>NZ_JWIG01000021.1 GCF_000814675.1 Pseudoalteromonas distincta | reverse complement strand
TTAGAACGTCGTGAGACAGTTCGGTCCCTATCTGCCGTGGGCGTTTGAGAATTGAGAGGGGTTGCTCCTAGTACGAGAGGACCGGAGTGAACGAACCGCTGGTGTTCGGGTTGTCATGCCAATGGCATTGCCCGGTAGCTACGTTCGGAACTGATAAGCGCTGAAAGCATCTAAGCGCGAAGCAGGCCTCGAGATGAGTTCTCACTAGACTTTTAAAGTCTCTGAAGGGCCGTTGAAGACTACAACGTTGATAGGCAAGATGTGGAAGTGGTGTGAGCCATTAAGCTAACTTGTACTAATTACCCGTGAGGCTTAACCATACAACGCCAAACGCGTTTTATGCGACAGTTTAGACAGAAGTTAATATAACTAAAGTAGACATTACTTAGAAAGACTTAAAAAATATTATCAGATATTTTCCAAATTCAGTTAGTGCGTAGAAATACGGATTAACGCCCAAATTTGCTTGGTGACAATAGCGTTTTGGACCCACCTGACTCCATGCCGAACTCAGTAGTGAAACGAAACAGCGCCGATGATAGTGTAGCATTTGCTATGTGAAAGTAGGACATTACCAGGCTTCAAATAAGAGAAACCCGTTACAGCAATGTGACGGGTTTTTTGCTGTCTGGGATTTAGTAAATAGCCCATGCCGAACTCAGTAGTGAAACAAAACAGCTCGAAGGCGAGCCCCGGCCGATGATAGTGTAGCATTTGCTATGTGAAAGTAGGACATTACCAGGCTTCAAATTGTAGAAAGCCCGACTAGAAATAGTCGGGCTTTTTTACGTCTGAAGAAAAGTAAAATGTGCGCAATTAACATACACTCATATCGCGACACAAAGAGAGTGTAGCATTTCACTGTGGCTCTCCACCGCTGTGGGCACTACGACACTACCAGGCTTCAAATTGTAGAGAGCCCGACTAGAAATAGTCGGGCTTTTTTACGTCTTCAGAAAAGTAAAATGTGGTGAGTTACTCACATATCGCATTATAATTTAGCTAATTTACACCCTACCAAACACTTATATTAAGCACTCAATCTCGGTGGACGAGATAAATTAAGAATCAGTTTGATCCCCTACTTAGTTGATAAGTATCTATATAAATATATTTAAGCTCTATCTCAATAATACTGAATGGGATTGAGGTGAAAACAGTGTTAACTAGGTACTTAATACTCTTATAGAACACATATATTGTGCCAACATGTAATTCATTGACTATAATCATTAATCCTAGGTCGCGGTAAAGAGCGCTACTTAAAATAATTAAATAATTGATTATCCGAACTGGTGAATTATTTCCTTGTTAGCATAATTAATCTTCATTGTACTTTGCATAATTCAACAAAGGATTTAATTTTCTCTGATGCGATATAAAATATCTTGGTGCTTACTTTTTACCACTATGCTTACTCATTTTTCAGCTTTTTCTGATGAGTTAGAATTTTCTGGTTATGCTCGAGTTATTGGTGGTTACTTAGACGAAAAAAGTGTCGAATTTAAGGGATATGAAGACAGTATTAAATTTTCTCCATCTAGTTTAATTGGATTCCAAGGCGAGTATCAATTTGATGATAAGTGGTCTGCAACAGCCCAAGTTTTGCTAAGAAGCAATAACACAACAGCTTCTGATAACTCAGGGTTAGAGTGGTTATATTTAACATATAGGCCAAATGATAATATTCAGATAAAACTCGGAAAATTACGCACACCTTTTTTTACTATGAGTGACTTTTCGGATGTTGGTTTTGCGTACCCATGGATCAATCCACCTCAACAAGTCTACGATACTTATTTATTTAAAACATTTAATGGCATAGATGCTGTTTATAAATTTGGTGCAGAAAACTTTGATTTGAGCTTTGAAGGTTACTATGGTGAAGAGTCGGGTGATATAGGGATTGGCGCCTTAAGAACGGGCTTTGAAGTTGATAACCTTTTAGGATTCATTGGTAAGATTAATATTGAAAACTTAGAATTTAGAGTGTCCCGTTATAATGGGAATATCAAGCTTGATATTGATGAGATAAGACAGCTAGAAAATGTGCTTAATAGCCTTAATTTTACAAAAAGCGCCAGCTCGGTAAAAACAAAAGGTAGAGCACATGCAGACCAATTTGGCGTAATTTACGACAATTTAGATTATTTTTTTAGAGGTGAATGGGTCCGCATTAAAACTGATTTAGGGATAGTGCCTATAATTCAAAGCTATTATTTAACTGCCGGTGTTAATCATGCTCCTTTTACTTACCACTTAACATTTGCAGATAGCGACGTAGAAACTCGTTCTGCTGAAAATGAAATTCCGTTAGGTATTAATAGCGACTTAGATCAACTTGCATATGGGTACAATCGTATCTTTGATGAATCTACGCCTGATTCAATTAAGAGTTGGACGGTTGGTGTACGCTGGGATGTGTTGCCAAACCTTGCCTTAAAAGCTGAGTTTTCAACCCTAGAAGGCGACGATGTAAAAGACTCGTTTTTCGTTACTCCTGATGACTCTGATTTTGATAAAAAAACTAATCTTTATCTTATTGGTTTGGATTGGGTGTTTTAATGATATTTTTTAAACCTATTAATAACATTAAAAAAATAATGATGCTCTTTGTAGTCGCTAGTAGCCTATTTGGTTTTAGCATTTCAGTTTATGCAGAAAATACAAACCCCTCGAACGTCATTATTGTAGTAAATACCACAGATCAAAACTTATCTTTTAGTAAGCAACAAATTCGCCATATTTATATGGGTGGAGCTATGAGCAGACAATTTAAAGCTGTTAACCTATTTGTCGGCAATCCGCTTAGAATAAACTTTAATACTAGAATGGTAGGTCTTACTGAATCTAGAATACAAGCTTATTGGGCCCAAATGCGATTCACGGGGCGCAGCAAGCCCCCTGTTGAATTTGAGTCTACAGAAGAGGTTATAGAGTACTTACTAACCGTCGAAGACTCAGTAGCTTACCTTCCTGCAGGGATCACTATACCTAAAGAGCTCACCATAATTTCACTAAATTAAAAGTAAGCCGTTTAGTTAGAAAAACATCAATTGCACTGAGTTATTTTGAAGTTATTGTTAGTTCTTTAAATAATATTTTCGCTTGTTCAATTGCGTGTGGTAGTTGGGCAATGCACACTGGTTTTGCAAAGTAATAGCCCTGCATTTCATCACTACCATTTGATACTAGGTAGTTAGCTTGATCGGTTGTTTCAATTCCTTCGCTACATATTTTTAAACCAAGGCGTTGGCCTAAATCGAGTATTGCTTGTAATACTGCAGTGTCTTTTGCTGAGCTTGCATATTGATTTACAAACATTCGATCTATTTTTAATGTATCAATTTCAATTTTAGTAAGGTAACTCAATGAAGAGTAACCTGTGCCAAAGTCATCTAATGCAATTGAGCCTCCCATAACTTTAACTTGATTAAAAAATTGATTGGCGTTTTCAAAATTTTCTAAATAGCTTGATTCTGTTATTTCAAACTGAATATTTGAAATATCGACGCTATGTTCAAGTAGTTTACTTTTTACAGTATGAATGAAGTTATGATCTTTTAAGTCATGGCTTGAAAGATTCATGGAGACGAGTACATTATTCCCCATAAGTTGTTTCAGCATTTGCATATCTTTAAATACTTGTGTGATCACCCATTGAGTAATAGCTTTTATTTTACCAGCTTGTTCCGCTATAGGTATAAACTCACCAGGAGAAACAAAGCCTAGCTCTTTGCTTTGCCATCTTATTAAGGCTTCTAAGCCTTGAGCTTCGCCTGTATTCGACATTTTAAGCTGATAAAATAACTCAAATTCATTTTGCGCTATTGCGTGAGATATTAAGTTAGCGACTTGCGCTTTTCGTTTGTTATCTTCAAGCATTTTATGGTGGAATATTGTATATGCGCCTTTGCCTTTTTCTTTTGATGTGTACATTGCAATATCGGCATTACTGATAAATGTATTTATATCAAATTCAGCTTCTTTGGCACTCGCAATACCAATACTAATACCCGCTGGTACGTCCCACTCATTTATAGTGAATGGCTCTTTCATACCCTCAATGATACTTTCGGCAATATCTATAACAATAGATTGCTCAGTGATATTAGGTAGCATAATTAAAAACTCATCACCGCCTAAGCGTGCAATTATGTCGTTACTACGCAGATAACTTTTCACTTTTTTAGCCACAGCTTGTAAAAGCATATCTCCGGTTTCATGGCCTAGGGTGTCGTTAACGCCTTTAAAACTATCAACATCAAAGAACATAATCGCAACGTCTCGGTCGTTACTTTTACTACTAGCTAGTTCGAGTTTGAGTAGGTCCATAAAAAACATGCGATTAGGTAAACCTGTTAATATATCGTAGTTGGCGAGGCGCTCCATTGAATGCGTTTGTACTAAAAGTTGTGCGGTGTGTTTATGATTGGTTTGAACTTGGGAGTCAATTGTTTGTAGTAATGCATTAATGTCGTTACCAAGTTGAGATACTTCATCATGGCCAGTGACTTGGTATTGAAGCTTATAATTTGTTGATTTTTCAACTTTCTGTGTGAACTTCGAGAGCGCTAAAAGTGGGCTTAATAAACGCTGATATATCCAAAATGAAATAATAATGGTGAGTGCAATAATTAAAACAACAAATGGAGCTGCACTATAAAAAAGGCTAATTTTACTTTCATTCAATGGCTTTTTAAAGTCTTGCACAATGAGCAAATATCCAATAGGAAACTGCTCCTCCCCAATTGCCTTTAAGGCCACTAGCCCTTCATTGGTTATTGTAACCGCATAAGGTAAATCTTTTGGTTGAATACTTATAAGTTCAGGCTTAAAGCTCTCAAGCTCTAAATAGTTGGGGTGGACATACGATTGGATTAATTGCCAGTCAGCGTCAAATACATTAACAAACTTAATGTGTTCGTACCGATCAAAACCGAGCAATTCGGTGGTTATAGAGAACAAATCAACTTGCTCAGACATAACACGTAATAAGCTATCTGAAATATTTGAAGACATTGCATCTAAGTTTTGCTTAACAGATTGGCGATATAAATCTTCGTGTTCATTAATTGCGAGGAAAAAAACTAAATTTGCGCTAAATATAATTAAAACCGTTGTTATTATAATAAATTTATATCGAATACTATGAAGCATCAAATCTAACCCTTAACCATCATTTAATTATGTTTTAGTTATTATTGTGTAATCAGGCAATCCATAATTACAAAAAAGTTACTTATTACGCCCTTTGTAGCACTAAAAGCCTAACATTGAGAATGCTTTTAAATTCATATACTAAATATAGCTGTTTATTTAATTTTGTACTGACTTACTTTGTTGCAATTTCATTCTTGGTTTAATAAGTGACCTGTGTAAAACTACCTAAGTTAATTTAGTAAATCAGGTGACATGAATGTCGAATATTAAAGCTTGGAAACTTATAAGCCTGTTTTGTTTGTTCGCAGTGCTTATGGGTTGTCAATCTAAAGAAGAGCAGCTGCAACAAACAATTCAAGAGTCTATTAAAAAAGCAGATACAGAGCTGTCACAGCTTGGTACTGCGCTTGATAATGGGAATGTGCGCAATGCTGTATTACTTAAAGAATATGGCGAGCTCCTTAAAAAACAACAACCAGAGCTTACAAAAGTTGTTGATGTAATTACCCTTGATGCAACACGCCGAGGCGCACTTTATAGTGGTTTAACACAGCGACTTAAAGATATTAAAGGAACTTACTTAATTCCTCCTTATGAAGATACGTTGCATAGCATTGATTTGTTGCGTGATGCGTCTAAACCTACGCTATTTTCTGATGCGTTAACCGATCCTATTAATATGCTAGCTGATATGTCCAAAGGCACTTTAGCGCGTGTAGGCGCAATTAGTAAGCAAGCTGAAGGTGAGGGTGTTGGTAACCAAATGGTAGGTAACCCTAACTATGGTAACTGGCAAACAAATAGTAATGGTATTAGCTTTTGGCAATGGTACGGCATGTACCGTATTTTAGGCGATGTATTTGACCGTGTTGAATATGGTAGTTGGAGCAAGCGCCGAAAGTATAGTTATTACAATGACTATGGCCGTTCGCGTTATTCAAGCCCTAAACAAATTAAAACCCAAAGCGCGCTAGAAACACGCACGCGCCAAACATACCAACGCCAAGGTAAGCAATTTACAAGCCCTTATGCGAGTAAAAAAACAGGTGCATCCGGTTTAAGCCGTAGTAGTTATACGCCACCAAAAAGCCGCAGTAGTTATTCTCGTTCGAGCAGTTATAGCAATAGCTCAGGATCGGTGCGTGATAGCGGTAGCAGAACCTCTCGTGGCGTGAGCCGTGGTAAGTAAAAGAATAAAGTTGGAGTTAGAATAATATGTATGAATTTAATGGAATAACTATGTGGTCGCTACAAGCATTGGCGATTGATTTTGCAATTATTGTTTTATTATTTGTAAGCCTTAAATATATAAAAGGCTGGGTTTCAAACTTACACGCAAATGATGAAATAACAGAGCGTGATAACTTTGCTTTTGGTATTAGCTTTGCCGCTGGTTTAGTGGCACTGGCGATTGTATTAACAGGTGTAAGTAGTGGTGCTTTTGCTGCAACACTGCAGCAAGAAGCACTGCAAATGTTAGCTTACGGCGCATTAGCAATTGTACTTATTAAGTTAGGTCACTTTTTTCAAGATAAAGTAGCGCTTCGTAAAGTAAGCCTGCACGACGAAATAGTTAAAGGTAACGTTACAGCTTCAATTATTGATTTTGGTCATGTTGTCAGTGTTGCAATAGTTATTCGCTCAGCACTTTTATGGGTGGCTACTGATGGCTGGCATGGTCTTCCAATTGTAATTGCTGCCTTTATTATAGGTAGTGTTGTATTACTACTTGTGAGCCAATACCGAGTTCAGTTATTTAAGCGTACAAACAAAAGTGGCGACTGCCTACAACAAGCAATTGTTGATGGTAACTTAGCTGTGGGTATTCGTTACGCTGGATTTTTAATAGGTAGTGCATTAGCTATTACAGCTGCAACGGGTGTTGCGCCATACGCTGCTGATAACATTAATGCGAGTTTACTATACTGGGCTATTAGCGCTGTTGTGAGCCTTGTCGCATTTATTATTTTGCACTTAGTGACAATTAAAATAATTTTATCTGGTTGCGATATTTCCGATGAAGTTAATCGTCAAAAAAATGTAGGTGTAGCAGCTATTTCTGCAGCAGTATCATTTGCTGTAGGTATCACTATGGCAACCTTACTAGGCGCATAATCAGTGTCATCAACCAACACTCCCCCAAGTAAGTCTCGCTTACTTGGGCACGATATATTACTAATTACTGTTATGGCCGTGCTTGCTGGGTGCGGCCTTATTTATGAATACTTACTGTCTCATTATGCGGGCCGTGTACTTGGCTCAGTAGAAAGCGCTATTTACGCCATGATCGGTACTATGATTGTAGCAATGGGCTTGGGCGCTTTTTTAGCGCGTTGGTTTAAAGATGCATTTACCGCTTTTGCTTGGCTAGAAAGCATTATTGCTTTGGTTGGCATGGGCTGCATTTTAGCGATAGCGGGTGTAATAGCTGTAAGTTATTCTCTTCCTCATTTATTTTCGAGCATTTTTAATTTACCCCCAGATGTTGTACTTAATGGTTACGTATTTCAAAAGCTACAAGAGTGGTCACGTTTTCTACCTTATGTTTTTGGTTTAATACTGGGCTTATTTATTGGGATGGAAATACCGCTTATAGCGCGTATTCGTCAGCATGTTTATGGTCGTTTTTTAGAAAACAACGCAGGGACTATTTATGGTGCCGATTATATTGGTGCTGGTATTGGTGCCGCCATTTGGGTAAGTATCATGCTCTCAATGCCTATAATGCAAGCTGCGGCGTGGACGGCGTTATTTAATATCATCGCAGGACTCGCTTTTTTATGGCGTTACCATGCCCATGTGCGCTTTGCTAAGGCACTTTTAGTTTGCCATATAGCACTGCTGGCATTGTTTGGCTTTATTTTAGTATTTGGCAGTAGCTGGATGAACAATCTAAGTAATGTTTTATACAAAGATAAAGTAATTTATTCGCAAGCAACCAAATACCAGCACGTAGTTTTAACCGAAAGATTAAGCAAAAACCAACCTCAGCCAATCACCGATTTGTATTTAAATGGGCGTTTGCAGTTCTCAAGTATTGATGAACAAATATATCATTCAATGTTGGTTTATCCTGCAATGCTTGCCTCTAACAGACACGACCGTGTATTAATAATTGGTGGTGGTGACGGGCTTGCACTTAGGGATGTTTTAAAATGGCCTGTGAGTGAAGTAACGCTAATAGATTTAGACGCGCAGCTTCTCAATTTATTTGGTCATAAAGACGGTGACTTTACCCCGCCAGAGCACATCAATAAGCGATTACTACAGCTAAACAATAAATCGATGCAAGACTCGCGAGCCAACATAATTGTGGGTGATGCATTTTTAGAAGTTGAAAAGCTGCTTGATCAATCTAAGCAGTTCGACACTATCTTAATTGATTTACCGGACCCAAATCACCCTGATCTAAATAAAATGTACAGTGACTACTTTTATAATCATGTACGTCAGTTATTAGCACCCGATGGCGCAATGGCGGTTCAATCAACTTCACCTTACCACGCTAAAAAAGCGTTTTTAAGCATTGCTAAAACAGTTAAAGCCGCAGGGTTTGAGTATGTTGAGCAGTATCAGCAAAACATACCTTCGTTTGGGCAGTGGGGCTGGACTATAGCCACTAAAATGGGTCAGTCGGCCAGTGGCCGTATTAATGATGCGACGGCTATGCCTGTGCCATCAAGGTGGATCAGTAAAGAATATTTATTGGCAAGTTTTGTATTTCCTAACCACTACTTTGAACAAGTTAAAAGTATTGAGGTCAATAGGTTAGGATCTGGTCAGTTGTATGATTACTACCGAACTGCATGGCAAATAGAAAGCGAATTGTATAAAAACTAATAAAACATGGTTGACATAATATGTCGGCCATGAGAATCTTAACTCAGACATAATATGTCAAACGACAAAAGGCAGAGACATGGAATTAAATGAACTTTCAATAAAATTAGCTTCTTTTGAAACTGAAGGCGCTAACTTTGAGTCTTTCTTGATTGCCAACCCAGGCGAGCAAGATGTTTTACAAGTCATTGTTGATGGAAATGATGAACTTCCAATTTTTGTTACACAAACGCAAGAGCAGTTGTTATGTATTAGCTACTTGTTTGACGAAGATGAAGTTAAGAGTGAATTACGCAACGAGTTAAACGAAACATTACTACGTTTAAACGTGCCAATTCCACTGAGTGCATTTGCTAAAATCGATAACAAATACGCGATTTTTGGTGCACTGTCGGTAAATTCATCATTAGATGACGTTACCCACGAACTAGTGACATTAGCCGATAACGCTATCGATGCACTAGAAGCCGTGACCTTGTATTTAAACGATTAATAGCCAGTTAGTGGAGTTAAGATTATGAGTATTTTAAAAAAATTATTTACAGCAGTACGTGGCGGCGCTCGTGAAGCAGGCGAAGCAATTGTAGACAAAAATGGCATCCGTATTTTTGAGCAAGAAATTGCAGACGCGCAAAATGCACTTCACCGTGCTAAAAAAAGCCTTACTGAAGTAATGGCCAAAGAAATGCAAACTAAGCGTAAAATTAGCGCTGTAGATGCATCAATCGCTGAACATGAAGCGTATGCAGGCCAAGCGCTTGAAAAGGGCAACGAAGCGTTAGCATTAGAGATTGCAGAAAAAATTGGTGACTTTGAAGCTGAAAAAGCCGAAAACGAGCAAGTATTATCTGGCTTTAGTAACCATATTGTTGCGCTTAAGCAGCAAGTTAAAGATGCTGAAAAATCAATTAAAGAGAATCAGCGCCAGCTTACAATGGTTAAAACCACTGAAAGCGTACAGCAAGCAACAATGGCTGTTAACAGCACGCTTAATACAAACAGCTCGTCTATGACATCGGCTCGTCAATCGCTTGAACGCATTAAACAGCGTCAACAAGATCGTAGCGACCAGCTAGGTGCTGCAAAGCAACTTGAGTCAGACGTAAATGGCGATGACTTAAAAGCAAAAATGGCTGAAGCAGGCATTGGCGACACAAGTCCAAAAAGTGCTGATATTTTAGCTCGCATCAAAGCGAAGCAAAATAGCTAACCATTACGTTTATACTTTAAAAAGGTAACCGAGTTTTGCTCAGTTACCTTTTTTGCTTAGAGGGCAGCCTTTCTATGTTTAATTTTTTCAAATCTAAAAAAGAGCCAGAGCGTCAGCTTAATCATCCGAGCGAGCTTAAAAAGGGCGACATGTTTAGTGTTATCGACTCATTTGCTTATCCGTCATGGTTAAAAGGTGAAACGCTACGTGTTACTGATATTCAGACTTACCAATATCAGCACAGTAGCGATACTGAATTTGTACTCGAAACAAATAGCGGGCAAGTTGTATTTTTACAAATTGAGCAAGATGACGGCGAAGAGTGGGCTAACTTCTCTATTAAAATTCAGCGCAACGAAGTTGAAGAGATATTTGGCCTTGATGAGTTTGCGCGTATTTTTGATGAAGAGTCGTTAACCCACATTACAGTGCAAAATACACCAGAGCGCTTTATGCAGTTTTTAGCTAAAAGTTATCAACAAAGCGAGTCGCCTTATGTGTGTTATTTCCATAATAAAGATTACCGCAACCAAACATTGCCTCGCTATGAGCAAGAAGGTGGTGAACCATGCGAAATGATTTGTTTAGCATCAGATAATGAAGGCTTTGGTTTAAATATCGAAATTTGGGATGGCGGCGAAACCGAAGTATCGCTAACGCTCATGCGTCCAATGTCAGACATTATAGACTTGTTTCCTGGAGATGCTAAGTGAGTGATGCTAAAGACAAGTGGTTGCGTCAGGAACAAGCTGTACGTGCCACACAAATGGCATTTGATCTAAGCAGCGAAGTTCAAAAGCTGATAAAAAAGCAGGCAATTGATCAAGAGTTAACGCCGTCAGATATGATCCGTAAAATACTTGGCTTAGATGTAAAATCTAAAAAAACACGTCAACGTTTATCGTTTAATTTAAATGATGATGAGATTGCGCAACTAGCCAGTCGCTTTGATGTCCCAAGTGATGATAAGCGAGCCGTAAAACAACAAGTAGCTGACTTACTAATTGCTCACACTAAAAAAACTAAGTAGTTGCACTAGATTATTATGAATATTACTCTAATTGCTTATCTACTTATTTTTGCGTTGTTTGGTACTGCGGCGAGTTATTTTGTACGCTTTATTTATGCATATTGGGTGCTTAAAGCAATGCCCATGAAGTACATTATAAAAGCGGGTATTTGCGTAGTGCTGGTTGTTGTAATTTCAGCGTTAATTCCGTATTTAGGTTAACGCTGAAATTAGCTTATACGCGACCGTTTTTATTTTATATCAAACGACTGGCATTGGTGATTAATACACAGCGATTGCACTTCAAGTACAGGAGAACAATCGGTTAAGCCTTGTGCTTTATTTTGTATTTTTTCTTGTTTTGTTATTTGTTGAGCAAGCTGTTCTGCTTCTTCTTGAGATGTGTTCAGCGTTGAATAAACAGCATACTTACTCGGTCCGCCACATGCGCGGGCGCCCACTTCAAGTACTTTGCACTGAAAGCTTGCAGTGCAGCTGTTATTACTCACCATGTTATTCAGATCATAGTTTAAGTCAGATAAGTTTTTACTTTGCTCATTTGACGTCACAGTACTAGCACAACCACTTAGTAGTAAAATGCTGCTAGCAATGCTTAAAATTGATAGTTTAATTGCCGATGGTAAACAACTCATAACGTTATCCTTAAAATGCACTTACCGCTGAGCCTTCAAGTTTAACACATTTATTTTCAACACACTGCGTGCTTGGCGTTGTTAAATGCTGACAAATGCTCATCATCCCTTTTTGTGAATTATAACTACTTTCAAGCTTAGTAATTTTATCGCTAAGGGCTGCTACTTGTTTTTCAGACGCTGATTTTGTTGAGTACACAATAAAGCTGCTTGGCCCGCCACACGCGCGACTGCCTACGGCACTTATTCTGCATTGAGTGCTGGTATCACATTGCTTATCTGTAATTAGCGTATTTAATTCGGCTTTAGCTGTTTTTATATCGTCTATTGAAACGTTTTTTAAATCAGCTTTTGGTATTTTTTCAGCAACTACGTTCTTTTTAGTATTTTCTTGTAATTGAGTGTTTTCTTTTAGCTTTTGCAGCTCTTGCTTTGGCGCTTCAGTTTCTGAGGTTATTGTTACTTGCTGCGTTTCAGTTGGCGTTTTATCTAAGCATGCAGTTAAACACAGTGGTAAAAGTATGGCCAATAATGGGGTACGCATAAAAAACCTTGATAGTGATGAAATATTCATCACTATCATACACGGTGCATTTTTTACGGCAATAAAAACTATATTATCAAGTAATTAAAGCCGTGAAAAATATCGTTTATTAAAGTCCACCCTGCGTTAGTTTGGTGGGATTAAGTAGCTTTTCGAGTTCACTGCGTGGTAAATCGGTTTCTTGTTCGGCTACATCAATAATAGGGCGGGCTTCCTTATAAGCCTGCTTTGCTATTTTTGCTGCTTTTTCATAACCGATCACCGGATTGAGCGCAGTCACTAAAATTGGATTTTTAGCGAGTGCTTTATCTATATTAGGCTGATTTACTTTAAAGCTGGCAATGGCTTTATCGCCCAATGCTTGTGCGCTATTGGCAAGTAATTCTATGCTTTGCAAAATATTATAAGCAATGACTGGCAGCATAACGTTTAGCTCAAAATTACCCGCTTGGCCTGCTACTGTAATGGTCGCGTCGTTACCGATTACTTGTGCGCTTACCATGGCCGCGGCTTCTGGTATTACTGGGTTTACTTTACCTGGCATAATAGACGAGCCCGGTTGAAGTGCTTCTAGCTCTATTTCGCCTAAGCCCGCAAGTGGCCCTGAGTTCATCCAACGTAGGTCGTTCGCTATTTTCATTTGTGCTACAGCGAGTACTTTTAATTGCCCCGAAAGCGCTACTATGGCGTCTTGTGAGCCGATGTTATAAAAAAAGTTACTACTAGGCGTAAATCTAATGCCTACATTGGCACTCAGGTTTTCTGCAAATTTGGCTGCAAACTTAGGGTCTGCATTTATTCCTGTTCCAACAGCTGTACCGCCTTGTGCCAGTTCGCATACACGCTCTAGGCTATGTCTAATTCCTACTGCGGCATGATTAACTTGTGACTGCCATGCACTTAGTGTTTGATCAAATGTAACAGGCATTGCATCCATTAAATGCGTACGGCCCGTTTTAACTATATGGCCTACTTCAGCTTTTTTCTTTTCTAGGCTTTGAGATAAGTTTTCAAGCGAAGGAAGTAATTCATACACTACATTTATTGCGCTACTGAGTGCGATAGCAGTAGGGACTACATCGTTAGAGCTTTGCCCCATGTTTACATCATCATTAGGGTGAATGCTTTCACTGCCTAATCGGCTAGCAAGCGTTGCAATAACTTCGTTGGCATTCATATTTGAGCTTGTGCCCGAACCTGTTTGAAAAATATCAACGGGGAAATGCTCAACATGCTCGCCATCAATAATACTTTGACAAGCTTGCTCAATAGCATTTGCTTTGTCTTTACTTAAATGGCCAAGCTCGCAGTTACTTTGCGCAGCAGCTTGTTTTATATAAGCCAGTGCAGTGATAAATTGCTTTGGCATAGATAAGCCACTAATGGCAAAGTTATTAACTGCTCGTTGTGTTTGCGCCTGATAGAGCGCATCAGTAGGTACTTGTAGCTCGCCCATGCTGTCTGATTCTGTTCTAAAGTTGCTCATAAGTGTGCTCCTTAAAAAGGGTTGAATTCGTGACTAAGAATACGAGCTTCACGCTCAAGTATTAAAAATTGTGCAGTATTGTTATGCACCTTATAAAACCGTTTTAATGCTAATAATGGTTTGTATAGCTGCTCTAAACATTGTTTACGAATAGCATTATGTATAAGAGGGTCGCACATTTTGTTCATAATTTCATGGTGTGTGCGCCTAAGATAAAACTCTTGAAGCAAGGGATTACGTTGTTGCTCAAATTTTTTGGCGACGTTAAGGGCGGTTTCTATGTAGTCGGCAACGAGCATGGGTGCATGCATGCCAGGTCTTAAGCAATGACAAGAGAGTTCTTGATGGTAACGATGCTGGGCATAATTTGAAGACATAAAAAAACCGACTCAAGTTAACGATAATAGTTATCATTACATTTAATCGGTTTCAGTGTAAACAGTTATTATAAAAATTATTTGCGATACTAATTTGAGTATTAATTGTAGCCAAGAATAAATATCTGATCTGTTTCATGTTTGCTCATCGCCTGTTGATTATGTTTAGGGTGCGAAAGTAAATCGATTACTGTAGCTCTCATATCAACGGCGTAACTATGATCGTCGGTGGTTTTTTCGGTTATAGCAATGGCCGCGTCTACAGCGGTATAAGGGGGTATATGCATAATTTTATCCTTTGAAATTTAATATAAGTTAAACCCTTTAGTGGGTTAACAATATAAAAGCATATTACGTACCAACCATAATGAGCCAGCTCAACCATATGATAGTTATAGTATTTAAAAATTACCTTTTTTTTCATCACGACAAAATAAGCTAAATTTGCTTTACTGTTGTGCATTAATCTACAATTTTGGTGCACAGTAATGACAAAGCCATTTTCACAAGCCTGTGAAAACAATAAAACCCCTATTTTAGAGCAATTAAAGGACGTATTAAAAAATACTAAAACAGTACTCGAAGTCGGATCAGGAACCGGCCAGCATAGTGTGTTTTTTGCAGAGCAATTACCACATTTACAATGGCATACAAGTGATCGCGCTATAAACCACGAAGGGATTAATTTATGGCACCGCGAAGCTAATTTAACTAATTTACATGCACCACTTGAGCTTGATTTAAATAATGAATGGCCTGTAGATAAGGTTGACGCTATTTATACTGCAAACACATTTCATATTGTAAGTTGGCAATTAGTTGAACGTTTTTTTGACGGTGTTAAGCGTCACTTAAATAGCGACGGTATGTTGTGTATTTACGGACCATTTAAGTACCAAGGTGAATTTACCAGCCCAAGTAATGATGACTTTAGTGCCTTTTTAACAGAGCGCGATCCGTTAAGTGGAATAAGAGATTTTGAAGCAGTTGAACAACTAGCTAAGCAAGCAGGGCTTACGCTTATTAGCGATACTGCCATGCCTGCAAATAATCAGTTACTCGTTTTTAAACGGCAGTAATGAGCTACATTGCTCTTTATATATATCAATATGGCCGCGTTCACGCTTTAAGTAGTCGCTTATTGCATTACTGAAATCGCCATCAACAATATGGTGAGCAGAGTAGGTAAGTACGGGTTCAAATCCGCGTGCTATTTTGTGCTCACCTTGTGCACCCGAATGAAAACAGTTGAGTTTATGCTTTATTGCAAACTCAATACCTTGGTAATAACATAATTCAAAGTGAAGCGAATCTACTTCCTCACTTGCTCCCCAGTAGCGCCCATAAAGCGTATTCTCACCTACTAAACTAAGTGTTGCAGCAATCACGTTGTCGTCTTTTTTGGCCAGCATAATAACGAGGTTATTAGCCATTAATGCATGTAAAAGCGTAAAAAACTCCATATTTAAATAGCCCAAATGGCCAGATCGCTTTAAGTAGGTACGCTGATAAAACTCACAAAACAATTGCATTATCTCGGGCGTAATTTGCGTTCCTTGCAGCCATTCAATATCAATATTTTGTTGCGCTATTTTAGCTCGCTCTTTTTTAAGTGACTTACGTTTTCGTGAGTTAAGTATTTGCAAAAAATCGTCAAAGGTTTCAAAACCTTTATTAAACCACTGAAATTGCACACCCACTCTTAGCATGGCATGTTGCTCAGTTAATAATGTTGCTTGGGCTTGGTCGCAAAAATTAACATGCCAACCCGACCATCCTTGCTCAGCACTGTGTAAGCTAAGTTGCTCTGTAATGTACTGATACACCGCATTTGGGTTAGCGTGCTCGATAGCAATACGCTTGCCTTCAATAGGGCTAAAGGGAATGCCAGATAGCCACTTGGGATAATATTCTAAACCGTGTTTTTCGTATGCCTCAGCCCATGCCCAGTCAAATACGTACTCGCCGTATGAATGACTTTTTAAATACCCAGGTGCAAGCGCAATGAGCGTATCATCTTCAAAAATAGCGAGGTGATGGGGCTGCCAACCGCTTTTTTGTGTTACGCATTGGCTTTGCTCAAGGGCATATAAAAAAGCATGTTGAGTAAATGGTTCATCACCAAATAAACGTTGCCACTGCGCCTGATCAATCTCATTAATACTGCTAAACCATTGGTGCGAAAACGTTCCCATGACTACTTACCTTGTAGTTGTTCTAAGCTGTTCTACGTTTTTAATAAACGTACTAATTTGCTTTTTAAGCTCGGTAAAATGAGGATTATAAGTTAAGCGTTGTAAAGCCGGATAGTGTTTTAAGTTGGCGCTTGTACGCTCTCCTAGTTGTGGATTTTTTGTTGTTTTACATGTTTTATACAGGGGCTCGTCGTTAATAAAGCTGCCACAATTACGATAGGTTGCGTTAATTCCATAATGTGGATTTTGCGGTGAGTTAATAATAGCAATATGCGACATACCATGAATTTTTTTACACTGAGGCGATGTGCATTGCGGGTTATTTACTGTGTAGTCACTAGCAAAGTCTGGCGGTAAAATATCAGTGCTTCCATAAAGTACTAAAGTATCGAGCGGCTTATATTTTACTGAATTATCTTTGTGTAATGCACTTAATAATTTTAGCGTGGCACGCGTATCTATCGTGGTATCAATATCGCTAAGTACACTAAAAATAGGTAATTTAAGTGCAGAGCGTTTGTTTAAGCTACTTACGCTTGCAAGTGACATAGCATAGTACGACGCGGCAGCTGCATTTAAAGGAAATGATTCATACTTAGCAAAGTCTACATCGGCGTCTTTATCTATCCAATTAACAAAGGGTATGGCATCAATCCACTTTGCTATCCAGCCGTACTTATTATGTGGCTCGGAGCCTGGCGAATAAAGCATAAGCGCTTTAATTTTGGGTGAAACAGTGTGCTTGGTTGCGTAATCAATAAGTAACGCTGCACCGGTAGAGTAACCTGCGAGTATCACCTCATCAAAGTCTTGCACCGAGCGTTTAATACCGTATTTTATTGCCTGTTGCCATTGGCTAACCTCTACATTGAGTAATGCACTTGCGGCGCTTCCATGTCCTGGTAATAAAATAGTACGCACAGTATAGCCTTGTTGATAATACACTTGTGCTAAATCGTGATACGTAAAGGGTGAGTCAGTTAGCCCGTGAATTAGTAGTGCAACTTTATTGCTGTTTGGATGCGTAAGCTCAAAAGGGGCAATAATATCTGCAATAGTAGGGTCAGGTTTTCGCGTACCTTGTGTTACTAATTGCTGATACGTTTGTGTAATAACAGGGCATGGCATATCTGCACGTGGATTGGTTTTATTTATATGTTTATATGCAAAATCTAAGTAATCGTTAAATGGTAAAAGGGCGTGGTAATTAAAGTGCTGGTGGTCGTGCTCTTTTTCAAAGCGTAATAAGCCTTGTTGCTTACTTTTTGTTATAAATTTAAGGTCGCTCGCCTGCGATATACAGTTTTGAGCGACAGCAATATGCGAAAAAACACTTAAAACAAAACCAAAAGCGACTCTTAAAACTATTCTTAAAATTAAACCACTATTGTTCATTAACTTCTGCATATTGGACAAGACACTCGGTTAGCTTAATGAGTTCAAGCGGTTTTGCAAGATGCTGGTTAAATCCAACTGCTTGTGCATGTGCTTTATCTTCTGGCATAACGTCGGCAGTTAAAGCAATAATCGGGAGCTCTTGTTCAGTTTTAAACTGGCGGATCAGTGCCGTTGCCCTATAGCCATCCATTACAGGCATTTGGCAATCCATAAGCACTAAGTCAAAGTGCTGCTTTTTAACTATATCAACGGCCAGTTCGCCATTTTCTACTATATACGGCACAATTCCTAACGAGCCAAGCATCGCTTTAATAACCATTTGATTTACCGGGTTGTCTTCTGCGACCAAAATATCTAGCGAAGTAATATTAGTATTATCAAATGTAATAACATGTTCTTTTTTAGGTTCTGTTGTTTCTAATCGCATTGAAAATGTAAAAGTAGAGCCTTTATTTACTTCACTTTTAAGTGTTATGTCAGCCCCCATTAATTGGCTTAACTCTTTCGCTATGGTTAAGCCAAGGCCTGTACCACCAAACTGCCTTGAGGTAGAACTATCCGCTTGGGTAAATGCGTTAAATAATTTTTTATGTTGGCTCGGTTTTATACCTATGCCGGTATCACTAACGGTTATAACTAGCTGTACTTTATTGGCGGCAGTAAACTCTGTTTCTATGTTTAAAGTAACGCTGCCTTGACTTGTAAATTTAATCGCGTTACTACATAAATTAAGTAATATCTGCTCAATTCGCATAGGATCACCAATAAACCAAGTATCTAAAGGTAGCTTTGAGTTAACTTGCCATTTAATACCTTTGTTAACGGCGCTTTGCTCAAACATATTGTTTATGCGTGTTATTAAAGCACCTAAGTCGAATGCAATAGATTCAATAACTAACTTTTGGGATTCTATTTTTGATATATCAAGAATGTCATTAATTAAGTTTAATAAGCTTTTAGATGCTGAGTTTATTTTATCTAAATAGCCAATGAGTGTACTTGCATTGTCTGTTTCTCTAGCAAGTGAAGAAAAACCAATAACGGCGTTTAATGGTGTGCGTATTTCGTGGCTCATATTCGCTAAAAATTGGCTTTTAGCCTGATTAGCTAAATCGGATTGCTTCTTTGCTTGTGCGAGTGAGTGTGTACGCTCTGCAACTTGACGTGTAAGCGCTATTTGTTGCTGATTAAACAGCAGTAAAACCATTAAAATTAAAGAACATACGGCAACTTGAAGTATGAGTAATAATAAAGTTAGTTGACTATTATGTTGTGTTAAAAAGCTTTCTTTAAGGGCTAGTTTTACAATCCATTTTTGCCCTGCAAAGTCCACATCAAACGACATTAAGCGGCTGCCTTTCGCTTGCTGAACATTTTGAGAGTAATTACTATAAAACGGCGGAGTGTTTGTATCTTCGTATATACCAATCGAAAACATATCAGACTGTTCTTTAGAAATTGCCTGCTCAATAATACTACGCACTAAAAACACACCAGTGGCATAGCCTTTAATTGTTTTATCATCACTATGCTGGGAGTACACAGGGGCAAATAATAAATAGGCTGGTTTAGGTTGTTTGGTTTGCACCAACTGAATTATTTTAGTTCCTACTGGCATGTACTTTATAGCGGGGTTAAGCAGAGAGTTTTTTCGATCAGGGTTTGAAAATACATTAAAGCCAATAGCTTTTTGATTACCATTAAAAGGAGCTATGTATTTTACTATCACAAGGGGATCGCTACTTTCAAGAGGTTCGCCAACTACATCAATATCTAAATGATAAATGTTTGATATTTCTTGGGCAAAGACGTCGCGTTGATCTTGAGGTATTTTTGCGTTCCACGATAAGGCGTTAATAAATGCGTGCTGAGTTAGTAACTGGCTAGCATAAGAATAAAAATCTTGCTGGCTTAGCATGGGAGATGACTGTACCTGACTTGCTAGGCTCTGCACTGCAATAATACTACGATTTGTATATCTATAAAGGCTGTTTTCTATAACGTGGACTTCACGTTCAGCAATTTTAATAGTGTTTATACGATTTTCTTGATCGTATAACTGCGTTGTTACCGCGACTGATAAAAATAAAATAGAGCATACTGCAATTGTTGGAAACGCCGATATATTATGTTGATTAGACTTTTGTGGTAATAAAGAAAGTAAAAGCGGAGTCGCAATTAATACTCCTAATGTATCACCAAGCCACCAGTAAGTAACATTCTTCCAATGATTATCAACACTGTAAACCGAGTTGAATTGGCTTAGGGCAAATACGCCAAAGTTAGCCGAAATTAAGCTGACCAATATTGCTATAACAAGGATAAAATAAATTATATTCTTGCGCTTTTTAAAGCGCAGCGGGTGCCCAAGCCAATACTTTAAAAGAGCTGCGCCGACCATTGCCTGTATAACAACACCAAAGGCGATATACATAGCCTCGTTAAATGAGTTACCGACCAAGACTAGTTCATGAGCTGAACTGTCAAAAATATTAAGGTTAAAGGCAATTGCAGCTACAAATAAAGGCGGGATAAAGCGCCACCACCAAATATAACAACCGACTAGAGCTATGCCGGCAGGTAACCAAATTGGAATGATTTGCGAGTTAAAAGCAAGTTTAGTGAGTGCTATGCCGACTAAAAAATATGCTAAAGCAAATATGATGTAAAAAATAATGGAATGATTTTTAGAGTTAAAATTTTTCACATAAGGTCCAAGCAATTATTATTGTCGTTTTGAAATATCAGTATAGCTAACAGTAAGTTATTTTGGTTATTTTTATAATGGTAACTGTTTTTTGCTAAATGACTGCTTTAACACGACTGTTGACTCTATATTTGCAATACAACTTAAGCCACCTAGTTGATGTTTCACAAACGTTTCGTAGCTCTCAAGATCATGTGCAATGATTTTTAGTAAATAATCATAGCTTCCTGATATTACACAACACTCTAATACATGTGGTAATTTTTCTACATGTTGCTCAAATTGCTCTGCAGCACTGACCGAGTTTTGGCTTAATCGTACAAACGCATATACCAATACATTAAGATTAAGTGCTTTGGGATTTATGGCGGCGTGGTAGCCGGTAATAATGTTTTCTTGCTCTAACTTTTTTATACGCCTTAAACAAGGCGTATCCGATAGGTTAATACTGCTGGCCAAATCTGAAACCGACATACGAGCTTGGCTTTGCAGTGCAATGAGTAATTGCTGATCTTTTTTATCTAACATAGTTGTCGGCTTTTATTAATTATTTTTATATTTGTAGTGATTATTGCTAAGTATTGCAGTTTTTACTAATTTTTTTGGCGCTTTACTCTAATTGAACTCTGTTAGCATTTAACTATAAAAATAATAGAGCGCAGCAATGAACACACATACCGCTATTTTCGATCACTGGATACGAACAGAGTTTGTCACTTTAAATAGTGAATTAGAGCAGCTTTATTGGCAGCAAACCGATAAAGCAAATGTAGAAGGAATAGGTGAGGCCTTAAAGCAACAATTAGAAAAGGAAGGCAACGTATTAATTAGCAATTTATTAGCCGAGGGAAACACAGATCAAGGCTTTGATAGCGCTTTTGACTTACTCGGTAACGTAGGATTATTTATGGCAGCGTGCAGGCGCCATGAAATTACTGAGCCAAGCAGAGAAACCACTTCACCGCTAATAGAAGCCTCAGCGCTTGCTATGCATATAGGCGCATCCATTGGCGTAACCCCTCGTTTTGCTACCGCCCACTTAACTACTCATAACAAAGCACTTAACGGTATTTATAAACGATTTACTAATTTACCTGATGAAAAGCTGTTTCTTGATTATAACACTCAAGGCATTTTGGCCTATAAACGTGCAAGTGATGCTTTATTAAAAATATTGCCGTTAGGTATTTCACATCCCTTGTGTGGTGAGTTATTAAAAGTAGCTAAACAAGCGCTTATAGATGTAATTGAGTCAAACAATGCACTTTATTCTGAGCTCGATACAGATCGCTTTTTTAACTGCGTTCGCCCTTATTATAAACCGTACCGTGTAGGTAAAGAGGTTTACAGAGGGGCAAATGCTGGTGACTTTGCAGGTATTAACGTGATTGATATGCTGTTAGGGCTGTGTAGTGCAAATGAGCCTAGTTACTCGCAAATGCTGGTGGATAAATTTTTATATATGATGCCGGAGGATCAACAAATCCTGCGAGAAGCCATGCGTATGCAAAGCTTTATGGATGACTTTTTACAAGCAGAGCAATATAAAAATACAGATTGGTTTAAAAGCCACGCAACGTTATTTATTCAAGTGTGTAAATTACATGGCGACACCGCAGTCGGTCATCATAATCAACTGGTTGAAAAGTTTATTGTTCAACCCTCAAAAAATATGCAACAGCAGCATATGAGCAAGGTAACAGCAAGTGGTCCGCCGCTTAATGTGTTACTTGATTCGCTCGAAAAATTAAGAGATAGGCGAGCCAGTGCCAAACGCGACGATATAAAAACACGTTTTGACGATCTAAACACACTTAAAGAATGGGTTAAATAGCATGCTTAAAAATGATTTTTGTATGGCTGATGGCTGTTATTTACTAAACCACTCGGTAGGGCGTCCTCTTAAAAATACGCAGCAATATTTAGCACAGCACTACTTTTTACCGTGGGAGAGCTCAAATAAAGAACCTTGGCAACAATGGCTGCCCGCAGTTGAGCAATTTACTACCGCGCTTAGTAAGTTATTTAATGCGCCTAGTTCGCAGTTTTGTCCTCAGGTTAATTTATCAAGCGGCTTAACAAAGTTGCTTATGTCGCACCCTCGATTACAGCAAAAAAATTGTAAAGTGCTTATGGCGCAAAGTGATTTTCCGAGCATGGGTTTTGTAATGCAAAAAGCGTTGCCAAAGTGCGCGCAAATCATATTTATACCTGAGCACGAAAACCTAACTGATATTAGTGTTTGGCAGCGTTATATAACTTGTGATATCGATTTAGTTTTTATAAGTCATGTGTATTCAAATACAGGTGTACAGGCGCCTGTGTACGATATTGTAGCTATAAGTAAATTAACCAATAGTTTATCAGTAGTTGATGTTGCTCAGTCAGCGGGTGTTATACCGCTTGATTTAAGCGTGCTCGATGCGGACTTTATGATTGGCTCGAGCGTTAAATGGTTATGTGGTGGCCCAGGTGCAGCTTATTTATGGGTTAACAAAAATCAAATAGAGTATTGTGAGCCTAAAGATGTGGGTTGGTTTTCGCATCAAAATCCATTTGAGTTCGATATTAACCACTTTGAATATAACGCCAGTGCGCTCAAGTTTTGGGGTGGCACCCCTTCTGTAGCGCCTTATATTATTGCCGCAAATAGTATTACCTACTTTGCAGAGCTAACAGCTCACAAGGTAAGGGTGCATAACTTAGCGATGCTTACGCTTATTCATGAGCAACTAGCTGAATATGTTGCATCATCTATGAGTGGTGATAAATGTAGCGGGACTGTTATTTTGTTTTTTAACAAGCAGCAAGACCATGTACTTACAGAGCTTAATAAAGCGAAAGTCAGTGTAGATGCTCGCAAATTTGGAATACGAGTATCGCCACATGTTTATAATACTCAAGAAGACGTTGCGCAGTTTATTTCTATAGTAAAACGAGCGCTTAAGGGTTTTGGCTAAGCTGCTGCTTTCTTTGCTTTAATGACTCTATTTTTTGCTGCGTTTGACTAATTGATGCGTCGTAGGCTTGTTTTAATGAATTTGTTTTAGTTGCGATAGCATCAGCAATAGACGAAGCGCCTAAACGATTGGCCTTATCTTGGGTCATATAATCTATTTGTTGTTTTTTAGCTGCGTATTCTTTTTGGCTTTGTTCAATAGATAGCTCAAGGCGCTTTATTTCACGCTCTATTTGTTGAACCTCTAAGTAGTCATCAACAGAGGTATCGGTTATACCTTTACCGGGCGTAGAGCTTTTATATGCTTCAATTACATTTATATCTTTTAGAGTAATAACTTGTGCATCTTTAGCGCAAGGCGTTTGGCTAAAAGTAGGAACGCCCTTAATTACACACTTATACACTGTTGTATTTTGTGCCAAGGTAAAAAATGGTGCTGCCGCGCAAAATGATAGCAATATGAACCGGATCATAGCTAAACCTAAAAGTGGCTAAAGTTGTGTTAATAATGCCCTAAGTTATTACTAGGCACAATTTGTTTAATTTTTATAAATTTTAGGCACAAAAAAACCACAATTAAGTGGTTTAAATTAAGTATGGTCCAGAGGGAGGGATAGACTTGCTTACATCCATGTAATCAATCGCTACGCGACGCTTGCAGCGGCCTAAAATGTTCCAGACATTTTGTCGAACCCTGTCGAGGGTTCTCACTCTCCCAATTTAGTATCGGTGTTAAATTTTAGGCACAAAAAAACCACAATTAAGTGGTTTAAATTAAGTATGGTGGAGAGGGAGGGATTCGAACCCTCGATAGAGCTACAAACTCTATACTCCCTTAGCAGGGGAGCTCCTTCGGCCACTCGGACACCTCTCCAACGCATAACCGGTTGTATTGATGGAGTAAAAAAAGCCACCAATTAAAATATGGTGGAGAGATAGGGATTTGAACCCTAGATGGGCTATAAACCCATGCCGGTTTTCAAGACCGGTGCATTCGACCACTCTGCCATCTCTCCGTGACGCAGAATAATACTTAGGTGATACCGCTGTGTAAATAGCAAAATGACTGTTTGCCTAAAAAACATACGTAAATGAGGTTTTTTTTGTAAATAAGGGGAAATTAAGGCAATTTTTAATAAAATAAATAGGTTGCAGCAAACAATGGGAGCTAAATAAGTGACTTCATTTAGTGGTTGAGTGTTCGCTGCACCGAAAAATAATCATGGTTGGGTGATTATTTATATTGAGCTGCACCGCTAAGTGCTAGTCTTTTACCAATCGTGTTAAGTTTAGCTAACATTCTTGCTTTACGGTTAGTTGGTTTAACGGCTACTTGCGCTACTGCTGTTTGATTTAATGTATTAATTGGTTTCATTATTTTGCTCCGGTTGTATCTGTTGAAATCGCGTGCATTTTGCACGTTGTTTGATTAAAAATACAACGATAAAAATTGAGCCTGAGGGATTAGTTAAACTAATCTGAATTGATTTTATTAATATGCGATTCAGTAAGTTGCATTACTGTTTTTGCATAGCTATTTATATGACGGTTGGTTTTAACCCCTTTGATGTTGGGGTTTTTGGTTTTTTAATTTATTTTTATGCATTTTATACAATGTTTTTTGATTATTTATTCAGATTAAAAAAATTTAATTAAACGTTTGTTATCTCACTCTAAAATACATTGCTGGAAACAAAAGCTTGTCACTACTTATAATTATTAAACCAAGTATCAAAAAGCAGAGCCAAAAATCATTGGCATGGCTTAAAAATATCTGTAAAAAACGCAGCTTTTCTTATTGTATATTTACTACAACGGGAAGCTTTGACGATGACTGCGCTCAAATAAGGTTGTTGCTGAGTAAATTTACCAAAGTAGTTGCACTAGGTGGTGATGGGACATTGAACTTGGCGGTTAATGCGCTAATAGGGAGCAGTTGTTCGTTAGCATTATTACCTTGCGGTACAGGTAACGATTTCTCCAGAGGGTTTAATTGCAAAGAAGATGATTGGCGAAAGGCATTATTTAATACACCGACAGCCATTGATATAGGGAAAATTAATAGCCGCTATTTTATTAATATTGCAGGGGTAGGATTTGATGCTCATGTGATTAAAACTATTAACGATAAAGCTAATTTTTCATCTTTTGATTACAGTTGGACGAGTATCAAAGAGCTATTTTATTATCAAGCTCAGCAGTTACAAGGTACGTTTAATAACGATGCTCGGCAGTATCAAAATTTAATTACTGTATTTGCTAATCATAAGTACTTTGGTGGCGGGCTAAAAATAGCGCCAAAAGCGGATTTAATTGATGGTCAGCTTGAGTGTTATCAAATGCGATCGGGTGGGCTTTTTTATAATGTAATAAGCTTTATTAAGTTATTTTTTAAGCGCCATGAGTATATAAAAAACCTTAACTACAGTCGCTTAAATACAGCTTCCATAAAAACTGAAGGGTTATTGATTGAAGCAGATGGTGAACTGGTAGGTAAAACTCCTGCAGTTGTTAGTGTGCATGGACAAGCCTTACTTTTTCATATGCCAATAAAAAAGCGCCTACAGTAAAGTAGGCGCTTTTGCGTTAGTTGCGTTAATAACGCGTCTAACTGGGGACGGAGCCACTTTTAGCTATTGCTCTATTAGCTAAAAAGGCGTTAATTCGTTTTGTTGGGGTAAGCACAATGGCGTTACCTAATAGCACTAAGCTAAACCCTGCAAAGGTATTTGCGTGCCATTCAAAGCCTTCAAAAAAGCTACTCAGTGTTACTGCCACTAATGGGAATAAAACAATAACGTAGCTGGCTTTTTCAGGGCCTATATTTTTTAGTAGTGCAAAGTAACAACCAAAAGCGATTACTGTGCCAAATATTGATAAATAAAGTAATGATAACCAGTAGCTAGTTGGGGCGTTTAAACTAAATTGCACATCGTTCATTAATACATATAAAGCTAAGCCTATAGCACTATATAACATGCCCCATGCATTGCCCTGCAATACGCCAATTTGCTTACGAGAATTACGAACGCTTACCATGTTGCCCAATGAAGCCACAAAGGTGCCACCAAGGGCAAGTAGTAACCCGACCAATGCACCGTTACTTAAGTCGAACTGCTGTAACTGTGGCCAAAACAGACACGTAATACCTAATACAGCGAGTGCGGCACCGGTATAAATTCGTTTTGAGATAGGCTTACCAAAAAATAGTCGAGTGTTAACTATGTTCATAACCAGCAACAGTGAAAAGGCGATAGAGGTCATAGCGGAGGTTAAGTAATTTTGTGCCCAGTAAAGCATCAAGTAATTTAAGGCAAAATTACAAATAGCCAACAAAGCAAAAAAGCCATGATCGATTAATGAAAAGCGCATATCCGGTTTTTTGTACGCTACATATAACCA
This sequence comes from Pseudoalteromonas distincta, assembly GCF_000814675.1. Classification (GTDB taxonomy): domain Bacteria; phylum Pseudomonadota; class Gammaproteobacteria; order Enterobacterales; family Alteromonadaceae; genus Pseudoalteromonas; species Pseudoalteromonas distincta. The sequence continues at coordinate 253,489 of NZ_JWIG01000021.1, read as the reverse complement.
CATTAAAAGTGCTGCAATAGCAAAGCGATAAAATAACGATAGCTCTACCGCAATATCACCTAGCTGAAATTCGATGGCTAACCAAGTAGAACCCCAAATTAAAACGGTTGTAATGTATAGCGCTGCACTTTTCATGGTTACTCTCCAAAGCCCGATTGAATGGCTATTTTAAGACCTATCTGTATACTTACCATATACAGAAAAGTAAAAATGTAACCTATACAGATTTGGGTGCGTGATGATAAGACAAAAAAATAGCCAGGGGCATGAGTTTCTATATCAGCAAGTTATTCAGTTGATCAGAGATATGAGCGCCCAGCAGGTTTTACTCCCTGGCGAAAAACTTCCATCACTGCGTAAAATGGCAGATAACTTAAACATTAGTATTCCGACAGTGAAGCAAGCTTATCAAACACTTGAAGATCAGGGGTTAGTAGAGGCACGTGAAAAATCAGGGTATTTTTTAAAAGTCGTTAGCATGGCGCATAATTTACCTAAGCGAGTTAAATTAAGTCGCGAACCTGTTGTGGTAAATAAACAAGCCTTAATAGAGCAGGTATACAGTGCGATTCATCAAGCTAATGTAGTTCCTTTTGGTATCGCTAACCCAATTGCTGCTGCACCTACCGATAAAGCACTGGCCAGAAATATGCGCCGAGTAATGACTACAGCTGGCAGTAAAGCTATTAACTATGGACCAACAGATGGGTTTGTGCCGCTGAAAAAGCAATTGGTGCATCGCTATTTAGATTTTGGCATTGGTATAAATATGGACGAGCTTGTGATCACCAATGGTGCACAAGAAGCCATGGCTATTGCACTTAAGTGTGTAACAAAGCCAGGCGATGTAGTTGCCATTGAGACGCCTTGCTATCACGGGATTATCGAGTTAATAGAAAGCCTAGGGCTTAAAGCGCTCGAAATACCACTGTGCCCAGATAATGGTATTTGGTTAAGCGATTTGGAACGCGCTTTAAATGAGCATGACATAAAAGCGTGTTTATTCTCGACTGCAATTAGTAACCCTGTGGGCAGCTTTATGCCTGATACAAACAGACAGCAGCTGGTGGAGCTACTTGAAAGTCATGACGTAGTGCTTATTGAAGATGACGTATACGGCGATTTATATTTTACGGCAAAACGAGGCACACCTGCTTTAGCGTACTCTAAAAAAGGATTAGTGATTAGTTGCTCATCTTTTTCTAAAACGGCAGCGCCGAGCTATCGTGTAGGTTGGTTAGTTGCGGGTAAATTTGCAACGCAAGCAAGGCGATATAAAAGAGCACTAAGTTGCTCTGCTTCGTTAATAAACCAATGGACGTTATCTGAGTTTATTGCCAGCGGCGAGTACGACCGAAATTTAAAAGTACTTAGGCAACGCCTGCGCGATAACAAAGAGCGTATGCGATGGTGCTTACAACAAGCTATGCCAAAAAATACACGTATAAGCGATCCAAAAGGAGGCTGCGTTATGTGGCTAGATTTAGGTGGCGAGTACGATAGCCAAACATTGTTTTTACTTGCGCTTGAGGTTGGTATTAGTATTACCCCTGGGCTTGTTTTTTCGGCCTCTAATAAATATAAAAGCTGCGTAAGATTAAGTTATGGTGTGCAATGGAACGCGCAAATTGAGCAAGCAATAGTTACATTGGGTAAGCTTACTTTATTAGCTAAAAAGTAATACCAATCTGCTTATATATGGGGTCTATTTAACGTTAAGAAAATTACGCTAGAACTAGGCAAAAGTTTTTGTATCTAGTTGTTCTAAATAAAAATTTTTAACGACGTTATAGTGCAATTTAATTCGTTAAATTGATCAAAGATTTATGCAGGTTGGTATAAGTTTGCGAAACACAAAAAAGCAGCATTTAAGTAAACTTAAGTGCTGCCAAAGGGATGTTAAATAACGTTTGCTGTACTAATTTTGTTTAAAGCTAAATAACTGGTAACCTTCAAGCTCAGGCACTTGCATTACTAATTGCTCTTCTTGTTTTGCAATATCAGCAAAGTTTCCACATAAAGAGTTGGCACGTTCTTCAAGTGCGCTTGCATGTAGCTCTACTTTTTCTTCTATTTGTGCACCCATATTTTCCATGCGTTGTTCAAAGGCATCCATATCGCCGCCTGAACCAAGTAACTCAGAACCTAAAGCCACTAAAATACTGCCCATTGATTGCATTACTGCTGATTCAACCGCTGTTTCTATCTGCTGCTCAAATTGTTGTTCAAAGCTTTCGCCAAATTGATTAAAACTTTGTTGGCCCATCACAAATGTACCTTGCTGGTAAAATGTGTTTTCTACTTCGATTTTAATGTCATCCATAAGCTCAGACATATTATCAAGACCGTCAATATTAAATGCATTGCCTACTTCTTCTAATGCTACTCCGGCAATTTTAACACCCTCAAGCGCTATATTAGCTACTTCAGGTAATTGAGTGCGTAAGCTATCAGAGTACTTGGTTAGCGCGTCGCGCTGCGAATTATTCAGCGCTACAAGTTCGCCATTTACGGTTAAGTCACCATAGGTATTAAACTGCATGGTTTTATTGTTGGCGGTAAAAATTTCCAATTCGTTTGGCTTAATGCGCACATCATTTTTAAATTCGACGTTACATTCATCATTACTAAATGAAATTGCAGAATCGTTATCGTTATGAGCCATAGCGGCTGGTGAACAAATTAATGCGCTAACTAATAGTAATTTTTTCATGTTTTTTCTCTACTTTTTGTTGATGACGATTAATTAATAACAAGTTTGATGCCATTTTTATTTTTTAATATAAAACATATGCTTAACTGTTTTTGTTTGTTTTTTAGTAAATGAAATTAATTAATAAATAACTATTTTTTAGTCAAATTGGCTAACTAATAAAAATTAATAAATTTTATTTATCGATACGATAAAAAACTCTCACTTTCCTCAATTCAAATTTAGCGCTATTTATTCACATTACTGACATGAAGACTATTTACAGTAGTCACGTGGCTTTATTTTGATGTTAATTTGCACAGCATTTTGACGTTAAACATTTTAATTTTACCGACTATTGCGATAATAAAATCCTTGGTTGGTCTCAAACACTTTATGGAGTGGGTTGTGGGTAAGACATTTAGTTACGATGCGCTAGATGACGATTTTGTTGAAGACGAGTACGAAATGCTCGGCCGTAATCAACACGATAAGAACAAGCAAAAGGTTAAAAAGAAGTTGGAAGACTACCTTGAGCAAAAACGCTTGCGTAAAAATCTAGGCGAAGACGATTTAAGCGATTACACCGATTAAATTTCACTAGTATAAATAAAATACCAATTAATATTGAGAGTTTAAATGTGCAGTTATGTGTATGTTTAAGTTTCAATAGTATTGGCAATAAAGAGGCCTTGCGCCTCTTTATTACTTTTTAAAGCGTGCTTTTAGCCTGTGCTAAAGCTTTTTGAATTGTAAGTTCTAGCTTTTCGGGTTTAGTAAAAGGTGCATAACGTTTAATTGGCGTGCCATCTGCGGCAATTAAAAATTTAGTAAAATTCCACTTTATTTTACGTGTTAAAAAACCAGGTAAAGCCGATTTTAAATAACGAAAGACTGGGTGAGCATGCTTACCGTTTACATCTACTTTGGCCGCCATTAAAAAACTCACACCAAAATTAATTAAACATCCTTGCTCTATTTGTGTAGCGTCGCCGGGTTCTTGCTGACCAAATTGATTACACGGAAACCCTAAAATAACTAAACCTTGGCTGGCATATTTATTATGCAAAGCTTGAAGCGACTCGTATTGGTAGGTAAATCCACATTTACTTGCGGTATTAACAATAAGCACAACCTTACCTTCAAAATCACTAAAGTTAATAGGTTGACCCTGCAAGCTTGTTGCGCTTAATTGATGGAATTTGTGCATATTGGCGTCTTTTTTATTATTGTTATCGGTATTTTAACCTGAGTACAGTATTTCATAAAGTATAAAGAGCGCTCTAATTTAAAATCAGAAATAGCCCCATACCGGCAAGCGTTGTGTAATAAATATTATGTGTTTTATAGGCAACAATGATGGCGACTATCGCTGCGCTTAAATAAGGGTTTTGCCAGTTTAAGTTAATGCCATCTTCATTCAAAAACACGATAGGCACCCAAATTGCTGTAAGCACCGCAGGTGCGCTAAAGCTTAAAAATTGCTGCATTTTAGGACCTACTTTAAACGGTAAAGCGCGGTGTAAAAATAAATAACGCGTAAAAAATGTAATGCACGCCATGAGTAAAATAGTTGTCATCATGGCGTTGCTTCCTTTTTAGCGGTTAGCCTTGCTGTGCTATAACCTGCGGCCATTGCCAGCAGCGCTGAGCAAACAAGCCATAACTCAAATCCGGTACTTTTTAAAAGCGTTGCGCTAACGCCTGCTACAATTACCGTAACGAGTGAGGCCAAATTTTTGATTCCCGGAATAACCAATGCGATAAACGTGGCAGCAATCGCAAAGTCGAGCCCTAAATTAGTTAAGTCGGGCAGCATTGTGCCCGCTACAATGCCAATTAACGTCCAAATATTCCATGCAATATAAAAGCTAAAACCAGCGCTCAATGCGTATATTAAGCGTGTTTTTGTTCTGTATGCTTTTCGATGATGAGAAAACGCAAACAGCTCGTCGGTTAAAACAAAGCTCACCGGTAAGCGCCAACGCATAGGTTGATCAATCACCTTATGACGCACAGCTAAACCGTATAAAAAGTGCCGAGAGCTAATAATAAATGTTGTGAATAAAATTGTGAGCAATGGTGTGTTGCCCGCCATAAGTTCAATCGCAACAAGCTGTGCAGAGCCTGCAAAGACTAATAACGACATTGCTTGGGTTTCAAAGGCGCTAAAACCATTTTGAATCGCTAAAGAGCCGCATAAAATACCCCAAGGAACAACGGCTAAACACAGTGGTAGCATATCTAAAAAGCCTTTTAAAATAGCTTTTTTAACTGGTTGCATGATATTTACTCTCACGGCTTGTAGAATGGCTCATAAGGATACCTTAATATTATGATGTTAAAGTAGTTAACAAATTAAATAATACTGTTTTTTTAAGGATAGGCACAATGACGACGTTAAAAGTGTGGGATGGGTTTATTAGATGCTTTCATTGGTTTTTGGTTGTAAGTATTGCAGTGCTTTATTTTAGTATTGAAGAGGGCATGATTGAGCTTCACTTTGTCGCTGGTTTTTTTACTTTAGCACTTATAGTAACACGTTTAATATGGGGTGTTATTGGTAGCAAAACCGCGAGATTAAGTGGGTTACTGCACTCTCCTAGTGCTATTTTAAAGGCGCTAAAAACACCAAGCGACTCGTTAGGCCATTCAGCACCCGGTAGCTGTATGGTGATAGTGTTTTTTATATTAATCATAACGCAACTTGCAAGTGGCTTAATGAGCAGTGATGGTATTTTAACTGACGGGCCGCTTGCTCAATATGTGTCTAGCGATACGATTGATTTTGCCAATTGGCTACATGAGCTGAATTTTGACATTTTACTTTATGCTATTGGCTTGCATGTATTAGCTATTATTGTTTATAGAATAAAAGGCAAACCGCTAGTTAAGGCGATGATCACAGGCTCAAAAGAGTTAAAAGCGGATGACTCTGAGGCTAAAGTAACAAAAGCGTCTTGGCCTGCGTGGTTAATATTTATATCTTTATTGGTGTTGCTGGTATTTACGTGGGCGAAAGAGCCTTTAACTTATTTATTTAGTTAAAAACACATTAAACCAATCTTAAAGGGTTGGTTTTTGTTTTTGGTTACATTCTTTTGTTTGATTGTTATGCGGGGTCGAATTATAATCGCCGCATTGCTGGCAAACTAGCCGAAAGGTTAGGACGCAAAGTTTCCGGTCTAAGGCTTTTTAAAAGCTATGGTAGCGGGACTACTGCATAACGTGTTGTTATGTATCACTTGCCCTCAGTGTATTTTTTGTGTATCCATAGTGTATGGATAAGATTTTGTAACTCTTAAGGTGTTGCCGTGTTTATGCATACGTCGTTGGCCTGTGGAAAGTGGTCAACAATAGGTTGCTTAAATCATCATACCCAATTATTTATTGGTGATGTGGTGAGTGTAACCTTTTACGACATGCAAGGAGAGCTGGTTAGTTTATCATTTGATTACAAGATCACCTCGCTTGAGCAAGGTGAGCCTCACGCATGGCCACGTTTAGTTGCCGAGCATATTAATGTACATGTTCCTCTGGTTAGCGCAGGTAAAATGACCGAACAGGGTTTAATTGTAGCCTATAGAAATAATGAAATTTTTGCTTTGCAAAGCAGTGGTATATGTAAAGCACACGTCGACTTTCATTGTATTGCAAAATGCGATGAGCGTGTTGTTAATAACCTTGATACTTATGATTACGTGTACCCTGAAAATTGTGAAAACTATAATGCGGGTACAAAGGTATTGCAGCCAAAAACTGGGCATGTATATCAATGCAGGCCTTGGCCATTTAATGAGTTTTGCCGCACGAATGACGATAATAATTCTATGTTCGAACCCGGTGTAGGGCAAAGCTGGGCTATGGCTTGGCAGCAAATATAAAGCTTAAATTATCTTCCCAAAGGTATAGCGGTTTTAGTAATGAAGCGTTTACCGTTTTAGCCCATCCAACTATTGGATGGGCTTTTTTATTTTTATGATAAACTGCAAATCACATTATTTTTTTAATTGGTTTTGTTGTGTCTCGTCCTGACTTCTCTTTAAGTTTATTACCTAATTTCCCGATTGCTAAACAGCAAGCCCATACATTAAGTACTCATAATAAGATACGTACCGATAATTACTATTGGATGCGCGATGACGATCGCCAGGATGAGCAAGTACTTGCGCATTTACATGCTGAAAATGCGTACTGCGATGAACAGTTAGCTGCTATGAAGCCACTACAAAATACACTTTTTGAAGAGTTAAAAGCACGCATTGTAAAAGATGATAATTCGGTACCCGTTAAAGACGGGAAATACTGGTATCACTCAGAAGTTCGTGGTGATGATGAATACTCGCGTCATTATAGAAGTACGAGCATAAAGGCCGATAATAAAGAGCTTTTACTCGATGTGAATGTATTAGCTGAAGGATTTGAGTTTTTTGAGCTAGGAGAGGTCGCACTAAGCCCATGCGAGCAGCTTATGGCTTACTCTGAAGATACTGAAGGTCGTCGTATTTATAATGTTCGCTTTAAAAGCTTAGCGACCGGTGAAATGCTACCTGATGTACTTGAAAATACAGAAGGACAAGTTGTTTGGGCTAACGACAATAAAACCGTTTTTTATGTAAAAAAAGATTTAAAAACGCTATTAGGATACCAAGTATTTAGGCATGAGCTTGGCAGCGAGCAAAGCCAAGACGTAATGGTCTACGAAGAGCAAGACAGCAGCTTTTTTATGGGACTTGGTAAAAGCCGCGATGAAAGCTTAATTATTATTGATTTGGCATCGACAGAGACCAACGATACATGGGTGCTTGATGCTAATAAGCCCACTGGCGAATTTAAAGCATTAATGCCGCGTGAAGATGGCCACGAGTTTGACGTAGATAAGCTAGGTGATACATTTTATATTGTGACTAACTGGCAAGCTAAAAACTTTAGATTAATGACGGCAACAAACGAAACAATTGCTGATAAAACACAATGGTTTGAGCATACAGCTCACAGAGAAAATGTACTGCTTGAAGGTGTCGAGTTATTTAATGACTTTTTAGTATTGAGTGAACGCGAGCAAGGGCAAGCTCGATTTGTAGTTGTTAATAGGCAAGGGGATCGTATGGCACTTGAGTTTGCCGATCCTTGTTATTATGCTGCAATAGCAATGAACCCAGAGCCAGACACACGCACTGCGCGTATTTATTACTCAAGTTTAACAACACCAGGCTCTTTATATGATGTTGATTTAGCAACTGGCGAAAAAACACTACTTAAACAGCAAAAAGTACTCGGTAGTTTTAATGCCGATGACTATCAGTCTGAGCGATTAATGGTAACTGCTCGCGACGGAGTTAAAGTACCCGTATCAGTTGTGTATCGAAAAGACAGCTTTAAAAAAGATGGCTCAAATCCGTTATTTCAATACGGCTATGGTGCGTATGGCTATACGATTGATCCAAGTTTTTCAAGTTCATCGCTGAGCTTGCTCGATCGTGGTTTTGTTTATGTAATAGCACATGTTCGAGGCTCTGAAATGCTAGGTCGCGAGTGGTACGAACAAGGTAAAAAAGAGCATAAACAAAATAGCTTTAGTGACTTTATTGATGTGACAAAAGCGCTTGTTGCACAAGGCTATTGTGATAGCAGCAAGGTGTTTGCCTCAGGCGGCAGTGCAGGTGGTTTATTAATGGGGGCGGTTGTAAACCAAGCGCCAGAGTTATATTGCGGTGTTGGCTGTCATGTACCATTTTTAGACGTATTAACCACTATGCTTGATGAAAGTATTCCGCTCACAACAAATGAATATGATGAATGGGGTAATCCAAATGAGCCTCAGTTTTATGATGTAATTGAAGCTTACTCGCCGTATGACAATATTCGCGCCCAAAACTATCCGAACATACTCGTTACTACCGGTCTTCATGACTCACAAGTGCAGTATTGGGAGCCTATGAAGTGGGTTGCAAAAATGCGTGAACTTAAGACTGATAGTAATATTTTAGTATTTAAAACCGATATGGATGCAGGGCACGGCGGTGCATCAGGTCGCTTTAAAAGTTTAGAGGAAAAAGCACTCGAAATGGCCTTTTTTATTGCTTTATTAAATTAACTGCAAAATCGGAAAATTGTATTATCCTATATATAGAAGTTGATATATGTAAGGCGATTTATGTTTGGAGCACATGGTGAATTTCAAATTTGTTCACAGCCCCCTCAGATGTATTTAAAATTGAAAGGGAGCTTTAACAATGAAGGCATTATGCTGTTGACTAATGGCGTTGTTCAGGAGTTGAGCACTCATCCTGAAAATACGATTAAGTTTGTGGTTGTTAATTTAAAAGAATTTGAGCTGTTAACTTTGGATGGCCTTGATTCATTAGAGGCCTATTTTGCCGGTGTAAAAGAACGAGGCTATCAACGAGTTGATTATATAAACATTAATATCATAGCTAAAAATATGTTTGAAAAAGTATGGAAAAATAGCGATGTAGAAGTTAATTTTTATAAAGATACCGAAAGCTATTTATTAGTGCACCCAAATGACAGTTATATAAAACAGAACTGGTAACTAACATGAGTATTATAAACCGCTATTGAAGAGGGCTTATAATACTCTCTAAACACCCTTTATACCGCCGTGAAAGGTTTAAACACATATCGTTTTTCAGCCTTACTCTATAATCGCCACTGTCAGTAGGCATCAGTTCGCAAATAGCTTGTTTTCTTACCAGCGTTGAGCGATGAATACGAACAAACCCTTCTGGTTCTAGTTGTTGTTCAATATTTTTCATGGTTTCGCGATGTAGTACCGGCGTATTACCTTGGGTAAAATGCAGCTCTACATAGTTGCCCGCGCCATTAATCCAAATAATATCATTTATATCAATTAGCCTTACCTTACCTACATCTTTAACCACAATGTGTGATGATGGCTTTTCAGCTTGTGTGCTTTGCTGGTATTGGCGTTCGGCCGCACTTGCAATCGGGCAAAGGTGAATCAGCTTATCAAAGCATTTATCAATACGTGATGCAGTTGAATCTAATATTAAAAAATCTACAGCGCCAACTTCAAAGGCAAAACTCGCAAAATGTCCCGATTGAGCAATAATGACTAACTTCAGCTTTTTAGCAAGCTCAGTTAAATGCACTATTTGCATAGGGTCAGCTAGGTTGGTTAGTTCGTAAAACAGTACGTTGTATTGATCTGTGTCTATTTGATCTAATCTATTTGTTTGAAGAAAAGATTGAGATTCAAAGTGCCGGTGATCTTGCACACGCTTTGTTAAAAATGTTGCAAACTTAGTGTTACTAACAAAAGTTAATGCATGAAAAGAAGCGATCATTATTTTATATCTCTTGCTGTATATAATAATAAAGACCGTGCTTAGCGGAAAAACTGTTATGAAAAGTACAATATATTTATAAAATAATTGTGACGTACTGATTCATCCCATAAAAGCTGCTATTCGTACCAAAGACTACGCCTCATAAATAATGCCCGTAGAGTGTTTAAATAAATCCCCTTACTGTAATCCGCGAAGTAACCATTTAGTTACAAAAATAACAATTCAGGGGAATTATATGACATTAACTAACAAAGGTAGCGCGCGATTATTTAAAAAATCGTCGTTAACAGTTGCGCTAAGCAGCGCGATACTTGCAAGCTTTTCATTTCAAGGTGTTGCAGCAGAAGATGACGAAATAACTAAAATAGAACGCGTACAAGTTACAGGTTCTCGAATTAGCAAAGCGAAGCTTTCTCAACCAGCACCTATTGTAACAATTACAGCTGAAGATATCGCAAAAGGCGGCACCCCTGATTTGGGCAGTATTTTGGCTGAGTTGCCGTCGATAGGCGCAACAGACACATTAGTCGGTAATAATGATAGTAATGCAGCAGCAGGCGTTAGTTCTGCTGATTTAAGGCGTTTAGGTGCTGCAAGAACATTAGTATTAGTAAATGGTAAGCGCCATGTAGCAGGTGCACCCGGCTCATCACAAGTTGATTTAAATACTATACCTTCAGCACTAATAGAAAGAATTGAAATTATCACTGGTGGCGCATCTGCTATTTATGGCTCTGATGCGGTATCTGGGGTAGTTAATGTTATTTTAAAAGATAATTTTGATGGTTTGCAATTTAATGCCTCTGTTGGTAACTCAACGGAAGGGGTTGGTACTGAAAACCATAGCTTTAGTATTGTTGCAGGTACTGATATTGCTGGTGGTAAAGGTAATATAACATTCTTCGCTGGCCAAGATAGAGTACGCCAAGTTTTAGCCAATGATTTACGCCAAACAAATGCTTATGGCACAGTAGATAACCCATTAAATACTGGTGAAAATGATGGTATTCCAGATCGTTTAACAGTGCCTAATGTGCTTTCTGAAAGAATAAGTGAAAATGGCGTAATTAATCCATTTGGCGATAGTGGAAGTATTTATACTTTTAATAATGGTGGTAGAGCTGAGTTAATGCCAGCACGGGAAGCAAGCGGTAGCTTTGCCTTTGGTAATTTCCCTGATGGATGTGAGTTTTGTGCTAATACACAAGATTATGAAAACGTATTACCTGAGCTAGAAAAATTAACTCTTGGTTCTACATTAAATTATAACCTTACAGACAATCATACATTTTATAGTGACTTTAAATTTGTGCGTTCAGAAGTTGAGCAGCAATTTCAACCATCTTTTGAATTTGGCGGTATTTTCATTAACGTTGAAGATAATCCATACTTAGATAGTAATCTACGCCAACAGTTGCTTAGTGAAGGTACTACTAGCGTTGAAATGTCTAAATTTTTTGGTGAATTAGGAAACCGTAGCGCAGATAATAAACGTGAACTATTTCGCGTTGTAACTGGGCTTAAAGGGATCTTTACTTTAAGTGAGACGGACGTTGATTATGATTTTTATTATGTTTACGGCCAAACAGATAATCGCCGAAAAACGCTGAACGATTTAATTCCAGATAATTTGGTTGCTGCACTTGATGCAGTAATTGACCCAGCTACAGGTGAAGCTGCATGTCGTAGTCAAGTACCTAGCTTACAAGGTGAAGGATATACCGATCCTGCTAGTGTAAATGGTGATGCTTGTACACCATATAATGCTTTTGGTTTTGATCAGGCTTCAGCTGCGGCTAAAGATTATGTATCAGCAGATGTAACACGCACAGATACGATCACCCAGGAATTTATTGGAGGCAGCGTAACATTTGATACGGGTGAGTTTTTTGAGCTTCAGGGTGGCGCAATTGGTTTGGCTACCGGTTTTGAATACAGAGAAGAAACTTCAGAAAGCATTACTGATGAATTTACAAAAGCTGGGTTCTTATCAAACGCGGCTACACCTGATGCATACGGTGAATTTGATGTAACAGAAGCATTTATTGAAATCAACTTACCTCTATTAACTGATGTAGCATTTGCAAAAGAGTTAACTATTGATGCCGCTTACAGAACAGCTGATTATTCTCATGCAGGTAACGCTGATGCGTGGAAAGTTGGTTTATTGTATCGTCCTATTGATGATGTTCGTATACGTGGTACCTATGGCCAAGCTGTTCGTGCACCGAATATTACAGAGGCATTTGATCCACAATCACCAGGCTTTGCTAATATAGCAGACCCTTGTGATGCTGATCGCATTAACGATAATCCAAATCGTGTAGCTAACTGTGCAGCACTAAATATAGATTCAGGTTTTCAAGCTAACGACAACGTAAGTGTAGATCTTATTAGTGGTGGTAATCCTAATTTAGAATCTGAAACGTCAACGTCATTAACAGCAGGAATTGTTTGGACACCAAGCTTTTTTGAAAACTTTTCATTAACAGTTGATTACTATGATATTGAAATTGAAGACGCAATTTCTTTTATCGCAGCGCAAAGCGTGATTGATAACTGTGTTGATGCTGCAGGTGGGCCAGATGCTGCATTCTGTTCGCAAGTAGATCGTGATTCAGGTACTAATGATATTGCTCTAGTTCGTTCAGGGTATTTAAATGCAGCATCAATAACAACAAGAGGCATTGAAGCAGATTTTGATTACGATATGAGCCTTAGTGATTATTCATTAGAAGGTGATTTAAAGTTTAACTTATTTGTAAATCACCTGCTTGAGCTTGATGTTTTTGAATTCCAAAATCTTCCAGATACAGTAAATGTTGAAGACGGAGAAGTCGGAGACCCAGAATGGCAGGCTCGTTTTTCGGCTGTGTACAAGTATAACGACCTTACACTTAACTGGACTACTCGCTATACAGACCGCTCTGCGCGCTTTGATTTATCACCAGATGGAGATATCGAAGAGGATTTACAGCCTGGTTACGTCGGCTCTATTATAACGCATGACATTTCAGCAAGTTATAACGTACTTGATAATGCACGTGTAGATTTTGGCCTTCGCAATGTTACTGATAAGTTACCTCCAGCATATATTTCTGCTAGTGGTGGTAATGAAGCTATTTATGATGCTGTCGGTCGACGTTTTTTTGCTAATTTTAGTATTAACTTTTAATTTTAGTGAGCATAGCTCACTAAAATAATTAGCTAGATTTACGTTGTGCATCTTAAGCAAGGAAAGGTGCATAACGTCAAATCTCCCCTGCTTTTGATTATTTTGCCAGGGGCGGTTAATTCGCCCCTATCTATACAAGCTGTCATTCAAAAATGATTATTTTAGTAAGTCAGACTACTAATTGATTGCACCAAAAAAATTACCCATCTAAATAACCGCATGCTACGACCCTACCTTTTAATTAAATTCCTTTATTTAGGCCATAACAGAATATCTAATAGTGTAGCCAAAATTAATTTTTACTCTAAATTTAGAAGAAAAGAAGCCATAAATTAGTATTTATTATGGCTTCTTCTATTCAGAGTAAATAGACTTTCTTGGATAAAAATATGTGGCGAAAATCCTGATAAGATTCTTACTCACGAAGCTACTAGGCTGGAAAGGCTAAAATTGAATAAGAGTATTGCCGTAGTCTATATTACGTTTATTCAATGATATGAAACTAATGTGCTACTTATAGCGGTATATGAGCATTACACCCACTTAAACCCAAAACAACGCCACTGGTAACAGGGGCGTTGTTTAGTATTGGGAGGAGGCTAATATAGTAACCGAATCGCTTGATTATTTAACGATTTATCCCTATTTGTGGCCCTCTTCATTGAGGGCTTTTTTTTGCTGGTTTAGTCTAAGTAAGCCTTTAGCATCCAAACCAGTTTTTCTTGCTCTGAGATGTAATCGCTCATTAGTGAGGCTGTACCTTCATCGTCTGCATCACCAGCTTGGCTTAAAATATCACGCTGCATGTGAATTAATGTGCTGTAACCAGCAAGTAGGTTTTCTACGGCTGTAACACCATCACTAATACCTTTAGCTTCTTTAATTTTACTTACTTCAAGGTAATCAGAAAATGCATGTAGTGGTGCGCCATCTAACGTTAAAATACGTTCTGCAACTTCATCTACTTTGAGAAGTAGTAAGTTATAAATTTCTTCAAACTTAACGTGTAGTTCAAAAAAGTTACGGCCTTTAATATTCCAGTGAAAGCCACGCGCGTTCATGTATTGAATCTGGTAGCTACTCAATAATGTATTGAGTGACTTTATGATGTCTTCGCTTTTTGCGCTGTTTAGACCAATTGCGTTTACATGTGACATAACTTGCTCCTGAATAACCGTTTGTTTGTGAACTTGTGATAAGTATTACTAATTTCGATAAATTAGTAAAATCGTTTAAATGTATCTAGTTAATAGTTTTAACCTATTAGCTGTTTTTGATACCTGTATTCACTTTAGACTATTAATAGAAATGGGACTGATTAATAAAAATACTACCCCTCAAAAATAAATAAAACCCAGAAGTATATAAATCATGATCTAAAACAAACTTTATTTAAGGTAATAACTTAGCTATTTTTTTATTGATGTAGGTCAAAAATCATCCACCCTAACGGCGCATAATAATGTTGTCGAAATAATTAGGAGAGATAACATGCATGCAAAAACAGCGAAACAAAATAAAGCAGAGTTAATCGTGGTAGGAATTGCAGTCATCGCATTTGTGCTTGGGCTAGTAGCGCACTTAGCAGGAGCAAGCTTTGCAAACTCAGATTTTTTTGGTTACATTGCGGCGCCCATTCCGCTGATACTGGCTGTGATATTTTTAATTAGTTATAAAATAGCAGCCAATGCTGAGGATTAATCTTTCTCGTTTAAGCACTTTAAAATGTAATCGAGTACTTGGCGCGAGTAAATCATACTGGTATGGCTTAAATGAAACACTTTGTGTTCGGCCATACCTTTAAGTTTGGTTTCATCTAGTAATACGGTGCCATCTGACTGGCTACCTTTGACTATTAAAGGCATAAGCCCAATAGGTAAATCGCCTGCGATACTATAAAGCTTAGCTTTAAAAGGCCAATTACCATTTTTAGTAAGCAAAAATTCAACACTATTTTTTAAAAATGATTCAAACCCTTTTTGCTTCATTTTTTGCGCTATATGGCTGCCTTTATGTGGAGTACCCAGTGTAATTACCTTCGTAATATTCTGGCTAGCAGGAGAGTTTGCCTCTAGATAAGCACGTGCAATCAGCCCTCCCATTGAGTGGCATACAAGCGCTGCAGGTTCGTTAGAAATACACTCATCAATTTGTGCAAATATGGTATCGCGGTGAGGGTCGAGCGTATTGTAGGTAATGTTTAATACCGTCATACCCGACTCTTCAAGTCGTGAACAAAGTGGGCGCATAACAAAGCCAGACATATACAAGCCATGTAAAACAATAACGTGTTTAACTTTCATATGCTCCCTAATACCAATTTTATTAAAAACATGATCATTCTAGCGTATTAAATAATCCGCTACCTGCGTTAAAAATTATTTATATAGAACAACTATATGTCATAATTTTCGCCTTGTTATCGACTTATTTATTTGTCGCTATAATAGATAACTAATTTAATGCAATTGGTATAACTACCGTAATTACATTAACTGTAGCGGTTTTATTTCAATATTGGTTGTATCGGTATTTACCCATACTTCACCATCTTGAATGGTAATGGCGAGCTTAATTCCACGATCAACCAAAGCAGCAAGTGCTTGTGTTGCTGCGTAATCAAGGCTAAAAATACTTAGATTTTTAAATTCATACAATTTAGGTTGATGTTTTTGCCACCAAATTGCTTGATTGTTTTCACCATAAGTATACAGCACCACTTTTTTAGATTTATTACAGGCTTTTTTAAGGCGTTTTTCATCTGGTAAGCCAAGTTCAACCCATAGTTCTATTTCTTCACTATAGCTTACATGCCAAAGTTCAGGCTCATCATCAGCACTTAATCCTTTAGTAAATTCTAAACCATCACAGCTATTTAGCGCAAAAGCGAGTAAGCGAATCATCAACCGTTGGTCGGTTTCTGATGGGTGTTGAGCCAAGGTTAAATTAAAATCTTGATAAACGTGGCGGTCCATATCGCTAAGCGATAACTGCACTTTCATAATGGTGGATTTAAGAGCCATAACAACTAATCTGAAAAAATTTGCGCCAGTATAGCGCAATTAAATGAATTGCCAGTTAAAATAGCGGTTAATTATACGTTAGGAGTTAAAAATGGCTATCCAGTGGTTCCCTGGACGCTTGAATTAACTTCCGCAGCACTCCGCAGTTATATTAAAAGCCTAATAAAAACATGGTTGCAACCTGTTTTTATTCCGGGTTTGTCCAGTCTTATCTTGTTACTTCTACTATTTTTAGTACCCACGTTAGTACCCATGAGGTTGTATTTTATATATACTAGCCTTAATCATCACTGTGGAGCTTATTATGGCCAGGCCTGTAGTTCGTCTAACGGATAAAAAAATAAAATCAATTACTAGTACAGGCAAAGAGCAAACGCTTTCTGATGGTGGCGGTCTTCAACTGCGGGTTTTACCTAGTGGGACTAAATCTTGGCAGTTTAAGTTTAAAAACCCAGTTAGCGGAAAGTTTAATAGGATGCCTTTAGGTTTATACCCTGCTTTATCACTTGCTAATGCCCGTATTAGAGCACTTGAATGCCAAGAGCAACTGGTGCAAGGCATTAATCCAAAAGCTCAAGAACAGAATAAAAAACAAGCTGAAAAACAAAAGGCTGAAAATACATTAATTGTTGCTGCGCAGCATTGGTTTGAAATCAAGAAAACTAAAGTTACGTCAGCTCATGCACAAAGGGTATGGCGAACTTTGGAGATTTATATATTTCCAAAGATGGGAGATTTACCTTTAGAAGCTATAAATAGACGTAATACATACGATTTGATAAGACCTATAGAGATAGATGGAAAGCTCTCGACTGTAAAGCGTATTTGCGAAAGTTTGGGTCAAATTATGGATCACTATGTAAATATTGTTGTTCTTGATGTCAATCGATTAGCAAAAATCGGAAATATGTTTGCTAAAAAGAAAGAGCAACATATGGCGACGATTAAACCTGAAGAGCTTCCTGATTTTTTAATAGCTTTAAATAGCTCTAAAACCATACAAAACCAAACTAAGTTATTAATTTTGTGGCAACTACACACTATAGCTCGCTCAAAAGAAGCAGCTAGAACCAGGTGGGCTGATATTAATATCGAAGAAGCCGTTTGGGTTATTCCGGCAAAAGAGATGAAACGCAGGAGAATTCACCGAGTCCCCTTAACCCCAAGCACTTTAGCAATACTAGAGCAAATGAAGCCTCTAAGCGGTCACCATGAATATGTATTTCCAAATAAACGTAACATACAAAGCCATGCAAGCACCTATACGGTCAATAATGCTATAAAGAAAAGCTTGGGTTATAAAGATAAGCTGATGGCTCATGGTATGCGCTCCATAGCCTCTACTGCACTACATGAACACGGATATGATTCATTACTTATTGAGGCCTGCTTAGCTCATAATGATGAAAATAAAACAAGAGCTGCATACATGCGCTCAGACTTTTTAGAGCAACGCAGACCAATAATGAATTGGTGGAGTGAGTTGATAGAAAGCTTTAGTTAGTGGGGCAATCAAAGCTTGACTTAAATTGCATCTGCAAATACATTTGATGCGTGATTAGCTTTGCTACCACTTGAGGTAACTCGGTGTGATGTTTCGTCCACTTATTAAGGTAGTTTGAGTAAATGAATACACAGGCCTTCGGCCGAAAAAACGTAATCACAAAGTGAGGGGCTATACAATATAGCCCCCTCTGCTTTTAATTAAGATTTGTGTTGTGAAACCCAAGCCATTAATCCCAAAGAGCTGCCTACATTTGATTGGTGAATAGCTGCACGTAACTTACGTTTAACTTTTCTTGAGACTTGAATATTTTTCTTTCCAAGTGATACACCTGTTATAATTCTATTTCCTTGATAAGCAAAATCGTACTTAGTTTTTTTTGGGTGCAGAGCTAGATTGCTCTGGATAAGTATTTCTTCTACATTTAGTTTTATTCTTTCTAAAATACTCAAATATATTTCTTTTAATTCATAACGTTCTTTTCTGTATAATACAGAACTGGAAAGTCCAGGACGAAAACCATTTACATTCAACCTGTCTTTAGATAAGGAAATACTGATAGTAATATCATCAGCATAGCGAGTATGTGAGTAGCTTTCAATCTCACCTTTAGCTACTAAATTATAAAGCATCCCATTTATTTTTGCGTCAACATAGATCATTGCGATATTTGAAATTATTGGGCTGGTAGGGAGTCCTTGGGGTAAGCGATCTTCAATAAAGCATACATCTAGTATCCTTTCAGGTAAGAAGTTTCTAAGGTGATTTACAGTTATATTAGGAAAAAAATCTTGTATATCTAATTGAATACCTACATTGAATCCTAGATGGCATTTTGAATTTGAAACAGCTCCACGACCTTTCACAAAGCCATGACTTATATCAACAATTTTGGATGATTCGAAAATAGAGTCTAAAGCTGGGATTAATTTCTTAAAATACTTTTTCCCCTCTTCGTTTGGAACAAATATATCCCTTGATTTTACTCCTTTTTTTAAAATAACTTTCTTGGCTTCAAGTCTTGATTTGTTACCATTAAGGTAGTAGCAAAATTTATTGCTACCTTCGCTCACCCATTCTCCCATTAAATTTGCTCCAAATTGATCGCTTGACTAATATGAGTGTAAAAGGAGTAGTTATGAATGGTGCAAAAAGTAGTTGTGGCTGATGAGTAAATTGTTTTCATTCCATCGATAAAGTTTAAACTCACACCCTTTTTAATAAACATACTTAATAAAAGTAAATTTCTCACTATGTTCGAATTTATGTCGTAGGTAAAGATATAGTAGCGTAAGGTTCCATTTCTTAAACGTTGATGGACGATAATCTCACATGTAGCTAAAGGTTTTGTAGCCCCAAATTTGACAACTACCTTATTCCTTAAGTCTTTAGCTCTTACTATTTTTTCGCAATCGCGTTTAATACTGTTCCAATAAGATAAAAATTTGGCATGCGTATTCTGTTTTGGCTTTTGTTTCTCATCATCATAAAGCCAAGAAGCTCCTTCACCACCAAATGTTGTGGTAATGCCAGCCTGCCATGCGTCCCATGCCATTGAACTCATTTATTTGCACCTTTTATATTTAAAGCTTACCAAGTTGAGCCCTAGCTCGAAGGACCCTCTAGCGTATAATCTTAGTAATTCTTTCTATGTTATTGATGCGAAATAAATTTGTAAAGAACAAAGGTTTAAAAGTTTTAACTTGCACATGCTATACACTGAGGTCTTTTTAATATTAGATTACCAGATATGTTAAGTACTTTAATATAAAGGTTTATAATCGCTAATGATTTTATTCAGTGCTTTTTTTTCTGTAGTATTTAGTTTTTTAGCGTAGCTTGCTAGTTTCTTCTGGTTGGCTTTGGTTAAACCAAAGGAGCTATTATTCTTTTGGCGAAGTATTTTTTGTTTGTGTGCGTTGTATAATGAGGTAGTTAATTCATCTGTTGTTGAAAGTTTATCTCTTTTTAAACTAACAAAAACTCTATTTATTTTCAATGTGTTAGAGTGGAGTGGCACGTCCGGGTAAATATTTATACTGCCTATTGTAAATCTTATACCGTTATATTTTCTTTCTACATATCCCATGATTGCGCTATTAGGGTAAGGATTAACTTTGTAATGTGCATATTGATCGTAGTTCAATGATTCTAATGAGGCTTTTTTAAGAGTAGCTTTGCCTTCGTTTTTTAATTCTAGATAATGCGAATATAACTCTAAAAAAGGTGCTTTATTTGTGACCTCAGAGTTGTTTTCTGTGTTCAGGTCGAGGAAGGGCACATTTCTCGTTGTAATATTTACGGTATTATTGTGATTAGGAACTTTCTTTTTAGAAAAGAATTTACTAACTAGAGTAATACTTGTTAGTGGTGCAACGAAACGCTCTAAATAGTGACCGTTTAAAAACTTCCAATTACTTATCAACGCAATAACAGACCAATAAATTGTCTCATTATCAATAGGTTTTATGAAGTTTATAGTATCCTTTTGTTCTATAGCCGTATCTATTTTTTCTGTTAGATAACGCCAAACCCAGCTACATGTTTCTTCATCTTTTATATCTAACCAAGGAAGTCGGCTTTTACCTGTTACAAACTGTGAATAGCTTTGCTTCATAGTCAGTAAGTAGTCTTGTTTAACTCCTTCGCTGCAAAGTGTAGCATCAAAAATTCTAATGATTAGAGGGTAAATCTCTTTAACGTTACAAGCAAAATCTCGAAAGTACTTATTTGGGAGGGCGTAGTAATAGCGTTTAGGAGGGTTAAATTTCAAGTAAAAAAATACCCAGCATAACTGTTTTGGCTCACTATCTGACAGCCAATTGAAACTCTCAATAGGTAGCATATTTGCAAAGTAACTCTTCATTAACTTTCTCAATTCATACTTGAGACGCCACCCTGTTTCATTAATGGATTCATTTTCCCAACACTGAATAATATAGCGAGCTTCTTTAATGTTTTTAGGGGGTTGACTTACCTGAAACAACTCAGTGTGATGAATATATTCAACTAACCAATACAGTGATCTTTCATCATTTTTGAATGTGTCTAGCCATGACATTTTTTGTAATTCCTTATCAAGTGAAGTTCATTTATAGCATAACTAAAGCGTAATTTATAAGTGATTTATTCATAAAGAATAAAGCTATATATAGTAAAAAAAACGTAACTAAAATGCTTTGTATGATCTTATTTTTACTGGGGTAAGAGATGTTTTGGTGTTTATTTTCTTAGTTTTTATTTTATGATCTATCGCATGCTAGTTTTGAAAAAGCAAATATTAAGCTTTGTAGGCAGATGAATTGATCCCACATCGGTACTACTTTTCTCTTTTTTCTTTCTGTTAAATTCAACTCAACAGCCTATGGTTTTTTGATTCATACCACACAAATCTGATGGGTTGTTTTTCTGTATAGGTAATATATACACAGCACTACCTTGTCAAACATATAAAGCAATAATGGATAAATAATTACTAAGGAGACACCTCTTATGTGACTAACTAAAATCAAGAGGAAAATAATGAATATACGTCATCCAGTTAATAGGAACTTAGTGATAAATAAACGGGGTTTCTACAAAAATATTCCTGTATGGAATAAGGGCGATTTGATACAAAATTATTTAATATCTATTGAGCAGGTTCTAACTCAAAGCCTGAATGAGCACCCTAGGACTTTAGCTATTAGGTTCGATTTAAGATTTCCAGTTAGCTTTGGGATTATTGATCAAGTTGCAAGCTTAAAAACATCACATATATCAAGCTTTTTTAAGAATTTTGATCTAGAAATAAAGCGTGACATTAAAGATAAAATTAAAAGAAACGGTAATGCTCACCATAGTAGTTTGAGATACATATGGGTTAAAGAGCAAGATAGCTCTTGCATGCCCCATTATCATGTTGCGATTTTTCTGAATAAAGACACTTATTATGGTTTAGGTAATTATCAAGGTAATGGTGATAATATGGCTTCTCGTATAATAAGGGCCTGGGCCAAGTCTATAGGGATTGAAACCTATGATGCGGGTAAGTGTTTAGAATTTCCTGATAATCATACATACAGGCTTAATAGGAACAGTGAAAACTTTGCAGAGGATTTTGAACAGCTATTCTTTAGAGTTAGTTATTTTGCAAAAGTTGATACAAAAGCTTTTGGTAGTAAAGATAATTACTTTGGTTGCAGCAGAAGGTAATCAACTTCCCATTAAGCTACTTAACAGTGTTTTGAGACCTTCAACTAGCTAAATATGCTTAAACCCTTAGTATATAAGGGGTGGCAAGTTCTCATAATACCATTATGAGAACCTAAAAAATAAATGGTGTTATCACACTTTAAAAGAGTGCTCATATTGAGCACTCGTATTTAACTAATCAAACAAACTAGCAATGCCAGCAACTAATCCACCAGCTACCGCCAAAGGGATTGTAACAGGCGCAGAGGCAACGCCTGCACCAATTACTATTGCGCCAGATGTAAGCGCTCCAGCGGCTGCACCGGAGCCTATAGCCACAGCTGTTCTGCTTACGCTAGCATCAATACTGCCAGTTATCTGTTTAGATAGCTCATTACCAACCAAGCCGCACGAAACAGCTTTATCTAAAGACATAATACCTTCCTTTTAGTTAAGTAAAACAAGCGCCAGAATGACGCTAATAAGGGTTATAGCTCTAGTTCTTCAAAGTCTTTGTCTATTTCCTCCTGTGTTATGCCTATATAACGAAGTGTTGTTGCTTCGGAGCTATGGCGAAGCATTTTCATTACTCGGGCGATGTCGTGGGTTTTCTGATACAAGTGATAACCGCGTGTTTTACGCATTGAGTGAGTACCTAAATGAATATTTAGTTCTTCACCAACTAGCGCAAATGCTTTAGTAACCGCTCTACGCGATAGTGGTTTAGGCTTTGAGTTAATTGCTTGTTGATTTCGGTATGATTGAAATAAGTAGATGTGGTGTGGATGAGTAAGCTTAATTTCGTTGATTAAGGTAAGCGCCTTATCATTTAGCTTTATTTCAGCTAATTTCGAGGTCTTTGACTCGTAAATAATTAACCTATCGTTGTTTATGTCAGTGAACTTCACTGCAAGTAAGTCAGATATTCTAAGCGCGAGATTTAAGCCAATATTCCATATTTGACTCATTTGCCTTGAGCAGCGCTTTTCTAGTAAATAGCTAACGAGCCTTACTGTATCAAGATTTTTAACTGCTTGTACTTCAGCCATAAAAACCTCCCTTTATTCAGTTGTAACCATAACCTGATAACAACCTGTGTTGTAGTACTCAACAAAGTTTGAAATAAACAAGGCTAACAACTCTTCACCTTCCCTAGCATTCAACCAACCAGCTAAAAAGTGATAAACCTGCTTAATGCTAAAGCACACATCAATTTCTTTTATCAGTTCAGGGGTATAACGGCCCTGATACGAAAAGTCAGTAATATAAACAAGCTGCCAGCTGGTGGCCTGCTTTTCTAACTTAACCTCTACAGAGTGAAAGCCTCCAGCTTCAGGGCTGTAATCTGGATCTCTAAAGTTAAGCGTCACCGCCTTGGCTTCCCCTACAAAATCACTTCGATTAGTAATTGCACTTACAATCACACTAATAAAAGAGTCAGGCACTTTTAAGCCTGATACTTGCTCTATTTTTAACGCCATATCTAATCCCTTTTAAATTAATCCATGTTCAGCAAATGAATACGTGCTTTCGCCAATGATGATGTGATCAAGCACAGATACATCAATTAGGTTTAAAGCTTGCTGTAATTTGGTAGTAATCAGCTTGTCCGCTTGAGATGGGGTAGTAATGCCTGAAGGGTGGTTATGCGCCAATATAACGGATGCAGCATTAAGCTCCAGCACCTCTTTAACAACTTCTCTAGGATAAACGCTAGCAGCGTTAATAGTGCCTCTAAATAGCTCTTTAAACTCCAGTATGCGGTTCTGGCTATCTAAAAACAGGACGGCAAATACTTCATGTTCATGTATTGCGAGTTTATGTTTTAAGTACTCTTCGCAATCATTAGGGCTATTTAAAACGCCATCTCTAAACTGCTTCTTAGCGATTATGTATGCAGCAGCTTCAAGTATTTGCTCATCATTTACGGGGTGTTTAAATTCATATAACGACTGTTGACCTTGCATTGTAAATTCCTCTTAAGTGGTTCATGCAAGTTAGTGATGTATATGTGTAAGTTTTTTGTTTGAGGGCATAAAAAAATACTAACCCCGGAAAGGTTATGAACTAATAACCAACCGGAGAAATTTCATGCGTTTAATCAAATTAAAAGAAGTAATCGAAAAAACATCACTTGGCCGCTCAACAATTTATGAGTTTATGACTAAAGGCACATTTCCTAAGCAAGTATCGTTAGGTGCAAAATCTGTAGCCTGGCTTGAATCAGAAGTAGATGATTGGATAATGGACAGAATTGGTGAAAGGGAAGCGTAAGGATAGTAAAACTATTTATAAAGTGAAGCAGCAGATTGATAATATAGAATTTGTGGTAGTATTATTTGGATGATAAGTAAGTGAGATAAAGCCAATACGAGCTTTATCTCACTTACTAGAATATGCGGCTTAATATTAAATAACGTACTTTACGGGAATAAAGAAATGACAAGTAACCAACAACGTGCTGAGCTTCAACGACAAATATGGGCTATTGCTAACGATGTGCGAGGTTCAGTAGATGGTTGGGATTTCAAGCAGTACGTTTTGGGTACTTTATTCTATCGTTTTATCAGTGAAAACTTTGTTAGTTACATCACAGGCGGTGATGAAAGTGTTAATTATGCGGCGATGTCTGATGATGATGAAAACATCAAGTTTGCAAAAGAAGATGCCATTAAAACCAAAGGCTATTTTCTTTACCCTAGCCAGCTGTTTAGCAATGTGGCGGCCAACGCACACAAGAACGAAAATTTAAATACTGATTTGGCCGCTATTTTTGCTGCAATCGAAAACTCAGCCAACGGCTATGATTCAGAAAAAGACATCAAAGGCTTGTTTGCGGATTTTGATACCACCAGTAATCGTCTGGGTAATACGGTAGAGGCAAAAAACAAACGCCTTGCTGCGGTATTAAAAGGCGTAGCTGGACTTAACATCACTCAATTTGAAGACAACGAAAACGATCTGTTTGGTGATGCTTACGAGTTCCTTATTTCAAACTATGCTGCCAATGCGGGTAAATCAGGTGGCGAATTTTTTACGCCTCAGCACGTTTCAAAACTGATCGCGCAGCTCGCCATGCATGGCCAAACCAGTGTGAATAAAATCTATGATCCTGCGGCGGGTTCTGGTTCGTTGCTGCTACAAGCCAAAAAGCATTTTGATGCGCATATCATTGAAGATGGTTTTTTTGGTCAAGAGCTCAACCACACCACCTACAACTTGGCGCGTATGAACATGTTTTTACATAACATTAACTACGACAAGTTTAATATTCAGTTGGGTGACACTTTAACCGAACCGCACTTTTTGGATGACAAACCGTTTGATGCGATTGTCTCTAACCCGCCTTATTCGGTGAAATGGATTGGTAGCGACGACCCAACCTTAATCAACGATGACCGCTTTGCGCCCGCTGGCGTATTAGCGCCTAAATCAAAAGCCGACTTTGCCTTTGTGCTGCATGCGCTCAGTTACCTGTCAAGCAAAGGCCGTGCGGCGATTGTTTGCTTTCCCGGTATTTTTTACCGCGGCGGTGCTGAGCAAAAAATTCGCCAATACTTGGTTGATAACAACTATGTTGAAACCGTTATTTCACTGGCACCTAACCTGTTCTTTGGCACCACCATTGCCGTGAATATTTTGGTGCTGTCTAAGCACAAAACCGACACCACCACCCAGTTCATTGACGCCAGTGGCGAGGCTTACTTTAAAAAAGAAACCAATACCAACGTTATCACTAATCAGCACATTGAAGACATCATGAAAGTGTTTGCCAGCAAAGAGAATGTGGATCACTTTGCTAAATCGGTTGATTTGGATGTTATCGCAGGCAATACCTACAATCTCTCGGTAAGCAGTTATGTGGAAGCGAAAGACAACCGCGAGCTAGTGGACATTACAGAGCTCAATGCCGAACTTAAAACCACCGTCGCTAAAATCGACGCGCTTCGCAGTGATATTGACGCCATTGTTGCAGAGATTGAAGGTGAGGAGCTTGAAGCATGAGTCATTTGAACTATTTAGAAAAGCTACTGGATGGAGAAATCTTAGAGTGGATTGCACTTGGCGACGTGACGTTAATCAAAACAGGGCAAGCAGTAAGCAAACAAGCCATATCAACTAATCCAGGCAAATATCCTGTGATAAATAGTGGCAAGGAGCCTTTAGGATTTATCGATAAATGGAATACTGACAATGACCCTATTGGAATAACTACCCGAGGGGCCGGTGTTGGTTCAATTACATGGCAAGAAGGAAAGTATTTTAGAGGGAATCTAAATTATTCTGTAACTATCAAAGATAGTGCGAACCTTGAAGTAAGATATCTTTATCACCTCTTACATCAAATGCAATCTGCTATTCAATCGCTGTGCACATTTGATGGCATACCCGCACTGAATGCTGGTAGTTTAAAAGGGCTGGAAATACCCATCCCATGCCCAAATAACCAAGAAAAATCGCTGGCAATACAAGCTGAAATAGTGCGCATTCTGGACGCATTTACCGCCATGACCGCCGAGCTGACCGCCGAGCTGACCGCCGAGCTTAACATGCGGAAAAAACAATACAACTACTACCGCGACCAGTTGTTGAGTTTTGAAGAGGGTGAAGTTGAGTGGAAGACGTTAGGTGAAGTCGCTTTAGATTTTGGTCGAGGAAAATCTAAACATCGACCTAGAAATGATCCTAGTTTGTATGGAGGTGATATACCCTTTATTCAAACGGGTGATATCAGAAATGCAACTCATACTATTCAAGAGTACAGCCAAACTTATAATGAACTCGGTTTAAAGCAGAGTAAATTGTGGCCTAAAGGCACACTATGTATCACTATCGCCGCGAATATTGCAGAAACATCTATTTTGGGCTTTGATGCATGTTTTCCTGATAGTGTTATTGGTTTCGTTGCAAATCCTGAGGAAACGAGCTCAAGTTACGTTGAATATTTACTATCCTCAATCAAAACGCAGCTAGAAGAAAAAGGTCAAGGGAGCGCACAAAGCAATATAAACTTGGGTACATTTCAGAACTTAAAGCTTCCGTTCCCTCCAATTACGGAGCAAGAGCGCATTGTCGCTATCCTCGATAAATTCGACGCTCTAACTAACTCAATCACCGAAGGTCTCCCCCGCGAAATCGAGCTACGTCAAAAGCAATACGAGTATTATCGTGACCTGTTGTTGAGCTTCCCGAAATCTTATTCAGATGAGGCCGCTTAATGAGTAAAACGCTAACGGAAATAGCAGAGTTGTTGCAAGCGTCCGACAAAAAGGTGCAGTTGATCTATGCCTTTAACGGCACAGGTAAAACGCGTTTGTCGCGTGAATTTAAAGAGATCATTGCGCCGAAAGACGATGGGCAAGATGCGCTTATTGATGCAGAGCAAGCGCCTCTGTCGCGCCACAAGATTTTATATTACAACGCGTTTACAGAAGACTTGTTTTACTGGGATAACGACTTAGATGCAGATGCAGAACCTAAGTTAAAAATCCAACCCAATACGTTTATCGATTGGATATTAAAAGTACAAGGTCAAGAGGCTAACATCACCAGGTTGTTTCAGCGTTATAGCAACGATAAGTTGACGCCTCACTTTAATGAAGACTTTACTCAAGTAACGTTTTCATTTGAGCGAGGAAATGCTGAAAGGGCACAGAATGTAAAAATATCTAAGGGCGAAGAAAGTAACTTTGTCTGGAGTATTTTTCATGGGCTTCTAGAGCAAGTTGTTAGGGTCATGAATAACCCTGATGAAGAGGATGATGAGAGCTTCAATCAGCTAGAATATGTGTTCATTGATGACCCCGTCAGCTCATTAGATGAAAACCATTTAATTGAACTTGCAGTTAATTTGGCGGAACTAATCAAGTTAAGCAAATCTGAGAAGCTTAAATTTATCATATCGACACATAATCCACTATTTTACAATGTGTTACACAATGAGCTTAATGCGAAAATTTGTTACTTATTGCAACGATTTGAAGATGGGACCTTTGATCTAAAAGAAAAAAAAGGTGGCGCGAATACCAGTTTTTCATATCACTTGTATATCAAGCAATTGATTGAACAAGCTATTACGAACAATGAAATACAGCGTTTCCACTTCAATTTGCTGCGCAACCTTTATGAGAAAGTCGCAGCATTTTTGGGGTACGCAGATTGGACAGCGTTATTACCCGAAAGCCGCGAGCTATACGCCAAACGAGTGATGCACTTTTATAGTCATCGTTCATTATCAAACGAAGAAGTTGCAGAACCTACCGAACCTGAGAAGCAGATTGTTAAGTTTCTACTTGAACATTTATTAAATAACTATGGTTTCAAACTGCAAGGAGAAGCCAATGCCTAACATCAGCCTACAAGATCAAACTTCTGAATTTTTACTTTACACCGCGCCTAACGGTGATGTGAAAGTAGAAGTATTACTCAGTGGCGAAACCATTTGGCTGACCCAAAAGCGTATTGCTGAATTATTTGGTGTGGGTGTGCCTGCTATTTCTAAGCATTTGAAAAATATTTTTGAAAGTGGCGAATTACAAGAAGAACTGGTTATTTCCATTTTGGAAAATACCACTGCACATGGTGCTATTGCTGATAAGACTCAAACAAAGCCAGTGAAGTACTACAACCTAGATGCCGTTATTTCGGTTGGTTATCGGGTTAATTCAGCGCAAGCCACACAGTTTAGAATTTGGGCAACACAGTTGATTAAAGACTACATCATCAAAGGCTTTGCCATGGATGATGAGCGCCTCAAGAATGGCCGTTTATTTGGTAAAGATTATTTTAAAGAACTGCTAGAGCGTGTTCGCTCTATTCGTGCCAGTGAACGACGCATTTATCAGCAGATCACCGATATTTTTGCTGAATGCAGTATTGATTACGATGCAAAATCAGAAACTACGCGTTTATTTTACGCCCACGTGCAAGACAAGTTTCACTTTGCGATTACCGGCCATACTGCGGCTGAAATTATTGCACTTAAAGCCGATGCCAGTCAGCCATTAATGGGTATGACAACTTATAAAAATGCACCTGAGGGGCGGATACTTAAATCAGACACTACGGTTGCGAAAAACTATCTGGCAGAAGATGAAATTAAAAAGCTCGAACGCGCTGTGTCAGCATTTTTTGATTACATAGAAGGTATTATTGAACGCCGTAATACTTTTACCATGGAAGCCTTCGCTGAAAGTGTGAATAAGTTTTTAGCCTTTAATGAGTACCAAGTGTTAGAAGGCTATGGCAATGTAACCCGCAAGGCGGCTGAGCAAAAAGCCCATGAAGCTTATGAGCAATTTAACAAACAACAAAAAATAGAATCTGACTTTGACCGCGAGGTTAAAAAGCTACTTGGGCATGGAAGTAAGAAAAAGGATGTAAACGAATGACGACTTATAAAACAGTGGCAGAATCCAATAATTTTATTGTTTTAGATAAATACACTAAAGACAGGAAAGTAGCAGAAAACTTTCAGAGCGAAGGTGATTTAGAGCGAGAGCTGATTCAGGACCTAAAAAATCAGGGCTATGAGTATTTACCTGCGCTAACCACGCCTGATGCCATGATGGTGAATGTGCGCAAACAGCTACAAGCGCTCAATAAAGTTGAGTTTACTGATGCCGAATGGGTTCGCTTTTGCGATCAGTACCTGAACACACCAAGCGACAATATTCTCGACAAAACCCGCAAGGTACACAGTGACTATATCTTCGATTTTGTCTTTGATGATGGCCATATAGAAAACATCTACTTGTTCGATAAGAAGACGATTGCTCGCAACAGAGTGCAGGTGATTAAGCAGTTTGAACAAACGGGAAGCCATGCCAACCGCTACGATGTGACGATTTTGGTCAATGGTTTGCCTTTGGTGCAAATTGAACTGAAAAAACGGGGTGTGGCGATCCGCGAGGCGTTTAACCAAATACATCGCTACAGTAAAGAAAGTTTTAATGCGGAGAACTCACTGTACAAGTTCTTGCAGCTGTTTGTGATCTCTAATGGCACCGACACGCGCTATTTTGCCAATACCACCAAGCGTGACAAAAACAGCTTCGACTTTACGATGAACTGGGCAAAATCTGACAATACGCTTATTAAGGATTTAAAAGATTTCACGGCTACTTTTTTCCAGAAAGAGACGTTGCTTGAAGTGATCTTGCGTTACTCGGTGTTTGACGTTAGCAATACTTTGTTGGTCATGCGCCCCTACCAGATTGCTGCCACAGAGCGTATTTTATGGAAGATAAAGAGCGCGTTTAACGCTAAAGATTGGGCTAAGCCTGAAAGCGGCGGGTATATTTGGCACACCACGGGTTCAGGCAAAACACTCACCAGTTTTAAAGCGGCACGTTTGGCAACCGATTTAGACTGTATTGATAAAGTCTTTTTTGTGGTAGACAGAAAAGATCTCGATTTTCAAACTATGAAAGAATATCAGCGATTTTCGCCTGATAGTGTGAATGGTTCAGACAGTACCGCAGGGCTAAAAAGCAACCTGGATAAAGACGATAACAAGATTGTTGTTACCACTATTCAAAAGCTCAACAATTTAATAAAGAATGAGAGCGATTTAGCGATATACAACAAGCAAGTGGTGTTTATTTTTGATGAGTGTCATCGAAGCCAGTTCGGTGAGGCGCAAAAAAACCTCAAGAAGAAATTCAAAAAGTACTACCAGTTTGGCTTTACCGGTACGCCAATTTTCCCTGAAAACGCCTTGGGTGCAGAAACCACGGGCGACGTGTTTGGCCAGCAGTTGCATACATATGTTATCACGGATGCCATTCGTGATGAAAAAGTACTTAAATTCAAAGTGGACTATAACGATGTTCGTCCGCAATTTAAGAGCATTGAGACTGAACAAGACGATAAAAAACTCAGTGCCGCCGAGAATAAGAAAGCGTTTTTACATCCCATGCGAATTAGTGAAATCTCGCGGTATATTCTGAGCCATTTTAACCAGAAAACTCATCGAGCCTATTCTGGTGCAAAAGGGTTTAACGCCATGTTTGCGGTCAGTAGTGTTGATGCAGCGAAAGCGTACTATGAAACCTTCAAAACATTGCAGGCCGAGGCAGAAAATAGCCCCACAAGTAAACCTCTGCGCATTGCGACTATCTTCTCATTTGCTGCTAATGAAGAGCAGGACGCCATTGGTGATATTTTAGATGAGAGCTTTGAAGTCAATGCCATGAATAGTAGCGCAAAAGAGTTTTTGAGCGCCGCGATTAACGATTACAACGCCATATTTAAATCTAACTACGGCGTAGACAGTAATGGCTTTCAGAACTACTACCGTGACCTTGCCCAACGAGTTAAGAACCAAGAAATAGACTTGCTCATCGTGGTGGGTATGTTTTTAACGGGCTTTGATGCACCGACGCTCAACACCTTGTTTGTTGATAAAAATTTGCGTTATCACGGTTTGATGCAGGCGTTTTCTCGCACTAACCGCATTTATGATGCGACTAAGACCTTTGGCAATATTGTTACCTTTCGTGACTTGGAACAGGCGACCATTGATGCCATAACCCTGTTTGGTGACAAAAACACCAAAAACGTGGTGCTGGAGAAGAGCTACAAAGAATACATGGAAGGCTTTAACGATATTGCTACTGGCCAAGCGCATCGAGGTTTTGTTGATATTGTAAAAGAGCTGCAAGAACGTTTTCCAAACCCAGAAAATATTGAAAAAGAACAAGATAAAAAAGAGTTTGCCAAGCTGTTTGGTGAATACCTCAAAGCAGAAAATATTTTACAAAACTACGATGAGTTTGCTGGATTAAAAGCACTGCAAAGCTTAGATATCAGTGATGAACAAGCTGTTAAAGAGTTCAAGTCAAAGTACTATCTGGACGATGCTGACATCGAGGCAATGCAAACCATCGATATGCCGAGCGAACGTGCTATTCAAGATTATCGCTCTACTTACAATGATACCCGTGACTGGTTGCGACGCGATAAAGAAGGTCAGGACAAAGATAAATCAACGGTAGACTGGGACGATGTGGTCTTTGAAGTTGATTTGCTTAAATCTCAAGAAATTAACCTTGATTACATTCTTGAACTGATTTTTGATCACAATAAGAAGAACAAGAGCAAAGAAGGCTTGATAGAAGAAGTTCGTCGTATGATTCGCGGTAGCCTTGGTAATAGAGCTAAAGAGAGCTTAGTAGTTGATTTTATTAACCAGACAAACCTAGATGAGATCAATGACAAAGCCAGCATTATCGACGCCTTTTTCAAGTTCGCTCAAGCAGAACAAAAACGCGAAGCCGATGCTATTATTGCCTCTGAAAAGCTCAATATCGATGCTGCCAAACGCTATATTGCGTCATCACTTAAACGTGAGTACGCCTCTGAAAATGGTACTGCGCTGAATGAGGCGCTGCCCAAACTTAGCCCATTAAACCCACAGTACCGAACCCAGAAGCAAACGGTTTTTCAGAAAATTGCCGCTTTTGTTGAAAAATTCAAAGGTGTGGGTGGGCAGGTTTAGGGGCGTAAATATATACAAACCGTACAGCATAAACCTGAGGTCGTAGTTAGACCGCAGTGGTACTACTGAGGTTAAGATGATTACTTATCAAACAGGCAATATTTTACATGATCAAGCTGATGCTATTATCAACACAGTTAATACTGTAGGGGTAATGGGTAAAGGGCTTGCTTTGCAGTTTAAAAAGGCCTTTCCTGATAACTTTAAAGTATACAAAAAGGCCTGTGATGATAAAAAGCTGGTAACAGGTGAAGTGTTAACTGTTGAGCTTAACTCTATTAATGCACCATTTTATATTATTAACTTTCCTACTAAAGCGCACTGGAAAGGTAGTTCTAAGCTTGAATATATAGAGCAAGGGTTGAACAGCCTAAAAGCTGAAGTAAAGCGATTAGGGCTTAAATCTGTCGCTTTACCAGCACTGGGAAGTGGTTTAGGGGGCCTAGATTGGCATGCTGTTGATTCACTTATACACAACTCTTTAAGTGAATTGCCAGATGTTGAATGGCGTGTATACCCGCCACAAAATGCTCCAACGGCCCAGGCGATGCCTAATAAAACTAAAAGACCTGAAATGACACTCGGTAGAGCCGCAGTGCTAGGTTTGATAGAACGTTATACCTCTACAGGGTTTGGTTATCGCTTATCGCTATTAGAAGTACAAAAGCTTGTTTATTTTTTAACAGCGGCAGGTGAGCCTTTAAACAAGGTGATATTTCAAAAACATCATTATGGCCCTTATGCCGATGTACTTCGCCATGTGTTAGATAAAATGGAAGGCCACTTTATTACTGGTTATGCAGATGGTATAAATAAGCCTGATACGCCTATAGAGTTAAAAGATGATGCGGCTATCGAAGCAATTAACTATTTGCAAGAATGCCCAAACACAAAACAACGATTTGATAAAGTAGCCAGGCTAATAGAAGGCTTTGAGTCGCAAAACGGTATGGAGCTGCTTTCAACTGTGCACTGGGTTGCAACGAATGAGCTAGAAGGCAATAGTATTACTGATGAAGAGCTTATAAATACAGTACATAGCTGGAATGCTCGAAAGTCACAAATGAAGCCCGCCCATATTCTTGCTGCTTGGAACAAACTAAAACAAGAGGACTGGTTGAATTTAAAAGCACAAACAGCTTAAAGCTATTTTAAAGGGAAGCGTGATGCTTCCCTTTTATGCAGTATTGCTGAACGATAAGGCCCAATCGGCTCAATATTCCCCAGCTTTATAGCTCTGACCTCTAGAGTTATACAAAAGCAGCTAACTTCACATTGTTACCTTTATAAAATACAATATAATAACGCTAATTATAAAGGACTGCATTGTGCGCATTCAGCATCTAATCATTTTTACTTTTCTTATCTTCATTGCATCTTGTAAATCTACTATGCAAGCGAGTTACTCTTCTCAAGTTGATCCTAACTTTAAGTTTTATACAGATACTTATATCGCTGTTTTTGCAGCACAAGGTGAGAATTTTAACACTCTTGAATCTAAATATTATATCGATCACGTTATTTACTCACTGAAGCAGAGAGGGTTTAAAAATGTATATTCCTATAAAGACCTTCCAGTACCTGGAGTTAACTTTGATGCTGTTGTTTATATTAACGTTAGTAAAAGTAATGGCTCATATCAGTATGAAACATCAAATTATGGTTTAATTGATAGTGGTTACTCTACTATCAATTGTACAGGTACTTTTTGTACTCAAAATAAACAAAAAACATTAGGTATAACAGGTAGTTCAACTAATACGGGATACTTCACTAATTACTACTTTTCTACAAATTGGTTTTCTGTAAATTCAGATGAAAAAATATTATTTAGTTTTTCCTCTTCAAGCCAAGAGGGTTGTTCAGATCGTGGCATGTATGAGTTTTTGATAGCACAGACAATAGATCGTTTAAATTTTAAAGAGCCGAAGGAATATAAATACTCGGTTGATATGCCATCTGAATATAGCTGCAATTACTAAGGAAGGTTGTTTTAATGGACAAGTTATTAGAAAAAATACCTTTTATTATAATGTTTGGTTTTGCCGCTACATTTGCTGTAATAGGCTTTATGGGTGATGGCTTTATAGGAGGTTTCAAAGGATGGTTTGGTGGTGTACTACTTAGTCTACCTATTATGATATTCATTATGATTTTAAGCAGCGATGTTAAATGGTACCTAAAATTTCCAAGTGCAATCATTGGAGCATTGTTATATCTAAACTATATTCTTGGTACGTTTAAAGGAATTTTTTAGCTAAGACTGTGGTTGGTATAGTGCTTTACTAATTTTTTATAGTTGGTATCTAAAGTTTATAAACCACTTTAAGTTTATCGTTTTTATTTTCTATGGGAGTTCAAGGCCGATTTTGTAGTAAACTATTTGCAGAAACGAAAGTACAAAAGCATAGTTTTACTTTTAGTACCCACATTAGTACCCATGGCCTACGGCCTGAAATTAAAGGTCATATAAATCAAATGAGTAGAGCAGGAATACAGTGGTTCCCTGGGCACATGAATAAAGCCCGCAATGAAATTAAAGAAATAATGCCACAAATGGATGTGATCATTGAAGTGCTTGATGCGCGCATTCCCTACAGTAGTGAAAACCCGATGGTGGCAACCTTGCGTGAAGGTAAGCCGGTCATCAAAATTTTGAACAAAGCTGATTTAGCTGATCCTAAAATGACTCAAATCTGGAAAGATTATTTTGAGCAAGAAAACGGTGTTAAAGCGATTTCTTTTGGGCATGATAAAGCAGCTGAAGTACACCGTATTAATGAGCTTTGTAAAAAGCTAGTGCCGCATAAAGTGGGTGCAGATAAGCAAATTAAAGCCATGATCATGGGTATTCCTAACGTGGGTAAATCTACGTTAATTAATGTATTGGCTGGGCGTATAGTTGCAAAAACAGGTAATGAGCCTGCTGTTACTAAAGCACAACAACGCATTAAGCTTGAAGACGGTATTATGCTTTACGATACGCCAGGTATGCTGTGGCCAAAAGTAGAAAACGAAAACTCAGGTTACCGCTTAGGCGCTACCGGTGCCATTCGTGATACAGCACTTGAGTATGAAGAAGTAGCAAGTTACACAGCTGAGTACCTATTGCGTGCATACCCTGAGTTATTAAAAGCGCGTTATAAAATAGATGAATTACCACAAAGTGATTGGGAATTTGTTGAAATGGCGGGTAAAAAACGTGGCTGTATTCGTGGTGGCAATCAAATAGACACATACAAAATGTCTGAAATACTAATCAACGAATTACGCGACGGTATCATTGGCCGTATTACTATGGAAACTCCGCAAATGCGTGAGGAAGAAGAAGTAATGGTTGCTGGTTTACGCGCTGCAGCAGAAGCTAAAAAAGCAGCTAAAGAAGAAGAGAAAAAACAACGCCGAGCACGCGCACGTAAAAACCGTCGTTAATTGATTTAGTTTAATTTAACCAACTAAATTACAGACATAAAAAAAGCCCGTAAGGGCTTTTTTAGTTTCATATCTACCGTCACCGATATGAGCAATGTAGCAAGTAAAATAGTAGGGCGGTTACTCATCATCAACATCAAGGGGCGTTGCGGTTCATAACAAGTAACCATAGCTGTTTACGTGCGCCACACGTTGTTTCAGGGTCGAGAAACAAATCAATTCATTCCTTAACAAGTGGTATGCAATCCGTCTTGTTGATATTGATTATCAGTTAGATCTAACTATCTGTCAATATCTAAATGCAAATAATTCTTATTATTGGTGAGTTTGTTTTTTATTCATATATAAATCGGCTAGTTAGCACTGACATTTAATAAAAATACTTACTTTGGTTGAACAATTAAGAATAAAAAATAGATGCTTAATACTTATTAAATAATTTGATATGGATTTTTATTATAAAAGCATTGCTTGTAAAACCTTAGCCCCTAAAGATCAACAGCCTTTAATTTATGGCTAAAAATATTCGTACTTAACTGGATATTTTAAGCCACTAACGCACTTTATTTGCTGTTATACGTAAATTAATCTGCTCCACTAGTACTTTATCCTGCTTGTTTAGACGCCCTACAATGAGCAAGAAATCACTACCGTCAGTTTTTATTACTTTAATGCTTGTGTTATCAAGTTTGGTTTTACCGTATGTGGTTTCTATTTTTTCTATGTCTTTAAAGTGACTAAGATCTGATTCAAGCTTACCGTCATCGTTTTTGTAGTAACTAAAAATATAGTTCTCGGTTATTCCGTTACCGTCTTCTCGGTAATCAAATACTGCATCGCTATAAAAATAAAGTATTTCTTCGTTTTCAGGTGTTAGGCGATTACGTTTTAAAAAGTGTACTTGGTAAGGCCATAAACTATCGCCTTTTATAATTGCAGCATTGGGTAAAATATTTACTTCTTGAAGTACGCCTAAAAATAATAGAGGTGCAAACGCAAGCGAGATTAAATACTGTCTAATTCGCCAGTATGAGTTGTAATGTAGGGCTTCTTTACTTATATCGGTTTGCTCAATGTAACTAACTAGGGGCAACCATAAAAATGGCATTATACAAATCACTATGGTTGCGTATTCGTCCATACGATAAGCAAAGGCGCTGGCAAGTACCATTAGCCAGAGTGTTAAGGCAGTCCAGTTAGGCATTACTCTATTTTTGTTTAACTGTTGTTGGCTGTGCTGTGCAAGTGCGCGATACAAAGGGTAGTACCATAAAAATGCAAATATACCTCGAGCAATAGGCATAATACTTGAGTTATCGCGCTCTTTAATGGCCTTAAAGTTACGATAACTCCAGTAGTTAACAAATATGCCTAAACTTAAAATACTGTAAATAATAAACTTACTTACAGATACAGCATAAAATGGACTATCTTCAAATTTAACTTTTTTTGCTGACTCTAATCGCCAATCGGCGAAAAAGAATATGAGCACTAAAATATAGCCAGCCAACAGATATTTAAGCCAGCTATAACCAAAGCTATCTAGCACATCAGCTGTTGTTTGAGGCGTTTCGCTCGCCTTTGCATATTTTAGAATAGGGTAATGAGTTGCTGATATTAACTTTTTACGCTGTGCTAAATAATCATCTATTTGATCCGCTTTAATATGATCTTGTTTTGCGTAATAGTTATAGCTCAGTGTTAAAACATTATCATTAAATTCAGTAGTTGTTTTTAGATTGAAGTAGTCGTTGTCAATTTCTTCTTGATCGCTATCAAATCCCCAACCTTTTTCTGCAAAATGTAGTTTTATTGTGGTGTTAATTATATTGGGGTAGTCAAAGTAAAGTGGGTCGGTACGATTTACCTGCTTTGGTTCGTAAACGCTATTTTGTATTTCACTCGCATAAAAACTAGCTTCGTAGCCTTCGTCTGTTTTTTCCCAAAATTCACTAATTAAATACGATTCTTTGGTTATTAGTTTGCCCGTTTTTTCTTGCTCACTAATTGCCATTGCTTCATTGATTGATAAGCCATTTAAAAAGCCTTGGTAATACTCGAAATAAGATTTAGCAACGCTATTTAGACCACTGCTGGCTATATTGTTTCTTCGGTTAATTGCTTCAAATTCAGCATAAGTGTACTGGGTTTCAAAACGTGATGGCTCAGATACTTTTTCAGCAATAAAAAAGTTATCCTCTACCGATACATTTGTATGTACAGGTTTTTGCGCCATTGAAGTTAAAGCGCTTTCACCTTTATCAATAATTAGGGCATAGCCATAATCAGGCTGTGCTAAATATTCGAGAGTACCTCGTTGGTAGCTAACCGTAGGGTCGAGCCAGTAGCGTCTTCCGTTTTGCTTAAGCGTAACAATAACGTGATTAAATACACTTGCTGAAGGTGGAAGTTCTTTTAAACGTTTGGTTTCCTCTGTATCAACTAGCGCAGGGAAGGCTTCTATATCCATCGCTTTTAATAACGAGATAAGCAGTACTGTTTTATCTTTGCAATCGCCGTATCGTAGCGAAAGCGTTTCTGAAGCTGACGTTGGTTGATGCGAGTTAGTGCCCATTTCAAGCCCTAAATATCGAACTTCGTCTTGGCTAAAGCGCAGTGCTGCGGCAATTTTGTCTGATGTTTTTGTGTGTTTTGCTTTTATTTCTTCAGCTACATCCAAAATGCTGTTTGGGGTTTCTATGGCTGATTGATAAAGCGGATATGCCCAGTTAACTACCTGACCCCAATCGTCAAACTCAGAAAAGTAAACTTGTGTATATGGGTCGTACCACGTTGGGGTTTGAGAATTCTGCTCCAGTAAAGGTTCTTCAAAAAGAGTTATAGAATAATCTTTGCCATATTTATTAAGCGTTTCTTGAATATCAGCTGCGCCGTTTATTGTATTTATATGTAGAGGTGTTTGTTTACCCCAAAGTACACGCATATTCTGTTGCACTACGGGTACCGACCAGTTCAGCGTGCGTCTTGTACTGAACTTATTAGCATATATAGGGTTGCTGCCTGTCACTGTGTAGCTGTAATCGAGTATGTCGCCACTGCGCATATCATCAATAATAATATTGAGTGATAAGCTACCATTATAAATACGCTCAGCTAACTCAGATTCACCCTGTATAACCGTCATTCTCGCGCTATCAAGCTTATCAATGTGCTCATTATTTCTGATAATCGTTAAGCTATTTAGCGTTAGCGACTCGTAACTTGGATCAAAATCGAGACTAAGCTGGCTTATATAATCAACACCACTTTGATTTAAAGCTTTCATAACCAAACGTGTATAGCGTTGCTGTTTTTGCCTGCTCGGTATATAGGATTGGTTATCGAGTAACAAATAAAGTGTGCCGTCACGTACCTTGGTTATGTCGGAATGCTTGGGTTGCTCAATAATATGTGTATTAACCCAATTAGCTGGTTTATCTATTTTATATTGCTGCGCAAAAATATTATGAGAGAAAAGTAATAAGGTAAGTGCAATTAGCCAAGAGCTGAGTCGAAGGAAGTTCCATTTCATTGTAGGGTCTTATAGTTGTTTTTATAAATACTATTGAGGGAATAATGTACCAAATTTAGGCTTTTTTGACAATGAGATGTTAACAACTTAAACGGTGAGCAGTTAATTACTGGTATATAAATAAACAGCTATGTAAGTGCAAAACGCTTAACCCGCCCCTCAAGTTTTCCTGAAATGACTTTTTAGTTGTATTGCTAAATCATAATTAGCCAAGTCTACTTTATTGTGGGCTTTGTAGAGCTGCAAAAATCCTATCTATTTATTCGTACGGTAATCATTCAAACCTTTAAAATTGTTTATAAATCAAAATATAACAGTAACTGTTTTTGCTCATTTTGTTCATGAATTTTATGAATAAAAAGCACACAACGATCATCAATGCACCTTACCTTCTAAATATTTAGTTAATTTCACGTTAACAATAAGCTGCGAGTTAGATAGCAGTTTGTCGTCGCTTATCTACCTGACAATAAATACATACACAAGCGTGGAGAAAATAATGAAAGCAAGTAACACACAACTCGCTTTGGCAGTTGCTGCCGCATTAGCAAGTACATCCGTTTTAGCCGATAACGATACGCAAAAACTACAAGAGCAATTAGATGCGCTGCAAAAAGAAGTAAGTGCATTAAAAACAACCAGTGGTTTTAATTTAGAGTTTGGTGGACGAGTTCAGCTCGACTACAACTATTTTGATGGTGCTTACAATGCCGAGAACGAGGGCTCTGGCGGGAGCGACTTTTTCCCTCGCCGTATTCGTACCTATGTAGAGAGTGAACATGGTAACTGGGATCACAAATTACTTTTAGAATTTGGCGAAGGTGACGCTGAAATAGTGATGGCGCGAGTACGTTATGCGTTCGATAACGGACTTAAAGTTAAAGTAGGTAAAATTCGCGAAGATATCTCGCTAAATGCATTAACCAGTTCAAAACATATTAATACTATTGAGCGTAGTTCGCTTGCTAATACCTTCTCGCCCTTTTTTCGTTGGGGCGCTTCTGCCTATCAATATTTTAAAGACTCTGGCTTTCGTTACGCGATAGGCGTTTACAAAAATGATGCATTTGGTGCAACAGGTAGTGATGAAAACGACAAGCTTACTCTTGCTATTACAGGGCGTGCGACGTGGTCGAGTGCAGCCCCTGGTGATGTAATTCATTTAGGTGCATGGCATTCATATCGCGATATGGGCGGCAATGAACTAGGAGATCGTTTTGCGCGTGGTGAAATACGTGAAACCAATGTACGCCTAGTTAATTATGCTGCAGGCGGTACAACAGTATCATTGGATAGCTTATCGCAGTCGGGACTTGAATTTGCTTTTCAGGCTGACTCTTTAACACTAGAGGCTGAGTACGCAAGCCGTGCATTAGATGCGCTTAATAGTAGTGATGATTTAGATGGAGAACGTTTTGACGGTTTTCATATTTCAGCAAGTTACTTTTTAGGGGGGGAGCAACGACAGTACAAAGCCAGCTCAGCTCTATTTGTTCAACCTAAAAATATTAAAAATGCATGGGAGCTTGTTGCGCGTGTTTCACAAATGGATGCAACGAGTAAAACCCAAGGCAGCGAAGTAACCACCTTTACATTAGGAACAAGCTATTACGTTAGTAGTGACATTAAATTTATGGGCAACCTTATCTACAGCGATGTAGAGGGCCCAGGCACCGCTGCGCTTGTAGGTGATGAAGACTCTGGTATGGGCTTTAGTGCACGTATGCAGTATTTATTTTAAGGAGACACACAATGAAATTATTTAAGTCAGTAAAAACAACATTATTAGCGGCATCATTAGTACTAAGTAGCCCCATGGCAATGGCCGATATTCACTTTTTAGTACCAGCAGGCCCTGGTGGCGGATGGGATACAACAGCTCGCGGTGTAGGTGAAGGTTTAGTAAAGGCAGGCATTGATGATAATGCATCTTTTCAAAATATGTCAGGTGGTGGCGGTGGCCGTGCAATTGCCTACTTAATAGAGTCAGGTACTAAAAAAGGCGATATTTTAATGGTTAATTCAACGCCTATAGTATTGCGAGCCTTAACCGGAAAGATTCCTTACAGTTACCGAGATTTAACACCAGTAGCAAGTATGATTGCTGATTTTGGTGCCTTTGTTGTTCGTAACGATTCGCCCTATAAAACCTGGCAGGATGTTATTAAAGCGCTTAAAGAAGACCCAAGCTCAATTAAAGTAGCTGGTGGTTCAGCCCGTGGCAGTATGGACCACTTAGTTGCTGCACAAGCAGCTAAAGCTGGCGGCATTGATGGCCGTAGAATTCGTTATATTCCATATGATGGCGGTGGCAAAGCAAAAGCAGGCCTACTCTCTGGTGAGGTTAACTTACTTTCGACTGGCTTAAGCGAAGCATTAGAAGTTGCAAATGGCGGACAGGCGCGGGTGTTAGCCGTTACATCGCCAGAGGCTTTAACTGATTATCCACAAATACCTACATTAAAGTCGATGGGCTACGATATGGAGTTTGTTAATTGGCGTGGTTTTTTTGCAGCCCCTAATTTGCCTGCCGATAAATTAGCTCAATACACCGAAAAACTTCGAAAATTACAATCAACTCCTGAGTGGGAAACTGTTCGTGCACGAAATGGCTGGTTAAATCTCTTTCAAGAAAAAGATGAATTTATTGAGTCACTCGAAAAACAAGAAGCGCAGCTTAAAGTGGTAATGCAAGAGCTTGGCTTTATTCGTAAAGCGGATTAATCGAGGTTTTTATGATGAATCGCGAACTACTAGGGCCAAGTTTATTCTTGGCGCTATTTACTCTGTACGCTGTAGTGGCGTGGCAAATTCCACTATTACCGTTTGAAGAATACGAAACCGTTACTTCTGCTACGTTACCAAAAGTTTACGCTGTTTTTGGTATTGTGGTGTGCTTGCTCTCAATTGGTTCTACTTTACTTAAGCCAAACGAAAAAGCAGCAGAAAACCAGCCATTAGAAAAGTCACACATTGTGCGTACTTTAGGCTTATTAGTTTTAATGGTTATCTATAGTGCCATGTTGGAACCTGTTGGCTTTTTAATATCAACGAGCGCTTTTTTATTAGTGGGATTTTTTGTAATGGGTGAAAAGCGCAAGAAGATTTTATTATTTGCCTCTATTCCTGTTGCCGTGGTGTTTTGGTTTTTGATGACTCAAGTATTAGGTATTTACTTGGTTCCGGGCGATTTGTGGAGTTAAGTTATGTTTGATGGAATTATGCTTGGTTTGTCGACCGTGCTCGACTTTAATAATTTAATGTACGTGATAGCAGGGTGTTTGGTGGGTACTTTTATTGGTATGCTACCAGGGCTTGGACCTATAACTGCGATTGCTCTGATGATCCCTATTACTTATAGCATAGGTGCTGATTCGGGTATGATTTTAATGGCCGGTGTTTATTACGGCGCTATTTTTGGCGGCTCTACGTCATCTATTTTAATAAATGCGCCAGGGGTGGCGGGTACGGTGGCTTCATCTTTTGACGGCTACCCGTTAGCAAAGCAAGGCCATGCTGGTAAAGCCTTGGCTATTGCTGCTTATTCCTCGTTTATTGGCGGAACAATCGGCGCCATACTACTTATGGTTGCTGCGCCTCTACTAGCAAAGGTGTCGTTGAGCTTTCAATCCCCCGATTATGTAGTACTGATGTTTTTAGGCTTAACAGCTATTGCTGCATTTTCAAATAAAGGCCAATTTTTAAAAGCAATGATGATGACAGTATTTGGTTTAATGCTGGCAACGGTAGGTATAGATCCATCCTCGGGCACCGAGCGATTTACCTTTGGACAAGCCGACTTACTCGATGGTATTAGCTTTTTATTAATTGCAATGG
This sequence comes from Pseudoalteromonas distincta, assembly GCF_000814675.1. Classification (GTDB taxonomy): domain Bacteria; phylum Pseudomonadota; class Gammaproteobacteria; order Enterobacterales; family Alteromonadaceae; genus Pseudoalteromonas; species Pseudoalteromonas distincta. Next base: position 210,286 of record NZ_JWIG01000021.1, on the reverse strand, counting down.
CAACGTTTGCACTTGCTGAGGCATTAATTAATGTTGTTAAGCCAGAGAAGAAAGACGCTAAAAGTCTTAATGATTCAGATACACCACAAATAGGTTCAACTAAATTAACAAAAGACGAAGTTAAAGATATGGCGCCGGTTGTTGGCCGTTCGTCATTTTTAGGATTTATTGTTGGCGTTTTACCTGGAGCTGGAGCTACTATCGCTAGTTTTATGGCTTATGCAACAGAGCGAAATTTAGCACCTAAAGGCCTAAAGGAAAAATTTGGCAAAGGCTCTTTACGTGGTTTAGCTGCTCCTGAGTCTGCAAATAATGCTGCGTGCACAGGCTCGTTTGTTCCTTTACTAACATTGGGTATTCCTGGTTCTGGTACTACGGCAATTATGCTTGGAGCATTAATCGCTTATGGCATTCAGCCTGGCCCGATGCTTATGCAAGAAAACCCTAGCGTGTTTTGGTCTGTAATTGTAAGTATGTATTTTGGCAACATTGTTTTATTAATTTTAAACCTGCCACTCATCCCTTATTTTGCAAAAGTATTGGCAATGCCAAAGTCGGTACTCACCGTGATGATATTGTTCTTTAGCTTAATTGGTGTTTACTTGGTGTCGTTTAACACATTCGACTTATTTATGATGGTTGGCGTTGCTTTGGTTGCGTTAGTATTACGTCTACTGGCCTTTCCAATGGCACCGTTGTTACTTGGCTTTATTTTAGGAGACATGATCGAGCGAAACTTCCGTCGCTCAATGATGATTTCAGATGGTTCTTTAAGCTTTTTATGGGACAGACCACTCACGTTAAGTATTTTTATACTTTCTATTTTAGTGCTGTTGTTTCCTTTAAAGGATTATTTAAAGCAGCGTCGAGCGGATAAAACAGCGTCTAAGTTACAGCAAGAACAAGTTCAATAGAGAGATAAATGATCAACACCAACAAGCTAAACCCATTGCAAAGCATGGTTAAAAAACCTAAACGATTAGAAACACGTTTAATTATTTGGGTAACAGGGCTATGTGTTTTACAAGCAATATTGTTTGGGGCGTTGGTGTATCAGCTTACAGCGCAAAGTTTACACAACCACATAGGTGATAAAGCACTCGCTGTAGCCAATAGTATTGCGACACGTACAGATGTAATAAATGCGTTAGAGATTAAAGTCGACTTAGCAGCGTTGAACTCGCAGATAGAGACTCTCACAGAGCTCACTGGTGCTGACTTTATTGTGGTTGGCGATATTAATGCGCTGCGTATTATTCACCCTGATGAGCATAAAATTGGCAAGCCTATGGTTGGAGGCGATAGCCAAAACGCCCTCAAAGGCGAGCGCTACATATCGGTTGCGCATGGCAGTATGGGGGAGTCTATTCGCGGAAAAGTACCTGTATATAATGTTAATAATGAAATTATAGGCTTAGTGTCTGTTGGCTTTTTGGTACAATCTATTAACCCTCTGATTTTATCACGCAGTGCTGAGATACTTATCTGGGGGCTGCTGCTTGTTGGCTTAAGTATTGTAGCGGCTGTCTATATTGGGCAGCGAGTACGTAATGCGATATTTGGCTTGCAACCTGATGAAATAGCAAGGTTATTTTCAGAGCAAGATGCTATTTTAAATACTGTTCGTAGTGGCATTATTGCCCTGGACCCTGATGGTAAAGTCCGAAAGCTAAATCAGCGTGCATGCGAAATCCTCGATAAACCGACATCTATAGTCCATAACAATCTTTCCTTGGAAGATTTATTACCCAAGCACGCTAAGTTTTTATTGCGTAATCAGCGACGTAAAATAGTAGGATTTGAATTATTTGCCGCTGATAAACGCCTTATTTTATCGAGATTTTCTTTGCAGGTGCAAGGGCAGGCTGATGGCATTTTACTGAGTATGCGCCCCTCTGATGAACTTGAGTATTTAAGCCAACAACTAACTAAAGTTCAGGCTTTTGCAGAGCTTTTAAGAGTACAAACTCATGACTACTCTAATAAGCTCAATCTAATTGGGGCGTTAGTGCAAATGGGGAAAAATGAACAAGCTATAGAAATAATAGGACAAGAAAGCCAAGGCTCTCAGGCACAAATTCATAACTTGTTAGATCGCATACAAGACCCAGTGCTTGCTGGTTTGTTGGTAGGTAAATACCATAAAGCACGAGAATTAAATGTTGCGCTTGAGCTAAACCCTGACAGCTTGCTTGGTGTTATTGCACGTAAAGAAATGCTAGAACGGGTTATATCTATTTTAGGAAATCTTATTGATAATGCGATTGAGGCTGCTGTGAGGGCATCAGGCTCTCGCTCTGCAAAAGTACGCGTAACCGTTGATGAAACCAGTAAAACTCTCTTATTTGATGTAGAAGACACAGGCTTTGGGTTAGGTTCTGACCATGATGTTATTTTTACACCTCAGTACAGTTCTAAATCAGGGGCAGAGCATGGTATTGGTTTGTATTTGGTAAAAACAAATTTAGACTCATGCGGCGGTACGTTGGAAATTGGTGAGTCAGACCTACTTGGTGCAAGACTAAGTGTTTATATTCCAAAATAATAAGAGCATTAAACATGACGTATTCAGTAGTAATAATTGAAGACGAAGTAGAGGTAGCACAGCTATTAGCGCAGTACTTGTTATTACCAAATGGTATTGCAGGCAATCAAACGCCAAAGCAAAGTTTAAGGCAAGCACAGTATCAGGTAGTGGGCATTGCAGGTAATTTAAGCACGGCAACAGCTTTGCTGCATGCAATTGAACCTGATTTAATTTTACTCGATATACACCTGCCTGATGGTAATGGCTTAGATTTGTTAACTGATTTACGACGACGAACAATTAAAAGTGAAGTGATGCTGCTCACGGCTGCAAAAGAGGTTGAAACCCTTGAAAAAGCAATGCAGTTAGGCGCATGCGACTTTTTAGTTAAGCCATTAATGTTAAACCGACTAGATCAAGCACTTGCACGTTTTGAATCACGTCAGCAATGTTTTTCTGATGCAAGTGAAGTAACGCAGTCAATGGTTGATACGTTATTTGGCTCAAAGCAGCAAACCAATATTTCTAATCGTTTACCAAAAGGGGTCGACCAACTTACCCTGCAAAAAATACATGATGCTTTTGTAGAGCACGCAACCACTGCATTTACTGCTCAGCAAATGGGCGATTTGGTCGGTGTTAGTCGCTCTACAGCACGCCGTTACTTAGAGTATTTGCTTGAATCAGGTAAGTTAACAGCGGATCAAAGTTACGGCAGTATTGGCCGCCCTGAACGTTGCTATAAAATAGCGAAGTAACTTGGTGTATCTGAAACTTAAGTATTAAACGCTATTAATTTCAATGTCTTGCGATTTTTTTGTTATGTTTGATATTTAATAGATTCTGACGATAAAAAAAATATGTTGAATTGATTGCATTTTAAGCGGCTTGTATGGTGATGTTCGCATTAAGTGATGTTATACTCCTGCCGAATAATTTATCGACTTTATTAAGAGTAAAATTAATGGCAGATTTATCGAAGTACAGAAACATTGGTATTTTCGCGCACGTTGATGCGGGTAAAACCACGACTACTGAGCGTATCCTAAAGCTTACTGGTCAAATCCATAAAACAGGTGAGGTTCATGATGGTGAATCTACTACTGACTTCATGGAACAAGAAGCTGAGCGCGGTATTACTATCCAGTCTGCGGCTGTAAGCTGTTTCTGGAAAGATCACCGTTTTAACGTTATCGATACTCCTGGACACGTTGACTTCACAGTTGAAGTATACCGTTCACTTAAAGTATTAGATGGCGGTGTTGGTGTATTCTGTGGTTCTGGTGGTGTTGAACCACAATCAGAAACTAACTGGCGCTATGCTAACGAATCAGAAGTTGCACGTATTATCTTTGTAAATAAATTAGACCGTATGGGTGCTGATTTTTACCGTGTAACTGAGCAAGTACGTAAAGTACTTGGCGCAACTCCACTAATCATGACTTTACCAATCGGTATCGAAGATGAGTTTGTTGGTGTTGTAGATGTTTTAACTAAAAAAGCGTACGTATGGGATGACACTGGTCTTCCAGAAAACTACGAAATCACTGACGTTCCTGCAGACATGGTAGAAAAAACTGATGAATACCATGAAATGCTTATCGAAACTGCTGTAGAGCAAGACGATGACCTTATGGAAGCGTACATGGAAGGTGAAGTACCTTCTATCGAAGATATCAAGCGTTGTATCCGTAAAGGTACTCGTGACCTTGCTTTCTTCCCTACGTTCTGTGGTTCTGCTTTCAAAAACAAAGGCATGCAACTAATCCTTGATGCTGTTGTTGACTACTTACCTGCTCCAACAGAAGTTGATCCTCAACCTCTTATGGATGAAGAAGGTAACGAAAATGGCGAATTCGCAATCGTATCTGCTGACGAACCTTTCAAGGCGCTAGCATTTAAGATAATGGATGACCGTTTTGGTGCATTAACTTTCGTACGTATCTACTCAGGTAAGCTTAATAAGGGTGACACTATCCTTAATGCGTTTACTGGTAAAACTGAGCGTGTTGGCCGTATGGTTGAGATGCAAGCAGATGACCGTAACGAATTAACTAGCGCACAAGCTGGTGACATCATTGCTATCGTAGGCATGAAAAATGTGCAAACTGGTCACACTCTATGTGATCCTAAGCACCCAGTAACACTTGAGCCAATGGTATTCCCAACTCCAGTAATCTCGATTGCTGTACAGCCTAAAGATAAAGGCGGTAATGAGAAAATGGGTGTTGCTATCGGTAAAATGGTTGCAGAAGATCCATCTTTCCAAGTTGAGACTGATGAAGATTCAGGCGAAACTATCCTTAAAGGTATGGGTGAGCTTCACTTAGATATCAAAGTTGACATCCTTAAGCGTACTTACGGTGTAGACCTTATCGTTGGTCAACCACAGGTTGCTTACCGTGAAACTATCACTCGTGAAATCGAAGATAGCTACACGCATAAGAAACAATCTGGTGGTTCTGGTCAGTTCGGTAAAATCGACTACCGCATCAAGCCAGGCGAAGTTGCTTCAGGCTTCACGTTTAAATCATCAGTTGTTGGTGGTAACGTACCTAAAGAATTCTGGCCTGCAGTTGAGAAAGGCTTTAAGTCAATGATGGGCGAAGGTGTTCTAGCTGGCTTCCCAGTATTAGACGTTGAAGTTGAACTTTTTGACGGTGGTTTCCATGCCGTGGATTCATCAGCAATCGCGTTCGAAATCGCTGCTAAAGGTGCTTTCCGCCAATCGATCCCTAAAGCGGGCGCACAACTTCTTGAGCCAATCATGAAAGTTGACGTGTTCACTCCAGAAGATCACGTTGGTGATGTAATCGGTGACCTTAACCGTCGTCGTGGTATGCTAAGCGACCAAGAAGCTGGTTTAACTGGCGTTCGCATTAAAGCTGACGTTCCGTTATCAGAAATGTTCGGTTACATTGGTTCACTACGTACAATGACATCTGGTCGTGGTCAGTTCTCTATGGAGTTCTCACACTACGCACCATGTCCACAAAACGTAGCTGACACAGTAATCGCTGCAGAAAAAGAGAAAAAAGCTGCTAAGTAATTAGCTCTTTAACTCTTTAAAAAAACCCGCACATGATGCGGGTTTTTTATTGCCTATAATTTGGTTTTATTTTTTTATAGTTTTTTATAACTGCTCTTTATTATTAATTAGTCCTATATTTTTAATTAATAAAAAGGTACTAGAGAGCAATTTATTTATATTGTTACAAAGCAGGGATTTGCTATACACGTATATGCACAGAGCGTTATATCAATAGTGAGGAAATTACTGTTGTATCATTTAGCTCGTTTTTTCTTTTCACTATTTTAAAGTAGAACTGGAGAATGGTAAGGTTTTTCATTTTTATAACTGGCAACTCGGTGATGAAACGCAATCAGCTATTTCTAAAATGTACTGTAATAAGTTAGCTAGAAAAATAGAAAAAATTAGCGGTAAATGCAGCGCGTGATTTTTAATTTAGATAAAAAAAGGAGCAATTAATTGCTCCTTTTTTGTTTTTATTTTATAACGCGCTAATTAAACTTTTTTATAGCCTTAGCTTTTAGCGCTTTCATCTTTAGCCTGCGTGGCTTTTTAAAAGATTGTATAGGCATTGATACCATATGCTCTTGTGGCAGTGCCGGAATTGTTTGTGGGTAAGTTCCTTCCTCTGGCACGGAAATCTCTTTTAGATGTACTTTAAGCGCCTCTAGAGTTGAGTCGTTATCAACTTCACTAGGGCAAATAAATATACCTAACTTTCTTAGCTGTACGCCGAGTTTGATACTACTGGTATAACGGATAATTGGAGCACCTAATACTAAGCCTAATAATATAGGTGATAGCCACCAAAAGAATACAGGTGTGAAGTAGTAGGCTGTGCTACCCCATGCTATAGCCACAATAGTAGAGAATAACGTATAACCAAACGCTTCTTTCCACGGAACCATACGACCTTCGCGCGGTTGTGCATCCCACTTCACTTTTTTACCTAAAAATACGCAAAGTACAAAGTAAGCATGAAATACCATCATTAATGGCGCAACAATAATAGCAAATACGGTTTCAATGATTGAACCTAGTATGAGCTTAATTGAACCACCAAAGCGTTTGTTTCTATGTATTAGGGTGACTATTACGCCCATTAATTTAGGCATTAATAAAATAACAATAGTTAAATACAAGAGTGAATCAATAAGATCGGTTTTAGCTATTTGCCATGTAGGAAATAATTGATAAACACGATTAAAGTACACATCACTATTTAATGCGCGCGTTACTGCATCAATAGTACTTAGCGCTAGCATTGAGAGCCAAATTAGTGATGAAATATAGGCTGTTGCACCTAATAGAAAGTGCAGCTTACTCATTAATTTTAATTTAGATGACGATAGTAAACCTAAGTGCTGAATATTACCCTGTACCCAGCGTCTATCGCGTACAGCATAATCGAGAATATTACTTGGTACTTCTTCGTAGCTGCCTTCAATATCTGATAGTAATAGTACATCCCAACCTGCACTATGAAGTAGTGATGCTTCTACAAAGTCATGACTTAAAATCTCACCGCCAAAGGGTGCGTTACCTTTGAGTGTTGGCAAGCCACAGCACGTTATAAATGCTTCAACTCTAATGATTGCATTATGACCCCAGTAGTTGGCTTTATCTGTTTGCCAAAATGCTGAGCCAGTAGCGAGCATTGGGCTATATAGCACTGATGCAAACTGTAAAAAACGACCAAAAAAGGTATCTTGACGAACAGGGATTGGAATCGTTTGGATCAGGCCTGCTTGTGGGTTGTTTAGCATGCTTGTAGTAAGTTCTAACATACATTTACCGGTCATTACGCTATCTGCATCAAGCACAATCATATGGTCATAATTACTTCCCCAGCGCTCACAAAAGTCGGTTAGGTTACCTACTTTGCGGTGTTTGTTATCTTCGCGACGACGATAAAAAACATGCTTTGCTGTATCCCCTAAACGTTCGCACAATGCATGCCATGCACTTAGCTCGTTTTTAACTATTTGAGGGTCTTGTGTATCGCTTAATAAATAAAAATCAAAATTATCAAGCTGACCAGTTTCTTTTAACGATTGTAGACTTACTTCAAAGCCCGCGATAACACGGTGGGTATCTTCGTTATAAATAGGCATTACAACGGCGGTTTTCTGAGCGTTAATTGCCTCGTTATTGAACTTAATTGGTTTAATACGTTTTAACGTAAGCGGGTCAATTCGAAACAACTGTAGTACAAAGCCGATTGTGCCACTACAAAAAGCCGTTACAATCCAAGCAAATGTGATTGAGAATAATACTAAAAGGGCATACTCAAGTAATGTCATACCGTTTGAGCTTAAAATCTCAAACATAATAGATATGCCGTAGCCAGATGTGCCAAGTGCCGCAATGGCAAATAGCCATACTCTTAGTGTTTTGAATGGCATTGGAGTGCCCCTACCTTTATTACTTGATGTCATTTGGGTACCAAACATAGCTCCATACCTCGCTAATTTCTTTGTCACGTAGTTTTAACGATAAACGCATATCAACGGGTTGATCGTCCTGTGGTGCAATTTTAAAGGCTACACGCCATCCACGTGAATCCGGAAGTTTTTGTACATTCACGTCGGTTACTTCGCCTGTTGTAAGTTGAATGTCGGCATCTAGTTTTAACTGTTTAGACAGTTGATTTATTTCTGATCCAGTAAAATCAACAGTAAATTGGCGGTGGCTTTTTGGTGGTGGGTTGTCCTCACCTGGTAAAGCGGCGCTACCAATTCTTGTACGTAGTACACGTGCTTTCTCGTGCTGAGTTAAAACTGAATTAAAGGTGGTCATTTTGTAGCTTAATTTTAATGAATCTCCGGCCTTCATTGGTTTTTCTGGTACCCAGTAACTTACGATATTGTCGTTAGTTTCTGTATCAGTCGGTATTTCTACAAGCTCTACACGACCATTCCCCCACTCACCTTGTGGTTCAATCCATAGGCTAGGGCGGTCGTGGTAATGTGCTTCTGTGTCTAGATAGTTATTAAAGTCTCGGTCTCGTTGAGCTAACCCAAAACCTTTTGGGTTATTGTACGAAAATGAAGTAACGCTGAGTTGTGATGGGTTGTTAAGAGGACGCCATACCCACTTGTCATCAGCAGATTGAGTTAATAGGCCATCCGAGTCATGAACTTCAGGGCGATAGTCATCAAAAAATTTGGTGCTGTTTTCGCCGTGATAAAACATACTCGTTAATGGTGCTACACCTAGTTTTTTAATATCTTTACGCGCAAAAATCTGCATATCAACATCAACTAGCATATTAGTTGTAGGGTCGACGCTAAATTTGTACGCACCAGAAATAGATGGACTATCCAACATTGCAAAAATGGTGATTTGTGTTTGCTCTGGCTTTGGTTTAACTAACCAAAACTCTTTGAACATTGGAAATTCTTCACCCGAATTCTCAGCAGTATCAATGGCAAGGCCTCTTGCTGATAAGCCATAAACTTGTTGAGGGCCAACGACTCTAAAATACGATGCTCCCTGAAATACCATTACTTCGTCTTTATACTCGTTAGTATTTAATGGGTAATGTAAGCGAAATCCAGCATGGCCTAGTTGAGTGCCCGCCACACTTTTAGCTATTTCTTCTTGTAGTGGTGCAGCAGTGCCATCGTATTGGTAAAATTCGGTGCTGAAAGGTAAGCGGCTACGTTTAGAGTCGCTATCAACAGTATTTATTGTTACGGGTGTTTTATATAAAAAACCAGGGTGGAATAATTGCAGCTCGTACAGGCCTTCATCTTTCCACACCGCTTTGTCTTTTTTAAATCGAATTGAACGGTAGTCTTGATAATCAATATTATTTAGCGCTTCAAGCTCGATGTTTTTAGGTGCCACATATTCTTCGCTTGCTAACTTTTTAGCGCGAGCGCTAATTACATCAAATAAGCTACTTTGTGGAATTGCTACATCAACAGTTGCAGCAATCGCTTGGTTGCTATTGCCCCAAGTCGAAAAAATAATAAGTAGACCCAGTAGTGGTGCTGACTTTTTTTGCCATTTAGGCAAGTTTTGGGTTAGTTGTTTCATTCTCATTCCTTTATAAAAACACGACTTATTTTTACGTTTAGGGTAAATATTGATTTGTTTTGTAAGTATCTTCTAATTTACTTAAAGCAAAATGTGAACCTTTATAAAAGTTCATATTTTTCAATAGGAAAAACCAATATACGTAACTCACTGAGGTTTTTGCTGTGTAAAATTCACTCAATCTTATGTAGTTGTTACTGATTAATTACTAGAAGACTCACTAATCGTATGAACATATTACGGGGAGTTTAATGAAGCTTGTCTGAATTACATTTGTATAAAATAAAAAAAGCCGCAAAAGCGGCTTTTTATATGTTTAGATTTTACTTAATTATTTCTTTTTAAATCGACGCACTATTGATAGTGGTGCTAAAAGAAGTGATAACCATAGTAATGAACCTGCATCATTGTCATCATCTGAGCGTAAGTTATTTACCTTAACGGCTACTTTTTCAATGTTTGATAAGTTACCAGCACTATCTTGAGCTTGTACTGTTAAAGTAATACGATTTTCGAATTCGTAATCAATCTCTCCAGCAACAATTAACTGCCCCTCATTGTTAATAGAAACGCTGTCATTATCAGATGTAATAAATTTAACAACAGGTGATTCATCGGCATTTGGATCACTAAAATCGAGCGTGCCGATAATTGTACCAATTGGGCTGTTTTCATCAATTGCAAAAACTTGATCAGCTGCAATTACAGGCGTCTGCTCTTCAGGCGTTAAAGTAATTTCAGATTTAATATCAATGATCACAGGGTCATGGTCTGATGCACGGTATGCACTTTCAGAGTACAAGCTAGATTGTTGACCTTCGCTTTTAAACTCTACATTGTAATCAAGTGAAATAGGTTCATCTGCGTTGATATGCCAATCTGTTGCAGCGACAACTTTGCTAAGTAATGATTGTGTGGCTACTGCATGGTCTAAACTTCCTGCACGACCAGAAAAGCTATAAGAATAACCAAGTGTATCACCATCAATTTCAGCAACTACATTTTTGTAGCCTTTATCAGCAAATGCACGTATTGGATCTTCCATTGCGTAAGCATTCATATCGCCGACTAAAATAGTATCTTCGTCATCAACACCTGTTGGTTTGCTATCAAGCCAATCTGCGAATGCATTAGCACCTTGCGTGCGTATTTCATTCCAACAGCCTTGGCCATCACCTAAATCTGCATTATTTCCAGAAGCACTACCACAGCTTTTAGATTTAAGATGTGACACAGCAACAGTAAATACTTCATCAGTTTCTATTGATTTAAAGCTTTGTGCAATTGGAGCACGGTTACTAAAATCAAATGGAGCCTCAGTTGTAATGGCAGCAGTGCCTACTTCTTCGACTTTGTTAGCACGATAGATAAGTGCGGTAGTAATTGCATCGGTACCAATTTGATCTACGTTAAAATCAACAAATGCATAGTTGTTAGCACTATCTGCATCATTTAATGCATCTACTAAGCTAGCAATTGCACTAAATTCGCCAAAGCCATCATTCTCAATTTCCATTAAACCAACAACATCGGCCTCAATAGCGCTAATAGCACTTACAATTTTAGCTTCTTGACGAATAAATTCAGCTTCAGTATCTGCACCTCGAGATGTAGGGAACCCTCCGCCTTGGCCATCACCATTGAAGTAATTAAGTACGTTAAAGCTAGCTACACGTAAATCTGCTTCAGCATTAAGTTCAGGCGCATCTTCACGTGCATTTGTTGCAATAAACGAAGGCGCTAAAGTTGGGTGAATTCGGTAAAGACCGAAGCTATAAGCAAGTGCCCCTGTAACAGTATTAACAGTATCGCCAGTTCGTAAAGTATTTTCTGCCGATAAGCCTGGAGTTGGATAAGCTGTAGGGTCTAAGTTTTGTACTGTAGAGCCATCATCTATTAAAATCTTTTTAAGTAGATTTTCAGTTTCAACTGCATTAGCAGCATCGCCAGGTAACGCAACCTGGGTACCTTGGTACAAGCGCTCTGTTGCTAATTCAACTTCACCATATCGACCAAGACCAAAGTTATTAGTCACTACTAATGGTTGCTCTAATGTGACTAACATACCTTCAAAAGCTTCTAAATCAGTTGTATTAGCTAAAGGTAAAGTGATTTTTGTAGCTGCTGCAGCTAAACCAGTGCCACACACCGCAACTTGGCTAACACTGCCAATTTGTGTTGCATCAAAATATTCTTCAACAGTACCTTGTACACGTACATGGTCGCCTACATTCACGTCAGTATCTGCAAAATATACAAATACACCTTCAGAGGTAAGTGGGTCTGCATCTATATCAGCAGCCAGTGAGTTAACAAAAAAGCCTTTTAATTGTTCATCACCTTGAAAATCGGCGCTTACAACACCTTCAAGTTCTACTAATGTACCTACAAGTGGGCTAGCAGAGCCATCACCTTGAATAGCATTTATTAGTGTTTTTTCTGCACCACAAACAAGTGGTTCAAGTGGCTCTGGTTCTGGAATTGGTTCAGGTGTTGTTCCACCATTACCTGCATGTGAACCTAATCCATCGAATGCATCAATTTCAAAGCTATCCCACTCTACACTTGGATCAAAAGTTGTGGTTGCATCTGTACGACCACTGGTAATAGCATCTTTACGGCGAAGAGTTTGGTTTTTTGCGGAAACACCGTTTCCTTCCCATGTTGCTTGTACTTCGTATTGACCAAAGCTATCTACGATATTACCGTTTTTAGTTAGTATTAGAGTATCGTCACCATTAAACCCAGTAACGCTGTTTTCCAAATCGGCTTTGGCTTTTAAATCATCAGATGAGCTCGGATTGACAATTACAATAGTAGAATTAGCAGCAAGTGTTCCTGTAAGGTCTACAGAATTACCTACTTCACTTTTACCATTTGAATACAAGCTAAGTGTATACCCTTCAAGAGAAAGCTCCGTATCAGCATTATTATAAAGCTCGATTGCTTTATTATTACTGCTTCCCTCTATATATTCTGAAATGATTAGATCAGCGGATGCTGGTGCACTGAGACTTGCTATAACAAGTGCGAGTGGTGTTATTTTTGTTTTAAACATTTTTTTATTATTCCCGTGTATTAATCCCAAAATGGGACACCAGTTTAGAGAATAAATATGACGGAAATAATACAAAGATGTAAACGAATGTAAATAAAAGGCGGTTTGACCGCCTTTTAATAGAAAATTACTTTTTAGCTAGATATTTTGCGGCTTGCTTAGCAAAGTAGGTTAATATTCCATCGGCTCCTGCACGCTTAAATGCAAGTAAAGATTCCATTATTGTTGCTTCTTCACTTAACCAACCGTTATCAATTGCTGCTTTGTGCATTGCATACTCGCCACTTACCTGATATGCGAAAGTAGGTACACCAAATTCGTCTTTAACACGCCGTACAATATCTAAATAAGGCATACCGGGCTTTACCATAACCATATCAGCGCCTTCTTGTAAGTCTAATGCGACTTCACGTATTGCTTCATCAGAGTTTGCTGGATCCATTTGGTAAGTTTTTTTATCAGCACCTTTTAAGTTACCAGCAGAGCCTACAGCATCTCTAAATGGGCCATAGTAGCTAGATGCGTATTTAGCAGAGTAGGCCATAATTCGAGTATGAATAAACCCATCAGCTTCAAGTGCTTCGCGAATAGCACCAATACGACCATCCATCATATCAGAAGGGGCAACAACATCAGCACCAGCTTCTGCATGGGAAAGTGCTTGTTTAACTAAAATTTCAGTAGTGACATCATTAATAACATAACCTGAATCATCAATAATACCGTCTTGGCCATGCGTAGTGAAAGGGTCAAGTGCTACATCAGTAATCACACCCAACTCAGGAAAAGCTTCTTTTAACGCTCTTACGGTACGTTGCGCTAAGCCATCATCGTTATATGCTTCTTCGGCAAATAATGATTTTTTATCCGCAGGCGTTACCGGAAAAATAGCAACGGCAGGTACGCCAAGTTCAACGAGTTCTTTTGCTTCAACAAGCAGTAAATCAATTGATAGGCGCTCAATACCAGGCATTGATTCAATTACCTCGCGGCGATTTTTACCATCAAGTACAAATACAGGGTAAATTAAATCATTTACGCTAAGCTGGTTTTCAGCCATTAAGCGGCGAGAAAAGTCGCTGCGGCGCATTCTGCGCATGCGAGTATATGGGAAAAGGTCTAATCCTGATTGGGCCATATTAATATGCTCCTACTGTGGTAATGGAAAAGTGATTACTTGATTACGGCCATGCTGCTTTGCGTAATAAAGTGCTTTGTCGGCGCACTCAGTAAAAATTTGAGGGTTGCTAACATCATCAGCAATGCTGGTGTATACACCAGCGCTAATAGTAAATTGAATATCATTATTGGCAACCGTTACTGTACTTACTGAGATATCAGCTCGTATTTTTTCAGCTATGTCTTGTGCGCCTTCACTAGGGGTATTAGGTAATAGCACAACAAATTCTTCACCGCCATAACGGGCAACTTCATCGAGTGGTCGTTTTAAATGGTCTTTTATAAGGTCAGACACTGCTTTAATAACTTGATCGCCAATGATATGGCCGTACGTGTCGTTGATATTTTTAAATCGATCTATATCAAGCATAACAATGCTAAGCGGCGTTTGTTCTCGACGAGAGCGACGAAGCTCCATTACCAGTTTTTTATCAAAAAAGCGTCTGTTTTTTATTCCAGTCAATGCGTCTTCAGTATTTAGTAACTCAAGTGAGCGGTTTTTTTCTTCAAGCTCTCTAAGCGTCACTTGTAATTCAAAGGTGCGCTCGTCCACCTGAGATTCAAGTTCTTGGCGAGTTTTTTCTTGTAATTTTAAGCGCTCTTTAAGTAGTGTATCTTGTGCTGTGTTTTCAGCAATCAAGGTTTGTTGGGCAATCACTTCTTCATCGCGTTGTAAAATAAATAACTTCATTACGCTGTAGCATAAGCAAAAAGTGCAACCAAAAAAGCATGCAAATACAAATGCGAGCGTACTTCTGTCAAAGGCGTATAGGCCCATTACTGCAACAGTAAAATAAAGCATTACCACCAAGAAAAAAACCAATACAAGTAATAGTGCTTTGTTTGGTTTAGAAGGCGCTAAACGCACGCACATAAACGTAGTTACAATATAAAAGCCTAAAACGATTGGAGTAGTGATTAAACAAAATAATGAAACTATGTTGTTTGGAAGTAGCCAAATAAATAATAACGAAATGGCTAAAGCGTTAACTACAACTTTTTGAATAGTTAGCAGAAGTGAGGGCCTTGGATGGCAAACTTGCTTCTGCAAAGGCAAAAACATTAAAGTGATAAGCATAAGTAATATAGGGATCATAACTTGCTGTAATGCAGGCAAATTAGGATGAACGTACCTTAAGCCAAAACCACAAAGGTAGGCTAATACACTGCCTAATGTGAGAGATATAACTCCAGCATAAACAAAATAACCTTTACGTGAAAAACCATATAAAACTATGCAACTCACACCCAAAGAAAATATAAAACCAATCAATAAGCCATAGAGTAAATTGAGTTTTCCTTTGTGTGCCAAATAAGCTTCTGGTTGCCACAATGTTAAAGGGACTCGCAAGCCTGAGCTATTCGCCACTTTCATTATAATAAGCGTTTCGCTATTTGCAGGGCTGAGCAGTTTAACTAATAAAGATTCACTTTTAATTGTGCGCTTATATAAGGGGTAGGCATCACCAATTTGAGTATAAGAAAGTAATTGCGAGTTATGTAATTGATATACTTGAACGTCGTTTAGCAAAGGATTGTTTAGTGACAATATTTGCTCAGTATTATAACTAAGTGTGTTTTTTATTTTAAATTTTATCCATACAGGGCGCTGCTCTAGTCCTAAATTAAGGGGTTTTCCTGTGTTTTTTTGCCACTGTATATGGCTGCTTTGTTGTGCACTTAATAGCGACGTTGGTTCAAAAGAGTAATACAGGTTATTAATGTTTTGAGAGTTAAAATCGTGTTTTATTATTACTGGGTTTGCGAAACAGCAAAAAGTGCAAAGGAATGCTAATAGGCTTAAAAGTGCCTTTGCATAGGCCATTAACGATCTTCTAAACCAAAAACACGGTGAAAGTTTTCTGTAGTTTTACGGGCCACAACTTCTTCATCTATTTGATAAAGTTGTGCAACCGTTTGACAGATATAAGGAAGCAGGGCAGGTTCATTTTTACGTGATTTAGGTTTTGGTTTAACTGTTCGTGGAATTAAAAATGGTGCATCAGTTTCTATTAATAATCGATCTAGAGGAATGCTAGGCACTAGCTGTTGTAACTCTTTTCCACGCCTTTCATCACATACCCAACCCGTTATACCAATATATAGACCTAAATCTAAATATTGCTTTAGAGCTGCTGAGTTACCCGTAAAGCAGTGGAGTACACCGCGAATATTAAACTCTTTTAATATACCTAACATGTCGTCACTTGCATCACGTTCATGCAAGTAAACAGGTAAATCTAATTTTTCAGCAAGTGCTAATTGGCGCCTAAAAACACTGCGCTGTACATCGCGAGGCGAAAAGTCGCGGTTATAATCAAGGCCACATTCACCAATAGCGATAACATGCTTACTATTTGCAAGTACAGTTAGTTGTGCTTCTAGTTCATTAGTGGCTGATTTTGCATCATGCGGGTGGATACCCGCCGTAGAATATTGAAGATGCTTTGTTGCAAGTTCAAGTGATTGCTGACTGCTTGCAATATCACAACCAATAATAAGCATATTTGTAACACCCGCTTCATTGGCACGGGTAATTACATCGTGATGCTGCTCATCAAATTGATGATTAGTTAAGTTAACTCCAGCATCAATTAACGTATATGACATTATTTAGTACGTTTAACGCGAATAGAGCGGTTTTCACCGTCAATTTTAAGTAAAAATGAGTTAAAAACACCACGGCTAATTACAATCGTATCGTTCTTTTTCAAACGCATGCTGTCAGAGCCAATTTGACGCCATTGTTGACCGTTATCTAACGAAATAATTAACTCGCCGTAAGCAGCTTCTTCAACTGAAGCAACCATCGCTTTAATTTCAGCGTCTTTTTCTGTCTGTGATTTTTTGTACTCTAACCCAAATTCATCAGCTGTTGTTTTTACTTCTGTTGGTGTTGTGGCTACTGCCTGAGGTACATTATTAGCTGTTGGTGGTGTGAGCGTTTTTGTTACTGATGGCTTAACCAGTGACTTACCCGCGATGGTATTATCGTAACAAAGTAAGCGGTTAAAATCGTTTTCAATAAAGCTACATGCTTGTAACGCTTGAGTATTAAACTCTGTTTGCGCAGCAAAAGTTGGTGCGCTTAATAAAACCAATAGTGAGAGTAGTTGTTTTTTCATTTTATTCCTCAGATTCTTTTTGTGGTTTAGCGGTATAAAACTTTGCTAAAATTAGACCTAGTTCAAACAGAAGAAGCATCGGAAATGCTAGCAATGTTTGTGATAATACATCAGGCGGTGTTAAAAACATCGCGACTACAAAAACACCCACGACGATATAAGGGCGCTTTTCTTTTAAGCTTTTTGTTGTTGTTGCGCCACTCCAGCATAGCAACATAATAGCCACTGGAATTTCGAAAGCGACGCCAAATGCAAAAAACAACTTTAATACAAATCCTAGATAACTACTTATGTCAGGTGCAAGGGTCATCA
Source organism: Pseudoalteromonas distincta (assembly GCF_000814675.1). GTDB lineage: Bacteria > Pseudomonadota > Gammaproteobacteria > Enterobacterales > Alteromonadaceae > Pseudoalteromonas > Pseudoalteromonas distincta. Next base: position 193,010 of record NZ_JWIG01000021.1, on the reverse strand, counting down.
TTTCGGGACCGGTACTTGTAAAAAATCCTAAAATAATTGGCAGGACTACAAAGTAGCAAAAGGCTATACCGCCATAAAATAATATTATACTTGAGGCGAGAATAGGCATGAGCATTTTCTTTTCGTGCTGATATAAACCAGGCGCTATAAACCCCCAAACTTGATGCAATATCCATGGAATCGACGCAAATAAAGCGACAAATAAAGTAAGTTTGAAAGGTGCAAAAAAGGGAGCTGTTACATCGGTTGCAATCATGGTTGCCGTACTTGGCAAATGCGAGACTAACGGCTGTGCAACAAAAGCATAAATATCATTTGCAAAATATACTATGGCAATAAAAATAACAAAAATGCTTAGTAGTGCTTTTATTAGCCGATCACGCAACTCAATTAAATGAGCTACAAACCCTGATTTTACTTCCTCAGCCATTATTTTTTATACCATGTAGTAAGTTGACCACAAAGTGAGAAATAAATTTCACTTTTTCTCATCAAGTTGTTGGTTATTTGATGTATCAGATTGTTGTTTCTTGTAGCTGTGAGTAACTGATTCAGCCGCTTTTTGTAGCTCTGTTAGTGAGCTTTGTAACTCAGGGCTTAAATCTTTTAATTCTTGCTGTTCTGCTTTTTTAAGGTTTTCGTGCAGCTCATGAATGCGAAGCTCTTCACTTACTTCGGCTTTTACTGAGTTGGCAAGTGATTTAGCGGTTTTAACCCATTTACTCACTGTTCTAATCGCAACAGGTAAGCGCTCAGGGCCGAGCACCACTAAACCAACAATAAAAATAACAACAAGTTCCCACATGCCCATACTAATTAAACCTTATTGTTATCTTTGTTTTTTTCAGTATCGGTTGAGTTGTCAGCAGTGTTTTTTTCTGATTGTTGAATTTGCTCGGATTTCTCTTTCTCGCTCATTTGATCATCCGACATTGCTTTTTTGAAGCCCTTTACAGCGCCCCCAATATCGCCACCCATACCGCGTAGTTTTTTTGTGCCAAAAAGTAAAACTATGATCGCTAAAACAATTAATAATTGCCAAATACTAATACCACCAAAACCCATGGTTTTCTCCAATATATAAAACGGTTAAATGTTTATTTTAAATACTAATTATACGCTCACTAGCGCAAATAGCACCCAGTTTATGCGCTGCGCCATGCCGCTATAAAGCTAATAGCCGATAAGCTTATTGCAAGACTTGCAGCTATTAAATCGTGCTGTAAATAACAAAGTGTTGCCATAATCATTGTAGCACTACCAAATAAACTCAATATTAAAGGTTTGTGAGAGACCTTTTGTTCTTGAGGTTGAATGTGTGGTGCACGCTTTAAATTTTGATAAATTAGATCCGGTAACTCAGGCATTTTTTCAGCCCAAAATGGCAAGTTAGCATACATTTGCTTCAGTACTGATAGCGGTCCAACTTGTTGCTTTACCCAGTCTTCTAAAAAGGGCTTAGCTGTTTTCCATAAGTCGAGTTGCGGGTAAAGCTGACGCCCTAATCCTTCAACGTATAATAAAGTTTTTTGTAGTAGTACTAATTGCGGCTGTACCTGCATGTTAAAACGACGTGCAGTATTAAATAGATTTACGAGTACGTGTCCAAATGAAATTTCGGCCAAAGGTTTATTAAATATAGGCTCGCAAACTGTGCGAATCGCAAATTCAAATTCTTCAATGCTAGTATCTGGTGGTACCCAACCAGAATCAACGTGTAGCTGTGCAACTTGGCGATAATCACGATTAAAAAAGGCGATAAAGTTTTCAGCTAAATAGCGTTTATCTTCTTTGCTTAACGTACCAACAATACCGCAATCAATACCAATATACATTGGGTTTTCAGGGTGCTCTCGAGAGACGAAAATATTACCCGGATGCATGTCGGCATGAAAAAAACTGTCTCTAAACACCTGCGTAAAAAATACTTCTACGCCACGCTCAGCAAGTAATTTCATATTAGTGTTTTGCGCCATAAGTGCATCGGTATCAGAGACGGGTATGCCGTAAATACGCTCCATCACCAGCACATTGCTACGGCTGTAATCACTGTAAACTGCAGGGATATATAATGAATCAGAGCCTTCAAAATTGCGTTTTAGTTGAATGCCGTTGGCACCTTCTCGCATTAAGTCGAGCTCGTCTAGGAGTGTTTTTTTATATTCTTTAACTACTTCAACCGGGCGCAGGCGTTTTGATTCGTTATGTACTTTTGCAAGTACCTTTGCGAGCTTTTCCATTAGCGCTAAATCGGCATTAATTTGCTCATAAATATTGGGTCTAATAACCTTAATTACGACATCTTGCTCAATACTCTGCTCATCAATAAGTTTTGCTGTATGTACTTGCGCTATAGATGCAGAGGCCAGTGGAGTTTGTGAAAACTTACTAAATAATTCACTTATATCGTTAATTTCGAGCGCTTTTTCTATTATTTTTTGTGCAAGTTCGCCTTCAAATGGTTGAACTTGATCTTGTAAAAACGCAAGCTCTAAAGCGATATCATGAGGGAGTAAATCACGACGAGTAGAGAGCATTTGACCAAATTTGATCCAAACAGGACCAAGCTCTTGCAATGCTAAACGTAAACGTAGCCCTGCCGGTTTTTCTTTGTGCTGATTACGCAGCCAAAATAAACTGCCACGGGCTACTTTACCAAACCAAGGTACTTTATGCTTTGGAATTAGCTCGTCTAGTCCATAGCTAAGTAATGTTTTGGTGATGTTATACAAACGTGCAGTCGACACAAAAAATCCTTAGCGGGTGTTTGAAGGTAAAAAAGAATTTAAGAGGGCGTTAATGCGTTGCTCAACGGCAGCGACTTGTCCTTTGAGTTCTCTATTTTTTTGTTTAAATTGCTCAAGTTCTAATGGATGAATAGTAATTGCGAGCTCATCTTGGCATAAACTTGTAAGCATGGTACTTATTTTAGTATCGGTTTTGCTGCTCTTTTGTTTTAGTTCTTTTAAGTGCAGGTATAACTGCTGAGCGGGGGCATCGCCAATGTATTTAGAAAGTTGTTCAGGCCAATCAATATCAATACCTGAAAATGCATTGCTATAAGTTTGCGCAATATTTAAATCGCCTTGTAAGTCGAGCTTATCTTGGCGAATTAATTGGGTAAGCATTGCAGGGTTTTTGAGCGCTAAAAGTGTCTCTATATCTGCGCTGATCATACAATCTGCATTTTCATTGCTTTGAGCGCTGTATAAGTGTAATTGATCAGCACTATAAACGAGTTGGATGCTTTGTTGCCAATCTCTTATTTCAACTACTAAGCGCTTATGTTTAACGGCGTTTAGCTTTTGAGATAATTGTGGGTCAAGGCTAAGCGCTTGATTTAGTACACGCTCAATAAGCGAAAGTACAAAATTAGGTAACATAAAAAACTCAGATGACATTGCACCATTATTGTTTTTTGTTATTTTTTCAAGCGCCATAACTGCTAGCCTTAATATTTAAAACCACGATGCAGTGCAACAATTCCGCCTGTGAGGTTTTGGTATGTTGTTTGTTCAAAGCCCGCATCTTCCATCATCGCTTTTAATGTGTCTTGATCTGGATGCATACGAATAGACTCAGCTAAATACTTGTACGATTCACTGTCGTTAGCAACTAGCTTACCCATTGTTGGCAATAAATTAAATGAGTAAAAATCGTAAGCTTTACTAAGTACGTCATGCTCTGGTTTTGAAAACTCTAAAACAAGTAATCTGCCACCTGGCTTTAAAATACGGTACATAGAGCGTAATGCTTTGTCTTTATCGGTAACGTTACGTAAGCCAAAGGCAATAGTGATCACATCAAAGCTATTATCTGGAAATGGCAGCATTTCTGCATTCATTTGTACGTAGTCAATATTGCCTACTAAGCCAAGATTATGTAGTTTTTCACGACCAACCTTAAGCATAGATGAATTTATATCGCCCAAAACAACTTGACCTGTTTCACCGACTAGTTGACTAAATTTTGCCGTTAAGTCGCCAGTGCCACCGGCTAAATCGAGTACATGATGGCCTTTACGAACACCTGAGCTTGCAATAGTTTGACGTTTCCATAAACGATGCACACCAAAAGACATTAAATCATTCATTACATCGTATTTTGCAGCTACTGAGTGAAATACATCAGCAACCATAGAAGCTTTGTCGCCCTCGGCTACTGTTTTATAACCAAAATGCGTGGTCTTTTGTTCGGTTTCGTTCATGACTAATCTCTATCGTGACAATAGAGGTTAGTGTACTTTATTGTACGCAGTAGGTGCAATTTGAATATGATTTATCAGGTAATTTATTGCCCTGCAGTGTAGCTACTTTGCCCTAATGACCGCGCTTTAAAAGCCGCATGAGACGCTTTTTTAGCTAACTGATTAAAATCATCTTCTTGTAGATGTTGAGCAATTCCTAGAGATAAGCCAATACTAGGTAACTTAATCCCTGTTTTTGAACTAACAAAGCGAAGCTTTTCGACTCCATTTCGGACTTTTTCAGCTATAACATTGGCTGTTTCTGGGTCTATATCGGCGAGTAAAACAGTAAATTGATCTTTAGCTGTGCGGCCAGGCAAGCCACTTTGAAAAACATATTTTTGCACTTGTTTAGCTACTTTATTCAAAATAACTTCACCAATTATATCACCGTAATTTTCAGTAAAGTGATCAAGGTTATCTATTTGAATCGCAATGGCGCAAATAGACTTTTTTTGATTAGTCCATACTTGAGTTTGTTGCGTTAAATAATGGCGTTTATAAAGCCCTGTTTGGCTATCAATAATATGTTGTTTACGAAGTTGATTTAGCTGCTTTTTTGTTTTTTCGTGTAGTTGTTTGGCTTTACTTAGTTCTTGCTTAAATTGCTTGTGTTGATTTAGTAATTCGGCGGTTTGATTATGAAGTACTTCAAGCGCTTGACGGCTTTGTTCTATGTTGTTCTCATCTAGTGAATGTACGCATTCGCTCACCTGACCCGCAAAGCGAATTATCTGTTTTTCAGTAGCTTGAGAGTTTTGAGAAAGTGAACTTATAACACCATCAACATTTTGAATCATGTTGACTTGCTCTGTGTGACCGGTATTTAAAAATTCAGCATGGAGCTGTTCAATTAAAACACTGTCTATATTATCTTCAACCGCAATAGCGCGGTCTAAGGCTTTATTCAGCTCAAGGTTAGTTTGGCTAGTATAGGTATAAACAACTTGATAATTGAGCGGCGTAGGAGAAAGTGCATAGCGCTCTAAAAACACACACACTTTAGTCATCTTCTCTTGTGCAATAGCCATGGAATCATGGAACATCATTTTAAATACCAACTAAGTACGCATAAGTACAAATTTTAAAATATCTCATTCCATGAGGCGGTTATGCGTCCGAGCTTTTTATTATTTTTTTATACAGTAATCATTATCCGCGCTATTTAAAAGCAAAAACGATAGTTAGGGAACTTAAATTTTACTTTAGCAGCCCAATCGCTGTTTTTCTCATCAATTCGGCTGGTTTTTACTTCTGTTAACGTATGTAGCATTATTTCAATATGCTAGTTTGTCTCATTTACTTGCTATTTCTTTAGCCTACGATAGTTTTATGCAATCTATTGCATCATCAAGTTAAATAATAATGAATCTTTTTTTACCAAAAACGCTTCGCCAAACGCTTCTTGGCATAACTGCTTTATGTTCGTTAAGTGCATGTCAAATAACCACACCCAACGCGAATGAGCAGTTTACTCAAGTGGCACAATCTATTGTTCAATATAGAGAAAGTATAAACCCTTATAGCAGTTCAAAAGGGGTTGATGGTTATTTACTTGCCAATTTATCGCCAGAATTTCTAGCAGAGCAGTACAAAAGTAATACTCAATTATTAGCAGACTTAGATGCCGTAGATGCAACTAAGCTTAGTGACGAAAATCAAATTAACTTAAGTATTATTCGTGCCCAAGTGCAAAATAGCGTAGACGAATATGTGTTTAATGCGCATTACATGCCGCTTACATCTGAGTATGGTTTTCACTCCGGTCTGTCGTACATCGTTAACAGTTCTCAATATAAAAAAGAGCAAGATTTAGAGACATACCTTGCACGTTTAGCACAAATCCCCCGCTTTTTTGAGCAAAATATATATTGGATGAAAAAAGGGCTCGAAACAGGTCTCACCCAACCAAAAGCAGTTTTAGAAGGATACGAAGACTCCATAAGTACTTATATAGTTGATGATGTAACTCAATCAGAATTTTATAAACCGTTTTTAGCTAACACTGCCAGTTTAAGTGAGAGTGACTTTTATGCACTTCAACAGCGAGCTAAAGTTGTTTTAAAAAATAAAGTAATACCAGCATATAAAAGCTACTTAACGTTTTTTACTGAGCAATACCAACCGGGCGCCCGCACAAGTATTGGTATTTCAGAAACCCCTAATGGCAAAGCTTTTTATAAAAACCGTGCTAAGCATTACACCACTACCGACATGACACCAAAAGAGATCCACGAGCTAGGCTTAAAAGAAGTTGCTCGCATTCGAGGTGAAATGGAAGCTGTAATAAAGGAAGTTGGTTTTAAAGGCTCATTTGCTGAGTTTATTCACTTTTTACGTACCGACCCACAGTTTTACGCAACAACACCTGAGCAACTTTTGAAAGAAGCATCTTACATTGCTAAAAAAATGGATGCACAGCTGCCTAAGTTATTTCATACCTTACCGCGCAAACCTTATGGCGTGGCACCGGTGCCCGCAAGTATTGCCCCTAAATACACAACAGGTCGGTATTCTGGCTCTAATCGAGATGATGAAGCTGGATACTACTGGGTAAATACTTACGCTTTAGATAAGCGCCCTTTGTATGTTTTAGAAGCATTAACGTTGCACGAAGCAGTGCCAGGTCATCATTTACAAATATCACTTAATGCAGAGCTTGAAAATTTGCCGAGATATCGTCGTGATGCTTACCTTTCGGCATTTGGCGAAGGTTGGGGGCTTTACTCTGAATATTTAGGTTTAGAGGCAGGCTTTTATCAAGACCCATATAGCCGTTTTGGTCGCTTAACTTATGAAATGTGGCGAGCAGCACGCTTGGTTGTTGATACAGGGATGCACATGTATGGCTGGAGCCACGAGCGAGCTATGAACTTTATGAGCGAGAACACCGCGCTTTCGCTGCATAATGTTAAAACAGAAACTGACCGTTATATATCTTGGCCAGCTCAGGCACTGTCATACAAAATAGGTGAGCTTACTATTAAGCGTTTACGCATTGAAGCAGAGCAAGCGCTAGGAAAAAGCTTTGATATTCGTGAATTCCATCATCAAATATTACGCCATGGTTCAGTGCCTTTATCGGTACTTGAAACACAAGTGCGTTTATATATAAAAGCAGAGTTAGCTAAACAACAGAATTAGATATAAGGCAGTTAAAGCCTTGAACAAATAAAAGTGTTATGTCACTTTGGTGGTATAGCACTTTTTTATTTTAAAAACAGTCATCAAGGGGCCTTGGGTGAGTAATTTTATAATGTTTAGTATTGATGTATTTGCAAGTATGTTTATTGTTGTTTTAGGGTTGTTGGTTTTAATCGTTGTCGTTTTTTATATTCGAGATGTAACACAAACCAAGCATGCTATTAGGCGTAACTACCCAGTAATTGGCCGCTTTCGATATTTTTTTGAACGCCAAGGTGAATTTTTCAGACAATACTTTTTTGCCCTCGATCGAGAAGAAATGCCATTTAACCGCGCTGAGCGCAGTTGGGTTTACCGCGCAGCAAAAGATGTCGATCGCACCGCTGCATTTGGTTCAACACAAAGCTTAGAAGTGACGGGTACGGTTATGTTTATGAACTGTGCTTTTCCTACTTTAGATGAAGAAGCACTCGACCCGAGTAATGTTACTTTAGGTCCGTATTGTAAAACACCTTACACCACTAATTCGTTATTTAATGTGTCGGGCATGAGCTTTGGTGCGCTTTCAAAGCCTGCTGTGCGCGCTTTATCAAAAGGTGCTAAATTAGCGGGTTGCTGGATGAACACAGGTGAAGGGGGCTTAAGCCCTTACCACCTTGAAGGTGGCGCCGATTTGGTATTTCAAATTGGTACAGCTAAATATGGTGCCCGAGACGAGCATGGAAACTTAAGCACCGAAAAACTTAAAGAAATAGCAGCTCACGAACAAGTCAAAATGTTCGAGCTAAAAATGAGCCAAGGTGCAAAACCAGGTAAAGGCGGTATGTTACCAGGGCGCAAAGTTAACGCCGAAATAGCTAAAATTAGGGGTATTCCAGAAGGGCAAGATTCGATTAGCCCAAATGGACACCCTGAAATTAAAAACCCAGCTGATATTCTCGATATGATTGCCACTGTACGTAATGCCACAGGAAAACCAACAGGCTTTAAAGCCGTTATTGGTGATTACACCTGGTTAGAAACGTTATTTGCAGAAATAAATCATCGTGGCATTGAGTCGGCACCCGATTTTATAACAATTGATAGTGCTGATGGTGGTACGGGGGCTGCACCGCAGCCGCTTATGGATTCGGTGGGTTTACCTCTTCGCGAAAGCTTGCCACTTGTAGTTAATATGCTTGAAAAGCACGGGCTTAGAGATCGCGTGAAAATTATTGCTTCGGGTAAATTAATCGTTCCTTCAAAGGTTGCATGGGCATTAGCGCTCGGTGCTGATTTTGTTGTATCGGCTCGTGGTCATATGTTTGCACTGGGCTGTATTCAGGCAATGCAATGTAATAAAGATACCTGTCCAACCGGGATCACTACACATAACGAGCGTTTGCAACGCGGCTTAAATGTAGCTGATAAAGCGCAACGAGTAGCTAACTATAATAAATATATTCATTACGGAGCCGGTTTAATTGCTCACTCATGCGGTGTAACAAGTGCACGTGAGTTGGCTCGTAAGCATGTACGTATAGTGCAAGAAAGTGGGCTTTCAGAGCCGCTTGATAAAATTTATGAAAACTACAAGTAAGTTTTAACTAACTAGAAGGCGCTTATAGCGCCTTTTTTAATGCTTGTTAGTTTAATTGGCTTATTAATAAACTAAAAAATGCTTCTTTGTTGTTGCATGTTTGTGCATTTAAAATAAGTTGCTCGCCTAGTGCTAATGTTTGTTTTTGCACTGTAAGGCGCGCATTGTCATCACTAATACTATCTATATCGCTTACGTGCGCAAGCCCTATAGTACGCCTAATTAACTCAGCACCACAGTAACCAACAGCATCTTGCAATACGTTTTTCATAAAGTATTGCGCATAGCCTACTGGCGCTAATGATTCATCTAATGTTTTAGTGCGTATTAATTCAAGCCATTGCTGCTCAAATAAACTATAGGTGTCTACGATACAGCTAAGTAAATGTGTTTGGTAATTGCGACGTGCTACAAAGTCTTCAATATGACCTGCTTGCGCGCAGTAATTCAATAGTAAATTACCAATAAAAGAGCCAATATCGAACCCAATAGGCCCAAAAAAGCCAAACTCCGGGTCAATCATCTTTGTATGATTACAATCAACAAAAATGCTACCGCTGTGCATATCACCATGAAGTAATGTTTGCGGGTTAGATAAAAAATTAGCTTTTAGTTTTGCTATTTCTAACTTCAATGCGTTGTTTTTTTGTATTGCGTCAACTTCGTTTTGTAGTTGCTTTGGGTAGTTATTGCGTTCGTGCTCAATGTACGGATCGCTAAAAAATAAGTCTTCAGTGATTTGGCAAAGCTCAGGATTAGTAAATTGGCTAACGAGTGCTTTTTTAGTTTGCGCGGTTAAGTAAAAATCTGAATTATAAAAGCCGGTGTGGCTTAAGTAGGTCGCTACGTGCTGCGCTAATTTAGGGAATTGCTCTGCATTATTTTGTGCAGTACGCAATATTTGTAAATTACCTAAATCTTCTAAAATAGTCAGCGCTTGCATTTCACTATAATGTAAAACATTAGCAGTATAAGTAGGGCAAATAGCACCATGGTTAAGTAAAACTTGTGCTTCTATACGGGCTCTATCAAGCGTTAATGGCCACGACTCACCCACGCAACGCGCGTAAGGCAGAGCTTGCTTTAAAATAACACTATTGTTTTGCTCATCAGTAATTCTAAATATTAAATTAAGATTGCCATCACCAAACTCATATGCCGATAAGGTTTGTCCGGAATCAAAAAAATTACATTGTTTAGATTCAATTAATGTCGATACATAATCGATAGCGCGCTGTGCATTAAAAGCAACATAGTTAGTCATGGTTTAAATCTCAAAAATCAGCTTTTAAGCATTCTATACTTTTAAATGTTTAGATGTCTACAAGTCTAGCTTGAGAGTTATTCAAAGTGGTGTAAAATAACGTTACGCATTTTTAATACCTTAAGCATTATGCAAAATTTAATCGCAAGCAGTGTAAAATACGAAAACGGGTCGCTTAGTGTGCTCGACCAATATTTACTACCTCACCAGCAGGTATGGCATCAATGCCATGATGTAGAAACCATGAAAGAGCTGATCATTAACTTAAAAGTGCGTGGAGCTCCACTTATTGGTTTAGGCGCGAGCTTGTTAGTGGCGTATTTAGCTGAGCAAGGGGTAGTGAAAAGTGAGCTTGAAAAAGCAATCAATGAACTAGAAGCCACTCGTCCAACGGCGGTTAATTTAATGCATTGTATGGCGGCATTGCGAAAAGCTTTAACGCAAAGCGATTATGTTGCCGGTATTGTTAGTACTGCTGAGCGGTTGTTTATTGAAGATATTGAGCTGTGTGAACGAATGGCAAATCGCGGTGCCAAGCTTATAAATAGTGGCGACAACATATTAACTCATTGTAATACAGGGGCGCTTGCAACCGCTGGTATTGGTACTGCACTGGGTGTTATTTACAAAGCGCAGCAAAAACATGGCAACGTACATGTGTGGGTTGATGAAACACGACCATTATTACAAGGCGGTCGCTTAACTGCCTTTGAGCTTGAGCGCTGGGAAATACCTTACACATTAATTTGCGATAATATGGCAGCAAGTTTAATGGCTGCAGGTAAGGTAGATAAAATAGTAGTGGGGGCTGATCGTATTGCCGCCAATGGTGATTTTGCTAATAAAGTGGGTACTTATAATTTAGCCGTACTAGCGCATTTTCATAACATTCCATTTTATGTAGTTGCGCCTATTACCACGCTTGATACCAACACCGCGTGTGGTGATGATATAGAAATAGAGCAACGAAATCCTCAAGAAGTGCGCGGAGTTAGCGGTAGCTTTGGCGAGGCTTTATGGGCGCCCACTAATGCTAATGTATATAACCCTGCATTTGATATAACGCCGGCAAAGCTGGTTACAGGGTGGGTGTTAGATACTGGTGTGTATAACCAGCAACAAGTATTAATGGGTAAACTTAAAGAGCTAACTTAATAATATGCGACTGAATTCTGAAAGAAACTCAGAGGTACTATTTAGGTAGTTGGGGTAGGCTTTTTCTATAGATTTCAAGTCGCTCCCTGCTACCAGAAGCACGTTATTGTGAGTTTGTTTTTCTTGTTCGGCGTAATGTGTTAGAGCTTCTTGCTTTTTATTCTCTGCATATAAAAAGACTCGACCCATTTGTGTTTCTGTGTTGTGAACGAGTAAAGCAAAGCCTGTATCTTTCGATTTATTTTTAATTTCGTCAACTTGGAATGCGCGATTAAATGCATCAAGCTTATGAAATGCGGCTAGCTTTTTATTTAGTGCCGAAAGCTCATCAACAAAGGCCTGCGATTGTTGTGAACTTAATTGATTTGAACCATCTTTGACTGCAAGAAACTCACCCATGATAAAAAATAATCGCTTCCAATCTGTGTCGGCTGCTTGGGGATTAGTTTTTAGTGTTTCTTTTTCAATAATATCTACAATTTCAACAGTAGTAGCCCAAAGGTGCTGAAGCCTAGTGCGCAACTGAACTTCAATTTGAAAGCCTTTATAATCGTGAGATTCTAAATTGTTATAACTTTTATAAACACGATGAATACCTCTGTAGCCCGTCGCTTTTGGGTTTTCAATATAATCATATGACTTAACGCTATGAACAGCTCTACTCGAGTCTAAACTGGCGTTGAGTTGATATAGATGCTCTAGATTATCTAAGATTACTCGGCAGCCACCTATATCGTGCATTCGCTTTAGATTTATTGCGTTTTCACTTTTACCATCCAACGAGGCTCTTTGTAACTTATCTATAATAGTTGGCAAGCGCTTTAAGCGTCTAACTATGGTCGCCGATTCTAGCAAATGAAGTTTTTTTACATGTTTCCATACGAGGTTTTTAATAATAGTCAGCGGATATAAATGTGCTGCACGATAGTTCTGTACAACCTCTATTGCAAAGTCAAAATCACCTTCATTTTTACGAAAAATACGACCAGCCTTTTCAACTTGCTTACGTGAGTAGGCTAGTTGTTGTTTAGACTTTTGATATTGTTCGTTCACCATTAGAAAGTTACTCTTTATCAGCTGCATTGCTAAAATAATATTACAGAGTTAAGTGATTGAAGTCATCCTGCAAATAGCATAAATACGCTTATAGAAAATATAGTTTAGGCATGCGTGCACTGAGCTTTATTAATCGAGCAAGGGAAATTGCTCTGCAATAGACGAGTCAGTGCTTTTTGCTACCCAGCCCTCTGTATTGTTAAATAAGCGAATGGCAGTAAACTCAGGGTCACTTCCCATATCAAACCAATGCGGGGTAAGTTCAGGCACTGAAATTAAATCGCCTTGTTGGCAAAGTACCTGGTAAACCTTATTGCCTAAATGCAGGCAAAATAGCCCTTGGCCTTTTACAAAAAAACGCACTTCGTCTTCACTATGAGTATGTTCAAATAAAAACTTTTTGCGCAGCTCTGATGCGCCAAGATTACCTTTAGCTAGAGATATAACGTCTACTGTTTGATAGCCATTTTCGGTTTTTAACCGATCTATATCGTTTTTGTACGCACTAATAATTTGCTCGTGGGTGGTGTGCTCATTAATATCTGCATTTGCTTGCCACTGTTCAAAACGTACGTTTACTTTAGCTAGTTGTTTTGCAATATCATCAGCATTTGATGTGCTTACAAGTGCTTTGCTTGCATCGTTGTCAGCATATATTGTTAATTGGCTCATACTAATTGCTCCAATTTAAATTGGCTAAAGTCATTAATATAAGGGTGAGCTTTAGTGCTTGCTTGCCCATCACGAATTAAATGTAGTGTTTTTAAGCCTGCAGCTTGCGCGGCATCAAGCTCGCCGGCTACATCACTTAAAAAGAGTATTTCTGCTGCTTTAAACGGTAACAGCTCCACAATGGTGTTATAGGCCATTTGCTCTTGTTTTGCGCCAACTTTGGTGTCAAAAAAGTCAGTAAACAAGCTGCGAATGTCACCATAATCACTGTATTTAAAAAGTAGCTGCTGCGCTTTTACTGACCCTGACGAGTACACATATAAAGCTATATCGTTGTTGTACTGAGCTTGTAAAAAATCAAATGCATCTGGGTATAAATGACCTTTAAAATCACCGTGTTCATACCCTGTTTGCCAAATTAAGCCTTGTAATTGCTTAAGTGGAGTGATTTTTTTATCTTCATCAATCCAGGTAAGTAAAGTGCTAATGACTTCTTCAATATCGGCGTTTGGCTTTTCGATAAGCGCTTTTACGGCACTAATTTGCTCAGCTACATCTGGCTTATTAGCATTGGCACGTACAAAGGTAGGTAACTGTTTTGCTGCGTAAGGAAACAACACCTCTTTAACAAACGAGATACGGGTTATTGTGCCTTCGATGTCGGTTAAAATGGCTTTAATCATTTAGTTACTCCCGCTTGAATACCTATTATTTTTAAGCGCTCTAGTTCGCAGCTAAATAAAAACTCTAAGGCTTCTAGGTGGCGACGAACTTCATCAATATTACGTCCTACTGCATATAAACCATGGCCACGTATCAGTACGCCATGCTCTATCGGCGTATGTAAGTGATGGTCACTGACCAGCAGGCTTAATCGGTCAATATCTTGATCGTTATCGAAAATAGGAATGCTCAGCGTTTCTAAATGCGAAGTAAAGCCGCTCAGTGCCTTTTGCATTTCATAGCCTGTTAAATCAAGCTGATGCCCTTGGGTAATTTGCGACAGTACGGTAGCGGCTACAGAGTGAGTATGCAAAACACAATGTGCATCAGGTATAAGCTGATACAAACTTAGGTGTAATTGTGTTTCTGCCGATGGTTTTACAGCTCCTGCTAGGCGCTCGCCTTGGTGATCTAATTGCAAAAAATGCTCTTGCGTCAGTGAGCCTTTATCGTGCCCACTTGCTGTAACAACAAAGCCAGTGCTAGTACGAGCTGAAAAGTTTCCGCCTGTTGCGGGTACCCAGCCTTTTTGGCTAACCCATTTTCCGGCTTCAATAAGTTGTGAAATAGCGGTATTGTTTTGCATACATTCCTCACTAATGAGCGTAAAGTTAATTATTTTTAGACGGCTATACTTCTGTTTTAAGCAATGATAGCATCGCTTTAAGCGCAAAACCATCATTAAGGGCATCACGTGTTTGAAAGTAAATTACCAAATTTAGGCGTTAGTATATTTAGCCAAATGAGCGGGTTGGCTAATGAGTTTTCGGCAATTAATCTCTCTCAAGGCTTTCCTGAGTTTGATGCTCCTGATCTTTTAAAAACGCAGTTAAATTATTATGTGCAGCAGGGCGTTAATCAATATTCACCTTCAAGTGGTGTACCACGATTACAGCAACAAATTGCTGATTTAGCAAAGCGCAAATATGCAGCTGATATAAACGCAGCTGATCAAGTGACTGTTACTTCGGGTGCAACAGAGGCATTGTTTGTGGCTATTCAAACAATTGTGCGCCCAAGTGATGAAGTGATTGTATTTGACCCTGCATATGACTCTTACCAACCGGCAATTGAACTCGCTGGTGGAAAGTCGGTACACATTGCTTTAAGTGCGCCAAATTACACTATTGATTGGCAAGTAGTAAGCCAAGCAATTACTAAAAATACCCGTGCAATTATTATAAATACGCCTCATAACCCAAGCGGTAAAATATTACAGCCACAAGATATAAAAGCGCTTAAAGAGTTAGTTGGTACTCACAATTTATATGTAATAAGCGATGAGGTATATGAGCACATTACGTTTGATGAACAACCGCATTTAAGTGTATTACGCGATGATGAATTATTTACCCAAAGCTTTGTTGTATCGAGTTTTGGTAAAACGTTTCACAGCACGGGCTGGAAAATGGGTTACTGTATTGCACCTGCAGATTTAGCTGTCGAATTTAGAAAAATTCATCAATACGTTACGTTTTCTAGTTTTACCCCCGCACAGCATGCGCTTGCCGATATGCTCGAGCGGCAAGGCGAGCATATAGATGAGCTAAGCGGGTTTTATCAGCAAAAACGCGACTTATTAGCGAGTCATTTAAGTAACAGCCGTTTTAAAATTTTACCTAGCCAAGGCACTTACTTTTTATTGTTAGATTACAGCGATGTATCGGATTTAAACGATGTTGAATTTTGCCATTGGTTAGTTGAGCAAGCCGGTGTTGCGGCTATTCCGTTAAGTGTTTTTTATCAAAATCCACCAACCGACAAAGTAATTCGTTTATGCTTTGCTAAAAACGACAACACTCTCATAGAGGCTGCGCAAATATTATGTCAACTTTAACCATTACAGCATTGCAAAGCTCGCTTTATTGGCTTGATAAAGATGCTAATTTAGCCATGTTTAATAAGCAGCTTGAAGCAATTACGCATCAGCCCGATCTTATTTTACTGCCCGAAACATTCTCGACTGGCTTTGCTATTAATTTAGATTGTGCAGAGCCTGAAAACGGTAAAGTACTGACGTGGTTAAAGGCGCAGGCTCATAAACATAATGCGGTTATTGCAGGTTCGGTACTTGTTGCACAAGGCGATAAAAAAGCGAATCGGTTTTATTGGGTAAAGCCCGATGGTGAGGTGAGTTATTACGATAAACGCCATTTATTTCGCTTAGGCAGCGAGGGCGATTACGTTGTAGCAGGGCAAGCGCGCAAAGTTTTTGAAATCAATGGTTTTAAACTATTACCGCAAGTATGCTATGACCTGCGCTTTCCGGTATTTCAACGTAATAATAACGACTACGATGTAATGATAAACGTAGCAAACTGGCCTGCTGTGCGCCGCCATATTTGGGATACGTTACTTATGGCGCGTGCAATGGAAAACCTATGTTACGTAGTAGGTGTTAATCGCGTGGGGGAAGACGGTAATGGTGTGGCGCACAATGGCGGTACAGCGGTATACGACTTCAAAGGTGATGCGTTAACTAAAGCGCAAGATGACGCAGAGCAACTAGTTACTATCACGCTTGAAAAAGCGCCACTGGATGAGTTTAAAGCAGCGTTTCCTGCCTATTTAGATGCAGACTCTTTTACATTAATATAAACACGTTAATTTAGCGCAGAGCCAATAAAGTGTTAAAATAGTCGCTGATATTTTTGTTGGCGGCTAATGTACATTATGAACACTTTAATCACTCCTGTAATTTTAGCTGGTGGCATAGGCTCTCGCTTGTGGCCGCTTTCTCGCCAAGCAATGCCTAAACAATTTTTACCACTACTTAGTGAAAACACGTCATTACTGCAAAGTACATTGGCGCGTGTTTCTAATGAGTTGTTTGATAATGCTATCTTAGTGTGTAATGAGCAGCACCGATTTATTGCCGCCGAGCAAGCTGAAAGCTCAATTCCTACTGCATTATTACTCGAACCCAAAGGTAAAAACACCGCGCCTGCTATCGCATTAGCCGCCCATTATGCACTACAAAATGGGATTACCGGCCCGCTATTAGTGATGCCTGCCGATCATCATATTGAAAACTTTGATGTATTAACAGCTAAGCTCCCTGAAGCTGTAAAACTTGCTGAGCAAGGTAAGTTAGTGACGTTTTCGATTACTCCTACAGAGCCGCATACCGGTTATGGTTATATAAAACAAGGCGCGGCTATTGCCGGTACGGGTTGTTACGATGTTGCTCAATTTAAAGAAAAGCCTGACTTAGATACAGCGAACCGTTATTTAGCTCAAGGTGGTTATAGCTGGAATAGCGGCATGTTTTTATTTACCCCCACAGCCTATTTAAAAGAGCTCGAGCGGTTTGCGCCAAAAATAGCAACGAGTGTCGCTGCAGCAGCACAATTTACTAAAGATTTAGGGTTTACCCGCCCAAGCAACAGTGCGCTTGAACACTGCCCAAGCGATTCAATTGATTACGCCATTTTAGAGCGCAGTAATAACGTAGTTGTTATGCCTGTTGATTTAAAATGGAGTGATGTAGGTAGTTTTTCATCCCTTGATGCGCTTACAAAAAAAGATAAAAACGGTAATAGCTTAAATGCTAATTATATGGCTCAAAAAAGCACTAATAACTTAGTTATTAACGAGGCTGAACACACTATTGCCACGCTTGGAGTAAGCAGTTTAGCAATTATTCATACTCATGATGCCACGTTAATTGCAAACCAAAATGAGCTAGATTCTCTGCCTTTGTTGCTTAAGCAAATTGCTACAACACAGGCTGATAAACTTAAGCATCATCAAGTGGTTTTTCGCCCGTGGGGGAATTACCGTACTTTGGTTGAAGGCACTGGCTTTAAAGTTAAAAAAATTACTGTTAACAGCGGTGCTAAGCTTTCGACGCAGCGCCATCAGCATCGCGCTGAGCATTGGGTTGTGGTTTCGGGTATTGCAGATGTGTGTATTAATGAGCAAGTGTATACGCTAACGCACGACCAATCGTGTTATATCGCGGCTAAGCAAATTCATAGTTTGGCTAATAATCAAAAAGAGCCGTTAATTGTCATTGAAGTGCAAACCGGTACTGTACTTGATGAAAGCGATATAGAGCGATTTGATGATAAATATGGAAGAGGCTAATCATTAGCTTTTTTAAAGCTAATTCACTATTACTCTAACTGCCCACGCACAAACTTTAAATATTGCTCTAAGCTGCGTTGCCACAGATCTAACGCTTCATCAAGCATGTCGTTATGTGGCTTTTTATCGAGTAAACGGCGCTCTATTTTTTTAAGCTCAATACCATAGCGATTAAAACCAAGTTGCAGAGCGGTACTTGCTTGGCGATGTAAAAGTTTAATGCATTGCTCTGGATGTTGATCAATAAGCTTTTGACAGCGAATTAGCTTGTTGCGCGCCGAGAGCACAAACTCATTATAAATCGACGATACTTCATCTTCACTAAATGAGCTGGTGAGTGTTTCGGCCGCTGTTTTGTCATACAAGGTATCAATAAGCTCTACTGCAATGCTCGCAGTTTGATTAGATTGAGAGTCGCTAAGTGCTTGGCGAAGCTTTTCATGCTTAATAGGCTTGCCTACAATGTCTTTTATTCCTAATTCTAAATACTCTTTTACCTCGTCAGGACTAAGGCTTGCAGTAAACGCGAGTACTGGCGTTCGTTGATTTTTATGATCAATGCGTTTTAGACGTTTAAGTACTTCTTGGCCTGTTAAATCAGGTAGGTTCATATCAAGCAAAACAACATCGAAGTGGTGGGCTTGCATGAGCTCTATGGCGCTTTTTCCATCTTTTGCGAGCTTAATTTTGTGTTCATCGTCGGCCATAAATTCTATAGCAATTTTTTGATTTAAATCTAAATCTTCAACCAGTAGTACATCAAGACCTGTTAAGTAATCTTTAGTTTGATGGCGCTGCTCTACAAGGCTTAATTCACCTAAAGTAAAAGTAACGGTAAAGCTAAATACACTACCAGTACCAAGCTGGCTGGCTATTTCGAGTCGGCTACTGAGTTTTTCAAGCAGGCGACTGGTAATAGCTAAACCAAGGCCGGTTCCGCCTTTTTCTTTGCCTGCGCTACTTTGTACATAAGGTTCTGTTAAGTAGGCTATCTCATCATTTTCAATACCTGGCCCTGAATCTTTTACACTAATTTTTATCGTGTGCTCAAGTTGTTTTTCTAATACTAAATCAACCTGAATTTTAACGGTTCCGTGATCTGTAAATTTAATAGCGTTACCGACTAAATTAATAATTATTTGTCTAAGTTTTTGTTGGTCGCAGTAATAACAGGCTTGCTCAGGGATATTATAGATAAGCTCAAATTTTAGCTGCTTTTGCTCGGCCATAGGGCTTAGTAATAAACATAAATTATTAAGCCATGTTTTAAACTCTACATCTTCTTCGTAAAGCGCTTCGTCACTTTGATCTAGGCTCGCGTAATCAAGGACCTTATCTACCAATAAATTAAGTGATTCGGCAGAATTTATAATCGCCTCGCAATAGGCTTTATTGCGGGTATCACTTGTTTGGTTCATAACAAGTTGGGCGCTGCCTAAAATACCGTTTAGCGGGGTGCGAATTTCGTGGCTTATAGTTGATAAAAAGAGCCCGCGTATTTCTAAATCTTTTTGTGCTTTATCGGCGAGTTTATTAAGGTGCTGCTCTCTGCGCTCATTACATAATAAGGCCATACCTGCAGCATAAAACATGGGCGCAATTACGCCATTTAAAAATAATAAAGAGCTAAACCAGCCGTTTACTAAAAGGTTTTTTTGTTCAATGTTATCCATAAATAACGAGCGGCCGATAAAGCTCAAAGCAACAAGCGTTAAAATGGTTATGTATACAATGCTGCCATTAGGGTAGGGTTTGCGCGCGTACTTAATAAATATAAAGAGTAAAAAGCCGGCTTCTGCTATGTGCTGTATATCGGATGCAATCACTCTTTCGTGTAAAGATGGGTCAAAAAAGGTGTAATAGCCAAGCATTACAGTGCAAAAAGCGGTCACTGAGCAAAGTAATTTAAAACCAATGCCGTGATAATTTAAAAACTGACTGAGCGATAAACAATGCACTATTGATGCGGCAAACATCATGCTACTGGCAGCGCTAATAATTACTAAGTTATGTGTATCACCAACAAGCGTAAAACCAATAACAGAGCCTAATAGCAATATGGGATAGAAAATGTATAGCAGCGTGCCCGATATTTGTTTGTTTGTTCGCCATGTCAAAAAGTTAAGTAAGGTCATTACAACCATAATGGCGATGCTGGCAAAATAAAGAGTGAAAGAGTCGAGCATTAATATTCCAGCAAAGTAGTTTTAAACTAAGATTATCAAAAGTATACACTTATACCAATTATCAAAACAGATCACTTAGGCAAGCAAATTGGTATTCAATAAGTGTGTAACACATACAAAAACAGACACCTAAGTGTCTGTTTTTAATTTTAAACTAAATATATGATTAACGAATTTCATCAGGGATATTTTGTTGTGCCCAAGATAGGAGCTCAATACGGTTACGACATTTAGTTTTTCTAAATGCGCTATATAAATGTGTTTTAACTGTGTGTGGACTGATACTTAAATCTTCTGCGATTTCTTTATTCTTCGAACCTTTACTCATTAGTGAGATTATTGCTTTTTCTCGCTTAGTAAGTTTAACAGGCTCAATATCGCCTTCGGTTAGTTTATGCAGCGCATCTTTATTAAATTGCAGCATACGATTTAATGCATTACACATAATATCGCGTCGGTACCAAAGCTGATCTTCAAGTAGTAAGCGAATACCTTTCATTAATACATCGGCGTTATCTGTTGTGTAAAATACGCCACGAATACCGCTCAACAATGCACGATTAGCAAGCTCAGGGTTTTCGTCTAGATTAAATAATATGATATCGCATTTAATACGTAGGTTTACTAGTTGTTCTTTTAGTTTTCCCCATGCATCCTTGCTAGATGTTTCGATAAACAAAAGTCGAGTCCCTTCAGGTATATCTAAAATATTAGTACCCGTGGTTACGTCAAGGCCTTGCGTTTTTAACAAAGGTTCTAAAACGTTAATACCAATAGTGTTAATTGGCTCTTGATCTAATAACAAAAAGGCTGAACTGCTCATGTTTTTATACTCTTTTATAAAGCTGACTGTTTAAGTTTATCACGACTTCCGCACCTTTTGTATTAGAAAGTCGCTGAAGCACTCAATAACAAATACGATTTTACGATTATTTAAACATAAAATGTTGCAAATAAGTAACTATTTATTCTTTATAACCATGAAAAATCATAACATTTGTAACTAATTGGTTGAGCAGAATAGTTAGATAAAAATTTTTAATTAATTTACTTTTTTTACATTTTGGTAAGGTGGCCATCCCATTTCTTTACCGCCAAGCATATGTAAATGTATGTGATAAACGGTTTGTCCACCATGTTCGTTACAGTTCATGACCACGCGGTATCCGTCCTCAGCAAAATTGTGTTGCTTAGCTAATTTTGCCGCAACAACGTATAAATTGCCTACTAAATGTGAGTTTTCAGGATTTATATCATTTATAGTAGCAATTGCTTTTTTGGGGATAATTAGCACATGAAATGGCGCTTGTGGATTTATATCTTTAAATGCGAGGGTGTCTTCATCTTCGTAGACAATGTCAGCCGGAATTTCACGATTAATTATTTTGGTAAAAATAGTCTCTTGGCTCATAGTGTGTTCCTAATTAAGTGTTATGAATTTTAAGCTCACTAATGACAAACTTTCAAAGCAGTGTCAAACTGAAATCAAATAAAGGAGTTAATATGCTTAAACCAATTTTAATCAGTAGCGCAGTTGCATTACTACTTAGTTTTTCGGCTAATGCTGAAAATATTCACTTTCCAGAAGAAATTGTACCACTACAAGTGGGCGATAAAATGCTAGAAAGCTCTTTGTTTAGCCGTATTGATGATGTAGAGCTTGCGCCAGGAACTTACCAACTTAGGCTAAAATATACCGATTTATATGAAGATGATTATGACACGCATGAAGTTGTGGAGTCGGAACCATTTTGGGTAAGTGTAACTGTTGAAGCAGGTAAAGATTATACCTTAGTGTTTAATCGTGCTGAAAATGCAGTATCTGCAAAAGTATTTGCAGAAGCACCACAAGTTAGTTTAAAAGCAAAAAGTAGCGCTGTTGCTAAGCCTTTAAGTGTTATTTCTAACACGCAGCTAGCAAGCAATAAACCGGTAATGCAAAATACAATGCCTGCAGGACCTTCTCGTCCTAGTCAGCCAATAAAGCCGATAGCACCCATTACAGGTAAAGGCATGCCAAGTGCGCCGCAAATGCTTGATTTTTGGTGGCAACAAGCCACAACTGCAGAGCGTAAGGCTTTTTTAGAAAAAGTGACAAAGTAGAAAAATAGCAAAACAAAAGGGCCAAATTTGGCCCTTTTTAGTTTCTAGTTAACGCTATTTATTCAAATAATGCGTCAATAGTACCTTGTGCAAGTGGGTGATACCCAGGGCGTGCTTTTAAGTACACGCTTTGTGCCCACTCTTTTTTACCGTTAGTGATAAGGGATTTATATAACGGTACAATTAACTTACGACGGCCAATGCCTGATAAGTGCTTATCAAGTGCAGGGTAAATTGGTTGATAACCATTTCCTACTGCTAGCATAAACCAAGCAAATGCACGTTCGGCATTAGTTGACTGTGTTAGGTTAAATTCTGAGTCAAGCTCTACCATGTGCTCTTGGCTTAAATCACGTGGTAAGTTATTTAAAAAGTGTAGCCACTCATGCACAGACCAATCAGCTGTTGGCAGTTGAGCTGCAGTTGTGTCGCCTTTTAACCATGCTGCTGTTGCAGTATCTACTTTATCAAATGCATCAGAAGTAGGGTTTGGCGCATCACTTGGTAATCCAGGTTCAAAAATCCATTCGTTTACTTTATCCATGCTTACAACACCAGGATACTTTTCAATTAAGTTAGCTTTTAAGTAAGTAACAAATTGCGCGGTAGTAAGAGATTTAAACGAAAACTCTTTAAAGTACGCTTTTACAAACGGGTCAAATTTATCGCGACCATATTTGTTTTCTAGGTAAATTAAAAATAATTGACCTTTAGTATAAGGCACTGAGCTAAACGCATCGTCTGGGTCGCGGCCGTTAAGTTTTAAATTAAGGCGTGTATCTGGTGCATCAATTGTTTTAAGTTGTGCGCGTAAAGACGCTGAATCAAGTGCTTGTTCCATAACCGCACGGTCACGGCCAAATACTTCTTCCATAATGCGGTTTTCAACGTACGAGGTAAAACCTTCGTTTAACCATAAATCTTCCCACGTTGCGTTAGTTACTAAGTTACCTGACCAAGAATGAGCAAGCTCATGGGCAATAAGGTTAACTAAGCTTTTATCACCAGCAACAACCGTTGGAGTAATAAATGATAAGCGTGGATTTTCCATGCCACCAAACGGAAAACTTGGTGGTAGCATTAATAAGTCGTAGCGACCCCATGCATATTCGCCGTACATCGCGTTTGTTTTATCGATCATGGCTTGGGTGTCGTCAAATTCAGCAACTGAGGCATCTAAAATTGTCGGTTCAGCAAATATGCCTGTTTGATGCGACATTGCTTTAAATTCTAAGTTACCTGCGCCAATAGCAATTAGGTAAGGTGAAATTGCTTGTGGCATATCAAAAATGTAGTCGCCATCTTTATAAAGCGCATCTTTGTTATCGGCACTCATTACAGCACGTATATCTTTTGGTGTATGAATTCGTGCAGAGTAAGTTACACGCATTGCGGGTGTATCTTGCACTGGGATCCAACTACGTGCATGAATTGCTTGCGATTGGCTGTACATAAATGGATGCGTTTTACTTGCCGTTTGCTCTGGTGTTAACCATTGCAGGCCTGAAGCTTCTGGACGACTGTTGTAATAAATACGAACTACTTCAGCTTGGTTTTTAAACACAATAGTAAGCTTTGAACCTTTAACGTCATCTCGCTTAGCTAAATCAAAAGTCGCTTTTTTCCAGTTACCGCTTTGATCTTTGTACATTACTTTATCAATGTCTAAGTCGCGGGTATCAAGTACGAGAGTTCTACTTTTGCTGTTGTTCCACTGAAGAGTATGCTCTACAAAACCTTCTAACTGCTTGTCGGCAAAATCGACATCTAAATCAAGGTTTAAGTGAGTAGTAACAACATCATCAAGGTTAGCATACGAGTTTTGGTCAATCGCATTAGCCATTGCTTGCGAACACATACCCGCCATAGCGAGGCTTAAAAAAAGAGGTTTAATTTTCATCATTACTCTGAACACAAATAAAAAAGTGCTGGTTTTATATCACGATTGACACGGTGGGTTGAGTGATTTTTACAATCTAGTGCCACATTTGCGACGATGAGGTAAACTATTGCGATTAGTTACCGGTATTTTTAGAGAGCTTTGTGGCGCATTCATTACACTCCTTACATACATTCGCATTAAACAGCCAATGCCAAAATTTTGTTGAAATTACTCAGCTTGAGCAACTTAAAACGCAAAGTTTTAGTGCACCGTTTTGTTTGCTGGGCGAGGGCAGTAATACCGTATTTTTAAATGACTACATGGGTACGGTTATAAAAATAGCTTTAAAAGGTATTAAAATTACCGAGCGCGAGAGCGACACACTAATAAGTATTGCCGCAGGCGAAAACTGGCATCAACTAGTTAGCTATTTATTAGAGAAAAATATACCAGGGCTTGAAAATCTAGCACTTATACCGGGCACTGTTGGCGCATCGCCGGTACAAAATATTGGTGCTTATGGCGTTGAGATAGCTAAATTTGTTGAGTTGGTAGAGTACTTTGATATAACCACTAACACTATGCATTCATTAAATAACGAGCAATGTGAATTTGCTTACAGAGACTCAATATTTAAACATGCCCTTAAAAATAAAGCGGTGATCACGCAAGTACACTTAGCACTCCCAAAAAAATGGCAACCAGTATTAAGTTATGGCCCTTTGCAGCAGCTCTCAAGCATCACCCCGCAAGCTGTATTCGAACAGGTTATAAAAACGCGTAATAGCAAATTACCTAACCCATATACACTTGCCAATGCGGGCAGCTTTTTTAAAAATCCAATAATAACCAACCAGCAGTTAGCTGAACTATTAAAGCAATTTGCCGATTTACCTCATTACGAATATGGGCAAAATTATCACAAGGTCGCGGCAGGTTGGTTAATCGATCAAAGTGGTTTAAAAGGGCACCGCGAGGCTGGTATAGAAGTGCATCAACAACAAGCTCTAGTACTTGTTAATCACGGAAATAGTGAAGGCAGCGACCTAATAAAAATGATTAAACACATTCAGCAAGTTGTTTATACGCGTTACAACATTATGTTAGAGCACGAAGTACGTTTAATGGATGCACGCAGCGAATGCCATATTAACGCGGAGCCTAAGTAATGAAAGCACCTGATGGAAACAAACTCGCTATTTTAAATGCACTCAACCAAGGAGGGTTTGTATCTGGTCAAGTCTTGGGTGAAAAGCTAGGTATTAGCCGAGCTGCGGTAAGTAAACATATTAAAACGTTACAAGAAATGGGCTTGGATATTTTTAAAGTGACTGGCAAAGGCTATTGTTTGAATAGTCAGGTGGGCCTTTTAAATAAAACGCAAATTGATCAGCACTACAAAGCGCTAGGTGCAAATACTGCCGATGTAGAAGTACACCCTATTATTGATTCGACCAACAGCGAGCTTATGCGCCGTATACAGGCCAAAACAACGCTTGAGTCTGGCACTGTTATTGTTGCTGAAATGCAGCAAGCAGGACGTGGTAGACGCGGCCGTGTTTGGCAATCCCCATTTGGCGCTAATTTGTATTACAGTTACTTTTGGCGTTTAGATGACGGCTTACAAGCTGCAATGGGCGTATCAATTGCGGTAGGCCTAGCTGTTTATGATGCTATTAAAACGTTATACCAAGTTGACGTAGAACTTAAGTGGCCTAACGATATTTATATAAATAAGCAAAAACTTGCAGGTGTATTGGTTGAATTAGATGGACAACCGCAAGGACCTTGTCAGTTAGTGATTGGTATCGGTATTAATTTACAAATGCCTGAGAGCTTTAGTCAGCATATAGACCAAGCGTGGACCGACTTAAATCAACATACTCAAAAGCTTGATAAAAACCAACTTGTGGCTTCTCTTACTCATCATTTGGAGCAGCGTTTAGCGCAGTATCGTCAAACGGGTTTGCAAGCTATGTATAAGCAATGGAATTCGCTCAATGCGTTTGCTGGTGAATATGTTGAACTAAACACAGGGCACAGAAGCTGGCGTGGAATATGTGAAGGTATTGACGCACAAGGTGGAATACGAATTCGCCAAGACGGGGAAGTAAAAAGTTATTACGGCGGGGAAGTCTCCCTTAGAAAGGCGCAATTATGAGATTATTGATCGACGTAGGAAATACATCATTAAAAGCTGTGTTGTGGCATAACGAGCAAGCACAACCGGCAGATATAAATAACCTGCCTTGGTTACAAATAACCGAAGTGATTTATGCATGTGTAGGGCGCAGTGATTTACTAAACGATATTCTCGCGCAAGCGGTTAGCAATAATATTATTTGTTTTGAAGCCAAGGTAACCAAAACGCTTGGAAATCTTGTATGCGCTTACGAGCATGTAGCTAACTTAGGCATAGACAGGTGGCTTGCGCTTATTGCTGGATTTACGTTATATCCAAACACAGCATGCATTGTTGTTGATGCGGGTACTGCGACAACAATTGATGTGCTTAGTAGTGAAGGGTTGCATTTAGGTGGCTGGATTTTACCTGGGCTTGATTTAATGACCTCATCACTTACACAAAATACTCAACGTGTTTTTGATGATGGTAAAACTCCATTTACCAATGAACTGGGTAAAAACACGCCTAATGGTTTAAAAAATGGTGCTTTAGTGGCAACCATTGGAGCAATTGAGCAAGCTAAGTTGCACTTAACGGATAAAAAAACAGAGCAAAAAGTACAAATAATTTTTGCTGGTGGCTATGGCTTGCTTTTACAACAGCAATTTGAGGGAAGTATTTTTGATTCATTACTCGTAATGAAGGGGTTAAATTACTGGCACCAGCTAAGCAAAACAACATAAAAAAGTGCAAAAAACGTGTTTTCGCGTGAATATTGAGCATTTAAACTAAAAATTTACACTTTTTTTAATTTTATAGTTGCATCCCAATAAACCTTACTCTAATATCTCGCCCCGTACTAAAGCAGTGCCGACTTAGCTCAGCTGGTAGAGCAACTGACTTGTAATCAGTAGGTCAACCGTTCGACTCGGTTAGTCGGCACCACTTTCCTTTTACCGGAAGTGAATTAGTAGAGAATTATCGTGGAGGGGTTCCCGAGCGGCCAAAGGGATCAGACTGTAAATCTGACGGCTCAGCCTTCGCTGGTTCGAATCCAGCTCCCTCCACCACTTTATTCTTGACGGTTAGAGGTAGTTTAAGAACAGATTTTTATGCGGGCATCGTATAATGGCTATTACCTCAGCCTTCCAAGCTGATGATGCGGGTTCGATTCCCGCTGCCCGCTCCAGTTCTTGTGTTGCTGATATAGCTCAGTTGGTAGAGCGCACCCTTGGTAAGGGTGAGGTCGGCAGTTCGACTCTGCCTATCAGCACCAGTCCTAAGAATCTCCTTGATTACTTCCTTTATCTGTCAGAAAATACTATTTGAAAAAGATTAACTTAATCTACCTTTGGTGGATTATTTTCATATGTAATTTAGATACACAAAACTGATAGGTTCCGTCATGGCAAAAGAAAAGTTTGAACGCGTAAAACCGCACGTAAACGTTGGTACAATCGGCCACGTTGACCACGGTAAAACTACACTAACTGCAGCAATCACTAACGTACTTGCAAAAGTATACGGCGGTGTTGCTAAAGATTTCGCATCAATCGACAACGCTCCAGAAGAGCGCGAACGTGGTATCACTATTTCAACGTCTCACGTTGAATACGATACTCCTACACGTCACTACGCACACGTAGATTGTCCTGGTCACGCCGATTATGTTAAAAACATGATCACTGGTGCTGCTCAAATGGATGGCGCGATCTTAGTAGTTGCTGCGACAGATGGCCCTATGCCACAAACACGTGAGCACATCCTTCTTTCTCGTCAAGTTGGCGTTCCTTACATCGTTGTGTTCATGAACAAATGTGACATGGTTGATGACGAAGAGCTACTTGAACTAGTAGAAATGGAAGTTCGTGAACTTCTTTCTGAATACGATTTCCCAGGTGATGACTTACCTCTAATCGCTGGTTCTGCGCTTAAAGCGTTAGAAGGCGAGAAAGAGTGGGAAGATAAGATTGTTGAGCTTGCAAATGCACTTGATTCTTACATCCCAGAGCCAGAGCGTGACATCGATAAGCCATTCATCATGCCTATCGAAGACGTTTTCTCAATCCAAGGCCGTGGTACTGTTGTAACTGGTCGTGTTGAAGCTGGTATCATCAACGTAAATGACGAAGTTGAAATCGTTGGTATCAGAGAGACTACTAAGTCTACTTGTACTGGTGTTGAAATGTTCCGTAAGCTTCTTGACGAAGGTCGTGCTGGTGAGAACATTGGTGCACTTCTACGTGGTACTAAGCGTGAAGACGTTGAACGTGGTCAAGTACTAGCTAAGCCTGGTTCAATCAACCCACATACTACATTCACTTCAGAAGTATACGTACTTTCTAAAGATGAAGGTGGTCGTCATACTCCATTCTTCAAAGGTTACCGTCCACAGTTCTACTTCCGTACAACTGACGTAACTGGTGACGTACAGTTACCAGAAGGCGTAGAAATGGTAATGCCTGGTGATAACATCAAGATGACAGTAACTCTAATCGCACCAATCGCGATGGATGAAGGTCTTCGTTTTGCTATCCGTGAAGGTGGTCGTACTGTAGGTGCTGGTGTTGTAGCAACTATCGTAGAGTAATAATTAACTTTTAAGTTAATTGTTAGAAAAAGGTCACCCAGGTGGCCTTTTTTAATGCCTGAAGAAAAGTGATTTGCTCCTAGGTATAGAATTATTGCCGTAGCTTGGGTTGAGTTTTACGAAACCCGAGGGAATGTTCTTTGTGGTATTATTTGCCAAATAAGGCGGCTTTGGGCATCCTAAAAAAGCTTTTAGAGTAAAGCTGTGTCAATAAAATAAAAAGGAATTAATTTGGACCCTTTTTTTAACTATTTTGAAAAAATAGATAAGAGATATCCTGTCTGGGACTTATCACTGTTTTTTATATTAATTTATTTACCGATTTTACAGAGGGTTTATATGGAATTAAGTATTGCTGATCTTCTTACGTTAATTATAGCTGGAATTACTGCAGTTATTGCTTTTATTACTTATCTGATAGCAAAAGAATCCAATAACTTTGCCAAATTTCAATTAACAGGAAATCTTTCTTTAAGGTTATATGAATTGAAAGATCTTATGCAAAATGGCAAAGATAATGATGGCAGCGGTAATCTTTGGTGTAACTTTTTATTCTCTAAAATAATATCCAAAGAGCATGATTATTTACTTTTATTTATTATAGATAGCGCTAGATGTAATAACTTTTTAAATGAAGAGGAGTCAGAAAAGTTAGTCAATATTTGCAAATATTTGCGTTGTGGGCCAAATTCTCATTCGAAAATTGATGGATTTAAATATAATCCGAAAGAGTTGCGTAAACATTATGAAAACGCACGAACTTTAGAAGAAAGCTCAAAAGAAGAAGAAGAAATAAATAGATATATAAATACAATCATTGATTGTGTTCTAGCAAAGCTTAAATCTCACCATTATTAATATAAGCGCAGGGTTTTCTACGCTTATATACCAGTAAATTACACCGCTGACAGTTTAATGCTTTTTAGCATACTCTTCAGCTTGTTTTAAAACTCTTAATAAATTACCGCTAAGAATCTTTTTAATATCTTTGTCGCTGTAATCTCTATCCATTAAACCTTGGACAAGATTTGGGTAGCTAGATACATCTTTCAAGCCGATAGGTAATGAATCGCCAACTCCATCATAATCAGAGCCAATACCTACATAATCAATACCAATTAGCTCAACTACGTGATCAATATGGTCAAGTACTTGCTCAAGACTTGCAAATGGATACGGATTTTTAGCACGGTACGCAGCATCAAAATCTTTACTTAACTTAGTGCCTTCTTTTTTAGCTGACTCTTTTGTACTTTTTAATTGCTTGCCCCAACTACCTGCTTTAGCGGTAACAAAGCTTGATCCAAAGTTGATTTGAATAACGCCGCCATTTTCTTTAAGTGCTAATAACATATCGTCATTCATATTACGCTCAAAGCCAGGCGTGTATTTACGAAGTGATGAATGAGAGGCAATTACTGGTGTTTTAGAAAGCTCCATAACCTGATAAAACGCATCATCAGAAATATGCGATACGTCAATTAGCATGCCTATATTATTCATTTCAGTGACAAGCTTTTTACCAAATGGGCTTAAGCCTTTCCATTTACGGCGTATATCGTAAGACGAATCCGAAATATGGTTGCTTTGAGAGTGCGCTAGCGTGATGTAACGAATGCCGCGGTCGTAAAAGTGCTGAAGGTTTTTCATATCACCTTCGATTGGAGAGCCATTTTCCATACCCATGGCTATAGACAGCTTACCTTGTTTAAATTGCTCTTTAATATCAGTGCTTGAGCTAGCAATAGCAAACTTATCGGGTGCGCGCTGGACTATGGCTTCCATACTATCAATCATTTGATTGGCTAGCTGGTAGCTTTTTCCTTTACCTTCAAACTCTAAATGCGCAGGAATATAAATCGACATAAATGGGGCGTTTAAACCGCCTTTTACAGCGCGAGGATAGTCAAAATCGCCATCACTAGTTGCTTGGGTTACATCAACCCAGCTTTCGTGAATTCGATAAGGTACGTCAATATGGGTATCAATTATGATGGTATCTTTAGCGAGTTTAATTGCCTTGTCAGATGCTGTTATTGTTTGTTCTGCTTGGGCTTGGCTAGTTAAAGCTAGTGATATGGCTACCACTAGAGTGCTGAGTTTTATCATGTTTTGGCTCTTTGGGTAAAAAGCCATTGTGTACGTTCAATTCAAAAGTTACAAGTACTACGCCTTAATCAAACGACTGTGCTTGATGCTCTTCACTTTGCAGGGCTTTAAATTCGCCTTTTGAAATTATAGTTACAGACTCGTGTAATTCTGAGAAAAACACCATCGCTTCGCCATTTTTAAGCTGCAGCTTTACTTGGCTTACTTTAGATTCGATGCTTGCCTCTACTTCACCATAATCGGTACCTTCGCGTAATACGTAGCTTTCGATTAAGTTATAAAGAGTGTCTTGATCGAGTTGTTCAAAAGGGATAATCATTACTACTTGTTACTCGCTTTATTTGATACGTGCTGGCTAAAATAATGAGGGACGACTTTTTCTAACCAAAATATAGGTTTAAACGGATTTTTACCGCTAATAAAACCAACATGCCCGCCCTTGTCAGAGATGCGCAGCGTAACATGCTCACTTACGTCTTGCCTACTCGGTACGGCTTTAATTGAGAGCATAGGGTCGTCTTTGGAATGAATAATAAGTGTGGGCACAGCGATATCTTTCAAGTACGGCATAGCACTGGCTTTACGGTAGTAATCGTGTGCGTTTTCAAAACCATGTAGAGGGGCTGTTAACTGATTATCAAACTCTAATAAATCGTCAATTTTCATTAACTGTTTTGGCGTTAATGAAATTTGCTGCTTAATTTGTGGCAGCTTTCGCTGCATAGATTTTTTCATCCGATCGAGCAGATATTTTTGGTAAATTTTACCTAAGCTTTTACGAATAACATCGCTCGATGACGACAAATCATAAGGAGCAGATACCACCGCAGCTGCACTTAATGGGCATTTTTCGCGTTCTTCACCTAAGTATTTGGCAAGTACGTTACCGCCCAATGAAAAACCAACAGCTACCATAGTGCGCTTAGGAAATTGTAGCTTTAAGTGATTTATAAAAAAAGCTAAATCGGCGGTGTCACCGCTGTGATAAGCACGTGGTAGGCGATTTACTTCGGTTGAGCAATTTCTAAAGTGCATAAGCACAACTGCATAACCTTGTTTTTTTAACGCCTTCATCATGCCTTTGGCATAAAAGCTATTTATATTGCCTTCGAGTCCGTGCAAAACAACAGCAAGTGGTGCGGTTTCATTATGTGGAAGTGACCATGCAAGCTCAATAAAGTCACCATCAGGTGTATCAAGTTGCTCAAGTTCGTAGGACGTATTGTGAAATGGGCGGAAAAAACGCGGCATTATGGTCTGAACGTGACGATTGGTCATCCACCATGCTGGTTTGAACTGAGAGATCATGTTTGTACTACGCACTTTGTATTAAACGAAAAGCTAGTGTATCAAATTTTTCGCTTCAGAAAATAAAAAGCGCCTAACTAGTAAACTAATAAGGCGCTTTAGTGCGTCGTGCTTAATTTTGTTCGGGAATTTCTGCGTCATGTATTTTTTTCAAAAAGAAAAAAGCAAAAAAGATACACAAAGAAACAACTATGGTTAAAAACCCAAAAGACATAAATAAAACTGGATCTGTAAAAAAGTCTCTAAAGAATACGTTCATGAGTTGCTCCCCTCGTTGTTGATGGGTTAATCATAGGCTGTGTTTGCAGGTCGCAACGTGATCGAGATCAAGTTATTTTTCTAAGCAGCTATAGGAGTGACGCTAAGTTGATTTAGATCATGTTTTAAGGGTTGGTAAGTTATTACCACTGAGAGCTAAGAGAGTTTTTCACTTTACCTAAAAGCGTAGCGCTTTAAACTTTTTTGAGTAAACCACTTAAAGATTTTTTGCACAAAGAGAAAAGAATGAGAAGTAAATGAGGGTAGAGCAACAAACTGCTCAATATTTATATCTAAGTTATTTTGTTTTCCTCTAAAAGCGAAGCGCCTCTTAACCTCTTTGTGAGTAAATTACTTGAAGGTTTTGTGCACAAAGAAAATAAGAAGTGGAGGAGGGTATAAAAACTAATACCCTAAGTGGCTTTCACATATAGCTCAATGTTGTTTGGCTCTGAAAGTTTGACTAATTCAAGCTCATTTACTGTTTCAATCAACATATGTTGCTGTTGTTTTTCAAGCTTCAGCTCAGCGCTTAGCAACTCTGCACGTATTGTGGCGTAATTACTTATCGCATTCTGGTTAGCTTTTAAATAGCTACGAGCGGCGCGTAGGGGTCGTAATGTATGAGTATCAAAGTCACTAGTTACGTTTATTAACTCGTTTAGCTGTTGGGTATTAACACTTAAATTTAATGAGTCTAAATAAAGCAGTAATAAGCATAAATTAACGTTTTTTCCTTGCTGGTTTTGTAGTGCCAGCAAGGTTGTTTGTTGCTCAGGCTTTGCGTACAAAGTGCACGCAAATTGCCAAAAATGGTCGCTATTGAGCAAGTTCATCGGCGAATGCCTGCTCTTTTTCTTCCATTTCTTCAAGTGCCATAAGTAACTCTTCTTCAACGTCGTTAAGTTTAGGCGTAAGGGTTGCTTGCTTGGCTAATAACTCTTTAAGCTTGGCTTTGTTGTCGTCGTTGTAGAGTTCGTTATCACCTAAGGTCACTTCCACTTCACTTAATTCCGCGGTGAATTTATCGAGTTGCTTTTCAAGCTTTTCAATTTGCTTTTTAAGTGGCTGAGTGGCCTTTCTAAACTCAGCCTCTAAGCGTTTTTGCTCTTTGCGGTTAACACCCGGGTTTGCTTTAGGCTCGTCGCTTTGCTGCGCTTTAACCGCTTCTTTATTCGCGTTAAGTAACCATTGATAATACGCGTCTAAGTCGTAACCAAACTGGGTTACTTTGCCGTCATCGACTAAGTAAAACTCATCGGCAGTGTTTTTAAGCATATGGCGATCATGCGATACGGTAACCATGGCGCCTTCAAAGCCTTGTAGTGCCATAACAAGTGCATGACGCATTTCTAAATCAAGGTGGTTAGTTGGCTCATCGAGTAGTAATAAGTTTGGCTTTTGATATACCAACATGGCAAGCACTAATCGTGCTTTTTCGCCGCCCGAAAACGGGGCTACAGGCTCAAGTGCTTTATCGCCAATAAAGGCAAAACCACCTAAAAAGTCACGTAGTGATTGCTCAGTGGCTTTTGGGTCGAGGCGTTGTAAATGCATTATTGCACTGGCTTTTAAATCAAGAGATTCAAGTTGATGCTGCGCAAAGTAACCAATATTTAATCCGTGATGCTGAACAACTTCGCCCGCTTGCGGCTCTAAATCACCAGAAAGCAGTTTAATTAACGTTGATTTACCTGCGCCATTTCGACCAAGTAAAGCAATTCGGCTGCCTGGTACAAGGTTTAGCTCTATATTATTTAAAATAGTGACGTCACCATAACCCGCTTTGGCTTTATCTATCGTCATTAGTGGGTTTGGCAATGCTTTTGGCTCTGCAAACTCAAAGTTAAACGGCGAGTCGGCATGTGCTGGCGCTAGTTTTTCCATGCGTTCAAGCGCTTTCACACGGCTTTGTGCTTGTTTAGCTTTACTGGCTTTTGCTTTAAAGCGCGTTATAAACTGCTCAAGGTGAGCAATTTGATCTTGTTGCTTATCAAACATTGCTTGTTGTTGTAGTAAGCGCTCAGCTTTTTGGCGCTCAAACTGCGAGTAGTTACCTTTGTACACGTTAATAAGTTGCTTATCTACATGCCAAATTTGATCAACCACCGCATCTAAAAACTCACGGTCATGCGATATAAGTACAAGGGTGCCGGTATAAGCACGCAAAAAGCGTTCAAGCCAATAAACGGCATCTAAATCAAGGTGGTTTGTTGGCTCATCGAGTAATAGTAAATCGGCGTCGCGTATTAATGCTTGGGCAAGGTTTAAACGCATACGCCAACCACCAGAGAACGAGCTTACTGGATTTTCTATAAGGTTATTGGCAAAGCCTAAGCCGTGTAATAGCTCACCTGCGGTTGATTCAATGCTATAGCCTTTAATGTTTTCAAGCTGAATATGTACTTTTGCTTGTGTGTCGCCATCGTTGTTTTTCTCGGCCTCACGCAGTGCTATACGCATTGCGTAGTATTCTGGGTGGCCTTGAAGTACGTAATCAATCGCGCTTATTTCAAGGGCAGGTGTCTCTTGCTTAACAGAGGCGATAGACCAATCTTTTGGAATGCTGCAGTTACCGGCATCTAGTTGTAGTTCTGATTT
Organism: Pseudoalteromonas distincta; assembly: GCF_000814675.1. Lineage (GTDB taxonomy): Bacteria > Pseudomonadota > Gammaproteobacteria > Enterobacterales > Alteromonadaceae > Pseudoalteromonas > Pseudoalteromonas distincta. Next base: position 157,920 of record NZ_JWIG01000021.1, on the reverse strand, counting down.
TAGTAAACCAAATAACGTTGATTTTCCACAGCCATTAGCGCCAACAAGGCCTACTTTGTGTTCTGGAAATAACGTAGCTGATGCGTTTTTTAATAAGGCTTTACCGCCACGAAGTAGTTCTATTTCTGAGATTTGGATCATGAATGCGTTACTTTGCTGTGCCCTTGTTAAGTTGGCGCTATCATAACATAGAACTTAATGCTCTTATCAAGCGTATCAACAAGTGAAGTTATACGATAAAATGACAGCAGTTCAAACCACAGGAAAAATGTTGTGAGACAAAAGAAGCGATTTATTGCTGGTGCATCGTGCCCTGACTGCAAAGCCATGGATACTATGATGCTATACAGAGAACATGATGTTGAAAAAGTAGAGTGTGTTGAGTGTGGTCATAAAATGGCGCAACCCGATAACGCTGTTCAGGCGTCTACTCGCCAATTTGAACAAGTAATTGGTGTGTTTAAACCGGGCGACTAACCCGGTTTTTTATTGCCTAATTTTTACCGGTTTTAGTAATGCGGTGGAGGTGGCTCAGGTACTTCAGACATCATAGACGATGATGACTGCGACTCTTTAATTTTCTCTGCTAGCAGCTCGGTTTGGCGTTTCATTTTTGCTAACAGCTGTTGGTGCACTTTTATTTCATCATTTAAGACTTCAATCGTTTCGTCTTGAAAAGCCACTTTGGCTTCAAGTTCCATTAAGCGATGTTCAATTGTGTTCATTATTCTCTCGTATAATAAATCGCTCTGCGATCCCGCTGGAGCTTTCGGTTAACAACGACTTACCGTTATCTGTAAATGTCACATCTAGCACCACCGCCGATTTAGGCTTACTGCCTTCGCGCGGGGTAACCTGCCAAGTTTGAATTTTTTCACCGCTTGGTATTTGCCACAAATCTACGCGCTTATTTGGCGAGCCGGTTGCAAGCAAAGTGCCTTGTTCGTTAAAACGCACAGCAGTAAAAATTTTCTGACGCGCAATATACTTCAGTTTACTCACAAGATCACCTGTAGTCAGCTTCCATACATTTGCTTGTGCCATACTATCGGCCGTAAACGCATAGCGACCTTGTGGATCGAGCGTTACTTGGGTAACACGCGTTGGGTGATTAAAACGATGAATTACTTGGCCTGTACGTGTATCCCAAAAGTAAGCAACATAATCGTTAGAGCCACTTAAGGCAAAGCGTCCGTTAGGTGAAAGGTCAACGGTGTTAACTTTATCTTGATGACCTAAAAACTCAATACGACGTCCGGTTTCTAGGTTTACAAATACGACAACGCCGTCGCTACGGCCGTATAAAACACTACGGCCTTGATTGCTAATGGCAATATCGCGAATACTGGCTTTTTGTATTTTGTAATAACCTTTATTTTTGCCTGTGGTTATATCCCACACAGCAAATGTGGTTTTTTCGGCGGTAACTGCCACGCTGTTATCAAAAGCAATGGCAACAGCGTACACTAGGCTGTCTTGTGACTGCTGCTGAAACCATTGGTATTTTAGCACCTGCTGTTGATTATCCCACAGAGCGGCCCCATGGTTGATAGAGGAGATCAAACTGTATTTACCATCGTTTGAAACTGTTGATGAAAACGCACCTTGTGCAGCATGTTCGTAACTTGCTACAGCGTGTTGTTTTTTATCGGTACAGGCGATGGCTAAAAAACAGCTAAATACGATTAAAAAAGTACGAAATATCGACATATTACAGGTATTTCCCCTTAACTCTTAGTGACTGAGAGGTTAGACTAGGACGCGTTAAATGCCTAGGTTGTTTGTCTAATCACTGGATATGTTTTTAGTTTAGCTAACAATATGGAATTTAGTCATTAAACAAGCAGCCTATCATGTGGGCCGTTAATCTTTCACTAGTAATAATACATTAAAATGACAACTGCAAAGTGTGTCGGAGATTTAAAATGAAAAAGACGATTAGATTGTCATTGATTGCAGCGTCAGTTTTAGCGCTTACAGCTTGTAATCAAGAAGCAAAAAAAGAACAAGCTGAAGTTAAATTAGACACTGTAGAACAGCAACAAGCATACGGTATTGGTGCATCTGTAGGTAACTTTTTAAATAAAGACCTAGCAGACAAAACAGAAATTGGTATTGAACTAGACCAAGCACTTTTAATTCGTGGTTTTGAAGATGCGCTTGCTGGCAATGCAAAAATTGACGAAGAAAAAATTCGCGAAGTATTAACTGCACTAGATACATCAGTACGTACTAAGCAAGAAGAAAAAGCTAAAGTAGAGTCTGAAAAAAGTAAAGAAGCAGGCGCTAAATACCTAGCTGACAACGCTAAAAAAGAAGGCGTTACAGTAACTGAGTCTGGTCTACAGTACGAAGTACTTAGCGAAGGCGATGGCGAAAAGCCAGTGGCAACTGATGTAGTTAAAGTACACTACAAAGGGACTTTATTAGACGGTACTGAGTTTGATAGCTCATATGCACGTAACGAACCGACAACTTTCCCTCTTAACCGCGTAATTGCGGGTTGGACTGAAGGTTTACAACTTATGTCAGTGGGTTCTAAGTACAAGTTCACTATACCTTCAGAACTTGCTTACGGTGACCGTGACTTAGGTAAGATTCCAGCTAATTCAACACTTGTATTTGAAGTTGAATTACTTGAAATTCAAAATGAAGAAGCACCAGCACAATAATAAGCTTATTGTGTAAATGCAAAAAGGGACCTTAGGTCCCTTTTTTAATACGTGTAAGTAACGTATTAATTTGCATGATTAGAAAACAAGTTATCAATAAGCTCATCTTCAAGTGCAAAACGTGCTTCTAATGCCTCACCAATAACAGATAAGTCATTATCAAAGTCTTTCAATAAGTCTTCTTTGTCTACTTCTGCGTACTTATCATTAAAATCTAACGCCACATCGGTTGTGCTAGAAATACGCGGGTAAATAGAGTTTGCAAGCTCTTGGCTTTGTAAGCCCTTTTTTTCGCATGCTTTTGCTATATCGTCATATACTTCAAAATGGCCTGCAGATAGGTAATCCATTAAAAGCTGGCAAAATGATTCAATTAGTTTTGGCTCTGGCAATGCTTGATCTTGCTTTTCGTACGGCGTAAAGCCTGCAATTTTGCAGTAAAGTACAATAAGTTCTTGGCGTTCGTTTAGCCATTTATCAATTACTGTGTGGCTACCACCCCATTTCTGTTGAGCTTTTTCTACACGCGTCAGCATAACTGTTCTCCTAGCTGGGTTGGTTTTTAATTTAAATATAATAAGTTTATGTACATCAAGATATATTTAATTTGCGCGTATATCAACAAGTAAAGTTGAGCTACTTTGAGGGTTGTACCTTTTTATATAAACCGAGGTGAGGGATTTTATTTTAGGCAAGAAAAAACCACCAGTTACGGTGGTCTAATTTCTTTCAGTGACTTGTTATAACAAGCTTTCTTATTTTTATGAGATGATTTTTATTGTTATTATTTTAAAACATTTATTTTTATTGTTTTAAGATTTTTATTATTGTTTTTGTTAACGCGGGACAAACAATAACAAGGATTTTGCGATGTTGCAAACATATTAATAAAAAGTTTTAAATGTTATTTATTTTTGTTTATTTTATAGTCAAAAGGGATTAAAAAACTCTATTCTATTGATCTACCTCTAGGTAAAGCTGTTTTCGTCCCTAAGCAATAGAGGGTCGGAGAATATGGTGGTACAATCTTGCACAATTTATACAAGTCTTAGGATCATTTACGCCATGAGCGAATTAAAAAACGACCGTTATTTACGTGCACTTGCAAAACAACCTGTTGATGTAACTCCGGTATGGATGATGCGCCAAGCAGGACGCTATTTACCAGAGTATCGCGCTACACGTGCACAAGCGGGCGATTTTATGAGCCTGTGCCGTAATGCTGAGCTTGCATGTGAAGTTACACTGCAGCCACTACGTCGCTACCCGTTAGATGCCGCTATATTATTTAGTGATATTTTAACGATTCCAGATGCGATGGGTTTAGGTCTTTACTTTGAAACTGGCGAAGGCCCTAAGTTCGAACGTCCTATTTCATCTCTTGCTGATGTTAAAAAAATTCCAAAGTTAGACCCTACAGACGAGCTTGGCTACGTAATGAACGCAGTAAGTACTATTCGTCGTGAGCTTAAAGGCGAAGTACCACTCATTGGTTTTTCTGGTTCACCTTGGACGCTAGCAACGTATATGGTTGAAGGCGGTAGCAGCAAAGTATTTGGTAAAATTAAAAAAATGGCGTTTGCAGAACCGCAAACACTTCATTTATTACTCGATAAGTTAGCTGATTCAGTTATTGATTACTTAAATGCTCAAATTAAAGCTGGCGCGCAATCGCTAATGGTATTTGACTCATGGGGCGGTGTATTAAGCCCGCGCGATTACAACGAATTTTCACTACAATACATGCATAAAATTGTAGATGGCTTAATTCGTGAGTACGACGGTCGTAAAGTACCGGTTACTTTGTTCACTAAAAATGGTGGTCAATGGATTGAAGCTATTGCAGCAACAGGCTGTGATGCAATCGGTCTTGATTGGACTATTAATATCAGCGACGCTAAGCGCCGCGTGGGTGATAAAGTAGCTCTACAAGGTAATATGGACCCATCTATGTTACACGGTACACCAGAGCGTATTCGCCAAGAAGTAGGCACTATTTTAGAAGACTTTGGTACAGGCAATGGCCACGTGTTTAACTTAGGCCACGGTATTACACCAGATGTAGACCCTGAAAATGCTGGCGTATTCATTAATGCAGTACATGAGCTAAGTGCTAAGTACCATAAGTAATAGTCACTTAAACAAGCTTTAAAACTGTTTAAAAGTAAAAAACCCGCTAAGTTGCGGGTTTTTTGTTACCTATTTATAAAGGCTTTTAAAACTACTTATTTAAGCGGTTATTTAAATAAGCGATTTAAGCCATTTAATGCCGCAACACGGTAGGCTTCAGCCATGGTTGGGTAGTTAAATGTGGTATTTACAAAGTAGTCGATATTATTGCCACCATTTTTTTGTTCCATAATAGCTTGGCCAATGTGAACAATTTCAGAGGCACGTTCGCCAAAACAATGTACGCCAAGTACTTCTTTGGTTTCAGTGTGGAATAATATTTTTAAACTACCTACTTCAGTACCAGCAATTTGCGCGCGAGCCAAATGCTTAAACTGAGCACGGCCAACTTCATACGGTACTTTAGCGGCTGTAAGCTCTTGCTCTGTTTTACCTACTGAGCTCATTTCTGGGATGGTATAAATACCGGCCGGAATATCAACAATCAGCCTGTCATCGCAGTTACCACATGCAATTGCATCAGCAGCTATACGACCTTGGTCAAACGCAGCACTTGCAAGGCTTGGATAGCCTATTACATCACCTACAGCGTAAACGTTATCAATTTCTGTTTGGTATGTTTCGTTAACTTTTAATTGGCCACGGCTATCGGCTTTTAAGCCAATGGCTTCAAGATTTAGTGTATCAGTGTTACCAGTACGACCATTAGCAAATAAAATACAGTCAGCTTTTACGCGTTTACCTGATTTTAAATGCATTATAACGCAGTCGTCACGGGTCTCTATTCGGTCAAACTCTTCGTTATGGCGAATAACAATGCCGCTGTTCCAAAAGTGGTAGCTAAGCGCGTCAGATATTTCAGCATCCATAAAAGCAAGTAGTCGGTCACGTGTATTAACTAAATCAACTTTAGCGCCTAAACCTTTAAATATTGACGCGTACTCACAACCAATTACACCTGCACCATAAATCAGTACACGATGAGGGTCATGCTCAAGGCCAAGTATTGTGTCACTTTCGTAAATACGAGAATGCGTAAAATCTACCTCTGGTGGGCGATAAGGGCGTGAACCCGTTGCTATAACAATCGTTTTAGCAGTCAGTCGCTCAGTTGAACCATCATTTCGTTTTACTTCAATTGTGTGCTTATCTACAAAGCTCGCATCACCTTGAAACATATGAATGCGGTTACGATCGTAAAAGCTACTACGTAAATTAGATTGCTTAGAAATAACAGAACTTGCGTGACGTAAAATATCAGGAAATGTTAAGCGGCTAGGGCGCTCACCAACATTAAATAACGGATTTGCTTTGTATTCAATATAGCGGCTAACAGAGTGGCGAAGCGCTTTTGAAGGAATTGTTCCCCAATGTACACAACCGCCACCAACTGATTCTTGGCGTTCAATAACCGCTACTTTTTTATCGTTTTTTGAAAGGTTCATGGCGGTACCTTCACCGCCAGGACCCGTGCCAATAATTATTGCATCATATTGGTATGTCACGGGTACTTTTTTTTGTTCTGGTTGTTTGGCCACAGCCACTCCTAAATTAATTAAAAGAGGCTTTTAATAACCTCGCATTAAGTGCTAGCCATGCCTGTTTTTGATTTTCCCAGGCGGCTTCCAACTCATGGTATTGTGCCATTAATGCTGAGCGTTCACACTGCTTTGCCATGTTATTTTTTTTAACTTCTAACACTTGTTTTTGTAGTGAACAATAATTTTGCAGTTTTTTCAGCAGTAAATCGTACTCTTGTTGTAATAATGTAATCTTATCTTGTGCTAAAGGCAATTTTGCAAGACGCGTTTGCGTTTTGCTCATTAGCGTTTCGGCCTTTGCTTTTTCGATACGTTCAACAGGTGTACGCTTCAATTTATTAGCTAAACCAACAGCTGCTAAAGAGCGGATCATCCATTTTGTTGGATCGTAATGAAACCATTTAATACCGTTACGGTAGTCGCTTGCAAATATATGGTGGAAGTTGTGATACCCCTCACCGTATGTAAATAACGCTAAAAAGCCGTTATCGCGTGCCGTATTTTTTTCGGTGTATGGGCGAGAGCCCCAAATATGTGCAACCGAATTTATAAAAAAGGTAAAGTGTTGACTCAGTACTAAGCGTAGTAAACCTGCAAGAATTAACATACCCCACACATCACCAACTAATAAACCAAGTGCAAGAGGCAAACCTACGTTCATAGCAATAGCTAGTTTTAAGTAGTGCTTATGTTGCCACATAACGACTTTATTTCGTTGTAAATCACGACAATTACTATAGTCGTTGTAGCTATCGCCTTGGTAGTCACGTAACATCCAGCCGATATGGCTATACCAAAAACCATTGGTAGCCGCGTAAGGGTCTTTTATAGGGTCGTCAACTTGACCGTGATGTATACGGTGATCGCTACTCCAATGCAAAGCACTGTTTTGTAGTGCAAAAGCACCGCCAAGCGCAAAAATAAATTCAACAGCAGGGTGTGCGTTATAGGTTTTATGTGCCCATAATCGATGGTAGCCAGCAGTAATTGATAAGCCTGCATAAAACATGCAGCCAACAAAAGCAATCCAATGCGCGCTGGTAAATCCGTAGCTAATGGCGTACCAAGGTACAAGTGTGGCAGCCGCCAAAAAGGTTAGGCTAAAAAATAGGACGTTTGTCCAAATAATCGGTGGTTTATTCATAATTCTCAATCTCAGCGTACAACTGTAAGCTAAAATAGTATTTCAAACTCTCGTCGTCAAGTATTAGACTGGACAATTGAGCTAATATCACTAAATATTCATATAAAATAATTCAGGGAGCTGTTGATGTCGGGTGTTAGAGCGCAACAGAAACAAAAAACACGACAGGCGTTAATTCAAGCGGCATTTAATCAGCTGAGTGCTGATCATAGTTTTTCGAATTTAAGTTTACGCGAAGTTGCACGAGAAGCTGGTATTGCCCCAACTTCTTTTTATCGTCATTTTAAAGACATGGATGAGCTAGGTTTAACCATGGTAGACGAAGCCGGTTTAACCCTTCGTCAACTAATGCGTCAAGCACGCAGACGAATAGCAAACGATGGCGGCAGTGTTATAAATACCTCAGTGGTTACTTTTATGGAGTTTATTGATAACTCAAGCAATCAATTTAGGTTATTACTACGTGAACGCTCTGGGACTTCTAAAGCATTTAGAGCCGCTGTAGCCCGCGAGGTAAAACATTTTATTTTAGAGCTGGCTCATTATTTAGAAAGTGAAACTAAATGTAATGCTATGCATGCCTATATTCAGGCTGAATCTATGGTAACGCTCGTATTTAATGCGGGTGCAGAGGCGCTCGATATAGAAGGGTTGCAACGCGACGAATTGATTGAGCGCGTTATTTGGCAGCTGCGTTATATTACTCGTGGAGCCGGGCATTACGTAAGAGAAACGAATAAAGAAGCATAGCTTAAAAAAATTGCAAAAAGTTAATATAAGCACGGTATATTACAGTGCTTATTAATTTAAGCGTCGCTGGTTACGTATTTGTTATTTTAATTCTTTATATGGACCTGTGTTGAATTAAAAAACCCAATTGAATCGTTTTTAAATCTATTATGTGGAATATTTATGCTTGCTTGGTGCGGCTATGAATGTTAAAAATAGGCTTCACTGAACACACACACAAGAAAACAAGATGCATATTATTCGTTTAATTACACTAAAACTTAACCTCTTACTGCTATGGCAAGTAAGCGGGGATTAGTGTGTTTGCATCGAGTTGAACACTAAAAACCCCGCAATTGCGGGGTTTTTTTTATCTCGCGGCTGGGATTAATTGAAATTTGGGTAACATAGGAATGAGGGGCAGTTATGCAAGAGCAAGATAAAGTATGGATTTTTGATACCACCTTACGTGATGGCGAACAGGCGCTTAAAGCAAGCCTTACTGAAGATGATAAAATTCAATTAGCACATACAATTAGCCGCTTGAATGTGGATGTGATGGAAGTGGGTTTTCCGGTTTCGAGCCCTGCTGATTTTCGCTCGGTGCAACGTATTGCAACCGAGGTAAAAGGTCCGATTATTTGTGGTTTAGCACGCTCTGTTGCCAAAGACATTGAAGCCTGTGGCGAAGCACTTCGCACAGCACAACAAAGCCGTATTCATACTTTTATTGCTACAAGCCCTTTGCACCTTGAACATAAATTACGTATGAGCCTAGATGATGCAACGGCAATGGCTGTTAAATCAATTAAATTGGCGCGTAACTATACTGATGATGTTGAGTTTTCGTGTGAAGATGCCGGTCGTACGCCGCATTGGGATTTATGTAAAATTGTTGAGCAGGCTATTAACGCCGGAGCTTCAACTATTAACTTGCCAGATACCGTAGGTTTTGTAACGCCAGACGAATACGCCGCGATGATCCGCCATTTAATGAATAACGTGCCAAATATTGATAAAGCGCGTTTAAGTGTGCATTGCCACAACGATTTAGGTTTAGCAGTAGCAAACTCGGTGGCTGCAGTGCAAGCCGGCGCACGCCAAATTGAGTGTACTATTAATGGCATTGGTGAGCGGGCTGGTAACTGCTCGCTTGAAGAAGTGGCGATGATCATGAAAATGCGCAAAGACCATTTAAAAGTATACACAGATATTAAAAGTGAAGAAATTTACCGCGCATCTCGTCAAGTGGCTAAAATTTGTAATATGCCAGTACAACCAAATAAAGCGATTGTTGGCGAAAACGCCTTTGCGCATAGTTCTGGCATTCACCAAGACGGTGTATTAAAAGCGCAAAATACTTATGAGATTATGTCGCCAGAAAGCGTTGGTGTGCCAAGTAACCAATTAAATATGACTTCGCGTTCGGGTCGTCATGTTATTGAGCACCGTTTAGAAGAGTTAGGCTATCAAAAATCTGATTACGATATGGATGGCTTATACAAAAGCTTTATCGAATTGGCTGACCAAAAAGGCACCGTATACGATTACGACCTTGAGGCAATGATTTACTTTAATCAAATTAACGACAAAGACGAAAAATACCAATTAGAGTTTGTTAACTCAGCCTCTAACTCACAATCGGTAGCAAGCTCTACGATTGGAATGCGCATTGATGGCGAAGCTAAACAAGAAGCCGCGACAGGTAATGGTCCAGTAGAAGCCTCGTTTGCAGCTATTGAGCGCTTAACCGGTATGAGCGTTGAAATGATTGAATATAACTTAGAAGCGACAGGTCAAGGTGCAAGCTCATTAGGCCAAGTAAATATTATAGCTAAATACGATGGCCGACCTTACCACGGTGCGGGCATTGCAGCGGATGTGGTTGAAGCGTCGGTACGCGCCATGATCCGTGTTTATAACTTAATTTATCGTGCACAAAAAGTGTCTGATTTAAAACAACAAAGGAAAGCAGGATGAGTAAAACAAACTACAGCGTTGCCGTATTAGCTGGCGACGGTATTGGTCCAGAAGTGATGGCAGCAGCAGAACAAGTACTTGATGCTGTGAGCAATAAGTTTGGTTTTACCCTGAACCGTGAGCATTATGCAATTGGTGGCGCAGCCATTGATGAATTTGGTAAAGCATTACCAGAGAGCACACTTGCAGCGTGTGAAAACGCTGACGCTATTTTATTTGGTTCGGTAGGCGGTCCTAAATGGGAAAACTTACCACCAAACGAGCAGCCTGAGCGCGCATCGTTATTGCCGCTTCGTAAGCACTTTGGTTTGTTTTGTAATTTGCGCCCTGCACAGTTATTACCAGCATTAAGTGCAGCGTCACCACTTCGCGCTGATATTAGCGAAAAAGGGTTTGATATTTTATGTGTGCGCGAGCTAACCGGCGGCATTTATTTTGGCGAAAAAGGCCGTAGCGGCGAAGGCGCTGAAGAAGCTGCTTTTGATACGCAAACATACTCACGAAAAGAAATCGAACGTATTGCAAGCTTTGCTTTTGAAGCTGCAAAATTACGTAGTAACCATGTTACCTCTGTTGATAAAGCAAACGTACTTGCATCAAGCGTATTATGGCGCGAAGTAGTCACCGAAGTAAGCAAAGACTACCCAGAAGTCAGCCTAGATTACATTTACGTAGATAACGCCGCTATGCAGTTAGTTAAGCAGCCTAGCCAGTTTGACGTACTACTTTGCGATAACTTATTTGGCGATATTTTGTCAGATGAGTGCGCCATGATCACAGGCTCAATGGGCTTATTACCTTCGGCAAGCTTGAATCAATCGGGTTTTGGATTGTATGAGCCAGCAGGCGGTTCAGCACCAGATATTGCAGGTAAAGGCGTTGCAAACCCAATAGCACAAATTTTAAGTGCCGCATTAATGCTACGTTACTCGCTAGGGCAAGACGAAGCTGCGCGCACCATTGAAAAAGCAGTGGCAGAAGCTGTAGAAGCAGGTGTAGGCACGCCAGATATATATCCAAATGCAGGTTACAGCACAAGCGATGTGGCAGCAGCCATCGTTTCACGTATTTAATAACATATTAAAGTTGCAGCACCGTTATGCTGCAACTCAAACAGATTAGGGAATTAGCAAGTGGCCCAAACGTTATACGACAAAATTTGGCAAGCACATACCGTTGCCAGCATAAATGAGCAAACCGACTTACTTTATATTGACCGCCATTTAGTGCATGAAGTTACTTCTCCGCAGGCTTTTGCAGGTCTACGTGAAAAAAACCGTACTGTACGTTGCCCAGAAAAAACCTTTGCAACGATGGATCATAACGTATCGACTAAAAGCCGATCACTTGATGCCGCAAGCGAAGTATCTAAAAACCAATTAATGGCGCTTGATAAAAACTGTAAAGAGTTTGGTATTGTACTTTACGATTTAAACTCAATTAACCAAGGCATTGTCCATGTAATGGGCCCAGAGCAAGGTATTACTTTGCCAGGCACAACCATTGTATGTGGCGATAGCCATACTTCTACGCATGGTGCGTTTGGCGCATTAGCGCATGGTATTGGTACGTCTGAGGTTGAGCACGTATTAGCAACTCAAACGCTACAGCAAAAAAAGGCGAAATCGTTAAAAATTCAAATTAACGGTGTATTGCGCCCAACGGTTACTGCTAAAGATTTAATTATGGCGGTAATTGGCAAGTTAGGTACTGCTGGTGGCACAGGCTATGTAGCAGAGTTTTGTGGTGCAGGCATTGAAGCGCTTTCAATGGAAGCCCGTATGACGCTATGTAATATGAGCATAGAAATGGGTGCAAAAGCGGGTTTAATTGCATCTGACCAAATTACTTATGATTATTTAAAAGGTCGTCCGTTTGCACCTAAAGGCGCAGATTTTGATGCAGCCGTTGAATATTGGGAAACCTTAAAAACAGACGAAGGCGCACACTTTGATTTAGTTGTTGAGCTAAATGCTGACGACATTCAACCGCAAATTACCTGGGGCACAAGCCCAGAGCAAGTAATTGGTGTTGATGAGTGCATACCCGATCCAGATAAAGAGCCAGATTTAATTAAAGCCGATGCCATTCGCAGCGCACTTAAATACATGGACTTAAAAGCGGGCGATAAATTATCAAGCGCAAAAGTAGACACGGTATTTATTGGCTCATGTACAAATAGCCGCATTGAAGATTTACGTGCTGCGGCAAAAATTGTTGAAGGCAAGCAAGTTGTAGCCGGCATAGAGGCGTTAATTGTACCGGGCTCTGGCTTAGTTAAAAAACAAGCTGAAGACGAAGGCTTAGCCGATATTTTTAAAGCCGCAGGCTTTGAATGGCGCGAACCAGGTTGTTCTATGTGTTTAGCGATGAACGATGACCGCCTAGAAGCAGGCAAGCGTTGTGCATCTACTTCTAACCGTAACTTTGAAGGTCGCCAAGGTCGTGGCGGGCGTACACATTTAGTTAGCCCTGCAATGGCGGCAGCCGCTGCAATACATGGTCACTTTGTTGATATTAGAGGAGAAGCATAATGAGCGTATTTTTTAGTGGCTTAATGGCTCCACTTGATAAAAACAATGTAGATACTGACCAAATTATTCCTAAGCAGTTTTTAACATCAACTAGCCGCGAAGGTTTTGATGCAGCCTTGTTTTATGATTGGCGTTACCTAGATAACGGTGAGCCAAACCCTGACTTTATTTTAAATCGCCCATGCTACCAAGGCGCGCAAATATTATTAACGCGCGACAACTTTGGTTGTGGCTCATCTCGCGAGCACGCGCCATGGGCACTTAAGCAATATGGTTTTGAAGTTATTTTAGCTGAAAGCTTTGCAGATATTTTCTTTAATAACTGTGGTAACAACCAAATGTTAGCCATAGCGTTACCTGCCGACACGCTTGAGCAATTGTTTGTACTTAGCGAGCAGCACGACGATATTAACATTGAAATCGACCTTGAAAATCAAACACTAACAAGTAGTAAGTTTGCGCCAATTAGTTTTGATATTCGTAAAGACGTAAAAGAGCGCTTATTAAGTGGCTTAGATTTTATTGGTGTAACCGAAACACTAAACCCACAGATTGATGCGTTTGAAAAACAACTAGCAGCTGAGCGCCCTTGGCAGTAATTGTTTAACTTGTATATAGTAAATTCACGTATTGAAAAGCACGGCAATTGCCGTGCTTTTTTGTGGGTAAATATTAGGTTCAGTACCTAAGGCTTAATGTCTAAAGTCAGCCATTAACGCAGGTATACCAGGTAACATGCCTACAATTGCCATTACAGTGGTAAGTAGCACAAACATAATAAGTGGAATCACCCAGCGGCTCATTTTAGTTAGCTCAGCGCTACGTTCTTTACAGCCAATAAGCCCTAAGTTATCAAGTAACATAGTAAGCGACCAACCAAAAGCCGGATTAACCAAGGTTGAGGCAAACACCACAATAGCGGCTGATTGCGTTGTTTTGCCTTCGCGCGTCATTTCCATGCCAGCTTCAAGTAGCGGGATAAACACTCCTACAATAAGCGCAACACAAAGCACAGGTTGCCAAATGGCTAAATCCATAGGGTAACCCCATAAACCTGCAATAATACAAAATACGGCTGTTAAAATAGCGCCAGCCGGAATAGGGCGTTTAGCAATAGCAGCAGGTACAATGTAAGTTCCCCACGATGAGGTAAAGTTAGCACCACCGGCAAGTGAGCCAAATGTTTGCCTAACCGATGCGCTTAGCATGGTGTCGTCTATATTCATTTGTACTTTTTCAGTACGTTGTGGGTAACTAATTTTTTGAAAAACTTGATGCCCTAAAAAATCAGGAGACCACATAGCAACGGCGAGCACTGCAAATGGGAGTACAACAACAAAGCTTTCAAGCGTTGGTAAACCTAGCATCCAACCTGTGTTTTCGCCCCACCAGTAAGCTGGGTTCATATTTGGTAAACCCGGAGCAGTATGAAACTCAAACGGTGCACCTAAAGCAAAGGCAACCACGCCACCAATAAGGCAGCTTAACGGCACAGCTAACCAGCGCTTTTTAAAGTGCTCTAATAGCGCATACAATAAAATGGTGGCTAAAATAACAATAAACGCAATATGCGCCATATCAATGGCCTCAGCCCAGGCAAACAGCTTTTTAACCTGCGAAATAGTACCAATAAAGCCTAAATAAATGAGTAGCCCGCCACATACACCTTTACTGGTTAGGCGCGCGAGCATACTTCCTCCCTTGGTTATGGCCAAAATAAAACCAAAGGCACCAATGAGTAAGCCAAACGCCATAGGGTGGCCGCCAGCTGCAACTACAATAGGAATTAACGGTATAAGAGGGCCATGAGTACCAGCCAAGTTAGCTGTTGGTAAAATAAAGCCTGAGAATAAGATGATAAAAATAGAAACAATGAGTAATTCGTAGCGCACGTTTTCTAAAACAAACGCATCGCTTAAACCAAGAGGTGCTGCAAATGTTGCCGCAATAGCCCCCACCATAACGACTTTACCAATAGTGCCCGCCATTGCTGGAATGGTGTCTTCAAATTCAAATCGGTAATCTCTAAACGGTAAATTAGGACGCCAGCGCTTAGGCTGCATAATTTGTAATTCATGTTCGAGATACTCGTCGCGAGTATTAAACTCTGAACTCGGCTTGTGAAGTTGCTCGTAACTTTGAGCATTCTTGTGCGTGTTTGATGGTGCATCACCGGGTGGTGTAGTTTGCATGCGTTCTCCTGCAACATTGTTGCTTAATCAAATAAATACGGCTTTTGTTAAAGCAAATGAATATTGAATATGCAGGGTAGATCAGCTTTTAGGCTGCTATGTATAGGCAAAAGGTCGTGCATGGTTGTTTTTAATACAGTTAATCTGACAATCAGCTTTACGTTAAAAATTATAAAACTACACAAACTGATTTAAAGTTATTATAAATCAATGGCTTGATTTTATTTTTAAAGAGTTTGATCTCTGTTTATAGCGGGAAATAGTGTTAATGGCAGGTTATTATCCTTTAGTCTTAGTGGTTGTAAAAGCCGCTTTGTTTGAAAAGCTTATTGGTAGCAGCCGTTAATTTCGTTTTATTTGTGGTGAAATAATACTTCTGTTACTTTCGGATTGTTAATAACAACAATAAAGAATAGAGATGCAACTCAACTCCCCTAAATCAATTGGTATTTTACTTGGTACGCTTTACGGCATATTTATGCGACTGTTTGTAGAGCTAGTCAATGCTTACAATTTAGGTAGCTTAGTCTCTATATCATTTATGTTTTTAGTGCCCGTTGCAATTGGCTATATTCGTATTCACTTTGAGTACAATGAATCAAAAACATTAACTAAAAGGCAAATGGTCACGATTGCTTGGCAGCCTATTTTTGTTTTTTTATTTGTAAGTGTAATTACTTTGCTTGAAGGCAGTATTTGTGTGGCTATGGCTTTGCCTGCTTTTATGTTTTTTGCCAGTATTGGTGGATTACTTGCGGGTTTTGTTAGAAAGCGTGAAATAAAAAAAGCGAATAGTTCTTTATTATCAATCGCGTTGTTACCTATATTGCTCTCACCTATTGAAGTTAATTTTTTAAATTTATCAAAAACATACGAAGTAACAAATTCAATAACTATTAACGCGCCCATCAATGTTGTGTGGCAACAGTTAGCTAATGTGAGTGATATAAAACCACAGGAAGTGCCTTTTTCACTCACTCAATTAATTGGTGTACCAAAGCCATTAAAGGCAAGTATGAATGCTAGCGGTATAGGCGCTGTTCGCACAAGTACTTGGCAAAAAGGCGTTGTGTTTAAAGAAGTAATAACCGACTGGCAACCAAATAAACAGATGCATTATAGATTTGATATAGACCCAGATGCTATTCCCGATGATGCACTCGATAAACACGTAAAATTAGGCGGTGAATACTTTTCTCCACTTTACGGTGGTTATCAGCTAAGTGAAGAAAAAAGCGGCAATACAATTTTAACGTTAAAAACGACCGTGCAAGACAATACAAATTTTGGTATTTATTCACGAATATGGGGAGAGATGATATTTCAAGATTTCCATCATTCACTTTTAACGTTGATGAAACACAGAGCTGAAAAGTCACTTATCGCAACTGTTTCTTATAATTAGCTTAAATCATCATATTTTAAAAAATATCACACACTAAAAGATAAAGCCTTTGCATTTGCAAAGGCTTTTGTTTTAACTGCTAACTTTTACCAAATCATTTCTACAAATTCAGGGTGGTCGATATACGGGTTACGATTACCTTGAAATTCAAAGGCTGCTTGGTTACGGTCAAGTTCCATTTGGCTTACAGGATCGCTGTTATGCCAGTCAAGCAGCATGGCTACAACCCAGCTTTCAAACACTTGGTTGCTTGAACCATTAAGCACTGCATTACTTGAGGTCGTTTTGGTTTGCCAAGTGCCTATTACATTTTCGTAGCGCGTTGCCATGTAAAAATAAGCACGTGCAAAGTCACCTTTAAATTCGTCAATTGGCTCAAATACAGTACCTGAGTAATTTAATGAACTTGCGGCAGAACCTAATTTACTTCCGTTGGTTGATGTAAATGAAGCGCTTGCTACTTCACCAAATGGGAAGTTACTACGTTTTGAGTTTACATAACCGTCGGTTGCGTAAATATGATGCACATCTGAGTTCATTGGCTCAATAGTGCCGCCAAACCAGCTTTTAGGAAATGAATGCTCACGGTTGTAACAGCCGCCTTCTCCACTATAGTTACCACATTGGTCACTCACCGCAGTATAATTGTAGCTATCTGAGCCGTTTGGTTTCTCGCTATACATATCTAAAATGCTGTTATCGTTTTCAAAGTATTTATCACGTGCAGATGAGTCGTAAAAATTCCAAATAGCCGAGTAACCCTGTGCATTATGATCTTTAATAATATTATAAAGCTCAGTTTTTAGTGCATAACCTGATAACCCTTGAGCAGTAACATAGTAGCCAGTGGGTGTCGGGTTGGTCCCGCTGCCATCACCAGAGCCACTACCTAAAGTAAATGCCGTGCTGTCTGTATTATTAAAACTTGCACCGCTAGCAAGTGTGGTAGAGCCTTGCTTAAGCGCATAGTTGCCATTACCTGTTGAACAACACATGCCATCGCCGTAGCTGTCGCTAATAACAAGTGTGTAAGTACCATCAGTTAGGCATATTTGCTCATCATACTGAGTGTTTGATGCGTAACCACTGCCGTTAGCAACAGCGCTACCTTGATTGTTATTAACGGCCCAGCTAGTTTCGCTACCGTAATTATCGGTGTTAAGCGTTAAGGTAAGGCTATTGTCGGTGCAACTTGTTGATGCGTTGCCATCAGTATTTGGTAAAAAGTTATCTACGTATACGGTTTCGCTGCCATCAAATCCACTTACATCGTAAAACCTAAGCCCAATACTAATTGTTTTATCACTGCTTGCTGTATAGCTATGGCTAATTGTTTGCCATTGGTTAGTTTGTGCTTGATTCGAATAGCCTTGATAGCCATCTACATATAAGCGCGCTTTAATTTTACCTTCGGTGTGGTAAACATCAGCCGAAAAGTTATAGGTTTTACCAGCTTCTACAGCAACCTGTTGTAGTAAATCAGTGTTACTTTGCGATCCTGTTGTTACATTGACAGCAGCAGAGCTACTACCGCTTTTAACTGTACTAGTTGAGCGCGTTAAGCTGATTCCGCTATCAATAGTGCTCCAAGAGCTAGGTGAATTACCTGACCATTGTTCAAATCCGCCATTAGCTACATTGGCCATTACAGGTAATGAGCCAAGTAACAAAGCGGTACTAAGTAGTTTATTTTTATATTTCCCGTGTAACATAGTTGTTCCTATTTTTATTTTGAATGAAGAATATACCCTACATTAGTTAGGTTACAAAATTGTTAATTTAAAGTGCAGTAAAAGGCAATAATAAGTCTTTAATCTGTTTTTGAAGGTATTTTTATAAATTAATAACTAAATGGAATATCAAAGCAGATTCTATTCTTTTTTTATCTATGCTGAGCCCGTTATCCTACTAACTTAGAAAACCTCAACAGATACGCTCTGGATGAGGTAAAACTCATTTTTAACAATACACAAAGTGTGTTGTGTTTAATTTTCAGGGTTATGGGGAATCGATTCATGTTGTTAGGTCAACTAAATGCTGCGGCAAGCCCGCTATCGCAAGATCAAATACAAAAGCTGCAAGGTTTAGTGGCTGAACTTAATCCAATTCAACAAGCGTGGGTAAGTGGTTACTTAGCTGCAAATGCTAATTCGGCTGCGTTAGGTGCTCCTACGGCAGGCGTACCGGCTGCGGGTGATGCAGCAGCGCTAACTATTTTATATGGTTCGCAAACAGGTAACGCAAAAGGTGTAGCTACCAAAATGAAAGAGCAGGCTGAGTCGCGAGGCTTAGCAGTTAAGCTTGTTAGCATGTCAGATTACAAACCAACAGCCCTGAAAAAAGAAAAGTTTTTAACTATCGTTGTATCTACTTACGGCGAAGGTGAGCCACCAGAAGACGCAGAAACACTCCACGAATTTTTAGCCACTAAAAAAGCGCCAAAACTAGACGATGTGAAAATAGCGGTTATTGGCTTAGGTGATTCTAGCTATGAGTTTTTCTGCCAGACAGCAAAAGATTTTGAAGAGCGTTTAAATAAACTCGGTGCACAAACTATCTATCAACGTGCTGATTTAGATGTAGATTACGAAGATGAAGCCGCTACGTGGATCGCCGGTGCAGTTGATGCATTTGAACCTGATTTAAAAGCGCAGCAAGAAGCCGCTGGTGGTCAAGTTGTATCAATGCCATTTGGCGCTCCTACCTCTGCAGCAAGCCAATATACAAAACAAAATCCATTTGAAGCAGAGCTATTAACTGTTCAAAAAATTACCGGTCGCGACTCGACTAAAGATGTACGTCACGTTGAAATTTCGCTTGAAGGTTCTGACATTACTTACACGCCAGGTGATTCATTAGGTGTGTACTTTTTAAATGACGATGTATTAGTTGATGAAGTACTTACACTTACTCAAATAGATGCAACAAGCATTGTAAAAGTAGGTGATGAAGAGCTAAGCGTACGCGATGCACTTATTGAAAAGCTAGAGCTGACTCAGTCGTACCCAGGTTTTGTAGAAAAATACGCAACAGCAACAGGTACGCCTGAATTATTAAAGCTTGTAGAAGATAAAGCGGCAATGCGTGCGTATATTGAACCTCGCCAAATATTTGATGTGATTCGCCAAAATCCAGCAAAAATTGATGCGCAAACATTAGTAGATTGCCTACGTAAACTACAAGCTCGTTTGTATTCAATTGCATCTAGCCAAGCTGAGGTTGAAGACGAAGTACATTTAACACTAGGTCTAGTGCAGTTTGATGCATTTGATAGTGAGCATTTAGGTGGCTGTACTGGTTACTTAACTCGCCGTGCAGAAGAAGGTTGTAAAGTTAAAGTATTTAGCGAACACAACGACAATTTCCGCCTACCAACTAACGATGATACACCGGTGATTATGGTTGGTCCTGGTACGGGTATTGCGCCGTTCCGTGCATTTTTACAAGAGCGTGATTCGCGTGAAGCGCAAGGCAAAAACTGGTTGTTCTTTGGTAACCCACATTTCACTCAAGACTTTTTATACCAAGTAGAAATACAGGGGTATTTAAAATCGGGTTTACTTAACAAAGTAGATGTTGCATTTAGCCGTGACCAAGCAGAAAAGGTATACGTACAAGACAAATTACGCAGTAACAGTAAAGACGTGTTTGAGTGGTTAGAAGCCGGCGCTCACTTTTATATTTGTGGCGATGCAAATCGCATGGCAAAAGATGTACACAACGCCTTGCTTGATATTGTTAAAGAAAACACAGGCAAGAGCAATGAAGACGCAGAGCAATATTTAAAAGATTTGCGTAGCGCAAACCGCTATCAGAAAGACGTGTATTAATCACGTTTCTTATTTTATTAACAGCTAGCAGCCGTCACTGTAACAAATTTAGGATTTAAAATGAGCGAACAAGATAAAAACGTAAAACTTTCTGATAACGAACGTTTGAAAAGAGAAAGTAACTTTTTACGTGGCACCATAGAGCAAGACTTAAAAGACGAAATTACCGGTGGTTTTACTGCCGATAACTTTCAGTTAATACGTTTTCATGGCATGTACCAACAAGATGACCGCGATATACGTGGTGAGCGCGCTAAGCAAAAGCTAGAGCCGCTACATAATGTAATGTTACGTGCACGTATGCCTGGCGGTATTATTAAGCCAGAGCAGTGGTTAGCAATCGACAAGTTTGCTGATGAAAAAACAAGCTACGGCAGCATTCGTTTAACTACGCGTCAAACGTTTCAGTTTCATGGTGTACTAAAGCCGAATATTAAAGGCATGCACCAAATGCTTAACAGCGTAGGTATAGACTCTATTGCAACTGCGGGCGATGTTAACCGTAACGTGCTTTGTACTACTAACCCTGTTGAGTCTGAGTTACACCAAGAAGCTTACGACTGGGCTGCAAAAATTTCTGAACATTTATTACCAAAAACGAAAGCGTATGCCGAAATTTGGTTAAATGGCGAAAAAGCAGAAACCACAGAAGAGCCAATTTTAGGATCTAACTACTTACCGCGTAAATTTAAAACAACGGTAACCATTCCGCCTAATAACGAAGTTGATGTGCATGCGAATGACTTAAACTTTGTGGCAATTGCTGATAACGGAAAGCTTGTTGGCTTTAACGTACTTGTTGGTGGTGGCCTTGCCATGACTCACGGTGATACGGCTACGTATCCGCGTAAGGCTGATGACTTTGGCTTTATTACGCTCGAAGATACCTTAAAAATTGCAGAGCATGTTGTATCTGTGCAGCGCGATTGGGGTAATCGTTCAAACCGTAAAAATGCAAAAACTAAATACACATTAGACCGTGTTGGCGTTGATGTATTTAAAGCAGAAGTAGAAAAACGCTCAGGCGTTACATTTGCACCAAGCCGCCCGTTTGAGTTTACTCACCGTGGCGATCGTATTGGTTGGGTTGAAGGCATTGATGGTAAGCACCACTTAACACTATTTATTCAAAGTGGTCGTATTTTAGACTATCCAGGCAAGCCGCTTAAAACAGGTTGTCGTAAAATCGCAGAAGTTCACCAAGGTGACATGCGTATGACGGCAAACCAAAACTTAATTATTGCTGGCGTACCTGCAGATCAAAAAGCCGTGATTGAAGAGATTGCACGTAGCCATGGCCTGATTGACGACAAAGATTCGCAGCAGCGTAAAAATTCTATGGCGTGTGTTTCACTGCCAACGTGCCCACTTGCAATGGCCGAAGCAGAGCGTTACTTACCAAGCCTAGTAGAAAAAACTGAAGCATTACTTGCTAAGCACGGTATACCAGATGACAGCATTATTATGCGCGTTGTAGGTTGCCCTAACGGTTGTGGCCGCGCAATGCTTGCAGAAGCTGGTTTAGTGGGTAAAGGGCCAGGTAAGTACAACGTTTACCTAGGTGGTAATTTAGAAGGTACACGTATTCCTAAATTGTACCTTGAGAACGTAGGCGAAGACGTTTACCTAGAAGCATTCGATAAGCTCATTGGGCAATGGGCAAAAGAGCGCAATGACGGTGAGTGTTTTGGTGACTTTGTTATACGCAAAGGCATAGTTGCTGAAGTAAAAGTATCAGTAACCGATTTTCACGCTTAATTAAATACCAGCGCCAAAGCGCTGGTGAGGTTTGGAATTTACCATGAGTGAATTTAAAAACATTTTACAGCTAGATAAACAAAGCCAGGCGGCTATGTTAGCTGATGCTAATGGTTTGCTAGCGAATATGAGCGCAGAACAGCGTGTTGCATGGGCGCTTGATAACTTGCCTAATACGGCTTTTTTATCATCTAGCTTTGGTATTCAAGCGGCAGTAATGCTGCATTTAATGACCTCACAACGTCCAGATATTCCCGTTGTATTAACAGATACAGGCTATTTATTTCCTGAAACGTATCAGTTTATTGAGCAAATGAGTGAGCGTTTATCACTTAACTTAAAGGTGTATAGAGCGCAGCTAAGCCCAGCATGGCAAGAAGCTAAGTTTGGCAAGTTGTGGGAGCAAGGTGAGGACGGTATTAAGCAATATAACCAGCTTAATAAAGTTGAGCCGATGACCCGCGCACTTAAAGAGATAGAAGCGGGCACGTGGTTTAGTGGTTTGCGTCGCGATCAATCATCTACACGTGCTGATAAACAGTTTGTAGAAATAAGCCGTGGTACCGTTAAAGTGTACCCGATTATTGAATGGTCTAACCGCGACGTGTATCAGTACCTGACTAAGCATGATTTACCTTACCACCCATTATGGGAACAAGGTTATGTGTCGATGGGTGACGTACATACAACACGTAAGTTAGAACCAGGAATGACAGAGGAAGAAACTCGCTTTTTTGGTTTAAATCGAGAGTGTGGACTACACATGGATGGTGACGGTATTTAACGTCACTACGGTGTAGTTAAATCGCAAATAAAAACGCAGCTTCGGCTGCGTTTTTATTTTATTAGGGTACAAAAAATTGCCTAATTAAGTATTTTTTATTAGACTCAAGACATTAAAGGATTAATTAAAGCAGGAACGCTATGAAATACTTTACCTACTTAGCTATATCAATCATGGCTATTGCAGTCATCTCTTTGTTTTATTTAAAAAAGCCCGATGGTCAAACATGGCTTTCTGCATCATCAATTAGCAGTGAATCTCAGCAAATTAAAGAAAGAATGGTCGCGCTATCTAGCAATACTTTGGACCAAGCAGTGCTGGGTGTTAAGCAAGCTGGCGATAAAATTGCGAGCAGTATTTCTGATGAACCAATTGCTGCAAATGCTACCTCAAGTGGTAAAATTTATAAGTGGCAAGACGAAACAGGCCAATGGCACTTTTCTGATACACCTAACCCACATGCAAAAAGTATTGAAGTAAAACTCGATCCTAAAGATATTACTGTTATTGCTGCAGAAGACACGTCTATTTTAAATACCTCTTCAACTCCAAACACAATGTCGGCTGCACCAGAGGGGATCAGTATTTTGAACCCAGATTCGGTTAAAAAGCTATTTAATGACGCCGAAAATGTAAAAGACAAACTAGAAAAACGTAATAAAGAAATTAATAATTTAAGTGCTCTTTAATTATTTAGAGTGAGTGCTTTTATGGTTTTTTAAATAACGTTTTTCGGCTTCCATCAATAATACTGTTAAATATATTTTAGTGGGAAGCGACAGCAGCACGCCTACAGCAATGCATGCCGCCGCTATAATTATTCCTTTAATACCATGCTCGACAGTAAAGTAGTTCGATACAAGTAACGTATGGCCAGTCACGATAAGGCACAACCCAAGCACTATTGATGTTTTAAGCAGCCTAATTATCATTGTTTGCGACATAGTTACCTCACTAAGAGTAGCCCTAGGGCCTGTTTATCTTTCGAGGTTAAATTTGCAGCAGTGTGTTTGGTATTTAGGCAAGGCAGAGCCTATGTAGTGTGGTTATTCCCCATGAATAGGCGTTAACGTGGAATAAATGCCAAACATGCGCTGCTCGAAGGGTTCTGCCTAGGGGCTATTTACTCTTTGTTGCCTACATGGATGTAGGTAAGGGGCGTGAGCAGGACGCGGAAGCTTTGCTCGGTTTTTACTTAGCCCACTAGGTTACAAACCTCACGCCGCGATTAAATAGCCCTAGGTTGAACAAATTTTAATCCTGAAAGGTCAACAGGCCCTAGTGTAGGCACGCTTTAAATGCTTAGCATTGATTTAAGACAACAAACAGCACATATAAAAAAGCCCAGCTTATTACTAAGCTGGGCTTTTAGATGTATTAACTACTGTCTTTGTTAGTCGAGCATATTACGCAGTACATATTGTAAAATGCCGCCGTGTTTGTAGTAATCCCACTCTTTAGGGGTATCAATACGTACGTCTGCACTCAAGGTTACTTTTTTACCTTCGGCATTTGTAGCAATAACGGTAACTTCATCGGTTTTATCGTACAGGCCATCAATATCAAATTGTTCTTGCCCTGTTAACCCGTGTGACTCGTAGCTTTCACCTTCTTTAAATTGCAGCGGTAATACACCCATACCAATTAAGTTAGAGCGATGAATACGTTCATAGCTTTGTGCTACAACGGCTTTAACGCCTAATAAAAGTGAGCCTTTAGCAGCCCAGTCACGAGATGAACCCGTGCCATATTCTTTGCCCGCTAAAATAATGAGTGGCGTATTATTTTTTTGATACTCCATTGCTGCATCATAAATGCTCTCTAGCGTATCGCCAGGCTGAGTACGTGTTACGCCGCCTTCAGTACCAGGAGCTAGTAAGTTTTTAAGGCGCACATTAGCGAACGTTCCACGCATCATTACTTCGTGATTACCACGGCGTGAGCCGTACGAGTTAAATTGCGCTTTATCTACACCTTTCTCTTGCAAGTATAAACCTGCTGGCGCTTCTGCTTTAATAGCACCCGCTGGAGAAATATGGTCAGTGGTTACTGAATTTCCAAGTTTAGCTAAACAACGTGCACCTTCAATAGAAGGAATGCCCGGTGGTTCTATTTTCATACCATCAAAAAAGGGTGCTTTTTTAATATAGGTAGATGCATCATCCCAATCGTAAAGTTTGCCATCCGGTATTTTAATTTGCTGCCAACGGCTATCGCCTTCGTAAACGTTAGCGTAGCTTTTTTCAAACATTTCCTTAGTTACGGTTTCTTTAACTAAGTCACTTACTTCTTTAACGCTTGGCCAAATGTTTTTAAGGTAAATATCGTTACCGTTAGCATCTTGAGCAAGGGGTTCGTTGTATACGTCAATATCGGTTCTACCTGCAATGGCATAAGCTACAACAAGCGGAGGAGAGGCTAAAAAGTTCATTTTAACATCTTGGTGAATACGCCCTTCAAAGTTACGGTTACCCGATAAAATAGAGCTCACTACTAATTTATGTTTTTGAATCGCGTCTGATATTTCAGTTGCAAGTGGCCCTGAGTTACCAATACACGTAGTACAGCCGTAGCCAACTAAGTTAAAGCCTAGGCTTTCTAGGTCACCCATCAGGCCAGCTTTTTCTAGGTAGTCGGTAACTACTTTTGAGCCTGGAGCAAGTGATGTTTTAACCCAAGGTTTTACATTAATGCCTAACTGTTTTGCTTTTTTAGCAACCAAACCAGCAGCTAAAATAACACTTGGATTAGAGGTGTTGGTACAGCTGGTAATCGCGGCAATAACACAAGCGCCATCGTTTAGCTCAAACTCTTGGCCTTTAAATTTAACCTTAGCGGCACCCATAAACTGCGCTTCGTTAACTGGCTCATCTGGATTTGTTGTCGGCCCTTCACTCTCAATACGAGCTTGTTCTTCATCGCTTTTATCACGACGAGCCATACGTTCGTCTTGGAAGCCTTTTAAATGATCGCCAATAACTTTGCCAGCTTCGTTTAAGGCAATTCTATCTTGTGGGCGTTTAGGGCCTGCAAGGCTTGGTACAACGTCATCTAATTTAAGCTCAAGTGTATCGGTATAATTAGCTTCGTCGCCATCGTTACGCCATAAGCCTTGATGCTTAGCGTAATCTTCAATTACTTTTAAGTGTTTTTCGTCGCGGTTTGTTAAACGAAGGTAGTTAATGGTCTCATCATCAATTGGGAAAATACCACACGTAGCGCCGTATTCTGGTGCCATATTGGCTATGGTTGCTCTATCGGCAAGTGGTAGGTCGGCAAGGCCGTCACCATAAAATTCTACAAATTTACCCACTACGCCATGATTACGCAGTATTTCGGTTACTGTTAACACTAAATCGGTTGCGGTAGTACCTTCAGGTAAACGTCCGCTTAGCTTCATACCTACTACTTGTGGAATGAGTAAGCTAATTGGCTGACCAAGCATGGCTGCTTCAGCTTCAATGCCGCCTACACCCCAACCAAGCACGCCTAAGCCATTAATCATGGTGGTGTGAGAGTCAGTCCCTACAAGCGTATCTGGGTAAGCGAATTTTTTTCCGTCGCGCTCTTCATTAAAAACAACGCGCGCTAAGTATTCTAGGTTTACTTGGTGAACAATGCCGGTTGCTGGTGGCACTACTTTTAAATTATCAAAAGCGGTTTGTCCCCAACGTAAAAATTCATAACGTTCTTTATTTCGGTCGTACTCAAGTTTTGCATTTAAATCAAATGCACCATCATTTCCGTAGCCATCTACTTGTACCGAATGGTCAATCACAAGTTCAGCAGGCGATAACGGGTTTATTTTTGCAGGATCTCCACCTAGCTTTTCCATTGCGTCACGCATCGCGGCTAAATCTACAATAGCGGGTACGCCGGTAAAATCTTGCATAACAACACGGGCGGGAGTAAAGGCAACTTCAGATGAAGGCTTTGCTTGAGGATCCCAATTAAGAAGGGCTTGAATGTCTTGTTCTTTTATATTTACGCCATCTTCGTTACGAAGAAGGTTTTCAAGTAGTACTTTTAAGGAAAAGGGCAATCGTTTCGCTTTGTCGCCAAGTCCTTTTAGAGAATGAATATGATATTGCTCACCATTTATTGTGAGCTGATGTTGGGTATCGAAACTATTATTCATTATTTGCCCCTTTATGAATTATAAAAATGTTTTGAAGAGTGACCTCTGTAGTGTTCGAGTTGCAAAGTACATACCAGTGTAAAAAATCGCGTTTAGAGAACGAATTTTATACAGTTATTATAGTAGAGATGATGCTGAAAAATTTAATTTCAAGAGATGATTTAAAAGAAGAGATAGGGTCAAAAGTTATTTCGACCCTTATTAATTACTGTAACCAACCTTGTTGCTTACCTTTAATACTCAAGCAAAGTAAAGCGATGGCAATAATGATTACAAAAATAGGCATAAATACCGCACTTGCGCCAAGTAGCTCAATACTATTTATGACCACAAAATTATAATATTGCTGAATTAAAATAGCGCCGAGCGATAGCGCAAAAGTAGGTGTTGCCAGCGCGTTTTTAGCAAGTAAAAACAGACAACCCAAAGTGCTTCCAAATACAGCTACAGCAAATGCAATGGTTGACCAAAGAGGGATGTCAGAGTAGGCAGCTTGTTGATCTAACGGAAGTTTACCTATCATTTCGGGTGTCATCATCATGTGCATAGCAAATGCAATAACGCCAAGTAAGTTCCATACGAGTGCCGCCCATACAACGGGTTTAAACCAATTTTTAGGTGTGTTTACAGACATTTTATAACCTTGTTTTTATTATTATTAACGAGGTTATTAAAGAGTAAAAAGGCCAACTATACAAGTTGGCCTTTTTATATAAAAAGAGTGCTTTTAAATGCTTAACCAAATGAAATAGGACGACGACCTGTTTTATCATCTACTTTTGGTTTTTTAGTTCGCTTACGCTTACTTTTAGCTGGTTGATTTGTTGGTTGTGGTGCAGCTTGCTTTGACTCTGCTTGAGTTTGTACCGCAGGTTTTTCTGCAGGGATTGCATCTTCACTTAGTGAGAGTTTAAAAAACTCACCATCAAACTCTAGTACATCACCACTGTATAATTTTTTCCGTTTAATTGTACAAATTTCATGGTTAACACCCACATAGCCTTCAGTAATTAGGTTTTTAGCTTGGCCGCCACCTTCAACTAAGTTTAGTACTTTTAATAATTTACAGAGCTCAATCGGCTCTTCTTCTAATTCTATTTCTATGTATTCTTCGTTCATATTTGCTCTCGGTGGGGTAACGCACAAGCTGTAGTATAAAGGCTTGCAGCTATTTTTGCACCAAAGCAAGTAACTTTAGCTAATTGTAATAGGGAAATAACGACGAAAGTTTTTATGTATTTTATCTGTCTTTAAAAAAACTGAAGCAATTGAAGAGTAATCTTTGCAGCAGTTAATTTTACGTATGGCCTGCTAATTGCTAAAACTTTGGCGGAATAAATATTTTTCATTAAATGGAGTAGGAAATGGGCGTAAGATTAGCAATGAAAAAAGAGCTAATGGGATTAGATAATTCAGGTATGTTAACTGCTGACGATGTTAGAGAGCACCTTGCTAATTCTGTAAAAAAGCAAGCTGATCAAGATGAGCGCGGTTTTTCTGTAATTTCAAAATTCAATGATACCCATAGCCGTTTAGTTAGTGGTGATGCCACGAGAAAAACAAAACTTGAATTTGAACGTCATCGTTTGTTTAAAGAAGTTTTATATACTCGCAAAAGTGTTGATGCTTGGTTAGATAGCCAAATTAGCTGATTTGCTATTTATCAAAAATATAGTTTTAGTGTGCTTAGCCATTTTATTAAGTACGTGTCAGTAACCGACTGCGTATATTTATACATAAACGTTGAGTGCAACTCAAAGGTAGCAGCTAGAATCAACTTGGGGATATAAACAGTCTCTAACCGTGAGTTTCTATATGCTCGCTTAATTTGGCAATGCGCAGGCTCATACCTTCAATAATTCGGTCTTTAATTTTTTCGCGGATAACATTAGGTAAGCGGGTGAGTGCTTCAGGGGTAATGGCAAGTACTATGGTGTCGGTTTTAGCGCGAGCGCTAGTACTGCGCTCTCGGTTATTTATAAAGGCACCTTCACCTATAAATTCACCGGGCTCAATAGTGCCAAGTTCTAGTAAATGGTTATGCTTAAATACTAATAATGCGCCGCTAAGTACAATGTACAAGCGCTTGTCGTTATCGTATTGCTTAAATAAAAATTGATGCTGACTTACTAAATATAACAGGCCGAACGACTCCAATAAGACTTGGCGCTCGCTGAGCGTAAATTCTTTAAAAAAGTGCAGCCTGTTTATAATTTCCATTTGTTTGAATAATGGAATATGTTCGATTAGCTTCATCAATAACCAAATGTGTTAAAAGCGTTTAATCAGCTAATATTGCGCTCTTTTAATTTTCGGGTCAACGTGTTGCGCCCCCAACCAATTTTTATAGCAGCATCTTGCTTATGACCAGAGCAATTAGCGAGGGCTGTTTTTATTAAGCGAGTTTCTAGTTGAGCTTGAATGTCAGGCCAAATATTTTCTTTGCCTTTTTTTAGCTCTTGATTAAGCCATTGCTGGAATGCATCGAGCCAATCACCTTCTTCTTGGGTTGGTGAAGCATCCAGAATCTCCGGCGGTAAGTCTTGCTCGCTTACAAGCTCACCCGGTGCCATTACAGTAAGCCAGCGACACGTGTTTTCTAATTGGCGTACATTACCTGGCCAATTAAATAAACGTAATTGCTCAGTCGCTTTAGGGCTCAGTACTTTACTTTCTACTTGTAGCTCTTTAGCGCTTTTATGTAAAAAGTGTTGCGATAAGCTTTCTATATCTTCAGTACGCTCTCGAAGTGCAGGTAAACGTAGGCGCACAACATTAAGACGATGAAATAAATCATCCCTAAACTTGCCTTGTTTAACTAAATCTTCAAGGTTTTGGTGCGTAGCTGCAATAATGCGTACGTCCACTTTTATACTTTGATGGCCACCAACGCGATAAAACTCACCATCGGCAAGAACGCGTAATAAACGTGTTTGCACATCAAGTGGCATATCACCAATTTCATCTAAAAATAGTGTACCGCCATTGGCTTGCTCAAAGCGGCCTTTACGTACGCTATCGGCGCCCGTAAACGCGCCTTTTTCGTGGCCAAATAACTCTGACTCAACAAGCTCTTTTGGAATGGCCGCCATGTTAAGTGCAATAAATTGATTTTCTTTACGTGGACTATGATTGTGCAGGGCGCTGGCGACAAGTTCTTTACCTGTGCCAGATTCACCATTTATTAATACGCTCATGCTTGAGGCCGATAGTTTACCTATCGCTCTAAACACTTCTTGCATAGCGGGTGCTTCACCAATAATGTGGGCACTTTTTGGTGGAGCTTGCTTTCGCTTAGTTTTTTTAGTGGAGTTTGCTCTGCATGCGCTCTCGACTAGCGCCACTGCTTCGTTTAAATCAAACGGCTTAGCTAGGTATTCAAAAGCACCTTTTTGGAATGCATTAACTGCAGAGTCCAAATCAGAGTGGGCTGTCATTATAATAACCGGCAGCCCAGGGTTTTGCTCTGCTATAAGCTCAAGCAACGCCATGCCATCCATACCAGGCATTCGTACGTCCGAAACTAAAACAGTAGGTTGACTAAACTTTAATGCGCTTAATACATCTTGCGCATTAGCAAAGCTTTCTGCGTTAAACCCTGCACGGGTTAGTGCTTTTTCAAGTACAAATCGAATAGAAGCATCATCATCTACAAGCCAAACTGTTTTCATGCAAACTCCAAACATTAATCTGCAAAGGGCAGATAGATATTAAATTCAGTATGTCCAGGCCAGCTATCACATTCTATATAGCCATCATGTTGATCTATCAGCGTTTGCGCTATTGAGAGTCCTAACCCTGAGCCATCTTCTTTATTGGTGATCATAGGGTAGAACAGTGTTTCACGTACACTGGGATCAATACCTGGTCCGTTATCAGATATTTGGATCAACAAGGCTTTTTTAGGTGCTTTACCTGGGCGACGATGTTGATGATTAATGCGGGTTTTTATTGTTATTTCACCGCCATCTACAAGCGCCTGCTGAGCATTTCGAACAATGTTTAATACTACTTGCTGAATTTTGCCTTGATCAATGTATACATCAGGAATGCTTGGGTCGTAATCTTTAACCAAGCTAATGTTAGAACAATTATCTAACGTACTTAGTCGTGCAACTGATTCAAGTGATTGATGTATATTGCCATACGATTTTTGCGGAAGCTGATTTGGCCCTAAAAGCCTATCTACTAATTCGCGTAATCGGTCAGCTTGCTCAATGATAAGTTCAGCACATTGGTCTCTTTCTTGTTGATCAACCTCATACTGCAATAACTGCGCCGCTCCGCGAATTCCACCTAAAGGATTTTTAATTTCGTGAGCTAAGCCTCTAATTAGATTTCGGGCTGCTTGGTATTGATGCATTTGATTAGACGCTTGGTCGTGCTTAATTTCGTCATCAGTTTGGCGCCACTCAAATAAAATATAAAGTGAGCCATCAAACTTAATTTGTCGTGTACTTACGGCTACTTTTGCATGGCGAGAATCGCTAAAAACCACGTCAGCTCTGTGCTGCTGGCAATCTACACCTTCAACTAATGAGTATTGTTCTATACGCTGCAAATCGATTGAATGGTAATTAAAAAGACTGTCGAAAGGCTGATCTAATAGGCGCTTGTTACCAAGGCCAAGCAGTTCGCTAGTACTGGTATTGGCATAGACAACGGTGAAGTTTTTATCTAGCAACATGATAGCGGTTGTTTGATTTTGCCAAATAGCATCGAGTAGCTCAGGGCTAAAGTTTTTATTATTAATCATAGCTGCACCATTTTAGTGCGTGAATATTTACAAGCAAGTTATATAGTAAAATACACTGCTGCACGTTTAGTAATGCCCCAATTTAGTTACTTAGGTTTAGCCCTTTTCGGTGCATAAAAAATATGCAGGGCTCACTTATAGCAATAACTTGGTTTTTACTATTAAAAAGCTTTAATTGTAGTGTGTGCTCACCACGTTCTACATCTCTTATTGCAAAGGTTGAACTGTCACTGGCTGGGCCATGTGCTTTGCCATCAATAAAAAGTTGTATAGTAAAACCAGTTTCAAAGCGCGGTTTTATTCGGCTAGTAACATAAACAGTGCCGGTATTTTCACGAATAGTCTGGTTATGATCAGGTGAGGAAATGGCAATACTAAAGCCCGCTTGTTGAGGCTGGGGTTGCTCGTCAAAAATGTCAGTATTTGTTGCAGGTATATTAAGATCTTGGCTGGTAAGCTTTACCTCTTTAGCACCTTTATGAGGGGTGTCAGAGAATACTAATACGCCATTTTTATCTTTCCAAGCGTATATCTTTGTTTCACCAGCGTAACCATAATTGCTTAATCCTAAAGCAATTAATAGTAATAAAATCTTGTTGTTCACTCTGCAGCCCTGCATTTTTGTCGGTAACTTAACTTTAGTGGAGATTGATTAATTTTACCATTAAAAAAGCCCGCAAAGCGGGCTTGAGAACACACATATTTTATACAGCTAAATTAACAGCTGTAGTACATTTCAAACTCAACTGGGTGAGTTGTCATGTTAAGCTTTTCAACTTCTTTAGATTTAAGTTCGATGTAAGCATCGATTAAGTCATCAGTGAATACACCACCTTGAGTTAAGAATTCACGGTCTGCGCTAAGTGCAGATAGTGCTTCGTCAAGTGATGCTGCAACAGTTGGGATTTCTGCTGCTTCTTCAGCTGGTAAGTCGTATAAATCTTTATCCATAGCATCGCCAGGGTGGATCTTGTTTTTGATACCATCAAGGCCAGCCATAAGCATTGCTGAGAAAGCAAGGTATGGGTTAGCTGTTGGATCTGGGAAGCGTACTTCAATACGACGACCTTTTTCAGATGGAACCACTGGGATACGGATTGATGCAGAACGGTTACGTGCAGAGTATGCAAGCATAACTGGTGCTTCAAAACCTGGTACTAAACGTTTGTACGAGTTAGTAGAGGCATTTGCAAAAGCGTTAATTGCTTTAGCATGCTTGATGATACCGCCAATGTAGTAAAGCGCATCTTCAGAAAGGCCGCCGTACTTATCACCAGCAAAAAGGTTTACACCATCTTTAGCAAGTGACTGGTGACAATGCATACCAGAACCGTTATCACCAACAACAGGCTTAGGCATAAACGTTGCTGTTTTACCGTATAAGTGAGCCATGTTATGGATAACATATTTCATTTCTTGGATTTCATCCGCTTTTAATACCATTGTATTAAAGCGAGTAGCAATCTCGTTTTGACCTGCTGTTGCAACTTCGTGGTGATGTGCTTCTACTACTTGGCCCATTTCTTCTAGAACTAGACACGTAGCTGAACGCCAATCTTGGAAGTCATCAACAGGAGCAACTGGGAAGTAACCGCCTTTAATACCTGGACGGTGACCTGTGTTGCCATCTGCATATTCTTTATCTGAGTTCCAAGCAGCTTGCTTAGAATCAATTTTGTACATAGAACCAGACATATCTGATTTGTATTTAACGTCGTCAAATACGAAAAACTCTGGCTCAGGGCCAAATAAAACTGTATCTGCAATACCTGTAGAGCGCATGTAATCTTCAGCACGCTTAGCAACAGAACGCGGGTCGCGCTCATAACCTTGAAGCGTTGAAGGCTCTACTACGTCACAACGTACGATTAATGTTGATTCTTCAGTGAAAGGGTCTAGTTTGATTGATTCAGCAACTGGCATTAATACCATGTCTGATTCGTTTATGCCTTTCCAGCCTGCAATTGAAGAACCGTCAAACATTTTACCGTCTTCAAAAAAGTCTTCATCAACTTGGTGATGAGGAATAGATACATGTTGTTCTTTACCCTTAGTGTCAGTAAAGCGTAAATCAATGAACTTAACGTCATTTTCTTTAATAAAATCTAAAACCGATTGTGACATGTGTCCTCCAACTATTGGGTTTTGTTATTGCTGCATAATTGCTTTGGGATTTACTAAGCTGATTTTGTGCCATTTTTATAACTAGCTGTTTATAAATTAAAAAAATATCGTTGCATCAAAATGGAATGTACAAACGCACTATATTGGTGCGTAAATTTTCCTTTTTGGTGCAAAATTTACAGGGCACAATTTGCTGCTAATTTAATCGCTCGGAAATAGCATAACCTAAATGCAAAAGAGTACCAAAAAGATCAGCAAAATAGCCAAAAAGGCTGTTTTTCAAAAAAAAATTGAAATTTAATTCATATAATTGTCATATATAAAACAGATACTTAGTAAAAGTATTGAGAAAGTTTTGAAATTTATATTGGATAAACTTTCATCCATGTCATTAATGAGGGATAATATGCGCCCTTTTAAATCCTATGCTGGGACATCTCGCGAAAGCGTGGATGAGTGCGTAGATCTTGCAGGATCAATGAGAATTTAATTTCTCTGAGTAAATATATGAGCATCGAACAGTTAAGAAATATAGCGATTATCGCGCACGTTGACCATGGTAAAACAACACTGGTTGACAAACTACTTGAGCAATCAGGTACATTAGAAACACGCGGCGGTAACGAAGAGCGCGTGATGGACTCAAACGACATTGAGAAAGAACGTGGTATTACCATTTTGGCTAAAAACACAGCCATTTCTTGGAATGACTACCATATCAATATCGTAGATACCCCGGGACACGCCGATTTCGGTGGTGAAGTTGAACGCGTACTTTCGATGGCTGACTCAGTATTATTACTTGTTGATGCTCAAGAAGGTCCAATGCCGCAAACGCGTTTCGTTACGCAAAAAGCATTCGCGCAAGGCTTAAAGCCAATCGTCGTTATCAATAAAATTGATAAGCCAGGCGCTCGTCCAGATTGGGTTATGGATCAAATCTTTGATTTATTCGACAACCTTGGCGCGACTGACGAACAGTTAGACTTTAAAGTAATCTACGCTTCAGCAATCAACGGTTGGGCAACACTAGATTTAGACGAACCATCAGACAACATGGAACCTATGTTCAAGATGATCGTTGAAGAAGTATCACCACCGGATGCAGATCCTGAAGGTGACTTCCAAATGCAAATTTCTCAACTAGATTACAACTCTTATGTTGGTGTAGTTGGTATTGGTCGTATTAAACGTGGTTCTGTTGCTCCTAACCAACAAGTTACTATTATCAGTGCTGATGGCACTACACGTAATGGTAAAATTGGTGCAGTACAAAGCTACCTAGGTCTTGAGCGTATCGAAACTGATAGAGCTTACGCTGGTAACATCGTAACTGTAACAGGTATTGGTGAGCTTAAGATTTCTGACACAGTTTGTTTCCCAGGAAACGTTGAAGCATTACCACCACTAAGTGTTGATGAGCCAACTGTAACAATGACATTCTCTGTAAATAACTCACCTTTCTGTGGTAAAGAAGGTAAGTTTGTAACGTCACGTAATATCCGTGAGCGTTTAGACAAAGAATTAGTACACAACGTAGCACTTCGCGTTGAAGATACTGCTAGCCCAGATAGCTTCCGTGTTTCTGGTCGTGGTGAATTACACCTAGGTATCTTAATCGAAAACATGCGTCGTGAAGGTTACGAGCTTTCAGTTTCTCGTCCAGAAGTTATCTTACGTACTGTAGATGGCGTTCTAGAAGAACCGTTTGAAACAGTGACTATTGACTGTCAAGAAGAGCATCAAGGTTCTGTTATGGAACAAGTTGGCCTACGTAAAGGTGAACTTACTAACATGACTCCAGATGGCAAAGGCCGTATGCGTTTAGACTTCATGATCCCAAGCCGTGGTTTAATTGGTTTCCAAACTGATTTCATGACGCTTACTTCGGGTTCTGGTCTTATGTACCATACGTTCGATCATTATGGTCCTCATAAAGGTGGCGCTATCGGTGTTCGTAAGAACGGCGTAATGATTGCAAACGCAACTGGTAAAGCACTTACTAACGCATTATTCAACTTACAAGAGCGCGGCCGTTTATTCATCGGTCACGGTGTTGAAGTATACGAAGGTATGGTTATCGGTATTCATAACCGTGATAACGACCTTACAGTTAACGCCCTTAAAGGTAAGCAGTTAACTAACGTACGTGCATCTGGTACTGATGAAGCGCAAACGCTTTCTCCGCACCTTAACTACTCACTTGAGCAAGCGCTTGAGTTCATCGATGATGACGAGCTAGTTGAAGTTACTCCACTAAACATTCGTATCCGTAAGAAACACCTTACAGAAAACGAACGTAAACGTGCGGGTCGTGCACCTAAGTCATAATCTATTAATTTAGAATAATGATTTTAAAAGCCGCTGTATTGCAAAATACAGCGGCTTTTTTGTGGATGAAAATAAGAGCTGTTAGCTATAGTTGTTAGTTGAAAGTATTTAGTTCAAAATTATATGACTACTGTTTTGAGATGAAATTTCCATAAATATATTTACCTCTAAAAGCGCAGCGCCTCTTAACCTCTTTGTGAATAATTTACTTAAAGATCTTTTGCACAAGGAGAAGGGAATGAGAAGAGAAAGAGAGAGCTGAAACAGCTGATAATGCGAAGTATCAGTGTTTTTTGGTGGGCTTTTTTCGTTGGGTTTAGCTTCGCTCAACCCAACATACGTGTTCAATTATTTTATTGGTAGCTACTTACTTTTTAGGGAGTAGGGTTATTTTGCCAAATACGTCGGCATCTATAAAACCACGATTTCTGTCGCCATTTACCGGCTGTACTTCATGTGAGCCCATAAAGTGCTCGCGCACGTCACTGCCATCGTTATCGCAATACGCTAACATAAAGCCGATCACTTGCTTTTCGCTAAGTGTAAGTGGGGTGTTTTTAGCACCTTCTTTATAATCATTAGGGTAGAGTTTTATTGCTACTTCCCACGTAATGTTAAAAGGTGCGGTGGTGTTGCGCTTCCAGTTACTGACTAGGTGGTCGGTGTACAAATGGGCTTTTTTATCAGGTCCGTAATCGGCAGCTTGGTTATCAAGGCCAATATGGTACGCCAATGCGGTGTGATTAAATTGATGATTACCGCCCGATGCATCGCTATCAATAAATACTTCAAGCGCATCGTCATCCCAATATTTATAGGTTGGATCTGCGTGTGTATCTATTAGAACATCATCCACAATATCGGCTTGTAGGTATAAATAGTTTTGATCCCACAATAAACGATAACGCCCTTTAAAGTCGGCATCGTTTGATGGCGGTGTGCCATCCATTAGATAAGGCATGTCGTGCCAAGCGGCTTTATCCCATGCGCTTTCTGATACGCCATCAATAGTAATTGGAGTTGATGTATGTTCAACATCAATAGCCATTGCTGGCGTGCTTAATAAAAAGCTTAAGGCGAGTGCTAATTTCTTCATTAATCTCTCAATTTTATTGTCGATTTGTCTTAATGTAATAACAATCTTAAAACAGCTAAGTGAATAGTTACAGTGAAATACTTTCGCCTTCGTTTAAAATATACAACGGCACTTTTGAATCCATTTTATTGTACATATGCAATAAGCGAAGTAAGGCTGAATGACTGCTGTGGTCGCCCATTTTCCAACTTGAGTTACCGTATCCCCACGGTATCATTACTTTACAATTAAGCTCTTGTGCTGCGTTGAGCGCGTCTTCTGGTGTGGTGTGAACGTAACAATAAAATTTACCACTTTCTTTACTGTAGTAAGAAGCGATTGGGATTAAGCATACATCTATATCGCCATATTTTTGCTGTATGTCTTTAAAGTGTTTTGAGTAGCCTGTATCGCCTGCAAAAAATAAGGTGCTACCGTTTTGTTCAAGCAGCCAGCCATTCCATAAGTCTTTATTGTTATCTTCGTAAATAAAGGGCACCAATACACGAGCGCTAAAATGATGAGCTGGCACGGCGTTAATAGCTAAGTCGTCAATGTTGGTTGTTGAGTACCATGGCATTTCGGTAATGTTAAAACCGCCGGTAGGGAAGTTGTCGGCCATACCGAGTGGTGTTAAATAGCGAGGTTTATTGCCAATGCTTTGTATGTCGGCTTTATTAAAATGATCGTAATGAATATGCGAATACATTACCGCATCAATATTTTCGAGTTCTTGCTCACTAGGCCAAGCGCCTGCTTTACGATAAATGCCACCGCCGAGTTTAAAGCCAAGTGCGACTGGAGAATCAAACTGATTTTTTACCGGATCAAACAGCACACTTTGACCATTTGGAGTGTTAATAACAAAACTAGCGTGACCAAGCCAGCGTACGGTATAGCCAGTGCTAAGTTGTGGTTTAGTTTGCTGGCCTTGGTACTGGCAGTTTTCGCTGCCGGTTTTGCATAGTAAGTCTGGGTGAGCTGGGTAGCAGTTTTCAGTACAGGTAGTGGGATATGTTTTTTCACCTGTGTATAAATTTTTATAACGGTCGTTCTTATCATTAATCACAACAACTGAGTCAGAGCTGGTAATACGATTAATATTATTAGGTGCACCGCAGGCCGTTAACATACATAAGAGCATTGCTGCGATTAAAAAGCGTATCATTGTAAATCCCTTTTAGTATTCCCTTTAACATAAAAAAGCCTGCAATTAAGCAGGCTTGTTAAAGTAACAAATGATTAGCCAGCGCTATTCATTTGTTCAATAAATTTATTTGAATCGGCAATCGATTTGTTCATGTCGTTCATCAACAATTGAATATCGCGTTTAAGGTTAGTGAATTCACCTTTAATAGCCGATACCGCTTGTGCATTTAAGTTATGCTTTAAGTATAA
Source organism: Pseudoalteromonas distincta (assembly GCF_000814675.1). Taxonomy (GTDB): domain Bacteria; phylum Pseudomonadota; class Gammaproteobacteria; order Enterobacterales; family Alteromonadaceae; genus Pseudoalteromonas; species Pseudoalteromonas distincta. The sequence goes on along the minus strand of NZ_JWIG01000021.1, from coordinate 119,399 downwards.
AACGTTATCATGAAGCGAGGTTAATACTGGCTCCATTTTACTCTCTGCGCTGCGCATTGAGCGTAATAGCTGATCAAATTGACGCTTAGTCGCGGTTAGCTTTTTGCTGCTTTCACGCTTAAGTGATGCGCTCTTGTATTGCTCTAGCTCATCGCTCCACTCATCAAATAGCGCTTCTGCCACGTCTTCTACTTTATTGATGTTAGTTGACACTTCGTTAGCGGCTTTTAAGCTCGACTCGTAATCGTCGTTTAACTGATTATAAGTGTCTTGTAGTTCGCCACCATTAAAATCAATTAGAGTAGTTAAGCGCTCTAGTGCCGATTTAAATTCTTCTTGTGACTCTTGCTGCGAGTCTTTGGTTTCTTCTACGCGGTCAATTAGAATATCGCGTTTGTGAACACCCACTTTTTCCATCGCAGAATAATAAGCTGATTGGCAGCCAGTTAAAGTAAGTGTTACTACAAGCATTGAAACACTGAGTAATGTTTGTTTTTTCATTTGAATTCCTGTTTACGAGCGTTAGTGCTGTAAATTATGGCGCTGATTGTTATTATAATCAAAACTATATAAGCACAAGTCAATTGTATGAATGATAAGCTCTCACATTACAAACAGCAAGTTAACTCCTTTATACGCCAGCAGCCTGGTTGGTGGATGCAGTATTTTAATCGTTGTATAGACGATCAAATAACGGTTAATGCAGGTTACCTTGCTTACGTAACCCTTCTTTCTTTAGTGCCATTAATTGCGGTGGGTGTTGCTATATTTTCAGCTTTTCCGGGCTTTGAATCTACTCGCATGGAAATTGAGAGCTTTTTGTTTACCAACTTTGTCCCTACCTCTACCGATGTTATTAGAGAGCACATTAGCTCCTTTGCCGGTAACGCTAATCAAATGACGGCGGTAGGTATTGGCTTTTTAGCTGCAATAGCCTTGCTGTTAATACGTAATGTAGATGCCACACTAAATCGAATTTGGCGAATTAAGAAAAAACGCCCAATGATGATCTCATTTGCTGTGTACTGGATGGTTTTGAGCTTAGGGCCTGTATTACTCGGCGCGAGTATTGGTGTTACCTCTTATATTGTATCTTTGGTGTCGTTTGCTGATCAGGGTATTCCTGGGTTTAGCGGGTTTTTGTTAAAGTTATTGCCGTATGGAATTTCGATGGTGGGCTTTATTATGCTCTACACCTTAGTGCCTAATACGCGTGTATCGTTCAGAGCGGCAATACCTGGCGCTTTTTTTGCGGCACTTTTATTTGAGCTGACTAAAAAAGGGTTTGCACTTTATATTAGCCATTTTCCTTCGTACGAAGTTATTTACGGCGCAGTAGCAACCATTCCTATTTTGTTTGTATGGGTGTATTTGTCGTGGGTCGTTGTTTTGCTTGGCGCTGAATTTACTGCGTGTATTAGCCCAAATGATATTCCAGAAACACCAGAACTTGAACTAGAAGATGATGAACCAGCAGTAAAGGACACAGTTTAAATGCAAGGTTTAATACAACGCGTAAAGCATGCCAAAGTAGAAATTAACAACCAAGTAGTAGGTGAAATTAGCCAAGGTATATTGTTGTTGCTGGGCGTTGAAAAGTACGACGATACGCAAACGGCCGATAAGCTTTTACACAAGGTAAGTAATTATCGTATTTTTACTGACGAAAACGACAAAATGAACTTAAGCCTTAAAGATATTAAAGGTGAGTTACTGGTGGTTTCGCAATTTACGCTAGCGGCTGATACTAAAAAGGGTATGCGCCCTAGCTTTTCATCTGCGGCAACGCCAAGCCAAGCTAATGAGCTTTACGAGTACTTTGTTGCTCAAGCTAAAGAGTTGGGGCTTACAATAGCCACCGGTGAGTTTGGTGCCGATATGCAAGTAAGCTTGTGTAACGATGGGCCCGTGACGTTTAACTTATCTGTTTAAACTTTTTTAGTAACCACGACAATATGATTTACATAGCCCGTAATTTTTTGCGGGCTAATGTTACAACCAAATACATCGAGTAATAGCTGTTGAAGTTGCTTTAATTGCGACTCATGCTGCGATAAAAAGTTAATAAATAGCACACCATTGTTATTTAAAGCCGAGTAAATTTTTTTATAAAATGCCTCTTCAAATAAAAATCGAGGTGCATCTATCTGGCTAAACAAATCTAAAATAATCCAATCAATATTTTGCGCACTTTTTAAAATCTGTTGCGCATCGGCGCAAAGCAGTTGCTCATTTTTATTTGACGAAAAAAATTGGGTATAGCAATCAATAATATCGGCGTTTTTTTCAACCGATGTTATTTGTGCTTTAGGGTATTTGTGTTGTAAATAATTACGAATAGCACCGCCGCCAAGGCCAAGTTCTAACACTTTTTGTGGCGGCTTAAGAGCCTGCCAATGCTTACCTAGGCATAATAAATGCGGAAAAAGTAATAAATCCGGGTTATTTAAATCAATAACAGACTGAAGAGTGTCGTTAATAAGTAACCAGCGTAACTGCTCGTGCTCACGTACTTGAATGTGATCGCCACTGTATTTATGCCAATAGATTAACTGACCAACGCTGTGGCTATTTTCAATAAATTGATCGCCCAGCAAACCCGTCAGTGAATTTATATAATTGATTTTTTCAGTCATATTCTCAGCATAAACTAGCAACGTTAAAGCGCAATGGCCTTTGCCATTATTTTTTACGTTATTTTACAGCCATCACCAAAGTCGTATTTGCAGTTTTTTTAAGATGGAGTATGGTATTTGCCATAAATAATACCAACGGACTTAATTATTTAAGCTTTTTAGTTTGGTAGATAATCAATACTATTAGTATAGCGCCGTAGCCTTTTTTGACTTTTATTTACGGCTTATATAACAACAGGAGTATGTATGTTTCAGGTAAGCACCCCACAAAGTAGCGAAGATTGGCAAGCGTATTACCAATTGCGTTGGCAGGTATTACGCGCGCCTTGGGGCGAGCCACGTGGCTCTGAACAAGACGATATGGAACAAGACTCTGAGCACCGCTTTATAAAAAATAAAGAAGGCGAAGTACTAGGTGTAGCACGTTTGCACTTTAACAATCATGAGCAAGCACAAGTGCGCTATATGGCGGTTGCAGAGGGTAATCGTAACCAGCATATTGGTAGTCGCTTACTGCACGAGCTTGAAAAAATTGCATGGGTTCAAAACGCAGGTGAGCTTGTATTGTTTGCACGCGAACGAGCGCTTGAATTTTATAAACGCCACGGTTACGAATTAAAAGAAAAAGCGCACTTAGCGTATGGCGATGTTCAACACTTTAAAATGGTAAAGCAAAAACCGTCTGAGCCAGGTTGGTTTCGTCACCCTAATTGGACGCAAGTACTACAAAATACGTGGCGTGAGTCTATTCCAATTAGTGACGCGATGGGTATTAAGGTAGAAAGCTATACCGATTGGCAATTTACAACCAGCGCCGACCTAGACGCTAATTTAAACCTACATAACACTATGTTTGCAGGTTCTATTTATAGCTTGGCCACGCTAACAGGTTGGGGCGCTACGTACTTAGCACTTAAAGAAGCTGGGCTTGAAGGTAATATTGTATTAGCCGATGCTAACATTAAGTACTTAAAACCGCTTACTACCGACCCACGTGGTTGTGTTGATATACAAACCTGTAAGGGCAAGTTAAGCGATTTAGAAACCGACGGTAAAGCAAGTTACGTAGTGCCTGTAACTATTTACGATGGTGATAACGTGGTTGCAGAATTTGAAGGGCAGTTTGTAGTAAAAAAATAACTGTTTAGCTGTTCTAAACACAAAAAAGCCAAGCAATGCTTGGCTTTTTTGTGCGTAAAACTTAGAAAAGTATCACAGCAGATCGGTTAATAATATACCGACACCAATACGTTCTACATCCGCATTGTAATCAATTAAGCTTTCGCCATAACCGTTAAAGTATTGTGCATAACCACGAACGCGACCCCATAAAGGAAACGACCAGTCGAGTTGAATTGCACCACGATTATCTGAATTTAAATTGTTACGTGTCATAAAGCTAAATTCATGGTCATGAAAACGATACGCGCCGCTAAACTCAAAGTAACCCATGTATTTATATATGTCTGGGTTGTCGTCGCCATTGGCTTCTAAAATATCTTCTTTTTCGTCCTCAGCTATTCGGTACCAAGGTTTAAAGCTAAAAACAAAGCCTCTGTTTTCCCAGATAAAGTCTGCATAAATACGGTTCCACGAACGTGAGTTTGGTTGGCTTCGACCATTTGATTGATGCGAAATACCTAATGCGATTGCCATTTCGTCGCCCCATAATACGTTTTCTGGGTCGAGGTAATTTATCCAAAATATCTCTGGTTCGTAGTTTGTTTCACGAAATGGAGAAGAAATTTCTGAGTTATAAATTTGCCAATATGATTGCAGTGTAAAGCCAAAAAATATGGCTTGGTCTTTATCCGAAAAATCATCGTAAAGAGGCACTTTTATCGATAGCTGATATTTTGCTTCTAGGTTGTCGAGCGGTTCGCCGTCGTTATCATCTGTTAGTGCATCAAAACCATCAAAAGGGCGATCGTTTGGGTGTGATACGTACGAAAGCGGTAAAATATAGTTACGCTTATGTGGCGTAATTACATTTCTATTTTTTTTACCTACTTCTTCACGAGCTTGGCGTTTATCAAGCGCGGTAAGTTGTTTATTTTCTTCAAGAGCTGAACACTTTTTACGAAGGTCGTCTAATGTCTGTTTACCATCCCCGCCAATTACCTCATTTAAAATACACTGTTTTACAAGCTCGATGTCGTTATCTTGCTCGTTTGTAGCAACTTCTTCTTGTGCGAAGGTAGCGGTACTAATTAAAGCAGAAAGAGTTATCCAGTGGCGCCAGCTCATTGTAATTCCTTGTGAGTTTGGGTTGTTGTATGCGTTAATTTAATTATAACGTCTTTTTACATATGTAACGGTGAACTTTTACTGAATTTGCATTTATAACAAGTTTTATACGTATACAAAGTAAGTATAGATCAAAAGAAAAGCGGCCTAAGCCGCTTTTCTAATGCAAATTAACTTTTTTAGTTAATTTATACCAATTTTATTAAAAACATGATCATTCTAGCGTATTAAATAACTCACTAACTACGTTAAAAATTATTTATATAGAACAACTATGTACCATAATTTTAGCCTTGTTATTAAGCTATTTTCTTATCGCTATAATAGATCACTAATTTAATGCAATTGGTATTACTCTCACGCAATGAGAAGGGTGAGCTAAAGCTCAAATATGTTAGTAAAAAACTTATAAAGCTCGGTACCTTGATTAACACTCGCTGAGGCAAAGTGCAAAATAGCAATTGCATCGCAATCAAGAGTAAGTGTTTGCAGTGGTTGCTCACTTAAGTAGCGCTCCATGCGTAAAATATTGGCAATAGGCTCACCAGCTTTAATGTGCCCGCCAAGTGGGGCTAAGTATTCAACCATGCCGCCAATAGGGGCATAATAGGCAAAGTAGTCATCTAAATTACATGCATAACGAGTGATATTAGCTGGCGTATGCGGTGCGTTTTGTAATACGCCTTTGTGATTTAAGTAACTTAAAATGCTGTTTGCATCGTTTAATGCTTCTTTTAAGTCTATTTTTTCTTGGCTGCCTAGCTCTACAGTAAATGCTTCTACAGGTATTGATAATTCGCGACCTTGTCCGCTAAGTGCATCACTTAAATGCCACCATGGGCAAAAGTTAGCTTCATCCATAGCGCCGTCAAAATCACTAGGAATAAGCAATACATGTTCAATATTAAAGTAACGTGCGCTGTCGGTTGCATAGCTTGGGCAGTACAGATGCTTGCTTGAAATAGGGCCTGTGTGTAAATCGAGTACTATATCAGCCTGATGAGCGAGCTTTTGTAAGTTAAGCGCAATGCGTTTACCCGTATTAAGTAAATAAGCCGGGCCGTTAAGCTTGCTGTCTACTTCGTCAATAAGTGCCTGTTTGAAGTTACTTTTTAATGTAGCGTCGTCATACTGAGTATGATTTTGTGCAAACTGTGCCACTAAATTTTTATTGTAGTGATACATGCGATTCCAATTAGTGCCCGTAATCGGATCGAACCTGCCAAGGGTAAACTCGCCAGATTTTTGATTACAACCAATCGGATTTGCATAAGGTACAAGGGTAATATCGCCACTAAGGTTAAGGTGTTTTAATTGCTCAAGCAGCTGAAAAATAACTGCGTTACCTTGCACTTCAGCGCCATGCATATTGGCCTGAATGTAAACACTTGGCCCTGTGCCATCGCCTTTTAAACGATACACAGGAATTGTAAGCGGTAAGCCGTTTGCAACTTCCCCTACTACAATGTTCTCTTGGCTAATGTGTGTTGTATTACTCATACTTGTTACCTTAAATAATGGCTGGCATTTTCGGCTTGGCGAACACAGGTAAGTGTACCGTTTTGCAAGGTGTACTCAGCAGCTAGCTCATGGCATAAAAAATACGGCATACTTTCGGTAAAGCCGTAAGCACCGCATTGGCTAAACACTAGCCAGTCGTGCTCATTTAAATCGCTTGGTAAGTTATGTTCACCCAAGCAATCAAGCGCTGTACAAAGTGGGCCGTATAAAGTGACCGCTTGAGTTTTAGCACTGGATTCACGCAGTAATGCAGCAGGAAAGTCTTGGCTGGTAACAGCAGGGCGTAATAAGTGATTTATACCGCCGCTTAAAATTACTTGTTCTTGATTGTAGTTTTGTTTGCGCTCTACTACTGGGTTTGCGTAATGACCGCATTCGCCAACGGCATAGCGACCAAGTTCCATCCATAATTCTTCTACACCCGCATCATTTTTAATTTTAGCGAGCGCAGCAATTAAGTCATCCCAATCAAGTGTTGCTTCGTTTTGTGTATAAGGAATACCTAAGCCGCCGCCTAAATCGAGAATCTTAAGGCTAATATTTAAATCGCTGGCAAGTTGGCTAAGAGGTGCAATCATTTGTGACCACAAGTCGCTTAGTTTTTGCGTGCTAAGCATGTTGCCCCACTGAAAAATATGCAGGCCGTCAAATTTAAGCGCAGGGTAGTCAGCTACATTGAGTGCTTGCCACTCATCACAGCCCAAACCAAATGGCGTAAGGCTGTCGCCGCCCAGTGGGTTTTTTTCACCTTCAGGCCAGCGTAATTGTACACGCAGTAATACTTGTAACTGCGTGTTTTGTAGTTGTGCTTGTTGGTTTAACCAACGTACTTGATTGAGGCTTTCTGCTACGAATATACGCACGCCGCGCTCAATAAAGTGTTTTATTTGTTTAGGGCTTTTTGCGGGCCCTGTGTTGAGCACGCGCTGCGAGCTAATACCTTGTGCTAGTACTTGCTCAAGCTCACCTTTACTTGCTACGTCAAAATTAAAGCCAGCACTGTCTAAGCTTTGAATAATTTTAGACAGTGGGTTTGCTTTTACCGCGTACCACAGTTTTACATCGGTTTGCGCAACTAAACGCGCAAGATGCGTGTTTAGTTGATCTAAATCGTAAACAAAAAAAGGTGTATCAATTTGTTGTGTAATAGTATTTACAGCGGTTTTGATATGCGTGCTCAAAAAGCTCATTATCGTAAAACCTCTTCAAGCAATAACGATGCATCGCTTTTCTCGTCGCGGTATTTAACTATTAACGCACACGACATGCTTAGGCCTTGCTCGCGCGCCCATTCGTTTGACGCAGGGCGAGAGCCCGGTATTACAATCGCGTACTCTGGGATTGGCTCGCCTTTATCAAGTTGGCGCTCGTTTACGCAGTCGTATACTGGAATAGTTGCTGATAAACGCACGCCAGGGGCAAGTACTGCGCCTTTTTTAATGACTACGCCTTCAACAATAACACAGCCTGCACCAATAAATGCGTCATCTTCAACCACTACTGGGCTTGCACCAATTGGCTCAAGCACGCCACCAAGCTGAACTGCAGCGCTTAAATGTACGTTTTTACCTACTTGTGCACAAGAACCCACCAATGCGTGGCTATCTACCATTGTGCCTTCGTCGATATATGCACCAATGTTTACATACGCTGGTGGCATAATAATCGTGCCTTTAGCAACATAAGCACCACGGCGAACACTTGAGCCACCTGGTACCATACGAACGCCATCATCAGTACTAAATTCTTGCGGAGCTAGGTTATGTTTATCAACAAAGCCGCCTGCAAACTCAGTATTAGTGCCATTTTTAAAGGCTTCTAAAATGCCTTGCTTTACTTCTACGTTAGCTTGCCATTGGCCGCTTTCGTTTTGTGATGCTGCGCGTACTGCGCCCGATTCTAAATTATTTAATAGTTCTAACCAGCTCATTATAAAAACCTGTATTTAATGCCAAGATAAAATGGTGTTGTTTGCAGTTGTGATGCAATCGGTTTGAGTTAACTCAAGATGTGTTAAAGGTGGACGAAGTTGCGGGCTGCTTAAGCGGCCTTGCAAATGCATCAGTACCTTTACGGGAATAGGGTTTGCGACAGCAAATAGGCTATTAATAGCGCTTGACCACTGGGCAAATAAATTAGGGTGTTGACCACTTAAACTGCGCTTAACAAACTCGTGAGTTTGTTCAGGCCATGCGTTTGCAGCTACCGACACCAAACCTCTTGCGCCAGCTTGAGCAAAATAAGGCATTAGCGCATCGTCGCCACTAAAAATAGCTAAATTAGGCGCCGCTTGGCGGTAAGCTTCAAACTGAGCAATACTACCGCTCGCTTCTTTTAACGCCCATAAGTTTTTATTGTTTTGTAAGTTTTGAATTGTTGCCGCTGGGATGCTAACAGCGCTTCGACCTGGTACGTTATAAAGCATACATGGGTGAGCGCTTGCATTTAGTAGGCTTTCAAACCAATGAGTTTGACCTACAGCGCCAGGCTTTGCATAAAGCGGTGAGCCAAGTAAAAAGCTATGAATTGGGAGTGTATTACAGTAGTTAACCCACTCAATTTGTTGCTTTAAGTTACTACCGCCCACAGCTACCATGAGTGGTACTGTTGGTTTTAGCTGGCATACGTGCTCAACAATGGCTTGTTGTTCTTTTAGCGTTAGTGCTAAACCTTCGCCCGTACTGCCAAGTAGCAAAATACCGTTATGTGCCGCTTCTTGATCACTAACCAGCTTAGTTAACGTGTTGTAGTCAACATCGCCGTGTTGATCAAATGGCGTAACGAGCGCGGTCCACAGTGAGTAGTCGTTTAAATTGAAGTTGTTGATCATCTCTCACGAACTTATAATTTGTACCAATTTTATTAAAAACGTGATCATTTTAGCGATAACTAATTTAATGCAATTGGTATTATTCGAAGAGTTAAAAAGCTTTATGGAAGGAGCCGCATTAACGTCGTTCGAACTAATAATTCGAAGAGCGAATGGGCTTAAAATAATAGGGCGCACGGCCTTAATATTTAAGACCAGAAGCTCTCCACCAAACTAACAAGCTGCTTTTTATAAGCAGCTATTGGTGACAGTCGCTAGGGTTCAACCTAGTCGCCCGAAATAAACACCTCGCAAAAGTGGTTACTTCTCGGCGTTAATTCCCCTCACGTATGCTTACTGGAGTTTGCGCTCCTAACATACGCTACCTGAATAACGCACCTCTTCTAGCCCTTTGCACCTGTTTGTAGGGTAAAACTTACAAACCTGTGCAATTTAAATAGGGTAATTACGGCGATTAAAGCATTTTAGCCGTCTAGGTGTCAAGCGACTAAATACAGATTAATTCATCGAAAAGAGGGGTGGTTACGTATTAGGTGCTTTTCTCGTACACTAGCAATATAAGTAGTGAGGTATTTAATTAGTATGGAAAAATTTAGCGATATTTATAAGCGAGCGGTAGAGCGAAAAGGCTCTGAAAAAATGCTTAAGTTATTACTTGCAAAACCGCTATCTAAAAAACAACTAAGCACGTTAAGTGACGACGATTGGCTTGAAGAATTTACTCGAAAAGTATTTCAAAGCGGCTTTTATTGGTCAGTCATAAATAATAAGTGGGCAGGCTTTAGAGAGGTTTTTTGGGATTTTAGCGTTGATAAGTTATTAATGATGCCACCCGATATGCTGGAACAAAAAGCAACGGATGAGCGCATTGTTCGTAACTATAAAAAAGTAAAAACAATTACCGAAAATGCTTACATGATCCACGAAATAGCAGGGGAACATGGCAGTTTTAGTCAGTTTATCGCTAATTGGCCAACAGACGATATTATTGGTTTGTGGGCGTATTTAAAAAAACATGGTTCGCGTTTAGGCGGAAATACAGGGCCTTACGCGTTGCGAGCACTTGGTAAAGATACATTTTTACTATCACGCGATGTAGAGAATTATTTGCGTGCCCATAAAATTATAGACGGCGGCTTACAAACTAAAAAGTCACTAAATGCAGCCCAAGCTTTTTTTAACGAAATGCAAAAGCAAAGCGGCTTAAGTATGCAAGAGTTAAGCTTAATTGTTGCTTATGGCGTAGGTGACAACCGTGTTGGTATAAATCAGCAATAATAGGAATTACCATGAGATTAGTGCCAAGATACACAGATATTGCGGAAAACTTCGCAATAGAAGATTTCCCTGCAAGTGTCGCCTCTCCTCAGTTATTACTGTGGAATGAGAGCTTAGCAAAAGAGTTTAATATTAACGTTGCGGTTGATTTGCGTGCCAGCACTTTTAGCGGTAATGAAAAACAGGCGATTCCTGCGGTAGCACTTGGTTACTCTGGGCACCAATTTGGACATTTTTCACCACGTTTAGGCGATGGGCGAGCGCATTTATTGGGCGCTATTAATGATGATAAAAACCAGTTGTGGGATATTCAATTAAAAGGCTCTGGTGCTACTCCTTACTCAAGAGGGGGGGATGGGCGTTGTGCTCTTGGTCCTGCTATTCGTGAATACGTAATGAGCGAGGCAATGCATGCACTAGGCATTAAAACCACACGCTTCTTAGCGGTTGTTGGTAGTGGCGAAACGGTTTATCGTAATCCGCCACAAGCAGGTGCTATAGTTACTCGTTTAGCAACGAGCCATATTCGTGTTGGCTCGTTTCAATATTTAGCAACGCAAGGCGATGTTGAAGGGCTTAAAAATTTAGCCGATTTAGCTATAGAGCGACACTACCCAGAAATAACGGATACAGGATCGCAGCGCTATTTAGCATTTTTAGGCGCTGTGATTAAAAACCAAGTTAAGCTAGTTGTGAGCTGGATGCGTGTTGGCTTTATTCATGGAGTAATGAATACCGATAATACGCTAGTAAACGGAGAAACCATTGATTACGGCCCGTGTGCCATGATGAATAGCTTCGACTTTGATACCGTATTTAGCTCTATCGACAAACAAGGTCGGTATGCATTTGGTAATCAACCTAATATAGCTAACTGGAACTGCGCACGCTTAGCTGAGAGTTTAATACCACTTATTAGCGATGATGACGAGCAAGCGGTTTCATTAATGACGCCATTTATTAATAGTTTTGCTGAGCAGTTTAATACTGAGTTTACGGCTATGTGGGCACAAAAACTGGGTTTAAATGAATCTAGCGATAGTAGTGGCGAGTTAATAGCAGAGTTGTTAACGCTATTAAAAGATAATCAGCTCGACTACACCAATGCCTTTGATGCGCTTACTGAATCCTTAAAAGGAGAAAAAAGCGTACCTGAGTCGCTAATTGAATGGAGAGCTAAGTGGGTAAGCTTAACTGACGATAATAGTTATGAAGTAATGAGAGCTGCAAATCCTCGTGTTATACCGCGAAATCATGTGATCGAAGAAATAATTGCACAATATAACGCTACAGGATCTAGCGAGTTACTACAGCGCTTTATAAAAATAGCCGGCAATCCATACTCTAACGGTGAAGAATTATCAGAATTTTGCTCTCCACCGACTAATGATAATGACTACCAGACTTTTTGTGGTACTTAATACTTAACTTTAAATATAACCGCATGATTAAAAAGAGTCATTTTTTAATCAAACATGCGCATATACCTAGGGGAATGCTAATTCTGGTGGTATTATGCGCACAATATAAAGCAAGCAATATTTCTTTGCATTTATAAGTGCATTCAATTTAATTGCTCTTACATTCCTTGCTAAGTACTAATTTACAAAAACTACTATATTTATTTTTCAATAAAGTTTTAATTTCGCCTATAGTAAGTGGATGTGTGTTGTGACAAGGCATAGAAAAAAAGTTATAAACTTTATTTTTCGTTAAGTATTGATTAACAAAGGCTCAGTTAGTCTATATAAAACTGATTGAGCTAGTATCGATTAGCTACAATTTAAAATTGTTCAAATGGGAAGAAAACAATGAAATTAAAAACACTTACAATTGCAATCGCGTTGGCTGCAACTAGCGCATCTACATTCGCTGCTGATAAAGAAGAAGGTTTCTACATTGGCGCATTTGGTGACTACTATGACGCATCTTGGAAAAACATGCGTGATCAAGCCGGTCTTGACGTAAACGAATCAACTGGCTGGGGTGTTGAAGCTGGTTACCGTTTCAGTGATTACTGGAGCGCACGTCTTGAATATGCAGACATGGATTTTAATGCTTTTGATAAAGTTGCTGGCAACCGTAACAATATTGATGGCGAGCGTTACGGTATTGATGCTCTTTACCATTTAGACGGCGGTCCTTTCTATGGTCTTTTCGGTATTAAGGAAATTGACGTAGTTGATGACAACACATTCTTAAATGCAGGTGTTGGTTACCAGCATTTCATTACAGATGGCTTATTTGTAAATGCTGAAACAGCTGTATATCAAGGTCTTGACCGTGGTTATACAGATGTTGGCGCTAAAATTGGTATTAACTACTTATTTGGCCAAAACTCTGCACCGGTTGAGCAAGTTAAACCTGCTCCTGAAGTTGTTGAAGTAGCTGTAGCCCCTGCAGACAGCGATAACGATAATATTGCTGATACAGATGATAAGTGTCCTAACACACCTATGACTGATGCTGTAGATGGTACTGGTTGTACTTTATATGAAGATAAAGAAGTAACAGTAAGCTTATTAGTGACTTTCCCTAACAATGCTTCTGCAGTATCTACTCAATACTTAAATGATATTGAAAAAGTATCTGCATTCTTAAAAGAGTACCCAGATACAACAGTACTATTAGAAGGTCACACTTCTGCTGTAGGTAAAGCAACTTACAACAAATGGTTATCTAAAAAACGTGCTGATGCTGTAGCTAAGCAACTTGTTGCTGATGGTATTGCTGAAGATCGTATTACTACAGTTGGTTTAGGTGAAGAGCGTCTTAAAAATGATGCAAACACTAAAGCTGCAAACGCAGAAAACCGTCGTGTAGAAGCGCATATCAAAACTATCAAAAACGTTAAAGTTTTACGTTAATTAAATAGTTTGTAATAAAAACCCAGCCAAGTGCTGGGTTTTTTTATGCCTGTAATAAATTAATACTAGTTAATGGTAATGATTCTTACTTAACAAGTATTCATGAAAATAGTTTTTACCACAACCACTATTCATAGTATTTATAATCGGTATAATCAGTTGCGCAACTGGATGGATTTTCATCTATCCATAAAAGCTTTATAATTACGCGTTAGAATACTATAAGTATTGGGTAACTTATTTGCGCCCAAAGCGCTACCGGATACTTTCACGTCACCAAGAGGGCAATATTGTGCTACAAGAATATCGTAAACACGTAGAAGAACGTGCCGCGTTAGGTATCGTACCAGCGCCATTAGATGCTCAGCAAACTGCTGATCTTATTGAATTAATAAAAAATCCACCTGCAGGTGAAGAAGAATTCATTTTAGATTTGTTCATTCAGCGTATACCAGCTGGTGTTGATGATGCTGCTTATATTAAAGCGGGATTTTTAGCAGCTGTAGCTAAAGGTGAAGCTAATTCTCCACTTGTTTCTAAAGAAAAAGCGGCAGAATTATTAGGTACAATGCTGGGCGGTTACAATATCGCGCCAATGATTGACCTACTTGATGACGAAACACTTGCACCAATCGTAGTTAAAGGCCTTTCAAATACATTACTTATGTTTGATGCGTTCTACGATGTTGAAGAAAAAGCAAAAGCGGGTAACACATTCGCTAAGCAAATTATTGAGTCTTGGGCAAATGCAGAATGGTTTACTAATAAGCCAGCTGTTGCTGAAAAGATCTCAGTTACTGTATTTAAAGTAACTGGCGAGACAAATACTGATGACTTATCACCAGCACCTGATGCATGGTCTCGTCCAGATATCCCACTTCATGCTTTAGCAATGCTAAAAATTGAACGTGATGGAATTACACCAGACAAGCCAGGCGAAGTAGGTCCAATCTCTCAGCTTGAAGAATTAAAAACTAAAGGCTTACCACTTGCATATGTAGGTGATGTTGTTGGTACTGGTTCTTCTCGTAAGTCTGCAACTAACTCCGTACTTTGGTTCATGGGCGATGATATCCCATTCGTACCAAACAAGCGTGTTGGCGGTGTATGTCTAGGTAATAAAATTGCTCCAATCTTCTTCAATACAATGGAAGATTCAGGTGCATTACCAATCGAATTAAATGTTGATGAGCTTAACATGGGTGAGCAAATCGATATTTACCCGTACGAAGGTGTTGTTAAGAGCCACGGTACTGACAAAGTAATCTCAACTTTTGAACTTAAATCTGATGTAATTTTAGATGAAGTTCGTGCTGGTGGTCGTATACCACTTATCATTGGTCGTGGTTTAACTGATAAAGCACGTACATCACTTGGCCTAGGTCCAACTGATGTATTTAAAGTACCAACAGTGACAGAAGTTTCTGAAAAAGGCTTCACACTAGCGCAAAAAATGGTTGGTAAAGCGTGTAACGTTCCAGGTATTCGCCCAGGCCAATACTGTGAACCTAAAATGACAACTGTTGGCTCGCAAGATACAACAGGTCCTATGACACGTGACGAACTTAAAGACTTAGCATGTTTAGGTTTTTCTGCAGATTTAACAATGCAGTCTTTCTGTCATACGTCGGCTTACCCTAAACCAATCGA
This sequence comes from Pseudoalteromonas distincta, assembly GCF_000814675.1. Lineage (GTDB taxonomy): Bacteria > Pseudomonadota > Gammaproteobacteria > Enterobacterales > Alteromonadaceae > Pseudoalteromonas > Pseudoalteromonas distincta. Next base: position 104,370 of record NZ_JWIG01000021.1, on the reverse strand, counting down.
TGTAAACACTCACCATACGCTTCCTGATTTCATCATGAACCGTGGCGGTGTGTCACTTCGCCCAGGTGATGGTGTAATTCACTCATGGTTAAACCGTATGTTATTACCAGATACTGTAGGTACTGGTGGTGATTCACATACACGTTTCCCATTAGGTATTTCATTCCCAGCAGGTTCGGGTGCAGTAGCATTCGCAGCAGCTACAGGTGTTATGCCTCTTGATATGCCTGAGTCAATTTTGGTTCGCTTTAAAGGTGAAATGCAACCAGGTATCACTTTACGTGACCTTGTACATGCAATCCCTTACTTCGGTATTAAAGAAGGTTTATTAACAGTTGAGAAAAAAGGTAAAATTAACGAATTCTCTGGTCGTGTACTAGAAATTGAAGGCGTTGAACACCTAACTGTTGAGCAAGCGTTCGAACTATCAGATGCATCTGCAGAGCGTTCTGCAGCAGGTTGTGCGGTTAAACTTTCTAAAGAGTCTATCGCAGAATACCTAGAATCAAACATTGTTATGCTTAAATGGATGATCTCTGAAGGTTACGGCGATGTACGTACTATTGAGCGTCGTATTACTGCAATGCAAGATTGGTTAGCTAACCCAGAACTAATGGAAGCTGACGCTGATGCAGAGTACAAACATGTACTTGAAATCGATTTAGCAGATATTAAAGAGCCAATCCTTTGTGCTCCAAATGACCCAGATGATGCACGTTTATTATCTGATGTTACTGGCGAGAAAATCGACGAAGTATTCATCGGTTCTTGTATGACTAACATCGGTCACTTCCGCGCAGCAGGTAAGTTACTAGATGGCTTTAAAGGTCGTATCCCAACTCAGCTTTGGGTTGCCCCGCCAACTAAGATGGATAAAGATCAGCTTACAGACGAAGGTTACTACGGTATCTTTGGTCGTGTAGGTGCACGTATCGAAACTCCAGGTTGTTCACTATGTATGGGTAACCAAGCACGCGTTGCAGACAAAGCAACGGTTGTGTCTACCTCTACACGTAACTTCCCTAACCGTTTAGGTAATGGCGCGAACGTATTCTTAGCTTCAGCAGAACTTGCTGCAGTAGCGGCTATTTTAGGTAAACTACCTACTCCAGCTGAGTACCAAGAATACGCAGCGAAGATTAATGCAACGGCTGCAGATACTTACCGTTACTTAAACTTCCACCGTATGCCTGCTTACACTAAAAAAGCAGACAACGTGATTATTCAACAAGCTGTATAACTTTTAGAGTTTGTTTAAAAACCCGCTTCGGCGGGTTTTTTATTGGTTAAAACAAATATTAGATAGTTCATGCTTCTTTTTTTGTATTATTGTATTAACTCTAGTCTTAAATTGCTTTTAAAGTAATTAATCGCGCAAAAATTCCTATCAAAATGCATTAAAATCCTTATCAATATTCTCATTATTTTAGGCGAGATTTTATGACAGCATTAAACAACCAGAATTTATTGCAACTACGTTTTGTTAACCAAGCAAATATTGATTTGGTTAAACCTTCTTTTGATAACCTTCCTGCAAACCTTTATGCAGATGGTGCCTTTCGTAAACGTCGTTATTCAGTAGTAAAAATGCAAAATGGTGAAATAAAGCTACAGCAAGCCAAAGCATTTGTTCAAGATGATTCAATTAATACTTTTCAAGGTAATGTAGAGCGTACTTACGAAAATTTAGAGCAAAGTTTACTTGAGTCAGAGGGCATGAAAAGCATTGTAAATGAGTTTCGCCAACTTACCGGTATTGATGAGCAGCGTAATATTGAAATTCATCAGTTCCGTATGCTTGCCATCGATAGCGATACACCTGCAGCGCCAGAAGGCGTGCATCAAGATGGTTTTGACCATGTATGTATATGCGGTGTTTCTCACGAGAACTTAGAAGGCGGCGAACTGCTTGTGTACGAAAACAAGCAAGCTGAGCCTTGTTTTAAAATGGAAATAAAAGACGGCATGTTTGCATTAATAAACGACCGTCAAGTGTGGCATAACGCAACACCTATGAACAAAATTGATGCTAGCAAACCAGGTTACCTGGATTGTTTTGTATTAACGTCTTAAGGAAGTTAGGCATGAACATAACGCAATTACGTGAGCAGTTTCCAGCATTAATGCAGAACGTTGATGGTAAATCGCCAATATTTTTAGACGGACCAGGTGGCTCGCAGGTACCAACATCGGTGCTTACTGCGATGACAGCTTATTTAGGTCATTATAATTCGAACTTAGGTGGCGCGTTTTTTTCAAGTGATAAAACGGTTGAGTTGATGGCGAATGCGCGCCAAGCCGCCGCTGACTTACTTAATGCACCTAGCTCACAACAAATTGTGTTTGGTCCAAACATGACCAGCCTTACGTTTAGTTTTAGCCGTGCAATTTCACGCGACTGGCAGGCTGGCGATGAAATGATTGTAACCAATGCCGATCACTTCTCGAATGTATCGTCGTGGCAACAAGCTGCAGAAGATAAAGGCGTTAAAGTTAATACGGCTTTAATTAATGAAGCTGATTGCAGCTTAGATATGGTGCAATTTGAAAGCTTATTAAACAGCAACACTAAGCTTGTAGCGGTAACGTATGCGTCAAATACCACAGGTTCAATTAACAATATCAAACGTATTGTAGAGCTTGCTCACGCTGTAGGTGCACTTGTTTATGTTGATGCCGTACACTATGCACCGCATGAACTTGTTGACGTACAAGCACTTGATTGCGACTTTTTAGCGTGCTCTGCGTATAAGTTTTTTGGCCCGCATTTAGGTATGGTTTATGGTAAAAAAGAACATTTAGACGGGTTTACGCCTTACAAGGTTGAGCCAGCTAAAGACGTAGCACCAGGTCGCTGGGAAACCGGCACGCAAAGCTTTGAAGCAATGGCTGGTTTTATCGCAGCTGTTGATTACATTGCGGCGATTAGCGAACTTGACGATAGCCACTCACGTCGCGAAAAGTTAAGCGTTGCTTTTGCTAAAACTAAGCAGCACGAAATGGCGCTTAGCGAACACTTTTTAACGCGCTTAGTTAATTATCCACGTATTAAGTTATTTGGTATTGATGATTTTGATCGCCTTAATGAGCGTACACCTACTTTTGCTTTAATTTTTGAAGGGCTTGAGCCACGCGCCGTTTCGGAATTTCTAGGTAAGCAGCATATTTGCGTGTGGGATGGTAATTTTTACGCGCAAGGGTTGTGCAAGCAATTAGATGTGCTTGATAAAGGCGGCGTAGTGCGCATTGGTTGTATGCACTACAACACCATTGAAGAGCTAGATCAGTTGTTTAATTTATTTGATGAACTGCTCGGTTAAATAATACTGATTTTGGTGCGCTAACTCTTAGGCGCACCATATATTTGTTCTGCACGGTTAAACAGTACCCACGAGGTTAAAATATACTTATCGGTTGATACTGGTTTATTGCCTCTATGAGTATGTGTGAAGTAGCCAGGTGCTATTACCATAGTGCCTTTTTGAGGGGCTATTTTACGGTTTTGATAATAAAACTCTGTTTCACCACCTTCCTCTACATCGTTTAAGTAAAACATAAATAACAACACGCGATGCAAAGCTTCATTGTGCTGTAGCTGCGGATAAACTTCACTGTGCCAGTAAGGGTAGCCACCTTTGTTTACTTCGTATTTTTGCGCTTGAATGTTACCGAGTCTAAAAATTTGCTGAACTAAAACGGGTAATTGCGGTTTACCCACTTCTTCAAAATTCTCTTGGGTTAAATCGACTACTTCGCCTGTTTTTGGATGATAAACCTTTAAGCCAAATGCCCCAATCATCATAAAAATATGCTCTTCAACATACTTAAAAACATGCTGTGCAGTCGTTTGTTGTATATGTTTTAATTGTTGTGCATATTCGGGGTGATTATTTAAGTGTAGGTCGTGGCTGTCTTTTTTCTTTAAGTCGACACCGCCCGATGTTACCCCTTGTCTTACATGCGGGCTTTGCGCGAATGTGGAAATAAATTCATCGCAAAACTCATCGCTTAATGCGTTATCAATAACGCGTATAAAGTCCGTCATGGTTTACCTTTATATAATTATTATTGGATTTTTATGTTTATTGAAAAAGTGATGCCGCGCTTTAGCGAAACAGATGCACTCGGACACATTAACAATACCGTACTCCCTGTATGGTTTGAAGTCGCACGTGGACCTATTTTTAAGTTTTTTACACCGGACTTAAATCCACATGATTGGAAATTGATTATCGCCAAAGTTGAAGTGTCGTTTGTAGGCGAATTATTTTATGGCCACGAAGTGACCGTAAAAACCTCTGTAGAGCATATAGGAACTAGCTCTTTTACACTTAGGCAAGAAGCATGGCAACACGATAAATGCTGCGCAATAGGCAAAGCTGTGATGGTGAGGTACGACTTTATTGCTAAATCAAAGCAAGCGCTTAGCATTGACGAAAAAGCAGCGCTTAACGAGCACATTACTGCTGAGTTATAACTTAGCTAATAAATGACCTTTTAGTGACAAACGCTTGGTTTGTCATATTCTTAGCATAATTGAATGCTAAATTAATCCTCTTAAATACAACTGCTAACACAGTTGTTTTTACTTTTGAATTAAGAGGTTTTTAAGGTCATTTTATGATTATCGAATCATTTTTTGAAAAGTTATATACCGAGCACAACGGTGAACTAAACCGTAGAGTCCGTGATTTTTTTGGGGCAAGCCTTAGCGATCATGAAGATTTAGTGCAAGAAGCATTTAGTAATATGTTATCGCATCAGCATATTGATAAAATAGAGTTTCCGAAAGCTTATCTGCTTCGTTCAGCTATTAACATTGGTTTAAATTATCGTTCTCGCTTTAAAAACACTCAACATTTTTTAGACGATACCCGCGATAATATTGATGAGCCACTATGTACGCAAGGTAGCCCTGAGGATCTATGTAGTATGAATTTGCGAATTGAATATATTTCAGATGCGATGAATACGCTTACAGATAAGCAGCGAGACCTTATTGTACGTAGTCGTATTCATGGTGAAACATATCAACAAATTAAAGTGGCAACAGGGTTTAGCCTAGGTGATATAAGCCGCCAAATGCAAAGTGCTATTGAGCAATTGCATAGCTACATAAGTGCCAAAAATGCGTGACTAAGTTCCCTAGTCACGCTAATCCTCTCCTTGTACGCGTTATTATATAGAGCCATAGGTTATCTTCGTTTTATTGCGGTTATTTAATGGGAAGAACCATTGAAGGCTGCCTCCCTTGACCATTAATTTTAAGTTGGGTTGGCGAAAATTCAAGAGTGCTAAATGCAGTTGTATCGGTATCAAGCATCGCATGAAAAGTTACAAAGTGAATGCCGTCTTTTTTTGCGTAATTACCTACATGGTTATGACCATTAAACCATGCTTTAACGGTTGAATACTGGCTAATAAGGGTTAGCACTTCTTGCGCGTTCCATAGGTTATGGTTGTTTTCAGGAAAGATAGGGAAGTGACTCAGTAGTACAACAGGTTGCTCTTTTACTTGCGCTACTTTTAGTTTTTCTTCTAACCACTTAAGTTGTTTTATACCAATTGCGCCATTCCAATCTTCGTGCCCTTTATATTGAGAGTTAAACAAGGTCATATTTTGTTGATGTTTTTTACTATTTTTAGGCCATGCGTAAGTGCTCACATCGTTGCCATCTAATGCGATAAAGAGCCAGTTGTTTATTTCAAAACTGTAATAGCGAGATGGCATGTTTAAAGTGTTAGGTATGCGCATTTTAAACTTATCATCTACCGAGAATTCATGGTTTCCTAAAACATGATAAAGGGGAGTATTAAGCGACGATGATATTGTATTTAACGGCGTAAAACTTTTAAATTCACGGTCGATAAAGTCGCCTAAATGCAATACACCCGATAAAGGCAGAGCATTAAATTGCTCAACTGCCGAACTCAATTTTTGAGGGCAAGATGTATAGTGTCGAGTACCTTTATTGGCTTGTTCTGCATATTGGCAATCGGCAATAACACCTAAAGTAAATGAGTCATTTTCAGCAATTGATGGGCAGCAAACTAAAAGCAGTAATAAATTAATGAGAAATGAAACAGTGTATTTTTTCATAACTTTTTTCCTTAAAATCACTGGCTGCAAAAGCAGCCAGTTAAGAGGTGAGAGCTAAAATTTATATGACATACCTAACGCAAAATTACGACCACTTTGTGAGTAAGATTGAGTTCTGTGATCAAGGAATTGGCGAATTGCTTCATCCGTTAAATTTGTTGCTTCAAAGGTTATTTTTACTTGCTCGGTAATATTCATGAACGATTTAAAATCAACAAACGTTGTTTCATCGTATCCTGCAACAATGTTTTGCTCTGAGCCTTCCCCTGTAATATATTCATCACGATAAGAGCTCGATACACGCATGCCCCAATGCGGCGTTTCATAGTAAAGGGTAAAATTGTGAGACAGCTCAGATAAGCCAGGAGGAGTAACGCTTATGCGTTCACCTTCGTTAAATAAAATAGTTTCGCCATCAGCAATGGTTACATTACCGAGCATACCGAAGTAATTAAAAGGCTCTGGTAAAAAATCAAAGTCCATTTGAAACGCAACTTCTAAACCAGTGACATCTGTAGAATCACCATTTATCGGTTGTGAAACGGTAAACTCAGATTGCGGATTTACGCGAGGGTCAAAATCTAAAAACTCTAGAGGGTAACCCGTTTGCTCATAAGGTAGAGTCACTGATTGCTGGACAATAAATGACTCCATATCTTTATGAAACACTGCAATAGCTAAGCTTGACGAATCACCATAAAACTCAAATGATGTTTCGAATGAATCAGCAACAAAGCGCTCTAAGTTAGGGTTACCAGCACTAATAAATTGATCTGCAACACCCACTTGTCCTGCGGCCTTTAATTGATTTAAATTAGGTCGAGAAATATTGCGATTTGCACCAAAGCGTACTAACCAATTATCAGAAATATCAGCAACAACATTTAAGCTTGGTAGTAAATCGGAATAGGTTTTACTAAATTCAATTTGTTCAAAACCTGTTCCAGTATTAACTTCCCCGCTCGATGTTTGTTCAGTTTCGTACCAACGTAAACCTAAGTTACCTCTAATTGGGAAGTTACTTATTTCGGTGTTCCATACATACTGTGCATAAACCCCAATAGTATCTTCTTCAATTTGATATACAGTACCAGGGCGATTATGAGAGGCGTCTAACTCGCGAGAAATTAAACCTGTTGCAACAACACGCTCAAAAGTAGCTTGGTTATCTGCAATAACATAGTCATGTAAAATTGGAATACTAGTTAGTTGAAAAACAGCTTCAGGTGAATTTGGGTCATTTTCCCAATCAACACGGTCTCTGCGTTCAAAACCATCTGATTGATAGTTTTTAGACTGAAGACCAAACTTAAATGAGTGCACATCATTAAGTTCGTAATTAAAATCAACTTGATACGTGTTGTATTCATTGCTTATTTCATCTTCGCGGACATCAGTTCGCATTAATGCCCACTGGTCGATGTCGGTAATATCGAAGTCGTAAGTATTTTGACCAAATTTAGCATTGCGCCAATCAACAGAAAACGCATGATCGACAGATTCACTAAAAACTTTATCGTTTATAGGCTGCTCAAAAGTAGATTTTGATAAACCAAACATGGTTGTCATGTATAGTTTATCGGTTAGTTCAAAATTACCACTGAGTGATATTTGGTGAAAATCAGTTTCGCCAAAACTCACTTTTGACTCGGTACGTAAATCAAGACCTTCAAATGAGGCGTATACTAAATCGTCACCTTCAATGGCTGCATCAACGAGTAATTGATTTGCCGTCACATCGCCAGTAAATGCGTTTGTGCCCGCTGTTGATAATTGATTTTCAATGCGATCGTTAGATAGCTTCCCGTATAAAATATCTAAATCAAAAGACATTGCATCAGAAGGTTGCCACTGAAATGCAGCGGTAATACCGGTACGTTTACGTGTATTAGCCCAAGATGCAATGTTATTAGCGCGAGATACAAACACTCGGTCATTGCCCGTGGCGTTAACTAAGCGGTTTTTGATATCGCCATCAACTGAATCTGCAACATTATCATCACCAAAGCTCGCTTGTTTCCAAGACCACACATGATAGCCTTCTTCAATTGTATCTACTTCAGAATAAGCAACCGATACGAGCGCACCAAAATTCCCCCAAGTATTTGATAACAAACCAGCAAAGCGAGGGTCTGAATGCTCTGTTCTATCATTATAAATACCTTTTACACTTACAGCTCCTTGTAGCCCTTCTTCAGAATTATCAAAAGGTTTTGCAGTATGTAAATCAACAGTACCGGCAATACCCCCTTCATCTAATGATGCATCATACGATTTATACACATCTACGCGATTAAATAGTTCTGAGGCAAAAATACTGAAATCAAAATCTCGAGAGCGGGATGCACCGCCACGTTGGTCAATACCTGAATCGCTTGTAAAAAGTGCTTCCATGCCATTTAAGCGTGTGCGTGTAAAATTAGGACCCAAGCCACGTAGCGATATTTGACGACCTTCACCTGAGTCACGCGAAATAGATACACCCGGTACTCGCTGTAATGACTCTGCTAAGTTAGCATCAGGGAATTCGCCAATGTCTTCAGCGAGTATGCTGTCTTGCGAGCCAATGGCATTTTTTTTGAGTTCTTTACTACGGGCTAGGTTAGAGCGGTAGCCTGTTACCGTGATCGCTTCCATTTCTTGCTGAACTTTATCACTTTGAGCTGCATGTATAGGGCTGCTTGCTAATACAAATGTGCCAGATACAGCGCCAACTAATATGCTCAGTTTATTAAGTTTAAATGGGATCATAATTCCTTTCTTCTCTCAGTTAATGTTTATAAATACTAAAAACAAAGTGCACACGCAGCGATTAAGCTGGATTAAATGGTGCAGACATCAACTAAACAAACTAGGACTGATAATTTTCCAAATAAAAGAGAGGTTTAATAAAAACTTAACATATGCCAATTAATTGAGTTGCTTAAGTCTACAATTGCATTGAACTTTTTATTTGATGGTTAATTAGGTGGGGCTTAGGGGGTAAAAACGATAAATATTCAATCTACTCGCCTCGTGTAAATAAATAATGGCAGCTGTAAATTTTTGTCGAGAAATTTTAACGTATTTAGATTGAGTTGCAGGCTTCAATTATATACTATTTATATTATATATTGTTGCGCCGTTATAACACAAAATGTTAATTCGGTAATTTGATTGGAGTATGCGTGTGACATCTATTGCCAGTAACCAGCCTTTACAAGTTATTCAGCTCAGTGATGGTAAGAATTTAGCAGCTGAAATTTTGCCGTTTGGCGCAATAATAAAAAGCATTAAATTTAAAAAACAAGAAATGACGCTTAGCGTCGATGATCCTCAATACTATCTTGAAAACCCATTTTACTTAGGCGCTACAGTAGGTCGATACGCTAATCGTATTGCAAAGGGGCGTTTTAACTTATCTGGTACGCAGTATCAACTAGAGGCAAATAACGGTCCTAATAGCCTACATGGCGGTGTTAAAGGTTTTAATAAAGTACTTTGGCAAGTAACTAAACAAACTGAAAGTGAAGTTGAGCTTTATTATTGCTCGCCCGACGGCGAACAAGGTTTCCCCGGTGAGTTGCAGGTTTGGCAAACTATTAGCGCTAAAAACGGCGAGCTTACTCTGCACTTTAAAGCGATAACCAATAAAGAAACGCTCGTTAACTTTACTAACCATTGCTACTTTAATCTTGATAGTAGTGAATCAATTAATGAGCATCTTGTTCAAATTAATACCAGTCACTACCTTCCTATTGATACAACTAGTATTCCACTTAATGAAGCCGCTTTAGTTTTCGGTACCTGCTTTGACTTTACTAAGCCAGCTCAAGTTGGTGAGGCCTTAAGCGCCGTTCATCCTCAGCTAGAAGCTGGAAATGGCTTTGATCACTGCTATATTTTTAATGATGACAGCAGTTTAAAGACGATGGCTACATTAACTTCGCCACACACGAACGTTAGTTTAACCCTTAAAAGTACGCAGCCAGGCATGCAGCTTTATACCGCAAACTTTGTTGGTTCGCCTTTTAAAGCACGGCAAGCCTTGTGTTTTGAAGCGCAAAATTGGCCAGATGCGCCAAATCGTGAAAATTTTCCAAAGGCTAATTTATTGCCAGCAGAGAAATACGAACAGGTTATTATTTACGCTTTTTCTGAGTGAATACAGCTCTTTAATGTTAATTAAAAGAAAATCAAAAGAAAATATACGGTAATTAAATGCTATCCATAATTAAGGAAAAGGTTGCACTTTTTGCCGGTTTAAAGTATTTATAATATAAATAGTATTTGAAACTATACGCACTACCACAACGACACAACGACTACACACAATCAGGAGTTTTTAAAAAATGATAATTAACAATAAGTTATCGTTCAACAAGAAAACCGCGCTCAGTATTGCTATCACTGGTATATTGGCAAGCGGAAGCGTTGCAGCTCAAGGCGCTGAAGGCAATACGCCTACAGTAGTAAATGAAGATGTTGAAGTTATCGCAGTAACGGGTATCCGCAGCAGCTTACGTTCATCAATGTTAGATAAAAAAGCATCTAATGTTGTTACAGACGGGATTAAAGCAGAAGATCTTGGTAAATTTCCTGATTTAAACGTAGCAGAGTCTCTGCAACGTATTACAGGTGTAGCAATTGACCGCAGTGGTGGTGAAGGCCAAGCGGTAACTATTCGTGGTTTTGGTCCACAATTTAATACTGTACTTGTTAATGGTCGTCAAATTGCGACAGACAGTGCAGGTCGTGAATTTAATTTTGATGTATTAGCGGCAGATCAAATCACCGGTGCTGATATTTATAAAAGTAATACAGCAACGCTTCAAGAAGGCGGCATTGGTGGTACGGTTAACGTAACTACAGCACGTCCTTTTGATTTTGGTGGTTTACATATTTTAGGTTCAGTTAAAGGTATGTACGAAAGCCTTTCTGAAGAAGTATCTCCATCAACATCATTCTTAATAAGTAATACGTTTAACGATGACAAGCTAGGTGTGCTTTTTGCCATCACTAATCAACAACGTAAACTTCAAAACAACCAAATTTTAACGGCTGGTTGGCGCGGTGGCCAAACAATCTCTAACCCAACTGATGGTGTATTGTTTGAAAATGCCTACATTCCACGTAACTGGGACCAAGTAGTTGATGAGCAAGACCGTGAACGAACAAACGCAAGTTTAGTACTTCAATATGCACCATCTGACGATGTTACGATTACGGTTGATGGCATGATTTCAAAATTTGAAGTTGATTCGTCAGTGCGTGATTTAGCATCTTGGTTCGAACCAGACCGTGTAGGCAGCGCAACAATTCATGCTGAAACGGGTACGCTTTTAACTTTCTCTCAAGAAGTTGGTTTAGGTGCACCAAGTGGCGACCCTGCAAGCGACTTTGTATCACATACACGTAACTCACGTGACGTAACCAACAAAGCATTTGGTATTAATGTTGACTGGCAAGTAAACGAGTCACTAAAAGCAAAATTTGATGTATCTCGCTCAACAGCTGAAAACGACCGTGCAGGTAATGATCGTTTTAACGTAGTGGGTATTATTAACAGCTATAGCTTTGACGGTACAGGCAGCATCCCTACCGTACAGCATGATGGCTTTGAAAATGGTTCATTGCCAGATCCAAGCCTAGCGCGTCTTCACTACAACGAAATTGGTAACCAATTTACTGATGAAGATGAAATCACTGAAGTAAAAGCCGATTTTGAATACGTGCCAGATAAAGGCCCAGTAGAGCGTATTAACTTTGGTGCTTATCGCCAAGAGCGTGAAAAATCAAGCTTCCAAGTATTTGGTAGCCAATGTCAATTTTGTGGTTACGGTACACAAGCACCGCTTGATGAAATTGATTTTGAAGCATATACAGCGAGTAATTACTTCCCTGGTTTGATCGATACATTTTATAGCTACGACGGCGATAAAATGCTTGATTACTTAGCCGATCAAGGTTTCCCAGTAGAGCCAACGCTACAAAATAACCGTTACACAATTAACGAAGACATCACTAGCTTATACATGGACTTTACGCTTGGTTTTGATTTAGCTGATATGCCAGTAACCGTTAATATGGGTGCTCGTTACTCAGAAACCGATATTGAAGTTGCTGCAATACAAAGCTTTATTAGCGATGTTATACCAACTTCAGATGCGACATTGTTTGCTAACGTATTTGGCCCTGCGACTAATATTGAACAAGGTACTAGCTACTCAAACTTACTACCGTCTTTCAACGTTAAGCTTGAGCTACAAGATAATATGATTTTACGTTTTGCCGCGTACGATAGTATTACTCGTCCAACTATGTCTCAGTTATCTCCTGCGACAAACTTTAACGAGCCACGTCGTCAAAACTTAACGGCAAGTGGTGGTAATCCAGCACTTAAACCATTCCAATCAGAAAACTGGGATATCTCTTACGAGTGGTACTACAACGATGCTAACTTATTTAGCTTTGCAGTATTTAGTAAAGAAGTTGACGACTTTATTGTTACGTTAACGGGTGCAGAAACATACGAAATGTCTGACCGTTCAGGTCCTGATTTTGCGTGTACTACATGTACAGACCAAACAGATGACGAACTTATTGGTAGCTCAGAAGTTTACACTGTAAGCCGTCCTCAAAATGGTGAGTCTGCAACTGTAACCGGCTTCGAAGTGGGTGTTACTCACATGTTTGAAAATGGCTTTGGTTTTATTGCCAATGCGACTGTTGTGAATAGCGACATTAGTGTAGGTGATGATACAACTCAAACATTTGCACTAGAAGGTTTGGGCGATTCACAAAACTTAGTATTGTTTTATGAGCAAGACAACTGGCAAGCACGTGTTGCATTTAACAACCGTGAAGGCTTTTTACGCTTAGTTGATAACGGCTTCAATGGTGAACCAGTGAACGTAGAAACGTACGGCCAGTGGGATATTAGTGCAAGCTACGATATTAACGAAAACTTCACTATTTTTGCAGAAGGCATCAATATCACTGAGGAAGAGTTAGTACAAACAGGTCGTTTTGCTAACCAAATTTATTCAGTGGAAGATAATGGCTCACGTTACGCGTTTGGTATTCGCGGATCGTTTTAATTAATGTTTGAGGCGAACTTCTCGCCTCTTGTTTCATTGCAGCACATTAGTGCTAATACCAATTAGGTTAATTTAACAGTAATGTATATTAGTTAACCTAATTGTCTAAAATGAAGCCACATTAAATCCAAATGCCCTACCGGGCATTTGTTGTATAAAACGTTATCAAAGATACTCAAAGAGTAGTCCATTATGAATAAAGCAATAAAAACAATCGCAGTAATTGGTGGCGGCACAGCAGGATGGTTGAGCGCTGCAATTATAGCTTCGTATCACCAAGGTAAAAATGGTGATGGCTTAAAAGTGATGTTGGTTGAATCGTCAGATATTCCAACAATTGGTGTAGGTGAAGGTACCTGGCCCACTATGAAAAACACACTTCAGCAAATAGGTTTGCGTGAAGTTGATGTATTTAAAGCCTGTAACGCTACCTTTAAGCAAGGTGGTAAATTTGTAAATTGGACGTACGGCAACAACGACTTTTACTACCATCCATTTACTGTACCGCTAGGCTACGGCCGCATAGATTTAGCCCCTTATTTAGATAATGTTGAAGATTTTGCACAGCAAACTAATTTTCAACATGATATTTGCGAAGCAAGCTTAGCCCCAAGAGGTATAGCGCAAGGTGAATATCAAGGTAACTGTAATTACGCTTATCACTTAGATGCCGGCGCTTTTGCAGAAATGCTTAAACAGCATTGTAAAAGTAAGCTTGGCGTAGAGCATATTATTGATACTGTTGATCAGGTAAAACTTGATGACGATGGTGCAATAAATGAGCTTACTCTAAAAGATCAAACCCGCATTATAAGCGCCGATTTATTTATAGACTGTACTGGTTTTTCATCATTGTTATTAGGCCAAGCGCTCAACGTACCGTTTAAAAAAATGGACCACGTGCTATTTAACGACAGCGCACTGGCGATGCAAGTCCCTTACGATGAAAACGATGACTCCTTAGCCAGCCATACCATAGCAACAGCGCAAAACGCTGGATGGATTTGGGATATAGGTTTAACGCATCGCCGTGGTGTAGGGCATGTATATTCAAGCAAATTTTTATCAGACGATGAAGCAGAGCAAAACTTACGAAACTATTTAGGCGATGCAGCAAACGGTTTAACTGCCCGTAAAATTAGCTTTGAGTCGGGCTATCGTGAGAAGTTTTGGCATAAAAACTGTGTTGCAGTGGGTATGTCAGCAGGGTTTGTAGAGCCGCTTGAAGCAACCGCTATTATGCTTGTTGAAATTTCAGCACGCTTTGTAGCAGAGCATATGCCAGCAGATACACAAGTAATGCCTATTGTAGCTAAACGCTTTAACGAGCAAATGGACTACCGCTGGCAGCGCATTATCGACTTTTTAAAGCTCCATTACATGCTAACCAAGCGTCCAGAACCTTACTGGCAAGCGCATGTACATCCGGACACTATTCCACAAACCCTGCAAGAAGATTTACTGCTTTGGGGAAGCCGTGGCCCGCTTATTCAAGATTTTCATGGCGCATTAGAGTTATTCCCAGCCGCCAGCTACCAGTACGTTTTATATGGTATGGGCTTCAAACCAGACTTTACTAAACAGGCTTATTTGTATTCACAAGACGCGCAAGCCAAACAAATAATTGAACGTAACAGCCAGCTTACACAGCAGATGTTGCAAACTTTGCCGCCACACCGCGCTTATATTGAGCAGTGGTTAGCGGCTAACCTAGTTTAAGGATGTGTAACTATGGCTATTAGTGAACTAGTAAACACCGAACACCAAACATTAAAAATTAACCCTAATGCAGGTATTGAATATGCAAAAACGCAGCATTTAGTTAATTTAAGAGCTAACGAAGTAGCAAAAGCTGCATGCGACTTACCTATATTTTTAGCACGAAATGCGCAAAACGGCAGTTATACCGTATCGGGTTTAACAAGCTTTAGTGCTGGGCAAAGTTTATTGGTTAATAACCACCAGTGGCAGGCGCTTTACACACCGGTATGTATACAAACTCACCCTCTTTATTTAATGACCCGTGAAGCAAATAGCAGCGACTACTTTATTGCGATTGATGATCAAAGCTCAGCCGTAAATACGCAGCAAGGCGAGGCACTATTTGATGCTAAAGGTAACCCAAGCTTATTTTTAAATTCACAGCAAAAGCTACTTGAGAGCGATTTAAAAAATGATTATCAAACGTATCAATTTACCCAAGAAGTAGCGCGCTTAGGGCTTATTAAAAACATAGATATTGTATTGCAGTTTGAACAAGGCGAAACCCAAACTATTCAAGGTTTGAGCACCGTTGATGAAGACAAACTGCAAACTTTAGATAGCGATACCGTTGCAAACTTACACAAGCAAGGTTACCTAAGTGTGCTTAACAGTATGCTTATTTCACTGTTTCAGTTAAATGCATTAGTAAAGCTGCACAACCAACGTCCCGAACTTATGCCTTTAAAGCAAATTAAGTTAGAACTAAGTCGAGATGCGCACGCGTTGTAGCGTGCACTTTTTTATTACACAGACATTGCGCGTAACGCGTAGGAGACACACACATGTCAGATAACATTTTACAGCTGGTGGTTTTTGTTTTTGTCACCGCTTTAATTGGTGGCCTTACTTATTGGAAATGCCGAGGCCAAAATCGTAATAACGGACAAAGCCAAACCAAAGAGTATTTTTTAGCAGGCGGTGGCCTTACTTGGATGTTTGTTGCAGGTTCAATAACACTTACTAACTTAAGCACCGACCAACTAGTAGGTATGAATGGTAACCAAATGGCTTTGCTTGTTTGGTGGGAGCTTGCGGCGATTATTGGCTTAATTATTTTAGCTAAAGTCTTCATTCCTGTTTATTACAAATACAATTGTACTACCACCACAGAGCTTTTAGAAAAGCGCTATAACAATAAACATATTCGCGCTGTTATTGGGGGATTATTCTTTTTAGGTAATGCACTTATTTACATGCCAGCGGTAATTTACTCAGGTGCGCTGTTTATGCAAACCATGTTTAAGGTTGATATTCCGCTAATGTATATTGCCACCGCATTTGCCATTGTAGGTGCTATTTATGCGTTTTTTGGTGGTCTACGTGCAGTTGCAGTGTCTGATACTTACAACGGTTTACTGGTACTGGGTATGGCTGTTTTAGTGGTATTTTTAGCATTAAATGCCATTGACTACGACTTTACGGGTATTCCAGAGGAGCGCTTAACACTCATAGGCGATGCTGATTCACCTATTCCATGGCCAACACTTTTAACCGGTATGATCTTTATTCAAATGTATTACTGGGGTACTAACCAAACAATTACGCAACGAGCAATGGCTGCTCCTAATGTTAAAGAAGCGCAAAAAGGTATATTTGCCGCAGCGGGAATTCGTTTTTTAATCGTCCCTGCCATTGTGGTATTACCGGGTATTATTTCGTTTAAACTTTACGGCGATATTGGCGACGCTGCTTATGGTAGAATTGTGGGTGATGTAATGCCAGCATGGTTAACCGGTGTGTTTGCAGCGGCAATGGCAGCGGCAGTGCTGTCTACTTACAACAGCTTATTAAATTCAGCTACAGCACTATACGTGTGTGACATTCACGAAGCTTACTTTAATAAAGAGCCAAGTGTTGTAAAGCTAAGCGGTTACGTAACATTGCTACTAACAAGCTTAACACTGGTACTTGTACCAATTTACCAGCAAGCCGACAGTATTATTAACTTGCTACAGCAATTAAATGGCTTATTAAGTATGCCTATATTCTCAATTTTTGTAGTGGGCTTATTATTTAAAAATGTTGATGCACGTGCAGGTATTGCAGCAGTAATTTTAGGTGTTGTAATGTACGGCATGCTTACGTTTGCAAACTCACCACTACATACTGACATTCATTACATTCACTTAATGCCAATTACACTGATTGTATGTGTAGCTTTTGCATTGATAGTAAATAAAGTGGTATTTGGTTTGAATGCGCAGTGGGCAGGTAAAACACCGGCGCTTGATGACGCAGGACAAGTACAAGTACAAAAATAGATTGTAAATAGTTTAAGCTGACAAAATCGGTCATGGGGCAACTCTGGCCGATTTTTATATATATTAAAAGCAATAACAGAGCTTTAAAGTAAAGGTTAGTTTAATACCTTTTATTACAGTGGTACTTCCAGTGAGTTTATCTGACTATTTGCGATGTAAAGACTATCAAAATCTAATTTGTATGATATATACTATTATTGAGTGTCATCATCTGATAGATTGTGGCTCAAGCAAAGAGATACATTTAGTAAATAGTGTAGCTTACTAATTTTCGTTATATTTATAACTCACACAATGAACAAGAGGATAGGAAAATCATGGCCGACACTAAATCATTTTATCGATTAGACAGTGTAAACAGCACCGTTATTTTCGACTGCCAGAGCAAAACACCGGCGTTACTGTACTTTGGTAAACGCCTATCTGAGCAAACAACAGAAACAATGCTTACTCAGCTTGCTACCCGTCAAGAAGTAAAATGTGCCGTGGTTGAAGAAGCGCCTATTTCTCTATCTCCTTTATTAGGCGAAGGCTTTACTGGCGCGCCAGGGCTTGAGCTAGTAAATGATTCAATCGCATGGTCAGTAGGGCCAGAGCTTCAAGAAGTGCGTCAGCCTTCAAGTGCGACTGTTGAGTTTGTAAGTGTAGATAAGCTTCGTGGTATTGAAGTCGTGCACAGCATTACGCTTGACAACAACAGTGACGTACTAAGTGCACATACTGTATTAACTAATTTAGGTGACTCACCACTGAGCGTTAATTTTTGCGCCGCGCCAACATTTCAATTGCCAGACAGCGTAAGCAAAATAGTGAGCTTTGAAGGTCGTTGGTCAAACGAATTCCAGCGTCAATCTGTTGATTTAGTGCTTGGGAGCTTTGTACGTGAAAACCGTAAAGGCAAAACATCACACGATGTGTTTCCTGGTTTATTAGTGCATAACGAAAATGCAGGCGAGCAACACGGCGAATGTTACGGCTTTCATTTAGGTTGGAGCGGCAACAATAAACTACGCGCAGAGCTTTTAGCTGAAGGTCGTCGTTATGTACAAATGGGTGAGCTATTACTTCCTGGTGAGCTTACGCTTGCTAAAGGTCAAACGTATCAAAGCCCGAGCATTTATGGCTCGTTTTCAAGTGAAGGTTTTAGTGCGCTTTCTCGTAATTTCCATCGTTTTGTTAAAGCTAATTTACTTAGCCAAGCGCAACGTGAAAAAGCGCGCCCTGTGCATTACAACACGTGGGAAGGTATTTACTTTGATCACGACGTAGACACGCTTAAGCAACTAGCCGACAAAGTAGCGCCGTTAGGTATTGAGCGTTTTGTACTTGATGATGGCTGGTTTAAAGGCCGCCGTGGCGACAATGCAGGCTTAGGTGATTGGACAGTAGATTACAAAATTTACCCAGATGGCTTATCGCCAGTCATTGATCATGTTAATAGCTTAGGTATGGAGTTTGGTATTTGGTTTGAACCAGAAATGGTCAACCCTGATAGCGATTTATACCGCGCGCATCCAGATTGGGTTTTAGGCTCAGAAAATAACGAGCAGCTAAGCTTTAGAAATCAGCTAGTACTTGATTTAACGCGCTCTGAGGTTGTTGAGTACCTATATAAAGCGATTGACGATATTTTAGTTGAATACCCAACTATTAAGTACATTAAATGGGACATGAACCGCGATATTAACCATGCAGGTAATTTTGATGGCAAGCCTGCTGTGCATCAGCAAACATTGGCACTTTATCGTTTAATTGACCGTATTAAAGCGGCGCACCCTGGTCTTGAAATAGAAAGCTGTTCGTCAGGTGGTGCACGTGTAGATTACGGCGTACTTGCACACACAGACCGTGTATGGACGTCAGATTCAAACGATGCACTTGATCGCCTTGAAATACAGCGTGGATGTTCGTTCTTCTTTCCATCGTCGGTTATGGGTGCACATGTAGGCCCGCGTGATTGTCATATTACAGGGCGTAATGTAAGTATTGAAATGCGTGCTGCGGTATCAATGTTTGGCCACATGGGCATTGAAATGGACCCACGTGAACTGAACGATCACGAATACAATGCACTTAAAGCGGCAATAGCACTACACAAAGAGCATCGTGAGTTTATTCATGCTGCCGATTTATACCGCCTAGATAGCGACGATTTATCAATTAACTTTGGTTTAATCGATACGCAAAAAACAAAAGCGTTATTTGCCTATAACAGCGTTCGCGAAACACCCCGTACAGCGCCTAATAAGCTTCGTTTTGTTGGCCTAGATGCCGATGCGCAGTACACACTTAATTTAGTGTGGCCGGTAAAATTTGAAGAGTATCGCCCATCTTCTATTGCTGCGGTAAATGGTCAAACATTTACCGGTGAAGCGTTAATGCAGTTTGGTTTACAAATGCCAATTTCATTCCCGCAAACATCGCTTATATTTGAGCTTAACAAAGCTTAAATTTAACTAAGAGCGGTAAAGGGCGAAAATCGCTTTTATGCTGCTCTATTGAGATATCAGGAGTCAGCTCTATATTGTTTAGAGCTGACTTTTTTATATCTTTAGTAAGCTAATTTAGTAAATTAACTTAGTAAACTCAAAAGTATAGAAAATAGAGTGGTTACGCTTGCGCGTAATTTTGCTTGTTACCCAACCAACGTTGAATTAGTGGGTCAACAGCCTCTGGGTGTTGCTTAAGCATTTGCTGTGCAATCGGTCTTACTTGATTAAGTATGTGCTTATCGCGGGTAAGATCGGCAATTTTAAACTCGGCTAACCCTGTTTGTTTTGTACCGAGTACTTCACCAGGGCCACGAATTTCTAAATCGCGCTCTGCTATCACAAAACCATCGTTACTATCGCGTAGTACACCTAATCGCTTTTGAGCGGTATGAGACAGTGGTGCGTGGTATAAAAGCACGCAATGCGATGCCGTAGCGCCACGGCCAACTCGCCCACGTAACTGATGCAGCTGTGCTAAGCCTAAGCGCTCAGGGTTTTCTATAATGATTAAGCTCGCATTAGGGACGTCGACACCAACTTCAATAACGGTAGTGGCTACTAATACGTGTATGTTTCCTGCTTTAAACTCGCTCATAATGGCTTGTTTTTCAGCTGATTTCATTCGCCCATGTACTAAGCCTACGTTTAGCTCTGGTAGCGCTTCTTTTAACTGTAGTGCACTATCTTCGGCGGCTTGGCATTGCAGTACTTCAGATTCATCAATAAGTGTACACACCCAATAAACTTGGCGGCCTTGCTCGTTACACGCTAATTTAACGCGGGCAATAATATCGTCTCTGCGAGTATCAGGAAGTGCCACTGTTGTGATTGGCGTACGCCCAGGTGGCAGCTCGTCAATCACAGAGGTTTCTAAGTCGGCATAGGCGGTCATGGCGAGTGTACGTGGAATGGGTGTTGCGGTCATGACTAGTTGATGAGGGTAACAATCACCAAACTTACCTTTTTCACGCAGTGATAAACGCTGGTGGACACCAAAGCGGTGTTGTTCATCAATAACGATAAGCACTAAGTTATTAAACTTAACTTCATCTTGAAATAAAGCGTGAGTACCTACAATCATTTGCGCTTCACCAGAGGCTATTTTTTCAAGTGTTGCTACGCGCTCTTTGCCTTTTGTTTTACCGCCAAGCCAAGCAACTGTTATACCTAGTTGATTAAACCACGTTGTAAAATTAACACCATGTTGCTCTGATAAAATTTCAGTAGGAGCCATTAAAGCTACTTGAAAGCCCTGCGCAATGGCTGTTAGTGCACTAAGTGCTGCTACTAGGGTTTTACCTGAGCCTACATCGCCCTGTACTAAACGCATCATGGGATACGCGTGTTGCATGTCACCTTTAATCTCAGCAACTACGCGGCTTTGCGCATTTGTGGGTGCAAAAGGAAGTTGCTCTAAAAATTGGCTTTCTAATGTGTTTACTGGATTTAATGCCACGGCTTTAACTCGTTGCCCTTGCTCTCGCACTTTTAATAAGCTGAGGTTTTGAGCAAGTAACTCCTCGAATACAAGGCGCTGTTGAGCAGGGTGAGTACCTTGCTCTAATGCAGTTACATCAATATCATTTGGTGGGCGGTGCAGTAATAATAGTGCGTCACTTAGCGGCATATTTGATGGCTGCCACTGTGAAGGCAGTAGTTCTTCTACTGAGTATTTATTTAGTAAATCAATAGCCTGTTCGCTTAAAGCTCTAATCGATAGTTGCTTTAAACCTTCGGTAGTTGAATAAACGGGCGTTAATGTTGTCGCTACCGGCTGCTCGTTAGAGGTATCGCTGATGCTGTATTCAGGATGACTCATTTCAAAGCCAACACGGCCACGGCGCACTTCACCAAAGCAACGTATTATTTTACCAGCGCTAAATGCGTTTTTTTGTGCAGCGGTAAAATTAAAAAATCGTAGTGTTAGCCTGCCAGTACCATCATTGATTTGGCAAACAAGCATGCGCCTTTTACCAAACGTAATTTGGCTTGTTTCAATTGTTGCTTCAACACTTACGTGGCTATGTAGTGACAACTCATTAATCGCGTATAAGCGAGTGCGATCTTCATAGCGAAGTGGCAAATGAAAAAGCATATCTTGCACAGTTAAAATACCTAGCTTTAACAAACGCTCAGCCATTTTTGGGCCGACCCCTTTGAGCTCTGTAATTGGGTATTGATTTAAGCTAGGTTTAGACAAATTATATCAATCTTATTATTTGTGAATAAGTTAAGTGTACTTACAGAGCTTTAGTCCATCAAGTATGTTTTAAAGCTTGCCAAAATTGCTCGTCAGCGACTATTTCGCCGTTTTCATCAAGTGCAGGATAAGGTAATTTTTTTTGTTTACACTGCCTTGCAATAATAGGGTGGCAGCCTTCAAAGTAAAGTGGATGTTTAACTTCGGCGCTCAACATATCCCTATTATATAAACCAGCCAGCTCGCGTTGGCGCTGTGCTTCAAATAATATTAGCGCAGCAGCAACTGAAACATTTAGCGATTGCACCATGCCTTGCATTGGAATAATAATATTTTGATCGGCATATTCTAGGGCTTTTTCTGAGATCCCCGTTTTTTCTTGTCCAACAATAATAGCCGTTGGCTTGGTGTAATCTACTTCTCTAAAATCAACGGCATCTTCTGATAAGTGAGTCGCTAATATTTGTATTTCTGGATTGCGTTCACGCATTGCAGTAACTGCATCATCAATATTTCTATGTAAGTGCGTCTCTAGCCAGTTTTTACTGCCACCTGAGGTGTTATTTGTTAGCCATTTTTGCTTTTCAGGCCATACAGCATGTACGTGATGGCAACCAACCGCATCAGCACTTCGTACTATTGCAGATAAGTTATGGTGTTTGTGCACGTCTTCTAAACACACGGTTAGGTCTGTTTGACGGCGCGAAAGTACGTCTTCGATTCTTTGGTAGCGAGTTTGCTGCATGGTTATCCTCTTTTTTCGGCAATTATACGAGATTTTTGCAGTTAAGGCATTACCGTACGGCTAATTGGATTTTGTAGAGAAATAAGAGTTTCTGTTGACTGAATAGCTTCTATTGCCTGTATTTTATTAATCAGCACATCTTGTAAGTGATCAATGGACTTTGTCATTACCTTTATAAATATACTGTAGTTACCTGTTGTGTAATAAGCCTCTACCACTTCCTCCAATGCTTCTAGCTTTATAAGTGTTTGTGGGTAATCACGTGCGTTATTTAAATTAATACCTATAAAGCAACACACATCGTAGCCTAGCTGTTTAGTATTAATCGTTAATTGGGTGCCTGTAATGATCCCTGCTTGCTTCATTTTTTCAATTCTTACGTGAATTGTCCCAGCGCTTACATTAAATCTTTTTGCTAATTCGGCGTACGCAGTACGGGCATTTTCCATTAATGCATGAAGTATCTGTTTATCGAGATTATCGATTAAATAATTTTCCATTATATTTTTATCATAAAATTATCGAATATATGATTTTTATACCACTTAATTGATGGTTTTAATATGTTAAAGCTATTTTTATTATGGGATGTTGAATTAATACATCAAATCGTTACATTAACCTCATTAAAGGCGCTCATTTGGGCGCTTTTTATCAATTAAGCAAGTAACAATAACTGGGAATGAGGCCAATTATTATGAGTTCACACTATGTGCAGCAACAGCAGCAAATAAGTAAAGTTAAGCAATTTTTTTCACAGCAACTAGAAACCCAACTTGGGCTGGTTGAGGTTCAAGCCCCTATTTTGGCTAAAGTAGGTGACGGCACGCAAGATAACTTAAGCGGCCATGAAAACGCAGTTGCTGTAAATGTGAAAGCGATTACAGATAGCCGCTACGAAGTGGTGCATTCACTGGCTAAGTGGAAACGTAAAACACTCGCAACTTATGGCTTTGGTGTTGGTGAGGGTATTTATACTCAAATGAAAGCTTTGCGCCCAGATGAAGATTCATTAAGTCCTATTCATTCTGTATATGTTGATCAATGGGATTGGGAAAAAGTAATTAACGAAACCACAGAGCGTTCGCTGGCGACACTAAAGCAAACTGTTCAATCTATTTATAAAGGGATAAAAGAGACGGAAGCTTTTGTAAGTGAGTCTTATGGTTTGACGCCTTTTTTACCGGGCGATATTAAGTTTGTGCACAGTGAAGAGCTACGTAAAATGTACCCTGACTTTAGCGCTAAACAACGCGAAAAAGCCATTGCACAAGAATATGGTGCTGTATTTTTAATTGGTATTGGTGGCGCGCTTGGTGATGGCAAAATCCATGATGTAAGAGCCCCAGATTACGATGATTGGTCTACGCCAACATGCGATCAATACATGGGTTTAAATGGTGATATTTTAGTATGGAACCCAGTACTTGAAGACGCCTTTGAAATTTCATCAATGGGTATACGCGTAAGTCCTGAAGTTTTAAAAGCGCAGTTAAGGGTTACTGGAGATGAAGACCGCTTAGAGTTTGATTGGCATAAAGCGCTACTACAAAGTAAATTTCCGCAAACAATTGGCGGTGGAATAGGGCAGTCGCGCTTGGCTATGCTCTTGCTACAAAAGCAGCACATTGGTCAAGTACAAGTGGGTGTATGGCCGCAGCAAACACATGCTGAGGTAAGCGGTTTACTTTAAATGTGAATAAATTTGAGTGCTCAATAGAGCACTCAGTTATTAGCTTGTTTTGAACTCTATTTCAATTTTGTTATTCAAAAGTTTAACGTTGCACGGAGGGTAATTGCGGATTGTTTTGAGTACTTTATCAAAAATATGAATCTCTACACCTGAATGCAAAACAGAATTTACCGCTAAATTAGCGTCGTTAAGTAAATCGTGTAAGTCGTGATCTAAGTTTGAAAGACGTTTTTCTAATTGCTCTGCCTGCTCACAATAATGCTTTTGAGTAGCACCAATTTTAGTAATTAATATTTTTTTCTTTTCGGCATCTTTCACTAAATCAGTTTTTTCTAGCGCTGCTTGCAACGTGTCTAGCTGTGCATCTGTTTTAGCTAAGTCTTTGAAGCAATTATCAGTATCAGCGGTTATTTCGGCGCCAGAAGCCGCTAGGTTAATAATCATTTTAGCGCCTGATTCATTCCCTATTTCGCCAGCAATGAGGGTCGTAGCATCAAGTATTTCGCCACCAAATATTTTACCCTTGGGTAAGTCGGATTGACCAACTTGCAGTAAGCGTTTAGCTTTCATTACACAGTGGCTTGTTTGGCGATCAATAAAAATATTATTTGCTTCTAGGTAGCAATACTGTGAATGAGAGACGTGAATATCACTTTGCGCAATAAGCTTACAAGACAGTGATTGTTCGTCGGCTTTTTGGTGGCCAATAATGCCTTGTTTAACGGTGATGTTTCCGCCTGCGGTAAGCTCTCCTGATTCAACCGTGCCAAATATAGTAATATCGCCTTTGGCTGTTACTTTCATTCCAGGGTCTATATTGCGGGTAACAATAACACTGCCTTGAAAGTCAATGTGGCCGCTTTTTACGTTTACATCTGAAATGGTAAAAATATCGTCGACACGCATACCATTATTAATTTCAACCGGAACACCTGCAATAGTAGAGACTAGTTCAAGCGGATTCAGCTTTGATATTTCGGTGCCTTCGCCTGCCACTAATTGTTTATTTTCTCCGGGTTTTGCGGGCAGTATGTCACCTATTACGGTGAAGCCTTCTTTACCAGGGGTTGCTGGTTGTTGGCGAATAAGCACAGAGCCTGGCTCTACGCTTGCAAGCTTGCCAAAGTCGCGCATATCCACGCTGCCATCTTCTTTGAGCTTGGGGGTTTTTAAACGGTCTTTTAAAGTCTCTACGGTTGTTATTAGTTTAGTGGCCAAACCATCACTTGGTAGTCTGCCTTTAGCTAATACTCCCTTAACAACAGAACCAGCTGTATGCTCAAACTGTTTTTGCAGTAGCAACTCTAAAAATGCTTGCTTATAGCCACGCACAATTCCTGCTTTAACGAGTTGTTTTTTTGCATCTTCTAAACTTAATAATTTTCCGCCTTGGGCAAGGGTTAGCTCGCCAATGGCCAGCATTTTATCGTCGCTAATTGTTACATTTAAAGTGGCATTGTGTTTTGTTGCTACAACCAGAGTGTGTTGTGTGTTTTCGTTTTTAAAAAAATCATTAATAGCGTCATGATCTATTTTGCAGTCGCAAAAAGCTGACTTTTCGAGAGCCTCTAAAATAAATGCAGCGCTGGGAGGAATATGTTCTTTTACATCAAGTAAAACATTTCCATTGTTGGCAAGCTTAAACACGAGTTAATCCTTTTTTACTACTTAAGTTAAGTTTGTTTTTTAAAACACAACTACAGATTGCTAGAAATTTACATTTGAGTCAAGAAGTCACAGAGAACGAAGTGCTAAGAGGGAAAGAAAGGCTATAGAGAGGCTCTATAGCCTGTAATACTTAATTGGTAGAAGGAAGTTCCATTATTCCATCTATTTCAACTTGTGCACCTTTTGGAAGTGCACGAACACCTAATGCAGCTCTCGCTGGGTAAGGTTGCTTAAAGTATTGGCTCATCACTTCATTTACAGTCGCGAAGTTAGACAAATCAGTTAGATAAATATTTATTTTCACTAAATCTTGAATTTGCCCGCCTGCTTTTTCACATACCGCAGTGATATTTTTAAATACCTGATGCGTTTGCTCACTAAAGTCTTCTGAAATCATTTCCATCGTTTCTGGCACTAATGGAATTTGACCAGATAAATAAACAGCGGTGCCTACTTTAACTGCTTGGCTGTAAGTGCCAATGGCAGCAGGTGCTTTGTCGGTAGAGATAAATGCTTTATTCATGTGTTTCCTATTTTACTTTTTACGATAGACTTTTTGTACATCAGGCATAACGCGAATGCGGCGCATAATGTTAGCAACGTGGATACGGTTTTTAACGGTAACCCCTAAATCTATCACGTATAAATTACTTTCTTTTTCATCGGTGGTAATTTCTACAATATTGGCTTGGGTTGTAGTAACAACATTGGTTAATTTAGCCAGGGCCCCTTGATGATTAATAATTTCAACTCTCAGAGCTGCAATATATTCTTTCTCTGGGTTATCGTCCCATTTTACAACTAAGTATTTAGAGCGCTCATTTTCCCAGCCACGGATGTTTTTACATTCTTGGCGGTGAACGGTCAGGCCCTTACCTTGGCTTACATGAGCTGTAATAGCATCGCCAGGTACAGGTCGGCAACACTTAGAGTAGTTAACTAGCATGCCCTCAGTACCAATAATGGTCGCTTTGGCTTGGCTGGTAATATCAGTTAAGTCGTCACTGTCATTTTGTAATAGGCGTTTGGCAATTAACATGCTCATTAGGTTACCAGAGCCAATTTCTACAAGTAATTCAAGAAGCGTTGTTAGTTCTTGCTCCTCAAGTACTCTTGCTATATTTTCATCAGCAATGCTATCTAGTTTGTTTTCACCTAATGCTGAATCAAGTAAGCGGCGCCCTAAAAGCATAGCTTCTTCATGATGCTGACTTCTAAGGTAATTACGAACGCCCAAACGCGCTTTACCAGTAACAATAAAGTTTAGCCATGTTGCATTAGGGTGGGCACCTGAGCTTGTTATTATCTCTATAGTTTGCCCTGTATCTAAGGGCCTACTTAAGGGGTGCGGCTTGCGATTAACGCGCGCGCCTACGCAGGTGTTGCCTACATCTGTATGCACGGCATAAGCAAAATCGACTGCGGTAGCACCCATCGGTAGCTCAACAATACGCCCATCTGGTGTAAATACGTAAATTTCTTCTGGGAATAGCTCAGTTTTTACATTTTCAATAAATTCAAATGATGAACCCGCACTTTGCTGAAGCTCTAATAAGCTCTGCATCCATTGGCGAGCACGTTGCTGCGAAGTATTACCTGCACCATCACCTGCTTTTTTATACATCCAATGCGCCGCTACACCTTTGTCGGCCATATGATCCATATCGTGAGTACGAATTTGAATTTCAACAGGTATACCGTGAGGACCAACTAATGAAGTATGAAGCGATTGGTAACCATTTGTTTTTGGTACTGCAATATAATCTTTAAAGCGTGTTTCAATAGGTTTATAAAGACTATGAGCTACACCTAATACACGATAACACGTATCCATAGAGTCAACTGCAATTCTAAACGCGTAAATATCCATAACTTCGTTAAATAGCAGTTCTTTATTAAGCATTTTTTTATAAATACTATATAAATGTTTTTCACGGCCTGACACAGTTGCTTTAATGCCTGATTCTTCAAGACGTGCTTCTATTTCATGCTGGATATTAGTAATAACTTCTTTGCGATTACCGCGTGCTTTAGCAACTTCCGATTTAAGTGCGCGATGACGCATAGGATATAAAGCTTGAAAACCTAAGTCTTCAAGTTCATTTTTAATATCGTGAATACCTAAACGGTTTGCAATTGGTGCGTAAATTTCTAGTGTTTCACGCGCTATTCTGCGGCGCTTATCTGGGCGCAATGCGCCTAAAGTACGCATATTGTGTGTTCTATCAGCAAGTTTGATTAAAATGACTCGAATATCCTGAGTCATTGCCATAATCATTTTGCGGTAGTTTTCAGCTTGGAATTCTTTTTTATCTTTAAAGCTAAGCTTATCGAGCTTACTCACACCTTCAACTAGCTCTGCAACAGTTTCGCCAAATATCTCGGCTAAATCTTGTTGACTAAAATCAGTATCTTCAATTACATCATGCATTAGCGCGGCCATGAGCGTTTCATGGTCAAGATGCATGCCTGCAAGAATTTGGGTTACTTCTACTGGGTGCGTTATGTAAGGTTCGCCACTCGATCGAGTTTGTCCTTCATGGGCCTCTCGGGCTACCACGTAAGATTTTTGAACCAGCTCTACATCAGCAGCGGGCAAGTATTCTGAGATTTTCTTTTTAAGACCTTCAAAAAGATACATTCACACTCCAATGTTCTAGGGCCTGTTGACCTTTCAGGATTAAAATTTGTTCAATCTAGGGGCGACTTAATTGCGGCGCGAGGTTTTTAGCCTAGCGGGCTAAGTAAAAATCGAGCAACAAAGAGTAAAGTGCCCCTAGGCAGAACCCTTTAGGCAGCGCATGTTTTGCATTTATGCTGCGTTATCGCCTATTTATGGGGAATAACCACACTACATAGGCTCTGCCTTGCCTAAATACCAAACATACTACTGCAAATTTAACCTCGAAAGATAAACAGCCCTAGTGAAGCAAATTAGGTAAGCTACGAATATACGATGAAAAGAGAGGATTGCCAACGGCTATAGTAGAAATACTGCGCCGTTGGCTAAATCAGACCGGGAGGTCGATTATTGGTTGCCACCAACAATAGCAGCAACAGCAGCTAATTCAGCTGCTTCTTGGTGTTGTTGTTCTTCACGGTCAATTAAGTCCATTGAAGAGCTATCAACTAAACCTAGTTCAATTTCACGTAAAGCAACTACCGTTGGCTTATCGTTTTCAGGGTCTACTAGTGGAGTTTTACCACCAACAGCAATTTGGCGGGCACGACGAGCCGCAACTAAAATTAAGTCAAAACGATTACCAACTGCATCTACTGCATCTTCAACTGTTACGCGGGCCATCACAGCACTCCAAAAATAATTTAAATCAAAGACGTAGTTTACTGCAAGCAGCCACTTTCGCCAATAGCCAGTGTTCAATTTTTATCAGTTTTACTTGTCTAAGCCTGATTTAAATAGACTTAAATTATTTAAGCAGGCTATTTAGTAAAACTTGATGGCGTTCTTCTTGCGCTTTTAGGGTTAAGCGCTGAGCCATTACAATCATTTCTATGTCGCCAAGCGCGCTCTCAAAGTCATCATTAACAATTACATAGTCGTATTCGTTATAATGTGATGTTTCAGATTGTGCTTTTGCCATACGAGAGGCAATAACCTCAGCCGAATCTTGGCCACGATTATTTAAGCGTTGCTCTAACTCTTCTTTTGAAGGAGGTAGTATAAAAATAGTTTTTACGCTTGGCATTATTTCGCGCACTTGTTGCGCGCCTTGCCAATCAATATCTAAAAACACATCAATACCCGCATCAAGTTGCGACTCAATAGCCTGCTTTGATGTGCCGTAGTAATTGTCAAACACTTGGGCCCATTCAAAAAAGTCATCTTTGGCAATAAGCGCTTTAAACTCATCTGTAGATGCAAAGTGATAATGCACACCATTTTCTTCGCCTGGGCGAGGGGCGCGAGTTGTATGTGATACAGATACTTTCATATCAGCGTGCTTTTTTAATAACGCATTGATTAAGCTTGATTTACCAGCACCTGAAGGGGCTGATAAAATAAATAAGTTACCGCGAGTTTGTGCCATGCTTTTCTCTACCTAAAAATAAACAGGCTTGGATTACAAGTAAACCAAGCCTTTAATTAACTGCATTGTACTTTAATTAGCTCACCTTGCTCAAGTTAGACGTGCTCAAGTGAGCCATGCTCAGATTGAAGTGGCAGTGTTTTACTAAGTTAGACTTTAAATAAAATTACAGTTTAAAATTGCCTACAGAACTAGCCGCTAGATATAAGTATTTGATAAGGTGAAGTATCACCTATTGAAGGAGCCTTTATGCTTAATAAAACCTTATTTACCGCACAACAAGTAAGAGATAATGAAGCTTTAGCGGCTGAAAATAGTCATTGCGATTTATTTACCCTAATGCAGCGAGCAGGCGAGGCTGTATATAAGCAATGGCAATTATTTGATGCACAGCATACATTAGTCATTGTTGGCCATGGTAACAACGCTGGAGACGGTTACGTTGTAGCTAGGCTTATTATGCAATCAGGTAAAAAGGTAACAGTATGCGCTGCTGAACCTGATAAGACATTAAACGGTGATGCTGCAAAAGCGCAGCAGCTATGGATAGAAGCGGGTGGGGTGGTTTCTCATTTTACAAAAGATGCTCTTAATGAGTGCGATATCGTTATTGATGCGCTCCTTGGTACTGGGCTTAATAGCGCCGTGCGCGATAATTTTGCGAATATAATTAACGCTGTAAATAACAGTGGTAAGCCCGTAATAAGCATTGATATTCCATCAGGTATTGAAGCAAATACAGGACAGCCTTTAGGGTGCGCAGTACAAGCTACTTCAACCGTTACTTTTGTAGGTATAAAGCAAGGGCTCACAACGACGGCAGGTAAACAATATAGCGGTAAGTTAGTTTTTGATGATTTAGCAATTGGTGATGCGTTTACTTGTATAGCTCAGTCATCAGGAACCTTGATAAATATTAATAGCTTTAAAGGAATAGCCACGCGAGCAATCAATAGTCACAAAGGCAGCCATGGCAAGCTTTTATGTGTGGGTGGCAATCAAGGTACTGCAGGTGCAATTAGGTTAAGTAGTGAAGCAGCACTTAGAACGGGGGCTGGCATGGTAAGGGTGTATACACACGAAAACTCAATAACGCCTATTAGTATTGGCAGACCAGAGCTTATGGTAAGCAGTAATAACTTACATCAAGCGCTAGAGTGGGCAAGCTGTGTTGTTATTGGCCCAGGGCTTGGGCAAGACGAGTGGGCACAACAAACATTCGATGAAGTAATGCAATATTGCCAAAACAATAAAATGCCATTGGTTATAGATGCAGACGCCCTTAATTTACTCGCTAAGCAAGCTTCATCGTATATGTTAGAGCAATGCGTATTGACGCCACATCCAGGCGAAGCTTCGCGTCTGCTAAGTGTTAGTACCAGCGACATAGAATCAGACCGCTTTAATTATGCCCGCCTTTGCGCCAAGCGCTATAACGCGACTTGTGTATTAAAAGGCGCAGGAACATTAATAGATAATGCCCAGCACACGTGGGTGTGTGAAGATGGCAACCCAGCACTGGCCGTTGGCGGCAGTGGCGATGTACTCACTGGTATTATTGGTGCATTACTTGCTCAAGGTTTAACTATTGATGAAGCAGCACGCTATGGTGTAGCACTGCATGCTAAAGCAGGTGATATCGCAAGTGAGCGAGATGGGCAAAAGGGCATGCTACCCAGTGATTTATTCGCAATTGTAAGAGAGTTAGTTAATAAAGTGACGTGAGTTAAAGCGTCACTTTACATAACTAATTATTAGGCTGCAGTAAATCCCATTTTGTACCATATAGGTCTTCAAAAACCACTACGGTGCCATAGGGTTCTACTCTAGGCTCTTCGTTAAATGTAACGCCTTTAGAAAGCATTAAATTATAATCTCGCCAGAAATCATTAGTATGCAAAAATAAAAACACGCGACCACCCGTTTGATTACCAATAGCACTGATCTGTTCGGGTGTTGTGGCTTTAGCAAGTAGTAGATTAGTCCTGCTCGAATTAGCCCTGTTTGAATTTGGAGGTGAAATTAACACCCAGCGTTTACCATCACCTAAGTTAGTATCCTCGACTAACTCAAAGTTGAGCTTTTGAGTATAAAACTCAATTGCCTCGTCGTAGTCTTTAACAACTAATGCAATGCTGCCGATATGCTGTTGAGCGTTAGTCATGTTTGGTTTACTCCGTACTATTAGGGTCTGTTGATCTTTCAAGGTTAAATTTGCAGCAGTCTGTTTGGTATTTAGACAAGGCAGAGCCTATGTAGTGTTGTTATTCCCCATAAATGGGCGATAACGTAGCATTAATGCCAAACAGGCGCTGCCCAAAGGGTTCTTCCTAGGGGCTATTTACTCTTTGTTGCTCGGTTTTTACTTAGCCCACTAGGTTACAAACCTCGCGCCGCAATTAAATAGCCCCTAGTTTGAACAAATTTTAATCCGCAAAGATCAACAGACCCTAACTAAATGCGCTTTTTATCATATTAGTTAGCGACTACGCAGGGTATATGCTCGTAGAGTGTAATTTTAACTAACTTGTAAGTTCGTCTTCATCATCTTCATCATCGGGTGGATCACCTGAGTCTTCTTTGCGTTTTTTTTGTTCTTGTTTTGCTTTTTGTACATTTTCGTATGTAGGCGGTGGGATAGGAATAATAGAAATAAGCGGAAATAATGCTAAAAATAAATAAGCCCCCTTAGACATACTTTTACCCCACGTGACCATTTTGAGCATAGCCCAAACTACGAATGAAAATAACCCAGTCACAAGGGCAACAAAAATAAAGAAGATGAATATTGTGTTATTACTTAATAAATCCATTTAATATAAACCTTAGTTATACGCAACTTAGTTATGGTTATAAATTAAACAATTCCAATGGTTTTTCTGCTAAAAAGCAAAAAACCAGCCGAAGCTGGTTTTTTATATAAGCGAGGTGCTTAAACGGTGATGTTTATCACATCATGCCGCCCATGCCACCCATTCCGCCCATGCCACCCATATCAGGTGCACCAGCAGATTCGTCTTTAGGGATTTCAGCTACCATTGCTTCAGTAGTGATCATTAGACCCGCAATAGACCCTGCAAACTGTAGCGCAGAGCGTGTTACTTTAGTAGGATCTAGGATACCCATTTCAATCATGTCGTTGTATTCGCCAGTTGCTGCGTTGTAACCGTAGTTACCATCGCCGCCTTTAACTGCGTTAATTACAACTGATGCTTCGTCGCCTGCGTTTGTTACGATTTGACGAAGTGGCGCTTCCATCGCACGAAGTGCAACTTTAATACCGTGGTTTTGATCTTCGTTGTCGCCAACTAAATCAACTAGCTTGCTAGCAGCACGTACAAGTGCAACACCACCGCCAGGTACTACGCCTTCTTCAACCGCTGCACGAGTTGCATTTAATGCATCTTCAACGCGGTCTTTTTTCTCTTTCATTTCGATTTCAGTAGCAGCACCTACTTTGATTACTGCAACACCGCCAGCTAGTTTAGCCATGCGCTCTTGAAGTTTTTCTTTATCGTAGTCAGATGTAGCTTCTTCAATTTGTGCTTTAATTTGAGAAACACGACCAGTAATACCTGCTTCTTCGCCAGCACCGTCAATGATAGTTGTATCATCTTTAGTGATAATTACGCGTTTAGCTGTACCTAGGTCTTCAACTGTTGCTTTTTCAAGCTCTAAGCCGATTTCTTCAGAAATAACAGTACCGCCAGTTAAAACAGCGATATCTTGTAGCATTGCTTTACGACGATCGCCAAAGCCAGGTGCTTTAACAGCTGATACTTTAACAATACCGCGCATGTTATTAACTACTAATGTAGCTAGTGCTTCGCCTTCAAGGTCTTCTGCAATGATTAGTAGTGGTTTACTTGCTTTAGCAACCGCTTCTAATGTTGGTAATAATTCGCGGATGTTAGATATTTTTTTATCTACAAGTAGAATAAATGGGTTATCTAGTTCAACAGTACCTTTTTCTGGGCTGTTGATAAAGTAAGGAGATAAGTAACCACGGTCAAACTGCATGCCTTCAACAACATCTAGTTCGTTTTCAAGTGATTGACCTTCTTCTACAGTAATAACACCACTGTTGCGGCCTACTTTTTCCATTGCTTGAGCAATGATATTACCAATCTCTTGATCAGAGTTAGCTGAAATAGTACCTACTTGTGCAATTGCTTTAGTATCAGAACAAGGAACAGATAACGCTTTAAGCTCTGCAACAGCAGCAATAACTGCTTTGTCGATGCCGCGCTTAAGATCCATTGGATTCATGCCTGCTGCAACAGCTTTAAGGCCTTCATTAACAATAGACTGTGCAAGTACTGTAGCGGTAGTTGTACCATCGCCGGCTGCATCATTTGCTTTAGATGCAACTTCTTTAACCATTTGTGCGCCCATGTTCTCAAACTTGTCTTCAAGTTCGATTTCTTTTGCTACAGATACACCATCTTTAGTGATAACTGGAGAGCCAAATGATTTGTCTAGTACAACGTTACGGCCTTTAGGACCTAATGTAACTTTTACTGCGTTTGCCAGGATGTTTACGCCAGTTAGCATTTTAGCGCGTGCGTCACCTGCAAAAAGTACTTCTTTTGCTGCCATGTTTTAAATTCCTCTAAATTCTTAAATGTTTATAAACGAAAAGTAGGTTTAGCCTACAATGCCTAAAATATTATCTTCACGCATGATCAGGTACTCTTGACCTTCGATCTTTTCAACTTTTTCAACATATGAGCCAAATAACACAGTGTCACCGGCTTTAACTTCTAACGCTCTCACGTCACCGTTATCTAAAACGCGACCATTACCTACGGCTACAACTTCTCCGCGAGTTGATTTTTCAGCTGCAGAGCCAGTTAATACAATACCGCCAGCAGATTTTGTTTCTTCTTCTAGACGTTTAACGATTACGCGATCTTGTAAAGGACGAATGTTCATGTTTTTTAGTTCTCCTAACAGTTTCTGAACAGTACAGAAAAAAGCTTTTCTAATTTGCATTCATTAATGGGGGTAGAGTGTAAAATTCCAAGAGAAAAAATGATAAATTTTTAATCTTTTCGCTCATATTCGCCATCAATAGTCGTTGGTCGTTCCATTTGCCCTTGCTCTCGTTCAGCATGTTGCTGCCCAGCAAACGGCGATGGCCCTTGTTGCCTACCTGCGCTCATTCTAACAGTTGCTTGGCTAGCAAGGCCTGCGGCCAGTTTGTTACGAATTGCAGGCGTTAATAATAGTAACCCAAACACGTCGGTCATAATGCCAGGAGTAAGTAATAATACCCCTGCAATTACAACGCATATTCCGGTAAATAATTCTTTGGCTGGCATTTGCCCTTGCGCCATTTGCGCTTGTACGTTTTGCAGCGCACCCATACCTTGTGTTTTAACCATTTTGGCACCTAAAATCGCGGTAATAACAACAAGTGCAATTGTTGCAAATCCGCCAATCACATCGCTTACTTGAATCAGTAAGGCGATTTCGATAATAGGGATGATGATAAACAACACAAATAAAAATCTAAACATAGCGCTCTCTAAATAATGACACTCAAAAGAGTTGATGAAATATAAATGAGGGTGACTAGGTCTCTTTTCAAGGTTAGGGCATCGGTATAGTCATTTTACTGATATTTAAGCGTCTACACATTGTATCGGCTATCAGATACTATGAAGCTAGACACTGTCCAATAAGTATAGGTTCATAATGACTACGCATTTTAAAATGATTTTTACGACCTGCAAAGACGAAGCAGAAGCACGCAGCCTTGCAAGGGCGTTGGTAGAAAAAAAACTAGCTGCTTGTGTGAATATTTTACCTAACATGGGCTCTATTTATATGTGGGAGGGCGAAGTAGCAGAAGCAACTGAAGCCAAGCTACTTATAAAAACAAAAGCAGATAAAATGAACGATGTGTTTTTAACAATAAAAGAGCTACATAGCTACGAAGTGCCGGAGATTCAGGTTGTAGAAGTTTCAACCGGTAATTTGGCGTATTTTAATTGGATGGACGAGGTACTGAATTAATGCGTTTTTTCTTTTTATTGTTGGTTACATTATTAACCGTACCCGTAAAGGCTGCGACTAATAATGTGCTTGGTGATCTACTTGGGCCTCCGCAACAGACTTTTTTACCTGTAGACCAAGCGTTTGTTTTTGATTTTGACCAACAAGGCAGTACCTTGTTTGTAGGTTGGGATATAGCGCCAGACTATTATTTATATAAAAAGAAAATAGAAATTATCGCCAAAGGTGCAAACATTCAAGTAGGCGACTCCGGCAGTGGCGAAATTATTGAAGATGAATTTTTTGGTAAAACAGAGGTTTTTTTTAATTCCGCGAGTGTTATTAGTAAGCTAAGTAATGTAACCGAAGGCGCCGTGGTTAAAGTTCGTTACCAAGGCTGTGCAAAAGCAGGGCTTTGCTATCCACCAGAAGTAATTAGCATCCCACTTAGTGTTATTGGTGGCGCACAGGTTAAAAATGTAGATCAAAATAGCGCTACCGATGAAGCGGCAACTGCGCAAAGTACATTTGCGGCACTCAACGAGCCAGCTACTGAACCTACAACAAATTCGGATGATACCGAAAAAGACCTTACTTTTACTGAGCAATTAGCAAGTCAGGGCTTAATAACTAATTTACTTATATTTTTTGTTGTTGGTGTAGGCCTTGCTTTTACGCCTTGCGTATTTCCAATGTTTCCTATTTTGTCGAGCTTAATTGCGGGTCAGCAAAACCTTTCAACTAAAAAAGCGTTTGCGTTGTCGTTTGTATACATTCAGGGAATGGCAGTTACCTATGCGGCATTAGGTTTAGTTGTTGCTGCACTTGGTGGGCAAGTGCAGGGGTATTTACAGCATCCATTTGTATTAATTAGCTTTAGTTTACTATTTGTATTATTGGCTATGTCGATGTTTGGTTGGTACGAAATTAAATTGCCAAGCAGTATGATGAGCAAGCTAACTCAGGTAAGTAACAATCAAAAAGGCGGCAACTACGTTGGCGTATTTTTAATGGGCGTACTGTCGGGGCTAATTGCATCACCGTGTACTACAGCGCCACTGTCGGCGGCGCTCTTATTTGTTGCGCAAAGTGGTGATTACTTAGTAGGTGGGTTAACGCTATACGTGCTTAGTTTAGGTATGGGGTTACCACTTTTATTACTTGGTACATCTGGCGGTAAGTTGCTTCCTAAAGCAGGTGGTTGGATGGAGCAAGTTAAAACTTTGTTTGGCTTTGTAATGCTTGTTGTGCCGCTTATATTACTTGAGCGCCTAATCAGCGCCGACATTATATTATTAATGGCAGGTGTGCTTGCATTAGCAACAGCACTTTACCTACATCACTGGCAAAGTAGCCAAACACAAAGCAAGTTAAAAACTGCATTATGGTTTGCTGCAACGCTATTAGTTATGACAGGGTTTACGTTAACTAAAAACTACTTTTGGCCAGTACAAGCTGTGCAAGTTAGCTCACAAAGTAATGAGTTTAAAAAGGTGGCGGATTTAGCTGAGCTAAAAGAGGCCGTAGCGCAAGCGAGTAATGAAGGTCGAATGGTTATGGTCGACTTATATGCTGACTGGTGTGTGGCGTGTAAAGAGTTTGAGCATTACACGTTTCCAGATGCCAAAGTGCAAAGTGAATTTAGCCATTATCAGCTAATTCAAGTTGATTTAACTAACAGTGACAATAAAACAATTGAGCTAATGGAAGAGTACACCGTGTTTGGTTTACCTAGTATTTTGTTTTTTAACACCCAAGGTAAAGAGCTAACTACACAACGTGTAACCGGCTTTTTAAACGCAGAAGATTTTGCTAAACACCTTGCTACAGTGCGCGCCAGCGCACAATAATAGTGCAATAGAGCCACTTGGATATACCAAGTGGCTTACGACTCCCTTCTAGTTGTTTGTTCCCAAAATAGAGATTGGACCAGTATTTTGCTGCTATTTACATCGAAATCACTATAATAGTTGGTTAACGTGAGAATTTGTTGCTACATTACTTTTTTCTGCTTACTTAAAAGCGAAAAACTACTTAGCAACCGCTTAACTCATTACATATAGGATATATCGCGTATTATGGCTGCAAAATTTAACCTTTTAGTTATAAATGGTCCAAATTTGAACATGCTTGGCAAACGTGAACCGGATAAATACGGTTTTCAAACGCTAAGTGAAATTATGAGCGAACTAACCAGTGCCGCTGATAGTCTAGATGTTGAGTTAGCACATTTTCAAAGTAATAGTGAGCAAGCCCTCATTGAGCGAATACACAGTGCTTGGCAAGCGGTTGATTACATAATAATTAACCCTGCTGCATTTACGCATACAAGCGTTGCATTACGTGATGCATTGCTAAGTGTTGATATTCCGTTTTTTGAAGTGCACTTAAGTAATGTGCACGCACGTGAAGCCTTTCGTCATCATTCGTATTTTTCTGATGTGGCACAAGGCGTGATATGTGGATTAGGTGCAATGGGTTACCACGCAGCATTAAATGCCGCTGTGAGCCGGTTGAAAAACTCGATTTAATTTTAAATTAACACACAAACAAACAGGCGGGTCGTGTAATGGATATTCGCAAGATAAAGAAGCTTATCGAATTAGTAGAAGAATCAGGTATTGCTGAGCTAGAAATCACTGAAGGTGAAGAGTCAGTACGTATTAACCGTAACAACATGAGCGCAGGCCCTGGTTACCCGCAATTTGCTCCACAGCAATATGCACCAGCGCCAGCAGCCCCAGCTCCAGTTGCAGCAGCTCCTGTAGCAGTTGAAGCAGCAGCTCCAGCAGAACCTACTGGCCATCAAGTTAAATCACCAATGGTTGGATCTTTCTATGCAGCAGCGTCTCCTGAAGCTCCAGCGTATGTAGAAGTTGGTCAGCAAGTTAAAGTTGGCGATACGCTTTGTATTATCGAAGCTATGAAAATGATGAACCAAATTGAGTCAGATAAAGCCGGTACAGTAAGAGCTATCTTAGCTGAAAATGGCGAGCCAATAGAATTTGATCAACCTCTATTCATCATTGAATAATAGCGTAACCTAAAAGGCCAACTCTAATGTTAGATAAAGTAGTCATTGCAAACCGAGGTGAAATTGCACTTCGTATATTGCGCGCCTGCAAAGAGCTTGGGATCAAAACGGTTGCTGTGCATTCAACGGCGGATCGCGATCTTAAGCATGTATTGCTTGCAGATGAAACCATCTGTATTGGTAGACCATCAGCAACTGAAAGTTATTTAGATATCCCGCGCATTATTGCTGCGGCTGAAATAACTGACGCTGTAGCGATTCATCCAGGTTACGGTTTCCTTGCAGAAAACGCTGATTTTGCCGACCAAGTTGAGCAAAGTGGTTTTGTATTTATTGGTCCAAAAGGTGACACTATTCGCCTTATGGGTGATAAAGTTTCTGCTATTTCAGCAATGCGTAAAGCAGGCGTTCCATGTGTACCAGGGTCTGATGGTCCGGTATCAGATGATAAAGAACGTAACATGCAAATCGCCAAACGAATCGGTTACCCGGTAATCATCAAAGCCGCTGGTGGCGGTGGTGGTCGTGGTATGCGTGTTGTTCGTAGCGAATCTGAACTTATTGATTCAATTGCATTAACACAGCAAGAAGCTAAGCAGTTCTTTGGTAATAGCATGGTTTACATGGAGAAATTCCTTGAAAACCCACGCCATATCGAAGTTCAAGTATTAGCAGATGGCCAAGGTAATGCAGTACATTTAGGTGAACGTGATTGTTCTATGCAACGTCGTCACCAAAAAGTAGTTGAAGAAGCACCAGCGCCAGGTATTACTGCAGAAACACGTAAATTTATTGGTGAACGCTGTACACGTGCATGTATCGAAATCGGTTACCGCGGTGCAGGTACGTTTGAGTTTTTATACGAAAACGGCGAGTTTTACTTCATCGAAATGAATACACGTATTCAGGTTGAACACCCTGTAACTGAAATGGTTACTGGTATTGATTTAATCAAAGAGCAGTTAAAAATTGCTGCCGGTCAACCATTATCATTCACGCAAGACGACGTTGTTATTCGTGGTCATGCTATTGAGTGTCGTATTAATGCTGAAGACCCTGAAACGTTTATCCCTTCACCGGGTAAAATTACACGTTTCCATCCTGCTGGTGGCTTAGGTATTCGTTGGGACAGCCATATTTACGCTGACTATACGGTTCCACCACATTACGATTCAATGATTGGTAAGTTAATCACTTACGGTGAAAACCGTGACGTAGCTATTGCCCGCGCGCGCAATGCACTTAACGAGCTAGTAATTGACGGAATTAAAACTAATACTCCTTTGCATAAGAGAATTCTTGCAGATGAAAACTTCCAAAATGGTGGTACTAACATTCACTATCTTGAGAAGAAATTAGGATTGTAATTCTAGCCTGTAAAAAGGCGTTTTATCTTAGTTAATAACCCGAGTTATTAAGCTGATTTAAATAATTAAAAATCCGATATCAGGAGACTGATATCGGATTTTTTAATGCCTGTAATTTAAGTTTTATAGGTAATAAAAAAGTCCATAAAATATACTGCAAAGAGTAAATTCTATGGACTCAATATTTATATAATATGTTGAACTAACATTACACTAATTTAGATTCAATTAACTGTAGTGCTTCTTCTAAAATTGTTTCTACTGCTTTTTTAGCGCGCTCAGGATCGCGTGACTTTATGGTCTCTAAAATATCAGCGTGCTTAGCAACATCTGCGCCCGGTACACCTTTAATGTGGTTTGTATAACGAATACTTACTCTAAGGGCTGTACTAATAAACTCAGTTAACTGCACAAAAAAGCGATTGTTACTGGCCACTAATATGCTGGTATGAAAAGCAATGTCGGCTTCTAATGGGTCGTCTAAGCCTTCGTCTGCTTCAGCCATACGGGCTAAGGCACTATCTATATCAGCGAGTTGTTCAGCAGTTGCATTTAGCGCAGCAAGAGCGGCCGCTTGTGGTTCAAGGGCAACGCGTACTTGAGTAAACTCTTTTAATAATGACAGTGACGGCTTACTGCTTAAAATCCAACGTAGTACGTCGGTATCAAACATGTTCCAGCTACTTTCAGGTAATACACGAATACCTTGCTTAGGACGCGATGAAATTAACCCTTTAGCAGAGAGCATTTTTACCGCTTCGCGGGTAGCGCTGCGACTTACATCATACTTTATACATAAATCGGCTTCAGAAGGCAGGCCTTCGCTTACAGGGTAAACACCACGCACAATAGCAAAACCCAAATCGTGGGTTAATTGTTGTGTTAAATTTTGACGGGGTTGGCTTTTCATTGCGCAGGATTCCGAGTTGATATATTGCTTTATTATATATCATATATCATATTAATGTACTTAAGGATATGATATAAACTTTTAATTAGTTAAATATTTTAGCACAGCAATAACAACTTAGTTTGGCTCTTTATACTGTAAATGTAAGTTTATAAAGGGTTTAATTAAAATTGAAAATGCGCTGTATGGAGAGTTGAATTTGAACACCCTAGCTCAATATCATAGTCTTTCTGGTAAAGTAATTTTTATTACAGGCGGTGCATCAGGCATTGGTAGAGCAATGGTTAAATCCTTTGTAAACCAAAATGCAAAAGTAGCATTTATCGATATTGATGATAAGGCAGCGCAATCGCTTATTCGTGATTTACCCAATGCAAAACTATGGTATAGGCAAGTTGATGTAACTGACTCTCATGCACTTCAGCAATCACTTGTGGATGCATGCGCCGCTTTTGGTGCCATTAATGTACTAGTTAATAATGTAGCGAACGATCGCCGTCAAGCAAGCGAAGACGTTACAGTGCAAGACTGGGATCAGTGCTTACAAATAAACTTAAACCCTGCATTTTTTGCCTCTCAAGTTGCTATGTCTTTTATGAAGGGCGATGGAGCGGGCAGTATCATTAACTTTAGTTCTATTAACGCTATTATGGGGCAACCTCAAATGGCAGGCTATGTAACCGCAAAAGCAGGCCTAATAGGTATGACTAAGGCACTGGCTCGCGATTACGGCGAGTTTGGTATTCGCGTTAACGCTATTTTACCAGGGTGGGTGGCTACCGACCG
The DNA here is from genome assembly GCF_000814675.1 of Pseudoalteromonas distincta. GTDB lineage: Bacteria > Pseudomonadota > Gammaproteobacteria > Enterobacterales > Alteromonadaceae > Pseudoalteromonas > Pseudoalteromonas distincta. The sequence continues at coordinate 62,222 of NZ_JWIG01000021.1, read as the reverse complement.
TCAACTAGCAAGCTGGTTTACCGAAGAAGAGCAAGTTAAGTGGATGGAAGCCATGGCGCTTAAAAAATTAGTAACTCCTGAAGATGTTGCTAATTTGGCACTCTTTTTAGCCGCCGATGAAAGCAGTATGATCACCGGGCAAAGTATTAAAATTGACGGTGGGAGGCTTTAAAGCTTGGCTACTTCATCTCTTTTTATTGCTGTTGACTGGGGCACGAGCCATTTACGCGCTTATTTGTGCGAAGTACGAGCGCAATCAACACTTAAACTATTAGCACAACGTGATGGCCCAGGTGTTGTTAAGGCAAATCAAAATTTTGAGCAAACCCTAATCGACACCATTGCAGTGTGGAAGCAAGAATATGGCAGCTTACCTATATATATTGCTGGGCAAATTACCTCAAGCATCGGCTGGCACGAAACGCCTTATTTAGAATGCCCGATTAATCCCGAAGGGTTACTTAATGCTGCGGTTAGCTTTGATTGCGATGGACATATTATTAAAGCGTTACCTGGCACAAAGTGTACGCTGCAAAATGGCTTGTTTGATGTAATGCGCGGCGAAGAGCTGCAAATTTTAGGGTTTTTAAAGCAAAACCCAGAGTATCAACAAGGTAAAATATTACTCTGTTTGCCTGGCACACATACCAAATGGGTGCTTATAAACAACGGCGAAATCATTTGCTTTAAAACAGCCATGACCGGTGAGTTATATGATTTGTTATGTCATCAAAGTGTTTTAATTCCTAACGACTGTGCAGAAGGTGAATTTGACTTTAAAGCATTTGAGCAAGGCTGTGAGCTAACTTTAGGTAGTGATAGCGGTAACTTGGCACATGGTATTTTTAGTGTGCGTACCCGCCAGCTTTCAAAGGAGTTAACGCCAGTACAAGCCAAAGCCTATTTGTCGGGTGTATTAATTGGCAGCGATGTACGAGCAGCTCGCCACGCTAGTGAATGGCAATTATTAAGTGATACACAAGTTGTGGTGATTGGCACAAAGCAGCTGAATAAGTGTTTTACTACGGCGCTTAACCAAATAGGTGTGAAGTGTGTTGAGTTTGATATTAAAACAGCGACGCTTAGTGGCTTTAATTATTTATTTAATTTAGAGTCAAAAAAATAAACCCCTTTATAACGGTTAAATTATAAAGGGGTTAACAGGAAGCTATTATAACTTGATAGTTAAGCGCTTTTAGCTGCTTGGTTATGCTCAATATAATCATGAAGCGCAGCAACTTGCGCCTCATTAAAACGTAGTCCTAATTTACTGCGGCGCCATAAAATATTGTATGCGTTTTCTGCCCACTCTTCATTTAGCAAGTAATCTACTTCTGCTGCAAATAAACCATGGCCAAAATCTTGGCCTAAATCACTCAGCCCAGTTGCACTACCTAAAATATGTTTAGCACGAGTACCATAAGTGCGTACAAAGCGTTTAAGTGTTATTTCAGGTAGCCATTCGTATTTTGCTTTTAGCTCTGATTTAAGTGCTTCTACAGAGCTAAAATCACCACCAGGGAGCGGACTATGTTTGGTCCACGCATTGCTCATTTGCGGATAAAAATCTTCAAGCTTATTAACCGCAGCTTCGGCAAGTTTGCGATAAGTTGTAATTTTTCCGCCAAACACACTCAGTAGAGGTGTTTGTTTAGCATCACTCGAAAGCTCTAATTTATAATCGCGAGTAACGGCTTGTGCATTAACTGATTCGTCATCAAGTAATGGGCGTACACCAGAAAAGGTATGTACTATGTCTTCGCGTTTAATCGGTTGTTTAAAGTAGGTATTAGTAATATCAATTAAGTAATCAATTTCTTCATCACTAATTTTAACGTCTTGTGCTTCACCTTTGTGTTCTACATCGGTTGTGCCAATAAGTGAGAAGTCATCTTCAAACGGAATAACAAACACAATACGCTGATCTTTATTTTGTAAAATATAAGCTTGTTTTTCATCGTGAATACGAGGCACTACAATGTGGCTACCTTTTACAAGGCGAATATTTTGTGGTGATTTTTCTGTTAGTGCTTCGTCAAATAATTTAGCAACCCAAGGACCCGCAGCATTAACAATCCCTTTGGCAGAAATGGTGTATTTAGCTTTACTCTTTTGCTGCTCAAGCGTTACCTGCCATTTACCTTGCTCACGTTTAGCATTTACACACTTAGTTTGCGTGGTAATAACAGCACCTTTTTGTTGCGCTGCTAGGGCGTTTAAAACGACTAGGCGAGAGTCATCAACCCAGCCATCTGAGTATTCAAAACCTTTAGTAATAGAGGGTTCTAAAACGCTATTTTCACCAAATTTAATGCTTCGAGAACCCGCTAGTGTTTCGCGTTTTGCTAGGTTGTCATACATAAACAAGCCAATACGAATCATCCACGCAGGGCGCAGGTGTTTTTGATGCGGCAATCTAAAGGTTAGCGGCCACATAATATGAGGTGCGTTTTTAAGTAGCACTTCACGCTCTGCTAGCGCTTCTTTTACTAATCTAAATTCGTAGTGCTCAAGGTAGCGCAGACCGCCGTGGATCAGCTTAGAACTGTTTGAAGATGTTGCACAGGCAAGGTCTGATTGTTCGCACAATAGAACTTTTAACCCTCTGCCAGCTGCATCAGCTGCTATTCCAGTGCCGTTTACACCGCCACCGATGACTAGTAAGTCATATTCGTTATCTGCTAATTCCACCGAGCTAACCTTTTTATTTGTAATATAAATAAGACATAAGCATCATAAAGCTGCTGTTTTCATTTGACAATAGAAAACCCAGTTTTTTATTCGTTAATTTTGACGCCAATCCATTTTCAATTTTAAGCAGTAAAGCATGCCTTTTAAATCTAGCATTTAGCTAAGTTAAAAAAGCAAAGTGGCTAAAGTATTAGCCTTAGCCTCTTAGTATTTACTGCGGGCAGTTTTTATTCGTTAAGCAGACTTGAGCTACGCAGTGCTGCCATTTTGCGTATAGATCGTTACGCTCGTCGGCACTCATGGTGGGCTCAAAGCGACGGTCGCATGTCCACATTTTAGATAACTGTTCAGTCGACTCGTACACACCTGCTTGCAAGCCCGCTAAATAAGCGACCCCTAAAGAAGTGGTTTCGGTCACTGTTGGTCGCTCAACTGTTGCACCTAAAATATTAGATAAGAAAGTCATAACCCAATTATTTTTTACCATACCGCCATCTACACGAAGCACACTTGGGCGAAGGCCATCACGCTCCATCGCTTTTTGTAAATCTTTGGTCTGGTAGCCAACTGATTGCAAAGCAGCCGCAACAATAGTGCTAATACCAGAGTCGCGTGTTAGCCCTAAAATAGCGCCACGTGCATTAGGGTCCCAATAAGGAGCGCCTAAACCAGTAAACGAAGGCACTAAAAATACACCATGATCGAGCGGTACATCTTTAACCATCGATTCACTTTCGCCAGCATGGCTAAGTAGTTTTAAGCCTTCAACAATCCACTGCATAGTTGCGCCAGCCATAAATATACTGCCTTCAATGGCGTAAGTTGGCTTGCCGTTTAATCTATAAGCAACAGTGGTCAGTAAGCGGTTTTCTGAGGTCAGTGCTTTTTCGCCAGTGTTAAGCATTAAAAAACAGCCAGTACCGTAAGTACTTTTAGCCATGCCTTGTTCAAAACATGCGTGTCCTACAAGCGCAGCTTGTTGATCGCCTGCAATACCACAAACACGAATTGGCGCGCCAAAAATGTCAGCGCTGGTTGAACCAAACTCGTCAGCTGAATCCATTACTTCTGGCAGCATAGATTCTGGAATATCGAATAACTCTAAAAGCTCTTGATCCCACTGCTGGGTATGAATATTAAATAACATGGTGCGCGATGCATTGGTTGCATCGGTGCGGTGCTCTTGACCGCCAGTTAGCTGCCAAAGTAGGTAAGTGTCAACCGTACCGAAGGCGAGTTCGCCTGCAAGGGCTTGTTCGCGTGCGCCTTCAACGTTATCTAAAATCCAACGAACTTTAGTGGCCGAAAAATAAGGGTCGAGCAGTAAGCCTGTTTTATCGCTTATTGTTTGGCAAAGCTCATCAGTTGTTAGGCTTTCGCAATAGTCACTGGTGCGACGGTCTTGCCATACAATAGCGTTATAAATTGTTTTGCCTGTTTTTTTGTTCCACACCAAAGTGGTTTCGCGCTGATTGGTGATACCAATGGCAATAATTTCTTCAGGCTTTACATCGTTTTTAGTTAACACTTCGCGACTAGTGCTAAGCACTGTTTGCCAAATATCGTTAGGGTCGTGTTCTACCCAACCATTTTGTGGAAAATGCTGCGAAAATTCTTGTTGTGCTGTACCAAAAACGTCTGCATCTTTTGTAAACAAGATGGCCCGAGAGCTTGTGGTTCCTTGATCAATTGAGAGTATGTATTTGGACATGATATTTGTGTTATTTATCTTATCTTATATATGACTAGATTGCCTTTAACCGAAGTTAATGGCAATGGTTTTTTCTTAAAATAGCAGATTAAAAAATAAACACGCTAATATTTGCTAGTAACTCTTTTATATAAAAGGCGTTTTATTTTTGCATTATTTTAAGGGCGTACGCGGCTATTGATTAAAACAACCGCTTAAAGCTTATTATTACTTGGTGTGAGGTTTAGCTTGTTGCCAATCCATACCGGTAGAAAAGCGATTATCAAACCCGCGCCACTGTGGCAGCGGCTTACCATCAACAACAGCTTGGTCGCCGTTTTGTGGTAAATCTAAGTATTTACACTCGCTGGCTATGCCTTTTACGTGGCAATCCATCATGGCAAGTACAAAGTGTTTGTTGGTCTCGTTTAGTGTGCGCATAGACCACGAAGGCTCGTAGTAATGGCCTATATCTAGCTCACTGCTGCTTTGTGCAATAGCAGGGGCTGGGTGTGGTGCAATATTATGGCGTGCATTTTTGTAAGTAAGCATGTACTTATCTTTGCTGCCTGTTTGGTTATAAAGACTTTTAATGCCTTCATAGCCTGAAATGTCATCTAAGTTACCGGCTACATAAAGCGAAGGTACTTTAATATTTTCCATTGCTTTGGCGTCAAATATAGCGTGCTGTCCGCCCCATGGTGCAAAGGCCACCATCGCTTTTATACGAGGGTCTACTTTTGGGTTTTGGTATTGCCCACCAGCGCAGCTGTTTAGTAATTGCTGTACTTGTTTAATTTGAGCTGGGTCTTTCATACCCGTAAACATAGCCGTAGTTTGCTCATTAAAAGCGAAACAACCACCTATTGTATTTACCGCGCCATAGCCACCCATTGAGTAACCAATTACACCTGCGCTTTTGTTATCTACTTGCTTGCTTGCAAAGTTGTTTTGCTCATTAAAGTAATTAATAACAAACTGCTGATCGCGTGAGCGATTTATAAGCGTGCTAAAAAAGCCAGAGAACGGTGCGTTTTCAAAATCAACATCGGCATTGGTTGAGTCAGTATGATCAATAGCTACCACAATGTAACCGTGCGACGCTAAATGCTCGCCAAGGTAGTACATAATTGTACGGTAACCGGTATAACCGTGCGAAAGCACAATGACAGGGTAGTGCTCTTTATTATTAATGGCGACATCACGCATTGCATCGGCTTGCAAAGTAAACTCTTTACCTGAGCGAGTTTCATCTTTGTAGCTGGTAAGTGGCGCTTTTGCTGTATTTGCAGCCGGATACCACACTTCTACTTTTAAAGGACGATCTTTTTGGCCTTGTGTAGCGGGGTCAAATTGCGCAGGGTTAACTAAATCAAGTGTTTGCACACCTACATTGTAGCTACCTTTAGCTGCAAGCTCTGGGAGTACTTCGCTAGTGATTGGCGGGTATAGCTGCTCTGGTTTATTAGATTGAGCAACAGCTACACTGGCAGATAAACTGCACGTAGCAAGTAATATGGCTTTTGAAAGCGCCTTGAGTGTGTGTGTCATTGTGTGTCCTTGTTGTGTATTTTTATTTTTTAATTTGTCAGTTCAGCCGACTCGACGGCATTGCTATATTGCAACTGCCATTGTGCTCGTAAGGTATCCATTATGTTCATAACTCGTAAGCTAGTGCTGAGGGGCAACACGCTGCTTTGGGTTTGTTTTTGTAATATACACTGTGTGACATGTGCAATTTCAAACTTAAAGTTTTCATCGTCACTAAAGTTGTATTCAAAGCATTGCGGGTCTTGGTCGTTTATGTGTAGCTCTAGTGTTTTTGCACCTACAAACTGAGGTATTCGAATATAGCCAAGCTCACCATTAATACATGCTTCTGTGGGGCCACTTTGTTGTAGTGCGCTGGCAAGAGATGCAAATTGCCCGTTACCGTAATCAACTATAGCAGTGCTTCGCTCATCAACGCCGGTTGTGCTTTTATGTACAAAGGATTTGATGTGTTCAGGGGCTTTATTAAATACCACATCAGCAATCGAAATAGGATAAATACCTAAATCGAGCAGGGCGCCACCCGCTGTTACAGGGTTCATTAATCGGTGGCTGTCGGCAAAGCTGCCGGGTAAACTAAAGTTGGCATTAACACTGTGCACATTACCAATAACACCTTCATTTAGGAGCTGTTGTAATTTTACTATGGCTGGTAAAAACCGCATCCAAACGCCTTCCATTAAAAAGCAGTTTTGTTGTTTTGCAAGCTCAGTGAGACTTTGCAACTGCTTAGCATTAACGGTAATTGGTTTTTCGCTTAGCACGTGCTTATTGTGTTTTAAGCATTGGGCTATTGTTTTAAAGTGTTGATCGTGCGTATTGGCAATATAAATAGCATCAATGTTTGGGCATTGCATAAGAGCTTGATAGCTCTCATAGCCTTGAATATTGTACGGTGTGGCAAATTCTTTAGCGCGCTGCATACTCGTTGATGCAGCGCCAATAAGCTGTGCATCACTGCAATGCGCAATGCTTGTAGCAAAGGTGTGAGCTATATTGCCACACCCAATAATTCCCCAATTAACCTTTGCCATGCTTATTCCTTAAGTTTATTTAAAAAGACGTAATTTGTAATCCTGAACCCGCTGAACATACATAAATATCAGCATTTAAATTAAAGCGTTCAAAGTAATGCATTTCTACCGCTGCTTTAATTAGTGGTACTTCCGCATCGCGACACAAACATACAATAGCGCCACCAAAACCACCCCCAGTCATACGTACTGCGCCGCGATCGCCCATCGCTTCTTTACAAATTTCTACTAAGCCATCGGTTGCAGGTACGGTTACTTCAAAGTCGTGTTTAAGTGATTGGTGCGATGCTGCCATTAGCGTGCGAAGTGCATCCATATCGTTATTTTGTAGTGCAGTAGTTGCTGCAATTACACGGTCGTTTTCGCTAATTACGTGGTGTGCACGTTTATATTCGTTTTCGCTTAATGTCGCTTTTACTGCTTGCAGGCCAGCCATGGTGGCTTGGCGAAGTGTTTCTACACCCATTTTTACAGCAGCTTGTTCGCAGTCAATACGGCGCTGGTTATATTCGCTATCAACCAACTTACGCGGGTAGTTTGAATTAACAATAACAATATTTAAATCATCAGGAACTTTAACTGATTTAGTTGCTAAGTTTTCACAGTCGATTAATAGTGCATGACCGTTCTCGCCTTTAGCTGAAATAAGCTGATCCATAATGCCGCATTGGCAATGCATAAAGTCGTTTTCGGCTTCTTGACCAAATAGCGCAATTTGCTCTGGCGGTAAACCAAGCTGTGCAATATGGTTAAACATACCGCCTACAGCAACTTCTAGTGCGGCCGATGACGACAAGCCACTACCTTGCGGTAAGTTGCTGTCAATTAGTAGGTCGGCGCCACGCAGTGTGTAGCCCGCTCTTTTAAGAACATAAGTAACAGCACGAATGTAGTTACCCCATTGCGACTGGCCTTCAGTGATTTCTTCATCAACACTAAAGCTGTCTTTTTCGCCAGGGTAATTTAAAGAATGTACAGTGATAATATTGTCGTCGCGCTCTTTAAACATTACTTGGGTGCGAAACTCTAACGAACACGGTAAAACAAAACCGTCGTTGTAGTCGGTAAATTCGCCAATAAGGTTTACACGCCCCGGTGCTGCAGCAATACCTTGAGCAGGCGCGCCATACAGTGACAAAAATTGTTGTTGGAATTCGTTAAGCTTCATCTGTGTGTCCTGCTGTATCTTTATAGTGTGTTGTACTGGCTGCTTTTAAAATAGAAGCAGCGGTTTCTGCGCTTAAATCGCGTTGGCTTTCGCCTAGCATTTCGTAGCCTACCATGTGTTTTTTAACAGTAGCAGAGCGAAGTAGCGGCGGATAAAAATGAGCATGTAAGCGCCAATGTTGCTCATCTGAGCCACGATTAGCCGGTGCATTGTGCCATCCCATTGAGTATGGGAAGCTGCAATTAAATACGTTGTCGTACTTAGTGGTTAATACTTTAAGTGCCTGAGCCAAAGAGTCTGTTTGCGCATCGTTTAGCTGGCTAAAGTTTTGAATGTTATCTTTAGTTACTAGCATTGTTTCAAACGGCCATGCTGCCCAAAATGGCACCACTACAAGCCAATGTTCGTTTTCAAATACAACACGTGTTTGATCTGCTTGCTCTTTTTGCGCGTAATCGGCAAGCATAGCTGTGCCATGCTTTTTATAATAGGCGAGCTGCTGGGTATCTTCGGCTTCTATTTCGGTTGATAAATGCGAGTGAGCCCAAACTTGGCCGTGAGGATGAGGTTGCGAACAACCCATGATCTCGCCTTTATTTTCAAAAACTTGTACGCATTCGTACTGCTGTGCAAGCTCTGTGTAATTTTCTTTCCAGGTTTTTACTACTTCGTGCAATGCATCGTGCTCAAGCTCTGGAAGTGTTTTATTATGCTCTGGAGAAAAACAAATTACGCGGCATTCGCCACTGGCTTCGTCGGCAATAAATAAATCGCTGTCTGATTCTAAGCTTTGTAATTGCTCGCTGGCATTAGGCGTTAATGCACCAAAGTCATTTCTAAATACGTGTGTGTATTTATAATCAGGGTTACTGTCGCCATTTGCACGGGTATTACTTGGGCAAAGTGGGCAGCTTTCATCGTGTTTTGGTAATACGTTTTCGTTAACGGCTTCTGTTGCGCCTAACCATGGACGGTTATTACGATGTGGTGACACTAATACCCAACGACCCGTTAGCGGATTTTTACGTCTGTGAGTACTTTCTAATAAAGCCATATTAACTCTCCAACCCACTTGGGTAATTAGTTTGCCAGCGCCATGTGTCGTTTGTTATGTCGCTAAGTGTTAGTTCTGCGTGCCAGTTAAGTGTGTTTTGCGCTTTTGTGGCATCGGCGTAGTTACAGGCAATATCACCTGCTCGGCGCGGTGCAATCTTATACGGAATATCTTTATTGGCTGATGCGCTAAATGCGTTGATCATATCAAGCACAGAATAACCTTGCCCTGTGCCTAAGTTGTAAGCATGAAATGCGGTATCTGTTTTATGCTGCATAAATGCCGCAACATGACCTTTAGCTAAATCTAAAACATGAATATAGTCGCGCACGCCTGTGCCATCTTCGGTGTCGTAGTCGTCACCAAAAATATTAACCACGTCACGTTTACTTACTGCAGTTTGAGCAATAAAGGGCATTAAGTTATTAGGAATACCATTAGGGCTTTCACCTAATAAACCACTTGGGTGTGCACCTACTGGGTTAAAGTAACGAAGCGCAATACCCATAAATTGACTGTTGGCATTACATACGTCTTGCATGGCTTGTTCAACCATGACTTTAGTCCAACCATAAGGATTAGTTGCGCGTATAGGATGCTTTTCGTCAATAGGGAGGTAGTCTGGCTCACCGTATACTGTAGCCGATGAGCTAAATATAATATGGTTAACGCCTTCATCTTGCATGTTTTGTAGCATGCTTAATGTGCCCGACACGTTATTTTGATAATAACGCAGCGGTTGCTCGGTAGATTCGCCAACGGCTTTTAAAGCTGCAAAGTGAAAGACAGCTTCGGCTTTAGTATGTTTTAGAGCGAGCTTAAACTGTTGCTCGTCTTGTATGTCGCCCAAAATAAACTCAAACCGAGTACCCGTAATCTTTTCGAGTTGGTCAAGTACCCGCGCACTTGCATTAGACAAGTTATCATAAATAACAGGTGTAATACCTGCTTCATGCAATGCAATACATGTGTGGCTACCTATGTAACCCATGCCGCCAGTAACTAAAACTTTCATGTTATTTCTCGAAAAGTGTATTTATATGATAAATACTACTATTAAGGTGGTTTAAAAACAATAGTTATGATTGCTGAGTAATTCAAATAAAAGCATAAAAAATATTCAGCTTAAACACTCATCTGCCTTTTAAAGGAATGCTTTTATATTAACTAACATAGGCTTAGCTTTATCAATTAATTCTATAAACTGATTCAACTATTGGCCTAATTATCAGCAGTAAGTCGGGGTGCTAATATAGCGAAAATAAAGTAAGGAGAGATCAACATGAACAAAACAATTTTACTTACCGGTGCTACCGATGGCATTGGGCTAGAAACTGCAAAGATGTTATTAGCACAAGGTCACACCGTATTATTACATGGCCGCAGCCAAGCAAAGCTCAGCGCGCTACAAGTAGCTTTAACCGAGCAATACCCAAAGGCAAGTACACATACTTATATTGCTGATTTAAGCGATATGAGCCAAGTTCAAACTTTGGCAAAAAATGTATTAGCCGATTTGGCCGAAAATAATAACCAGCTTGACGTACTAATTAATAATGCAGGCGTTTATCAATTAGTTGATGCTACAACAATTGATGGCCTTGATGCTCGCTTTGTTGTAAACACGATTGCGCCATATCTTCTTACAAAACTATTATTACCTGTCCTTGGTCATGATTCGCGAGTTGTTAATGTCTCATCAGCTGCGCAATCAAGCGTTAACTTAAATGCACTTATAGGTAACACTGAACTTTCTGATAGTGCGGCTTATGCACAAAGTAAATTGGCTATTACTATGTGGTCGCGTCATTTAGGGCTTGAGCTTAAAGATACTGGACCATTAGTTGTATCGGTAAACCCTAAATCTTTACTGGGAAGCAAAATGGTAAAAGACGCTTACGGTATAGATGGTGGGGATTTAAAAATTGGCGCAGATATTTTTTGTCGCGCAGCGCTTAGTGATGAATTTAAAGATGCCGCAGGCCTGTATTTTGATAACGATACAGGACGCTTTGCGCCTCCTCATGTTGATGCACTTGATAATGCTAAAAATCAACAATTAGTAGATACGTTAGACAGTATTTTAGCACAGCTTAAATTAGGTAAAGCATAATGAAAAATCATGTTACCTGGACAGTACAAGGCCAAATTAAAGAAGGTAAATACGATGAGTTTTTACTGGTAATGGCACAATTAGTTACTTTGGCTAAAAGTGAAGCGGGCACTTTAGTGTATGAGTGGACAGTAAGTGAAGACAAGCGCAATGTACATATTTACGAGCGTTACCAAGATGAAGATGCTGCTAAAGCGCATCTTGCTGGTTGGGGCGAAAGTGGCCCACTATTTTTAAGCGTAGTTGATATGGATAAAGTAACGGTATTTAGTCAATTATCAGAAGAGTTTGCACAAGCCTTTGCAGGCCCAAGCAGTGTATTTATGAAACCTGTGGGTGGCTTTGTAAAGTTTTAGAGAAAATACCCATTGTTGATCTAAAGAGCTCACCTCATCAGTGAGCTCTTTTTTTAGTTGCATTACTGCTCTTGCTGCAAGCGTTCGTATAGCCAATCTTTTAGTTCTGTACGTTCGTGTTTTAATAGATGCATTTGTTCATCGCTTATGGGCGCATCTTTGAGCTCTAACACTCTAATCTCTTTATCTAGCTTGTCGTACTTATCTGCTTTTTTTGCAAATTCAGTATCGCTTTCATTTAACTCGGCAATGGTCTTTAAGTACTCTGGAAAGTCATTTGTTAATGAGTGGTCTTCGCCTAACATATTCGCTCCTTAGTAGGATATAAATGAGCTCACAAGTAAGTGAGTTGTATAAGTGAATTACTGCCTTTCATATAATACACTGGGGCTTACATAGATATAATTCAACCATCGAGCCACTAATTTGATGTAGCACAAACAACCGTTTTTACTTTTTAGCCGTTACTGTTTTTCCCAATAAGGGACTTCACCAAAGTAGGCAATAAAATGATCGATAAACGCACGCACCTTAGGAGCTAATAATCTATTGCTTGGATATACAGCCCAAATATCGGCATTAGCTACCAGCGGAAAGTCTTTTAACACTTCTACTAGGCTGCCATCTTCTAAATATTTATAGCTACACCAATTTGAACTAATAGTAATACCTAACCCTTGTACGCACGCATCACGAACGGCTTCACCGTTATCAAAACGAAGTGCGCCTTTGGTTTTAATATTAAGAGTGTCTTTACCTGATTTAAAACCCCAGCTCTCTATACTGGCTAAGTTAATAGTTTGATGATTAACTAAATCTTGTGGTGTTTTAGGCAAGCCGTTTTTAGCTATATACTCAGGCGATGCGCATACAATACGGTTATCTGATGCCAGTTTGCGAGCAATTAGGTTTGAATCTTTAAGTGCCGCATCGCGAATTGCAATATCAAAACCGCCTTCTACTAAATCAACAATAGTATCGCTAAAGCGGCAATCTATAGTCAGCCCTGGGTATTTTTGCATAAAACTTTTTAAGGCAGGGACTATATGCATGCGTCCAAAAGAAGCAGGCGCAGTGATACGTAATGTACCTTGCGGCACTAAGCTTCCTGCACCTACCGAGGCGCGTGCGGTTTCTAATGTTGCTAGCACCTCTTGTGCATGAGGTAAAAATGCCTCGCCTTCTTCGGTCAGCGACACCTTGCGCGTAGTACGATGAATAAGTCGTACTCCTAAGTTCTCCTCAAGCTTACTAATATATGCACTCGCTACTGCTGGTGATAAATCAAGCTCTCTTCCTGCAAGGCTTATATTATATGTATTAGCAATGCGTACAAACAAAGCAAGGTGGTCATTATTCATACTTGATTCTCAATATTATGTTGAAACAGATTGTGTATTTAGCCTTATTATCATTTATTAAAGGCAAAGCTACAATGAAACCTCATTACACATTAACTATAAACAGCTAATAGAGGCAACACTCATGAAAGCAATGACAATTAATAATTTTGGTGGCACTGAAGAGTTTGTAGCAGCAGAGGTTGCAAAACCACAAGTAACCGCAGGTAACGTATTGGTTCGCATTGCTGCAACTAGCGTAAATACAATTGATATGATGATTCGTCAAATGGGTGCCGATTTACCATTTGCTCCAAAGTTACCAGGCATTTTAGGTATGGACTTTGCGGGCACTATTGAAGCTGTGGGAGACGGTGTAACAGAGTTTACTGTAGGTGATGAAATTTACGGTTGTGCTGGTGGCCTAGGCGATTTACCAGGTGCACTTGCTGAGTTTATGCTTGCTGATAAGCGCTTAATTGCTCACAAGCCTAAAAATCTAACCATGAAAGAAGCAGCCGCTATTCCACTTGTAGGTATTACTGCACTTGAAGGCTTAACGCGTGCAAATGTAAAAGCAGGTCAAAAAGTGTTAGTGCACGGTGGCGCAGGTGGTGTAGGCCATTTAGCAGTACAACTAGCTAAACACTTTGGCGCTGATGTTTACTCAACTGGCGGTAACGCAGAGCAACTAGCACTAATAGAAAGCTTTGGCGCTACAGGCATTAACTTTAAAGACGAAACCGTAGATCAATACGTTGAAAAACATACCAGCAATGTGGGCTTTGATATGGTATTTGACACAGTAGGAGGCGGTAACCTTACTAACTCGTTTGCAGCAGCAAAGCTAAATGCCCAGGTATCTACAACGCTCTCTTTATTAGAAGTAGACTTAAGCCCAGTACACTTTAAAGGGTTATCGTTAAACGTAATCTTTATGCTTATTCCAATGATTCACGACTTTAACCGTCAAGACCACGGCGACAAACTAGCAAAGCTTGCACAAATTGTAGAAGCAGGCGGTATGCGCCCAGTACTTGATGAGCAAGACTTTAGTTTAGAAGACGCAGCTAAAGCGCATGATCGCTTAGCAAGTGGCCAAGCCATGGGTAAAGTTGTTATTTCTGTACAATAAATTATTAAGGCCGGCATCCTCGCCGGCCTCTTTCTTTTTTATGCCTGCCTGATTAACGTTTGTACACCCTTTTTTATAACCAAATATAAACAATAGTGCTTTTATTAATCGTATATAATTACGTTTTGAAATGAGTTGTTAATATTTTAGGGTCAGAGCAAGCGTTTATATGAAAATATTCACTAATAAATTTGCCAGTAAAGCTAAGCAGTTTTATATCGGTATTGTGCTAGTAGGCTGTGTACTGTCTGCGATGGTTTATTATCAGGCAGAAACCATTAAGCGCACCTCATCGACCTTAATGGAACAACAAATTCCGGCGCTGCGCGATATTCGTTTAATCGAAACCTACCTAGTAAAGCAAGAGCGCTTATTATATGAGTATTACGCAACTAGTAAGCGTGAACTTTATTTAATCGACTTTTTAGAAAACCATGTACGTATACTTGCGCTAATAAAAAACCTAGATAAAAACCACAGCGCATTAGCGCTAGAAAGCAGCTTAAGTGATGAGTTTAAAAGTGGTTTAGACTTAGCACTTAAATTACACGAAAACTTATCAAGCAGCAGCACTAGTTGGGATTTAGCCCGAGAACAACTAGAGCAACTAACCGAACTGCAAGCCCAAGTGATGGGGCACTTAACAAATGCAGAAACGGTTATTTCGAATGCGGTTGATAGCGGCTACAAAGACACCGAAAGCAACCTGCACACCACAGTCAATATTGTGTTTTTGTTTACGTTTGCCATAGTGCTGGTAAGTATTTATACAGGGCGTTACGCATCTAAATTTATAAAACTTAGTACCCGTAACGAACGTTTAGCGCTATTTCCAACGCGCAACCCTAACCCAATTGTTAGTTTAAGTGCCAACCTTGATCTTAACTACTGTAACCCTGCCGCTATTGCTATGCATAAAGCGTATGTAAGCGATAAACACAGTACGCCCATTGCATTACTAAGCCCTAATATAAAGCAGCAACTAATAGACACTAAGCAGTCGGCTAGTCATGTTGAGCGCTTTTATACACAGCTAGATAACCATTATCTCACTTACCAAATACATTGGCTGCAAGAAATAGATGCCTTTGATATACACATACGCGATGTAACAGAGCAATTTGAGGCAGAGCGCTCATTAGAGTACTTAGCCTTTCATCACCCGTATTCAAAGTTGCCAAACCAAGCCAGTTTAGAAACATACACCAATGAGCTAATTTCGCTTGAGCAGCCTTTTAGTCTAATGCTGATTGATGTTAGCCATTTTAAGCTATTGCTTGAGCAATATGGTTTATCGGGCGCTAACGAGTGTATAAATGCCTTTGCTATGCACTTATCGCGCAGCGCTAATAAATTTTCTCAGCAGTTAAAAAGTAAAAACAAACTGACCTTTTATCACATTGCCGATGCAAACTTTGTGGTTATTTATACCGAACAAGATTGCTCAACAACCCTAGATGACTTACTCAAAGGCGTACAAAGCCGTTTAAGCCAAGCTATTAGCACACCGTACGGTGAAATGCGTATGAGCTTTAACTGCGGTGTAACTCGCTACCCAACCAGTAATAACTATAAAACGCTTCTACTGCATGCCAATATTGCCTTAGAAGAGGCGGTAAAACGTAATATTCCCTATGCTTATTTTGATACCGAAAGCGGAGTTAAGCACGCTCAGCAGCTGCATATTGCTCGGCGCCTTGATACCGCCATTGAAAAGCAGCAGTTTGAGCTTTATTTTCAGCCTAAAATGCACCTTAAATCGCAAACCATAGACAGCTGCGAATGTTTAATTAGGTGGTTTGATGATGGGAAGTTTATATCTCCTGCGCAGTTTATTCCTATTGCAGAGCATAGTGGTTTCATATTACCGCTAGGGGAGTGGATACTCGATACTGCGTTTGAGCAAGCTAAAAAATGGCATCAGCAAAACTTAAACATACGCCTGGCTATTAATATATCGGCAAGGCAATTTACACAGCAAGACTTTGTGCAAAGCATAAAACAGCGGTTGGCGCATTTTAACGTGCCCGCACATTTAATTGAGCTAGAAATTACCGAAACCGCCATTATGGACGATGAAGAGTTTGGTATTTCAGTACTGCAGGCGCTGAGTGCACTGGGTATTAGCTTATCAATTGACGATTTTGGTACGGGATATTCATCGCTTGGCTATTTACAGCGTTTTCCGGTTAATAAATTAAAAATTGACCAGTCATTTATACGCAACATGGTAACCGATACCCGCGACCAAGCATTGGTGTTAAGTATTTGCCAATTAGCTAAAAACTTAGGGCTCGAAATTATTGCCGAAGGTGTAGAAGAAGTTGAGCAACTAAAGCAGTTAAGCGACTATGAGTGCGATCAAATACAAGGTTACTTACTAAGTAAGCCAGTACCTGCTAATGACTTTGAAGTATTTTTAGCGAAAGGAGTTAGCTTTTAACGCTTTTTGCTAATTTATGTTGGTTAATTAATAGTGGTAGAATGCAGCGCTTAGTACCACTTGTGTAAAGTAGTGGCCAATAATTTATAAGGTCTGTTGTGTAATGCTGTTGATGATCGACAACTACGATTCGTTTACTTACAACTTAGTGCAATATTTTCAGCGTTTAGATCAAGACGTTTTAGTAAAGCGTAATGACGAGCTAAGCATTGCCCAAATAAAACAGTTAAACCCGCAGCACATCGTGTTATCGCCAGGGCCATGCACCCCTAACGAAGCGGGTATTTCACTAAATGTTGTTGAGCAACTAAAAGGGCAATATCCTATTTTAGGGATTTGCTTAGGGCATCAAACTATTGCACAAGCTTTAGGTGGAGATGTAATACGTGCTAAAAAAGTAATGCACGGTAAAACATCACCCATAGTTCATACTAATAAAGGGGTGTTTAAAGGCTTAGCTAATCCGTTAACGGTATGTCGTTATCATTCTTTAGTGGTTAAAGCGCAAACTCTGCCTAAAGAGCTTGAAGTAACCGCATGGACTCAAACTGAGCAAGGCGAGTTTGACGAAATTATGGGGTTGTTACACAATGAACTTGCTATCGAAGGTGTGCAGTTTCATCCCGAAGCTATTTTAACTGCTCAAGGCTTAGAACTGCTTGATAACTTTTTAACTCGCTTCTAATGTTATAATACACATAGCATTTTATACTTTATTAATGGATGTCATGACTGAACTTGTAGCCCAGCAGCGTACTGCCAAAATACTAAGCCAACGAGCTCATGACTTATTGCTTGGGCATAGCTTTGCGCATCAGCAAATTGGTTTCATTCATACATTAGATATAGATTACGGCGAACCCATGAAGCAGCGTACCTTGCTTCAGGTTGAAGTGGCCGCACAGAATAAACGCCAGCAAAGCAGTACTGCACATCATAAGTACCGCGCTCAAGCGAGTGAACAGCTGCACAAAACTATTGAAACAGCTATATATAAGCAGCTCGAAGATATAGATGGCGTAATTCATAGCACCATAGGTATTGAAGATGGTATTGCCAATATACTCGATATATTAGCGGTAAAGTCAGCGTCGGTAGGGCGTTTAGAGCCATTGGTTAATGATATAAGCTGGTTGGGTAGGGAGTTAGTAACGCTCGTTAATTTACCTTACTATCGTAATCAACGTAGTAAAAACACGTCTGTAAAAGTAGATAAGCCATCGCTCGCCCTTCGTTATATTGGCCTTGATAACTTACAGCTAGTTATTCCTACATTTGCTGCCCGCCATTGGATGCCACATAGTACCGAACCATTTTCGTTATTAAAACGTCGTTTACGTGACAGTGCCATGGCAAACGCCATTGCTGCGCAAAAAATTGCACAAATTAATAATGTAAATGACGTTCATGCATTTACCCTTGGTATGCTTTTAGATGTAGGGCGAATTGCATTAGTGCGCTTGTACTTAAAAACGTTTGAGCAAATATGGCAACGTAAAGTACAGCTAGCCCGAAATGAAAACCAAAAAGATTTACACACCGCATTATTAGAGCTACAGCCCGACCCGTTATTTTTAACCACCCTACTTAGCAATAAATCGATAGAAGTAAGCGCTAAGGTAATAGACAAAATGGCTTTTAAATATTTACCGTTTAAAGGGGTAATGCAGCAGCTAGTAAATGGGGTAGATAAGGGCGATACATTACTGCCATTAACAGAAGTAATGCTAAAAGCACGGTGCTATTCTCAATATCTTAATTTAAAAGAACATCAACTTATTGAACCTGATGAAGCTCTAAGCTGGTTTTCGCACTTTAAGTTCACTAAAACGGAACTAAAAACCCTCCAATCGAGTAATTTTACCAATTTAGCTATTCAAATTGACTAAAAATCTGAATTTTTTGTTAATTTTTTTGCGACTAACCATTCATTCTCATCTTATTGTTATATTACATATTTGCCGATTAAAGCGTGTGCGCCTCTGTACTCATGCGGTTAGTTGCCTAAAAATAAGCATAAATAGCTATGCAAATAGTTATTCACTATCTATGAAATAATATCTTTAGCCCTTTATTTTCAAGGGATACATGAAAGTTTTTAACGAGACAGATATAAGTAATTCTGAAATAATGTGCGTCTGAAAATTGAACCACAAAGCAATTTTGCGCAATTATCAGGTTACTGATCTTGCCTATAAAGTTGGTTACAAATATTAACCAAACACCTATTTTGATGTTTTGTGTTGCTCACAATTAAGAGGAAATAAAATGACAGTCAATCGCGAATTATTTGATCACGTAATGGTTCCTAACTACGCACCTTCAAGCGTAATTCCTGTTCGAGGCGAAGGCTCTCGCGTATGGGATCAACAAGGTCGAGAGTTTATCGACTTTGCTGGTGGTATTGCAGTTAACTGTCTTGGCCATTGCCACCCTGCATTAGTAGGCGCATTAAAAGAGCAAGGCGAAAAAATCTGGCATCTATCTAACGTAATGACCAATGAGCCGGCACTTCGCCTAGCTAAAAAAATGGTTGATGCGACATTTGCTGAAAAAGTTTACTTTGCCAACTCTGGCGCAGAAGCAAACGAAGCCGCGCTTAAATTAGCGCGTCGTTTTGCACTTGATAAGTTTGGCGCAGAAAAATCACAAATCATCGCGTTCAACAAAGGTTTCCACGGTCGTACATTCTTTACCGTAACTGTTGGCGGTCAAGCTGCATATTCAGATGGTTTTGGCCCTAAGCCTGGCGACATTGTACATTGCGATTACAATGACCTTGCTGCTTTTGAAGCACTTATCAGCGATAAAACATGTGCCGTAATGATGGAACCTCTTCAAGGTGAAGGCGGTATTGTTTCACCAACTGATGAGTTTGCTCAAGGCGTTCGCGATTTATGTACTAAACATAACGCACTGCTTATTTTTGATGAAGTTCAAACAGGTGTTGGCCGTACTGGCGATTTATACGCATACCAAGGCTTAAACGTAGTACCTGATATTTTAACTTCAGCTAAAGCACTTGGCGGCGGTTTTCCTATTGGCGCTATGATCACAACAACTGAAATTGCACAGCACCTTAAAGTAGGCACACATGGTTCTACTTATGGTGGTAACCCGCTTGCGTGTGCTGTTGCAGAAGCTGCATTTGATACAGTAAATACTCCAGAAGTACTTGCTGGCGTAAAAGAAAAAGCCGCATTATTTAATGAATTACTTAGCGCGGTTAACGAAAAATACAACGTATTTAGCGAAATCCGTGGCCAAGGTTTATTAATTGGTGCAGTAGTGAACGAGCAATACAAAGGTCGTGCAAAAGAGTTTTTAGTGGCAGGTACTGAGCAAGGCCTTATGTCACTAGTTGCTGGTGCAGACGTAGTACGTTTCACTCCATCTTTAGTAATTCCTGAAGCGGACATTCGCGAAGGTATGGCACGCTTTGAAAAAGCAGTAGCAAGCGTAGTAAACGCATAAGCGACTTAAGCCAACCAATTAAGGGCAAGCACCGCTTGCCCTGCAATTCCTATTTACCGTTATTTATAAGGGAGCAAGCGGACTCATGATGATCCTTCGCCCAATCCAGCAAAATGATTACTCAGCATTACTGAAAATTGCCCACGAATCTGGGCATGGTTTTACGTCTTTGCCATTAAACGAAGAACTATTGCAAAAGAAAATAGACCATTCTGTAAGTTCATTTGCTAAGCAAACGTCACAACCCGGTGACGAAGGCTACCTGTTTGTTCTTGAAGATAGCGAAACCGGTGATGTTGTAGGTACGTCTGCAATTGAAGCTGCGGTAGGGCTTGATGATGCATTTTATCATTATCACTTAAGTAAAGTGATTCACTCTTCGCGCACATTAGACGTATACAAAGCGGTTGATATTTTAACGCTATGTAACGACTACACAGGCGCTACAGAGCTTTGCACATTGTTTTTAAAAGATGGCTATCGTAAAAATTGTAACGGTAAGCTACTTTCCAAAGCGCGCTTTATGTTTATAAAGCAGCATCAAGAGCGTTTTGCACAAACAGTGATTGCAGAAATGCGCGGTGTGTCTGACGAAAACGGCAGTAGCCCTTTTTGGCAGTGGCTTGAAGAGCACTTTTTCTCAATGGATTTTCCAACAGCCGACTACCTAACAGGTATTGGCCAAAAGGTTTTCATTGCTGAACTAATGCCTAAATACCCAATTTATGTAAATTTGCTAAGTAAAGATGCGCAAGCCGTAATAGGTAAAGTACACGACAACACACGCCCAGCAATCGAGTTATTAAAAAGCGAAGGCTTTACGTTTAATGGCTACGTAGACATTTTTGACGGCGGCCCAACGGTTGAAGCAAAAGTAGATAACATTGCGACGATTCGTAATGCAAATAACTTTAACGTTGAAATTGGCGAAATGACTGGCGACACCATGGTGTTACTAGCTAACGAAAAGCTTGAAGATTTTAGAGCAACCGTTGCACCAATGACATTTGACGAGCGCGCAAAAAGCCTTATTTTATCGCAAGAAGTAGCAGATGCATTGCATTTGCAAACTGGCGATATTGTTAGTGCAACCACGATTTAATTTAGGAGAAAGTATATGACTCATCCTGCACAATTTATTAATGGTCAATGGTCACAAGGCCAAGGCACAGAATTTAATTCAGTAAATCCTGCAAATAACGACGTTATTTGGCAGGCATCATCAGCAACTGCGGCGCAAGTAGACACTGCAGTAAATGCAGCGCGCGAAGCGTTTTATGTATGGGCTGATAAAAGCTTTACTGAGCGTTTAGAAATAATTAAAGCATTCGCAGCGCAATTAAAAGAAAACAGCGAAGAGCTCGCTATTACTATCGCACAAGAAACAGGTAAGCCACTGTGGGAAACTCGCACAGAAGCGGGTGCTATGGTTGGTAAAATTGCCATTTCTGAAAAAGCATTTTTAGAGCGCACTGGCGACGTAGAAAACGCAATGCCACTTGGGCGTGCGATGATTCGTCATAAGCCACATGGGGTTGTAGCCGTATTTGGTCCGTATAACTTTCCGGGCCACTTACCTAATGGCCACATTGTGCCAGCGCTTTTAGCAGGTAACACGGTTGTATTTAAACCGTCTGAACTGACTCCTAAAGTTGCCGAGCTTACGCTTAAACTGTGGGAAAAAGCAGGCTTACCAGCCGGTGTAATCAACCTCGTTCAAGGTGAAGTAGAAACGGGTAAAGCCCTTGCTGCTCACAAAGGGATTGATGGCTTGTTCTTTACGGGCTCTTCGCGTACTGGTCATATTTTACATGAACAGTTTGCGGGTCAACCGGGTAAAATTTTAGCGCTAGAAATGGGTGGTAATAACCCACTTATTATTACTGACGTTGAAGACACTAAAGCGGTTGTTCACGATATTATTCAATCAGCGTTTATCTCAAGCGGCCAGCGTTGTACATGTGCACGTAAATTGTTTTTACCTAAAGGTAGCAAAGGCGATGCAATTTTAGAGCGCCTTATCACTGCAACTAAAGCGATTAAAGTAGGTAACTACGATGATGCAGACCAGCCATTTATGGGCTCTATGATCTCATCAGCGGCAGCAGCGGGCATGGTTAAAGCGCAAAACGAGCTTGTTGAGCTTGGCGCTCAAGTATTAGTAGAGCTTGAGCACACAGCCAATACCGGTTTTGTAACACCAGGTATTATTGAGTGTACAAATATTAGTGACTTCCCAGATGAAGAACATTTTGGACCACTTTTAAAAGTATTCCGCTTTGACGACTTTGACCAAGCCATTGATAAAGCAAACGATACAACCTTTGGTTTATCGGCTGGTTTATTGAGTGATAGTGCAGCAGATTACGACCATTTTTTACGTCGTATTCGCGCTGGTATTGTTAACTGGAACCGCCCAATTACTGGCGCATCAAGCGCAGCACCGTTTGGTGGTATTGGCGCATCGGGCAATCACAGAGCAAGCGCGTATTACGCAGCTGATTACTGTGCATACCCAGTTGCTTCAGTAGAGCTTGAAAAAGTAGCGATGCCAGGAACACTAAGCCCAGGCTTAAAAATAGATTAAGTAGTAATACTACTTAATTATTATAAAAGCAGCTTCGGCTGCTTTTTTTGTATTGCTATCGTACAAGGCTAGTAATTATCGACTCTTTCTGCTTAAATCAGCATAATTAAATATATTTAGGTGGTTCGCATAATGGTTTTAGATAGGCAAGGGTACGATGATTTGATCATGTATCTAACTCAAAATTTAGCATTGTTTGAGAAGCCAGGCGAAATAAAACCAGGCGCTCCAACAGTAATGGAATTAATCGAAGACGTTATTGCACAAAATGTGATGCTTATTTGCGAGCAGCACACAGACCTCAACACAGAGCAGCGTAGTCAAATTGTACGTGAAGTTGATGGCATAGTTTACGATTTAGAAGAAGTCCTCAGCAGCATCACCTCACAGCCTGTCACGGTTGAACAGCATGCCTTTATAGATGAATTTGCAGGTTTAGTAAAAAACCTCTTTGATAGCGCATTAGCACAACAATCTTAGCCATTTTATAGCCCTGCGTTGCATTTTCATTTGCAACTACGGCTAAGTTGCTTACAATCAAGAAAATATTTTTTTGAGATATAACAATGCAAGCAAATGTAAAATGGGTTGAAGGCGATACGTTTATTGGCCGTTCTAATTCTAACCACAATGTTGTGTTTGATGGCGGCAGCGATAGCGCAGCACCAAGCCCAATGGAAATGGTTTTAATGTCAGTTGGCTGTTGCTCATCAGTTGATGTGGTTAGTATTTTAAAAAAAGCTAAACAAGATTTTTCAGACGTACAAGTGCAACTCAGTGCAGAACGCGCCGAAACAGCACCGCGCGTGTTTACGAAAATCAACTTACACTTTGTTGTTAAAGGTAATAATGTGTCTGAAAAGCACCTTGCACGTGCAGTTTCACTCTCTGCTGAAAAGTATTGCTCGGTTGCATTAATGCTTGATAAAACAGTAGAAATTACGCATAGCCACGAAGTTGTGCAAGATCAAGCAAAATAACGCTTTTTCCACGAGGAAAATTCGTATAAAATCCGCGAACTTTTCATTCTGCAGGTGCAGAACCCACTAATTTATAGGTTGGTTTATTATGAACAAACCCTTCGATAAACTTAAACTTCATGGCTTTAACAATTTAACCAAAAGTTTAAGCTTTAGTATTTATGATATTTGTTACGCAAAGACCGAGCAACAACGTAAAGAATATATTGAATATATCGATGAGCAGTACAGTGCAGATAGACTAACCGATATTTTAGGTGAAGTTGTTGATATTATTGGTGCTAACATTTTAAATGTAGCGCGCCAAGATTATGAACCGCAAGGCGCAAGTGTAACTATTTTGGTTTCAGAAGAACCAGTAGAAGAGCAGCAAAATTACGATGCTGACGAAGCACCAGGCCCATTACCTGATTCAGTTGTTGCACACCTAGATAAAAGCCATATTTGTGTACACACATACCCAGAAGCTCACCCTGATGATGGTATTTGTACATTCCGTGCTGATATTGAAGTATCTACCTGTGGCATTATTTCGCCACTTAAAGCGTTAAACTTCTTAATTCATAGCCTTGAGTCAGACGTAGTAACAATAGACTACCGCGTTCGTGGTTTTACCCGCGACATAAACGGTGTTAAGCACTACATTGATCATGCTATTAGCTCGATTCAAAACTTCATGACAGAAGATACCAAAGAAGCGTACCAAATGATGGACGTGAACGTGTATCAAGAAAACCTGTTCCATACTAAAATGATGTTAAAAGAAACCGACTTAAATACCTATTTATTCGGCCTTTCTACTGATGAGTTATCGGACGAAGAAGAAGACGAAATTCGCTCTAAGCTGACTCGCGAAATGCAAGAAATATTCTATGGCCGTAACCTGCCAGATACAGAATAATAGCAACGAATTAAATTAAAAATGGCGCTCAGTGAGCGCCATTTTTTTGCTTTATTTTATAAGCAATAATTGTGTTTGTCGGCCATTTAAATACCAGACACCGCTTTTATCAAAAATAGCATCTTCCTCTAGCATTATTCTTATTTCTTTATTCCACGGCTTTATAAACACCGCATTGTTAAGCTCAATTGAGTAAGCCGTATTTAAATGTAGCGGATAGTCCCCATCTCCCGGTACACCTTGCTGAGAATCCCACATACCTAATGTAGTACCAGCAGCATGACCATGAAAGCCAAGAGGATGAGTATAAATAGTGGGTTTTAATCCCTGAGCAATAGCGGCTTTTCGTGCTGCAGCTAAAACTTCATTACCGGTTTTTCCTACCGCAAATTGATTGGTAAATATATCTTGGAGTTTATTACCGCTTTTTAGTGCTTCAACTAAGTAACTAGGCGCACTCGTTTCGTTTTCTTTGAGCACATACGCATGCTGCTGCGTGTCGGTATTTAAACGTAAATAAGTAATACCAAAATCGACATGAAGTAAATCACCGGCTTGTATAACGTTATCATCGTAGCCATTAGTGAAGCTTTCTTCATGATTAAACGACTTCGCATCGGCGCGTTGAATAGCAACGCTTGGATGAAACCATGTTTGTAGTTTTAGCTCTTTTACGCGCTCTCTAAACCACCATACCAAGTCATCGCTAGTTGTTTTACCCACCGTAATTGTTTTACCCGAAAACCCCTCTGCAATAATATGATGAGCAATAGCCACAATATGTTTATACATTTCAACTTCTTCAGGAATGCGTTGCTCTAACCACGCAACACCAAGCGGCTCTGCAGAAATTATTTTATTGTGATAAGTGGCAGGTAAGTTAGCCATTAAGGTTTTGTAATCGCCTAGCACAAGGCCATCGGCATGTGCCCAGTCGGTAGAAGTATTAAGCGCAATGTTGCGAGGTTTGTATTGCTCAATAAGCGTATTGAGTGCCTGCCACTGGCTAGGTTGTGTTTGCTTATCCCAGCCTTTTTTAAATACATTACCTATTTTATAAGGCGCAATAGCGTAAGCATCAACCGCACCTTGTTTATTAAGTGCAAATAGCAAAATAGTGGTGCGTCTGGCTGAAAGCCATGTTGCAGGCAGCATTGTTTTTAATATTGGATCTTCATTGTATTCGCGGCTTATAAGAAGCCACATATCAGTATTGTGCTGCTTCATTAACGAGGGCATTAAGCTATTGATTCTAAGCTCAGTTATTTTATCTATAAACGCTGCGCGCTCTTTCATTGATAGAATTGTTGGAGATTCTGAAGCTTGAACAAAAGGGTTTACAAATAGTGTTGCGAGCAAACATGCGCTTATTAGTAATAATTTATTGTATTGCATAGTTGGGCTATTTTTAGGCTAATTTGTACTTAACATGCCAGAACCCACACTATAAAAAAATAATTTGAGACAAAGCGTACAAACAAAAAAGCCCAGCTAATTAAATTAGCTGGGCTTTTGAATATATAGCGTATTAATTAATCATGCTGTAAATAAGTGCAAATACAGCAAGTGAGCCAACCGCTAATATAAATAGCGTGCTTAAACGGTTGCGGTATTTATGAAGTGCAGGCACTTTATAAACTGCGATCATTGGCATGATGAATAAAATCATTGCGATGATAGGGCCCGATAACTGATCCATCATGTCTAAAATACTTGGGTTTTTAACAGCGCAAAACCAAATAGCTAAAAACATAATTAGCACACCAATTTTATCGGCCGCTTTTGCGCTTAAGCTTGTTTGCTTAGTTACTAAACCCGTAAAGCTTTCACGCGCTCCTAAAAAGTGACCCAAAAACGACGATGTAATAGCAATAAAGGCAACAAGCGGCCCAAGTGTGGCAATAAACGAGTTATCAGTAATATTAGCAAGGTAGGATAAAACCGATACGTTAGCTGCTTTAGCCGCTGCCATTTGCTCGCCTGTAAGCGACAGCACGCAAGAGAACACAAATAACAGCACAAAGGTAATAAGTAGTAAGCTAGTGCGCTTTAAAATCGCCTCAGACTTATGTGTAGCTTGTTCACCGTAGTGACCGCGTTGCACATTTACAAAGCTTGAGATAGCCGCTGCGTGGCTAAACGAAAACACAATAATAGGAATCGATAACCACAACGTTTTTCCAAAGCTGCCCATTTCAGGCATTGTCATATCTGGCATTTGCCAGCTTGGGATTAAATAAAGTGATAAAAAGAACAATATACCCACAAGCGGATAAACTAAAATAGCAAAGGCACGCAGCATTAAGCGCTCGCCGCCCATCATTAAGCTAATCATACCTGCAACTAATACACCCGAAAGCAACACGCGAGAAGGTGATTCCATCCCCATTTGATTAACCATAAAGCTATCAACGGTATTAGTTAAGCCCACACCGTAAATAAGCAAAATTGGGAATATAGATAAAAAGTATAATAAAGAAATTAACCGCCCCGCAGTCACACCAAAGTGCTCTTCAACTACATCGGTAAAATCGGCATCTTTATTTTTTGATGAAAGTACAAAACGCGCTAATCCACGGTGTGCACAAAAGGTCATTGGAAATGCTAAGCATGCCAAAATAATTAACGGCCAAAAACCGCCAATACCAATGTTAATAGGTAAAAATAAAATACCCGCACCAACGGCGGTACCAAAAAGGCTTAAAGTCCACTGCGTATCGTGCAGATTCCATTTAGAAGTGGGTGTGTTTGAAGGTGTGTGTGCACCTGTTGTTGATGCATTTGAAAGCGTTGCATCTTGAGATGTTGTCATGTGTGTGTTTATCCATTATTTAAATAATAATCGCGCGCAAGAATATAGTTTTTAGCTAAAAATTTCATGTTTTGAGAGGATTTGTAGACTAATTAATTAGACCAAATTGAAGGGTAAGTGTCATGAATACGAAACAGCGGTGTAAAAGTGAGCAAACCCTAAGCGGCAGCACCACATTATAATTTTAAAGTAGGTTGGTTAGAGCGCAGCGAAACCCAACACGCTATAGTGTCACGCGAGCAGCAAAGCCGAGGTAGGCGGTTTTCATAACGTAAAAATAGGGACTGGTCATTTTTATTGGTTTGCATTTAAAAATCAAAGTCTGCTCCCAAAAGCTGTTAAGTAGAAGCCATTGATCTGAACTTCATAAGAGATTTTTATTAAACTCCGTTATACTTCCTGCAATTGAATATGCCAAACGAAGTAAATAGGCCACTAACTGTAATGAGCAAAGAGATTCTCTTCCATACTACTTTTGCGCACGAAACCAGTAAAACATGGGTTGTATTTGTCCATGGAGCAGGTGGTAGTTCGGCAATTTGGTTTCGTCAGCTTAAAGCCTATAAAAAAGAATATAATGTGTTGTTGCTAGATCTTCGTGGTCACGGTAAATCGAATAACTTAGTACAAAACTTTGTTGATAATAATTATTCATTTAATAATGTCTCTAGAGACATTATCGATGTGTTAGATCATAACAATATCACCAGCGCACACTTTGTTGGTATTTCATTGGGCACAATACTCATTCGAAATATTGCTGAAATTGCGCCGCAATATGTTTCTAGCATGGTGCTAGGTGGAGCGGTTACTCGTTTTAATACCCGCAGTAATACATTGGTTTATTTAGGCAATACTTTTAAACACTTCTTGCCTTATATGTGGCTGTATCGCTTATTTGCTTTTATTATGATGCCGAAAAAGCGTCATAAAGAATCTCGACTTTTGTTTGTTCGTGAAGCAAAACGCTTGTGCCAAAAAGAGTTTATAAAATGGTTTAAATTAGCCATGGACGTAAATCCTTTAATGCAATACTTCAAAGAAAAAGACATTGATATTCCCATTCTTTACATTATGGGTAAGGAAGATCATATGTTCCTTGGCCCTGTTAAAGAAATGGTTAAGCGTCATAAAAATAGCGTACTGCAAACTATTCACCATTGCGGCCATGTCTGTAATGTAGAGCGCCCTGACTTATTCAATCAGCACTCGCTTGCTTTTATCGCCCAGCAAAATCGTTAAGGGTTGTAGAAGGAATAGGTTCGGTACATTCTTTTTTGATTTTCGCCCTAAACTCAAAACATGTGCAAAACAAACTATTTCAGTAGTGAAGCTATAGAAAAAAATTTTAGAAAACATACTAACGCCTCTAATGCTGAGGCGGTATTTCTCGCATAGGAGTGCATTTTGGAAAAGTTATATACAGCTCTATTGGTTGCGGCTGCAACGGGAATATTCTTTTTGGCATATAACAACCCTAAAGGTTATAGCTACTTGATGGAGAAGCTTGCTGAATTTTTCCCCCAGATGTGGCTGATAATTATATGCTTTTCTGGTGGTATTCATTTTACTTTCTGGGAACTAGAAATTCCTTATGAAGATAATAATCTTTACTCTTATGTGATTCCAAATTTTGCATATATCTGGGGGACGACGGCTTTATTACTAATTTTTTATTTATTATTAATTTCAATAGGTAAACTTCTAAAAGAATTAAAAGTTAAAGGCGATGATTGAACTATAAAAACGATGAAGGTTTATGGTTGAAGTTATTCTATAATAAGTACAACTACTTATAGTATTTATAGCTATCACTTGTCTTGCTGACAACTGATAGCTAACAGCTCGTAACTCTTAGCCCTTACTCTTCTATCGCACTTACAATAAAATACGGATTCAAGTACTCGTCTTTGGTGTTATAAATAAGCGGGCTGCCGTCAAGCTTAGTGACTTTAGCACCAGCTATTTCGGCGATGGCATGGCCTGCTCCTGTATCCCATTCACAGGTTGGGCCTAAGCGGGGGTAAATATCAGCACTGCCTTCGGCGACTAAACACAGTTTTAGTGAGCTGCCTTTTGACACCATTTCAACCTCGTCAAAGCGTTTTACAAACTCGGCTAAATCGGGTGATGGGTGAGAGCGGCTGCCTACAACTCGAATTAACCCTTTGTTAGGTTTGGTAGTTACCTTAAGCTCAATTCGCTCATCGCCTTTATCTTTAAATGCGCCAATGGCTTCGGCGGCTAAGTACGATACGCCAAGGGCAGGTGCATCAACTACGGCCAAAATAGGAATGCCGTTTTTAATTAGGGCGATGTTTACGGTAAATTCACCGTTCTTTTTAATAAATTCTTTAGTGCCGTCGATTGGATCAACTAACCAGTAGCTTTTCCACGTTTGGCGTACATCCCAGCTTATGTCGGCGTTTTCTTCACTAAGTATTGGAATATCAGGTGTGAGCTGTTGAAGCCCTGCCACAATCAGTTTATGAGCTGCTAAATCGGCGTCGGTTACGGGGCTTTCATCGGCTTTGTACTCAACGTTAAAATCCTTTTCGTAAATTCCCATTATCGCTTGGCCTGCTTTGCGGGCAAGGATGAGGGTTTCTTCTAGCAGTTCGGTTTGATTCATGGGGTTAACCTATATTATGTGCTTTTGTTTTAGATACGTTATCAGTTGTGTAACCGATTGGTCTAGGGTGTTTTTACTTGTATCTAAAATTATTTCTGGATTGTTTGGCACTTCGTAGCTTGAATCGATACCAGTGAAGTGTTTTATCTCTCCAGCGCGGGCTTTTTTGTATAAGCCTTTTGGATCGCGGCTTTCGCATACATCCAGTGGGGTATCGATAAAGACTTCGATAAATTCGCCTTCGTCTACTAAGTTACGCACCATGTCGCGTTCTGCTCTAAAAGGCGATATAAACGCAGTAAGTACTAACAAGCCAGCGTCGGTCATTAGTTTTGCGGTTTCGCCTACGCGGCGTATGTTTTCAATGCGGTCTTCGTCGCTAAAGCCTAGATCTTTACACAAACCGTGGCGTACGTTGTCGCCATCGAGCAGGTAAGTGTGCGTACCTTGCTGATTAAGCGCCGCTTCTAGTGCGTTTGCTACGGTGCTTTTGCCAGAGCCTGAAAAGCCGGTAAACCATAAAATAGCGGGCTTATGTTTTTTTTGCTCACTACGCTGTGCTTTTGTCGTTGCGTAGTTATGCCAAACTATATTTTCATCCATAGTGAGAGTCTCTTATGCTGTAAGCGCAGGTATTAAAACGGAAATACCAGCGGGATCAGGGTTAATACCGTGATTGAATAAATAATTGAAAGGGGTAAGCCCATCACTATGTAATCTTTTAAGCGATAGTTACCCGCGCTATAAACCATTAGGTTAGTTTGATACCCAAATGGCGATATAAAGCTGGCTGATGCGCCAAAGGCAACCGCCATAATAAACGGTAGTGGGTCTACATTAAAACCAACCGCGAGCGAGTAAGCAACAGGGAACGACAAGGCAGCTGCTGCGTTGTTAGTTATAAGCTCGGTAAATAATACGGTCATTAAAAATATAGCTATAAACGCGCCGTACGGGCCAAAGTCGCCAAGTACCATAAACATGGCGTCGGATATTTGCCCGGCAAGTCCGGTGCCTATCATTAATTTAGCAAGGCCAATGGCGCTACCTACAACTACGAGTAACTCGATAGGAAAACGGCGTTTTACTTCGTTAAGTTTTATGGTGCCGCTGAGCATTAAGCCAATCAGTAATACTAATAAGCCTTTAACCAGCGGCACTATGCCAATAATGCTTAAACCCAGTACTGCGGCAAAGCTTAGTAGCACAATATTTGATTGCTTAGGTGCAAGGTGGGCTTGTAAGTCAAACCCTGAAATATACACAAATTCGCGCTTTAAATTAGGCAAAGTGTAAAAGTTTTTGCCTGGTGCGAGTATAAGTGAGTCGCCAGCTTGTAATTGCACTTGCCCAAGGCCGCCCTGTAAGCGGTCGTGTCCACGGCGAATAGCAATAACAGCAGCATGAAATTGCTCTCTAAAGCGGGCTTCTTTTACGGTTTTGCCAATAAATTTTGAAGATTGACTTACGACTACTTCTACTAAGTGTTCTATGTCTTTTTGATGATTCTCGTGCACTACTTTTAAACCGTCAAAACGGGTAAGTAATGGCACCGATTTTATGTCACCTACAAACAGCAGCACGTCGTCTTTTTGAATAATTTGCTGTGGAGTGACTGCGCAAATGCGGCTCCCGTCGCGAATGATTTCAGCAAGGAATAAGTCTTTTAAATCACGCAGGCCGTTTTCTTCTACGGTTTGGCCTATTAATTTTGAGTTTGCTTGTACTTTACCTTCTAGGTAAAAAGGCACGACTTCTTGGTCGCTTTTACCGTTGTCGGGTAAGTATTTAAGCATTACTAAAATAGTAATTAGGCCTACGCTTAGCGCGCCCAAACCCACTAAGGTAAAGTCAAAAAAGCCCAGCGGTTCCATGCCCGCATCTACTGCAAAGCCATTGACGATTAAGTTGGTTGATGTACCAATAAGCGTAATAGTGCCGCCCAAAATAGCAGTGTACGACAGCGGTAATAATAGCTTTGAAGGGGAGTGATTAGGGTTGTCTTTTATCGCGGTAATAAGCGATGCAACAACGGCGGTATTGTTAGTGAATGACGATAAAAAGGCGGTTGATAACCCCAATTTTGTTACCGATTTTACTAAACTACCTTTAGATAGCGATTGCGCTAACTTTTGAATTAGGGTGGTTTTTTCTATTGCGGTCGACACTAACACCAATAGTACTAAAGTGATAAGCGACGGGTTAGCGTAGTTAACTAACATACTTTCAAGATCGATTAGCCCTGCTAAGTAGCTGGTGCCAATAGCGCTTACAAATAACCATGCTGGATTAATACGGGTGCCAAAAAGGCACCCGACTAAGATAAGCATAATGCCTGTTAAAACGAGCTGTTCTACCATGCTTTTAAATTCCTAACAGGCTAAAGTTAACTTATAACTTAGAAATATCAAGCGCTTGCCAATGCGGGAAGTGCTTGCGTACTAAGCTGTTAAATTCAACTTCAAATTCGCTAAAGTTACTTTGCTTTGTTTGGCTTTGCAGTACTTGCTCAATCATACCGGCAGCAACTGTTAAGTTTGATAAGCGATCGATTAGGATAAACGAGCCTGTTTCGTGATTGCTGTGGTACTCGTCTGCCAAAATAGTTTCGGTTAGTTCAAGCGTTACAATCGCAATTTCGTTTAACTGTAATGAGTCGCTAGTGCCGTGCTCAAGCGTGTTTACATCAATTGTGTAGTCAATCTTTTTAACAATAGTTGAGGTGTTTTTGCTGCCTAGTTTTAGGTTATAGCTTTTACCTAATACTAATGGCGATTCATGCATCCACACAATTTTAGCTTGCAGCTGGTTAGTAACAGCGGCCGTTGAATTTGCAGGTACGATTACATCCCCTCGGCTAATATCAATTTCGTTATTTAGGGTAACGGTAATTGCTTGGCCTGCTTCGGCGCTGTCTAGGTTGCCATCAAAGGTAACAATTTCTTTAATGCTTGATGTTTTACCCGACGGTAATACTTTTATAGCATCGCCTACGTGTATCTTGCCCGATGTAAGTGTGCCCTGAAAACCACGGAAGTTTAAGTTAGGACGCACGACATATTGCACCGGTAGGCGCGCTTCAAAGCCTGTATCTGTTTCGGCTGCTGGCGAATCTTCTAGTAATTCAAGTAGCGGCTTGTCGGTGTAATACGGTGTATGTGCAGAGCGTGTTACTACGTTGTCGCCTTTAAGCGCCGACATAGGCACAAACTTAATGTTTGATACGTTAAGTTGCTCAGCAAATTTAAGGTAATCAGCCTTAATTTTTTCATACACGGTTTCGTCAAAATCAACGATATCCATTTTATTAACGGCAACAACAAACTGTTTAATGCCCAGCGAGTCACAAATAAAGCTATGGCGCTTAGTTTGTACTTGTACGCCGTAACGCGCATCAACCAAAATAATGGCGACATCGCTTGTTGATACACCGGTTACCATGTTGCGCGTGTATTGCTCGTGCCCAGGCGTGTCGGCAATAATAAATTTACGCTTAGCCGTTGAAAAGTAACGGTACGCTACGTCAATGGTAATACCTTGTTCACGCTCAGCTTGTAGGCCATCAACTAATAAAGCAAGGTCAAGATCTTCACCTGCGTTACCTACTTTTTCGTTATCTTTATGAAGGGCTGCTAGCTGATCTTCATAAATTTGGTGGCTGTCGTGCAGTAGGCGCCCAATCAATGTTGATTTACCGTCATCTACGCTGCCACAAGTAAGCATGCGTAATAAGCTTTTGTCTTGTTGGCGTGCTAGGTAGGCGTCTATGCCTATTTCTTTTACTTCGTTAAATGTATCGTTATTTTGGCTAGACATTAAAAATACCCCTCACGTTTTTTCTTCTCCATTGAGCCGGCTGAATCATGGTCAATAACACGACCTTCACGTTCAGATGACGTAGATAGCAGCATTTCTTCGATGATTTCGGTTAAAGTACTGGCTGTTGACTCAACTGCACCGGTAAGTGGGTAGCAGCCTAATGTACGAAAACGTACAGATTTCATTTGCGGTACTTCACCTTCATTAAGAGGCATACGTTCATCGTCAACCATAATTAAAGTACCGTCGCGCTCAACTACTGGGCGATCTTTAGCTAGGTACAATGGCACCATTTCGATGTTTTCTTGGTAAATGTATTGCCAAATATCAAGCTCAGTCCAGTTAGATAATGGGAAAACACGAATGCTCTCACCCGGATTAACTTGGCTGTTGTAGGTATTCCAAAGCTCTGGGCGTTGGTTTTTAGGGTCCCAACGGTGGTGTTTGTCGCGGAACGAATAAACACGCTCTTTTGCGCGTGACTTTTCTTCGTCGCGGCGTGCGCCACCAAATGCAGCATCAAAGCCATATTTATCAAGCGCTTGTTTTAAGCCTTGGGTTTTCATTATGTCGGTATGTTTACCCGAGCCATGCGTAAACGGGCCTACACCCATTTCAATACCTTCTGGATTTTTGTGTACCAGTAGGTCAAAGCCGTATTCTTTAGCTATACGGTCGCGAAACTCAATCATTTCACGAAACTTCCAGTTGGTGTCTACGTGTAATAACGGAAACGGAATTTTTGCAGGGTAAAATGCTTTACGCGCTAAGTGCAAAAGTACCGACGAATCTTTACCAATAGAGTAAAGCATTACTGGGTTCTCAAACTCAGCGGCGACTTCGCGCATGATTTTGATACTTTCAGCTTCAAGTTGCTGAAGGTGAGTTAAAGCCATTGTTAGTCGTCCTACTAAAATGATTAAAAGTTACAAATTTAAAATTCGGTTATGTATTTGATACATCTGTTAGCGGCTGTGCAAAGCTGCTTGTTTGCTCGTTTTTCCCAAACCACGCTAGTTGCGAGTGCAGGGCGGCTACTTCACCAATAATGAGTAGCGCAGGCGATATAATGCTGTTGCGTTCAATTAAGTCGGCAAGTTCGCCTAATTGGCCTGTTACTACACGCTGATTTTTACGTGTACCGTTTTCGATAATGGCAACAGGGGTGTCGGCTTTGCGGCCATGTTTTAAAAGCTCGCCTTGTATGTGCGGCGATTTAATTACGCCCATGTAAATAGCCAGCGTTTGATTTGCTTTTGCCAGCGATTGCCAATCAAGTTCTTGACCGTCTTTTTTACAGTGGCCAGTTACAAATTGAATGGCTTGTGCATGGTCACGATGCGTAAGCGGAATACCCGCATACGCACTACAACCTGCAGCGGCTGTAATACCTGGTACAATTTGATAATTTACGTTGTTAGCAGCTAGTACTTGTACTTCTTCGCCACCACGGCCATAAATAAACGGATCGCCACCTTTAATGCGGCACACTTTTTTGCCTTGTTTAGCAAGGTCGACCAGCATTTGGTTGGTATCTTCTTGAACAACACTATGATCGCCTAAGCGTTTGCCTACACAAATAAGGTCAGCATCGCGGCGCACTAGTTCCATAATTTCGTCAGAGACTAAAAAGTCATAAACGACGACGTCGGCTTGTTGCATAAGTTGCAGTGCTTTAAGTGTTAAAAGCTCTGGATCGCCAGGACCTGCACCTACTACATATACTTCGCCTTCAGGTTCTGCTTTTGCATCTAGCATTTGCTCTAGTTGCTGCTGTGCGGCTTGGGTATCGCCGGTTTGTACTTTACTCACAACAGATGAGTCGAACACGCCTTCCCAAAATTGGCGGCGGTCTGAAAAATGCTTAAAGCGTTTTTTTACTTTGTCTCTAAAGCCACCGACAAGTGTTGCAAGTGGGCCAATATGATGTGGAATAAGAGTTTCGAGCTTTTCGCGTAAGCGACGTGCAAGTACGGGCGCTGTGCCAGCACTTGATATAGCAATCGTAATTGGGTCACGGTCAACAATGGATGGGAATATAAACGTACATTTAGGCTGGTCATCAACCACGTTTACAAACACATTGCGGGCATTGGCAAGTTCAAATACGTTGTTGTTTACTTCATCGCGGTCGGTTGCTGCAATAACAAGCATTTTGCCATCAAGGTGCGATTCATCAAAATAAGCATCAATAAGCGTTACTTCATTATTATGTGCATGCTCTTTTAGTTCGTCGCAAAACCAAGGTGCTACTAAAGTAACGCTTGCTCTCGCTTTTAAAAACGCGCGACATTTGCGTAATGCGACCTCTCCACCGCCAACAACCAATACTGGTTTGTTGTCGAGTTTGGTAAAGATAGGTAAATACTGCACGTTAATAAGACCCCTAAACAAATTCAAATATAAGAAAACGCTTTATTCTGATAAGCAGAATATAGCGGCTATCAATAAGTAAAAAATAATTAAAACCAAGTTGATATAACCAAAAGTTATAATAGGTGGGCTTTTTAGGCCTAAGAGCTAGTTAACAAGGGATTGCGCCGAGTTACAAGTAAAATAACCAGCTTATAGTGTTTGGTTATGAGCTATAGCGAGTTTGGTTTAATTTGTTAATATGGAGGCATATCAAATTTTGTACTTATACCAATTGCATTAAATTAGTGATCTATTATAGCGACGAGAAAATAGCTCAATAACAAGGCTAAAATTATGATACATAGTTGTTCTATATAAATAGTTTTTAACCTAGTTAGTGCGTTATTTAATACGCTAAATGATCATGTTTTTAATAAAATTGGTATTACATAAGCAACGGAGCTCTAATGACACAACACCAAAAAGATGCCGCATTAGCAGTCGCACTGATGGATTTAACAAGCTTAAACACCAGCGATACCACCAAAAGCATTCAAGCACTTGTTGATAGCATAAATCCTACCTTAGGTACGCCTGCCGCAGTATGTATTTATAGCGATTTTGTTGATGATGCAAAAATAGCACTCGCAGCGCGTGAGCTTAACCACGTAAAAGTCGCAACAGTCACTAACTTTCCAACGGGTGATGCTCCACTGAGTGATGTAATTAACGAAACACTCATTGCTATAGAGCGCGGCGCAGACGAAATTGATTTGGTTATTCCTTATAAAAAACTAATAGCGGGCGATGCTCAAACTGTACTTAGCTATGTAAGCGAAAGTAAAAAAGCGTGTGGGTCGCGCGCGCAACTTAAAGTAATAATAGAAAGCGGCGAGCTAAAAACCGACGCGCTTATTACTCAAGCCACGGAGCTTGCAATTGAAGGCGGTGCTGATTTTGTAAAAACCAGTACGGGTAAAGTGGCTGTAAATGCCACGCTTGAATCAACAAAAATTATGCTAACAGCCATTAAAAACTCAAACAAACGTGTGGGCTTTAAAGCGGCCGGCGGTGTTAAAACTGTTGCCGATGCTAGTGATTATTTAGCACTAGCACGCGCAATAATGGGTGATGATTATTTGCAAGCAAATACATTTAGGTTTGGTGCTTCAAGCTTGTTAAGTGACGTTTATACAATATTAAAAAGTAATTAAAGGAAAGATGATGAGAGCAAGAAACTCCGGGACACAAACATTGTTTAATAACCTATTTAAAGGTGCATTGGTTGTAGGAGTCGTTGGTTTTGGATTAACTGCATGTACTAACCCAAGCACACCCGCAGGTGAAGAAGGCTATGTATTCGAAAAGCCGCGTGTATTTGGTGAAGGTGGTTATCAAGGAACAATGAAGGGCCCATCTAATTACGGTATGTCGTTACTGCGAAATGAAGTGGTAAACATCGATATGCGACCTAATACATATACCGAGACATTTAGAATTTTAGCGAATGATGATTTAAGTATTAAATTTGATTTTCATGCTGTTATTGCTATTGAAAGTGGCTCAGTTAAAACCGTAGTCGAGCAGTACGGTGCCGAAAATTGGTATAAACGTTTTGTACGTGAAACATTTAGAACATATGTACGTGACACGGTGCAAAAATACGATAGTGGTGAACTTAAAACAAATCGTGAAAAAATAGCTAAAGAGGTCACTCTGCGTTTGCAAAATTACCTCACTACAACGCCATTTAAGCTTGCAAGTGTTGTAGTAGGCAACATCAATTACCCTGATATTGTTGCTAATGCAGTTGAGAAAAAGTTAGCAGCTCAGCAGTTATTATCGGAAAAAGAAACACAAAAAGAGATTGCCAAAAAAGACGCTGAAATTAGGGTAGAAGAAGCCAAAGGTATTGCTCAGGCGCAAAAAATTATTAATGCAACGCTAACAGCTAATTATATTCAGCATGAAGCCATAAGTGCACAAATAAAAATGGCATCGTCACCTAACCACACAACAGTGTATATACCGGTTGGAAACAATGGTGTGCCGATTGTTAAAGGTGCGAATTAAGTCTTTTATTATTTAAGTACTTAATTGTTTATAGCGATTTTGCATTGTGGGTACCTTTTAGACTTGTGTAAATGATTTGCGTAAGTATAATAGGCATCCACTTTGCAGGGGCGTAGTTCCAATTGGTAGAACAGCGGTCTCCAAAACCGATGGTTGGGAGTTCGAATCTCTCCGCCCCTGCCAGTTTTACTTGTTATTTGAGTAGTCTGAGATTAAAAACCGGTTTAAGTTAAGTCTGTTTTTAAGTTTAGATTTTAATGGATTAACCCTGCCGTAGTGTAGGGTTGTTGTGTCTGTAGTTAAGGTAATAATATTATGAGCACGAATGTAGAAACACCATCAAGTGCGATGGAGTCAGTAAAGTGGTTAGTAGCAATCGCGCTACTTGCAGGCGCAGTTGTTGGTAATCACATGTATGCAGATCAATCTGTATTACTACGTGCTATTGGCGTTGTTGTTGCAATAGCGGCCGGATTAGCAATTGCCTCGCAAACATTTAAGGGACGTAACTTTCTTGCTTTCGCTAAAGAAGCTCGAATTGAAGTACGCAAAGTTATTTGGCCAACGCGCCAAGAAACTACCCACACGACATTAATTGTAATGGTTGCAACAGTGATTATGGCACTTATCCTTTGGGGATTAGATGGCATTTTATTCCGCGCTGTAGGCTTTTTAACTGGATTGGAGATCTGATCCCATGTCGGATGAGAACGAGAACAAAGAAATTAAGTTACGTTGGTATGTAGTACAGGCCTTTTCTGGTTACGAAAAGCGTGTAGCTCAAACGTTAATTGAACATATTAAAATCGAAGGTCTAGAATCGAGCTTTGGTGAGATATTAGTACCAACTGAAGAAGTTGTTGAGATGCGCGCTGGCCAAAAGCGTAAATCTGAGCGTAAATTCTTCCCAGGTTATGTATTAGTACAAATGGATATGAATGACGCAAGCTGGCACTTAGTGAACAGCACAGAACGCGTTATGGGCTTTATTGGTGGTACGTCTGATCGTCCTGCTCCTATCAGCCCTAAAGAAGCTGAGCGCATTCTTAATCGCCTACAAGAAAATGCTGAAGCACCTAAACCTGCTACATTATTTGAACCAGGTGAAGTTGTACGCGTTACAGATGGTCCATTTGCAGATTTCAGTGGTGTAGTTGAAGAAGTTGACTATGAAAAGAGCCGCGTAAAAGTATCTGTACTTATTTTTGGTCGTTCTACGCCAGTTGAGCTTGAATTCGGTCAAGTTGAGCAAGATAAGTAATTGATTAAAAAAGCTTCGCTAATTTTTATTTAAATTTTGGCATGAAGCTTGAAAAAGGCCGCTGATTAACTTATAATCAGCGGCCTTTTTGTATTAAGGTAAAATTTATTTTTTACTGTGCAAAAAGTACGAAACCAATTTTTAAACTGGGAAGCCGTTAGAGTACGCGTCCTCGCGCGCACAAGGCTGAGACCCACCAAATGAGGTATTTATAATGGCTAAAAAAGTTGAAGCTCTAATCAAGCTACAAGTTGCCGCTGGTATGGCTAATCCTAGTCCTCCAGTAGGTCCTGCACTAGGTCAACACGGTGTAAACATCATGGAATTCTGTAAAGCGTTTAACGCACGTACAGAGTCTATCGAAAAAGGCGCTCCAGTTCCTGTAGTGATCTCTGTTTACGGTGACCGTTCATTTACGTTCGACATGAAAACGCCACCTGCTGCTTACTTACTTAAGAAAGCTGCTGGTATCAAGTCAGGCTCAGGCCGTCCTAACACTGATAAAGTAGGCACAGTAACTCGTGCTCAACTTGAAGAAATTGTTGAGACAAAACGAACTGACCTTACAGCTGCCGATATGGACGCAGCGGTTCGCACTATCGCAGGTTCTGCGCGTGCGATGGGCTTGAACGTAGAGGACTAAGAAATGGCTAAATTAACTAAACGTATGCGTACTATCCGCGAAAAAGTGGAAGTAACTAAAGATTACGAAATCAATGAAGCAGTTGCTCTTTTAAAAGAGTTAGCGACAGCTAAATTCGTAGAAAGTGTTGACGTTGCCGTTAACCTTGGTATCGATGCTCGTAAATCTGATCAAAACGTTCGTGGTGCTACTGTACTACCTAACGGTACTGGTCGTGACGTTCGTGTTGCTGTATTCACACAAGGCGCTAATGCAGAAGCTGCAAAAGAAGCCGGTGCTGAATTAGTAGGTATGGAAGATCTTGCTGAACTAGTTAAAAAAGGCGAGATGAACTTTGACGTTGTTGTTGCATCACCAGACGCTATGCGTGTTGTTGGTCAACTAGGTCAAATCTTAGGCCCACGTGGTCTAATGCCAAACCCTAAAACTGGTACTGTAACGCCTAACGTTGCAGAAGCAGTTAAAAATGCTAAAGCAGGTCAAGTACGTTACCGTAATGACAAAAATGGCATCATCCATACTACTATTGGTAAGGTTGATTTCACTGCAGAGCAGTTACAACAAAACCTTGAAGCTCTAATTGTTGCGCTTAAGAAGGCTAAACCTTCTCAAGCTAAAGGTGTTTACTTGAAGAAAGTAACTATCTCTACAACAATGGGCGCAGGTGTTTCTGTTGACCAAAACACTTTAAGCACTATTGTTGCTTAATTGAGTGTTTACATGGCGTGAAATTTGTACTATAATTTCGCGCCATTTTGTTGATTAATTTATTAATTTGCAAAGTAAAGAATTCGGGTTGAAGTCCATAATTTCGTTAAGCCTTTGGGGTTAACGATAAATTGGGCTTCCGTCCAAGACCGTAGGTGGCTTCGGCCTTAATATTCACCTACGTAGACGGTGTAGACCCCAGATAGATTTTTCCTAATCCTTCTGGCTCTCGCCGTAAAAAGCATCTCTACCTTGTTTGGTAGGGAAGAGTAGAACAGGGGAATCCGATAATCGGTACCCCCATTAAACCAGGAGTAACACCCATGGCTTTAAATCTTCAAGGCAAAAAAGCAATAGTTGCTGAAGTCAACGAAGCAGCCAATGGTGCTCTATCTGCAGTTGTTGCAGATTCTCGTGGTGTAACAGTTGGCGCAATCACTGCCCTTCGTAAAGAAGCTCGTGCAAATGGTGTTTGGATGAAAGTTGTCCGTAACACTTTAGCAAAACGTGCTCTTGAAGGAACAGATTTTGAGTGTCTTTCTGATTCATTTGTTGGTCCAAGCTTAATCGCTTTCTCATCAGAGCACCCAGGTGCTGCTGCGCGTATCTTTTCAGATTTCGCGAAAAAGAATGAGAAATTCGAGCTTAAAACGGCCGCTTTTGAAGGAAATGTTGTTGATGCAGCAATGCTTGCTACATTACCTACATACGATGAAGCTGTTGCACGCTTAATGAGTGCTATGAAAGAAGCGTCTGCTGGCAAATTGTGTAAAACAATTGAAGCAGTACGTGTACAGAAAGAAGAGCAAGCTGCTTAATTTTAAGCTGTTTAATCTCACTTTCGGTGTAAAATTTATTTGGACTTAATGTCCGTTAATTATTAGGAAATTTGTAATGTCTGTATCTAAAGACCAAATCCTTGACGCAATTGCTGAAATGTCAGTAATGGACGTTGTTGCTCTTATCGAAGCAATGGAAGAAAAATTCGGCGTAACTGCTGCAGCTGCAATGGTAGCTGGTCCAGCTGCTGAAGCTGCTGAAGAGAAAACAGAATTTGACGTAATCCTTACTGGCGCTGGCGCTAACAAGGTTTCTGCAATCAAAGCTGTTCGTAGCGCAACTGGCCTTGGCCTTAAAGAAGCGAAAGCTCTTGTTGAAGCTGCTCCTACACCTGTTAAAGAAGGTGT
This sequence comes from Pseudoalteromonas distincta, assembly GCF_000814675.1. GTDB lineage: Bacteria > Pseudomonadota > Gammaproteobacteria > Enterobacterales > Alteromonadaceae > Pseudoalteromonas > Pseudoalteromonas distincta. Next base: position 20,215 of record NZ_JWIG01000021.1, on the reverse strand, counting down.
ATCTAAAGAAGAAGCTGAAGCACTTGCAAAAGATCTTACTGAAGCTGGTGCTGAAGTTGAGGTTAAGTAATTTAGCTTTTGCTAAGTTCGCTGCCTGAGAAATCAGGCAAGGGCTGGTGATTATTTAATCACCGGCCTTTTTGCGCTATAGAGTGATGCACTCTTTTAGTTCAAATAAAATCTGATTTTTTCTTTACTTTCAACGCTTTATAGTTTGCTAGTGTTAAAGTGGGATCTAATTAGAACAACAGTTAAATGTTGTAAAATCTTGGCATAGCTGCCAGTTAAGTCTGTTCTTACAAGAACAGGTCGGGTCAAAGATCAGCAAGCTGAGGAACCCCATGGCTTACTCTTATTCTGAAAAGAAACGTATCCGTAAGGATTTTGGTAAACGTCCACAAGTTTTGGATATACCTTTTTTACTGTCTACACAGTTAGAATCGTTTAAAAAATTCTTAGTGCCGGACGCTGATGGCGATCATGGTTTGGAAGCTGCCTTCCGTTCTGTGTTCCCTATTAAAAGCTACTCGGGAAATTCTGAGCTTCAATACGTAAGTTACCGTATTGGTGAGCCAGTTTTCGATGTAAAAGAATGTCAAATTCGCGGTGTGACTTATTCTGCTCCACTTCGCGTGAAACTGCGTCTTGTTGTTATGGACAAAGAAGCACCAGGCACAGTTAAAGACATTAAAGAGCAAGAAGTTTACATGGGCGAAATTCCGCTCATGACAGATACCGGTACTTTTGTAATCAATGGTACAGAGCGTGTTATCGTTTCTCAGCTACACCGTAGCCCTGGTGTATTCTTTGATAACGACCGCGGTAAAACCCATTCATCGGGTAAAGTATTATATAACGCACGCGTTATACCTTACCGTGGTTCATGGTTAGACTTCGAATTTGATGCAAAAGATAACTTATATGTACGTATTGACCGCCGTCGTAAATTACCGGCGTCTATCATCCTACGTGCACTAGAGTATTCTAGCGAAGAAATCCTAGATATGTTCTTCGATAACACTACGTTTGAAGTAACGAATGGTAAAGTTCTTATGGAACTTGTACCTTCGCGTTTACGTGGTGAAACTGCCGCTTTTGATATCAAGAGCGAAGACGGTGAAGTATTTGTTGAAAGCGGTCGTCGTGTTACGGCTCGCCACATCAAGAGCATCGAGAAGAAAGGCATTAAGCAATTAGAAGTACCACATGAGTACATCATTGGCCGTATTGTAGCTAAAAACTATGTTGATGAGTCAACTGGTGAAGTTATTGCAAATGCAAATGACGAGCTAACTCTAGAGCTAATGGCTGAATTGGTTAAAGCCGGTCACACTAAAATTGATACGTTATATATCAATGAAGTGGACAGCGGTGCTTACATGTCAAATACATTGAACATTGACTCTTCAAGCAGCCGTTTAGAAGCACTAGTAGAAATTTACCGCATGATGCGCCCAGGCGAGCCACCGACGAAAGACGCGGCTGAAGCCTTATTCCAGAACTTGTTCTTCTCTGAAGAGCGTTATGACTTATCTACTGTAGGTCGTATGAAGTTCAATAGCCGTGTTGGTTACGATACAGACACAGGCCCAGGCACATTAAGCAAAGAAGACATCGTGTCTGTTATGAAAGTATTAATTGCTATTCGTAACGGTCAAGGCGATGTTGATGATATCGATCACTTAGGCAACCGTCGTATACGTAGTGTTGGCGAAATGGCTGAGAACCAATTCCGTGTTGGTCTAGTACGTGTTGAACGTGCTGTACGTGAGCGTTTAAGCTTAGGTGACCTTGACGCGATAATGCCACAAGATCTTATTAACGCTAAGCCTATTTCGGCAGCGGTTAAAGAGTTCTTCGGCTCGTCTCAGTTATCACAGTTTATGGACCAAAATAACCCACTATCAGAAGTTACGCATAAACGTCGTATCTCTGCATTAGGTCCGGGCGGTCTAACTCGTGAACGCGCAGGCTTTGAAGTACGTGACGTTCACGTAACTCACTATGGTCGCGTATGTCCAATCGAGACTCCTGAGGGTCCAAACATCGGTCTAATTAACTCGTTGTCTACGTACGCACGTACGAATGACTACGGTTTCTTAGAAACACCTTACCGCAAAGTGGTAGATGGTGTTGTAACTGATGAAGTTGATTACTTATCAGCCATTGAAGAAGGTCAGTTTGTTATCGCACAGGCGAACTCAAACTTAACTGAAACCAATGAGTTTGTTGATGAACTTATTCCATGTCGTCACAAAGGTGAATCTACCTTTATGGGTCGCATGGACCAGCAGTATATGGATGTATCACCACAACAGGTGATCTCTGTAGCGGCAGCACTTATCCCGTTCCTAGAACACGATGATGCTAACCGTGCATTGATGGGTTCAAACATGCAACGTCAAGCAGTACCAACATTGAAAGCGGATAAACCGTTAGTAGGTACTGGTATTGAGTTAACACTAGCGAAAGACTCTGGTGTAACTATCGTTGCTAAACGTGGTGGTGAAGTAATGTATGCTGACGCAAGTCGCATCGTTGTAAATGTACATGAAGAAGAACGCATCCCTGGTGAAGCGGGCATCGACATCTACAACTTAACCAAATACACACGTTCTAACCAAAATAAATGTATTAACCAAAAACCAACTTGTATGGTTGGCGAACCGGTTACTCGTGGTGACGTGTTAGCAGATGGTCCTTCGACTGACTTAGGTGACTTAGCCCTTGGTCAAAACCTTCGCGTGGCATTCATGCCATGGAACGGTTACAACTTCGAAGATTCAATCTTGTTATCAGAGCGCGTAGTTGAAGAAGATCGTCTAACGACTATCCATATTCAAGAACTACAGTGTGTTGCCCGTGATACTAAATTAGGTCCTGAAGAGATCACTGCAGATATCCCGAATGTGGGTGAATCTGCGCTAGGCAAGCTTGATGAATCAGGCGTTGTATATATTGGTGCTGAAGTTAAAGGCGGCGATATCCTAGTAGGTAAAGTGACTCCTAAAGGCGAGACACAGCTTACACCTGAAGAGAAGCTACTTCGTGCTATCTTCGGCGAAAAAGCGTCTGACGTTAAAGACAGCTCTTTACGCGTACCAAACTCTGTAACTGGTACTGTAATTGACGTGCAAGTTTTCACCCGTGATGGTGTTGAAAAAGATAAACGTGCGTTAGAAGTTGAAGATATGCAGCTTCGCGAAGCGAAGAAAGACTTCAACGAAGAGTTCCGTATTTTAGAAGCAGGCGTTTTAGACCGTGCACGCAAGCTACTTATAGCTGCTGGTTTTGATGAAGATAAACTTGCATCTCTTAATGCTGAAAAAGTACTTACGCAAAGCCTTGCTGAAGAAGACAAGCAAGCTGAGCTTGAGCAACTAGCTGCACAGTACGATGAGCTTAAAGCTGAATACGATAAAAAGTTTGAAAACAAACGTCGTAAAATTACCCAAGGTGATGATTTAGCACCAGGCGTACTTAAGATTGTTAAAGTATACCTAGCTGTTAAACGTCGTATCCAACCGGGTGATAAAATGGCGGGTCGTCACGGTAACAAAGGTGTTATCTCGACTATCGTACCAGTAGAAGATATGCCTTACGATGACAAAGGTCGTACGGTAGATATCGTATTGAATCCACTAGGTGTACCATCGCGTATGAACATCGGTCAGATCCTTGAAACACATATGGGTCTTGCTGCACGTGGTATCGGTGAACGTATTGAAGAGATGATGAAAGAACAACGTGAGCTTCATGAGCTACGTGAATTCATCAAGCAAGCTTACGAAATTGGTGAATCTCGCCAAGTTGTAGACATTGCTAGCTTCACTGATGACGAAATTCGTCGTCTAGCTGAAAACTTAAAAGGTGGTTTACCAATAGCTACTCCTGCATTTGATGGCGCGAAAGAAAGCGAAATCAAAGACATGCTTGAGCTTGGTGGATATCCTCGAAGTGGTCAGGTTACACTTTATGATGGCCGTACTGGCGATCAGTTTGAACGTCAAGTAACTGTTGGTTACATGTACATGCTTAAACTTAACCACTTGGTTGACGATAAGATGCACGCACGTTCTACTGGTTCTTACAGCCTTGTTACTCAGCAGCCGCTGGGTGGTAAAGCACAGTTCGGTGGCCAGCGTTTTGGTGAGATGGAAGTATGGGCACTTGAAGCTTACGGTGCTGCTTACACTCTACAAGAAATGCTAACAGTGAAATCGGATGACGTGAACGGTCGTACTAAGATGTATAAAAACATCGTTGATGGTAACCATAAAATGGAACCAGGTATGCCAGAATCGTTCAACGTATTGTTGAAAGAAATCCGCTCACTGGGTATCAACATCGAGTTGGAAGAAAATTAAGCCAATTAGATGCTGCAGTTAACGCTGCAGCATCTGTTACGGCTGAATAGAATGTAGGGACGAGACTATCCGTCCTCAAGATTAACTCCGACAGGAGAGCTAAGGTGAAAGACTTACTTAAGTTTCTGAAGCAACAAAATAAGACCGAAGAATTCGATGCAATTCGCATTGGTCTTGCTTCACCAGACATGGTTCGTTCATGGTCATACGGTGAAGTAAAGAAACCTGAGACTATTAACTACCGTACTTTCAAGCCTGAGCGCGACGGCTTATTCTGTGCCCGTATTTTCGGCCCAGTGAAAGATTATGAGTGTTTATGTGGTAAATATAAACGCCTTAAACACCGTGGTGTGATCTGTGAAAAGTGTGGCGTTGAAGTAACACTCACTAAAGTGCGACGCGATCGTATGGGTCATATCGACCTTGCGAGCCCAGTTGCACATATATGGTTTTTAAAATCATTACCGTCACGTATTGGCTTAATGCTAGATATGACGCTTCGTGATATTGAACGTGTTCTTTACTTCGAATCATTCGTAGTAACTGAGCCTGGTATGACAACGCTTGAGCGTGGTCAACTATTAGGTGAAGAAGAATACTTAGATTCACTAGAAGAGCACGGTGATGAATTTGAAGCGAAGATGGGTGCTGAAGCAGTTTTAGACTTGCTTCGTGAACTTGATCTTGCTCAATTAATTGCTGAGATGCGTGAAGAGTTACCAACAATTAACTCTGAAACTAAGCGTAAAAAAATCACTAAACGTCTTAAGTTAATGGAATCGTTCCACCAATCAGGTAATAACCCTGAGTGGATGATCATGACAGTACTTCCAGTATTGCCACCTGATCTACGCCCATTAGTACCATTAGACGGTGGTCGTTTTGCGACATCTGATCTAAACGACCTTTACCGTCGTGTTATTAACCGTAATAACCGTCTTAAGCGTCTACTAGATTTAGCAGCACCAGACATTATTGTACGCAACGAAAAACGTATGTTACAAGAAGCGGTAGATGCGCTACTTGATAACGGTCGTCGTGGTCGTGCAATTACAGGTTCTAACAAACGTCCTCTTAAATCTCTTGCTGATATGATCAAGGGTAAGCAAGGTCGTTTCCGTCAGAACTTACTTGGTAAGCGTGTAGATTATTCAGGCCGTTCTGTAATCACAGTAGGTCCTACACTTAAGCTTCACCAATGTGGTCTTCCTAAGAAGATGGCACTAGAGCTATTCAAACCATTCATCTATGGCAAGTTAGAGCGTCGCGGCATGGCTACGACAATCAAAGCAGCTAAGAAGATGGTTGAACGTGAAGTTCCGGAAGTATGGGATGTACTTGACGAAGTAATTCGTGAACATCCAGTATTACTTAACCGTGCACCAACACTTCACCGTTTGGGTATCCAAGCGTTTGAACCTGTGCTTATCGAAGGTAAAGCGATTCATTTGCATCCATTAGTATGTGCGGCCTACAACGCCGATTTCGATGGTGACCAAATGGCGGTACACGTACCGTTAACAATCGAAGCACAGCTTGAAGCTCGTGCCTTAATGATGTCAACAAACAACATTCTATCTCCTGCGAATGGTGAGCCAATCATCGTTCCTTCACAGGATGTTGTATTGGGTCTTTATTACATGACTCGTGACCGCATTAACGCTAAAGGCGAAGGCGCGATATTTAAAGATCCAAAAGAAGCAGAAAAAGCATACCGCAGCGGCAATGCAGACCTTCATGCAATCGTGAAAGTACGTATTAGCCAATCAGTTAAAAACGAAGACGGCATAGTAGAAGACACTGTTACTGTTATCGATACAACTGTTGGTCGTGCAATTCTGTCTCTAATTTTACCTAAAGGCATGCCGTTTGCGTCAATCAACCAGCCGCTAGGTAAAAAGCAGATTTCTGGCTTATTGAATGAGTGTTACCGTCGTCTGGGTCTTAAAGATACAGTTATCTTTGCTGACCAAGTTATGTACACCGGTTTCCATTATGCAATGAAGTCAGGTGTTTCTATCGGTATTGATGACTTAGTTATCCCACCGATTAAAGCACAGATAATTGAATCAGCTGAAGCTGAAGTGACTGAAATCAACCAACAATTCCAATCAGGTCTTGTAACGGCTGGTGAAAAGTACAATAAAGTTATCGATATCTGGTCACGTGTAAACGAAAACTTATCACGTGAGATGATGGCTAACTTGTCAAAAGATACAGTTATCAATGCAAAAGGTGAAGAAGTAGAGCAACCGTCATTTAACTCAGTGTTTATGATGGCCGACTCAGGTGCTCGTGGTAGTGCTGCACAGATTCGTCAGTTGGCGGGTATGCGTGGTCTAATGGCACGTCCAGATGGTTCAATCATCGAGACGCCAATCACAGCTAACTTCCGTGAAGGTCTAAACGTACTTCAGTACTTCATCTCAACGCATGGTGCGCGTAAAGGTCTTGCCGATACAGCACTTAAAACAGCAAACTCGGGTTACCTAACGCGTCGTCTAGTAGACGTTGCACAAGATTTGGTAATCAATGAAGATGACTGTGGCACAGAAGATGGCTTAACAATGAAACCGCTTATTGAAGGTGGTGATGTTGTAGAAGCACTTCGCGAACGTGTTCTAGGTCGTGTTGTTGCTGAAGATATTGTAATTCCAGGTACTAATACTGTACTTGTTGAACGTAATGTTATGCTTGACGAAAAACTGTGTGACCTTTTAGAAGAGCACTCAGTAGATGAAGTTCGCGTACGTTCTGTTATCACATGTGATAATGACTTTGGTGTTTGTGCTAACTGTTACGGTCGTGACCTAGCACGTGGTCACATCATTAACGCTGGTGAATCAGTGGGTGTTATCGCGGCTCAATCAATCGGTGAGCCGGGTACACAGTTAACAATGCGTACCTTCCACATCGGTGGTGCGGCATCTAGAGCATCTGCAGAAAATAATGTACAAGTTAAAACTAACGGTACATTAAAACTTCATAACTCTAAGTACGTATTAAACACAGACGGTAAGATTGTTATTACCTCTCGTTCTACGGAAATTACTATCATCGATAGTCATGGTCGTGAGAAAGAGCGTTATAAAGTACCTTACGGTGCGGTACTAACAGTGCAAGACAATGCAGAAGTTCAAGGTAACGACATCGTTGCTACTTGGGACCCGCATAGTCACCCAATCGTTCTTGAGCATAAGTCAAAAGTATCGTTCAGCGATATCGATGATTCAAATACTGAAGCACAGACAGATGAACTAACCGGTTTAACCCGTGTAGTTGTAAAAGATCTTGCTAAAGTAAATACGAAAGAACCAAAGCTTATCATTGAAAGTGAAGAGCGCGGTCTGCAAGAAACACGTCTTCCTTCATTCACTACGATTGAAGTTATTGACGGCGTTACAGCAAACCCAGGTGACGTGTTAGCACGTATTCCGCAAGAAGGTTCGAAAACTCGTGATATCACGGGTGGTCTACCACGCGTAGCCGACTTATTTGAAGCTCGTAAGCCAAAAGATCCAGCTATATTAGCTGAAGTAACTGGTACAATTAGCTTCGGTAAAGAGACTAAAGGTAAGAAGCGTTTAGTTATTACTCCAGCTGAAGGTGATCATTACGAAGAGATGATTCCTAAGTGGCGTCAACTTAACGTGTTTAAAGGTGAGCAAGTGTCTAAAGGTGAAGTTATTGCCGATGGTCCTGAATCACCACATGACATCTTACGCCTACGTGGTGTGACTCATGTTGCTAACTATATCGTTAACGAAGTGCAAGAGGTTTACCGTTTGCAAGGCGTTAAGATCAATGACAAGCACATTGAAACAATTATCCGTCAAATGTTACGTAAATGTACCATTATGCACGGCGGTGATACTGACTTCTTAGCTGGTGAACAAATCGAAGTGGCGCGCGTTAATATCGCAAACCGTGACCTTGAAAAACAAGGTAAGATACCAGCTAAGTTTGAAATCCAGTTAATGGGTATCACAAAAGCATCACTAGCAACAGAATCTTTCATCTCTGCAGCGTCTTTCCAAGAGACAACACGTGTTCTTACAGATGCGGCAGTGAATGGTAAGAGCGATGAGCTTCGCGGTCTTAAAGAAAACGTAATTGTGGGTCGTTTGATCCCAGCCGGTACCGGTTTTGCGTATCATCAAGAACGTATGGCTCGCCGTAAACAAAGCAAAGTAGTAGTAGAAGAGCAAACAGTAAGTGCAGAAGAGGCGACTCAAGCACTTACAGACGCTCTAAATGCTGATTTGTCTGGAAATCAATAAACTGTTCTTAATCAATAGATTAAGTGATCGTAAGGCAGTTATATGCTGTCTTACGATTAGTTTAGGTTGACAGGTTAAACTTTGCTCATTAAAATTCCGCCACCCATTTACTTGTGTGCTTAATGCAGGCTCGTAAATAAAGGGCGGATTTTTTTATTTTTTTCAGTAGTAATTTTAATTTCAGGAGCTATTTAAATGGCAACTATTAACCAGCTAGTGCGTAAGCCACGCCGTAGCAAGGTTACGAAAAGTAACTCAGCTGCACTAAAAGCGTGTCCGCAAAAGCGCGGTGTATGTACTCGCGTATATACAACTACACCTAAGAAACCAAACTCGGCGTTACGTAAAGTAGCTCGTGTACGTTTAACTAACGGTTTCGAAGTAACTTCATACATTGGCGGTGAAGGTCATAACCTTCAAGAGCATAGTGTAATCCTAATCCGTGGTGGTCGTGTTAAAGATTTACCAGGTGTGCGTTTTCACACTGTTCGTGGTGCACTTGACTGTGCAGGCGTTAGCGATCGTCGTCAAGCTCGTTCTAAATACGGTGCAAAACGCCCTAAAGGGTAATTGTATTCCGTTAGTAAGGCCAAGCACTAAATATTTATAATTATTGTTTTGGGTGATTGACTCGAAAGAGCAAACCTGAATAAACCGGAGATACAAAATGCCTAGAAGACGCGTAATCGGTCAACGTAAAATTCTTCCAGATCCTAAGTTCGGATCGGAACTTCTTGCTAAATTCGTTAACATCGTGATGTTAGACGGCAAGAAATCTACTGCTGAAAAAATTGTTTATGGTGCGCTAGACGTGGCTGCTGAGAAATCAGGCAAGTCGCACCTAGAAATCTTTGAAACTGCACTTGATAACATCCGTCCACAGGTAGAGGTTAAATCTCGCCGTGTTGGTGGTTCAACTTATCAAGTACCAGTTGAAGTACGTCCAGTTCGTCGTAACGCATTAGGTATGCGTTGGTTAGTAGACGCTGCACGTAAGCGTGGCGAAAAATCTATGGGCTTACGTTTAGCTCAAGAAATCGTTGACGCTTCTGATAATAAAGGCACTGCGGTTAAGAAACGTGAAGACGTTCACCGTATGGCTGAAGCGAATAAAGCATTCGCTCATTACCGTTGGTAATCTGTCTTTAACCTTTAAGAGGATCATATGGCACGTACAACTCCACTTGAGCGCTATCGTAATATAGGTATTGTTGCTCACGTAGATGCAGGCAAAACCACCACAACAGAACGTGTTCTGTTCTACACAGGTCTTTCTCATAAGATCGGTGAAGTACATGATGGCGCTGCAACTATGGATTGGATGGAGCAGGAACAAGAGCGTGGTATCACAATCACTTCTGCTGCAACAACGTGTTTTTGGAAAGGGATGGACGCTCAATTTGACGCCCATCGTATCAATATTATTGATACTCCAGGACACGTAGATTTCACTATCGAAGTAGAGCGTTCTTTACGCGTACTAGATGGTGCGGTAGTTGTTCTTTGTGCTTCATCTGGTGTACAGCCGCAAACTGAGACAGTTTGGCGTCAAGCGAACAAATACGAAGTTCCGAGAATGATCTTCGTAAATAAAATGGATCGCACGGGCGCAGACTTCTTAGCAGTGGTCAGCCAGGTGAAATCTCGTCTTGGAGCAACGCCTGTTCCAATTCAGTTGCCTGTAGGCGCTGAGGACGACTTTAAAGGTGTTATTGACCTTATAAAAATGAAAGTGATTAACTGGAACGAAGCGGACCAGGGTATGACTTTCTCTTATGAGGCAATACCGGCAGAACTTCTGGAATTAGCTGAAGAATGGCGCGCTCATTTAGTTGAAAGCGCTGCTGAAGCAACAGAAGAACTAATGGATAAATACTTAGAAGGTGAAGAGTTAAGTGAAGCAGAAATTAAAAATGCTTTACGCCAACGAACATTAGCAAATGAGATTGTTCCAGTTACTTGTGGTAGCGCATTTAAAAACAAAGGCGTTCAAGCTGTGCTTGATGGCGTTGTTGAATATATGCCGTCACCAGAGCAAGTGAAACAAATCCAAGGTATCTTAGAAAATGGTACTGAGGAAGAACGTCCAGCTAATGATAAAGCGCCGTTTGCTGCACTCGCATTTAAGATTGCAACAGACCCGTTCGTTGGAACCTTGACCTTTTTCCGTGTTTACTCTGGTACTGTTAAACAGGGTGACACGGTATATAATCCAGTAAAAAGTAAGCGTGAGCGACTTGGCCGTATCGTACAGATGCATTCAAACTCTCGTGAAGAGATCAAAGAAGTTTTCGCAGGCGACATCGCGGCAGCTATTGGTCTTAAAGACGTAACAACAGGTGAAACACTGTGTGATCCGAATTCTATTATTACGCTTGAGCGTATGGAATTCCCAGAACCAGTAATCTCTATTGCGGTTGAGCCCCGCACTATAGCTGACCAAGATAAGATGGGTATCGCACTAGGTAAACTAGCTGCTGAAGATCCTTCTTTTCGCGTACAAACTGACGAAGAATCAGGCCAGGTTATAATCTCTGGCATGGGTGAACTTCACCTAGATATCATCGTCGACCGTATGAAACGTGAATTCAGTGTTGAATGTAACGTTGGTAAGCCGCAGGTCTCATACCGAGAAGCTATTCGTTCAACTGTTAAGGTTGAAGGGAAGTTTATACGTCAGTCAGGTGGTCGTGGCCAATATGGACACGTTTGGATTAAACTTGAACCGATGGATATTACGGATGATGAGTCACCAATTTACGAGTTCGTTAACGAAACCGTAGGTGGTTCAGTTCCTAAAGAATTCGTTCCTGCGGTAGACAAAGGTATCCAAGAGCAAATGTCTCAAGGTGTACTGGCAGGCTACCCATTACTTGGCGTTAAAGCGACTTTATATGATGGTTCATTCCATGATGTAGATTCGAATGAAATGGCATTTAAAATAGCAGGTTCACTGGCAATGAAAAACGGGGCGCTTGAAGCTAACCCTGTACTTTTAGAGCCAGTAATGAAGGTTGAAGTACTCACTCCTGATTCAAATATGGGTGATGTAGTTGGCGACTTAAACCGTCGCCGCGGCATAATCGAAGGCATGGAAGATGCATTAGGTGGACTTAAGCAAATTAATGCGCAAGTTCCTCTTTCTGAAATGTTTGGTTATGCAACTGCTTTACGATCTGCAACACAGGGCCGTGCCTCATACTCTATGGAGTTTGTGAAGTACGCTGAAGCCTCTAAAAATGTCGCAGATACAATAATTTCAGCTCGCGCTGTTATATAATTTTAGCTTGTCTGGCTCAATAGTGAGTCAGGCTTTAATTTCTTTATTAGGAATTTTTTAAGATGGCAAAAGAAAAGTTTGAACGCGTAAAACCGCACGTAAACGTTGGTACAATCGGCCACGTTGACCACGGTAAAACTACACTAACTGCAGCAATCACTAACGTACTTGCAAAAGTATATGGCGGTGTTGCTAAAGATTTCGCATCAATCGATAACGCTCCAGAAGAGCGCGAACGTGGTATCACTATTTCAACGTCTCACGTTGAATACGATACACCTACACGTCACTACGCACACGTAGATTGTCCTGGTCACGCCGATTATGTTAAAAACATGATCACTGGTGCTGCTCAAATGGACGGCGCGATCTTAGTAGTTGCTGCGACAGATGGCCCTATGCCACAAACGCGTGAGCACATCCTTCTTTCTCGTCAGGTTGGCGTTCCTTACATCATCGTATTCATGAACAAATGTGACATGGTTGATGACGAAGAGCTACTTGAACTAGTAGAAATGGAAGTTCGTGAACTTCTTTCTGAATACGATTTCCCAGGTGATGACTTACCTCTAATCGCTGGTTCTGCGCTTAAAGCGTTAGAAGGCGAGAAAGAGTGGGAAGATAAGATTGTTGAGCTTGCAAACGCACTTGATTCTTACATCCCAGAGCCAGAGCGTGACATCGATAAGCCATTCATCATGCCTATCGAAGACGTTTTCTCAATCCAGGGTCGTGGTACTGTTGTAACTGGTCGTGTTGAAGCTGGTATCATCCGCATCAATGACGAAGTAGAAATTGTTGGTATCAATGATACAACTCGTTCTACTTGTACTGGTGTTGAAATGTTCCGTAAGCTTCTTGACGAAGGTCGTGCTGGCGAAAACATCGGCGCACTTCTACGTGGTACTAAGCGTGAAGACGTTGAACGTGGTCAAGTACTAGCTAAGCCTGGTTCAATCAACCCACATACTACATTCACTTCAGAAGTATACGTACTTTCTAAAGATGAAGGTGGTCGTCATACTCCATTCTTCAAAGGTTACCGTCCACAGTTCTACTTCCGTACAACTGACGTAACTGGTGACGTACAGTTACCAGATGGCGTAGAAATGGTAATGCCTGGTGATAACATCAAGATGACAGTAACTCTAATCGCACCAATCGCGATGGATGAAGGTCTTCGTTTTGCTATCCGTGAAGGTGGTCGTACTGTAGGTGCTGGTGTTGTAGCAACTATCGTAGCGTAATTATTAGCCTAGCTAATTATTACCAAAAAGCCCGAGCTTAGTCTCGGGCTTTTTAATGTCTAAAATAAAGTACGATTTAAGATGGCGCTTTAACCTTAGGTGAAGATACTTGGTAACAATACTCAAAGTATCATTAGTGGTATTACTAAAAACCCGAGCTAAGCTCGGGTTTTGATAAGTTATGAATGTGTCATACTTAGCTGAAAACTATTCAATATTTTGAATTTGAATATAGAGTAATTATTTAAATCTCAATATTATCATTGGCTTATTGTAATTTTAGTGTGTTTATATTGCAGTTGGTAACCGCTATGGTAACCACTTGGAATAGGTTTCTGATAAATAGAGATTATTTTACTAAAGAGGAAATAAGCTTAAACTAGTAGCGAATAACACACATAAAAATTGATAAACTGTTTAGTTTTTGTATTATACACCCAATCATAATCAAATAATCAAGGAGGAGTGTTTTATGAAACCGCTACACGCATACCCTCATCCCGAGAGACCTCAAAATCCTTCACCATTAGAAATGGCTATTTATAACTATGAGTTAAAAGCTAAAGAGTTCCATAACAAGCGAATAGCTCAAAAAGGGCAGGCGAGTGAAGATCTTAAAAATAAGATGGCTCGTGATTTTAATCATTTGCAAAAAGAGAAAGAGAGAATTACTGCTCATGCTCGCTTACAAACTGATTTAAAAGAATACCGAGAGCTAAGTGCAAGCTCTACAGTCACGCAATTAAAACAAGAAAAGCACCATCCAACTCAAAAGCTTGCTCGTCACTTGGCTGCAATAGGGGAGCCTAAACCAACTAAGCTGCACGAGGCTCACCATATTATTTGTGGCACAGGGCAATACCAGTCAGCGAATATGTTACAAACAAGGCTTAATCTTCATCTGCATGGAGTTGGTATTAACGATCCAATCAACGGTGTATGGTTAATTAACTTTGAAAAAAATAAAGAGCAAAATTGGGATAGCCCAGCTTCGCCACCTCATCGAAAGCTACACAGATATAACTATGAGACATGGATTAATACTAACTTTGGTAATGCGGCTACGCCTAAAGCTTTATTTTTGAATAGATTGAGAACCGTTAAAGTTAAAATAAAAACGGGTACTGTACCTGCAGGTTTACTTGAACCAAAAAATGAAAATTGGAAGGCTTTATAGTGACTGTATATCAAATCAAAAACGAAGCTTACACATACGACGTGATCGACCTTGATATTGTTGAGCTCTCAGAAACAATTTCGAAAAATAACGACCTTGATACAGATACTGTACTAAGGATGTTTATGTCATCCTCACTAAATAATATCGAATTTAGCCCTCTATGGCCTCAAGGGTTAAATTTTGACTATTTTGGTAAAGCTAAAAAGCAAGACTATGACATATCGCGGCTAGGTCATTTTTTAATAATGAAGATGCCAGTATATGAGTTGTTAAAAGAGCGCTTAGCAAATTTTGGAGAGTTTTTACCCGTTAAAGCTGAAGGCAACAACATGATATTGTTTAACTTGCTTACCTTCGGGCAAGAGCAAAAAGACATGTGTTTAACCAAATACGAAGATGGCTTCGAAGACGGTTTAGAGTTACTTACCTTTGAGCAAGACGATATACAAAATAAACTGCTATTTAAATCTAAGCTGGAAGGCGCTCAAAAAGTTTATTGTACTGATGGGTTTAAAAATATTATCCAAAGTAACAACCTTAAAGGTTTAGTATTTGACGAAGACTTATTAGATCCGTTTGTTTAGTATCGCTCAACTCAAAAGCTAATTTATTGAGTAGCTAATGAATCGTTAATTGTGAATACAATACTTTCAGACTCTTTATAAAACAACACCCCTCCCGCTACCCGTAAGCTCAGCGCCCTGTGAGGGGTTAATTATTTATAAAGCACAGTAAAGCTGCTTACATAACCTTTGCCCCATAATCTTAATTTGTATATTATCTCAACTAATAAGAACAATGGATTAGCTTTATAGTAACTAACTAATACGGCTTGGCAGGGAATAGTATGTCGTTACCAGGTTACCAATCATTCATGACCCCATTACTGCAATGCTTAGCTAACGGCGAAACAGTAAAGCTCAAAGAGATTGAAGCACACGTTTATCAAAGCATAGGCTTATTTGTAGAGCAGCTTAAACTGCGCATTCCTAGCGGCAAGCAAACTTATGCCTACCACCGCTTAAGTTGGGCTAAAACTTACCTTGTTAAAGCAGGTTTATTTGGAAGCTGTGGTGTGCCACTCATTAGCCATCCTCCGAGAATATATCTTCAATGGTATCCCAGTCTGGTAGAGAGTGTTGTTTTGAGGTAACTTCAAATTGTAAATCAACTGCATCAAGCAGTCGCTCAAATATATCGAATGAACCCATAAAGCGACCGTTCTCAATCTCGGAAATCGTTGTTTTATTAATTCCCGCGATCTCTGATAGCTTTTGTTGCTTGTAGCCTAAAGCTTTCCTGCTAGTACTTATTTTTTTCCAATATCTGCTCTACTCGACATATATTCACTTATTTGATGTTAGCTATATAGCTAATAAAAATTATCAATATTTCACAGGCATTGCATTATTTATATAAGACGGTTTAGCTTAAAAAACCAAACCGCCAACCGTTGACGGTTACTACCAATTAAACTTAAAGGCTTTATTAATAGGTAAAAACTGTTTTTTTGCTTCTTTACTTTTATCTTTAAACTAGTCATTAAATAGGTCATTCATTGTTATAATAATGTCTGTCCCTGCCTTATCTCTTTCAGCAAGCGGATCTATACCATTTTTAATTTTTTGTTTTGGTTTCTTTTACATTAATTGAGTTGTATGAAAATGGCTATCAAGGATTTTAAAAGTGGTTACGGTGATATCAAGTAGTTTGGTAACCACTTGGACACGTACAATAGGGGGCTAGTATGAACGGTAGAAAACAAAAAGCCTAGAAAAATCTAGGCTTATTAATGAGTTATAAATAAGTTGAAACAGGCTAAAACGCTATTCTATGTTTTGGATCTGCTCACGCATTTGTTCAATTAGTACTTTTAGCTCTACGGCTGCAGTAGTGATGTCACTATTGATAGACTTAGACGCTAGCGTGTTAGCTTCACGATTAAATTCTTGCATCATAAAATCTAAGCGGCGGCCACATGCACCTCCTTTTTTAAGGATTTTTTTAGTTTCTTTAACGTGAGACTTTAAGCGATCTAATTCTTCAGCCACATCTTGTTTTTGCGCAAGGTAAATTAGTTCTTGTTCAAGGCGTGACTCGTCAATGTTTGCTGTTAAGTCTTCTAGCTTTTGAGCAAGTTTTTCACGCTGCCATTTAGCAATCTCAGGCATATGCGTTTCTACAATTTCTACTTGCTCTAGAATTGCATCAAGGCGTATTGCTATCATTTCTTCAAGGTTTGCACCTTCATCGCCACGTGCAGATTTAAAATCTTCGATTACTTGATCAAGACCAGCTATTAATGCTGTATTAACGCTATCCATATCAAGCTCTTCTGCTTCCATAACGCCAGGCCAACGTAATATATCAACAGGGTTAATATCACCACTACTTTGTTGTTGAACCCATTTAGCGCTATTTATTAGTTGTTCAGCAAGGGCTTGGTTAATTGATAGCTCGCCAACATGGGCTGGATTTGCCACGAACTTTAAAAAGACCTCAACTTTACCGCGTTGTAAGTGTTTGCGTAAACGCTCACGAATAACTGGCTCCATGCCACGAAATTGCTCTGGTGCGCGTATAAATGTTTCAAGGTAACGCTGGTTTACTGAGCGAACTTCCCAAGTGCCAGTACCCCAATCGCCTTTTATTTCGCGACGCGCATAAGCTGTCATACTGTGGATCATGGATATTTTCCTAAATTTATAAATACAATATTATGATGATTATACCGTAACACTGCTTAAGCTCTAGGGAAAATTTAATACACTGAATATTTTGCATACAGCTATTTATTTAAATCAACATGGTATCTATACCCACATACACTTATAATGTCGCAAATTCTGAATTAAGGGGATCGTCAATGCGTCCAAGCGAAAGAACACCTAACCAAATTAGACCTGTTACATTTACACGTAATTATACTTTGCATGCTGAAGGCTCAGTACTTGTTGAGTTTGGTAACACCAAAGTACTTTGTACAGCTACTGTTGAATCGGGCGTTCCTCGTTTCATGAAAGGTCAGGGTAAAGGTTGGATCAATGCTGAATACGGTATGTTACCGCGAGCAACGCATACGCGTAATGCTCGAGAAGCTGCACGTGGTAAGCAGGGCGGTCGTACTATGGAAATTCAACGCTTAATTGCACGTGCACTTCGTGCTGCTGTTGACTTAAAAGCACTTGGCGAAAACACAATTACCATTGACTGTGACGTTATTCAAGCTGATGGCGGTACACGTACAGCTTCTATAAGTGGTGCATGTGTTGCACTTGTTGATGCACTAACACATATGCGTGCAAAAGGTATGATTAATTCAAACCCACTTAAACATATGATTGCAGCTATTTCAGTTGGTATTTACAAAGGCCAAGCAATTAGCGATTTAGAATACATTGAAGATTCAGCAGCAGAGACTGATATGAACGTAATTTTAACTGAAACAGGTAAAATTATTGAAATTCAAGGTACAGCTGAAGGCGAACCTTTTTCGTTTGATGAGCTAGATGAGTTACTTACTTTAGCTAAACATTCTATTCGCGAAATTATTGACGTACAAAAGCAAGCATTAGCATAAATAGGTAGGCCACAAGATATGAAAGATTATCAAAAAGAGTTTATAGAATTTGCTCTAGAGAAGCAGGTGTTAAAATTTGGTGAGTTTACATTAAAGTCTGGACGTACAAGTCCTTACTTTTTTAATGCTGGTTTGTTTAATACTGGTCGAGACTTAGCGCGTTTAGGTCGCTTTTATGCATCGGCACTCGAAGATTCTGCTATAGAGTACGATGTATTATTTGGTCCTGCGTATAAAGGTATTCCAATAGCGACAACAACAGCGGTTGCCTTAGCGGATCATCATGATAAAGATGTACCTTACTGCTTTAATCGTAAAGAGAAAAAAGCACACGGTGAAGGCGGTACATTAGTAGGCTCAGAACTCAATGGCAAAATTATGCTAGTTGACGATGTAATTACTGCAGGTACTGCTATTCGTGAGTCGATGGAAATCATTGCACAAAATGGTGCTGACCTTAGTGGTGTTTTAATTGCGTTAGATCGCCAAGAAAAGGGTAAAGCTGAATTATCAGCTATTCAAGAAGTTGAGCGTGACTTTAATACCAAAGTGATTTCAATTGTAAAATTAGCTGATCTTATCAGTTACCTTGAAAGCCAAGGCACAATGGATGAGCATTTAGCCTCAGTTAAAGCTTACCGTGATCAATACGGCGTAGCATAAATAAAAAGCCTCGCAGTGCGGGGCTTTATTTTGACCTTCATTCATAGAGTTTATTAATGAAAGATGTATTAAAACCAAATGGCTTAGGCCTCAAGCGTGTTTTCAAAGCAACCTATTGCTCTTACCTTGGCTTTAAAGCAGCATTTAAAGAAGAAGCAGCATTTAGGCAAGAGCTACTATTAAGCCTTATATTATTTCCTATTTCATTTTGGCTTGCTTCATCACTATTACACTGGGCAATACTAATTAGCTCACTGCTTATTATATTAATAGTTGAATTACTAAACTCCGCCATTGAAGCATTAACAGATCGAGTAAGTACAGAGCTGCATGTATTGTCAGGTAGAGCCAAAGATATGGGATCTGCAGCCGTAACACTTTCATTAACGATCGTATTGATCATCTGGGGTGTAAGCCTCTATATGAAGATCGTTTAACTCTACTTCTAATATAAAATAGGTTTAAACCCCCTTAGTTGTTAATAACTTGATGGTTATGTTGTGTTTTTAACGTGTTTAGCTCAAATTCTCAGCGAACAGCACATTATTTCAAGTTTTCTTTAAAAAAGGGTTGATCTGTTTTTGGATCTCCCTATAATGCGACCCCACTGAGACGGGAAACGCCAACGCATAGCGAGGCACGAACAACTCAGGGTGTTAAGTAAAACTTAGATTGAATCTTTTTAGAAAGTTTAAATTTAAGTGTTGACAAAAAAATAGGAAAGCGTAATATGCGCAGCCCTAGCGAGATAAAGTTCAACTTTATAATCGCAACGTTCTTTAACAATATAAAGCAATCATCTGTGTGGGCACTCGTACAGATTGAGTTCTAACAGCTAAGCTACTTAGGTAGTGATGCAAACAAATTAGAGTCTCAATTGAAACTGAGTGACCATATGTTATTAAAAGATTCAGCCTTGAGCTGTTTTGATTTCACTTTTTTTAAAAGTGAAAATAATAACGCACAGTCAATTCGTTTTTGGCAACAAAAACAAAAATTCAGAATTCATTGAGCTGTCGAAAGACATAAAACTTTTTAATTGAAGAGTTTGATCATGGCTCAGATTGAACGCTGGCGGCAGGCCTAACACATGCAAGTCGAGCGGTAACAGAAAGTAGCTTGCTACTTTGCTGACGAGCGGCGGACGGGTGAGTAATGCTTGGGAACATGCCTTGAGGTGGGGGACAACAGTTGGAAACGACTGCTAATACCGCATAATGTCTACGGACCAAAGGGGGCTTCGGCTCTCGCCTTTAGATTGGCCCAAGTGGGATTAGCTAGTTGGTGAGGTAATGGCTCACCAAGGCGACGATCCCTAGCTGGTTTGAGAGGATGATCAGCCACACTGGGACTGAGACACGGCCCAGACTCCTACGGGAGGCAGCAGTGGGGAATATTGCACAATGGGCGCAAGCCTGATGCAGCCATGCCGCGTGTGTGAAGAAGGCCTTCGGGTTGTAAAGCACTTTCAGTCAGGAGGAAAGGTTAGTAGTTAATACCTGCTAGCTGTGACGTTACTGACAGAAGAAGCACCGGCTAACTCCGTGCCAGCAGCCGCGGTAATACGGAGGGTGCGAGCGTTAATCGGAATTACTGGGCGTAAAGCGTACGCAGGCGG
>NZ_JWIG01000020.1 GCF_000814675.1 Pseudoalteromonas distincta | reverse complement strand
GGTTTAACAGGCCTAAAGAATAATATCCTTTATCAAACATAGTCAGTGAATTATCTGGTGTACGTTCAATTAAACGCTCAGCTAATTTCATCTCGTTGGTTTTATAGTTATCAAACTCGCTACTGAGAAGTTGATGGCTGGTCAATTCCATATGACAGACCATGCGTATTTGAGGAAAGGCTGTATCACCGTATTGGTTGCTACCTGAAGAGAAGGCTTTACGATTATCAGGCGTGTCGGCTGTTCGCCACACAACACCGTCAACAGCTAATAGGTTCAAACCATTCCATGTTTCGAATGACTGTTGCTTATACATTGATTGAGCAGATTTATTGAAAACGTGTTTAACGGAATCATCACCTAACCTTTGTCTCGCCTGTACCATCGCACTTGGAGCAACGAGTTGGTTCTTGCCAGGTAACATGATATCTAGCTTATTAGCGATATTCCAAACTGATTCTTTTCGAAACAATGCCATGCCAATAACTGACCACAAAACGGCTTCAAGCGGTAATCTTCGCTTACGAACGGTTGCAATCCCTGCTTGTTGAAAACCTTGTTCAATGATTTCAGGGTCAAGAATTTCTGATAATTTTTCAAAGGTATGGTATCGGCTGCTTTCTTCAAGTGTTGCTTGCAGTGCTTGTTCTATATTCACAAAAAATCCGTAGTTAGTTTCCTAACTACGGATTTTGCATGATCGTTTGGATCGGTCAACCGGTCATTTTCTTAACTGATCAGCATTAGCCATTAGGCTCCTTTTTCGGTGTAAGTAATATTTTTACACGTCTAGATTAACTACGCGTAGAGCGTTAGTTTCGATAAACTCTCTACGAGGCTCTACTTGATCACCCATTAAGGTGGCAAATAATTGATCCGCGCCAACAGCATCTTCAATCGTTACTTGTAACATACGACGAGCACTAGGATCCATTGTTGTTTCCCAAAGCTGGCTTGGGTTCATTTCACCCAGTCCTTTATAGCGTTGAATGTAGATCCCGCGCTTAGATTCTGTGATCAACCATTCCAAAGCATCCACAAAGTTATCAACAGGTTTTGTTTTCTCACCACGTTGAATATAAGCACCTTCTTTTAGGATGTTTGCAATGTTAGTACCAGTCACAGCAATGCGTTGGTAGTCACGTGATGCAATAAAGTCATAATGAAGTACATGTGCTTTATCAACACCGTGCTGACGAATATTCACAACCGGGTAATACATATTACGCTCAGCGTCAAACTCTGTGCCTGCATGGAAAATAGTTGCATCTTCATCACGTGCAATCAAGTCATCAACTAACTCTTTTGTCCAAGCAATTACTTTAGCTTCGTCAGAAAGGTCATCAGTTTTCAACTCTGTTTGGTAGATTAAGCGCTCCATTACCGTGTTAGGATATTTACGCTTTAAACGCTCAATAACTTTAACTGTATTTTGGTAATCGTGAACGACTTTCTCAAGCGCTTCACCTTCTAGCGCAGAAGCATCTGCACTTGGATATAAAGCAGCATTATTAAGTGCAAGCGACGTTAAGTATTCTACTAATGCAGGATCATCTTTAATATAACGCTCTTGCTTACCTTTTTTCACTTTATAAAGTGGTGGTTGAGCAATATAAATATAACCGCGTTCTACAATTTCAGGCATTTGACGATAGAAGAATGTTAGTAGTAACGTACGAATGTGAGAACCATCCACGTCCGCATCGGTCATGATGATGATACGGTGATAACGTAATTTCTCAGGGTTATATTCGTCACGACCAATACCACACCCTAATGCAGTAATTAGTGTTGCTACTTCTTGCGAAGATAACATTTTATCAAAACGTGCTTTTTCTACGTTTAATATTTTACCTTTAAGCGGAAGAATAGCTTGGTTTTTACGGTTACGTCCCTGCTTGGCTGATCCGCCAGCAGAGTCCCCTTCCACTATATATAGTTCAGATTGGGCTGGGTCTTTTTCTTGGCAATCAGCTAGCTTACCAGGTAAGCCTGCTAAGTCCATTGCACCTTTACGTCGTGTCATTTCACGGGCTTTACGCGCCGCTTCACGTGCTCGTGAGGCATCAATAATCTTACCTACAACAATTTTGGCATCAGTTGGGTTTTCTAATAAAAACTCAGTGAATTTTTCAGCCATTGCTTGTTCAACCGCAGATTTAACTTCACTTGATACTAGCTTGTCTTTAGTTTGCGATGAGAACTTAGGATCAGGAACTTTAACACTAACAACAGCCGTTAAGCCTTCTCGGGCATCATCACCGGTAGCATTGCTGGTTGTTTTAGCTTTTTTGTTAAAGCCTTCTTTTTCCATGTAGTTATTAAGTGTACGTGTTAGCGCTGATCTAAAACCGGCTAAGTGAGTACCACCATCACGTTGTGGAATATTATTTGTGAAACAGTAAATGTTTTCTTGGTATGCATCATTCCACTGCATTGATACTTCAACACTAATACCATCTTCTTCACGTTCGTGAGTAAAATGGAACACACCTTTATGTATAGGTGTTTTATTACGGTTTAAGTATTCGACGAAAGCTTGAATACCGCCTTCATATTTAAAGTGGTCAGATTTATTTTCTTCACGCTCATCATTTAAGATGATGCTCACACCTGAGTTTAGGAATGAAAGCTCGCGTAAACGCTTAGCTAAAATGTCGTAATGAAAATCTAAATTTGTGAATGTTTCAGCGCTTGGCCAAAAACGTAATTCTGTACCAGTTGTTTCTGAGTCACCAATTACAGCTAAAGGTGCATCTGGAACACCCATAGTATAAAACTGCTCATGAAGCTTACCTTCACGACGAACAGTCAGTTTTAGTTTTTCTGAAAGTGCATTTACAACAGAAACACCAACACCATGTAAGCCACCTGATACTTTATAAGAGTTATCATCAAACTTACCACCGGCATGAAGTACCGTCATAATAACTTCGGCTGCAGATACGCCTTCTTCTTCATGGATAGAAGTTGGGATACCACGACCGTTATCTCGAACTGAGACAGAACCGTCTAAGTGAATCGTTACATAAATATCATCACAATGACCTGCTAAGGCTTCATCGATCGAGTTATCAACGACCTCAAACACCATGTGGTGTAAGCCTGTGCCATCATCGGTGTCCCCAATATACATTCCAGGACGCTTTCTTACTGCGTCTAATCCTTTAAGTACTTTAATACTCGACGAGTCATAATTCTCAGACATGGTTAATCCCACTTATCTTGTTATTAGGTTGCCATGTTTCACGTGGAACATTTGTAGTTCTCGTTGCATGGGTTCCACCACAGCAGAAATACTTTCAGATAAAATTGAAGAGATAAAAATTTGAGAACTGCAGTGAGCAAGTAATTGTCCCACTTTCTCTTTTGTATCTTCGCCTAATTCTGAAGGTAGATCATCTATTAGCAATATAGATTGCTTATCTGTCTCTGACTCAATTAAGCTATTTTGCGTAACTTTCAACGCATACAATAATAGCTTCAATTGACCGCGTGAGAATGTATTCTCCACACTGTTGCCAGCGACACTAAAACTAAAATCGGCCTTATGAGGGCCTTTACTTGTAAACCCTTGGCGAGCATCTCGCTCAAAGTTTTGCTCTAACGCATCTGCAAGAGATTCAGTCTCTTTCCAGCCTGCGCTAAAGGTCATTTCTAAATCACGTACAAGCGTCAATTCTGCACACATTTTATCAAAAAATTGCTGCTTAAACCTACTTATATACGCCAATCTTAATTTATTTATTTCTTCAGCCAGTCTAACAAATTCTTTGTCCCAAAACTTAATTTGGTCAAAATAATTCTTGGGCTTAGTTTTTAATAATGCATTACGTTGTTTAAGTACTTTATTAAATGATTGCCACAAAAAAAAGAACTCATGTTCCACGTGGAACAAACCTAAATCTAAAAACTTTCTGCGCTCTTTAGGTCCACCAAAAAACAAAGAATAACTCTCTGGTGTAATAATTTGTACAGGCATAAATTGAGCGAGTTCTGATATCTTACGGCTCGCCTTACCTTGAATTTTTAAATTGGTCTCACCCGTTTGCGTTTTACTAATACCAATTGGAATTGATAAATCGTGTATTGTTTTACGCCCGTGAATTACAAATTGCTCTTGCTGGTGCGCAATAATACTTTTGTGTTTTGGAGTACGAAAAGATTTGCCATGAGAAAGGTAATATATAGCCTCTAAAAGGCTGGTTTTTCCGCTGCCATTTTCACCATAAATTATATTAACGCCGTTGACTGGTTCTAGCGTCAGCGCCTCAATATTACGAAAATATTTGAGGCTCAAATGACTTAAGCTCATTATGTATTTATAGTCTTATAAACGCATAGGCATAACAACGTACATTGCTTCTTCATCGCCTGCACCTTCAATTAATGCACTGCTGTTTGAGTCGGCTAATGTAAATAGTACGTCTTCTGTTTTTAATGTGTTTAGTACATCTAATACGTAAGACACGTTGAATCCTATTTCTAGGTCCGCGCCTTCGTAACTTACTTCCACAACTTCTTCAGCTTGTTCTTGCTCTGGGTTATTGGCAGTAATTTTTAATAAACCGTTTGATAGGTTTAAGCGTACACCACGAAATTTTTCATTCGATAAAATAGACACTCGTTGAAACGCATTTCGTAACCATTCTCGGTTAGCTGTAATTACTTTGTCACCACCACGTGGTAATACACGACGGTAATCAGGAAAGCGTCCATCAACTAGCTTACTTGTAAATGTAAACTCAATATCAATGATACGAATATGGTTAGCACCAAACTGAATTGTAACCAATTCGTCGTCAGCTACCATAAGGCGCATAATTTCTTGCACACCTTTGCGAGGTATAATTAATTGACGTTGAGTATTAAGCGATTGCGTTAATTGCTTTTGTGCAATAGCTAAACGGTGACCATCTGTTGCTACTGTTTTTATGTCTGTATTATCTACTTCAAACGACATACCGTTTAAGTAATAACGTACGTCTTGATTTGCCATCGAAAAATGCGTGCTTTCAAGTAACTTACGAAGCTCTAAACGAGTTAGTTGAAATTCAACCTCACCATCCCACTGCTCTAAATTAGGAAAATCATCAGCAGATAAAGTCGTTAATGAAAAACGGCTTTTACCACTGGTTAAAAGTAATTGGTGCTCTTGCAAGCTTAAAGTAATGTCTGAACCATCAGGTAGACTTTTACAAATATCGAGTAACTTTTTAGCGGGTAACGTTAGTTTTGTATCGGCAATATCATCACCTACAAATACGCCAGAAACTAATTCAATTTCAAGGTCAGTACCCGTCATTGAAAGTTGTCCGTTTTCTACCACTAACAAAACGTTAGATAAGATTGGTAGCGTGTGTTTGCGCTCTATTGCACCCGACACTTGCACCAATGGCTTTAAAAATTGTTGTCTTGATATTGTTATTTGCATAATAAAGTCAGCCCTAAGATGACAATGTTCTTATTAAGTTTTGGTAATCTTCTTTAATTTCGTGGCTTTCGTCACGTAGTGATTTTATCTTACGACATGCGTGTAATACGGTCGTATGATCGCGTCCACCAAATGCGTCACCAATCTCAGGTAAGCTGTGATTAGTTAATTCTTTAGATAATGCCATGGCAACTTGGCGTGGCCTTGCTATAGAGCGGCTGCGGCGCTTAGACAATAGATCTGACACTCGAATTCGGTAGTACTCAGCAACGGTGCGCTGAATATTATCTATCGTAACCAGCTTATCTTGCAAGGCAAGTAAATCGCGTAGTGCTTCTTTTACAAAATCAATCGAAATTGGACGACCTGTAAAATTAGCATTAGCAATTACACGGTTAAGTGCGCCTTCTAGTTCACGTACATTTGAACGTAATTTTTTGGCGATAAAAAAGGCAACTTCATGTGGTAAGTTAATCTTACTTTGCTGTGCTTTTTTCATCAAAATAGCAACGCGAGTTTCAAGCTCTGGTGGCTCAATCGCGATTGTTAATCCCCAACCAAAACGTGATTTAAGACGGTCTTCGACCCCTTCAATCTCTTTTGGATAACGGTCAGAGGTTAAAATAATTTGTTGGTTGCCTTCAAGCAATGCATTAAAGGTATGAAAAAACTCTTCTTGTGAACGCTCTTTATTAGCAAAAAATTGAATATCATCAATCATTAATGCGTCAACACTGCGGTAATAACGCTTAAATTCTTCTATCGCATTATTTTGCAGTGCCTTTACCATATCTTGAACAAAGCGTTCTGAATGCATGTAAACAATTTTAGCATCTGGCTTGTTTGCCATAATGCCGTTACCTACTGCATGTAATAAGTGAGTTTTACCTAAACCAGTACCACCGTAAATAAATACAGGGTTAAAAGCAGAGCCAGGATTATCGGCAACTTGAGTAGCCGCTGCTTTTGCTAATTGGTTTGATTTACCCTCAACAAAGCTGTCAAAGGTATAATTTTCTTTAATGTTAGATTTGTAACCTGACTTAGGTGCAGGTTCAACAACAGGCTTTTGCTCACGAGGCTGTTGTTTTGTAGAAGCTTGTGGTGCTGATTGCGTTTCTATAACCGGTGCAGCTTGAGCATTTAATAAAGGCTTACTACCTACATCAAAACGTAGTTTTGGTGCTTCAACACCACAAATTTCTACTAATAATTCGTTAATTCTATTTAGGTACTTTTCTCTTACCCAATCAAGCACAAAGCGATTAGGTGCATAAATCGTCAAGGTATCTTCGGTACTTTCTGCTTGTAGTGGTCTTACCCACATACTGAATTGCTGCGAAGGCAGCTCATCTTGCAATACATATAAACAACTTTGCCAAACCGACAGATACACAGTTAAACTCCCAGAGATATAATTTTTATTCCCGCACATCATTAATGATTATAAATCATACATTTATTGCGTTCAAATGGTCCAATAAGCGACCCAAGACCGCGTATTATGAAGGCACTTTATCCACAAGTAAAAGATTGATTTTTATAAAATTGTTGATATCGATGTATAAAATCATTAACAACCTGATTTAAAACAGTTTTTATTTTAGATCCGAAGAGGAGATCATAACAAAATAACACCAAGATCGCGAACCAAATTTACGATCCAATTTTCTTTTCCCCCGCTTTTATTCACTTTTTATACAGGGGCTGTGGAAAACTTCTTATTTATGATGATCCTATCAGATCGCTCTACATGATCTCTTTATGGACCATAAGTAGCCTCTATACTGCGAACGTAATTATGATTGACTTTACGTTACTTACTCTATAATATCTCGCGCTCGCAATGGCACCTATGCCAGGATCGCGACCTGTATAGGATGTTTTAACTTTAACCGATCGGATGAGATTGTTATGAAAAGAACTTTTCAACCTAGCGTTTTAAAACGCAAACGTGCACACGGCTTCCGTGCTCGCATGGCAACTGTAAATGGCCGTAAAGTATTAGCACGTCGCCGCGCTAAAGGCCGCAAAGTTCTTTCTGCTTAATTTATAAGTGGAAGACTTTAGCTTTGGCAGGGAGTTACGTCTGTTAACTCCCTCGCATTACTCTCGCATATTTAATGAACCCGCTCGGGCTGCAACTCCTTTCTTTACTCTATTAGCTAAACCAAATGACCAAGAAAAACCTCGGTTAGGTCTTACTGTTGCTAAAAAACGCGTAAAAAAGGCATGCCAACGAAACCGTATTAAACGTCTCGCTCGCGAAAGTTTTCGTTTAAATCAACACAGCATCGATAATATTGATATTGTGCTTATGGTGAAAAGTGGTATTGATGAACAGTCTAATGAAGAATTAACCAAACAACTTACTAAATTATGGCGAAAAATTAACGAACGCTGTAAACCAGGTGCACCTAAACCGCCACCTTTTAAGAAACGCCCAAACAAATCAGCTAAATCTAATAAACAAACCTAATTGCAATAGAATTGCAGGGTTAATTAATGTATCTTTAGCTCACCTTTTAATCATGCATTTAAAATTTCTAATTGAGTCTTTAAATACATGATATCTATCTCACTAAACTTAAGTAGGGGCATAAACATCATGAGGTTAATTAAACCACTTGTTGCTTTTCCTAAGATTTGTTTAGTGTTATTTATCCGCGGTTATCAAAAGTGGATTAGCCCGCTGTTAGGTCCGCATTGTCGTTTTAATCCAAGCTGCTCACATTATGCAATTCAAGCAATTAATTTGCATGGATTTATAAAAGGTAGTTGGTTAGCTTTAAAACGCATATTAAAATGCCATCCTTTACATTCAGGTGGAGACGACCCCGTACCTGAAAAATTAACCCATATTAACCACCAACACGAGAAATAAGAGCTGTTATGGAATCGCAACGCACGTTTTTATTAATTGGCCTAATGCTAGTGTCGTTTTTATTGTTCCAAGAATGGGATAATGATTACAACAAGCCTAAAGCCGATCCAAGTGCCACAACACAAACACTACAAGCAAATTCACCAGAGTCGGATGATTATATTCCTTCATCGTCAGATTCAGGTTTACCCGCTTCAGCAACTTTAGCTAAACGTTCAGTTATTGAAATCACAACTGACGTTTTTAAAGTTAAAATTGACACCAAAGGCGGTGACATTGTTGAAACAGACCTTCTTCAATACGAAGAAACTAAAGGAAGTGAAACACCTTATATGCTTCTTGGTCAGCTTGATAGTGACAAACAATACTTTTCACAAAGTGGCTTAATTGGCTTAAATGGCCCTGACGCATCAGCTAACGGTCGCCCTACTTATAGTACCGAACAAAAATCATATACCTTAACGGGTGATGAGCTTCGCGTTCCACTTCAGTTTACTGATAGTAATGGTGTTAGTTTTACTAAAACATACGTATTCAAAAAAGGTCAGTATGACGTAGGCTTAGAATACAAAATCAACAACACTACCAGCGCACCTCTTCAAGTACAGCTATACACGCAAATTAAGCGTACCGTACAAGAAAAAGGTAGCATGGTTGATCAAAACTATTTAGGTGCTGCATACGGTACTGACGAAGAACCATACGAAAAGTATAGTTTTTCAGATATGGCTGATAAAAACCTAAACAAAAACACGCAAGGTGGTTATGTTGCATTTATACAACATTACTTTGTAAGTGCTTGGGTTCCAATGCAGGATCAAACAAATACAATTTATAGCTTAATTACAAAAAGTAATGCCGCTATTATTGGTGCTAAAGATCCCGCTGTAAATATTCAAGCTGGTAGTGAGCAAACACTAACTGCTACTTATTATATGGGTCCGAAAGAGTCAGATATTCTTGAAGCGATTCACCCAGACTTAGACTTAACTGTAGATTACGGTTGGTTATGGTTTATTTCGCAACCTTTATTTGTATTGCTAAAATGGCTACATAGCATTTTAGGTAACTGGGGTGTAGCAATTATTGCCATCACTATTATCGTTAAATCGTTAATGTACCCACTTACTAAAGCGCAATACACTTCAATGGCAAAAATGCGTGCGCTACAGCCTAAAATGGCAGCTCTTAAAGAAAAGTTTGGTGACGACCGTCAAAAGTTCGGCCAAGCAACTATGGAAATGTACAAAAAAGAAAAAGTTAACCCAATGGGTGGCTGTTTCCCTATTTTGCTACAAATGCCAATTTTCTTAGCCTTGTTCTACGTATTCTTAGAGTCTACTGAACTTCGCCATGCTGAATTTATTTTTTGGTTAACAGACCTTTCTGCACAAGACCCGTACTACGTATTACCAATCTTATTTGGTGCGAGTATGTTTGTGACGCAAAAACTTCAGCCTATGACGGTAACTGATCCAATGCAGCAAAAAATGATGACCTTTATGCCGGTTATCTTCTCTGTATTCTTCTTATGGTTCCCATCGGGTTTAGTTCTTTACTGGTTAGTGTCTAACCTTATTTCTATTGTCCAGATGTTAATCATCTACCGTGGCATGGAAAAGAAAGGAATTAAAGTAAGAGGCTAACTAAGCTCCTACTTATATAAAGGCGACTTCGGTCGCCTTTTTTATTGCCTGTTTTTCACCAGAGTATTCGCGAGTGTTTATTTCATAGGTTACAATACCGCCATAAAGTTACTCATCGTTGGCAAATTAATAGCATGATCAATCAAGATACAATTGCAGCACAAGCAACTGCCCCCGGACGTGGTGGTGTTGGTATTATTCGCGTTTCAGGTAGCCTTGCTAAAAGTGTCGCCGAAAAAGTAGTAGGTAAAATTCCTAAAGTTCGTTACGCCGATTACGTGCCATTTAAAAGCCTAGCTGGCGAGCAACTTGACCAAGGTATTGCCATTTACTTTGCAGGTCCTAACTCATTTACTGGTGAAGACGTACTTGAATTACAAGGCCACGGCGGTCCTGTAGTACTTGATATGCTACTTAAAGAAATTAGTAAAATAGAGGGCGTTCGTTTAGCAAAGCCTGGTGAGTTTTCTGAGCGGGCATTTATGAATGACAAGCTTGATTTAACACAAGCAGAGGCCATCGCCGACTTAATTAATGCTACAAGCGAACAAGCTGCCAAAAGCGCCCTACAGTCTCTCCAAGGTGAATTTTCTAAACACATAGAAACGCTTGTAGAAAAAGTAATTCACTTACGTATGTATGTAGAAGCGGCAATAGATTTTCCTGATGAAGAAATTGATTTTTTATCAGACGGTAAAGTATCAGGCGACTTAGACGCCATTATTACCCAGCTTAATACCGTAACCAACCAAGCAAAACAAGGTAGCATCATGCGCGAAGGTATGCGTGTTGTTATTGCTGGTCGCCCAAATGCCGGTAAATCAAGCCTACTAAACGCCCTAGCCGGTCGTGAAGCTGCAATAGTAACAGAAATAGCCGGTACCACTCGTGACGTACTACGAGAGCATATACATATAGATGGTATGCCACTGCATATTATAGATACCGCAGGCCTACGAGAGAGCCCAGATAGAGTAGAACAAATAGGCATTGAGCGTGCATGGGATGAAATAAACCAAGCCGATCGCGTTTTATTTATGCTTGATGGCACTGACACTATAGATACTGACCCGCATAAAATTTGGCCTGAATTTATGGCCAAATTACCAGAAGGTATGGGGGTTACGGTCATCAGAAATAAAGCTGATTTATCGGGTGATATAGTCGGAATGGAGCAAGAGCAACAATACCCGGTCATCAGCTTAAGTGCTAAAAATGCTGACGGTATTGAACTTGTTCGCGAGCATTTAAAAGCCTGTATAGGCTTTCAAGGCGCAACAGAGGGTGGCTTTATGGCGCGCCGTCGTCATTTGGATGCACTAGAGAGTGCTGCGTATCATTTAGAAACAGGTAAAACACAATTAGAAATGCACATTGCTGGTGAAATATTGGCTGAAGAACTGCGTTTAACACAGCAGTATTTAAACGAAATAACCGGTGAATTTACCTCAGACGACTTACTTGGCAAAATATTTAGCTCATTTTGTATTGGTAAATAAGCACCTTATTACAGATATATGTTTATTATAAGAGCACTTAGGTGCTCTTTTTTTATGTAAAATATTCACTATAAAATATGTATTTATACCGTCAATCCCAGCCAGTTCTGCCAATAAAATCATACCCAAAGCGATAATTATTACCAGCTAGATTATGTAGATTAGACAGTGAAAAGAGCCTTTAAGTAAGGTATTAATAGCGCAAGTAACACCCATTTTAAGGTCAAAACCGATACATATTTCAAACAAAAATACGTTTTAAAATCGTTATCCTCCACACAAAAGTTAGTTATAAATAGCTTTTTTATAATTACCTAGCTCATAAAAACTGATGTTATTTGCTCAATTTAAGAGCTAAAACGTGAAGATCAACACTCTAAAAAACCAACTTTATACAACATATGAACAGACGATCACTGCGGCTTTTTAGTAAAATGACTCGAGATTTGAGTGCATCAAACTTTTGATCTACTAATCCACCAGCAAAATACATAAAAAAAGCAGCTATAAATACGCATTAAATTAAATATATTGAGATCACTTATCCACAAAACCTAATTTTTAGCTCAAATAAATAGTAAATTGAGCTACCACACTCGAAAAAACCTAATGATCTATTAAAAATTATCTGTTTATAAGCTTATTTTTAATTAATTTCGTTAGATCAGCCCAATTAGATCATTTAATAAAATTATTTTCGATCTAAATTTAAGGTTATCAACAACCTTTATATCCACATTATGATCACCTTGTGCTTTTTATGCCTAGATTTACAATTAAGTCTCTCACTAAATAGTAATATCAATAACTTAGCGATTATTAAACAACCTAAAAGGTGTGTTTAAACAGAGCTTTCCCCACTGTTATCAACAACTTGATCAGAAGATTACATTTAAAGATATTTTGTTAAGCCTTATAATATCAACAACTTAAGTAGGCGCTTTAAAATAAGAGTAAAATTAGCACAAAAATAGTTATACAAAAAAGCACTCTTAACTTTACTGTTACTCACACTCAGTTATCATAGGCAGCAATTAAAACCAATGTGATCACTAATATTCATGAGTTCAGTAAATCTTATTGTTGGCAGCCAAATGGGATCAGCCGAGTATGTTGCAGAGCAACTAAGCGACGCGCTTAATAACCTTGGTATTACTACACAACTACATGATCAACCTGAATTTAGCGATATTGATCAGCAAAATACCATTTGGTTAATTTGCACATCTACTTATGGTGCAGGTGATTATCCTGAAAACTTTATTAGCTTTGTTGAAGATGTGACTCAAGTTAATGATTTATCAGAATTAAAATACTCAGTAATAGCTTTAGGTGATACCAGTTATGACACTTATAACCAAGCTGGACGTAATATAGATGCCTTATTATCTCAAAAAGGCGCTATAAAAGTAGCAGAACGCTTAGAGCTTAATATTCTCGATGAAGCACTACCAGAAGACACAGCATTAGCATGGTTAGACTCTTGGATAACCAAAACAGGCTTAAAATAGATAGATCAAGTAAAAAGTTATATATAAAGTTACCCACAATTTACTAATAATTTAATAGATTTTGTGGATAAAGATTGAATAAACTGCTTTTTAAAGCATGCTTATCCATGGGATAAGATCCAACTGATTCAGCCCTGTGCATAAGGTGCCTTTTTGATCAGAGCTTATTTGCTGGATGATCCGATCATATTAACACCTTTAGATCTGATCTAATTTCATGTTTTAAATGAAGATCTAAACCTTATCAACAGAAAAGCTGATCAGTAGTAGTAATAGTAATAAAAGATCTCTTTAAAAGATCCTTTATATTATTAGAGATCACATACTTAGATCTTGCTCTTTGTTTAATCATTTATCTTCTGCCAATTTCTAGGTAGAATACGCTCCCTTTTGAAGTTTACCGGTTTGATTTAAGTAGGATCCCATTAATGATTTTTCACGAAAATTTTGACGTTATCGTAGTAGGTGGTGGACATGCTGGCACTGAAGCCGCATTAGCAGCTGCCCGTATGGGGATGAATACCCTGCTACTGACTCACAATATGGATACCCTTGGTCAAATGTCTTGTAACCCAGCTATTGGTGGGATTGGCAAAGGTCATTTGGTAAAAGAAATTGATGCGCTTGGCGGTGCAATGGCACAGGCCATTGACAAAGGCGGGATCCAATTTCGCACACTAAACTCTTCAAAAGGACCTGCTGTTCGTGCAACTCGAGCACAAGCAGATCGCGCTTTGTACAAAGCAGCTATTCAAACAACATTACAAAACCAAGATAACCTTAAGATTTTTCAACAATCATGTGATGATCTTATTGTTGAAAACGATCGTGTTACTGGCGTAGTAACTCAAATGGGTTTACGTTTTAGTGCTCCAAGTGTTGTTTTAACCGTGGGTACTTTTTTAGGTGGCCAAATACACATTGGTTTAGAAAATTACAAAGGTGGTCGTGCTGGTGATCCACCATCAATTGCATTGGCTGAACGTTTACGCGAACACCCTTTTAGAGTAGATCGCTTAAAAACAGGTACTCCGCCACGTATTGATGCACGTACTGTTGATTTTACAAAAATGGAAGCACAGCCTGGTGATATGCCAACACCTGTATTTTCATTTATGGGTAAACAATCAGATCACCCACAACAAATACCGTGTTACATCACTTACACAAACGAAAAAACACATGATGTTATTCGTAAAAACCTACATCGCTCACCTATGTACTCAGGTGTTATTGAAGGTATTGGTCCACGCTACTGCCCATCAATTGAAGATAAAATTGTACGTTTTGCGGATAAAGATAAGCACCAAATATTTGTTGAACCTGAAGGCTTAACATCATACGAATTATATCCAAATGGTATTTCTACTAGTTTACCGTTTGATGTACAACTTGAGATTGTGCAATCTATTTCTGGTTTTGAAAATGCACATATTTGTCGACCAGGCTATGCAATAGAATATGACTACTTTGATCCACGCGATTTAAAACAGTCTTTAGAAACAAAATTTATCGAAGGCTTATTTTTCGCGGGTCAAATTAACGGCACTACCGGTTATGAAGAAGCGGGTGCACAAGGCTTAATTGCTGGTATGAATGCTGCGTTAAAAGTGCAAGGTAAAGATTCTTGGACACCACGTCGCGATGAAGCTTACGTGGGTGTATTAATCGACGACTTAGCAACACTGGGTACGAAAGAACCGTACCGCATGTTTACTAGCCGTGCCGAATACCGTTTACTACTTCGTGAAGATAATGCAGATATTCGCTTAACTGAAAAAGGCCGTGAGCTGGGTTTAGTTAATGACGAACGTTGGCAGGCATTTAACGAAAAAATGGAAGTAATCGAAAAAGAGAAGCAACGCATTAAAGATACGTGGATTCATAAAGATCACGTTGTTGTTGATCAAGTAAATGCATTACTAAAAACACCATTAACTCGTGAAGCAAGTTTAGAAGAATTACTTCGTCGTCCAGAGATTCGTTATAACGATCTTATGGCTATTGACGGTTTAGGATCTGAATTTACAAACGTAGCAGCACTTGAACAAGTTGAGATCCATACTAAGTACGCAGGCTATATTGCGCGTCAACAAGATGAGATCAATAAGCAGCTTCGTCATGAGCAAACAATTTTACCAAAAGAGTTTGATTACAAAACTGTATCAGGTTTATCAAATGAGGTTGTTGCTAAGCTTATTGAGTCACGTCCAGACACTATTGGCCAAGCATCGCGTATTTCTGGTATCACCCCAGCGGCGATTTCGCTATTATTAGTGTATCTGAAGAAGCAAGGCTTATTACGCAAATCTGCGTAACGATAAGGGTACATAGTGTTACAGCAACAATTAACTACATTGTTAGCGCAAACTGATATTGCGCTAACACAAAAACAACAGCAACAGCTAGTTCGTTACGTCGAGTTATTAGATAAGTGGAATAAAGCTTATAATTTAACTTCGGTACGCTTACCTGAAGAAATGATGATTAAGCATATTATGGATAGTTTAGTTGTTGCACCTCACTTACCCGGTCATCATTATATTGATGTTGGCACAGGGCCTGGCCTTCCGGGCATTGTATTAGCGATTGCATTACCTAACACACAATTTGTGTTACTAGATAGTCTAGGTAAACGCGTTCGCTTTTTAATGCATGTTAAACATGAGCTTGGCCTTGATAACGTAACACCTGTTCAGTCAAGAGTTGAAGAATATCAGCCAAGTGTTAAATTAGATGGCGTACTCAGTCGTGCATTTGCTTCATTACAAGATATGGTTGACTGGTGTTCGCACTTAATTGATCATTCGGGTAAATTTATAGCGCTTAAAGGTGTGTTCCCTAGTGAAGAGCTAGAGTCATTACCTACTGGCGTTAAGTTTGAGCAAAAAATTGCATTAGAAGTACCTAAGTTAGATGCACAACGACATTTAATTATTCTTTCTAAAGACTAGGGATCAGAGACACTGTGGCAAAAGTCATCGCATTAGCAAATCAAAAAGGTGGAGTGGGTAAAACTACAACCGCTGTAAACCTCGCTGCGTCTATGGCTGCAACGAAACGTAAAGTGCTGTTAATTGATCTCGATCCGCAAGGCAATGCGACTATGGGAAGTGGCGTAGATAAGTACGGCGACGTACCAACTATTTACGACTTACTCATTGAAGATAAACCTATAGAAGACGTTATTATCAAAGAAACGTCTGGCGAATACCATATGATTGCTGCAAACGGTGATGTAACCGCTGCAGAAGTTAAACTTATGGAATTATTTGCCCGTGAAGTGCGTTTACGTAACGCACTTGAAAAAATTCAGGATCAGTACGAATTTATTTTTATCGACTGTCCACCCTCTTTAAATATGTTAACTGTTAACGCAATGGCCGCAGCTGATTCTATTTTAGTGCCTATGCAGTGTGAGTATTATGCACTTGAAGGGTTAACCGCATTAATGGATACGATTACGCAGCTTGCTAAGTTAGTAAACCCTAGCTTACAAATTGAAGGCATACTTCGTACTATGTACGATCCGCGTAACCGTTTAGCGAATGACGTATCAGAACAATTAAAACAACATTTTGGCGACAAAGTATACCGTACGGTGATCCCGCGTAATGTTCGTTTAGCAGAGGCACCTAGTTTTGGTACACCTGCTATGTATTATGACCGGGCATCAAGTGGCGCTAAAGCATATTTAGCACTCGCTGGTGAAATGTTACGTAGAAAAGAAAAAACAGCGTCCGTTGTCGCCTAACTTTGAGGTAAAAAAATAACATGTCTGCTAAAAAACGAGGTTTAGGCCGAGGACTCGATGCACTTTTAAGTTCGTCAAAGCCTACACCGAGCGCAAGCAAGGAACAAGACACATCAAACGTGACTGAAGCTGTAAAAAATGCGGCTGGGCCAAATAACAGTGAATTACAAAAACTCCCAATCGAGTTTTTACACTCTGGTAAATATCAACCTCGTAAAGACATGTCCGAAGAGGCACTAGAAGAGCTTGCTAGTTCTATTCGCTCACAAGGTATTATTCAACCTATAGTCGTGCGCCCTATTGCACAAAATAGTTTTGAAATTATCGCCGGAGAGCGTCGTTGGCGTGCAGCGCAAATAGCTAAGCTTGAAACAGTACCTTGTATTATTAAAGACGTACCAGATGAAGCTGCAGTTGCTATTGCGCTAATAGAAAATATTCAACGTGAAGACTTAAATGCTATGGAAGAAGCGGTTGCGTTAAATCGCTTACTTAATGAGTTTGAACTAACACATCAACAAGTAGCAGATGCGGTTGGCAAATCACGTACTACAGTAACTAACTTACTTCGTTTAAATAATTTAAACAGTGATGTAAAAATTCTGTTAGAGCATGGCGACATTGAAATGGGGCACGCTCGTTGTTTATTAGCCCTTGAGGGAGAAGCACAATCAGATGCTGCTCGTTTAGCTGTCGCTAAAGCACTAACTGTTCGTGAAACCGAAAAGTTAGTTCGTTCAATTTTAGAACCAGTGCCAGCTAAAGAAATAGCTGAAAAAGATCCAGATGTTAAACAGTTAGAGCAACAACTCGCTGAAAACCTAGGTGCCAAAGTAGAAATAAATTACAACAAAAAAGGCAAAGGTAAGCTTGTTATTTCTTATACTAATTTGGACGAACTTGACGGCATTTTAAATCGCATTAATCAAGACAATACCCACCATTAGTTTTCTACATGTCTAAAAAGGGACATTTGTAGCTATTTCGTGTTACAAAGCGTCTACTCAAGTTGCAAAACTGGCAGGATTAAGTATAATTTCGCCAGTTTTCACACCCTAACAATTAGAACGCAATAAAGGTTAACTAAACGTGACTGATAAGTTAGCGAGTCCATATCGACTTGCCGTATTAAAGTTAATTTGCCTTCAGGGTGTTGTAGCATTAGTTGCTGCTGTAATTATTTGTTTTAGTTCGGGAGTCAATGCCGCGCTTTCATCACTCGCTGGTGGAGTTGTCGCAGTACTTCCGCACTTTGTATTTGGTCTTTATGCATTCAGACATATGGGTGCAAGTCGAGCAAATCAAGCGTATGCCTCGTTGAAACGCGGCAACGGATTAAAATTTATGCTAACAATTGTATTGTTTGCGCTAGTACTGAAGCATTTTCCGGTAATTTTATTACCCTTTTTTAGTACTTATATACTGGCGCTCTTTACTGGATTGTTCGCACCCGTTTTTTTTAAACATTAACTTTGGGATATAACATGGCAGCAGAAGAAGTTACTCTATCTGGCCATATCCAGCACCATTTGACCAATGCTAAGATGTGTTCGACCGATACAGGTCTCGCCTTCAATAAAGCATGTACGGATAGTGGTTTCTGGACATGGCATATAGATACCCTCGCATGGTCTATCGGTTTAGGTCTTATATTTTTATGGATCTTTCGTAGTGCCGCTAAAAAATCAACACTAGGTGTACCTGGAAAATTTCAATGTTTCATTGAAATGGTAGTAGAGTTTGTTGGTGACAACGTACGTGATACTTTCCATGGTAAAAGCAAGCTTATTGCACCATTAGCATTAACAATATTCGTTTGGATATTTTTAATGAACTTAATGGATTTAATACCGGTTGACTTTTTACCTGCATTAGCTGGTTTTGTTGGTGAGACTGCGTTTGGTATGGATTCACACGATGTGTACATGAAAATTGTACCAACGACAGACATTAATATGACTGCAGCGCTAGCGCTGGGTGTATTTATTTTAATGATAGGCTACTCAATTAAAATAAAAGGCATCGGTGGTTTTATTAAAGAACTAACACTTCACCCGTTTAGTTCAAATAATACTGCACTACAAATCCTTTTAATCCCGTTTAACTTATTACTTGAACTGATTGCGCTGGTTTCTAAACCGTTTTCATTAGCGCTACGTTTGTTTGGTAACTTATATGCAGGTGAATTGATTTTCATCTTGATCGGCGCTATCGGATTTATGCAATTACCATTGCATTTTGTTTGGGCTGTATTCCACATCTTAGTAATTGTATTGCAAGCATTCGTATTTATGATGCTAACAATCGTATACCTAAGTATGGCAAGCTCAGATAATCACTAATTTTATATTTACAATTTTACTTTTACTTTTAACTTTACAATTGAAACTTTGGAGAAATAAATGGAAGCTTTAGAATTATTAAACGGCTTAAAATACATCGCAGTAGCTTTACTAATCGGTTTTGGTGCAATCGGCACTGCAATTGGTTTTGGTAACATGGGCGGTAAATTCCTTGAAGCATGTGCGCGTCAACCTGAGCTTGCACCTTCGCTACAAGTTAAGATGTTTATTCTTGCTGGTCTAATCGATGCTGTAGCAATGATTGGTGTTGGTATCGCTATGGTATTGTTGTTCGTACTTTAATTTTATTTTTTGAACAGCTTACTATTTAAGGAGGAGCGGTTGTGAATTTAAACGCCACTCTTATCGGTGAATTGATTGCGTTTACGGTGTTCGTATTATTTTGTATGAAATACGTATGGCCACCACTAAACGGTGCAATTGAAGCTCGCCAGAAAAAAATCGAAGATGGTTTAGCTGCCTCTGATAGAGCCGAAAAAGACTTAGAACTTGCGCAAAAGAAAGCTGCTGAACAGCTTAAAGATGCAAAAGCTCAAGCGGCTGATATCATTGATCAAGCTAAAAAGCGTGCAGTGCTAATTGTTGACGAAGAAACACTTCGTGGTCAGCAAGAGCGTGAAAGTATCATTGCTCAAGGGCACTCTGAAGTTGAGTCTGAACGTAATCGCATAACAGAAGAGCTACGTAAGCAAGTAGCAACTCTGGCAGTGATTGGTGCAGAACGTATTTTAGAGCGTGAAATTAATCAAGCCGCACATAGTGACATCGTTGAAAAACTTGTCGCTGAGCTGTAATTAGGAGGGTATGAGCATGTCTAATTTGACTACTATCGCTCGCCCATACGCTAAAGCGGCTTTTGAACTTGCCGTTGAGAAAGGCACTCTAGAAAGCTGGAATGATATGTTGTTCTTTGCAGGCCACGTAGCCAGCAATGAACAAGCATCATCTGCTTTAGCAGGTATGCCTACAGCTACTGCACAAGCTGAATTATTTATTCAACTTTGTGCTGAGCAGCTCAACGAACAAGGTCAGAACCTAGTTAAGGTGATGGCTGAAAATGGACGTTTGACAGCTCTACCTGACGTTGCTGAGTTATTTGCTGAATTTAAAGCAGAATACGATAAAGAAATCGAAGTAGATGTGATTTCTGCAACTCCTCTTGTTGCTGCGCAACAAGAGTCATTGGTAGCGGCACTTGAAAAACGTTTCGCACGCAAAGTTAAGCTGAATTGTAGTGAAGACGCGTCAGTGGTTGGTGGACTTATTATTAGGTCTGGCGACACTGTAATCGACGGTACTATTCGCGGTAAATTAAGCCGCTTAGCTACAACACTACAATCGTAATTGGGAAAAAGAGCATGCAACTTAATTCCACTGAAATTTCAGATCTGATCAAACAACGTATTGAGAAGTTCGAAGTTGTAAGTGAAGCTCGTAACGAAGGTACTATTGTATCTGTTACTGACGGTATCATCCGCATCCACGGTCTTGCTGACTGTATGCAAGGTGAAATGATTGAGCTTCCTGGCAGCCGTTATGCTATCGCACTAAACCTTGAGCGCGACTCAATTGGTGCAGTAGTAATGGGTCCGTACGCTGACCTTACTGAAGGCGTAAAAGTATATACAACTGGTCGTATTTTAGAAGTTCCTGTTGGTCCTGGTCTACTTGGTCGTGTTGTAAACACACTAGGTGCTCCGATCGATGGTAAAGGCGCTTTAGATAACGACGGGTTTGAACCTGTAGAAAAAATTGCACCAGGTGTAATCGAGCGTAAATCAGTAGATGAGCCAGTTCAAACTGGTTATAAATCTATCGATGCGATGATTCCAGTTGGTCGTGGTCAACGTGAACTTATCATCGGTGACCGTCAAACAGGTAAAACTGCACTAGCAATCGATGCAATCATCAATCAAAAAGACACAGGCGTTAAGTGTGTGTACGTTGCGATTGGTCAAAAAGCATCTACTATTGCAAACGTAGTTCGTAAATTAGAAGAGCATGGTGCACTAGCAAATACTATCGTAGTTGTTGCATCTGCTTCTGAATCTGCGGCACTTCAGTACTTAGCACCGTTCGCGGGCTGTACTATGGGTGAATACTTCCGTGACCGTGGTGAAAACGCATTAATCGTATATGATGATTTGTCTAAGCAAGCAGTTGCTTACCGTCAAATTTCATTACTACTTAAGCGTCCACCAGGCCGTGAAGCATACCCAGGTGACGTATTCTACCTTCACTCTCGTCTTTTAGAGCGTGCATCGCGTGTAAACGCAGATTACGTTGAAAAGTTCACTAATGGTGAAGTGAAAGGTAAAACTGGTTCATTGACGGCATTGCCAATCATTGAAACTCAAGGCGGCGACGTTTCTGCGTTCGTACCGACTAACGTTATCTCTATCACCGATGGTCAGATCTTCTTAGAAACTGACTTATTCAACTCAGGTATCCGTCCGGCAGTAAATGCTGGTATCTCGGTATCGCGTGTTGGTGGTGCTGCACAAACTAAAATCGTTAAGAAACTAGGTGGCGGTATCCGTCTAGCCCTAGCTCAGTACCGTGAATTAGCTGCGTTCTCGCAGTTCGCGTCTGACCTTGATGATGCTACTCGTGCTCAACTTGAGCATGGTGAGCGTGTAACAGAGCTAATGAAGCAGAAACAGTACGCGCCAATGTCTGTTGCTGAAATGTCTTTGTCGTTATTTGCTGCTGAAAAAGGCTTCCTTCAAGACATCGAAATCGCGAAAATCGGTGACTTTGAAGCAGCTTTACTTTCGTATGCAACTAGCACATACGCAGAGCTTGTGGCTCAAATCAATGAAACTGGTAACTTGAATGCCGAGATCGAAGCGCAGCTTAAAGAACTTCTTACGAAGTTCAAGTCTACGCAAACTTGGTAATTTAGTTATTAATGGTGCGCTTTAGGAAACTAAAGCACACCTTGATTCGGAGAGAGAGTCATGGCCAGCGGAAAAGAGATTAAAAGCAAGATCGGGAGTATTAAAAATACTCAAAAGATCACTAGCGCAATGGAAATGGTTGCTGCGTCTAAAATGAAAAGGGCGCAAGAACGCGTTGCTTCAAGCCGTCCATACGCTAATAAATTACGTGAAGTAATTGGTCGTGTTGCTCAAGCAAATCTTGATTTTACTCACCCGTTCTTAAAAGAACGTGAAGTGAAACGAGTTGGTTATATTGTTATCTCTACAGACCGTGGTCTGTGTGGCGGTTTAAACTCAAACGAGTTTAAGAAAGTTGCACTTGATGTTAAAGCGTGGAAAGAGAAAGGTGTTGATGCTGAATTTGCTACTTTAGGTAGTAAGGCAGCAGGCTTCTTTCAACGTTTTGGTGGTCAACTACTCGCTAAAAAAGCGGGCCTAGGAGATAAACCTTCAGTACAAGACGTTATTGGTCCTGTAAAAATTATGCTTGATGCATTTTCTGAAGGCAAAATAGACCGTTTATTCTTGGTATATAACAAATTCGTTAATACCATGAAGCAAGAGCCAATTATAGATCAGTTACTCCCTTTGCCAAAAGCTGAAGAAGAAGTATCTGCTCACACATGGGATTACTTATACGAGCCAAACCCAGAGGCTATTTTAGAGTCTTTGTTAGTACGCTTTATTGAGTCTCAAGCATACCAAGGTGTGGTAGAAAATGCTGCCTCAGAACAGGCTGCTCGTATGGTTGCAATGAAAGCTGCAACTGATAACGCAGGTGACCTTATGGACGAGCTACAGCTTGTTTATAACAAGGCTCGCCAAGCAGCAATCACACAAGAAATTAGTGAGATTTGTTCTGGCTCAGCAGCAGTTTAATGCTTCGGGTAAAGATTAACGAGAGGAATAGACATGAGTTTAGGTAAGGTCGTCCAAATTATCGGCGCCGTTGTGGATATTGAATTTCCACAAGATAGCGTGCCAGCGGTATACCACGCACTAAGAGTAACAGATGGCGATTTAGCTGGTTTGACTTTAGAAGTTCAACAACAGCTAGGTGGCGGTGTAGTGCGTACTATCGCTATGGGTACTACTGATGGTTTACGTCGTAGTGCTTTAGTTATGAATACAGGTGAATCGATTCAAGTTCCAGTTGGTAAAGCAACACTTGGTCGTATCATGAACGTACTTGGTGAGCCAATCGATGAAGCGGGTCCAATCGGCGAAGAAGACCGTATGTCTATTCACCGTGCAGCGCCTTCATACGAAGAGCAATCAAGTTCAGTTGAGCTTTTAGAAACTGGTATCAAGGTTATCGACCTTGTATGTCCGTTTGCTAAAGGTGGTAAAGTTGGTTTATTCGGTGGTGCCGGTGTTGGTAAAACTGTAAACATGATGGAACTTATCCGTAACATCGCAATCGAGCACAGCGGCTACTCAGTATTCGCAGGTGTTGGTGAGCGTACACGTGAGGGTAACGATTTCTACCATGAGATGAACGATTCAAACGTACTTGATAAAG
Source organism: Pseudoalteromonas distincta (assembly GCF_000814675.1). Classification (GTDB taxonomy): domain Bacteria; phylum Pseudomonadota; class Gammaproteobacteria; order Enterobacterales; family Alteromonadaceae; genus Pseudoalteromonas; species Pseudoalteromonas distincta. Next base: position 8,058 of record NZ_JWIG01000020.1, on the reverse strand, counting down.
TATCGCTTGTATACGGTCAGATGAACGAGCCTCCAGGTAACCGTTTACGCGTAGCGTTAACAGGCCTTACTATGGCTGAAAAGTTCCGTGATGAAGGTCGCGATGTGCTTTTCTTCGTAGATAATATCTACCGTTATACACTTGCTGGTACAGAAGTATCTGCACTTCTTGGTCGTATGCCATCAGCGGTAGGTTACCAGCCTACACTTGCTGAAGAAATGGGTGTGCTTCAAGAGCGTATCGCTTCAACTAAGACTGGTTCAATTACATCAATCCAAGCGGTATACGTACCTGCGGATGATTTAACGGATCCATCTCCAGCAACTACCTTTGCTCACTTAGACGCAACAGTAGTACTTTCACGTGATATCGCATCACTTGGTATTTACCCAGCGGTAGACCCACTTGATTCATCTTCACGTCAACTTGACCCACAAGTAATTGGTCAAGAGCACTACGATACAGCACGTGGCGTTCAAACAGTTCTTCAGCGTTACAAAGAACTTAAAGACATCATTGCAATCCTAGGTATGGACGAGCTTTCTGACGAAGATAAGCAACTTGTATCTCGTGCACGTAAAATCCAACGTTTCCTATCTCAGCCATTCTTCGTGGCAGAGGTGTTTACAGGCGCGTCAGGTAAATACGTATCACTGAAAGATACAATTGCTGGCTTCAAAGGCATTTTAAACGGCGAGTTTGATGAGCTTCCAGAGCAAGCGTTTTACATGGTTGGCTCTATCGAAGAAGCTCAAGAAAAAGCCAAAGGCATGTAACTAGGAGGGTAGTATGACAGCTATGACTGTACATCTTGACGTAGTAAGCGCAGAGCAGAGCTTGTTCTCTGGTCTTGTTGAATCGATTCAAGTATCTGGTAGTGAAGGCGAGCTGGGTGTAAACCTAGGTCATGCTCCACTACTAACTGCCCTTAAACCTGGTATGGTACGTTTAGTTAAGCAATATGGTCACGAAGATGTGTTATATGTTGCTGGCGGTACATTAGAAGTTCAACCAAATCACATCACGATTCTTGCAGATACTGCGGTTCGTGGTGAAGATTTAGATGAAGATTCTGTACAAAAAGCTAAACGTGAAGCTGAAGAACATATGGCGAATTCGTCAGCTGTTGAGTTTGATTATCAACAAGCGGCTACGCGACTGGCAGAAGCAGTTGCTCAGTTACGCGTAATTCAGCAATTACGTCACAAGTAAGCCTATCCGGTTTTGAAAAGCCCACTTTATGTGGGCTTTTTTGTGTCTGTAATTTAAACATGGTGTATCGCTTATTTATAATTGTTAAATAACAGGTCTATCAGACTATTATCTGTGCTTTATCACTTATATCCTTCACCAATCCTCGCTACAATAACGTCATCCAATTAAGTGTGTTTTTCAGTCAAGATTCAGTACGAATAAACTAACCTACTGAGTATCTGCACAAGAAGTGATTTACGTAATCTTCTGCACAAACATAATACTTATTTAGCTAAAACAACGGAAAAAGGAAATTGTTTTAATGGCTTTAACAACTGTTATTCTTGCTGCGGGTAAAGGTACTCGTATGCGTTCTGCTCTACCTAAAGTTTTGCACAATGTTGCAGGTAAACCAATGGTACAGCACGTTATTGATAATGCGATGGCATTAGGTGCAACGACTACAAACTTAGTTTACGGACACGGCGGCGAACTATTACAACAGCAACTTGCCGATAACGATGTAAATTGGGTACTTCAAGCAGAGCAACTCGGTACTGGCCACGCAGTAGCGCAAGCCAACTCTCATATTAACGATGAAGACACAGTATTGATTTTATACGGCGATGTACCGCTAACAAAACAATCAACTCTAGAGCGTTTATTAGCTGCAACACCTAAAAATGGTTTAGCGGTATTAACGGTAAATTTGGTAAACCCAAATGGCTATGGTCGCATGCTTCGTGTTGGTGGTAAGTTAGTCGGTATTGTTGAGCAAAAAGATGCAAGCTCAGAGCAGTTACTTATTAACGAAGTAAATACAGGCATTATGGCTGTGAACGGTAAGCTATTAAAAACATGGTTAGGTAACTTATCTAACAATAATGCACAAGGCGAGTACTACTTAACAGATATCGTTGCAATGGCTCACAGTGAAGGCGTAGAGATCGCTTCAGCGCAACCAGATCATGCAATGGAAGTTGAAGGCGCAAATAACCGTGTACAACTTGCAGGCTTAGAACGCGCTTACCAAGCATGGCAAGCAGAAGAGTTAATGTTAAATGGCGCAACACTGGCCGACCCTGCTCGTATTGATGTTCGCGGAAATGTTAAAACAGGCGAAGACGTATTAGTTGATATAAACGTTATCTTTGAAGGTAATGTAACCCTTGGTAACAATGTACAAATAGGCCCTAACTGTGTACTTAAAAACTGTACCATAGGCGATAACGTGGTAATAAAGGCGAATACCTTAATTGAAGATGCAAGCGTAGCTGCTAAATGTACGCTGGGCCCTTATGCTCGCCTTCGCCCTGGCGCTGTTATGGAAGAAGACTCACACATTGGTAACTTTGTTGAGATGAAAAAAACCCGTTTAGGCAAAGGCTCAAAAGCCAACCACTTAAGTTACTTAGGTGATGCTGAAATTGGCGAAAAAGTGAATATTGGCGCAGGTACTATTACCTGCAACTACGATGGTGTTAATAAATCAAAAACTATTATTGGCGATAATGCTTTTATTGGCTCTAATTCATCACTTGTTGCCCCAGTAAATATAGGTGCAACTGCAACAATTGGTGCAGGCTCTGTGATCACCAGTACCGTTGAAGATGACCAATTAGCAATAGCACGCTCTAAACAGCGTAATTTAACGGGTTGGAAACGCCCAGTTAAAAAATAACAATTAGAGGCTACTTAGGTAGCCTTTTTTATTTTAGTTGAAGTTTAAATTGCTCTTTATAGCGTCTAGATAGGTTTAGTACTTTACCTGTAGTTAATTTTATTTCACTGTCGCCACTGGATAGTGGTGTAATAGACTCCACTTTATCGAGTTTTACGCCATGGCTGCGGTGAATTCCACAAAACCCCTGCACTTCAAGTTGTTTACTTAATGCTGTAAGCGTTGCCCTTAACGGATATATACGTGAGGCTATATGTAGGTTTACATAATTACCCGACGATTCAAGCCAATCAACATCCTCTATTTTTATAATGAATTCTTTTCCGAGCTTTTTAACTAATAGGCGGTTTATGGTCGATGTTGTTTGCTGCTCACTTTCTTCAATTGAAGAAGCTTCACCTAGTAACTGCTGCACCACATATTGATATACTTTGATAAGTACGATGAAAAACACAAAGCTTATAGCGTCTTTCTGGTATTCATAAATAAGCTCAAACCAGCTAAGTCCAAAGTTGTAAGACCCATCATTCAACAAATATATGAATTTACGAACCCCTACCATAATACCAACGTGTAACACGCTAAATATAATAGAAGCAGCAAAGTACATACCTAATGAGGCCGTAATATTTTGCCAATTAAAAGATAAGTGTCTTAAAAACCAAATTAAAATAGGGAATATAAGCAAAGTACTCAAGGCACTTGAATACTCCCAAACAAATGGCTCCCACATTAAAAAAGTTAAAGCCCCTTCTCTTTGGGCTTCCATTATTTGGGTTGTAGCGTTTACTGTATTATTAATTAATACGTAAGCACACAGTAATACTGATGCGTAAATGCTTTGAAAACGTTGAAAGTGCTGTAGGTTCATAAATGTATGCTTATTGCTGACGTGGCACGCTTATCCCTGTATACCACCTTTTATCACTATTGCTTGTAATATAAGCACTTGTAGATAGTTTTAGCGAGATCTTTAGGTATGAATAACGCATAAAATTCATAAAGTAATAAAAGCATGAGCACTCAAACACAACAACCTTCATTAGTTAATTCGCGTAAATATTATCTTGATTGGCTTAGGGTAATCGCATTTGCGTCGCTAATTTTTTATCACATTGGCATGTTGTATAGCGAAAACTGGGGATTTCATTTTAAAAGTAATTACACATCACAGTATGTTGAATATTTAATGTTGGTGTTTTCACCTTGGCGTATGTTGCTCATTTGGTTTATATCGGGTGTAGCACTGCGTTTTATGATTGATAAAATAAGTGGCTTTAAGTCTTGGTTACATTTCACTTTATACCGCTCTATTTTTTTACTATTACCCTTGCTGGTGGGTTTATGGTTAATAGTGCCTTTACAGCTGTTTGCAGAAATGTCGCAGCAAGGTGTTATTGATATTAGTTATTGGCAATTCTATTTAGCTTTTATAGACACTAACAATACGCTTTTTGATAATTATCAGTCTGGAGTATGGCCGAATGTGGATGTAAATCACTTGTGGTATTTGCGCTCGTTGTGGCAATTTATGCAGATCATTATTGTTTTAACTCTTTTTGCACGCTTGCCCTTTATTGCGCCTTTAAAAACATTTGTTAAGGGGGGGTGTCATTTGGGTTTTTAATTACCTTGCTCACTATTGCCACACTATTTACAAGCTATTACTTAACTGGCGATTCAATTAGAGAGACTAACGGCTTAATACTGCTACTCGCAGGATACATATTTGCTAAAAACACTTACTTTTGGAACTGCTTAAATAAAAAATTAGTATTACTAGCTTTGAGTTTTGCGGTTTTGTTTGTACTTATAATATTAAGTTATCAGAAGGTGTTTAATCTTCCTCATTTTATTTTAAGCGCTAGCTACAATATTCAACGTGTTGTAGGTGTATTTTTTGTACTTGCGCTCGCTCACCGATTTTTAAATTTTAATACTTACTATTTAAAACAGCTCAATGTATGGGTGTTTCCCTTTTATTTATTGCATCAAAGCATTTTGATTATTTTGTGTTTTTTACTACTGCCTTTAAGTTTAGGGCCTGTTGCTGAACCATTCATCATTATTACAGGGACTTGGTCTTTTTGCGGCGTTATTACATGGGGTATTACACGTATTGATGTACTTAGACCTTTGCTAGGGGTTGCAATTAAACGAGATTATTCCCCGACTGTAAAAATGCTTGGTTATACGGCCGCTTTAATTTTAATTACTCCGCTAGCGTATAAGCTAATTACTTAGGCTAAGAGGCTGTATTAAAACTGCCATAATCTTGTCATGCCTGTGTGTTGATATTTAGCAAATACAATACTAAGGAAAATCACATGTTTAAAAAATCAATTATTGCGCTGTCACTTATATCTGTTCTTACTGGTTGCTCACTTGATGGTGACGATGGCCAAAACGGCTCTCAAGGATTACAGGGAGAACAAGGCGCAAATGGCATTAATGGGATAAATGGTGTAAATGCTAATTCAGTATTAAATATCAGCCTCGTAGGAAGAGGAGTATTAAATGCACAAAGTCCAGAAGGTGCCGCTGAAATAGTTGCTTACCAAGCATCTAAAAAATGGATTTACGCTATTAACAGTTCAGGCGATGACTCTGTTATTAATATTTTACCCGCCGACACCTTTGATACTGCCGCACTTGTTAAAGATAACGAAGGGGTTATCAGCGCCACAAATTTAACGTCCGTTATTACGTTGTCTTTAAACGAGCATACCCAAGGCGATGCAAACAGCATTGCTATTGATGAAAATAATAATTTACTAGCGGTCGCAATGGCTGCTAAAAGCACGGGTGATGCAGGTCAAATTGCTTTTTACGATATAAGCGGCGACTCACCTGTATTTATTAAAAATGTTACAGTCGGATTTTTACCAGACATGGTGACGTTCACCCATGATGGCGCAAAGGCAGTGGTTGCTAACGAAGGTGAACCAAGTGGCGACTACAGCGTAGATCCTGAAGGTTCTATTAGTATTATCGATATAACAAATAATGTAATAGCCGATACAGCACTAAATATTTATTTTAAAGCCTATAACAACAAACAAACCGAACTAGAAGCGCAAGGGGTCGTTTTTGCAAACCCCAATGGTCGTACTATTAACGGTAATCTGATAAATACCACAGTAGCTATGGATTTAGAGCCCGAGTACGTTAGCATTTCTAAAGATAACAAATACGCTTATGTATCTATTCAAGAAAACAATGCACTTGCAATAGTTAACCTACAAGACAACAGCCTTGAGCTAAAGGGCTTAGGCTTTAAAGATTGGTCAAGCTTACAACTTGATGCCTCAGATAAAGATGGCGGCGTTAATTTTAAATCATACCCAGGGCTCTATGGTATGTACCAGCCCGATACTACCTCAAGCTTTAGTTGGAAAGGCGCTAACTTTATAGTCACTGCCAACGAAGGTGACGCAAGAGAATACTTTTTTGATACAACGGATGAAGCAGACTGTATAGCAAAGGGCGGACTTGATTACGATAAAGACGACGGCTGCTTAGCTTATATAGATGAAAGCCGCGTTGAAGACTTAACGCTTGCAGCTAATTTTGATTACTTAAATAACGACGATAACGATATTGGTCGCTTAAAAGTAACAACAATAAAAGGCGATACTAATAATGATGGTCAATACGAATCGCTTTATGCTTATGGTGCACGTTCGTTTACCATTTGGGACAGCAATGGGCTGGTGGTGTTTGATTCAGGCGATGATATAGGTCGTATTACTGCATCGGTTCATGGTGAAGCATTTAACAACAATGAAGATGAAAACAAAGGTGACTCACGCTCAGATGATAAAGGCGCAGAGCCAGAAGCGCTGACTATTGGTAAAATTGACGATCGTACATTTGCTTTTATAGGGCTTGAGCGTATGGGTGGGATTATGGTTTATGATATTACCAATCCATATAATGTGCAGTTTGAAGACTACTTCTATAATAGAGGCTTAATTAAAGACGCTAATATTACAGGCGATTTAGCGCCTGAAGGAATGGAATTCGTTCCAGCAGAGCAGAGTGCTACAGGAAACCCACTCTTAATCGTTGGAAATGAAATATCAGGCTCCATTGCCGTATGGGAAATAGCATCTAAATAAACCTTTAATTTAAAACAAAGCTGTGTGTTGTTTGTTTAACATACAGCTTAGTTTAAACCTTACTAATACCTCATCAATAGATACATATGTTGTGCGTGTTTTTTAAACTAAAAGTATCCTGTAGCCCTTTATTTGTATAGCTTTCATACTAAATTCATTTAATTGTCAAAAAGCTGAAATAAAACATTGACCCCCGCTCGAATCTCCCTATAATGCGACCCCACTGAGACGGGAAACGCCGAAGCATAGCAAGGCACGAACTACTCAGAGAGTTAAATAAAACTTCGGCTTTAAATCTTTTAAAAAGAAAGTTTAAAACAAAGTGTTGACTCGAAAAATAAAGGGTGTATTATTCGCATCCCTTGAGACGCTTAAGCGACTCAAAACGTTCTTTAACAATATAAAGCAATCATCTGTGTGGGCACTCGTACAGATTGAGTTCTAACAGCCAAACTACTTAGGTAGCGAGGCAAACAAATTAGAGTCTCAATTGAAAACTGAGTGACCAACAGAATAGTTATTTCGGTAATTATTCGGCACAGTCAATTCAATATCGAAAGATATTAAAAAATTCAGAATTCATTGAGCTGTCGAAAGACATAAAACTTTTTAATTGAAGAGTTTGATCATGGCTCAGATTGAACGCTGGCGGCAGGCCTAACACATGCAAGTCGAGCGGTAACAGAGAGTAGCTTGCTACTTTGCTGACGAGCGGCGGACGGGTGAGTAATGCTTGGGAACATGCCTTGAGGTGGGGGACAACAGTTGGAAACGACTGCTAATACCGCATAATGTCTACGGACCAAAGGGGGCTTCGGCTCTCGCCTTTAGATTGGCCCAAGTGGGATTAGCTAGTTGGTGAGGTAATGGCTCACCAAGGCGACGATCCCTAGCTGGTTTGAGAGGATGATCAGCCACACTGGGACTGAGACACGGCCCAGACTCCTACGGGAGGCAGCAGTGGGGAATATTGCACAATGGGCGCAAGCCTGATGCAGCCATGCCGCGTGTGTGAAGAAGGCCTTCGGGTTGTAAAGCACTTTCAGTCAGGAGGAAAGGTTA
>NZ_JWIG01000002.1 GCF_000814675.1 Pseudoalteromonas distincta | reverse complement strand
ATTCTCACCGACGCTCAAGTAGCTGCGCTTGAAAAGAAAAAACATGATGACGAAGCGTGTGGTGAAATTGAAACGGCTCACCCAGGTTATCTAGGCTCTCAAGATACATTTTACGTGGGTAATCTCAAAGGCGTTGGGCGTATCTACCAACAAACCTTCGTTGATACATACAGCAAAGTAGCGTTCGCTAAGCTCTACACCACGAAAACGCCAATTACTGCGGCTGACATACTCAACGACAAAGTACTGCCGTACTTCGAACAGTACGAGCTTCCCATGCTACGTATTCTAACCGATAGAGGCACTGAATATTGTGGCAAAGTCGAACATCATGATTACCAGTTATATCTGGCTATTAATGATATCGATCATACAAAAACCAAAGCTATGTCACCGCAAACAAATGGTATCTGCGAACGCTTCCACAAAACGATACTCAATGAATTCTATCAAGTTACATTCCGTAAAAAGCTATATAGCTCATTAGCGGAATTGCAAAAGGATCTGGACGAATGGATGATTTATTACAATAATGACCGAACTCATCAAGGAAAAATATGCTGTGGCAGAACGCCATTAGAAACTTTATTAGATGGAAAATTGATCTGGGCTGAGAAAAATTTAGCTCAAATCTAGACTGACAGTCACCGATTAAAAAACGGGTAACTGTCGGATCAAGTCTGAGCTAGTACAACTAATTTTTATAAAATTGACTGTCTTTGGTTATAGTAATGCTGGCATCTTCTTGCGCTGTTACTACAAATTGTAACTTACTCACTTTGTGCGCAATATTGTAACCATCGGCTGTTACAGTAACGGGGACTCTTTTCATTGCACCTGGCTGTATAAGTGTAGAACTTGGACTTGAGAGTGTTGCTTCTGGCAAGCCCTCTATGGCAATACTGTAATGCAGAGCTTGCTGCGTTTTATTAATAATAGTAAGTGTATAAGGGTTTTCTACCAGGCCCTCGTAGTTCACTCTATAAAGCGCATTCCTATCGCGTAGTACTGAGGCTTCTATTGGTGTGCGTTGCAGCATCCATGCAAACATAGAAATTATTAACAAAGCCGTTAATGCGCCGTATCCTATTAGTTTTAATCTAAATGGATTGGTTTTTTTACCTTCCATTTGTTTTTCACTGGCGTATTTAATTAAGCCTTTTTGATAACCAAATTTCTCCATAGTATCGTCGCAAGCATCAATACATAAGCCACAGTTTATACATTCATATTGTAAGCCATTTCGAATGTCTATACCTGCCGGGCAAACCTCTACACATAAGTTACAGTCTACACAGTCACCTAAGTTAAGCTCTTTTGGATCGGCTTTGCGTTTACGCGGTCCACGACTTTCACCTCGCTCGTTATCATATGTAACAAGCAACGTATCTTTATCAAACATAACAGCCTGAAAACGAGAATAAGGGCAAGCAATAGTGCACATTTTTTCGCGTAAAAACCCTGCATTACCGTAAGTGCAAAAAGCGAATAAAAACACCCAAAAGCTCGTAATACCTGACCATTCAAATGTAAGCATTTCCATATACAAACTTTTTGCGGGAATAAAATACGCCATAAACGAGGTGGCGGTTAAAACTGAAATAACTATCCACGCGCTGTGCTTAGTTATTTTTTTGCGCCAAGTACTTAGCGTCCACTGAGATTTATCTAATTTAATTCGCTGATTTCGCGTGCCTTCAATGCGCTGCTCTACCCACGAAAACATAAGCATCCATATTGTTTGCGGGCACGTATAACCACACCAAACCCGACCAAGCCAGTTAGTTACAAAAAATAATGCAAAAGCTCCCGCCATAAATAGCAGGGCTAAAATCATAAAATCTTGAGGAAGGAGTGTTAAACCAAAAATAGTAAAGGTTTGCGTTGCCACATCAAGCAGCACAGCTTGTTGTCCGTTATATTGAATCCACGGTATTGCAATAAAAGTTAGCATTAACAGCCAGCCTAAATTACGGCGTATGCGCTGAAAAAACCCTTTCTGCTCGCGGATATAAATTGGCCCTTCGGTGTTATAGGGCTTAATGATCATGTCTTCTTCTTTAATATCAAACTTCATAGTACTTGCTTCATAATGACGGGTATTAAGCAAGTATTTGCAACTTTCAGACCAAGCTTAAATTCAATTATGCCATTGATTATAAACAGCTTATTTTAACGAAGTAAAATTAAATTCGCGATATTAAACGCACTTCGCGATATTTCACGAATTTTTAGCAATTCCTAACTTTCGCATTTTTGAGCGTAGTGTACTCTCAGGTAAGCCCAATTTAACTGCCGCTCCTTTATCACCCGATATTTGCCAGTGCGATAACGCAAGAACAGAGGTTATATGCTGCTTTTGCGCTTCATCGAGCGTAAGTGAAGGATTAATAACTACTTCACCACCCGCTTGCAAAGGCTGACTTAGCTGAAGTACCGCTTGATTAGATAAAATAGCTTCGCGTTCAAGTACATTTTGCAGCTCTCTAATATTACCTGGCCAATCATAAGCCTGCAGCTGCGTAATTGCTTTTTTACTTAGCCCTTTTAAGTTTTTCCCGAGCCGTTTATTTAGCTGCGCAATCAAATTAGCGCATAAATAAGGAATATCTTCTTTTCGATTTTTAAGGGCGGGTACTTTTATAGGAAATACATTGAGCCGATAATACAAATCAATTCTAAACGTGCCTTTTTGTACCATTTCCCACAGGTCGCGATTAGTCGCTGCAATGACTCTAATGTTTACTTTTAGCGTATTACTGCCACCCACACGTTCAAACTCTTGTTCTTGCAAGACTCTCAGTAATTTACTTTGCGCCTCAAGTGGAAGCTCTGCTATCTCATCTAAAAACAAGGTGCCTTTATCAGCAAGTTCAAAGCGCCCTTTACGACGTTCATTGGCACCTGTAAACGCGCCCTTTTCATGGCCAAACAATTCCGACTCTAGCAAGCTCGGGGTAAATGCAGCGCAATTTACTTTTATAAAGGCTTGTTCGCTACGTTTGCTTAGCCTATACAAGTTACGGGCTACCAACTCTTTACCTGTGCCATTTTCGCCAAGTATAAGCACTGTGCTGTCGGTTTCACTTACCAGTTTTATTTGATCTAACATGGTTTGAAATATATGGCTTTGTCCAACTAGCCCTGAGTCTTGCCAATCTTCGTTGAGCTCTGCAATTAAGTAGTTGTTTTCATCTTTTAGCTGCTCACTTAAGTGCTTTACTTGAGTAAGTGCCTCTTGCAGTGCATTTTGTGTTTGCTGTTGCAGTGATATATCGCGAAATACCGCTACAGCACCAATTAACTTATCATTTTTATAAACAGGTGTTGAAGTGTATTGAACTGCAAATGAGCTACCGTCTTTACGCCAAAAAACTTCATTTTTAACTTCACGACGTTTTCCATCAAACATGGTGCAGTAAATTTGGCATTCATCAGCGGGATAAGGTGTGCCATCAGCATGAGTATGGTGATGATATTGGTGTATTTTTTTACCTAATAGTTCCTCAGCGCACCAACCTGTCATGCGCTCAGCGGCAGGATTAACAAACACCGCATTACCCGATAGGTCAAAACCGTATATGCCCTCACCTACTGCGTTTAGCAATAATTTAGGATCGTTTAAAAATTGTTTTATCATAAATACACCTCGCGAAATATCGCGAGCATTATGGCAATTTTATACGCTAAGTGCACTCATTACTTAAAGTGCACTTACGCGTAAGTTAAAACGCTATAAATAGTGCTTAAATAACGTTTTTACATCTATTTTTGCACCTAGCCTTGCGGCTATTAAGTAAAGTCCTGCAAGTTTTCGGTGAATAAATAACGCATCAACGGGCGGTGTATGCCATTGCTGAGATTGCGCACTAAGGGCAAGCCCTGCATTTTTTATTTTGAGCGCGAGTTCGCTATTTTTAAAATCAAATTCTCCTTCTGCTCTTAGCGGCTCGCACGCCATTAAAAATAAATCAATGACGTTGTTTTTATACTCATCAACTAAGTCATTTTTAAAATAACCTATGTGTGATGCCGCTTTAAGTACACCTTCTCGGTTGTTTTCGCTACCCGCTTTAAATAAGGCTAAGTACGCTAAGCTAAGCTCGGTTGATATTTCTCGCGTTGCACCAAAATCAAATAAAACAATTTTTTGGGTCTCAAGCTGATAATGAAAGTTGGCAAAATTAGGGTCGGTTTGAATCAATTTAAATTCAAACATTTCTTTGAAAAACAAATCAATAAGTTGCTCTGCAACAAAGCTTTTTTGACTATCAGGTAGCTCTGTAATGCTCTCAATAGGTTCTGCTTTTATATACTCCATAGTTAGCACGTGTTGTGTGCTGTGCTCTGGATATACTTTGGGTACTTTAAAGTGGGGATTAGTTGCTAATGCATTTTTATAACGTATTAAGTACTGAGCCTCCCGCTTATAATCAGCCTCAGCTAATAACTGTGCCTTAGCCTCACCAATAAGTGGTTTAATATTAAGATCTTTTGGCAATAATCGAGAAATCGTTAATAACGAAATAACGTTATCGACATCACTTACTACACTTTTAGCAATACCAGGGTATTGAATTTTAACAGCAAGCTGCTCGCCATTTTCTTTATAAGCCAAATGAACTTGCCCTATAGAAGCTGCAGCAAAAGGCCTTAATTCAATATGAGAAAAACGCGCTAGCCACTCATCCCCCCATTGCTCTTTTAACACTTCAACAAGCTGCTTATGAGGCATTGGATTCGCGTCTGAGCGAAGTAAAGCAAGTAACTGAGCTAATTCAGGACTAAGTAGATCACCGGCATCCATTGAGAGCAATTGCCCGAGTTTCATTGCTGCACCACGTAAATGTGATAGCTGTGTGGCTAGTTTTTCAATATTTTTAGGTTGTAGTAGTAAGCTTTTATTATCCCAACCTTTACCTGTTAGCGCGCTCTTAGCTCCATCAACTAACATGTTGGTAGCAACACCTGTGGCAAGTGAGCCTAATTTTGCAAAGCGAGAAAGCCGAGAAGTGGGAACAGTACGAGGAGCCGCCATAATATTAAAACCTAATTAGCCTGAAAGTCAGGCTAATCAATACGTATATTGTAAGTAGGTAGATCTACTTATAGACGAGGTACTAGCTTAATTGCGCCTTCAACCACTTTCATATCAAGTGGAAGTTTACTAAGTAGCATCATTTTAGGGTCATCCATGTTTAATGTATAAACTGGGTTAACCGCTAAAAAAGCATTAATAACATCCATTGCTTGGCTATCAAGCGCACCTAAATTACCTTTAAAACCACCGGCATCTACACTCGAATCAAGTAATTTAATATTACGTAAAAACACTGCTTTTTTCTCACTGTCGTAAAATGGGCTACCTTCAATTTGCAGCTTTAAACGCACGGGGTATTTAAGTGCGAATGCATTAATTTCAGCGCTTGAATCGGCACCAAGCACAACAACATCACGGTTATCAGGTCCAATATTTACACTTAAGTCGTTTACATCAAACTGAACCGGTAAACCCATTAAGCTTACTTTTTCACTTAACTTTGGTAATTGCTTACCCAGTACAGACTCAACCTCAGAGTTAGTAAATGAATATACTGATATGCCTTGCGTGGTATTACAGGCAGTTAAAAATAACGCTGCAATAATAACTAAAATTCTCATGAGAACCCTTTTGTTTATGAATTAGTGATACATAAAAAAGCCGCTATTAAAGCGGCTTAGTAAAATAGTAACCAGCATAGATTATGCTGGTTTTATTAAGCTGCAAGTGTCGCTTTAAGTCGCGTTAGTGTGTCAGGTTCAACTGAACCGTCACTGAGCGCTAATAACTGTTTTAAATAATAGTTTAAATCAGCATGATCGCCACGATGTTTGTCATCTAGCATGGCTACTTGTTCTGCCATTCTAAGTGACTTATCGGTTGAACTTACGTTCGCTAGTATTTCCATGCGAGTAATAAGTTGCTCTTTACTTAATGCTGTTTTAAGCGGTGCTTGATACTGACTTGGTAACGTTTCATTGTTTTCAAGTGCAGTAATTAATGCATCTAAATTAGCTTGCTCAGATTTGCTTGTAAGCAATGCAAGCTTATCTTCAATAGCAGCTAGTAGCTTAGTAACCTTTGGCGCTAACGATCTAAATTGCGTGTACCCTTTCACTTTTGTTTCTAGGTCGTGCAACTGCGCTCTTTGATTAACATCACTAAGTGCTGCTTCAAGTTCAGCAAGTTCTGCAATTGCTTGTTTATCTGACTCGTTTTGCTCGAGTTTTTGCTGCTCAAACTCACTACTACGCTTGGTAAATGTTTCATCGTTATACTGACGAAACTTTTGCCATAACGCATTTTCAGCTTTTAAACCAGCAAAGCCAATGGTTTGCCATTGCTGCTGCATTTGCTTCAACTCTTGGCACGCAGCGGCTAAATCATCGCTTTGTGATAATTGCTGCGCTTTTTCTACTAACTCATTTTTAAGTGCTGCATTACTTTTATGAAATGCGTTTAATAAAGCCAGTACTTGTTGTTGCTCATTTTTATAACGATCGTTTAGTGTACGGTATGTTTTAGGGTCAACTTTACCCACACTACGCCACGCTTTATTTAAACGATTGTATTGGCTTTCATATTGTTTCCAATCAAAGTCATCCTCAGCAGTTGGCTGTAAATGGAGCGCATGCATGTCGTTAATAATATTTTCACGTTGTGCTTTTGATGCTTCGCGTTGCACTTCTTGCTCTGCGAAGTAACTACGGCAAGGCGCAAATAACAACTCGATTTGTTCATCAAACTGCACGCCTTGTTGCTTTTCTTCATCTGTATCTAAACGACCTAACTCATTCCAGCGTTTACGTAGCGCTTTTACTTGCTCTGCGCGTTGTTGTGGGTCTGTACACTCTTCGCTTACTAATGCACTTACTTCTTCTAATAAAGCTTTACGCTTTGGTGCTGCAGCGTATTTTTGCCAATCTTTCGCATCTGCAAGTTGCGCTTCAAGGTCTGCTTTTATATTCACAAGTGGCTGCTGATATTGCTCAGTAAGTGTATTAAATAACTCTTCAAAGCCTTTAAACACGCCAAAAGCAACATTAAAACGACCTTCTTCAATTAGGCGCTTAACATCACGAGCTTTGCGCTTTGCTTGGCTTTGGTTTTTTTCAAGTGGCTTAACTAGCTCATTCATTGGTGCTAAAAATTGCTTTTTATGCCCATTTAACTGTGTTTTAAAGGTACTTTGCAGTGCGCCATCTAAAATATTCAAATGATTACGCGCTGCTTTAAAGCCATTATTAAATTCAGTTAGAGTTGCATCGTATTGTGCTAAATCTTCTGCTGGCTTAATTTCGCATAATGCTGCAAAAGCGAGTTTGTACTCTTTAATAGCCGTTGTTAGCTCGGGTAACTTAGCAACTTGAGTAAATAGTTTTTCTAACTTGCTTACAGCGAGTTTTGATTGTGCATTATTAGCAAGTTCTGTTTCGCTAATAGCTTGCTTAGCTTGCGCTACTTTTGCATCAAGCCAATCTTGTTGAATTTGCTCTGGAGTTTCAAGACCAAGCTGTAAGGCATTTTCAATTTCTTCACCTAAAGCTTCAAGTGTTGCAAGTGCTAATAATTGACGCTGTTGTTGCGCTAATTGCTGCTGCTCTTTGTCATGTACCGCTTTTAGCTGTTCAATGTGTGCATCTAACTTAGTAGTAATAGAAATGTATTTTTCATCAAGCAGCTTAACACGCTCATCACTTAACCATTTAAGCTCAAGTGCTTGCCACTGGGCCATTAATTCGCCGGCTTGTGAATTTACAACACCAAAATCTGTTTTTTCACGTAAAGCATTTAACTTAGCTAAAATAACACGTGTTGCACTTTCAACCTGAAGTGGCATTTCAATTGCTAAACGCTCATTTTCAATATGCGTTTCAAGTGCTGCTTTTGCATCACCTTTTGCATGTTTTACTAATGGCTTAATTAATTGATGGGTAATAACAAGTTCAACTAACTGAGTTTGTAGCTCTTCGCTACCTTCTTTAAATGCTTTTTCTACTAATTTTGGATTTGCTAAACGTTTTAATAATTTAACGCGTACTTGCAGTTCTTTTTCTGCAAATGCTAACTTTTCGAGTGTTTTAACAGGTGCAAAACGCTCTATGTATTCACTTTTGATTTGCGCTGTTAGTGTACTTTCGCTATTTAAAACAGCATTAGATATTTGCAGCTCTGCTATATCTTTTAATGCTTGATCTTGTTTATACGCTTTCCACCATAGCGGCAAATTATTTACCTTTTGCAGCGCTTTACGGCGAATTTCAGCTGAGCTATCTTCAAGTGCTAACGTGTTTAATATGGTTGCATCACGTTCAATGTCTAATTTTTCGATAGCATCAAGACGTACTTGTTGCTTTGGGTGTTTCCACTTAGGTGTAAAAAGGTGCTTAAAGATCATGTTCACTAAACCTAGCTATTTCGTTGTCTGATTTGAATTCTTTTTGTAGTTGAGCTTTTGTCTTTTGGATCATTTCACCATTAGCACCAATCGTAAATTGCTCGTTTGATTGAGCCACCTTTGCTTGATACAACATAACCAACTGCACTGTTTGTTGCTTTTGTTCATCTGATAAAACGGTACCGTCTGGCCACTTGCCAGTAGAAGCACCGTATTGTAAGCGTTCGAATAATTCGGGAGTAATATTTTGTACAAGATTGTCGATGTTCATGTCATTTTTTCTTTTTTAGAGTCACTAAAATAATACGATTTACAAGGTACCAAATACAGCCTATGCCTATCGCGGCAGTGTAAGCATACCACTGAAGTGTTTCTTCTTGCGGTTGTAAAAAGTACAAGCAGAAAAAACCACCTAAAAATAAGATAAGCGCCAAAAAGGAGTGATTTATAAACATCTGCTTTTTTTTAATTCGCTGTTCGCGCTGAAGTTGTAAAACTTGCTCGTCGTTTAGCTCTGCAATGTTGCTTTCGCAATGCGGACATTGCTTATGTTTATCTGAAATTGATTTTGCACATTTTGGGCAACGAATAATCGCCATACTTCTCTCCATACTACGCATAAAAAAAGCGCCTTTCGGCGCCTTTATTGTACTTGTTTTATTTCTCGTTGTCTTTTTTGAATTCAAACCAACAACTGATTTAGGGGCTATAATTTTCTAAGTTGCCCACTAAGTTTAATTACTCAGCGTCTTTTGACTGTTTCTCTAGACGCTTTTCCCAAAACGAGGCGTTTTTAATCCCTAATTTAACTGGATCAAATGTGATTTTTCCGCCTTTTTTCTTCTGATCCTCATAATCGCTCAAACATAACAAAGCTGGCTTAGCTACAAAGAAAATAGCTAAAATACCCAATATGTTAATCCAAGCCATTAAGCCAACGCCAATATCTCCAATAGTCCAGATATAACCTGAATTATTAACCATACCGTATGCAACCATGAACATAATCACAAATTTCACAAGGACAAGCGGGATATTGCCTTTAAAGTAACGATTTAAGTAAGCAATATTTGTCTCTGCAATGAAGTAATAAGCAAGTATTGTGGTAAAGGCAAAGAAGAATAATGCAATACCGACAAATGCTTGTCCAAAGCTGCCAAATACACTAAATAAAGCCATTTGAGTAAAGGCTGCTGAGCCTACTTCAGTGGCTGCATCTACATTTTGTACAATAAACTGTCCTGCTGGTAAATCACCCACAACATTATATTGCTGCGTTATTAAAATCATTAATGCTGTTGCAGTACATACAAAAATGGTATCAACATAAACCGAAAAAGCTTGTACTAAACCCTGTTGAGCTGGGTGATCAACCTCTGCAGCGGCTGCAGCATGAGGCCCACTACCTTGGCCAGCTTCATTAGAATATATACCACGCTTTACGCCCCAACCAATAGCAGCACCAAAACCTGCCTGCGCAGTAAATGCATCACTAATAATTAGATAGAATATATCAGCTACTTTATCTAAATTTAAAAATACTACGATTAATGCCAGTACTATGTAACCAAGCGCCATAAATGGCACTACTACTTGCGTAAAGTTTGCAATACGCTTTATACCGCCAAAAATAATAAACGCTAAAACAATAAGGATGATTGCTAAAGCGACTAACTTAAAGCTACCTACGTCACCAAAGCTAGTAGTAACCATGTTGCCATTGCCAAACACTTGGGTAAACGCATTACCTACTGCATTTGCTTGCACGCCAGGTAGAAAAACACCACAGGCAATAATCGCCGAAACAGCAAATAAAACAGCTAGCCACTTTTGCCCTAAACAACGGTCAAAATAGTACGCTGGGCCACCACGGTATTGCCCATCTTCTTCTGTTTTATAAATTTGGCCTAAAGTAGACTCTGCGTATGCAGTACTTGCACCTAAAAATGCAACAACCCACATCCAAAAAATTGCGCCTGGTCCACCAAAGCCGATAGCGGCAGCAACACCAGCAATATTACCAACGCCTACTCGTCCAGATAACGATACTGCAAGGGCTTGAAAAGATGAGATACCTTTATCAGACGTGTTAGGACTAAATAATAACTTACACATTTCTTTAAAATGTCTAACTTGAGCAAATCGAGTTAATACTGAATAAAACAAGCCTGCGCCTAGGCATAAATAGATGAGTGCATCACTCCAAACAACATCATTAACAGCACTTACAAAAGCTTCCATGGATATCCTCTATAGTTATATTTATTATTTTTAATTACGAGACTCTGCTTTAGCTACTACGCTACATAAGCTTTACGAAATAAGGTTTTACCTCTCCCGTCCCGACTCATGATTTAATTAATCTTAACTTAAGTAACCTAACTTTGTTAACACTTAATTTTCAAAATATATAATTACACACTTGGCGAAAGGCACTACATCTGTAGTATTTAAATGAAAGTAGATTGATTTGTACCGATACGGTGATGATACGCAGCGAAGAAGCGTTGAAAACGTTTTAAGAATAAAGCTGCTATATGATTATTTTTTTTATACAAAGGGTTTTATTAAAAGCAAAAAGGGTATCAAAACTATTGATACCCTTTTAGATAAGCGTTTTATCTTAAATCATCAACAACATTAACAATAGCCGCTAATGTATCTTGACCAAATTGATACGAACGACGATCTGACCAGCCATAATCTGGATCAGGTAAATCATTGTTGTCTTTAAATGGCATTTCAATTGTGTACGTTAAGGCTTTAAATTCTTCAGCAGTAGCTGATGAACCTACCGTAAGGTTAGCTTGACCTGGCTCATCTTTTGGATAGCCATGCTCATCTTGAAACTCTGGTGTAATAGTTAAAAGCGCAGCTTTAAAGCTATCTTCTAAGCCTTTTAAGCGTTCATCGTAACTTGGAATACCTTCACTGCCTGCCACAAAGTTATATGGGATAGCTTCATCGCCGTGTATGTCTAAGTGCATATCTAAGCCAGCTTCGCGCATTTTATTAAGCACTAAGTAAACCTCAGGGCTGTTTTCCATACTTGGTGTTTGCCATTCACGGTTTAAGTTAACACCTTTAGCGTTAGTACGAAGGTGTCCACGTGCGCTGCCGTCTGGATTCATATTAGGCACAACGTAAAATACTGCTTTTGATAAGAGCGCAGCTGCATGTGGGTCTTCGTCATCAAGAAGTTTGTGCAGTAGACCTTCAACATACCACTGCGCCATTGTTTCACCTGGGTGTTGACGTGCTGTGATCCAAATGGTTTTCTTGTCTTCACTTGGCTCACCAATTTTAAGCACACTCATATCGCGGCCATCGAGTGTTTCACCAAGCGTTATTAATTGGCAAGCGCCTTGGCTTTGTGCCCAAGATAATAGATCTAAATGGCGGTCGTAACTGTATGGTGCAAAGTAAGCAAAATATACGCTGCCGCACTCTGGTTCAATTTCAAAGCTTAATGTGCCATTTTCATAGCTTGATGGTACACGAAACCATGTTTGGCGGTCATATGATGCAACGGCTTGATACCCTTCCCAACCATCTGGGTAAGCTGATTTATCAAGCTCATTAATATTTAACTTATGCAATTGGTAAGGTGTTGTTTCAAGACGAAAGTGAAACCACTGATAAAATTCAGACTGGTGATCTTTATTAATTTCTAATTGAATATTTAAAGGATCGGTGGCTTCAATAACTTTGATATTACCACTGTCGAAATTGCTGCTGATTTTCATGAAAAAACCTTTAGGTTGAATAAGTTTATCTGCTTATTAATTCACAGAACTGACATTATTTTATAAATAGTAAAACGAATGTGCATTTTATTAATTAAAGCCTATCACAAGGCATACGCTTTAAAAATAATACACGACCAAAAAAGCCAGCAACATGCTGGCTTTTAAGTCACTGCAAATAAATTAGCGAGGTAAGCTTGGGAATGACACTTCGGCCATATCGCGCATACAACGAACTACTTGGCAGCTGTAACCAAATTCATTGTCGTACCATACATATAAAACAATACGGTTATCTTCAACAATTGTTGCTTGTGAATCTACAACACCTGCGTAACGGCTACCTACTAAATCGGTAGATACAATTTCCGTTGATGCAGTGTAATCAATTTGATCACGTAAGTCTGAATGAAGTGCTGTATCGCGTAAAAATGCGTTTAGCTCTTCAACTGATGTGCTTGTTGCTAAGTTAAGATTTAAAATAGCTAGCGACACATTAGGTGTAGGTACGCGGATTGCGTTACCTGTTAACTTGCCTTCAAGCTCTGGTAATGCTTTTGAAACCGCTTTTGCAGCACCTGTTTCAGTAATTACCATATTAAGTGCTGCGGCACGGCCACGGCGCTCTGCTTTGTGGTAGTTATCAATAAGGTTTTGATCGTTCGTGTACGAGTGTACAGTTTCAACATGGCCATTATTGATACCAAACTTATCGTTTAGTGCTTTAAGCGTTGGTGTAATTGCATTAGTTGTACAGCTTGCTGCACAAACAATTTTATCTTCAGGTAATATATCTTTGTTATTAACACCATATACGATGTTTTTGATATTGCCCTTTGCAGGAGCTGTTAATAATACTTTTGCAGCGCCCTTACACTCTAGATGCTGGCCAAGGCCCGCTTCGTCTTTCCAAATACCGGTGTTATCAACAATTAATGCATTGTCGATACCGTATTGAGTGTAATCAATTTCGCTAGGAGAGTTAGCGTAAATAACTTGAATGTAGCTACCGTTAGCTTTAATTGCATTGCGTTCTTTATCAATAGTGATTGAGCCATTGAATGGACCGTGAATTGAATCACGACGCAGTAAGCTTGCACGCTTTTCAAGATCCCCATCTTTACCACCACGCACAACAATAGCGCGCAAACGTAAATCTGAATATGGACCTGATTTTTCAATTAATAAACGCGCTAATAAACGACCGATACGACCAAAACCATACAATACTACATCGCGTGGCTCTTTCGCTGGTGAGTCTGTTATTTCTGCAAGTTCATCTTTTACAAACTCTTCTACTGAACGACCTTTTGCGGCTTCAGTGAACAAATAACTATATGCAAGCTTACCAATATCAATACGTGCTGAGTTTAATTCCATTTTGCTGATAGCTTCTAAAAATGGGAAGCTTTCGCGCAAACGTAATTTAGTGCCTTCAAACTGAGCAACGGTTTTGTGAGATTTGATAATATCGATAGTACTGGCATTTACGAGAGGACGGCCATATACAGCGATTTCGATACCACGATTACGGTAAAGCTTACCAATGATTGGTTGCATGCTTTCTGCGTAATCTTGGCGCTCTTGCCAACTATTTGTGTATTCTAACTCGTGAGATGAGGTCATTTTATTTACCTAAGTTTATCATTTTGAACGGATAGCCTTTAAAAATGCACTATATTTTGAGAGTAATGCACTTCAGGCAGGGCTATTCTAATTTAAACTGAAGTTATTCTCTACTGTTAGGCGTTAAATGATTGCGTTAGAATAACAAAGTAAATATTCATTTGGGGTTAAGGAATGCTTAAAAAAGCAAGTGTACTATTGGGTTTGCTAACATTGGCAGGGTGTGAAGAGCCGTTAACACTCGCACAAGTGTGCAAAGAAACACCTGGCTTTTGTAGCGACTTAAACAAAGACAGTCACTGCAAGGATGAGCGTTCTGATGTAATTATCAAACGCTACATAGAATACAAAGACCCTACTGATGAAAATAAATACCAATTACTCAAGGACTTTGAATCTTATAACCAATGCATAACTTTGGCCGCTAAAATTGAACATATTAAGTTAAAAGCTAAAAAAACGTCACGTATTGATGGTCAATTAACGAGTATTAAAGAAATGACTCGGTTATATCAAGATACCCAAAATACAAACCACCCAGGTTTGCTCTACTACCAATGGTCACGAAATAACAACCAAAGTGCGTTGACTAAATTATTGGCTATAGAAAATGATAAAAGTGTAACGCAAAGTGCCGAAATGCAATTTTTTTTAGCATCGTACTATATTAAATTTGATGATGAAAAAACCATTGATTTACTTTATAAAACTCTAGAGCTCAATAAAAAAGACAACATACCGAATCCGGAAGTGTATACATCACTTATTAGTCTTTTTTATAAACATGATAAGTTTAAGCACGCATATATATTTTCTAAAGTAGCGAAAATGTCGGGGATTGAAAATATTGATGCATTTGAAATTGAGCAGAAATTAGTCGCAAATGGTAAAAGCTTAGATAGCCTAGATGTACTTGCAGAGCAAACATTTCAGCAAATAATGGCAGGTGATTTTGTATCTCCTCGAGAGTTTTAATTTATAATCGCAAAAATAACCTAATACCAATCTGCTTATGTATGGGGTCTATTTAACGTTAAGAAAATTACGCTAGAACTAGGCAAAAACTTTTGTATCTAGTTGTTCTAGATAAAAATATTTTAACGACGTTATAGTGCTATTTAATTCGTTAAATTGATCAAAGATTTATGCAGGTTGGTATAATTTAATAACTAGGTTATTCAGGCAAATAAAAAGGCAGCTTACGCTGCCTTTTTTTATTTTGCTTTGCTTGTGCCCACTTCTACGCGGGTTTTAAGCTTTTGACCTGGTCGAAAAGTCACCACGCGACGTGCCGAAATAGGAATATCTTCGCCTGTTTTCGGGTTGCGGCCTGGTCTTTCTTTTTTGTCTCGAAGATCAAAGTTACCAAATCCAGAGAGCTTAACCTGCTCGCCTTTCTCTAGCGCTGAGCGGATTTCTTCAAAAAACGCTTCAACTAAATCTTTGGCATCTTTTTTATTGATCCCGAGCTTTTCAAATAGGTGTTCAGCTATGTCGGCTTTAGTAAGCGCCATATCTAGTCCCTCAACGATGCATTAAACTGTTCGGCCAATTCGGCCACCACGTTATCAACTACTAGATTGATATCTTTCTCTTCGAGTGTTCTATCAACCGCTTGCAGTGTTAGAGCAATCGCCAAACTCTTATAATTTGGCTCAATACCTTTGCCCTTATACACATCGAATAAGTTTAGGTCAACCAATTGATTTCCGCCAACTTTTTCGATCACGCTTAAAATGTCGCCAGATTTAACGCTGTCTGCCACTAAAATCGCGATGTCGCGGCGATTTGAAGGGAATTTAGACACCCCTTCTGCTTGCGGTAAATTTCTTTTTTCTATTGCTGACATTTCAATTTCAAAAACAAAAGTTGCGTTGTTGATATCTAACGACTTTTGAGCTTGAGGATGTAAAGCACCAAAAAAACCAACCTTTTTACCATCAACATATATTACTGCTGATTGACCAGGGTGAAGTCCATCTGACTGCTCGGCTTTAATTTCAAAGCGAGTAATGTCATTGGTAATTGCAAGTAAGGCTTCAACATCACCTTTTAAATCGTAAAAATCAACATTACGTTTTTCTTCAACCCAATGCTCGCCATTTACAAGGCCTGTTATAACACCGCCAATAACCGGCACTTGGTAAACACCGTTTTCTGCACTTTCGTCGCTTATAAATTTAAGACCATGTTCGAATAAACGAATACGAGGCTGTTGGCGATTTTGGTTATAAGCTACAGACGCTAATAAACCGGGCATTAAACTTACACGCATTGCTGACATCTCAATTGAAATAGGATGCGGTAATACCATTGCTTTACACTCTGGGTGTAAAATAGCTTGTGCTTTAGGGTCTACAAAGCTGTATGTAATTGCTTCTTGGTAACCACGAGTCACTAACGTATTGCGGAACTTGCTAAGCGCAATAGTTGCTTCGTTATGTGTCGTCATTTTAAGTTTTGCAGTTGGTGCAACATTTGGAATGCTGTTGTAACCGTAAA
This sequence comes from Pseudoalteromonas distincta, assembly GCF_000814675.1. Lineage (GTDB taxonomy): Bacteria > Pseudomonadota > Gammaproteobacteria > Enterobacterales > Alteromonadaceae > Pseudoalteromonas > Pseudoalteromonas distincta. The sequence continues at coordinate 6,263 of NZ_JWIG01000002.1, read as the reverse complement.
CACGTGCTACTTCTTCAATTAAATCTTCTTCGATGCGAATATCAAAACGGTAGCTTGGTACGTCCGCACTCCAGCTTTCATTTTCTACTTTAACATCAAGACCTAAACGCGTAAGAATATCTGTTACTTTAGCATCTTCAATATGATGACCAATAACACGGTCTAAACGTGCACGACGAAGACGTACTTCAGTCACTTTTGGTAGTTTATCAGCCGCAACAGCTTCAACTACAGGGCCTGCTTGACCACCTACAATCTCGAGAAGAAGTGCTGTTGCACGTTCCATTGCATCGTGTTGTAGAGCAAAATCAACACCGCGTTCATAACGGTGTGAAGCATCAGTGTGCAAACCGTAGCTACGTGCTTGCCCTGCGATTGCAACAGGATTAAAAAATGCGCTTTCAAGTAATATATCAGATGTTTTATTTGTAACACCTGATTGCTCACCACCAAAAATACCTGCAATTGCAAGTGCTTTATTATGATCGGCTATCACAAGTGTTGTGTCGTTTAATTTAGCGGTATTACCGTCTAATAAAACAAGTTCTTCGCCTGCGTTTGCACTACGAACTTTAATACCACCTTCAATCGCATTTAAATCAAACGCGTGCATTGGGTGACCAAGTTCAAGTAATACATAGTTAGTAACATCAACTACAGGATCGATAGAACGTACGCCACTACGACGTAATTTTTCAACCATCCAAAGTGGTGTTTCAGCATCAAGGTTAATGCCTTTTATCACACGGCCAAGGTAACGAGGACATGCATCTTCATTAACTAGCTCAATTGATACTTTGTCATCAATTGTTGGCGTAACCGCTGGGATATCTAATACATTTACGTCAATGCTATTTAAAACACCTACTTCACGAGCAAGGCCTTTAATGCCTAAACAATCACCACGATTTGGTGTTAAGTCAACATCAATAATATTGTCATCAAGACCTAGATAGTCACGTAAATCAGTGCCTACTGGTGCATCGCTTGGCAATTCCATAATGCCGTCGCCTTCTTCGCTAATACCTAGCTCAACAAAAGCACATAGCATTCCGTTTGAAGGTTGGCCGCGTAGTTTGGCTTTTTTAATTTTAAAGTCACCAGGAAGTACAGCGCCCACAGTTGCGACAGCAACTTTAATACCTAAACGACAATTTGGTGCACCACACACGATATCAAGTAGCTCATCGCCACCTACGTTAATTTTGGTAACACGCAGTTTATCTGCATCAGGGTGTTGACCACATTCAACAACTTCACCAACAACTACGCCATTAAATTTGGCAGCAGCAGGCTCAACACCATCAACTTCTAGACCAGCCATTGAAAGCTGTTCCGAAAGAGCTTGCGTATCAATAGCAGGATTAACCCACTCTCTTAACCACTTTTCACTAAATTTCATTTTATTGTTTCACTCTTAACGGAACTGGTTCAGGAATTTTAAGTCATTTTCGAAAAATGCACGCAAATCGTTTACGCCATAGCGCAACATTGTTAAACGCTCTACACCCATGCCAAAGGCAAAGCCGGTGTATTTTTCTGGGTCAATACCCACAGACTTAAGTACATTTGGATGTACCATGCCGCAGCCTAGTACTTCTAACCACTTACCGTCTTTACCCATAACATCTACTTCAGCTGAAGGTTCTGTAAACGGGAAGAATGAAGGACGGAAACGAATTTCCATATCTTCTTCAAAGAAGTTACGTAAAAAATCATGCAAAATACCTTTTAACTCCGTAAAGCTAACATCGGTATCAACCATTAAACCTTCAACCTGGTGGAACATTGGTGTATGTGTTTGGTCGTAATCGTTACGGTATACACGTCCAGGTGAAATAATCCGCAGTGGTGGCTGCTCAGTTTCCATAGTACGAATTTGCACGCCACTGGTTTGTGTGCGTAGTACTAATTTAGGATTGAAATAAAAGGTATCATGATCAGCACGTGCTGGGTGGTGCTCTGGGATATTTAGCGCATCGAAGTTATGAAAATCGTCTTCGATTTCTGGACCAGATTTAACTTCAAAACCTAACTCACCAAAAAAGCTTTCTATACGCTCAATAGTGCGCGTAACTGGGTGTAAACCGCCAGTAGGCATAACACGCCCTGGCAGAGTTACATCTATAGTTTCAGCAGCTAGCTTTTCTTCAAGTGCTTTACTTGCAAGCAATTCACGCTTTTCGTTAATAGCAACTTGCACATCTTGTTTAGCTTGGTTTATAACTTGGCCTGCTTCTTTACGTTCTTCAGGTGCTATTTTACCTAACGTTTTAAGTAAGCTAGTGATTTCGCCTTTTTTACCAAGGTAATTAACCCTGATATCTTCTAACTGCGCTATTTCACTGGCACTGGCTACCGCCTCAAGTGCTTGCGCTAATATGTTTTCTAAGTTCATTCGATACCTGATCTTTCACAGAAGGTGATTGCTTAAGAGCGTGTTGGCCTTTCAAGATTGCTTTCAACTGTGTGATTGGCAAATAAATAAGGTTAGGCATTGGGCTGTAGTTTCTACATAACTCATGCAATAACGCTAAATAAAGACCAAACACGTGTTGTTTGAAGTGTTTATCTTGAAGGCTACTCTCTTTGTTGTTCGGGTTTTACATATAAAAACTATGCTAATGTCCTCACGACGCGATTAAAGCACCCTTAAGTTAAACAAATTCCAATCAGGAAAGGTAAACACGCTCTGATAATAGCTTATGATAACTGAAAGCAGGGTCTAGATTCTAGACCTACTACAGCTTTAACGTTGATTTTATAAAAGGAATAGTTAATTTTCGCTGTGCAGCCATAGATGCATGATCTAATTTGTCGAGTACATCTAATAAAGCTCGCATATCACGGCTTAAACGGGTTAATAAAAAGCGTGCACACTCATCACTTAATTCAAGGCCGCGCATGTGAGCGCGCTTAACAAGCGCTTGTGCTTTATCGTCATCACTCATAGAACGAATTTGAAAGGTTGTTCCCCACGTTAGACGAGACTCTAAGTCAGGCAGAGATATATTGAGCATGCTAGGAAGTAAATCAGCAGTTACTACTAACATTTTACCGGGTTCGTTAAACCGGTTAAAAAAGTTAAATAGTGCTTTTTCCCACGCATCATTCCCTGCAACTAAATGCACGTCATCAATACATAGAACATCAAGCGCTTCTAAACCATCTAATACCATAGGTCCAAAGTCAATTACTTCGCGCATAGACAGCAGCATATTAGATAAGCCACGCTCTTGTGCTTTTATGCAGGTTGCATATAAAAGGTGAGACTTGCCCGAATCACCTAAACCACATAGGTATGTATACTGAAACGTTTTGGCTAATTTGGAAAAGCTATCTTTTAGGTGATTAACCTCCAAAGAGTCTTCTCCACCAAAATATGATGCAAATGTTTCGTCATCCGGTAAAGTAACCGGTAGTGCCATTTGCATCGGCTCAGACATTAGCATTATGGTGTTACCCATTGATACTCTAAGCTATTTTTATCAACAACATGATAAAATGCGCGTGGATCCTCATAATCTTTAAATGAAGAGTCTAGCCCTAACCCTTTTTTAAGATCACTCAAGTTACCAGTATGATTTAGTTTAAATTCAACAAATTCCGGTGTTTTACGAACAATTTTGACTTGCGTAACAACACTTAGGCTCAATAATCTTCGTTTCGCTAATTCTATATCAACAAAACTTTGTGTACCCTTTAGCGTGAGCATAGCAGTTGCTTGTTCATAATAAGCATTTGGATCAATTGCATACTCGCTTGCAAGGCCTCGTGCTAAGGTGTCAATCATCTGGCTAACTATTTGCTGTTTATCACCGGTTAATCGATTTGAATCAAATTGATCATCATTAGTAAAACGCCAGTCTAAAATCCAATTTTCGCTATCTGCTTCTTTATACATTCTTGCTGTAATACTTCGCTCAGCGCTGTAGCGTCTAGAGGCCTCTTCTACTGGTTCTGAAAAGTTACCCCACACCTCAGGAATACCTACTAGACGTCGATCTTGTAAATCAAGTAATGGAACAACGACAGGTAAACCACGACGCCCTGCTTTGTCATAAATTAACTGCTCTAACTGCGGGTAACTTTCTTGTGTTACCAATTCTCTGCGCCAATTGTCTTCAATACCTAACCATATTGCTACTAATGGACGTTGCACTCCCCATAAAGGTAAGTTTAACTCTTTGATTAGCGCGTTGATCTTTCGAGCTTCAAATTTAACAACGAGTTTCAATTGTCCATTTGCTCTCTCGTCATATTCAAACTTAAGCATATAATCAGAAATATCTTTAGTACGTTGCTGCGCTAATTTATTTTGATCCGCAGTTTCATCACCGCTTACTTTCACTAAAACATTAAGCAAAGCTTTACGACTCGCAGCTAATCGAGTATCTCGTGTTTTGTCATCCACTTTTAAAATATCTTGATATAGATCAGTTACTTCAACTGCCGACACAGAAAAACAAAATAAAATGGATATGGCGCTAATTAATAATCTATACACAGGCTGTTAGTTCTTGGTTTTAAACTGATTTGATCCTAAATCAAAGACAGTAACAAAGCAAAATTAAATTTGTTATCTAAGGAAATGAGAGTAATTAGCTTTTATAAAAAATAAAAAAATTAAATTAACGTCAGAAGTCGCTAAGCTCCCCGACCTACGTGATGGGTGTTGATGTGAATGTGTGTTAATTGCGCGTATTTCACTTTTCTGCAGGCGTAAAAAAGCCCGACTATTTTTACTCGGGCTCTCTACAATTTGAAGTCGGTGCGCTACGCAGTAGGATTTCGTAGTGCCTACAGCGGTGGAGAGCCACAGTAAAATGCTACACTATCTTTGTGTCAGGGCAGCCTTCAGTGGGTCTCGCCTTCGAGCTGTTTTGTTTCACTACTGAGTTCGGCATGGGCTCTTGGCTATTTACTAAATCCCAGACAGTAAAAAACCCGTCACATTGCTGTAACGGGTTTCTTTAATTTGAAGCCTGGTAATGTCCTACTTTCACATAGCAAATGCTACACTATCGTTGGCCGGGGCTCGCCTTAGAACTATTTCATTTCGCCACTGAGTTCGGCATGGACTATTTACAAAATTACAAAAAGCAAAAAACCCGTCACATTACTGTAACGGGTTTCTCTTAATTAAATCCTGGTAATGTCCTACTTTCACATAGCAAATGCTACACTATCGTTGGCCGGGGCTCGCCTTCGAGCTGTTTTGTTTCACTGCTGAGTGCGGTTCGGGCTCTTGGCTATTTACTAAATCTCAGAAAGCAAAAAACCCGTCACATTGCTGTAACGGGTTTCTCTTATTTGAAGCCTGGTAATGTCCTACTTTCACATAGCAAATGCTACACTATCATTGGCGCTGTTTCGTTTCACTACTGAGTTCGGCATGGAGTCAGGTGGGTCCAAAACGCTATTGTCACCAAGCAAATTTGGGCGTTAATACGTATTTCTGCGTATTAACTGAATTTGGAAAATATCTGATAATATTTTTTAAGTCTTTCTAAGTAATGTCTACTTTAGTCATATTAACTTCTGTCAAACTGTCGCATAAAACGCGTTTGGCGTTGTATGGTTAAGCCTCACGGGTAATTAGTACAAGTTAGCTTAATGGCTCACACCACTTCCACATCTTGCCTATCAACGTTGTAGTCTTCAACGGCCCTTCAGAGACTTTAAAAGTCTAGTGAGAACTCATCTCGAGGCCTGCTTCGCGCTTAGATGCTTTCAGCGCTTATCAGTTCCGAACGTAGCTACCGGGCAATGCCATTGGCATGACAACCCGAACACCAGCGGTTCGTTCACTCCGGTCCTCTCGTACTAGGAGCAACCCCTCTCAATTCTCAAACGCCCACGGCAGATAGGGACCGAACTGTCTCACGACGTTCTAAACCCAGCTCGCGTACCACTTTAAATGGCGAACAGCCATACCCTTGGGACCGACTTCAGCCCCAGGATGTGATGAGCCGACATCGAGGTGCCAAACACCGCCGTCGATATGAACTCTTGGGCGGTATCAGCCTGTTATCCCCGGAGTACCTTTTATCCGTTGAGCGATGGCCCTTCCATTCAGAACCACCGGATCACTATGACCTACTTTCGTACCTGCTCGACGTGTCTGTCTCGCAGTTAAGCTGGCTTCTACCATTACACTAACCGTACGATGTCCGACCGTACTTAGCCAACCTTCGTGCTCCTCCGTTACTCTTTAGGAGGAGACCGCCCCAGTCAAACTACCCACCAGGCACTGTCCGTAA
>NZ_JWIG01000019.1 GCF_000814675.1 Pseudoalteromonas distincta | reverse complement strand
TTACGGACAGTGCCTGGTGGGTAGTTTGACTGGGGCGGTCTCCTCCTAAAGAGTAACGGAGGAGCACGAAGGTTGGCTAAGTACGGTCGGACATCGTACGGTTAGTGTAATGGTAGAAGCCAGCTTAACTGCGAGACAGACACGTCGAGCAGGTACGAAAGTAGGTCATAGTGATCCGGTGGTTCTGAATGGAAGGGCCATCGCTCAACGGATAAAAGGTACTCCGGGGATAACAGGCTGATACCGCCCAAGAGTTCATATCGACGGCGGTGTTTGGCACCTCGATGTCGGCTCATCACATCCTGGGGCTGAAGTCGGTCCCAAGGGTATGGCTGTTCGCCATTTAAAGTGGTACGCGAGCTGGGTTTAGAACGTCGTGAGACAGTTCGGTCCCTATCTGCCGTGGGCGTTTGAGAATTGAGAGGGGTTGCTCCTAGTACGAGAGGACCGGAGTGAACGAACCGCTGGTGTTCGGGTTGTCATGCCAATGGCATTGCCCGGTAGCTACGTTCGGAACTGATAAGCGCTGAAAGCATCTAAGCGCGAAGCAGGCCTCGAGATGAGTTCTCACTAGACTTTTAAAGTCTCTGAAGGGCCGTTGAAGACTACAACGTTGATAGGCAAGATGTGGAAGTGGTGTGAGCCATTAAGCTAACTTGTACTAATTACCCGTGAGGCTTAACCATACAACGCCAAACGCGTTTTATGCGACAGTTTGACAGAAGTTAATATGACTAAAGTAGATATTACTTAGAACGACTTAAAAAATATTATCAGATATTTTCCAAATTCAGTTAATGCGCAGAAACACGTATTAACGCCCTAATTTGCTTGGTGACAATAGCGTTTTGGACCCACCTGACTCCATGCCGAACTCAGTAGTGAAACGAAACAGCGCCGATGATAGTGTAGCATTTGCTATGTGAAAGTAGGACATTACCAGGCTTCAAATTGTAGAAAGCCCAACTAGAAATAGTCGGGCTTTTTTACGTCTGTAGAAAAGTAAAATACGCGCAATTAACACACACCCATAGCAGATTCATCACGTAGGTCGGGCGAGCGTAGTGACTCCCGACGTCAAAAGCATAAAAAACCTCCGCTCGACAATGAGTGGTAGTATTTGTACTGTGGCTAAATAATACCAATTGGTTTAACATCTGACCTAATATAAAAGCGTTAATTATCTGGTCTTGTGATAAGTATTGAACATGACCTTTAAGTCTTTATATACGCTTTGGGTAGGTTACTGAAGAGAATAAAAATAGTTAGGCAGAGGTTGATACAGAGGTTTACGCATAGAACTTAAATCTAATGGGCATGAGGTTTTTAAATAATAGTGTTCATGGAGTGCCTATCTAAACTTGCAGTATTAACTACCCTTCATTAATTGTTTTATAGCCAGATAAGCGGTTAGGGGCTGCTTTAATTCATATGTACTGAGCGTTATTAATTTTTAATCCTAAGATTAACGAAGGCCATATACTTTATATTAAAAACTATCGACAAGACTTACTGAAAAGCAATTCATGTACTCCTTCAACTAAAGTTTATTTTGTATTCTCTTGGTTCTAACTAACCACCTATATACGCCGATAATAAACAATGCAGCAGATCCGAAGCCACTTAACACCCAAATGACTTTTAAAATGTTACCGCCAATGCTGCCGTCATGTAGAGGGTGTATCCAGCTTTTTATTTTACTAGCCGTACTTTGCTTATCTATATTAAACACGCTCTCTAACTTTCCTGTAAGTGCATTAACCTCTATATAGCTATGTGGAAAGCGATACGAAGGATCGTTTACAGTTTGAAATCTTAATCTGTAAATAGCATTTAAGTTTGATGGTGTTTCAATCCAAGCTAAACGCGCATTCGGTAATGCTTTTTCAGCTATTAATACCGCTTGTGATAAAGAAATATCGGTTTGTTTGCTCGGTTGAATTTGTGTTTTTGGTGGGGAGTTTATATCGCTAACTAGAGCGGTTAATATAGGATCTGTTTGTTTTGGAATAGCGAGCATAACACCTGTAACAGTTAAAGCTAGTAGCGGTATGCAGAAGGTTAAACCAATTAGTTTATGCCAGTCGTATAGCAAACCTATTTTAGAGCTACGAGATTTAAATTTTAGTGCCTTTACCCACTGCCCAGGCTTTGGAAACCAAGCAAAGAACCCAGAGATAAGAAGAACTATTGAGGCTATGCCTATATAGCCAACAACGAGAGTGCCCGTTGCTCCTGTTAGTAATGAAAAATGTAAGTTGTACATCCAAGTTACTAAGTATTTTCCCCAATAGTTTTTACGTATTACTTTATCACTACTGCTAGATAGCCATACCATTAAGGGGGCAAAGCCTTGCTCTTTTGTTTCTATTGGATTGTAGTATCGCGCGGGAATTACGGAGTTTATACCTGTGTTTTCTAATCGCCATGGCCCTTGCTTTGAAGGGAAATTGGCTCTTAGCGTATTATATGCTTGATCCCAATTAGGCGTTTTTATGTTTGTAGTAGCGTCATTTGCTGGATTTAGCAGTAAGTCTATTTGCGGATAGTAAACTAATATAGAGCCAGAAAGAGTGATAATAGTAAGTAAAACACCTACTGATAGGCCTAAGTATAAATGTAACCGCCTGAATGTTTTTCGCCATGAAAGCTTTAGTGTCATCAATTAAATAGCCGTAATGAGTAATGCAGTTTTATTGGGTATTAAGGAATGATTAATTACGCGGTATATTATATGGTTTTTGATATGAGTTGTGCGGCATTTTGTCGCACTTATTAAATTAGGTATTTAGAAAGTAAAACGCCAGCCCTTGGCTGGCGTTAAAATACAAGCTTGAAGCTTATTTAAGCTTTAGGTCCTGCATTTTTTATATCGTCTGATACGTCATACTTAGCAAAGTTTTCAGTGAAGTCAGCGGCAAGTTTTGCTGCATATTCATTGTACTTAGCTTTATCTTCCCACGTATTTATAGGATTAAGTAGGTTTGTATCTACACCTGGAACTGCTACCGGTACATCTAGGTTTAAAACATCAATGTGCTGAGTTTCAACACCGGCTAATTTACCAGATACGATTGCATCAACTACTGCGCGAGTAGTCGGAATATCGAAGCGCTTACCTGTGCCGTAAGGACCGCCAGTCCAACCTGTATTCACAAGGTATACTTTAGCGCCAAACTCGCGTACACGCTTCATAAGAAGCTCAGCGTAAACACCAGCAGGACGTGGGAAGAATGGAGCACCAAAGCAGGTTGAAAACGTTGATTCAATATCGCTAGTAGAGCCAATCTCAGTTGAGCCAACTTTAGCTGTGTATCCACTTAAAAAGTGAAAAGCAGCAGCTTCTTCGCTAAGAACAGATACCGGTGGTAATACACCGCTTACATCACAAGTTAAAAATACAACAGCTTTTGGTTCGCCTGCGCGGTTTTCAACTTTACGTTTTTCAACATGTTCAAGTGGATATGCTGCACGGCTATTTTGAGTAAGGCTAGTATCGTTAAAATCTGGGACGCCTTTTTCATCTAGCACTACATTCTCTAAAATAGTACCAAAGCGAATTGCATTCCAAATTACAGGTTCGTTCTTTTGTGACAGGTCGATACATTTAGCATAGCAACCGCCTTCAATATTAAACACGCTTCCAGGTGCCCAACCGTGTTCGTCATCACCAATTAAAAAGCGAGTAGGATCTGCTGAAAGAGTTGTTTTGCCCGTACCAGATAAACCGAAGAATAATGCTGTATCGCCTGCTTCACCAACGTTAGCAGAACAGTGCATTGGTAATACACCTTTTGCTGGTAGTAGGAAGTTTTGTACAGAAAACATCGATTTTTTCATTTCACCGGCGTAGCGCATACCTGCTAGTAATACTTTACGCTGTGCAAAGTTAATAATAACGGTGCCATCGCTATTTGTGCCATCACGTTCCGGCTCGCATACAAACGAAGGAACGTTCATTACTTGCCATTGTGGTAAGTTTGAGGCGTTATAGTTTTGTGGTTCGATAAACATGTTTTTGGCAAAAATATGGTGCCACGCTGTTTCTGTAGTTACGACTACAGGTAGATAATGCTCAGGGTCAGCGCCAACTTCAAGGTGAGAGGTGAAGTGGTCATTACTTTGAACATGTGCTTCTACGCGAGCCCATAATGCGTCAAATTTTTCTGCATCAAATGGGCGGTTAACGTTGCCCCATTGAATGTCATCTTGAGTTGTCGCTTCTTGAACAATAAAACGATCTTTTGGTGAACGGCCAGTTCGTTTTCCTGTAATTGCAACAAAAGCACCATTTGCGGCTAAAGTACCTTCGCCACGGCGGATCGCATGCTCGACAAGTTCAGCTGCGGTTAAATCGACAAAACGTGTAGCGCCTGTAGTCATGTTTATACCTAACTATAATGTGTGAGAGTTTGAACGGGATAGCTCTGGGGTTATCAGTGCCCTTAAGCTGAAATTATAGTAACAGAAGGTTTTGAGATATTCGAGCCCGTAAAGCCTCTAAAAACACATATATTTGCTAAAAAACATGAATAATTTCAATGATACCGGTGTCAGTAAATTAACAAAATTCATGACACCGGTATCATCTTTTTATAATATAAAACCGCATATTTTGCGGCTTTAATTACTATATATAAATGAAGCTGAACATTTAGTTGAAAATGCTTTTTATGTCTTGTTCGTTAAAAACATACTCTTTTAAACAGTAATGACAGTTAATGTTAACAGTCCCTTTCTCAGCTACATCTTTGAGTAGCTCTTCTTGTCCAATATTAACAAGCGCAGTAATTGTTTTATCACGACTACAACCACATTTGAATTTAATAGCTTGAGGTTCAAATACGCGAGGATTATCTTCGTGATAAAGACGTGTAAGAACAGTGTTCGCATCTAAGTGTAACAACTCTTCATTTTTAATCGTGTTACTTAAAGCTTCTAGGTGTGCAAAGTCTTCAATTGATTTTTGTTTATCAACTGGAAGCACTTGTAGAAATAGACCACATGCTTTTGCGCTACCTTCAGTAGTGTCAGTTGCAAACCAAAGACGTGTTTTTAGCTGCTCAGATTGCTCAAAGTAACTTTCGATACATTCACTAAGAGTATCATGCTCTAGCGGCACTATACCCTGGTAGCGTTCACCTTTTTCAGGGGTAATAGTGATTACCATATAGCCTTGGCCAATAAGCTCTTTTACAGTTGTGCCCGTAATTTCGCTTTGCAGGCGTGCAATACCACGCATATTTTGTTTGTCATCACCATTTATAACAGCATATTTAACTGGGCCATCACCTTGAAGCTGTACAGCAATTTCACCTTCAAACTTTAAGGTAGCAGTAAGTAAACAGGTTGCAACGAGTAACTCACCAAGTAATGCTTTAACAGGGTCTGGGTAATTATGGTCGGCAATCATTTCATTATAAGCACTCTCGATTTGTACGAGTTCGCCACGAACATCTAGTTCGTTGAATAAATAACGGTGAAGTAAATCTTGTTGCATGAGCGGCTATACCTAACTTGATTTCATTTTTAAAAGTTCGCGTCTTTGCTTTTTATCCGGTTTTTTATCCGGATGGGGGGCAAAAAAGCTGTTATTTTTGCGTGCGATGCTGTTCTCTTCGCGTTTAGCAATACTGGCATCAGATTCTTGATACATGGTCTGTGCAATGGGGGCGCTTTGGCGTTTTTCAAGCACTGAGAGTATGGTTATCAGCTTTTCATCTACTCCTTGTGCAAGTTTTATGTTTGCGCCAACTTCTACTATTTTACTCGCTTTTGTACGTTGTCCATTATAATGCACTTTGCCGCCTTGTACCATTTCACGTGCAATAGCACGAGTTTTATAAAATCGCGCAGCCCACAACCATTTATCTAATCGAACTTTTAACCCATCCGCATGGTCTGAGTTGGTATTAGCGTTACTTTTTTTACTCATAAGGCATTTCCCCGCGTTTTATAGCTTAAAATTTATCATGAAATCATCGTAGGATGAAGGTATTACAACAGCCGTTTACTTTTTATACGGTTATGTAAAGTTAATTGAATCTGTTTACAAAGTTTAATATTAGTGTGCTTGTTGAAAGAAAAATGAAAGGGTACTATGGGTACGCGCTAACGCAGTAAATTAAAATAAGAACACTATTTATGGAACAGCAAATCCAACAACTAAAACAATTTTTAACTCGTTTACCGCATGCTAAGTTAAGTGCATTAGTGACACTCTTAGTTGTTGTTTATCTTGCATTTTTATTATCAAAACTAGTTTGGCTTTTGTGGCCAAAACCACCGATAACTCTGCTTACCCCTAGCCATCATGCTAATCAGACATCTGGTGCGAGTAATAACTCTGCGCAGCATATTGTTGAGCAATTCTTATTTGGTAAAAAAACTGTAACAAACAACAATAATACTGCAAAGCAATCGCAGGTTATAAACAACGCGCCAGAAACACGCCTAAGTATAAATTTAACCGGTATTGTAGCGGTTAATAACGATGATAAAGCAGGTATCGCAATTATTGAATCACAAGGTAAGCAAGTAAGCTATCTTGTTGAAGAAGTTGTATTAGGCACGCGTGCTGAAGTAGCACAAATATTACCAGATCGCGTTATTTTGAATGTTAATGGGCGTTTTGAGACATTGATGCTTGATGGGCTCGATTTTAATAAAACGGTATCTATGCCAGTACTCGCTGCCCGTGATGATGCTGAAATGGGTCCGCAAAAAGTAGAGCCAAGTGAACTACAAATAGATGCTACTGCAGATCCAGATGTTAAAGAAGCAATTATAGAAACACGTGAAGAGCTGCTCGAAGAGCCAGGCAAATTATTTGACTATATACGTGTTTCACAAGCCATGAATGATGGCGAACTAATCGGATATCGTTTAAGTCCAGGTAAAGAGCCTGAACTGTTTAAACAAATGGGATTAAAAAATAACGATTTGGCTATTTCTATAAATGGCTATCAATTAACAGATTTAAAACAGGCTATGTCAGCTATCAACGAGCTGCGTAATAGTACAGATGCCAATATCACTATAGAACGTGATGGTGAACAAATCGATGTGCAATTTAGTCTGCAATAATTTAGCTTTGGAGTTTTAATATAATGGTTCAGGTGCTACACCTCAAAAAAATTAAAAAAGGGTTAGCTAAGTACGCAGCACTTTTTTTGGCGGCAAGTATTTCTTTGTCTGTTTCTGCTGTTGAATATGCTGCTAACTTTAAAGGAACTGATATCAACGAGTTTATTAATATTGTTGGTAAAAACCTTAATAAAACAGTGATTATTGACCCTAACGTGCGCGGCAAAGTAAATGTTCGCAGCTATGAGTTAATGGACGAAGCACTTTATTATCAGTTCTTCTTAAATGTATTGGAAGTTTATGGCTACTCAGCTGTTGAAATGGACAATGGCATAATTAAGATAGAAAAAAGTTCAGACGCCAAAAAATCAAATGTACCACTTATTGACGAAGGTAGTGAAGCTAGCGGCGACATGATGATTACACGTGTTGTACGTGTTAAAAATGTAAGTGTACAAGAGCTTGGCCCTTTGGTTCGTCAATTTAGCGATCAAAAAGATGGTGGCCACGTTGCCAACTTTAATGCGGCTAACGTTATGATGCTAACGGGTCATGCAGCATCGGTTAATCGCTTAGTTGAGATTATTCGTTCTGTTGATCAGGCGGGTGACAAGCGTGTAGACATCGTTAAGCTTAAATATGCGACGGCAGATGATGTTGTCTCTGTGGTAGATAATATCTATAAAGACAGCGGTAAAGGCAGTGTACCTGAGTTTTTAATTCCAAAAGTTGTGGCTGATGGCCGAACTAATAGCGTTATTGTAAGTGGTGAAGGTCAAGCACGTACACGTGCTATTGAGCTCATTAAGCGCTTAGATGGCGAATTAGAAAGCCAAGGTAACACCAAGGTGTTTTACCTAAATTATGCTAAAGCTGAAGATTTAGTCAAAGTATTGCAGGGTGTTAGTAAGTCCCTTGTTGAAGATGCACAAGGCGGTACTACTAAAACTCGTAGCAGAAGCAATAATGAAAGCAGTATAGAGTCTCACCCTGACTCAAACTCATTAATTATTACCGCACAGCCAGACACAATGCGATCACTTGAATCTGTAATTGAACGCCTTGATATTCGCCGTGCCCAAGTACTAGTTGAAGCCATTATTATTGAAGTAATGGAAGGCGACGGGGTTAACTTAGGCCTGCAGTGGATTTCTGAGCAGGGCGGTATGTTGCAGTTTAACAACGGCACTACGGTTCCCGTGGGTTCATTAGCTGTTGCTGCAGAGCAAGCACAAGATACAACCGTAACTAAAACTATCATTGGTACAGAAACTGGAACCGTTACTAGTTATGACGAAACGACTGAGGGTGACTATGATGCGCTTGCTTCATTGCTAAGTGGCATTAATGGTTTAGCGCTGGGCGTTGTTAAAAATGATTGGGGCGCAATTATTCAGGCTGTTGCCACTGATACAAATTCAAATATTTTGGCTACCCCTTCTATTACTACAATGGATAACGAAGAAGCTTCTATTTTAGTCGGTCAAGAAGTGCCTATTATTACAGGCTCACAAACGGGCAGTAATAATGCTAACCCATTTCAAACAGTTGAGCGTCAAGAAGTCGGTATTAAACTGATAGTTACGCCACAGATTAACGATGGTTCTGCAGTACAACTTACTATTGAGCAAGAAGTATCGAGTGTAAGTGGTGCAACTGCTGTTGATATTTCAGTTAATAAACGTGCAATTAAAACAACGGTTATGGCCGATGATGGCGGTATGGTTGTACTTGGCGGTTTAATTGACGAAGACGTACAAGAAAGTGTTTCTAAGGTACCGTTATTAGGCGATATCCCTATTTTAGGTCACCTGTTTAGATCAACAAATACAACGCGCCGTAAGCGTAATCTTATTGTATTTATTCGCCCAACCATTATTCGTGATGGTGTAAGCATGAATAAGTTAAGCTTTAATAAATATAACTTTATTCGTGGTGAGCAGTTTAAACAAAAAGAAGATGGTATTGAGTTAATGCCAATGACTGATACGCCTATTTTACCTGAGTGGAATGACGAACTAGTACTTCCACCTACGTATGAAGAGTCTCTACGTAAACAAAATGCACAAGAGCGTAAAGATGACTAATGCGATTCAAGAGATAAACCAAGATGTGGTTCATCCTCAAACGCATAATCAGGATGAGCTATTAACGAGTGATGTGTTAGTTGAGTTACCAGCAAAGCGTTTGCCGTTTTCCTATGCAAGACGCGCAGGTGTGTTACTGGGTAAAAACAAAGATCATCGTATAGTTTACTACCGTGGTGAGCTAGATGTGGAAGTACTATTAGAAGTACGCCGTATCGCAGGCCATGGTTTTACACTTGAGCAATTGGATGATGATAAATTTGAGCTATTGCTTGAAGCGTCATACCAACGTGATAGCTCTGAAACGCAACAAATGATGGAAGATATTGGCAACGAGGTTGATTTATTCTCACTTGCTGATGAGCTCCCGCAAACTGAAGATTTACTTGCTGGTGACGATGATGCGCCAATCATCAAGCTTATTAATGCCATGCTAAGTGAAGCGATTAAAGAAGGGGCTTCTGATATTCATATCGAAACCTTCGAGCAAGAGCTTGTTATTCGCTTTAGGGTCGATGGCGTGCTTAAAGAAGTACTTAAGCCTAATCGTAAACTTGCATCGTTACTTGTATCTCGAATTAAAGTAATGGCTAAGCTTGATATAGCTGAAAAACGTATTCCACAAGATGGTCGTATTAGCTTACGTATTGCAGGGCGTGCAGTTGATGTGCGTGTATCTACAATGCCATCGAGCTTTGGTGAGCGCGTAGTACTGCGTTTACTTGACAAAAACAACGCGCGCTTAAACCTTGAAGATTTAGGTATGACTGCAGAAAATCGCGCTTTGTTTTCAGATTTAATTAGTAAACCCCACGGCATTATTTTGGTAACAGGGCCAACGGGCTCTGGTAAAAGTACCACTTTATACGCTGGTATGAGCCAAATTAACTCACGCGATCGTAATATTCTTACCGTTGAAGATCCGATAGAGTACGAAATTCCAGGCATTGGGCAAACACAAGTTAATGCAAAAGTTGATATGACATTTGCACGTGGTTTACGTGCAATATTACGTCAAGATCCAGATGTAGTAATGGTGGGTGAAATACGCGACCTAGAAACTGCGCAAATTGGTGTTCAAGCGTCACTTACCGGTCACCTTGTTATGTCTACTTTGCATACAAATACCGCATCGGGTGCAATTACACGTATGGAAGATATGGGTGTTGAACCCTTCTTACTTTCATCGTCGTTACTCGGTGTATTGTCGCAACGCTTAGTACGTACGTTATGTAATACCTGTAAAGAAGGTCACACGGCTGATGAGCATGAATGCCAGCTGTTAGGGGTTCCTTTTGAAAGCCAACCGACAATCTATCGAGCGGTGGGGTGTGAAGAGTGTAACTTTAATGGTTACCGTGGTCGTACAGGTATTCATGAGTTACTTGTAGTTGATGAAACCATACGCGAAATGATTCACAACGGTAAAGGCGAGCAAAGCGTAGAAAAATACATTCGTAAGCGCAGCCCAAGTATTCGTCAAGATGGGTGTAGCCGTGTACTGGCAGGCAAAACAACACTTGAAGAAGTATTGCGTGTTACCCGTGAGGAAGGTTAACTATGGCGGCGTTTGAATATCGTGCCTTAGATGGTCGAGGTAAAGAAAAAAAAGGCATTTTAGAAGCCGATACAGCTAAACAAATCCGCCAAACTTTACGTGATCAAAAACTAACGCCGCTTGAAGTTGTTCCTGCGGCGCAAAGTGATAAACAGGTCAAAGGCGAAAAAGCCCCTTTACTCGGTGGCTTTTTTAAGCCGACAATTTCAACCTCAGACTTAGCATTAATTACAAGGCAATTAGCAACACTTATTCAATCGGCACTTCCTGTTGAAGGCGCTGTTATGGCGGTTGCTGAGCAATGCGAAAAGCCGCGTTTAAAGCGGATGCTTATGTCGGTACGCTCAAAAGTAGTTGAAGGTTACACCCTTGCCGATGGTCTTAGTGAGTTTCCTCATGTTTTTGACGATTTATATCGTGCAATGGTAGCCGCAGGCGAAAAGTCGGGTCACCTTGACCAAGTTCTTAATCGTTTAGCCGACTATACCGAGCAGCGCCAACATATGCGTAGCCAAATAACTCAGGCTATGGTTTACCCTATTATATTAGTGGTATTTGCAATTGGTATTGTGTCGGTCTTACTGGGCACCGTAGTACCAAAAATATTAAAAACGTTTGAAAAAACGAAACAAGTACTTCCTTGGACAACCGAATGGGTTATGGCTGGCAGCCATTTTGTGCAAAATTATTGGTTTATTAGTTTAATAGCGATTACAGCTATAGCCATTGGTATTAAGCATGCACTTAAGCAGCCTAAAATACGTTTTTGGTGGGATGACCGAGTGCTACATATGCCAGGTATAGGTAAAGTGGCTCGTGGTATTAACACCGCACGTTTTGCGCGTACTTTAAGTATTTTATCGTCAAGCTCGGTACCATTACTTGAAGGAATGCGTATCTCGGGTGGCGTATTAATCAACGAAAAAATTAAAAAAGCGGTTGCAGATGCATCCGATAGAGTGAGTGAGGGTGCAAGCTTAAGAGCTGCACTTCAGCAAACTAAGTTGTTTCCACCAATGATGCTGCATATGATAGCAAGTGGTGAAAAATCAGGTGAACTAGAGCAAATGTTAGAGCGTGCTGCAAATAACCAAGATCGCGAATTCGAGAGCATGGTTAATGTATCGCTTAAACTACTAGAGCCTGCGATGATCGCCTCAATGGCGGTTATTGTATTATTTATAGTAATGGCAATATTGCAGCCAATAATGGCGATGAATAAAGCTGTTGGACTTTAAGTTAGAATAAATTTTTAAATATATTAGTGGTTTTACCTAAACCATTTTTACTTAATGTTTTTAGAATAATGAGGTAATTACGTGAATAAACAATCAGGTTTTTCTTTACTAGAAGTGATGGTGGTACTGGTTATCATCGGGATGATTATGTCAATTGTTGCACCTAACATTATGGGTCAGCAAGAAGAGGCTGCTATTGATAAAGCACATCTAGATATCCAGCAATTAGAAGATGCAATGAGCTTATACAAGCTTAAAAATAAGAGCTACCCAAGCACGGAGCAAGGTCTTGAAGCGCTAGTTACCCAAACAAGCATTGAACCGGTTCCAAAACGTTTCCCTGATGGTGGCTTTATTAATGAATTACCAGAAGATCCTTGGGGTAATACTTATCAGTTAATTAGCCCAGGTGAAATTGGCAAGTTTGATATTTTTTCTATGGGTCCAGACGGTGAAGCAGGTACTGATGACGATATCGGTAACTGGGACGAAGAAAAACAATAATGCCTAAGTACACCATTCTGTATGAACATGTTAATGCTAGAGGCTTGCTATGAAAGCAAGCCTTAAGCAGCGCCATGCAAAAAGCAGAGGCTTTAGTTTAATAGAAATTTTAGTGGTATTAGTGATCATCGCTTTTGCCACCAAAATGGTGGTATATAGCTTAGAAGGCGGTGCTGAGGAGGAGTTAGATACTCAAGCACTAAGGCTGCATACCACCATTAATATGGCATCGGAATTTGCTATTTTAAACCAAGTTGAATTGGGCTTATTAGTAGAAGAAAATACGTTAGAGTATTTAGTTTTCGATGGTGAGAAGTGGATTACTTTTGACCGTGAAGATCTTTTTAAACCAATAGAATTAGATGAAAGATTAAAGCTCACTCTTAACTTAGAAGATTTAGCGTGGGCGCAAGATAACCTCTTAGAGCAATCTAACTGGCGCGAGCTTATGAGTGGCGGCGATGAAGACAGTTTACTTGAGCTTAAAAAGTTGAAAATCCCACAAGTACTTATTTTGTCATCAGGTGAGGTAAGCGCGTTTCAACTTATATTAGAGTTAAAAGAGCAAAGCGAGCCTGTGTATTACATTGAAGGTGAATTTACTGCACCAGTAAACTTTCGCCGAGAGCCAGAATAATGAAGCGCACTAAAGGGTTTACCTTATTAGAGGTGTTAGTGGCATTAAGTATTTGTGCCATGGCGGGTATAGCTGCAATGCAAGCAACAAGCGAGCATATACACCACTTAACGACTATTGAAGAGCAAACCTATGCATCTTGGGTCGCCGAAAACGTTATTATTGAACAGCGTACTAAAGGCGAACAATGGCAAGGTAAAAATAACCTTAAAGGCAGCGAAGTAATGGGCGGTGTTGAATGGTTTTGGCAACAAGAAGTTACAGCCACTGCTGACAAAAGCTTTGTAAAACTAACCATAAATGTTTTTACGGATGAAAAATATGAGCATTCAGCATATGAGTTATCAACGTATTTAAATAAAGGCAAAAAGTAAGTGAAGCAGCGCGGGTTTACATTACTTGAAGTTATGGTTGCACTGGGTATTTTAGCTTTTGTTATTATTGCTACGCATCAAATACTCGAGACGACAACAAGAGCAAAAGATGCCTCCGATGAAAAGATTGCTGAGCTAAATGGATTGCAAACAACATTTAGATTAATGGATCAAGATTTTAGCCAAATGACCAAACGCGCAGTTCGCAATGAGTCGGGTGATGTTCAAGAACAATATTTACTTGCTGGTCGTTACGTTTTAGAAAGCCAATACGATGGTATCGCGTTTGTGCGAGATGGCTGGATAAATCCAATTAACTTATTGCCACGTTCAGAACTACAAGCTGTTGGTTATAGAGTGATTGACGATAACCTTGAGCGTGTTTATCGGGTTTATGTTGATCAGCTTGATAATATGGAGCCGCGAGTTCAACGTGTGCTAGAAAATGTTGAAGAGCTTAAGTTTGAGTTTTTAGATGATAAAAACGAATGGCAAGAACAGTGGGAAATTAAAGCCCTCCCAAAAGCGGTTGCTGTTACGTTGCAACAAATAGAAGCAGAGCCAATTCGTCGTGTATTTTTAGTTCCAGGGCAAGGCAAAGTTGTTGCTACACAAACTACGGATGTGAATAATGGTTAAGCAGCAATCATCGCGCGGCGCAGCACTTGTTATTGTTTTGTTTATTGTGGCATTAGCGGCTATTTTAGCAGTAGAAATGAGTGCTAATTTAATGGTTCAAGTGCAAAAAAGTACAAACTTGCAAGGTCACCAACAAGCTAAATGGTACGCCTACGGTGCAGAAGAGCTTGCTATTAAAGGGCTAATGCAAAGTAAAAAAGATGATGCCGATAAAACAACACTCGATCAAGTGTGGGCAACTCAAGGAGATGCTTCATACCCTGTTGATAACGGCACGTTAAGTGGCAAAATTACAGATTTACAAGCATGTTTAAATTTAAATGCTTTAGCCATAGCACCAGAAGAAAATAGCGCAAGTAAAACAAACCCTGCACACAAAGCACTCTTTGCATTACTTGAAAACATTGAAGATTTACCTGCTGATGAATCAGAAGAGACAATGGCAGATAGCGTATTTGATTGGCTTGATGAGAACAGTATTACGTATCGCTCAGGCGCAGAAGAAGACGAGTACTTATCACGAGATTTTCCGTATATGACAGCCAATAGTTTATTTGCATCAACATCGGAGCTGCGTTTAGTTAAGGGCTTTAACCCATTAGTGATGGAAAAAGTATTGCCATATGTATGTGTAATACCAGGCAGTACGCTTTTATCAATTAACGTAAATACATTATTGCCAGAGCAAGCGCTCATACTCAGTGCCTTAATAGAAAGCTTGAGCTTATCTGGCGCAGAAGCGGTGTTAGGCGCAAGACCGCAAACTGGATTTGACACCATCGATGAATTTTTTGAACAGGTGAAGCAGCAAGGCGGTACTAATACTGACTCAATAAAAAGTCTATTTAGTATTAAAAGCGAATATTTTAAATTACAAACGCAGGCAAACTTTGTCGACCTGCGTTTTTCGATGACCACATTACTGCACGCTAAAGACGGCGACGTAACGATACTGGCGCGAAAATTTGGAGGCGTACAGTGACAGAAATACTGTTGATCCGCACGGGTCAAACCGAACAAGAATTACTTAACTGGTTAATTTACTCACCACAAGAACAAGAAATAATAGCCAGTGGCGAGTTACCAAATGCAGAGCATTTAAGTGAGCTAAGCGAAAAAGCACTTACCCGAGAAGTTGTCGTGTTATTACCCAGTGACCAAGTGCAATTAAAAACGGTCGCTTTGCCAACAAAATGGAATCGCAAGCTTGAGCAAGCATTGCCATACATGCTTGAAGAAGATATAGCATGTGACGTAGATGAACTGTTTATAGCAGTAGCGCAGCCGACAATGCTTGGTGAGCAACATGCAATTCGTGTAGCAATGACAGACCGTGAATGGTTTGAACAATGGCTTGCATTATTTGCTGAGCATAATCTATCAGTATACAGAATATTACCCGATGCTTTGTTGTTACCGCTTGCAGATGATGGCGCCGTAACTGCTATTGAGCTCAACAACCAATGGTTGTTTAAGCAAGGGCAGTGGCATATTGGTGCGGTTGAATCTAGTTGGTTGAATGGCTATTTAACAGCCATGGGTAACCCCGACATTAAACATTTTAGTCCTGCTAATCAATTTCCTGAAAGCGTTAACTTACAAGCCCAAACAAGCGATTACGACTTACCTTTAGCATTATTTGCAAAACAGTTAGATAGCGTTAATTTTAACTTACGCCAAGGTATGTATCAGCTTAAAAAACAAAGCGCTTTGTGGTGGGGTTACTGGAAAGGCGCCGCAATTATAGCAAGTGTTGCATTGGTTTCTACAATTACAATAAAAGCTATTGAGTTACACCAACTTAATACACAAGTAGAAGTAGCTAAAGCTCAAGTAGTCGACAGATATCAAAAAGCATTTCCGGGAACTAAAGTTCGCCCTAATCTAATTAAAAGCCAAATTAAAGGCGCGTTAGATAAAATACAAGGCTCAAGTGAATCCGGCTTTTTAGACTTAACGACTAATTTGGTTGATGTATTTTCGCAAGTCAGCGAGTTTACACCTGAAACACTTCGTTATGACAAACGTCGCAATGAGCTGCGAATTCGTGCACGGGCTAAAGACTTCCAAACTTTTGGTAAAGTAAAAATCATACTTGAAAAGCAAGGTTTAACTGTTGAGCAAGGGTCTTTAAATAATGACGGTGATTATGTCGTAGGTGAAATTAAACTGCGAGGTGCAGTATGAAAAAGCAGTTAATGAAACAGTGGCGTTCGCTTAAAGAGCAAGAACAACAATTGGTAATGGTCGCTGGTGGCGTGTTTATTATTTTTGTTTTAGTAATGGGAATATTTAGGCCATTAAATAACGCGATAGAAAAAGCACAGCAATCTCAAATTAAACAACAAGAGCTATTAGCTTGGGTTGATGACAGTATTGTTAAGCTAAAGGCTGCAGGCAACACCAGTGTTGCTAGCAATACAAACTTAAGCCAAGTGGTAAACTCTACTCGTGGACGCTATAAAATCAATATTAGTAAAATGCAGCCCAGTAGTGATTCACTTCGTTTAACGCTTGACTCAGTAGAGTTTAATCAGTTAATAGAATGGCTAGATGAGCTAGTAAATCAGCATGGTTTAAAAATTGAAAATTTAGATTTAAGTCGCGATGATAAATCAGGCTATGTGCGCGTAAGCCGTTTAGTATTAGAGAATTAATTAATGAAAAAAATAATAACGTTATCGGCTGTCTTTTTAATTAGTTTTATTGTGTTTTGTATTATTAAATTACCAGCACATATTGCAATAGATATAGCTAAGCCGTATTTTCCAAAGCAATTAGAAGTTGGGCAAACTGTAGGTACTGTTTGGCAAGGTCAAATGATGCAAGTTCGTTTTGATGGTGAGCAGTTAAATAATGTGCGTTGGGATATTGCAGGCTGGAAATTATTTACAGGCAAACTAAATGCGAACATAAAATTTGGTAATCCACGAGAACGCAGTGATATTTCGGGTTACGCAGATGTAAGTTATGGTTTTTTGAATAAAAAAGTAATAGTGACTGACGCCCTAGTACGCTCCACTGTAGAGCGTGCAATGCAACGTGTGCAACTTCCTCTGCCTGTTACCGCTAAAGGGCGTGTGATTTTAGAGCTTGATGAATACAGCTCAGGCGCACCTTATTGTGATTCACTAAAAGGTGAAATAGCGAGCCCTGATATTGATGTTCAAGGTTTAAATGGATGGTTTAATATTGGACCTCTAGCTGGTAAGTTAAGCTGTAAGTCGGGTGATGTTGCTATATTAATTGACCCAGATAATACGCTTGGCCTTGAGGCAGATGCTACACTTAAAGCTAATTTCGACTTTAGAGTGGCAGGTTATGTAAAACCAGATGCCAGCTTACCTAAAGATGTACATGATGCGGTTAAGTTTTTAGGCCGACCAGATAACCAAGGTCGCTACCCGCTCAACTTTTAATGTTTTAATATAAAGAGTTTTAATGCAAATACCCCAATTTACTGAGCTGCACGCAAAGCAGCTCAGCTCATTTTTAAATACCCAATCTCAAGCAATGACCCTTGTACAAAGCCAAGGCTATTTATTTGGTGTAATTTGTTCGCCCAACCCATTAGATGTACATGAGTGGCTTGAGCAAATATTGCCAAACACAGCTAATGATTTAGATGAAGAAATGCTTTTTTTGTTTATGGCGCTTTATCACAAAATTAGTGAGCAGGTGTTCGAAACTGGATATAAATTACCAGACACATTTGATGCTGAATTTTGTAAGTCGTGGAGTAAAGGCTTCTTAGTTGCAACGAAAGCTTATGCAGAACCTTTGTTAAATGCACCGCAATTAGACGTTGATTTTAAACAAGCATTAGAAAGTGCGTTAAGCACACTAAGCTTTTTTGCACTCGACCAACTAGCAATAGCTCAGATTGCCAAACAAAATAACATGACAATAGAAGCTTTGTGTCAGTATCAGTATGAATCTATGGGTGACTTTGCATTAGGGTTTGCTGAACTAATTGAAGTGGTCGCAATTAATAGCGGCTTGATAACCGACGAGAGTTGGGAAGAGTAATTATTAATACTAGGCGCTTAGTTTAATCTAAGTGCCTAGCTCTAATATAATATCCGTACAGCCTTGTTTGCACTTTACTATGCCTTTACCAGGCTCGCTGGTGGCTAAATCAAGTGTTAAAACCCCATTACACTTCTCACACTTTAATGTTTTGCCTTGCGCTAATTGCTTGAGCATATTGCGCTGCTTATGAAATGAGTCGCTTGCTTTCTTATTTAATCCTGAAAAATCCACTACTTTGCTCGCTTTTGCTCTAATGCTTCAGTCACTATTTTACATACCGTATTTAAACGGTCGTCATAAAAATAAAGGTTTAAGTCACGCTCACGACAATAGCGTAGGTGAAATAACTGAACAGAGTCATCTGTTGTAAACGTTTTTTCTACATACTCATCTTCAGATTCAGATAGTTTAAGTTGACTGCTGATCCTATTTTTAGCCATATTTGCAGCTGGGCTTCTGTTGACCTTACTTGCATCACTTAAAAAGCCAATGCCTTCACCTAGTAACCTTTCGCGAGGTTCTTTTATAAGTGGGTGATCGATTGTAAAAAAGGCAAGGATCACAACTACCAAAATAATAAATTTTTTCATGGATACGTAAACCTTGATCTAAGTAGGGTTGAATTACCATGCAGTGTAATAAACTGCATTTTAAAAGCAAGTAACTGGGATGAATAAATTATTAGCAATCTATGCCAGTAATTTTAACCAACATTGTTATAATGCTTAACAGCAGTCAGATATTTCTGAAATATCTGAAAGTATTCGAGAAGGCAATTTATTAAAGTAAATATGCCTAGCAAGTAACTTGCTAACTTTAAGTATAGAGTACTTGAGTATTGCTGGATTTTTATTTCCAAGCGGCGTTGAGGAACTTCGATGGACAAGCAAATTAAAGTAAAGAATATCCCTGTAGAGGTGAAAATCCAAAAACCGGATTTAAGCCGTCAAGATGATAGGTTCAATCCCCGAAATCGTATTTATGTGCGTGCTGTAAAAGGCCTACATCAATTACTTAGACAGCGCATTGGCTTCTTAGGCCTGCTTGCGTTTATGTTACTACCTTGGATTAATTTTAATGGCCAGCAAGCTGTGCTGTTTGATCTAATTGGCCAAAAATACAATATTTTTGGTTTAACGCTATGGCCTCAAGATTTTACTATATTAGCGTTTATCTTTATGTTGGCAGCATTTGCGTTGTTTTTAGTGACCACCTTCTATGGACGGGTGTGGTGTGGCTACACATGTCCGCAAACTGTTTGGACTTTTATTTTTATTTGGTTCGAAGAAAAGCTTGAAGGCACGGCTAATCAACGTAAAAAACTCGATCAACGACCCATGAATTTTGATAAGTTTTGGCGTAAGACGGCAAAGCATACTAGTTGGGTATTGTTTTCGTTGTATACCGCTATTTCTTTTGTGGGTTACTTTACGCCAATAAGGGAGTTACTCCCTGACTTTGTAACGTTTGATGTAGGCGGTTATGCACTAGTCAGTATTATTTTCTTTGCTGCGTGTACCTATGGTAATGCCGGTTGGATGCGAGAAATTATGTGTTTACACATCTGTCCTTACTCTCGTTTTCAATCAGCTATGTTTGATAAAGACACATACACCGTAACGTACGACGAAAGCCGAGGTGAAAGCCGTGGTCCTCGTTCACGTAAAGTAGACCATAAAGATTTAGAGTTAGGCGACTGTATAGATTGTAACTTATGCGTTCAAGTGTGCCCAACAGGTATTGATATTAGAAATGGGCTACAAGCTGAGTGTATCAACTGTGGTGCATGTATTGATGCGTGTGATGGCGTAATGGATAAAATGGAATACCCGCGTGGGCTTATTTCATATACGACAGAGCGAAATCTCGAAACCCCAGAAAATAAAACGAATCCACTGCGAGCTAAAATTATTGGTTATACGGTCATACTTGTTGTGCTTACGGGAGCGCTTGTCGCTAATATAGCACTGCGTAAAACAATGGACTTTGATATTATTCGTGACCGAAACCAATTATATCGTGTCGATTTTGATGGTTTAGTAGAGAACACCTATACATTAAAGGTAATTAATAAAGCGCAGTACGAGCAAACCTTTAATATTAAAGTACAAGGGTTAGATAACTTTAAGTATATTGGTAAGCAGTCATTTACTGTGCAGGCAGGGGAATCTCATAACGTACCATTGTCACTTGTAATGGACCCTTATGATTTGAAGGCGCCGATGACTGAGTTTAACTTTGTGCTTTCACCGGTAGATGAGCCGGATGAGACAATATCGCAGTCGAGTAACTTTTTTAAAGCGCGATAATCGCAACTTACCTTAATTAGGTAAGTTGATATAGCAATTAACAAAAGCGGGTATATAACCCGCTTTTATTTTATATAAGAAGAGTATGAGTAAATTTAGTTTTATTGACTTAACACCAGACCTAATACTCGATGCAATAGAAAGCGTAGGTGTGTACGCCGAATCTGGTTTATTAGCGCTCAATAGCTATGAAAACAGAGTGTACCAATTTAAAGCGGATGATGGCCTGCGTTACGTAGTGAAGTTTTATCGCCCAGAGCGATGGAGTAAAGAGCAAATTCAAGAAGAGCATGACTTTGCATTTGAACTAGCGGATGCAGAAGTACCCGTTGTTGCCCCTATTTTATATAATGGACAAAGCTTGTTTGAACACGAAGGGTATTTGTTTGTGTTGTTTCCAAGTGTAGGCGGGCGTTTATTTGAGGTTGATAATTTAGATCAGCTTGATGTAATGGGGCGATTAATTGGCCGAATGCACCAAGTAGCTAAAACAAAACCTTTTACTTATAGACCAACAGTTACTTGCGAGGAGTATTTGCATACAGCCAAAGTTCATCTTCAAAAAAGTAACTTAGTGCCCATGGGAATAAATACTGCCTTTTATACTATTTTAGATTTAGTGATAGAGCAGGCGCAAAAACAGTATAAAGATGTGCAAAGTATTCGCTTACATGGTGACTGCCACGTAGGTAATATTTTATGGGCAGGTGATGCGCTAATGTTTGTTGATTTAGACGACAGCCGCCAAGGTCCTGCAATCCAAGATTTATGGATGATGCTCAGTGGCGATAGAGCGACGCAACTGTTACAGTTAGACACCCTTGTAAATGCGTATGAAGAGTTTTGTGATTTTGATCACTCTCAACTCAAATTAATTGAACCGCTGCGAGCAATGCGTATTATTCATTATATGGGATGGGTAGCTAAACGATGGAGTGATCCTGCTTTTGTGCGGAACTTTACATGGTTTGCTGATGACAAATACTGGGAGCAACAAATTTTAGCACTGAAAGAGCAACTTGCAGCATTGCAAGAAGCACCGTTAAAGTTATTGCCGTAATATTTTATTTAAAGACAAGTATAACGAGATACAAATGCTTAAAAAATTAAAACTGAGTTTATTACTTTTATGTTTACCATTTGCAGCACTTGCTGCACAGTTTGAAGTTGATAATCAATACACTGTTATAGATGTAGACAAAAGCAAGTCACCGCAAGTAACCGAGTTTTTCTCATTTTACTGTCCACATTGCTTTAAGTTTGAACCAGTAGCAAAAGCAATTGAAAAAGGCTTGCCAGAAGGCGCTGAGTTTATTAAAAACCACGTTAACTTTTTAGGTGGCGTGTCACCACAAGCACAAAGTAATTTAAGCTTTGCCTACTTAATTGCTAAGCAGCATGGTCAGGCGCAAAGTATTAGCGATCAAATATTTAAAAGTATCCATGTTCAACGTGCACCATTAACTGAAATGAAAGACGTTAAAAAATTACTTGAAGTAAATGGTATTGATAGCGCAACATTTGATCAAGAGATTGCAAGCATGCCTGTTATTTCAGCTGAGCAAGCAATGCAAAACAAACAGAATAAATATTCAAAATTAGGCGCACTTACAGGTGTACCTACTTTTATTGTTAACGATAAATATAAAATAAACCTCAACACCATCAAAAATCAAAAAGAACTTGATGAGTTAGTAGCGTTTTTATTAGCACTATAAATTTCGGAGTATAATAATGATTAAATTAGTTAAAGCAGGTTTGCTTGCAATATTACTTCCTATGGCAGCAACAAGCTTTGCAGCAACGTATGAAGAAGGCGTGCATTACGACGTAGTTTCTGAGCGTGCAACTAAAAAGCCAGAGGTTAAAGAGTTTTTCTCATTTTACTGCCCTGCATGTAATAACATGGAAGCACTAATTGGTGAGTTTAAGCCTAAGCTTGATAAAAACGTTAAATTTAAAAAGAGCCATGTTGATTTTGTAGGTGTACGTGACCCAGAAAACCAACAGATGATGAGCCAAGCACTGGCGACAGCTGAAGTGCTTCCACAAAAAGATCAGATTATTTCTGCAATCTTTAATCATATCCATACAAAGCGCGCTAAATTTAATGAGCTTGCAGATGTAAAAGATATATTTGTAGCGCAGGGCGTTGATGGTGATAAGTTTGATAAGCTGTTTAAAAGCTTCTCGGTACGTACACTGAGCTCTAAAATGAAACGCGATCAAGACTACTTTAAAGAAAAAGGTGCACTACGTGGCGTACCTACCTTTATTGTAAATGGTAAGTACAAATTAAACCTAGGTCGTGAGTCGGGTATTACTAAACCTGAAGACATTAGCAAATTAATAAATTACTTAGCTAACAAGTAAGTTTAGCTAAAACAAAAAAAAGCTCCTTAAGGAGCTTTTTTTATGGTTAACGTTTACTGAGCGTATTTATTTGCGCTGTAAGAAAACGCCCGACTCAATGTGATGCGTATAAGGGAACTGATCAAATATAGCAAAGCGCTTAACGTTATGCGTACGTGTTAAGTGATCAAGGTCACGCTCAAGAGTTTCAGGATTACAGGATATATAAATTATGTTTTCGTAATTAGCCACTAAGTTGTACTAGCTCAGACTTGATCCGACAGTTACCCGTTTTTTAATCGGTGACTGTCAGTCTAGATTTGAGCTAAATTTTTCTCAGCCCAGATCAATTTTCCATCTAATAAAGTTTCTAATGGCGTTCTG
This sequence comes from Pseudoalteromonas distincta, assembly GCF_000814675.1. GTDB lineage: Bacteria > Pseudomonadota > Gammaproteobacteria > Enterobacterales > Alteromonadaceae > Pseudoalteromonas > Pseudoalteromonas distincta. The sequence continues at coordinate 566 of NZ_JWIG01000019.1, read as the reverse complement.
CCACAGCATATTTTTCCTTGATGAGTTCGGTCATTATTGTAATAAATCATCCATTCGTCCAGATCCTTTTGCAATTCCGCTAATGAGCTATATAGCTTTTTACGGAATGTAACTTGATAGAATTCATTGAGTATCGTTTTGTGGAAGCGTTCGCAGATACCATTTGTTTGCGGTGACATAGCTTTGGTTTTTGTATGATCGATATCATTAATAGCCAGATATAACTGGTAATCATGATGTTCGACTTTGCCACAATATTCAGTGCCTCTATCGGTTAGAATACGTAGCATGGGAAGCTCGTACTGTTCGAAGTACGGCAGTACTTTGTCGTTGAGTATGTCAGCCGCAGTAATTGGCGTTTTCGTGGTGTAGAGCTTAGCGAACGCTACTTTGCTGTATGTATCAACGAAGGTTTGTTGGTAGATACGCCCAACGCCTTTGAGATTACCCACGTAAAATGTATCTTGAGAGCCTAGATAACCTGGGTGAGCCGTTTCAATTTCACCACACGCTTCGTCATCATGTTTTTTCTTTTCAAGCGCAGCTACTTGAGCGTCGGTGAGAAT
>NZ_JWIG01000018.1 GCF_000814675.1 Pseudoalteromonas distincta | reverse complement strand
CCGCCTGCGTACGCTTTACGCCCAGTAATTCCGATTAACGCTCGCACCCTCCGTATTACCGCGGCTGCTGGCACGGAGTTAGCCGGTGCTTCTTCTGTCAGTAACGTCACAGCTAACGGGTATTAACCGTTAACCTTTCCTCCTGACTGAAAGTGCTTTACAACCCGAAGGCCTTCTTCACACACGCGGCATGGCTGCATCAGGCTTGCGCCCATTGTGCAATATTCCCCACTGCTGCCTCCCGTAGGAGTCTGGGCCGTGTCTCAGTCCCAGTGTGGCTGATCATCCTCTCAAACCAGCTAGGGATCGTCGCCTTGGTGAGCCATTACCTCACCAACTAGCTAATCCCACTTGGGCCAATCTAAAGGCGAGAGCCGAAGCCCCCTTTGGTCCGTAGACATTATGCGGTATTAGCAGTCGTTTCCAACTGTTGTCCCCCACCTCAAGGCATGTTCCCAAGCATTACTCACCCGTCCGCCGCTCGTCAGCAAAGTAGCAAGCTACTTTCTGTTACCGCTCGACTTGCATGTGTTAGGCCTGCCGCCAGCGTTCAATCTGAGCCATGATCAAACTCTTCAATTAAAAAGTTTTATGTCTTTCGACAGCTCAATGAATTCTGAATTTTTTAATATCTTTCGATATTGAATTGACTGTGCCGAATAGTTACCGAAATAACTATTCTGTTGGTCACTCAGTTTTCAATTGAGACTCTAATTTTTTTGCCTCGCTACCTAAGTAGGTTGGCTGTTAGAACTCAATCTGTACGAGTGCCCACACAGATGATTGCTTTATATTGTTAAAGAACGTTTTGAGTCGCTTTAGCGTCTCAAGGGATGCGAATAATACACCCTTTATTTTTCGAGTCAACACTTTGTTTTAAACTTTCTTTCGACAATTTAAAACCGAAGTTTTATTTAACTCTCTGAGTAGTTCGTGCCTCGCTATGCGTTGGCGTTTCCCGTCTCAGTGGGGTCGCATTATAGGGAGATCCGAAAACAGATCAACCCTTTTTTTAGATCTTTTTACTGTTCGAACAAAAATAGAACAAAACCACGTAAAACCACATGAAAACCCGTCTAAGATGATGCTTTTTTATGCTCTTATTTATTATTTAATACAAATATCATTGCTATGTTTGATTTAGGCGTTAAGATAGCAAGTTCACAATGTTAAATTAATGTTTATTTCCTGTTTATTGGTAGATCTAAAATGAAATTACCCGATCAAAAATCTTTTATCTTCTCTGTTATTCTTGCTGTAGTTGGTTTTGTTGTTGTTGAGTTTGCTTTAGGCGGCTTAGCTTTAAACCCTGCATTACTATTTGGTGCTGGTTTATTAATAGGTGCGATTGCTATTGCTGCAATATCATCTGATGTGACTGAAGAAGCTGAAGTTAAAACAAAAACGCTTTATGTTGGTAACCTTCCTTATCGTGCAAACGAAGGTGTGGTTCGTGCATTATTTGAAGAACAAGGCAAAGTATTCAATGTTCGTTTATTAAAGGATAAGAATACTGGCAAACGTCGTGGCTTTGGTTTTGTTGAAATGGCGCAAGCTGATGCAGACAATGCAATTGCTAACTTGAACGATAGCGAGTTCCAACAACGTACTTTAAAGGTACGTGAAGCAAAACAAAAACAAGAAGATGATTCTAATGCTCTACGTACTGAGACGGATCAGTCAGTGTAACTAGCTTTACCGCTAGCTTATTGCTAAACACATCAGCCGTTGCATAATATTGCAGCGGCTTTTTTATGTCTGTTTGTTTATCCACACATAAGTTAAGTTGGTTAAGTAGGAAGTTGACTCTATTTGCTATCGCTACACCTGAATCAAGTAATTTTACATTCCCTTCAAAGTACTGACTAATCGGCCCTGCTAATATCGGAAAGTGCGTACACCCTAGTACAAGTACATCTATAGTTTTATCTATATGTAGTTCATCAAGTACTTGATACAACTTATTTGTATCTAAAGAGCCTGTAAAAAAGCATTCCTCAGCTAACGTTACTAATTCAACACTGCTATACAGATTAACGATCACATTACGTGCATGTTCAGCAATTAATGTTTTTGTGTATGAACTGGCGACCGTTGCCGGTGTGGCTAACAAGCCAATATGATTTGAGCGTGTTAATTCTGCCGCAGGCTTTATTGCTGGCACAACACCTACAATAGGAATATCCGTAATTTGGCGAACAGCGCTGAGTGCAGATGTAGAAGCTGTATTACACGCTATTACAATTAAATCGACGTTAAGCGTGTTGGCTTTGATGAAATGAATAAGTGAACATAACCGGTTAATTATAGTTTGTTGGGACTGAGCACCATAAGGTAGTAATGCATTATCCATAAAATAGCTGTACTGAGCATTGGGGATACTTTGCTTGATATGTTCAAGTACAGTAGTTCCACCAATACCTGAATCAAAGACCATTATATGCGCTGACAAACTACCGTTCCTACTTTACTTTAAGATCGGCAGTTTGCCATGAGGTTTTTATAAAAGAAAGTAGTTTAACTTTGCGTGGCTTCTAAATCAGTAAGCCTGTCGGCTGCTGAATTTAACTGATTAAGGTTTTCGAACATAGACTTTGTATAATCTACTAACTTATCTATTTGTTCCTGATCTTGATTTAACCATTGGAGAATGCCAGCTAGCTGATTTTGTAATCCAAGCTCACCCGCTTTTTCAAAAGCATTTTTAAGGTCGTCATTAAAAGGGGCTAAACCCTCTGCTACTTGTTTTTCTGGTGCTGGTCTATATTCTTCATAGCTTTTAACTGTTGCTATTGTTTTTGTTTGGCGTAAATCCATAGAAAAAGCCACCAGCTGTTCGTTGTCTAAACTCAGCTCTTGCGCTTGTTCAAATGCTTCATCTAAATCACCACCAAAAAAGGTTTTACTTAAATCTTGTAAGTCTTCCATCATCGCATTAATAGCTTCTTGCTCTTGCTCATTTAAGTCACCATTTACCGACATCGAAAATGATACCTGTCGAGATTGCGATGATGAGCTTGCAAACGACTCACTATTACTATTTTGCTGATAGCCACTTGCCGATTGAGATTCAAATGCATCAGAAAAGCTAATACTTACCTCATCGCCTTCTGCGGTTGTAAATTTATATTCTGCATTACTCGTCATACTGACGTATTGGGCCTGGCTTATATTTACGCTGGCAGGTTGTGGGTTAAATAACGACTCTTCAAACTTATCCAGCCCATTGTAAATTCCCTCTTTGGACTTATTAATGCCCTCTTCCATGTCATCATTAAATACGCCAGTACCTTTGAGTTCATCAACAGCGTCATCAATCCCTATTTGGACTCCTTTGCGCGCATCGCCTAGCATATCTTTGAGCTTTTCATCATCAGCGCCGTTAGCTTTTGCTTTATTTACAGCACTACTTACAAAATCGAGTACGTTTTTTACTATTTCATCAAAATCAAATAGTGGTTTATCTGCTTTTTTTTCTGCGATAGGTAATCCAAGCTGCTCAGCCATTTTATCGCCAAGCACCTTTGCGGCCAACTCTCGGCCTCGTTGTTGATAGCTATCTTGAGGAGACGTAATTGTAGGTTGCTGTATATCAGCTTTATTATTGAATTTATTGATGTTGTTGTTTGGCGTAAAGCCATAATTACCTATTTTCATGATTCGTCTCCTAAGCGTGCGTAGTTTATTATCGGCTATAACAACAAAAACTAAAGTACAATGTTCAATAAAACAGCATAAATGCTAGCCAAAACTAGACAAATACGCAGCGCTCCCTACAATAGCGCCGATAAACAGATCTTAGATAAGGTAGTAGCGTTAATGGCAGTTATTAAAATAGATACCACACAGTACCAAGCGCAGTTAAGTGAAAAAGAGCAGCGCATTAGTACGCAGTTTCAACGTTTTGGTGTGGAGCAACTAGAAGTATTTAGCTCAGAGCCAACTAACTACCGCCAACGTGCTGAATTTAGAGTATGGCACGACGGTGATGATCTGTTTCACATTATGTTTGATCAACAAACAAAAGAAAAAATCCGTGTTGATACATTTGACCCAGCAGCGCCTCTAGTAGGTGAAATAATGCAGGTGATGATTGAGCATCTTAAGCCTTGTGAAATATTACGCCGTAAGTTATTTCAAATCGATTACCTATCAACGCTAAGCGGTGAAATTTTAGTAAGCTTGCTTTATCACAAACCACTGGATGATGAATGGTTAAGTGAAATTAAAGCACTGAAAGAAAAGCTTAGCAGTAAATACAAAATTGACTTTATAGGCCGAGCTCGCAAACAAAAAGAAGTACTAGGTGATGACTTTGTAACTGAACGTTTAACAGTTAATGGGCAAGAGCTTATTTATCAACAAGTAGAAAATAGCTTTACTCAGCCTAATGCAAAAGTAAATATTAATATGCTGGAGTGGGCACAAGATTTATGTAAACCACTTAAAAATGATTTACTAGAACTGTATTGCGGTAACGGTAACTTTTCAATTGCACTAGCGGGCTGTTTTAATAAAGTATTAGCGACGGAAATATCAAAATCATCTGTTCACTCTGCTCAATACAACATTGCTAAAAACAACGTAGAAAACTTAGATATTATTCGTATGTCGAGTGAAGAGTTTACTCAAGCAATGAATGGCGAGCGTACTTTTTCGCGTTTAGAAGGGATTGATTTAAAAAGCTATGACTGCCAAACCATATTAGTTGATCCACCACGCGCGGGCATGGATGAATTAACGTGTGACTTAGTTGTATTAGTTCAGACAAGATCTGACACATCAACTTGAAAAAGTGAGAGTTACCCGTTTTGATAAAAGGTGTCGAATCTTTAAATCAAAACATATAAGAGGTAACTCTCATGCTATATACTAACAATCCAATTATTAAACACAAAGCGGGTTTACTTAATCTTGCAGAAGAACTTGGCAACGTATCAAGAGCCTGCAAAGTGATGGGCGTATCCCGTGATACATTTTATCGATATCAAGAACTCGTCGAAGACGGTGGACTTGATGCGTTAATTGATAAAAGTCGTAGAGCGCCAAACTTAAAAAATAGAGTTGATGAAGCAACTGAACAAGCCGTCATTAAATACGCTGTCGATTATCCAGCTCATGGCCAACACAGAACGAGTAATGAACTCAGAAAACAAGGCGTATTCGTTTCTGGCAGCGGTGTTCGTTCAATATGGCTACGTCATGACCTAGAGAACTTCAAAAAGCGTCTCAAGGCACTAGAAAATAAAGTTGCTAACGAAGGTATTATTCTCACCGACGCTCAAGTAGCTGCGCTTGAAAAGAAAAAACATGATGACGAAGCGTGTGGTGAAATTGAAACGGCTCACCCAGGTTATCTAGGCTCTCAAGATACATTTTACGTGGGTAATCTCAAAGGCGTTGGGCGTATCTACCAACAAACCTTCGTTGATACATACAGCAAAGTAGCGTTCGCTAAGCTCTACACCACGAAAACGCCAATTACTGCGGCTGACATACTCAACGACAAAGTACTGCCGTACTTCGAACAGTACGAGCTTCCCATGCTACGTATTCTAACCGATAGAGGCACTGAATATTGTGGCAAAGTCGAACATCATGATTACCAGTTATATCTGGCTATTAATGATATCGATCATACAAAAACCAAAGCTATGTCACCGCAAACAAATGGTATCTGCGAACGCTTCCACAAAACGATACTCAATGAATTCTATCAAGTTACATTCCGT
>NZ_JWIG01000017.1 GCF_000814675.1 Pseudoalteromonas distincta | reverse complement strand
TTGGCATCAAACTGGGGAGATGAGGCACTGGCTGATACCAGCAAGGCCCGACTTACAGTATGAAATCATCTCCAGCGCAGGTAAAAATGACCATATCATTGAATTGAAAACCACAAAGCATGCACAAAAAAACTTTCCCGATGTTCCTGAAACAATTAAAGCGAGATTAATCAGCAAAACAATAAAGGGCAAAAGCTACCGTATATTAACCTCGATGACGGATAGATTGCGTTATCCAGGTAATGAAATTGTTGAATTATATTGTCATCGTTGGGAGATAGAACTTGGGTTTAGAGAAATCAAACAAACCATGCTTGATAGCGCATACCATTTAAGAAGTAAGCGTCCAGACATGGTGCGTCAGGAGCTATGGGCCGTGTTACTCGCCTATAATTTAATACGAAGAATAATGACGATGGCGGCGACAGTCACAGGGATATGGCCTAACCAGCTTAGTTTCTCTAGCAGTTCGATGGCTGTCATTCAGTATTTCTCGTCAGTATCTATAATGAGCCCAGGGAACATTCCAATACACTGGCAGCACTTACTCGATACACTGGTCTTATTTAAGCTTCCAGCTAGACGAGAGGATAGAAGATATCCCCGATGGGTTAAGCCAAAACCATCTAAGTATCCCCATAAAAAGAAAGATGCCAGTCAGCTTAACTGACTGGCATTAGAGCCTTGGCTCCTTTTTTTTATACTCATATTCCAGTTTAAAATAACCTACTGACGATTAATTTTAACTGCAAATGGCGTATCGTTATAATGTGTAGAGCGATACGGGTTTATATCAAGCCCGCCGCGACGAGTATAACGCGCGTAAACCTCTAACTCTTTAATATTAAGTTGTGTTGTTAAATCGCTATAAATACGTTCAACACACTGCTCATGAAATTCGTTATGTGTTCTGAATGAAATTAAGTAACGCAATAACGATTCGCGACATATTTGCTCGCCTGTGTATCGTATAATTACACTTGCCCAGTCAGGCTGGGAGGTAATTAAACAGTTCGATTTAAGTAAATGGCTGTAGAGCGTTTCAGTAACTACTTCATCACTTTTTGCTTTAAGTGAATTAGCATCAATATCGTAATTATTAATTTCAATATCTAAATCATCAATACATTCACCAGGCAGCGCTGTACACGGTAAGCAATTGTAATCATCAGGATTATATAAAGTCACTTTGACAGGGCTGTTAACTGCGTTTGATAAATCATCAATTAAATGCTGTTTTACTACATCAATGCTTTCAAATCGGGTTTGGTTAAAGCTATTTAAATAAAGTTTAAACGACTTTGACTCAATAATATGGCTGCTTTGGCATTCAAAGGTAAATAAGGCTACGGCAACTTGCGGTTTACCTTTATTGTTTAGCCATGAAAGCTCGTAACCTGTCCAAATGTCTTGGCCTTTAAATGGAAGCTCTGCTTCGTCAATATTTAAAGCATCACGATTTAGTTTGCGCGCAATAGGGAAAAGCAAGCTTGGCGTGTACACATCTACATACTCAGTAGATTGGCCTAATACGCTACCTTTAAGGTCTGGAGAATTGCTGTAATCTGTCATGTTTGCTCTTAAATAGTTACAATAGGGACATTATATCTAATTTAAATGAGTTTCACAGTATGTCTGTTGCATTGCTTATAGAACAACTTCATCAAACATTTAGCGAAAATACCCTTAAAAACACTACAAAGTACCCACTTATTGCGCACGACGAGCAATGGCCAAGCCCATGTGAAGTTGGTGAGGTTGACGAGCAAGGAAACATTCAATGGCAGGGCGCGCGTCAGCAACCTGCAGGTTCGCTTAATGATTTAGCCAGTGCACTTGAGCTTAATTTCCCAAAAGAGCTTAGCGAGCTATACGGACATATGTACGGTGGAAGTATTTTAGCAAGTATTGATGGGCATCAAGTTGAATTACTACAAGCATGGAACGAAGAAGACTTTAATTTGCTACAGCAAAATATAACGGGCCACGTTTTAATGAAACGCAAGCTCAAGCAGCCAGAAACAGTATTTATTGGTTTAACAGATCAAGATGATTTACTAGTAAGTGTATTGGTGCACACTGGTGAAGTATGTTTAGAGTTTGTCGGCAAAAAAACACACCATGTACTTGCACCTAACATTAATGCTTTTTTAAAGGCATTAGAGGTTTAAAACGTATTTAATAAATCAGCTTAGCGTCATCACTAAGCTGATTATAAGCGCTCATTAAAGTGGTTATTGAAAATCCCACGATATATTAGACACTAAGCCACATGGCTCACACCTAAAGTCGAATAACCCAAACCACGATTCAGGTAATTTCCAGTCGCCATTACAACTAGGGCATTTTCGTTCAAGTTCAGACGCTTTATCTACGCCGCCTACACGGTATAAATAATAGTAGGTTGGCTTTTTAGTTAAAAAACTAATTCGCTTTGTTATGTCTTTTCCACGTCTATACAGGTCGCTTTGAATACTCGATATTTCTTCAAGCGCCGGAAACTCACAACGGGTTGCGCCATTAATTTGAATTTGATCGCATGCTTGCCAATCTTCTTGCCATTTTATAAGCGTTTTATAGTCACCATTAGCAATTGCCGGAATACGAAATAGCGGCACAGGCAAAAAGTCATCACCACAATAAAGCGGGCTGCACGTATGCACATAGGTTGTATATAAAATATAACTTGATGGTTCTTTGCAGCAATCAGCACCGTTGGAGTGAATATCTTGTCCAATCACTTTTACTTTTGGCGCAAGTAGCCCAGCACTATGTAACTTTTCGATACTGTGCTTAACAAACGGGCTGTTATTTAGCGGGTGCATTGCATCTTCAGTAGGGCACATTACGCGGGTAATAAAAAATCCATCTTTTAAAACGGTTGGAAACTCTTCCCCCATTATTTGACCATTAAAACGCAGTGCATTTACTAAGCGATTTATTGCTTGTTCGGCTTGTTCTAGGGTGGTGTCTTGGTAGCAATCAAAAGTTAAATCAACAACGAACATTTATAGTCTCAAATTATTTTTGTTCTAGCAGCGCAAGAAGTTTATCGAGTTTTTGCTCAATTCTATCTAATTGACTTGTTTTAAGCTCAGTATTATCTGACTGCTGTGGGTTTCTCATGAAGTTATTAATTGAATCAGGATTGTTTTTATATTGGCTTACTGCTGCAATAATCATCGGCATTGGAACCGGTTGCGCCAAACGGCTTTTAGTTAGTGCTACAGTAGGGGTTTTGCCTTCATCGAGAAGGGCTTTGATTGCATCAAATACAACTGAATTCATTAGATATATAACTCTTTAATAAAATAAATACGCAGCATATAAATGCTGCGCAGATGCTATGTTAGCAATAAATAAGGGAGGGTACATTAAATAAAATTACTTACTTTGACGAATGCGTACATCTAACTCGTCAATTACTTCACTCCAATCTCCGTCTTGTGCAAGGGATTCAGCTAAAAAGTGCTGTTGTGCCTCATCCCAAAAAGAAGCTTCTTGGAGTAATGTTGTGTCTTCTAATTCATGTGAGGCAATAAATGCATCTATTTGCTCATCACTATTTGGTAATCCAAGCTGTGCAAAAAGTGTGTTAATGTCGTGTTTTGTCGTATCCATGATATTGCTCCTTTAAATGAATGAAAATTCATACTAGTACCTAACTGTACCTCCTGCTAGTTAAACTCTCGCTGAATTTACGGTTAATAATTTTAGGTATATAGTTAGGTTTAAAGTTAAACAGCCTATAGCTAAAATAATAAAGGAAATACAATGAGTGTAACCACACCAGTTGATACGTTCAGCGTACAGTATTTAGCTGCAGAAGATATTAGTACTGCAGCAAGCCTAATTTATCAGGCTTATCATGACGATCCTGTATTACTAAACATGCTTAGCTACAATGACGAAAATAAATCAGTTTACGAAAAAAAATTACGATCATTAATTCGCGAAGAGCTCAGTAGTTTTTGGCAAGAAAAACAGCCATTAATTGGTTTATACCGCAACGATAAATTAAAAGCAGTAGCGTGTGTATTTGAATCTAATAGCCAATTACAAGCGCAGCGTTATTGGCACTGGCGTTTAAAATTAATGCTGAGTGCGGGCTACTTACAAACAAATCAATTAATAGATAAAGAACAAACAATTAGAGACGCCCTTAAACAAAAAGGCAATTACTATTTTTTAGCTTTTATTGCCGTAGACCCACATTTTCATGGACAAGGCTTTGGTCGTTACTTACTACGCGGGCTTGACGACTTAGTTAAATGTAACGCTGAGTCAACAGGGATGGCTGTATTTGTAACACGTAAGGAGCACATTGAATTTTTTAAAACTGAAAAATTTGAAGCATTTAAACACCTTACTTTTAACCAAGTAGAGGGCGAGTTACTGTTTAAATCAATAATCGAGCCAGCTATTTAAAATTATAATGTAAGCCAATGCGCCCAAACGGACATAAGACCGTGAGATATATCTCACACCATCGTAAGCATTGTCACTTAAAGGTTACTAATAAGTAGCCTTTTTTGTTCTAAGTTATTGTTCTGCAGTGTTTATTTTGTTTTTTCATTTTTGTGACGTTTATTTATTTAATGTTAAGTCCTATTTCTCCCCCCTGATTGCTTTAAACTTCTCATTGTCAAGACGACATAGCTCAATGATTGAGTTACTGCCAAGGATACGGAATAGGCAACATAGCAGACGCTAGCAGGAAGCATAAAGGACAAGCTAAAACGGATACAAGGAAGAATAAGGAAGTGCATGAAGCACTTAGTAGCTAGGAGTTACTTTAGGATAATCACGGATGACGCTACAGGAAGTAGCAGGAGCGTTAGTTTACGCAGGACAGCCAAGATGGCAAGTGGACATTGCAGGATGCAAAAGTGGCAGGAGCTACTTTAAAGAATTACCAGGGATGATGCTACGGGACGTAGCCAAACGATAGATTTCGTGGGTTTGCCAAGATGGCTATGGATATTGCAGGATGCAAAAGTGGCAGGAGCTACTTAAAAGGATTACCAAGGATGATGCTACGGATGTAGCCAAACGATAGATTTCGTGGGTTTGCCAAGGTGGCTATGGATATTGCAGGATGCAATGTGAGGGTAAACAAGGTTGTTTACTCGTTCAGGGGATGATAATACGGATTTAAGATAATGGATATCTAGCAGGATGCAGTCCAATTGGGGCGTAACTTTAGTTACGCCTTAGTTTTTTGTGTTGAATTAAATTTATTAATTTAAGACACATACTCTTAAAGTATATTAAGTTTTATATTTTATGGGGTGGAACAACCACACTTTTCAAAAACTCATTTTCCATAATTAACACACCTTGATAAGCATTTTCACCGTCGCTTGAAAATTCAAATATAAATTCACTTTTAATGCCTGGCTTGCCGTTCTTTAAAAAACCAAAGCGGCGTTTTGTGCATGCAACACTCATCAACTGCACCTGCAGTTGCTCACTTTGACGTTTAGCATGAACGTTCGCCGCTTCAGCAACCTTTCGGTTAAGCCAAAATAAGTAAATTACACTACCAATAAGTATGAACGTCCATAAACTTGCCATTTAAGAGAATAACCTTCCAATTGCACGCGCGAGGGTTTCGCTACGATTTTCTTTACGTAATAAGCCTAATAAATGCGGGCGAATAGTCGGTATTGCAACTAAGTCAGCAAAAATACTTGGAAACAATTCTTCAATTTTTTGATGATGCGCGCAATTATCCATAAATACATGTAAGCGTTCAGGGTTTTCTAATTGCTTAAAACACCGCCCAGCTATTGTTAGTAACACGTCAGAGTCGTGCCTCACTGGTGAGCTTAGTACAGTATCAACTAATTGAGCGCATAACCCTTGAGCTTGACCTTTTGAAATTGATCTTAGTGCTGCGGTTATAGCCACTGTGTCGTTGTTACTAATTGCACCCTGCGTGTAATCAACAAGTAACTCACTCATTGATGTTGGTATTTCAACGTGTTCAAGCATGGCACTGAGTGGTTGTAGTACTTCAATAGGTAAATGCGCCCATGCTTTTTGCAGATTACTTAAGTTTGTATCGCTGTCTAAGCGTAGTGCAAAATCGGCAATACCCTGTAGTGCAACACTTTGCCAATTATCAAAACCAATTTTACCGCTAAAGTACAGTTGTGCATGCTCGTAATACTGCGATGCAGGCTGTTTTAATAGTACTTTTACTTGGGCGTTAAATGCCGCTAATTTATTTGCGTTTGGTGTAAAAACATAAGGGTTATTATCAAGTTTTCCATCGGCTTGCTCACCTGTAATTTCAGTGCCTAGCGCTTGAATAACCATATCAGCAAAGTGATCGCGACTAGCACTTACCAGCATACTTTGCTCATCAAGTGGAAATTTTAAAAACCATACATACGGTTCTTTACTGGCTTTAGTATCCCAAAATTGAATAGCGAGCCATGCATGACCAGCAAGTGGATAAGGGTAAGGCACTTGAGCTTGTTCAATAGCTAAAAATTGTTTTTTATCAAGCTTAGTAATGTGCCTGCCAATATCAAAAGCACGCCACTGAGTACCCGCACCATCTAAAAGCTGACCTAATGTAGCTATTTGATCACTCATTGTTTTCTCAACTGTTTTTACTGCAAAATTACATTAATTATACGTCATAGCCGCCTATGAGGGAACAGGGTATAATTGCATTACATATATAAAAGAGGGTGGTTATGTACCAGCAAACCCAAACTTATTTAGTGCAGCTAACGGCACTTTTACAAAAACACGCGCTTTGGCAAAGTGAGCCAATAGACGCTGAGGCACTGCTTTCAAATACTCCTTTTTGTCACGATACAATGGCGTTTGAGCAGTGGTTACAGTTTGTATTTATTGAAAAAATACAGCAATTAATAACACATAGGCAACCACTGCCGCGTAACTTTGCTATTGCCCCTATGGCGCAAATGACACTTGTGAATAAAGCCGGAAGCGATGAAATAATTGAATTACTAACAGCCCTTGATACCTTTTTAGGAGAACCAAATGAGTGAGCGTCCAGCGCCTATTGAATATGGCGAGCTGACTATTTTGTATCAAGATGAAAACTATGTGGCTATAAATAAGCCTTCAGGTTTATTAGTGCATCGCTCGTTTTTAGATAAACACGAAACCCAGTTTGCTATGCAAATGTTGCGCGACCAGCTAGGGCAACATGTATTTCCAGTACATAGGCTCGATAGACCTACGTCGGGCGTATTACTGTTTGCATTGAGCTCGGAAGCTGCTCGCGATATGAACCAGCTATTTATTGAAGGTACCATTGCTAAGCGCTATTTAGCCTTAGTGCGCGGTTTTGCACCAGAGTCAGTATTTTTAGATAAACCGCTTAAAGAAGAACTTGATAAAATAGCCGATAAGTTTGCAGATCAAGATAAAGCACCGCAAGAAGCGCAAACCCAGTTTAATTGCTTGCACCAAGCTGCATTGCCTATTCCTATTGGTAAGTATCCAACAGTGCGTTACTCGTTAGTTGAGTGTTTTCCAAAAACCGGGCGCAAGCATCAAATTCGCAGACACTTAAAACATTTATCACTGCCTATCATTGGTGATGTAAATCACGGTGATAACCAGCATAATCAATTTTTTAGGGATCATTTTGAGCTAAGACGCTTAATGTTATTTGCAACAGAGCTTAGTTTTGTGCACCCTTATAGTAATGAATCAATAACAATTAAAGCGCCACTAGGTGAAGACATGCTTGAAATATGTAAGCAGCTAGGTTGGCCAGAGCAAGAAAAGGATTATTAATGGCACATATTAGTATTTTTGTAGGCAGCGTTAATGGCGGTGCAGAGCGTTTAAGCGATGAAGTTGCAGCCACAATAGAGCAAGCGGGTCATACTGCTACAGTAATTACTGAAGCATCACTTGATGATATAAAAAATGCATCGCATATTTTAATTGTTACCTCCACAACAGGCCAAGGTGATGTACCGAGTAATTTGGCAGGATTGTACTTTGCAATGAATAGCACTTTCCCAATGCTTACCGATAAACCGTTTGGTGTAATTGCAATGGGTGACAGATGTTACGGCGATACATTTTGTGGCGCAGGGCGAAGCTTTGACGAGCTACTACGCGATTTACAAGCAAAGCCTGTGGGCAACCGCCTAGAAATAGATGCATGTGAAGATTTTGAACCATGGCCAGTAACCGAGCCTTGGTTAAAAGTATGGCTAGAAAAACTACCTGCTTAATCCTTAACTTTAAGGTATTAAAAAAGGAGCGCATGCGCTCCTTTTTGCTTTTAATATAGTTTTATAAATTAACTACTTCTGACATCTACTTTAAGTTTTAGCTTTTGGCCAGGTTGTAAGTATTTTTGACCGGCTAAATTATTCCACTTAATAATTTCGTTAACGCTTAGATTAAACTTAGACGCAATACGTGCAAGTGAGTCACCACGGCGTACTTTGTATGTAATAGTACGGTTGGTGCTTGCCGTTGCTTGTGGTTTATTAGCTGACTTATACACAGTTAGTTTTTGATTTAGGCGCAATACAGAGTTTTTCTTTAGTTTATTCCATTTAGCCAACTCATCCATAGTTACGTCATATTCGCGGCTAATATCCCATAACGTGTCGCCACTTTTAACTGTGTGCGAAAGCTTTGTGCGAGTTGCTTTATTAGCAGCTAAACGCATCTGCTTTGGTAAATGCTCGCTATTTATAGCGCCATCAGTAAGCGGGACTAATAACTCTTGGCCTACTTTAATCGTATTTGATTTGAGTTTATTAAGCGATCGGATTGCACTTGAGCTTGTTGTAAACTTTTTGGCAATTACCGATAAGCTGTCGCCTCGAGCCACAATATAACGCTGCCAGCGTAATCTGTTTTTAACATCAGTGTTTGCTAGTTTTTGGCTAAATTCCTCTGCTTTATCAACAGGCAATAATAAAGAATGAGGGCCATTAGGATCAGTTGCCCAGCGGTTAAAACCAGGGTTTAATCTGTATAGCTCAGTAAGCGTCATATCGGCCATATCAGCAGCAAGTGCTAAATCTATTTGCGAGCCAACATCAACCACTTCAACCACTTGTGCATTAATTACTGGTTGCCATGTAACGTTAAAATCATCTGAGCGTTTTAATAAATCGGCAAGTGCTAATAACTTTGGTACGTAGGCTGTTGTTTCGCTTGGTAAATCAAGAGACCAAAAATCGGTAGGTAAATGCTTTTTACGATTCTTTTTAATCGCGCGCATCAAGCGCCCTTCACCTGAATTATAAGCAGCAATCGCGTTAAGCCAATCGCCTTCAAGTGTTTTATGTAAATACGATAAGTAGTCAAGTGCTGCGCGAGTCGACTGCACTATGTCGCGACGACCGTCGTACCACCAGTTTTGTTTCAAATCGAATCGCTCACCTGTTGCAGGCATAAACTGCCAAATGCCCGATGCGCTGCGATTAGAATAACCAAACGGGTCAAATGCGCTTTCTACAATAGGCAGTAGTGCAATTTCGATTGGCATTTCGCGCTTTTCTACTTCTTCAACAATAAAGTGTAAGTAAGGTTCTGCACGTTTAGAAATACGATCTAAATAGGCTTGGTGGCGAGCGTAATAATTACGCTCAGTAACAACAGGGCGATTTTGCGGTATTTCGATAGAAAGTTGGTAGCGAATTCGCTCCCACACATCATCAAACACGGGCGCTTCTTGCTCATCAGAGTCAACTTGCTGATATTGTGCGTTTACCATCAATGCATTGTTAATGTCGTTAGGACTTGCGCCTTCGAGTTGTTGGTTTGCTTGCGTGGCGACTTGAGAGTCTGAGTCTAGAGTTGTCAGTGTTTGACAACCACTTAGCGCTAACGCCAAGGCTACTAATAGGGGAGATTTATTCATAAATACCAATACATCGGGTAAAAAACTCGGCGAATACTACCTGTTATGAGTTAACATTGCCACTTAATGACATTTTAAAACGCAGAAATAGAATCATCACTATATCTTAAGTTAATGATTCTAATAAAATAAATATTAAAGTATTAGTTTGTGCATTAAAAATTGTCTTTGAACTGTCTCAGACTCGCAAAGTTTCCCCAAGGTTCATTGTTTTTTGTAACCGAGATAAATTTCTCGGGCACTAACTCTATAATGGTTGGCAAATCGCTACGCATAAATGGATTTATTTTTAGCTCCTGTCCAATAGAGGTAGGTAGAGAAATTTGATCATTACTGCGTAATTCATCTACTTTTTTACTGTACGCAAGGAGTTCTGGATTGCGTGGTTCAACTGCTTTGGCAAAGGCAAGATTAGCTTGCGTGTATTCGTGTGTGCAATACACAACACAGCTTGCAGGCAGCTCTCTTAGTTTATTAAAAGATTTCCACATTTGCTCTGGCGTGCCTTCAAATAAGCGCCCACATCCGCCGCTAAATAATGTATCGCCTGTAAAAGCAAGTTCATCATTTGTGTAACAAATATGATCAAGCGTGTGCCCAGGGGTTGCAAAAATAGTAAAGTTAATATTAAGCACACTGATGCTTTGTCCATCAGTGAGTGCGTGAGTGACGCCTTTAAATGGACTATTTGCAGGGCCATAAACCGATATATCTGGATAGGCGTCAACTAATTCAGCTACGCCATCAGTGTGGTCGTAGTGATGATGCGTAATTAAAATGCCACCAAGCGTTAGTTTGTGCTCAGCTAAGTACGTTAGTACGGGATGTGCTTGACCTGGATCGACTACCCATGCTTGGTTACTGTTATCGGTAGTTAAACACCAAATGTAATTATCAGAAAAGGCTTTAATTGCTTTGACTTGCACCATGGTAAATTGCTCTATAAAGTGACACTTATCGCATAGTATAACGAGCTCAAAAAATGAAACCAGCCCTTAGTTTTCAAGAAGGACCCAAACCACTGTCGTGGCAGCAGTTTCCTCATGGGGATTATTTACGCACAGATATTGAACGTAAAATGGAGCAATGGCTTCCGCGTATGTTTGGCTATCATATGCTTAAGTTGGGTAATTTAAGTGGCGAATTAAACACAAGTATAAGTACGATTAAACACCAGGTGTGTGTTGCAGAGCCTGGGCCTTACACCGGGGTAGTCGCTGACATAGATGAATTGCCATTTTACGAGCACAGTATTGATGCTTGTATACTAAGCCACTGCTTAGAGTATCATTCAGACCCACATCACATTTTACGAGAAGCACATCGCACGCTTATTCCGGGCGGTTATATACTAGTGACTGGTTTTAACCCGTTTAGTTTGTGTGGGCTTGCACAAATGCTGCCTTTTAGTGGTCAGAAATTACCATGGACGGGGCGCTTTTTTACCCCTGCGAGGGTTAAAGATTGGCTAAATTTATTGGGTTTTGAAATTGTAAGTGACGAACGTTTTATTTATTCATCACTGGCAAGAGGTAACAGGTTATCAAGATTTGAGTTTTGGCGGACTTTTGCAAAACAGTATTTAAAACCAATGGGCAGTGTTTATATGCTGGTGGCACGAAAAAGAGTTGCGCCACTTACGCCAATAAAACCTAAGTGGCATGCTAGGCCGCAATTTGCACCAGTAAAAGGGGCAGGGCTTAGACAAACATCAAAGCAACACTTTAAATCGTGCGAGCAAAAAAATAATACCAATTGCATTAAATAAGTGAGCTATTATAGCGCTAAGAAAATAGCACATTAACAAGGCGAAAATTGTGACATATAGTTGTTCTATATGAATAATTTTTAACGCAGTTAGTGAGTTATTTAATGCGATAGAATGAACATGTTTTTAATAAAATTGGTATAATAACTAGCTTAGAATAAATTTAAGGCTGGTAGCCTACATCTTCTAGTAAATCTTTACTGCCAGCGGCATCGCGGGCTAAATCGTCAACTATTTCGTTGTATTTATTGCCGCTATGCCCTTTAACCCACTTCCAAGTTACATTGTGCTCGCTACAGGCTTTATCTAGGCGTTTCCATAAATCGACGTTTTTAACTGGCTTTTTAGCTGATGTTAACCAGCCACGTTTTTTCCAGTTAGTGATCCACGATTCAATGCCTTGCTTAACATATTGGCTATCGGTTGTTAGGTTTACTTCGCATTCTCGAGTGAGTGATTCTAGGGCTACAATAGCCGCGAGCATTTCCATTCGGTTATTTGTTGTGAGTTTATAACCTTGGCTCATTTCTTTTTCGTGGCCGTTATAAATCATAAAAATACCATAACCGCCGGGGCCTGGATTACCTAAACATGAGCCATCGGTGTAAATCTCTACGGTTTTTTGCACTGTTTTACCTTGATCTTATGTACAATAAAGTGATTATAGAAAGATACCAGAATCAGGCTAAATTCGATATGGCACGTAGACAAATAGTTTTAGATACAGAAACCACCGGCATCGACCCTAAACAAGGGCACCGTATTATAGAAATTGGGTGTGTGGAGTTAGTAAATCGCCGTTTAACAGGCAATAATTTTCACGTTTATATAAACCCACAACGGCCAAGTGAAGAAGAAGCAATCGACGTTCACGGTATCACTAACGAATTTTTACGTGATAAACCGTTATTTCATCAAATTGCCCAAGAGTTTTTCGACTATATTGAAGGGGCAGAGTTAGTTATTCATAACGCACCGTTCGATGTTGGTCATATGGATAATGAATTTGCACTACTTAATCAGGGCTATCCTAAAACAGAGACTTTTTGTCAAGTTCTCGACACGCTTAAAATGGCGCGTGACTTGCATCCAGGTCAAAAGAACAATCTTGATGCATTATGTCGTCGTTACGATGTAGATAACGCAAAGCGAACACTTCACGGTGCGCTACTGGATTCTGAAATTTTAGCCGATGTTTACCTTGCCATGACGGGTGGTCAAACAAAGCTGAATTTGAATCAAAACAAAGATGACGGCAGCGAGCAACAGAAAGGCGGTATAAAGCGTTTAAATAGCGATAGAGCCCCATTAGTTGTATTGCGAGCAAGCGACGCTGAGCAAAGCGCACACGAAGCACGATTAGATCTTGTAAATAAAGAAGGCGGCCAATGTATATGGCGCGCTGAATAAGGCGATTTAATGAAAACGATGTATTTTGTAACAGCGTTATGTGCCGCTAGTTTATTTACTGGCAATGCATATGGCGTAAAACAAGTAGAAGTGCTCAAGCGCGATGGGCATCAAAATGAGATCCCTTTACTTGATAATCGTTTTCGCATAGATAGCAAAATAGATGAAATAACACTGCTGTTTTTTAGAAAATCAGGTGCACCTGCTGTTATTTTAGTGCGGCCCGATGGAAGTAAGTACTTTGCTACTGACTCAGTTAAAAACCCTAACTTAGATTGGTTTGACGAACTCAGCTACGATTTAGTTACCATAAAAAAACCTATGGCGGGTCCTTGGCAAGTAATAGGCAGTGTTTTGCCCGATAGCAGAATAGTTGTATTAGGCGAAATATCTCTTGAGGCAGAGCCTCTTCCTTCAATGTTGTTTAGGGGGGAGACAATAAAAATCACCGGGAAAATACTAAACGACGGTGAGCCAATTAACACAAACCTATTTAGGGATGTTGTGAGCCTTAATGTTGACTTTGTAAGTACCAACAATGAAAACTTTGCTAACTTTGGTGCAGGCATTCAAGAAGTAGCGGAATTTAAAGACGATGGACGTGGATTTGATGAGCGCCCTAAAGATGGTGTGTTTACCGGCGAGTTTACTTTAGATTTTCCTGCGGGTGAATGGACACCAGAGCTTTACGTGGCAACACCTCTGCTGCAGCGTCGCATTGTGCAAAATACAATAGAAGTGCACGAGCCACCTTTTGTAACCGAAGTCGCGTTAGCAGAGCAAGACACAGACGAGCATCTGTTAACTATAAATATAGACCCAAGTATCGTTAAGCCAGAAACAGTCATCATCCAGGGAAAAATCTACTATCCCAATAACGAAGAGCAAATGTTTACCATAGATGCCGCTGCTAAAGACTCACGTCAGCTTAGTGTTAAAAATTATGATTGGGGTAGATATAGTGTTGAACTGTCTGTTTTTGGCACTAATATTAATGGTCGTGAATTCATGGCAACGCTGCCAACGTATAAATTTGAGATAGAACGACCCATAGAAGCGGTGCCCGAAATTGATCCGGCAACGATTATTACACCAGATAAAATGATTGAGAGTGAACCTGCTGAAGAAAAAATGGCCACATCAACAATTATTAGTTTAATTGTAGGCTGCAATACGCTCATTTTATTACTCGGATGGTTGTTAATTCGTATATTTGTTCAGAAAAAACCGATTAAATTTAAAGTTAAGCTGCCTTTTTTAAAGAAAAAGAAAACAAGTGAAGGTGGTGTTGCCGACACTGAAAAAAATCAAGTCGGTAAAAATGGCTCAAAAAATGACAGATCAGGTGAAATTTTAAACCTTTCGATGACAGATGACTAAAAAACCTATAAAAAAACAAAAAAGCCCTTGACGAAATAGGGGTTGGTTCGTATTATTCACGCCGCTGTCAGGGAGACCTAAACAGCAACGAAAATATGGAGTGGTAGTTCAGTTGGTTAGAATACCGGCCTGTCACGCCGGGGGTCGCGGGTTCGAGTCCCGTCCACTCCGCCATTTTCATAAAACTTGTAAGTAAAAGCTGGAGTGGTAGTTCAGTTGGTTAGAATACCGGCCTGTCACGCCGGGGGTCGCGGGTTCGAGTCCCGTCCACTCCGCCAACACTTACACAACGTATGGTTGTAAAACATATTCTTATTATGGAGTGGTAGTTCAGTTGGTTAGAATACCGGCCTGTCACGCCGGGGGTCGCGGGTTCGAGTCCCGTCCACTCCGCCAATAAGAAAAAATAACAGTTTAAATATGCGCTGGAGTGGTAGTTCAGTTGGTTAGAATACCGGCCTGTCACGCCGGGGGTCGCGGGTTCGAGTCCCGTCCACTCCGCCAACTATTTAAACAACGTTATATTACAAAATTTGTATGCTGGAGTGGTAGTTCAGTTGGTTAGAATACCGGCCTGTCACGCCGGGGGTCGCGGGTTCGAGTCCCGTCCACTCCGCCAACAAATTAAGTAATAACAAGTATAATGATATCTCTGCGGAGTGGTAGTTCAGTTGGTTAGAATACCGGCCTGTCACGCCGGGGGTCGCGGGTTCGAGTCCCGTCCACTCCGCCATTTGATATCATGATTAAAATTAGTAAGTGCATTACCCCATGCACATACCACTGCGGAGTGGTAGTTCAGTTGGTTAGAATACCGGCCTGTCACGCCGGGGGTCGCGGGTTCGAGTCCCGTCCACTCCGCCACTTGTTATTTCCTCAATAACAAGCTTATAAAATCATTGATTAAATAATTTAGTAAAACATTCTTTGGCTATCAGCTATCAGCTATCAGCTATCAGCTATCAGCTATCAGCTATCAGCTATCAGCTATCAAATACATTCCTTGCACGAACCTGCTTATATTCCTTATTGTATCAATACCTATATCAATCTACCGATGCTCTGGTTAAGTGCTTGTGCATTGCGCTGTATCCCTTCTTTCGTAACTTTGAAACTTTTACCGCAGTTAACTTAACGCCAGGTTTAACCCCAATTCGCTTAATTAAGTAATCTATTTTGATGTAAGAAAAGCATGTCGATAATAAGGAATAATTCGTTATTTAGTTGTTTTCGGCAAATGATCCTGCATTGCTCTATCTCCTGCATTCATGCAGTCGTATATCAGAGACTTTTAACACTGCTAGGCAGGCTCTAAGTATTATTGCTAATTGGTATAGTCATTAACTTTATAGTGTTGTACTTGTAGAGCTCTTGAGAGGGTTTAAGTTTTTACAGGAGTATAGTGATGAATTAAGGGTATTTAATCAATACAGAGCTTTTAGGGTTGGTTAGATGTCAGAGCCGCCTGTTATACCAAGCTGTATAATTATTTAAACAATCTAACGAATTAAACTACTCCATCACGTTGTTAAAACTTTTTATTGTGCACAAAAAAGCCAGCACGTTATATGCTGGCTTTTGGTCTGTAAATGCTTAGCTTAGTTAAGCAGCATCAGCTTCTTTTTTAACGCTATTACGTGCGGCTTTGCCTGCAAGTAAGTCAGCAGGGTCGAAGTCATCAACGTTAATAACATCTAAACGAGATTGCTCAACAGCAGCTAGTTTATCAGCCTCTGCTTGGCTTAATATGCCTGCTTCAAGCCCCATTTGCGCTACCTTATCAAGCTGGAAGAATGGCAGTTTAAGGCCTTTCTCTTTACATACTCTTTCAAATAATGGCTCAACGTCTAGGATGTCTTTAAGCGTTTGCTCTTGACGACCTACAAGGTTAAGCGGCTCATTTTTTAAGTATACGTAGCTTGCTAAACGGTTACGCGTTTCACTAGGTACTTGTAGTAGTTGCGCAAGTTTATGCTCAAGTTGGTCAGTTGGTTTACGAACAGGGCGACCAAACGGGAATAACAATACTTTTAACACGGCACGTAGTGGAGCCGAAGGCATGTTATTAATTAAATCAGCAAGTGCACGTTGGCAATGGTAAAGGTGATCTTGGCAACTCCATTTTACTAGAGCAAAATCTTCTTTTTTACGGCCTTCGTCGTTGTAACGCTTAAGCGTTGCAGACACTAAATATAAGTAACTAAGTAAGTCACCTAAACGTGCTGAAATACGTTCTTTACGTTTTAGTGAACCACCAAATACTGCCATGCTAATGTCAGACATAAGAGCAAGTGATGCACTAAAGCGTGACGCTATACGGTAAAATTCAGCAGTTTCGTCGTTGTACGGCACACTTGTAAAACGAGCGCCGGTAAGTGCAAGCCATTTAGTACGTACAAGGTTCGACATAGTAAAACCAATGTGACCCATTAGCGCTTTATCAAATACGTTAAGCGCTTCTTCGCGGTCTTCAATTTCGCACGCACCTAGCTCGGTAAGTACAAATGGATGACAGCGAATTGCACCTTGACCATAAATAATCATATTACGGGTCAAGATGTTTGCACCTTCAACGGTAATGGCAATAGGTGCACCTTGATAGCCACGACCTAAATAGTTATTTGGCCCAAGCATGATGCCCTTACCGCCAAGTACATCCATTGCATGAATAGTTGCATCACGCATTTGCTCTGTAAGGTGGTATTTAATAATGGCAGAAACTACCGATGGCTTTTCGCCTAAATCAACCGCACCCGTAGACATACTAACCGCAGCATCAGAGCTGTAAGCGTAACCAGCAAGTTTTGCTAGTGACTCTTCAACACCTTCCATTTTACCAATAGGTAAACGGAACTGACGACGAATACGGCTATACGCACCCGTTGCAACGGCGATCATTTTAATGCCACCGGCAGAATTTGACGGCAATGTAATTGCACGACCAACCGATAAACACTCAACCAGCATGCGCCAGCCTTGACCAGCCATATCTGGACCACCAATAATATAATCAAGTGGTACGAAAATATCTTTACCGCGAGTAGGACCATTTTGAAATGGTACGTTTAGCGGGAAATGTCGACGACCAATTTCAACTCCAGGAGTGTCCGTTGGAATAAGTGCACAGGTGATGCCTGGCTCTTTATTGTCGCCAATTAGGCCATCTGGATCTTGTAACTTAAACGCAAGACCAAGTACTGTAGCCACTGGGGCAAGTGTAATGTAACGCTTATTCCACGTTAAACTAACACCCACAACTTCCTCACCATTCCATTGCCCTTTACATACCACACCGTAGTCTGGAATTGAGCTTGCATCAGAACCCGCTTCTGGCGAAGTTAATGCAAAACATGGAATTTCTTGACCGCTCGCTAGGCGCGGTAAGTAATGATCTTTTTGCTCTTTTGTACCATAGTGTTGTAATAATTCACCTGGGCCTAAAGAGTTTGGTACACCAACAATTGACGAAAGTAATGTTGATTTACTTGTTAGTTTTTGAAGTACACAAGACTGTGCAAATGCAGAAAACTCTAAACCGCCGTATTCTTTTTTGATGATCATGGCAAAGAATTTATTATCTTTTAGATATTGCCATACATCTTGAGGAAGGTCGGTTAGTTCGTGCGTTGCTTCCCAATCGTCCAACATGCTACATACTACTTCAACAGGGCCATCAACAAAGGCTTGCTCTTCAATAGTAAGTTTAGGAACTGGGTATTGGTGAAGTTTTTTCCAATCTGGGTTACCGCAAAATAAGTCAGCTTCCCACCACGTCGTACCGGCATCAATAGCTGATTTTTCAGTATCAGACATGCTTGGCGTTACTTTTTTAAACGTAGCAAAAATAGGCTTGATGATATATTGCTGACGAAGGCCAGTAACAGAAAGAGGAACCGCGATGATCAAAAAGATCAACCAGCTAATTAAACCAAATGCACCCGCAAAGGTACCAATTAATAAAGTTATAGCCGAAACACCAAGTGCTGTGTTCCAACTTGCTCTGTGGTAAACCGCAGTGCAAAGCAACGCGATTAGAACCAGTGTAAATATGAGTGTCATTTTTATTCCTTAATAGAGGTCAGACCACCTCACTTAGAGTAGCGCTAGTAACAGTAATTTTCAAGTACATAACGATGTTAAATTGTAGTAGAAAGTAACTTAAATACGATATTTGATTACCCGACAGAGGAACACTCAATAACTATCGTATAGTCAAAGCATTAACCGTAAGTAGTGTTAACGTAAAAATAAATAAATCTAATAGCAAAATGACAATTTTTAAGTAAGTATAGCCGTTATAGCGGGCTGCAAATTAGTGTACGCTTAATACACAAATATAACGCTATTTATTTTAATGTATGGTTTTTAAGGGTTATTTTATTAATGTGTGAATTACTTGGCATGTCAGCCAATGTGCCTACCGATATTTGTTTTAGTTTTTCAGGCCTTTTAGAGCGTGGTGGTAATACAGGTCCTCATAAAGATGGTTGGGGTATTACATTTTACGAAGGTAAAGGCTGTAGAACCTTTAAAGATCCTGAGCCGAGTTATCAATCTGAAATTGCAAAGCTCGTTAAAGCATACCCCATTAAAAGTGTCTCGGTTATTAGCCATATTCGCCAAGGTAATCGCGGGCGAGTATGCCTTGAAAATACTCATCCTTTTACGCGAGAGTTATGGGGGCGTGAAATTACTTACGCTCATAACGGGCAGCTATCTAATTATCATGATTTAAAACCGCAGTACTATCGCCCAGTGGGTAACACCGATAGCGAACTCGCTTTTTGTTGGTTGCTTGATAAAATTCGCGAAAAATACCCAAAGCGTCCAACTAATATGGCGTCGGTTTTTAGATACGCGGCTAAGCTTTCGCAAACTCTGCGTGAAAAAGGGGTGTTTAATATGTTATTGACCGATGGGGTGTTTGTTTTAGCGTATTGCACTAATAACTTACACTACATAACGCGCCGTGCGCCTTTTGGTAAAGCAACGTTGATTGATGCCGACATGGTGGTTGATTTTCAACAAGAGACCACACCAAACGATGTAGTAACAGTTATAGCTACAAGGCCTTTGACGAATGATGAGCGCTGGCAAAAAATGGAGCCTGGGGAATTTGCATTGTTTAAAATGGGTGAGCTAATTTAGCCCACCTATTTTAAATATTAGTTTAACTTAACTTAACTTTGGTTTAATTAAATTTAGTTAGCTTCTTGAGGTTGCTCTGCTGTTGCAGGCGCAACAGCTGTAGGTGCAGTAACAGTAAATGAATTCATTTGAACTTCAAACTGCTCCATACCTTTTTCACCTTTCCACATACGTACTAGCATGTAATCCATTTCTGGCGCAAACCATGCAATTGCTTGGCGTTTATCGTTATCGTATAAACGCTTCACTTTAATGGCTTCTACATTACCGATAGGTAGGGAGATCATCTCTTTTTCAACAACTTCAAAGTTGTAGTCGCGGCGGTTACCTTTTTTGTCTATGAGCGGGAATGAAAAGCTTGTTTCGCCTTTTTTCAATCCTTCGCGCACTTGCACTTGGTACGAAATAGCATCCTGAAATTCATCAGTCCATTCGCATTTAAGTGGGTATTCACTAGCGCTGCTAGTCACTACTTTGTTTGTTGTATCAAAATCAATTTTGTAATCTTTATCTGGGCCTGTCCCTGTACGAATCATGTTGTAATGATGCGGGGTAACCTTGCCATCTTTAAAGGTAAACTTTGATGTTTCTTCACGAGAGTCAGAGAAAATCATCCACTCAATATTGCTGTGGTATGTAAGTTCATAAGTATCGTCGCCCGTTTTTTTGAGCTCACGAACAGCCTCACCATGATTTTTACCTTTGCGTAAAATATCGTAATTAGCTTGATACTGGGTCAATTCGCCTGCAATTAGGCTAGTTGGAAGTAAAGCGCCCGCACATAACAACAGGGCACTTATTTTTTTATTGTGGGTAGTGCGCGCCGTGTGCAGGAAGTTGTTTTTTGTCAAGAACTGCATAATCTGCTTCCATAGTAAGTCTGTGTTCACTGAACCACTTGACCACCAAAGGATAAATTATATGCTCTTGCTCATGCACGCGTTTTGCTAATGTTTCTGCTGTATCATCCTTGAGTACAGGTATTTGCGCTTGAAGAATAACGGGACCGCCGTCTAACTCTTCAGTAACAAAGTGAACACTTACGCCATGAACATCGTCTTTTGCATCAATTGCTCTTTGGTGGGTATTCAGCCCCTGATACTTAGGCAACAAAGATGGATGAATGTTCAACATTTTTCCAACATATTTTTGCACTAAGCCAGGAGTAAGAATACGCATAAACCCAGCTAATACAACTAGATTTGGCATAAAAGAGTCGATAACGTTCATTAATTGCGCATCGTACGCTTCGCGCGAGTCAAAATCTTTATGACTGAGCACTTTTGTAGCAATACCTGCTTGTTTTGCACGCTCTAGGCCATAAGCGTCTGCTTTATTACTAATAACAGCCGCTATATGCCCGTTTATCTCGCCACGTTCGCAGGCATCTATGATGGCTTGTAAATTAGAGCCACTACCTGAGATTAAAACTACCAGACGAGTCGGTGCCATTACTTAGCACCACCTACAATTTCAACTTGCTCTTCGCCAGCTGCTGCATCTTGAATTTCACCAAGGTGCCATGCATTTTCGCCCAAGTCTTTTAGCATTGTTAAGCTTTGCTCAAGTTTGTCTGCAGGGACTACTAAAACCATGCCTACACCACAGTTAAATGTACGGTACATTTCGTGTGTAGTAATATTGCCGTTTTCTTGTAACCAATTAAAAATTGGTGGCCACTGCCAGCTATCACCTTTAACTACAGCTTTTGCTGAAGCGGGTAATACACGTGGAATGTTTTCCCAAAAACCGCCGCCAGTAATATGCGAAAGCGCATGTACGTCAACGTTTTTGAATAACTCAAGTAAAGGTTTTACGTAAATACGAGTAGGCTCAAGTAAAGTTTCGCCTAAAGTTTTACCTTCAAAGTCAGCGCTGGTATCAGCTTTTGACACTTCAAGTACTTTACGAATTAAAGAGAAGCCATTTGAATGAGGGCCGCTTGATGCAAGTGCAATAAGCTGATCGCCTGCTGCTACTTTTGTGCCATCAATAATTTTTGATTTTTCTACAACGCCTGTACAAAAGCCTGCCATGTCGTAGTCTTCACCATCATACATACCTGGCATTTCAGCTGTTTCGCCACCAATTAGGGCACAACCTGAAATTTCACAACCTTTGCCAATACCTGTAACTACGTCAGCTGCTGTGTCTACATCTAGTTTACCAGTTGCATAGTAATCTAGAAAAAACAGGGGTTCAGCACCTTGAACAATTAAGTCGTTTACACACATTGCAACTAAATCAATACCAACCGTATCGTGTTTTTTTAAGTCGATTGCTAAACGTAGTTTAGTACCAACGCCATCTGTGCCTGCAACTAATACTGGTTGCTTGTAGCCTTCAGGAATTTCGCAAAGTGCGCCAAAACCACCAATTCCGCCCATTACTTCAGGACGACGAGTTTTTTTAACTACGCCTTTAATACGCTCAACAAGTGCATTACCAGCGTCGATATCTACGCCCGCGTCTTTATAGCTTAGAGACTGTTTTTGTTCGCTCACAGGTTTTCCTCAAAATAGTTGTTTTGGGTTGCTTAGAAACGCGCGTATTTTACAACAATTGCAAGGTCGCGGCTAGCGTAAATGTAATTTTGAAATAATTAACAAGGACACTTGTCCGCTGTTTGTTGTTTAAATAAACAAAAAAACGCCCGTAGGCGCTTTTTTAGTATTAAAGGCGTTAAATTAACAGCTATGCTTTTGCGGTTAATATGGCTCGAAGTGGAGCGGGGTAGCCTTCAATTGTTTTACTTGTATCGTTTGGATCTAAAAAGTCGATTAACGATTCGTTTTCCATCCAGTCGGTTTTGCGTTGCTCTTCAAGCGTGGTAATAGCGCAATCTTTTATTTGCACATCTTTAAAGCCAACGCGTTCCATCCATAGTTTTAATGCTGCAGTACTTGGAATAAACCAAACGTTGCGCATTTTAGCGTAGCGGTCGGTAGGAACTAATACCGTGTTTTCGTCGCCTTCAATTACTAGGGTTTCAAGTACGAGTTCGCCGCCTGGGCGAAGCTGCGCTTTTAACTGCGCTAAAAAGTCGATAGGTGAGCGACGATGATAAAGTACACCCATCGAAAAAACAGTATCAAACGCTTTAAGCTCGGGTAATGCTTCTACGCCTAGTGGCAGTAAATGTACGTTTTCGTCTGGGTTGTAGTGTTTAATTGCCTGAAACTGACATAAAAATAAATCAGATGGATCAATACCCACGACAAACTCTGCGCCTTCACCGCGCATACGCCATAAATGATACCCTGAGCCGCAACCAATATCTAAAACAGTGCGACCTTTTAATGGCTCAATATGAGGAAGCAGGCGGTCCCACTTCCAATCACTGCGCCACTCTGTATCTATTTCAATACCGTGCACACTAAATGGGCCTTTGCGCCATGGCATCATGCGTTTTAATAAATGCATGGCTTGCTTTTGCTCGCCATCACTCATCTCTCCTGGCGCGCCAATTTCTACCTTTGTAGAAATATCAACATGGGAAGTTGCCACCTCAGGCAAGTTTTTAAGTACTTTTTGCCATTTAGGCAAATCACCATGGCTAGCCTCGTTTTGCCAATGTTTTAATTGAGCAGGGAGGGTTTCTAGCCAGTGACTAAGTGGGCTTTGTGCGATAGCTGCGTAAAATTGGTTAAACCATTGAGACATGGATGACTCTCTTTATTTAATTGCTACCATTGAGCAAAAATTAAAACATTGATACCACACTTGAGTTTGGCTAAAACCAATATCCTGTAAGCGAGTAAAGTGAGCGCTTAGTGTATCTGGGCGCATAACGTTTTCGATGGCGGTACGTTTTTGGCTTATTTCAAGCTCAGAGTAGCCATTGTGACGTTTAAAGTCGTGGTGCAAATCAATCAATAAATTGTCGCATTGCTCGTTTTCGGCTTTAATTTTTTCGCTTAGCAGCAATACACCACCAGGTTTTAAATTAGCGTATATTTTCTCAAGTACGGCTTGGCGCTGTGCGTGTGGAATAAATTGCAGTGTAAAGTTCATTGCTACTACTGAGGCGTTTTGAATCTCAAGCTCGTTAATATCGCCCAAAGTAACAGTAACCGGCACATCTGATTTAAAACCTTGTAAATGTACCTTACAACGCTCAACCATAGCTTGAGAGTTATCTACCGCTATTATATGGCAGTTATCGGTGCGAATATTACGGCGCATGCTAAGCGTGACTGCGCCAAGAGAGCAGCCTAAATCATAAAGATTTGAGTTACTTTGTGCGTATTCACCCGCAAGTTTACCCATAGTGCTTACAATGGTGGCATACCCAGGCACAGAGCGCTGGATCATATCTGGAAAAACTTCGACTACATTTTGGTCAAAGCTAAAATCTTTTACTTGTTGCTCAGAGGCATAAATACTGTCTTTTATGGTCACGAAGGCAGTCTCTTTGTAAATAATGGCGCTATTTTAACATTTTATACTGGATAGTCAGTGATAAATTCAGTAGCTTGACTAGAATTATGAATAATAAGTACAAAAGAGAAGATTAAATGAGCAAAAGTAAGGTCATCAGCACAGACGATATATTAGCAACCCTTTGTCATTCAGTGACAGGTGTACTCACATCAGCCAGCGGCAATGGTATTAGCTACTCAGCCATGGTGCAAAAAATAACACGTACATGTATGCGACCAGATATTGGCTGCTTTGTTTTATTTGACGGCGGTTTTACAGGGCTTGTAATTACCAACTTTACTTCGCAAGCGGCGATGGAAATTTATGGCGATTACATGCGCAACATGGGGATGCCAGAAGATGAAATAGCGCATAGCCATTTATCAGACGACGTATCAAACGTACTAGGCGAGTTGATGAATCAAATTGTTGGCGACTTTACGTCTAAAGTGCGTGAGCAATTACATACGTCTATTACGCAAAACCAGCCAAAAATGATGGCAATAAATAAGCAAGTGCAAATATCGGTAGATACCACAATGGATCGCCCGCAAGCCCGACGCGTAACATTCACCACAAGTAAGCAAAATATTTTTTACTTGGAATTAGCGATGGATAAAACAGAGTTTATTAAATTACACGACTTTGATATTGCAGAAGCACTAGACCCAGATGACATAATTGAAAACGAAGCACGAAAAAAAGCGGACAAAGAAAAATCATCTAAAGCAGTAGAACAAGATGATGGCGATGATGATTTTATGGCAGGCCTAGGGCTTTAAGTCTATTTACGTAGGTTGGGCTGAGTGAAACGAAACCCAACGACTGCTTAGTTATCAATTTTTATCTACCAACGGTCTGTAGACAACAAGTAACTTAAATAATAAACGTGATTTGATATCGCGTTTATTATCCTTTCATTTTTACTTATTTAGCCCAAAGTGCTTTTCTCTATGGCAATTCGGACAGAGAGCCTGGGCATTTTTAACCGTATCTTCACCACCATCCGCAAGTTGTATTATATGGTGCACCTCAAGGTAGGGAGTCATATCTTTTTTACGTCGAAACGGAGCTGCTTTACCGCAGTATTCGCAATGTCCCTTTGCTCTAAGTAATACAGCCGCAACTACATGAGGATTGCGGTTAAAAATTTCAATTATGGCGATCTTTTTTTCTACTTTAACAGATGAAGCTAATATTTCATTTCTACATTGCTCAGACAATAGTGCTGACTTTTTTACTTGTTCCTCAAAGGCTATAGTATGGAGAGAGTAATCGATCAGGTTCTCATATTGCTCGATGGTATTATGCTTAGAAACTACCTGTCTTAGTTTGATTACATTGGTATTACGAATAGCTTCGTAATAAGTTATATGTTTTCTAACTGATTTTATTGCATTATCGAAGTCAATTTTAGTTCCATCTTTTTTTATACTTGATAGATAGTAATCAATACCTGTAGCACTCAAAGCTCGTTTAAATACATTGCCTTCAATTATACACTTATAGTCATTTATATAATCTTTTGCTGAATTATCATTGAAACCCTCCTCAGTGACTAAGATCGTCACAGCATAATCAAGTTTCAATTTTTTATTATAAACCAGCTTCGCTAATTCATAAGCAGCTTGAATATTTTCAATAGTTATTTTGTTAGGCATATTCATATGAATCTTTTAATTATAATAATTGTATTGCATGGAGTGAACATAACATGATTAATGTTTTTCATAATTTAATTAGTTACTTAAACTTTTATCGATAATTTCAAGTTTATTTAATAAGCTAAATAAGGATTCTCTGCCATCGCCACTACCACACAAAATATCCTTAAATCAAATTCCAATTGGTGATACTGCGGTCCCTTATGGCAGCAACGTTTATAAAAGCCTTTGTTGTGGTCTTTTTCTTTAAAGTGGGCGAGCTCATGTACTACTAACGTTTTTAGTTATAGCTCAGGTGCGCCGAAACAAATCATTTTTTCTCGACAAATTAATGCGTTGGGAACCATACTTTCCTCTTTTCTAATGCTGTTTTTTAAGTTGCTAAACCTACTCTTTAAACTTATAGCCCACACTATAAACCGCTGCTATTGGGTTTAGCCCTGCTTGAATGTCGTTAATCTTTTTTCGTATATTTTTAATATGTGTATCTATGTTGCGATCGGATATGTCGGTTGTATCGCTGTATACGTTATTAATAATATCTTCGCGGGTAAAAACACGCCCTACGTGGCTTATAAATAATAAAAATATTTTAAACTCGACGGCGGTAAAGCCAATGCTTTTGCCGTTTAGGCGTGCTTCGTAATCGTCTTTATGTAATTGAAAATTATTATGATTGATGATGTTGGTTTTAGGCTGGCTGGTCCTTCTTAGTACGGCTTTTATGCGTGCTATAACTTCTTTGGGGCTGAAGGGTTTGCATATGTAGTCATCGGCGCCGATCTCTAAACCCTGCAAGCGGTCTATTTCTTCACTTTTTGCGGTAAGCATAATAATAGGCAGACTTGAAAAGGCTCTTATTTGCTTACATAGCTCTATGCCATCAACATCTGGCAGCATTAAATCAAGAAGTATTAAATCTACTGCGTTTTGTTTTACAAAACTAACTACACCTTTGCCACTATTAAAGTGCTCAGTTTCGTAATTTTGTTGCTTAGCGTAGGCAATAAGTACCTCGGCAATGTTTTCTTCGTCTTCAACGATAAGTATTTTTTGTGATGCCATTATTTTAACCTAAAAGTGTCAGCGTTATTTTTACCTCTAGCCCACCGAGTGGTGAGTTGTGCAACGATATTTGACCGCCATGTGCCTCTACTATTTGTTTGCAAAGTGCAAGTCCTAAGCCCGAGCCGCCGTGCTCTCGGCTTCGAGATTTTTCAACGCGATAAAAACGCTCAAACAATTTTTGTAAGTCGTTTGGTAAAACACTTGGGGCTGAGTCTTGTAAAATAAGCTCAATGTTATTGGGTCTTTTGTTGGCAAGTATTATTACTTGCCCACCTTTATGCGTGTATCTGCAGGTATTTTCTAACAGGTTTGAAAATAGTTGCACAAGGCGTTCTTTATCGCCATTTATTATACATTTACCGGCTTTGGCTAAGCTTTTGCTGTCTACATTTAATTCATGCTCTTTAAAGCGAGCGGTGTAGTTTTCAATTGATTGCTCAAAAATGCTTATTAAATCAGTGCGCGC
The DNA here is from genome assembly GCF_000814675.1 of Pseudoalteromonas distincta. Lineage (GTDB taxonomy): Bacteria > Pseudomonadota > Gammaproteobacteria > Enterobacterales > Alteromonadaceae > Pseudoalteromonas > Pseudoalteromonas distincta. The sequence goes on along the minus strand of NZ_JWIG01000017.1, from coordinate 39,491 downwards.
ATTGTTATAGGTTAAATTAACACTATCTGTTTGTGCTAGTTGGGCTAGGTCGTCAACAATGTGACTTAAGTTATCTACTTGGTTTATGAGTAAATTAATGCGCTTTGTGTCGGCTGTAAATACACCATCTTGCACAGCTAACAAGTGCGATCGTAGTACGGTAAGTGGGGTTCTTAATTCGTGGGATGTGTCTGACACCCATTGAAACCGCATTTGTTGGTTTTGCTCAAGCGTGTGGGCTAAGGCATTAAAGTTGTTGGATAGGGTACCTAGCTCATCTTTACTAGAGGAGGTTATTCTGCTGGCAAAGTTTCCTTTTGTTAACTCATCTGTGCCAGTCACTATTTGCTTTATTGGTTTTATTAAATGGCGAGATAACACAATAGCCATAATAAATGCGAGCGCAATAACGAGTAACGTGATCATAAAATAGTTATGAAATTGCGCTGCTAAAAACGCTTTAGCTGGGCTACTTTGTACAAGTTTTGAAGGTACTAAACCTATCCAACCTATAACGTTATTGTTTAATAAAATAGGCTCTATATGTGGGTTGTCGTTTAAATTCGCTCTACCAACAACAACTTTTTTATTTTGATCATATAAACTTATACGTTGCCCTGTTTTAAGGGAACCTGCAGGTAAGTGTACCCACAATAAAGAGGGCGTTGCTTTACTGCTATTTGGTTTGGGTGGGGTGCTTGTGTGTTTATTAGTTTTAGGTTCGCCTGGTTTTTTTTGTGGCTCTACAATAGAGCGCCATAATTGCGTGTTTTGCGTAATGGGTTGCCAACTGCCTAATTCGCTATAAAGCTCAATAAGTTGCTGCTTAACCATTGCGACATGCTTTGTTTCTTCTTGTTCAACAAAGTCGTTAAACCCTGACGAAAAGGTCATGTATATAAACACAAACATAAGTCCAACAAGGGCGATATTAGTGATAAAAAAAGCTAAAAAGAATTTATGTATTAATTTCACTGATTGGCAAATAGTAAAAATCATATGTTAACGTACCAAGCAGTATTGCATATTGATTATGTGCCTACAATTAGCGTATTTAGGGAGTTGCTTACTAAAATCCTTTTTAAGTAAGCTTTTTAGGTATGTTGATATTTGGGCTAGAACTTTATTTTTGCGGTATCGCCAGCACCCAGTAACTTATATTGTGGTTTTACAAAGCTTGCGTGTACTGCACCTAAACTTTTAGGGAACGATATGGCAAGCTCATCTACTGTTGTAAATGTGTGCTTCGCTTGAAAAACAATTTCTAGGTCGTGCGCTTCGTTGTTGTTGCTGGTGGTAAAAGCGACGCGTTCAAACACGATAACTTGCTGATTTACACGTAAGCTCGTTTTTTGTTTAAGTGCATTTTTTGCAAACTCTTCCTGTTGCTCTGCACTTAAGTTTGTAGGCATAAGCTTATCAATATCGCCCATAAGCCATGCTTGCTCGCTTTGCAGCGCTGAAATTAAATGCTCAGCATTAGTTAATACTTTAACCTCAACTTGCCCGTCTCTTAAAATCACTTGGGCTGTTGTGTTTTTTAATACATGGGCGCTCACTTGAGCGCTCATACTTGTTAAAATACACGCGAGCATTAGCCATTTTAATTTTTTTAAAAAATACATAATTACTACCTATTATTGAGGTTGCTCAATAATTGCTTTACAAATAAGGGTGTTGTCGGTTTCTAAGTCTTCGCCCCATATGAATTTTGCGTTTTCATCCCAGTTAATGTCGTCGTAACCGTCTTTTGGTCCTACATCGGCAAAGTTGTGCTCTACTGCATTAGCCCAATTAGTATCGTCAAAGTTACTTTGCAGCCAGTTAGTTGGTGCTTCTTTTGACATAAACGTACAAACGCCTTCGCCCGCAACTGGGTTTGATTCGCTTTCGCATAATTTGTTGAGCGGCGCTTTGTGAAGTATTTCGCATTTAAAGCTTTTATCGCTTACGGCAACTACTTTATTTATATCGGTGTCGGTAAGCTGCATAATAAAACCGCCATCACCCATTTGCTGATTTTTAGCGCCGATGTATTCAAGCCCAGTGTCGTTTTGCTTAAAGTCTTTAATTATTAAATTAAGCTCAATAGGGTAGTTTGCAGAAAACGTAATACTTTCGGCATTAAATGAACGCTCTGTGGTTATAGGCACAGAATCTTCAACAAGTAACTGCTCGCCTATGTAGGCTGTAAACCAGTTATCAGCCCATGCTTCTAGCTTTAAGTTATGCTTGCCCGTAATGGCAGGATTTGTATTTTGCTTAGTGACTGTTGGAGTAAGGTGATTTGGTTGCGGACCTCTACAAAATGTACCTGTTTGAACTTTGCCACCATTACTGATGGTTTTTTGTTTAAAGCTATAGCAGTCTTTTCCCTGTGATGCAGGGCTGTAGGTAGTAAAGTAGTTTTCACCTTTGTATGAGTAGCTCATTGTACGGCTGCCGTTTTCAGAGATTGTGTGCGTTAAGTTTTCAACGCCTCCTTGTGGCGGGCGCAAGTCGGCTCTTATACCTTGAGTATCGCCACTCAGTGGTGACACTCTTGGTAATTTTGCGGTATCTACTTCACCTACTAAGCACTGAATAATATACGGCGGTGTAGCTGATGTTTGGTAGCGATAGCCAAATGTGTCGTCGGTTTGTCCGTTACATATATCAAGGTCACCTTTGGCAATTGCACTGCCGTCTGGGTTTTTACTGCCATACAGCGGGTAACCATCGTAAGCCCAACCAATAATGGCATCGCTTGATTGGTTTTTCATTGTGTCAATCATACACGTTGGCGATACATGATAATGGTAGTCATCACCTCGTCCTGCGTGTCCGCCACATATATCTAACTGTCCAAGTGCTAACGTGTCGTGTTTTTCATCGTAGCTATTTACGTCCAGTTCACCTTGCGAAGAATAGTCGTATATTGGTACGCCATTAACGGCAACACCTACGGCTGCATCAATTGTTGTTATTGTTTTTGCTTTTTTCGGGTTTAGCTTTATAGGTGCTACGTAGTCTTTAGCTGGAACGGGTATTTGCTCGTTAGTACCTGTAATACCAGTCATTACGTCATGATCAGGGTAAGTAGATGAGGCAATATAAGCATATTGTTCATCGCACGTAACAGATACGCTTTTATCAAACCCTGCATTACTCACTGATTGTGTAATAGCATCGCAACGAGGTGATTTTACGTTAGCGGTTAAATATGATTTATCAGGCTTTGGTTGCTCATTTGGTTTTGGTCTTGTATTAGGTTGGTGCTCGGCGCTACTGGCGCTTCGCGAGTATTTAACCGTCATACTTGCAGTATCGAGTGTAATATCTTTTACAGCAGCGAGTAATGCTGAGCGATCTACCTTTGTATCGCTATTAAAGGTAATCGGTGCAGATAACGCGTACACAGTATAAGTATAGCTTTTTTCACCTGGACCTTTAGAGCAAGGCGGCGCATATTGGTTTAAATCGTTTACGCTATTAGAGCCTACTTCACCGAGAGTTTCGCCCGCTTTAATTTGTGTTTTATCGGCGGCAATATTGTACATGGTCCAATACCAATGCATTCCCTCTGGCGCTTTATGATCCATAATTAATGCATAATATTTGGTTGCCTTAGGTGCTCCACTCCAGTTAAGTGGCGGGCTAATGCTTTGCCCATCGCATGTATAAGTAATAGGCAAATTACCGCCATCACTTACTTTTGAGCTGGTTAGAGTAAAATCATTGAGGTTTGATTGTTCAAGTGATTGGCTGTTTTGCTCGTTGCAGGCACTCAAGGTTAAGCAGCACAGTGCACTGAGTAAAATGGCATGGGTATTTTTCATCATTTAAAAACTCCAAAGATTAAATTAACTTTTAAGAGTGTAGTTCTCAAATGTAGGGCAATTATGTAGTATTAAACTTTTTTTATTAAGGGCTGGCGTTAAGTTGTGAACTGCTTACTTGGATAAGAGAAGAGATTGGATATGGGGGCTTGGTTATGAAAGGAAATATTAACTTAAGTATGGCGTTATTTTCACTCATTTAAATAACGCTAAAATCCTTATTTTAAATAAGGATTTTCTCCCATTGCGACTACCACACAAAAAATTCTTAAATCTAACTCTAGCTGGTGGTAACTCGGCTCCATATGGCAGCAAAGTTGATAAAAACCTTTGTTGTGGTCTTTTTCTTTAAAGTGGGCGAGCTCATGTACCACTAACGCTTTTAATAACGGCTCGGGAGCGCGGAGCAAGTCGCTGTTTATCGCTAAATCGTGTTTACGGGTTTTACCTTGCATTCGATACGTATGTGTACCGAGTGCATTGGTGACCATATCGCCTTGCTTTTTAAACGCCGCACGACCAAATGGTGGCGCATTTTTTAAATATTGTTTTTTAAGCTCGGTTGCATAGCTATAAAGTAGTTTATCGCTGGTAATAGTGTGTGCTTGCGGATACTTTTTAAGTAAGTAGTCACATACCTTTTTGTTATTTATAAGGCTTAATACTTGCTCAACAATGTTAGCTGGGTAGCCGGTAAAGTAACGTGCGTATTCACTCATTATTGCTTCTCTGTCGTTTTACTTTTAAAAAAGTGCTGGCTGGTGGGCTTCTTTTTCGCCAGTAAATGGGTTTAATGCTTTGTGATCATAACCAAGGTCTTTACAAAACTGCCTTGCTAATAATGGCGCTTCTCGGTTATCTGCCGTATGAAAAAACACATAGGGCGTTTTTCCTTCATCAAGCCATTGTTTTACTTTACTCAGCCACGGTTTATAAAAGGGTTTATAGTCGTTTTGTAAATCGGCGATAACAAAGCGCGCCATGGGCTCTGAACCAGTAGCTATTGCATGTACCGGTAAATGGGGCTTTTTTTGCTGTGCATCTATTAGTGCTTCGGTTGTTGGTTTTACCGCAAATAGGGCGCGAGTATCCATCGATATGCGATTTATGTTATTTGCCATTAATAACTGATTAAGCGCTATTTCGGCTTCGCCCTTTTGAAAAAACGCAGTATGACGTACCTCTACACCGTAATTAACCTCTTTTGGTAATAGGCTAATAAATTGTGCGAGTTTGGGTAAGTCACCAGGACCAAATGCTTTAGGTAATTGCAGCATGATTTGCCCAGTTTTTTCTAAAATAGGGGAGAACAAGTTAAGCCAATCAGTAAGCTCGGTTTGAACATTAGTTAGATGCAGCTCGTGGCTAAAGCGACGATTAAACTTAAACGTAAATTTAAAATCGTCGGGTACGCTGTTTGCCCAGCGCAATACGGTGCTTGGCGAAGGATCAGCGTAAAAGCTGGTATTGCCTTCAACAGAATTAAAGTGTTGTGCGTATTGGCTAAGCATATCGGCGTTTTTACATTGGCTTGAAAATAAATTGCCTTTCCATGCATTACTCGACCACTGCGGGCATCCAATATATAACATACAAACTAGCGCCTTATTATAAAGTGGCGATAGTGTAGCAAATAACAAAACGAGCTGCTGTAAATTCAGGGGCAAAAGCGGCACACGCCCTAGCATCTTGATACTACTTGGGTATAATGCAGGGCTTAATTTGATTATTTTTAGATTGCTAGCGGCTTTATTTGTATTGTGGTGACCTGTTTTTTAAATCACACGCCTTAAAACAAATAAATATAACCGTTTAAGCCTTTTATCTGACAGGAAAACTATGCGCTCTATATATTGCGGACAGCTAAATAAAACTCACGTAGATCAAGAAGTTGAACTATGTGGCTGGATCAACAAACGACGTGACCTTGGTGGACTTATCTTTGTCGATTTACGCGATAGAGAAGGTTTAGTACAAGTTGTATTCGACTCTGACATTGAAGAGTTAATGAGTTCAGCTAACACACTTCGCCAAGAATTTTGTGTTCAGCTAAAAGGTACTGTACGTGCACGCCCTGATAGCCAAGTAAATAAAGATATGGCAACAGGTGAAATTGAAGTTTTAGGTACTGAGCTTACAATTATTAACCGCTCTGAACCGCTTCCACTTGATTTTAACCAAGTAAACTCAGAAGAGCGTCGTTTAAAATACCGCTACTTAGACCTACGTCGTCTAGAAATGAGTGACCGTATTAAATTACGTGCTAAAGCAAGCAGCTTTGTTCGTCGCTTTTTAGATGAAAACGGCTTTTTAGACATCGAAACACCTGTACTTACTAAAGCAACGCCAGAAGGCGCACGCGATTACTTAGTGCCAAGCCGCGTTCATAAAGGTAGTTTTTACGCTTTACCACAGTCTCCACAGTTATTTAAGCAATTGTTGATGATGTCGGGTTTTGACCGTTACTACCAAATTGTTAAATGTTTCCGTGATGAAGATTTACGTGCCGATCGTCAACCAGAATTTACCCAAATAGATATAGAAACCTCGTTCATGAGCTCTGATCAAGTACGTGGTATGACTGAAAAAATGATCCGCGAGATGTGGCAAACTTTGTTAAACGTTGATTTAGGCGACTTTCCAATCATGCCTTACAGCGAGGCAATGAGTCTTTACGGTTCTGATAAGCCAGATTTACGTAACCCAATGAAATTAGTTGATGTTGCAGATTTAGTTAAAGACGTAGAGTTTAATGTTTTCTCAGGTCCAGCTAACGACGAAAAAGGTCGTGTTGCTGTATTAACTGTACCGGGTGGCGCTAAGCTTTCTCGTAAACAGCTTGACGATTACACTAAGTTTATTGGTATTTACGGCGCTAAAGGCATGGCGTGGATGAAAGTAAACGACCACACTGCAGGCGCTGAAGGCGTTCAATCACCAGTGGCTAAGTTTTTAAGCGAAGACGTAATTACTAAATTACTTGAGCGTACTAATGCTCAGTCTGGCGATATCATTTTATTTGGTGCCGATAAGCGCAACACAGTAAATGAAGCAATGGGCGCACTGCGCGTTAAGATTGGTGTTGACTTAGAAATCACTAACCTTGATAGCTGGGCACCACTTTGGGTTGTAGACTTCCCAATGTTTGAAGAAGATGACGAGGGCACATTACATGCTGTGCATCATCCATTCACTGCACCAAAAGATATTACTGCAAGTGAGCTTGAAGCAAACCCTGCTGCGGCTATTTCAGATGCCTACGATATGGTATTAAACGGCTACGAAGTGGGTGGCGGTTCGGTACGTATTCATAATGCAGATATGCAAGAAACTGCATTTAGAATTTTAGGTATTAACGAGCAAGAGCAACAAGACAAGTTTGGCTTTTTACTTGACGCACTTAAATACGGTACACCACCACATGCTGGTTTAGCATTTGGTCTTGACCGTTTAGCAATGCTTTTATGTGGTACCGATAACATTCGTGACGTTATTGCTTTCCCTAAAACAACACAAGCGTCGTGTTTATTAACTAACGCGCCTAGTAAGCCTAATATGGATTCGTTAGCTGAGCTTGCAATTAGTGTTGTTGAAAAAGCGATACCTAGCGAAGAGTAATTTTTATTTAGCTTATTGAGCTAAATTTAAAAACCCTTAAGTTATATGCTTAAGGGTTTTTTTGTGGTTAAATTTACAGCAGAGTGTATTTTAACCGAACAGACGAAAAAGGAATTATTATGTCGATCAATGCAACCTTATTTGGTGAGTTCTTAGTTTTTTTTATTGTGCTGAGTATTCCTATTTTTGCTGTAATTAGCTACAAAATAGGTAAGCGTAAAAGTACTATGCCGGGGGTTTTAGCTTTTGTGGGTGGCTGTTTAGCGCTATTTCCACTATTTGCTTTGATTTTTATTGCAGTGCTTGCGCTTAAAAAAGATTTACCTAAAAATAGCGTCTATGCCCATTAAAAACTAGGTTAATAGTGTCAATTTCAAATAATAATCACTACTTCGACGAGCAATTTAATGCTTTGCAGCACGAAGAGCAACTAACTGAAAATTCTGAGTTTGAAGAGTGCACATTTACCGATTGCGATTTTTCAGGCGGGCAGTTTAAAAATTGCCGGTTTATAGAATGCAGTTTTAAAAACTGTAATTTATCGTCACTTAAATGGAACTACAGTTCACTTGAAAATGTAACTTTTAGCCACTGTAAATTAAATAGTCTGCAATGGACTGACGTGGATTGGCCAGCGCTTAGTATTAACGCACCGGTGAGTTTTAATTATTGCGAGCTTAGTAATAGTTCTTTTTTTGAATTAACCCTCAAAGCCCTCAAATTAACACACTGTTTTGCCAAAAATGTTGATTTTAGACACGCTGATTTAAGCGGTAGTGAATTTACAGGAACAGATTTTCGCGATAGTGAGTTTTTTCAAACTAACTTAACAAAATGTGATTTTGTAGGTGCGACAGCATTTAATATAGATTTGAATAATAATATTTTAGCGAATGCTAAGTTTGATCGCTTCGAAGCACTAAACTTGCTTACCAGCCTTAATATAGAACTATGTGATTAATTTAGTTTAATATGATTACATATCTAGAAGCGGCAGCTTGGCTGGGCTTCTAGATACTGCGTGACTATGTAATTAACGGCTAGGGCCATTTTTATTACGTGCACTGGCAAGCTGTCTTGCGATTTCTAATAACGCAGGTGAAATATCTTCAGCGCCATCTTTAATTAGTTTTGTAACGTCACCTGACGAAAACAAACCGTCACGTGGTGATTTAATACCTAACTCACGAACAAAATCCTTCGTTTTACCTGTGCTGCCTGTTTCAATAAACTTAAAAATAATACGTTCATTGTTGTTTTTAGCAGGGGTTTTTAGTGTTTCGATTTCGTCATGTATTGCCGTTAGTTTGTCTTCTAAAATTTCTATACGTTCTTGAATGCTATTGTATGATTTCATTTATTGGATCTTTTACTAAATATATTTAAACAATGGCGGCCATTATCGCATAGTTTGACAATAGAGAATGCAAACCTATAAAGTAAAAATTATTTTTAATTAAAAACAATAATTTATATAAGTTTAAATATGCAAAAAACACCTAAAAAGCTTTTTATGTTAAGCGCACTAGCTCTAAGTGCATCAGTTATAAGCACATCAGCAATAAGCGCGACAAGCTATGCAAACGATGGCGTTATAACTGATGAAAGCCGCAATCGCACTATTGCTATTAATATTACATTGCCAAGTAACAATGCTAAGTGTACAGCGCAAGCAAAATGCTCTGTAGCGTTTATTAACGCAGGTTACGGGATTAGCCATAACGGGTATACGTTTGCCAGTAATGCGTTTAATCAGCGTGGATATTTAACAATAGCCGTTGCACATGAGCTAAAAAGTGACCCTGACCTTAATCGTGAGCAGCCTTACTTAACAACTCGCATGGAAAACTGGCATCGTGGCGTAGTAACGCTTAAGTTTTTAGTTAATGAGCTATCGAGTAAATACCTAGCGTACGACTTTACAAAACTAACCCTATTTGGACATTCTAATGGCGGTGATATTTCGGTATTATACGGTTCTATTTACCCAAACGAAGTTAGCACTATTATTACGCTCGATCATCGTCGTATGTTGATCCCGCGCAATAAAAACATTCGCGTACTTACTCTACGCGGTAGTGATTACCCAGCTGATGCGAATGTGCTGTTAAACGATTCAGAGCTGAATAAGTTTCCTGTTACGCAAATAATGATAGAAAAATCGCATCATAACGATATGTACGATGGCGGGCCAAAATGGCTGGTGGATAGAATGAGTAAAGAAGTAGAGGGATTTTTAGATAGTAAAAATTAGGTTTATAAAAGTTAAATCACAGCGCAGTGTTACCTGCGCTATATTAATTTCACGGCAGTTATTCTACCAGTTCACTTACAATAACCGGGTTATTATGTAGTGTTTTATGCACTGGGCATTTGTCGGCTATTTCGAGTAAACGCTGACGCTCTGGCTCAGTTAAGTCGCCACGTAAAGTGATTTTACGAGTAATGGCTTCAAGGTTACCGGTTTGCTCACAATCGTCGCAATCTTTGTTGTAATCGCGAGTGTGATCAAGCTCTACTTTAACATGCTCCAGTGGTAAGTTTTTACGTGTAGCGTACATGCGTAGTGTCATTGCCGTACAGGCACCAAGCCCCGCTAATAAATGATGATACGGATCTGGGCCTAAGTTTTTACCGCCTACTTTTATTGGCTCATCTGCAAGCCAAGTATGATCTTTTGTACTTACGTGCTGAGTAAATACATGGTCTTTTTCTTCAACAAGTACATTGCCACCCGTTAAACTTGCCGTGTATTTAGTTTTGTCGTACTTAACATAACGGTTTGCCCAGGTTGCAATTATTTGTGCTGCGTAGTCGGCATCGTTTTTATTTGTTAAAAGGTGATCGGCGTTATCTAGGCTAATAAAGCTTTTAGGATGCTTAGCTGATGCATAAATTTTTTCAGCTTCACTAATATTTACAGTCGCATCAATAGGGGAGTGCATTACTAATAATGCGCGCTTAAGTTTACTTATGTGGCTTTTATCGTACTTGGCTATATCGTCAATAAATTGCTTTTTAATGGTAAATTCACGACCAGCTAAGTTAACTTTAGCTTCCCCTGCTGCGTTAATTTCATCAAGGTGTGCTTCAAAGTTATGCGCTACGTGCTGCGCATCTGACGGTGCGCCAATGGTTGTAATAGCCGATACTTCAGGAATATGCTCAGCAGCAGCAAGAACGGCTGCCCCGCCTAAACTGTGGCCAATGAGTAGTTGCGGCGGAGCAAAATGTTCACGTAAATGATTTGCCGCAGAGACTAAATCTTGAATGTTTGATGAAAAGTTACTGTTAGCAAAATCACCATCACTATTACCTAAACCGGTAAAGTCGAAACGCAGTACGGCGATACCTTGTTGTGTGAGTGCACGGCTAATCCGTGTAGCTGCTGCAATGTCTTTACCGCATGTAAAGCAGTGTGCAAATAGCGCGTAAAACTTAACGTCACCAGAGGGAAGTTCAAGTTGGCCGGCAAGTTCTAAATCGCCGCTTTTAAAAGATACTTTTTGTCGCATGGGGAGCCTTATTTACACAAATAAAATATATTCTAATAGTAGACCAGAGATAGTTACTAAACCTTGCAAATTCAACGTTTTTTTATAAGTTGATCTTGATCAAGCAAAGTGACGGTGACCATGTCTTGAGGACATATGTCCTTATGTTTTTGAGGTCATTTGTCTATCCTCACACAGCGCTATAATGAAGGCTTTGCTACTTTATATAAGTAATTTAGCACTATTAAAAGCAACTCACTTCACACAACCTATTCACTGGAACGTACAATGCAATTACCTACTGTTGATTATAAAGCTCCCGATGCGGCTGCACAATTTGTTGAATCGTTAAGAAATACTGGATTTGGCGTTTTAAAAAACCACCCAATCCCACAGTCTTTAGTTGAGTCTATTTACAAAAATTGGCAAGACTTTTTTAACTCAGAGCAAAAGCACGACTTTTTATTCTCTAAAGAAACTCAAGACGGTTACTTTCCGCCTTCAGTATCAGAAGTAGCTAAAGGCTTTACAATAAAAGACATTAAAGAGTACTTTCATGTGTACCCTAAAGGTCGCGTTCCTGCCCAGCTTGAAGCTGATGTACGTGAATACTACCGTTTAGCAAGTGAATTTGCTGGCACATTGTTAAGCTGGGTTCAGGCTGAAGCACCAGCTGATGTACGTGCTAAGTTTTCAATTGATTTAAAAGACATGATTGTCGATTCTGAGCAAACATTGTTACGTATCCTACATTATCCACCAATGACGGGTGATGAAGAGCCTGGTGCTATTCGCGCAGCAGCCCATGGCGATATTAATTTATTGACTGTATTACCAGCTTCTAATGAGCCTGGTTTACAAGTTCAAAAAACAGATGGTGGTTGGTTAGACGTGCCATGTGATTTTGGCAGCTTAATTATTAATATCGGCGACATGCTACAAGAAGCGTCGGGCGGGTATTTCCCATCGACAATTCACCGTGTAATTAACCCAACGGGTAAAGCATCTACTAAATCGCGTATTTCATTACCGTTATTTTTACACCCGCATCCAGATGTTGTGCTTTCAGAGCGCTACACGGCAGATAGCTACTTGCAAGAACGTTTGCGTGAGTTAGGTGTTAAGTAACTCTAATACTTAGAGTAATTAAGTATAAACAAAAAACGGCCTATGGCCGTTTTTTGCATTTTTAAGCAACTTGATCACAGGTTTAATTTTAATAAACTATGCTCAATTGCCTGCAACGTAAATAATGGCATGCATTCTTAGCTACTACAGGTATAATGCGCGCAACTGGCTAATGTAGCCTTATTTAAAAGAGAGTTTATATGAGTTTTGAAGGTTTAGGTTTATCACAGTCTTTGGTTAATGCGGTTTTAGAAAAGGGCTATGAAACGCCAACGCCGATTCAGGCTCAAGCAATTCCTGCAATTATTGAACGCCGTGACGTTATGGCAGCAGCGCAAACAGGTACAGGTAAAACAGCGGGTTTTACATTACCACTTATTGAGCGCTTGTCGTCGGGTCCTAAAGCTAAAAGCAATCACGTACGTGCGCTTATTTTAACGCCTACACGTGAACTTGCTTTGCAAGTAAGCGAAAACGTTGAAGAGTACGCTAAGCATTCTGATGTGAGCTCATTTGTAGTTTACGGTGGCGTTAAAATTAACCCACAAATGCAGCGTCTTCGTAAAGGTGTTGATATTTTAGTAGCAACGCCGGGTCGTTTAATCGACTTACATAATCAAAATGCAGTTAAATTTGATAGCGTTGAAGTGCTTGTACTCGATGAAGCTGACCGCATGTTAGACATGGGCTTTATTCATGACATTAAACGCTTAATTGCTAAAATGCCTGCTAAACGTCAAAACTTGATGTTTTCGGCTACATTTTCTGACGAAATTCGTGCATTAGCAAAAGGGTTAATTAATGACCCTGTTGAAATTTCAGTTGCTGCAAAAAATACTACTGCAAAAAGTGTTACTCAGTGTGTTTATGCGGTAGATAAAACACGTAAAACAGCATTGCTAAGCCACTTGATTCGCACTAACGATTGGCAACAAGTATTAGTGTTTAGCCGTACAAAGCACGGTGCTAACCGCTTAGTTAAACAACTTGAACGCGATGACATTGTAGGCGCGGCTATCCATGGTAATAAATCACAAGGCGCACGTGTTAAAGCACTTGATGGTTTTAAAAGTGGTGAAGTACGCGTATTAGTAGCAACAGACATTGTTGCACGTGGTTTAGACATTGTTGAATTACCGCATGTTGTTAACTACGACTTACCAAACGTATATGAAGATTATGTTCATCGTATTGGCCGTACAGGCCGTGCTGGTGCGTCGGGTCATGCGATTTCGTTTGTAACGGTTGATGATGCTGTTGATTTATACGGTATTGAACGCTTTATTGGTGAGCTTATTCCGCGTGCTGAGGAAGACGGTTTTGAGCCTATTAACCCAGTAGCTGAACGCGCATTAGATGCTCGCCCACTGCCGGCAAAAAAGCCTAAGAAAAAGCAGCCTTTTAATAAGCCTAAATCTGATAGCAGCAAGCCTAACAGCAAAAAGCCGAACAATGGTGGTAATGGTACCGGCCCTCGTCGTGGTGGTTCTAAAAAGCCAGCAGCTAAAACAGATGACAGCGCGCAAAACCCATGGGCAAAGCGTGAATCTGTTGGCGGTAATGGCCAACGCCGTCGTCGCACAAATAACGATTAATCATTATTAGTGATTGCACTAGCGTTTAATTAATTTAGAATTTAGTTAAATGCTGATACAAAAAACGCGCTACTTCTTTTGAATAAATAGAAGTAGCGCGTTTTTTATTGCCTGTAATTTGTCATTAGCTGATTAAATAGTTAATACCCAAGCCGACAAATAAAGTCACACTTACGCTAAGTAGTGTGCCGAGCATGACGTACTCGGTAAGTTTTTTATCTTTGCTTGCACTTAAATCGCCAAACCTAAATACTGACTTTGCCGCAAGTAAAAAACCAAGCCCTGCAAATTGGTCAAGCAATATAAAGCTCAGCATAAGTACGCGCTCAAGCATACCAATGCTTTGCCCTGCAAGCGGTAAGCTACCAGTACTTGAAAAGTTACTTGTTAAACGCTCTAACATCATTCTTATAAATACGGCGCTAGGACTTAAAATAATTAAATAACCGCATACCACCCACAGTATGTTGGGATCAGTGAGCATATTATTAATTGCAGCCATAAAGCTATTGTTATCAGTTAGCCAAATACTGAGCGCAATAATAACGAGTATGTGCGCTATTTGATCTAGTAAAAAAGGCACCACGCCTTTATTAGAATACGATTTAGCTATATCAATAAAGTAATGGCTCAGCATAATGCTCGCCGTGGCAATTAAAACACTGCTTAGTTGCTGCCACCCGAATGTGTATTCCCACACGGTAATAATGAGTGCACTTGTTACACCATGCACTAGTACATGAAAATAAAGCTTACTGGCTTTAAAGTGACGGGTATTTCTGTCGTTTACCCAACTCATAGGTTGCCAGTAAAAATCAGCGAGTAAGTGGCCAATAATAAGCGCGACCAGTAAAAGTGAAAACGCCATTATTCACCTCCTTTAATTATATTTTTTATAACGTGTTGTGTGTGCTTAATAAAGCGCTCTATAAGTTGGTAGTGCGCTAAATTTAGTAGTTTGGTTACGTTTTCGCGACTTGTTTTAAGCTCTTTAGCCAGTGCCGCGTGGCTGTTGTCTGGTGATGTTAAATAGACATACAGGGCATTTGCTTGTTTTTGTGTGATTTTAGTGAGCAATACGTCGGCAAAGGCTAAATTAAGATTTAAGCTTTCATCGAGCTGCTGCTCGTTAATATTAAAAACAAAGCGTTGATTGCCTATTTTATCAAGGCCTTGCCCCGAAAGAGTAAAAGCAGAACCGGTTGCTGTTTTTATATCGCTGCGTGGGTTATCTATTTGCCCAAGTGCCAAGCTTTGTCGTAGTTCATAACCTGACGATTTAAGGTGTAAATATACAAGTAAGGCATTTTTAAAAAGGAGCTGAGGATTATTAACTTGTAACTGAAAGGCATCGCCTCGGTATATATTCCAAAGTGTTTGCTCCCCCGAAATGTTTCGCAAACTTTGCTCTAGTTGATAAAGCATGGCATCGTATTGCTGCTTAGGGATTGTTTGCGATTTAATAATATCGCCGCTGATCACACCAATCATAAAAATCTCAAAATGGTTACTTTTTAATATGTAACCAATATTGGTTACATAAGGGTATGTAACTAATTTAGGTTACTTAAATATAAATTGCAAGGTACACTTATTTTATAACGTTACTTTTATTGCTATTAATCCTCACTAGGACACTAAATGACTTTACAAAACGAGCAGCAAAGCACGAAACCACGCGTAGGTATTTTTGTTGATGTGCAAAATATTTATTACACGTGCCGCGAGAGTTACGGAAAAAACTTTGACTACAATGCGTTTTGGCGGGTAATGCAGGCGCAATACAATATTGAATGTGCTTTTGCGTATGCTATTTATCGAGGAGATGAAAAGCAAAATCAGTTTCAAAATATTTTGCGTGCGATTGGTTTTGAGGTAAAGCTAAAGCCATTTATTCAACGCCGTGATGGAAGTGCTAAAGGCGATTGGGATGTAGGCATAACAATAGACATGTTAGAGCAGGGTAAAAATCTTGATAAAGTTATTTTGCTTTCTGGCGATGGTGACTTTGCTTTGTTACTTGGGCATTTAAAAAATCAATATAATGTACCGTGCGATGTATACGGTGCTGACAGGTTAACTGCTGAGGTATTAAAACAAAGCGCAGAGCAATTTCATTTAATTGATAATACTTTGCTACTTTAACAGTAAAAAATAGTTAAAAAAGTGCAAGCTAAGTGCCTGCAACATGAGAGATTTTAATACAAAGCCGTAATAGATGAATTAAGCCTTATATAGGCTTTTTTTATTACTGTAATCAATTGGGTTTGCTAAATGATTATGGTAATTTTAAAGCATAACGAGTTACCAAGGACTTACATGCTTCATTACAGCAACATGCCACTAGATAGAGGCTCAAATTTTCGTAAAGACCCATCGTGGCTTAAAGCGCAAATGTCGGCGCAAAGTAAATGGGTTTTAGTTAAAAATAATCAAACCCTATTTATTAAAGATACCCCTAAAGTAAGCTATTTAACGTATCAACAAGTGGCACATTTAGATTTAACGAGTGCTATTTTTGTTGGTTTAAACAATGCTAAACATGGTGTGTTTGCATTGGATGTTTCTGATCTGGATGAAAGCGTACTTTCGCCTTTAATAGAGGGCGCTCAGTTTTTTGATATTCGCCAATATGGGCCTCAAGTAACCATTAAATATGCCTCAATAGCCGCCCTTGCGAGAGGGCTATGTTATTGGCATGCCACGCACCGTTTTTGTGGGCGCTGCGGTAGTAAAAACCGTTCAGTGGAAGCCGGGCATTCTCGTGTATGTGAAAACGAAAACTGTAAGCATCCTACATTCCCGCGCACCGATCCTGCGGTAATTATGGTCGTTACTAAAGTCTTTGCTGACGGAGTAGAACGCTGTTTATTAGGTCGCCAAGCTGCGTGGCCCACTGGTATGTATTCATCGCTTGCTGGATTTGTAGACCCAGGGGAGACACTAGAACAAGCTGTTGCGCGTGAAGTTAAAGAAGAGGCAGGCATAGAAGTTGATAACGTACGTTATGTTGCATCTCAGCCATGGCCGTTCCCATCGTCAATTATGCTTGGCTTTTTTGCACAGGCGACATCTGAGCAAATTAACGTAGATAAAGAAGAGCTAGACGATGCAAAATGGTTTAGTCGTGAAGACTTAGAGCAATTTGGTAATTGGCACGAAGAAGGCGAGCATTTAAAGCTGCCTAGAACCGATTCTATCTCTCGTTATTTAATTGAGCATTGGCGCACAAACCCTTAAGGATTAACAATGTCGAGTAAAAGTAATAAAAACACTCAGCTGGTATCATCAGGGCGAAAAAAAGCCTATACACATGGCGTAGTAAATCCCGTTGTACAGCGTGCATCTACCATTGTATTTGATACTGTAGCCGATTTAAAAGAAGCAGCTAAAACCCGTGGCGATAAAACGTTATTTTATGGGCGCCGAGGAACAACAACACACTTTGCGCTACAAGAAGCGATTACAGAACTTGAAGGCGGCGAAGGGTGTGCATTGTACCCTTGTGGCGCTGCGGCGATCAGCCAAGTATTTTTATCGTTTTTAAAAACCGGTGATCATATTTTAATGGTTGATAACGTGTACGAACCAACTCGCGATTTTTGCGATAAAATTCTAGTGGGGCTGGGCATTACAACAACCTATTACCCGCCAACCATTGGCGCAGGTATTAAAGATTACATTCAGCCAAATACTAAAGTGTTGTTTTTAGAATCTCCAGGTTCTATTACGATGGAAGTGCAAGATGTGCCCGCTATGGTAAAAGTAGCCAATGAGCACAACGTAATGACCATGCTTGATAATACCTACGGTAACGGTCTGCATTATCGCCCGTTAGAGCACGGTGTTGATATTAGTATTCAAGCTGCAACAAAGTATATTGTTGGCCATTCAGACGTGATGATGGGGGTGGCTGTTGCTAATAAAAAGTATTGGCCAACCTTGCGCGAAAACTCATACTTACTAGGGCAATGTACCAGTGCCGATGATGCGTATTTAGCACTTAGAGGCCTGCGTACAATGGGTGTGCGTTTAAATCAACATGAAAAAGCAGCAATAGAAGTAGCTAAATGGCTTGAACAACATGAGCTTGTTGATCATATTCGACACCCTGCATTTGAAAGCTGCCCAGGGCATGAGTTTTTTAAACGTGATTTTGATGGCAGTAATGGGTTGTTTTCATTTGTTATGAAAACCGGCAATCAAAAAGCGATTGATGCATTCTTAGATAGCCTTGAGCATATTAAAATGGGCTTTTCGTGGGGCGGTTTTGAAAGTTTGGTAACGGCTAATTTAACCATGAAAGGGTTGCGCTCAAATACAGGTTGGGATTTAGGGCCGGTTATTCGCTTGCACATAGGTCTTGAAGATGTAGAAGATTTAATTAGCGATTTAAGCCAAGCACTTGAGGTTTATAAGCGGCATTTATAATTTATATCGCAATTTATGCTGTTACATTTAAATGTATTGTTACAAAGCTCACCACAGGTGAGCTTTTTTTTGCTGGTAATTCAAGGTGTTTACACTTAGTGTGGATAAATACACAGAAAATAAAAAGTCATTAAGGATAGTCAATGGCAACATCATTACCGATAAACGTAGGGCGATTAACGCAAATAGCGGGATTTGAGCTTGTACGTATGTTTTTAACTAAACGTGGACTTATTGCATTAGCTGCCTTTGCATTGGTGTGGCTAATAATACTGCGCTACCCAATAGGGCAGGCAGTAGGCATTGTAAGTGCCCCCGATTTTGAGCAAATAGCCCGTGATATATCAGGTTCTATTGGTTTAAGTAAATTATTGGATTGGCCTGAGGCCGAATTTGCTATGTACTGGTTAATAGCCCTTTATAGCTTTCCCGTTTTTGGTTTATTTATTTGTAGCGACCAAACGGTAGGCGACAGAGAGCGCGGCACACTAAGGTTTTTATCACTGCGCTCCACTCGCTTTGAAATACTGTTTGGCCGTTTTTTAGGGCAGCTAGGAGTATTAGCCTGCTTAGTGGGTATAACGCTTGTGGCTACACTCGCTGTATTGGGTTTTAGAGAGCCAAGTTTACTGGCTGGTGGTTTTGCCCGTGCGCTTTCTATATTTTTAATATTAGTGATTACTCTGAGCCCATTTGTAGCACTAATGACGTTAATTAATACCTTTGCTCGCTCATCGCGTTTATCTATTGTATTGGCAATTTTATATTTTGCAGCAGGCGGTATTGTAGTTGGTATATTGCAATGGCAAATACCTGCATTAGGCTTGCTTGATTATTTATTTCCGGGTGTGCAAATAGAGCTATTAGCGGGGCAAAATTTACCATTATTGAGCGCTGTGGCTATTCCCCTTGTGCAAACTGCGGTATTACTAAGCGTTGCTCAACGTATTTTTGCAAGGAGCTCACTATGAGACCATTAATTACAGCTAGCGGTTTGAGTAAATCGTATGGTGCAAAACTTGCGCTTAATAATGTGGACTTTGAAATTAACAAAGGCGCGCCAGTGGCACTTGTTGGGCCAAATGGTGCGGGTAAAACTACCTTATTTAGTTTGTTGTGCGGCTATATTGCGCCAAGTAAAGGCAGCCTTGAAATATTAGGGCACAAACCTGGTAGCGCTGCTTTATTTAATAAAGTAAGTGCATTACCGCAAGATGCACAACTTGACCCCCGTTTTAATATAGATAAGCAACTCGCCTTTTATGCAAAGCTACAAGGTATGGGGGCAAAGCAAAGCCAAACTGAGGCGCTACGTGTACTTGATTTAGTTGGCTTAAAAGAAATTGCAAAGCAGCGTGCAGGGGACTTATCGCACGGTATGCGCAAGCGCGTTACGATAGCGCAAGCACTTATTGGCGCACCACAAATTGTAATGCTTGATGAGGCAACCGCAGGCCTTGATCCGATTCATGCCAGAGAAGTACGTGAGCTGGTATCAGAATTAAGTGAACAGGCTACATTTATTTTAAGCTCTCACGACTTAACTGAGCTTGAGCGACTATGCTCACAGGTACTTCATTTAGATAAAGGCGTACTAAGCGAGCATCAAACAAAAACTAATAATACCGATAAACACTTTTATACATTAATGCTAAGCGAGGCTTATCAAAATGTTGAGCAACAGCTTCAAGCAATTGCAGGTGTGAGTCGTGTGTATATGAGCCAACATAAAGAATATGTAGTTGAGTATCAGCCAACGAGCGATCCACTTGATATTGCACTACTGAGCTTTTGTCATCAACAACACTGGCAGTACCGGCAGTTAGTTAATGGTCATACATTAGAGAACCAAATATTTAAACAGGAGAAAGTATAATGGGTTTACTTAGCGGACTTATGGGTAATGCAAGCGAAGTTGACGATTCTGATTTAGAAAAAATCCTTGCCAATACATTAATTGACGGCGAGCAAGTAGAAAAAGCATATAAAGTAGTACGTGATATGTTTATTTTTACTAATAAGCGCTTAATCTTAATTGATAAGCAAGGTATGACCGGTTCTAAAATGGAAATGGTGAGTATTGCTTACTCTAAAATTACCAAGTTTAGTAAAGAAAGTGCAGGCCACTTTGACTTAGATGCCGAGCTAAAAATATGGGTTGGCTCAGATCCAACACCAATTAGTAAAGAGTTTAAGTCTGGCGATAATATTAACGATGTTTACCGAATTATTAGCCAACACGCACTTTAATACGGTACATGTTTTAAGTAGTTGTTGACTAGATGTTGCAACTACTTTAATTTTACAGTTTACAACACTTCCTTACAATTAACTTAATAAATACAACTGGTTAGTTAAGTTTTCATTCAGTTTCCTAACGTTAGCATGTGCCTCGACTTTAGCAATACAGCTAGAGCATAAAAAGCAATGTACATAGGGAAGTCTTACAATGAAAAAATTAGCAGTTATTATTTCGAGCATTTTATTATCTAGCACTGCGGCTGCTGCAGACAGCTATAATTCAATTAGTAACCTAAGCTACAAAAATAGCGATAACAACGACACCGTTGCTGTAGATTCTATTTACTACTTATCTCCTAAAAAAACTTTAGGTCCGTACGATCAGTTTGAATACATCAATAAACAAACTAACGTATATGGTGGCTACGCTGATGACGACTTTGGCGATTTAACATCGGTTGGTGGTGAATACTTCATTAATGAATTTGTTGTTGGCGCATCTTACGAAAACCTAGACCCAGATTCAGGTTCTAACAGTGAGCTTTATAAACTGACGGGTGGTTACTTTTTCAACCCTGATTTACTTGCAAAAGTAACACTAGTTGAAAACAAAGACGGCGACGATTACGCATTATTTGATTTAGCTTACAACTACATGCTAAACAGCACAGATTACGTAGGTGTTACACTTACATCAGACGACGATTTTGATTACCGTGCAGTTGCTGCTAAATACTTTATTGATTTACAGCAAGGTAACTACCTAACTTTTGAAGGTAAATACGAAAGCATTGATGACGCAGAAAACCAATGGGTAGCAGAAACTAACTACTACTTCTCAAAAGCAACATCTGTATTTGCTAACTACAACAAGCAAGACACTTACAGCTTTGGTGCTCAACACTTTATCAATAAAAATATTGGTGTAAAGGTGGGTTACGAAAACAACGCTGATGATTCTGACAACGATGCGTACTTTGCTAACATGCGTTTTCAGTTTTAATTAAGTCCCGTACTTAGTTAATACAAAAGTAATATCAAAAGCCCGCTAAATTTAGCGGGCTTTGTTGTTTTTAACTTAAATTAACCGTGGTAAAAGTTTTACCAGCCGCGATTACGGTCTTTGTTCTGCTCATCTAAGTAGCTTTCTTAAAATTAAAAAGTAAAAAATTTTTGAAAAATGAGAAAAATATAATTGAAGGAAACCACATTGGTGAGGTTTATCGAATAGTTTAGTTGTACCAATTTAACGACAGTTTGTACCTTATTTGTTACTTTTTAAGTTTATATAATGACATATTATTATTCTGTATATTTAAAGCTTTCTTAATGTTTACATTTGAGCGTAGTAATTAACAATTTAAGTGATTATTTTTGCTTTTAGTTTGGCCTTCAGTTCAGTTTTTGTTCATTTTTTGCTGTTAGGATGCGCCCCGACTTTGGCTAGACAGCTGAGGCATAAAAAGTAATATTTATAGGGAATTTAAAATGAAAAAATTAGCCGTTATCATTTCGAGCATTTTATTATCAAGCGCTGCAACCACTGCAATAGCTGCAGATACTTACCAATCAATCAGCCATGTAGGATACGTGGATGTAGATGGTGATGACACAGTAACTGTTGACTCAACTTATTATTTTTCTCCAAAAGCGACTTTAGGTCCTTACGATCAATTTGAATACATCAATAAGCAAACAAATGTTTATGGTGCATACAGTGATAATGATTTTGGAGATGTTACTAGCATTGGCGGTGAGTATTTTGTAGAAGATTTTGTATTAGGTGCACAGTACAATAATTTCGATAGTGATTTTGGCTCAAGCACGGATGTAATTGAACTTTCAGCTGGTTACTTCTTTAACCCAAACCTTGTATTAAAAGCTACGTTTGTAGATGTTGAAGATGCTGACAATCAGTTTGTGTTTGACCTAGCATATAACCACGAACTAAACAGCACTGATTATATCGGCTTTACAGTAACAGCAGATGATGAGTTTGACTACCGTGCAGTAGCAGCTAAGTACTTTGTTGATTTACAGCAAGGTAACTATTTGACTGTTGAAGGTAAATTTGAAGATGTTGATGGCGGTTCAAGTAACTGGGAATTAGCATCTAACTACTATTTCAGCAAAGCAACATCGGTTTTTGTTACAGTTAATAAAAATGATGATTACACTCTTGGTGCTCAACACTTTTTCAACAACAATGTTGGTTTAGAAGCAGGTTACGGCAATAACTGGGATGATTCTGATTATGATGCTTACTTTGCAAATTTAAGCTTACAGTTCTAATTTAACTAAAATTAGAATATGAATAAAAAGCCCGCTCATTTGAGCGGGCTTTTTATTCAGCGCTATTTACCAGCCGCAGTTGCGGCCTTCGTTTTGTTTATCTAAATATGTTTGTAATGGTGCAAAGTAATCGAGCATTGCTGTCGCATCCATCTGCGGCTTACCTGTTACAGTTTCAAGCGCTTCTTGCCAAGGGCGAGATGAACCCATTTCAAGCATAGCGTTTAGCCTATCCCCTGCTTCTTTTGAATTATAAATAGAGCAGCGATGAATGGCTTTATCGTTACCGGCAATTTCACATAAGCTGCGATGAAACTCAAATTGTAAAATATGCGCTAAAAAGTAACGTGTATAAGGCGTGTTACCCGGAACGTGGTACTTAGCACCCGGATCAAAGTCGTTTTCGCTACGTGCGATAGGCGCTTGCACTCCTTGGTATTTTTCACGTAGTTCCCACCAAGCTTTATTGTAATTTTCTGGGGTTACTTCACCTGAAAATACCTGCCAACGCCACTGATCAACCATTAAGCTAAACGGCACAAAGGCTACTTTATCAAGTGCCATTTTCATCAACAAACCGATATCTTTAGATTCATCAGGTACTTGTTCAAGTAAGCCGATTTCTTTTAAGTAATCCGGTGTAACCGATAAGGCAATGGTGTCTCCAATGGCTTCATGAAAACCATCGTTTGCACTTTCTTGATAAAATAAAGGTTGTTTATTATAAGCGCGTTGATAAAAGTTATGACCTAATTCATGGTGAATAACTGAAAACTCTTCGCCTGTGCGCTGAATACACATTTTAATGCGTAAATCGTCTTTGCTATCGATATTCCATGCTGATGCATGACACTGCACATCTCTGTCTTTTGGTTTTACAAACAGTGAACGCTCGTAAAATGTCTCTGGTAGTGCGTCAAAACCCATTGAGGTAAAAAAGTTTTCAGCCCCTTTTACCATTTTAAGTTCGTCGTAATTATTTTGAGCTAATAACTCGGTTACGTCGTAACCCGGATCGGCGTTTTCTGGTGCAACTACATCGTAAATATTACCCCATGCTTGCGCCCACATATTACCAAGTAAGTGCGCTGGTATTGGCTGATCTTGAGGTACTTTGTCGGTGCCGTACTTTTCACCTAACTTTGCGCGAACATGGCAATGTAGCGAGTTATAAAGTGGTTTAACTTGGCCCCAAATACGGTCAAGCTCAGTGGTAAAGTCATCAGCAGGTATATCGTATTTACTGCGCCACATAGCGCCCGTATCGGCATAACCAAGCTCCTTTGCACCTTCGTTGGTAAGTGCTACTTGTTGCTCGTAAAGTGGGCGCATGGGTTTTGATATTTCACGCCAGCCTTGCCATAAATCAAGTAGTTCGTTGTAATCTCGGCTGGTGGCCATTTTTGAGGTCATATCGCCAAGGCTCAAACAGCTGCCATCTTCTTTACAGTATTTACCTTTACCATATAGCCCGCCAAGCTCTGCGACAATTTGTGAAAGTTGCGCTGTTTTATCAGCGTCTTGTGGGGCAGGAAGTGTAAGTGCTAGTTTTAGTTTATCAAGCTTACGGCGAGCATCGTAATCAAGCTCTAGTTCGTCGTATTTTGCAGCTTCATTTGCTAAACGCACGACTGTTTCGGTCATTTTACGGTTAACTTCAGCCGATAGAGCCGACGTATCATGAGTAATAAAGTTTGCGTAAATCCATTCTGCACGGCTCGATTCTAAATAAAGTGCACTTAGTTCTTTTTCTGTGTTTGTTATAAATGTATTTGCATCTTTAGCTGTTACAGCTTTTTTAGTGTGTGCTGAATTGGTAGTGTCTATCGTTACTTGCGCATCGCAGGCTGTTAAAGCAAGAGTACTTGCTACCATTAAGGCGCTCATACTTAGTTTAAATCGAAAGGGGGTCATGCTATTCCTTTAATTTATTGTTATTAAAACGTTGATAATAGCAGTGATGTTTAAAACAATAAAATGAATGCGTTAAGGCTCACGACTCGTCGTGCAATGATTGTATTTAAATTAAGATGGGTCATAATTAAGTTACTATTTTCATTCAATGTGTAAGGAATGTGCGCATGTTAATATTTATAATATTGCTAGTCGTGGTGGTGGTTATTTTTGCGGTTAAAGATATTCGCCTAAACTTGATTAGTCGTCCTACGTTTAAAATGTTCAAAAAGGTGCTTCCGCCATTATCGCAAACAGAGCGAGAGGCGATGGAAGCAGGTGATGTTTGGTGGGATGGTGAGTTATTTAGTGGTAACCCAGACTGGCAAAAACTGCACCACTTTCCAAAACCAGAGCTTAGCGATAAAGAAAACGCATTTATGGCTAACCAAGTAGAAACCTTATTGGCGATGCTTGATGATTATCAAATTGTACAAAAAGACAAAGACTTACCAAAAGAAGTGTGGGATTACCTAAAAACAGAAGGTTTTTTTGCGCTGATCATTCCTGAAAAATTTGGCGGTCGTGAGTTCTCAGCAATTGCTAATTCGACGATAGTGTCAAAAATTTCGACTAAAAGCTTAACAGCCGCAGTCACTGTTATGGTGCCTAATAGCTTAGGTCCGGGCGAGTTACTTCTTCACTATGGTACTAAAGAGCAGCAAGATCGTTGGCTGCCAAGTTTAGCTAATGGTACAGATGTTCCTTGTTTTGCACTAACGGGACCAGAGGCGGGCTCTGATGCTGGCAGCATTCCTGATTCAGGCGTTGTGTGTATGGGTGAGCACAATGGCGAGCAAGTAATGGGCCTGCGTTTAAATTGGTCAAAACGTTACATTACGCTTGCACCAGTGGCTACTGTACTCGGCTTAGCATTTAAAATGTATGACCCAGACGCTTTATTAGGTGATAAAAAAGAGCTAGGTATAACGTGTGCGCTTATACCAACCGATCATCCGGGTGTTGAAACGGGTGAGCGTCACTATCCGCTTAATATGGCCTTTATGAATGGTACCACTTACGGTAAAGATGTATTTATACCACTGGACTGGATCATTGGCGGTCAAGAGTGTGCAGGGCGTGGCTGGAGAATGCTTGTTGAGTGTTTAAGTGCAGGGCGTGGTATATCACTACCGGCATTAAGTGCAGCAACTGGACATTTAGCTTCAAAAATGACATCGGCATACGCCATGGTACGCCAGCAGTTTGGTGTATCTATAGGGCAGTTTGAAGGTGTCCAAGAGGCACTTGCACGTATTGGTGGTTTAACTTACACACTTGAGTCGTGCAGATTAATGACCGCAGGTGCGATTGATTTAAAATTAAGCCCGTCGGTTGTAACAGCGATTGCTAAATACCATATGACTGAAATGGGTCGTACGGTAATGAATGATGCAATGGATATTCATTCAGGTAAAGGAATTCAAGTAGGGCCTAATAACTATTTGGCGCATGGCTATATGGGGATTCCAGTATCAATTACGGTTGAAGGCGCGAATATTTTAACGCGTAACTTAATGATATTTGGCCAAGGTGCAACACGCTGTCATCCATTTGTTTTAAAAGAAATGGAAGCCGCTGCAATGGAAGATGACGACGCAGCACTTGAACAATTTGATGGTTTATTAATGAACCATATAATATTTGCAGCAAGTAATGCAGGTATGGCATTTGTGCATGGCTTAACACGTAGTTATTTTGCTAAAGCGCCTGTAGGTGGTGAAACGGCTATTTATTATAAACAACTGAGTAGAATGAGCCGAGGCTTAGCTATTTGTACAGACGTTGCAATGTTAATGCTTGGCGGTGAACTTAAACGTAAAGAAATGATATCAGCGCGTTTGGGTGATGTATTAAGTCATTTGTACTTAGCATCAACTGTTTTAAAACGTTATGAAGATGAAGGGCGCCAACAAGCTGATTTACCATTTGTAAAATATGCAATTGAGAACTCATTATTTGAAATTGGCCAAGCGTTTAATGGCTTCTTTAAAAACTTTTCAAATCCGGTTGTTAATTTTATCCTTAAACGTATCGTGTTCCCGCTTGGAAACCATTACCACAGACCAAGTGATGAAATAGCACAAAGTATTTGCGAGCGTATGACTCAACCTGGTGTATTTAGAAACCGCTTAACGCATTTATGTTATGTAGATGAAAATGCAGGTACAGGGGTCATGGAAAGCGCATTTTTAGCTATGCATGATATGCAAGCGCAGTTTAAAGACTTAAAACAATGGCAGCGTAAGGGCAGTGTGCCTGCAACGCTTGATATTGAAGGTGCTATAAATTATGCGCTTGAAAATAAGTTGTTAGAGCAAACGGATGCTGATGCAATGCATCATGCTAATAAGCTACGTAAGAAAGCCATTGCAGTTGATAACTTTCAACCTGGTGAGCTGTAGCGCAGTACTTTAAATACTAGGGCGTGATGACCCTTCGTGGTTGGATTTGCAGCAGGCTGTTTGGTTTTTAGGCAAGGCAGAGCCTATGTAGTGTGGTTATTCCCCATAAATAGGCGATAACGCAGCATAAATGCCAAACATGCGCTGCCCTTTGGGTTCTTTCTAGGGACGATTAACTCTTTGTTGCTCGGTTTTTACTTAGCCCACTAGGTTACAAACCTCGCGCCGCGATTAAATCGCCCCTAGATTGAACAAACTTCAATCCACAAAGATCAACACGCCCTAGCTAAAGCTAAAAAGGCCTTACGAATGTAAGGCCTTTTTATGTTTAATTCATTTATTTTTAACGAGCGTAAGGGTCGGCAACAATTTTATCTATGTACCATTTTCCCTTTTTACGAAGCATTTTTACACTGCGCATTTCGTCAATTTTATCACCATTTAAATAGCCGGTAAAAATAAGGTTTATTTTAGCGTTATCGCCGTATTGTTCACGGACACTCATATTGGTCATATCAACTTCAATGGTGACTTCATCGTATTGCATATTTACTAAGTTACGGGAAAACTGTTTAGCGGTGCCGTAGGATTTCATTATACGTGTAAGGTTGGGGGTTGCCATGGTGCTGGCTTTTTGAAGGTCTTGCTGGTTATAAAGCGCATCAAAATAAGCGGTTGCTGTATCGCCAGGAGTGTCGCCAAGTGTTTTGGTATCGTCACCACAGGCTGATAAAAATAAACAGATGACCAAACTTAATAAACTCGTGATTTTTTTCATATTAATTATTATTAATTAGTTTTTTTAAAGTGTGTGGTTTATCTATGCAGATGTAAAGGTATGGCAGGCAATAAATAGAAAATTGGATAATAAATAATAAAAAAGGATGCCTAGAGCATCCTTCTAAAAATCTTAAAATTACTTATTGTACTAGTTCTTGTTCACTAAACTCTTCATCAAACATTGGGCTTGATAAGTAACGCTCAGTTGCACTAGGTAGAATAACAACAATATTTTTATCTGCGTTTTCAGGTTTTTCAGCAATTCGCTTAGCTGCAACAACCGCTGCACCTGACGAAATACCTACTAAAATACCTTCTTTTTTCATTAACTGATGCGCCATTGCAATTGCGTCTTCGTTAGATACAAGCTCTGCGCCATCAATTAAGTCCATATCTAAGTTGCCAGGAATGAAGCCAGCACCAATACCTTGGATTTTATGAGGACCTGGTTTAATTTCTTCACCGGCAAG
The DNA here is from genome assembly GCF_000814675.1 of Pseudoalteromonas distincta. Classification (GTDB taxonomy): domain Bacteria; phylum Pseudomonadota; class Gammaproteobacteria; order Enterobacterales; family Alteromonadaceae; genus Pseudoalteromonas; species Pseudoalteromonas distincta. The sequence continues at coordinate 11,266 of NZ_JWIG01000017.1, read as the reverse complement.
CGTTTGGCTAATAACTGGAGAGTTAGTTGGCTCAACAGCAATAGACTTAACGTTTAGACCTTTTTCTGTTTTAAGGTAACGGCTAACACCTGTAATAGTACCACCAGTACCTACACCGGCTACAAAAAAGTCTACTTTGCCATCAAGCGCATCGTAAATTTCAGGGCCTGTTGTTTCAAAGTGAATTTTTGGGTTTGCAGGGTTTTCGAATTGTTGTAATAAAATATACTTATCAGGTGCTGTTGCTTGAATTTCTTTTGCTTTTTCAATTGCGCCATTCATACCTTTTGCACCGTCGGTAAGTACTAGATTTGCACCTAATGCTTTTAATAGCTTGCGACGTTCTAGGCTCATGGTGTTTGGCATAGTAAGCGTTAACTTGTAACCACGTGCTGCTGCAACAAATGCAAGTGCAATACCGGTGTTCCCAGATGTTGGTTCAATAAGTTCTTTACCTTCAACAAGCTGACCTGACTTTTCAGCTTCCCAAATCATCGATGCACCAATGCGGCATTTGATACTAAAGCTTGGATTACGAGATTCAACTTTAGCGTATACATTCCCACCTGTAACACGGTTAAGTTTTACCAGCGGTGTATTACCGATGCTTAGTGAGTTATCTTCAAAAATAGTAGACATAATGTTCCTTTGGATGCAATCTGATCAACGTGTTAATAGCCTTTGCTATTAACTATATAAACACACTTTACTGTGAGTTTAAAAAAACTAAAGTAAAGTTTGGCTATAACATATATCTATTGGGCTTATAACCAGTCGAAATAAAAATCAATTATTAGCGGTGCTTTAGTTATTATAGGTGCGGGCTTAATTTAAAATTTAAAGAGTAAAACTTCGTTTAGTCAAAAAATGTTCAAAAGAGTATTGAATTAAGCTGTGTTTGTTCAATATTTGTGCATATGAATGTAACTTGAATAGTTTTATCACACAATGCGTCTAAAACATGATAAAAACACGTATCTAAATTCAATTAAGCAATCACAATGAAATTAATCTTAAAATTAATTGCCGGTATTGTGGCCGGTATCCTAGTTGGACTATATGTACCTATAACTGGTGTTGAACTTTTATTCACAGTAAAAGAGCTGATTGGTCAAATTATCTCCTTTACCATTCCACTTATTATATTATTTTTTATTGCATCAGGTATTGCAGGCCTACCAAAAGGGTCTGGTCACTTACTTGGTAAAACAGTTGGGTTTGCTTATAGCTCTACAATTATTGCAGGTACGCTTGCATTTTTATTAGTAAGTGCTGTTATCCCTTTTTTAAGCGGTGGTATTACATTCGAGGCAGAAGTTGCTACAGAAATTGGCAGCTTTATTGATTTAGAAATTCCACCTCTGATGGGGGTAATGACCGCATTAGTAACTGCTTTTGTATTTGGTATAGGCATGAGCCAATTAGAGCTGGATACGCTTAAAAAGGTGTCTGATCAGGGCCGTGATGTGATTGACGGATTATTATCAAAAGTAATTATCCCTGCTTTACCATTTTACATTGCAGGTGTATTTGCCGAAATGACGGTAGCAGGTACTGTGGTAGATACACTGCAAACATTTGGCGTAGTACTAATTGCAGCGCTTGTTATGCACTGGTTATGGTTAAGCGTTTTATATATAGCGACAGGTGTACTATTAAAACGTAATCCAATCGAATTAGTTAAAAATATGCTACCAGCTTACTTTACAGCGTTAGGTACTATGTCAAGTGCAGCAACGATTCCAGTATCGCTTCAATCAAGTAAAGCAAATAACGTTAAAGAAGATGTAGCAAACTTTACCGTACCACTGTGTGCAACCATCCATTTATCTGGCTCAACTATCACTATAGTAACCTGTGCAATGGCTGTTATGTTTTTATCGCCAAGCATGGAAGTCCCTTCATTAATGGGTATGCTACCGTTTATTATGATGTTAGGTGTAGTAATGATTGCAGCACCAGGTGCTCCAGGTGGCGCAGTTATGTCGGCGCTTGGTCTATTAACAAGCATGCTTGGGTTTAATGAAGGCGCGGTTGCATTAATGATTGCACTTTATTTGGCACAAGATAGCTTTGGTACTGCGTGTAATGTAACGGGTGATGGTATCATTGCGTTATGGGTTGACAGATTTAGCGAAAAATCGTCATCTTAAACTATTAGGGCGAGGCAATAATATTAGTTATTGTTTCGCTTTATGTATGTTACTGTGGCAAATTAATTTAATTAAATTGCATGTTGTTAGGTAAGTGAGGATGTTCCATTGATTAATGTACTTTTAGTTGATGACCATGAACTTGTACGAACAGGAATAAAGCGTATTCTTGATGATGTACGAGGGTTTAAAGTAATTGGTGAAGCTAAAACTGGCGAAGAGGCTGTACAGTTTTGTCGTCAGCATGCGCCAAACATAGTATTAATGGATATGAATATGCCAGGCATGGGCGGATTAGAAGCGACTAAAAAGATTTGTCGTTACTGCCCTGATGTAAAAATTATTGTGCTTACCGTTAACTGTGAAGACCCGTTTCCGAGTAAAGTAATGCAAATTGGTGCACATGGCTTTTTAACTAAAGGTGCAGGTTCTGACGAAATGGTGCGTGCCATTCGTTGTGTTCATGCCGGTCAGCGTTATATTGCCCCTGAAATTGCACAGCAAATAGCACTTGCGCAAGTGACAGGTCGTACAGACGAAAATCCTTTTCAGAGCTTATCTGAACGCGAACTGCAAATTATGCTTATGATCACTAAAGGTGAAAAAGCACAAAATATAGCTGAGCGTTTAAACCTAAGTTCAAAAACAGTAAATAGCTATCGCTACCGTATGTTTGAAAAGCTAAATGTAGGTGGTGATGTTGAGCTTACCCATTTAGCAATCCGTCATAAAATGATTGATATAGACGTTTCGTACTAACTATAATTTATGTCTGAATTTGATCACGTACATTTTCTCAAAACGCTATCAAGTGAGCCGGGTGTATACCGCATGCTTGATAGTGACAACCAAGTTATTTATGTTGGTAAAGCTAAGCATTTAAAAAAGCGTGTGAGCAGTTACTTTAGAAGTAACATTACCGATAGCAAAACACGCGTTTTAGTGAGTAATATTTGTGACATCGAAGTCACACTCACTAATACTGAAACAGAAGCGCTGCTGCTTGAAAATAATCTAATAAAAAAATACCAGCCTCGCTACAACATATTATTACGCGACGATAAGTCGTATCCCTATATTTTATTAACTAGCCATAAACACCCTCGTTTAGCGTTTCATCGTGGCAGCCGTAAAATTAAAGGTGAGTACTTTGGGCCATTTCCAAGTGCTGGAGCTGTCTCAGAAAGCTTGCGATTAATGCAAAAAATATTTCCTGTTCGTCAATGTGAAGATGCTTATTACCGCGCAAGAAGTCGCCCGTGTCTGCAATATCAGCTTAAGCGTTGCTCAGCTCCGTGTGTGAATAAAGTTACGGATGATGATTACAGCGAGCAAGTTGACTATGTCCGTAAGTTTTTAACGGGTAAATCTCACGAAGTTATTGCTGATTTAATAAAAAAAATGGAAGCAGCCAGCCTACAATTAAATTTTGAACTGGCCGCAAAAGTTCGCGACCAAATAATGCTACTTCGTAAAATGCAGGAGCAACAGTCTATATCAGGTAATTTTGCTGAAATGGACGTAGTTGGTTTTGCCCATTTAAATGGTTTAAATGGTATTCATTTATTAATGATCCGCGATCACAAAGTATTGGGTAGTAAAACGTATTTTCCAAAAGTACCTAAAGATTCGAGTGAGCAAGAAATATTGACCTCATTTTTAGGACAGTACTATTTAGCGCCAGGAGCAACAGGGCGTATTGCAAAAGAAATCATATTACCTTTTGAAATAGAAGAGAGCGGGGCACTCGGTGAAGCACTCACACAAATAAGTGAGCGCAAAGTAACACTCAAAGTAGTTACCCGTGGTGAGCGTGCTCAATACTTACAACTGGCCAATAAAAATGCATTAAACAGTATTGCAGTTAAGCAAAGTACCCAAGACTCTATTAATAAACGTTATGCACAATTAAAAGCAACACTGCGACTTGATGATATTACCCGAATGGAGTGTTTTGATATAAGCCACACCATGGGTGAGAACACTGTTGCAAGTTGTGTTGTATTTGACTCACAAGGCCCAAATACAAAAGAGTATAGGCGCTATAATGTAACGGGTATAACCGGTGGTGATGATTATGCTGCAATGGAGTTTGCACTTAATAAGCGTTACAACAAATTAGTAGATGAAGACAAAATTCCAGACGTTATCTTTATTGATGGTGGTAAGGGACAACTTGGGCGCGCGGAGCAGTACTTTTCTAACTGGCCACATACAAAAATGCCTTTATTAGTAGGTGTCGCTAAAGGTACTAGCCGTAAGCCTGGCCTTGAAACACTATTAATTGACGGTGGTCGAAAAACCATTCCTATGGATTCAGATGCACCAGCGCTACATTTAATACAGCATATACGTGATGAATCTCATCGTTTTGCAATTGCAGGGCATCGTAATAAACGCCAAAAACAACGTACGCAATCACTACTAGAAGAAATAAATGGAGTCGGTTCTAAGCGTCGGCAAACATTATTAAAATATTTAGGGGGCATGCAGGGAGTAAAAGCTGCTAATATAGAACAGTTAAAGAAAGTTCCTGGGATCAGCCCTGACATGGCTGAGAAGATATTTAACCATTTGCATGACAAGGGCTAGCCCTACATGCGAATATAGCAAAAAAGACATATCCAAGTAGTTATGTGGAATATTCCAAACACACTCACAACATTTAGACTTTTTCTTATCCCCGTTTTTTTGGTGATATTTTATTTGCCTTATAGCTGGGCTTTTTTTGCTGCCGCCTTTATTTTTTGGCTTGCATCAATCACCGATATACTAGACGGTTATTTAGCAAGAAAGCTTGAGCAATCAACCCCTTTTGGTGCTTTTTTAGATCCTGTTGCTGATAAAGTAATGGTATGTGCGGCACTTGTAGCGTTATCTGATCAGTACCAGTCAATGTACATGACTATACCTGCTCTTATTATAATAAGCCGTGAAATTATAATATCTGCACTTCGTGAATGGATGGCAGAGCAGGGTAAGCGTGGTAATGTCGCTGTATCAAACATGGGTAAAATTAAGACGGCTGCACAAATGTTAGCCATTATCGGTTTGATTTGGCAATATGATACATGGATGAACTATTTAAGTTTTGGACTACTGTACATTGCGACCTTTTTAACCTTGAGTTCTATGATGCAATATTTACGTGCAGCATGGGGTGAATTGACTAAAAATTAACTCTAAATGTATAATAACGCACCGTTTTAGATAAAAAACAAGCAAACAGTTCAAAACTAGCATTTTTTGTATTGACGCGTTTAATAATCTCTGTAGAATGCGTCCGTGTTGAGAGGGCATAGCCCCCGAGATAAACGAAACGGTAATTAATCAGTTACCTGAATGTTCACATAAATCATCATGTGCTAATTCAAATAACTGATAAATAAAATGCGGTACTAGCTCAGTTGGTAGAGCGCGACCTTGCCAAGGTCGAGGTCACGAGTTCGAGCCTCGTGTACCGCTCCAAGTTTATCTTAAGGTTAATACCCCGTACTGGGGCGGAATGGCAGAGTGGCCATGCACCGGATTGCAAATCCGTCTACCTCGGTTCGACTCCGGGTTCCGCCTCCATTTCAACACTCCACACGCTTTAATTAGCAAACTCGATGCCCGAGTGGTGGAATTGGTAGACACAAGGGATTTAAAATCCCTCGACTAACAAGTCGTGCCGGTTCAAGTCCGGCCTCGGGCACCACTTTGTGGTTTAATTGCATTACCAAGTGTAATTTATAAAATGGTTAATTTAGAATTAATATGATGCGGTACTAGCTCAGTTGGTAGAGCGCGACCTTGCCAAGGTCGAGGTCACGAGTTCGAGCCTCGTGTACCGCTCCATATTAGTTTTATCCACTTGCTTTAAATAGCAAACTCGATGCCCGAGTGGTGGAATTGGTAGACACAAGGGATTTAAAATCCCTCGACTAACAAGTCGTGCCGGTTCAAGTCCGGCCTCGGGCACCACTTTAAATTATTTAACCAAGATAATTTAAAGTTGATAAAATAGTATTTTGCGGTACTAGCTCAGTTGGTAGAGCGCGACCTTGCCAAGGTCGAGGTCACGAGTTCGAGCCTCGTGTACCGCTCCAAATTATTTGGAAATATTTAGGCGGAATGGCAGAGTGGCCATGCACCGGATTGCAAATCCGTTTACCCCGGTTCGACTCCGGGTTCCGCCTCCATATAATTTACTCCACACGCTTTAATTAGCAAACTCGATGCCCGAGTGGTGGAATTGGTAGACACAAGGGATTTAAAATCCCTCGACTAACAAGTCGTGCCGGTTCAAGTCCGGCCTCGGGCACCATCTTTACTAAAATCCTCAGATAAAATTAACTTAAATTCTAAATTGCTTCTAATTTTAAAACATTCAAAAATTATTCTTACTTAAATACTCTAATCTTATTTTTAATACCTACTTACCTTTAAAATCTATTTCTTTTTAATATCTTAGAGTTTCACCATCCTCAAAATAGATCACTTAATTAAGCGAATTGGTATAAGAGCACCTGTTTATAACAAAGCAAAAAATCAGAACGCTGGTTATTTCATTTTCTTGGCAATTACTCCTGTACCTAAGTTTTAACGAGGGGTGGCATTAATGAATGTAATAGAAGTGCGGTGTCTAAAATAAATTTAAGGTGGGAGTATAGGGAATGCGTTAAGCACTTAGTTATACCAATTGCGAAGATTTTATAAGCGACCCTTGAGGATCGCTTATAAAGGATAAATTGTTATTGCAGTTTACTCTGAGCTTTGTAAATTGGATACTCGCTCAACAAGCCTTGGATAAGCGCAACACACATTAAAATAAGTACTATTGAAAACGGTAAAGCTGTAGTAACTACGCCCGACTGAAGCGCTTGCAATGCTTGCGAGCCACCAACCCAGAGTAATACTGCTGCAATCACGCCTTCGACTGTAGCCCAAAATATACGTTGTGGCACTGGTGCATCTATTTTACCGCCCGCAGTTATACCATCTATTACTAGCGATCCTGAATCAGACGACGTTATAAAAAACACCAAAACGAGTGCTATAGAAATAATAGAAATAAAACTAGAAAGAGGTAACTGCTCGTATACTTGAAATAAAGTCACTGAGATATCAGTTAAACCATTTTGTCCAAGTGGGCCAACTTTATCTATAACTTGTGTAATTGCCATATTTCCGAACACGCCCATCCAAACCAAACTAAGAAGCGTTGGTAGGCCAATGACGACGAGTAAAAACTCGCGTACAGTTCGTCCCTTTGAAACTCGAGCAATAAACATCCCAACAAACGGCGACCATGATATCCACCATGCCCAATAAAACACAGTCCAAGAGTGCATCCAATCTTCATCGGGTCTATTGAATGGATTGCTCAAAGGTACAAAGTGCTCTACGTACGCCCCAAGGGTAAACCAAACAGCAGTAATTGCATCTGAGAAAGTAAGGGCAATAACAGCTAATAATAAAATAAATGCACAAATTAAATTAACATTGCTCAGTACTTTAACACCGCCCTCAATACCTCTAATAACTGAGAAAATTGCAATACACGTTACTAAACCTATAACAGATATTTGAAAAGCAGTCCCGTAATCAGTGCCTAACAGATAATTTATCCCGCTGGTAGCTTGTTGAGCGCCAAGGCCTAGCGATGTAGCTAAACCAAATAAAGTAGACAGTACAGCGAGTATATCTATGATATGACCAAGCCATCCCCAGGCGCGATCACCAAATAATGGATAAAAAACCGAACGTATAGATAAAGGAAGGCCTTTATTAAATGCAAAAAAAGCCAAGCTTAACCCAACAACTGCGTAGATCGCCCATCCATGTAAACCCCAGTGGTACATGGTTGCACCCAAAGCTAATGAGTGTGCTTGCGGTGAATTTGGCTCAACGCCCATAGGCACATGATACCAACCAGTATAATATGCAGTTGGCTCAGCAACTCCCCAAAACAGTAAGCCAATCCCCATTCCAGCTGCAAAGAGCATTGAAAGCCATGACATGTAACCATGTTCTGGACGAGCTTTTACGCCACCCAACCGAATTTTACCTAAAGGAGAAAATGCTAAAATAACGCAAAATATCACAAAGGCATTGGCTAGTAACATAAAGTAACTATCAAATTGATTAATTATTGCGTCTTTAGTCGAGGTTAGTGCATCACGGGTAACGGTAGGGTCAAAAACTAGGGTAAGTATTACAAATAAAACAACTAAGAAGGCGCTTATACCAAATACTGGATTATGGATATCAAATCCCCACTTTTGTACATTATCTTGCCCAACTTGGTAATCAGTAGTGTCTATACTGTATTTTTTTGTCATGTCATCCATCGGCTCTCCTTTTTATAGATAACTTAATTCATATGTCCTACGTAATTAAATATAAAATAGTTTTAAAATTAATATAACTTTTTATTTATAAGCAATGAGATGATTAAGCGTAGTATTTGTTATTTTTAGAACTAAAAAAGCGAGCCGTAGCTCGCTGATTATTTTCTATTCCCAGGCCGCTGGGTCAACCTCTTTAGCAAGTTTAGGATGCTTACTTTTGTCAAAGGTGGGTATTAAGCCCTTTTTGCGTTGTTCGTTGTAATCTTTAGAGAGCCATACAACAACACCTGAAAGCATAAATAGCGCTATAACGTTTACAATGGCCATTAGACCCATTGATATATCTGCCAGCGTCCAAATTAAACCAAGCTCACCAACAGCACCAAACATCACCATGCCTAAAACAACAAGTCTAAAGATAAACATCCCTTTATTAGAGTTGTGTTCTAAAAACATTAAATTTGTTTCAGCGTAAGAGTAATTAGCCACAATAGAAGTAAAAGCAAAAAACAATATAGCAATGGCAATAAAGTAAGTACCCCAGTCACCGACATGTTCTTGTAATGCTGCTTGTGTAAGTTCAATCCCCATAACACCAGATTCAGGTACTAATTGCTGCGATAGTAAAATAAGAGAAGCAGTCGCTGTACAAATAACAATAGTATCAATAAATACGCCTAACATTTGCACATAACCTTGTGATGCTGGGTGAGGAGGGTAAGGCGTTGCAGTAGCTGCGGCGTTAGCTGCACTACCCATACCGGCTTCGTTTGAGAATAAACCACGCTTTATGCCTTGGATCATCGCTTGTGTGACACCGTATCCAATAGCACCAGCACCAGCTTGTTCAATACCAAAAGCACTTTTTATAATAAGCACTAGCACATCAGGTAGTGCAGTAAAGTTAATGGCGCATACATAAAGTGCAACCAGCAGGTAAGCTAATGCCATAAATGGCACAACCATTTCAGCAAAGCGAGAAATTGTTTTTAGGCCACCAAAAATAATGATGCCAGAGCCAATAACCAAGCAAATGCCTACTATATACTTAGGTACATCAAACGCTACTTCAAATGCTGCAGCAATAGAGTTTGACTGTACTGCGTTAAATACTAAACCAAAGGCTAAAATTAAACATAACGAGAATAAAGTTCCCATCCAACGTTTGCCTAAACCGTTTTGCATATAATAAGCAGGGCCACCTCTAAAATTACCATCTGCATCTTTTGTTTTATAAGCCTGAGCTAAAGTACTCTCGGCAAAACTTGTAGCCATACCTATTAATGCAATAAGCCACATCCAGAAAATAGCACCTGGGCCACCTAGGTATAAGGCAACAGCAACACCTGCCATATTACCAGTACCGACACGAGCTGCTAATGAAGTACAAAAAGCCTGAAAGGATGAAATTTCGTTATCGGCACATTTACGAGAACCAAACATAACTTTGAACATATGTGGGAATTGCACAAATTGAATAAAGCCTAGTCGAAAAGTAAAGAAGAGGCCCGCTGCTATTAATAAGTAGACGAGAACTTGCCCCCATAGAAGGGCACTTATACTATTTATTATGTCTGTCATGGATACTGCCTAAATACATGAGTTAAAAAAAGTGACCGCAACTTATCACATCAGGATAAAAGTGTTTAGTTTTAAAGTTCAAAAACAGAGTTATCAACAGGGTTTTGTGGGTAACTTGTGTTTATCGTGTGCGCTTGCTTGGGGCTTAATTTTAATTACTATTTTATGCAAATAACGCTTGCGTAAAATCCGCCGCTCCCTATAATGCGACCCCACTGAGACGGGAAACAGCAACGCATAGCGAGGCACAAACAACTCAGGGTGTTAAGTGAAACTTAGATTGAATCTTCTTAGAAAGTTTAAATTTAAGTGTTGACAAAAAAATAGGAAAGCGTAATATGCGCAGCCCTAGCGAGGTAAAGTTCAACTTTATAATCGCAACGTTCTTTAAAAATATAAAGCAATCATCTGTGTGGGCACTCGTACAGATTGAGTTCTAACAGCCAAACTACTTACTCTTTATGAGTAACTAGTGAGGCAAACAAATTAGAGTCTCAATTGAAAACTGAGTGACCAACAGAATAGTTATTTCGGTAATTATTCGGCACAGTCAATTCAATATCGAAAGATATTAAAAAATTCAGAATTCATTGAGCTGTCGAAAGACATAAAACTTTTTAATTGAAGAGTTTGATCATGGCTCAGATTGAACGCTGGCGGCAGGCCTAACACATGCAAGTCGAGCGGTAACAGAGAGTAGCTTGCTACTTTGCTGACGAGCGGCGGACGGGTGAGTAATGCTTGGGAACATGCCTTGAGGTGGGGGACAACAGTTGGAAACGACTGCTAATACCGCATAATGTCTACGGACCAAAGGGGGCTTCGGCTCTCGCCTTTAGATTGGCCCAAGTGGGATTAGCTAGTTGGTGAGGTAATGGCTCACCAAGGCGACGATCCCTAGCTGGTTTGAGAGGATGATCAGCCACACTGGGACTGAGACACGGCCCAGACTCCTACGGGAGGCAGCAGTGGGGAATATTGCACAATGGGCGCAAGCCTGATGCAGCCATGCCGCGTGTGTGAAGAAGGCCTTCGGGTTGTAAAGCACTTTCAGTCAGGAGGAAAGGTTAGTAGTTAATACCTGCTAGCTGTGACGTTACTGACAGAAGAAGCACCGGCTAACTCCGTGCCAGCAGCCGCGGTAATACGGAGGGTGCGAGCGTTAATCGGAATTACTGGGCGTAAAGCGTACGCAGGCGG
>NZ_JWIG01000016.1 GCF_000814675.1 Pseudoalteromonas distincta | reverse complement strand
GCCAGAGCAGATGCGCTTGATGAGTGATTTACTTTCTAGAAGAAGGCAGTTAATGGATATGCAAACGATGGAGAAAAATCGTTCACAGATAATGCCAAAAACAATATCATCACTAATAAAATCTATCCTAACGGCATTAAAAAATCAGATTGAAAAAGTAGATTTGAAACTACAAAAACTCATCAAAGAATGTGACGAATATAAGGTCAAGAATGACATTATTCAAAGTGTGCCTGGCGTTGGTAATGTTGTCGCGTTTAACTTACTTAGTGACATGCCTGAGCTTGGGTGTGTAAACAATAAAGAGGCTGCATCACTGGTTGGTGTTGCACCATTTAATCGAGAAAGTGGTGCTTATCAAGGTAAACGGATGATACGAGGTGGACGGCCAAAAATTAGAACCGCAATGTATATGGCAATGATGTCAGCTATCCAATGTAACCCTAAATTTAAAGCTATTTATCATCGGCTAGTCGCGGCAGGGAAACCTAAAAAAGTGGCTATTATTGCCTGTATAAGAAAGCTTATAGTAATCATAAATTCTATGGTGAGGGATGGTGTCATGTGGGATCCTAAAATGGTTTGAAATTAGGAATTGACACCATAGTCACTTGTTATATGGCTACTTACTCTTTTGTTTAATTAAATAAACAATGTATCGATAGCTAAACAATAGAACAAACACTATTAAACCAAATTGAAAAGGAATCCACTCCATGCCTTTTTCAGCAAGCCCAACGAAAATACACAACCTATAAAGAGGTTCCCAGACAATAAAAATTAGAGAATAAGTAAAAGCATCTGGCGCTAACAAAATAGCAAATTTTAGTTTCTCTTTAAGTGAATTTAACATCAACTCTCGATAGACATATAACGCCCGCATTTGCGGCTGGTTTGGAGCGCAGCGGAAAACCAGTCCGACAACATGCGCTTGTTATGTTCATTTTGACGGTAAAACCGATTTCGCCGCTTCCACTAATTCTTTAGTTGCAGTAGAGATTGAATTAGCATTTTTTGAATCGCTCTTATGATGAATTGGGCTAGCATATATCAGCCCTACTGATTCCATTATCATTTTGTCTTTATTTTCTGTATTTTCCAGCTGCTCAGCATAGGAGTTAACTGTTAGCGCAACGGCAGATTTAAAGGCGTATTCCTCTTGGAAATTACGTTCTTTAACGTATTGCGAGATTGAAAATAGCAATAGACCAACAGCAGGAAGAGCCTTCAGCGAATTAATTACTATAACTTGCCAAGATAGCCCACTCAAATCCCCATTTCCGAAAAGAAAGAATATCCAAGCTATTGTAGCGATTACAGTAATCGGAACTGCCCATTTCCAAAACCCTATTGATGTTATCAACTCTGATTTTCTTTGCTTAAATGTTTCGAATAGAGATGCGCCCACCTCCCTTTCGATAAGATCGTCAAGGTATTTATTTCTTTCCTCAAAGTATTCCCGCTTTCCTTCGACAAAGGATAGTTTTTCAGTAAAAGTTTCCTCTAATTTCTCATAGACTTTTTTACGAGACTCATTTTCAGTTTTACTTTCGCTTAAGAGGTTTGACATCTCTGACAATAGTTTTTTAATCTTTTCAGATAGCTCATCCACGGTAACTTTTTTATCTTCTGCCTGCTCTAGCAAAGAGTTTATTCTTTCTTCAAAAGTGGCCGATTTAGTATGTATTTCAGATATCTCGTTCGTATGCTGCCTAGCAGACGATAACAAAGACTCAATCTCACTCAATTCAGTAGACTTAGATTTGATAAATCTATTTACCTCCTCCTTCTTATCATCTATTTTAGAAATTAAATCAGATAATCTACTGGAAGATTCTTCTACATGCTTGGAAACTAGGTCGATACGATCTTTGTCTTCTTGAACGCTAACTTCTGACGAGCGGAAATACTTTCGTTTTGATTTTTCCCAAAAACCATTTATTGCCTGATAATGAATCAGTTTATTTAGCGCGGGAATACTGGCTGGAAAATTTTTGGCGTTTATTTGAGATAAGAGATTTGTAAGATCCTGATGTAAATTTCCGTTACCGTATTCGTTTTGAAAATGGTACTGGAATGGCATTGCCTTTGCATACACGCCATCGATCTCTTCTCTAATTGGGCAAGAACTTTTCTTACGGCCGATACATACTCCTTCGCAGAGTATTCTCCTATTTTTACATCTGACAAGTCTGCGCTATCACCATACTTAGAAGCGACCAGTTTGCCTAAATCTAGAGCGGAAAAAGCCTCAAGTTGACCTTTGACTTGGTTTATTTGATTTTGGTTCATCGGTTCCTTCTTAGAACATAACAATTTAATAGTGCGCTCATCGCGCATATTTCTGCCAACGATACGCTCATGTATTTTATAAATCATTTTTACCAAATAACTTAACACATTGCTATATATAATTTTTATTAGCATTCAAACTCTCAATAAAAGAGAAAATGCGCTCGCCGCTCATTTTCTTGAATATGTGTGCATCACAACTATACTGTATATAAAAACAGCGCCATTATTGGTAATAGTATGAAAACACGTTCCCCATTTTTAAATTATATAGCCGATTATATGTTGGTACGTCAGTATTCATTACGCACCGTAGATACCTACCTAAGATGGATTGCATCTTATATCCATTTTCATAATAAACGCCATCCTGCCTCAATGGGGGACAATGAAGTCGAACGCTACTTAGAACATTTAGTGTTAAAGAAAAACGTTGCACCACGTACGCAAGCCACCGCACTCAATTCATTGTCATTTTTATACAAGCACATAATAAAAAAAGAACTCTCATTAAATTTAAATTTTGCCCGTAGTAAAAAACCAGCAAAGCTCCCTGTGGTGATGACCCCAGAGGAAGTTAAAATGTTGATGGCTCATTTAAATAAGCGCTATTATTTAATTGCAGCCCTTATGTATGGAAGTGGCTTAAGAGTAATGGAAGCGGTGCAATTAAGAGTAAAAGATATTGATTTTGATTATAAATGCATTCAAGTATGGAATGGAAAAGGTAATAAACACCGCATTGTTACGCTGGCCACAGAGCTAATTCCTATGCTGAGAAATCAAATTTTGAACGTTGATGACTATTTAAAACTGGATTTAAATAATACGGAATATTCTGGCGTATGGATGCCATATGCTTTAACAAAAAAATATCCAAGTGCCGCAAAATCGCTTGCGTGGCAATATTTATTTCCTTCTCATATATTAAGTTCAGATCCTCAAAGTGGTGAAATAAGGCGACATCATTTTCATCACTCTTGTATTAGAAAAGAGATTAAAAAAGCCGTCCAAAAATCAGGGTTAACAAAAATAATAACACCTCATACATTGAGACACTCTTTTGCTACTCATCTACTGCAAAGTGGCGCCGATATAAGAACTGTTCAAGCTCAGCTTGGCCACAGTGACATGCGTACTACGCAAATAATACCCGCTGTATTGAATTAGTGAGCAATTTTAGCGATAGATAAATAGCTCAGTAACAAGGCAAAAACTTGGTAATATAGTTTATCTATATGAGAAGTTTTTAACGCAGTTAATGAGTTATTTAGAACGCTAAAATGTTCAACGTTTTAATTCAGCGGGTATCCTACCCATGTACTACAGCAAGGTGCTAACGGGGTTGTTAGCCCTTTTTCAAGATTATAAGCGTCTCTTTTTAATCCTCTACGCATACATATTCGCTTTAAGACCAATACCGCCATCTATTTCTACTTTTAAAAAACATAAAAAAGCCCCACTTGTTTTTACACAAGCGGGGCCCCACACTAATTCTTCACTCAACAATAAAAGCGCCGATACTGCGGGCGCTTTGCATCATTGAATTTAATTACTTTAACTTACTGATTAACTACGCTTTTAAGCGGGTTAATTGGCTGTGCGTTATCGTCTAGTATGTTCATATCGAAATCGAACTCATCTACACGAATCGCCTTTTCACGTTTGATGTTGTAATCAATTAACTGAACGTGCTCAGCTTGCGTGATTACGTTTGCAGCTAATGCGTTATCAAGTGTAATGTTAAAACGTGCACCTGGCTTAATTACTTTAGCACGTAATGCTTTTTTAACTTTAGCCAGCTCGCCAAGTGATGCCATTTTAGCTTTGTAAGCTTGCTCATTAATATGATGGCCATCGCCCACTACTGGTTTAACTAAATGCGTTATTTGCGCTTTAAATGCGGTATCTAGCTGAGCTTGCTTAGCTAGTTCGCGGATTAAATCGTCGCTAATTTTTGGCATTTTAGTTGAGTAGTTCATTGTAATGAAACGAATAAACTTACGCGTACCACTTGCAGGGAAGTTATCTAAAAACTTATGCAATGCTTCTTCAGCACTTTGTAGTGCAAAACGAGTCGCGTAATGGAAATACGGCGCTGCTTGCTCACGGTCACTACTTGATACTTTTTGCTCGTAGTATTTAATTGATGCCATAGCTGCATATAAGAAGCTCATTACATCACCTAAACGTGCCGATAGCATTTCTGCTTGCTTTAACTTACCGCCAAGTACAAGTAACGAAAAGTCTGCGTACACTGCAAGTTTTGCAGATAATTTATGTACTGCTTTTTCGTAGTCACGTACTTCTGGTAAATCAGAGTTTGCACTTGCTGTAAATGGTAAAACACCTAAGCGAAAAGCACGTAAGCTGTTTGCTGTGCTGTAGCCGATTGTTTTACGCAAAATACCGTTAAATTCTTTATCTGCGCCTTCGTCTTCGCTGTGAATTGACTCAACCATAGATTGTAAATATGGATGACAACGCATAACACCTTGACCAAAGATCATTAGGTTACGTGTAAGAATGTTCGCGCCTTCTACCGTAATGGCAATCGGCTGAGCAACATAACCACTTGCTAATGTATTTTGTGGACCATTTTGAATCGCTTTACCTGCTTGAATATCCATTGCTGAATCAAGCACGTCGCGACCAAGCTCTGTCATGTGGTATTTAGCGATTGCGGTTACTACTGATGGTTTTAAGCCCATGCCTAAGCCTTCAGTTGTAAGTACGCGCATTGCTTCTTGTAGGTATGTTTTACCTGCAATGTCAGCTAGTTTTTCTTGAATACCTTCAAACTGACCAATGGCTAAACCAAACTGTTCACGCACTGCTGCGTATTCAGATGCTGATTTAAATGCAACTTGTGCTGTACTAACACCTAGCGCAGGTAATGAAATACCACGGCCAGCACCTAAACAGCTAACCAGCATTTGCCAACCACGGCCGATGTTTTTCTGTCCACCAATAACAAAATCCATTGGTACAAATACTTTGTTACCACGTGTAGTACCGTTGTAAAAACGAATACCCATTGGGTCGTGGCGATTACCAAGCTCAACACCTGGGTGCTCTTTTGGAATAAGTGCACAGGTAATACCTAGGTTTTCTTTACCACCTAGCAGACCATCAGGGTCAACTACTTTAAATGCTAAACCAAGTACGGTAGCAATAGGTGCAAGTGTAATGTAGCGCTTGTCCCAGGTAATTTCTAAACCAAGGACTTCTTCGCCGTTGTACATACCTTTAGTTACTTTACCAACATCAGGAATACCACCTGCATCAGAACCCGCTTCTGGGCTTGTTAATGCAAAACATGGAATGTCTGTACCATTTGCTAGGCGTGGTAAGTAATGTGCTTGTTGTTCTTGCGTACCAAAGTGAAGTAATAACTCACCTGGGCCTAACGAGTTAGGAACCATTACGGTTACCGCAACTGCTGAGCTTTTAGTCGCAATTGTGCCAACAATGGTAGAGTTTGCATAAGGGCTAAACTCTAAACCACCAAACGACTTAGGAATGATAAGCGAGAAAAAACGCTCTTTTTTCAAAAATTCTAAGATGTCATTTGGTAAATGAATGCCGTTTTGAATCACTGAATCGTCAATCATGCCCAGTAGTTCTTTTACTGGACCGTCTAAGAATGCTTGCTCGTCTGCGCTTAATGTAGCAGCAGGTACGTCGCGAAGTGCACTGAAATCAGGCTTACCTTGGTAGATAGAACCTTCAAGCCATACATCACCCGCGTCTAGCGCTTCTTGTTCTGTGATAGAAATACTTGGTAATACTTTTTTTAGTTTTGTACGTAAACTCATGATTGAACTCATCCGACCAGCTAAATAATACCTACATTACGTCATAAAAAATCGTTTAGATCAATTACTCTATTCAATTAATTAACAGTTTTTTCAATTTATTTTCTTTACCTGAACGTAAACTGTTGAAACACAAAGGCTTACAGTTGTACGCTGAAAAAAAGTATTTTGACTAAAATGATGAATAAAACAGCAAAAGCGCTAGCGCTGTATCTATTTTCTGATGGGCATAAAAAAACGCAGCACAAATAGGCTACGTTTTTATTCAATTTGTAGAGGCTACATTATCAGTTAATCTAGCTAAAACTACTTAAATTTAAATCAAATTGTATAAGCGCTTCACTTAGCAACTTTAACAATTTGCTTGCCGGTAAAACCACCAGCAAGTTGTTTATTAAGCGCTTGCGATACTGACTCAGCACTAAAGTCTACGGGCGTTATTTCTGGGTGTTTAATGTCGCCACTAACAGCTCCTTCAAGTAACAGGTTGCCCATAAAACTCAAACGTTGTTGTGCACATAAACTATTAGCAAGCCACGCACCACCAATCGATACAACGCTAATATTGGGCGCTCGGTGATACATTAAGTCTTGATCAAAACAAGGGAGCGGATTTAAGCAGGCAATACGTCCGCAAAAACGCATTAACTCAATATTACGCTGAGTACACTCACCACCAATCGTATCAATAACCGCATCAAAGCCTTGCGGGCCAAGTTCTCTGCGGATTTTTTCGCATAGCTTTTTATCGCTATAGTCAAAAACCACATCAGCGCCTAGCTGCTTAACCAATTTATGGTTACGCTTTGATGCCGTGGTAAATACATCTGCACCACGCTGTTTTGCATATTGAATAGCAAACTGCCCTACCGCTCCGGCTCCGCCTTCAATAAAAATAGTATCGCCTTCACTAATGCCTATTTTATCTAAGCTGATAAGTGCTGCCATACCGGAGCATGGGAGTGTTGCTGCAATGGCCGGATTTAAACCGCTTGGCACAACCGACACTGCAAAGTTAGGTACTTTGGTGTATTCGCTCAAAGCACCTTGCTCACCAATGTTGGCATGCCACATAACCCGCTCGCCAACATTTGGAAACACACCTTTATTAGCTTTAACCACAACACCTACGGCATCTAAGCCTAAAATGTGTGGATACTGCCACTTACAAAAGCCTGTTTTAGCAAATTGACCATCAACTGGATTTAAACCAACGTACTCTACTTTTACAAGCAGCTCGTTATCTGCACAGTCTGGAACAGGCAGCTCAGCATCCGCTAAGTTAATTGCTTCATTTGGTTCTGGCAGTACAATAGCGCGCATTGTATGCGGGATAATGTATTCATGTAAATTTTCAGTATTTGGCATCAATATAACTCTACTTATTAGTGTCGTTTAACGCATAACTCCATTGGCCATTAAATGACTGGTAAGCATTTACTTTGGCAAGCAGTGAAGAAATTGTTGTTTCAACAGCATTTTCTTGTGCTATTAAAACATCCTGACGCGCATCTAACAACTCAAGGTAAGGAATTTGACCTTCTTCATACATTGCTTGGGCTTGTAAAAATGCTTTATTAGCAAAGTCATAGCGCTCATCGGCAAAGCGTTTTTGCTGTGCTTGATTGACCAACAATTGCAGTGAAAGTTCACTTTCACTTAGTGCAGTTAATACCACTTGTTGATAATCGCTGTATGCGGCTTCACTTAAAAACTGCTGCGCGTCGCGCTGTGCTAATAATGCTGGGTAGCTTAATAACGACCATTGTAACTGCGGCGCTACTTGCCACTGCTGATCGGTATTTTTTAAGCCTGTGCTGTCTATACTCACAACCCCTGCAAATGCAGATAAGCTAATATCTGGTAATAACGCTTTGCTAGCTGCAACACTTAAACTATTTGCTTGGCTAAAGTCAAACAGTGCACGGCTAATATCAGGACGTAAGGCAATGGCATTATTAGCATTTTTTAGTGCAACGCTAAAGTCACGTTCAAGCACGCTTTGCTCGTTTTCAATAGCAATATTTTGCGCTAGCTTACCGCTTAGTACTGCAAGAGCAGATAAATCGCTGTATTTTGCATACTCAATGGCAGGCATTAGTGCTTGTTGCTGCCTAAGCTGCGCCATCGTACGGTTTAAATCAAGCTCGTTTGCAACACCTTCGTCAACACGGGCTTGAAGAACGTCAATACTTTGCTCAAGCGCTTCAATTTGAAGTGCTACAATGTGTTGTTTTTCAACATTACCTTGATAACTTACAAAGCCTTTAACAACTGACGATACTACTTCAATTTGCAGTAAACGTACTTGCTCTGCTTGGCTCATGGCCGATGCATTTGCAGCATCAACCAACGCTGTTATGCGACCAAATAAATCTAGCTGCCAATCAAGTGCAACGTTTGCACTTGATTGACGGTCATAAACGCTTGGTGCATCGCTTCGAGCTGCGCCAACATTTACGCCACCTTGCGGAAGGTACTGGGCTTTTTGCTCTCCTAATCGCGCTAATGCACTTTTAAGTGTTAGCTGGCTTGTTTGCAAATTATAGTTATTTGCAAGCGCACCAGTAACAAGCTCATTTAGTTGATCAGAATTAAGCTTTTTCCACCAGTTTGTTTCATCAGCAACGCTAACGTTACTAGCAATATTAGCTTTGGCAACAAATTCGTTAACGGCTTTTTGCTCACTCATGGTGTCTACTTTACTCGCACACCCGGCTAAAAACGCAGCGACTAATACTGCACTGGCAGTCAGACTTGTTTTAAGTCTTTTTTGCATTAATTTAGTCATGAGTATTCTCCTGCGCTTTCTCTTTTTTGTTAGTCACTAACATATAAAATACCGGCGTAAACAATAGGCCAAACACGGTTACACCTATCATGCCTGAGAATACGGCGTTACCCATTGCGTGTCGCATTTCGGCGCCCGCACCAGTGGCAAGTACTAACGGTACAACACCTGCTGTAAATGCAATTGACGTCATTAATATTGGGCGCAAGCGCATACGACATGCCTCAAGTATTGCCTCTAAGTGCGATAAGCCTGAGTCGTGTCTATCTTTTGCAAACTCAACCATCAATATCGCATTTTTAGAAGCCAACGCGACCAGAACTATGAGCGCTATTTGGGTGAATATGTTGTTGTCAGAGCCAACAAACCACACACCTAACAAGGCTGAGAAAATAGTCATTGGTACAATTAATATAATTGCCAGTGGTAAACGTAAGCTCTCGTACTGCGCTGCAAGTACCATAAATACAAGTAATACAACTAACGGGAATACATAAACCATGGTGTTACCGGCAAGTACTTGTTGGTACGTTACTTCAGTCCACTCATACTCAATACCCGTTGGTAGTGTGTCTGCGAGTACTTTTTCAATAGCAACTTGTGCTTGATCAGAGCTATAACCTGGCGCTGGGCTACCATTTAGTTCTGCACTTGGGTAACCGTTGTAATGCATAACACGGTCAGGACCAATTGTTGGTGTTACTGTTAATACAGAGCCTAACGGCACCATATTACCTGAGCGGTTCCGTACTTTTAAATTAAGTATTTGATCAGGGTCTAAGCGGTAGTCAGCATCAGCCTGTGCATTTACTTGGTACGTACGGCCAAACATATTAAAGTCATTTACGTACACAGAGCCTAAGTAAATTTGCAGTGCATTAAATACTTCATCAAGTGGAATACCTTGAATAAGCGCTTGCTCACGGTCAATATCAATATCCATTTGTGGAACCTGGATACGGAAACTTGAGTAAAGGCCCATTAATGCAGGGTCTTGTTGCGCTTTACCAATAACGGCTTGCAGGCTATTAAATAGTGCTTCAAACCCTTTATTAGCTCTGTCTTCTATTTGCAGTTTAAAACCACCTGTAGTGCCCAAACCTTGAATTGGCGGCGGTGGAAATACCGCTACAAATGCCTCATCAATGGCAGCAAAACGTTTATTCAACTGCGCCGCTATCGCCATCGCTGATTGGCTTGGATCGGTACGTTTGTCAAAGCTTTCAAGTGGTGTAAATACAATGCCGCTGTTAGGGCTGTTTGTAAAACCGTTCACTGATAAGCCAGGAAAAGCAACAGTATGTGCAACACCTGGGACTTCTAATGCAATTTGCTGCATTTGAGCAAGTACGTCTTCAGTACGATCAAGGCTTGATGCGTCAGGTAACTGCGCAATAGCCACTAAATACTGTTTGTCTTGCTGTGGAATAAAGCCACCTGGTACGGTATCAAATAACTTAATTGTGCCGCCAACAAGTGCAATATAAGCCACCATTACAACAACGGTCATACGGATTAGTTTTTGTACCAGTTTTTCGTAACCTTTAGCACCACGATTAAATACGCGGTTAAACGGTTTAAACAACCAACGACCAAACAATTTATTAAGTAAACGCGTGAAGGCATCTGGTTTTGCATCGTGCGATTTTAATAACAATGCAGCAAGCGCAGGCGATAACGTTAATGAGTTAAACGCTGAGATAATCGTCGAAATTGTAATTGTAAGTGCAAATTGCTTATAAAATTGACCTGATAAACCGGTAATAAACGCAGTAGGAATAAATACAGCACTTAGTACTAGCGCAATGGCAATAATAGGGCCTGTTACTTCGCTCATTGCAACGCGGGTTGCTTCAAGTGGCGATAAGCCTTTTTCAATATTACGCTCTACGTTTTCAACAACTACAATCGCATCATCTACAACAATACCTATGGCCAATACTAAACCAAACAACGACAAGGTATTAATTGAGACACCTAACCACTGCATTACGGCAAACGTACCAATGAGTGAAATAGGCACAGCAATTAGCGGAATAATTGATGCTCGCCACGTTTGTAAAAATACAATAACAACAATAACTACCAGTACAATTGCTTCAAGCAAAGTGGCAATTACCGCGTCAATTGAGCCGCGAACAAATACCGTAGGGTCGTACACAATGTCGTATTCAACACCAGTAGGGAAATCTTTAGATAAGCGCGCCATTGTTTCGCGTACTTGATCAGAAAGCTCAATAGCGTTTGAACCTGGACGTTGGAATATTGGCATTGCAAGTGCTGGTTGATTATCAAGCTCTGCACGCAGTGCGTAAGTGTCTTGACCTAAATCAACACGGGCTATATCAGATAAACGCGTTAACTGACCTTCGTCGCCTACTTTAATAATAACTTGTTCAAATTCTTCAATACTGTTTAAACGACCTTTAACGTTTAACAGTATTTGAAATTGACTGTCGTTTGAAATTGGTTGCGCACCTAAGCTACCTGCAGCAACTTGCTGGTTTTGCGAGCGAAGTGCTGTTACTACATCTGTTGCTGTTAATTCGCGTGCAGCAAGTGCATCTGGATTTAGCCATACTCGCATTGAGTATTTGCCAGCACCAAACATGCGAATATCACCTACGCCTGGTAAGCGCGCAATTTCATCTTTAATGTTTAAATCAGCATAGTTAGATAAGTAAGCTGTGTCGTGCGTTTTTTCAGGTGAATACAAATGCACTACCATGGTTAAATCGGGTGATGACTTTTCAGCCACAACACCTAAACGCTGTACTTCTTCTGGCAAACGCGGAAGTGCACTGTTTACACGGTTTTGTACTTGTACTTGAGCACGGTCTAAATCGGTACCTAACGCAAATGTTACCGTTAGTGTCATACGGCCATCACTGGTACCTTGCGAAAACATATATAACATGTTCTCAGTACCGTTAATTTCTTGCTCCAGCGGTGTTGCCACTGTTTGCGCAATAACGGTAGGGTTAGCACCTGGGTAGTTGGCGGTAACAACAACTGTTGGAGGAACTACTTCTGGGTATTCACTTACTGGTAATTGGAATAGTGATATGCCACCAGCAATTAAAATAACCAACGACAGCATAGCCGCAAATATTGGGCGCTGTATAAAGAAATGCGAAAATTTCATCAATAAACCTTATTGCTTAGCCACAAGTTGTGCGTTGTCATTTGACAATGTAAATGCCACACCGCTTGTATCAATTGTTACTGTTTGAGGAGAGATTGGCATACCAGGACCTACGCGAGCAGGACCATTTACAGCAATTACATCACCTTCGTTAAGGCCTGAAGTAACCGCACGTAATGCACCGTAACGTTCACCAATAGTAATTAGCTTGTATTCAAGTACGTTGTTTTCGCCAACGGTTAGTACAAAGCGATTTTTTAAGTCAGTACCAATTGCACGTTCTGGGATAATAATAGCGTCGCTAATAGAATTGGCTGCAAGCTTGATACGTGCAAACGAGCCTGCGCGTAATTGGTTGTTGTCTTCATTAAATACCGCACGTACACGTAATGTGCCCGTTGATGAATTAATTTGGTTATCAATAAAGTTAATGTAGCCTTTGTATGCAAAATCACTTTGACCGACTTTTTGCATTACAACAGTTTGGTGGCTCGCAGCAGTAACATCATTAAAAGAGCTATTCCATGTGCGCTCATCAACATCAAAGTAAGCGTACATAGCTTGGTTCGAAACAATCGATGTTAATACGCTTTGACCCGCAAGTACGTTATTACCTTTAGTAATATTTGCGCGAGAAATAATGCCATCAATTGGTGATACTACTGACGTAAACTCTAAATCAAGTTCTGCTGAGGTAAGTTGTGCTTGCAGTGCAGAAAGCTGTGCTTCGCGTTGGCGCAGTGTTGAAGTACGCGCTTGTGCTTGCTCTGTAGAGATTGCCTTACGGTCTAATAAGCGTACCGCACGTTTGTCTTCACTTTTAGCTTGCTCTAAGGCAGCTTCTGCACTTTTAATTTGTGCTTTTAAGCTTGCAACAACCGCTGCAAATGGGCGAGCATCTAATTGAAATAAAACATCGCCTTGCTTAACCACGTCGCCTTCTTTAAATTCAATGCTATCGATGATTCCTGATACACGCGGCATTAAAGCAACTTCTTGTGGAGACTCTAAACGAGTTGTATATGTGTGCCAGCTCTGTACCGGCTTAACAAGCACCTGTGCTACATCAATTGGTTGAAGTTGCTGTGCAGGTACTGATTGAGCTGTGCTCTCATCAGCACAACCCGCAAGTGTTAAAGATGCCGCAGTAAGTGCAGCAGCAATTAGATGTTTGTTCATGAAGACGCTCCATTGTTGATTAGCCTCGCATAATACGGATTAAACCCGTGTGTAAAAACCATAGATTTTTAAATTCATTAATGCCAAAATGGCATCAATAGATTAGTTAAGGTGTAATAATGGATACAACAAGTCGACTTTTAATGTTACTTGAAGTAGTTGAGCAAGGCTCTTTTGCTAAAGCTGCAGAAATACGCAACATAGATCGCTCTGTTATATCTAAACAAATTAGCCGTTTAGAGGATGAGTTAGGCGTTAGGTTACTTAACCGAACTACCCGTTCATTTTCGCTCACAGCGGCAGGCGCCGAAATGATCAAAAAAGCAGCTGAGCTTAGAGAGCTGCTCGGCGAAACCGTGCGCATGGCTGAAAACTACCATTTAGAGCCGCGCGGCGTTTTAAAAATCACTTCATCAACACTTATTGGTCGTCGTTATTTACAACCTGTACTTAATGATTTTCAAAAACGCTTTCCGCAAGTAGAAGTTGAACTGCGTTTAGACGATAGATTAGTAGACATAGTCTCTGAAGGATT
The DNA here is from genome assembly GCF_000814675.1 of Pseudoalteromonas distincta. Classification (GTDB taxonomy): domain Bacteria; phylum Pseudomonadota; class Gammaproteobacteria; order Enterobacterales; family Alteromonadaceae; genus Pseudoalteromonas; species Pseudoalteromonas distincta. The sequence goes on along the minus strand of NZ_JWIG01000016.1, from coordinate 246,721 downwards.
TGATTTGGCTTTTCGTGTAGGAGAGCCTAAAGACTCGTCACTTATTGCACGTAAAATAGCGCGTAATCGATTATTAATTTTAGCTGCGCCACAGTTTATTGAAACTTATGGTATGCCAAAAACAATGGAAGAGTTAGCGAAATTACCAGCAGCAAGCTATGCCAGTAACTCTATTCGAGTAGAAGCAATTGATTATTACGATAGTAAAGGTGAGCGCTGCGAGCAAAAAATAAAAAGTGTGTTTCGTGCTAATGATGCCGAGTCATTGTTAATGAAAACATTGTCGGGCACAACTTACTTTGTCGCCCCTGCATTTATTATTGGCGATGAAATAATACAAGGTAAGTTAGTGCCTTTATTGACCGATGTAAAACTGATGGAATTTAGCGCGATGTATGCCGTATATCCGCATCGAGATTTACCAGTAAGAACCCGATTATTTTTTGATGCTGTACGCGAGCATTTAGGAAAAGATAAACCGATTTGGGAAAACGGAATCCCTAACTTTGAACAAATGTACTAAGTAGCACGACTTACGCAACGACTGCCTGGTAATCATTTTCTTTTTTAAACTTACAATACACTTTATTGCGACCAAATTGCTTTGCTTTGTATAACTGTTTATCAGCTTGGTTTACAAAGCTTTCCAATGAATTGGTACTTTTAAATTTTGCGACACCAATACTGGTTGTAACATTGATTGCAAGGCCGTCAATGTCAAATGTGGTACTTTCAAAACGTGCCCTTATTTGTTCGGCGGTTTTCAGCGCGGCCTCATCATTTTCAAAAGAGCTAAATAAAGCAAACTCCTCACCGCCGACTCTAAATACATACCCTCTAGCGAGTATAACTCTTAGTAAAGTTGCTACTTCAATAAGCACTTGGTCACCCACACCATGGCCATACTCATCATTTACTTGTTTAAAAAAATCTAAATCAAGTAAGAATAAATATAACTGTGATTTATCTTGTAGTTCTACTTCAAAGTAGTGGTTCATTGAAAGGCGATTGCCTGCCCCCGTTAGTGGGTCAAGTAACGCTAAATTTTTAAGTCGCCTTGAAAAGTGTGAACGACTCCCTTCAAACACGTGAGAAATTGCCCAAATACTTAAATAAGCACAGAGTAGATTAAGAGATAAGTTAAAAGTCTCAAAGGGGGCAAGTGTAGACTGACTACCTAAAATAAACACTTGGATCACTAATAAATTTGCAGAGAAAATTACACCATATTGCTTACCTAATAGTAGGTAGTACAAAATAGGTAATGCAAACGACCATACATACACACCGTTACGAGGCGACGCCAAAGATGTACCCAAAATAACGATGAATGTGATAAGTGCGCACATTACAACGGATTGCCAAAACTGTAGTGGACGGCGTATAAGTGTAATATAAGTAAATATACAATAAATGGAAAAACAGATTTCGATATAGCCAAGCAATGGAAAGTTATTTACGGTTAAATTAAATCCCGCAAACCCAACCGATAAAACACCAAAGCAAAGGCACATCCCTCTTAGAACGTCCTTTCTTAATGATTTAGTGCTATTAAGGGCTGCGATATCCATTCTAATCACTTAATAAAAATAAAAAGTAAGTTTAACGTGAAAATACAATTTAACAAGCTTTGTTGCTCTAAAACCATGTAAACACACCCTTTTATTGGTGATTTAGGGACACGTTTGATGTTTTTGTTTACAAATTAGCTCTAAAAATTAACCACCTAACATAGATAAATTAGTGGTGATGCCCGTATTACCTTGATGCAAAAGATGAGTTGGCTTCTTAGTTTTAATATAACGAGATAACAATGCCATTAATTCACTATGCGAACTGTCGTTCATATATTCTCTTAGCGAAATACCCTCTTCAGAAAACAAACATAAGTGCAGATTTCCTTTTGCTGTAACCCTTAGTCGGTTACAGGTACTACAAAAATCATTGCTGTAAGGCATTATTAAACCAATTCTGCCTTGATAATCGGGGTGCGCAAACTCTTGAGCAGGACCTGCTGATGCACTACGCGCAAGTTGCTGCCAACCCGTTTGTAATAGCTGAGTTTTTAAAACTTGCCCAGAAACATGGTTCGCATCAAAAAAGGCTTTGTTGTCGTTTGTTTGCATCAATTCTATAAAGCGGATGGTGACGGGGCGGTGTTTAACCCAATTTAAAAATGTATCAAACTCTTTTGCGTTGTATTGCTTCATCAGCACGCTGTTTATTTTTACCGAATCAATACCCGTTTCAAGCGCAGTATCAATACCTTTCATTACTGAGGTAAATTTGTCATGCCCAGTAATGGTGTTAAACATGCGCGAATCTAAACTATCAATGCTTACATTAATGGCGTTTAAGCCTGCATCTACCCAGTCATGAATATTCTTATGAAGAGAAAAACCATTGGTGGTCATTGCAATTTTTTTTATGCCCGCAACATCTTTTGCCGCACGAACAACATCTATAAAGTCTTTTCTAAGGGTTGGCTCTCCGCCAGTGATCCTTACTTTTTCAATACCATGGTGTGCAAACGCTTTAAGCGTATTGCTAATTTCATCAATTGTGAGAAAGCCACGGTCGGGACCGCCCTGATAACCATCTGGTAAACAATAAACACACTTAAAATTACATACATCAGTAATAGACAAACGTAAGTAACTAAACTCTCGCCCTGTTGGGTCGATTAGCATAAATAAACCTTAACTAATATCAACACGTAATAACAACCGAATACCAATTTGCAATAATACTTAATCGTTTAATTAAGCAAACTGTTATAAACAACGCTACCTATTGATACATAAATAATAATTACATAAATATATTTAATAACTTAAAGGGGCAGCATAAAGCATACCCCTTTAGTTATTTTTGTTTTACGCTTCTAAGCCTTTTTTAAGTTCGCTTGGCTTCATTGGTAGGTCACGTAAACGCACGCCTACAGCATTAAACACTGCATTACCAATAGCAGGAGCAACTCCGATCACGCCAGGCTCACCTAAACCAACTGGAAACTCATCGCTTTGTAAAAACTCGATGTCCATATCTGGCACATCTTGCATTCTTAGCGGTAAATAAGTATTAAAGTTAGTCGCAGATACTTGCCCATCTTTATACGTATTTGATTCATGCAATGCAAGGCTGCTGCCCCATAGTAGCGACCCTTCAATTTGCGCCAGTGCGCCATCTGGGTGAACTATTAAGCCCGCATCTACAACAACATAAAGCTTTTTAAGCGTTATTTTACCACTATCACGGTTAACGTGAACATGCGCTGCGGTTGCAAGCCATGCTGGCATAGTACGTTCTTGCCCTGAGCTTACAGAAAAACCAATGCCTTCGTCTTTCGCTAATTTTACAGAAGCTACTTTGTCAGACACCGTTTTAAGCACATTACGTAAGCGCAGTGCTCCGCCAACGCTCTCAGGTGCTTTACCCGCTTGCTTGCCTTTACCATCTAACATTTCAATTCTAAATTGAACAGGATCTTTGCCTTGCTTATGGGCAATTTCATCAATAAACGACTCAAGACTCCATGCAATCCAACCTGGCCCTACTGAACGTAACCAACCTGGATTAAAGGTGCTTTGTGCAACTTCGTTATTAATAGCGCGAGCACGATGACTGCTCATGCTGTACCAATGATCAGCGCCTGATGCCGAAAATGCATCAAATTTACCTTTGCCATCAACACCCGGTGATAAAAACCCTGGTGCCATAGCTTTAGTAGGCCAACCAGCGGCAAATGCATGTTCCATTCCTGTGAAGGTACCATTTTTATCAAACGACGCCGTCATTTTTGCAGCAGATGCAGAGCGAGACTGATCGAATAAACTATCATCTGCTCGTGTAAATACCAGTTTTACTGGTTTACCTACTGCTTTTGCAGTTAGAGCCGCAGGTACAGTCCAATCACCAAATAATCGACGACCAAAACCACCACCTAAATAGTAAGGACGGATAATTACTTTGTTTTGTTCTATATCGAGTGCTTTAGCAAGCGCTGGTAACGTAAGTGACTGCCACTGGTTACCAGTATGAATAATCCAATTTCCGTCTTTAAACTCTGCAACCGCATTTAATGGCTCTAGCTGATAATGACTCGCTGTCGCTGTGGTATACATTGATTCTAACGACTCACTAGCGTCTGCTTGGGTTTTCTTTATATCGCCTTCATCAACAAACAAAGTACCCGAGTCGCGTTGCTCGCATAATCGCTTACCTTCTTTTTGAATATCAGCTTCAGATATATTTGCCGACTCACCATTTTTGTAACTCACCTTTAAAGCATCTACTGCTTTAATGGCACTTGGGTAACTATCAGCTAATACAACAACCCAGCCTTGCACTGTGTTACTAGGGTCATTTAAAATTTCATAGCCTTTGTAACCTTTAATTGCTTTTGCTGCACTATCGTCAACGTTTGTTACTGTGCTGCCATAACGAGTTGGTGGAATAACTGGACGCGCGTACAGCATGCCTTCAACTTCTACATCTATCCCATATACTGCTGTACCATTTGTTTTGGCTGGTATATCAAGCGCTTTAAAGTCTTGTTTAAGCCCAGTTAAATGACGTTTATTAGCAGGTTTTAGTGGAAGGTTTGCAACTTCATCACTGGTAAATGTACGATTAAACTCGCCTTTTTTAACTATGTCAGCATAACTAACCGATTTTTCGCCTGCAATAATATAGCCCTTTTCAGCACGACATTTATCTGCAGGCACGCCGAGCATTTTAGCTCCAGCTTCTATTAATGCAATTCGACCCGCAGCGCCGGCTTGAGATAATGGCTTAAAGCTTTGAAATACAGACCACGAACCACCCGTTACCATAAAGCCCCATTTTTCATGAGTATCTACGTAGGTAATTGATACTTTATCCCAATCACATTCAAGTTCATCAGCCACAATGCGCGCAAGAGCAGTACCAATATGTTGACCCATTTCAGCTTTAGCAATACTCACTTCTACGGCGCCGTCGGTGCTCATAGTCCACCAAATAGTGGGTGAAAAAGCTTGTTGCGCAATTGATTCTTTTGCACTGAGCGAACCCGAAAATAACGCAGGGGCAAACGCCATGACTAAGCCTGCGCTAGCAGTGCCAATCATAAACGAGCGACGATTTAAATTAACGGTTTCGCTATTTTTTTGAAATAATTTTTTCATTATCGGCTCCAGTTAAGCGTCTTGTGCATTTGGATCAAATATATTTACTACACTTTGTGACTCATCTGCAGCGCGTTGAATAGCAGTTTTAATACGTTTATAAGCCATACAGCGACAGTAGTTACCATTCATATGGCTTACTATTTCTTCATCTGAAGGACTTGGATTAGCTGCCAGTAATGTAGCAGCTTGCATTATTTGTCCCGACTGACAGTAACCGCACTGTGGTACTTGCTCTTCAACCCATGCTTTTTGAAGTGGGTGTTCGTTATTAAGTCCTTCAATTGTGGTAATGTTTTTTCCTGCAATTGCGCCAATTGGTAAAACACATGAGCGAGTTGCTTGCCCATCTAAATGCACCGTACACGCACCACACATTGCAATACCGCAACCAAACTTCGTACCTTTTAATCCAATTTCATCGCGAATAACCCATAACAATGGTGTATCTTCACTTGCGTGTGATTCAACCACCTTGCCATTAATTGTAAACGTCACCATAGCTTGCCCCTTGATTAAGCTTTATAACCTGCGTTTAAATTGCTTAATTTAAACGCAGGTTATAACAGTTAAGATTGTTGTAACTACTAATCCATAACACATATAGTTACCGCATCAGCTACATTAACAGCTAAATACCATAACCACTGCACTAAAGCGTTAGCGCAGCTAAAACTTATTTTGCCCTACTACTTTTTCACTCATTTTTAGCTATAAAATTACTTAGCTGCTTTTGAGTATCTATATCTACACTCGCACTACTTAAACTAATTGTATTGACGACCTCACTGTTGGAACGCAGTAATTGCTGCGCACCTCTATCTGAAGTTAAGCTTGCAAGCTGAGATAAATCAACCGCTGGGAATATAGCGGGTACACCTAAACGCTCGCCATAGTTTGCGCACCAGCGCGATGGGTTACGTTTAAAACCAGTAACTAGCTCACTTAAGTGCGCTACTTTTAGCTCAACCTGATCCGCAAGCATAAATAAAATCCCATCAAAGGACTTATTTTTAAACAGAGTTTGAGAAGCTGTCGCGATTGAATGACCTAAACCTTGGCTCCATTGCTTGTTCTCAATCAGCTCTATGTTTTTATAACCTGCCAGTACTTGCGCTACTTCTTTATGCCATGCCCCGGTAACTACATACACGGGCGTGTCATCAAGTGCTTGCAGTGTATTTACAGCATGCTCAATCATTGTTTTGCCAAAGCCAATATCAGCTGTTAATTTACAGCCGTTAAAGCGAGATGATTGCCCTGCGGCTAAAACAACTTTTGCAATTAGCACGGCTCCTGCCCCCAATGACTTAGTGATTGGGCATCTTTATCACACAGCACTGCATGTATTTCGCTGATCAGCGATAGTGCAATACTCTCTGGCGAGTCGCCCCCTAAATTTAAACCGACAGGCCCAAAAACAGGAGACTTAATTTGTGAAACACGCGTATTTGCGTGCTCTAAAACTTGTTCACGTCTGTGCTTCGGACCCAATAATCCTATATATTTAAACGGAACATCTTTAAATTGAGCCAACGTACTGGCGTCAAGTTCAACGCTGTGAGCCATTAAAATAGCCGTATCAACTTTATGGGTTATGCAATATTCTTTTAACTCATTCGGTGTGATGCGCAAAATAGCATCTGCATTTTTAAAATATTGTCTTTTTGCATTAGCCGCGCGTGTATCCCATACCGTTACACTCCAACCAAGTTGTTTGGCAAATGTATAAACCGGAACTGCATCTGCGCCACCCCCTACTATTAATAGATGGGGCGGTGGATAAATAGAGGTTTGCAAACACGTAGCGCCTTGTAATTCTACCAACTGCGCTTTGCGGTTCATTGATAAACCATGCAACTCATCATTTTGCGTAAATACACCACTACCGGCTGGCAAAATGGGGCTTACTTGTTGAAGATACCGCCCTGGTTTATTCTCATTAAGTGCTTTAGATACAAGCTCTAACTGTAAATAGTCATTAGCCTTATGAATAGGCTGCAGTAAAATATGTACTATACCTCCACAACCAATGCCAAGTTGAAATGTTAAATCGTCTTCATCGGTGGCATCATAACTAATGGTTTTACTGCTTAAAGTACTCATTACTTGTTTAGCATGGCGCTGTATGTCAGCTTCTAAACAGCCACCCGAAAGCATCCCTAAGCGCTCGCCTAAGCTCGAAATAAGCATCATAGCACCTAGCTTTCTGTAGCTAGAGCCTTCAATTTTGTACAAAGTAGCTAAAACCCATTCTTGGTTGTCCCTGTTGGGATACCAAGTGTTTAAGATACTTTTCAAATCTGTAACCATACATTGCCCTTTAAAAAGCATTTTTGCGTTTAAAAACAAATCAGCCTAAACAGCTAATTTAAAACTTAATAATTCACGCACAATTTAGTTTTCTATTATATCGTTTAAGGTCTCAATTAACTCATCAAATTGATCATTAACGCTTTGGCGTTGTTTATCATTTAAGGTTGAGTTTAATTCGTAGAGTAAATTTATATATAAATCTAAGTTTGCTTCATTGGTTTTCAATAGTGCGTCGCTCATATATAGTTCGCGCTCTTTAATAACTGTACTCAACTGATTTATAAATTCTTTTTTTGTAATTTCAGCATTTGTAAATACCTGTTTGGCCGCATTCAAACGGGTTTGCTTGTACTCTAACCACAGCGCTCCTGAGTCTTGATGTTGCTCATTAGTTGATTTAATCAGCGCTTTTTGTTGTTTATTAAGTTTGCCTATCCACTGCTCGTAGTATTCAAATTGCTCTTCCAAACGCTCACTTTTTCGCTCAAGCGGGGTTTGTTCGTTAAACTCTTCACGTTCGTCGTTAATTTTTATTTGAATATTGTTTAAAAGTTCTTCTCTTTGCTCACTTGATAAGGTTGCCCCAAGCTCAGCTAAAGGCATGTGCGCGTATTCAAGTAGGTTTTGCCAATGCTTTTTAGCAAAAACCACCTGCTCTTTTAACTGATCAATGCTTAGTGTGTTGTTAAAAAGTGCCTTAATATTTTGAATGTCTTGTTTGTAGGCTGGTAGCTGCGTACTTCTATGCCACGCTTGGGTCGTGTTAATAATCTGTTTGAGCTGCTTATTTTGTGTTTTATTTAGATCAATATAATCATCTACCCAAAATGACGAAAGCCAGCTCAAGTTGTTATAAGTGAATGAGGCTGAACAGCTACACAAAAATACCATGCTGATAGCAAAGCATGCATTTATCACTTTTTTAGCTTTAAGATTATTAAGCATCACTTTCCTTATTTTAAATTTTATAATCATGAAAATCTTATTTGATAATAATTATCATTTAAGCATTGACTTGCGCGCTAATCTAACTAATAATCATTATCAGAAACAAAGTGTACCGACCTCAGTGCCTATGGAAGGATATTCAGCAAGGATGCTGACACATTAAAAGAAGAACGTGCCGCTTCGTGGTATTACTTACTCGACCCAAGTAATAACACCAAATATCACATTTACTTGCTACATTGCTCATATTAGTGACGGTTAATATGACTCAAAAAAGCCCTAACGGGCTTTTTTTATATCTTTAAATTTTCTATAAAATCTGTATCTTACACTTCTTAAACTCATTTACTTACCTTGAAAGTCCACCGCGCTGTTATTTACATTTTATACGCACGATCTTATAAGGTACCGCCTTGCGTTTACACTAAAGCTGGCGTAAAACATAACAGTAGACACCCTTTTTTGCATCTATTTATAGTAACCGATTTAGTCTTTACATAAATGTATTGGGTATTAAACGTTTATAATGTGCAAATAGCGCAAAAATTTAATAAATTAGCATTTAACTATGGCCTGTTGACCTTTTAGGATTAAAACTTGTTCTATCTAGGCGCTATTTAATCGCCGCGCGAAGTTTGTAACTTAGTAAGCTCATTAAAAAACCGAGCAGCAAAGAACAAACCGCCTCAAGGGCGAGCCTAAATAGCAGTGGATGTTTAATCTAAAAAATGTACTGGCCCTAAAATCTATCGAAACTATTACTAATTGGAGACATTAATATGTCACAGTTTAATTTAAAAGCACTCATTCTTGCTGGCGTTTTACTTGCCAGCCCTTTCGCTCATGCAACATTAGAAGATGGCATAAGAGCAGCTAACGAAGGTGAATTTGCAGTCGCCCTAAAAGAATTCCAATACCTAGCAGACAAAGGTTTTGCGCCAGGAATTTACGAACTAGCCAAATTATACGAAGGTGGATACGGTGTAACACGCGATTACCGCAAAGCAGCTGCACTTTATCAACAAGGCGTTAAAAAGAACCATGCTGATTCGATGTTTGCTCTAGCTGTTTTATACGACGAAGGTAAAGGCGTTAAACTTGATCATCAAATGGCAGTTACCTTATTTGAAAAAGCAGCTAAGAAGAATTTACCTGCAGCTCAATTTAATTTGGGCGTAATGTACGCTAATGGCGTGGGTGTTACACGAGACTATGAAGCGGCACGTAACTGGTACGAAAAAGCAGCTGCAAACAATTACTCTTTAGCGCAATTTAATTTAGCCCTCATGTATTTTGAAGGACTAGGTATGCCAAAAGATTTAGAAAAGTCATATATTTGGAATACTATCGCTGAGTACAACGGTAATATGCAAGCGAGTCATAGCCGTAAACTTGATGAGCGTAAAATGCTGCCTAAAGAAATTGAAGAAGCTAAAGAAAAAGCCGATGCCATTTATGCAAAAATACAAGTGGGTACCTATGCTGGCGAAGGTCGCTTATTTTAAAGTCTTATTTTAGAGTTTAAGACCGTAGCTTTAAACTAATCTAAAAAAGGCTGAATTACATAATGTAATTCAGCCTTTTTAATATATCTTGATTAGCAAGTTAACACTTATTCAACTTTACCAAATCAGCACCCTATTATTTTATGTAAAGCCACTTTAGAAGCTTAATAATAAGTTTGCTTTGTTTTAGTAGCATAACAATGCGAGGATTAAACGAGCCCGATACTAACGTATTTTTAGCATGGCTAAACGTTAAAAACCCTTCTATACCATGATAATGCCCCATTCCTGAATGCCCTACACCACCAAAGGGAGCATCATCAGCAGTTACTTGCACTAAGGTGTCGTTTATTGCCACAGTGCCACTGATTGTTTGCTTCATAATGTATTCTTGAGCGTGCTTATCTTGGCCTAAAATATAAAGCGCTAATGGGTGGTGATGGGCTTTAATATAGTCAATTGCGCTGTCGAGCTTTTCATAACTCATTATTGGTAGTATTGGACCAAATAACTCATCTTGCATAAGCTGCATTTCGTCAGTTACTTGAGTTACTAAATGCAGCCCCATACGGTGCTTTTCTTCGTCTTGCTGGTTTTGCTCAAGTGGCTTAATAATGTTTGCACCCAGTTCTTGGGCTTGCTCTAAGTAGGTTGCCAAACGTTTATAATGCGCATCGCTAATGATAGAAGTTAAGTTTTTACCTTCAACACCGTCTTTAAAATGCTTTTTATACAACTCGCATAATTGCTGAATAAGCTGATGCTCAAGCTCTTTGGGTACAAATACGTAGTCGGGTGCAACGCATATTTGCCCTGCGTTGGCCATTTTGCCAAACAGTAAGGCTTGTGCCGCTTTTTTAATATCGGCATTTTGCGTAATAATAACTGGCGATTTACCACCAAGTTCAAGCGTTACCGGCGTTAAGTTACGACTCGCTGACGCCATTACTAATTTACCTACGTTCGTAGAACCCGTAAATAATAAATGAGCAAATGGCAGTGATGAAAACTGTGCTGCAACATCACTCGCCCCTAGTATTATTTTACAATGAGCTTGCAGATCATCTTTAAAGATTTTTTCGATAACGGCGTTTGTATGAGGTGTGAATTCGCTTAATTTAAGCATCACTCTATTACCGGCAGCTATGGCGGTAAGCACAGGTACTAACGCTAACTGAATGGGGTAATTCCACGGTGCAATAATACCTACCACACCTTTGGGCTGATAATTAACACTTACTTTTGAAGGCCACAAGCTTAAACCCACAGAGCGATTACTTGGCTTTGCCCATTTTGGCAGTTTTTTAATAATGTGCGCGAGTGTTTGCACTGTAGGCAATATATCGCCAAGTAAAGTATCGAAAGCGGTTCTGTAACCAAAGTCTTTTGAAGCAGCATCTACTAGCTCTTGCTCAAGTTCAACAATACGTACACGGAGTTTTTTCAATAAAACGAGACGTTTATCAATTGGCAAGTAAGGCGTTTCGAGAAAGCTTTTTTGCAATTCATCAAACTGGGGAATTAAAGGCATTGCCTGTGATGTCTCAGTGCTCAAAATAGGTTACTCAATTTTTAAAGTTATTAACGACTATAACCTTGTTCTGTTTTTCGAGCAATAACACTAATTATCTAAAAAAGAGCTTTTTAAGTAATATATATAAGCATAAAGAGTAGCTTTGTTTAAAATTGTAAGTATAAACAAAACTACTCTGACATAGGTTGGTTGGAACTAATTTAGTACAGCTTTAAAAACCAAATACTTGGGCTGCAATCGTCATTGTAACCAGCGTAATTAATACAATAGCCACAATGTTTAGCACAAAGCCGGCTCTTATCATGTCGCGCATTTGAATTTGCCCTGAGCCAAACACAATAGCGTTTGGTGGTGTCGCTACCGGCATCATAAACGCACAACTACACGCTATAGCTGCAGGAATAACCCAAACCAATGGTGAGCCTGTTATAGACTCTGCAACGGGCCCTAACAAAGGAAGAAAGCCAGCTGCAGTTGCTGTATTGCTTGTGATCTCAGTTAAAAACGTAATTAATGCCACAACAACAAGTACACTCATAACAAGTGGAATAGTGCTAGCGCCTTCAATTAGGTGAGCAATAAATTCAGCAAGCCCTGATGACTTAATTTGAGATGCAAGTGTAAGCCCGCCACCAAATAATAATAAAACGCCCCACGGCACTTTAGCTGCGCTTTCCCAATCAAGGATACGCTCACCTTTGCCTTTATTCGCTGGCATTACAAACAACAGCAATGCCGCTGCAATTGCAATAGTAGTATCTGAAATATTAAGACCTGTTATGTCACCTAATAAAGGTCTAAATATCCAACACAGTGCTGCTAAAACAAACACAAATAACACGCCTTTTTCGGCGCGCTGCATTATACCTAGGTTTTTTAACTGTGTTGAAAACACCGCTTTTGTATCAATTTTTTGATCGTTTTTAACATTAGCATCTACTTTATACGCAAATTTAGTAAGCCAAACCCAGCTAATAATTAGCATACCTAAAGACAGAGGTACGCCTACAATCATCCATTGCGCAAAGCCAATTTCTATTTCGTAACTATCTGACAAGTAAGCAGCCATTAAAGCATTAGGCGGAGTACCGATTAAGGTAGCAATACCACCAATACTTGCACCATAAGCGATTGACAACAGTAAAGCCTTACCAAAACCTTCATTACTCGGGTCTGATTGCTTAACTAAATTAGTAATTGAAAGCGCAATAGGCAGCATCATTACAGCTGTTGCGGTATTAGACATCCACATCGACAAAAATGCGGTTACCAGCATCATGGCTAAAATTTGCAAGCTTGGCTTTTTACCCGCATATAACATGGTGCTTAGCGCAATACGTTTATGTAAGCCCCAACGCTCCATAGCAATAGAAATTAAAAAACCACCTAAAAATAAAAATATTAGCGGGTGCGCATACGGGGCAGCCACGCTTTTAATTGCTGCTATATCAGCCAGTGGTGATATTACCAGAGGGAGCAAAGCAGTTGCTGGAATTGGTACTACTTCGCTCACCCACCACGATGCCATCCAAAATGCTAAACCTGCGGTTTTAAATGCCGCTACAGACATACCCGTTGGTGGATCGAGTAAACATGTCATTAGCATTACTACAGGGCCTAGTATCAAAAAAAGCCATTGGAAATGTCTTTTCTTATCTGGTTTTTGCGTGAGTATATTATCTGTCATGGCAGGCCTCTAAAACTTGTATTTAAGACCAAGCGCAACACTGCTGTCGTCTTGTTCTTCTAAATTAAGGTCGGTGTATAAAAGGTAAGCAGTTGTTTGCTTATCAAATACATAGTCAAGGCCCGTAGTCCATTGTGTTGCCTCAGAAGTTTGACGAAGTAAAGAGTCATCTTTAGCAAACTGTAATTTAGGTACCCATTTATCAAGCGTATAGCTTGCACTTAACACATAACCGCTACCTGATTTTATACCATCTGTTGATTCAGAATGCTGATATAGCGCACCAAGCTGTAATTGTTCAAATTTATAGGCTGCTGCTATTCGGCTCGCATTAATATTATTAAGAGAATCAACATGGCTTAATGATAAGTAATATGAGGTGTTTTTTAAGCTACGATCACCATAAATAAAAGTTGCTGCAAATCCAGCTTCGTTATCTTTGTTGTCGTCTTTTGGAGCATAAGTAAACGAAAATTGCGTATTATGCCAATAATTAGAAGTGTATGTTAGCGTATCACCAAGTCTATCTTGTCCTGCAATAACTTGGGCTATGTCACCTTGGGTTTCATTAAAGTTATCAACTTTGCCTTCAGAGTATTTAAAGCGAGTATCATTTCTTCCCACTACAAGCTCGCCAAATTGACCTTTTAAACCAAGATAAGTATTCCTTGCACTAAATGGCTCTTCGGTGTCATCTTGCTCAAAGCCTTTTACTTGCACTTCGTATTTAAAAACAACGTTTAAATATTCATTTAATTTGTGTTGCCCTTGAATGCCTATACGCGAAAATGGCGCTTCAATCTGCGTGCCTTCTTCTGCGTAACGCATAATACCCGTATCTGTATTAGCAATTTGCACTTCGGCTTTACCATAAACATCATATTCAGTAGCACAAGCCGTGTACGAGTAAAAAGCTAAGCTACTTATTGAGGTGAGTAAAATAGTAGAGTGTGTAAACTTTATCATTATGTGTCCTAATTATTAGAATCTACTTGTTGTCAGACCTAATAAGGCAACTTTACTGCCAATGGTAAAATACTATTACATTTCAGACGGTTAATGGATATTGCGTATAAAAAAGAGAATAAATGTGCGGTTTCCCACACACCACAAAAACGAAGTTGTCACATAAACCACACAATTTAGTCAATAAACATATCACGGTTTAAATTGTATTTACTCATTTTATCGTAAAGGGTTTTACGAGCGATTTGCAGTGTATCCATCGTATTTTTAATACTACCATGGTTACGCTCTAGGGCCTCTTCTATTAATGACTGCTCATAAAAAGCAACTTTTTCAGATAAGCTTAAATCGGGAGAAAGCTCACCTTTAGCCTGCGTTTTGCTAACACTAAAAGCAAGTTCTACTCCTAATAAAACCGCGCGCTCAGCTTGGTTTCTAAGCTCCCTTACATTACCAGGCCAGTCGTACGCTAAGAGTCGCTGTTGTATTTCGCTATTAAGAGGTGCTGGCGGCTTGTGATAGCGTGTTGCTGCAATAGAGCTAAAGTGCTTAAACAGTAATACTATATCTGCTTTTCGAGCTCTAAGTGGGGGTATATCTACTTTTACCAAACTTAGCCGATAATATAAATCTGCTCTAAATTCACCTTTTTCAACAAGTGAAAGTAAATCTACTTTAGTGGCAGCTACAATGCGTATATCTAATTCAATTGCTTTATTATCACCTACTGGAGTTACTTTTCGCTCCTCTAATACGCGTAATAATTTAACCTGCAACGACATTGGGGTACTTTCTATTTCATCTAAAAAAACTGTACCACCTTGTGCAAATTCAAACTTTCCCTTACGAGTGTGAGTTGCTCCGGTATAGGCACCACTTGCAGCACCAAATAACTCACTTTCTATCAACTGCTCAGGCACCGCGCCGCAATTTATAGCCACAAAATTACTTGCTGAGCGAATACTTTGATCGTGTAAGTAACGCGCTACAAGCTCTTTACCCGTGCCAGTTTCACCTTCAATCATTACATCAGCTGGGGTATCAATAACCGTATTGAGTAAATGCATCATATCTTGCATTTTAGGAGTATCACCCAGTATACGTACACCCGGCGCTGAGGTTTTTTGTACAGCAAGTTTTAGTGCACGATTTTGAATCACTAAGCTACGCTTGTCGCATGCTCTTGCTATGCAATCAAGCAATGTTTCGTTTACTGGTTTTTCAAATAAGTCATACGCGCCTAATTGCATTGCTTTAACAGCAATAGTTACATCGGCGTACCCTGTTAAAAATATAACCGGCAGTTCACTATCAAATGCCGTGACTTGCTCAAGTAAAGTAAGCCCATCCATTGCAGGCATATTTATGTCACTCAGTACAACGCCCATAAAACGTCGATTAAGCTTTGTTAGAGCCGTACTTGCATCATTAAAGCACTCAACTGTATAGCCTTCGAGAGTAAGTAATTGTTTTAATGAATCTCTGATCATCGCTTCATCATCAACTACAATGATGTGCTTACACGGTGAGTTTTCAATCATCGGTTTTATCCTGCGTGCTTGATAGACTGATTATAAACTCAGCCCCGCCTTGCAGTCGATTGTGCGCACTTAAAGAGCCATTAAACGAGTCAATGATTTGTTTTGAAATAGATAATCCAAGGCCTAAGCCGTTACTCTCTTTAGTACTATAAAAAGGTTCGAAAATATTACCAAAAGCATGTTGCTCTATTCCAGGCCCTGTATCTAAAATTGAGAGTTTTACTCGGTTATCAAAGCACTCAACATTAAAACTTAATTTACGTATTATTGCGCCATTCATAGCTTGGCTCGCGTTAGTTATTAAGTTAACCAACACTTGCTCAAATTTAAGTGAATCAACCCACACTATTAACCCACTATCTAAATTAGGCTGCTCTACGTGTACGTTATCTTGCTTTAGTTGTGAGCTGGCAATCATTAAGGCGTTATTTAATAAACCAGCTAACGGATAAGGCCTTAATTGAGTTTGTGATGGTTTGCTAAAATGTTTTAGCTGCCCCACTATTTTGTGTACGCGACCTACAAGCCCCTCAATCACCGTTATGCTTTCGCCAAGTGCGGTGTAATTTTGCTTAGCGAGTAAACGCTTGGCGCTTGCTAGGTATGTATTCATAGCGCTAAGGGGCTGGTTTATTTCGTGATTAATACCTGCGCTTAACTGCCCAATTGTTGCAAGTTTTGCTGATTGAACTAATGCAACTTGCGTTTTCTCGAGCTCTTGTGTGCGCTCAATCACTTTTTGCTCAAGACTATGCCTAGAGTAAACGAGCTTTTTATAACCCGCAAAACGAGCAAGTAAACTATAACCAACAATCATAACTAAAGCATAAATGCTAAATGCCCAAAACAAGCGTATTAATTGAGCTGAATTTACTTTTGTTATATCAACAAGTACGTTCATATGTGCACTAAAGTAACGCAATGGTTTTGTCGCACTCACATAGAGGTTTTTATTAATTTTAAAATGCGAAATACCCTGGCTCTTATATTGAAATTGCTTAATATATACAGGTTGATGATCTAAATAGGCACGGCGTAATTTTATATTACGTCGCTTTGTTATATCAAACTCGCTGAAGCTATTTAAACGCCATGTTTGCATATCAGACATCGCAATTACATTATCACTAAGCTCTAAATAAAAATGGCTACCTTTAGATGTATTTAAAAGCTCTCTGTCGTTTTCAAATTTGCTTACATTCACTTTTAATACAACAACACCAACCGCTTTGTTGTCGTGATAAACAGCCTGCGAAAAATAAATACCACGCTCTTTTGAACGCATACCTAGTGCAAAGTAGGCCACTTTTTCACCTGCAAATGCACGCTTAAAGTAAGGTCTAAAGGCAAAGTTACTGCCTAAAAATGTGTAATCGGCTTGCCAGTTACTACTTGCCGTAACTGCGCCCTGGGCATTAAGTACAAATATATCTGATGCACCACTGGCTTGTTGTATATCAGCTAAGTAGTTATTTATAGCGTTGTAATGGGCTTGGTCGCCGTTTGCAAATTCAATCATTAACTGATTATAAGTAAGTAGCTGGGGAATAGCCGAAAAACGAGCGAGTTCAGTATCAATGTAATTATTTAATTGAGTAACCTGACGCTGCGCTTGAGCTGTTGCTTTTTCAATATCGTGAGCGCGGCCTACCCAAAATGTAACAACCAAAATTAATACTAATAATATACATACTGTAATTATTTTTTTAGAAAACGTAAACATGGCCTACCCGAGAAATAGCCTAAAAATTTAAGGTCGCTAGTGTAACGACTTATATGAGGCAGGGATATAAACTTTTTGTTAACAAATGAATTTAATTATACTTGTTAATTAAATCTAGTCCTAAAAACAAAAAACACCGCAAACAGGTGTGCTTGCAGTGTTTAAGGTTTAGAACAAAATTAATACGTTATTAATTTGTAGCTAAAGCTGATCTGTTTTTTAGGTATTTGTATAAACCAATTAATGAAGCAGCTATCCAAAATATTTCTATCACAAAGCTAGCTAAATTAAAGTTATAGCAAAGGCTAATTAACAACAAAATCGCCCCTGTTAAATTCATCATATTATACGTTAGGCTAGATGGGGACGTTTTTCCTAGCTGCAGTAAGAAAAATGAACCAACTACTAAAAAAGTACCTGTCATACCTATGATGTCAAATAAGAGTGCTATCACGAAACTATCCTTTATCCATTTTTAAATAACCCAATAAACTGGCCCGATCCATGGGGAGGGTATTTTTTCATTCATTGAAACAGCAAACCGAGCGATTCTATCAATATGATAAATTCTAACAAGGCCATATGTCCGTATGAAGAAATTTTACTGTATCTGAATTATTTAAAAGTTACTTTGCCACCAATTATTTTATAGGCAGGTGCACCACGAATAATCGCTTCTCGGGCAAAAGGCCGACTGCAATTAGGGCAAATACAGGGCTCGTGTGTAAAGTCTTGACTAATACGCTCTTTAAAACACTTAACTAATGCTCCTTTGCCTCCTTTTCGATACTTAAATAAGGAAGCTTTACAAGCAGAGCAAAAAATATCGACCGTTTTAGTGGGGCCTTTTTTATTAGGTTTTGCCATTAAGTCCTTCAGTACTATATAAAAAATTATTCTTTATGATACCAGTTTATAGCAATTCGTTTAATTAAGTGATCTATTTGAGGATAGAAAAACGTGTTGATAGCTAGGCAAAAAATTCGCTATTTAACTGTTCTAAATGAGAATTTTTTTTCGCAGGGAGCGACACATTTAGCCTCACAAAATGATTAAGTTTATTGCTCATTGGTATTAGGTAGATAAAGGTGACCACTGGGTTTTAGAATTTTTACGCGGTATGATTATTAAAGTGAGCTCATAATAATTTAATGATGATGAAAAATATAACCTAATCTTTGAAAAAGAAGCGGTTTAATTGAGATGATAATACATTCATATTAAAAGGTTTGATTATAAACCCCGATACTTTAGCTGCAATAACTTGCTTAACTTTATCTGTACTATCCTCACAGGTAACCATCAACACAGGAATATCAGCAAGGGCTGTGTCTTTTCGAATGTTTGTGAGTAAATCAACACCATCCATTTTTGGCATATGAAGATCTGTTATAACCAAATCGAAATGCTGATCACGTAATAAAGCCAAAGCTTGTAATCCATCTGTAGCTTCAACGATATTGCAATACTCCAACTTTCTTAGCATATTAATTAAAACATGACGCATGAGCGGCATATCATCAACAACTAATATTTTCATTAATACTGCTACCAGATCATGTAAATACGATTATATAAACCTACTCTACTCTCAGGTAAGAATCAAACCGGGCATTAACGGCTACTCAACCCTTACGGCCAAATACCTAAAATAAGCCCCATTAACGAAAACTGTAAAATACAGTAACTCCCATTAATTAAAAATAGCTTTAAAGGGCGTTGCTCAAATATATAACTTAATCCTAGTGAACTACTGATCCAAAAAAAGCCGATTACAAAGCCTGTTCCTATACACTCAACTAAGCTTGCGTCTTTACCTAAAAATAGAGACAACATTAAAGCCGCTATAAATACTAAAAAGAAGCTGCCGCCAAATATCAACTTAGGATTGGCTGATTGTAAATCAAGGTCAGTTAAGCCAATACTTTCTAGCCAAGCGTTTTTAAAGAGTGCTTTTGAGTACCATATGCCGCCAAGCATAAAAGAAGACAGTGCAGCCACCAGTATTGCAAAATAATCTACATCTAAAAGGTTCATACAAACAGCCGTATACAAAATGTGTAATACCGTTTGGTATTAAATATTAACGGTATAAAGATACTCTCAATGTAGTTACAAATAAGGTATTGAGCAAATTGCTTAACTTGAGTTAATTGCCTTTATGGAGAGTAATTTTAAAAATAAAGGCTATAAATCGCCAAATTTAGCGCTAGTTAACGCCGCTAAATTAGTTGGGGAGAGTGCGATTTCTAAACCTCGCTTTCCGGCGCTCACATAAATAGTATCAAAAAGTGAAGCACTACTATGAATAAACGTAGCTAAGCGTTTTTTTTGCCCAAGTGGACTTACTCCACCTAAAATATAACCAGTGCTAGCTTGAACTTTTTGCGGGGCAGCCATGGCTACTTTTTTGGCACCACATAATTTTGCTAACTGTTTTAAGTTAACTTGTTGCGACACAGGAGTAACAGCAACAATTAGCTGCCTTTCGTGTGTTTCAAGAACGAGGGTTTTATATACTTGGGCGCTATCTAAATTTAACTTTTCAACAGCTTCAAGCCCATATTGACTATTACCTGCATCGTGTTCGTAACTGAGTACTTCAAAGGGGATTTTTTGTTTTTTAAGTAATTCGATTGCTGGGGTCATACTATTTAATCGTGTTTTTTTTAACAGTAACAAAAATAAAATTTAAAGCAAAAAAAACGACGCTAAAAAGCGCCGTTTCATTATTAATAATTTAAATTTACTTAGTTAAATCATCAAAAAACTTTTTAACACCGTCAAAAAAGCCTTGCTCTTTAGGACGATTTTTCGAGCTATCTGTACCCATACTTTCATCTAACTCTTGCAGTAGTTCACGTTGACGCTCGTTAAGATTAACTGGCGTTTCGATTACTACCTTACAAATTAGATCGCCTTGGGCACCACTTCGAACAGACTTAACGCCTTTGCCACGCATACGGAACATTTTGCCCGTTTGCGTTTCAGAAGGTATTTTAAGTTTTGCACGACCATCAAGTGTAGGCACCTGAATTTCGCCACCAAGACCTGCTGTTGTAAAGCTAATTGGTACTTCACAGTATAAATTATTTGCTTCACGTACAAATATTTCATGTTCGCGAACAGATACTTGCACGTACAAGTCGCCAGATGGCGCGCCGTGCATTCCGGCTTCACCTTCACCAGTTAAGCGGATACGGTCTCCTGTATCAACGCCAGCTGGAATTTTAACTGAAAGCGTTTTAGTTTTTTCTACGCGGCCCTGACCATGACATTTGTTACAAGGGTCTGAAATAATCTGACCTTGTCCCTGACACGTTGGACACGTTTGCTGAACAGCAAAGAAACCTTGGCGCATTTGTACTTGGCCAGCACCATGACATGTAGTACATGTTTTAGGCTTAGAACCTGCTTTAGCACCACTGCCATCACACGGCTCACAACCCACCCATGTTGGTACTTTAATTTCAACTTCTTTACCACGAACCGCTTCTTCTAAGCTCAAGTCCATGTTGTAACGTAAGTCAGAACCACGTTGTTGACGAGATTGACGTCGACCACCGCCGCCACCAAAAATATCGCCAAATACGTCACCAAATACATCACCAAAATCGCCATGACCGCCACCAAAGCCGCCATGACCACCACCACCGCCTTGCTCAAATGCCGCGTGACCATGTTGGTCATACATTTGGCGTTTTTGAGGATCAGTTAAAATCTCGTAAGCTTCTTTAACTTCTTTAAATTTAGTTTCAAGCTCTTTATCGCCTGCGGTACGATCTGGATGATATTTCATCGCTAAGCGTTTATACGCTTTTTTTATGTCTCGCTCACTCGCATCTTTGCTTACGCCGAGGGCTTCGTAATAATCGCGTTTTGACATATCTATCACACTACTCTTTTCTGTTTGCAGCGTGAGCTGCTGGATAAACCGATAAATCGCATCGATTTATCATTGAATTTTTAAACCTTAAATACATGCAAAAGGCGCGACAAGCTATTGCTCGCGCGCCTCAATTGTTCATCCTAACCTAAACACTCGATTGAGTTAAGTGTTTTTGGCTAGCGAGAAGCGTTAGCAACAATTACTTGTCGTCTTTCACTTCTTCGAACTCTGCATCAACAACGTCGTCGTCTTGCTTAGCTGATTGCTGTTGCTCGCCTGCATCTGCTGAACCTTGCTGTGCTTTCGCTTGTGCAATTTCCATTAGTTTTTGAGACTTTTCAGCAAGAGCTTGAGTTTTAGCTTCAATCTCTTCTTTGTTGTCGCTCTTAATAGCAGCTTCTAAATCTACAACAGCCGCTTCAATCGCTTCTTTGTCTTCGCTTGGTAATGCATCGCCAGCTTCTTCAATTTGCTTACGAGTACCGTGTACTAGAGCATCAGCTTGGTTACGAGCAGCTACAAGTTCTTCAAACTTTTTATCGTCTTCAGCATGTGCTTCTGCATCACGAACCATTTTTTCAACTTCTTCATCGCTTAAGCCTGAAGATGCTTGAATTGTGATTTTTTGCTCTTTACCTGTATCTTTATCTTTCGCAGATACATGTAAGATACCATCGGCATCAACATCGAATGTTACTTCGATTTGCGGTGTACCACGTTGTGCTGGACGAATACCTTCTAGGTTAAATTGACCTAGAGATTTATTGTCGCTTGAACGTTTACGCTCACCTTGTAACACGTGAATTGTTACAGCAGATTGGTTATCTTCAGCTGTTGAGAATGTTTGCGATTTCTTAGTAGGAATCGTCGTGTTTTTCTCAATTAATGCAGTCATTACTGAGCCCATTGTCTCAATACCTAGAGATAATGGAGAAACGTCTAGTAATAGTACATCTTTAACGTCACCAGCAAGTACCCCACCTTGAATCGCTGCGCCTACTGCAACTGCTTCATCAGGGTTTACGTCTTTACGTGGTTCTTTACCGAAGAAATCAGCAACTGTTTTTTGTACTAAAGGCATACGTGTTTGGCCACCAACAAGAATAATATCGTTGATGTCGCTTACTGATAAATCAGCATCAGCAAGTGCACGTTTAAGTGGCTCTAGAGATTTAGTTACTAAATCTTCAACTAGTGATTCAAGCTTAGCACGTGTTAGTTTCACGTTCATGTGCTTAGGACCAGATGCATCAGCAGTTACATACGGAAGGTTTACTTCAGTTGATTGTGCAGATGACAGTTCAATTTTTGCTTTTTCAGCAGCTTCTTTAACACGTTGCATTGCAAGAGGATCAGTTTTTAAATCTAAACCTTGATCTTTCTTGAATTCAGCTACCAGGTAGTTGATTACACGGTTATCGAAATCTTCACCACCTAAGTGAGTATCACCGTTTGTAGCAAGTACTTCAAAAGTGTGCTCGCCTTCAACTTCATCAATTTCAATGATTGATAAATCAAAAGTACCGCCACCTAAGTCATATACTGCAACGATGTTTTCGCCACGGTTTTTATCCATACCGTAAGCAAGTGCCGCAGCAGTTGGCTCATTGATAATACGTTTAACTTCAAGACCCGCAATACGACCAGCATCTTTTGTTGCTTGACGTTGTGAATCGTTAAAGTATGCAGGTACTGTGATTACAGCTTCAGTTACTTCTTCACCTAAGAAGTCCTCTGCCGTTTTCTTCATTTTTTTCAGTACTTCAGCAGAAATTTGTGGTGCAGCGCGTTTTTCGCCACCCGCTTCTACCCATGCATCGCCGTTATCAGCTTTGATGATTTTAAACGGCATGATGCCGATATCGCGTTGTACTTCTTCGTCTTCAAAACGACGACCAATTAAACGCTTGATTGCAAATAATGTGTTTGTCGGGTTAGTAACCGCTTGACGCTTAGCAGATTGACCTACTAATGTTTCGCCGTCTTGCGTGTAAGCAATAATAGACGGGGTTGTGCGATCGCCTTCCGCGTTTTCAATAACACGTGCTTTGCCACCATCAAGTACTGCAACACAAGAGTTTGTAGTACCTAAATCGATTCCAATAATTTTACCCATGAAACTTCTCCAACTTCAATATTCGTTAATACGTTCGATGACATAGTAAATAGGGATGCGCCAAACTTATTTCAACTGTAAAAATGAAAAAAAATCCATTTTTTGTGATTTATTTACAAAATAACCCTAATAATTGTAAGGAATGGTGATTTTTGCACCGCCAGAGACGTTTTTAATTACTGGTCTGACTAGTTTGGTTGTGTTATAAATTTATTAAATCGCACTATAAAAGGACATCTTCATGCATTTTGAACAATTACTTCTCCAAGCTGCAAAAATTGGAAGTTTAGACAATACCGAACAATTAACTAGCACAATGCAATTTCCAGAAAACTGGTGCCAAGGCAGAACTGCTTTTGGTGGTCTCTCAGCCGCACTGTTGTATCAAGCTATCAGAGGAAAAGTATCTAATGATCGTCGCC
This sequence comes from Pseudoalteromonas distincta, assembly GCF_000814675.1. Lineage (GTDB taxonomy): Bacteria > Pseudomonadota > Gammaproteobacteria > Enterobacterales > Alteromonadaceae > Pseudoalteromonas > Pseudoalteromonas distincta. Next base: position 222,906 of record NZ_JWIG01000016.1, on the reverse strand, counting down.
TACTCTCACTCAGTACAAATTTTGTAGGGCCATTACTAGCTGATACTCCTTTTTCGTTATCGGTAGAAATATTACGACAAGGTAAAAGCAGCACACAGGTACTCGCCAAAGCGATTCAAAATGAACAAGTGTGTGTAATTGTACAAGCGTGTTTTGCTAAAAGTAGAGAGTCGGGTGTAAATGTGCCTGTTTCAAAGTCTTTAGGGTTAAAACCGGTAGACGAGCGCCATACTCTACCTTTTATTAAAGGCCAGATGCCTGAATTTTTTCAACATGTTGATTTATGCCCTCAACAAGGTGCCATGCCATTTAGCAGCGCAGAAACTTCTCACTTAGGGGGCTGGATGCGCTTTAAGCACACCCCAGAGCAAATAACAGAAGCGCATGTAATTGCATTAACAGATGCATGGCCACCTACGTTATTACAAATGTTTAAAAAACCCGCTCCAGCTAGTAGCATGTCATGGTATTTAGAGTTTGTACAAGAGCCAAACTTATCACCTGGCGAATGGCTTGGCTTTGAAGCAATCACTCATCATTCAAAAGATGGCTATGGTTTAGAAGATGGCTGTATATGGTCACAATCCGGTGAGCTAATAGCGCTTACACGTCAAACAGTGGCGTTATTTGATTGATGAATGGGTTTGGCCTTCATCAACAATTCTTTTATAAGTACCGTTTTGCTTGATGAGCGCCAAACCAATATCAAACTCAGTAGCTAAAGAGAAGTTATTAAAATAAGCAGGTCGCTCTGCTTTTGGAAATAAAGTGTAAATTTGCACAGCTTCGGGTGATTTATGTTGATTGTAGTAATAGTAAAAAATACGCTTATCTAACACAATTACATCCACCCAACCTTTTAACAGCTTATCTACTTGCGCTTTTTGATTAATAACCTCTTGATATGAGCTAAAGTGTTTAACATTACTTTTAAATATAGAAGGCAGATATGCAGTTGCATTTTGAAAAGCAAGGACGTTTTTATTAAACATGCCTTCTATTTCATCAATATTATATTTATTTCGCTTGAGTGTAATGGCTACATTTTCATAACTAAGTACCGGTTCACTTGGATAAATACCAGCACTACTTCCTCCTGCATAATTTAAAAGTATATCTACTCCTTTATTGTGCAATTGATGCTCAGCGCGTTTATTCGACATATATTGCACATTAATATTGGCAAATCCATTAGCCTTTAACGCGGCTTTGATTAAACCTAGGTGTATACCCGAGTCTGTTTTTGCAAAAACATAGGGCGGAATTGATGCGCTCGCGGCGATAATTACTTCTCGCTCTTTATTAATAGCCACAGCATTTTGCGAACAAATAAAGAGCCACATTAATATGCAGTACAAATAATATTTCACACGCTTCCTTTATATAACGAGCAGCTTGATGGCAGAACGCGTTGTATTAATGTATTAAATATAGCAAAATTGAAGAAATATTCTTCTTGCTTGGTATTAAATTGCAAACTGTCTGCCCCTGTTGTGATCTGATCATAGATATACCTCGCATAATCGCAAAACAAATGGCGATATGCCCACATTGTCACCATAAACTTTGCGAAGCCGATGTTAATCACGACAGTCGCATAGTTGCACTAAGCTTTAGCGCACTATTAATGCTGCTCAGCAGTATGTTTTACCCTTTTATTTCATTTAGTAGTAGCGGTATAACTCAAACTATTACACTACCCGACGCGGCTCGAATTTTGTTTAATTATGATAGTGAGCTGCTTGGCTTATTTATTGATTTGAGCATTATTGCCCTGCCCATGGGTTTGCTTCTTATTTTAATTCCTTTGCATCTTGGGCTTTTAAAAGCATTACCAGAGAGCATTGCAAGGCGACTACTAAAGTTCACTTTGGCGTTAGAGCCTTGGATTATGTCGGAAATATTTTTAATTGGCGTACTTGTTAGTATGGTTAAAATCATGTCGCTGGCTGATATTAGCTTCGGCACGAGTTTTTGGGCTTATGTGGGGTTTGTTATTTTATACATAGCTGCACTTGTTCACTTAAATCGCCCACGCTTATGGGCTCAAATAAAGCCTGTAAAAGTACTCGAAGGCGCAGAGCATGCTAAACGTGCAATAGATGAAAATATTAAAGCCTGCCATGTGTGTCATCAACTATGTACCGGTAATATTTGCCAGCGTTGCCATACAAAAACACACGTCAGAAACCCTTATAGCGTACAAAAAGCAGCAGCTTGGCTAATTACTTCTGTTGTTTGTTATATTCCAGCTAATGTTTTACCTATTATGCACACCACTAGCCTTGGGGATGAATCCCCTTCAACTTTAATTGGTGGTGTTATTACTCTTTGGAACAGTGGCTCCTACCCTATTGCCGCTATTATATTTTTAGCCAGTGTGGTTGTACCGCTTGCTAAGGCATTTGTATTGAGCTTTTTATGCTTTATGGTTACAAGGCCTGCCAATAAACATACAAAAAGTTACACCCGAATTTATCAACTGACTGAGTTTATTGGTAAATGGTCGATGATAGATGTATTCGTGGTTGCTATTTTAGTGGCCTTAGTTCAACTGGGTAATTTAATGTCAGTAACGCCAGGATTAGGCATTGTATTTTTTACAGTTATGGTAATATGCCAAATGATGGCTGCCCATGCCTTTGACCCACGCTTATTGTGGGATTCCCCTAAAAACAAAAAATCAGAGAACAAAGCATGACCGAAACCGCCGAAATAACAAAAGAACCGAAAATTTCCGCTATCTGGATCATTCCGGCAATTGCGCTGTTAGTGGGCATGTGGATGTTATACCAATACCAAGCTAATAAAGGCCCTACTATTTTTATCGAAATGCCACAAGCAGAAGGTATTATTGCAGGTAAGACTGAAATAAAAGTGCGCAGTGTAAAAATAGGTCAAATTGATCATGTTCGGCTATCCGACACGCAAGACAGCGTAATTGCTCGCGCGCAAATAGATAAAAATTACAACGAGCTACTGACTGACGATGCCAAAATTTGGGTCGTGAAACCACGCATTGATGAAACAGGTATTAGCGGGATGAGTACGTTATTGTCTGGTGTATATTTAGAGTTTTCACCCGGTGAAAGTAAAGAACTAAAAGAGCGTTTTAAGTTACAAGATGAACCCGCCCTCATTGGTAAAGATGTGAAAGGTGGTCGTTTTAAATTAATGAGTTACAACGCTGAAGTACTTGATGTAAGCACCGGTATATTCTTCAAAAATTATAAAATAGGGCAAATAGAAACCGCCACTTTTGATTGGGAAAACCAAGCAATGAAGTACGGCGTATTTATTAAAGCCCCTTATCAAAATCTGATCACCATGAACTCTATTTTTTGGGTGAACGCAGGAATTGAAATTGACCTATCTGCCGATGGTATCAATATTAATACGGGCTCTTTGAGTAAACTATTAAAAGGCGGTATTTCGGTTGGTTTACCTGAACAACAGGCCCCGGGTGAAATAGCACAAGATGGGCATAGCTTTTCATTAAGCCAAAGCTATAAAGAGGCGTTAGAAGAGCGCTTTTATGATTTTGATTACTACCTAATTGAATTTGAACAATCAGTTCGAGGACTACGCACAGGTGCACCTGTCGAATACAGAGGTATGCGTGTAGGTACTGTTGTTGAAACCCCTGCCAATGTAATTATTGACGGTAAACCTGCCCACTTTAGAAACCATAATACGGCGGTTCCAGTGCTTATAAAAGTAGAATACGGACGCTTGTATCATGACAGTGCTTCAGCAAAAGAGTATTGGCAAGGCAGTTTAAAGGGCTGGATTGAAAGTGGTATGCGCGCCTCGTTAAAGCCTGGTAATTTATTAACGGGTGCTGTGTATGTAGATTTTGATATATACCCCGACGCGCCAGAAGCACACCTAGGTAAACTTGTGCAGTATGATGTTTTTCCGAGTATTTCTAGCGGTATAACTGTATTAGCAGATCAAGTTTCTGACGTACTTAATAAGGTAAATAACTTAAAAGTTGAAGATAGCTTGGCACAAATGCAAGCTACATTTACCGACTACCGAGCGCTTGCTAATGAAATGCGAGAGCTGCTAAGCCAAAAAGATACACAAAACTTACCTGGCGACTTTAACCGTAATTTCGAAAAGATGACAAAAAGCATGGAGCAGTTTGAAGTCACTATGCGCCAATTTGATAAAACCATGGCCAGTTACCAAGCCGGTTCTGAACTTCATCATCAAATACAGCAAACATTAAAAGAGTTTAAACGTTTAAGTGAGGGCCTACAGCCTCTAACTCGCGGATTAAACGAGCAACCTAATATGCTAATTTTTGATAAATCATTACCAGCAGATCCAAAACCAAGGAAGCAATAATGAAATCGTTATTTTTAACTGCAAGTTTATTATTACTATTGGCAGGTTGTAGTTCATCAATACAAACTGCGACACAGTATTACCAGTTTGAGCAGCCTATAGGTGCATCGTCTCGAAACGTTGCAGATACAGATGCGCAACTAAGAATACAAACTGTTGTACTTAGAGGCGCTTTAAATAATTTGGGCATTGCGATGAAAATAGATAGCAACCAAATTCATGCTGCAAATTACAACCTGTGGGGCGAATCGCCGGATGTAATGCTTACTGCAACAGCCCAGCAAACACTTTTTAATGCTATGCCCAACTGGATGGTAATAAAAGGCTTACCGGTCATTACTGAACTTGATCAACAAACGTTTTATGAGCTTGAATACGAAATTCACCACTTTAATGGCGATATGCAAGGTAACGCTGATATTTCTGGGCTTTGGCGTTTATATTACACACACCCTGAAACAGGCCGACGTCTTATAAGTATTCATAATTTTTCAAACCTAGTGCCTATCGATGATGATGGATACGACGGTTTAGTTTCAACGCTTGAAGCAACATGGCTAAATATAAACCTAAATGTTGCAAAACAAATAGAACAAGCAAGACTTTAATCATTCAGTGACAATATAATCACGGCGGTTTTATCATCAATTACCGTCGAATCTTACTTTTTGCTGCTTCTTCAATAATTTTTTAAGTTGATGAATGGCATCTCTTTACATCAAGGAATTAACGCTACAAAGCACTCTATTAAACCACCTCTAATAAAATTTTATCAAACATGTAAATTTTTGTTGACTGAAATTAAAAAGCGGATTATTTTTGCGCCGATGTTTTTACAGGCACAACAATAGCGGTTTGCACTCCTTGCACCGTCTGGCGCCAAAGCCAACGCGTTTCACTTAAGCCGCTATTTAACATAACTGTTTATGTGTCCCTCCCTCGCGTACAAAAGCAGTGACTTGGAAGATGATTTAACAACAAACTTATCACCTTCTTTGTTTTTGTATAAGCAGTTTAAAAATTAATACTATTTTAATTTTTATACATGCTTTTAATTTTGTGAATACTTAAATGCTTGAACCTTCTGCGTTAAGTTTACTGCCACCGTTGGTGGTAGTTGTATTGGCTGTTGTATTACGCCGCCCTATTTTATCTTTACTTATTGGTGCTTTAGTTGGTTTAGTTATCGCCGATCCTGCACAAGTACTTACTAACTTTGCGAGTACATCGCTAAAAGTGATGACAGACGAAACCATCGGCTGGCTAATACTTGTATGTGGTGGCTTTGGCGCTTTAATCGCGCTATTAGTGCGCACAGGTGGCGCATCGGCTTTTGGAAAGTTAGCCCTTAAATACACTAAAGGTAAGCGTTCATCTTTGTTTATGACCTTTTGTTTGGGTGTAGTTATTTTTATTGATGACTACTTAAATGCGCTTACCGTGGGTGAAACCATGAAACGCATTACCGATAAATTTAAAGTGAGCCGTGAGATGCTTGCCTATGTTGTAGACTCTACTGCTGCACCAATTTGTGTACTTGTCCCTTTATCTACTTGGGCGGTTTTTTTTGGTGGCTTACTCGTAGATAACGGTATTGCAGAAGAAGGCAAAGGGATTGCAGTTTATATCCAAGCCATACCGTATATGTTTTATGCGTGGTTTGCAGTGCTTGTTGTTTTACTTGTTGTGCTGGGTATTATTCCTGCGATTGGTCCAATGAAAAAAGCAGAGCAAATGGCACAAATTGAGCAAGCTCAAGTCGACCCAGCTCAATACAATGACGTTCAAACAGCGGATGAATATGCGGTAAAAGCCGTAGAAGAAAACTTTGAAGATGCTGATCCTAAAGGTAAATTACGTAACTTTTTGGTGCCGATTATTTTACTGGTTGCATTTACTGTTTACTTTGAAATAGACGTATACAAAGGCTTATTAGCAACAATGGCGGTCACTCTCCCGTTTTATGCTCTACAAAAATTAATGAGCGTAAGTGAAATGATTGAACGCATGCTTGATGGCTTTAAAAGTATGATCCCCGCGATTGGTACTGTTATAGCTGCGTTTATATTTAAAGATGTATGCGACTTAATTGGTTTGCCTCAGTTTGTTATTGGCAGCTTAAGCCCTTATATGACCGCTGCATATTTACCAGCCGTGGTATTTATTTCAATGGCTATTTTAGCGTTTGCAACAGGGTCTAGCTGGGGTATTTTTGCTGTATCAATTCCCATTGTTATGCCACTGGCAAATGCGGTTGATGCAAACATACCACTGGTCATTGGTGCGCTATTATCGGCTTCCTCTTTTGGTAGCCAAGCGTGTTTTTACTCAGATTCAACCGTACTCGCAGCGCAAGGCTCTGGTTGTAATTTAATGAGCCATGCCGTTACACAATTGCCTTACACGCTAATTGCTGCGGCATTAGCTGTTATAGGCTTTTTAATAATGGCTTAAATTAGCTGAATAAATAATAAACCCCAATGTAGTAATACATTGGGGTTTATTTTTAGCTACATAAATAAAGCTTATTTTTGTAATTTAATACCATTGTAATAGGCATCAAGCGTTGTGATTTTAGTTTGATTTGGTAAATCGGCAAAGTCACTTTCTATAAACTTAGTCCCGCGTAATTGCACATTTAAACGTGCAGCATTAGAGTTAAGCATTGTTTGCTTGTAGTAGTCTTTTATATCTGCAAGCGTTACTTTTTCAACTTCATCAATCAGCTTTTGCTTAGAATCAAAGGTAAAGTTTTCACGGTACCAATCGTTTATAAGTGGGCTCATTTCGTCACTTAAGTTTTTAGGCTGCTCTTTAAGTGATACAAGGGTAGAGTTTTTCAGCTGCTCAAACGTTTCTTCGCTCATGTTATCAAGTTCAACTGCGTATTCTTTTTTAAACTTATCAAAACGAGCTTGTATTTCTTTTGGTCCTTTAACCGGTGTTTGAATATACAAACCAATTGCTGAGTAATCTTCAATTGGGCGAGCTAACGCACCTACTGCGTATGCAAGTTGCTCCTCAGTACGCATTTTATCAAACGCAACAGTTCTAAAGTGGCTTTGTAATACAGCTGCTTCTGCTTTTTGTTTGTAACCCGCAACAGGGTGAACGGTCATATCAACCACCGCTACATCGGCTACATCGATATCTTTTTGCAGTACCAGTGTTTCGCCCGGTTGTGGCAACCACGCTTTGCTTCGTGCAAATTCACTGCGCTTATGATTACTTGGTAATGTTGCACTTAACTCTTGTGCAATCGCGTCAATATCTTGCTGATCGTAATTACCGTAACTAAATACGCGTAAATCGTTTTGTGCAAACGTAGCTGTTTTTAATTGTGCTAAGTCGGCAACACTCAGTGAGTCAGCGGCTTTTATAAGCGCATCTGTATCAAAGCCACCTGTACGGGTTAGTTTTGAATACTCGCCAAATGCTTGTGCATACGGAAACTGCTTTTGTTGGTTTAGTAAATTACGTTTAAAACGATCTACCGCTTGGCTAAATGCTTGTGCTGTTTCATCAGCTTTTAACCCGGTTAAAGCTTGTTTAAGCAATACATCTTGCTTATCTGTAAAACCACTCATAGATAAAACAAGGCCATTACTCGGTGCTAAGCTTACACTCATACCGGCGATTGCTGCTTCGGTACTTAACTGACTTTGTTGAATATTATATAAATCAGCCCAAACAGAATAAAGGACTTCTGCTTTGATATCGTTCAAACCTGGTTGAGTATTTATATAAACTTCAACAAGCCCTTTTGGCTGCTCTGCAAATTTTTGACTTGCTTGGCGCCATACTTTTACACCATTTTTATCGTAAGCAAGTTCTGGGTGTTTTTGCTCTTTAAATGCTTGAGTTTTTATTGCAAAATTTTCAGGCAATAAATTGTTTACTGTTGGTAGTGCTAACTTAAATTCGCTTGGTTTTTTCCAGCTGGCGATTTCATCATCGCTAATGTCACTGATGCGGTATTTACCGTCGTAAAAGTGTAGTTGTGAGTCTGTCTCTTCTTGCTGCGATACATACCAAATACGAAGGGTGTCGGCATTTAACTGCTCAAGTACATTGTTTACAGCGTCAGCGTCAAACTTTGCATAATAATAAGGTGCATTAATAGCGTGATTTAACGGATAGTCTTGCATGCTTTGCGTAAGCGAGCTTACATAATTAAACTCATCACCTTTTTCTAAAAACTTAAACTGGTTATTAAGGGAAGTACGAATTTCGTTGAAGTACTTGCTATCAACGCCTTCTTTTTTAATTAGGTCGATGTACTGCATGATAGTTGCAACTATTTCATCACGATTTTTCATGCCTTCATCGGTAAGTTCTACATTTACATTTAACGAACCGTAGTTGCCATATTGATTTGGTGCAGCTGAAGCAGAAAGCTGAGACACCCACCCTTTATCACGAAGAAGTTGCGCTGGGCTGCCCGGCATTTCATTACTTAGTAAATACGCTACAAATCGGTTTGGTTTAAGTGCAAATTCGCTATTATTATTAGCAATGGTGAAATCAAGTTGCAGCTGTTTTACATCTTCATTTGGTGCATAAAACACGCGTTTTCCGCCAGCGTTATCAAAATCAAGTTTTGCAGTCACTGTTGGTTTTTCGATATTTTTATTTTTTATGTCAGCAAAGTATTTTTGCGCTTTTTGCTCCATTTCAGCAATAGGTAAATTAGAAATAAGCGCAACTTTCATAATATTTGAAGAGTAATATTTATTATAAAAATCAACTGTTTCTTTATGAAGTGAACTGTTTTCTTTATCGCCAAGGGTCTCTAGGTTACCAATTAAAAAGCGATTAGCTGGGTGATCGCCCATCATTTTACGCGCGAGTTTAAATTGTCCAAAAAAGTCCATTTCGCGGCGCATTGACCACTCTGCATTCACTGCATTTTTTTCTTTGTCTGTGTATTCTGGGTATAACTTAGGCGCTTTGAAAAAGTCAGCAAAACGGTCTAGCCCTTCATCAAACGCGTCGTTATTAATTTTAAACATGTAATTAGTAATATCGAGCCACGTGTAAGCATTGTGCGCGCCACCATTTTTGGTCATAAAATCAGAATACCCTTTTGTGTCTGGGTAGCGATCTGTGCCTAAAAACAGCATGTGCTCTAAATAATGCGCCATACCTTGTTGCGACATTGGGTCGTTCAGTAAACCAACACCAACGCTTAGTGCCGCTGCTGATTTTTCAGCACCTGGATCTGACACTAAAATTACTTCAATGTCGTTTGCCAGCTTAAGTGTTTTATATTCACGGTTATCGTTAGGACTAACGACTAACGTATCTGATAGTAAAGAGGCCTGAGGCGCCACTGAAACCGAAGCCGTATTTGAACAACCACTTAAAACTGCAAGTGCGATAGCACTAAAACCAATAATCTTTTTCATTTTTGTTTTCCATTAAAAAGTATTGCGCAAAATAGCGTGCGCCAATTCAAAGCAATATAGTTAAGCTAAACTAACATTTTCAATTAATAACTTTCTACAAAATAACGCTATTTTGTGTAACACATTGTGAAAAATGTCTTCATAATCGGATATTAGTTGGGAGTCTGCCAACCTTGCGAGATTAAAAATCATTCAATATCAAAAAATACGCAAATTCTAAATAATAATAAGGAAAAACAATGGAAAAAATCATCATACTTGCCATGTTTGCACAAGTTACGCTTTCACTGGTTGTCATGCTCATTATGGGTAAAAGGCGCTTTGCCGCAGCTAAAAACAAACAACTAGATTTAAGTGATTTTAAAACAATGCAGTTAGATAAGGCTGGCGACACTATTAGGGTTGCAGATAGAAATTTTTCAAATCAGTTTGAAATACCTGTGCTTTTTTACGCGGGGTGTTTACTTGCACTGCAACTAAATAGCGCCAGTACACTTGTGGCAATACTGGCCTGTTTATTTGTAGCAACACGTATTGTGCACAGTGTTATTCATTTAGGTGAAAATAACGTACGCGCACGTTTTAAAGTGTTTTTACTGGGTTGTATTTGTGTGTTTTCAATTTGGCTAGCAATGGTTTGGCGAGTACTATTTTAAACAGCAAAGTTTAATAATAGTAATGTGGACGGCTGGTTTAGGCCATCCACATTACCGTTAATTTTAATTATTTAGCACGTTTTAAACGAGGTACCGCAAGTAAAAAAGCACCTAAAAGCCAAATTAACCCGCCGCCAGAACTGCTACTAGAATCTGTTGATGTGTCAGAATCAATTAACGTATTTTCAGTAACAGTAAGGCCTGCTGCTGAATTAGGATCATCATCCATTACCGCCACATTTTGAATAGTCACTAAGTTAGCACTACTAATTGTTACATCAGTACTTGCACATTGCTCGGCAGTAATATCAACCACGGGTGTTTCACCACAGTGTACTAACGCTGCAATTTTATCTAACGTTGATTGGCTTGCTGCAGTAATTTGTCCAAACACAGTAAAACCACCGTTTTGCGTATCAAGTGCTGCACTATTGTCTGTAATATTAAAAAACCACTGACTTGTTGCGCTATTAGCATCACCCGATAATTTAGCCATCGCAATGGTGCCCTTAACATTAGAAAAAACGGGCTCATTTTCTACAGCAGGCTTTGTAGTAATTGCATCTAGCGAATCAGAAAATGTAAATCCACCACCTTGAATAACAAAGTTACTAACAGAGCGGTGAATTACTGTTTCGTTATATGAATCGTCTTGAACGTAACTTAAAAAATTTGCGACTGTTTTGGGGGTTTGTTGATCAAACAGGTTAATCTCTATGACACCTTGGCTCGTGTTCATTTCAACTATAGTAGCGGTGCTTGTAAAACTTGCTGCAGCAAGTGCTGAGCCAAGTAAAAGTTTTTTCATGTTTTATTCCTGTTGTTATATTTTTTAAATAATTAGTTAATGCGTTAACACATTAATGCCATCGGCGACTAAAATCGATTCTAAAGTGTGAGTTGATACAATTAAGACCGTGTTGATAACAAATTAATTACATATGCCATTATTTATATTCTTTTTTGCTATATAAATCTAACTATTTAAAATTAAATCATCTTAAAAGTGTGGTCACTTATTTGTTACCTTAAAAAAACACAAACAACAGGATCTAACAATGCCACACACTAAACAAACAATTTGCGACTTTGGTTTACACAAAGGTGAACCATACACAAAACTACCGGCGAGCTTTTTAACGTGGATGGTAGGTATAAACCATACTAAGCGGGAATATGCGGATGCAGAGTTAAAGCGTCGCGAAAGTGCCGCCACGAATCGATTAACTGTACCTTCTAAATAAAATGTCAATAAGTACGTTTTTTTAGCATAAAACTAGTTTAAACTACCCGCTTGATAAATTAAGTAGACCTTAATCCATAGGTATTTTATGCGTATAATTATTTTATTTTCGATTATTTTTAGTGTACTTGGATGCACATCTCCTGCTCCTGAATCAACCTCTAACAGTACTCCTACTGAATATTTAACTGTTCTTCATACTAATGATAATCACGGCCGTTTTTGGCAAAACGAAAAAGGCGAATACGGTATGGCCGCTCGCAAAACGTTAATTGACTCTTTACGTAATGACGCCCAAAAGCAAGGTCATGCCGTTTTACTTCTCTCTGGTGGTGACATTAATACCGGTATTCCTGAGTCAGATTTACAAAAAGCAGAACCTGACTTTAAAGGTATGTCGCTGATTGGTTATGATGCAATGGCATTAGGTAATCACGAATTCGATAACCCTATTGATGTTTTGAAGCAACAGCAAAAATGGGTGGACTTTCCTTTTCTATCAGCCAATATATTTGAAAAAGAATCAGGCGAACATGCGTTTGATAGCTATAAAATATTCAAAAAAAACGGCTTAACTATTGCTGTCATTGGATTAACAACAACAGACACAGCTAAAATTGGTAACCCTCAGTATATTGGGCACTTAGAGTTTAAAGACCCTGTTGACGTTACCGCAAAACTAGCTAAAGAAATAAAAGCTAAGTACAACCCTGACATTACCATTGCGCTGACTCATATGGGTCATTATGTTGATGCTAGCTTTGGCATTAATGCACCAGGTGATGTAACACTTGCTCGCTCACTTCCTGCAAACACACTTGATATGATCATTGGCGGTCACTCACAAGAACCTGTGTGTATGAGTGATACAAATGTAAATGACGATAACTTTAAACCTGGCCTTGCCTGTAAGCCAGACCAGCAAAACGGTACTTACATTATGCAAGCCCATGAATGGGGTAAGTATGTTGGTAAAGCTGAGTTTAAGCTTGAAAACGGAAAATTAACGTTACTAGACTACAAACTCATGCCTGTTAATTTGTATGTAGATAAAGTTCAAGCTGATGGCTCTACTAAAGCAGTATTAGCAAACGAGTACATTAAACCAGACCCTAAACTTGAATCTTATTTAGCGGTATACCAAGCTAAAGGCGCTAAACAAATTGAAGGTACCATTGGTGAAGTAGATGCTCGCTTAGAAGGTGACAGAAACAAAGTTCGTTACCAACAAACAAACCTTGCACGTGTAATTATTCAAGCTCAAATGGATGTAGTAAATGCAGACTTTGGATTAATAAGTGGCGGTGGTATTCGCAGCTCAATAGAGGCTGGTAAAGTAAGCTATAAAGATATTTTAAAAGTACATCCTTTTAAAAACCGCATTACTTACATGGATTGGCAAGGCAGTGATTTATGGGATTACTTAAATACAGTAACGAGCTTCCCGCCGGATGCTGGTGCTTATTTGCAATACCATAAAATATCGTTTGAGCGTAAAAATAATCAGTTGGTTAATGTTTTGATCAATGGCGAACCGCTTAATAAAAATAAAACATACAGAATGAGTCTAAATAGCTATAACGCATCAGGCGGTGATGGTTATCCTGCACTTACAAATAAAAAAGGCTTTGTAAGTACAGACGAAACAGATGCTAAAGCACTTCAAGACTTTATTTCAAAAAATAGCCCTCTTAAAGCGGCTGAATTTACCCCTAAATAACCTCTAAGAATAAGAGGAAAGTAATCTAGTTACTTTCCTCTTATTTCAATATTACCTTTTTTAATATTTGCCAGCCCATAACTATGCAAACGAGAACGAGAGCCTTCTCCATAGGCTTTAGGTGGGTAATATAACTCTTTTTCTTCAGGACACTCACTAAGTACTTCATCTAACGCCGCACGTATCTCACTCAAGGTTTTTTCTAGGCTATTATTAAAATTAGGTCTTTTTCTAACCGTATGACCAAGTTCGACCAACCTATAAAAATACTTGTTAGCGAGCTCTAGAAGCTCCTCTGGTACATCTTTATTATGACTAAGCGCTACATCATCGTTATTTGTACAATACTCTACAAGTGCTAAATAAAAGCATAATGGCTTATTGGCTAAACCCACTTTTTGCTCTGCATTACAACTACTTGATAGTGTTTTATCGTTAAGATCAACTATAAGCATCAGCGGCGTAGGCTCTGTAATTGACTGATGTTGTGCATTATTAAACTGCTTATTACTTTGTTTAATAAACGCAAACTTTACCCAAAAACTAATCAACACACTTAATACTAAAAATATAAAATAGTAAATAAAATGGCTTAATGTAAAGTGGGTTTGCTGAACGTTAAATACAACTAATACAGGTCCGTTATTAGTGCTCAAACTACGTGTTATTTGGTGTAAGTTTACAGGTGCTAGCATTTCGCCTTTTGGTGCAATAGCAACAACTTTAAGCCCACTCATATTAATGTAGCTATTTAAGGTTTTAATGTAGCTATTAACCGCATCTTTATTCCCCGAATGCTTTAGCAATTCATTTGATAAATCAAGTAATGGTAAGTCGAGTGCAATTTGCCTTTCTATCTGCGTTATTTTTTGTTTAGTTACTTGCTGGCTTTTTTGAATTACAGAAATATAAAACACAGAAGATAAAGTTAAAAATAAGCATAGTAAAACAAGCAGTTGTTTATATTTACTCATCACTAACTTCCTCTTTTAAGTTTACTGAGCTAGTACCGCAACTCCAAAACGATTGTGCATTTTGATAATAATGCAAACTTTGATCTTTAGACATATCAAGCAAATTTGCCTGTACTGCACATAATAAATCAGTATTATTTTGCTGCATTTTTAAATACCATCTTGTTCCAGTAATATTATTACTCAAAGCCGTAATATAATTTTTTGAAAAACGTTTTTCGTCACTCTCTTTCCAAAACGAAGCAATAATATCTACTTTTCCGTCGGCGAGTAAATCGCGTAATTCGTTATGAGAACTAGCATAAGTGATTTTCAAATTAGCTAAATTTATATCCAGTTCTTTAAACATTTGCTTTGGTAAAATATGCCCTGATCGGCTGGTAGGATAATCAAGCAAACCTATGCGTTTATCTAAAAAATATTGTTTAGTAATTCGAGGTTTTTCTTTAGAAGATATAAAAAAAGCCGTGTAGTTAGAAAAACCAACTACGGGTTGGTAGTTATAGGTCGACTCCGCTTTAAATGCAGCCATAATATTGCTTTTAGCCAAAATTAGGTCAGCAATTCCTTTACCAACAAACTCAAAGCTATCTGCCGTTCTATATCCCCAATACCCTTTTACCGAGCCATATTGCTTAGCTACTACGTTATCAGAGCATAACTTTTGTGTTAATAACTTGGCTATTTTTTTTGATTGTGTAAAAACAATTAATTGGCCTTTATTACTTGTAGCAGTTGTTTGACACTCTGTTGAGGTTTCGATCATAACCGGAAAATGTAAATCATCATTGTATACACTAACTTGACCGCAAACCCACGTAACGACCAACAATAGAAACAAAAATGTAACAATTAACATTTTGTGCAACACAATATTTTTATAATTCAAAGCAATGCCACCCAAAAATAGACGATATAGTGTATTTGAACAATTTCGCTTACCTATTACAACAAGTAATTTTACCCATTAAATTTAAGGCATTGATTTTAAAGGCAATCGAATAAGAAAATATGAATTTTAATAAGTCCTTTCTATCAACATTAAAAATGAGGACAATTGACCGCATTAGCTTATAGCAACCCCATGAAATATTCATTTAGGAAGTTTTAATGCATAACAATATAAAGTACTCGATATCTTCTGCGCTTTTGATTAGTGCGATATTCACAAGCACTAACTCACACGCTTGGGGTCAAAATGGCCACCGTATTGTAGGGCAGATTGCACAATCTCATATAAGCGAAACAACTAAAGCAGCAATTAAACCTTATTTAGATGGTGAGTCACTTGCGCAAATATCAACGTGGCCTGATGAAATGCGCTCTGCTCCTGGCGACTTTTGGCAAAAGAAATCATCTCGTTGGCATTACATTAACGCAGCCCCAGGAAAATCTTTCAGCTTCAATCACGATCATACTAAAAACAAAGAATCTGTAAGTAATATCCTCGAGGGCATTCACTATTCAATGCAAACGCTCACTGATAAAAATAGCACCTTAGATGCTAAACAGTTCAGTTTGCGTTTTTTAGTGCATTTAGTAGGTGACAGTCATCAACCTTTTCATGCCGGTCGAGGTGAAGACAGAGGTGGTAACCGTATTAAGGTTTCTTTTTTTAACGAAGAAACAAATCTTCACAGCCTTTGGGATACAAAGTTAGTTGAGAACGAGAACTTGTCGTTTACTGAATACGCTCAATTTATTGATACAAATAACAGCGAATTAATTGCTGAGTATTTACAAAGCTCACCTAAAACTTGGGTTGAAGAATCACACAATTTAGCAACAAAAATTTATAAGTACACCAACGACGAAGTTGGGTACAGCTACATTTATAACAACACTCCAATTGTAAAAACACGCCTACAACAAGCGGGTATTCGACTAGCTGGACTATTAAACGCCTTATTTGACCCTTCTGCAAAAGAGTTAGAAACGGCACTAAAAATGACGACTGACAAATAAACAGTATTAAATTTATATAACCTACACACGGGAACTATTAGCGAGCTAACTACAAACGAAAGTGGTACGTTTATCGCTAATGGCTTACGTGTAGGTGGTCCTTACATGGTTATCATCGATTCTGATAAGTTTAATGATACAACTGTTGAAAATATCTATCTAAATCTGGGTGAAACATACCGCTTAAGTTCGCAGCTTGCTCCGCTAAACATTGAAAAAATTGAAGTGTCTGGTTATAAAATCGTTCAGCAATCTGGTGGCTCAAGCAGCTCATTTGGTTCTGATACTATTGAAAATATGCCAAGCTTTAACCGCGACATTAAAGATATTGCGCGCTTAAACCCACTTGCCAGTATTAATGGTAATGGCGAGCTAACGTTTGCAGGTAGTAACCCTCGTACCAACGGTTTAACAGTTGACGGTATTGGTCAAAATGATGACTTTGGCTTGAACTTTGGTGGCTACCCTACTTCTCAGCCTCCTGTAGCACTTGATGCTATTGAACAAGTTTCTGTTGATGTATCTCCTTTCTCAGCTTCTAAAGGTAACTTTGGTGGCGGTACTATTAATGCAGTAACAAAATCTGGTACAAATGAGTTTAAGTTCTCTGGCTTTTATGAAATCTCTACTCCAGAGATTGCTGGTGACGTAAAAAGTATTAGTGAAGAAGATGAGTTTGACCCATTAACAGGTCATAAAACTTATTCTTTTTATAATGTCGAGCCTATCCAGTCAGAAAAGCGTTATGGTTTTAACGTAGGTGGCGCTATTCTTGAAGACGAGCTGTTTTATTTTGTAAACTATTCTAAATGGTCAAGCGAACAAGATCTAGATTACGGCTTTGACGGCTCTGGTGCTGCTAACGAATTTAATACTTCTGAAGCTAACTATAACCGTTTTATTTCTATTTTAAATAATGAATACGGCTTGACCGATTCATTAGCCGGCGCGCCTGAAGATACCAACGAAAGCTTATTAGTAAAACTAAGCTGGAATGCTAGCGATGAACATCGCCTAGATTTCACGTACCAGTGGCAAGACGACCAAGACGAGCGCAATAGCAGCAGCGGTGGTAACTCTGTTGTTATGCGATCTAACACTTATGCTTATGTTACTAAGTTTAATAATTTTTCAACTAAATTATACTCAGATTGGAGTGACAACTTCTCTACTGAGGTCGGCATTGCATATAAAGATGTAACTTCAAATAGCAATACCCGTTCAGATATAGGCAGTGTTAGTGTCTATGAAGAAGAAATAAATGGTCGCGGTACAGGCGCTCAATTTGCTTTTGGCACAGACAGCACCCGCCACGCTAACGTATCTGAAACTAAAAACCTAACGCTTACATTTGATGCAACCTATTTAATGGATGAGCATGAAATTAACTTTGGTGCACAGTACGAGTCATTAAAACTTTATAACCTATTTGCCGAAGATTCATTAGGGTCGTGGCAGTTTAAAAGCTTAGATGATTTTGAAAACCGCATGGTAAGTTTTGAAGCTAAAGACTCGAAAAAAGATGAAAATGGTAACTACCCATACGCTTTTGAGTACAAAAATGCCTATACTAATAATTCATCTGATAAAGCTTATGATGTAACGCGTAACCAGCTAGCGCTTTATATTGAAGATAAGTTTTACATTGGCGATGACTTAGAAATGACTGCTGGCATTCGTTACGAGCGCTTATCATCAGATGACAAACCAACGCTTAATGAAAACTTTGCTAATACTTATGGCTTTACCAATCAAGAGAACCTTGATGGTATAGATATTATTTTACCGCGTATCGGCTTTAAATATTATGCTACAGAGGCACTTACAATAAGTGGTGGTATTGGTCGCTTCCAAGGTGGTATTCCAAACGTATGGTATAACAACTCCTTCCAAGCCGATGGTATTACAGAAGTTACAGCCCCTTCAACCGTTATTAATGAATATTATGCTAATAACCAAGCTGATATTACTCAAGTCCCAGATGAAATTAAAAACTCATTAGAGAAAGGCAGCGGTAGCGTTGCTTTTATAGACCCTAATTTTAAATTGCCTTCAAGCATTCGTACTCAAATTGGTTTTGAATACGAATTCGACTCTGAATTATTGGGCAACGGTTTTAAGTGGCAAGCAGAAATCGCTTATCATAAAAAAGAAAATGAAGCCGTGTGGCACAACGCTTCGATTCAACCAGTTGGATTGGCGGCAGATGGTGAACGAGTTATTAACCAAACTATTTACGACAACTTTGATAATGCTGATATCGTAATGACTAACTCATCTGAAGATGGTCGTTCAATTATTATTTCAACAGGTCTAGCTAAAGAGTGGGACAACGGCTTATTTACCTCTTTTAGTTATGCACATCAAGACGTAACTGAATCTTCTATTGGTTCAGCATCGCAAGCTGAAGGTAACTACAAGCATAATGTTACCGTTAACCGTAATGAAGACCTTGCTGCACGAGGCTCTTACGAAGTAGAACACAGTTTTAAAATTAATTTAGGTTACAATACTGAATTCTTCTCAGGCTACGCAACCAAATTTAATGTTTACTTTGAACGTCGCTCAGGTCGTCCATTTAGTTATACTATGGATATGTATCAAGATGACGATTTAGGCGATACTAGTACGTTATACAAAAACAGCGCATACTTACCTTATATTCCAACAGGAGCTGATGATTCTCTCGTAAACTGGGGTGAATCAGGAATGAATTGGAATCAGTTAGAGCAGCTGTTAAATAAAGCAGGTATATCTGAACGAGGCCAAATACTTGGTAAAAACACAGCGACTCAGCCTTGGGTAACGACCATGGATGTGAGCATCAAACAAGAAATCCCTGGCTTTGCACAAGGCCACAGTGGTGAAGTTTACTTCATGATTGATAACTTTGCCAATTTACTTAACAGTGACTGGGGTATAGAGAAACGTTTAAGCTATGCAAACCAAACTATTTATGATTTTGGTGGTTTAGATAAAGAAGGTCGTTATATTATCGATTCAGCATATAACGGTGCGGATGTACGTAATTACTCGCAAATCAATTCATCGTCATCAGCTTGGCAGGCTAAAGTTGGTATTAGCTACAAGTTTTAAGCCTTAAAACTGCATCAATAACTTGTTAAGTTATTTGTTAGTTACAATAAACCCATTACAAATTTGTAATGGGTTTTTTTATTTTCCCCCCGATAGTTTCACATGTTTGTCATAAACCCCACGTAATATATACCCTGATATAGAGTTATTGCTCAAAAAAACACTCAAATAGACAAAAATAATACTATTTATTAAAAATATATTGCAGTTGTATTTTATTTGTAACGAATAAATAAGGTACACTAGTAACGGATTTTGAATAAATGAACTTCAACTGTTTATTTTACAAAATTAATATAAAAATATAAAAATTTAATTAATAACTACACGGGAAAATTAAATGAAAACTCAACTTCGCAAAACAGCTCTTTCACTTGCTATCGCAGCATGTGTTGGTGTGAGTGGTGGCGTATTCGCTAGTGACACAACGTCATCAGTTAAAGGGCAAATATCTGGCCCTAACGGTAATCCTGCAGCAAATACTAAGCTAATATTAGTTCATGAACCAACAGGTACCCGCAGAGTAGTAACAACAAACGATACAGGTACATACAATGCCACAGGCCTTCGTGTAGGTGGTCCTTACAAAATAATTATTGATTCTGATGTTTACCGAGATGTTCAAATTGAAGATGTTTATCTTTCACTTGGCGAAACTAGACAGCTAGATAAACAACTATCTAGTAACAGCATGGAATCTATTGTTGTAACTGGCTCCCCAGTTCTATTCAATTCATCTGCAAATGACTCTTACTTTGGACAAGAAGCAATAACTACGACACCTAGTATAGGTCGTGATATAAAAGATATTGTTAAAAACAATCCTTTAGTAGTTATTCAGCCTGGTAGCGAGAGTTCGATGACGATCGCTGGGTCTAATCCTCGCACAAATTCAATAACTATTGACGGTATCCCACTAAATGATGATTTTGGCCTAAATGGCAATGGCTACCCTACTCAGCGTAACCCTTTCCCTCTAGATGCACTAGATCAAGTTTCAGTCTCTGTTGCTCCAATTAATGCAAAATCAAGTGGATTTACTGGTGGTAATGTAGATGCCGTATTCAAATCAGGCACGAATGAACTGCACGGCAGTGTTTTTTATGAAAAATTAAGCAGCGATTGGGCTGGTTCTCCAAAAGATGCTTCTGGTGAAAAGCTTGAATTAGATTTTGAAGAAAAAAATTATGGCGCATCTTTTGGTGCCCCAATAATTAAAGATAAGTTATTTATTTTTGCTGCTTACGAAAAATTTGAATCACCGCAACAATTAGAATATGGCGTAGCTGGTTCAAATGTTGGAACAAATAAAACAACTGTAACTACTGCCGATTTAGAGGCAGTTAGAGCTATAGCTAATGATGTTTATGGTATTAGTGATATTGGTGAATCAGATGTACAACCTCAGTTAAATGATGAAAAGTACATTGCAAAAATTGATTGGAATATCAATGATTACCATCGTGCTAATTTCGTATATATGCACAGTGAAGGTAATAGCACTCGTAACATGACTAATGGTAATACAGAATTAAGATTGAGTACCCAGTGGTACAACAACGCTCAAAAATTAGACAACTTCAGTTCAACTTTATATTCAGATTGGACTGACGAATTCTCAACGCAAATTAGCGTAACTCAAAAGTCAGTTGAAACTGGTGCTATATCTCTTGGTAATTCATCTAATCTAGGCGATATTACCATTGAAAACCTTGATGTAGATGGTGATGGTGAAGAAGGTGCTATTGCATTTGGCTCTGATGAATTCCGTCATTCCAACACTCTAGAAAACGACTTGTTCACAGTTAAGTTCGATGGTACATATCTTTTAGATGAACACACTATAGAGTTTGGTATCAAATATGATGTACTAGATATTGAGAATCAATTTTTACCTGGTTCAAAAGGTGTTATCTCATTTAATAGTTTACAAGATTTTAATGACCAAATAGCATCTGAATATAGCTATAGTAATGGTACTGGTAATAATCCGGCAGCTGTAATTGCTAAGTTCTCGCGAAATGATATCGCTCTGTATGTAAATGATACATGGGATTACAGTGACGACTTAATATTGTCTGCTGGCTTACGTTATGAGCGTTTGGGCTCTGACGATAAACCGATTTACAACGCTGGGTTAGAAACTCGTACTGGTTTCGATAATACAAACAACCTAGATGGCGTAGATATAATACTACCTCGCGTTGGTTTTACTTATACAC
Organism: Pseudoalteromonas distincta; assembly: GCF_000814675.1. Lineage (GTDB taxonomy): Bacteria > Pseudomonadota > Gammaproteobacteria > Enterobacterales > Alteromonadaceae > Pseudoalteromonas > Pseudoalteromonas distincta. Next base: position 201,269 of record NZ_JWIG01000016.1, on the reverse strand, counting down.
TCAATGAAGATGTAACCATAAGAGGTAGTGCTGGTCGCTATGCTGGTGGCAACCCTAACGTTTGGATATCTAACTCTTACTCGAACGATGGTATTAGTAGTCAGTCTTATTCAGACCGTGACATCTCTATACCTACTAATGCATTAAATAATCCTATTGATGCAGCCATAGCGGCAGTAGATTCAGGTACGGAAGGCTCTCCGTCAAACTTCATTGATCCTGATTTTGAAATCCCTTCACAGTGGACATTCATGTTAAACAGTGATGTTAATTTAGATATTCCATACCTTGGTGAAGGTTTTGCTTGGACAACTACAGCTATTTATACTAAAAAGGAAAATAGCGCTGAATGGATTAATGCTGCTATATTAGACAACGATTCTGTAGTTGGTAGCACGATCGACGGCGCATTACCTTTCTATAATACATCTGACCTTGAGATAATGTTGACAAATGCTGATGACGATGGCAGATCTGTTATCTTAAGTACTGGTATATCTAAGTCTTGGGATAACGGCTTCAAGTTTGATGCGTCTTATACAAACCAAGATATTACTGATGGTAACCCTGGGAGTTCATCAACAGCACGTAGTAATTACCGTTATGGCCATTTTGGAGACCATCAAGAAACCCAAGTTGGTGTTTCACCTTATGAAACTGAGCACAGATTTGTAATCAATCTAGGGTATACAGCTGAATTAATTGAAAATTATAAAACCAAGTTTAACTTATTTATTGAGCGTAATTCTGGTTCAGCTTATAGCCAGCTAGTAAGTTTAGAGAACCTAACTGGTGGACGTTTCTTTAACCAAGACTTGATTCAACCTTCTGGTGGCACAACATATGGCGGCAACTATTTACCTTATGTTCCAACAGCAAATGATCCAAATGTGATTTATGCTGATGGTGTTACCGAAGCTGAAGTTTTAGCTCATTTTGACAGTCTAGGGCTTTCAGGTTCTGCTGGTGGTTTCGCTGATAGAAGCCAAGGAAAAACACCTTGGGTGACTACAATGGATTTGTACGTATCACAAGAAATCCCTGGTTTTGCAGATGATCATCGTGGCGAGTTTTATTTCGTTATAGATAACTTATTAAACTTAATTGATTCATCTAAAGGTAAGGTTTATCGCCAGAATAACAACTCAAGAGATGTTGTTGAGATGGATATTGACCAAGCAACTGGTAAATACATCATTGGTAACCCTATAAATGATGACTTTACTTTTGAAGCGGAAGATTCAACTTACAAAATTAAAGTAGGTGTTCGTTACACTTTCTAATTTAGAACTGTAACCTAAAACATCTTTTAAAAGCCCACTTTGGTGGGCTTTTTTATGCCTTTAATTTGTTATTTAACTTTTCAAAAATACCCACTAACACTTCGTATTCTTCGTTGGTTAAAGTATTCAGTAATTGTTTTTCCCAATTCAGTGCATCGGGTGCTATTTGCTCATATAAGTTTTGCCCTGCTTTGCTCAGTACAAGTAAGGCCGCGCGTTTATCTTGTGCATTTAACTCACTTTTCACTAAACCTTTATCTATTAAAACTTTTACCGCACGCGACACTGTCGACTTGTCCATATTTGCTTGCGTGCATAAATCCTTTGCGTTGCTCTGACCATACTGCGCTAAATTAGCAAGTATTCGCCACTGGGGAATATTTAAACCGTATTTAGTTTGATAAACCTCGGCAAAGTCATTACTTACACGTGTTGCTACATTCGTTAATTGATAAGGTAAAAACGTTGCTAAATCAATTTTCATTTTTAGTTATCCCAGATTTATAAGGCTTACTTTGGTGTTCATTAATATTTACACGGATGCGTAGTTGCACATTTGATATTAGTCTCACTTGAGAGTATCTTAACTGAAATAAAAATAATATTAAACCAACCCCCTCTCACAGGAGTCAGTAATGGCGACACAATTAAGTTATATGACCGGTTTTGGTAATGAATTTGAAACACAAGCGCTACCCGGTGCACTGCCAATAGGACAATTTAGCCCACAAAAAGTTAAATACGATTTATACACTGAGCAATTTAGTTCGACTGCATTTACGGCTCCTCGCGCTTCAAATCGTCGCACTTGGTTTTACCGCCTTCGTCCGTCTGTAGTGCAAGGTGATTACCAAGCAATTGATAACGGCCTAATAAGAACAGCCCCAATCACTGAAGCCGTAACACCACCAACAATGCTACGTTGGAACCCTATTGATATGCCTTCACAGCCTACTGATTTTATTGATGGCTTAGTAACGATGGCTGCTAATGGCAGTGCTAATGGGCAATCTGGTATTGGCATTCATGTATATGTCGCTAATCAGTCAATGCAAGGGCGTTACTTTTGCAATGCCGATGGCGAAATGTTATTTGTCCCTCAGCATGGTGAGTTATTAATTCACACCGAGTGCGGTAAGTTAAGCATTAAACCAGGTGAAATTGCTGTAATTCCCAGAGGAATTAAGTTCTCAGTTGACTTAATTGATAATACAGCCCGTGGTTATATTTGTGAAAATTATGGCCATGCGTTAGAGCTTGCAGAGCGAGGACCTGTTGGTGCAAACGGTTATGCCAACGACAGAGACTTTCAATACCCTGTAGCAGCCTTTGAAGATAAAGAGGGTGACTTTGAGCTTGTTTCTAAATTTAACGGTAATTTATTTAGCTGTGAAATTAAGCACTCTCCTTTTGATGTGGTTGCATGGACGGGTAATAGTGCGCCCTATAAATACGACTTATCGCGTTTCAATGTAATGAATACAGTGAGCTTTGATCACCCCGATCCTTCTATATTCACTGTACTAACCTCTCCTTCTGCTACTGAGGGTATGGCAAATGTCGATTTTGTGATATTTCCACCGCGTTGGATGGTAGCCGAAAATACATTTCGCCCGCCGTATTATCACCGCAATATTATGAGTGAATTTATGGGTTTGATTGAAGGTGTGTATGATGCAAAAGAGCATGGTTTTGTACCTGGTGGCGCAAGTTTACACAATTGTATGTCGCCACATGGACCTGAAGCCGACGTATTTGAAAAAGCCTCAAACGCCGAGCTTACACCACAAAAATATGAAAACACATTGGCCTTTATGTTTGAGTCGCGCTATATAATTTCACCGACAAAATATGCATTAGAAGGTAAAGAGCGCCAACCAAATTACACCGATTGCTGGCGTACTATTAAAAAACAATTTACAGGTTCACAGGATTAATTATGAAATTATACAGCTACTTTCGCTCATCAGCGGCTTATAGAGTGCGTATAGCGCTTAACTTAAAAGCAATCGATCATGAACTTGCTATTGTTAACCTTTTAAAATCGGAGCAGCTTGGGGAAGAATACTTAGCGACTAATCCGCAAGGCTTACTACCTGCACTTGAAACCGATGATGGTGTTTTAGCACAATCACTTGCAATACTTGAGTGGCTTGATGAAACTTATCCGCAATCGCCATTGATTACAGGGACTGCGTGGCAAAAGTCGCAAATAAGAAACTTAAGCTTTGCCATTGCTTGCGATATTCATCCTGTTAATAATTTACGCGTGCTGAAGTATTTATCAAACGAATTAGGTGTTGATGACGAGGCTAAAAATAAATGGTATCGACATTGGATAGAAGTTGGTTTTGAAAAAATAGAACTGATGCTAAACGAAAATAATGACTACTGCTTTGGTAACCAACCAACACTTGCTGACATTTGTTTAGTGCCGCAAGTATTTAATGCAATTCGTTTTAACGTAGATATGGGCGCTTATCCAAAAATTGCAGCCATTTACGAACATTGTAATAAATTAGCTGCATTTAATGACGCTGCACCGCAAAATCAACCCGATGCAAATTAAGCTAATTTAGATTAACTTTGTAGCGCGCTATGAATAACCGTAACGTGCTCAATTAAATCTAAGCCCAGATCAGTTAAATATCCGCCATCTGGGCTATCTATAATCCCTTTTTCAAATAAACGTTGCGCTGCGCTAAGTAAGCTTGGCTCTGCGTCTGAATGTAATTTAATACCCTGCATTTTACTGTCGCGAGGAAACTTTGCTAATAGTGTGAATTCTTCGATCATTGTTTGATTAAATTGCATTGTGTGCACCTTTTTATTGTTCTGTGAATAACTAAGTTTATACTTAAAATCACTTTGTGTACTTTACACTAGCACGTTTTTTAGCTTAATGTATTATTTTTAACCCTCCCTATTTAAAGGCCTCTAATGCGTAACTTTTTAATTCTATGTTTTTGTTTTAGCAGCTTATCGTATTCAATACTTAGTGAAGCAACAACGCTAAAAACCCATTCAATTATTGATGCAAACCAGTTTGTAAATGAAGAAGTTAACTGTTGGTACGACAACAAACGCTATAGCGAAGGGGCATTAATACAAGTTCATTCTTTTACACTTTTGTGTGGTGCTAAAACACCCCAACACAGTAACAGCCAACTCATTTGGCTTAAAATAGATAAGCAAGGTAATGCTATTTACCCAACAGATCCTAAAACAATCACTGTGAATTAGCGCTAAAAGCTGATTTAAGCTACAATGCATGCAGTTTAAATAAGTAGTATGGCTATGAATAATCAACCTAAAAACCCTTTACATGGGGTAACATTAGAACAAATACTTGTTGAGTTAGAACAGCGACTTGGCTGGAGAACACTTGGCGAGCAAGTAAAAATTAAATGTTTTACTGATCAACCCAGCATTAAATCGAGTTTAAAGTTTTTGCGTAAAACGCCTTGGGCTCGCGATAAAGTGGAAGCACTTTATATTCACACTATAAATAATAAGCCTATTCGTAGACCAAAAAGTGCACCAAGAGAAACATCTTCTCAAGCGCCGGATACAACAGGGTTTGTTTGGCCATCAATTAAAAAATGATGAAAAAAAGGAGCTAATTTAGCTCCTTTTTTGATTATAACTAACGCGATTTATTGCTCTTTGCAAATCACATTTAATGAAGCCGGCTCAATAGTAATAACCAGTTTTTGAGCGGTTTTAACTTCACCATCTAGCACGTACTTAAGCTCTCCTTCGCCTGTAACCTCTACTCTTTTGGCATTTGTATGATGAGAGTTTATAGCTAAATGTGTTTGCGTTAAGCTACTAAACATCAGCTCTGCAATACTTAGTACTGTGGTTGAATCTTCATTATTTGGTGTTAACCAATTTATATCGAGTAGCCCGTCACTATGATCAGGTTGCCCGCCACCTTGAGCCAATAACGTTGTAAAAGGCGCAGCATTGGCCACAATAAAACTATTAGTACATATTTCTTTTGGCTCATTATCATCGAGTTTTACTTTAAGTAACTGCGATTTTTGCTCGCCAAACGCTTCAAAAAAACCATTTAAATAGGCAAGTTGCCCCGATTTATTTTTCGACTCTCTATCTGCTTTTTCTATCATTGATTGCTCAAAACCAATACCCGCGAGCAGTAGTACTAATTCATTATTACAATAAGCAGTATCTATTATGCTTGTTTGACCATCTATAATTAAGTCACAAGCCTGTTCAACAGGAATAAATTTAGAGGTAATACCCATCAATACATGCGCAAGGGCGTTTGCAGTCCCCATAGGGATGATGCCTAGTTTACATTGTGTATTTACAAGTACGCTTGCAACTTCGGCCACCGTACCATCTCCCCCGCATGCGATAATAATATCCGGCTTTTGCGCAATTTCCTGTTTAGCCAGCTCAATACCGTTAACTTCTTTTGTAGTAGTGAGTACTTTCAGATCGTAATAGTCCGATAGCCGCGCAACAATTAAGTGCTCTTTTTCTTCCCATAATCGTGTACCAGATACAGGGTTTGCAATTAAAACGGCTTTGTTTTTAATCAGTAATTCGCCTTTTTTATGTCGCTTAGCTAAATGGCGAAGTTGATGCTTATTTAAATTTGCGGTTTCGCGGGTTTCTTTTATTTGTGCAAGTACTTCATGCACATCTGCATTTTTGTTTTGGCTCAGTAAATAAGCCGCCATGACAAAAACAGAGCGCCCACGCCCTAAAGCACAATGAACGACTACGCGATGGTTTTCTTTAACATGGTGATGTATCCAATTAATAGCCTGATTTAACTGAGAATGGGTAGGAATACTATGATCGAGCACCGGAATGTTTAAATAATTAATATTCTCTTGTGTTGAACTCCACTCGAGTCCGTCGAATTCACACGTAACATCTAAAATCGCCGTAATCCCGTTATCTTTTAATGTGTCTATATCTGAGGGAAATAATCGGCAAGCTAAAAATAGGTTTTCGTTTATTTGTTGAATGGGCGGCACTTTATCGCGCTTACGTGACCAGGCATTATAAATTTGCACACCGAATAAAAATGGCACAAACGCCCACCGTATATAAAATGGGATCACCCCATTTTCACGCTTTCTAAATATTTTTGCTGTATTAAAAATATACGCGGTACTCACTAATAAAAGTGACAGCGCAGTCCAATAAAAAACAATAGCAAAATAGACAGAGTTCACTTCCCAACCAATAAAAATAAGCAGTAGTGCCAATAGTAAATAACTAATTGCAGCCCACATAGTCTCTCCTTTGTGAAAATAATGCCGATTTATAATCTTAATTTAAACGGCTTTAAGTAGTCTTTTGCAAATATCACGCCATATAAATGCCATTTAAAATTCAAACGCGAACAATAGGCCATTGATATATATAGTAATTAATAAACTAAAATCTACTACAGACCGCTCTTTGTGCATTTTTTACAAACATGTGAATAAATTATACTTACACGTCTAAATTTCAAACACTGATCGGTTATTACTTGTACTAACGTATAAAGCAGCTAATCTAAAAGGCAATTAAATTTTTTGCATCCAAATCACACCCTCAACCGTTTACTCAATGATAATAAGAAAAACAGGACCCCTATGGATAACGATGATTTACTCCCTCTTTTGTGCGCAACAGCACAAGGAGACAAAAATGCTTTCTCAAGTTTATATCAACAAACTAGCGGCAAACTTTTTGCTATTAGCTTAAATATGCTCACTAACAGAGCTTATGCGGAAGAGGCACTACAAGACGCTTTTATAAAAATTTGGCATAACGCATCTGAATATAACGCCTCTAAAGGCACCGTTATTAGTTGGATGATAAGTATAGTCAGATACAGAAGTCTTGACTCACTTCGCTATCACAAAGTACGAAAAGAACAGTCGTTAGGCGATGACGAATATGAAAATGAAAGTATCGACGTTAATTACGATGAAGAAACGAAACTGGTCAATTGTATCGAACAGCTTGAGCCGCAACAAAAACAAGCTATTCACTTAGCTTATTATAAGGGGCTGAGTCATAGCGAGTTAGTGGATCATATAGAAACGCCATTAGGTACAGTTAAAAGCTGGATCAGGCGTGGGCTTATGCAGCTACAAAGGTGTTTAACATTATGAATTATAATAAACCCGAACTATTAGACGCGCTTGCTGGTCAGTACGTGCTTGGCACACTTAGAGGGCTTGCCCGAAAGCGTTTTCAGCGTCTGTTACTTAACTCAAATCAAGCACGTGAAGCAACAAATATGTGGGAGCAAAACCTAAACAACTTAGCGAGTGCTATTACACCGCAAACGCCACGTGACGATGTATGGGTAAATATACTACAGCGTATTGAACACAGACCACAAACAAGTAAAACAGTCATACATACCAAGCCTTCAATTTGGCGTACCTGGTCTTTTGTGGCAACTGCCGCATGCATTGTTTTAGCCTTTTTGGTTATTCAGCCTAGTACCAATGTTATGCAAACTCAGCAAATTGCTTTGGTTCAAAATCAAGATAAACAATCATTGTGGTTTATTGATGTAAGCGAGCAAGGGCTCTCAATTAAAGCTAGCAGCCAATTGGTTGCTCAAACTAATAAAGATTATGAGCTGTGGATGATTTTAAAAGGTCAAGATGCACCTATTTCATTGGGTTTACTGCCCAAGCAAGGCAGTAAAATATTATTTAAAGATAATCGCTTTAACGCAAGTGATATCGCATTGTTAGCAGTGAGTTTAGAGCCTATTGGTGGCTCACCAAATGGCTCTCCCACTGAAGTGCTTTACACCACAGAGCTGGTACTTTTATAACCCTACTTTCATGACTAAAGTTGGCTGTTTACTTAAAGCAGCCAACCTACTCTCTAACTTTTTAACAAAAAATAAAATAATTTAACTTTTTTGCATCCAATTTAAATCTCGCCCCGTTATTAGCTATGACTTCAATCAAAACTAAAGGACAAAGTCATGAAAGCTTTAACTCCATCAATACTCGCAGTAGTAATATGTAGTACGTTTGTAAGTGCACCAAGTGAAGCATCTAGCCACAGAGAAGCGCCAAATATAAGCCGTTTCCCGACTTTAGATTCTACCGATTTTTATGTATTTAATAGTTACGAGCAAGGTCGTGATGATTACGTCACATTAATTGCTAATTACATCCCGCTGCAAGATGCCTACGGCGGTCCTAATTACTTTGCAATGGACCCAGATGCTACCTACAGCATTCATATAGATAACGACGGCGATGCTGTTGAAGATATTACATTTGCGTTTAACTTTAAAAGCATGCTTCCTAATGATAATCAAGGTGTGCAATTAACTGTTGGACCTGAAGGTAATCAACGCACCGTGTCTGTACCGCTTAAAAATGTAGGCGGTGTATCTGCAGGTGATAACAGCGCTGTAAATTTTAGCGAATCATACACAGTAAGCATGATAAGCGGCGCGCAGCGTACTGGCGAAACAACGCTATTAAATAACACTGCATCAAACTCCAGCACATTTTCTAAACCACTTGATTATGTGGGCAATAAAACATTTGGTTCAATGAGCGATTACCAAACTTACGCTGACCAATTTGTGTATCAGGTTTCAATTCCTAAATGTGAAAGCATGGCACAAGTTTTTGTAGGGCAACGTAAAGACCCATTTGTAGTTAACCTAGGTAAAACATTTGATTTAGTTAACTATGTACCTGTAGAGGGTGATAGCGCCCCAGGTGCTGGTGACGGCGGTGGTTTTCCTGGTGGTATAACACAATCAGCTGATAACGACGACCTTGCAGATAAAAACGTAACATCAATCGCTATCGAAATACCTAAAAGCTGTATTGTTGGTGAAGGTAACGGCGTAATAGGTTCATGGACAACAGCAAGCCTACCTCAAGCTCGCGTATTAAATCCTAATGCTAAATTTGCTAATAATGGCGTTAATGGTGGTGCTTTAACACAAGTTTCACGCTTGGGTAGCCCGCTTGTAAACGAGCTTGTAATTGGCATTAAAGACAAAGACACATTCTCCACTGCTCACCCTAAAGATGATGCACAATTTTTAGATTATGTATCTCATCCAGCACTACCTGAGTTATTAAACATTTTATTTAAAGATGCTGTTAATACGACCCTAGGCGCAAACTTAGAAACACTGGCACCCACAAACTTCCCGCGTACTGATTTAATCACTGCATTTTTAACAGGTTTTGCAGGCGTTAATCAGCAAGCAACTGTAACACCTTCAGAAATGCTACGTTTAAATACAGGCATTGCAGCAACAGCGCAAGCTGATCAATCTGCATTTGGTGTAGCGGGTAATGATTTAGCCGGCTTCCCAAATGGTCGTCGCCCGGGTGATGATGTGGTTGATATTGCACTTCGTGTTGTGATGGGTCGTTTATGTCATCCTATCCCAGTAAATGGTGAAGACACTGATTTAGGACTTTGTGCACCAGAGGATGCTAATACAGGCACAGTGCCATTTACAGACGGCGCGCCTATTGATGCAACAATGATGAATTCATCATTCCCATACCTTGCAACACCACTTGCTGGCTCTAAATAAGGAGTAAAATAATGCGTAATTTAAAAACTACCCATATTTGTGTTCTCCTCAGTGCATTAACATTGGGAGCATGTAGTAGCGATGATGATAAAAAACAACCTACACCGGTTGTAAACACAGCGCCTACCGCAAGTGATGCAATGCTAACTACACAAACTGAGGTAAGCATTACCGATATGCTTAGCGCAACCGACAATGATGGCGACTCGCTTACTTACTCATTAACAAGTGAGCCAGCTCTTGGAACTGTTACCGTTAATAGCGATGGTAACTTTACCTATACACCAAATAAAGAAGTGACAGGTTCAGATAGTTTTATGTTTGGTGTAAGTGATGGCGTTAATTCGCAAGTAACTGCAACAGTAAACATTGCAATTGACGCACTACAAGTCGACTTTGCTCAATTTGCAACCGATGCATTTAATCAAGCGCTAAATGCAGAGCCGTTAACTGTTAACGGTCGGGTGTTTACAAACACCGATACTGATGTTGATGGATTAATTTCAACAAACGGTAACTAACCAAGTAATTAAGCTGACAGGCCATGGATGGCTTTTTTCAAAGGATATTTATAATGCATTTATCAATTTTTAAGTCCGTCGCATTTATTACTTTATGCCTAACGACCTTTGCATTAAGCGCTGCGCCTTTTACCCCAAAAAATGATGCAGTTATTGCTAACAGTAATTCAACGCTTAGTGCTTCTCTGTCTGTTGAGGAAATAAATACATTAGTCACTAACAGCCAATATGTAGGCCAAGCAGAGCGTTTACAGGGGCTACTTAAAACCCGTTTAGCCCAGCTATATAAACAAACACCCTCATCTAAAATTGGTTACTTATATGCTCGCGTTTTACAAAAAGAGCACCTTTTCAACGAAGCTATTGATATTGCTAACAACGTTTTGATTAAAGAGCCACAGCATAGTAATAGCCATTTATTGCTAGCCAATATATTTATGACTCAAGGTAAGTTTGCACAAGCAAAAAAGCACTGCGTCGCTTTAATTGGGCACGTAAGCACTATTACTGCTAGCACCTGTGTACTTGATGTACAAAGCCAACATGAAAGCGTTTTAGACAGCTACCAAGCATTAGTAAAAATTATAAATAATAATCAAACTAGCCTAGCTACAAACCATGTTTTAAGTGAAATGAGCTATCGTTTAAATAACTACAAACAAGCATTGTCTCACTTACAAAGTGTAGATTTAGTTCAAGCCCCTGTGAGCCTAATTGTTTTATGGGCCGATATTCAAATTGCTCTAAACCAACCACAACAAGTATTAAATACATTAAGCGTACTGCTTCCTGATAAAGGCAATTTAGAAGATGCTATTTTGCTAAGACTTTCAATCGCAGAAAAAAAACTGAATAAACGCGATAAAAAATGGCAAAATACAATGGCGCAAAGAGTTACGCTACGAGAGCTTCGTAAAGATTCTTTTCATGCAAGTGACTTAGCTAAATATTACCTTGATGTACAACCAAATCGCGAAAAAGCACTTTACTGGGCTCATATTAATTGCCAGCAGGCTAAAATGAGCACCGATGAGCAATTACTTATTCAAGCAAAAGCGATGCAACGAGATACACTATGAAAACGCCTTATCTATTTATACTCACTTTAATGCTGTGCATTTTTTCAACTTACAGCTTTGCCCATCAACTAAGTACAAGTTATATAACCTTAAATAGCGAGCACAATAACGACACCAACAAAAATCTATACACGGGTACCTGGCAAATAAATATTGCCGACTTAGAGCACGCAGTGCCTCTGGATTTAGATAAAAACGGCCAAATTTCGTGGACAGAAATAAAAGCAAAACGCAGCTCAATAAATAACTTCATTAAAGAAAATTTAAATATCACGCAAAGCGCGCAAATATGCCCTTTAAAAAGTGAAGGTATCTATCAGCTAGATAACCATTTTAACCAACCATATTTAGTGATTCCGCTGCAGTTTAGCTGTGATGATAATGAAGCAATCACCCTTTCCTATTCCGCTTTTTTTAAAACTGATGCTAACCATAAATCCATCGTAAATATTAACGGTGTATCTCGTGTATTTAATATCAATGAGGCACAACAAACGTTCAGCTTTGAGCAAACAAGTTATTTAAGTACCTTTAATCAATACGTGTACCAGGGTGTTTTACATATTTGGATTGGTATTGATCATATTTTATTTTTAATCGCTTTGTTACTTACCTGTGTTTTAAAACGCAGCGATAAAGCATGGCAAGGTATTAGCTCTAAAAAACACATTATTAAACACACAGCATGGATAGTAACCGCGTTTACGCTTGCGCACTCTATTACGCTTACCGCCACCGCTATGAACTTAGTCTCACCAAATAGTCGCTGGGTAGAGCTTGGAATTGCTATATCGGTTTTATTTGCAGCATTAAATAATGTGTGGCCGCTGATACTTCGTTTAGGTTGGCTTACTTTTGCTTTTGGTTTACTACATGGGATGGGATTTGCGAGCGTACTTGGCGAGCTTGGCCTGTCGAGCGACTATCAACTGCTCAGTATATTGGCGTTTAATTTAGGCGTCGAAATCGGTCAACTTAGTATATTACTGATAGCCTTACCAATACTCATTTATGTACGACACTACACTTGGTATAAAAAGTGGGTAATGCCAATGGGCTCCGTTGCTATCGCAATTGTTGCACTTCAGTGGTCAATCGAGCGTTTTTAAATAGTATAAATAAAAAAGCTAGCCAAAATATTGGCTAGCTTTTTTATTTATTTTTAGCGTTACTGCGCTTTATCAAATGGCATCAGTAATGTTTTCATCGCAGGGCGAAGCGCTATGAGTACCGTTTCTTCGGTTAGCTCAGGGTAAAGTAACTTTCTAAGTAATAACCCTGCCATCATCGAAAAAATAACATTAATTCGGCTTTCAAGTTCACGCTCATCAATGTCTTTGAGCGCACTTCGCTCGCTTGTTAAAAGCTGCCTCATGCGCCCTCTTGCTTGAATATCGGTTTCACGCAAAAGAGTAGCAACTTTAATATTACGACCCGCTTCTGCCATCATATCTAAATCGATAACACACGAGCCTGTATCCATGTGTCTTTGCACGCCAATATTTAAGCCATCTAAAAGAGCCGCCAAAACATCACCAGGGTGATCTTCAAACTTTTGAAAGATAGAGAACATTTCTTCCATGTCTTTTTCAATAATGCTTTCTATAATCGCCTCTTTGCTTTCAAAGTAATTATAAATATGGCCTGCACTCATCCCTGCCGTTTTAGATATTTCTGCCATACCTGCACCGTGGTAACCTTTACGGCGAAAACACTCTGCAGCAGCTGTTAAAATTTGCTCACGCCTAGCAAGTGCTATCGCGGGATCTGTTTGCCTTTTTGCTTTAGGCTTCATGTTCAACTCCACTACCAAGTCATAAACTCAGTAAAGCAAGAGCTATAAATAGTCTCGCCATATAAATATGTAATGCGGCTTTAAAAGCCGCAAATATTATTTCTCTTCCTGAGTTGTTTCACTGGCTACATTCCATCCGCCACCAAGCGCTTTGTACAAGTTAATTTGACTCGCAAGATACGCTTGCTGACCCGCAATTAACTGCTGCTGCGCGCCGTACCACGTACGCTGAGCATCAAGTACTTGCAAGTAGCTATCTGCGCCTTTTTCGTAACGCATTTTTGATAAATCAAACGTGATTTGTCGACTACTTATAAGCATATCAAGGGCACTTAATTGCTCTTGGTAACCTTCTCTATCAGCAAGTGCATCGGCAACTTCGCGAAACGCATTTTGAATTTTTTGCTGATACGTTGCTACCGCAATTTCTTGATCTGCTTTTGCTACATCAAGATTTGCTTGGTTACGTCCCATATTGAAAATAGGTAAGCTAATTGTCGGCACAAAACTCCATGTACCCGAGCCTGAATCAAACAAGCCACTTAAGTCACTTGAAGCAGACCCCGCATTGGCTGTTAAGCTAATGCTTGGATAAAACGCCGCACGAGCAATACCAATATTGGCATTTGCAGCAAGCATTAAATGCTCAGCGGCTTTAATATCAGGGCGCTGCGATAGCAGATCAGACGGTAAACCAACGGGTACTTCTGGCATACTGATCAAGTTAGTCAGGTCTTTATTAGGCAGTAAATCAGCTGAAACAGATTTACCTACTAATAAATCTAAGGCACTTTTATCACGCTTTAGCAAACGTTTGTACGTTGCTATGTCTACTTTTGCCGTAGCAACTGTGCTTTTAAGCTGCTCAAGGGTAATTGAAGACGTCGCACCTAAATCAAAGCTTTTTTGCGTAAGCGATAATGACTCTTGCTGAGAGGTAAGCGTTTCTTTTGCAAGCTCTAGCAGTTGCAAATCAGTTGCATAATTTAGCCACGCATTTGCCAACTCTGAAATTAAAGACACCTGCGTGCTGTATTGGCTAAGCTCTGTAGAGTATAAGTTTTGCAGTGCTTGCGCTGATTGATTGCGTACTTTGCCCCAAATATCTAACTCGTAAGAGGTAATACCCACTGTTGCACTGTATTGCGAGCTAATAGCTGCATCGCCAGTACCTGATAAGTCAGCCGGTAAACGCTGGCGCGTACCTGAGGCATTTAAATCAAGGGATGGATACAAAGCAGAGTCTTCAATTTGATATAAACCACGCACACGCTGCACATTAAGCACTGCAATTTGCATGTCTTTGTTATGCTCAAGGCTTTGACTAATTAACGTTTGTAGTTTTTCGTCATTAAAAAACTGCTGCCAATTTAATTGCTGCGCAGCGCTTTGCCCAGTACCTGATGCATAAGCATCAGATACTGGTAGAGCAAGGTCTTTTTGCTCTGGCGCTAATTGGCAACCACTTAGCACCAATAAAGCAATTGCACTTAGGCTGAATGTTTTAATGCTCATTCTGCGCTCTCCTTCGTTGTCTCTTTAGCTTTGCCAGGAAATACACGGCGCACTAACACAAAGAATAACGGTACAAAAACAACAACTAATATTGATGATGCAAGTGTGCCGCCAATAATCGAAATACCTAACGCATTTTGCGCACCAGAACCCGCGCTTGAGGCAATAGCAAGCGGTAAAACACCACAAATAAAGGCCATCGAAGTCATAAGTATTGGACGCAAACGAAGGCGAACAGCAGCAATAGCCGCATCAACTAAGCCAAGCCCTTCTTCCATTTTATGAATCGCAAACTCTACAATCAGTATCGCATTTTTAGATGCCAAACCAATGGTGGTCAACAAGCCTACCTGCAAGTAAATATCGTTAGATAAGCCACCGCCAAGCGCTGCCATAATTGCACCAAATATACCCAGTGGCACAATCATCATTACCGCAAACGGTACCGACCAACTTTCATAAAGCGCGGCTAAACATAAAAATACAAACAGCAGCGATAGGCCATATAGTAGAGGTGCTTGACCGCTACTAGAGCGCTCTTGGAATGAAATACCGGTCCACTCAGACGAAATACCATTTGGTAATTGTTTAACTAAACGCTCCATTTCATCCATTGCTTGGCCTGTACTGTAACCCGGCGCTGCACTACCTTGAATTTCCATTGCTGAAAAACCATTGTAACGCTCTAAACGCGGCGAACCATACGTCCAGTAGGCACTAGCAAACGCTGAAAACGGCACCATATCGCCATTATCATTGCGCACATACCACTTATTTAGATCCTCAGGCACCATGCGAGATTGTGCATCACCTTGCATATACACTTTTTTCACTCGACCACGGTCAATAAAGTCATTTACATAACTACTACCCCATGCTGTCGAAAGTGTACTATTAATATCGTTTTGCGACACGCCAAGCGCTTCGGCTTTTGCAAGGTCTGTATCAAGTTGTAGCTCTGGCATATCTTCTTGTCCATTTGGACGCACGCCCGCTAAAATTGGACTTTGGCTTGCTAAACCTAATAACTGATTTCGTGCAGCTAAAAGTGCGTCATGGCCAAGGCCTACACGGTCTTGTAAGAAAATATTGAAGCCATTAGCAGTTCCCAGTTCAACAATTGCAGGTGGCGGAAAGGCAAAAACAAATGCTTCTTTTATCGTTGAAAAGTAGCCCATCGCTTTACCTGCAACACCTTGAACAGATAACTCGTCACGCTGACGCTCATCCCAATGTTTAAGATTTACAAAGGCAATTGCTGAGTTTTGGCCAGAACCTGCAAAACTAAAACCAGTCACGGTAAAAATACCGTTTACTGCTTCAGATTGATCGTTTAAAAAGTGGTTTTCTACCTTTTTAACAACCTCAAGTGTTTGTTGTGTTGTAGAACCCGCTGGTAATGACACTTGGTTAAACAAAATACCTTGGTCTTCGTCAGGCAAAAATGCCGTTGGCAAGCTTGAAAATACATAAACCATACCGCCCACAATCACGCCATAAATAAGTAAGTAACGTTTAGAGTGAGTAAGCATGCGACCTACAAAGCTTTGTGCACCTGAATTTGTTTTATCAAAACCACGGTTAAAGCCTGTAAAAAATCGGCCAAACAACGTGTCATTGGTATGTACATGGCTTGGTTTTAAAAGCGTTGCACACAATGCTGGCGTTAAAATAAGAGCCACCAAAACAGATAACCCCATCGCCGATACGAGTGTTATAGAAAACTGACGATAAATTATACCGGTAGAGCCACTAAAGAATGCCATTGGAATAAATACCGCAGAAAGCACCATAGCAATACCTACCAGCGCGCCTTTAATTTCATCCATAGATTTACGTGTAGCTTCAAGTGCCGAGAGTTTTTCCTCGGTCATTAAACGCTCAACATTTTCTACAACAACAATTGCATCATCTACCAATAAGCCTATGGCAAGTACCATCGCAAACATTGTCAGCGTATTTATTGAATAACCAAAGGTGTATAAAATACCAAATGTACCTAGTAAAACCACAGGTACGGCAATAGTTGGAATAAGTGTTGCCCTAAAGTTTTGTAGGAACAAATACATAACTACAAAAACCAGTACAACAGCTTCAATTAATGTATGAATAACTTTTTCGATAGATAACGATACGAACGGTGTTGTATCGTAAGGTATTACGGCATCTAACCCTTCAGGGAAAAACGGTTTTAGCTCTTCAATTGCTTTTTTAACGCCCTCTGCGGTATCAAGTGCGTTAGCGCCACTGGCTAATTTAATACCTAAACCTGATGCAGGTTGCCCATCGTAACGAGCAACAACGCGGTAGCTTTCACCGCCAAGCTCTACTTTCGCAACGTCCTCTAGACGCACAAAAGAGCCATCTGGATTGGTTTTAACTAATATTTGTTTAAATTGCTCTGGCGTTTGTAATCGACTTTGCGCCGTTACTGTTGCATTAAGTTGTTGACCATCAACGGCAGGCATACCGCCAAGTTGACCGGCAGATACTTGTGCATTTTGCGCACTAATTGATGCACTAATATCAGCAGGTGTAAGCTTATAATTTTGTAACTTTGCAGGGTCTAACCAAATACGCATCGCGTACTGAGAACCAAACAGCTGTACTTCACCTACGCCTTCAACACGCGAGACAATGTCTTGCACGTTCGATGAAACATAATCGCCAATATCAATATTGGTCATGCTGCCATCTTTAGACACAAAAGCATAAACCATTAAAAAGTTACGCGCTGATTTTGCAACTACCACACCTTGCCTTTGTACGGCTTCTGGTAATAGTGGAGTTGCTGTCGCTAGTTTATTTTGCACTTGAACTTGTGCAATATCAGGGTCAGTTTCAGCACTAAACGAAAGTGTAAGTGTAGCAGAACCACTCGACTCAGACGTAGATGACATATAAAGCAAGCCATCAAGCCCTTTCATTTTTTGCTCAATAACTTGCGTAACCGTATCTTCAAGTGTTCGTGCAGATGCACCAGGGTACGTTGCAGTAATACTCACTGCAGGTGGTGCAATTGAAGGATACTGCGAAATAGGTAAACTCCTAATCGCCAAAATACCTGCAAGCATCACTACAATAGCGAGTACCCAAGCAAATATCGGTCTATCGATAAAAAATCGTGACATTAAAACTCTCCGTTATTGCGCTTGATCGGCTTTAGCAGACGATTGAATTTCAGATGGGTTCACAGGTGCACCAGGGCGGATTTTTTGTAAACCTTCTACTATTAACTTATCGCCATCACTTAGGCCATCAGTAACAAGCCAATCAGAACCAATAGTTCTATCTACTTTCAATACGCGGCTTTCTACTGTGTTGTCTTTACTGACAACCATTGCTGTTGGTTCGCCTTTTGAATTACGGCTAACGCCACGTTGCGGAGCTAAAATAGCACCCGCTTTAACACCTTCCACAATAGAAGCTCGGGCATACATGCCAGGCAGTAATAATTTTTCTGGGTTTGAAAATTTAGCACGCAGTGTTACTGAGCCAGTACTTGGATCAACTGTCACTTCAGAAAACTGTAATGTGCCTTTATGAGGATAAATAGAGCCATCTTCCATAATAAGTTCAACGTCAGTTTGACTAGCCGAATCGACAGTTAGAGCACCTGATGATATTGCTTTTTTAAGTTGGGTAAGCTCATTACTTGATTGTGTTAAATCGATATAAATTGGATCTAACTGAGTTACTGTAGCAAGTGCTGTACTTTGATTGGCACTTACAAGTGCACCCACTGTTACACTTGATTTACTAATTTGACCACTAATAGGAGAAGAGACGTGGCTGTAATCGAGATTAATTTGCGCTGATTTTAACTGCGCTTTAGCTGTTAATAATTCAGCATTAGCTTGCTTGTATGCGGCATCTGCTTCATCAAAATCTTGTTGGCTCACGGCTTTAATTTTTAAAAGCTCTTTATAACGCGATGCTTTTGATTTAGAGCTGGCAATGCTTGCCTCTGCGCGCGCTACGCTTGCTTCACTTGCTGCTAAGTCTGCTTCAAATGTAGCAGGGTCTATTTGATACAGTGCTTGGCCTTGTTTAACCTCATTACCTTCAACAAATAAACGAGATTGCACAATACCACTTACTTGTGGACGAATTTCAGCAATTTGAAATGCACTAATACGACCAGGAAGTTCTTTTTTGAGAGTAAGCGCTTGGCTTTTTACTGTAATTACACCCACTGGGACAGCTTTAGGAGCTGAAGCTTGTGACTGCTCAGCAGCCTGATCACAACCAGTTAAAGCAACAGAACCGACGAGGGCTGACAATACAAATAAAGCGATGCGGGAACGCTGCATGTTAAATACCTTTTAGTTTAGAGTGAACGATCATTCTAAATTAAAATGCGCTGATAATGAATCTTAATAAGGAGAAATTTACACAAACTTACACTATTGAGTACAATATACGCCTTAGGTAGCATTTAATGTTAATTTGATGAAAATAGAATCAGAGCTGTTTGAAAATAAAGCAATTAAACAGGTTGAAATAATCACTCATTTTAAGCACAGAGCTTTTAAATAGGCACAAAAAAGCCAAGCAAAAACAGCTTGGCTATTTATATAAACGACTATCTTACTTTTTAAAGGGGGTTGTCGTTCTGTGGATTAATAACTCTTGAAACTAACAACTGCTCTACCCTAATTCCCTCTACATCAACAACTTCAAACTTAAAGCCTGAAAAAGTTAAATGCTCTGCACGTTTAGGGATTCGCTTCATACTGTAAATTAAAAATCCAGCGACAGTTTCATAGTGCATCTGATCAGGAAATTCTTCTATATCAAGTACCTTTGCTAAATCGGTAATTGGAGTTAACCCATCTACAAGCCATGAATTTTTATCGCGCTCTATAATTAATTCATCACCTTGATGAGTAATTAAATCACCCATAAACCCTTTCATTAAGTCTTTTACCGTTACAATACCTACCGAAAGCGCATATTCGTTTACGACAACAGCAAATGGCTTTGCTGCGCTTTTAAACGCATTTAAAGCTTCTGATAGGCTTAATGTTTCCGGTAAGTAAAAAACATCTTTATCAATCAGCTCATCGTTTATATTGGCGGCTTCGCCTTTTAGTACTTGTCGTAAAATATCTTTAGATTCAACAGAGCCATGCAATTTATCTAAATTTCCTGACACCACTAAAAAGTGATTATGAGGGTGGTCAATAATTTTGGTCGCAATATTATGGCTAGATTCGTTTAAATCAAAATAGACAATTTGGTCGCGTGGCGTCATTACGCTTGATAAAAACCGCGCTTCTAGGTCAAACACATTACCAATGAGTTCATACTCTTGCTTTTGCAAACTACCATATGCAGCACCCGCTTCCATCATGGCAACAATGTCCTCAGTTGTAACGTTGTCTTCTCGCTCAGCAGGCACTTTAAATAAGCGCAGCACAAAGTTCGTTACCCCATTAAAAAACATCACTAGCGGAGTTAAGGCAAAGGTTACCCAGCGCATTATTGTAACGACTCTAACAGCGACAGCTTCTGGCATGATCATCGCTAAACGTTTTGGCATTAAATCGGCGAACAAGATAAACAGAGATGTAATAGTAAAAAATGAGAATAAAAAGCTAATTTTTTCTAAGTGTGCACCTTGATAAAAAAGCACTAAAACACTTTCAACATAAGGCGATAAAGCCTGCTCACCCACAATACCACCCAATATCGCAATCGCGTTGAGTGCAATTTGGATCATGGCAAAAAAAGCCCCTGGATTTTCTTGTAGCTTTAATACCGCTGCTGCTTTTATATTTCCTTCATCTGCCATTACCCGCAGTTTTATTTTACGCGACGCTGCAATTGCTATTTCTGACATAGCAAACAACGCACTGATCAAGATCAATAAGCTAATCCCGATTAAATCACCCATTTAACGCTCCAATAAGTTAGCGCTTTTTTAAACAAAAAGCAGCTGGATTATAATCGGTTTTTTAAACGCAGCAATTTATATTTACGAAATATATTTAAGCTATTAATTTTCAATTATTTAAGAGGTAAAACAGTGAGTTTAAAGTGCTTAAATTTTATTAAAGGCGACTTTTAATTGAGAAACTAAAGCCGGATCCATATTTATATTACAGGCAAAAAATAACGGAGACTGAGTTGTATTTAAATCAAGTAATGGTTCTAGTAACTCAAGCTTAGGTTCTGTTTTAACTCGATAGTTAAATTGCTTTTTGTTGAGGATAACAAAATCAAGTATATGGTGACGAGTGCTTATGAGTTTATCTATTTTATCTAGGCTATCTATGAGTAATAAATGCTTGCTTTCACTAAAGCCCCTTTCAAGCAAATAATGATGACTAAAGTTATCACGCAGTACTGCTATTTTGTATTTTTTAGCATCATTGAGAGTGTTTAACTTTATACCTCTGGACTTTAGACCATAAATGGCAGAGTCAAAGCTTTCCAGTTCGCCTACCCAGTTAAACTTACTTTCTCTATTAGGTAATCGAACAATCGAAAATATACAGGTGTTTTTATCGCGTAGCGCTGCATTGTAGGATATGGCCCAACTATGCGCCAACATAGTGTAGTTTATACCTGTACCTTCTAGCGCTTTATGAACTTTATCGACAGAGCGGCCAACGAGTTTGTTATCTTCATTAATATACTGAAAGTCCGGAAATACTTCCGTTACTATTGTAATTTCAGCTGCATCAACTTTAATACAGCTAATGAACAATAAAAAGATCAACAATTTCATCTAGCGAGGCCTCAACTAACTCATTATATGTATTTAATAAATATAGCTGAGGCTTTATGAACTGCTAGTTTTTAGTCATGTAATGCACACTTATACGCTGATAGTGCTAGTATCTATAGCTTCTACAGCTTACTTGTTCATTGCACTAATTAAAAAGGCTGAAATTTTAGCGCCTTCTCTAAGCGTCGTTTCTGAGCTTGATTGACCAACTAAAGAGCTGTCGGTAAATGGCGCTATCTCCATCATATCTGCACCTGTAATAGGAAACTCATCCGCAATGGCTGATAAAATATCAAGCGCATGCTGAGGCGTTAAACCGTGATGCTCTGGTGTACCTGTGGCGGATGCAAATTCAGCATCAAGTGCATCAATATCAAAGCTTACGTATATTTCATCAACGTTATCGGCTTTTAACTGTGCAATAGCGTCGGCAGCAACCGCTGCTGCGCCGCGTTCAATGATTTCATGTGCCCAGTGCTGTTTAACACCAAAAGTATTTTCCCAATGCGCTTTAGGCTTGCCACTTGAGCGTATACCAAATTGTATTAAATGATGCGGCGCCGGTAAAAACTCTAGTATATGTGTACACCACGAGCCAAAACATAAATCAATACCTAAGCGCTCCACAAGTAAATCGGTATGCGCGTCAAAGTGAATAATAGCCGTGCGCTTACCTTGATCACGTTTTGCTTTTAAGTACGCTTTAGTAAGTGGGTAACTAATTGAGTGATCGCCACCAATACCAAATAATCCTTTATCTTTAAACGTTGCGTAAAAACTGTCGCATACATCCTCAGTGATTGATAATGGGCTTACGTAATAGTCGTTATCTTCATCACCATATAAGGCTTTTTGGCAATTAGAAATGGTTGCATCATTTAGGTATTTGTCATGAAGTAAATGTGGGATCACACGTACATCACCCAAATCAAACGAATGACACTGAGGTTGCTGATCAATTAATGCTGAGCGCACAAACAACGGCCCCCAGTTTGCGCCGCGTAATATCCCACCGCCACAGTCTGAACTAATACCTAACATAACGGCTTTATGTGGTGAGTTTGGTAATTCGTTTAAAGACTCGCGCCACAAATTATCAACGTTTTCAGTTTGTCCATAAAGTTTATTACGCAGTGCGGCTTTGCGCTCTTTTGCAGTATTTACTGTGTATACGCCATCACCCGGTGCGCACAAACAGTGCTCAACTTTGTTTTTAAATGCTTCAAATTGTGTGCTCATAATAAACTCCTTTGGTTTTTATTCTGTACGTAGCTAATTAGTTTTGATTACTTTTGATTAGTTATGCAAAATCACTAAAAATGCCTAAACTTCAAATAAATGCCACTTTGCTAAATAAGTCAGTGCTTAATATAAGTAAACACGTTAGTTTTTACATGTTCACTACAAATTTAAGCCATTGAATTTATTTGATATTAATGAAAATTTGTAATCATTCATTTAATCGTAGTTACGCGCTTGAGTGATACTTATTATGTCTGCTTGAACATGTCAACAGCGTAACAAGGCTACGTATATAAGTACTTGAGTGAATATTCATAGTTGGTGAATAAATCAAATTAGCCCTTAAAATTATTAAGGCTTTATTGGAAGAGTTAAGATAAAACGGACAATCGTCCTGTACTTGATAAATGTTTCTAGCAATCATGCTAGATTGACAACAAATTATTATAAAAGGCTTAGCTATGGAAAAGGTATTTCACTTAGGACTATGTATTGACGATCTTAAAGGTGCAAAACTTGCGATTGTACCGGGCGATCCAGATCGTGCAGCACGTATTTCACAATTCCTAGACAACCCAACCTGCCTTGCTCAAACTCGCGAGTTTCATGTTTATTTAGGTCAATTAAACGGCCACTCTGTGGTTATATGTTCTACAGGTATTGGTGGTCCATCTACGTCGATTGCAGTAGAAGAATTAGCACAACTTGGCGTGCGTAAATTTTTACGTATTGGTACAACCGGTGCAATTCAGCCACACATTAACGAAGGCGAAATTTTAATTAGCCAAGCGTCTGTACGTTTAGATGGAGCTAGCCAACATTTTGCACCACTTAGCTACCCTGCTGTATCTGACTTTTA
This sequence comes from Pseudoalteromonas distincta, assembly GCF_000814675.1. GTDB lineage: Bacteria > Pseudomonadota > Gammaproteobacteria > Enterobacterales > Alteromonadaceae > Pseudoalteromonas > Pseudoalteromonas distincta. The sequence goes on along the minus strand of NZ_JWIG01000016.1, from coordinate 177,661 downwards.
TGCAACACAAGCTATGGTACAAGCATGTAAAAACCTAAATATCGATTTTCATATTGGTATTACTGCATCAAGCGATACATTCTACCCAGGGCAAGAGCGTTACGATACGCACTCTGGTTACGTTCCTAAATCACTACAAGGTAGCTGCGAAGAGTGGCAAAAATTGGGCGTGATGAACTACGAAATGGAATCGGCAACATTATTTACTATGTGTGCAGCCCTTGGATTACAAGCAGCATGTGTAGCAGGCGTACTTGTTAACCGTACTCGCCAAGAAATACCAAATGTAGACCACGGTGAAATTGAGCGTAAATCTGTAGCAGTAGTATTAGAAGCAGCTAAAGTATTACTTGATTAATACAGGTTATAGCAGTCAGTGAGTGAGTTAATTCGATAGAATGGCTCGCTTTAATAAAGCACAGCTCCGGCTGTGCTTTATTGTATGCAAGCCACTATTTAAGTGGTGCGCTAATTACTTTAAGTGCTGGTAAATGCGTAAAACTGGCAAGTACAGCTTTTGCCACTTGCGACTGGTTTTCACGACCCGCTGTTTCGAGCAATGTTATTCCCTTCACCGTACTTTCGTTAAAGCTAAGCCCAGCTAAAAAGAACTGACTTAGTGCACTTTGTAGTGGCGATAAACTTGGACTGTAAGCTGCATTTTCGGCGTAACTTCCGTAAAAATCACCATCACTAAATGTACTTATTTTTACGGCGCTAAAGTTTTGGCTGTAAGGCACGTACGCATTAAGTGCAAAACGCGCAAGGGTTTCATCAAGGCCATCAAAGCTAAAATTACCTTGCTGTGGTTTTGGGTTAAACAAGCTAAATTCGTTACCTAAATCGGTAGGTCCAAATGAATGCGGCAGTAATTCAGCAAGTTTAAATTGCTGATCAGGAAGTAAAATATCAAACTCTTTCGCATCAGCGAGTTCGTTCATAAACTGGCGACAATACCCACAAGGCGCATCGCTAATCGCAATTTTAACTATTTTTTTAGCGCCGTTTAACCATGCGTTATTTATAGCCGATTGCTCTGCATGAACCACTAAACTCAATGCTTGATGATCAAACTCTACATTTGCACCAAAGTAAAAGTTTACCTCACCCTTTTCATCAAGTGCTTTAACAATTGCGCCTACATGAAAACCTGACACTGGCGCAACGGCATACTCAGAAGCTAAAGGTACTAAACCTTGTAGTAATACATCATCAGACACATTGAGTTGCGCGCATAATACTTTAATATTATTAGAATTTAATATGCCACGTTGTGATTTTAATTGACTACGTAATGACGCTGTTTGCGCTACGCTTAATGTGAAGTGCGAATTTGTAAGTGCTGTATCTTGCTGTACAGTAAAAGTTGCTGAAGCCATAATATTTTTTAATTATTCAATGGCTAAGTAGTTTAAAAGGTTAGGGTGTTAAATACCAGCCTATTTAACGCAAAAAAAGGGAGCACATCGCGTGCTCCCTTTAATTTTAACTGGTATACCTAACAAAATAATTAATTGGTATACCTAACAAATAGCACGTTAGCCGGTATTACGCATACCTGCTGCTATACCTGTCATCGTGATCATTAACGCATTATCAATGTCACCTTCATTTCGTTTTTCCTCTGAGCGAGCACGGCGTAAAAGCTCAACTTGTAATAGGTTAAGTGGATCGGTGTACGGATTACGTAAACTAATCGACTCCTTAATCCAAGGTTGTTCGGCGAGTAGGCTTTTTTGTGGGCTAAGTGATTGCACCAAGCTAATGGCTTCTTGAAGCTCTTTACGAAGTGTTACACCCAATGGTTTGTACATATCTTCCACCAGCGCATTATCGTAATGCTCACTCAACCAGCAATCGGCTTTACTAAATACCATTTCTAGCATTTCTAGGCGCGATCTAAAGAACGGCCACTGTAGGCTCATTTCGTTGAGTGTTTCTGCGCCGTACTTATTAAGCGCAGCTTTTAAGCCAGTTAACGCACCTAACCATGCAGGAAGCATTAAACGGTTTTGGCTCCACGCAAAAATCCATGGAATAGCACGCAGGCTTTCAACGCCACCATTAGGATTACGTTTTGCTGGACGCGAGCCAAGCGGCAACTTAGACAGCTCAAGCTCAGGCGTTGCCATTCTAAAGTAAGGTACAAAGTTTTCATCGTGGCGAACTACATTACGGTAGTGTTCACACGACTCCTCACTTATTAGCTTCATTACTTCGCGCCACTGCGGTTTTGGTTCCGGCGGCGGTAATAAGTTACTTTGTAGTACTGCACCTGCGTAAATATTTAAGCTTTGCAGTGCTACATCAGGTAAACCAAATTTAAAGCGAATCATCTCGCCTTGCTCGGTTACACGCAAACCACCTTTTAAAGAGCCTGGCGGTTGTGAATGCAGCGCTTGTGCAGCAGGTGCGCCACCACGCCCTACTGTGCCACCACGTCCGTGGAATAAAATAAGTTCAATACCACGCTCATCAGCAAGTTGTACTAATTTATCCATTGCTTCGTACTGCGCCCAACCTGCTGCCATCATGCCGGCATCTTTAGCAGAATCAGAGTAACCAATCATTACATTTTGGGTGTTTTTAATGTGCCCGCGATACCAAACATTATCAAGTAATGTAGTAATTACATCACTGCCTGCGTTTAAATCATCGAGTGTTTCAAACAAGGGTGCTACTGGTAAATCAAAGCTACAGCCGCTTTCTTTTAGCAATAATTGTACTGCTAAAATGTCTGATGCTGTTCGCGCCATCGAAATAATATACAAGCCAAATGTTTGTTCGTCTTGCTTAGCAATAACATCAAAGGTGTCTAGCACTTCTTGAACATCAGGGCTTGGTTGCCAATGTTTTGGAATAAGCGGTCTGCGAGAGTTAAGTTCAGTAAGTAAAAAAGCTTGTTTATCTTGCTCTTGCCATTGGTTGTAGTCGCCTAAACCTAAATAACGAGTCAGCTCAGAAAAAACATCGCTGTGACGAGACGAATCTTGGCGCACATCGAGTTTAGCTAAACGCAAGCCAAAGCTATTAATACGGTACAGTAAATCAAGCAATAAGCCATCAGCAACTACTTTCATATTACACTTTAATAACGAGCGGTAGCAGACCTCTACAGGGTGCTTAAGCTGATTAATATCAGTAATTAAATCTTGTGAATCGCTACGCTTATTTTTAATTTTAGCGCCCAGGTGAGCCACGGTCTCTGCAACTTGGTTTTTAAGCTTTTTGATCACCGCTCTGTATGGTTCAAAGTCTTGACCTGCAAGCTCAACAAGCTCATCACTGGCATCTGACATAGAGAGTTCAGCGCATAACGTTTTTAAATCTTGAATATATAAGTTAAGCGCCATCCAACGACCGTGGTCAAGCACCTCTGCTGTAACCTGCGATGTTACAAATGGATTTCCATCACGGTCTCCACCCATCCAAGATGTGAACTCAATCGGGCTGTAATCTTTTGGTAGCTCTAAACTTAATTGCTCTTTCACATTGGCTGAAAATTCACGTAAAAAGCGCGGAACAGCGTGCCAAAGACTGTTTTCGATTACCGCATAACCCCATTTAGCTTCATCAACTGGCGTTGGGCGAGAGCGACGAATGTCGTCGGTATGCCAAGCCTGGCTAATAAGCTGTTCAATACGATTTAAAATAGCGTCTCGCTCTAGCGGTAAGTTATCTTTTCGCTCTAATGACGCTAAGCAATCACTTAGTTCAACATGTTTGTTAATAATAGTACGGCGCGTCACCTCGGTTGGGTGGGCGGTTAATACTAAGTTTATGTGGAGTTTTGAGAGTGTTTCGGCCAAATGATTACTATCTAGCTGGCCTTGTTCTGCTTTTGTAACTAACGTTTTTAATGTTTGAGTGAGAGGGTTTTGTTGACCAAGGCCAACGTCATTAAAACGCGAAACGGTATGAAATTGTTCTGCTACATTAGCAAGGTTTAAAAAATGATTAAATGAACGGGCAACCGGCAAAAGCTCTTCATCACTAAGCGCATGTAAAACGTCTATTAGCGCTTGTCTGTCGTCTTCATTACCACTGCGAGATGATTTAGATAAAGCCCGAATTTCTTCTACTTTATCTAAAATAGCTTGGCCTTGAGCATCCTTAATAGTTTGTCCTAGTAATTGCCCAAGTAAATTTACATTACCTCGCAAGGCGGCATATTGTTCACTCATTTCTCATTCTCCTTTGTTTCGTAGGACACTATTAATATCATCATGAAGAGATATTTAATAGATCCATTTGCAATGTCTTGTCGTAAAAAAGTATATATAAAATAATCACAAAGCAATTACATGATCATTTTTTACGATGGAAACTGCCCTCTTTGCAGCACCGAAATGCAGCAACTAAAACACGCAGACTCTAAAAATCTAATTACGCTTGAAGATCTTAACGCGAGCGACTTTAGTGAACGCTACTCGTATATTGATAAAGACAAAGCAATGAACTACCTGCAAGCCCAAAAGCAATCAGGTGAAATGATTTACGGGCTTGATGTAACGTACGAAGCATGGAAAATAGTGGGTAAACATAGCTGGTTGAAAATTTTTCGCTTGCCAATAATTCGCTTTTTCGCTGACTGCGGATACCTGTTATTTGCTAAGTATAGGCACCCCATCAGTCGCTTTTTAATGCCAAATACTCAGTGCAGTAACGGCCAATGTGGACTAAAAGCAAAAGGTGATAAATGAAAACCATTGTTTTATTCGGCGCAAGCAGTGCCATAGCAAATGCATATATAGAACATTTACAAATAAACACGCCTACTCATCAGATTGTTTGTATTAGTTCAAAAAGCATTGAATCTGACTCTAGTGTTGTCCACCTACATACTGACTACACAAAACAAAGTTTAGCGCGCGTTACTAATTACCTAAAAGAGCAAAATGCCGATATACAACAAGTTATTATATTCAATGGTACACTGCACAACGAAACTCATATGCCCGAAAAAAAGCTGGAAGATTTAGACGCTGAGTATTTTAGCCAACTTCTAAATTCAAACACCCTAACTCCCCTACTTTGCTTGCAGAGTATTTTGCCGCTCTTAACACATAAAACGCACTGTACTATTACAGCACTCAGTGCGCGTGTGGGCAGCATTAACGACAATAAATTAGGCGGTTGGTATACGTATCGCGCCTCTAAGGCTGCTCTTAACATGCTATTTAAAACCGCAGCGATTGAGCTTTCACGCCGAGCTAAAAATACCAAGCTCGTTTTATTTCACCCAGGGACTACTGATACTGCGCTTTCAAAGCCATTTCAAAAAAACGTACCCGCTGGAAAACTCTTTACAGCTGAATTTGTAGCTAAGCAGCTTTTTACACTTACTTTTAATAACCTTCATTTAGAACTCAATGGTGAGCCTGCCTACTTAGATTGGCAAGGCAAAACCATACCGTGGTAAGGACCTTTAATGCATTTTACTAAAGAACGCATAAACGCACTTGAAAAACACACTCGTACTCATTTAATTAATTCGCTTTCGGGTTTTAAAAGCGCCAACTTAATTGGCACGCAAGACAAACAAGGCAATACTAATCTCGCCATTGTTAGCTCTGTTATTCATTTAGGTGCTCACCCGCCGCTAGTTGGCATGATAATGCGCCCAAATAGCGTGCCTCGACATACGTTCGAAAACATAATCGAAACCGGTAGTTACACCATTAACCAGGTTAATAAAGCTATTTATAAGCAAGCTCATCAAACATCAGCCCGCTACGACAAAGGCGAGTCGGAATTTGCGGCGACAGGTTTAACGCCCGAATATTTAAATGACTTTGCAGCGCCTTTTGTTAAAGAAAGCCGCTTAAAGTACTCGGTTAAATTTGTAGAAAACCAACATTTAGCCATCAATGGCACAGAGCTTGTAATCGGTGAAATCACTGATGTGTATTTAGATGAAGTAGCACTTCAAAGTGATGGCTTTTTAGATTTACAGGCTATTGAAACGGTGGCAGTAACCGGGCTTGATAGCTACCACACAAGTAATAAACTCACGCGTTTACCTTACGCTAAAAAATAATATGCCATTTTAAGAGGCTATAAACTAATAGCCTCTTATCGCATAACATTGAATTTTACCTTGGTATTAATCACACTAGCTAAAAATCCAAGGAGAAAAATATGACCACCATCGGTATTGGTACACAATCAAGCGAGCAAGCGCTGGCAAGCCTAAGTAACATGACGCAAACGCTGACCCCTATCGCAGCTGACGAACATTTAGAGCGCATAGCCAAGGCTCAAGCGTATATGCTAGCAAACAACATAGATGCAATTTATTTAAACGCTGGCACCAACCTTACCTACTTTACAGGCATGAAATGGTACGCGAGCGAACGTATGGTTGGCGCGATATTACCCGCCCTTGGTGAAGTACAATACATTGCGCCTTATTTCGAAATTGGTTCACTAAACGGGTTTAAAGTAATAGAGGGACCTATTCATGGGTGGCAAGAGCACGAAAATCCTTATGCACTTTTTGTCGAAGTATTAAAAAAGTTAAACATTAATGAAAACGCAACTATTGGCATTGATGAAAGCGCACAATTTTTTATATTCGACGGCATTAATAAAGCACAAATGGGTTTAACCCTCATAAATGCACAACCTGTAACGGCGCATTGCCGTATGCATAAATCAGTTCATGAACTTAGCTTAATGCAACGCGCGATGGACATGACCTTAGCCGTACATCAAGCCACAGCAAGCATGCTTTATGAGGGAATAACCACCACCGAAGTAGAAGCTTTTATTAAGCAAGCACACCAAAAAGTAGGTGCACCAGGTAACTATTTTTGTATTGTTTTATTTGGTGTTGCAACGTCTTTCCCGCACGGTGTTAAAGATGCCCAAATACTTAAAAAAGGCGATATGGTACTAATTGATACTGGCTGTAAAGTACACGATTACTTATCAGATATAACCCGTACCTATGTATTTGGCGAACCAACAATGCGCCAACGGATGTTTTGGGATCATGAAAAAGCAGCGCAAATGGCCGCGTTTAATGCAGCTAAAATTGGTGCTACGTGCGAAGACGTTGACGCGGGCGCACGTAACTATTTAGCAGCGCAAGGGCTAGGCCCGCAGTACCAAACACCGGGTTGCCCGCATCGAACGGGGCACGGCATTGGGCTAGATATTCACGAATGGCCATACTTAGTTGGCGGTGATAAAACCCTACTTGCCCCAGGCATGTGCTTTAGTAACGAGCCAATGTTAGTTATACCCGATGAATTTGGCGTGCGTTTAGAAGATCATTTTTACATGACCGACAACGGCCCTCATTGGTTTACACAACCAAGTTATAGTATTGACGACCCATTTGGCCTTAACGCTTAAAACTGAATACCTTCAAGAGCAGCTGCTTAGCTGCTCTTTTTAGTTTGGCATTGATAAAGTGCAGTTCATCCCAATATCCCCTGTTATACCAAAGCAATCCTCAAAAGGATAAATATGAAAAACTTTAAAATTGATATCGTTTCAGACGTAATGTGCCCTTGGTGTGTAGTGGGTTATAAAAACCTAGAAACTGCACTAGAGCAACTCAAAGACGAAATGAGCGCAGATATTACGTGGCATCCTTTTGAACTAAACCCAGATATGCCAATTGAAGGTCAAGACTTAAACGAACACTTAATGCAAAAGTACAACCTAAGTGAAGAGCAAGGCGACGAAAATCGTAAAAACATGTTCGAAGCCGGTCAGCGTGCTGGGTTTACCTTTAATTTTGATGGCAAACGTATCATGATCAACAGCTTTGATTTGCATCGTTTATTAATGTGGGCACGTGAAGAAGGTAAGCAAACGAAGCTAAAACTCGCCTTTTTTGAAGCGCACTTCACTGATTTAAAATACTTAAATCAAGAAGAAGCACTACTCGACGTTGTTGAAAAAGTAGGTCTTGATAAAGAAACTGCACGCGGTATTCTACATTCAGACAAATACGTACAAGACGTACGCCAAGAGCAAGACAACTTTAAACAGATGGGTATTACGTCAGTACCTACGTTTATCATAAACGATAAGTATGCACTTACTGGCGGACAACCAAGCGACTCATTCATTCAAGCACTAAAACAAATTAGTGAAGAAGAAGCTAAGCAAGACGCTTAATACACAAATAAAGTTTAAAATTAAGAAAGGCTGCACATTGCAGCCTTTCTTGTATATTCATCAGTTCAAAAAAGACAAATTTATTATTTACCTTGAATCTCTTTTGGTGTCATTATAGAAACGACCTCTAACAAATCGATAATAATACCTACAAAGGGATTTATAATGAAATATATAATTACAACATTGACGTCACTGTTTCTTTTAACCGCTTGTTCGACAACACATCTACCTGATAGCCCTAACTCTACACTGATAATGCCCAGTCCTGCGGAGTATCCAATTAAAAGTGTCCGTGAAAAAATTGAAGGTAGTGTGACAATGTCTTTTGATGTAGATACATCTGGTAAGCCAGTTAATATTAAAGTGATTAAAGCTGAGCCTGTGAAAATTTTTGATAAAGCAGCGATTCGCTCTCTTTCTAAATGGCGTTATGCACCTAAAGTAGTTAATGGTATTGCGGTAGTTGATGAAGACTTAGAAATGACTATAGATTTTAATTTAGCAAAATAATAACTAACTAAAACTAAAAAAAGCTGCACATTGCAGCCTTTTTCTATACAGCGAAGGTTACTTCTTTACTTAAAAGTAAACTAAGTACGATAAAGTACTTTAATTACATGCCAGCCAAATTTAGTTTTAACTAGGTGGGGCTCTAAAATTTCGCCTTTAAATGCAACCTTATCGAACTGTGGTAGATATTAAGCAAGACAGGCACCTATTTTTACGCAGACAGCCTAATAAATCACCGGCCAAGTGTCCTATCCATCCAGAAGGATTTGTAACAACTGTGGCTGAAGTTCCTAAGGCAATAAACTAAGATGACACCCATCCTAACTCATAGTTCGTCAAAGTGTAAATTTAGGATAGGTGATGAAATAGACGCTTGCTAAGACGCGTCAATTATTAAACAGTTTAAATAAACTAAGTACGATAAAGTACTTTAATTACATGCCAGCCAAATTTAGTTTTAACTAGGTGGGGTTCTAAAATTGCGCCTTTAAATGCAATTTTGTCAAACTGTGGAACCATTTGTCCGCGTCTAAATTCACCTAAGTCACCGCCTTTTTTACCCGATGGGCATGACGAATACTTTTTAGCTAAGGTCTGAAACTTCGCACCTTTACCTAATTGCTTAATAATATCTTCTGCAATTTCTTTGTGCTTAACCAAAATGTGAAGTGCATGTGCTGTGTTTGCCATGAAAAAAGCCTTTTATACCGTTAGCTAAAATTAAACGCGGCGATTTTAACACAACCCTATAAACCTAGCATCTACTTATACTGCAGTGTATTAACGCTACTGCATTGTATTAACGCCTAATTTATAAATAATGTTTAGCATCATCTGGGTTGGGAATTCTGCAATACTGATATTTTCCAAATAAGGTATAGCGGTTTAAAGCAACCCTATCGTATAACCAATTATTAAACCTAGTTGGCAAAATACTAAATACAGTTGCTAGCTTGTATGGGTAACCTAGCTGCTTAACAACATTAAAAAAAGCATGGCTTTGGGTAAATGCTTTACCATTTTCAACAAGCACCATTGAGGCATATTCAGTTGTTGAAAAACCAAAATGCGTTAACAGCAATTCCCCTTTTAGAGATTGCACGCTGCATAATTTAAAAATAGTATTTTTATCGTGAGCAATAATAAAGTTACACCACGCGCTGCACAGCTTACATTGCGCATCAAATAATATAATTTTTTGATTTTGCATTATTGTCACTGCATCATCGCTCATAACACTTTCCTTAAATTAAGTAATAAATTACTGCTGCACCGGCTTTTTTTGTAACTTGCGCTGCAAAGTACGTCTATGCATATTAAGTTGCCGCGCGGTAACCGACACATTGCCATTATTACTGTGTAATACTTGTTGAATATGCTCCCACTCTAAGCGCTCCGGCGACATAACCGCATCATCAATAACATTCGATGCCGATGCCACAGGATCGGTGTTAAGCGCTTTTAATAATGTTGCCATATCAACCGGCTTAGTAAGGTAATCGTTTGCGCCTAAACGCATTGCCTCTACTGCGGTTGCTATACTTGCAAACCCGGTTAGTAAAACAATATGAGCTTGGGGGAGCAAACTACGCAGCGGCTTTATTAGTGTCAGTCCGTTATCGTCGCCCAGTTTCATGTCTAATAAAACAAAGTCGGGCAATAGTTTACGCGCGGTAAGTAACGCATCACTTTGATTATGCGCCACCTCGCAGGCAAAGCTTTGTTTAGTTAAGCGCCTTGCCAGTGTGCTGGCTAAATTAATGTCGTCTTCAATTATAAGTAACTTCATGAGGCGTTATTCTCAGTGTTTACAATAGCGAGTTTAACTTTGGCGACAGCGCCGCCATCTGCATGGTTAAACAAGGTAAGTGAGCCATTTAAACGCTCAAAAGTAACGTTTGATAAAAGCACAGCAAGCCCCATTCCTTGATCGCTTGGCATAAGTTGCCCGCCAAGCTCTGCTAATTGCGATGATGAAAAGCCACGGCCAAAATCGCGAATTAACAAGTAAACGCATTCACTATGTAAGTTATCTTGCTGCCAACTCAGCTCTAATTGAGTTTGGCCTTGTTTTTGATTAGCGAGCGCGGCATTTTGCAATAAATTTAAAATAGCAGGCAATAACATCGCATCACTCAATAGCGTTGCCGCAATAGGTGGCGTTATCCATTTAATGTGCTGATCAGGGTATTGCAGTAAAAGCGTATCTGTAATTTGCGTTTGCAGTTGCTTTACGGTGGTATGCTCTTGCGAATTTTTAAGGCGTAATTGCTCTGAGAGTTTTCTAAAGTCGTTAAGTTGCGTACTACACTGAGTAAGCGGCGCTTGCATGTGCTTAACAATAGGGTTATTTGGCTGGTCTTCTAATAACTCTTCAAACAATAGCTGTAAATTTGCAATTGGGGTCGCTAGTTGATGGGTGATTTGTGCAGCAGCCCCATCAAGGGTAACAAGCTGTTCATTACGCAATTGTTTTTCACGCACGTTTGCAATAATTCGCTCTCGCTCTTTAAGTGCCCTGCTCATTGCGCCAATAACAAGTGCGATTACGCTGGCACTTAAAACAAAATTAACCCACATGCCAATAAAATGACCACTCATATTCATTTGATGCATACTGTGATCGGGCATCTTTATAAGTAGCAAACTGTATGCGGCAATGGCTAATACCGCAATATAAGCTAATCCTTTTTCTCGCAGCGTAACAGCAGCGATCATTATTGGGAGCAATAATAACGAAACAAATGCATTAGTTGCACCGCCGCTTAGCGATAGTAAAACCGTTAAAAATAATACGTCTGCAGTTAACTGCATCAACATACCCAAAGGTTTAGCACGGCTTACATTACGATAAGCAAATAGGCTAATAAGCTGAAACACAGCCTCAACGGCAATAACAATAAGTAAAGGCAGTAATGCAATTTGATGTTCTAGTAAAAAATAAACGCTAAGTACAGCAATTAATTGCACGGCAATAGCGCCGCTTCGCAGCATTAATAATCGACTAATGGTGGGGTCGGTACGCATTAACAACAGGTTATTGCCCAATCAAATGTTTAATAAGGTTATTTTAACGGTTATATGATTTTTAATCATCATCCATCGAAATTGAAAACGGCGCACAAGGCGTTCCTTGGTGAAACACCATTTTCCATTGTTCATTACTTTTACGCCAAAGCGACATACGCAATGAATAATTAAACTCAGCGCGAGCAGAGCGCCTAAAAGCAGCTTGGTAACTAAGTTGCACTACATCATCGCTCAGCATTCGGCCCTTAAAATGCTGATTATAAAACTGTGGCACAACCTCGGTAGGTAAACGAGTTAGTACTTGGTATTTATTAAATGTAGTGCCATTGGCAGCAATTTCGATAAATTCATCATCGAGTAAAGCATCTAATGCGCGCTCAGATTGGCGAACTTCTGGGTCTAATAACTGGCGCTCAGCGTCAATCAAATGATTAAACAACGACACTTTTATTTTGCTGCTCATAACCTTCCCTATTGTTTATAAACTTGCCCGGCTTTCATAACAAATTGCACGTTTTTAAGTACGTCGATATTTTTAAGCGGTGAGCCATTCACACTGATAATATCTGCTTGTTTACCAACACTCAAGTCGCCAATGAGTGCGCTTTGCCCCAGCAGTTTAGCTGCATGTATGGTTGCTGATTTAATAGCTTGGGCTTCGCTCATACCATTGTTTACCATTAAACTAAATTCGTTAGCATTAAGTCCATGACGCGACACACCAGAGTCTGTTCCAAAAGCTATATTAACCTTGTTTTTCAGTGCAAGTTTAAACGAAGCCTGCATTTTTGGAGTAACTTCACGCACTTTGTCGGCTATTGCCGGTGGCATATTTGGATTTGTTAGCACCTCTTCACTTACCGTTGCACCCGCTAAAAGCGTCGGTACTAAATAAGCCCCCGTTTTTTTAAATAACTTTATTGCCTCTTTATCTAAATAAGAGCCATGCTCAATAGAATCTACACCGGCTTTTAAGGCCGCTTTTATACCTTGTGTACCGTGTGCATGGGCTGTAACTTTACGTCCTAAGTGGTGAGCCGTATCAACAATTGCAATCAGCTCTGCATCTGTAAGTTGTTGGTTAACCCCAGCAGCGGTATTACTTAGTACTCCACCCGTGGCAGTAATTTTAATTACATCAGCACCACTTTTAATTACCTCGCGTACCGCACGGCTACAATCATCCGCGCCATTACAAATACCAATCCCGCCTGTAACCGCATCTGTGATATCTTTTCGATATCCGTGCATATCTGCGTGTCCGCCGGTAGGCGATATTGTATTACCCGCTGCAAAAATGCGAGGGCCGTTAATATCATTTCGCTCAATAGCGCGCTTTAGCGGAAATATTACTTTGTGATCGCTACCTAAATCACGCACTGATGTAAAACCCGCATCGAGCGTACGTTGTAAATATTTAATTGAGCGCAAAGCATAATCGGCATCATATTCTGTTGCCCAGCGGTGAGGGTTTGCTTTTGCATCTCGCTCAAACGTAACGTGAACATGCATATCAATAAGACCTGGCATTACAAATTGATTTTTAAGATTGATAATATCGGCATCAGGTAGGTTAAGTTCTGCTTTTGTGAGGTAGCCGTTTTTAATGGCTGTTATTGTATTATCTGTGATGACTAACGTTTGCTCTGTTTTTACTTTTTGATCTTCGGATGCAAGTAAACTGCCCGCATAAATAATTTTATGCTGTTGAGCAAAAGCCCCATTTGTTATTAATGCCAGCGTTATTGAAGTGAATATTGTTATTAGTGTTGTTTTCATACTTGCTCCTTTTTTATACTAGCATTACCTTAAATAACCTGTAATTGCGAATATTTACGATACAAAACATGCTATAAACTAGTCTTGAAAGCCGTTTTTTGGTATAACTCCCCCATTAGTAACACATGTCAGACCACCTTAAGAGAACATACTATGCCTTACGCACATATCACTGGTTGGGGTAAATGCATTCCACCAGCAAGCATTAGCAACGATGAAATTAGTGAAATAGTTGATACCACCGACGAGTGGATAACCACGCGTACTGGCATTAAATCTCGCCGAGTGAGTCATGTAAGTACCGCTGAGCTGGCAACCGTTGCTGCTAAGCATGCTATTGCGTGCGCAGGCATTGATCCTAAAGATATTGATTTAGTGATATTAGCAACCTGTACACCTTCTACTGTTGTGGCAAATACCGCCTCACAAGTGCAAAAAAATATTGGTGCAACAGGCGCTGCCGCAATGGATACAAACGCGGCATGTTCGGGCTTTTTATATGCATTGCAAGCTGCTACAGCACAAATTCAAGCGGGTATGATTAAAAAAGCAGTCGTTATTGCCGCTGAACGTATGACCTGGTACGTAAACTGGGCACGTCGCGACAGCGCTGTTTTATTTGGCGATGGCGCAGGTGCAGTAATACTTGAAGCTGCCGATACGCCAGCGGGTTTACTTGGTACCAAAACCGGTTGTGACAGCGAAGACCGCGATATTTTACACATCACCAACTTTGGTAGCGATTTAAATAAGTATGAGCCAATTGGTCCTTCTGATTTATTATTTGAAGGCCGTGAAATTTTTAAACGTGCTGTAAAAGGTATGAGTGAAGCCTGCGACGACGTACTTAAGCAAGCTGATTTGAGCCTTGACGACATTAATGTACTCGTTCCACACCAAGCTAACTTACGTATTATTCAGGCTATTCAGCATCGCTTAAAAGTACCTGACGAAAAAGTAATGGTTAACATTGGTGACTATGGTAATACCTCTGCTGCGACTATTGCTATTGCGTTATGTGAAGCGGTTGAGCAAGGGTTAATTAAACCGCATTCAAACATTATGTCTGCAGCATTTGGTGCAGGCCTTACGTGGGCTGCAAGTTACATAAAATGGGGCGAACGTGTAACGCCTATTAGTGTAAGCGATGCTGCTTTACCACCTTGTGATAAAACTGGTTTAGAGCTTGTAGCACCGGCTGTTAAAGCATGTAAAGAAGCCGAGCAAAGCTAACACAACATGTAATAAGCCACATTTAAAACGCACTTATTTAAGTGCGTTTTTGCTTTTTAAGGAATTAAATTTGAAACTTTTAGGTATTCATCACGCTGCTATAATTTGTAGTGACTATGCACGTTCTAAACACTTTTATAGCAATGTACTTAAACTTAACGTTATTAATGAGCACTTTAGAGCTGATCGTAATTCATATAAATTAGATTTAGCCATGCCCGATGGTAGCCAAATAGAGCTATTTTCGTTTGATGGATCGCCCGCAAGACCCAGCTATCCCGAAGCACAAGGCTTAAGACATTTAGCTTTTAAGGTAGCGGATGTACAGATTGCAAAAACGTATTTAGAGTCGTGCGATGTAAACGTTGAGGATATTAGAGTGGATGAAATAACCGGCAAAAAGTTTACCTTTTTTGCCGATCCAGATAACTTGCCACTTGAGCTTTATGAGGTTTAAAACTCATAAGCTCAAGTTCTTACTATTGAATCAAAAACTTATTTATTAAAACGATTTTGTAAGTAGTTAAATACAGCACGAATACCTAATGCTTCACCACCCGTTGGACGACCTGGTAATGCACGTAAGTTCCACGCCATTACATCAAAGTGTACCCACGGTGTTGTTGGTTCAACAAATTCTTTTAAGTAAAGCGCTGCGGTAATAGCACCACCAAACGGTGTACTTGCACAGTTTGCCATATCGGCTACATCACTTTTTAGTAAGTTTTTGTATTGCTCAAACAGCGGAAGTTGCCAAACAGGATCATGGACACTTAAACCGGCGTCAATAATGCCATTTGCTACATCGCGCTCTGTTGAGAAAAAGCCCGGAAGCTCCGTGCCCAGTGCAACACGACATGCACCCGTGAGGGTAGCAAAATCAATAATTAGCTCAGGATTATCGTTTTGTGCTTCGCTTAATGCATCACACAATACTAAGCGGCCTTCAGCGTCGGTATTATCAATTTCGACCATAATGCCTTTGCGTGTTTTAACAACATCGCCCGGGCGAAATGCATTTCGCGATACCGCATTTTCAACCGCTGGTACAAGCACTCGTAATCTAATTGGTAAGTTAGCTGCCATAATAAGCTGCGCTAGTGCAATTACGTGCGCCGCGCCGCCCATGTCTTTTTTCATGTTACGCATGCCAGAGCTCGGTTTTAAATCAAGTCCGCCTGAGTCAAAACATACGCCCTTACCGACTAGTGTAATTAATGGAGCATCTGTCGCGCCCCATTTTAAATCAAGTAAACGCGGTTTATTTTCGCTTGCACGACCCACCATGTGAATAGTCGGGTAGTTTTGCTCTAGTAACTCATCGCCAACCCACTGTGAAAATTCGCCATTGTAAGTTGCAGCTAAATCTTCCATAACTTGCGATAAATGTTGCGGCATCATATCTACCGCTGGAGTATTAACTAAATCACGTGCAAGTGTAATGGCATCAGCTTGCTGGCTAATGCATTCATATAACGCTTTATCGCTAATGGCTAATTGCGCCTTTGCCGTTGGCTTTTCTTTATATTCACTAAATTCGTAACCACCAAGTACAAACCCTAAAGCAACCTGCTCTACAAAAGCGCTATCGCCTTGAATTTGATAAGTACCTGTAGGAAGTGTATTTGCTAAATTACCCGCAGCCCAAAAATCATCGCTGCTTTGCATTAGACAAAATACCTGGCTTAACTCGCCCGTTTTAGCATCAGGAATTAAAGCAACACCTTGCTTTTCAAAACCTGTATTAGTTAACCAATTTTGTATAAATGCAGGCTGCTGTGCTTGCCAGTCAGATAATTCGTTTTTAAGAATAAAAGATAAAGGAATACCAGAAGATGTATGACGTAGTAATGCACTCATTAAAAAGCTCATATAATATAAAAATGGTACTTAAGAGCATATCAATAAGCGCACCTAAAAGGTATCGCTAATTTGAAGAGATTTTAGCTACTTTTTTAAGCTATTTTTAGATTCTTGCTTTTGATTTTCTTGATCTATTTTAGCATCTAGTTCTTTAATAGATTTGTTCATATTAAACGAACTTGGCAGTACATCAACTCCCACCAAACTCCCTAATTTAACAACTAAAGGAATTGTAAGCGGAGCAAAAGGTAATACAGCAAATACACCGAGCCCTAACCCTTTTAAAATATCAACAAATTGCTCATTTGCGCGTTTTAACTCTTCTTTACTTGTGTGGCCTTGAGTGTAACGCCTATAAATAGAGAGCATTTCTTTAGTTTCTTGTTTTTCTTGGGCGAGTGCGATTTTAAGCGCCACCATAGCACGTCGAAAACGCAGCTGTTGGCGTTTTTTACTAATTTTAACTACCCGCCAAGGTGCACGGTGAATAACTTTATATAATCGCATAACTTTTATTTTCACACAGCAGCACAGGTTCACAAAGAATAATTTACTTACAACACCCTTTAACTTACCCTTTGCACCAAATTAGTATTAAATACATACAACAATGCAGAATATAACAAATCAATTACCGCAAAAACCTGAAAAACCAAAATCTGATGAATGTTGCGGTGGTGGCAGTTGCTGTCCCTGCGTATGGGATGAATACAAAGAAAAATTAGCAGCTTGGCGGTACGCACAAAACATTGAAAACCCCACAAAAAAGAAACAAATAAATAACATTTAAATGCAGTTAGCGCATTAATATTCCCCTCAATAGCCTTATTTGCACTTATTTAGTTCATTTTAGTTTTACTTTGCACCACTGTTGCATTTTTTCTTAAATTGAATCTTTTTGTTATCAAACGGTTAATTAGTAATTGCCCTTCCTGTTTTTTATCTATAGTCTGTAGATAGGACTTCACAAAAAGTAAGCTTAATTGATTAGGCTTTTGAGCTAAAACCTCAAACTTATGTGAAACAAAAAATTAAGTTAAAAACAAATGATGTGAAATTCACATCAAAAATAAGAATTATTCTAACTGGGGAAAATTAGAATGAAATTAAAAAGTAATGCGCTAAACCAAGCAATCAAATTTGCTTTAGCTACAACCACTGCAGGGTTATTTATTTCTGGATCTGCTATTGCGGCAGACGAGCAGGAACAAACTAAAGTAAATAAAAACGTTGAGAAAATTGCCGTAGTAGGTACGCGTTCAGCTCCTCGTTCAATAGGTGACTCACCGGTTCCAATCGACATTATTGGCGGCGAAGAGCTTGAAAAGTCAGGTAACACTGACATGCTTGAGCTTTTAAAAGGTGCAGTACCATCGTTTAACGTGCACCAAAACCCTATCAGTGATGCGGCTTCTCTTGTTCGTCCAGCTAACTTACGTGGTTTACCGTCAGACAGCACATTGGTTCTTTTAAACGGCAAACGTCGTCACCGTGCTTCTGTAATTGCATTTTTAGGCGGTGGTATTAACGATGGCGCGCAAGGCGCAGATATTTCAGTTATTCCAAGCATTGCGATTAAACAAGTAGAAGTACTTCGCGATGGCGCGGCTGCGCAGTATGGTTCTGATGCAATCGCCGGTGTAATGAATTTCCAACTAAAAGACGCTTCAGAAGGTGGTAAATTAGAAATCCGCCATGGTCAATTTTATGAAGGTGATGGCGATACAACACAAGTGTCGGGTAACGTAGGTTTACCGTTTACCGACAATGGTTTTGCTAATTTAAGTTTTCAATATAAAACAGCTGATGCAACAAGCCGTTCAGTTCAACGTGCCGATGCTGCAGCACTTTCAGCTGCCGGTGTGCCTGATGTATCTTCTCTTGCACAAGTATGGGGTGCACCAGAAGTAGATGACGATATTACTATTTTTGGTAATGTGGGTTTAGAGCTAACAAACGACTCTGAATTTTACATGTTTGGTAACTACTCTGAACGTGATGTACGTGGCGGTTTTTATTACCGTAATCCGCAAACTCGTTCTGGTGTTTACTCAAATGATGGTGGCGAAACATTACTTGTTGCCGACACAACACCTGATATGAGTGCTAACTGTCCAACTATCACAATAACAGACGGCAATGTACTAGATGATCCTGCTTACATAAATGGTGTAGCAAACAACCCAGATTGTTTTGCCTTTAATGAGATGCTTCCAGGTGGCTTTACACCTAACTTTGGCGGCAACATTACTGATACTTCTTTAACTATTGGTACTAAAGGTCGATTCACTGGTGGCTTCTTAAAAGATACTTACTATGACTTAAGCGGTACTGTTGGCTTAAATGAATCACGTTACTTTATTTACGACACGGTTAATGCCTCTTTAGGTGCAGATACACCACGAGACTTCAGCCCGGGTAAATACGAACAGCTAGAGAAAAACTTTAACTTTGATTTATCAAAAGGTATCGACTTTGGTTTAGCTTATGATGTAAACATTGCCGGTGGTTTTGAGTGGCATGAAGAAACATTTACTATCGTCTCTGGTGATGAAGCATCTTACACAGCAGGCCCTTTAACAGAACAAGGCTTTGGTATTGGCTCTAACGGCTTTCCTGGTTTTAAACCATCACAAGCGGGTGAATTTTCTCGCCGTAACTATGCAGCATATGTTGATGTTGAAGCACCGTTTACTGAAGACTTTTTAATGGGCGTAGCACTTCGATTTGAAGACTACGACAGCTTTGGCACTACCACTAACTACAAAGTAATGGCTCAATACCATTTAACTGAAGACTTAAACGTGCGTGGTTCTGTAAGCAGTGGTTTCCGTGCACCAACGGTTGGTCAAGCTAACGTAAGTAATGTACAAACAAGTTTAGATGGCGGTGTATTACAAGATTCAGCGCTTCTTCCACCAACAAACCCAATTGCAGTGCAATTAGGTGGTACAGAGCTTGAGCCGGAAGAATCACAAAGTTATACGCTTGGTGCTGTATACACAATTGGCGAATTATTTTTAACGCTTGATTACTACAACATCCAAGTAGATGACCGTATTAGCCAATCAGATAAAATCAACTTAAGCCAAGCAGACAAAGATACCCTTGCAGCAGCAGGAGTACCTAATGTACAAGGTCTTGCTCAAGTAAGCTTTTTTACAAACGACTTTGACACAACAACACAAGGTATCGATTTAGTTGCAAACTATACAGCTGAATTAATGGGCGGTAGCTCTACATTTAGCCTTGCATATAACTGGAATGATACTGAAGTAACTAAATTTAGTGAAATTACAGGTGCGTTTAAAGTTAAACGCTTAGAAGAAGATTTACCTAATCATCGTGCAACGTTCACATTGTCTCAACAATGGGAATCAGTTTCTGCATTTGCTCGTGCAAACTACTACGGCGAATACCAAGGTGTTCACGTTGATTATGATGCAACAGCTAAAACAGCAGATGCTGCAGTTACTATTGATGCTGAAGTAACTTACTTCTTAAATGAATCAGTTAGCTTCTCAGTAGGTGCTCAAAACTTATTCGACCAAGATGCTGAAAAACTTGATTTTGCAGATGCAACGGGCATCCCTAATAACAACTGGGGTGGTCAGTTCTACGAAACATCTCCGTTTGGTATTAACGGTGGCTTTTACTACGCTAAAGCAACATATACTTTTTAAACTATTTTCATGAAGAACCAAAGGCGAAATGTTAAAGACATTTCGCCTTTTTAATTTTATAGTTAATAAAAATAATAATGAACAATACCAATTGCATTGAATAAGTGTTCTATTATAGCGCTCAGAAAATAGCGTAATAACAAGGCGAAAACTATGATATATAGTTGCTCTATATGAATAATTTTTAACGCAGTGAGTACGCTATTTAATGCGATAGAATGATTATTTTTTTAATAAAATGGTATAACTATGCTACTTGAAAAAGCCAACCAACTACTGCAACAAAATAAACTCAAAGAAGCTGAGTTTCATTTTAAAACGCTATTAAATAGTAACCCTGAAAATGGTGAGGCTTTATTTGGCTTAGGCAGAATTGCCTTACGACTAGAACGTTACGACGCTGCTGTATACCTACTCCAAAAAGCCTGTGAGCGCTTGCCTCATATGCTTGAACCATTACATGCCCTTGCTGATGCATTTAACGGTGTTCATTCACCAAACGATGCACTAACGGTGCTGGAATACGCAAAAAAATTAGCAAGTCATAATCCAGAACCTCATTATTACTTAGCACAGCACTATTTAACACATGGCGAGTTAGATAAAGCTCATACAACTTTTGCTCATGCACTCAGCATTGGTGTATATCCTGTAACAGCCTATATTTTATTTGAACTTGTACAATTAGGTCGCTTTGATAAAGAGCATAATTATGTAAGTAATTTGCACCACTTATTAACTCAAACGAGTAATTTACGTTTAAAAATGGTGTGTTACTACGCATTAGCAAATAGTTACGATGCACTTGAGGATACCGAGCAAGCATTTAATTATTTTATATTGGCGAATAAATTACAAAAAAAATTAAGTGAATTTAACACTAAAGATTTAACCCCTTTTTACGATGAAATAATAAAATACAACACCGAGGAGTTTATAGCCTCTGCTGATAAAAAGTTTACGGGTAATATCACGCCTGTATTTATTATTGGCATGCCTCGTAGTGGTTCTACCCTTGTGGAGCAAATGTTGGCAAGCCATAGTCAGTTTTCAAGCCTAGGAGAAAGTACGAGTATTAGTAATAACGCAGTTGCTTTTATCGAACAAAAAACGGGAGTGACTTACCCGCAATGTTTAGCACATTTAACGCCGGATTTAATCAAAAAAGCCCGCGAGCTGTATATCACAACATTAAAAACAGCATCGCCCATCAGACCTTTTATAATAAATAAACTGCCGAGTAATTATCAGTCGCTCGGACTTATATATATTCTATTTCCAAATGCTAAATTTATAAATTTAAGTCGTGATTTTAATGCCACCGCATTTTCTATCTTCACTAATTACTTTGCTGAAAACGAGCCTTACTTTTGCTCACTACCTGAGTTTAAGCTTTATCATAAGTTGTATGAAAAACTGATGAGCCATTGGCACTCTTTTAAAGAGATGCCAATTTATGATGTCAGTTACGAAGATTTAGTGAGTAACCCAAAAGAGCAGCTAACGCAGTTACTTGGCTTTTTAAACTGTAGTTTTGAAGAGCGCTGCTTAGCGTTTTATAAACAAAAAACACCGGTAACGACCTTGAGTAAACATGCTATTCGCCAACCTATTAATAATGCCGCAATCGCTAAGTGGGAGCGTTACAAAACACCTCTTCTAAAGTTACTTGATGGGAATTAATTAGGGCCTGTTTATCTTTCGAGGTTAAATTTGCAGTAGGCTGTTTGGTATTTAGGCAAGGCAGAGCCTATGTAGTGTGGTTGTTCCCCATAAATAGGCGATAACGCAGCATAAAGACCAAACATCCACTGCCCTTTGGGTTCTCTCTAGGGACGATTAACTCTTTGTTGCCTACATGGATGTAGGTAAGGGGCGTGAGCAGGACGCGGAAGCTTTGCTCGGTTTTTAGTTATTCTTACATGGATGTAAGCCAGTAGGGTAACGCAGGAGCAGTTACCGAGCCCACTAGGTTACAAACTTCGCGCCGTGATTAAATCTTCCTTGGATTGAACAAATTTTAATCCTGAAAGGTCAACAGGCCCTTTCGGATGTGCTTTAAACCAATTAAGTAAATCTTTAAATTGATCATCACGCGCACTTGGGTGGGTAAGCATATTAATATGATCGTAATCAAAATTATGCCCGTGTTTACGACCGTAAATTCGCATTTGCTGAATGCCTTGCCCCGATTCGTCCATAAATTTTTGAATATCGATTGGTTGCGCTAATGCTTTATCTTTTACCGCAGCAATATGAAGCGTTGGCGGTAAATGCAGGTTGTTTAGCGTTTTTGCATAATCAAAATTATCATCAGAATCTATCCATGGCTTCTTTTTAGCCCATTGCATACTTTGATAATGCGACTTTTGAGTTTCGTTATCGCTGCCCCACTTATAACCTTTAGCATTTAAATAGCCATGTTTTTTAGCAAGTAAAGGCGCCATAAAATACCAAATTAAATTGGCTTGTAATAATTTTTGAGGGTGACTATTAAATAAAGAACGCTTAGAGCCAAAATACACACATGCTTTAACATCGTTAATATATTCTGGAAAACGTGCAAACGCGCTGTTCATCAATACCCCGCCCCAAGAGTGAGCAACCCAGTAGTCTGGCTTTTTGCCTTCAATCAACTCTATTTGCTTAATAAAGGCAGGGATGTCTTCTAGGATAGACTCAGTTTGTCCATATTCGGACTCGCTCGAAATGATTGGCTTGCTATCACCTCGGCCACGTAAATCAGCCACATAACATCTATACCCATGCTCAGCTAAAAAAGGGGCAAGTCCTTTATTGGAGTGCGTGTAAAAAATCTTACCGTTTTCTATTGCTCCATGCATAAAAAATACGATGGGCCCTTGCTGATCTTCATCGCTAATACGGCGTAAATGAAGAGTTTGTTGGTCAGCTAAATTAATAATTATTGATTGCTGAGAAATTGCCACAGTTATTCCTTTTTATTATTTTCAACTCATCCTACCAGTAATATTAAATATACCAAAGGAAATGTCTGCACTTTACTCATCAGCATTTGTTACAATCACCACATCATATCTGTTGTTAAAATGAAGCCATGAAAGAAAATAAAGCACGTTCAAAATTACACCCTCGTAACCTACATAAAAATGGGTACGACTTCGATTTATTAACAACAGAGCACCCTGCTCTACTGCCTTTTGTTATAACCACACCTGCAGGGACTAAAAGTATTGATTTTAGTGATAACAAAGCCGTTAAAACGCTTAACCAAGCTCTTTTAAAAGCACATTATAATATTGATTTTTGGGATATTCCCGAGCACAACTTATGCCCGCCTATACCTGGGCGTGTTGACTACATTCATTACTTAGCCGACCTATTAAGTGATGATAACCAACAACAAATACCTTTAGGTAAGCAAATTAAAGTGCTTGATATTGGCACTGGCGCTAACTTGGTTTATCCACTTACGGGTACAAATGAATATAAGTGGCATTTTACAGGGACTGATATTGATGCAGCCTCAATAAAAATAGCAAAGCAAATTGCGCAGTTTAATAGTTTAAAAATAACCCTAAAACAACAAAAAAACGCATCACATATTTTTAAAGGCGTTATTAATCAAAAAGATCTATACCACTTAACACTCTGTAACCCTCCGTTTCATGCAAGTGAAGAAGAGGCAAATAAAGGCAGTGAACGCAAGTGGAAAAACCTAGGAAAAACACCCAGTAGCACGCTTAACTTTGGTGGTCATAATAATGAATTATGGTGCGAAGGCGGTGAAGTACAGTTTATCTCTAATATGATTAAAGAAAGCGAAGACTTTGCAGAGCAAGTACTGTGGTTTACGTCGTTAGTCTCTAAAAAAGATAATATTGCAGCCCTTGAAGAAGTATTAAAAGCTCACCCAATAGCCGAGTATAAAATAGTTGATATGGCACAGGGTCAAAAAATTAGCCGCTTTATTGCATGGACCTACTTTGATAAAGACACTCGTGAGCAAATTTGTAGCGAGCTTGATTAATACCAATTTTATTAAAAATAATAAAAAGGATAAGGCAATCATGATAGATTTTCGCTCTGATACAGTTACAAAACCAACAAAAGAAATGCGCGATATTATGTACAACGCACCGGTTGGTGACGATGTATATGGTGATGATGAAAGCGTTAACCAACTAGAAGCCTATGCGTGTAAGCGTTTTAATTTTGAAGCCGCACTTTATTGTAGCTCAGGCACACAAGCCAACTTACTTGCGTTAATGGCGCACTGTGAGCGAGGTGACGAATACATTTGTGGCCAAAATGCTCACAATTATAAGTTTGAGGGTGGCGGCGCAGCTGTTTTAGGATCTGTTCAGCCACAGCCTATTGAAAACGAAGCTGATGGCAGCATCCCTTTTAGTAAAATAGCGGCGGCTATAAAACCAGACGATTGCCATTTTGCAAAAACGCGGTTGCTCAGCTTAGAAAATACCATTGGCGGAAAAGTACTCCCGCTTGAGTACTTAGCCCAAGCACGTGACTTTGTTAATACGCATAGTTTAGCGCTGCACTTAGACGGCGCACGTGCTTTTAATGCCGCTGTTGAGCTAAAAGTTGATATCACTGAAATTACAAAACACTTTGACTCAGTTTCTATATGTTTATCTAAAGGTTTAGGTGCGCCCGTAGGCTCTTTATTATTAGGTTCACCAGCACTTATTAATAAAGCAAGACGATGGAGAAAAGTACTTGGTGGCGGTATGCGCCAAGCCGGAATGCTTGCAGCCGCTGGACAATTTGCACTTGAGCACAATGTAGAGCGCTTAAAAGACGATCATGAAAATGCACGTTATTTGGCTCAACAATTAAGTGAAATCAGTGGCTTTACTGTCGATATGACTAACACCACTAATATGGTTTACGCAACATACACTAGCAGTATAAACATTGAAGACATTGCTGAAGCGCTTAAACAACAAGGTATACTATTTAGCCCAAGCAAGCAGCTTAGGCTAGTAACGCATTTAGATATTACGCGCGAAGATATTGATACATTTTTAAATGCTTTGTCGGCCCATATTTAACGCTGCTTTATAATGTTTGCGGCATACCGAAACATATCGGTCATTGCCGCCAATTTCTACTTGGTTACCATCGGCTATTGCTTCGCCATTTTCATCAGTACGCAGTACATGGTTTGCTTTACGTCCACAGTGGCATACAGTTTTAAGCTCAACTAACTTATCAGCCCACGCAAGCAAATATTGCGACCCTATAAATAGCTCGCCTCTAAAGTCGTTACGCAAGCCATAACACAATACCGGTATACCGAGTTCGTCAACCACATCGGTTAATTGCATTACTTGTTCTTTTGATAAAAATTGGCACTCGTCAACTAACACACAATGGCGCTTTTTATCATTATTGAGAGATTGAATAAGATCAAAAACATCTTTACTGGCATCAAATACATGCGCATCAGCTTGCAAACCAATACGAGACGATACTTTACCCACGCCTTGTCTATCATCAATAGCAGCAGTCAGGATCACAGGTTCCATGCCACGTTCTTTATAATTAAATGCAGATTGTAATAACGTGGTTGATTTACCTGCATTCATTGCAGAGTAGTAAAAGTATAATTGAGCCATTGCGGTGCCATTTTATAAAAAGTGCGCTTATGCTACCTTAATATTAAATTAATACCAATTTACAAACGCGAATTTTATTTTGTCAGGGCCTGTTTATTTAAGTGTTTGTAAGTATTTAATATACACAGGTGCACTTTCAAATTTTGATAACCACTCCCACATTTCCCAACTTAGGGTGTTATTTTCTTCGTAGAATTTTTTTGAAAAAACAAGATAACCATGGCTGGTTTCGTAAGGGGGATAAATAGGTTTAACATTATTACCCTCATACGGATAACTCGACACTTTTAAGCCATCTACTTGGCATAGATCAACGCTCGCCTGCACTACTCCCTTATCTAGCAACTCAAAAGCTTTGCTTTTAGAAAACGTATTATGAATAAAAAATGGTTCTTCTTTTAACGCGCTATTTAGCCCATAACCATTAGGAATAGCTATCGTAAATGCTTTATTTTGAAATACTTCACGAGTCTCCCATTCCTTATGAAATTTATAACGCCCTATAAGGCAGCTGCCAAATTCACTTACTGCGTAGTTATCTTGTAACTTACCTTGCTCATCAACAGGGTAAACAGCAACGTTTTCTCGCCCTTTGCGGTAGCTTGCAATAACAGCATTAACTCGATTAAATTCTAAATCGTTTAAGCATCTACGCCATGGCTTTCTAACAAATGATATTGCTACATTGGGCAATGCTAAATCAAGTTGTTGAAGTATTTCGATTGATGCACCAGGTTTATCTGTTGGTATATTTTGGCCATCACCTAAAAACATGGGTGCTATGTTTTTGTCTTCGTAACAAAACACGAGACTCTGCGGTTTGCTAAACGCAGTAGCGGTAAACATTAAACTGGCAATAAAAAAGTAAACTAAGCTATTAATACGCATAATAATTTTTATTAGTTGATTATTTAAATTATAGGTTGAGTTAAGCAGACTGACTATATTTTATCAATTAATTTACATTAATCCTTCGTGTTTCAGCAACCACAGTTTCCTTTCAAGCCCACCAGCATAGCCCGTTAACTTTGCATTTGCGCCAATAATGCGGTGGCACGGTACAATAATACTAATCGGATTTTTACCATTAGCAGCACCTACTGCCCTCACTGCTTTTGGGTTATTGAGTTGGTTAGCAATATAGCCGTATGTTTGCGATTGTCCAAAAGGCACCGTTAATAGTGCTTGCCATACACTTTGCTGAAATACCGTACCGGTTGTATCAAGTGGTACATCAAACGTAGTGCGTTTTTTTGCAAAGTACTCATTTAACTGCGCAGCGCAAATAAGCACTGCCTTGTTAGTAACTTGCTCAAATGGCGTATAAGAGTATTCAACTGGTGGATAAAAACCAACGTAACTCACACCTTTATCAGTCGCTTGAATAATTATGTCGTCTATAGGGCTCGAAATTGATGTTTGAATGATCATTATAATTGCTGCCAAAGTTGAAACGTTAAGTAAGAGCGAAAAGGAGCGCAATTAGCAGGCTCAAAAGGGTTTGCCGCCGCTTGAGCTTTTTTAACACCTAAGTCGCCATCAAGTAATATATCGGGTTGGCTTTGTCCTCGCAGCTTTGCATAATTTACTGTCCAAGGACCAATTCCCTTTAAGCTAAGCCATTCGTCTAAATCGTCATTTTCAGGATTTAGTGCACAAAAATGGGCTAAATTATGCAGTGCATTTTTGCGTGCTTGTGGCATTTTAAAAAATGCAAAATCACTATTAGTAACAATTTTAGCCGTAGGAAAATAAACGGCATCGCCCTCTTTTTCGCCTAATTCATCAACTAACTTTGTTACTAAATTATGTGCCGCAGTAACACTCACTTGTTGCCCAAGTACAGCTCTTATACCGGCTTCAAAACTTGACCAAATCCCCGGAAGTCTGAGCCCTTCGCACACTGTAAACGCATTGTTTATATTGGCGCTTAAATGCGTTTCAATTAAATTAATATCGGCATCTAAATCAAGCACACGGCGTATATTATTTATAACAGGTTGTAAGTACGCCGTATTGTCTATATTGATAGATACACTAAAGTGGTTTTTACTCGCTATAAATTCAGCGGTAAAGCTTCCTTTATATTTATCACTTGCAAAAGTACGCCCGTAGCTCGTTTGCGTTATCCACTCCATTGGTTTTATCAAGCGCCTTTGTAAAAAGCCCTGCAAAGCAGGCCAATTATAAGGCGGCCTAAATGGCAGGGTTAAAATGAGTGTTGACGTTGGTTTTTTATCGCCACTGCGCAGCTTCGAGGGAGCTATATTTAACTGCTGTAAAAATGCATCATTAAAGCGCCTAATGCTTTTAAAGCCTGCGGCAAACGCTATTTCGGTAAGGGGTAAATGTGTTTCTTGAATCAGTTTTTTAGCAAAGTGGCATTGGTTAAATAATCGATATTGCGTAATCGACACGCCAAAATACTGCTTAAACAACTGCCTTAAATAACGACTACTTATACCTAAACGAGCTGCTAATTTTTCGCAGTCGTGTTCATCATTTTGATCTATTAACTGTTTTGCTCTAAGTGCAGTCGTTTTTGTACCCTGCCATGCTGCGCTGCCAGGGGCACTATCGGGCCTGCAACGAATACAGGGCCTAAAACCATCTTGCGCCGCGTTATGGGCAAACTGATAATAAGCAACGTTTTTTTCGTGAGCCGTTGGTGCAGGGCAAATTGGTCTGCAATAAATACCGGTACTTTTTACCGCTACGTAAAAAAGCCCGTCAAAACGAGGATCGCGACTCTGACGTGCTTTTTGCCAATGTGAAGTGTCCATAAACGGCTCTATAAATTAATCTAATAGAGCCTAGCTTATAGAAAATAAACTGTATTACTAGCCATATTCGGCACTCAACTTACTGCGGCTAGGTAGCGTTTTTCAACTTCAGTCCAATTAATTACATTATAAAAAGCAGCAATATAGTCAGGACGCTTATTTTGATACTTCAAATAATAGGCATGCTCCCATACATCAAGTCCCAAAATAGGGGTATTTCCCTGCATTAAAGGGCAATCTTGATTAGCACTATTTTCTACAATCAACTTTTCATCCGGCGTTACACTTAGCCACGCCCAACCACTGCCAAATTGACTAATTGCAGCAGCAGTAAATTGGTCTTTAAACTTATCAAAACAGCCAAACTGTTCATTTATTGCCTGAGCTACACTACCTTCAGGTTCACCTCCTCCTTGCGGGCTCATTACTTGCCAAAATAAGCTGTGATTAAAATGCCCTCCTACATGCTCTTGTACTGCTTTTTGTAAATCACTAGGCAGGCTGTTTATTACCTTAAGTAATTTTTCAGCATTTGCGGTTGCATAAACAGTATCTGCTAAAGCAGCATTGGCTTTATTAATATACGTTTGATGATGCAATGTGTGGTGAATATGCATTGTTTTACCATCAATATGAGGCTCAAGCGCATCGTACTCATAGTTAAGTGCAGGCAAAGTAAAAGCCATAAATACTCCTTTTTCTTTTAAATTAGTGCAGTTGATTGTTTGTAGTGCTCTGTGAGCATAAGCAAAAATTCACTTGCTCTATTAGCTCAGGTAAAAAATGATAGCGTCTTGCAAATGATACAAGTTCAGAGGACGTTTTAGTGTAATGATGCTTACTCACTTTTTGTATATCGTAATGAGTATGCTTAATTAGCGAACAGAGTGTTAAGTGTACTTCGCATAGCCATTTGCATGCATTTTCAGGCTGTTGCATAGCTATATAGGTATCAGCTAAATTATGCGACGCAACAACAAGTGCGGGTATACAATGCTCAATAGCATGGATGACATTGTTATTAATCTGAGCATATAAAAACTGCTGAAGAAGATGATCTGCAAATGTTTTAGCTAATAAGTATTTATCGCGGGCTTCGAGAAGTGCACCTTGTTCAAATGCATAATTACCTTGCATTATATTCGACTGCCAAGGGCTTAATGCTTGATCAAGACAAAGTAAATCTGAGTGGGATTGTTTTTGATTTGAGATCATATAATCATCTGCACGTTTATTTATGGGCGTGTAGTTAACTTACACACCCACAAACCTAAATGCAAATGATTTTCATTAACTATTTAGCGAAGTCTAGTAATTCCTGCCCCGTTAAGCGATATATTATCCATTCGTTTTGAGGCTTTGCACCAATGCTATTGTAAAAATCGATAGCGGGTTTATTCCAATCAAGCACTACCCATTCAAAACGACCACAGTCATTACTAATCGCCTTATTAGCTAAGTGCTTCATAATGGCTTTACCTGCACCATTGCCACGGCTATCTGGGCTTACGTATAAATCTTCAAGGTATAGGCCATTTTTACCTAACCATGTAGAGTAATTATAAAAATAGACCGCAAAACCAATTGGCTCATCACCTTCTAAACAAATTATGCTGTGCGCAGTAGCACCATCGCTAAACAGAGTATCTAAAATAGCCTGTTCGTCTGTTTTAACTGCATCCGGTTCTTTTTCATATATGGCAAGTTCGGTAATAAAGTGCAAAATTGTTTTCGCATCACTTGGCTTTGCATCACGTATTATAACGGGTTGGCTCATTGTATTTTTACCTTAAATATACTGCTCTAATTTATCTTTTAAAATATCTAATTGAATCGGTTTGCTCAAGTAGTCATCCATTCCAGCGGTTATACAACGCTCTTTATCAGAGTCCATTGCGTTAGCCGTAATAGCAATGATCCTAATGTTTTTGTGTTGTATACCCGCCATACCTTTACGTATAGCTGCAGTTGTAGCAAAGCCATCCATAACAGGCATCTGGCAATCCATAAGAACGAGCTTAAAGAAACCAGAATCGTGAGACTCTAATATATCTATCGCTAATTGACCATTTTCGGCAATTGTAACGTCACAATTAAGCTTTTTGAGCATTAATGTAGCTACTTGCCGATTAATTGGATTATCTTCTACAAGTAATATTTGGGTAGGTTCCTGCACCTTTTCTTTTTTAAGAGAGGAAATATAGCCTGACGTAACAAGTGGGAGTGTCTCATCTGCATCATTACTTGTTATGACTGACAGTGCAGAAATTAAATCGGCAGTGGTTACAGGTTTGGGGAAATATGCCTGAAAGCCTGCATTAGAATAGCGCTGCGCACCTTCCATACCAGCAATACTGGTCATCATTACAAGTGGCATTGATTTATAATCTTCATGTGCTTTTAGTGCTTTACACAGCTCTATGCCATCCATTCCTGGCATTTGCATGTCAAGGACTGCAATATCATACATGCAATTGTTACTTTTATACTGCTGCGCGCACATATCAAGAGCTTCGCGTGCGTCACATGCAAGCGCAACTTTAGCGCCCCAGTGCTCAAGCTGCTGTGAAATTACAATTCGATTTGTCTCGTTATCGTCAACAACTAAAACTGTTAGCTCTTCCATATTAATATTAGGAATATAACGTTCTTTTTGATCTCCCGGAGTCAGCATTATAGTGGCAGTAAAAGTACTCCCTTTACCGGCTTCACTAGTGAGAGAGATGGCTCCCCCCATTAGTTCACAAAGCTGCTTACAAATAGCCAGCCCTAAGCCACTGCCTCCATATTCACGCGTTGTTGATGCATCGACTTGAGAGAAAGGGGTAAATAATTGCTCTTGTTTTTCTAAACTTATTCCTATGCCTGAGTCCTTTATACTTACAACAAACTCTAAACCTTGAGCTACTTTATTAATTTTCGCGCTTACAACAACCTCGCCTTGACTCGTAAACTTAACGGCGTTGCTCAATAAATTAGTAATAACTTGGCGAATGCGCCCAGGATCGCCGCATAACTGCGAAGGCTCTAGCGCTACCAGATCCAAAATAATTTCAATACCTTTGTCTTGAGCTGTAAATGCTTGTGCGGCAGCAACTTCACCAATTAAATCACGTCCATTAAAGTTAATTTCTTCAAGCTCGATTTTACCTGCTTCAGCTTTAGAGAAATCTAAAATATCATTAATTACACCCAATAAAGAATGTGCACTTTTTTTGGCTATATCTACTTTTGTTTCTATTGGTTTAGATAACGACTCTAATTGAACAAGCTCTAGCATACCGAGTACGCCATTCATCGGCGTTCTAATTTCATGGCTCATGGTTGCTAAAAATTGGCTCTTAGCAATGGCTGCATCTTCAGCTTTCACGAGTGCTACTTTTAGCTCCTCACTAATTACTTTTCGTTTTTGAGAAACTAAAGTGCTTCCCACTAAAGTAGCTAATGAGCGAAGATACGTTTCTTCATTTTGCGTCCAGTTGTGATGCTCGCCTACTGTTTCAGCGCACAAAATACCTAAATTACCATCGCCTGTTGCAATTACAGCATCAAGCATCGATTTAATATTTAGTGGTGTTACATATGCTTCAATAAAATCAACAGTTGCTGAGTGAGTATAAACATCATCAATAGCCACTAAATTATGTTTATAAATAGCATTAAAATAAGCTGGGTAGTCTTTAGCAGTTAAAATAGCGTCGGTATCTACAAACCCTTGACCATTTATATATAAACTATGACATGTCATCACATCTCGTTTTTCGTTAAAGATCCATACCGAAGCTCGTGCAACATTTAGCACTTCACACATAGATTTAACGGCTAACTTTTTAACCTGTTCTACATCACTATTTTGCACTTCAGGTGCGACTGTAAGCGCGGCTAAATTTTTGTTATAACGATTTGCTTTTTCGCTCTCAAGTTCAAGACGTTTATGCGCATCAATACTTTGAAATGAACCAAACACACGTACACATTTACCGTCTTTAAGCTCAGCTTGGCCCATCGATTTAACCCAACGCTCTTGCCCCGAATAGGTCAAAATAATAAGTTCTACACTCCAGCTTTCACCTAAAGTCACTGCGCACTCAAATAAGGTACTTATAGTATCTCGGTGTATGCCTGGTTTATAAAAGTTAATTGCGGTATCTATGCTCGGTTCAAAGCCCTCTGGTACTTCGTGAATAACTTTAACTTCATCAGACCAATAAAGTGTATGCGCATCTAAGTCCATCTCCCATGCGCCAATCTGTCCTTGCTTACTCATTGATTCAAGTAGGCTTTGCTGACGATTTATTTTTAATTGTGTATTGTAACGCTCTGTAATATCTAAAATAAATCCATCTAAATACAATATGCTGCCATCATCTGCGTAAATGGCTTGGCCTTTTTCATTTACCCAATGTAAGGTGCCATCGCGGGCTGTAATCCTATACTCAACAGACCATGACTGTTTTGCACTAACACAACGTAGAATTTCATCTTTTATTTTTTTAGAATCGTCTTCGCATATCAAATCAAAAAAGCTGGGGGGTTCATCATGTATCAACTCATCAGGTGAATAACCTGTTATTTCACTCGCTTGCTCGCTCATATAAAGCATGCTTAATTTATTATCAAACTTACATCGATAAATAATGCCAGGGATATTTGATACCAAAGATGCAAACCTATCGCGGCTTCCTTGCAGCTCAAGCTCTGTAGATTTTCGTTCTGATATATCTAAATGCGTACCTATCATACGTTTTGGAGAGCCATCGGTATTCCACTCAACTACTTTTGCAGTATCGAGTACCCAAATCCAATGTCCATTTTTATGCTTCATGCGGGCTTCACTAACAAAATAGTCAGTCTCACCGGCAAAGTGCTCTTGAAGTTTTTTATTTGATATCACTAAGTCGTCTGGGTGAGCATAGGTATACCAAGTATTTATAGTACAAGGTTCAATCTCACTGAGTTTGTAACCTATTATCTCGGCCCAGCGGTTATTAAACGTCACTTTATTAGTATCAATATACCAATCCCAAATACCCACGGCTGTTGAGTCTATCACTAGCTGTAACTGTGTTTTGTGTTGCTCAAGCTCTAGCTCTTGTACTTTAAGGGCTGTAATGTCATTACGAATAGCAATATAGTTTTGCGGTTTTCCATTTTCATCTAAAAATGGTGCAATTGTCGTATCTACCCAATATATGCCACCATGCTTAGCTTTATTGCATATTTGCCCGTTCCATATATCACCACGTTTAAGCGTTTTATACATATTTTTAAAAAATGCTTTTTCGTGTTTTCCTGAATTTAAAAGGCGATGGTTTTGACCTATTAATTCGTGTTCATCGTAGCCACTAATCTCACAAAATTTCTTATTTACAAAAGTGATGGTGCCATGCAAATCAGTTACAGCAACAATAGCGTGTTCATCTAATGCACTTTTTTGCTCGGCTAATTGTTTTAATGCAATTTGAAGTGCAGAGCGTTGTTTTTGTAATATACTTTGTTGCTCTTCTTTTACGGCTACTAAATTACGTAAACCCAATGAAAGCTGGTTAAACTCAATACTGTCGTGTATTACAGGGACTTTTACCTTGTCTCCTTTTGTAATACTTTCAACAATTTTAGCTAAGTTAATTAAAGGTCTAGAAAGTCGACGCCCAAACCACCACGATGACGTTAATATAAGCAGCAATGCCCCCGCATTTGTTAATAAAGCAAGCTGTTTATAAAAATTAGCGCCTTGTAGTGCAACTTCTTTTGGTTTTGTTACAAGTAACTGCCATCCAGATTCATTTAAAAACTCTAGAGAATCAATATACCCGTATAAAGTCTCTTCATTTTTATTACTGTAAGAAAAAACACGTTGCGTTGGGGAGCCGTTTTGAGAGAAAAATAATGGTTGAGAATCTTCTGAATTATTATTTTTTTGAATTTTATTATTATGCATAACATAAAATGTTATGTCTTTATTTGCAGCGTGTATTTTACTTAGATTATTTAATAAGCCGTTTAAATTTATATCTGCGAGCAATATGGCTTGTAGCTTATTTTCGGTATTTACTAACGGTAAGCCAATAATATGATACTCACGCCCTGAGACTGTCATTGACTGAAATTGGATTTTACCTGTATTTTTAATACCAGAGAGTATGTTATTAAAACGTTGATCTTTAATAATATTAAAAAAGGGTGATGAAGGTAGTGATTTAACGAGGTTTACATCAATAAGTTCTACATTATTAACAAAGTCGTACTGCTCAACAAATTGCGCTATTAATTGTTGTTTTTTAGTCGGGCTAATATCAAACTGCGCCCTAAGCAAATATAGATCCTTAACATGCTCTGCAAACCAAATATCAGCAAATTGCTTACCTATATTATTAAGCTCGTTAAGTTCAGCGTCTGCATTTTGCTTAAGCGTGCTATTTACATGTCCAAGGCTAAACCAAGTAAGTATACAAAGTGGCCCTAAGGCTATAATTATAAAGGTTATAATTAACTTACTTCGAACAGACTGTCCTTTACCTGTTAATTCACCAAAGTTTAAACCTTTGTGCATGCTTAATATCCAGCAACTTATAATCATTTAATATTACTTACATTAATGCACTAAATATATAAAGACGCAAGTTTTGAGCGGTAAACTCCTTAAAAAATGGGTGTTTAGCGTTACAATATTAAATTCACACTTTTTAAAATATACGCCTTTATTACTAACTTATAATTAGATTTATTGACGCTACCACATCTGTAGCGGTTTTAAACCAGCCATGATATAAGCAATATTCAATTAATACATTTGAGGTCATTATGGCGCACGATCACTCACATAGTCATGTAGACGAAAACCAGAGCGATAAACAGCTAACAGTCGCTGTGGTTATTAATGTATTGCTAACCGTAGCCCAAGTTATTGGCGGGGTATTTTCGGGCAGTTTGTCACTTATAGCCGATGCACTTCATAATTTAAGTGATGCTGCCGCTATATTTATCGCGCTCGTTGCACGTAAAATTGGTAATAAACCTGCTGACACCACTCATCATTTTGGCTATAAACGCGCTGAAATACTTGCCACACTTTTTAATAGCAGTACATTGATATTAATTGGTGTGTATTTAATTTTTGAAGCCATTTCGAGCTATTTAAACCCTCAACCAATTAATGGTTGGATAGTTGTGTGGGTGGCAGCAATAGCGTTGGTAATTGATTTAGCAACCGCATTTTTAACCTACCGAGCTGGCGCAAATCACAGTATAAATATAAAAGCGGCCTTTATTCATAACGTATCAGATGCAATGGCATCTATTGTTGTTATTATTGCAGGCACCTTAATTATTTTATACCAGTGGTATATCGTTGATTTAATTGCCACTGTGCTTATTTCTCTTTATGTAATTTATCACGGCATTTTACTATTAAAGCAAAGCTGCAAAATTTTAATGCAAGCAGCGCCTAGCAACGTTGATACAGATGCAATATCACATGCTATTAGTAATGAATTTAATATCGAATCGGTAATGAGCATTAAGCTTTGGCAACTAGATGATAAAGAAAATTATTGCGAGCTTATTATTAGCACCCAGCACGTAATTGATTTAGCCGCAGTTAAAAGTTTTTTGCACGACAATTTTAAAATCGAAAATTGCATAATAGAAATCCAATCTATTACAAATAAAAGCCTAATTTAATGTTCTTAATAACAAGCTAAACCAAATACACAACTTATTTAATTGAAAACAGCTCGTATTATCATTTACAATATTGTCATTAACTCATAATGAGATACCGTTTTTGAAACTTTGGTTACGTAGAATTCATTTAGGCCTTGCCCTTATTAGCGGACTATTTTTATTAATAGTGAGCCTAACCGGTGCTGTTATGATTTATGCAAAAGACATACAGCACCTAATAGAGCCTGAAAAATGGCAAGTAACACCCCAAAAAAACTTAATGCATTACGATGAACTTATACAAAATGTACAAGCTCAAACTAAGCAAAAAATCACCTTTTTTATGCCCGAACAAGCGCCAAACGCAGCATGGCAATTTCGGTTAGCCAATAAACATTACGCCAGTGTTAACCCCTACTCTGGGAGTGTACTAAACGTCTATGAATCAACCGATACGATTTATGGGTTTGCTATGGGATTACATCGTTGGCTGTTGTTTGAAAACAGTAAAGGTGAAAAAACCTTTCGAAATTGGATGTCGGTATGTGCATTGCTACTTTTAATAAATGTATTACTGGGCTTTTATTTATGGGTAAAGCCCAAAAACAGAGTTAAACGTTTAGCTATAAAACCAAAAGCCAAATTTAGAGTGCTCATGTATCAATTACATACAGTGCTTGGTGTTTACTTTTTTATACCGCTTATGCTGATTGCCTTTACTGGTATGGCATTTAACTGGAAAACACAAACTCAATCGGTATTAGAATTTGTGACCTTAAACAAGGTAGAACAAAGACCTAAAGCACCAAAAGTAATAACCCCTTCTCAAGCTACTTTAAACTACAATGAAGCAATTAAAAATGCAGAGAACGTATTTCCAGACGGTAAATTATATAGAATTTACTTACCTAAAAAGGATGACGAAGCAATTGCACTGAGAATGCAAAACCCTGGCGAAAGTCACGCTTACAGCTGGGTTTGGACTAACCCATTTACGGGTAAAGTATTAAACTCATTTGACGCCAGTAAAACAAACTTCACAACACAAGCATGGAACTTCAAATATAAGTTTCACATTGGTGATTTTGCAGGTCCTATCGTGCAGTTTTTATGGTTATTAATAGCCCTTTCACTCGCATTTTTTATTGTAAGCGGTGTATACTTTTGGTTAAAACGCCATAAATGGAAATAAATCTCATTAACACTTGCGTCATTAGTTGATAATAATTACCATTACGTAAATTATTATCAACTAAGACACCCCATGTTAAAAACTTCGCTTTGCCTTATTGCTGTTGCAATAAGTACTAACTCGTTAGCAAATGAAAATAATAAAAATGAATACAATTCTGATCAATTTGAGCATGTCATTGTTTCAGGCAGCCGCATATCAGAAAGCATTGACGAAGTACCTGCATCTATCACCGTTATTAATCAGCAACAAATACAACAGCATTTAAAAGTAAGCTCAGAATTGGGAAGTTTACTCGCGCAAATGGTTCCAGGGCTTGCCCCAGATACAGGCAGTTCAAGTAATTCAGGACAAACACTACGCGGCCGTGCGCCATTAATAATGATTGATGGCGTACCGCAATCAACCCCTCTTCGTAATGGTTCTTTAGGCGTAAAAACACTTGATGCAAGTGCCATAGCGCGCATTGAAGTCATAAAAGGCGCAACGTCTATTTATGGTAATGGTGCCTCAGGTGGCATTATTAACTACATAACCAAACAGGCTCGCAGTGATGGTAAACCTGAAGGTGAAATAAGTATTTCAAGCCGCTTTAGCGCTGTTAAGTTAGCAGAAAGTGGCGGCGGTAGAGTATCAGCCGCAGTAAACGGTAAGCTCGACCAACTAAGCTACCTGTTAACGGCAAGCTATGAAGAAAACGGCGTACAACGCGATGCACAGGGCGATATTTTAGGCTTACAATACGGTTTATCAGACTCTGAGACTCAAAACTATTTTACCAAACTAACTTATGATTTTGACGACGAAAAGCAACTGCAGTTCAGCTATAACTATTTCAGCTCACAGCAAAAAACTGATTTAGGCGATGTTACTGGTGATGGCAATATAGGAGAAAAAACTTACGCTATACACGTCCCCTTAGAGCTTCAAAAACAAGGTAAGCCGCAAGGCCCAGAAGGCAACAAAAATATAACCCTAAAATATGTTGATTACTCGTTGTTTGAAAACACACAAATGACCCTCGATCTTTATAAACAAGATATAGAAAACGTATTCTTTTTCTCCACTAACCTAGCTAATCTTGATGAAGGTTATAGCGGTGGTCAATCGGTTATAAAATCAGACAAGCAAGGTGCAAGGGCTACATTTAATAGTCAGTTTGATTTTGAAAACGTAACAGCCACCTTAATCTACGGTATTGATGCCTTAAACGATAAAACATCACAACCTTTAGTGGATGGCCGTGTGTGGGTGCCAGAAATGGACATGGAAAGTGTGGCTGGCTTTTTACAAACCAAATGGGTAATAAACGACGATATTATTGTAAAAGCAGGTGTAAGAAACGAAAGTATTGATTTGAGCGTAAGTGACTACCAAACATTAAAACTGTGTAGAACCCCTTCGCAATGCTCAGTCCCATTAAATGTGCGTGGTGATACCATAAACTATGACGCTACAACGTATAATGCAGGCATAAAATACAATTTAACAGATGCATTCAGCCCATTTTTTAGTTATTCACAGGGCTCTGATATTTCTGATATTGGGCGCTTGCTTCGCGCTGCAACCGTTGACGATATTGCACTTATTCAGACACAAGCATCTATAATCGACAACTACGAAGTTGGTTTTACTTCACAGTTTGAAAACGTTCGTTTTGAATTTGCACTGTACAGAAGTACTTCAGAGCTTGGCACCAGTAATGAATTTAACGAAGTAACGGGTGTTTACGAACCCGTACGCGCACCGCAAGAAATATGGGGTTACGAAAGTTTAGTTAATTATACTATTAATCAAGATCTTAAATTAAGCGCTACATACAGCTACGTAGAAGGTAAAAACACCGAAGCGGATGAATATTTAGGGGCAAAACAAATCAACCCACCGAAAGCCACTGCTAATTTAACATGGCAAACTAACGAAAAGTTATCACTTGCAATGAGTTTTTTATATGTAGGTGACAGAAAGCGCTTTGATAAAAATGCACAGGGCCAATACTCTGGCGATCAGGGCCCTGTTAGTAGCTACAACACATTTAATTTAAGTGGTCAGTACAACGTTAACGCCAGGTGGAGTGGCTATTTTGGTATCGAAAACCTATTCAATAGTGATTACTACCCTGCCCGCGCACAGGCTTACACCTACGGTGGATATAACATTAAAGGATTAGGCACAACCGCAACGCTGGGTGCTAAATATCAATTTTAACAAATAAGCGCACGTTATAGGCATGCCCTGCATGCCTATATGCTCAACAAATCCCGCATAAATAAACGTCTCACTTTTTATTTAGGGCGTGTTGATCTTTGTGGATTGAGATTTGTTCAATCTAGAGGCGATTAAATTGCGGCGCGAGGTTTGTAACCTAGTGGGCTAAGTAAAAACCGAGCAACAAAAAGTTAATCGCCCCTAGAAAGAACCCTTTGGGCAGCGCATGTTTGGTCTTTATGCTGCGTTATCGCCTATTTATGGGGAATAACCACACTACATAGGCACTGCCTTGCCTAAAAACCAAACACACTGCTGTAAATTCAACCACCAAAGTTCAATACGCCCTAACAATCATGATCTTGTATTAGATGCTAATACAAATAAAAAACTGTCCATAAACCAAGCAGTAACGCAAACTTAAATAAGAATCAAAACCAATAGTAACGCAATGATTTTTATAGAGAAAACTTGCAATATAGGCTATATGTACTACACTGCATACAATTGAAATAGTTGAGGCGATTTATCATGAAAGGTAATCAAAAAGTAATCGATGCGTTTAATACATTGTTAGCTAACGAATTAGCAGCAATCGATCAGTATTTTATACACTCGCGCATGTATGACGACTGGGGTTTAAACAAACTATACGAGCGCCTTAACCACGAAATGGAAGAAGAAAAAGATCACGCAGACTGGCTTATTAAGCGCATCTTGTTTTTAGAAGGTGTACCAAATATGACTAAGCGCCGTGATTTACTTATCGGTAACGATGTAAAAAGCATGATGCAAAACGATTTAACACTAGAGCTTGAAGTAGTTGCGTGTGTTAAAGACGTAATCGCAATATGTGAAGAACAACAAGATTATCAATCTCGTAGCATTTTAGAAAAGCTGTTATTTGATACCGAAGAAGATCATGTTTACTGGTTAGAGCAACAACTTGGTCTAATTGATAAAATTGGTTCTGAAAATTATCATCAAGCACAAATGGCTTAGTAGGAGCATATTATGAAAGGCGATAAAGACGTTATTGCAGCGCTTAATAAAGTACTCGCTAATGAGCTTGTTGGTATTAACCAATACTTTTTACATGCACGTATGTTTAAAGATTTTGGCTTTACACAGCTTGATAAAGCAGACTACAAAGTATCAATTCAAAAAATGAAAAACGCTGATCGTTTAATTGAACGTATTTTGTTTTTAGAAGGCTTACCAAATCTTCAAGACTTAGGCCGATTACGTATTGGTGAAAACAGCGAAGAAATGATTGCTGCTAACATGAGTTTTGAACTCGATACTATTGATGAGTTACGTAGCGCAGTTAAGCTGGCTGAAAGTAAAAAAGATTACATTACCCGCGAAGCCCTTGATCACATTTTAAATGAACAGGAAGAGCAAATTGACTGGTTAGAAACCCAACAATTACTTATTAAAAATACGGGCATTAAAAACTACTTACAGTCTCAATTGTAAATAGTAGTAGATATAAAAAAAGCAGCTAAAAAGCTGCTTTTTTTATATCTAAATTTTATATGTAATTAAGCAACTTGATCCGTTACATCCGCAATTTGAATAAGTCTGCGATTAAGGATCTTTTTAGTACAACCACAACACTTACCGCATTGGCTGCCTACTTTAAGCTCTTTGGTTAATTCACGCATGGTCGTTGCACCATCGTCAATTGTTTGCTCAATTTTTTTATCAGTCACACCGTGACAAAGACAAATATACATCAATACAAACCGTGTTAATTACATTCAATAGATGCATACTAATCTAAACGACAATTGTTATCAATAGCTTCCTCACTAATAAATATAAATTATTTATTAGAATATGGTATTTGTTCTCTTAACTATATTTACCTAAAAATAAAGTTATGGAATAATGGCCGCCTCTTAGGGGAGTAGCCCGCTCAGTAATGAGTAAACTTATCAACATAATTGCACCTCATGTGCATGGTAAGTTTGTAATGTTGTAGCAAGCGTTATCGGCGAGACCTAGGTAGACACTATCCTCATGGCGGGAGATAGTTGTTTGCCTTGGTTTAGTATTCCCGCCTGTAAGAATCAATAATGGAAGTTTTTTTAACCTCAACCGTCACTGTCACTCTTGCCGAAATTGGCGATAAAACCCAGCTTTTATCGCTCCTGTTAGCTGCCCGTTTTCGTAATAAAGGCGCACTTATTCTTGGTATTTTAGCCGCAACTTTACTCAATCATGGCCTATCAGCGTGGTTTGGGCAGTGGTTAAGTAATAGTTTTTCTTCTGAATATTTACCTTGGCTTGTAAACATCAGCTTTATTGTTGTTGGCCTTTGGCTATTAGTTCCAGATAAAGACGAAGATGTAAGTAGTAAATACGATAGCTACGGGGCTTTTTTAGTCGCTTTTGTATTATTTTTTATTGCAGAAATTGGTGATAAAACACAAATAGCAACAGTGTTGCTAGGCGCACAATATCAGTCTGTGTTTTGGGTAACGGTAGGAACCACGTTAGGTATGCTAATTGCTAACGTGCCTGTTATATATGCTGGTAATGCATTACTAAAAAGAATATCTCTAAACACCGTACGTGCTATTGCTGCTTGTGTGTTTGTGTCATTAGGTATTTATGGCTTAGTTACAATTTAATCAATATTAAAGCTCGAACCTGTTAATTCAAGTGCGAGCTTTAATTTTTTCTGCACGTTATTTATGCATTGTTTACACAGTAACACCCCTTGGTTTGCGTAATTAAAAGGTTGGAATTAAAACCTGCAGCTAA
Organism: Pseudoalteromonas distincta; assembly: GCF_000814675.1. Lineage (GTDB taxonomy): Bacteria > Pseudomonadota > Gammaproteobacteria > Enterobacterales > Alteromonadaceae > Pseudoalteromonas > Pseudoalteromonas distincta. The sequence continues at coordinate 135,183 of NZ_JWIG01000016.1, read as the reverse complement.
ATTAGTGACCGCAGTTTCAACAAAGCCACTTCCTTGGGCACACGCTAATCCTTCAGAGAGCGGACCGGCATAAACAAACTCACCGTTTTTATTAATAATAACGGCGGCAGGCGTTGCCGGAATAACGTGTTTAAGCTTTGGTGTTAATTCAACTTGTACAACCTTCATAGCTTTATTGGCAGCAAAAGAGCTCAACGATGAAATATGTGGTTTAGCCTGTATGGTGCACCCGCAGTTTTTTTCTGTTATAAGCACTAACGACGCTTCATTAGTGTCAACCCAGTCCAATTGCTTTTTAAAGTTATTAAACCAGTGCTTTTGCAATAAAACTTTTGAGCTATCAAACGGTTTAAGTTGCTCTAACTGAAAATAAACTAACCCTGCAACAACACAAACAAGCCATATAGCTATAAGCGAAAATACAAAAGAGTTCGATTTATTTAAACTTGGCAATGCTTTGCTCTAATACATCAATACTTACATCGATTAACTGCACCTTAGCGGTTAACTGCTGCACTATTTGCGTATCTTGGTACTGATTTTGGCGCATAGTATCAGTACTGCTTGCTATTAACTCGGTATTACCTGCCTGCTCCGCTACAACTTGTGCAACTGAGTCAGAGCTTGAAGATACTGCGGCTATTTGCTCGCTCATTGCTGAAATATTCTCTTTCATTGCAGCACTAATACTTGTTAAATCAACTACAAAACTCACACACTGACTCATTGATTGCGTTGACGTTTTACTATTATTAACAAGATCTTTTAATGTAAGACTAATTTTATCTGTTGTAGCTTTACTGTGGTTAGCCAAAGATCTTACCTCATCAGCAACAACAGCAAAACCTCGACCGTGTTCGCCTGCGCGGGCAGCTTCAATAGCTGCATTTAAAGCAAGTAGGTTTGTTTGCTCAGCAATGCCTGATATTTCATTAAGAAGCCCTGAAATAACATCGCCAGCTGCCACTAAGTGATTTATTTTTTCTTCGGTATGATTAAGCAGTGTTAACAACTCTCTACTTTTAGCGTCTGTTTGAAGCACTTCTTTTAATGCATCACCTGCAGATTGTGTAATATGGTCAACTTGGCGCTTAAGCACCTCACTTTCTTCTTCTACAAGTTTAAAGCCATTGGCAACTTGAGCGCCAGAATTAGCAATATCATCGGTTTGTTGCGTACGTTGAACCGCTCCACTCGCTAACTGATCGTGAACATCAATAAGCTCTTGTGAGTTTTTTTGCAATGATTCTGATTGAGTTTGTACCTGTTTAATAACATCAGATAAGTAATCTAGTAATGTGTTAAATCCTGCTACAGCTTCGCTTTTAGTGTCATCCGCGCGAAGAGAGAGTTTAATGTTTTCAGGATCTTTCATTATTTGTTCTGTCGCATAACTTAAAGATAAGCCCGCACGACGTTCCCGTTGCAGCGTTTTTGCAATATAGCCTGCAACTAATACTTCAACTATTGCGTATCCAGCATGAATTAGCACCGTAGTAAAAGCGAGTCTATCAGGGTCAAATACGTAAAAACCCGTATTTTGAGTTTGTAAATAATAAAAAGATAAATGATGTACCGCTACAAAAATAATAGCGGTAATAAACACTCGCCACTGTACAAACATTATAAGTACAGCCATTAAGATAAATATTTCAAAATGTACTTCGATTAACCCAAAAGCCTGCTGAATATGTAAAAAAGAAAACATCATTATTGCAGCTGCAACTACATGTGCAGTGATAGGGTTATCTGGCTGTGTTTTAAGTAACCAGATAGGGAGTAAACAAAGTGGTAGTCCAACAATAAATGCTTGGGTTAACGTCCCAAAATACAAACCAATCCCTATGGATTCAACAAATAGAAGACTAAAAATTATGATAAATAACCGAGTGACACTAGACATAAAACCCTTTAATAAAATTTGTAGTGTATTAAACACATTAATATATGTACGTCACAACACCTAAATTGGAGCAACTCTCCTAATAAATATCATCCACGTTATATAAAAATGTTCAAAGCCTTACTTAATTATAGGCAGTATTTTCTTAAAAGTAGGCGTAGCAGCTTTTTTTGTCCATTGAAAAATAACTATTTCAGCGCATGAAATTACAGCTCCAGCTTGACGTAGCTGCTCAATCGCCAAATTTTTATGTTGCGGGTTTCTCGAACCAACTCCGTCGTAAACAATAATAACTTCAAAGTCATTTTCTATTAAATCTAAGCATGTTTGTAAAACACACACATGTGCTTCAGTTCCCACAACAACAACTTGCTTTTTACCATGGCTTTTTAACGTATCAACAAAACCAGGCTCTGCACACGCACTAAAGTACGTTTTATGAAAATACGTGGCATTAGATAACGTATTTTTAATTTGCTGATTAGTCTCGCCCAAACCTTTCACATATTGCTCCGTTACTAAACATGGAACGCCATGAATAATACCCGCTTGAGCTAACTGCAATGTGCTTTTTAAAATATTCGGAAAATCTTTAATTGCAGGAGCAAGCAACTCTTGTAAGTCTATAACTAATAACACGCTGTTTTTTGCATCAACATTAGAGAAAACCACTATACTCTCCTTCTAAGCATTTACTATTATCTGTATAGAGTAGCTCACTATTTAAAAATAGAACTTTTAGCGTTATGTATATTATTTGTAATTAAAAAATAAAAACTTATGCTATATTTACTATCTACCTATGCATCATCCTATCTTCCACTGAGAGTGTTTATAAGTGCGTTTGAGCAAATTTTTTTTTCATATCACCATTACTTTTTTACTATGCATCCAAAGCACTTTTGCATCACAAAACTATGCTCAGCAATTACAACGAATTTCTACTGACGAAGGCCTATCGCAAAGTTACGTTTTGCAGACTCAAGAGGATGATATTGGTTATATTTGGATAGCAACCCAACAGGGTTTAAACCGTTTTGATGGTTATAATGTAAAAACTTTTAGTGGCGGCTTTGGCCTGGATAAACATTATATTTATGCATTATTTAAAGCCGAAGACGGAAAAATCATTGTCTCAACAGATCTTTCTGGTGCCTATATAATAGATCCCCTCACTTTAAAAACCGAAAAAATCTATTCTGGTCAAATAGATAAAGAACAAAAAATGTTCTCTCCAATCTCTGCAATGACTCAGCAACAAGGTACTTTTTACTTCGCCATAGATGCCCAAATATATACATTTGATGAGACGAGTAAACACTTTACATTTAAGCTAACCCTGCCAAATAAAGGTGACTACATTCGGTCATTAACAATATATAAAAACACTTTATATATTGGTACAAATGATGGTTTATACACTGCAAATATAGATAATTCAGAACTTGTAAAAATACCTCTTCATCCCCCTGAAAAAAATACGATAGATAATGTAAACGTCAAATTCTTAAGTGTTGATAATGAATTAGGACTACTTGTTGGTACTGTTGAAGGCATGTATCAATTAGCATTCGATAATACCAAAAATATATCTGCAGCAAATATTACAACTTTAATTCCTGATTATAATATATGGGATTATGCCAATACTGTTTACGGGGAGTTTGTAGCAACCGAAAGTGGATTGTTCAGTTATCACCGCGAAACCAAAGAACTAGAATTCGTATTAAATTATGAAAAAAGTAAGTTTAATATTAATGAAAACTCAATAAACGATCTAATGGTTGATAAGTCCGGCGTACTTTGGCTCGCATCTAGAACCCAGGGCGTGTTTACATGGCCAATTAAAACCCGACGGTTTAAACACATTACTTTACCCGGTAACAATACTATTCATGCCACCTACCAAGACAAAAATAATATTATTTGGTTAGGAACAGAAGATGGAATTGCACGGTACGACAAAGCAACAAATAAAAGTGATGTATATCTGAGCTCAACCGACTCAAAAGCAATATACGGGGCATCTGCCGTTTATGATATTTTTGCGTCTTCAATTGGTGATAATCAATTCCTTTGGCTTGTTACTTTCGATGGTTTTAAACTGTTTGATAAACAAACGGGTAAAATTATTGAAAATAAAGACACAGAAAAAGATGTAATTAACCAATCCAACTTATTTGGCTTTGCCCAGTTATCTGCAGACACATATGCATTTATGTCGGATGATAATTTTTATGTTTTTAATGAAACAACAGGAAAAACAAGAATTATTAAGGGGCTCAAAGAGCAAGTCGATCCTTTATTTTCTTACGCTTTTTATAAACACCTCGACACACATCCTGAAGAGTTTGTACTTGGCACATCAAAAAGCTTCCTTAGGTACAACGAAAAAACGAAAACTTTAACGACTATATTTCAGTCTTTTAATCCTAAAGAAGATATTTTTTACACTGTAGAAAACTTTTACTTAGACTCAAAACGAAACATTTTATGGTTAGCAACCACTCACGAAGGTTTGCTCGGCGTTGACCCCGTTACTTATGAAAGAAAGCACTATATAGGATTAAAAAATTCGTTTAATACTGATTCTATCTATTCACTACTTCCTGATGAAAACGGCTTTTTATGGGCAAGTACCGACAATGGTCTGTATCAAATAGACCTAGATACTCTCAATGTAGTGAGTTTTTCAGTAAAAGACGGTTTGAATATAAACCAATTTACACCAATAGCGGCAGCAACACTAAGCGATGGCAGGCTTATGTTCGGCAGCAATGCTGGAGCCTTACTTCTTGACCCGATAGACTTTAATGAAAAAGAACAACTACAAAAAAGTAATCTAGCCATTACTGATATTAGCCTCCTTACTAGGGAACTCAATTACAATCCTCATAAATACCTTAGCAAACCACTTGAATTAAATTATGAAGACATGGGATTGACGGTTAGCTTTTCTAACTTCTCTTACCCTAATATTGATAAAGCATATTATAAAGTAATCCTTTCAGGGCCTACGTCTCTTACATATGAAGATTTACAATCTAATCAAGTGTTTTTCACAAAGCTTCAACCTGGTAATTACTCACTAAAAATATCAGCACATAATCGTGATGGTATTATTACAAGCGAGCCTACAACACTTAATATCAACGTGGCGTATGCTCCTTGGAGATCGCCCATTGCTATAGCCACCTACATTATTTTAATACTTGGGGTGTTATTTTTTATTTTTTGGCAGTATCGCAGCCGCCGAGTAGCAATTGAACAAGCCCATAGAGCGACTATTCATTCGCAAAAGCAAACAGAACTCGCGCTTAAAAATAATAAAAGCGGCGTATGGGATTATAATTTTAAAGACGCTTCCGTAAATACGCTCAGGGGAAGTGAATTAGGCTATACAGACTTACCTGAACGCGTGCATATAGATCAATTTTTAGCGCTTATACACCCAGACGATCGACGTCGTTTTGAAAACCAATGGGAAAACTACTTCAAATACAAAAAACAACAAAACTGGCAAGCAACTTACCGTTTACAGCATAAAAATGGCCATTGGCTCTGGTATCAAGATACAGGGCAAGTTATATACGATCCTCAAACAAATGAGCCTCTATATGTTTCTGGCATATATACCAATATCACCGAGCAACGAGCTAATGAGCAACAAGCAAAAATTTTAGGTGAAGCGTTTAGCCAAATAAACGATTGGTTACTTATACTCGATAAGCGTTTAATGCCATTTTCTGCGAACAATAGTTTTATTGAAACATTTTCAAACGAGCAAACGGCCACCAAAATTAGCCCTAAATTGTTTATTAAAGCAATTGGTAAAGATAAGTGCAGAGAGTTTGCTAGTATTTTAAAAAAATTAAAACCAACTGAAAACTGGCAAAGTGATGTTTATATAAGAACAGCAAGAAATAACGAACACCCAATACATATAAGTGCCACAGCTGTAACAAAAGACACTGCAAGTTACTATGTGATTGTTATTACAGATTTAACTGAACAAAAACGTGCTGAAAACGAACTGCGCTATTTGGCTAATTTTGACCCTCTAACGCATCTACCTAATCGTAGTTTAATGTATCAAAACATTGAAAAGGCGATTAAATATGCCGATAAAAACAATACCCAATGCGCATTATTATTTATTGATTTAGATAAGTTCAAACCTGTTAATGACTCTTTTGGTCATGCAGTGGGTGACAAGTTGTTATGTAATATTACCCAAAGAGTAAGCGGTATGCTTAGCGAAAACGCTATACTTGGCCGCCAAAGTGGTGATGAATTTTTAGTGCTGATTCAAAATATAAAATCACTCCAATCTCTTCGCGATACCGTAAGAAAAATTAGTAATGAATTAGCTAATAAAGTAATTATTGAAGACTTCTCTATTAATATCTCAGCAAGTATTGGCGTAGCTCTATACCCATTCGATGCTGTAACCACAGATATACTCATCCGTAATGCCGATGTTGCAATGATGCACGCTAAGCAAGGCGGGAGAAACGACTTTAAGTTTTTTAGCGATGAAATGAATGAGCTAATAAAACAAAAGTTACTGCTTGAAAATGATTTAAAAGATGCAGTAAAAGACAACCGATTTTTTAATCACTACCAGCCTATTATCGACATAGAAGAGAAAACAATAAATGGCGTGGAGTTACTCATGCGCTGGAAAAATGAAGGCCAGTTAATATCTCCAGCTCTTTTTATTCCTGTAGCTGAGGAAACCGGTTTAATAGAACTTCTTACTGAGCAAGCCTTGCACCGTTCACTAATTGAACTTGCGCCTATACTCAGCGAAAACCCGTTGTTTTATATATCTTTAAACTTATCGCCTAAACACATTTTAAAAACAAACATAACACAGCGGTTAATGGCTATATTAGCGGACTCTCAAGTTCATCCAAGACAATTAAGGCTCGAAATAACAGAGAGTATTTTATTAGAAGATAAGCTTAAAGCAGCCAAACAGCTGCAAAACCTAAAAGCTGCTGGGTTTAAATTACTGCTTGACGATTTTGGTACAGGATACTCATCACTCACCTACTTAAGCCAATTTCCTATTAATGTTATTAAAATAGATCAAAGCTTTGTAAACAGTATTGGTATAGATAAAGGGGATGAATCGATTATTAAGACCATTCTTTCATTGGCCGAAAACCTAGATCTTTACTGTATTGCAGAAGGAGTAGAAACGCGCGAACAGATGCTCTTTTTAACTGGAATTGGATGCAATGTATTGCAGGGTTATTACTTTGCAAGGCCAATGGATGCTAAAGACTTACGTAAAAGCGATTGTTTTAGCAATATCATTGATTTGATTTGATTTGATTTGATTTGATTTGATTTGATTTGATTTGATTTGATTTGAAACATTAAAAGCGTGCTAATCATTATTACACGCTTTTATATTAATTAGATGCTACTAATGGATGTGATGGCATTCGTGGCTTTCTATTTGTAATACACTATTGCGTACATTAAATTTTTCAGCTAACAGTTGTTCTACCTTCATACGACATGCTTCATCGTGTTTTTCAATAGTACAATGCTCTTTAAGTACAACGTGCGCCCCGACTACTACACCCTTATATTTACGCGTTACAGTGACATTATGGACATTGTGAACATGCTCCATATCTGTAATTTCACTTTCAATATCAGTAACTTTAGGGAGTTTGGCCTTATTTAAGCGTAAACCTTTTATACAACTAATAATGACCTTAACACCGGTAAACAACACGAAAGAGGCGATTAACATGCTCGATAAAATATCGATAACAACCCAGCCCGTAAAATATATAAGAATACCAGCCACAAATGTCGATACGGTAGAAATCAAATCAAAGAATGAATGTAAAAATACCGCGTAAACATTAATACTCGCTTTGCGGCCTTTATATAAAACCCATGCAGCAGCCCCATGAAATAAAAAACCAATAGCAGCAATAACCGACATTAAATAACTATTGATAGCCAGCTCATTTCCTTCATGTTGGTGTATATAGCGCTCACCACCTTCATACAAAATAATTAAACTGATTGCTAGGTATAAAAACCCGTTCACTAGGCCACCAAAAAGCTCTGCTCGTTGATGGCCATCGTTATAGGTTTTGGCAAAATGAATAGCGAGACTTGATGCTATCAGTGCGATGAATAACGAGCTATTGTGAACAAACAAATGCCCCGCATCAGCAAGAACAGCAAGCGAATTAGAATAATAAGCACCTATAACCTGAATTACCATAAACGAACACGTAATTGCTAAAGCAATGAGTAACCGACGACGAGAAGCTTGGTGTGTAGTGATTTCTGTCATGAAATGCTTGAATAACCTATACTTAAAGTGCAAATAAGCCAAAGATGGCTTAGAGTAGAAATGGGTAATGATATACAGTATCAATTATAATACGTACTGCCCGCAAACGCACTAAAAACTTAGTAAATCAAAAAAAATGTGCTAATAGTTAGTAAAGAAAAAGAATTTAATTATGGCTTGGACACATGGAGAGTTGAGTGAGTAATAACCTATCAGAAGAAGCATGGCAAAACTTGGAGTTATTGCCGTTTTGTGTATTACTTTATGATGCCAATGAAGATATATTTAAAGTTAACAGCCAGGCACAGGACTTGTTTGACTTAAAAGACCAATCACATTTTTATAAAACTGATTTATCACACATCACTTTAACCAATCATCACAGTAAAAAAAATCTGTTGATCGAGGAGCTATTCTTTGATTATTTTACGGCAAATAACCAATGCCAGTTTATTTTATCGAAACAATCATCCAAATTGCTACTCAACGTAAAATTTGCAAATTTACCTAATTCAAACTCCATTATTATTATCGATATACTAAATAACAACGTGGATGAACAATATGATTTTGATAATATTATATCGAACATCTCAACTGACTTAATTGATATTCAAAATGACGATGTTGATAAGCATATCAACTATGCATTAAAAGCAGTCGGTACGGTTTGCAATGCCGATAGGAGTTATCTTTTTAAGTTTTCCGAAGATGGTAAAACTATTAATAACACTCACGAATGGGTCAATGATGGTATCAAAGCTTTTAAAGACGACTTACAAAACCTTTTAAAAAGCGACCTCCCTTATTTTTTTAGTTCGATGGCCCGTACCCACTTATTCAGAGTGAATGATGTAACGTTGCTCCCAATTCAAGCAATGAGCGAAAAAACGATTTTCCAGCGACAAGAAATAAAATCGGTACTTTGCATTGGATTACGTTATGACAAAGAACTGGTTGGCTTTATTGGCTGTGATTGTGTTGTTCAAAAGCGAGATTGGACAGATTTAGACCTTATTCGCCTAAGGTTAGTAGGTGAAATGCTTGCTAATGCTTTCAAAAATTTAAATTATAAGCAAGAGCTTCAACAAACTCAGCAGCAACTCATTAACGCCAACCAAAAACTCAATAAACAAGTCAATACTGATGGCCTTACAAACATTGCTAATAGACGCTGTTTTGATCAGACTTTAAAATGCGAAATTAAGCGCTGTGCACGTAATAAGGAACCCATTAGTTTAATTATGTGTGATATTGATTTTTTTAAGCGTTATAACGATAACTATGGGCATCAGCTTGGTGATGAAGTGCTAAAGCGAGTGGCCAAAGCGCTACACAATATTTGTAAACGCGAAGGTGATCTAGCAGCTCGTTTCGGGGGTGAAGAATTTGCGATAGTTTTACCTGCAGTCGACACAGAACACTGTCAAAGGTTTGCTGTTCTTATTCAGGAAAAAATCGCAGAACTCGCAATTGAACATAACTTTTCAACTGTCAGTAAATACCTCACTTTAAGCATTGGGTTTTATAGCTTCATACCCAATCACAAAACAAAACCCAAAGAGGTTATAACTAACGCCGATATAGCCCTTTATAACGCAAAAGAAACAGGTAGAAATAAAATAGCTAGTTTTTAAAAACCGACTAAGGTGGCGCACTGCAGCGAGTTTTAGTGGTTTAAAGTTCTCTGTAGTGATAATCTATACACGCTGAAATTATAAACAATACAACTACTCAGCGTTTAATTATTATAAGGAATGTTTAAATGGATCCAGTCACACAAATTCTCAATATAGTTTTTACTGTTGAGGCTTTTTTACTAGTTTTTGTTATCGTGCTTTTAAAAAGTAGCGTTAAATTTGTACCACAAAACCGCGCCTGGTTAATCGAACGTTTTGGTAAATACCAATCAACTAAAGAAGCTGGCCTTAACTTTATTATTCCATTTATTGATAGAATCTCGGCTGATCGTAGCTTAAAAGAACAAGCTCAAGACGTACCATCGCAATCAGCTATTACTAAAGATAACATCTCACTCATAGTTGATGGTGTACTGTACTTTAGAGTATTAGACCCGTACAAAGCTACGTATGGCGTTGACGACTATACCTTTGCAGTTGTACAACTTTCGCAAACAACTATGCGTTCAGAATTAGGTAAAATGGAGCTTGATAAAACATTTGAAGAGCGTGATCTACTTAACACCAACATTGTTGCAGCTATAAACCAAGCATCTGAGCCTTGGGGTATCCAAGTACTTCGCTATGAGATTAAAGATATTGTGCCGCCTAACTCTATTATGGAAGCTATGGAAGCACAAATGAAAGCTGAGCGTGTTAAACGAGCTCAAATTTTAGAGTCAGAAGGTGATCGCCAAGCAAATATCAACGTTGCTGAAGGTAAAAAACAAGCACAAGTACTTGCTGCTGAAGCCGACAAAGCCGAGCAAATTTTACGTGCTGAAGGTGAAGCAACAGCTATTACGACGGTTGCAGAAGCACAGGCAAATGCGCTTATCAAAGTAGGTGAAGCCGCAGATACAGAACAAGGTCAAAAAGCAATACAGCTAGATCTGGCAACTAAAGCAATTGCAGCTAAAGAAGCGATTGCTCGTGAGTCATCAATTGTATTACTGCCAGATAACGCGACAGATGCAAGCTCAATGGTTGCCCAAGGTATGGCAATTATTAATAGCTTAAATAAAAAGCATCTGGGTTAATAACTAAATAAAGAGGTTTGTATGGATTTTATTACGCAAAATTTACCGCAAACACTTATGGTAATTGGTATTGTTGCTTTAATAATAGAAGTAGCAGTACTTGGCCTTTCTACATTTATTTTATTGTTTTTTGGATTATCGTTATTCCTCACAGGATTATTAATGAGTTTTGGTATTTTACCTGACTCATTAACCACTGCACTTTGGAGTAACACAGTGGTAACAGCAGGCTTGGCCGTTGCACTTTGGAAACCATTAAAACAAATGCAAAATCGCGTAGATAAGAAGCAAGTGAATAGTGATTTTGCTGAACTTACTTTTGTACTTACTAGCGATGTAACAGAGCAAGGTTTAACTACACATCAATACTCTGGTATCAGCTGGAAACTCAAAAGTGAGCAACCAATTATCGCCGGTACTGAGGTTTTAGTAACTAAAAAAGAAGTGGGTGTTATGTGGGTTACGCCTAAAAGCTAATCATCACTGAAAATTACAAGTTACAGTAAAACGGGCGGCTCAAACTGCCCGTTTTTTATACCGGAGATCTGAAATACAGCGCCTTGTTCACCAACAGTATTATTAATCGCTTCATCAAATGCCGATGTAACAAGTAGCAACTCAGCATTTTCACCACCGAAGGCGGTGCATGTCGGTTTTAATGCACAAAGCTTTATTGTTTTAATTAACTCACCGCTTGGGGATAAACACATAACACATCCCATTCCCCAAACAGCTAGCCACAAATTACCTAATTTATCGGTTACGCAGCCATCGGGGTCAACATCAGTATTATTAAATTGATAAAAAACACGTGGCTCAGCGCAAGGCTCACCAGTTTTCTCATCCAAATCTAATACATAAATACAACTCGTTAAAGAGTCGCAGTAATAACCGCGTAAACGGGGCTTATCAAAACACAATCCATTTGGGATACTCAAACCACTTACAACGGCTTTAAGCTGGTTTTTATAATAACGGTATATTTTACCATCCCCTTTTTTAGCATTTACATCCATTGTACTTAACCAAAAGCCACCCCATGGATCAGCACGGCCGTCGTTTGAACGCCGATTTAGCTGTGTATTTTCAATACTAAGGATAAGATGGCGAGTGCTTGAATTAATATGGTATTTGTATATACCAGTACTTGTCCCTAGCAATAAGTGCTGCTCATCAATCCACGCTATTGCACTGAGCGTATCGGGCATATTCACGGTTTTTAGTTGGCTGTTGCTGTGTATATTTTTGCTTAAAAGTAATTTTTTATTTATATCGACCCAAAAAAAAGTGTTCAGCATAGGATGCCAAAGAGGACTTTCTGCAAGCTGACTCTGTGTGCTTTCAAAAATGGTTACGCTAGGATCAAACATAAATACTTATTCTTTATTATTAACAAAGCCTTGTAATACTAAACCTTACCAGAAAACAGTGAATTTCGCGATGTGTACCAGGCTTTAATTTATCAACACATTTAGTAATCTCTATCGCATTTTTTAGACTGAGTTGATAACATCAAATTTAATAAAAAGGATTGACCATGAACAACAATAATAAAAACACACTCGTCGTTGAAGGCGGTGCAATGCGCGGTATATTTGCCGCAGGTGTGCTTGATGAGTTTTTAAAACAGCAATACCAGCCGTTTGAACGCTATTTTGGTGTTTCAGCCGGAGCAACTAATATAGCCGCATTTTTATGCAAACAACCAATGCGAAATTATAAAGTGATTACCGACTATTCATGCCGTCCTGAATTTATTAATTTAGCGCGCTTTATTAAAGGTGGTCATTTATTTGATTTAGATTGGTTATGGCAAGAAACAATTCGCGAAATACGCCTTCATACAGAGGTATTCGAACAAACTCCACAAGAGTTTTATATTGTATCTACGGCAATCGAATCAGGCAAAGCACACTATTTAAAAGCCACCAGCGCCGATATGGTGCATCAATTAAAAGCATCATGCGCTATACCCATTGCATATCGTGACTACCCTATTATTAATGACATAGCGATGACCGATGGCGGTGTTGCTGATTCAATTCCGGTTATAAAAGCTTACGAAATGGGTGCACGCGAAATTACCGTTATTTTGTCTCAATGTTTAGGCTATCGTAAAAAACCAAGTAAGGCACCTTGGCTTACTAAAAAAATGTATAAAAACTATCCTGCATTAGTTCAAGCGACCTTAGATAGGGCTAATTTTTATAATAAGTCTATCGATTTTATTATGAATCCACCTAATGACTGCAAAATCAATATCATTGCACCACCGGCTAATTTTAAAGTTGGGCGTACCACTAAAAAGTTTGAAATACTTAATAGTGGTTACAACATGGGAATTGATACTGCTAAGGCCTTTTTAGCTAAATAGCTGCATTCTTTAACCTAATAATTGCGGTGCTTTACCCGCAATAACTGCGGTTAGTAAACCAGCTAACATAGCTCCTACAACGGTGCATATTGCACCGCCTAAAATACCGTAAACACCCATAAAGCATATCAGCGCTAAACTAAATAGCAGTGTACTTAAAAAAGCTTTAGTGGGTATTGTGAGTGTGTTTTTGCGTATATTGAGCATCATTAATAATAGACTTACCATGGCAATTATAATTAGTAGTTCGTTCATGCGGGTTGTACCTCTGCTTGTAATTTTTGTGTGTTTTTTATTTTTAAGGCACCAAAAATACACGCGATACCCACCACCATAAAGCTTATATCTACTATCGCGACAAGCGAGCTATTAAGGTTAATAACATTGCTCACGCCAAATATAATATTGAGCGGCAGCACCAAAGCAAGCGAAGCGCCGCATAGCAAAAGAGTCAGCTTAAAATAGTTTTTATAACCTACAGGCAATACACTTGAGAGTAACCATGCCAACCACGTATAAAAAAACACGGGTCCAAAAAAGCTATTTTGCGCCACACCAATAACGGTATAATTAAGTACAACTTGCAAAGGAAATAACACAAAGCTTGCTAATACCAAGCCTCCACAACTGCCAATAATAAAACGATTCCAGCGTGCATATGCCTGCACACTCAGCGACGGGCTACTGCCACGTGTACGCTTTGCTAGCCACATCATCATGCCCGAAATAGGTAAAAGCGCAGTACTTAAGCCAAGCAATACCCAAAGTAATTTTACAAACACCCCTGCAAAGTTCCCAAAGTGCAGCGGAAACATCAACTCAATTACTTTTATCGAAACACCTGAAATATCACCAAAACTACTCATCGACTGCACAAACTCACCATTGCCTTTATAATGCAGTAATTGAGAAGCAACAGCCTCGCCACCTAACAAACGCAAATACACCTGCGCATTCGCATCGTTATGCGCCATTATTGTGACATCCCTAATTACAGCTTCAGGGTAACGACTATGCACATTGTCTAAAATAGTGTCTATTTTTGTAGGTTGCTTAATGTGGCTAACTACCGGCTCAGGAATTGCGGTAAACGTTTCTATTAACTTATCTTGATCGCCACCAAAGCTCACAAACGCAGCTGCTGGTAATAAAATAACGGTCGCAAGCCCTAAAAATGATCCTGTAAAACCAATTACAATATTAAATACACTGCCCCAAATACCTATGACCTTATGAGCATCGCTTACTGCAATATCTAATCCTTTATCTCGCCTAAACGTAAAGAGCTCTTTTATCAATTTACGATGAATAAACAAGCCTGTAACTGCACTTACTAAAAGTGTTAAACCTAAAAAACCAGTGAGAATTAACCCAATTGGTCGCCCTAAATGCAAATCTGCATGAAACTCACCTATGTAGGTTGGCGCATCTGTTTTTTTATTAGCGTAAAACTCTTTACTAGGCCCATAGTAAGTATTTTCCAGCGCCAAAGTATCAGGATGAAACTGGAATACTCTGGCCACCTCTTGGTCATAGTTTTCATCGCCATCGTGGGATTCAAATACCAACGTTAATAAATGAAAGTTGTGTCCACTTGGTAAAAACACATGAATGTTTTCACCAAATTCACTAGGCACCTGTTTATGGTATTCGTTTACTAGTCGATTAATTTGCGCGCTGGCAACGTGTTGGCTAGATTGTAGCTCTGGATTTGCCCATATTTTTAACTCAGGTCGCGACAGCACTGCTAACGCCCCACTAAATGCAACAACAAATAGCAGTACAGCAGTAATAATTCCTACCCAGCTATGTAATAAAAATAGCTTTTTTAAAGTAATCGACTTCATCCCTGCCCCTGCGTTAACGCCCAAAAACTCAATAAACCATGTAGTACACACAGTGCAATCATTACAACAAACGGTTGCCATACCTTTTGCGCCAAATACGCATAAATAAACAACGCAGTCCAAATAACAGGAAAGAGTAAAATAGGCAGTAATATTTGTTCATTCATTTGAAACGGTAAATAAGTTGTCATACCCGGAATCATTATTACCGCAGTAATTAGCGCTAACACACATGCAATTAGGTGCCTTCGCCGTGTAGCTGTAAACGTTTTTTTATTATTCATTATTCGCTCATTAAATTTGCCCAAACATATACAAAACAGCACATGCAAATGATAACAATTGTTATTATATTGTGCATTTAACACTTAATGCAATTTATTAAACACATTAAGTCTAAAAATACTGTTGGTTTGTTTTAAGAGCTTTTATGCTACGCCTCGCAATTTAGGTACGCAGTAATGCGTCATTTCAGTTAAGCCGAGTTCGGGCTTTTTAATTTTTCAGGAAGCAGTAAACCGTGGATATAATTAACGCGATTATTTTAGGTATTATTGAAGGTATAACAGAATTTTTACCCATATCATCAACTGGGCACTTAATTGTAGCGTCAAAGTGGTTAGGCATTGAATCAACAGACACTAACCTCGCCTTCGAAGTCATTATCCAACTTGCCGCCATTTTAGCGGTACTAGCCAACTATAAAGACAAGTTTAGCCCTAAACATTTCAATTTATGGGTGAAAGTTGCCATTGCATTTATTCCTTTGGGTATTATTGGTTTTATATTTAGTGATGTAATAAAAACACTGTTTAGCGTACCAGTAGTAGGTGTTATGTTCATTGTAGGCGGTGTGATTTTTTTACTATTAGAGCGCAGTTATAAAGAGACTCACTGTACAACTACCGATGTAACCCAAGTTACTTATAAACAAGCCCTTTGGATTGGCGTAGCACAGGTATTTGCATTAATTCCAGGGACTAGTCGCGCTGGGAGTTCTATTGTTGGTGCCATGCTGTGTGGTTTAAATCGAAAAGCCAGCGCTGAATTTTCATTTCTACTTGGTTTGCCTGTACTTGCAGCAGCCTCAGGGTACGACTTACTTAAACATTACCAACTGTTTAGCTTAGATGACCTAACTGCCCTTGCTGTAGGTTTTTTAACGTCTTTTATAGTTGCTTATTTTACTATTAAACTATTCATACGCTTTCTAGAAAATTTCACTTTTGTTAGTTTTGGTCTTTACCGAATCGTATTTGGTGTTATTTTATTAACTAACCTAAATTCTGGTTAAGAGATTTAAAAACACTATAAATAATAACGATATTTAAGTCTGTTTCTCTCTAGCTAGAAATTTTTGGTGAAAACAAGGCGAATTTACGCGTCAATAGCTGGTCTATTGCAAGGAAATTCAACGCAGCAAGCGCTAAAAATTGATTTATTATTCAGAACTCAGCTTAGCTATAGCCTACACATAAGAGAATATTATGAGCGAAAAAATAAACGAAGAAGCACTCCACGCCCTAAAAATAGCTTTTACTTACATGCCAAAAGCGATTGAGGTGACAAAATATGAATATGGCGAGCGCTACCAAAGCGTACTTGATCACATTGAAGCTGTACGTGAAACACTGCTTATTAACGATGTTGACCCAGAGGAAGTAGACGGCGATATCAACCCTGAGTACACACCAAACTCAACCTACTAATATACACAATAAGCTGCGAGCAACTTACTCGCAGTTTGTGTTTAAATCAGTTGTGCTTAATTAGAAAAAGTTTATATAAAGTAATAATTAACTAAATATATTTCACTTTTTTGTTAAACTAGTGCTTTATCAAGCTATAGACTTAGTTCTAAAACCAACAGGATGTTTACTATTGAATTTTCTTAGGCAATTTCACGACATAGTATCTAACCAAAACTTAGACTTTGATGGAAAAACCCATCAACTATTAGCATTTGGACTTGAAGTGTTTAACCTTGATTTAGCTATTATTAGTAAGGTCGAGAAAAACTGCTATACCGTGTTACATGCCATTACGCCAGATAATGCATTAGAAATAGGTACTCAATTTGATTTAGACGGTACCTATTGTGTACACACTCTTAGTGCGGGTTCTGCACTTGCATTTCATAACGTCTCGCAAAGCGCAATTGCTGACCATCCTTGCTATGAAAACTTTAAACTTGAGTCATATATTGGGGCACCTATTAAAATAGGTACCGATATATTTGGAACTGTAAATTTTTCTTCTGCCAATCAATCTCCAGTATTTACAGATGCCGCCTACGACTATATTGAGTTATTTGCGCAGTGGTTAGGCGCAGAACTAGCCCGCAGCATCACTAAAGAAAAATTAATAAAAAACAGTAATAGCTTATTAAAACTAGAAAGCATAGCAAATATAGGCACGTGGGAAGTTGACCTTACTAATAATAAAATTTATTGGAGTCAGCAAACTAAACAAATCCATCAAGTTGATGAAAACTATCAGCCTGAAATTGAATCTGCAGTTAACTTTTATAAAGAAGGTACAAGCAGAGATAAAATAAATAAAGCAGTTGAGCTTGCTATACAACACGGCGAAAAGTGGCATCTAGAACTTGAAATTATTACAGCCAAAAATCAAACCATTTGGGTATCTACATTTGGCGAAGCCGAATTTGACGGTGATTCCTGTGTACGTTTGTTTGGTACCTTTCAAAATATTACCGAAGCAGTGACTCTAAGAGAAGAGCTTAAAAATAAACAAGCACAAGCCGAGCGATTACTCGAAGATAGAAGCATGCTTTTTGCAAAAATAAGCCACGAACTTAGAACACCGCTAAATGGCATTACGGGCATGCTTACTACGTTAATAGATGAACATAACGAACAAAAGAGAACCGAAAAAATAAAAGTCGCGCTGCGTAGCGCAGATATACTCTTGAGCATAATAAACGAAGTACTCGATTTTTCTAAAATTAACCACGGTGAGTTAAAACTAGAACCCACGGATGTTTTATTAAATACAACATTTACTGATCTCATTTCTTTGTACACCCCGTTATTTAAAAACAGCAATGTAGAACTAGAAGTAAAAAATGAAATTTCTGATAGCTGCTGGGCATATTGCGATAACACACGCCTAAGTCAAATTACCTCCAACTTATTAAGTAATGCGTTAAAATTTACTGAGCATGGTTGTGTAAAACTGCACACGTCTGTGATTAATAACAATAATAAATTAACGCTAAACATTAAAGTCGCCGATACAGGAAGAGGCATGACTAGCCAATTTCTTGAATCTTTATTCTCCCCTTTTACTCAAGAAGTAGATGCTAAAAACAGTAAAGGAGGCACAGGACTTGGCCTCGCAATAGTTAAAGAACTTGTTGAGTACATGGGCGGAACAATCAAGGTAAGTAGTAAAGTAAATCAAGGAACTACTTTTTCGCTAAGTATCCCTATAGAGCTAGGTAAAGAGCAAAAAGTAGAGCTAAATCCACTATCAAAAATAAACATTAACGCTTCTAAGCTTTCTGTTTTAGTGGTGGATGACAACGACATAAACAGACTCGTTCTTGATGCGTCGCTTAATAAACTCAATATAAAGCCAGACTTTGCAGTAGATGGGCAAGATGCCATATTTAAATGCGAGCAAAAGCATTACGACCTTATTTTTATGGATTGTATTATGCCTATACTCGATGGTTTTGAGGCTACAAAACAACTGCGTTCAAAAAGTATCTGTCCGCACGATTCAACCTATATTGTTGCCCTTACAGCTAATACTTCATCGCAAGATAAATTAGCATGCAAACAAGCTGGTATGGATATGTTTATTTCAAAACCGTTTAAAATGCATTCTTTAGAAGTCGCTATTGCGTCAGCGGCGCAATTACTAAAGCTTTAAAAACATTAGCTTTGCACACTTAACCGCGTGCTAAATATAGTTAGATAAGGAATTAACAATGAAAAACATAATTAGAACTATATTACTAACTGTCCTTATTGTTGCAGTATTTAAAGGCGTTTCCACTGGGCAATGGAGCTCATCAATAACAATAGTTATCGTATCAGGCGTATTGCTGTTAGTTACATTTATCAGTGCTAAGTCATCACGTGGATCATCAGCTTATACTGGCAGTGACTCAACAGCTTCCTCTAGCAGTAACTCATCACATTCTTATACAGATTGCGGCGGCGATTCTGGTGGTGGGTGCGATTAAATCATGTGCTAATTCTTAAGCATTAAAAAAGCCGCCTTTGGAGAAGGGCGGCTTGGGTTAACAAACAGCTATGGGTGTAGCCTTGCTGTTATATCAAGAGAGTTTTTACTAATTACATCAAGCAGCGCTTTGATCAGCTTCTTCAGAGTGACGAATTAAATAATCAAATGCACCTAAACTTGCTGTTGCACCGCTGCCCATTGCAATAATAATTTGTTTAAACGGAGTATTGGTTGCATCCCCCGCGCCATAAATGCCAGGTAATGAAGTTGCGCCTTTAGCATCAATTAGTATTTCACCAAATTTGCTTAATTCAAGGTCGCTGTCTTTTAACCACTCGGTATTTGGTATTAAGCCTATTTGTACAAATATACCGGCAAGTTCAAGCTCTTTGCTCTCCCCCGACACTCTATCTGTGTACATTAAGCCAGTTACTTTTTTACCATCACCAAGTACTTCGGTAGTTTGTGCACTTTTGATAATAGTAATATTAGCCATGCTTTTAGCTTTACGAATAAGCACTTCATCGGCTCGTAGTGTGTCTGCAAATTCAAGTACCGTAACGCTTTGCACAATATTAGCTAAATCGATTGCCGCTTCTATACCTGAATTACCACCACCAATTACAGCAACAGGTTTGCCTTTAAATAAAGGGCCGTCGCAATGTGGGCAATATGCCACACCGTGGCCACGATATTCTTGCTCGCCTGGTACGTTCATTTCGCGCCAGCGTGCACCAGTTGCAAGTACGAGCGACTTAGCTTTAAGTACTGCGCCATTTTCTAGTGTAATTTCGTAACCATTGTTATAACCAAGTGCCGCTGCACGCTGATTATGCATTACATCAACATCGTATTCTTTAACGTGCTCTTCGAGCTGAGAAACCAATTTAGGCCCTTCAGTCGCTTTAATCGAAATAAAGTTTTCTATTGCTAGTGTATCGGCAACTTGTCCACCAAATCTGTCGGCAACAATGCCTGTATTTAACCCTTTTCGTGCTGAGTAAATTGCAGCCGACGCACCCGCTGGGCCGCCACCAACTACAAGTACATCAAACTCGTCTTTTTCGCTTAGTGCTGCTGCTTGTTTAGCAGCCCCTTTGCTATCTACTTTATTAAGTATGTCAGTAAGGCTTAGTGCACCTTGGCTAAATGGTTCGCCATTTAAATATACAGCCGGTACAGCTAAAATATTTCTCTCTTCTACTTCACCTTGAAATAATGCACCGTCAATCATGGTGGCTTTAATATTACTGTTTGTCGCTGCCATAGTGTTAAGTGCTTGCACTACTTGCGGGCACGTTTGGCAACTTAAACTTATGTATACTTCAAAGTTCAGCTCTTGAGTAAGCGATTGTATTTGCTCAATGTCTTCGCTTTTAGCTTTACTTGCGTGTCCGCCAGTATGCAAAAGTGCTAACACTAAACTTGTGAATTCATGACCCATAGGTACGCCTGCAAACGTAACATGAGTGTTTTTAATAGGCGAATGTACAACCATTGACGGGCGACGTGCGCTTGTATCAGGATTGCTTATTACAGTAAATTTATCGCTCAGTGAGGCTAAATCGTTTGCTAGGCTTTCTACTTCTGCTGATTTTTTGCTGTCATCCAAGGCAATAAGCAGCTCAACAGGTTGAGTAAGCGATTCGAAATGGCTTTTTAATTGATTTTTTATGTTGTTATCTAACATGGCTTAACCCTTTTAGGAAAATTTAAACAGCAAGCCTCCCATGCCAAATAATGCATGTGCTTAAACAAGTATATTGATATAGGAGGCATCAACAAACGAATGTTCGTTGATTTAAGGGCAGTTACCTGCCCTCATAAAAGTGGGTAAACCTATATTTAGATTTTACCAACTAAATCTAGTGAAGGTGCAAGTGTGTCTTCACCTGGCTGCCAAGATGCAGGGCAAACTTCACCATCGTGAGTTGCAATGTATTGTGCAGCTTGTACTTTACGAACTAGTTCTTTAGCGCTTCGGCCAATTCCTAAATCGTGAGTTTCGATTACTTTAATTTCGCCTTCTGGGTTCATTACAAATGTACCGCGAAGTGCTAAACCTTCTTCTTCAATCATTACACCAAAGCTACGTGTAATACGCCCTGTTGGGTCGCCAATCATTGGGTAAGTAATTTTACCGATAGTGTCTGACGTGTCATGCCATGCTTTATGAGTAAAATGAGTATCAGTAGATACTGAGTAAACTTCTACGCCCATTTCTTGAAGTTGTGCATAGTAATCTGCAAGGTCACCTAATTCGGTAGGACATACAAATGTAAAGTCTGCTGGGTAAAAGAAGAAGATAGACCATTTACCTAGAACATCTTTTTCAGACAATTCTACAAAGTCACCGTTGTGGTAAGCGGTTGCATTGAATGGTTGTAATTTTGTATTGATTAATGAAGTGCTCATGGTATTTCCTCATCTGTGTTTATGTATTTTAAAAGTAATCAACGCTTTCGTTTTAAACGACCTTCTGCGTTGGCTTGATTAATACAATAAGGCCAATGAGAAATTAAATAAAATTGATTGTTTAGATTAAAACAATCGATTTTTTGGGTTGAACTATATAATCATTGTTATCGTAAGCATTATTTGAATTGTGAACGCTGGCGAATTATTAAGACCGCTAATCGCAATACTGCTACAATAGCCTCGCTTCAAATAAGTCATTAAATATAAGGCACACCGTAATGGAAAAATTTGTTAACCATATACAGCTAGGTTACCTAGGCTTAATCCCGTTTTTAGGGTGTGTAGGTTGGCCACTCATGTTTGGCAGTAATAGTCTTAACTTGGAGTTTTTTACTTTTTACAGTATCGCCATTTTAGCATTTATGGCTGGTAACTTATGGCGCGCCGGAGAGCAAAGCTATAGCAATGCAATTAAAGCGGTATTGCCTGTTATACCCGTACCATTTTTATCATTTATGCCTGCTGAGTGGGCACTGGCTTGGCTAGGCGCTAGTTTTTGGTTAGTACTTATATTTGAAAAAGCCACGCCACAATGGCAAACCTATCATAAAGATTATCAAAAAATGCGTTTTGTGCTTACCTCTGTTGTGTTTGTTTGTCATATCCTTACTATTGGTATGAGTATTTACCCTAAATAGCAGCTGTAAACTTAAATATTGCGTGGTAATAGGGTAATATCCGCGCACTGCTATTTGAGGACACACCATGATTGACCAACTACGCCAACAACTCGACGAACTTGGCGAAAACTACGTAGAAAAAAACGCTGCATTTAAAATCAAAGTGATCCCATTTTTTTGTGCTATTCGCATTAAAAAAGATCATAAAAGCGAAGGTCGTTTAAGCTTTTATTCAAGTCAATTACTCGAAATATTTTTAGTCGTCTTATTTTTGCTATTCGGTTTAACACTGTACGATACAGATGCAGGATTTACTCACGGCCCTATTCATATTGCCTTTGCCATTTTAATTACCTTTAATCTTATTATTAAACAAATCGCAATCGAAGGATTAAAAACCAGACTTGCGTTTCATCGTTTACTAGCAAAAGACTCACAAACAAATAGCGATATAAATAATACTGCTACAAACATAAACGCTAAATAAAATATGTATTTAAATCCTCAATGGCGAATACTCACCGTAGGCGATGGCGATTTATCGTTTTCGAACGCTATTTACACTCATCTATCGCCAAAAGCTTTGGTTGCATCCACTTACGATGACCAAACTACTATTGAGCAAAAATACCAGCACAATGCACTTAGCAACTTAAAAGCGCATAACGTTGAGGTACTTAATAGTTTTGATGTAACAAACCCTGCATGTTGGCAAGCTCTAAGTGAAAACCAGCACAGCTTTGATGTGGTTATTTTTCAGTTTCCGCTTATACCTGCATTTGTTGGCCGTGAAGCGTTTGAAAACAACACGCGCCAAACCAGCATGAACGTATTAAACCGCGCTTTACTGCACCAATTTATTAAATACGCTAACGAATACGCGCTTGATAAAAATGGGCCAATGCTTTGTTACATCACCTCAAAGGATGTAAAACCTTATCGTGAGTGGAATATAGAAGGGAGTTTAAATAACGGTTTAACCGCAGATTATTTAGGCCAAATCCCATTTGATATTAGCCATTTTGAAGGTTATAAAATTCGTAATGTTGACCGCGATAAACACGTTAAAGACACCAGCGGTATAACTTACGTTTTCAGCCCAAAAAGTCTCGATAAACATACTAGCGAATTAAGCTCGCGTCTTGCAATGCCTGCATACTTAACATCTAACCATTGCCCCCTATGCCGCGTTGGGCCTTATGTGGCAAACGAGGACGAAGCCAAGCATATAAACGCTAAAAAGCATCAGCAAATGCTGCATCTTGAAAGCGATTGGCAACAATGGCTAAATGAGTTTTATAGCTAATTAATAGCCCTACTACTGTTTATTTAATTACTCCCTTGCGTGTTTAATTAAATCAGCCGCTTTTTCAGCAATCGCAATTACCGGCGCATTTGTGTTGCCGGTAATAATAGTAGGCATAATCGACGCATCAACTACGCGTAAGTTACTCACCCCGTGTACTCGTAAATTAGTATCTACCACTGCCATTGAGTCTTGCCCCATTTTACATGTCCCTACTGGGTGATACTCGGTATCTGCAGTTTGGCGTATAAACTCAATTAGCTGATCATCATTATTTATATCAAGCGGGTAGAGCATTTTACCGCGTATGTTATCAAAAGCGTTGCTTTGCATAATAGCGAGTGTTTTTTTAAGGCCTGCAAGCATTACAGTTAAATCATCTGAATGGCTTAAATAATTAGGGTCAATAAGTGGAGCACTCTGCGGGTTATTATCGGCTAATGTAATAGTACCTCGGCTTTTGGGGCGCATAATACTGCTGTGTATACTGTAACCATGCCCAGTGTGTAATTTACGACTATGATCGTCCACCAGCCCAATAACAAACTCTAGCTGCACATCGGGCGCTGGCGAGCCTTCAAATAATTTAATAAACGCATGCGACTCTGCAAAGTTACTGGTTAATCGCCCTTCTCGTTTACTAAACCAATTAACGCACCCTTTAAAAATACTGGCAATGCCTAGCGGGCTTATACCAAATGTGCCTTTACTTGTTTTTGATTTATAAAGTGGCACTACCGTTAAGTGATCCTGTAAATTAGCGCCAACACCTTCAAGTACGTGCTGAACCTTAATATTATGTGCACTTAACTGCTCTTTTGGGCCAATACCCGAAAGCATTAATATTTGCGGCGAATTAATAGCGCCAGCACTAAGTATTACCTCTTTTTTAGCACGTAAATTAATAGCCTCTTTATTACGCTCTATTTGCACACCTTGCGCTATCTTATTGGTTACATTTATTTTATTAACGTGGCTATGGGTTAATACCGTTAAATTGGGGCGGTTTAAATACGGTGTTAAATATGCTTTTGCTGCACTACAACGCTCGCCATTGTGCTGAGTTACCTGCGATAAACGCGCACCGCTTTGCTCTTTGCCATTTATATCGTCGCTTAAATTAACGCTCTGCTCAGCACAGGCATTTAGAAAATATTGGTTTACATTGCTTGGGTTACTTAGCTCTTGTACATGTAGCGGGCCTTTTGTTCCGTGCAGCTCATTATTTATAAACGCTTTATTGTTCTCAGCTTTAATAAAGTACGGGAGTAAACTCTCAAAATCCCATCCCGTATTGCCATTAGCCGCCCATTGGTCGTAATCGTACTTATTACCTCTTATGTAAACCATTGCATTGGTAGAGCTTGACCCACCCAATACTTTGCCACGCGGCACAAAACCACAGCGGTTATTAAGCGCTTTTTGTGGCACCGTATTGTAATGCCAGCTATTTATGCCATAAGGCACACTCGCTGCTATGCCAGCTGGCATTTGCACAAATGCACTTTTATCGCTGCCGCCAGCTTCAATTAAACACACACTGACATTTTTATCCTCAGACAAGCGCGATGCCATAACGCAGCCGCCACTGCCTGCGCCAATCACAATGTAATCAAATGTTGTATTGTTCATGGTGTACCTTAATAAAAGTTTTAAACGGCCTTAACAGTAATAGTGCATAGAAAAACCCAATAAAACTTGATATTTTTAGACATCACTTATTTGGGGTTAACCATGAGCAGCCTAATCAGAGCCACGTCATTACAAGGTATAGACACGCTAATTAGCGAATTTGGCGGCGATCCGCATGAAATAATGCAAAGCTGTAATATTAGTAACGTTGACTTTAAAAATCTCGACAACCAATATTTACCTTATCGAGATTACGCTGAGCTTTTAGAATACTGTGCTTGTAAGTTCAATTGCTCTAGTTTTGGCCTTAAGCTCGCAAGTAGACAAAATTTTGATATTTTAGGACATATTGCAATAGCTGCCAAAAGTAGTACTAATTTAGGTGATGCACTTAATTGGGTTATTAAATACCTTTACTTACACAGCCCTGCACTTAGCTTAAACTCGCATCCTTTAGAGAATGATAAAAGCTTGTTTTTATCATTCGAAATTAATTTAAAACCATTACCGCACATAAACCAAGTCATTGAGCTAACCATTGGTTTAGCATTAGCTGTTATTAAAAAGCTGAGTAATAACCGCTGCAAACCAATTAATATATTTTTGCCAAAAAAGTTAAGTACTAATACTCGTGCCTATAACACTTACTTTGGTTGTAACGTTATAGAGCATCGCAACAGCGCTGGCATTATAATCTCAAAAAGTGATTTAACTCTTGAGCTTGATCACCCTAAACTAAATAAAGTACAAGCAGCGCTAAGCTTCTTGGCAAAAAACAAAGAACACACACAACCGTTGCCCAACCAAGTTAGTGCGCTAATTAGGCCTATGCTTCCTATTTATCAATGTAGTAACCAAACTATTTCAGCTGCGCTGGGTATGCACCCGCGTACTCTGCATCGAGAACTTATCAAACATAATACGAGTTTTGTAAAACTAAAAGATGCCACTCGTCGCGCTTTAGCTGCACACTATTTAGCGCAAAACCAATTTACAATATCAACCATATCTGAGCTTTTAGGGTATCAGGAACAAGCAACACTAAGTGTTAATGTTAAACGCTGGTTTGGGTGCTCCCCTAGCGCATATAGGACTAAAAAAATGTTAAACTAAACACTCTTATTATTATTTTTATTTAAGCTAAGGAGTGAGCATGAACTTTGTTATTGTTGGCACCAATTTTATTAGCGACACATTGTTAGCCGCTGCAAATACGTTAAACGATTTTAATTTATATGGGGTGTGCTCGCGCGCAGTATCTAGCGGCGAAGCGTTTTTAGCCAAACACCCACAAAATGCACAAGCAAAAATTTTCACCTCAATCGAACAAGTTTGCCAAGATAAACATGTCGATGCTGTCTACATAGCCGCCCCTAACAGCTTACACAAACAATATGCCATTATGTGTCTAGAAGCGGGTAAACATGTCCTTGGCGAAAAACCATCAGCTGCCAATTCTAAAGAGCTTGCAAGCATTATAGCTACAGCAAAAAAGCATCAGCGCCTTTACATGGAAGCCATGATGACCACTCACTTGCCTAACTTTGAACGGCTGCAACAGGCAATGGTAAAAATTGGCACACCACGTAAATATATTGGCCAGTACAGTCAATACTCATCGCGTTACGATAAGTATAAAAATGGCGAACGCCCAAACACATTTTTTCCCGAGTTTGCTAACGGCGCTTTAGTTGATTTAGGGATTTACCCACTGTATTTATTAATTGCACTTTGGGGGGCACCAAAAAGCGTGAGTGCCAGTGGCGTATTGCTTGATACTGGTGTAGATGGTGCGGGCGATGTATTACTAAACTACGCTGATAAACAAGCCGTTATTAGTTACTCCAAAATATCGCAAGGCGACAACATAACCGAAATACAAGGCGAGCTTGGGCGCATACGTATAGAAGCGGTATCGCAACTTAAAAAGGTGGAGTTTATTGCTAATAATGGTGAGGTAGAGGTTATATCCCAGCCGTTTGATGAGCACTTTATGAAATACGAAGTTGAACATTTTATGGCATTAGTGAAGCAAAATATCCTTGAGTCACCAGTTAATACGCACATTTTAGCCAGTAACGTAATGAGCGTTCTTGATGAAGCGCGCAAACAGCTTGGGGTTGTGTACCCTAACGACTAATTAAATAAAATATGGGCGTTAACCAACGACAGTTAACGCCCAGAAGAAAGCTTAAATAGCTCTCGTACAACGACACACTTTACAAAACACTTTAAAATAGCGATCCCCATCCATGGGCAATCAAATACTTCTACAACAAACTTAACACTGACAACCCAACTCGGTTTATTACCAATATTTATTACTCAATAACCTTAAATCTAACCTAACACATAAAAACATTACCAATCAAGCTGGCCAATTGCATTATTTTAAACTAAATTGGTAATACAAGAATGCAACCATTGGTGTATAGTGGTTTTTAACCCTAACATCGCGTTAGAATTTTGACATAATAGTGAATTTTAAGGTAACCTCTGATATTAACAGTTGGTTTTGACTTATAGGCCCCAGAGGCCATTATTCCTTAAGGTAATGAAGGTAAAGTATGGGTAATCGTCGCTTATTTTGGCGCATAGTTGATAAAATTGAGTCTTTAATAAATCAAGGCGAATTTTCTGCTGGGAGTCGTTTACCACCTGAACGTGAACTTGCAGAAATGTTTGATGTAAGTCGCCCTACCATTAGAGAAGCTATTATCGCATTAGAAGTACGTGGCCGAGTTGAAGTTAAAACCGGCTCTGGTGTTTACGTAGTAGAACAAAAAAATGCATCTATAAAATCAAAAGAAATCAGTGCATTTGAACTTACTCAAGCTCGCGCATTAATTGAAGGCGAAATTGCCGCTTTAGCTGCGCAAAGTATTACAGAAGAAGAACTAGAGCAACTAAATAAAACATTAATTGCCATGGAAAAAGGCCTGTATGTTGAGCAAGCCGACCGTGAGTTTCATGAGATTATAGCTAGAGCAACGCGTAATAAAGCACTTGAATTTGCAGTGTCTAACTTGTGGGATTTACGTTTAACAAATCCACAAATTGTTGCTGACTATGGCAGTGTGTGTAAAAACAATAACGAATGCGTTATGGACGAACACACCGCTATTTATACAGCTCTAAAGTCGCATGATGCAAATGCAGCGCGCAGTGCAATGCACAAACATTTTAACCGCTTAATTAATGCTTTATTTGATGCCGTAGAATCGCGTGCACTTGAAGAAATTAAACGCAAAAATGATGAAAAACGAGGCCTCTACTCGCTTGATGGCTTAGTTAATAAAAGTGCCCACTAAGGCCTTTTAACCAACTTATTAAAGTTAGCAAACGCCTGTTTGCTAACTTTACCTCTTACTTTATTTACCTGCCCTATTTAATATACTTTTAATTGCGTTATTTTTGGTCGCAAACACTTACCTATAAATTTAAAAAAAGATACTATGCCGCCATTAATATCGGGCGGGTTTAGCTTTTATACTCCCTGCATTACATAACTAATTGATAGAGTTACTCAACTCAAGGATTAAAATGCAAGCATCTTCAAAAAGTTATTTACTGGCTATCGTGTGTGTATTGCTTGCCATGATGACCATTCAAACCGGCGCGTCGTTTGCAAAACAGCTTTTTCCTATTGTTGGCCCTGAAGGCACGACAGCCCTTAGGCTTGGTTTTTCTGCCTTTATACTTTGCTTAGTGTTTAAACCTTGGAAACACTTACCTACTACGGGTAATCGTATTCCTATAATTGTGTATGGTTTAAGCTTAGGCGGCATGAACATTTTGTTTTATTACGCTATTGAACGCATTCCACTAGGCATTGGTGTAGCACTTGAATTTACAGGCCCGCTTGCTGTTGCCTTATTTTCATCACGCCGCAAACGTGACTTATTTTGGGTTGCCTGTGCTATTACCGGTATTTTGCTTTTGCTTCCAGATATGAGCGGCCAAGACAGCCTTGATCCATTGGGTGTAGCGCTTGCGCTTGGTGCTGGCGCGTGTTGGGCAGGTTATATATTATTTGGTAAAAAAACGGGCACACAAAGCTCTGGTGGAGCCACTGTCGCATTGGGCATGACTGTTGCTGCTATAGTGCTAGTGCCTTACGGCGGCATTATGCAAAGCCCCGCGTTTACATGGGAAATTATCCCACTGGGTATTGGTATTGCTATTTTATCAAGCGCACTGCCTTACACACTTGAAATGGTTGCACTGCGTAACATGCCTTCACAAGGGTTTAGCGTAATGATGAGTTTAGAGCCTGCAATAGCTTCGCTCGCAGGGTTTATTATACTGGGTGAGTTACTTACTTTATGGCAGTGGCTCGCTATTTTACTTGTAATTATTGCATCTGTTGGTAGCTCTTTTTCAAACGCAAAAAAACAGGCTACTTAGTTAACTACCAAACTAACCTAAACAAGCTAAATAAAGTCACCACGTAACATGGTGACTTTATTGTGTTGTATCCGGTAATTTTTTAACTCACAGCCTTACTTTGCTTTTTAGTTGTAAGCAAATAGCCAATCAACGAAATAAGCGGCATGCCGGCAGCCACCAGTGCAATAGCTGTCCACCCACCCGCTTCATATAGTGGGCTGGCAATAAGCGAGCCTACTGCGCCACCTACAAATATACTAGTCATGTAAATAGCGTTTAAACGCGCACGGCTTTGTGGCTCTAGTGCATACACTGCACGTTGACCCAATACCATATTGGCCTGCACAGCAAAATCAATAAACACACCGGTTAATGCCAATACTATAATGCCGTAAGGTAACTCAAATAAGCTAGGTAAAAAGCACAATGCTGCAATAAGTTTGGCCAGTAACGATACCTGATGTGTATAGCCCTTATCAGCCAAACGCCCAACAATGGGAGCTGCTACAGCACCTGCGGCGCCCACTAGTGCAAACAATGCTATTTCCGATTGGGATAAACCATACTCACGGGCAAGCACAACCGGTACGCTTGTCCAAAATAAGCTGAACGATGCAAACATTAACGCTTGAAAAAGTGAACGTTGGCGCAGCACTGGCTGGCTTATCATTAATTGTTTAAGCGATTTTAATAACTTAAAATACGTTGTTTTATGGGTTGGTTGCCTACTTGGAATAGCAAAATAAATTACGCCTGCAATAAACACCATACACCCTGCTGCAAAGTAAAATACAGCACGCCAACCAAAGTGATCGGCTATTAAGCTCGATATAGGTCTTGCTAGCAAAATACCTAACAACAAACCCGCCATAATATTACCAAGAACTTGTCCGCGTTTTTCGTCAGACGATAAATGCGCAGCAAGTGGAATAAGCACCTGAACAGAAACCGAACTTATACCTATCATTAAACATAAAATAAGCATTACATTAGGTGAATCAGCAAGTGCCGTACCCACTAAACTCAAAAACGACACACCAAGAGTGACCAACATAAGCTTTTTATTTTCAACTAAATCAGCTAATGGTACTAAAAAAAACAACCCCGAAGCGTAGCCTATTTGTGTAAGCGATACGATAAGGCTAGCACTGCGTGAACTTAATCCAACTTCTGGGGCAAGTAACTCAATAATAGGTTGAGCGTAATAAATATTGGCAACAATAAGACCGCAACACAAAGCAATAATAGTAACGAGTGTATTGCTAAGAGGTTGCGCTGAAACGCCTGTTTGGGTCATGTGTGTCTCTACTTTATAAAAATAATAAAACCCAACCCGCAAACGCGGGTTGGGTTTCTACAAAAAAACTAAACTTTATTTTATTGGTGATGGCTGCCCATGTGGGCTTGAGCGTAAATACTGTTTAGGTGCAGTTACTGTAGCGCCAAGCTCTGCAGCTGCATGCCACGGCCAGTGCGGGTTATATAAAATACCACGCGCTAGTGCTACGCCATCGGCTTGCTGCTCACTAATAATATCTTCGGCTTGTTGCGACTGTGTAATTAAACCCACCGCTATAACAGGCATTTTAACCGCTTCTTTGATGGCTGTTGCAAACGGTACCTGAAAATTAGGTTTTACTGGTATTTGTTGCTCAGGGCTTAAACCCGCCGTACTTACATGAATAAAATCACAACCTAGTTCATCAAGCGCTTTACTAAGCACTATCGATTGCTCTAAATCCCAGCCACCTTCAACCCAATCGGTTGCCGAAATACGCACACCCACTGCTTTATTACTGGGGAATACCGCTCTTACCGCTTTAAACACATCAAGTAATAAGCGCATTCTGTTTTCTAGGCTGCCACCGTAGTTGTCATCGCGCTTGTTTGAAAGTGGCGACAAAAATTGATGTAACAGGTAACCGTGCGCACCATGAAGCTCGATTAAATCAAGGCCGAGTTCATCAGCGCGTTTAGCTGCACTTACAAAATCTTTAATTAGTGAATCTATGTCAGATTGGCTCATTGCTTTTGGCACTGGGCTGTTAGCGTCGTACGCAATTGCCGAAGGTGCGAGCGTTTGCCAGCCATTTACATCATCAGGTGCAATGGCATCGCCACCGTCCCATGGTTTTTCAGTTGATGCTTTGCGCCCAGCATGCGCTAACTGAATACCAATAGGCATAGGGCTGTATTGCCTTACTGCTTTTAGGCTTTTGCCTAGTGCTTGTTGGGTTTCGTTATTCCAAAGCCCTAAATCGCCGTAACTAATACGCCCTTCTGGGTTTACTGCTGTTGCTTCTAAAATAAGTAACCCTGCACCACTTAAACTCAATTGGCCTAAATGAATAGTATGCCAATCGCTAGCAGCGCCATTATTGGCTGAATACTGGCACATGGGTGCAATAATAATACGGTTATCTAACGTTACTTGCCCAAGTGATAAAGGCGAAAATAGTTGGCTCATTGTTAATCCTTAAAAACACGCACAAAAAAGTGCGGACAAAATAAAAAAGAGAATACGAAGCGACAATCAAACACGCTCACTCAATAACTTAAACTGTCACTAATAATGGCGACTTAACATTCTTAATGGGGATCAAAATACACTTTAATAGTGCTAATAAAAGTATAAGTAATGACATTATGAAATATTAATTTTAATGTAATAATTTGTTTAACGAGCACGTCATAACACCATCTTTAAAAATATGAATGACTATTTACCTTTAAACAAGGGTTTAATTTTTAATCTAACTGTACCTAATTACACTAAGCCATTGCCTGTATTACCGATTAACCAAATAAAAACCCTACATATCAACCATATTTATTCTATAAAAGTGAATTAAAATTCAATTTAAATATTCCAAGCGACTTCACTCCCTGATAAACTGCTTAACTTAATTTACTAATGTAAAACATTTGAACTGGGGATCACTTTTTATGTTTAAACCAAGCTTGTTAACCTTGGCTATTTCGAGCGCTGTTTCTAGCGTATTTTTATTGCCTAATGCCGCACTTGCTCAAGAAGAAGTTGCAGCTAAAAACAAATCACTCGAAGTAATCGAAGTTACAGCAACAAGGCGCAGCGGCTCTGTGCAAAATGCACCGCTAAATATTACAGCCCTTGATGCTGATATAATGAAAGATCAAAATATCAGTGAGCTTGCGGATGTAGCGCGCTGGGTACCTGGTTTAACAATTACCGATCAAGGTGGCCGCTCAGGCTCGCCTATTATTGTTCGTGGTTTAAATACAAACTCGTCTGGTCCATCATCAGATGGCGGCACAGTATCTACTTACATTAACGAAATTCCAGTTTCGGTAGATATGCGCCTAGTAGATATTGAGCGTGTTGAAGTATTAATTGGGCCACAAGGCACCCTTTATGGTGCAGGCACATTAGGCGGTGCAATTCGTTACATGCTTAAACAGCCTGAGCTTGATTTTACATCGCTTGAAGTTTACGGCGACCTGTTTCAAACAAAAGAAAGTGACTCTTTAGGTGGCGAAGGCGGTTTTATATTTAACCTTCCTATTATCGAAGATAAATTAGCAGTACGCGCCAGCTTAAACGTATATGAAGATCCGGGTTTTATCGATTACGGCTACGTAGTACGTGAGCCTGGCGTATCGTTGCCAGATCCAGATTGGAGCGATAGCTCAGCAGTTAGTAACAACCTTAAAAATGTAAAAGACTCCAACGGCGAAACCACCACTACAGGTCGTATTTCTGTTCGCTTTAAACCAAATGAATCGTTTGAAGGTACGCTTAACTACTTTTACCAAAACCAAGACAGCGAAGGCCGCTCGATTGTTCATTACAACAGCCTTAATTCAAACAACGGTTTAAGCGACGTAATAGGTAAATACGAATCGGCTTATCGCTTTGAAGAGCCGCGCGAGAAAAAAGATCAATTACTAAGCCTTGAGCTAAAAGCCGATTTAGGTTTTGCAGAACTAGTATCGGCTACTGGTATTTCGAGCTTTGATGCCGACGGCCAACGCGATCAAACCGATTTACTTATTCGCCTTGATTATGGCTATGAAGAATTCCCAGCGTTTTCATCTTTCACGCGTGAGATTGAAGAAGAAGACACCTTCACCCAAGAGCTGCGTTTAGTATCGCAAGGCGATAGCGACTTAAACTGGATTGTTGGTGCGTTTTACAACAAAATAGAAACGGATGCTTCTAGTAAAGAGTTTACGCCTGGCTTTGGTGACTTTGCAGTAGAAAACTTTGGCGCTTCGCAGTCTCGCCCAGATCAACTTGAGTACTTCTCGGTAGATCGTACCGAAATAACAGAATCAGCTTTGTTTGGCGAAATAGGCTACCAAGTAACAGAAAAACTAGACGTAACTTTAGGTATGCGTTTATACCAATACGACGTTGAATCTGAGTCAGCTGTAGATTTTCCATTATTTAATACCTTATTTGATGACGCAGCACCTGATGCTATTTCATTAAACTTTGAAAAAAATGAAGCTGACGATAACGGCAGCCTCTTTAAGTTTAATGCTAAATACCAATTCACAAATTCAGTCATGGGCTATGTAACGGTAAGTGAAGGATTTAGAATCGGCGGTTCAAATGGTTTAGCACCGTGTCCTGATCCATTACCAGCTAACCAAGCAGGTTGTGGTAGTCCAGAAGAAATGCTTTACGATGCCGATACAACAACAAACTACGAGTTAGGCTTTAAAAGCACCTGGTTTAGAAGCCAACTTCACTTTAACGCCGCTCTATTTAACGTAGATTGGGATGATGCACAAATTGCGGGCGCTACTGATGTAGGCCAACTACCGTACTTATCTAACGCAGGTAGCGCTAACGCAAAAGGGATTGAAATATCTACCCGTGCCATTTTATCTGACTCATTTTCAGTTTATGCAACCTATGCTTATACAAAAGCAGAGCTAACATCAGATGCACCATTTTTGTTTAATGCTGATGGTACCGATGGCGCAGAAGACGGCGACCGTTTACCAGGCTCTCCAGAGCATCAGTTCTCAATGGGTGTAAACTATCAAACAGATGTATTTAACGACAAAACGCTTGATATTAACTACGGTCTAACCGCGCAAAGCGATGTAATTACAAGAGTTGGCTTGCATGACAATGGCGAAACACTACCAGGTTACAGCTTAAGTAATATATCTGCTAAATTAACAGCTGATGCATGGTCAACTACCCTATATGTTGATAACCTATTCAACAAATACGCAGTTACCTCAGTTCGTCGTTCAGATGCCGATATAACATCAGCAAATGGTGCCGACATACAACGTAACTACGGCCATTACATTAATCGCCCGCTTACGGTAGGTGTTAAATTTAACTACAAATTTGAAATATAATTTATAGTAATTTTTAAACAATGTTTTAAGGCTCAAATTTATTTGAGCCTTTTTATTCTCTTTCACAAAATAATTACCAAAAACCATGCAGCCAAATTTAAAGCAACTTCATCAAAGCGCAATACACTCCCTAAACCAAGGTAAAATAGAGCAAGCACACAAAGCCCTAGTGGAGTTAGTTACACTCAAACCAGACTTTGCTGATGGGTATTTTTTGCTGGCAATGGTTAATTTAACTGTTGGGAAAATACACAAAGCAATAAAGCTCATCGAAAAAGCCCTCACCCTTGGCCAAAGTATTGAATACACCGCGCAACTTGCTAAATGTTACGCACTTACTGGCGAATTACAAAAAACAAAAAACACCGCACTATCGGTGCCATTAAAGCAAATAACTAAAGCCCTTGATGCCGACACACTTGGCGTTGCACTTACTCAAGCAGGTATTCACGAGCAAGCACTTAACTACTTTGAGCGCGCTATTACACTGTCTACAGCAGCTAACAAAGCTCAACCTCAGTTTTATTATAACTACGGTGTAAGCGCTAAGTTTTTAGGGCTATTTTCAAAAGCCCAACACGCTTTTGAAAATGCCATAGCGCTTAACCCGCTGCACCACCAAAGTCATTTTGCATTAAGTGATTTAACTAAAGTAAGTACACAAAACAATCATATTGAACGCTTAAAAAACGTGTTTGAGCAAGTAACACACCCCGATGCAAAACTGCATATTGGCCATGCTTTAGCAAAAGAGTATCAAGATCTTGGTGAATTTTCAGAGGCTTTTAACGCGTTAGAGCAAGGTAAATTAGCAAAACGTGCTGTACAACCGTTTGATCATAAAAGCTCAACTGAATTATTTGAACATATTAAACTCTTAAGTGAGCAGCACACACAAGCGCTAACGCAAGGTAACCCAACGGCCGAACCTATTTTTGTATTAGGCATGCCCCGCTCTGGCACCACATTAGTTGAGCGTATTTTATCGAGCCACAGCGACGTGCAATCAGCCGGTGAATTACAAGACTTTGGCCTAAGCGTTAAAAAGCTAAGCCAAACACAAACACCTCACGTGCTCGACACTCAAACGCTCAGTAAAGCCTACGAGCTTGATTTTAATCAGCTTGGGTCAACCTATTTAAACGCAACACGCGTAATAACAGGCAGCCATAAACACTTTATTGATAAGCTCCCGTTTAACTTTTTTTATATCGATTTAATAACCAAAGCACTGCCAAACGCCAAAATAATTTGTATGCTGCGCGATCCAATGGACACCTGTATTGGCAACTATCGCCAATTATTTACCATTAATAACCCCTACTACGCGTACTCGCTCGATTTACTCGACACTGCAAAATTTTACAGCCGTTTTTACAAACTAATGCAGCACTTTAGTACCCTGCACAGCAATATAAAATTAGTAAAATACGAAGAATTAGTCGCACAGCCCGAGCAACAAATTAAAGAGTTAGTCAGCTTTTGTAACCTAGAGTGGCAGGAGCAATGTATAGATTTTCACTTAAACACCGCACCGGTCTCTACTGCCAGTAAAGTACAAGTACGCCAACCACTTAACAATAAAGCAATCGGCCGTTGGAAAGCATTTAAGCCACATACTGATAAAGTAGTGGAGTACCTTTTAAAACAAGGTATTAGTATTGAGTAAACGCTTTATTTTACCGGTGGGAAAATCCAAATAGGCGGCTTTGTGCCAATGTAGGTCGGATAAGCGAAGCGCCATCCGACACAGTAAAATACCTTGCCAATTATTATCAACATTTTATGTTGTGGAGTGGTTGGAGGGTGGCCATAAGCGGACCTTAATTATTCAGTCAATTCATGAGGAAAAGACCAGGTTATACATGCAGGTACTGCCCCAGTATGAAACGTTCACTTTCGGGCAATTAAACCGTGTATTGATGTTTACACAACTCACATTTTTACCCAACCTGCTGGCCACTTTGTCCCGTCTAAAACGCAGCGGGACAAGAGATACGCGCCAATTTTATTTGACTATTAACACTGGGCAATCAGCTTTATTGGCGATCGTTTCTGCAACGTTAACATTCAAAAAATGAGAAAGTCCGGTTCTCCCATGACTGGCAATTACCACCATGCCTATATCACCGCTATTAGTCTCATCTAAAATCTCATTAATGGCATCACCATGTCGAATAACCGTTTCAATCTTTAAATCAGTATTTAACTGACCTAATAACTCATGCATTTTACTCGCCGCAGCGTCTTCCATATTTTTAGCTAACTCTTGGGGAGTTATCGCAAGGATCATATAATTTTCATTATCTGAAGGCTGATCAACAATGTGTAAAATACGAATGCCTACTTGATATAAATTCGCCATTTCAATGGCATATTGCAAAGCATGTGATGCAGTATCAGAAAAATCCGTAGGCCATAAAATATTACCTGTTCGCATATTATTCTCCTTCACAATCTAAAATCATATTTTTCAATCATATTACCAACTCCATAAGAATAGACTCGGCTCCATCTCAGCAAGTTAAGTGTAGTGAGTATTAAAAGGTTATCTATTGATTACGATCAATAAATAACAATAAGGCACTAAAAGTAACAATACCTCATCAATTTATGCTTATTGATTAGGCTGTGATTGCGGGGTTTATTACTCTGGTTGTCGTTGTTGTTTCTTTTATAAGGTAATCAATATTTGGAATAATTAGGGTTGACAGTCAGTTTTTACTCACAGTTGAACTTCACAAAAGTGCCAATAACAGCCATTAGTTAGTCTGATAGTAAAAACTGCTATCTGAAACTTTTTGAACAATATCGAATTCCAAACCTATATGGCTATAATCACCAGAAGTTGGAATAGTTGATTTATGGTTAATAACGATTCCCCAGTGGTTATCGCTTATACCTCCAAAGATTATGTTGAGACTCTCTTCGTTTACTCTCGTGATTGCAGCAACATTATACTTAGTCATTACCTCTCTCAGAGCCTTAGTAACTTCAGATAATGCCAACATTTTGGAAGCTTCTTCAGGCTTGGATAGCTTATAGTCACCTGACGGGATGAATCCTGCTTGTTTGGATGGGTAGTAGGTAATAAGCTGCGTTGGACTATAAAACGTGTTATTTATGCGAAAAACATGTGGTGCCGTTTGCTGGACAATATAAATATTTGTATTTTGTCTCAACATTTCAACTTCACTCTTTGAATCCACTAAAAACTGCTTTATCAGCTTAATTCGTTCTTTTTTACATTTTTGCTCCTTGCATATTGAGATACTTGGCAAATTAGAAAGTTGCTTCTTATTAATATTCAGGAACCTACTTCCTAATACCCCAAAATTAAAATTTGCAAAGGCTTGCTTGTCATTATTATTGACGAAATTTGTTGGGCGAACATCCAACAGGCTAAATGGAAAGAATGAAGGAAGATATGCTAGCTGTTTATTTGTTTCAGGAAGCATCTTGTCTGCATGTTTAAGCAGCTCTCTATACTCGCTATCAATATCTTCGTTGAAATAGGATGGCATATTTCCATAAGCAGACGTCGCAATTATAAAAGTGCAACACAACAAAAAAGTTCTAATCATTTGTTATTTCAGATCCCTATAAAATAAAAAGTCATTATAATGCTACAGCATAATGCTTTCTAACAATGAAGATTAGCTCAATGTCAGTAGTTCGCTCTTAGCCGAAGTGCGGTTGAGTGCCATTTGCGGACATTGATGATCCTTGATGAATATAATGTATGAAGTCATAATTTAACCTCTTTGGCTTGTTTAAATCTTGCCATGAGCAATTCTTTGACTAATGCTCGGGCCTTCTCTACATCAAATGCTCTAGCTGCATACCCTTTTACAAGAATTTCTTGAGGTAAATACTCATCAAACTTATCTATGGCTTTTTCTGCAATAGCATCAGCTAAATCAATTGCTGATATGGTTTGATCATCTCGAAAGCTTTTAAGAGCCCCGATAACATCATCAATTAAGGTATTCTCAACTTCTATAATTCCTGCAAATGCACCTGCTCCAAACCCTTTGTGTATAAGTACTGCAACGAGTGTATTTACAACTTTATCGCCGGCCCAGGGCAAAACAACGGCT
The DNA here is from genome assembly GCF_000814675.1 of Pseudoalteromonas distincta. Taxonomy (GTDB): domain Bacteria; phylum Pseudomonadota; class Gammaproteobacteria; order Enterobacterales; family Alteromonadaceae; genus Pseudoalteromonas; species Pseudoalteromonas distincta. Next base: position 95,905 of record NZ_JWIG01000016.1, on the reverse strand, counting down.
GTATTGCCATACTGTAAGAAATGAGTACTTTCAAGTTTTGCAGTTTTAAAAAAGTCAGCACCTTCTTTGAAAAGTGCTTGTGCAACTGCATCACCAAATTCAATTCTTTGTTCACCAACTTGAACTCTGTAGTCACCTTCTTTCAGAATTTTAAGCATTTCTTGTCTCACTACATCATGTACAGCCATCCCTGAACCACCAAATTTAGGTGGTTTCCCTCCTTTTGCATGCTGTACTGAAATCACTTTTTTGTCTGTATCGACTAGCTCAACCACCCAACGTTTACCCGCAAATACAATATGTTGGCCCTCTAAAATAAGGCTATCTACGGGTAATGTCCCTAGTGTTTTACTACCCGTTACAATTCTAAATTCTTCAGGGGTTTTAAAAACGGCATAAAACGTATAATGATTTGTTATTTTTTCACCCATAAAACCTAAAACCAGTTCACCACTTCCTAACTGGGTAATAAGATCTACCTTACCCATGTGAGATAGCAAATCTTTAAAATGTGTAACAGTAACTTGTTGGAATGGACCGTCTTTACAAAGTAATACGTAGATTTGATCTGCTCTTATACCCCCCCATTGCGCGATGAGAGCTAAAACTTGATGAAGTAATGTTGAAAAGTGATAGAGCGAAGTGTCTGCTGGTTCGTACCATTTACTTGCAACCAATAAACGTATCATCGCTAGCGATTGAACCAATTCAAGCCTCAGTTTATCTACAATACTCGATTTTTCTGTAAGGTCAGCCTCAGTTATCAGCATTCGCAAAATACTAGCGCCACCACGCCTACCTGAACGACCCATGCGCTGACGTAAACTTGCAATAGAATGCGGCGCAGTAACTTGCACGACAGAGTTAACCTTGCCTATATCAATGCCTAACTCCAAAGTCATAGTACACACTGCTGTAGTGGGCATTTGATCTTGCTGAAGCCGAGCTTCAAGTGTTTCTCGCATTTCTTTGGCTAACGAGCCGTGATGTGGAAAAAACTCGTTAGGCACAGTGTTACTCTCACACATCTCAGCAAGAGTGGTCGCAATGCTTTCGGTGCGACTTCTGCTGTTTGCAAACACTAAGTGGTTTCCACCACGACAAAGGCCATATAAATCGTTACATACGCTTTGCTCCGCAGTAACCGCCTCATCTATTACTACAGCGCTTTCAATGTATCCTTTCACTTGCATTTTTAACGTTGATGAAGACTGCGTTTGCTTTATTATTTTACAAGACAGCGATTTATTGGGTCTTAAAGACGCCGGGACACTTTCTAAGTCACCTAAAGTGGCACTTAAAGCGGTTCTGGGTATTGGTGCGTTTACACGGCCAAGCAGATGCTCTAAGCGGTGCAGTAAGCTCAATAAGTGATGGCCACGTTCAGTACCAATAAATGCGTGAAATTCATCTATAACTATATGCTTTAAATTCTGAAAAGCAGACTTTACCCAGCCACTGTCTCTTATTAATAATGACTCTAGGGACTCTGGTGTTATTAAAATGATGCCAGATGGATTTCGTTTCAGCTTATTTTTTCGACCTTGAGGGCTATCACCATGCCAAGGTGTAACTTGTATGTCTAACAAGTCTGACAAGCTTTCTAGCCTTCGATCTTGATCGTTTATTAACGCCTTTAGCGGGCTGATATATAAAATGCCTACACCGCTTACTTGATCTGCGATACTACTTATTGCAGGTAAAAAAAATGCTTCGGTTTTTCCTGCGGCAGTAGAGGCACTAATAAGCACATCAGTCTTTCCTGAGAGGATAGGGTCAATTGCTAAACATTGTATCTCTCTGAGTCGATCCCAGCCTTGTTTAAAAATCCACTGCTGAATGCGAAAATCAAGCCTTTCGTGTGCATCAATCATAATTTAAAATCAGCTAGCTCATCGTCCTCAGATTCAATTTCTAACTCTACATCGGAAGGCTTCTCCTCTGCAATATCAACATTTTTAATTAAGCTGTCCCAAGAAATACTTGGGTTTTGATCAATCACGGCAAGCATATCCAAAAACGCCTTAATCGTATTTCTTGGCGTTCTGAAGTAAGCGTCTCCAATTGTTTTACTGCAATGGACTAAAAATGCTTTAAGGGACTCGTCAGGAACTAAATATAGCGATTCATCACCTGATGCGAAAACATGCCTAAGGTTTTTAAGTAATATGAATAATTCTTCTGGAGTTAAACTTGCCAAATGCAATGCTGGAGATGAGTAATCAATAACACCAGCTTGCTTTGCAAACGTATTGCCAGCTAAACGAGATTGCAGCGCCTCATAGCTATATAACCCTTTTCTTGGATCAAGTAAAAACTCGGGTGTACCACCGAGTAAAAACCCTAAGTACTCAGCCGATCCTTGTAAGCAGTCGTTGAGTATTCTTAGAATTTGCTCGTAATTTGATAATCGTGCTTGGGTGCTATTGAGTTTGTATAAATTTACCATTTCATCGAGGTTAACTAATAACCCTTCATAGCCAGCTTGCCTTACAAATAAACTCATAAGCTTTAGAGAGTCATAAAACGACGCATCTGAGATAATACTTCTTATACCAAGATCTTTGCGAGCATCTGTTTTTGTTGCATACTCTGCTCTTAACCATTTTACAGCGTTGTTCTTAAGTTGCTCGTTATCTGTTTCATGGCCAGTCCAGTATGCTTCTATAACTTTTGCAAAGTCGTAACCACCTACAAGCTCAGAGAGAGACGCGAGCCTTTCGTGGATCACTGTGGTTATTTCCTTGCTTGTATTATCTGCTTCTTTTCGTGCCTCGGTAATAAACTTTTCAACAACACTGGTCAATGCATTACCATCAGGCTTATTACGAGTAGACATGTTTCTCATTAACTCAGAATACAAGTTTCTGGCTTGTCCAGATGATGCATGAATACGACGGTCAGGAGATAGATCTGCATTAACAGTAACTAACTTGCGCTCTAATGCTATCGCTCTTACTACACTTAAAAAGAATGTTTTACCTGAGCCGTATTCGCCAATAATTAACCGAAAAGCAGAGCCGCCCTCTGTCACTCTGTCGATATCTTTAATGAGCGCTTTAAGCTCATTACCACGACCTACTTGTATATGTTGTATGCCGACTTTTGGGGTAACACCCGATTTAAGAGACTGTATAATTGCATCGCGCTCTTTTGATCTAATTTTTTTTGCTGCCATTGTTATAACTCCCTTATCTCTTCGACTATTTCTTCATCAATGTATATATCACCGTCATCATCAATTACTGGTGCATCCACTAAATCAAATGACCAGTCATTAATGGTTTCTATAGCACCATCGACCATTAATTTTAGCTCACTACACATTTGAGCTACCTCTTCGCGACCCCATTGCGCTTTAGCACATAGCTTTTCAAACAACTGGCTATGAGCCTGATCTAATCCTTCAACTTCGTTTGTCAGCTCTGAGACTTCAATATAATCGCTTTCATCTTCATCTGAGGTAAAGATCTTTTCCAGCATATTTTTAGCTTCTGTTGTTTGGCTTTCATGAAGGGCTAAGATTGTTTCATCTAAGCTAAACTCTGATGAATTTTGACTTTTTGGCGCAAGCTGATGACTACTTGTAGTAAGCTGATGAATATCACTCGTGACAGACTCTTTATTCAACCCTAAATTCGTGTAGAGCTTCTCGATTTGTTTTACTTCTTTGTTATCGACGTTGCCATCAGCGAGCGCAATAGACAGAATAAACCGCTTCACAAATTCTATTTCTGTTTCACCTAAATTATTAAGTCTATTTTTTAAACCCGCATTATCCGATGGGGTAACTAATCGCCATGTAAGATAAGCCTTTAAAGATCGCTTTTCTGTATCCGTTAATTTCTCATCATGAGCAATTAGCTTTTCTAGCTCAGAACTTTCTGACTCATCTACAACCCCATCTATATTTGCCACCATAGCACCTAAGCGAAGTGCGACACCCACTTGGTTAAATACATGACTAGGGACAAACTCTTCCCCATGCCCTGGAGTAAATAAGACAAGTTTGCCATCTAATCTAGGTTTTGCATGGTGGTAACGTAAGTCAGGCGCAATACCTATATCAGCAAGGCTCGCTAAGTTATAAATGAGGTCACTTTCCTTTTTATTTATCGCTTTTGGTACTGGTAAGTCTGTTTGCAACCAAAATTCAGATACATTTGTTACCCCACCATTTTCTAAAATAATAGCCTGAGCCCACCTCTTAAACTTTTCAATTAATGGTGATGGTTGACTACTAGCAATAGCGCGAGGCAGTAACATCAGTGCAGCTAAGTCATCTCTACTAGTGCCTGCTTTACCTAAGTAACGGCTATAACTAGCTAGTTCCTCAGCGACTTTATCAGCAATAGGTATTAGCTTTTTAATAGGGGCTTTTAATATGCTCGGGTCTGGTAAACTATCTAGTAAAATTTTAACGCTAGGAAGACTACCGCTGGCAGAGAAGTACTCAGCGTTTAATTTAGTTTTATTGGGCTTAACTTGCATTCCCTCAGGGAATTTTTGCTTGTAGTAAAGTTTAAAAAGTGAATCAAACTCTAAATCGCAGCGCCTAGCTGCGGTTTTTAAATTGTATTGGTCTGTATTTTTGATCCATTCAAGTGCCAACTCATCATCCACTTTTTCTGTGGCAACGATTTGCTCTGAAAGACGTAATTTAAAAAGTAGTGAATGACGTGTCTTAGGTAATATGTGTTTTTTACTTTTAAAAAATTCAGGTTTTAGTAAATACATAAATTCTAAAAAGTTTGCTGAGTAACCAGCAAAAGAGCGATTTGAAGCAAACACCTTGTGTAAACGAAGTACTTCATTAAAAATATCCTCGAATTGTTCATCTGCAACTTTATTGTCTTTGTTGTTCACAACAACAAATCTTTCAAATCCATAAAAGTACAAAAATACGAATCCTATTGGGGTATTAGCTGCGCTTCTGTCGGTTGCTAACCAGTCGAGATAGGCACCTCTACATTGCCTAGAAAGCCTGCTATAACTTGGCCAGTAACCAAGCGAATCATCAGTGTAATAACCCAGCTGATGCCCTAAAGGTGTTGATGCAGGTAAAATGGAGTTTATTAGCGCAGGGTCAGGGTCATAACTTCTCATAGACTCCATTTGCTCACCTATGTATATCAACCCCATTAGCTTACGCTTTTGTATAATAGTTTCTTTATTCTTATCAAGCCATTGGGCTTTTCTTGTGCTTTTAATGCTTATATTTTGAGGGGCTGCGCTCTCAAAAATATTAAATGTGGCGAGATCATCTTCAGAATATGTCGCACTATCAGCACTTTCTATAATTGGGGAAGGTGTATTAACAGCAGTGATGCGTGGCTTTGGAGTTGTCTCCTTTGAGGTTGCTAATTCATTAGTTTGTTCGTGTAATTCAATACTTACTGATGCTTTATCAATTTTAATAGATTTTATTGGGCTGATTGCATCATTGGATAGAGCAGATATAGAAGACTTAGAGGCTGACGTATCATGAGTGCCTTTTATGTCCGAGCTTGGATTATCTAATACTCGAGGCTTTGCTTTATTTGAATTTGAGCGTGAACTGGTAATTAACCAAATTATCAATATAACAACTGCAATTATAAAAATGAATTCCATGTAACATCCCTTTAAAAATGGTTGGTACCATTTTGGTATTTAAAACTCCATCAACTACTAACATATTACTAAAAAAATCAGAAATGTATAATACTGCTGCTAGCTAATTGCAATTATTATTAATCAAACAATAAAATCCTCTTTAATAAAGCTTAATTTTGTATCAGGCTCTCCACTGATGTGACTTGACCATCAGTATTGTGCTCTTAAATTTGCAAAATTTTAAGATAAACTTGAGCTTAATCCATAGCTAGTGACTGACTGCTTCTCGCTCTAAGCTGACTAGTGGATACATGCAATTTGCAGATACTCAATACTTTAAAAAGCCTTTGCTATATACCAAGCTGAAGGGTAACTCCAGCAGCATACTATTTTGCGATTATAAGAGCTTGTTATTCTGTTTTTAAAACCATACCTTTCGATTGGGCAAATATTACTAGCGCAAATACTATTTCGGTTATCCCGCCAATAAAGGCGCCGATTACAAAATTAGCATTTAATACAATACACAACATGCCAGAAAACATAAGCGAAACACCTAAAATCCAGTACACTTTCATGCCATATAAAGTGTTGAAAACTAAATAGCGAACACCAATTATCATCAGCATTATTGAATAAAACCATTCAGCTTGAAGTTTTGCTACATAAAACGCTAAAAACAAACCAACAAATAAAATAATAGTGCTTTCTAAGGCCAATTTACCTAATGGGTTTTTAGGGTCATGATTGCCAGAGCGTTTAAGAGCTTTTGAAAGTAGCATGGCTAAAGGATGTATAAACATACCACCAAAAAACAAAGTAAGCATACTCGATTGATTTGAATGCAGTAATGCGACAAAGCCAGCTATACACCAAACCAAGCCAGACACTAATACACCGGTTCCACCACCGAAGTATGCGAGGTTCATATTTTGTTGCGCATCTTCAAACTTCATAAAAATCCTTAATTTTAGAAATATCCCTAATTTAATATTATCGCATCGTTATTAATTACAAATCGTTACTCGAATACACACTTAAAATAGGGAACTTATAATCGGCAAACGATACAGTAACCGATTGTGTTTCGTTGCCTTTAAAACCGAGTTTAAATTCCATTGGCATGAATCGGCTGCCATCAGCAAAAAGCGCAAGTAAGTGCTCCTCGCCTAATTCGCGATTGCCCGACGATAAGTTAGTTAGCGTTATAACAGCCCAGCGTTCGCCCTCTTCATTACTCATTAATACATAATTAACGATTTTAAAATCCCCTTTTTTAGGGGTTATGTTGCTATCGTTTGCAAACGATAAGTGCATGCTATTTGGTACTGCACGGTCGACATTTAGCGCGTTAATAGAGTCGGCTTGGGTTGCCCACGAAAGCACCAATAAAATGATCACTAAGGCTTTATTCACTGTTAGTTCCTTTTTATTACCAAGTAACATACCTAGTAAATTACATAACAATAACTGTTTAAATTATATTCGCATTCCATACCTATTATGTAAACAAACAATCATCGTAATTTTATCCAGCGCTTTGGCTGCGCCACTACAGACTAAGCGCTCATTCAGTGTGCTTGCGCTACTTTGAGGTAATAACGAGTGATAAGAGTAAATAATTCAAAGCTAACTTAAAGTAAAAAGCGCGATTAAACAGGAGTATAAACGTATGGCAAGCACACATAAAAACTCAACAATGGATTTATCAAACCCCAGTAACAGCATTCAAGTAAGAGGGGCGCGCGTTCATAACTTAAAAAATGTAGACGTTGATTTACCTCGTAACGCATTGGTTGTTTTTACAGGAATATCGGGCTCTGGAAAATCGTCGCTTGCGTTTGGAACGCTGTTTGCTGAGTCGCAGCACCGTTATCTAGATTCAGTATCGCCTTACGCCCGCAGGTTAATAGATCAAGTTGATGAACCCGATGTTGATTCTATTGAAGGGCTACCGCCTGCCGTTGCTTTGCAGCAGCAACGCGGCGCCCCCTCGGTTCGTTCATCCGTTGGCAGCATAACAACTATTTCTAACGCGCTACGTATGCTTTACTCACGCGCAGGCGAATACCCCAAAGGGCAAGGCATACTTTACGCCGATGCGTTTTCGCCGAATACGCCACAAGGTGCGTGCCCAGAATGCTCAGGGATAGGCCGAGTATTTGAAGTAACCGAAAAGCTACTTGTGCCAGACGATACAAAAACTATTCGCCAGCGCGCCATTGAAGCGTGGCCACCAGCATGGCAAGGTAAAAACCTAAGCCGTATTCTTACTTCCCTTGGTTATGACATAGATACGCCTTGGAACAAACTTTCTAAAAAAGCACGGGATTGGATTTTATTTACCGACGAAACTCCTACTGTGCCGGTATACCCAGATTACACCTATGAGCAAACACAAAATGCGATAAAAAATAACGAAGATCCAAGCTACATGGGGACTTTTTCAAGCGCTAAACGCTTTGTTTTACAGTCTTTTGCTACCACGCAAAGCCCGCGTACAAAAAAGCGCGTATCGCAGTTTATGCAAATATCGCAGTGCCCTACCTGCCAAGGTAAAAAATTAAAACAAGCGTCGCTAAGTGTTAAATTTGCAGGGCTCGATATTGGCGAGCTATCTCAACTTACATTAAACGAACTTGCTAAAAAATTAAGTAATGCCGCCAACACCAAAGTAAATAAAAATACAAAAAATCCAGAGCAAGCCATTGTTACGCAGCGCATTGCTAGCGATATTCTCACTCGTATTGAGACACTAACCATGCTTGGTTTAGGGTACTTGTCGCTTGAGCGTACAACGCCAACGCTCTCACCCGGAGAGCTACAACGATTGCGACTTGCTACACAAATTCGCTCTAAATTATTTGGGGTAGTTTACGTGTTAGATGAACCATCAGCGGGTTTACACCCTGCAGACACACAAGCACTTTTAAAAGCGCTTGATGAGCTAATAGCGGCTGGCAATTCTGTATTTGTTGTTGAACACGATGTTAGCGTTGTTAAACATGCCGATTGGATTGTTGATGTAGGCCCTGATGCCGGTGTGCATGGTGGCAACATTATTTACAGCGGCCCTGTTGAAGGGTTAAGAAAAATAAAAAATTCGCACACCGGACGTCACCTTTTTGCTAAAAACGCCAGTCAAGAGTCTACTCAAAACAGCGCGCAAAAAAAGGAGCTAAGGCAGCCTAGTGCGTGGTTAAAATTGGCTAATATTGAGCGTAACAACCTTAAAAAACTCAATGCAGAATTTCCACTGGGTGTTATGACAACCGTTACTGGTGTTTCGGGCTCGGGTAAATCAAGCCTAGTAAGCCAAGCGTTAGTAGAACTTGTTTACGAAGCACTTGGGCAAAAAATAATAACGGAAGCGCCAACCGGCGAAGCCGACTTACTCGAACAAGAGCTGCAAACACACACCAGCGGAAAAATCATTGAAGGTATAAATAATATAAGCCGCCTAATTACCGTAAATCAAAAAGCGATTGGCCGTACCCCTCGTTCAAACTTAGCTACCTACACAGGCTTATTTGATCATGTGCGTAAACTATTTGCTTCTACACAAAAAGCAAAAGAGCGCCGTTACGATGCCGGTCGCTTTTCGTTTAATGTTGCAAAAGGTCGCTGTAAAAACTGTGAAGGCGTTGGCTTTGTGAGTATAGAGCTACTGTTTTTACCTAGCGTTTATTCACCTTGCCAAGTATGTCATGGCAAACGTTATAACGAGCAAACACTTGAGGTTACATATCGTGATAAAAACATAAGCGATATCCTCAATTTAACGGTTGAATCGGCGCATACCTTTTTTGAAAATGAACCTGCAATACTGCGAGCACTCGATGCACTTATGCAAGTAGGTCTTGGGTATTTGCGTTTAGGGCAACCTGCCACTGAGCTTTCGGGCGGTGAAGCGCAGCGTATTAAATTAGCAACCGAGCTGCAACGTGCGCAGCGCGGTAACACACTTTATATTCTTGATGAGCCAACGACAGGCCTGCATCCATCCGATGTATCAATGTTAATGTCGCAGTTAAATAAATTAGTTGATGCTGGCAATACCGTCATTATGGTTGAACACGATATGCAAGTAGCTCGCAATAGTGACTGGGTAATTGATGTAGGACCCGGTGCTGGTGAAGAAGGCGGCTTAATTGTAGCCCAAGGTAAACCTACAGAGGTAGCTCAATCTAAAATAAGCCGAACAGCACCTTTTTTGAATGGCGCAATTTAAAGAGCAGGTAAACACTAAATAACAAAAAAGAGCCAATGGCTCTTTTTTGTTATTAGCTTTTTAAAAAGCGTTCTATTTTAGGTTTTACCGTAACCGACATTATCAGCATTATAGTTAAACCTATTGGTAATGCGGCTAATAATCCTTCAGCCCATCCAGTTACAAATACACGCATATCTGCATAGCCAATATTATTAGTAGCGGTAACAAACGCCATCACCGACTCCATGATCAGCGCCATAAAAACACTAATCAATAAATTACGTTTTAGCTCACTGCTATTAGGTAATAACTGGGCAACTAGCTTATGCATTAAGGTCATCATTACAAAACCAACAGGCGCCATAACCAATACTGCACTTATAAATGAGGTAAACCAATCTACATAAAAATGCTCTGTAACACCCACATTCACATAAGTCATAATGCCAGTTAGAGTACCGCCAATTAAGGTAATAATACTAACCATAACCAGTATTTTATAAATTACAGGTGTTTTTTTAGGCTCAACCATTACTGGATTTGCTGATACGGGTGTACTCATTTTTGGGCATGCCTCAAGCGTTAAATAGATGATAAAATCAACTATAGCAAATTAATTGATAATATCAACTACTTTAAGTTGGTTGGACCGCTTAAGATTAAAAGTAGTGGTAGCACTCGATGCAACCACTACTTTATGAGTATTTAAATTTATTCTGATTTATTAGCTATTTTTTGAAGATTCTCATGAATTTTAAATAATACAATTAATAGCTCACACCAGATGCGCGCACCAATTGCCCCACCAACAATTATGGCCAAACCACTAATGAAACCACCACCATACTTAGCAAACATTGTTGTTACACCTGAGATCAAAGTACCTATTAAAATTAACCAGTAAACGAATGTAATTATTTTTGGGGTTAACATTGAATCAAAAAAGAATATATCTTTCATTTTAGTCCTTTATAATTCCGTTTAAGAATACTAGTTTAGCTGAGTTAGAAACTAAACTAGTAATATAGAATTTTTTATTATTTATTTAAACTATCTAGCTCTTTTTCAAGATCTTTCATCGCTTTTTGGGCTTTAAACTCTTCGTAAAGCGCTTCGCGTGAACTAGGATCTAGACGCTTACCAGATTGAGCTACTAGGTTATTAAATGTTTCTTGTGTATTGCTCATTACAACGAATGTACAAAGTTGCTTTACCCCGTCTAATTTAGCAAATGCAACTTCTTGTGGCACAGCACCCACAAGGCTTTGCTGTGCAACTTGCTTACTTACTTGCTCAAAAGTTCCACCAACGTTTAGCTCATCATTACTTTGTGCTTTACGTTGGTATAGCTTGTCCATAACGCTTGCTTTAACCTGTATTTGCTGAGATAAATCGGCGCGAGCAGCTGCAATTGCTTGTGCTCTGTCGGTTGACATACTGCCTGACCAAGGTACGCATGACGACGATGCTAAACCTTTATCAGACACAGGTAATAACACCCAACTTGGTACTGAATCATTTTTTGCTAACGGCTCAGACTGTGTTTTTTCAGTGCTTGAACACGCACCTAATGCTAAAGCGGCTATTAGAGGTAATAACTTTTTCATTTTAAATTCCTTTCAATTGCTTTTGATAATAAGCGGTGCGTTTTACCACTTTTTGTAAATAGTTACGGGTTTCTTGCGCAGGTAAATTGTTAACCATTAGGGTGTAAACCTTCTCAGCTGACATTGCATTAGCTGCAATACTTGCTTGGTTCAGTGATTTAGAGCCACTCAGCGTTTTGGCTACGTTACCTGGGCCAGTATTATAAGCTGCAATACTCATGTAAATTCTTGATTGCACATTACGTACATTTTTAAAGTAACGATTACTTAAAATATGCACATAAGTGCTGCCTGCCTCTACGTTATTATCAGCCTGAAATAAGTACTCAGGGCTAAGTAATAGCGGTTTACCTTGCAAAAAATTGCTCACATCTTTACCCGCTGAAGTAGGCACTATTTGCATTAAACCAAAAGCAGGAATTGGCGAGCGTGCAAGCGGATTAAAACTCGATTCGGTATGTATAATTGCCAATAACAGTGCGGGATCTAAGTTATAACGCTTGGCTTGCTGTTGGACTTCTGGTAGATAACGTTTTGCTTGATTCGAAAGTGTATTATCGGGCAATTTATAGCTAATTTTTACCCTGTCTTTTTGTTTAGTTATTACAGGTGCCTTTGCAGTGAGCACCTCTTTTACAATCTCTGTAGAGAGCACCGTTTGTTCGACTATTTTTTTAGCTTGAGTCGTTTTTGGTGACTTACTTTGCTCAACTTTTTTATTTAAAGGCTTACCCGTTGAGGTAAAGTTTTTGCTGTTTATTGTGTTATTTGCCGCAATATAAACGGGATCATTTGAAAGTGTTTTATTAACCGTTACTTGTGAAAGCTCATTTAATTGCTGCTTTGCATATTCAACTGCTTGCTCGTCGTTTTGGCTGTTTAATAACTCAACAACGACTTCACCACTTTCGAAATTTACACTCGTGCGTTTATTTAGATCATCACTGTATTTAACCCACACTGTTGAGCTTGGCAGATTTGGATCTTGCCACTTTTGGGTTACTTGTTTTAAATATGCATTTTGCGCATTATGCCAAGCACTTACAAACGCTTCAAATTCTTGCCTTTGCTGTTGTTCGTACTGACTAAACTCACTTTGACGCTTTTTTAAAAAAGCCTCAAATTCGGCTTCTTCACTTGTTTGAGCTAAGCTATTTAAGCTCATAGTTAAACAAGCTAAAGCGCTAATTTTTAGTAATATTTTAACTTTTGAGTGCATTTTTATATCCCTATAAAATTAAAAATAACTACTTAAATCATCAGCAGATAGATTATCAAACTCAGTTTGAGCGGCTAAGTTTAAACGCTTACAGTCTATGCTTTCACATCGCCGGGTTAACGAAATTACTTGCTTATAGCGCTTATTAACAAACCAGGTTTGTGCAACTGAGGCTCTCGCTTCATCGAGTTTTAACTCACTCGCTTTTAAATATTTATCGAGATAGCTTAAACGTTGCTCCTCTGGCGATTGATCAGCTGCTAATGCTACTGCATCAGACATCGTTGTAGGGTGATTCAATGCAACTTGCAATAAAGCGCGTAAGTTTGCTTTATCTTTTTGGCTACCAACTTGCCAAGCCGCTCTAATGGCAAGTCCAGCTTCGTTAATATCTTGCGCAGCAGGTATTACAACACCAGTACAAGTTAACCATTCTTGCTGTTTTTCTTGCTCATAGTCCGTAATTTCAGCGTCAATAAAGCTTACCGACTCTGGCAAAGTAATATTGAGCTTTTTAGCTAAAATATTTCTAATAATACGACGCTCAGGCAAGGTCAATGCATTTCGACATGCCTGCTCAAGCGCATTTTTTGCACTCGATTTTAACGCCATTACTCGGGCGTATTGACCATTAGCCTGACTTTTAAAAAAAGCAGTTTGTTGTTCAATGGTTTGCTCTGAGTCGAAAGTGGCCGAAGCCACCAACGAAAGCGCTAAAATAGGTGCTAGCATTAAAGTTCCTTTTCGCTCGCTACTTTACCTGATGCACCTTGAGGGTTAGCCGCTTTTTCGTTTAACCCACCGTGTGCTTTTATTTTGTGGCCGTAGTGACTTACACCGTTAACAGTTTGGCCATTATTACCTTCCATCTCTTTAGCTGCTTTGCGTGCCGTTGCCTCTAAGCTTGGCGCATAAACAGCTACGCTGTACTGCCAAAATCCATCATCACTTGCAAAACTTTTAACACTTACACCAGGTGGTAATTTACCTTTTGCAACGGTTGAATACTCGTCAGATGTTTTTAATTGATTTAAAAACGTACTGCGATCTTCTTCAAGAATTTCTACTTGTTGCGGATCATTTAAGTATGGGTCATCGTACTCAAACTGTTTGGTACCTTCCATTTGCTTTTCGTTAAAGCTACCTTGCCAATACACTTTTTCACCTTGAATAGTGGCAAGCAACGCAGAACGCGCACGTGTTTGCGATTGCGATTTAGCAACGCCTTTAAGCTTACGAGCAACATTGCTGTTTCTATTTTGACGTGCAATTGCAGAGCCATAACCTAAAACGATAACTTCGCCAGTATCAGCGTTAGTAAGTACTTTGGCGCCAACAGGTGGTAAAACACCACTTTTAACATCACTGATTACTTGTTGGAAAATTACATTCGGTTCAGTAGTTACCGCTACGGCACCACGATTGCCTTTAATTTGTGAACGTGTTTTAGGAGTCGATATTAAACTTACGCGTACACCTTTCTCACCAATATTGTCGTACACGTCATAAGTAACAAAACCCGCTAACGAACCCGATACAGACTCTTTACACGCCTCCATCATATTAGTTTGTTCGTTTGCCGTACCTTCAACGCCCGTATCAATAACATCCATTCTTGCAGACACTACATTGCTACATTGATGTTCAACACCTTTCATATTTTCAATTAATTGTTTTTTCGCAATTAAATAAGCTTGATTATAAGCACCGCGTTTAGACAGCAAAGTCGCATTCATATTTTCGTAGGTGTTATAACTGGCACTACCAATAGATAAAATACCGGTGCCACTACCAACCTGAATCATTTTAATACCGTCTTCGTTGTCATCCATCAGTGCCTGATGAGCAACAGCAACTGCAACGCTTGTATCTTTTGCAACCACTACATCGCCAGAAACTTGGGCTTGTTCAGCACCCACTACTTGCGCGCCTGGGCGAGCAGGTATCATATCTGTTAGGCTAAATTCTTCCTCTGCGATTGCAGGCATAGCTAAAACCATTGCTAATGTTAATATTTTTAATTTCATCATCTATCCTTATTTGTACCTGAGTGTAAAGTCGTCTTCGACTGTAATTTTTGAAAGGCTTTTTGCTGTTATTGTCATTAACGCCTGATCAAGCGCATGAGCAAGCTCCCCGGTGCTACCTTTAAATCTCAGGCTTGCTACGGTATATTTTTGCTGTTTATGTATAGATATATCGCTTACGCCACCTAACGTACTTAACACATCATGCAATTTTTCTGGTTGCGTTAGCTTATTGCTTGGCAACATGACTTCACGAACCAAGCCCCCTCTTGCAACTACTTGAGTAAATGCATTATTAAGGGTGTTATGAAGCGCTTTTGATTGTGACTCGCTCGCCAAATGTACTGCCATTAAATCTTTTTCTACGTAAGGAGCATTAGGCAACGACATAAATGAAGGATCGTTTTTCCACTGACCATAAATGTTTCCAGCTAAATCTCTAACGTCAGCACTTAAATAAAGTTGTCTGTTGTTAGCGCGCTTAATCACTTCAGATTTAGCATAAATAACTAAACTAGCCGCGTTACCAACTTCAATTCCTTGCTCGTTTAACCAAACTTTTAGTTCGGTTTTTAATGGTTCAGGCGCAATAACTTGCACTCTAGGTGAACCAATCATGCTTAGTAATTTAGATGCTTTTTGAATAAGTGGTGCTTTTTCTACAACAGCCATAACGGTGACTTCCACACCACCATTTTGCAGTTCTCTGGTTTGCAGGGTTTGCCACTCTTTCACAAGCCCTTCACTATGACTCGAAAGCTGTTGCCCTATTAACTCTTGCATGTTTGTTGATTCGTTACCGTCAACAATATTCATACTTGTACTTGATGATTGCGTATGCTGCTGAGTAAGCCACACACCTACAACTTGCGATACAGCACGTTGCAAAGCATCTTGCTCTGCAATCGTCAGTGCTGTTTTACCTTCTTTTTTCCAGCCTTGGCCTATTACTGTCACACTAATATTTTGAGTGGTTTGTTGCCAGCTTTGCTCTTGCGGCTCTCCTAACTCTTGCGGGTTAAGGCTTACAGTCATGCATGTGTCGTTACCACTGAGTGTAGGCGTTGAGTAATTTAAAGGAACGGCACCAGCACTCAAACCTTCCATCATCATAGTGCGTTGTTGCTCATATAAGCTGGCGGCATCATCATCTAAACTGGTTGCTAAATGTTGCTGTGCACTCTGGGTTGTTAAGCTTTTATTACCTTTAATAAAACTTATAAGCTCAGCACTAGCTTGGGCTTTTGCACCCGAGATAGCCGTGCTACCTCGTCCATATGCACATGACTGTGTTTGCAGTGTACCATCAGACAATACATTCACTTGAGCTTGCGCACTCAAGGAACATAATGCTAATAAACCAAGCTTTTTGATCATGTACGGCTCTCCAAAAAGTCAGCGGGAGTACCGACCGATACAGCAAATATTTTTGTACCATTTGACGGTCGATAAATACCATTTTCAGCTTTGTTTTTAACATCATCTGCTGCATCGGAGTCTTTCCAACGAATAATTTCACCATTTGCACTACTACGCGAAGGGTTAACATTCGCAACGCCAATCGGTTCAACAAATCCTGCTTCATAGCTAAAAACTATCATTGTTTCGTTAGGAAGTACGCCTGCATTTTGACCTCTATCTAAACTAATTTTGTTCCCTTTAATACCTAAAACTTGCGCTGTGGCAGGCATTTCACTCAACATACGGGTAAGCAAGATATCAATACCACGCGATCCCATATCACTGAGTACTGCATTTACATGAGCACTTTGATCAAAGTGAAAACCTGCGACGTAGCGCCCGCTTACAGTCGTAAATTTTAACTCCGAGCGATCACGTACATCTTCAGATTTAACACGAATTTTGCCTAAATTAGGGTGCGATAGTTTTTCACGTGTTTGCGGATTTATAACGCCTGTTGTCAACTCTAATGTATAGTCGGCCCAATCGGTAATTGAACCTTCGGTTTTTAATGTTCTGAGTGAGTCTATTTTTACTACAAAATCGGGGATTAACGCTTTAACTTCTGCACGCTTGGCAGCGGCAACCACTCCTTGTTGTTGTAAAATTAATTGTTGTTCCTTTGAAATAGCATCATCATCACGCGTTACTATCCTGAAGCGATTAATTCCTGCAAATTGATTTTCGAGCATTAGCAATAAGTTTTGGTTGTCAAACTCGCGCATAGCATCAACACCAATACCACTGCCATTTACACCAGCTAAATCAAAGTACATGCGTACGATTGGTTTTTTAAGCGGACAACTATCTGTTTCTGTATTTGCATCAAACGTGCAACGCTCTAGACCTTGGGTGTCAAAATATGCAGGCATAGCTATATCCGCGTCATTAAATATATAAGCACTTTTGGCTATTACGGTATTTGAGGCGTTGTTACTAACCAACCCTGATTGTGTAGCACTTCCTTGTTTAGGTGAAGAGTTACACCCTGCTAATAAGGCGAGTGTAAATGCTGATAGAGTTAAGTTTTTTATTAATTTCATTACCATTCCTAAATATCGAACAGCCACTGACTAGCAGGCGCTTTAAGTTGTTGTACTAAATTGTTAATCGCTTTTTGTTTTGCATTTTCTTGTGTCGTAGCACTTTCTTGCGCAAAAAGATCCTGTTGTAGTAATACTTTGAAAGGACTTGAACTACGCGTAAGCGCTAGAGTTAAAATAACTTTGGCTGAATAATTATTATTAGATTTGGCGTACTGCCAACGTATTTGGGGACGCATCCATAAACGTGTATCGCCGCTATGTGGGAGTGCATTATTTAGTGCTGATTTAATTTCGCTAATATTATTAGCACCGATCACATCACAAGAAACAGCATTTAATGCTTTTGCTTGCTCATTCAATAAATTATTTAAAGTCGATTGAATTAATAGCTTAGGCCCAGAAAGGAGCTCTAATACTGCTAGCTTTTTTGCCGCAACATCAAGACCTCCACTATTTTTAAGTGCCCAAATGAAACGCTGTTCGTTGTCATTTTTTGGCGCAGAGATACGAGAAAGTTTTAATAAATCAGATTTTAGGTTTTTTACTAAAGTCGATTTTTTAACTCCCATTTTTAAAGCAAATAAGTTATTTTGCTCAAGCGTATTTAGCTCCTCTAGTCCAGTTAATGTAAACGGTAAACTAGTTAAGGTTGTTGCTTGTTCAAAATAATTGCTTGCTTGGTTGTCCTGCTTTATGAGCTTTTGTAATTGCTGCGTACTTACATCAACGCTTAGTTGAGTAGTAATATCGGCTATAGCCGCTTGCTTTGCAGCTAAGCGACTCTCACCAACCCCAACCGCAGTAATATATTCATCACTTTTTTGCGGTTGAGTTACCCAATCTGGCCAGTTTTGAGCTGAGCAGCTAAAAGCACATGCTATAAAAAAAGCAAAAATGCTTGTTTTCATTAGCCTTTCGCTTCTTGCTCAAGTTGTAACTCATTTATTGCAGTAATTGTTGCTTGCTCAAGTTCTATAATTTCGTTTGCTTCAAGCGCTAACGCAAGTTGATCTTTTGCTTTAATAAGAGCGGTGCCTATATCTTTAGGATCTTCTTCTTGCTCAGCATTCTCTTCATCGCTTGAAAGCCATGAACTGACAAGATTTCCACCCATTTTTAAAGCTGTTACTTTCGCTATGACAGTGCTGTGTTGGCTTAAAATATAAGCAGATTTAGCAATCTCTACCGTTAAATCAGTCGCAAGTTCAACATTTTGCTGATAAATACCTTCGTTCGCTAAGTTATAAGCTGCTATTTTATGACCAATTTCTTCATCTTTATTCTTTGCTCCTGCGTCAAACTCTTCGATTGCAGCTTGAAGCTGCTCTGGTGTCGACTTTTGATGGGCATATAAAAAGGCTTGTACATCACGGTAGTTATCAGTTTGAGTGCGGTATTCACCCATAACTTTTCGTTGACGCTCAAGGATAATAGCTGACATATTTAAAAATTCGTCAATACCTACCTGTACAGCCACCGGGTGAAAATAACCGAGTGTATCCATTCGAGTAGTTAACTCTGCAACTGCAGTATTGCGGTCTAAATTAGCAGAAGTACTAGTATCGGTTGTTGAAACACAACCAGCAAAAAGAGGTACAAAAATAAGTGCGGATAGAATAGCTTTTTTCATGAGGTAATTCCCTATACATTAAAAAGGCAAGAAAGCACAAAGCTAAGCTGTTGACTTGATTCATTCTTCCTTGAATATGAGAATAGAATTACCGAATTTGTAAAAAAATGCAACACAGAAAATTAATAAATTTATATTACTATCAACAAAAAAATAAACAAATGTAACCACGACAAGGTGTGCAGCTTAAGTTAATACTTTTGTCTCATTTTTGTGTGATAGCTCTATTTATTTAGTTTTATATAAAAAACCCTTGCAAGCTGTATAGATATTGTTCAATCACGTTTATCGTTAATTTTGAATAATTAGTCCAACGCTAACCACACACCTACAGCAACCATTAAGCTACCAGCAATACGGTTCATCCATTTTATATTATCACCACGGCTTAAAAATAAACGTAAGCTTTTACCGCCTGTTGCGTAAGCTAACATACTTAAAAACTCGGTGATCATTATAACGCCAAGCAATACTAAAAGCTGAGGGGCTACAGCATGCTCAACACTTATAAAGGGTGGCAGTAATGAAATCATAAACGCCCACCCTTTAGGATTTGCTATTGCGGTTACAAAACCTTGCGTAAATAACGACTTCCTACTTACGTCACTTGGTTTTGAGGTATCGACCGACATTTTTCCTTTGGCTCGCCACATGTTAACGCCAATATAAATTAGGTACGCACCGCCTACCCACTTTAAAATAGCGAACGCATCAGGGTAATTTAACATTACGCTTGCAACGCCTAATACCGCAGCTATGGCAACGGTTGCTACGCCTAACAGCTCACCTATCATCATCCATAATGTGCGGCGCACGCCAATGCTCATTCCGAGTGTCATGGCAAGGGTCATACACATACCTGGGGTGATAGACACAAAAAAGAACGTAGGAATAAAAACCGCAAGTGCTGCTACATCAATCATTAATTTACTCTCATATTAAAAGCAAAAACGCGGCTATAAGTAGCCGCGCTGTTGCTTACTCATGTTTATTACTATTGCCCAGCACTTACCACGGGTTCAGTAATAACCTCTACTGGCTCTGCTGTATCATTTAGCAAATACTTATCTAACCACTGCTCTTGTTCCCACAATACATGTAATAAGCTTTTACGCGCACGGTAACCATGTGCTTCGTAAGGGAGCATTACTAAGCGAGCATCTTTACCTAAACCTTTTAGGGCTGCGTACATGCGCTCACTTTGCATTGGGAAGGTTCCGTGAGATTGAGGGTGGGTCTTCTTGCACCCCACCGCATATGTAAAAAGCATCTATTGCTCAGCACTTACCACGGGTTCAGTAATTACCTCTACTGGCTCTGCTGTATCATTTAGCAAATACTTATCTAACCACTGTTCTTGTTCCCACAATACATGTAATAAGCTTTTACGCGCACGGTAACCATGTGCTTCATAAGGGAGCATTACTAAGCGAGCATCTTTACCTAAACCTTTTAGCGCTGCGTACATGCGCTCACTTTGCATTGGGAAAGTGCCAGAATTAGGATCTTCTTGACCGTGGATCATTAGCATTGGCTCGTTAATTTTTTCAGCGTGAAAAAACGGCGACATATTAGCGTACACACTTTGTGCTTGCCAAAAATCACGCTCTTCTCCTTGAAAACCAAACGGCGTTAATGTGCGGTTATACGCACCACTGCGGGCAATACCTGTTTTAAATAAATCGCTATGCGCCAATAAGTTAGCAACCATAAATGCACCATACGAGTGCCCTGCTATGGCAATTTTGTTTTTATCGGCAATGCCTTTTTTAACTAATACATCAACAGCTGCTTGCGCACTTGATACTAACTGCTTTCTAAAGTTATCGTTTGGCTCGCTGCCATCAATACCCACTATTGGCATTTTAGGGTCGTCAAACACAGCAATCCCTTTAGCAAGGTAAGGCATTGGGCCCCAATAACCAATGTAGGTAAACGCATAAGGCGATTCGCGAACTTGCGATGCTACGGCTTTATCTTTGTATTCAAGTGGGTAAGCCCACATAAGTACCGGTAACGGGCCTTGTGTTTTATCGTACCCTGGTGGTAAATAAAGCGTGCCCGAAAGCTCAACACCGTCGTCGCGTTTATAACGTAATTGCTCTTTAGTTACGCCTTTAAATGCAGGGTACGGGTGCTCAAATGTCGTTAATTGCGTTAACGTGTCGTTATCTAAATCACGTATAAAAAAGTTAGGTTGCTCAGTTTTAGATTCGCGAATAGTAATAAAGCGCTCACCTTCGTCATCAAGTAGTGCACGAACACGCTCATAGTATGGCGCTTCTGATTGCCATAAACGCTTGCTGCTATTTGTTTTAACATCGTACCTATCTAAAAACGGCACATTACCTTGCTCTGAAGCACCATTACCGCGCAGGTAAATATAACGCCCGCCTACAATTTTAATTACGTTTGCGCCTAAATCGTTGCGCTCGTAAATTGCATTCCCTGGGTCTTTATACGCATCGTTGTAACTACGCTCTGAAAATAGCACGCGGTTTCTGTCGGCATTTCGTGGTTGCACTATGTAAGTACGTACTTGGCGATCGCTAAAGCGCCAGTCTGTCAGCATGGCTACGTTTTCGTTGCCCCACTCCATTCCCGCATAACGGCGCTCTACTTTGGCAAATAATTTAGGCTCGCGTTTAAATGGTGCACGTAAGCTGTAAACATAATCATGATGCTCAACGTCGGTTTTCATGTCGCCGCCATCTTGCGCCTCGGCCCAAATAACTTCAGCACCTTGATCGGCTCGCCATTCAAAATCACGGCGGCCAGTGCGTACACTGTCGTAGCCTTGTGGAATATTATCGGCAAGTGGCTGTTTTGCCAGCTCTGCTAATGCATAGCCGCGCATGCCCCATATTTGCCACGTGCTTGCAAAGCGGCTGTAAGGCACTTGGTACGAAAACGGCTCATTAATACCGGCAACTAAAATATTGGTAGAATCAGGTGATACCGAAAACGATTTAAATAAAGAAGGGCTACCTATTGCTTGAGTATTGCCATCAAGCGTTATGTAAGCCAATTGCCCTTGGCCGTAAAACTTAAATTGTGATTCATCAAACGGGCTGGTTAATAAATTTTGGTAAGTACGTGCTGGTGCTTTTTCGCCAGTACTTTGTTGAATAACAGGCACTACATTTTGGCTGTTATTTTCAAGCCTTGGTTTACCAAAATTAACGGCAAGATTTGCAACAATGGCGCTGCTATCTGGCAGCCATTTATATGGCGATGCAGTTAGTACCGAATTTAACGCAGCACTAGTTAACTCTTTTGCTTGTTTGGTTTCAACGCTGTAAAGCCATAAGTTGGCTTGGGTTGGTTGCTCAACAACAAAGGCTAAATATTTACTATTAGATGACCATTTAGGTGAGCGGATAATGCCACTAGGTAAGTTGTTAATGCTAATAACCGACCCGCTTTGAACATGCTTTAGCTCCACGGCACTAAATTTGGCACTCACACGAGAGCGCGAAAAATTAGCGGGGTTTAGCTTAATACCAGCAAGCTTAAGCTCTTCTTTTGCAAGTTCATCAAGGGTTACTACACGTTTGCGTTCAAAAAGCGCTAGCCACTGGCCATCGCTCGATAAGTAACTAGTGGGTGCTAACTTAGCGTCAACCAATGCTGCAAGTTCGGGTGATGGGGTTTGATAGCCCTGCTCGGCGTAACTTGTTGGCACCAATGCCGCACAACAAATAAAGGCAACTAACAGCCTAAAAGCGCTCATGTTTTTATCCTTTTGTTATTTTTTACTCTTATAGACGTATATAAACACGTTTTGCTTTGTTCATAAAGTATTAAGGTAAGTTAAACACCTCTAAAAGATGACTTAATAGTGCTGATTAAGCTAAACTACAGCGCTATTTATTCACCACTGCGGTACTTAAAATACAATGCATAACAAAGCCAAATCAGTCACCATTTTTGATGTTGCAGAGCGTGCTGGTGTATCAAAATCAACCGTATCGTTGGTACTTACCCAAAGCGATAAAGTGGGCAATAAAAGTAAACAAAAAATACTCAAAGCGATAGATGAGCTAGGGTACGTTTATAATCGTGATGCCGCTGCTATGCGCTCAAAACGCTCTAACTTAGTGGCCATAGTAATAAATGATTTAACTAACCCAGCTATGGCACACCTTGCTACCAGCTTACAACTTTTGTTAAACGACAATGGCTTACAAGCCATGATTGTAAGCAGTAATAATAGTCTTGAGCTACAAGCAAACGCAGTTAAAAACTTAAAAGAATACAACGCGGCTGCATTTATTATTTGCCCCGTTGCTAATACTTGCCCCAAATGGCTTGATACGCTCAGCGCGCAACACAAAGTAATTACCTTAATGAGCGAAGTGCCCTTTAGCGCAGCTCCGTGTGTATTACCCGACTATAAAAAAGCCAGCCACGTAGCCAGTATGCATTTACTCGCACAAGGCGTGACAAACATAGTATTTATAGGCAGTGAACTTACTTTAAGTGATTCACAAGCACTGCAAAGTGGCTTTAATACCGCATGCGCGCAGCACAGCATTACAGCATTAGCACCCATTGACTGCGCAGTAAATACAGCCCTTAACGCTAAAAATGCATTTATAGAAGCATATAAACACAGCCCCACATTAAACGCAGTGGTGTGTGCAAACGATATTATTGCTCAAGGTGTTATTGCCGCCATTAACTCATTAACACATCACTGTATTAAAGTAGTGAGTTGCCACCACATTCCTAATAGCGCGGTTATAAATAATCACTTAACCACCGTGGCTATTAATACAACTGATATAGCTAAGCGGTGCCTTTTAATACTGCAAGAGCTACTACAAAATACAGCCCCGCCAGTAAAAACACTGGTAAATGTAAACTTACAAATTAGAGATTCTAGCCAATGAAAAAAGTGCTGGTAATTGGCTACGTATGGCCAGAGCCAAATTCGTCTGCTGCGGGAACGCACATGATGTCGTTATTAAATGCATTTAGAGCGCAAAACTGGGACGTTGAATTTGCAACGCCCGCGCAGCGCACCGAACACATGGTAAACCTTGACGACTTTGGTATAACCAGCCAAAGCATTGCACTAAACTGCGACAGCTTTGACGAATACGTTAAAGCTTATAACCCAGATATAGTCATGTTTGACCGTTTTATGATGGAAGAACAATTTGGCTGGCGCGTCGATAAGCATTGCCCAAATGCCATTAAAATTCTCGATACCGAAGATTTACAATGTCTGCGTAACGCTCGCCACGAAGCGCACAAAGGTGAGCGTGAGTTTACAACCAGCGATTTACACTCAGACATAGCAAAACGCGAAATCGCCGCTATTTTACGCTGCGACCTAAGCTTAATTATTTCAAGTTATGAAATGAGCCTACTAAACAGCGTATTTAAAATAGAGCCAAGCTTATTATACCACTTACCATTTATGGTCGATTTAAGCTCATTACCTACAAGTACAAAAACGTTTGAGCAGCGCCAGCACTTTATGACCATAGGTAACTTTAGACACGCGCCAAACTGGGATGCTGTACTTTACCTACAAAAAATATGGCCACTTATTCGCAAGCAACTCCCAAAAGCAGAACTACATATTTATGGCTCCTACCCACCACCAAAAGCCACGGCACTAAATAACCCTAAAACAGGGTTTTTAATAAAAGGCTGGGCCGATAACGCGTTTGATGTAATGCAAAGCGCACGCGTATGTTTAGCACCACTACGTTTTGGTGCAGGCATTAAAGGTAAATTGCTTGAAGCCATGATTATGCAAACACCCAGCGTTACCACTAATATTGGCGCAGAGGGCATGCATAACGATTTACCATGGCCTGGTAAAATAGCCAACACCGCCGACGATTTTGCCAATGCTGCTGTTGAAATGTACACCAATCAAAGTGACTTTGAACAAGCGCAGCAAGATGGCAACACGCTCCTTAATACGCTTTACGATAAAGCACAATTGAGCACGGTGTTAATTAAAAAAATCGATTCAATAAGTAGCGATTTAGAGGCTCATCGCGAAAAAAACTTCACAGGCCAAATGCTCAAACATCATACAATGCGCAGCACTCAATACATGTCGCAATGGATAGCTGAAAAAAATAAAAAATTAGATTAAAAATGACTAGACACACACCAATTAGTGTTTAAAATCGCGCCCAACAAACGTGGGCAGTTTTAGCTGTATTGTCTATATTTTTAGCTTAGTTATCGCAATATTTGGTCCAAAAAGATTTGAAAACTGCAACCTTTACAGAAAAACGCAAATTTATCGTTAAATTGGGTAAAATGCTTCACAAGTATGGTACGCCTGCTTACCGCCTAGAAGCTCACCTAATGGAAGTGGCTACATATTTAGGACTTAAATCGTCGTTTGTTATGTCGCCAACTTCGGTAACGTTTGTTATTTGGACTGATGGCCACGAAGACGAGTACACCCATGTTGCTCGTGTAGACCCTGGCGATCACGATTTAGGCTCACTTGCCGACACCGACGACCTTGTAAACCAAATGCTTGACGACAAGCTAACTTTACAAGAAGTTGACGCCCAGCTAGATGCTATCTACGACATGCCAAACCCATACAATAAACTTGTTACGGGCGTTGCGTTTGCAACTTCTGGTGGTGCGTTTGCAATGTTAATGGGTACTAGCTGGACTGATGTTATTTGGTCATCGCTTCTTACTTTAGTTGTTTATTTGTTTGTGCTTTGGTCTGGACGCTCAAAACGCGTAGCTCATATGCTTGAGCCATTGGTAGCCATAATATCGGCAATACTTGCATGTGCAGTAAGTGTGTATATAACACCTGAAATAAACATACGCTTGGTGGTACTTTCGGCCATTATTGTATTTATACCCGGTTTAGCACTTGCGCTTGGCTTAGCTGAGCTGGCAGCACGGCATTTAGTCTCTGGTACAGCAAGAGTCATGGACTCGTTTATGCTGTTATTTAAACTCTATTTTGGCGGTTTTATTGGCATAGGCATTGGCTTTGCACTCTTTGGGCAAGCTGACTTTGTACAACCTGAGCCATTACCAAAGTGGACCGCATGGCTGGCTATATTTTTACTTTGTAGCAGCTTAATCGTTATTTTTAGAACCAAACTTAAGCACGCTGTTTGGTCTATTGCATCAGGGTTTATAGCCTATGGAACCAGTATTGGCTCGGCTATGTACCTTGATTACACGTTAGGTACGTTTGTAGGTGCTTTATCGGTGGGTATATTTAGTAACTTGTTTAACCGCGTTGCTAATGCGCCAGCCTCTATTGTGGCCATGCAAGGCTTAATTGTATTAGTACCAGGTAGCAAAACCTATATTGGCTTAAACTCACTCATTGAAGGCCAAGACTTTATATACGCAGAGCATATAGGCCAGCAAACGTTTTTAATATTTATGTCACTTGTTGCAGGGCTAATATTTGCAAACGTGGCTCTTCCGCCTAAAAAGAGTTTGTAAGTGATACTGAGCGCTCGCTTTACTTTAATTGAGTAAAGCGAGTAAAACGTTAAACTAAAAACAACTACCAAGTAGCAATTGAGGCCAATGCTAAGTGTTTTAGCTCATTACATTGCACTTGAGTCAAACTCAAAAACCTCATAGTGATTCCAACGTAAAAACAGTTCAGCGCTTTCTAAATAACCTAAACTCTGGATAATAAATCTATCTCAAGCAGCTATTTTCAGCGCTAACTGCGTTGAATTTACTTGCAATAGGCCAGCTATTGACGCGTAAATTCGCCTTGTTTTCACTAAAAATCTCTGGCTAGAGAAAATAAATTTAAATATCACTATGATTCAATATTTTAGTAAATCTCTTAACCAGAGTTCAGGTTAAATACAGATTTATGTCATCATTTGATGAATAGCAAAAATCATCCCAGTGATCACAAAAAACTATCCAAGGTAGGGCTAATGCTCTTGCTTGATCTTCACTCAATGGATTGAGTTTATTTAATGTAGCTTTAGAAAAATCACCATGGGATGAGCTAATCCAGCGCCATGCTAAAGAAAAGTCTTCAATTTTAATCAACGCTCTATACCTACTTTTATAAACACGTAATTGACCTTATAGGTTATTACTATTACCTACTCTATACAAACTTCATGTTATTTTAATTTTAGTTCAACAAGTTACAAGGTAGCACTATGGTTTATTAATATTTAAGAAAGTATGTCAGACGTTTTTTACATTACGTGAAAGGTATACATTTGCAATAAGCAAATAATAGAGGACATTGCTTTATACTTCCCTATTGAGCCAAAATACTCAATAAGGAAGTAACTCACTTAGCGTGACCAGTTAGTTTTGGCAAGCTCTACAATCTCGTTTCCTTTGCCGTTTATTAACGCCTTCATCATGTAAACACTAAAGCCTTTTGCTTGCTCTAATTTGATTTGCGGTGGCATTGAAAGCTCTTGTTTTGCAGTATCGACTTCTAAAACAACAGGTCCTGAGTGGTTCATCATCTCGTTCATTGCCGATGGTAATTTTTCAGGGTCATCCACATGAATCCCTTTTAAGCCACAGGCCTGTGCAATGTTAGCAAAACTTGGGTTTTCTAAATCAGTATCGCTTGATAAAAACCCACTGGCTTTCATTTCCATAGCCACAAAACTAAGTGAGCGATTATTATAAACAACAATCTTTATTGGTAAATTAAGGTGCTTAAGCGAGATTAAGTCCCCCATTAACATCGAAAAGCCACCATCACCACACATTGCAATGACTTGGCGGTCTCTATCAACAGATTGAACTCCCATTGCCTGCGACATCGCATTTGCCATAGAGCCATGATTAAACGATCCAATTAAGCGCCGCTTACCATTCATTGATAAATAACGCGCAGCCCACACTGTTGGCGTACCTACGTCACAAGTAAAAACAGCATCGTCAGCCGCTTGCTCGTTGAGTAACCGTGTTAGGTATTGCGGGTGAATTAAATTTTGCGAGGTTTTGCCGCTGGCTAGTTCATCGAGATCTTGTCGAGACTCTTTGTAATTTTTAACACATTTTTGTAAGTGCGAACTGCTCCGTTCACCTTTAATATAATCAAGCAGTGTGGTCACTGAATTTTTAGTATCCCCTAACACGCCACAGTCAATTTGCACGTGTCGCCCGAGTGACGCAGCCTGATTATCAATTTGCAATACGGTGGTATTTTCGGGGTAAAAAGCACGATAAGGAAAACTAGTACCAATCATTAATAACGTATCGGCTTCTTGCATTGCATGATAGCCCGACGCAAAGCCAATAAATCCGGTCATACCAACATCGTAAGGATTATCGTATTCAATAAATTCTTTACCGCGCATGGCATGCACAATTGGCGCTTGTAGTTTTTCGGCTAGCGCAACAATTTCGTCGTGGGCATCCTTACAACCAGCACCACACAATAAGGTTACTTTTTTACTTTTATTAAGATGAGTCGCCATTGCTTCAATATCAGATAAAGCGGGAGTATGTGTTGCTGGCTTTGGCACGTTCCAATTTGGTTTGATAGCTTTAGGCATATCTTTTAATGCAATGTCGCCAGGTAGCACAAGTACACTCACGCCTTTGTTTAATATTGCTTGTCGCATTGCGGTTTCAAGCAGGTACGGCATTTGCTCAGGGCTCGACACCATTTCACAATACACACTGCATTCTTTAAATAATTCTTGCGGATGGGTTTCTTGAAAATAACTACTGCCAATTTCAGATGAAGGAATATGTGCGGCAATTGCTAATACTGGTACATTATTGCGCTGACAATCAAATAAGCCATTAATTAAATGAAGATTACCTGGCCCGCAAGAACCCGCACACACGGCAAGCTCGCCTGATAAATGGGCTTCGCCACCAGCCGCAAATGCGGCAGCTTCTTCATGTCGCGTACCTAACCATTCAATTGTTCCCATTTTTCGCAGACTTTCACTAATGCCGTTAAGTGAATCGCCAGTTACTCCCCAAATACGTTTTACGCCCGCTTGTTCGAGGGTTTTAGTGATAAAACTTGCGATATTTTGACTCATAATATAGAACTCCTAAATATTCAGTTATTCTGTAAATTGATTTTTCGCCTCTGATCTATCAGGTAAGTCATCGTTTCGAAATGCGCTCAATTATTGAGAATCGATAAGCTTAAATATTTTGATAATGATAGATATATTACTACTGAGACTTTACCAGCAAACGCCTAGGTTTGCTGCGCCCCCATACTGATACATAAAACATGAATGTCCGCTTTAAAGTGTTTATGAATATGCGGATGCGAGATTTTTAGTGGCTTAACTATGAATATGTTATTATGCGCTCAATTATTTTACTGAATGCTTTTCTCTTACTTCTATGTCAAATTCTGCTTCTTGCTTTACATTATTTTCTCAAAATATTGATGCTCTCGCGCTTCCTGAAAAGTTTACTTTCCCTTTTTATTACGAGCCGCAACCATTAGCTGTAGCAGCCACAAAACAATTACAGCAACAACTTGAAACGTTAACGCATTTAAAAGCAGAAAATGCAGGTAAAATGTTTGGGGTTTTAGTGGTGCAAAATGCTAAGCAACAATTAGGCTTTTTAAGTGCTTATTCGGGGCAAATTGAAGGTGATAAAGGTAATATTAACTTTGTGCCGCCTGTTTCTAGCATGCAACTTCAAGACGATACCTATTTGGCTCAAAGTAAAATAATTAACGATATTAATACTCAAATTGAGCAGTTAGAAAATAGCGAACAACTGCTTGAAGTTAATAGCAAACTTGATGATGCAACACAGAGTTACCAGCAAGCGTTATTAGCTCAACAGGCAGTAATGCAAGCCGGTCGTCGGCAACGAAAAATACAACGTACCGAAGGCGAATTAGAGCTTAGCGAAAGTGATTTTGAGCAGTTAAAAAATAAGCTTGCAGGGCAAAGCATCATAGAAAAAAAGCAACTGCTGGCACTTAAAGCCTATTGGCAAAATATAATCGAGTCACTGCAGCAAACACACATCAATATTTCTGATGAAATTGCTCATTTAAAAAAACGCCGTAAAACCCTTTCTAAAAGCTTACAAAAAAAGCTATTTGCACAGTACCAATTTTTAAATGCAAATGGTGAAACTACAGATTTAAATGCTATTTTTGCAGCATTACCTGAGCACACTCCTCCTTCGGGTGCTGGCGATTGTGCAGCGCCTAAATTATTACAATACGCCTATAAACATGACTTAAAGCCACTTGCTATGGCAGAGTTTTGGTGGGGAGCAGCACCTAAATCAGCAATTAGGCAGCATAAAAACTACTACCCTTCTTGTTACAGTAAATGCCAACCAATACTTGGGCATATGCTAAAGGGTTTAGATGTTGAAGATAACCCACTACTTACCAACCCTGCTCAGGGTAAAGATTTAAGTATTGTTTATAAAGATGACGACTTACTTGTGGTAAATAAGCCCGCTGAGTTTTTATCGGTACCTGGCGTTAATATTGATGACTCAGTTTATATGCGCATAAAAACGCAGTTTCCAGAGGCATCAGGGCCACTAATTGTACACAGATTAGATATGTCGACTTCTGGGTTATTGATGATTGCGCTTAATAAACGTGTGCACAAAGCACTGCAAAAGCAGTTTATTGAACGCACCATAGATAAACGTTATGTCGCATTAGTTAATGGTAACGTAGCTGAGGATAGCGGAGTAATTGATTTGCCCCTAGTGCTCGACTTTGATGATAAACCGCGCCAAATGGTGTGTTACACACACGGTAAGCCATCACTTACTACCTGGCAGGTTTTAGAGCGTAACAACAATATTACCCGATTACAGTTATACCCTAAAACAGGGCGAACTCATCAATTAAGAGTGCATTGTGCGCACAGCTTAGGTTTAAACATGCCAATTATAGGCGACACACATTACGGGCAAAAGGCCGATAGATTACATTTACATGCAGAATACTTAGCATTTACTCACCCTATTACGCTTAAACGATTAGAGTTTGAAGTAGCCGCTGATTTTTAATAAACACATAACTACAGCGACTATATTATACAATGTGTTTGTTTTTATTAATTAAATTGATATCGTTTGTGGTCTTATTTTTTCAATGAGAAGTATAAAAAAGCTGTTCAAACCCAAGTTTATTAAGCACTGTGAATAAGTATTTTAATAATAAAAATAAATCAGCAAAGGATTAACATGGCTAACAATACACAAATAAAGATTTTAGGTAATACTTTATGGGCAAAGTATATTGTTCTCCTTTTATTTTTACTTTTTAGTAAACTTGCCTCAGCTAACGGCGATTCATTAAATGCAACTTCACATGCGCTAGACTTTGACACGACTCAAACTCTCATCAATAACATAAAACTAAATGAATTAGACTATCTTCAAAATGGAGACAAACTCACTCAAGCGTTTAAAATAAGCAAGGATCAAAATTGGGAAAAACTTCATTTAGAAGCGGCCGCTTTGTATGCGGAGTTACTTTTTAGACAAGAAAAATACGCAGCGTTAAACACTCACTTATCCTATTACTTAAAGAACAAAGAGTTACCAAACCAAAAAAGTGTGTATTTATTATTTCTCGAATCACAACTCAAGTCTCTAGCGAGGGATGCAAACCCAGCTCCAGCACACACGCTAGCCACAAAATTAGAAGAAAGCTTGCAACAGCATTCATCTAAAGAAAAAATTATTATTTTACGAGCACTTGCTTACTATTACACCGATACAGATGCATTGAAAAAGACCCTAAATGTTGCACTGGAGGGGCTAGAATTAGCATTAAAAGATGACGACTCAGCATCTCAGGGATACTTTTTTAGAAAAATAGCCGATGCATATAATTATCTAAACGAAAAAGATAAAGCCATATATTATGCAAAAAAAGCGGTTGCGGCATATGAGCAAACACAAGATGGGCTTTTTACGGCAAAAGCATATTGGAGTTTAGGCAATATATTGCTCGAGATAAAAAAACCTAAAGATGCCTTAATATACCTAGACAAAGCATTGCTCTATTTTAAAAAAGCTAATATGCAAAAAGGCTTAACCTTTGCCCAATACTCAATTGCTAGCATTGAGTACTTACAAGCAAACTACGATAAAGCTTTAACTTTAACTAAAGAAAACATTGAACTTGCTCGCTCTGCAGGTGTACACGACATGCAACTCGCATCGCTCATTTTGTTAGCTGACATATATATAAAACTAGATTTACTTGATCAAGCAAATGAAGCAAACGATGAGGTATTTTTAAAATTAGATAAATTCAGCCGCAGTATTTATAAAGCCGATTTTTAAGTAAACGCTATGAGCTAAAGCGACGCCTTAACTACACTAATGAGGCTTTTGAAGCAATTGAACAAAAGCTCCTTTATACAAAAAAACACTACGAAGCTACCAGTGAAAGTAATATAAAAACACTACAGGTACAGTTTGAAGTAAAAGAAAAAGAAGAAAAAATACAGCAACTAGAGTACGAAAAAGACATTAGTGAACTACAAGCTAAAGAAGAGTACCAACAAAAAATAATTTGGCGACTTAGCGCTGCTATAGCGTTTATTTTAGTGATTGCTTCATTATTTTTATTTTATAGGCAAGCTCGACAACGTCAAAAATATCACGATATTTCATTAACAGATTATCTAACAAATAGCCCTAATCGCAGAGGAATAATGCGCGCCGCAGAAGCAAAGCTTGATGAAGGTAAAATGACGATAGCAATTGTTGACTTAGACTACTTTAAAAAAGTTAACGACCAATTTGGTCACGATGTTGGAGATTTAGTTCTTATTGCCTTTGCAAAAGCTGCAAAAGAAACACTAAGTGGTGATCATCAGTTTGGCCGCTACGGCGGCGAAGAATGGTTGTTTGCACTAAATTCGGTTGACGAACTAGCTATTCGAAATATATTTGACCAGCTCGCCACTAGGTTTACCGAGCATTGTAGTAATATAAAAGACCTTCCTAGTGATACAAAAATCACTTTTAGTGTTGGAGCCTCTGTAAGTAACCCTTTAAAAAGCACACTAGATGTTCTTATTAAGCATGCAGATAAATTACTTTATAAAGCAAAAGAAAACGGAAGAAACCAAGTCGTTGTTGATTAGATAAATACAGCTAAAAGTACTTGCTCAGTTAATTGACTAAAGTCCATCTAAAACCATCTGTTTAATTTTATGTGCTTTTACAAAATGATCTAATTTATGAGTGTGTATCCACCAAGTAGCGGCCTCCATAAGTAGCTCTGGGTCGTCGTTTTTATTGGCAAAAAATGCATAAAAAGAAAGCCCTACATTTTCGCCTTTAGCTGCTATTTTTTTATCGCACACGGTAATTATTTTTGCTCTTAGTTCTTCCCTCATACATACCTTATTTAATTATATTTTT
The DNA here is from genome assembly GCF_000814675.1 of Pseudoalteromonas distincta. Taxonomy (GTDB): domain Bacteria; phylum Pseudomonadota; class Gammaproteobacteria; order Enterobacterales; family Alteromonadaceae; genus Pseudoalteromonas; species Pseudoalteromonas distincta. The sequence continues at coordinate 62,740 of NZ_JWIG01000016.1, read as the reverse complement.
ACTATTAAAATACGCCATTTAAAAAGCTAACAATTAGCTGCAAAAGGCTTCTATCAACCAAGCCATGATTCTCAAGCTCTTTATTAGGCGTATTTACTTTTGCAGCTTTGCATTCATTATCTAATGTCTCATTTTTACGTGTATCGGTTTCGTATGCAATATCTGCTTGTTCCATACATTTTGCCGAGCCTGCGTAAGGCTTTGCCGCACAAGCGCTCAGTAATAAAAAAAGTGGAATTGCTATCAATAATTGCTTCATAAATAATCCTATTTTTACGCAACTTATTTACTTTAAAGTACAGCTGCAAGTTAGCCTATTTACTTTTCTACCAACATTACAAAAAATTCAAAAAAGAACGTACCGATGGCATCAAAAAAAGTGTCATTTTTTTCATCCTTTTTAATTTGTGCGCTAATGCATTGATTGTAAACCTGTGAGCTTGTTTGAGCGCCATTTCGATCAACCATTTCAGCCTCTTCAATGCATAAGTTAGGGTCAGAACGCGGGGCTGTACTACATGCACTCAGTAAAGCCCACAGTAATAATGCGGCGATGGGGCTTTTTATGTTCATCCTTAAACTATCCTATTAAGTTAACGTGCTACCTGCATTTATGTGTGAGGGTAATATATGGGTTGTACCCAAATAACACTGACACTTTATCACTGCAATAAAATAAACAACCAGTAAATATTTGTAAGGTTCTGTAGGAATTTATACTCCCTTTAAAATTGAACAGCGCGAAAGCCTGAAATTATTGCATTCATATCACTGTAAAATTTACAGTGATCGCAGCCAAAGAATAAAAATTAAATTAAATTTATTAAAATACAACAACTTAATATTTGGCATTTAGCTTGCTTGTTAATGGTATAAGCAAATAAATTGTAAAAGGACTAGTTATGAATATTTTTGAAGCACTACGTCATGACCATGACAAACAACGAAAATTGGTAGATGCGCTTATTCAAACACACGGCGACACAGAGCAGCGCCACACGCTAATGGATGAGCTAAAAACAGAATTAGAACAACACGCAAAATTTGAAGAACGTTACTTTTATAACCCACTTATGTTTGATGACTTAACTCATGAAAAAGCGCGCCACAGCGTAGCTGAACATCACGAAATTGATGAATTAATTGAACAACTTGAAGATACCGAAATGAGCTCATCTGCATGGTTAGTTGCAGCTAAGAAGCTACACCATTTGGTACACCATCATTTAAGTGAAGAAGAACACGAAGTGTTTCAATTAGCGGGTAAAGCACTTACCGAAGGGCAAAAAGAGAGCCTTGCTGAGCAATACAACGACGCTATGCATTAGTTGCATAACATGCAAACCGACTTCCACACACTCCCTGTGTACTTATTGGTTATAAGCCTTATGGCTTATAACCAATTTTTTTATTTTTAAACCTATATGCTAACTCTTCTCTAGCAATGGTGCTTCTGTCGGATCAAAAATTCGATACGCCACTAGCTTTAAACCATCATTAATAAAAAACCACACCAAAGCATATGCCCACACAGCAAGTGCCCAGCCCCATCCTAGTGGGGTCATAAACACACCATAAACAGCAATAAGTGTTGCTATAACTTGCGTGCCAAATACGGCGACCATTAATATAGCAGACGGTTTAATAGACCAAAATGGACCTCGGGTACGCGCTAAAAATATAGTCAAATGCCCTGCTACAGAAAGTAATAAGTACATTAATGTTTGAAGATGAGGACGGTCGAGTTCAAATACTTTATCTCCTAAGTAAAATAAACCAAAGGCTGCAATTGGCCCTAGAATTCCCAGCACAGATGCAATACCTAAAACGAGCCGCATATTCCATGTTTCGGGCTTATTTTGATAATGTACATTGTCGTATGCAATTGACAAAATGGCGGCATCGTTAAGTAAAGCAAGCATTACAATCATGACTGCTGTTAACGGATAAAAGTTAAAAATTAATATCGCCATTGTCATAAAAAGTAATACGCGCAGAGTTTCAGCAACCCTGTAAATAGCGTAACTGTTCATGCGTTGAAATATTTTTCGGCTTTCTTTAACTGCATCAATTATAACCGACAAGCCATCGGTCATTAACACGATTGATGCTGCTGAACGCGCTGCATCTGTAGCGCCCGATACAGCAATACCACAGTCAGCTTTTTTAAGTGCTGGCGCGTCATTTACGCCATCTCCTGTCATACCAACAATGTGCCCTCTATGCTGAAGCACATCAATAATATGGTATTTATGCTCAGGAAATACTTGTGCGAATCCGTCAGCACTCTCAATAGAGTCATCTAACTGCGTTGTTTGGTGATGCTCAGTTGCACCAAATCCACTAGCATCAAGAATGTTTGTCCCTAAACCCAGTTTACTTGCAGTTTCACGCGCAATGGCCACTTGATCGCCCGTGACCATTTTAACGCTCATACCCATTTCTTTTGCATCGGCAATGGTTTGTATTGCTTCTTCACGCGGTGGATCAAAAAGCGGCAATACGCCTATAAATTGCCATTTACCTTGCTCGTCTGTTTTAGCAACCGCTAAAGAGCGAAACCCACGCGCTGCAAATTCATCTATCGATGCCTCAACTGCAGTTTTAACTGCTTCAATATTAACCGACAAAGCTAAAATAACCTGCGGTGCACCTTTGGTCACTTTAAACGTTTTACCATCAGCATTTTTAACAATTGCTTCAGTACGTTTGCTCACAGGATCAAATGGCTGAAAATGCTCTATATGATAAGAATCTAGATGCTGCTCAGCTTTTACACTTTGTAATACTGCTAAGTCAATCGGATCGTTATTTTCTGAGCGAGATGCTAATGCCGCGTACAATATAACTTGCTCAGCAGAGCCTTTATTTATTGAGTTTTCGATATAAAACGGGTCACCTAATGTTAATAGGTTTTGTGTCAATGTGCCGGTTTTATCGGAACAAAGAATATCAACACCCGCTAGCTCTTCAATTGCAGCTAAACGTGTTACAACCACTTGCTTTTTAGCCAATAAACGAGCGCCCACAGCCATAGTAACTGATAGCACTGTTGGCATGGCGACTGGTATTGCCGCAACGGTTAATACGAGTGCAAACTGCAATGTGGTGATCATTGGATCATCGCGAAACAAAGCAACAATAACTATAAGCAGTACTAAAGCCGCAGCAAGCATTATTAAATAATTACCAATTTTAAGCACTGCTCGCTGAAAATGACTTGCAGTTCGCTCCCCTTGAACTAACTGTGCTGTTTTACCAAAAAAGGTATTAGCGCCGGTTGCGTAAACTATTGCTTCTATTTCCCCTTGGCGAATAATAGAGCCCGAATAAACAGTTTCACCCGCCGACTTTACAACTGGTAACGACTCCCCCGTAAGAGATGATTGATCGACTTCTACGGGATCACCATTTAGCAAACGCGCATCTGCAGGCACTATATCCCCCATCCGCATTCTAATAACATCACCTGGGACAAGTTCGCTGGCATTTAAATTTTGCCACTGAGTATCGCGGCGAACGCGTGCTTTGTTAGCTAATTTTGCTTTTAATGCAGCAATTGCATTACCCGCTTGGTGCTCTTCCCAAAAGCCAACCAATACGTTAGACAGCAATAATACAAGAATAATAAAAAAATCAGCCCAGTGCTTAGCAAGCGCCGATAGAATAATAGCAGCCTCGATCATCCAAGGTATTGGTCCCCAAAAGTAAGATAAAAATTTGATTAGTAGGTTTGTTTTTTCTTCAACTAGTTCGTTAGGTCCATATTGTGCCAATCTTTGTGTGGCATCAGTTTGGCTTAACCCGTCGGATGATGTTTTTAGCTTTGCTTGTAATTGTGCTAAATCGAGCTTGCTCAATTCATCGCAACTTTGACCATGTGAAAACTTGTTTGCTGAACGATTTGATGACTGATGCACTGACGAAATTTTAACCTTTTCCATACGAGCCTTCTATACAACATTGAGTTGAATAACTTGAGGTAATTAAAACCTACTAACCGTATAGCTAACATAAACTAAAGCTGTCGATATTGTTCTTACAAATATATTAACTTTGATCTAACGCAATATTTAGGATGAAATAATATAAAAAGGATTATTTTTAGAAGATGACAAAGAGGTTGGATTATTAAAATAAGTGCTCAAAGGCTATACATTGGACTGAAATAGTAAATAACTCAGCCCAATGTATTTTTAGCTATAACCTTAAGGGTATGGCTATTGTTTTATTACTTTACAGTAAATTTCACGTCTTGATCGCGTAATAAGTAAAGTGCAAAACACGCAGCCCACATTGGCCATGCAGTAAAGAATAATAAGTTATTAAAGCCATCTATGTACTGGTTGTACGAAGAAAGCGTAGATAAACCATGCATTACAAAAATGATACCGTACGTTATACGCTTTTTAATACCGGCTAAAAACGCTAAAACAAGCACTAACTGCACCGCACCAATAATGTAAGCCACTATGTCTGTAGAGCCACTAATACCGTAAAAATGTTCAAAAATACGTGCGCTATGCCCAGGATTAACAAACTTATCGAATGTCCACATAACCATTACAATAAACACGCCTAAACGCAAAGATAAAAGTGACCACTGCAAACGGTTTTGCACATCAGAATTCATTGAACCTGTCATAAAATTTCCTTAAATGAATATTAATAAACGTAGAAGTAACCTAGACCGTATAAGTTGTTTTTTATTTCAAAAAATTTCAAAAATTTTTGATTAAGTTCATTAGTTAAGCCATGCAGTACTAAAAGAGAAGCTTATTTAAGTAATTTAAAAAATGCTGCATAAAAGTTAACAAGTTTAAAATGTTAGTAGGTTGAAAGTAGTCTATAATTAATAAATCTTATTAAAAGCAATTATTTATGCTTAATTAAATACAGTTACTCTATTAACATTTTATCGACTAATAAAACAATAGTACTTAATTACCAACTTTATAATGCATCTGTTTTGTTATGTTCTAAAAAACAAAAAGAATCAAAATTTTACTGAAAGTTATTTTTAATCCTTTCGGTCTTTATCGCCAACAACATTTTAACCGTAGAGAGAAAACGTTTGAAACACGCATATTTAGCACTTTCCCTAGCCACCATATTAAATACACCACTTAATGCTTTTGCAGCCGAAGAATCAAAAACAGCAAAAGAAGGCGCAATTGAGCGTATTGAGGTGGCAGGCCAAGTTATTAAATCTCAAGGTCTTTCGGTTAAAAATGCCACTGTAGACGGCCCTTTTGGCGACAACTTAGCTCTACAAGATATAGCCCGTTCAGTAACACCAATTTCAAGCGAGTTAATAGAACAACTCAATATTACGACTTTACAAGATGTACTTGCAGTAAGTCCTAATACCTATTCAGCCAGTGGTTTTGGAGCACCGAGTTTACCTACTATTCGTGGTCAACTCGGTGAGCTTTTCCAAGATGGTACACGCCGCCAAGCAGGTAATAATGGCTTTGGTGTGCCGTTATCGTTCAACTCTATAGAACAAATAGATGTAGTAAAAGGCGCGCCACCGGTATTATTTGGTTCAAGCCAACGCAACGGTGGTTTTGTAAACTTACATTCTAAAAAAGCATCAACTGACGACAGTAAAGGCAAAGCAACGGTATCTGCAGGACGATGGGATCAGTACAGTGTTTTAGTTGATTACAGTGCACCTATAGTAAAAGACAAAGTAGGTTTTAGAGTAAGCGCTGAACACATTGATAACGGCAGCTACTACGACTTTTCGGGCACGAAAAGCGACAGCCTATTTGCAGCACTTAGGGTGTTACCTGATGACAAGAGCAGCTGGGATATTAACTTTGAGTTATACCAAGTTGAATTTACCGATAACGCAGGTATTAACCGCCCTACTCAAGCGCTAATAGATAATGGCCTTTATATTACCGGCCAAGGCGTTCAAGCAAATGGCAGTACAGTTCCAGCGGCAGGTTCTATTGTTTCACCTACTGGGCAAGTAAAAATAGACCGTAGTACAGTACTTACCGACCCTGACAATCAAAACGAAGCCACTACTTATTTACTACACAGTATTTATAAGCGTGAACTTTCAAACAACGCATCAATAAAAAACATTACTTATTTTCAGCACTTACAACGCGAAGAAATTGCACAAAATAGCTTTGTTGAAATTATAGATGGTGCCGATACCGCGCAAAACCGTACCGAACTGACTTACCAATGGAGTAACGAACAGCAAACAATTTTTGCTTTTGATGTGCGTTACAACCGCGTGCTAGGCTACAGCCAATTTACAACAGAAGCCGACTTACCTATTGATTTAACTGGCCCAATTTCAAATCGCCGTATTCCTTTAACTGATGCACAACAAGCGCGTTTAATTGAAATTAGTCCAGGTGTATTTGTATCCCCTGGTGGTCAATACGATATTAATAACGATGGCAGCGGCGACTTTAACTTATCAGACACTACCGATTCGCGCTCATGGCAAACGGGTTTTGCTATTCAGCAAGATTCTGATTGGACAGATAAGTTTCATACAAGTGTTGGTTACCGCATAGATTTTTATGACGTAGACGCGCACGACCCAATAGCACCAGAGGGTGAAATTGCAGCTCGCGATAGCATTAACGATAAACTACATTCGGGGCAAATAAGCTTTAATTACCGATTAAATGGTGATTACACCACTTATGGTGCAGCAAGTTACAACGAAGCCACATCAAATAGCATGGCTGGCGGCACATCTCTTGGTAGCGACAACACGATTAGCGCACAAAACTTTTCAACCGAAAACACCTTAGTTGAATTTGGTTTGAAATACGCACCAACCGACAGTGATTGGTACGCCGATGGAGCAGTATTCAGCCAACGTCGTAGTTTACGTAATCGCGATGGTAGTAATACCGGCATTCGTACTACCGGCTTTGAAAGCCAAGTATTTTATGATGCTTACCCTTATTGGCTAAGTGCTGGCTACAGCTATATTGATGCTCGCTACGATAATTCTGCAAGTAGCCAAGACTCAGCGCAAGTAGCAGATGCATTTGACAACTCACGTCCAGATATTATTGCAGGTACCAGTGTTGGCGCACCTAGCTTTACCGCGTTTGCACCTTCAAACACCCGTGTACAGGGCATCCCTGAGCAATCTTTCAGCTTTAACGGAAATTATTCAATTAATTCGAAATGGCAAACGGGTTTTTCAGGTCTATATACAAAGAGTTACCCATTAGACTTTTTGGCGACAGTAAAAATTCGTGATCAGTACACACTAAACGTAAATACTAGCTATGCTTTTACGCCTAGTACCAAGTTACGATTAGATGTAAACAACGTGACGAATCAAAAAAACTGGCGCCCAGTATTTGAAGGCGGTTACTTTGGTGCAACTTTAGCTTTTCCTGAGTTGCCAATAAACGCCAAGCTTACGCTTACCCATAATTTTTAAAGACAAGTTTGAAAGAGAGAGAACATGATTAAAAAAATATTTCTATTATTGATTGCAGCGGCCGCCGTCGGTCTGTTCTTTCATTTTGACTTACACCAACTACTTACGCTTGATGGCTTAAAAGGATCGATGGATCAGTTTAACCAATACAAAGAGCAGTCACCATTACTAGTTATTGGTGGGTTCTTTTTACTATATGTAGTAGTAACTGCTCTCTCTTTACCAGGCGCCGCTATTTTAACACTTGCCGCAGGTGCATTGTTTGGCTTAGTTGAAGGCTTATTGGTTGCATCTTTTGCCTCAACTATTGGCGCAACACTTGCCTTTTTAGTATCGCGTTACTTACTACGAGACACTATTAAACAACGTTTTCCTGAGCGCTTAGCCGCCATTGATGCAGGCGTTGAAAAAGAAGGTGGATTTTACTTATTTACCCTTCGTTTAGTGCCGGTGTTTCCGTTCTTTTTAATTAACTTACTAATGGGTGTTACTTCAATAAAGTCATGGACTTACTACTGGGTAAGCCAAGCAGGTATGCTCGCCGGTACATTTGTATTTGTTAACGCAGGTACACAATTGGCGCAAATAGAGAGCTTATCTGGAATTTTATCATTCAACTTAATCTTATCATTCGCTTTATTGGGTATATTCCCATTCATTGCAAAAGGAATCTTAAACGTGTTTAAAAAACGTCGCGTATACAAAAACTACACTAAGCCTAAAAAATTCGACCGTAACATGATTGTTATTGGCGCAGGCGCAGGTGGTTTGGTAACAAGTTATATAGCCGCTGCTGTTAAAGCAAAAGTAACCCTTATTGAAGCGGGCGAAATGGGCGGAGACTGTTTAAACTATGGTTGTGTTCCAAGTAAAGCAGTTATTAAAAGCGCTAAAATTGCAGAACAAATTCGCCATGGTGAAAACTACGGCCTAGAAAATGCGACACCGCAGTTTTCGTTCAAAAAAGTAATGGCACGTGTACACAAAGTAATTGCAGATGTAGCACCACACGACAGTGTTGAGCGCTACACAGACTTAGGCGTAGATGTTGTAAAAGGCTACGGTAAATTAATCGACCCGTGGACTGTAGAAATTAAACTTAACGACGGTGGCACGCAAACACTCACGGCACGCACTATTGTTATTGCCACTGGCGCACGCCCGTTTGTACCGCCACTACCTGGTATTGAAGAAACAGGCTATGTAACAAGCGATACATTGTGGAATAAATTTGCAGAGCTAGATGAGGCACCTAAAAAACTTGTAGTACTAGGTGGTGGTCCAATTGGTAGTGAATTAGCACAAAGCTTTGCACGTTTAGGTTCAAGCGTTACGCAAATTGAAATGGCGGAGCGCATCATGATCAAAGAAGATCTTGAAGTGTCTACTTTTGCTCACGAAGCGTTAACCGAAAGTGGCGTTAATATTTTAACATCGCACCAAGCACTTCGCTGTGAAGCTCGCGATGGTAAAAAATATATTGTTGTTAAACATAACGACAAAGAAATAGATATTGAATACGACGAGCTATTATGTGCCGTTGGTAGAAGTGCACGCCTTAAAGGTTACGGTCTTGAAGAGCTAGGCATTGAAACAAACCGCACGGTAGTAACTAACGAATACCTAGAAACACTCTACCCTAATATTTTTGCAGCAGGCGATATTGTAGGTCCATACCAGTTTACACATGTGGCAGCCCATCAGGGTTGGTACGCAGCGGTAAATGGCTTATTTGGTCACCTTAAAAAGTTTAAAGTAGATTACCGTGTTATTCCGTGGACTACGTTTATTGACCCAGAAGTAGCACGTGTTGGCTTAAACGAGCAAGACGCAAAAGACAAAGGCATAGATTACGAAATTACTCGCTTTGAATTTGAAGAGCTAGACCGTGCAATTACCGACAGCGCTACAAAAGGCTTTATTAAAGTGATTACACCCAAAGGCAAAGACAAAATATTGGGCGTTACTGTAGTATCTGAACACGCTGGCGATTTAATTGCTGAGTTTGTACTGGCAATGAAACACGGTTTAGGCCTTAACAAAATACTCGGTACTATACACAGCTACCCTACTTGGGCTGAAGGTAATAAATACGCAGCAGGTGAGTGGAAACGCGCTCATGCACCTGAAAAAGTGCTTAACTTGCTTGAAAAATACCACACTTGGCGTCGAGGTTAATTATGTTTAAAACACCTCTAAAAGCATTGCTACTTGGTTCGGCTTTAGTTGTAACATCGTTTGCAACATCATTTTCGACCCAAGCCCAAAACATGCACGATAGCTGGAATGCATTGCTAAATAAGCATGTTGTCGCTATTAATCATAATCACAGTACTGAGGTTGATTACGCTGCTATAAAACGTGAGCATGCACAGCTAAAAACGTATTTAGATTCGTTAACGGCTGTAACGCAAAGCGAATTTGACGCGTGGGAAAAGCCTAAGCAACTCGCTTTTTTAATCAATGCTTATAATGCGTGGACTGTTGAACTTATATTGACTAAGTACCCTGATATTAAGTCAATTAAAGACTTAGGGAGCTTTTTTAGCTCACCATGGAGTAAAGAGTTTGTGCCATTACTTGGCAAAACTCGCAGCCTTGATGATATAGAGCATGGTTTAATACGTGGCAGCGGTAAATACAACGACCCACGTATTCACTTTGCAGTAAATTGCGCGAGTATTGGTTGCCCAGCGCTTCGAGAAGAAGCCTATACAACCACTGATTTAGAGAGCCAACTGCAAGAGCAAACAGTGCGCTTTTTATCAGATATGACACGCAATATGGCTCAAGAAAATACGCTAAGCGTGTCTTCAATATTTAAATGGTACGGCGATGACTTTGAAAAAGGTTTTAGAGGTGCAAACACGCTACAGCAGTTTTTCCTGCAATACAGTGATGCACTTAAACTGATACCCGCTCAGCAAAAAGCACTTAAAAATGATGACATGAAAGTTAAATTTTTAGACTATAACTGGGATTTAAATGTTCGCCATTAAGTTTTGGCAAACACTGGCGCGATACAGCTTTTGCTGTGTCGCGTTTTGCGTTTGTGCAATCGCAAATTTAGCTGCTTTTTCGAGCACTGCGTTTGCTAATACCGTTATTAACTCAAATAGTAAAAGTAATTTAGTAATAAACACACAACAGCAATCTCGCTGGCAACAAGTTCAAACACTTGGTCGCAATCAAGATGTATACTTTTATGCATGGGGCGGCGACGCGCAAATAAATGCTTATATTCAATGGGCAGCGCAGCAAGTTAAAACTAAGTACAACATTAACCTGGTACATGTAAAATTAAGTGACACCAGCGAAGCAGTAAGCCGTGTACTTGCCGAAAAATCAGCAAACAATAACAACCAAGGCAGCGTAGATTTAATGTGGATCAACGGAGCTAACTTTGCCACCATGAGTGAGCACTCTCTGCTTTTAAAGCAATGGGCAAATAAACTCCCCTACTTTGCATTAACCGATCCGGCTAATAACCCTGCTGTAACATTTGATTTTGGTTTACCTACCAATGGGATGGAGGCGCCATGGGGGCAAGCGTCACTTACGTTTTATTACGACAGCATTGCAATAAATGGTAAGGCAAACAATAAATTGCCGACGACATTAAACGAATTATTAAACTGGAGCGCACAAAACCCTGGCCGCTTTAGTTACCCAAAGCCGCCTGACTTTTTAGGTATGAGCTTTTTAAAATACGCCTTAGTTGTGCTGCATAAGCACAGCAGCGAAAACATTAAAGCGCAGCTAAACCAACCAGCTACAACTAAAAATACGGCGCAAGTGTTAAATCCACTGTGGGACTTTTTAGATAAACTACACCCAACTCTTTGGCGTGGTGGCACTCATTTTATGCAAAGTGGTGCTCAAATGCGCCGCCTTGTGGACGATACAGAGCTGAGTTTAGCCTTTACTTTTTCAGCACCTGAAGTACCGGCAGCTGTAAAACGCTATGACTTACCAAACAGCATTCGCAGTTACGCAATGAGTGATGGCAGTTTAAGTAATACCCATTTTGTGGCAATCCCTTACAATGCAAGCCACCAGCAAAGTGCGCAATTAGTGGCTAATTTTTTACTCAGCCCTGAGGCGCAAGCTCAAAAACAAAAAGCGCATATATGGGGCGATAAAAGCGTACTTATTCAATCAACGTTAACGCCTGATGAGCAAGCCTTATTTAAAACAGCTAAACCACATCCAAGTGCACTGCCTTTAAACAGTATTAAACGCACATTGAGTGAACCTCATCCAAGCTGGGTAAACGCCATTATGCAAGGTTGGCAAACCCGTTATGGAGTAAGCCAATGAGCGTTATTTCAAAAAGTGTACAGATTAATACCAAAGCAACAACGCAGTGCAGCACCGATATGTTTACGCGCATTGTAAAATTTAGCCCGCGATTTTTACTCGCTTTACTTATACTACCCGTACTTGGTGGCTTAATTAGCGTATTGCTGCCTGCCTTTGGTTATGCGCCCGTACTTGAGCAAACAACATTTAGCTTGCAAGGTTTTAATGCCCTTTGGCAAACACCTGGCCTTACTCAAATGGTTACCTTAAGCGTTGCAACGGGCTTAATAAGTACTCTGCTTGCATTTATCATTACTTTAATGATTTTAGCTGCGTTTTTTAATAGCCCGTGGCTTAACCGAATTCAGCGTTTATTGAGCCCTATATTAGTTATACCTCATGCCGCCGCGGCTATTGCAGTAGGGTTTTTAATTGCCCCTTCAGGTATGATTTCACGCTTAGCGTCGCCTTGGTTAAGCGGCTGGGAACTTGCGCCAAACGGCATGTTTCCGCATGATTCATTCGGTATTAGTATTATTTTAGGCTTAACACTCAAAGAGCTTCCCTTTTTATTACTAATGGCACTGGGCGTACTTGCACAACCTGAGCTTGGCAAAAAATTACGCCAACAACATAAGGTTGCGCTTAACTTGGGTTATTGCCCAATGACCGCCTTTTTTAAAGTAATACTGCCAAGCCTTTATCCGCTGCTGCGTTTACCCCTTTTAGCCGTGCTTGCCTATGCAAGTGCCAGTGTAGAAATGCCACTCATTTTAGGCCCAAATACACCACCCACGTTAGCCGTTGCAATAATGCATTGGTTTAACGATGTTGATTTAAATCTGCGTATTAAAGCCTCAGCGGGTGCTTTATTACAACTGGCTGTTACAGGTGGGTTATTAGCCCTTTGGCTTGGCGCAGAAAAGGCCGTAAAAGTGCTATTTAGCGACTCCCTCACTAATGGAGTGCGCGAATACGGCGGATTTTATTGGCAAAAAATAACGGTCGTACTCACCACATTAGTAATTGGCTTTATACTGTTGTCGCTTATTGGTTTAGTTATGTGGTCGGTTGCAGGCTTTTGGCGCTTTCCAGATGCAATGCCTGAGCAATTTACACTACTGCATTTTAAAAGTGCGCTAATGCAAATGAGCAGCCCGCTTTTTAATACCCTAGCAATCGGTTTAGTAACCACATTATTTGCCATTATTCTTACTTTATTGTGTTTAGAATCAGAGCAATTGAGCGACAAACCGATTTCTCGTTTTACCAGTTTAATTATTTACTTACCGTTATTAGTACCCAGTATTGCCTTTTTGTTTGGGCTAGTATGGATACAACAATTGGTAAATAACCAAGCCGCATTTTTTAATGTGGTACTTACGCATTTACTGTTTGTGTTGCCTTATGTGTTTTTGTCACTTGCGAGCAGTTATAGGCGCTTAGATCCTCGTTTTGCTCATGTTGCAGCAAGCCTAGGCGCAGCGCCATGCAAGGTGTTTTTTAAAGTAAAACTACCTCAGTTGTTTGCCCCTATTTTAATTGCAGCCGCACTGGGCTTAGCAATTAGTTTTGGACAATACCTCCCCACGCTATTAGCTGGCGGCGGGCGCATAGCCACAATAACAACCGAAGCTGTTACGCTTGCCAATGGCGCAAGCAGACGCACCAGTGCCGTGTACGCTATTATGCAAATGGCGTTGCCACTTATTGGATTTATACTGGCATGGGGTTTACCTAAATATTTTTTCAAAAGTGCACGTGCTTAAAAGTGCACATATTTAAAGCACCCATGTTTAACACTATCAGGGTTAAGGTTTTTTAATGCAGTCATCGTTACAGATTAAAAATTGTCAGCTTTATCGCCAAAATGAGCTGCTACTTAGCTTAAACGAGCAAGTTAATGGCGGTGAAATTCTGACTATTATGGGCCCATCAGGCAGTGGTAAATCAAGCTTATTAAATTGGCTTACGGGTACTTTACCAAGTAGTTTTAAGGCCAATGGAGAGGTGTGGCTTAATGGTCAAAATATCGATAATACCCCTCCACACTTGCGCCATATTGGAGTGCTCTATCAAGACGCTTTATTGTTTTCGCATTTAACTGTTGCTGGTAACATTGCATTTGCAATGCCCAAAGGTAATAAAAAACAACGCCTTGAAAAAATAGAACACGCACTTGAGCAAGTCGGTCTTAAAGACATGGGTAATCGCCACCCCGATAACTTATCGGGCGGGCAGCAAGCCCGTGTTGCATTATTACGTATGCTGCTGAGCGAACCTAAAGCCATTTTACTCGACGAACCCTTTAGCAAACTCGACACCCAACTGCGTGTTGATACACGCGAACTCGTGTTTAGCCAAATACGCGATCATAAGCTACCTGCAATTATGGTAACTCATGACCATAGCGACGCCGACGCTGCAAATGGCCAACTCATTACTTTAAATAGCGCACTTTAAATACATAGCTTTAAACGCATAAGGCAATAAACATGCTAGACAAATTTATCACCCCTGTAATTAAGCCACTTTTAACACCTGTGGTTATGCTTATGCATAAACGCGGCATAACCGCCGATCAGCTCACTGTTGTAGGCTTTTTAGTTGGCTTATTAGCCGTGCCATTACTGGCATTTGAAATGTGGTACGGCGCATTAGTGGCCATTGCTTTAAATCGAATTTTAGATGGACTTGATGGCGCATTAGCACGTTATGCAAACCAAAGTTCAAGCGCGGGTGGCTTTTTAGATATCACACTCGACTTTTTATTTTACGCGGCTATTCCGCTTGGCTTTATTTTGGCAAACCCTGAGCAAAACGCGATAGCGGGCTCCTTATTACTTGCCACTTTTATTGGTACGGGCTCAAGCTTTTTAGCTTTTGCGATTGCCGCCGAAAAATTTAAACTCGAAAAACCGCAATTTAAATATAAAAGCTTTTACTACTTAAACGGCTTAACCGAAGGCACTGAAACAATAGCGCTATTTATTGCATTTTGTATTTGGCCGCAGCACTTTGCGGTTATGGCGAGCATTTTTGCTATTGCGTGTGGCATAACTATTTTTACCCGTATACATGGCGGTTATCACACGCTTAAGCAACAAGAAGCCGATGCTAACAAAGCAGCTGAAAACGTGCCTAACAGTGCAAATTCTGAGGTAATAAATGACTAATGAAGTATGGTGGCGACTCGGCTGCTTTTTTAGCATTTTAATTATAATGATGCTGCTTGAATGGCAAAAGCCAGCTCGCCAAGCACCTATTAAAAGCAGTACACGTTGGTTTGCTAATTTTGGGTTAGTGTTTGCCTCGTCGCTTATTGCACGCTTAGTTGTACCCATTGGGTTAACCGCTGTTGCACTTTACAATCAAGAGCACGGCATTGGCTTATTTAATCAAATAGCCCTACCAAGCAGTTTAATTATTATATTGAGCATACTTTTACTCGATATATTAATTTATTGGCAGCATAGATTATTTCATCAAGTGCCTATTTTATGGCGCTTGCACCGCGTTCACCACGCCGATGCGCATGTTGATACAAGTACGGGCTTGCGCTTTCACCCTATCGAAATTGTACTGAGCATACTTATAAAACTCATTGCAGTAACAGCTCTTGGCATACCTGCCATTGCAGTACTTATTTTTGAAATAGCACTTAATGGTCTAGCATTATTTAATCATGCAAATATACGCCTACCTAATGCCATTGAAAAACCACTGCGTTTAATATTAATGACGCAAATATTGCATCGAATTCACCATAGCCAAGTGGTTAGTGAAACCAACTCAAACTATGGTTTTAGTGTAATTTGGTGGGATAAATTATTTGGTAGCTACAAAGATAAAGCAAAAAAAGCCGACGCAGATATAAATATTGGCTTAAAAGAATACCCAAGCCAAAAGCAAAATGCCTCGCTTTGGGGATTACTTTCAATGCCTTTTAAAAACAAGTAAAGACAAGCATATTTTATCTCATACGATACCAATCCACTTAAAATTACTTTTATGTAGATTGGTATAAACAAAATACTCTTTAAATACTATAAATATACCTGTAACTAACCTTTTAATTGTTAAGTCCTTTCCTACTTTTAGTCGTAAAAAATATTCCGTTCTTGCTCCCATCAAAAAATACAAACAACGTAACCATGTGTATAAAATGCAATTTATGTACAGTCTCAAATTGGTAAACTGGTCTTACCGTAAACTAATTGTAAATAAAATAAACAAATATGTTGACCATTTGCGTACTCCACAATATCATTTGTAAGCGCTTACAAAACACATATCAAAATGTAAGCGCTTACAGTATGAGAAAACAAAGCTCAAAAAACAATTAATCTGACAATAATCTGTTGAAACCGGGGTTCAGTTATGAACATTGAAACAACGCACATTACACGTTTACTTGCCGCTATCTCTTTAGTTACGTTAGCTGGCTGTGGTGGTGACTCTGCCACTAAATCAAATTTTGAAAATGTAGATGCCTCTGAGCCAGTATCAGATTGGCAAATGGTTTGGAGCGACGAGTTTGAAGGTTCAGCCATTGATACAAACAAATGGAACTATGAATTAAACTGCGATGGCGGTGGTAACAACGAGAAACAGTGTTACACCGACAGCGAGCAAAATGCATTTATTGCAGACGGTGTGTTAAACATTGTTGCCCTACCCGCTGAAGAAGGTGCAGAAAAACCTTACACTTCAGCGCGCTTAAATACGCGTTACAACGCTGACTTTACGTATGGTCGCTTTGAAGTGCGCGCCAAACTTCCATCAGGACAAGGTAGCTGGCCAGCATTTTGGATGCTGCCAACTGATGAAGTTTACGGCACTTGGCCTCGTTCTGGCGAAATAGATGTTTTAGAATCAGTAAACCTTAAAACACCAGATGAAGACGGCGGTATAGAGTCCAGTATCCACGGCACCCTTCATTACGGACGCGCGTGGCCAGATAACAGCTACACAGGGCAAGAATACAAATTCCCTGAAGATACTAATCCAGCAGATGATTTCCACACGTATGCTGTTGAATGGCAAGAAGGTGAAATTCGCTGGTACGTAGACGGTTACCTTTATGCAACTCAGCGTCAATCTGAGGTTTTATATAATTCCAAAAATGAGCCTGCGGGCTTAAAACATCGTGGTTGGTTTGCAGAATACTTTGAACAAGGTTCTGGCGAACTTACAACGCATTGGGATAGCGCACCATTTGATAAAGACTTTCACTTATTACTAAACCTAGCAGTAGGCGGTGACTGGCCTGAAAACGTTAATGATTTAGGTGTAGACGCTAGCGCATTTGAAAACGGCCAAACCTTTGCTATTGATTACGTACGTGTTTATCAATGTGCATCAAACCCTGATACAGGTAAAGGTTGTGAAACCATTCGCCCAGGTTACGATAACTTAAACGATGCCTTACTTGAGGGCGATGCACCAGTACCTATAGCTGGAGGAGTTACTCCATTAACTATATTTGGTGATTCTTTTAATATTAATTGGCCTGCGTGGGATTGTTGCGGAGGCTCAACTCCTGCAGTAGTTGTTGATGAACAGCAAGGTAATACAGTTGAATTTAGTGTTGGTGAAAACCCAACTGTAAACGGTTTTATTTCAAGAGCGGCAAACATTACTGATGAAGCTGGTGTAGCTTCCCCTTTTGATGCAACCCCCCTGTTAGCACAAGGGTATTTTCAGTTTAAAATGAAAGTAACTAGCGCACCTGCTGATTCAAACTCTACATGGGTTGTTAAGCTTGAAAGCGCAGGAGACGCCCCTACGGCAGCCGAATTGCCTATTACCCAAAGCGTTGAAGGTATTGCGCCTGTTGTAGGTCAATGGCAAACATACACATTTAAATTAACCGATCTTGTTGCTGCAAACTTAGATATTAGTGCTATTGATGTAGTTATGATTTTCCCTGCTTGGGGAACTGGTAATGGTGCTGTTTATAGAGTTGATGATGTAAAAATTACGCAAGATTTCCCTGAACTTGATGTGTTCTCTGATACCCAAAATCTTGACTGGCCAATGTGGGACTGCTGTAGCGGCTCTACGCCAGTGGAAGCAATGGATGATGAAAAACATGGTATAACAGCAGAATTTACTATAAATGATACGCCTACCGTAATGGGCTTTAATAGCCGTACATCTGTTGGCGGAAGCGGCGAAGCATTTGATGCAAGCGCTATCATAACGGTTGGTCAAATTACGTTTGATATGAAAGTTACGAGTATGCCAAGCACACCCGATGCCCCATGGTTTTTCAAAGTTGAATCAAACGAAGGTGACTCTGCCGTAGAGCTTGCACTTACTGAAAGTGTTGAAGGCATTGCCCCTATTTTAAACGAATGGCAAACATATACTTATACGCTTTCTGACTTATCGGCTGCCGGTTTAGATGTAAGTGCGATAGATGTATTAATGATTTTTCCTAATTGGGGCCAAGGCGCTGGCGCAGTATACCGTGTTGATAATGTAAAAATTTCAAACCCATAATTTAGATTTCACTGACAAAATTTTAGGTGTTTATACCAATTGCATTAAACAAGAGACCTATTATAGCGCTAAGAAAATAGCACAATAACAAGGCGAAAATTGTGACATATAGTTGTTCTATATAAATAATTTTTAACGCAGTTAGTGAGTTATTTAATGCGATAGAATGATCATATTTTTAATAAAATTGGTATTACACAGCACCTTCACTCTTGAACAACATTTTATAAAGCAGAGCTATTATGAACACATTCAATTTTAAAAAGAGCCAACTTGCGGCTTCTGTGTCTCTCATCATTGCTGCGAGCACATTAAACACAGCTATTGCGGCAGAAGCACAAACAAGCGTTTCATCTGATGTAGAAGTTATTGAAGTAAAAGGTATTCGTGGTTCACTTATTCGTTCTATGGATATGAAACGCGACTCTTCTGGTATTGTAGATGCCATTTCATCTGAAGAAATGGGTAAATTCCCAGATACCAACTTAGCAGAATCATTACAACGTATTACCGGCGTATCGGTGAGCCGCGCAAACGGTGAAGGTAGCCAAATTACAGTACGTGGTTTTGGTCCTGAGTTTAACTTAATAACCTTAAATGGCCGCCAAATGCCGGGCACAGGTTATACACGTTCGTATAATCTTGAAAACGTTGCCTCTGAGGGCGTAAGTGCCCTTGAAGTGTTTAAAACTGCACGTGCAGACGTGCCAAGCGGTGGCTTAGGTGCAACAGTTAATATTTCTACTGCGCGCCCTTTTCAAAAGCCGGGTCAAAACTTTTCAGCTACCGTTAAAGCAAACCACGACTCGTCAAACGAAGCTGGTGATGACGTAACACCAGAGTTTTCTACTGTTTACAGCAATACTTTTGTAGATGACACTTTTGGTTTTGGTTTTTCATTTTCGCACCAAGAGCGTGACTTTCAAAAACAAAGTGCCAATATTCAAGGCTGGCAGGCAAACGTAGACTTACCTGAATTAGATAGCAGCAACGTCGTTGATAACCGCACAGACCCTGCAGGTAACTACTACTTCCCTAAAGACATGAACTACTCTATTGAAGATGTAGAACGTGAACGTACAAACGGACAAGTTACTTTTCAATACGCACCGGTAGATGGCTTTGTAGCAACACTTGATTACACTGCAAGTAAAGCTGTAACTGGCTCTCAAAGCATTGGTTGGGGTATTTGGAACGACTTTGGTAGCAATATTAATGGCTACGAGCTAGATGAAAATGGTACAGCTGTTTATGCTGATATTAGCGGTAACGATGCGTCATTCACAGCTAATAAAGGAACTTCAGAAGTAAAAGCACGCTCACTTGGTTTAAACCTAGATTGGGAAATTAGCGACACGTGGCACGTAGAGCTTGATTACCACGACTCTAAAAACGAAACTGATAACGGCGCCGACAATGGGCTGGGAAGTGCCGGCCAAGTAATTTTAGGTTCTGATCAGCTAGCTAATAAAATTTATGATTACCGCACGGGCGAAGTACCCAGTGCACAAGTTAATTGGTTAAATGGCACAAGTGAATTAACGCCTGGCGAAATTGATTCAAACTTTAGTCAGTTTACCCACTCGCCAGGTGAGTCAAACATTGAGCAATTACAGCTACATACAACATGGTATAACGAAAGTTATGACATTGGTTTAGTTAAAGTAAAATTTGGCGCATCACGTACAGAACAAAACACCGGTGGTTACACCGCATGGAGTGGTTTAGTAGGTGGTCCAGGCTTCAACCCATCGTATACAGAAATATTCCCAGATAGCATGTTTACTCGCCACGATACATCGAGCCTTTTAGATCAATTTGAAGGGGGCGGCAGCAACTTACAACCTGGTTACTACTATACCTACGATTTTGACGAAGCTGTTGCACGCCAAATTGCTTACTTAACAGCAGATGTAACAGGTGGCGATGCATATGCTGCTAATGCATACGCAGACGGAATAGATAGCGAGAGCTACGTAGAAGAAATCACTAATAGCTTTTACGTTCAATCAAGCTGGGAATTTGACGTAAGTAACTACTACGTAAAAGTAAATGCAGGCCTACGCTATGAGCAAACAGACGTAACCAGTACTGTGCGCCAACGCGTTGAAGATCAAGTTAATTGGATCAGCGCTTCAGAGTGGATCATGCAATACGCTGCTGGCGGCGATGATAACTTCTTAGAGCAACAAGGTGATTACGATGTTTTACTGCCTTCAATCGACGTAAGTGTTGATTTAACTGAAGACGTAGTAGCCCGCGTATCTTGGGGTAAAACAATGTCGCGTGCACCACTAGGTAATTTAGCCGGTGGCCGCAGCTTAACAGGCAGCCCAAAACCTGGTTCTCGTACAGGTAGCCAAGGTAATACAAACTTATTGCCGTTTGAATCAACAAACCTTGATTTATCACTTGAGTATTACTACGCAGAAGGCAGCTACGCATCTGTTGGTTACTTTAAAAAAGACGTTGATAACTTTATTCAAACCACTATTACGCAAACTACTATTGATGGCTTGCACGATATTTTAAACGGCCCTCGTTACTTACAAGCCGTAAGCGATATTGAATCACGTGGTGAGCAAGCAACAACCGACGCTATTTTTGCACAAATGATTGCCAGCGGTTACGGCAATGCAAATGGCGTTATTGAACCAAACAGCGACGATCCGCTAATTACATGGAATATTAGCCAACCACAAAACACCGACAGTAAATCGGTAGATGGTTTTGAAGTAGCTGTTCAGCACTTAATTGGTGAAACCGGTTTTGGTGTTGGTGTTAACGCAACGTTTGTAGATGGCGACGTTGAATTTGATAGCGAAAGCCTTGATCAACAAGCACCGCTTACAGGCTTAAGTGACTCAGCTAACTTCCAAGGCTTTTACGAAAAAGACGGCCTATCAGTTAAAATTACTTACGCATGGCGCGACTCATACCTAATTGGTGTTGGCCAAGCACAAGGCTCAGCCGATGCGCCTCCGCAATATGCTAAAGCGTATGGCCAATGGGATATGAGCGTTAACTACGATGTAAACGAAAACGTAACGGTATTTTTTGATGGCATAAACTTAAATAATGCCACCGAAGAAGGTTACGGACGTTACGAAGAGCAGTTCTTATTTGCTAATCAATACGGTCCTCGTTACTCAATTGGTGCACGTTACACGTTCTAAACTATTTCCTAGTTAGAAGGTTAAGCCGCTTGTTACAACAAGCGGCTTTTTTTATAGCGTTTTTATTTGCTCAAGCAACACATTGGTTGTCCAATCAAGGCCGTTATACGCCACATCGGGTTTGTAAAAACCCCCTGCCCCACGGGCTCTGTTTACGTATACTTTGTTAGATACAATCACTTTCCCCAACCCTGAAGGTAAATCGGCTAAGCGTACATCCATATACATAGAATCAGCGCTACTTGGTGCACCAAATAACGTTGTATTTTCAAAAAGCTTAAACTTATCAAGCGCATCTAAACAAGCACTCGCACATTGCGGCGGCACTGCTCAGGGTAGTAGGTAGAATGGGTTCTTGTGCAGCATTTATAATTAGTGATAGTAGTAAAGCGCAGAGCAATACAAGATCGGTTATAATATGGAACGACGTAAAATTAGCCATTTATATTTTTCCTTTTAATCTTCTTGCCGGTGCAATGTTATTGCAACTCTGTACCTTAATGGCCATTTTCTATTATTACTTTATCGATCCATTCATTAAAGGATGACACTCTGACAAAAACTGCGACTGAATCATATTTTCCGGGAATGAATTGATTTAACGCAGAGTCTATTTCCACCCAGCTGGCTAAACCTACTAAGATTGGCTTATCTTCGGTAAATATGACTGCAGGACCTCCACTATCCCCAGAGCCAATAGTCCCCTCCAAAGGTAGAGCAGTTTCGTCTGCGTCAAATTTAAATCTAATCCAGCGTTCATCAACTTTAGTGATAACATTGTTGTAATAATTAAGCTGCCTAAATTCTTGAGTCGGTGCCAAGTCTGTAAATTTTTGTCGAAACCAGTTGTAAACTTTTTCTAAAAAACCGGCGTTTTTTGTCTCTCTTAATTCTCCAGTTAAACCATTACCTACCGCTCCCTTACCGTATACAGTAACTTCGAGGCCTAATTCAGTTTTTCCAGAAAAACGTCTAATTGGATTAATATGATCTACTGAATCGGTAAGTTTAATTAATGCTATATCGCTATGGCTATTTAAAAAATCCATCAATGGTTGAGGATCACTATCCCCCCAGTCAGTTTGGTCTTGGACATATTCTGGGTGAAAAATTATTTTATCGATTTTATTTTCGATACCACCTACTTCTATAGGTTTTCCAAGATAATCATAATAAAATGTGTAAATTACATGTGCGGGAGCTAACAACCAATTTTTATCTATTAAAACAGCTGTCCCTTCAAAGGGCATATCTACATAGTATTCTGGAGCATTTTTTAGTTCGTACAGCTCAGGCTTAATATCATGGCGCTTAACAACTGCCTGCGAATTAAAAGCAATCATCAACACAAAAATAATAAATTTTTTCATTTAAACATCCTTATCATAAGTGACAGAAAAAACGTCAACCCCTTGAGCTTAACATTCGTACCTGACAATTTTATCTACGACATTTGTCGTTTTACTAAACCGACAAATATCCAAATATTGCGATACATTTATCTTAGTCATCAAATAAATTTGTGTAAACAAATAGTTAAGTGCGAATTGATATGTTAATTGTAAAAACACACCAAAATGGAGAAGATAAATAATATTCCAGATAAGCAAAATTTCCTCTTGAACAAAGCGAATAAACTATAAAAACTTGCTCATATAATCATCTTTACATACTTTTCAAAAAGCACCTGTGCTCTAAGGAGGTGTTAAACGGGTTGTAAAAAGTACGATAAAAGCACCTAAGGTAAATACTCTTAATTTTTACTTTGCTAACGCCCTGAATATGTTAGTTTATTAACATGAGTATTGAGTAAAGAATTGGTATGAGTAAGCAAACCCGCTGGACCCTTAAAAGTATTGCTAAAGAGTTAGGTGTGTCTAACGCGACAGTATCTAATGCGTTTAATCGCCCTGATCAGCTATCGGCTAAACGCCGAGACGATATTCTTGCAGCGTGTAAAACTTTGGGCTATTACGGGCCTAATAAGGCCGCGCAATCGTTGCGTAATGGCACATTTAATATTGTCGCTTTAGTGCTGCCCGATAGTGTGGAATACATGGTGTCGGACCCTGTGGCTAGTAGCTTTATGCGCGGTGTTACCTCGGTGCTTGAAAAAAATGGCATTAATGTTTTATTGTTTTCAGGTAATAGCGATAACCTTAACAACGTGGTCGACTTTGTAGATGGCTTTATTTGTTATGGCCGCCCTCGTAATAACGCGTTAGTTGAGCAGTTAAAAACAGTGTCTAAACATGTAGTGACAATTGATTTTGATATTGCTCGCAATGCCTCTGTAAATATTAATAACGAGCAAGCAAGTTACGAAATTGCTAAACACGTACTACATAATCAAAACGATAAAGTGGCTATATTAGGGCTTAGGCTACTTGATGAAAACGTATTGTGCCGCGTGTATGAGCATCACGAATTTGAAACCGGGCAATCTATTTCGCATCAACGTTTACGCGGGTATCAACGCGCTTTAAGCGAGGCAAATATTACGGTGGCTGACGATCGTATTTGGAACATTCCTGAAAGTAGCGAGCGTTTTGCCAATATTGCCGCAAAAGAAGTGCTCAGTGCCTCTCCTCGCCCTAACGTTATTATTTGTATGAGTGATTTAATTGCGCTTGCCACAATGCGAGAAGCAATAAAACAAGGCATAAAAATAGGTGAAGAACTGCGTATTGTGGGCTTTGATGGTATTGATGAAGCAGCCCGGTTTGTACCTCGCCTCACCACTATTCATCAAAACAGCCAAGAAAAAGGCGTTATAGCCGCTGAATTATTTATTTCTAAAGAAGAAAAAACTAAGGAAGTCAGTTACGAATTAGAGATTGGTGCGAGTAGTTAGCTTACAAACCTTGTAATAGTTTTATGTGTTAAAAAGCCAAGCTTAAGTAGCTTGGCTTTTGCTTTACATGACGTTTGTAAATTACTCTTTTAACATTAAGCTAAAAATGAATTTAAGTTAATCGTTGTTTCTTCATCACCGTTTACTTGCGTAATAAGTGCATGGCGTAATTTAAAATCAACAGTAAGTGAAATAGTTTGCTCATCTAGTTGCCACGATAAACAACACATACTGCCTTCACCTTGGGCACTAAATTCACCTGCAAATGCAGGGTGTGAATTGCGAATTTTAATTAATTCAATTAAACCTTTTACTACAGGCTTATTTAAGGCCTTGTCGATTATATTTGCGTCTAAATATGGGCGGTTAATATCACGGCCTACATTTGTATTTGTCAGTAATTCCATGTCGTTTTCGCAAGCAAATAGGCCGCCGTAATAAACTTGTGGTACACCAGGTGCAAAAAATTGAATTGCACGCGACAGTAAGTAATCAAAGTCTTTAGCGCCTAATGCGTTGTAGTACGTACAGTTAACTTGATATAAGTCGACATTACTCGCCGCAGCGCCCGTAGCTTGGCGGCTTTGGTTGTTGCTGTTGGCGTGCATTGTTTCGACTAGATTATCAATCTGCTGTGCATTTAATAGCCCCGGTTTGTCGCCCATTGGACCTGCGTCAATAATGCCAATACCGTCGTGTGTATCAAGTACAGTTAAGCAATTACGTGGCGAAATTTGTAACCATTTGAGCAGTGCATCTACATCGTTGTTAAATAAGCTGTGTAAAATAAGCGGTGGTAACGCAAAGTCGTAAACCATATTTACGCGTTTTGCCACTTCTACCTGAGTTTGATAATGGCTATGAATTTCTGCAATGGTTTCCATGCCTAAATCGTTTGCTTGCTTAGATAAGTTATCTAGGTAGCCAAACGTTTCATCAAGCATAAAGCAGTTAGTGCCTGCTTGCTTAATAGCGTAACCCGCCGCATCTAAACGAATAATATTTACATTGTTAGCCGAAAATTTAGTAAGTACGTTATTTAAATACGCAACACCGGCTTCTACTTTTACGTTTATGTCAATTTGGTTATCGGTAAAAGTGGTCCAAAAATCATACGTTTTACCATCACCACATTTCATTGGGGTAAAGCAACTACCAGGACGTGGGCGGTAAATTGCTTTTTGCTCAGCTTCGCTCATACCATTTGGAAATACATCATCTTTGGTTAAAAACAAATCCCAAAATTCTGATTGCTTACCCTTTGCTAGTACATCTTGAAACTGAAAAGACTGTGCCGATACATGGTTAACAATTAGGTCTGCCATTAAGTCGAGATCTTTACCTAATACTTGTATGTCTTCCCAAGTGCCTATTCTAGAATCAACTTCACTATGATCAATAGGGTCAAAGCCAGCATCGCTGCCATCAATAGGATTGTAAAATGGCAATAAGTGCACACCACCAAATACGCCTTTTAAAGGGCCGTTTAAAAGTGTGGTTAGCGCGCCTATATTTTGGCCAGTGATTCGATCAGCATATGTGATCAATTGAACTTTATTCTTCATCATTGTGTGATTACCATGTTGAAACTTAATCGATTAAGATATATCTTTAACTAGCGAGTAAGAATTTACAAGTAATTTTTAATAATTTTACATACAAATTTCGTGTCTCACGTAATACTACAGTAAGCAACTGACTGACTTACGAAGTGTTAATAAAGAATTTAACGAGGAATAAACACATGACAAAATCACACACACACGTAAGCAGCGACCCACTGCAACAAATACGCTGGCTTACATACATGATGTTTTTTATGTTTGCCATGACCTCTGACGCAGTCGGCATGATAATCCCCGAACTTATAAAAGATTTCGGTTTGAGTATGACTCAAGCTAGTGCATTTCATTACGCTCCCATGGCATTAATAGCCTTTAGTGGATTATTTTTAGGATTTTTAGCTGACAGCCTTGGCCGTAAAAAAACCATTATGCTAGGTCTATTAATATTTTCTGCGAGTTGTTTTTTATTTGCATTTAGCACCAGTTTTACCTTCTTTTTAGTATTGCTTTGCTGCATAGGCCTGGCCATTGGTTTATTTAAAACCGGCGCACTGGCATTGCTTGGCGATATTTCGCATAGTAACGACGACCATACTAAAACTATGAACAAGGTTGAGGGCTTTTTTGGCATTGGCGCTATTGTAGGCCCTGCCCTAGTTGGTGTTTTATTAGTGCAAAACGTTAGTTGGACATACCTGTATATTACTGCGGGTGTAATGTGTTTAATCCTTGCTTTATTAGCATGGCGCGCAGACTACCCTGACGTAGTTAAAACAACTGAAAAGCCAGCCTCTTTGGCAACCACCATGAAAATGGTAAAAAACCCTTATGCACTTGGCTTTTCTTTAGCTATTGCACTTTATGTAGCGACTGAAGTGGCTATTTATGTATGGATGCCGACGCTATTAAAGGACTACACAGGCTCTTGGCCGCTCCTTGCCACTTATGCACTTACTATATTTTTTATACTACGTGCTGCAGGTCGTTTTATTGCCGTATGGTTACTAAATCGTTATAGCTGGCAAGGTGTTATGGCTTATTTAAGCTTAGGTATTGCGCTTTGTTATGTGGGTACACTTATTGGTGGCGTTGACTGGGCTGTAGGGTTATTACCTCTTTCAGGTTTATTTATGTCTATGGTTTATCCAACTTTAAACTCTAAAGGTATATCGTGTTTTCCTGCTGAGCGCCATGGAGCCGTAGCCGGCGTTATATTATTTTTTACCGCATTATCGGCTGCTTTAGCTCCTTTATTTATGGGTATGATCAGCGATTACTTTGGCCATGTGCGCTATGGCTTTTACTTAGCAACAGGGTTTGCCGTGATTTTATTTGTAGCTATGTTGTTCAATTATTTACGCGACCCATCAATGAGTGCTTTACAAGAAAATAACCCAACAGCTTAAAAACTTGTATCTCAATACAATAAAAAACACTTTGAAAATCAACATATGAATAATAAAAGAGCAAATTAAACACAAAATGATTTGCTTATTGTAAAATATTTGTTATTTTTACTTAATCGATTAAGTAAAAATAACAAATCCTACTGGGTTCAACACAACGAGGCGTTCACATGACAACACACAATACACCTTTATATTTAATCAGCGCTTTAGCACTTGCCGTAAGTCAAGGCGTTAACGCACAAGAAACAGACCAAGCAACACCTGAAGCATCACAAAACAAAGGTCTTGAAACAATAGTTGTAACCGGCGTACCACGTCGAACAACAATCATGGCTTCAAGCGTTTCAGTTAGTAGCGTATCACTTGAACAAGTTCAGGTGTCTACTCCTCGCTCAACAGCCGAGGCTTTTAGAATCATTCCTGGTATTCGTGCAGAATCGACAGGTGGCGAAGGTAATGCAAATATTGCTGTTCGTGGCCTGCCAGTTGCTTCAGGCGGTGCAAAATTTTTACAATTACAAGAAGATGGTTTACCTGTACTGCAATACGGTGATATCGCTTTTGGTAATTCAGATATTTTTATGCGATTAGATAACACTGTGCAAACTATCGAATCGATTCGTGGTGGCTCAGCATCTACTGCAGCAAGTAATGCACCTGGTGGCATTATTAACTTTATCTCTAAAAATGGCGAAAACGAATCTGGCAGTGTATCTACAACACTTGGCTTAGATTACGACAGCGTTCGTACAGACTTTGAATACGGCACTTACTTAACCGATAGCGTGCGTTTTCATGTTGGTGGTTTTGTTCGACAAGGGGAAGGCCCGCGCGAAACAGGTTACACGTCTAATAAAGGTGGCCAAATAAAAGCTAACCTTACAAAAGATTTCGACAACGGTTACGTTCGCCTTTACTACAAACACTTAGACGATAAGAGTGTTGGCTACCTTCCAATGCCAATGTACTCAAATGGTGACTCTATTGCTGGATTTGATGCGCAATCAGACACACCTCATTCAGCGTTATTTACTAAAACAGTACGTTTAAATGGTGAAAACCAAATCAGTAGCGGCGATATTCGCGATGGTATGAATCCAAAGGTTGACTCTGTTGGTTTTGAAGCTGTATTTGATTTAGATAACGATTGGCGTATCGAAAACCGTTTTCGTAAATCATCAATAAGCGGCAACTTTAACTCGCTTATTCCTGCTGAGGTTGGCAGCGCATCATCTATTGCACAGAGCATTGGTGGTGTAGGCGCAACACTCAGTAACGCAAACACGGGCGCTGCATTTAACGACGACCTCGCTATGCGAATTCATACCTTTGACGTAACAATGAACGACTTCGATTCATTAGTAAACGACTTTAAACTAACTAAATCGTTTGATGATGACACCAGCATTACCTTTGGTTATTACGCGTCAACTCAAAACATTGCTATGTCGTGGTTATGGAATTCATACCTTATGGAGCTTAAAGGCGACAATGCAGCATTATTAAATGTTACTGCAGCTGACGGTACTGAATTTTCAGAAAATGGTTTATATGCATATGGCACACCTTACTGGGGAAACTGTTGCCAACGTGATTACGACACAGAGTACGACACCCGTGCACCATACGTTGCATTCTCTACTAAATTAGGCGACGTAAGCATTGATGCAAGTGCCCGTTACGACAGTGGCGAAGCTCGCGGTAACTATGCAGGTGCCGTAACATCAACTGTAGATATGAACCGCGACGGTGAAATATCAATCCCTGAGCAAAACGTTGCTGGAATTGATACAGCAAACGCCAGCCCAGTAAATTACGACTGGAACTATTCTTCTTATTCAATTGGTGCTAATTATCAAATTGACCCAAGCCTTGCTACGTTTGCACGTATTAGTAAAGGTGGGCGTGCAAATGCTGACCGTCTTTTATTTGGTAAAGTACGCGCCGACGGCTCTGTTGCAAAAGAAGACGCTGTTGATGAAGTAAACCAGTTTGAGTTTGGTGTTAAAAAGCGCTTTGATTCATTATCAGTGTTTGCTACTGCGTTTTTTGCCGAAACTGAAGAGCAAAATTTTGAAGCAACATCACAAACGTTTTTTGACCGTGAATACGAAGCAAAAGGGATTGAAATAGAATCTACTTACTTTATTGATGCATGGGATTTTCGCGGTAATTTAACTTGGACCGATGCAGAAATAGCAAAAGATGCGCTTAACCCAGATGTTGTAGGTAATACGCCACGTCGTCAAGCCGATTTAATTTACTCATTAATGGCACGTTACAACTATGAAAAAGGCGCTGCAGGGGTAAGTTTCATTGGTACTACCGATGCATACGCTCAAGATAATAACGACTTGCAATTTGACGGCTACACACAGGTAAATGGCTTTGTAAGCTATGACTTATCTGAAAACCTTAATATTGCGCTTAATGTGAATAACCTATTTGATACAGTAGGTATTACAGAAGCAGAAGAAGGTTCAGTACCTGAAAATAACATTATCCGTGCCCGTACTATTAACGGCCGCACAACGTCGGTAACTTTAAAATACGCTTTTAACTAAATGTGTGTATTGCGCTGCGGTGAGTAGTCACTGTAGCGCCTTTTAAAGTATGAATAAATAACACCCTTCACGTTTTTTAGCCTAGCCTTGCTAGGCTTTTTAGGATATTCCAAATGACTAAACTCCTGTGCTTAGGCGAGCTATTAATTGATATGCTGCCACAAGATGCTAATAACTCAGCCTATTTACCTATACCTGGTGGCGCGCCTGCCAATGTAGCTGTTGGCTACGCAAAACTCGGCGCAGAAGCTGCATTTTGTGGTGGTAAAGGGGACGATCATTTTGCCAATCAATTAAGTAATGCATTAGCGCAATACAATGTAAATACAGACTATTTATTTACCATTGCAGGCTCACAAACCGCCATGGTTATAGTAAGCCTTGATGAAACCGGCGAGCGTAGTTTTGGCTTTTATCGCCATAATACAGCCGATGTACTATTAACCCAGGCGCATTTAGCGCATATAAATTGGCAAGAAATAAGCACACTACACTTTTGTTCAAACACATTAACCGAATCAGCAATTGCCAACACAACGGTTAAAGCGCTAGAACTTGCAAAAGCGAATAATAAGCTCGTCAGTTTTGATGTAAATTTACGCTACAGCTTGTGGGAAAACACAAACGATATAGCAAGCAATGTAAAAGCCTGTTACACCTATTGTGACATAGTAAAACTCTCGCGTGACGAACTTAATTTTTTAGCTCAGCATAGCGATACAACGAGCGATGATTACATTCAAATGCTATTAAATACCGGAGTAAAACTGGTGTTTTTAACCGATGGACCAGAGCCTGCCACGGTTTACCACAGCGCATTTACACTTAACGAATCGGCACCAAAAATAAACGCCGTAGATACAACAAGCGCAGGTGATGCATTTATAGCGGGGGTTTTATACTACTTAAATAACTTAGGAAGTGATTTACCACTAGCAGATAAACTAAATGATAAAGCGAGCGTAAAAGGCGCCCTGCACTTTGCTCTTAAATGTGGCTCTAAAGCGTGTTTAGCTAAAGGGGCATTTCCGGCATTACCTGTGTTGGCTGATGTACTTTAATAGACCTAATGTTTTTTAAGTTCAAATATATGCAGCAACGCGTAGTTACTGCATAGCATCAAACACCATTTTACTATCCACTATTTGTTCAAAGTGCGTTATTTTTTGATTTTTAAGCTGCCAAATATGCGCGACCCTAGCTTGCATTTTTTTACCCGTTTTAATATAAGTACCAGAGTACGTGCCATACACTACAACAGTATTATCTTGGGATAAGTAGTTTTGTGGCGTAAACGTGTAGTTATACCACTCGCTTACAAGCTTTTGAAAAACATGTTCAGTAATATCATTCATACCATGGTATGTACCAGCATAAGCAAAACCGTCAGCCTCTTTCCAAGTAATAGTATCACTTGCATGAGCAACTAAATTTTGCCCATTCTCTTGTGATGTTTTGCCTTCATACGTACTTTTAATTATGTCTATGTTGCTCATTTTTGCACACCCTTGCACTATAAAAAGGAAGCTCAATAAAGCTGTAATATAAACAGCTTTATTATTTAGAAATTTCATCACACTATACTAGCGCAACTGATTGCTGTAAGTAGGTAACCCACTGCTCAGTTTTTCCATAATAATGGGCTATATCGGCTTTTTGCCACTTACCTGTGTCAAATTCAAATGCAGCACTAGGAAAACCTTGCCCATGAATATCGTGCAATAAGCCGCGGCTTTGTGCTATATGTTGATCTGTTGCATCGCCTTCTAGCGCATTAAAGTGGGTTTCAAATAAGGCCTTGTTTAAACCCAGCTCCAATGCAATATCAGTCAGTACATGCAGCTGCATAATGTTTTTACCCTGAGCATAATAAGCATGTTGAATACTATTAAGCATTTTCCCACCTGATATACCAAGCTCTTGCGCTGCTAATATAGCGGTAATAGCCGGAGCCGAGTTGAGTATAATATCGTTGGTTTTTAAAAGCCCATCAGTATAGTTACTACCAAATACCTGACCGGTTTTCTTCGCTATGACACTGTCGTTTTTAAGTGCAAATTCACGCCATGCAGAAGTCACTAATTTTACATTATCACCTGTTAGCATGCCTCCACTGTGTACTTTTACAATTAAACCATCAATATTTTCAGCAGCGGTGATCAAGGGCACGCTGCCGTAAGTCCAACCACATAAAGGGTCAACAATTATATGTAACGTTACGTTTTTCATTAATATTTCCTATCTAAATAATTGCTTAACGCAAGGGCACTTAGTGCCATTGCATCTCACCCATAACCACTTTTGAGCCCAACTCTAAAATGCTTCTTGCACCTAAATCAGGGTAAGCTTGAGTCATACTCTCTACAAATTCAGCTGAGTTTTTTGAACTTTTTGCAGCGCTATCCGCTTTATTTAAGTACCCTTTCATGAATGACACACCAGAAAGGTCTTGTTTACTGCCCTGTAAAAAGTGACCTGGAATAACAATCTGAGGTTTTAAATTCTCAATGTTATCTAATGTTGACTGCCAAGTTTGACGCTCTGCAGCAGTGCTCGAATCGGCTAACCACACATGCATTTGATCAAATACTACAACCCCACCCAGCACTGTTTTTATAGAAGGGATCCAAAGGTAAGTATGCTTTGGATCATGCTGTAAATTTTTAATAATAATTTCTTTCCCATCTATAGTTAGGCTATTTGATAGCATTACTTCTGGCAAAATAAGTTCTTTAGGTGCATTGCTCTTTAAAATAGGCCCCCAATAATTTAACTTTCCTTGCATTGAGCGTTTAATATTCTCTACTGTTGATTTAGTCGCTAATAACTTTGCTTTTGGAAAAGCAGCTTTAATTACATCTAAACCAAAGTAAAAATCAGGGTCGCTGTGACTAATATAAACAGCTGTTAATGTTTTACCGCTCGCTTTTATTTTTTTAACCAATGCTTGTGCATCATTACGCTGAAATTGGGCATCCACTAATAACACTTCGTTATTACCACTTATAATGCTTGATGAAACAGCAAAAATACTTTTGTCTTGTGGGTTATATACATCAACAACTAATTCACTTTGCGCTAATACCGGTTGCATTAATGTGCTTGCTAATAAAGCTGTTGCTGCTAATACGTGTTTAACTTTTTTCATTCTCAGTAGCCTGTTTGTTATTTCGTTAAGATGAGGCTATTGTATGTTGCAATTTAAGAATGAAAAACTAGGCAGAATGCAACTATCTGTTGCATAAATCGAACATATAGGCAAAGTGAATGGATAGAATTATTGCAGCTGATGTATTTATAAAAATTGTAGAGCAGAAAAGTCTAGCCGGTGCTGCCCGTGCTTTAGATATGTCTAGATCTATCGTTACACGGTATTTGAATCAAATGGAAAAGTGGGCAAATACCCAACTACTCCATCGGTCAACAAGAAAAATAACACTCACATCAGAGGGTGAAAAAGTACTTAATCACAGCCGAGAGCTCATTGCCATCGCCCAAAACATTAGTGCGCCGATAGAAAGTAATAACAGATTAAACGGGCAAATTAGGTTGTCGTGCTCGCCTTTTTTAGCACATGATGTACTACCAGATATGTTGCAACAATTCTTACACGCTCATCCCGAAGTCAGTATTGATGTACAAATTAGTAATCACGTTACAAATTTGGTAGAAGAGCGAATAGATTTAGCAATTAGAATTACCAATGACTTAGATCCTAATATAATTGCTCGCCCACTTGGGAAATGCCATTCAGTATTATGTGCAAGCCCAGAATATTTAGAAAAAAACTCTAAGCCTATAACTACGGATGACTTGAGTCGCCATAACTGTTTAAACTATTCACGGTTTGAAAAAAGTATGTGGCATTTTTCACACCCTGAAAAACCCGTATCTGTAGCGATTGCTGGTAACTTCAGTGCTAATGATTCGAGCTTACTGTTAAAAGCTGCTCTTAATAATCAAGGAATAACTCTACAACCTAAGTTTACTGCGCAGAAATATATAAATAATGGAAAGTTAATACATTTACTACCACACCTTAAACCACAAACTTTGAGCATATATGGTATTTACCGCTCTAGGAAACATCAGTCGCTTGCACTTCGTTCATTTATTGACAGCTTAGTAACGTATTTTGATAAAATTGATACTTAACAATAAGCGAAAACTATTAAACGTTCGCTATAAGTCCTTTATTTAAGAGTTGAAATAGCGCTTTGTAAGCGCTATTTTTTGAAAGAAGGGATTTATTATTCGTCTAACCAATCTATGGCTGCGGTAGCATTTTCAAAGTATTGAACCTCACCCGAAATAAACCAGTTACCTATTTTGGCCATGCGAGCTTGCCACTCTTTATTACCGTAAATAGCTACTTTTTTAAATTCTTTAGAGTGTTTAACACCTAATTTTAAGTCATCCCACGCTGCGCGTAGTTCCCAACCTTCAAGTTCACTACCGTCTATTAATGCATTCACAACTGGGTGCTTAACTTCGCCAAGAGCTGAGTTTATCATTGGGGTAATTATTTTGTAGTCGTCGTGAGTAAGCGTACCAACGGCTTTAAGTTTTAAAAAAAACTCTCTTCCTGCACGTTCAAGACCAATAGATAAACCATGTGTTGTGTGTACCATTACTGCTCTCCTTAAATAGGCTGAGTGGTAAAAGTACACCTTCTAAAATTAATTAGTCCTGAACTAAATCAATAAATAGTCTCAAATAAACGACTCAATCACGCATTTTGTACGCGAGATATCTGGTTTTCTACATCAGTTAAATGACCCGTTTTAAGCCATATTTTTGCACCATTACTTCCCGCTTTAACGTTAACGGAGCTATTAATAGGCACTCTTAACCAACTGTTTTTTACAAGGGTATCGGCTTGCTCATCAAATGAGCCTTCAAGTACTAGCAGCTCAGCTCCACCTTTTGCGCTTATAACCATGCAGACGTTGGGCTTAAAGTGCAACAAGCTTACCTCTTCAAAGTCGTCTTTGTATAAAGGGGTTACGGCAACATTTTTGAAACTAGGATGCACCGTACTTTGCATCAAGTTTGTTTGCAAACGCACGTGCGTTCGATCATCTGGTTGAAACTGCCATAACTTTACAAATATAACGCAGCCATTTTCAGACCCCGGTTTATGCTTTGATTGCGGTGGATTACGGATATAAGAACCTGCCGCAAAGTCACCATGTTCATCTTGAAATACCCCTTCAAGCACAACAAACTCTTCACCGCCTGTATGTACATGCGGCGAAAACTCACTGCCAGGTGCATAACGAACAATGGTCGTTGCGCGAGCAACTTCGTCGCCCACTCTATCGAGCGCTCGTCTATCAACACCCGCCATTGGCGATGCAACCCACGGGAGCGATTCACTATGTACCACAACTCGTTTACTAAAATCGGCAGCAATTTTCATATTTGGCTCCTAAGCGTAACTTCACTTAAATTTTAAACTAATAACCTAATTAAGCCGCAACACTTGGGCGTTTTGCTACTTTTTCTTGCCATGCAACTAAATGGGTAAGCTCATTCGGGATTGCTATTTGTGCAAATCCAGCAAATACCAGCCCAGCATACAATGTAATATCAGCAATACTAAACTGCTCACCAGCAACAAACGCCGATTGCGCTAGTACATCATTAAAATAGCTAAACCCTTGGCGCGCTTTTTCGCCTTGTTTTTCACCCCAAGCCACATTTTGATATGTTTCAAGCTCAGGACCTAAGCCATCAGTTGCATGATGAAAGTAAGTTGCCACAGCGTCAAGCACCATAGATTCTGCACGCTTTTGCATCATGTTAATTACTGCACGCTCTTTTGCGGTTTCACCCATTAAAGATGGGCCTTCAAATGCGGTATCAATATACTCAGTAATAGCGGTACTTTCTGATATAAACGTGCCGTCATCTAGCTCTAATACGGGTACACCTGCTAAGGGGTTTTTAGCTAAAAAGGCTTTTGTTCTGTGTTCACCATTTAATAAATCAACAGGTACAAACTCAACATTTGAAGTGGCATTTTTTTCAGCTAAAGCGATACGAACACGAAGTGGATTTGGAAAGTTTTCTACATCATAAATTTTCATAGCAATCTCTATCTTTATTGTTTAAAAGTGAGTTAATGGCAGCAACCTACCTACCGATAGGTAATTTATAATATTAAACTAAATTTAAGTCAACGTTTAAATTTTTCTGATTTATGGGATTTAACTTAATTCATAATAAAATTATGGAGTTGCTTAATAGTAAAAACGCTTGTAAATAACTACCTACTGGTCGATAATTTTGCTGTGCCATTTGCATTAAATAAGTGATCCATTATTGCGCTAGGAAAATAGCGCAATAACAAGGCGAAAATCATGACATCTAGTTATTCTGTATGAATAATTTTTAACGCAGTTAGTGAATTATTTAATGCGATACAATGATCATGTTTTTAATAAAACTGGTATTACTGTAGATAGGAAATATTAAAAATGAGTAAAAAAGAAGCGTTATTAAAAGCAGCTGAAAACAAGGTGCGACTTGGCGGGTACAGTAATTTTAGTTTTAGAGAGCTCGCCTGTGAAGTCGGCATTAAAAGCGCCAGTGTGCACTATCACTTTCCGACTAAGGCCGATTTAGGTGCAGAGCTTGCTCATCAATACACTGATTCTTTTTTAGCAGCGTTAGGCGAGCCAAGCGAGCTTAAAGCAAACGGTAAAAATCCTATTGATGTGTACACACAGCTTTTTAGACGTGCATTAGTAACCGATAAAAAAATGTGTTTATGTGGTTTGCTAGGAGCCGAAAGCGATAGCCTTCCAGATAAAGTACGCCTTGAAGTAAAGCGCTTTTTTAATC
The DNA here is from genome assembly GCF_000814675.1 of Pseudoalteromonas distincta. GTDB lineage: Bacteria > Pseudomonadota > Gammaproteobacteria > Enterobacterales > Alteromonadaceae > Pseudoalteromonas > Pseudoalteromonas distincta. Next base: position 26,079 of record NZ_JWIG01000016.1, on the reverse strand, counting down.
AAAACCTAACATGGCTTAGCGCTGCACACTTAGCTAATGGTGAGCCTAACCCCGCTCAAGCAGCTATTCAAACAGTGAGCCTGCTTGAGGGCGCTATGATGATAAGCAAAACGCTCGACGATAATAGCTACTTTGAACTTGCAACTCAGTAATACCTAAATTTAGTACACAAAAAAAGCGAGCTATTGATAATCAATAGCTCGCTTTTTTAATGCTTGAAATAACTTATGTGATTATTAAACCGCTGTTGGTTTAACTTTATGCTTAGAGTGCACAATCGCTAAAACAATTAAGCCAATCACTGTTACTACAGCGCCAATAGGTTTACCTAAATCGCTTGATAAGTTAAGACCAATTGCTGCAGTGCCAATATAAGAAACCGTTACCGCTGTTGCTATAACAGCAGGAACACTGGCAATCCAATGGAATGTACCACGGTCAAACAAGTACTTAGTAGCAAGCCATAATACGCTTGTAGAAAGCAGCATGTTTGAAAATGCAAAGTAGCGCCAAATTAATGAGAAATCGAGCTTAGTCATAAAGTACGCTATAGCAAGTATAGGCACCGCCACTAATAAGCGATTACGTAAACTTTGTGGAATATTAAACGCATCAACAACTGTTAAACGTAATGAGCGGAACGCTGTATCACCAGAAGTAATTGGGAAAACGGCTACTGCAATAATTGCCATTATACCGCCAAATACACCTAAGTAACTGTTAGCTACATGGTTAACAACTAAACCTGGACCACCTTGATCAAGCAATGCTTTTAAGCCAGCGTAACCATCTGGGAACGCTGCAATACCAGCAAGTGCCCATACACAACCTACAATACCTTCACACATCATAGCGCCGTAGTAAACTGGACGTACGTATTTTTCGTTAGTTAAACAGCGCGCAATAATTGGCGCTTGAGTAGAGTGAAAACCACTAATAGCACCACAGGTAATTGTTATAAATAACAATGGCCATGTTGGTAATCCATCTGGATTTGGCTCTAAAAAGTCATGTGCGTGATCAGCTTCAAAGTAAGCTAAAAAGTCACTTGGTACAGGTAAGTGCGGCGCATTAATAAGTAATGAAATAGCAATTGCCACTGTCATTACAATCATTAGCGCACCAAAAATTGGGTAAAACTTAGTGATAATTTTATCAATTGGTAGCAAGGTAGCTAAAAAGTAATACGCTAAAATGGCAAGTACCCAAAAGGTGTTGTTTGCCAGTATTGTACCTTCAAAAAAATCAAGGTTACTTAGCAAACCTGCAGGGCTCATAATAAATACTACACCTACAAAAAACAGTAGCATGGCAGTAAATACAAGCATAAAGCCTTTAAATACGACGTTGTAATAATGGCCTGCGATTTCTGGTAGGCTTTTACCGTCTTCTTTTATACTCATTACACCTGAGAAGAAGTCGTGTACAGCGCCACCTAAAACATTACCAAGTACAATCCATACTAGTGCAACGGGTCCGTATAAAGCACCTAAAATTGGGCCAAATATTGGACCTACGCCAGCAATGTTTAAAAACTGAATTAAAAATGCTCGTACAGGGTGAATAGCTACGTAATCAACACCTTCGCTAAAGCGTTTTTGTGGTGTGTCAGCAGTTGAATCCAAACCGGCTTGTTTTTCAACAAATGGGCTGTAAAACTTATAGCCCAGTATTAAAATAGTGAGGCAGATAAAAAAGATGATCATAAAGCACGTTTCTCTTTTTGTATTTTAGTTATAGAGCGCATTGTGTGTCGCCCCGCCTTTTCAATCCGTGAATAATCGACGAACGATAACAAAGCTTTAACCCTCAAACAATAAGACGTTTAGCTAATACAATAATCGATATAAGCCACTATTTACGCAACCTGCGCACTTAACACTCACTTATCGCCTATGTCTTATTTTAGGCACAAAAAAAGCGGTTAAACTTTTACGTATAACCGCTTTCACACACAATGTTTTTTTAAAGTGGGTTCATAAACTCACTAATTTGTTGATGCGTTAAAGTAGGTGTTGCACCAGAACTTTCGGCGACCATTGCTCCAACGGCACATGCAAAGTCAACGGCATATTGCGCGTCGTCGTTGCTACAAAGTTGATAAATTAACGAACCTAAAAACGAATCCCCTGCGCCAACAGTGTCAATTACGCTAATTAAATAACCTGAATTATAAAAATTTTCGCCTTTGATTGTTAATAAAGCACCGTGGCTGCCTTTGGTTACACATAAGTAATCGGTATTTGTTTGCTGTGCTATAAACGCTAAATTTTGTTCAAGCGAATGAAACTTACAACCCATCGCTTTTGCAATTTCGTATAGCTCTTCATCGTTTAACTTAATAAAGTCTGCTTTATTCATTAAATCTACAAGTGTTTCTAGCTTGTAATGCGGTGCACGTAGATTTACGTCAAATACTTTAAAGTTTGCTACATCAACTAGTTGATTTAACGTAGCTAAAGACGCTTCGCTTCGCCCAATTAGGCTGCCAAATACAAATACATCGCTACTTTTAACTTTACTAAGCAACTCATCGGTAAGCGCTATATTATCCCACGCAGTGTCTGCCACTATTTCATAACTTGCAGAGCCCCCACTGTCGAGCGTTACCTCAACCGTGCTAGTTTTTTTGTCACTATTAATAGCAATGTATTCGCAGCTTACGCCTTTGCTAGTAATTTCGCCTAGTAACTCAGCGCCTAACTCGTCGTTACCAACAGCGCTGATCATGTCGGCTTTAATGCCTAGTGAGTTAATACGTACACACATGTTAAGTGGCGCGCCACCTAAGCGTTTACCTGAATCAAAACAATCCCACAGCACTTCGCCAAAACAGCTAACACTTACGTTTTCGCCTGATTTATGATTAATTAAAATGCTCATAATTAGTTACTCTTTTGATCAAGTACAGCCTGCATAATGGCTTTAATTTTACTATTAGGTGCATACAACGCAGCAATCGACTTTTTATATTCAGCAGTAAACGTTTCGTTATGCTCAAGCTTACCAAACAAGCTCGTTAACTTTAAAAATGCAATCGGGCTAGTTTGAGTCTCTTGCGCGTAAGAATTAAGCTCTTTGTGCATAGCATCTTGAATTTCAAGTTGCTCGCCGTTTTCAGTTAAACCTTTATCGCTGTATAAACACCAAGTAGCAATAACAAGCGTTGCCAGTGATACATCTCGACCTTGTACTAGGTTTTCGTTAATTGTGGCAATTAAAAACTTAGGCAGTTTAGCTGAGCTTTCACTACAGATACGCGCTAGGCTGTCTTTAATATTAGGATTAGCAAATCGCTCTATTAACGTATCTTTGTAACTTTCAAGGTCAATGCCTTCAAGTGGTTCAAGATTTGGGGTTACTTCTTTATCCATAAAAGCACGTAGGTATGTGGCAAATAATTCATCCGATACCGTTTCGTCAATAGTGCCATAGCCATGGATTGAACCTAATAAACCAAGCACAGAATGCCCTGCATTAAGTAAACGTATTTTCATGGTTTCATAAGGCGTTACATCAGTAACAAACTGTGCACCAACAACATCCCAATTTGGACGAGAGTCACTAAATGTGTCCTCTATTACCCATTGTGTAAACGACTCACAGGTAATTGGCCACTCGTCGCTAACACCATATGCATCAACCACGTAATCAATATCACTCTTTTTAGATACCGGTGTAATACGGTCAACCATCGCATTTGGAAACGATACGTTTTGCTCAATCCACTCGCTTAGGTCTTTGTCTTGTTCTGTAGCAAAGGCTAAAAGCATTTTGCGTGTTACGTTACCGTTGTGCTGAATGTTATCGCACGACTGAACTGTAAACGCGCCTAGGCCTTGCTCTTTACGCAATTTTAACGCAGCAGTAATGTAGCCAAACGCTGTAATTGGGTCGTTCGGGTTATTAATGTCGTTAATAATATCTGGATTACTGTAATCAAACTCGCCCGTTGCAGGGTTAAAGTTGTAACCGCCTTCAGTAATAGTAAGCGACACAATTTTAGTATCGCTGTGCGCTAGCTTATTAATTACCGCTTGTTTGTCCTCTGGAGCAAACAAAAAGTCGATCATTGAGCCAATTACTTTGTTATCTATTGTACCGTCTGGGTGTCTAACAGTAAGCGTGTAAAGGTAATCTTGCTGCTTTAAAATATCACGCAGACCACGGTTACCCTCTAAAAGACCAACACCACATATACCCCATTGCTCAGAGCCCGGAGTTTTTAAAAGCTCGTTAACATACACTGCTTGGTGAGCACGATGAAAACCGCCCACACCAATATGTACAATACCGGCTTTAACTGCGCTACGGTCGTAGGTTGGTGTATCAACATGGCTTGGTAATTGAGCCAAGCTCTGTTGGTTTAGCCCTGTAACTAGAGCGTCAGTGTGTTGGTATTGTGTCATGGTGTGACCTTACTAAACAAAGATAAAATATAAATTACGATACTGTATTACGATAAGTAATTACGATGCTGTATTGAGTACTTTATGGCGCTTTAACGACCAGTACGCAGTAACAAAATAAATAACTGTACAAATAAAACAGGCTATTTCGAATTGCGATTTATTAGCGCTGTACATACTCATAGTTTCACTGAAAAACATCACTTGGCTGGCAAATATAAAAATAATAACCAATGAAACAGTAGAAACCGCGTTAAGTACTTTGGTAAATACAGAGCTGTCAATTACTGGCTTTGGAATGTCTTTAGCCTCAGCTGCTTGATATTCTTTGATATCACGTTGCTCTTGCTTTTCTGCTGCAATTTCTTGTGTGTAATCGTCACCAGCGCCGTATTTTTTAGCTAAAAGCGTGTAAACAACAATGGTGAAAATCCATGTAGGAATAAACAAGTAGTAAAACGACATTACATCAATTGCGTTTAAGCCAAAGCCAAACACAAGTGCTAACGCCCAAGATGCTATAGCCGGTACGCTGCGGGTAATATTTTTATATTTAGCCCAGTAACGTGTTAGGCCAATTTTAGGAAATAACACATGCTCAGCAAACACAATGCCGCCTACTGGTACAACTAATAAGCCTGCGTATGTAAGTAGCGGAAGCATTTGAGAAAATACAAACGGGAAACACGCAATAATTACGGTTACAACACCTACAATAGCGGTTGTGCGTTCACGTGATTGATTAACAAATATAGATTGTGCTGCAAGGCCTGCACGGTAAAGGTTTGCGTTAGCTGTAGTCCAACCGGCAATAATTACAATAACAAAACCAGTCCAACCTAATGCATGGTATGCAACATCGCCCGGATCAAGTGATGAAATAGTTGTTTTAAGTAATACCGCAACACCTGCGCCCATAATACCGGCAGAGATCCACGCTAAGTAATGGCCAAAAAACATGCCCACACCAGAAAACAAACCATAGCTTTTGCGTTTAGCAAATCTAAAAATAGCCATGTCGATTAAACCAAAGTGAGTAATTGAGTTAGCAGCCCATGCAAAGCCAATCACTTCTAATAGGCCAATGCCCTTTTCACCATCGGCATTGGTGCCCGTCCATATGGAGGAGTCGCCTATGGTCATAAAGTCGCTAAAGCTAGTTAAAGAGGTAGAACCTAGTACGTGATTTGAAAGCTCAGGGAATAACGCGAACGAGCCTGCAATAAATATAACAAATAGCCACGGCGCACACAGCTTTGAAAAGTCAGCAACCGTAGAAAAGCCATACATCGCAACAAATACAACAATAGAGCCAACAGCTAAAACAATGGCTACAAACCAAAAGCTATTTGGATACCAATCAAGTTGCGCAGGTATATCAAACAAAAACCGCACGGCGGTGGAGGATACCGTGATCATCGCGGCCGATATAACACTAAAAATAACCACGTTAGCCCAGTTATAGAGCTTGGTCATTGAGTTACCAGCAATTTTGTTTAAGTAGTTATATAAACTTAAGCGGGTTTCTACTGCAATGGGTGCAGTAATCAGCCACCAAGAACACATTGCTAACAGGTTACCTATTAATAAACCCAGTAGAATGTCGATGGTTGAAGCGCCTAATGCAACAAACGTTGCACCAATAACAAATTCAGTAGCCGCAACATGTTCGCCGGCATATAGCCCTGCAAAATGCTTCCAGCCGTGAAGCTTATTATTAGCAACAGGAAGTTGCTCTTCGTTTACATCTTTAAATGTTTGTGTGTGTGGACTCGTTGCCATGGTATTTCCTATTGTTAACAGCAAAATATTTAATACCTAAATACTTTGCCTTTTATAATTTGGTTTATAAACGCATGATGTTTTGCCACGTTTTGTTTTATTTTTAGTAAAGCAAAACCATCTACATTTATATTTTGCGTTTGCTTGCCTGTCAGTGAGTAAGGCGAGCAAATCGCGTTTAAAACTTTGTGTATTTAAAAAGCTGCGTGTTTACTGCTTTTTAAGTTCAGGGTATGCACTAAAAAAATCTTGCCAATGCGTTAAATGATCAACATTTGGGTAAGCACTGTGTACATGATTAACAGAGCCTTGCATATGTTGCCCACCGCTGTAATGCAGTACTTGCATATTGGCGTCAATTCCTGCATTTACGCCGGCTTTACTGTCTTCAATTACTAAGCAATGCTCTGGCTTTACACCCATTTGCTTAGCTGCATGTAAAAATAAATCAGGCGCCGGTTTACCACGCTTAACTTCGCTGCTGGTAAAAACCGTATCGCTAAAGTACTTACTTAAACTCACTACGCTCAACGCTTTTGCGGTGCGTGCTGGGCTACTGCTAGTAGCTATACAAATAGGCACAGCTAAATTGTTAAGTACGTCTTCTATACCATCAGTCGTGGTTAGTCCGGTTTCAAATTCGTTTAATAGTGCCTCGCGGTAGTCACCTTCAAAGCTTTCAGGAAGAGTGACATTAAATGCATCCGCTATTTTTTGGCTTACTGTTTTAAAGTTGCAGCCTAAAAAGTGTTGCTGTACATAAGCGCGGTCAATCTCAACGCCTTTTTCAACAAGCATATTAATGAGTACTTGTGCGCTTAAAATTTCGCTATCAATAACAACGCCATCACAATCAAATATCACTAGCTCAATATTAGTATTCATCTTGTCACCTTATTAACACTGTTTGGTTTAGCTAATTTAAGTATAACGAGTTAAGCGCGATTAATATTGTGCAACTTTTTAGTGCAACTCAGCAATGAGCATAAGCTCACTGGTTGAGCATATTCCCTTTATTGTGCGAATATGTCAACACACTGTAAGTATAAAACGCACCAGCTTGGTGAAAATACCGCCAGATAAAACTAAAAACCTTTGTATTTAATAAATTTTATAAAAGCATATTGCGACTAAGGTCGTAGTAAAAAAATTACATTAATGTAAAAAGTGTATCTGCAAATTCATTTCATCTGTTTTACAAATCACATCAATCTAATTAATCAGTTTTACCGAAGTTAATAAAATTAATATTATCGTTAACAGATTAACAGCCTGCACCACTGCCGGCACTTTTAAATAGATGAGGTCGACAATGAATACTCAAATAAACAAAACAAAATTAACACTAACTGCACTGGCACTTGCGATGGCATTACCGGCAAGCGCAGCAACAACTCTTACTAAAGATAACGGCGCAGCTGTTGGCGACAACCAAAATTCAATTACTGCTGGCGAACGTGGCAGTGTATTACTAGAAGACGTGCAACTAATTCAAAAACTGCAACGCTTTGCACGTGAGCGTATTCCTGAGCGTGTTGTGCATGCTCGTGGTACCGGCGCACACGGTGTGTTTGTAGCATCAAAAGAGCTAGACGATTTAACAATTGCAGCACCGTTTGCACAAGCTGGTAAAGAAACAGATGTATTTGTTCGTTTTTCATCAGTAATTCACTCAAAAGGCAGCCCAGAAACACTGCGTGACCCACGTGGCTTTGCAACTAAGTTTTACACAGACCAAGGTAACTGGGATTTAGTAGGTAACAACTTACCGGTGTTCTTTATTCGCGATGCGATTAAATTTCCAGACATGGTTCACTCGTTAAAGCCATCACCGGTTGATAACATTCAAGATCCTAACCGCGTATTCGATTTTTTCTCGCACGAACCAGGTTCTACACAAATGCTAACGTGGGTTTACAGCGACTACGGTACACCAGCAAGTCTTCGTAAAATGGACGGTTGGGGTGTACATGCATACAAAATGATTAACAAATCGGGCGATGTTAAATACGTTAAGTTTCATTGGGTAAGCCAACAAGGTATTGATAACCTTGACGCAAAAGAAGTAGCTAAAGTGCAAAGCCAAGACTTCCAACACTTAACACGCGACCTTTACAGCGAAATTGGTAAAGGCAACTTCCCTAAGTGGGATCTATACATTAAAACGCTTGATCCGTCGCAGCTTGATGACTTTGATTACAACCCATTAGATGCAACAAAAATGTGGTTAGACATTAAAGAAACTAAAGTAGGAACAATGACCCTAAACCGTATGCCAACTAACTTCTTCCAGTCTACAGAACAAGTAGCAATGGCACCGGCAAACATTATTCCAGGTATTGAGCCATCAGAAGACAGACTATTACAAGGTCGTATGTTTTCTTACGCTGATACACAAATGTACCGCCTAGGTGCTAACCACCAGCAACTGCCAATTAACCGTGCAAAAGTTGAAGTGGTTAACTACAACCAAGACGGCGCAATGAATATTGGTAACACTACAAGCAATGTGAACTACCAGCCAAGCCAAGAAAACGTAGCTGAAAACCCAATTGCACGTAGAAGTAACACAGAGCTAAAAGGCTTTGTACAACAAGCCGCGATTAAAAAGCAGCAAAACTTCGCGCAAGCAGGTGTTATATACCGTGGTTTTAGCAAGCAAGAACGTACAAACCTAATTAATAACCTAGCAGGCGATTTAGGCAAAGTGCAAAACAGCAGTGTTAAACACAAAATGCTTAGTCACTTTTACAAAGCTGATAGTGAGTACGGTACACGCTTAACTAAAGCTGTAAACGGCGACCTTAAAATGGTTAAACAACTAGCCGCTAACTTATAAGCAACTAGTTAAAAGCAATTAGTCCCAACTAAATAGCTATTTAAACCACAACCATGAGGAAGGAATAAACCCCTTCCTCTTTTATAAGAGACAATTGTTATGCGTAATTTATTAATTATAGTCGCTCTACTACTGAGCTTTACCAGTAGCGTTTACGCTCAAAATACATCAGATACACAAACACCCAGTACGCAATCTGAAACCCAACATTCTGCAAAAACTCAATACGATAGCTTATTTGCTTATTACTTTGCCGCAGCACGCACAAACGACACAGCTGTAATAGAGCAATTTGTAGATGCCGGTATTCCTATCGACAGCTACAACAATAAAGGCTACACCGCGTTAATGATTGCTACTTACCATGGCAATAAAAACACGGTTAACACACTTTTACACTTAGGCGCTAATGCCTGTTTAGAAGATAACCGTGGCAACACAGCGCTAATGGCCGCTATTTTTAGAGGTGAATTTAGTATAGCTAAAACACTCGTATCACTTGATTGCGATAACGCGCATCAAAACAAAGCAGGTCAAACAGCCGAGCAATTTGCACAAACATTTGGTCAACAAAAAGTTATAGAGTTACTAGCGCAGGTAAATAATGCAAAATAATCTGCACGCAACAAAAAGCCCTAAAATAATAGGGCTTATTTTTAATAAAATTAGTCTTATGTTGCAGACGCTATTTGAGGTTGTTTAGGCTTTTCTCGCGTTACAAAGTAGCAAATTAGCGAGCCCACTGTTACCAGCACAACCCCCTGCCAAAACGAAACACTCAGCGTAATAGATAAATACAACGCCGAAATAATAGTAGAAAATAACGTAATGGCATTTTTACCATTACTCAGCTTTTGCGTTACTACGCAATAAATAGCCCATATAAACGCTGCAGCTAATGCCATTAAGTAAGTAGCAGGATTATCAGCAAAGTTAGTAACAAGCGTATCGAGTGACATTTTTTGATCGCCCGTAATACACCAAGCAACGCCTAAAAAAGCAATGATCATGCTTGGGTAAACCCAGAAATTTACTTTTTTACGGCCAATAATAATAGAGAGCAGTATAGTCAGCGTGGGCCATAAATAATTAATAACCGCCATTTCCATTGCCTGATGACGGCTATTTGCCATACCAATAGAAAGCGCCAAACAAATTTCGTACGATACAAATAATAAAGTACCTATTACCAAGTAACGTTTTGAAAACCCACTAAACTTGGGCACTCCCATAACCAAAATTAAAAATATCGCACTGGCAGAATACATAGCCGCCGCACCACCAATGGGGCTAAACAACTCAGAAATATCCCGTAGTAATGCAACTAAGCAACTCCACAGTAATATGGCCGCGACTCCATAAAGCGTGTATTTATTTTTGCTTATAAAATCCATTTGCCAATCCAAAAGTACTACTCGTAAATTTGAAACTAAACTAACAGTAATTATTTAATTAAACAATAAGGGTCTGTTGATCTTTCAAGGTTAAATTTGCAGCAGTCTGTTTGGTATTTAGGCAAGGCAGAGCCTATATAGTGTGGTTATTCCCCATTAATGGGCGATAACGTAGCATTAATGCCAAACAGGCGCTGCCCAAAGGGTTCTTCCTAGGAGCTACTTACTCTTTGTTGCTCGGTTTTTACTTAGCCCACTAGGTTACAAATCTCGCGCCGCGATTAAATAGCCCCTAGTTTGAACAAATTTTAATCCGCAAAGATCAACAGACCCTAAAGTTAATAGCTTAAACCTCTCGCCTGTTTTTAACATTCACCCTCTTTAGTAATTGACCTTTTGGTCAGTAAAGCTACAATCAATCAATACGTTAAACACGCAAACTCAATAATGACCACACAAATAAAACCAAATAAAAAAGAAGTGACACGCGAGAAAAACCAAAAACTAATTTTAGATGCCGCCGAGCAATTGTTTTCGCAATTAGGTTACGACGGAGCAAGTATGAGCATGGTTGCTAAAGAAGCGCAGGTGCCAAAAGCTAATATTTTGTATTACTTTAAAAGTAAAGATGGTCTGTACGAGTCTGTGATTGACCGCATAATAGCTAATTGGAACTTAGGGCTCGATAACGTCACAATTAACGACGATCCAGCTACCGTGCTTTATAACTATATTAAAAGCAAAGTAATACTGGCCGTAAATCAGCCAATGCAATCTCGCTTATTTGCCAGTGAAATACTGCGCGGTGCACCCTATTTACAAAACTACTTTAGAACCAATACCCGCCCTTGGGTTAAACAAAAGGTTGATGTACTTCAAGCATGGATGGACGCAGATAAAATGGATAAGATTGACCCCTACCATTTGCTCTTTACTATTTGGTCTACCACACAATATTACGCCGACTTTCAGGCTGAGGTTTTACTCGTAATGAACAAATTAGAGTACGACGAAACCGATGTGGCACAAATTACGCAATCAATTGCCCACATAATTTTAAAAGGTATTGGTCTTAAAATACCTGAGCAAAGTGAGACTTAACCCATGACATCCTTTACTACACCCGATTTATTTGACGATCATCGCGATAACGTGCAAGTAGCAGACAGCGGCCTTTATCACTTTGGTAAAAAAACCACGTTTTATGGCAAAGTAGTTACCGTTACCTGCCCAGAAGACAACTCTTTTGCCGCCGATATATTGCATGAAAATGGTGAAGGTAAAGTATTGGTTATAAACGGGTTTGCGAGCAAACGCTTTGCGTTTATAGGCGATATTATGGCTGAGCGTGCCTTAAGTAATGGCTGGGAAGGCGTAATAATAAATGGCTGTTGCCGAGATATAGAAATACTTGCCACGATGAACTTACCTGTAATGGCGCTAGGCTCTACACCACGTAGTACCTTAAAGCGCGGCTTTGGTGATAAAAACCAAGCTATTACCATGCTTAGCACCACCATAGAACCTAACGATTGGGTTTACGCCGATATTAACGGTTTAATCATCAGTAAAACGCCCCTTATTTAGCACTCAAAACCATATAAATAAAGACCAACTTGGTGCATCTGCGCACCAAATTGGTTTGTTTTAGCTCATTTTAATCTCACTATTTCTATAGCCCACATTTACAAATCTCATATAACCCAACAAAACCTGACCAGTTGGACAGGATTTTAATTTATGGCATTCCTCTTGCTTAGTCTAAGCACTATAAAATCAAAACTACCGATTAAAAAGCGGAGTTATACCAATTACATTAAATTAGTGATCTATTATAACGCGAAGAAAATGACGCAGTGAGTGCGCTATTTAATCCGATAAAATGATCATGTTTTTAAAAAAATTGGTATTCATAATAATAATAACCAGCCCGCTTTTTAATCACTCTTAACTTAATAAGTAAGTACTTGGTCAGTTTTATGATAATGAGCTGCAAATGAGTGATAAAAAAAACAACAAAGGTATATTTTGCAATCACGGTCCTACCCTGTGGCAAACAAACCACTCTGGAGTGCTTGCAAACAATCGCTTAGCTGTAAAAGATGTATTTGCAGTAAAGGGCGAGCGTAACAGCGCAGGCAACCCACACTGGTTTAAAACAGCTAAACCGGCTCAAAATACGGCAAGCTCGGTTAACAAGCTCATGACCGCTGGTTGTAACTTTATAGGCTTTACCCATACTGACGAGCTAGCTTATAGCTTAGAGGGTAATAATATACATTATGGCGCTGCGCAAAATCCTAAATTAAAAGGGCATGCTTGCGGTGGTTCGAGTATGGGGTCTGCTGCTGCAGTTGCTGCAAACTTAGCTGATATTGGCTTAGGCACCGACACCGGCGGCTCAATTAGAATACCCGCCAGCTATTGTGGTTTATATGGCATAAGGCCAAGCCATAACGTTATTGAAAAAGACGGCCTAATACCGTTGGCTCCCCCTTTTGATACCATAGGTTGGCTTACCCAAAGCGCCGAGCTATTAAGCGATGTAGGTAATGTACTGCTACCAAATCAAGCTATTAATAACGTTGATACCTTAGTTATTTGCGAGCCGTTATTTGAACTCGTTGATCCTGCTTTACAAGCCCCACTTAAACAATTGCTTGAAAAAACCAAGCCTAATTTTAAGCACCATAAAGAATTTGAACTACCTAACAGCAGCTTATTAAATGAACTTGCTGATAGTTTTAGAGTACTGCAAGGGCGAGCAATCGCAAAAACGCATAAAGATTGGCTTCAATTGCAGGGGCAACTTCCCCAGTTTGCTCCAGCAATTGCGGCACGTTTTAATATGGCGCTTGCCCTAACTGATCAAGAAGAACAAGAAGCACTAAAAGTACAAACCCAATGGCAAACACTAATAGCTAAAAACCTAAATACAAACAGCTGTTTATTTTTGCCAACCACACCTACAACCGCACCTAAATTAGGCGCCGACACAAGCGCCTTACGCATGCAAATTATTACGCTTTCGGCAATTGCAGGGCTTAGTGGCTCAGCGCAAGTGCATTTACCGCTGGCTGATTTAGCAAATGATCATCCGTATGGTTTTTCATTAATGATGAGCCACGGTAACGATAAAAGCCTACTTGCTTGCGTTAAGCACCTAGCTGCACACTTTAAACAGGACACACTGGCATGACCACACACAACATTGCATTTACCACGTCTCATTTTTCGGCCACTGAGGCGGGTATAAATATACTAAAACAAGGCGGTACAGCTACCGAGGCTATGGTAGCGGCTGCCGCTGCTATTAGCGTTGTATACCCACATATGAACTCAATTGGTGGCGACAGCTTTTGGCTTATCGATAACCCAAATCAAAAAACGCCCACTGCTATTGACGCCTGCGGCCGCGCAGCAACTAATACAACGCCCTATAACACGCTCACGCAAATACCAGAGCGCGGCGGATTAAGCGCACTTACTCAAGCGGGCACAATACGCGGCTGGCAAAAAGCGCTTGAACTAGATGAGCATGCGGCACTACCACTGTCACAAATTTTAGCACCCGCTATTGAACTTGCGCGCGAGGGCTTTACCGTTACAAAAAGCCTGCAAGCAGGCTGCGAAAAGCTAGCCGCTGCTAACAATACCAATGACGCGTTTAAAAACCTCTACATACCCAATGGCAAGCCCTTACAAGCAGGCCAGCATTTTAAAAATCCTAAACTTGCAGCAACGTTTGAATACCTAGCAAAGCATGGTTTAAACGCATTTTATGAAGGCGCACTTGCCAACTCATTTGCCGCCGACTTAGCAAAAGCAGGCAGCTCAATCACCGCAGGTGACATTGCAAATACTAAAGCCGAGGTAGTTACTGCGCTAAATGCAAACCTCAGTGGTATTGATTGCTACAACTTACCCGCGCCAACACAGGGCGTGCATTCACTACAAATAATTGGTGCCGTAAATAAGTTAAAGCATTTAGCTAAAACCGATGCCGACTGGACACATTTAATTGTTGAGGCAACTAAACAAAGCTTTACCCATCGCCCTACCCTTTGGGCTGACCCTGAAGCATTAGGAGACGATTATAAAAACGCACTAACCGATAATCGCTTAGGCGAACTTGCTAACAATATTGATATGAGTAAAGCCAAAAAATGGCCATTTAACGCAGAGCCTGGCGATACTGTGTGGATGGCAGCCAGAGATAAAAACGGGCAATTAGTCAGCTTTATTCAAAGTATTTACTGGGAATTTGGCAGCGGAATATTAATGAGTGAAGGCGGCTTTGTGTGGAATAACCGTGGTTTAAGCTTTAGTTTAAACAATCAAGATATTGCTGCGAGTAACAATAATAATGCCCTTGCGCCAAATAAAAAGCCCGCTCATACACTTAACCCAGCACTGGCAAAGTTTAGCGATGGTCGTCGACTTGCTTACGGAACAATGGGCGGTGAAGGGCAGCCACAAACTCAAGCCGCTGTTTTTGCAGGCTACGCGTGGCGAAATAAATCTATAAAACAAGCAATTAGCGACCCTCGTTGGTTACTTGGACGCACATGGGGCGATACGAGTACAAATTTAAAAATTGAAAAAGAGTTAGTTTTTCATATAGAACATGAATTAAATCAACGTGACCACGATTGGGTAAGCGTTGATAATAATAACGAAATGATGGGGCACGCTGGGGCTATTTTAGATACACCTACAAGCCTTGAAGCTGCAACAGATCCTCGTTCAGATGGACGTGCAACAGTAACTACAGCAGGAACACAATGTCAGAAATAATAAATCAATGGCCAATTATAGTAGCCTTAATAGCAACCGGTATTTTTGCAGGTATTTTAGCAGGACTTTTTGGTGTAGGCGGCGGTATTGTTATCGTCCCTGTACTGTATTTTTTACTGCAAGGTTTTGGCGTAAGCCCAGAATCGGCAATGATGATAGCCACCGCTACATCACTTGCAACCATAGTACCTACTTCGCTTTCATCTATTCGCTCGCATCATAGCAAAGGGAATATTGACCTTGCGCTAATAAAATACTGGGCACCATTTATTTTAGTTATGGCCGTTGTAGGCAGCTACTTAGCGCACTCAATACGCGGTAATGCACTGGTACTTATGTTTGCCTGTATTGCTATTTTAGTCAGTTTAAACATGCTATTTAGAGCCGGCGCACCCGCGCTTGTAAAACAACTACCAGGTAAATTTGGTCAAGGCGTTATGGCAAGTATTGTAGGTGGTTTGTCGGTAATGATTGGCATAGGCGGCGGCACTATTGGCGTACCTATGCTAAACGCATTTAATGTACGTGCTCATGTTGCAGTAGGTACTGCGGCCGTTTTTGGTTTATTGATTGCGCTACCTGGCGTTATTACCTTATTAAGTATTGGCACAACGCCAACCGATGCTCCCCTAGGTACGTGGGGGTTGGTTAACCTCCCTGCCTTTTTTCTTATTATTCCGCTAACTATTTTATTTGCGCCTATTGGCGTAAAAATCGGTAGCAAGCTGGATCAAAAACAACTAAAACGCGCCTTTGCCGTTGTATTAATGATAACCGGCATACGCATGCTTATTCAGACTCTGGGAGCCTAAAATATGTTTAATAACACGCAAGTTCAAACCTTAAACCCACCACAGCGTTTATTAATGGGACCAGGCCCAATTAATGCCGACCCTCGTGTTTTACGTGCTATGTCGGCGCAGCTTATAGGCCAATACGACCCAGTAATGACCGGTTTTATGAACGAAACCATGGCACGTTACCGCGAAATTTTTAAAACTAAAAACGAATGGACCATGCTAATAGATGGCACATCGCGCGCAGGGATTGAAGCCGTATTATGCTCAATTTTACGCCCAGGCGATAAAGTACTTGTGCCAATTATGGGGCGCTTTGGCCACCTACTTGCTGAAATAGCAGAACGCGTTGGCGCAAAGGTGCACACAATAGAAGTACCGTGGGGCGAAGTGTTTACGCCAGAGCAAATCGAAAAAGCCATTGTTGATGTAAAACCCCATGTACTTGCTATGGTACAAGGCGATACATCCACCACCATGAACCAACCTCTTGAGCATATTGGCGATATTTGCCAAAAGCACGATGTACTATTTTACTGCGATGCCACCGCCTCTATTGTGGGTAACGAACTTCCTGCCGATGAATGGAAACTCGATGCACTTTCTGTTGGCCTGCAAAAATGTTTAGGCGGTCCTTCTGGGTCTGCGCCATTAACGCTTAGCGACAAATGCGCCGAGTGGATCCAAAAACGTAAAAAGGTAGAAGCAGGTATTCGCACGGCCGACCATACCGACGGCACCGAGCCATTTGTACGCTCAAACTACTTTGATTTAGGCATGATCATGAATTACTGGGGAGAGGAGCGCCTCAACCACCACACCGAAGCCACCAGCATGCTGTATTGCGCCTCAGAATGTGCTCGCATTGTTATTGAAGAAGGCGTGGATAACTGCGTAGCGCGCCACAAATTACATGGCGATGCCATGCTAACGGGTATTCAAGCGCTCGGCTTAAATGTATTTGGTGATTTAACACATAAAATGAACAACGTACTGGGTGTGTATATACCCGAGGGCATTAATGCCGATCACGTACGCGGACAAATGCTAACCGATTTTGGAATAGAAATTGGCACCTCATTTGGACCACTGCATGGCAAAATTTGGCGTATTGGCACCATGGGTTACAACGCCCGTAAAGATGCTGTATTACAAACATTGGCAAGCTTAGACGCTTGCTTGCATGCCAACGGTTATAAAGGCCCTAAAGGCGAAGCCGCTATTGCCGCCCTTGCCCATTATAAATAAAAAAAGGATTTAGCATGACGATTGTAAGCCCACAACACTGCCCTTTATTAGATAAAGAACTTGCTGATGAATACGCAACACGCGCTTTATCTCGCTGTAAAACCCTCAGCGCACTATCGCAAATGCAAGGCGGTATTCACCGCGTGTACTTATCAAAAGAGCACAAAGAGTGTAACGCTGTTACTGCATCTTGGATGGTTGAGGCAGGCATGCAATCGTGGCAAGACGAAGTGGGCAACCTTTGGGGGCGACTAAAATCATCAAACCCACATGCTAAACGTTTAATTATAGGATCGCACCTAGACACCGTACCAAACGCAGGTGCGTTTGATGGTATTTTAGGTGTACTACTAGGGATAGAAATTGCAGCGCTTGCACATAAGTTAAAGCTCGACCTGCCCTTTCATTTAGATATAGTGGGCTTTTGCGATGAAGAAGGCACCCGCTTTGCCACCACTTTAATTGGCTCAAAAGCCCTCGCTAACGAATTTGACCCACAGTGGCTAAACATTGAAGACACAAACGGCATAACTATGCGCCAAGCCATGCTCGACTTTGGCCTAAACCCTAACGACTACGCAAAGGCCGCACTAAACAAAAACGAATTACTAGGTTACTGGGAAACTCATATTGAACAAGGTCCTGTACTCGAATCGGTTAATCAGGCGTTAGGGGTTGTAACGGCTATTGCAGGGGCAAAACGCGCCATGCTTACCCTAACAGGCCAAAGCGGTCATGCGGGTACAACCCCAATGAACTTGAGGCAGGATTCACTAGCAGGCTGCGCTGAATTAGTAACCGAAATTGAAAAACTAGCAAGTAATGCTAAAAATGGCGAAGTTGCCACCGTAGGGCAAATACAGTCTCGCCCTGGGGCTACAAACGTGATTGCAGGTAAAACGACCATTAGCCTAGACGCACGCGCACAAAGCGACACCGATCTCGCTAACTTACTAAGCGCCATACAAAGCAGCGCAC
Organism: Pseudoalteromonas distincta; assembly: GCF_000814675.1. Lineage (GTDB taxonomy): Bacteria > Pseudomonadota > Gammaproteobacteria > Enterobacterales > Alteromonadaceae > Pseudoalteromonas > Pseudoalteromonas distincta. The sequence goes on along the minus strand of NZ_JWIG01000016.1, from coordinate 7,835 downwards.
AATCTATAGCAAGCAAACGCAATTTAACGCTTGATTGGCAATGGACGCATGCCGCCGATGCCGTAGCGTGCGACACCACTATTCAGCATTTGTTTTCAAGCGCATGTAAACTCAATAACCAAGCATCGCCTTCACTTGCCTCAGGCGCAGGGCACGATGCAATGGCAATCGCTCCAATTTGCCCCGTTGGCATGTTGTTTATACGAAGCCCTGGCGGTATAAGCCATCACCCAGCAGAAGCGGTTATCGACAGCGATGTAACAAAGGCACTCAGTGTAATGTACAGCGCGCTTTTACTTTATGTGAAAGAGTGTGAGTGATTTAAGGTAATCGAGTAAACCAAGTATATTAACTTGGTATGCTTAGGGGCTTAAACCTCCTCAAAGTCATTTGGAGGTTATTACTGAAGGCAGGTAAATGCAGGAATATACGTTATTTAAAGTAGCTTTATCGGGCTGCCCTTTGCTCTTTTAGGCTAAGGCGTTTATGTGAGCTATATACATGTTGAATGTTTGTACCATTAACCAAATATGCATCCATTTCGACGGTAATTAAACCCGATAATGGCTTGATTTCTAGAACACCCAACTCACCTAAATTTGCAGATAGTAAAGTATTATTCCTAATAGCTAACAAAGTTTTGTCAGTATCTCGTAAGTCACCATTCACATATAATTTAGCACCACTAAACCAAGTGTTAATTATTTTAACTTTGATTGACTTAATAGTAAATTCAAAGGATTTTCTCATCAGATCTCCATACCCAGAAATGTAATTATTATACTTTGTGTTCTTATGTGTTTGGCGCACAACCACTTTCTTTTAATACCCGCTTAGTCGATGCTGGGTAATCTTTTAGTGCAGCCAAAGGGCGAATTGGCCGCTGAACCAAATTACCTGAGCAGTTTGGGCACACGTTATTTAATACCGTTTGAGCACAGCCAGAACAAAATGTGCATTCAAATGAACAAATAAAAGCCTCTGTGGACTGTGCAGGTAGATTCTTATCACAACATTCACAATTAGGTCTTAAATCTAGCATTTAGAGCCCCCTTTTATCCACCCAATGCTGAGTAAATATCTATTACCTTTTATAACTTTTGATACCTGATGCTCACTTACATCAGGGCGGAATAGCTTAACTCGCTTTGTTTCAAATATCGGATCACTGCAAATAAACTCACCACCTAAATTTGCTTTTTTAAGCACTATATTCAATCGATAGTGTTTACCAGATTCAACTTTGTCTGTGTGTGGTGCTATTTCACTTCCTTGTGGGAATTTAAGCAAATATGTATCAAATTTAATTGGCCACGTAGCACCACAAATCAACATTTTATCGTAGCCTGATTTTTGTCGGCCTCGCTCCCAACAAAATAATTCACTCAAAAAAAACATACAATCCCTCGAAACAGCTAACAAGCTGCAGGTTAACTCGTTTTTTTATTTTTATTGATAAACAAACCATAGCCGAGTTCATATTTTGATTCAATCGATTACTGTATATTACGTGGGATATAAAAGGGAGTTTTAATGGTGTTTTGATTGGCGTTTTAAAAGACATTATGATGGCTATAATTGACAGAAAATCAAAATATAGCCACCCGTTTTACTTTAATGCTTATTTAAGGTCTTATTTAATCGTTACCTTTGCATCACTTACCCATGTTTCAGTTATAGCTTCATCATTTTTATCAACTAAATACGCGCGTATGTTCACCGGATTGTTGTTAGCTTGTTTGTAGTCAAACGCTAATCGCCATTGGTTTGTACCAACTACCGGATAAACTCCAATAGGTTCTAGTATTTCACCGTTGCTGGCTTCAACAATCGGCTTTATACCACTTTTGTTATCTAAGCCTTTAAATACTGGACCTTCAAAATCAATCACCATTTTGTTAACGCCTTCAGGAATTGGCTGGCCGGGAATTCCGCCTAAGCCTTGGCGAGTATTTACAACGCTTGCAAGCGTTTTTGATTTTGGATCGAGTGGACGCCATTCAATATCATAAGAAAAGGTAAACTCATCACCTTTGCGCGCCTCTTTTTCGGGCACCCAATAGGCAACAATATTGTCGAACGTTTCATCTTTTGTAGGAATTTCGATTAACTGTACTGCGCCTTTTCCCCAATCGTCAGTAGGTTTAATCCACGCTGATGAACGCTTATTGTAAAATACGCCATCGTCTTGGTAGTTATTAAAGTCACGATCTCTTTGGATTAAACCAAACCCTTTTGGGTTCTCATCAATAAAGCTATTGGTCGACACCGACTGAGGATTATTTAATGGGCGCCAAACGTATTGACCCGTTCCTGTGTGGATCGCCAGGCCATCGCTGTCGTGAATTTCTGGGCGCCAATCTTTAGCTTCTGTTTTATCTTTTTGTGAGTACCAATACATACTGGTTAACGGTGCCACGCCTAAGCGTTCAACATCGGCGCGCATATACAAATTAGCGCTCACTGAGGTAATATGGCCTTTGGCTTCTTTGTTATCTTTACTTAAACCAAATCGATAAGCACCAGTGATAGAAGGCCCTTCAAGCAATGCCCAAACAGACACACTTTCACCTTTTTTCTCTGCGGGGCCAATCCAAAATGCAGAAAAGCGCGGAAATTCTTCTGGCTGATTCATGCCCGTATTAATCGCGATACCTCGGGCTGACAGTCCATATTGCCCCTCTGGCCCGTCGGTACGAAAATAAGACGCACCTAAAAAAGATATCCAATCTGGTTTCATATCTGGGCGCATTATTCTAAAGCCTGCAAATCCAAACCCTTCTGGGAGATCGTGAGCTGGGCTGTCATCAGGCATATCAAAAACATCATTACTAAAAGGTACATTTTGTACCTGATTTTTATCGTCTCTGATGTAAATACTTACTGGCTCAGGAAAATATCGCCCAGGATAAAATAATTGTACAGGTGCCTTTTTTCCACTTGGGTATAAGGTTTCATCTTCTTTAAAGCGTATTTTCCAATGTTCGTCATACGTAATTTTATCGATTAACTCCGGCGCTGGCACCTTAGTTGGCGTATAGGGCTTTTCGGCTGAGGCTTTTGCTAGGGCTTTTAAGTCTTCGAATGAAAACTCCGTTTTATCTACTGCTTCTGTCGCGTAAGACGACATCGAAGTGCTAAAAATAATTGCGATAAATAACTTTAATTTCATAAAAAGAATATCCAATAAATTGAGTCAAATAAAAATGGGAACGCTGCACGAACGTATGTTTAACTTAAAGTTCTGTATGGATATTACGTGACGTAATATGAACTAGCGTTTACTAAAGTATTGTTATTTGATCCTTAGTTAATTTTTTTAGGGGGGATTGTGGAAAGGGAACTTGCAATCAATACTGTAATAAAATGCTTAGTAGGTCATTTTAACACTGAACTATCCTTGGTTGCTTAACAAGACTGAAGCATAACTCCAATAGCCAAATTCAATTAAAAACGAGCTCCAGCAATTAACCCTAATAAAATAGGCTGTTTTCTTAAAAAAAAATTCTACAATCTCGATGCCTACATAAGGGGCTGATGATAACTTGTCGTAATGTGTAGTAAAGAGAACTAAGCAAACAGTTAGTAGTCGCTTTGCTTAAACCGCTTATTAACAGTTTAATTCAACCGCTTCTGCATTTTTAAAAATACTTTTTGCTTGCTCAAATATGGGTTTAGCTAATTTATCCTTAGGCGCCCAAATATCTATTGCATTACCGCTGTGATTGAATAAAGTTACATAATTTCCAGCTAATTGAATTTTGGTAACAAAAGATTTAGGAATAGTTTTACCATATTTTTTATGTAACCTAGCTTTGGGCAAGTGCGAAATAAACACCTGATCGCCCATATCAATTAAAACCTTTTCAGGATCGTAAAACTTTGAACCAAAACTAAAGTAAAGAGAGATTGCACTAATGATAAAACAAAATAATATTACCGAATCCATTAATTGCATGTCGAATTTCCTTAAACTACTAACGAGCCTGTAGAACAACTCGTTTTTTATTTTTTATTGATAAACAAAACATAGCTGAGTTCCTATCAACTTAAGATAAATTTACTCATGCCTTTATTGACCGTAATATTCCGCTTTTTATTTTAAAAGGAATCAAGCTTAATAAAGCCAAGTTGTTTACCACTCTATAATTGACAATTTCCGCAACAGTTAGAATAAGGTCATCCTAACTGCCCTTCATCATTAGTCATTTAAAACGCCTTTAACTGTATTATTTTTTTAAGACGTTTTTTAATTACCTTTTGCTCGCAATAAAGCCCGATAAAACCACCAACAGCAATTGAAGCCACAACCAACAACCAATATAAAGAGCTGTTAGATGCCTGAATACCCGAAATATAAAGGTATAAGTTGAACGGGATAATAAAAAATAAGCTACCTAGTACTTTAATGAATTCCCTAAAAAGCTCTGTATCAGACTTTGCTTTGTCGATATGAGAGTTAATAGTTTCATTTGATATCTCATTTAGCTCTGGGTATGTCTTTTGTAACCAATTTAAATAATTCAATTATGCATCCTTATATTTTTATATCTAGTGCTGCCTTAAATAGGCAAAATATATTTGCTAAAGTAAGCGACATAGCAGTAAAAATCAGATTTTTTTGTTCTGCTTTACGACTTGTTAGAGCTACTTTTTATCCACAACATAATAGCCTACATTTGATAAAGAATAACTAGCAACGCCCTTTTCGGTTGAAGGCGTAAAGTATATAAATTTTGGGGATATTAATTTTAGTTTCCCTTTAGTTTTAACTCCAGATTGAGCATTAGTTATTGTTATTGATAAATCACCACCAACGCCAAATGCCTGTAAGCCAATTGAAATTACTTTGGAGGATTGAGCAGACCAATTAAAAGACATAAAAACTATACAAAAAGTAATAGCTCCTAAACTGATAAATTGTGCCTTAGCCTTGAAGTAAATTAGCACTGAAATATGAGTAATAATAACCGCACACATACCTAATACAAAGAAAATCCGAGCAGTATCAGCACCAGAAATAAACTCTAAGATAAGGATCGACCAAGTAATTAAAGTAAATAAAATACTCAGGGCAATTAGTTGTTTATCGATTTTCTTTTTCTTAACCTTTCCAACAATCAATAAGACAGGGCTAAATATTGCTAATGAACTAATAAGTAAGAAAAAAGCAGTAGTTACGAAAAACAATTTCATTCCAAATACACCCTCCGTAAAGAAGTCGTAAGAGAAAAAGTCATATTCTCCCATGTAAATTAGAAACATGATCATCGTAATATTTGGTACAAGGAAAAAAGCGGAAATAATATACGAAAGTGTTCTCCACCAAATTTCGTTAGGGACACTTTTGATTTTTGTTATTAGATCATCCAATGCTAGATACTCCTTTAGTACCAACGAGCCTGTAGATTAACTCGTTTTTTTATTTATTTTTATTGATAAACAAACCATAGCTGAGTTCCTATTTTGGTTCAATCGATTACTGTGCTTTTACGCAGCATATAAAGAAGTGTTTGATGTTGTTTTAATTGACGTTTTGGAAGGTATTGCTGAAAAATTTAGTGTGGGTACCTTTTTTACTCTTTCTAGAATAAGCAAGATTATCTGTACGTTATTTATTTTTGGCTAAAGCATCGCTACTTGGCCACGATAGTTGGCAGCAAAGAGCCAAAGGAAAGCCCTATAATACCACCATCAGATCATTGGCATTCAAGTGGATAAGAATACTATTTAGGTGCTGGAAAACACATCCCCCTATGATGAATCAACTTATTTAACGGCATTGAAAAGCAAGGGGTCATCGCCATTAAAATTTGCGGTGGAAAGTGAGCTTTAGCGCTTGCTGCCCACTTCAGGGCGTGTTGTTAACTAACTTTAATTCTGTATGGTGATTTTTTTTATTTGTTTTCCATTTCTATCACTAGTTACAACAATATTATTCCCTTTAGACAAGAATACTGATTTCAACTCTTCTTTAGACGAAATTATAACTCTATCAAAGGGCACTTCATCTGTATGATTAAACTTAAAGACATCAACCATGCAAGGGTATAAATCATTACAATCTATAGAGGCTAATTCATATGATTTTCTATTTAAAGAAGCCCATTTAGGACGCCCATTTAAATAGCCTGTTCTTGGCCAGAAAATAGATATATCCCATTTGTTTGGATCAGAGCTCCAAGTTTCATTACCTTTTACAAAGATAAATGGTTCTTGTAATCCCACTTCATTAACTGCTTTAGTGTATGTTGGGTGCTCAAATTCTGTATTACTTCGTTCTATTCGTGTTGTTTGGTCAATAGTAAGTGTTTCTAAGTTGGTAATACTTTTAAGTTTACTCGCTAACCATTCCTCTTCATTTATATGGGAATAACCAACATGGATGATGATTTTTGCATTAGGGTCTTTATCAAATACTTTTTCTTTTAAAGTCAGTGCAGAATTAGTTTCCCGTTCATCGGTAGTATTGAGTTTACTTGGTTTATGCATATCATAAGAAACTATTTCAAAACCGATTTCTTTTGCTTTAAGTACTAAGTTTGCATAGATACTTTCACGGGTGTAATAGCCAATATTGTTAGTAACATATCCTTTATTAAGTTGTGATGAAGCTGAACTATTTAAAGATTCAGCCGCAAAATAACGATATCCTTGCTTCCATAGCCCTGAAAGCATACGGTACGTTAACACCCTATGTTGTGCAATATCGTGAGCTTCATTGAACATTACAATCCGATGCAGTTGCGAGCGTTTTAATATTTCACTTTCCGCGCTTTTTGCTTTGTAGTCTGTTAAATCTTCAAGAGCTAAAGTTTCACTTTCAGCAGTACTATCTTTAGCAGCAAGCGCTTTTTTATGTAAGCCAGCAAACGAATATTTAACACCAAGGCCTTGCATTATAATATCTAAAGCAACAGGGCTATCAGTATACTCTTTTGCAAAATTTTCAATGATTGGAAGTTTCTCAACTAAGCTTTTACCTTTCGTTTTTTCTTGAACCTGATTTCCAATTTTTATTGCTTCTAAAAGAAACTTTTCGTGATCACGCTCTGAAGAGAAAGCAGAATTAGAAGCAAGTAGACAGAATAGTATTATTTTTTTCAAGTTAAATCCTTTTATTTGAAATGTAATGCTGAACGGTATGGTAAGTTAGCTAACGCCTAAATAACAGGCTAAGTAATGGTTGGCTAAAATTGTGTAGCGAAGCGAAGCGTAGCCAACTGTTACGTGTCCTTGTTGATTTTCTTGTATGGATAATAAACCCATAAATTAATTAATACTTTAACCAAGTTCGGGTAATGTGAGGCCCAAGCTTTGGCTGCAACCAAAGCCTTTTATACAGTAGTTCGATTGATTGAAGGCTCCTCTATTGAGAGACCGATAACAAGAAAGAACGCTGTATAAACTCCAAGCATTAAACTCGGATAGTCAACGGGGCCTCGAGCCCGAATCGCAAGGCAGAGTCAGCTTATTATGAATACACTCAATAATCAAAATGAAATTAACGTCGGTGTCGATACAGGTAAAACTCAACTCGATATTTACATCCGACCGTTAGATATATATTTCACCGTAGAAAACAATGACGGCGGCATTAAACACGCTATAAAAACACTAAAAAAGCACCCAATAACGCGTGTTACTATTGAAGCAACTGGGCGCCTTGAACACCCCTTTATTATGGCGTGTGCTCAAGCGAATATCCCTTTCGTTGTTGCTAATCCCGTTAATATTAAACGTTTCGCAGGCGCTATTGGCCAAAAAGCAAAAACAGATAAACTTGATGCGCAACTCATCGCTCATTTTGGTGAAGCAATAAAGCCACCACTCTC
>NZ_JWIG01000015.1 GCF_000814675.1 Pseudoalteromonas distincta | reverse complement strand
GGTTTAACAGGCCTAAAGAATAATATCCTTTATCAAACATAGTCAGTGAATTATCTGGTGTACGTTCAATTAAACGCTCAGCTAATTTCATCTCGTTGGTTTTATAGTTATCAAACTCGCTACTGAGAAGTTGATGGCTGGTCAATTCCATATGACAGACCATGCGTATTTGAGGAAAGGCTGTATCACCGTATTGGTTGCTACCTGAAGAGAAGGCTTTACGATTATCAGGCGTGTCGGCTGTTCGCCACACAACACCGTCAACAGCTAATAGGTTCAAACCATTCCATGTTTCGAATGACTGTTGCTTATACATTGATTGAGCAGATTTATTGAAAACGTGTTTAACGGAATCATCACCTAACCTTTGTCTCGCCTGTACCATCGCACTTGGAGCAACGAGTTGGTTCTTGCCAGGTAACATGATATCTAGCTTATTAGCGATATTCCAAACTGATTCTTTTCGAAACAATGCCATGCCAATAACTGACCACAAAACGGCTTCAAGCGGTAATCTTCGCTTACGAACGGTTGCAATCCCTGCTTGTTGAAAACCTTGTTCAATGATTTCAGGGTCAAGAATTTCTGATAATTTTTCAAAGGTATGGTATCGGCTGCTTTCTTCAAGTGTTGCTTGCAGTGCTTGTTCTATATTCACAAAAAATCCGTAGTTAGTTTCCTAACTACGGATTTTGCATGATCGTTTGGATCGGTCAACCGGTCATTTTCTTAACTGATCGGCATTACGCTTTAAGCGCCTTTTTTAATACCGACTAATACAAATTCTACGTAGTTAAAATTCATAACTTACGCTAATTCCGACATCGGCTCTTTTTTCATTGCTATCGCTTGCTTTACCGTAGCCCACATCTAGCTCTAATCTAAAACCAGCGCTGTTCAGTTCATTAAAGTTGTAGCTGTACGTAAGCCCTATGCCGTTTGTTGTTTCTTCATCAAAAATACCGCCAATTACACAACCTAGCGTATTAGCAAAGTCAGTTGCTACATCATTAGTTGAACTTTCACACTCTTGGTCTGTATCTCTTGCACCAATAGCGCCCACAAGTACGCCAAAAGCATGTTTTTTATTATCGCTAACCGCTTGTTCAAAACCGGCAGAAAATCCATCATCAAGGCCTAGTTTATAGTTTGCATACCAGCGCTGTGTGTCATCGTTAGCCGATAAAGACACCTCAGGAATAACTAAGTAAGGATAGCCCCCCCCAATCGAAAAACTAACATCGTTAGCAAAAGTAGAACAAGAAGCAATAGATAAAGTGAGTAGTAATATTTTTATTTTCATAAAGTTCCCTTTGAGTAAGTATAAAATGTACTTACTTTAGGAACGCCATGCAATACGACTAAAAGCTCGTTAAATTTAGCTTTAGTAATAAAATAGGGATTAAATTTTAGCGAGTATTTTATCGCTAGCCGCTTCTATTAAATCGAGCACATTTTCAAAGCCATCATCGCCGCCGTAATAGGGATCGGGAATAGCGCTTTGGGCTTGCTCGCCATATTCTAAAAACAGCGCTAATTTGTACTGTAGATGCTCAGGGCACTGGGCTTTTAAATCAGCTAAGTTTTGCGTATCGGCCGCTAAAATTAAATCAAACTCAGTAAAGTCACTTGTACGCACTTTACGTGAATAAATACCTTTAAAGCTGTAACCGCGTTTTTCGCCTGCAGCCATTGAACGGCTATCAGGCGTTTTACCTTCGTGGTAACCAATAGTCCCTGCCGAATCAACGTTAACGTTAACGCCTAGCTTTTTAGCGCGGGCTTTTAATACCGCCTCTGCGGTTGGCGAGCGGCAAATATTACCTAAACACACTATGAGTACTTTTTTCATTAAGGCTCCTCCAACTAATTTAAAAACCTAGGTTTTAAAACTGTTTTAAAATACTTGCGTCGTAATCTTCAACGTTAAGCGTTACGTTATATTGCGCTGCAACAGATTCAAGCTCAGCTTGTTTAATGGCTAAATCGTCCATGGTGATTAGGTTATCGTCTAGCAGCCACAATAACCGAGAGCCCGCGTAGCTATAATGAATCGCCAATAACGCATCGGCATTACCTTCACGGCCAGCGGCTTTTAACTTAGCCATTTTACGGGTTATTTTATTAAGTGCTTTTTTAAGCTCCCACACATAAACAACTTCTGTCATAAAGCTATGTGTACGGTATTTATTAAGTAACCACGCAAGCCCAACGCTTGTAATAGCAACGCCTATTAAGTTCCAATGAAAGTGGCTACCACTTTCATCAGGAAATAAAGCAATCAGCGTTTGCGATATAGCCAAGCTGCCTACAGCCAAACCAATACCGCATCCTGCAATAACACGGTTTAAATGTTTACGGTAACGCGCTTTATTTATTTCAATGAGTTGCATAACAGCCTAAAAAGTTAATAAGTAAAAGAATGCGAATGGCTATTGTAACTAAACCCCACATTTTTTATAAAATTATTTCACCCCTTTTTGATTTGCCACCCGTTATAGCTTTGAAAACACCCTAATTGTAGTGGTCAATAAAATTTGGAGCGGCTTATGCACACACTTGAAGTACCTAACAACCCAGTATTTATTAAAACATCGACTGCCGTTATCGGCGGCGCCGCAATGACCTTTGCAGCTTTTGCGTTTATGCAATATTTAATAAGTGGCGAGCAACGCGCACCGGTTAAACCAGGGGGCGATATTATAGTAGAGATTTTTCAGGCACCTGAGGATTCAAAAGTCAGGCATATACAAAAAATACAGCCGCCACCGCCAATGCCTAAAGTGCCGCAAAAAGCTCCACCGCTTGATACATCAGCCGATCCTGTGTTGGCAATTAGCGACCTTATGCCAGTTACAATTGACGATTTTGGTGGCGACATTAACAATACCATTAATCGCCCAACAGGGGATGCAACACCCATAGTGCGCATAAACCCTAAATACCCAACTACAGCCGCGCGCGATGGTATTGAAGGTTGGGTACAACTAAGCTTTAGTATTTCGCCCACCGGTGAAGTAATCGACCCGGTAGTTATTAACGCCGAGCCAAAGCGTACCTTTGATCGCGAAGCAATAAGAGCCATTAAACGCTGGAAATATCGCCCCAAAGTAATTGAAGGTGTGGCACAATTACAAACAGGTCAAACTGTACAGCTCGATTTTAAATTAGATAACTCTATTTAACGGACTAAACGCCTATGCTACTAAGTATTAAGTCATGGTTATTTGAAACGCCAAGCAAGGACTGCATGGCAAGTTACGCAAAAAGTGGCGATAATCGTTACTTAGAGCAGCTTATTGCCCTCTACAGTAACGACTTATACCACTACCTTGTTACGCAATCTAATACGCATTTAGCATACGACGTAAGCCAACAAACATGGCTAAAAGTAATCGAAAAACGCCACCTTTACCAAGCCCAAACCACACCCAAAGCGTGGTTATTTAAACTTGCCCGCAACACACTTATTGACGAATACCGCAGGCAACAACACTTTGTAGAGCTTGACGAAAACACGCATTTAGCAGCACAAAATGATAAAAGCGAAAGCGACTTAAATAGCAGTGACTTAGCTAGTCGAGACTCGCATATAGGCAGCTCAAACATAAGCTATAACGCGTTCGACGCCGCCCTAAAACAACTCAGCTTTGTACAACGCGAAGCCATTACATTACAACAAGAAGGCTTTTCGCTCGCCGACATAGAACTTATAACACAAAGCAGCCTTGAGACCATTAAAACAAGGCTGCGCTATGCCAAGCAAAACCTTAAACGTTTATTAGGAGCAAACAATGAACAAGCCTGATGAGCCGTTTGATCAAAAGCTCACACAACATTACAAAGAGCGAAAAGCGCGCACTACACTTACAAGCGATCAGCAAAAAGCGCTACTTAAAAAGGCCACGCACACAAAGCCTAAAAAGTTCGGCTTTACGCTGCAGCTAACCAGCCTTGCCTGCGCACTGGGTGTATTTGCTTTTATTGTGTTTGATAATAAAGATGGCATTAACCACGCGCCTAAAACCGTGCTTAACAGCGGATTTAACACTATAGACATTCACGACTATTCAATTATTAAAACACACGAAATAAACCAAGCTGGTAGCTACGCAAGCTCCATAAACGAGCAAAAACACGCGCTTGATAGTCAATTAGCTAACGATTTACGCCGCCACCAACAACGTCACATAGAATACGGCACTCTAGTGAAGGTAGATAACGACTGGTACATAGCCAGCTGTAATGATGAAGTACTCGTGCAAATTAAGCATTCGCTGTTGAGTGATTTAAAAGGTAAACACGCGGTTGAAAGTAATATAAATACGGGTGATATGCTCGCCATGGCGCATAACGGCAAAGGGCAAATTATTGCGCTTAAACATGCGGGTGCTGGGGTTAGGCAGTGTGGGGCTTAGGCTGGTTTGGCTCAGTTAAGGTTGGTGGTAATTTAGATAAATATTACCACCGAGAACACAGAGGCGCTACGCGCTGCACAGAGATAGTTAACTATCGCCCATGTAATCTAATGGTGAGGAAAGCTCTATAAAATCACGATATTGCTCTTTAGTAATTTTGTTGTATTCATCTTTGATATAGATATAGTCAAGCCATAATAAAGTAACTTCTGGAGAAGTTTGTATTGAATGCTGAGCTAGGTTATTTTCTGCGTTTTGCAACTCAGTTAAACCGTTATCGCTATCAGAAATCCAACCATCATAAGCATTTGATTCTAAGACAAAAATACTGCAAAAAATATTCTCAATAAATTTAGATAGTGGAATAGGATAATCACCTTCATAGTAATTATTTACTTTTGTACCCAAATTGTCATGGTGAAATTGATTCGTATATGAGTCAGGGTCAATAAAATAGGTTAACTCGGCCGAAAAATGTTTTTCCAAAATATTTTTTTGTAAAAAGCTGCTTAAACTTATATTTTGCATATTTCCCTTACTATTTGGTTCTTTCCGCTGAAATAGTCCACTAATTATTTCTTCATAAAGTGGGTGGTCTTTTTCATGGATACAAAACAAAATAGCGAGCACAAGTACATCAACTTTTTTACCACTTGGTAAATTTACAATAATTGCTGTAATGCGCTCAGTAATTTGAATGGCTGTTCTTGGAGATACCTGGAATGCATCTAATACAACTGAGATATTAGCTAAAGCGGTTTCGGGTGTCTTTGTCCGAGGGAGTATCTCAATTTTTTTACTTTTTAAATGCGCAGATTCAAATTTAGTTGTATCACTATGTACTGATAAAAAATCCTTTAAAACAGGTCGTTTTAAGCTATAGCGGCTATTAAAAAAACGGCCTAGGTAAATCTTAGCATCAAAGCCTTCACCATAAATTGATTTGATTGTATGTTGGAGTTGTTCTGTATCCGTTGCTACAACAAACACGATACCTTTAACATCAAAAATATGTTTAATCGTCTCTAACATTTCTACTGCATAACTTGGGCGGCAGCGATCTAATTCATCAATAAAAATAAATATGGGTAACGACTTATCTTCCTGCTTCTCAAACTTACTGACCCAATCAGCTAACTTAGACTTTATTACTTCAATACTCTTATTTTTAGCTTCATGATCTTTAATTAAGTTTTGTGCTAAAGCTTTTATAGCAGGTGAAAATTCGGAGCTATTTTGCTTTACAGAATCTTTGTCCTCACTCTCTTCATCTTCTTCAGAAAATAACAATGTATTAAGCTCTGCTAGATCAATGCCTGATATTTTTTTAGTTAACCCTTGCGCTATTGCAGGTGCTACAGCCTTAAATATTGATGCAGCTTTATTAGGTATTTTAATAGTAAATGAAGCTTGTTTACCTAGTTGTTCAATTATTGCGGCAATTACAGTTAAAAACGGGTCGTCCGAGTAATCCTGCTGCCATGCATCAATATAAACAATGGGATAATCTACAGCTAAATCCTGTGACCAACGTTTTAGAAAATATGTTTTCCCCGCGCCCCACTCTGCATTTAAATTTAATACGTAGTTTCGCTTCTGTTCTGCTTCAGTACGACTCTTATCAAAACCCTCTTGAACCAAAAGTTTTGATAGAAACATAGCATAGCGCGCTCTGTCTAATTTATCTGCTGGGAAATATTCATTCACGTTTCGGTTAGTTGGCTTATCCCAATTAAAGCCTCTGAATTCTTTCATTTAATGTCCTTTTAAATCGTGATTTTTCACATAGTGTAATATCGAATTATCAACCGCTGCATTTATTTCGGGCTACCGCCCGACGCGCCAGCAAGCTAAGCGCCTACAATAAACACCACATACAACTAGCTTTGGGGGTGCTCATTGCATTGGTGAACCGTTGGGTTTCGTGTCACTCAACCCAACCTACTTAGCTATAAACGCGGTGTCACCACTTAATAAATCATTGTTAATGATTACTTCTTCAAAAGTCGCTTTTCTGGATTGTTTAAATACTTTAAGCCAATGGTGACTATACGTGTATGTACCATTGTTATAACGCGTATTTGCACATTACCAATAACAACAATAGCCCCTTTACTGACTTCTCCTGAAAGCTTTTGGTTAATTACTTCTTCCAAACTTATGCCCTCTGGGGCGTCTATGTGCATATGGTAAGAGTAAAATATATCGCCTACCAACGTTACCCCTTTCACTTTAAGTTCGTTGTGGGCTAAGTGGCTATCTTGATGGTTTGTTTTATCGGTTGCTGTAAAAACTAAATCAACAAAAGGTCTGTTATCTGGTTTTAAAACAACAAATAAATGATCGTTTGGTTTTAACTTAGTTGAACCCCGTGGCGGTATGATCGACGGACCCCGTGTGATCATAGCAACAACTACACTTTCAGGAAGTGCCGCATGTGACAAACTGCGCCCAGAAACCCGAGAAACATCACTTAAGGTGTATTCTACAATTTCTATATCAATATCGTTTAGCGCTGTAATTTCAAGCGTTGCAGCGGCTAGGTCGGGTGGCGGCTCTACTAAATTAAGTTTTTTAGCCATCCACGGCATTGTTGAGCCCTGTAACGTGGCTGAAATTAACACCACGAAAAAAACAACATTAAAAATAAGTTCAGCCCCTGAAAGGCCAAATAATAATGGAAATATAGCTAAAATAATGGGTACTGAGCCCCTAAGACCAACCCAAGATACAAACAGGGTTTCGCGATTATTAAAGCCAAACAGTTTTAAAATAGGCGCTACCGCTAATGGGCGAGCAACAAAAATGAGTGCCAATGCAATAAGCAACCCTTCTAGCCATACATCAACCAACGACGATGGGTTAATAAGGAGCCCTAATACAACAAACATGGTTATTTGCCCAAGCCATGCTAAGCCGTCATGAAACAGAAAAATACCGCGTTTATATACAAACTTGCTGTTACCTAAAATGACGCCTGTTATAAATACAGCTAAAAATCCACTGCCGCCGAGCGTTGCAGAAAGGCCAAATGAAAGCAGTCCAAATGCGGTTACCATCACTAAATACAAACCCGATGCATTTAGTTTAATTCGATTAATAAACCAAACCGATATTTTACCAATTAAAAGACCACAAATAGCGCCAACACCCATTTGTTGAGCAAATAACTGTAGTAAACCCAGCCCTACTGGCATGTCATTAACAAGCATTTCGAGCAAACCAACCGTTAGAAAAATAGCCATTGGATCGTTCGAGGCACTTTCTATTTCCAGGGTCGATTTAAGCTTTTTGTTTAAGTGAATACCCGCACTTCGTAAAAGTGCAAACACTGCTGCGGCATCTGTAGAGCCAACAATGGCGCCCAGTAATACACCTTGTAATATGGGCAGGTCTAAAATATAAGTGGCCACAAGGCCTGTAATTACAGCGGTAAATAACACCCCGATGGTTGCTAAAGCAGATGCGGGTTTCCACACTTGTTTAATAGAACTGGTGGGGGTTTGTAAGCCACCATCAAATAGAATAATAGCAAGCGCAAGAGTACCCAAAGCATGTGCGGCCTCTGCGTTGTCGAATGAAATACCTGCAATACCGTCTTCACCTGCGAGCATACCTACAAGTAAAAATAGCACCAGCACCGGTAAGCCAACGCGTGCAGATAACTTGCTCGAGATCACTCCAAGTAAAATTAAAATGGCACTAACGAGAATGATATTATCAATTACAAACATAGTGTGGGTTTACAGCCTTATATGAGTTAAAAAGTAAGAATTTATAGCTACCAAAAAGCTTAAAGCTCATGCTATACAATAACCTAAAAAATATAAATACGGGTACTTAAGTCTATATTTAAATAGTTTATTTAATAGCTAGAGCGTCGTTAAGCTTGGTATTACTAGCCTCGGTCTTAATTTAAAAACAAAAAAGCCTGCAATAAGCAGGCTTTTGACTATTTAAGCAATTGTATTTTATAAAACAATAATGCTTGTTACTAAGTACGCTAAAAACGTAAGGCCGCCACCAAATAAGGCATACGGTAGCTGCGTTTTAACGTGGGTGAGTAAGTCGCACCCCGATGCAATAGCCGATACAGCGCTGGTGTCGGATATAGGCGAGCAGTGATCGCCAAATATACCACCACCTAAAATAGCACCAACAACAAGCGATGGCGGTAAACCTAGCGCTTGAATAAGTGGCACACCAATTGGGATTAATATAGCAAACGTGCCCCACGATGTACCCGTAGTAAACGACATAACTGCGCCGGTTAAAAACAGCACCGGTACTATTAAGTAAATAGGTAGGTAGTCGCCAACAAGCGACGCTACAAATACACCAGTACCCAACTCTTTTAAGCTTGCGCCAAGTGTAAGCGAAAGCAGTACAATGGCGACCAGTGGCATTAATTCGCCCATACCTTTAAAACCGGTATCAACTAATTGATGATGCGTAAATTTACGTGAGCCAATCATTAAAAAGTAAGCGACAACAATGGCTAAAACCGTTGCATATAATACTGATTTAGAGCCGCTGCCCTCGGCTAATACACCATTTCCGGTGTAATACATAAAGCCAACCATGCTGGTAATAAGCGTAATAAGCGGGATTAACATGTAACGCGCTTTAGAGCCTTTTACTTCTTCTTTTAAGTCAGTTGTTTGAAGCTCTAGTTTTTCTTCGGCTTCTTTCATTGGGCCATGCACTTTATCAAACGCGATGGTATAAAAAACAATGGCAAGGGTAATTATGGCGTAAAAGTTATACCCAACGCTGCCCCACAACACCGATACAGCCGACTCACCTAGCTCGTAGTTACCTAATAAACCAAGTACAAACGCACCCCAGCCATTAAGCAGAATTAAAATACACACTGGCGCACTGGTGCTATCAATAATGTACGCTAGACGCGCTCGGCTCATTTTAAATTTGTCGAATAAGCCACGCGATAAAATCCCTGAGGTAAGTACGCTCAAGTTAGATTCTATAAACACTGCAATGCCGGTAAACATGGTTAAAAAGCCCACTTGGCGCTTACTTTTTGCAATACCTTTGTTCATTAACATATTAACCGTTGCTGCAACGCCGCCAGATTCGCGAATGTAGGCAAGCAGTGCACCAATTAAAATACTAAATATTAATATGCGTGTATTACCTGGCGAGCTGGCAACCGAAATAATACGTTCAATGGTATTTAAAAAAGTGTCAAACAAGCTATTACCTTCGCCCTGAAGGGCAAGTAAAAACTCAGAAGAAGCAACAGCAACAAGTAGCGCCATAATCACTTCTTTTCGCCAAAACACGATAGCAATCGCAATTAGCGGCGGTAAAATAGAATACCAATGCATAAAAAGTTAACCTTAATTATTAGCGAGCCACTCTCGCTTTGTACGCGTTTTATCGCTTATTTGTTAAGCCTAGCAGCATAAACTGGCTTAGATTTGTAAACCGCTTAGCTTAATGGATTGCCTTACTCAAGTCACCTGTAAATAAATCACTTAGAGTAATGCTGTTAGTACGTTTTAACCTATACGATAGCTTATTGATTTAGTAGCGCTTCATAAATAAGCGACACCACCGATCCATACTGCGCGGTTTCAAATTGTTTACCTGTAAATTCGTAACGTTTTTGCGAGCCTTTAATTGCGCTATGGCGAGCATTGGTAAGTAAAACAATAGCCAAGTCGTAAGCGGGGTCAATTACGGTCACTGTACCCGTCCAACCTGTGTGCCCATAAGCCTGCGCACTTGCATAAGGGCCAAAGTGCCAGCGCCTTGCTTGATTATTACCAGCAAGCCTAAAGCCAAGCCCGTAGGTCTCATCGCTTGATTGCGGCGTTAAAAATTGTGCTAAGGCGCTTGCACTAAATAATTGTTGGTCGCCGTAGCCGCCGCTATTTAGTAATAGCTGGCAAAGCACCGCTAAGTCGTGAGCATTACTAAATAGCCCAGCATGCCCTGCTACGCCATCAAGTGAATAGTAAGCGCGCTCGTCGTGCACTTGGCCTTGTAAAACGGTGGTACGAACATTATCAAACTTAATGCGCCCGTCTCGTGTGTTGCCGCTAAGCTCAGTGGCTGCAAATTGCTGCGGCTTAAAGCCTTTTTTAAGTGGATTAAATAACGTGTTAGTTAATTTTAGTGGCGCGTACACTTGCTGCTCTAGGTATTCGTCAAGGGGCTGCCCAGTTATGCGCTCAATGAGTACGCCTAAAATCATGTAATCAATATCTGAGTAAACATGCTGCCCAGATGATTTACTACTAAAAGGCACGCTGGTAAGTAATAGCTGTTTGGTAGTTTTACTGTTTTGCGAATAAAACGCGTCGCCGTAGCTGCCATCTTTACGATGAAAGTCAAATACTGGCGGGTATCCGGCGCTGTGTGTGAGTAAGTCTTTTACTGTGCGCTTTGCTCGCCCTTCACCTTTATATTCGCTTAGGTAGCTTTGTACGGGTTTATTAATATTTAATAACCCTTCGCTTACTAATTTCATAAGTGCAAAGTTTGTGGCAAATATTTTGGTGTTTGAGGCAAGATCAAACAAGGTATTAGTTTGCATGGGCTCTGGCCGAAGTAGCATTAAATCACTTTGCTGGTATTGCTTTGCATCGCCATAGGCGGTTAATTTTATTAGCTCGCCATTTTTAACAACTGCCAATACAGCCCCAGGAAAACCCGCTTTTACATCGCGTTTAATTAATGTGTCTACTTCAGTAAAATCTATATGCTTTTTTGGTTCATCGCTTAAAGTAGGAAATGCAAAACGCAGCGTTAAACTTGCGCCAGCAGGGAGAATATTTTCAACTTTAAAGGTATTAACACCGTTGTGAGTATTTTTTGCCAAACTGTAATTGTATAAGGTGTTGGCGCTTAGTTGGTTAACGTCGAGCTTTTTATTATTAATGTAAATATCGGCGCTTTGTGCGTTATGGTTTTGTATTAATAATTGCCCGCGCCCTTTGTAAGCTTTAAACGTTCCTCGGTTATTTACATAAAACCGGCTACTTGGATTTACCTCAGGAAACGTTACAACCACTTGTGCATTAGGCAGCTCTACAAGTTGGCTCTTTGTAAGTGGTAGCATCGAGCTAATAGGCTCAGGTGGTGTACTACAACCCACAATAATAAAGCTCAATGCCACTATAAAAGCTTGTTTGATATAACCACACCTTTGATTTTTTACAGCAATAAACATGCTTAGCCCTTATTTATATAACAAGTAAGGCGCTCTTTGCGCTTTAAATTGCGCAAGCCCCGCCTGCCAGCTTTGTTTTATTTGCGCTTCTGATTGTCCTGCTTCTATAGCTAAGCGCAATTTATTAGTACCCGCTAGCTTATCCATAAAGTCAGCGCGCTCAAAAAACGAGATGTTGTTTTTACTAAGCTCCGTGTACGCATTTATTAAGTAAGTTAAATTTAGGCCTGTGGTGTTTGCTTGTCTTAAATCGAGCCCTTGCACGGTTTGGTTTTTAAATTTAGGGTTTAAAGCAGCGCCTTTAATTGCGCGCGGTGTAAAATTAAAATCACCTAATGCTACTGGCGAATAGCCAATTACTTGAAATGCAAAGTCGGTGCCTCTACCAATACTGATAGGCGTTGCCTCAAAAAAGCAAAGTGATGGGTAAAGCGCAATCGCCTGATCGTTAGGCAAATTAGGGCTGGGTTTTACAGGCAAGCTGTAAGTACTTTTGCGAGTGTAATGATCAACAGGGATCACCGTTAATTTTAAATCGGGCGCTTTATTGATCCAACCCTCGCCCTTGATCATTTTGGCAAGCTCGCCAACGGTCATGCCGTGTAACACAGGAATTGGATGCATTCCTACAAACGATTTAAATTCTGGCTCTAATATTGGCCCATCAACGTAGGCAATATTTGGATTGGGTCTGTCGAGTACCAAAAATTCTACCCCCTGCTCTGCAGCGGCTTCCATCATGTAGTGCATTGAACTTATGTAGGTATAAAAACGCACTCCCACATCTTGAATGTCAAAAATAATCACATCAACATCGGCTAAAGCAGCTTGGCTTGGTTTTTTATTTTTACCGTAAATAGAAATAAGTGGAATACCGGTTTTGCTATCAACGGCATTTTTTACATGTGCGCCCGCATCGTGATCGCCACGAAAGCCATGCTCAGGTGCAAAAATTTTAGTTATATTAATATTTTTAGTCAGCAGCGCATCTACTAAGTGAGTTTGCTCCACCATTGATGTTTGATTAACGACTAGCCCTACACGTTTATTTTTTAACTGCGGTAAATATTTAGCATATTGCTGCGCACCTACTACAAGTGAGTTGTTAACTTCGTTGGCTTGCACGCTTGCAATAAAAATGGCGCTAAAAATAAAAAACAACGTAATAAATAGGGTTTTAAACATACTGCAATATCCTTTTAAACAAGGCGTTTAAAATAACATAGGTAATAATAAAGAGCAGCTTTAGAAAAGGGTTAAGTGGGCTTGAGTAGATATAGTGATTAGAAGCTGGCGCTTCTCACGTGAGCAAGCTCAGCGTCTACAACGGATGAATAAACTCGGAGTTTGGATTTAAAGATTAGGGATGGTTTTGCTTGTAGGCGTGCAGCTTGCTGACGCGACGAACGAAGCTCGTAAATGTTTTGCTGTGAGTTTATTCAATTAGAAGCTGGCGCTTCTCACGCGAGCAAGCTCAGCGTCTACAACGAATGAATAAGCTCGGAGTTTAGATTTAAAGATTAGGGTTGGTTTTACTTGTAGGCGTGCAGCTTGCTGACGCGACGAGCGAAGCTCGTAAATGTATTGTGCTGTGAGTTTATTCAATTAGAAGCTGTCGCTTCTCACGCGAGCAAGCTCTGCGTCTACAGAGGATGAATAAACTCGGAGTTTGGATTTAAATATTGGGTTGGTTTTACTTGTAGGCGTGCAGCTTGCTGACGCGACGAGCGAAGCTCGTAAACGTACTGTGAATTTTATAGATTAGAAGCTGGCTCTTCTCACGCGAGCAAGCTCTGCGGCTACAGGAGTGGTAGTTTACATTTCACTTTATTTTAGGCGCAAAAAAACCGACTTAATGTCGGCTTGTTTATGAAAGTGGTGGGCGCAGGACGTATCTTGTAAGAGTGAACCTCCGACTGCTTGGTTCTCAATTCGCCTAAACCTACACTTCACTTTATTTCACTTTATTTTAGGCACAAAAAAACCGACTTAATGTCGGCTTGTTTATGAAAGTGGTGGGCGCAGGACGTATCTTGTAAGAGTGAACCTCCGACTGCTTGGTTCTTAATCCTTCTAAACCTACACTTTACTTTATTTCGGGCACAAAAAAACCGACTTAATGTCGGCTTGTTTATGAAAGTGGTGGGCGCAGGAGGATTCGAACCTCCGACCGCTCGGTTCGTAGCCGAGTACTCTATCCAGCTGAGCTATGCACCCACTTTCATAGATTGCTTATTTAAACTCTAAGCAGAGCGTATTAATTCAGGCATAAAAAAACCGATTTCCATCGGTTTATTTTTCTTACACTTAAAAGTGTATGAAAACATGAAAGTGGTGGGCGCAGGAGGATTCGAACCTCCGACCGCTCGGTTCGTAGCCGAGTACTCTATCCAGCTGAGCTATGCACCCGCTTTCATTTTTACTATTACTTGTTTTTACTCTAAGTATGAGTCTATAAAGTGGTG
Source organism: Pseudoalteromonas distincta (assembly GCF_000814675.1). Lineage (GTDB taxonomy): Bacteria > Pseudomonadota > Gammaproteobacteria > Enterobacterales > Alteromonadaceae > Pseudoalteromonas > Pseudoalteromonas distincta. The sequence goes on along the minus strand of NZ_JWIG01000015.1, from coordinate 217,809 downwards.
GGCGCAGGAGGATTCGAACCTCCGACCGCTCGGTTCGTAGCCGAGTACTCTATCCAGCTGAGCTATGCACCCACTTTATAGTTTACTTATTTTAACTCTAAGTAGAGCTTTTGCTTATTTAGACTCTAAGCGAGTTATTAAAGTATGGTGGGCGCAGGAGGATTCGAACCTCCGACCGCTCGGTTCGTAGCCGAGTACTCTATCCAGCTGAGCTATGCACCCATACTTTAAAATTTACAAAACACGCCATTAAAAGAAATGGTGGAGAGGGAGGGATTCGAACCCTCGATAGAGCTACAAACTCTATACTCCCTTAGCAGGGGAGCTCCTTCGGCCACTCGGACACCTCTCCGTCTTGTGGGGCGTATAATAAAGATTTCAGAAAATATGTCAAACACTTTTCTACCAAAAACGACTATATGGTTATAGATTGCACATATGCTTGGTTTAAAAGTGTAATTAGTTTGAAATTTAAGCGGGTTACGTATTTTTATTTGAAGGATTAACACCTAGCACGGGAACTAAATCATCAGTTAACTGAGCCAAATACTGTTCTTGGTAACCTAATTGTTGAAATTCAGCGATACAAGCATGGTAGTAAGCGTTTCGTTCTTGCTCTGATGTGCATTCTTCTGATAAATCATCTAATCGCTTGTCTTTCATACTCTTTTTCTAGGTCCTTTAAGAATCTATATTTAACTGCTAAATACCAAGCAGTGTAAATTTCGTGCGTATTCTAGCCTAAATATTTACATAAATACAACATGTGTTTAAAAAACAATCATACTAAAAAGCTATAGCACTGTTAGTTTTAATATTAAAAACTTCCAATAACAATAAGTTATTGAAGCTGATTGCACATTAATCAGCACTAATAATTACCTTTAATTTTTAGTGTAGTACTTATTAATTAAAACACTAATTATAAGTAAAAAAAACGCCGCTATTAAGCGGCGTTTATTAACTTACTTTGTTCTACTAAAGATTAGTCAGCTTGTGGACGCATATGCGGGAACAAAATAACGTCTTTAATTGTTGATGAATCAGTAAACAACATAACTAAACGGTCAATACCAATACCTTCACCAGCCGTTGGCGGTAAGCCGTACTCTAGTGCGCGTATGTAGTCTTCGTCGTAGTGCATTGCTTCATCATCGCCTGCGTCTTTCTCTTCAACTTGACGAGTAAAGCGCTCAGCTTGGTCCTGTGCATCGTTAAGCTCAGAGAAACCATTTGCAAGTTCACGGCCGCCAACAAAAAACTCAAAACGGTCGGTAACAAATGGGTTTTCGTCGTTACGGCGTGCAAGTGGTGATACTTCCCACGGGTAACCAGTAATAAACGTAGGTTGAATAAGCATGTGCTCTGCTGTTTCTTCAAATATTTCACAAAGAAACTTACCTGGACCCCAAACACAGTTTTCAGGAATTTTAACGTGCACTTGTTTAGCGTACGCTTTTAACTCTTCAAAGTGGTTTTCTGGGTCGTTAAATACCGCAGCATCAAACTCAGGGTTATATTTTAAGATAGCATCCGCCATACTTAAACGTGTAAACGGTTGACCAAAGTCGTATTCAACTGAATCGATAACTTCGCCGTTTTCGTCCTTAGTTGTATTAACTACAATTGCACTACCTAGTACGTTTTCTGCAACAGTACGTAGCATATCTTCGGTGATGTTCATCAGGTCGATGTAATCAGCGTATGCTTGGTAAAATTCAATCATTGTAAATTCTGGGTTGTGACGTGTAGATAACCCTTCGTTACGGAAGTTACGGTTAATTTCAAATACACGATCAAAACCACCTACCACTAAGCGCTTTAAGTAAAGCTCTGGCGCTATACGTAGGTACATGTCGATATCAAGCGCGTTATGGTGAGTTACAAACGGACGCGCAGATGCACCACCAGGTATAACCTGTAGCATAGGTGTTTCTACTTCCATAAAGTCACGGTCTGCTAAAAAGCGACGAATGCCTTCAACTACTTGTGAGCGAATGCGGAATGTTTCGCGCGTTGCTTCGTTAGTAATTAAGTCAACATAACGTTGGCGGTACTTTGTTTCTTGATCTGATAAGCCATGGAATTTTTCAGGTAACGGACGAAGTGACTTAGTTAGTAATTGATACTCAGTCATTTCTACGTATAAATCGCCTTTACCCGATTTATTTAACGCACCTTTAACACCTATAATATCGCCAGTGTCTAGCTGACCATATTTTTCTTTAAGGTCTTTTTGAACATCTTTAGATGCATACGCTTGTACGCGACCTTTCATGTCTTGAATTACAAAAAACGGTCCACGCTTTGCTAAAATACGTCCAGCAATAGACACAACTTCTTGTAGTTCAACTAATTCTTCTTTGCTCTTATCACCAAACTGGGCTTGCAAATCAGCCGTGTAATGCTCACGACGGAATTGGTTTGGATGACCGTTGGCTGGGCAATTTTCGCGTATCGCGTCTAACTTGCCACGACGCTCAGCGATTAACTTGTTTTCGTCTTGGATTTTATCAGTCATTTTTTAGCTCTTTATTAGCTTGGTGGTTATAGGCCAGATTTAAGGCTGGCTTCAATAAATTTATCTAAGTTACCGTCAAGTACCGATTGGGTATTGCGGTTTTCAACGCCTGTGCGTAAATCTTTAATACGTGCGTCATCAAGTACGTATGAACGTATTTGGCTACCCCAACCTATATCAGATTTAGCGTCTTCTTGCGTTTGTTTCTCAGCATTTTGCTGCTGTATCTCAAGCTCAAATAATTTAGCTTTTAACTGCTTCATCGCTTGGGCTTTATTTTTATGCTGTGAACGCTCGTTTTGACACTGCACTACGGTATTTGTTGGTACGTGAGTAATACGAACCGCCGATTCGGTGGTATTAACGTGCTGACCACCCGCGCCTGATGCACGGTAAACGTCTATACGTAGGTCTGACGGATTAATATCAATTTCAATATTATCGTCAATCTCTGGGTATACAAACGCAGAAGCAAATGAGGTATGACGACGACCACTTGAGTCAAACGGGCTTTTACGCACTAAACGGTGAACGCCTGTTTCTGTACGTAACCAACCGTAAGCGTATTCGCCAACAAAGCGAACTGTTGCGCCTTTAATACCGGCAACATCACCGTCGGTTGCTTCAACTAGCTCAACTTTAAAGCCTTTAGCCTCGCCCCAACGTAAATACATACGAAGTAGAATGTTACACCAGTCTTGTGCTTCAGTGCCGCCAGAACCCGATTGTAAATCAAGGTACGCATCGTTTGAGTCATGAGGACCTGAAAACATACGACGAAACTCTAAACCTTCTAACTGCTCGTTTAGATCGCTAAGCTCGCTTTGCGCTTCATCAAAGGTATCTTGATCTTCGGCTTCTACAGCAAGTTCAAGTAGACCTTCAACGTCGTCAGTACCGGCTACAAGGTTGTCGATTGTTTCAACAACAGCCTCTAATGCTGATTTTTCACGGCCAAGCGCTTGTGCGCGTTCAGGCTCATTCCATACGGCTGAATCTTCAAGTTCGGCGTTAACTTCTTCTAGGCGTTCTTGTTTAAGAGCGTAGTCAAAGGTACCCCCGAAGCAATTCAGTACGTTCGCGAATTTCCTTGATTTGGTTAATCACAGGATTCACTTCAAACATGTACATCACTCCAAAATGGCTAGGTAATTGCGCCCCTTTACATGGGATTTTCGCAACAAATTATCGTCAAATGATAAAAACGCCCGATTTTAACAAAAAACCGCGCGCTTTATTAGCCTTTTATGCATGATTTGTGCATATTTTTTAGTGCACTTTTTCAAGCTCTCTAACTATTAATTGCAGCGTAAATTTACCTCTAAACTCATTTATATCGAGTTGGTACGCTACTTTTACAAACTTCGCTTCTGTGTCGGGCCATTCTTTTACATCAATACCAAAGGCAATGGCGTCTACTAATCGCCCTGATTGATGCTTTAAAACGAGCTTTAAATGCTTTTCGCCGACTATGCGCTGCTGTATTACTTCAAAGGTGTGCTCAAACACTGGCTCAGGAAATTGCTGCCCCCAAGGGCCCGATTGCTTTAATAGTTGAGCAAACTCCATCGTAAAGCAGTCGTTTGGCAGCTCACCGTCGGTAAATACAATGCAGCGTTTACTTTCTTCACTCAGTTGCGCACTCACGGCAGCATCAAATGCTTTTTTAAAGTCATTAAAGTGTTGCTCATTAATACTTAAACCAGCAGCCATTGCATGGCCACCAAACTTATTAATTAAGTGTGGGTCGGCTGTATTTAGCCCTTCGAGTAAGTCGCGCATGTGCAACCCTTCTATAGAGCGGCACGAACCTTTTATTTCACCGTTTTCGCCACCAGCAAATATAACGGTTGGTCGGTGGTATTTTTCTTTTAAGCGACCAGCCAAAATACCAATAACACCTTGGTGCCAATCGTCTTGAAACAAGCAAATTGCATCAGGGACGTTATCGTCGCTAAATGCGAGTCTATCAAGCACGGCTTGCGCCTCGGCTTGCATGCCTTGTTCTATTTCGCGTCTTGCAAAGTTTAAGCTATCGAGCTCGCTGGCAATACTACGTGCTTGGTTTATATCGGTGCTAAGTAGGCATGCTATACCCAAACTCATGTCGTCTAATCGCCCTGCTGCATTTAAACGCGGCGCAAGTGAAAAGCCAAAGTCGCTTGCGCTTAAGCGCGCAGCATTGCGGTTAGCCACTTCAATAAGTGCGGTAATGCCAGGGCGTGTTTTACCACTGCGAATACGTGCTAAACCTTGATGTACTAAGGTGCGGTTATTTGCATCAAGTGCGACCACGTCAGCAACCGTACCAAGCGCTACAATGTCGAGCAAGTTAGCTAAATTAGGTGGCGGTTGCTGCTCAAAATAACCAAGGTCTCGCATTACGCTTCTCAGTGCTATCAGTAAGTAAAAAGCAACGCCAACACCTGCTATAGATTTAGACGGGAAGTTACATTCGTGCCTATTTGGATTTACTATTGCATCGGCATTTGGCAGCTGCTCACCTTGTAAGTGATGATCTGTTACCAGCACTTTAATACCAACCGCTTTTAAAATATCAATACCAGCAATACACGATATGCCGTTATCTACGGTGATCACTAAATCAGGCTTTATTTGTACTATTTGCTCTGCAAGTGCGGGGCTTAAACCATAACCTAAGCTAAACCGGTCAGGAATTAAGTAATCTAAATGCTTAAAGCCAAACATCTCAAGGCCTTGCATTAATGTTGCAGTACTTGTTGCGCCATCAGCATCAAAATCGCCGACTATTAATATTTGGCTTTGCGCTTTTAATGCTTCAATTAATAAATCGCTGGCTTTGTCGATATCTTTAAACAATTTAAAGTCGTGAAGCGTAGCTACGCTGTTATTTAGCTCGTCGGCATTAAATACATTGCGGTTAGCATAAATTTGTTTAATTACAGGGTGTAAATTACTCGGTAGATGCGAGTCGTCAACGTTTTCACGCGCAATGATCAATTTTTTCATGCAGAGTTTTAACTTATTGGGTCGTATTAAAAAGACAAAAAAAGGCCATTAAGGCCTTTTTATTAGCTATAAAACGTATTACGACGCTTTGTTAGCATCTAATGCTGCTTTTAGTGCTGCTGCTGGCTGGTAACCTGGGATCATCGTACCATCTTCTAAAATAATGGCAGGTGTGCCGCTAATACCAAAGCTTTGACCAAGCTGGTAATGCTCTGCAACCGGTGCGCTACAGCCTGCAACTACTTTAGTGCTTGTACCCGACTTAGCTTCTGTTAGTGCTTCTTGCTGATCGCGTGCACACCATACGTTCATTAAATCGGCGTAACCTGAACCTTGTAAGCCACCACGTGGAAACGCAAGGTACTTAACGGTAATACCCGCATCAAGTAAATCGTCTAACTCGCGATGTAATTTACGACAGTAACCACAGCTAATGTCGGTAAATACGGTAATACTGTGTTTTTCGTTTGGTGCTTTGTACACAATCATCGAATCTTCGTATTCTTTAATTCCCTCAACACGCACGCCGTTTAATGCTTGCTCTGTTAAGTTGTTACGATTATTTAAATCGATTAACGTACCTTGCATTAAAAATTGACCATCTGGACTTGCGTAAAGCACGCCTTTATTAGTAATCAATTCTTTTAAACCCGCTACTGGGCTTGGGTTAATTTGCTTTACAGTTACACCAAGCTCGGCAAATTTAGTAATAATAGGATCATTAGCATCTGGTGTTACAGCAACGCCATTTGCAAATGCACTAATACTTGTGCACAACATGGCACCTGCTAACATTAATTTTTTCATAACTTCTCTCTATCCTAAAAATACTTAATATATTGACCGGCTTAATAATATTTACTTTCAAACTTACGCTCGCGGATGATGCTCTGCGTGTACCGACTTTAACCGTTCATTGGCAACATGGGTATAAATTTGCGTCGTTGATAAATCGCTATGGCCCAACATCATTTGTACCACACGTAAATCTGCCCCATGATTTAATAAGTGCGTAGCAAAAGCATGGCGCATGGTATGGGGCGATAATGGAGACTCAACTGATGCCAAAATAGCATAGTGTTTAATTCTATGCCAAAAGGTTTGTCGCGTCATGCCTACTCCGCGCTTAGATGGGAACACAAAATCGGTGGCGTGTTTTATCATTTGTGCACGCCCACCCTTTAAAAATTGCTCCAGCCAATACATGGCTTCTTCACCCAGTGGCACTAAGCGCTCTTTGTTACCTTTACCTTTTACAAACACCACCGCTTGGCGCAAATTAATTTGCTCCATACGAAGCCCAACAAGCTCACTTACACGCAACCCCGTTGCATAAAGTAGCTCTAGCATGGCTTTGTCGCGCAGTCCCATCGCTTCTTCTGTGTTGGGGGCATTTAACAATGCCTCAACTTCAGCTTCTGAGAGTGTTTTAGGTAACGACTGTCCGGCTTTTGGTTGAGCTATGTTTAGCATGGGCGAATCACTAATTATTTTTTCGCGCACAAAGTACTGATAAAAACGCTTTAGCGCACTAATGCTACGTGCTGTACTGCGTGGTTTTAAACCTAAATCAACTCGATGGGCTAAGTAGCTTTCTATGTCGAGCCCCGTTACCGTCATTAAATTTTCGCCCTTTAAAAATAGGCAAAACTTATCTAAGTCACTGCGATAAGCGCTTAATGTATTTTCGCTTACGCCTTGTTCTAAGTACAGGCTATCTAAAAAGGTTTCTAGGTAGTCGCTATTACTGCTCATACTGCTGTTATTTTCAAAAGAATCGTCAGATAGCGTTGTCACATTATGCTCTCATGCTTTGCTAAGGTATCAATTAAAAATACCTTACGGTAAACTTGAGCCTATCATATCAGGCAATTACACAGTGATAAATACGATGCAAATTGGTTTATTTTTTGGTTCTACTACGTGCTACACCGAAATGGCAGCAGAAAAGATTCGCGACATTATTGGTGCCGATATAGTTACCCTGCACAATATTAAAGACGAGCCACTAAAAAATGCAGAGCAGTACGACTTTATCATCTTTGGTATTTCAACATGGGATTTTGGTGAAATACAAGAAGACTGGGAGTCAAAGTGGGACGACATAGCCGACGTAAACCTAAACGGTAAAACCATTGCTTTATTTGGCATGGGCGATCAGCAAGGTTACGGGCAATGGTTTCAAGATGCCCTAGGCATGCTACACGATGAAATAAATACGCAAACATTTACTCAACTTGGTTTTTGGCCAAACGACAGTAGTTACGAGTTTGAAGCTTCAAAAGCATTAACGCCTGATGGTAAACAGTTTGTAGGACTCGCGCTCGACGAAGACAGTCAATACGAGCTAAGCGATGATCGTATTGCAACATGGGTTGAACAGGTAATGACTGAATACGGCGAAACGCTTTAATTAATAAGCTAATAAATAAAAAGAAAAAAGCCCGCAACTAGTTTAGTTGCGGGCTTTTTAACTAGGGTCTGTTGATCTTTTAAGGTTAAATTTGCAGCAGTCTGTTTGGTATTTAGGCAAGGCAGAGCCTATGCAGTGTGGTTATTCCCCATAAATGGGCGATAACGTAGCATTAATGCCAAACAGGCGCTGCCCAAAGGGTTCTTCCTAGGGGCTACTTACTCTTTGTTGCTCGGTTTTTACTTATTCTTACATGGATGTAAGCCAGTAGGGTAACGCAGGAGCAGTTACCGAGCCCACTAGGTTACAAATCTCGCGCCGCGATTAAATAGCCCCTAGTTTGAACAAATTTTAATCCGCAAAGTTCAAAAGACCCTAATAATATGAGTAATTTATTGAAACGTCATAACATTGGTTGTTTGTGGGTAATATCCATCAGCCATCACAATGTACGGCAATAAATTACTTAACCATTTTTGTTGTACGCTTTGGCTGTAATTTAAGTAAAGCTTACCTTCGTGAATATAAAATGCTTCTGGGTCTATCCCTACGGCATTCCCCTCATCAGCCATTGCATAAGCGCACCAGCCACCATATTGCGGAGCATAACGCTTTGGGTTTTCTGCAAATGCCGTTTTGTTTTCTTCACTCGAAAAATGCCAGTCGGCACCTAAATAACTAAACGTATATTTGTCATTGCCTTTAACGGCTTTATTTTGCGTAAAATAAGCAACACTATCGTACCCTTTAATAGCCGTGTTATTAAACCAACCCGTATTTACAGCATCATCCTTTGCGTTTGCCCCACCGCTTATTAACAGTGTGCTAAGCATTATTAAAGCAACTATGTACTTAATCATATTTTACCCTTTTATTTACTCAAAATTTTATGCCAATTAAATATGGCAGGCTTAGTGAGTAAGAAAGGCAAAGCGCAAAAATGATTTCAGTTAATGCTTAATTATTTAACGTTTAGTAATTAAGTAAGTAGTAAAACTTACTCAACTCTCAGCCAATATTGGTTTCGGTAAAAAAAGCCAATGTAGCCGCGTACTTCGAGCTTTTTACCTTCATCTTGCGGGGTTAATTGTAAGGTGTAGGTTTTACCATTTGTTGGGTCGAGTATTTCACCGTCTCCCCATACGCCATCATCTTGTGCTTTTACATCAGTGATTATGGTCATTCCTAAAATAGGCTGATCTTTTAGCTCATCATCACACTTACTGCATATATCATTTTGTTTTGCCGGGTTAAGAATGGTTTCAACTTTGCCGCTTAATACACCGTTGGTTTGGGTAATACGCACATACGATTTAGCTTGGTTTGTATCCTCATCAATTGTTTTCCAAAGCCCAACTGGGGTCATGGCTGCCAGTGCACTTTGGCTTGCCAAAACAACCGCAGAGAATGTACTTAGTAGTATTATTTTATTTAATTTTTTCATTGTGTTGTCTTAATTCAATGTAACTAATGAGTGAATCATAACAGGTGATTTATAAACACACTATGAAAGAACAGTACCTAAAAAACCTAAACTAATAATCATTAGCTTAGGTTCAAATATAGGCTTTTTATTTATTTTTTAAAAACTACGAATGGCTACACTTGAGTTATTAAACTCAAATTTATTAACTTTACCGCATTGCGCCATATGATTAGTGCTTGTATAAGGTGTATTGTTTTGAGCAATAGCAGTCTCCCATCCTTGGCCATTTTTAATGAATGCTTTTAGTTCAAACCATCCATTAACCGCTTTACTGCAATCCATATCCACATCAAGCATCCAATAGTGTTCGCCCCATATATTTAATGGTGTTACACCAAAACCATCTGTGTTTACCGTTTTTTCAGCGCCCCAACCTGCAGGCCAAACATTCGTTGTCCAGTCGGTAGCAGAACCTTCAGCTTCGCTACTTTGCCCATTTTCTATACCATACCAATCAAGGTAGTTATCATTTGCTTTCCAAGGGCTTGTTGTTACGTTTTTTAAATTATTATGACGAATAGGCATTGCACACTCAAAATTACTTGTTTGGCAATTTCGACCCAGATTTGCGTTTGCATAAGCGTGGTCAATTCCACCGCGCAAAAACATATCTTGTCCACTTTGTGTTTGTGCATTAATAAAAATAACCGTTCGCTGCCAGTCACTTTCAGTGCTTGGGGCAGAACTTGAACTTGTATTTAACTTGGCATTTTTATGAATTGCCATCGCATCCCAAGCGCCAATATTAAGATTAATAGTACCGTCGGAATTAACCGTTATAACCTCACCACTACAACTTTTAGCATCAGCCGACAACTCGCCTTTTAACACATTACAGTATTGCCCTGGCGCCATATCGGTTTGCACAGTTGCACTTAGTGTTGAGTCTTCTTTGTTAATAGCCATATGACCCGAGCTACCTCGGCCAAATGATATTTGATTATTTGTGTTATCCCACCAGTTTGTTACTGCCCAATTGTCGGCGGTGTTATTTCTAAAATCGACCCCGCCTGCAATATATGACCAGCGATGTTCACACTTCCAATTACTCGCAAAACACTCTAAGTTACCATTATTATGTACAGGTACATTTGGCCCACCTGCATCTGTATCACCATAAAAATCATAACTCGACATTACTTTTGGATAACCGTACGGATAAGCCAACATAAATACATTGGCTAAGTCATATAAGCGGCCATCCTCAAAGGTAATTACATTACCAGCGCCGCCGTGCCCGCGCTGATTGTCGTGATTATCTACAAATACTACCGCAGAAGAGCTTGGCATAAAGCCCCACCCTTCGCCAAAATTACTCAGCCATGCAAGCGAGCCGTTTCTAAAGGTGTTACCAAGCTCAGTGCTATATTTAAATTCAGTTACTAAACCTGTGCTTAAATATTCAGAGGCACCAACAGCCTCCCCACCTTGATCAATCACTTCTTGAAAAACCACTGGCGAGCCATTTACTTTGGCCATTAAACTTTGGATATCGCTTGCTGCAACATGTTTAGAAGCATCAAACCGAAAGCCTTTTACGCCAATAGCTTGCAAGTCGTTAATATATGCTGCAATGGTATTTTGCACATAGTTTGAAGCGGTATCTAAATCGGCAAGTCCAACGAGTTCACAATTTTGTACTCGGTAGCGATCGTTGCCATAGTCAGAGCTATTAATGGTACAACTTTCATGAAAATCTTGTGGGCTATAAATAGGAAAGCTTTTATTACCAAAGCTATTTCCCGCTGTGCCAGTGCCACTTCCTGCTGCCATATGATTAATAAGCGTATCAACGTAAATATCAACCCCAGCTGCACTACAGCGATTTACCATATCGATAAACTGCGCACGGTTTCCGCCACGACTTTGCAGTTCATAACTTACTGGCTGATAACGTGTCCACCATTGGCTTCCTGTAATGTGCTCATTAGGCGGCGAGACCTGTACTGCAGCGTAGCCTTTTGGTCCTAGGTATTGCTCACACTCTTGCGCTACATCTTGCCAATTCCATTCAAACAAATGCACAAATGTGGTGGGCGTAGCTGTGGCAATACTCGGTAAGAGCAACCCTAGGCTTAAACCTGCGGTGGTGATTATTTTATTGAGTTTCATAGTGTGTGATCCAACTGTTGAGCGAGCAAAACAACTACTCGACATTATTTACAAGTGGTTAACACTAGATTGAGAATTGATTAAATAAAAACTGAATACGTATGCATAATAGGTAAATTATCCTTTATTACTAGATAACCTACATAACTTGGCAATTTACATTTTCAAATAAAATGCTTTGCACAGGGCTATATAATCAGCGGTGTAGGTATTATCTAAGTTTCTAATACACAGGGTTGATGATTCTAAATCGCTTTTTACATAGCTAAATGCCATTAAACTGCGGCTAATATCTTTATTAGGCGTGGCTTTTACTTGGCAATGAGCATTTAAATAAAGCCCATTTTGAGTAGCAAGCTCTATAAATAATGCGCCTTCAACGCTTGGGAGTATTAAGCTAAAGCGAGAACCACTATGGCTTAAGCGTTTAAAGGCATTTATTAACTCTTCAAAACTTAAGCCGTCGGTATGGCGCGCGGTATTACGCGCAGCATTATCGCCTTTTAAACTGTGATTAAAATACGGTGGATTGGAGATAACAACATCAAACTTAACTTCACTACTAAAGCTTTGAATAGTTTGGTGCTTAATACTTATTGTTGGCCACGGACTATTAGCTACATTTTGTAATGCTTGGGTATAGGCGCTTTCGTCAATTTCTACCGCAGTTATATCAAGCTCATTACTGCGCTGCTTACACAGTAATGCTAGTAAGCCGGTGCCTGTGCCTATATCAAGTAATGACTTTGCACCGCTTAAATTAGCCCATGCGCCAAGCAAAATGCCATCGGTAGAAACTTTCATTGCACAGTGGTCGTGTTCAACTTTAAATTGTTTAAATACAAAACCAGACATTTTTTCACCTTTTCATTCACCAAGCGCAGCATAGCGCGTATAATCAGGGTAATTGTCCCTTATTTTAGACACTCTATGCAATTTTCTGAATTTGATCTTGATAACAAGCTACTCGATGCCATTAATAAAATGGGCTACGAGACGCCAACCAGCATTCAACAACAAGCTATTCCTGAAGCACTACAGGGGCGCGATATTTTAGCATCTGCGCCTACTGGTACAGGTAAAACAGCGGCATTTTTAATTCCGGCTATTCAGTACTTACTGGATTTCCCACGTCGTGATCCTGGTTTTGCGCGCGTCCTCGTTATGACCCCGACTCGTGAGTTGGCTTATCAAATTCATGAACAATGTGAACTGCTAGCTAAACGCACACACCTAAAAATTGGTGTAGTAACAGGCGGTATTAACTACGGCACGCATAAAGAAATTTTCGAAAAAAATAACGATATTTTAATCGCCACACCAGGTCGATTAATGGAATACCTAGAAACCGAAAACTTTCATGCTGAACACGTAGAAATGCTTATTATTGATGAAGCAGATCGCATGTTAGACATGGGTTTTAAAAAAGAAATGAGCCGTATTTGTGACGAAGCTAAAAATCGTCGCCAATGTTTTTTATTCTCAGCAACACTCGAAGGTGACAGCGTAGAAAGGTTTGCTGAAAAAACATTAAACGACCCTGCACTGCTTGAAGCTGAATCGTCACGTAAAGAAAAAGCTAAAATTCACCAGTGGGTACATTTAGCCGATGACTATCATCATAAACTAGAGCTTTTAGTAAATACCTTAAATGGTCCAGACGTGACTAAAGCAATTGTGTTTGTTAAAACCCGTGAGCGTTTAGAAACACTGATTGGCGAGCTAACCAATAATGGCGTTAAAGCAGCTTGGTTACGCGGCGAAATGCCACAAGACAAACGTATGAAAGCCATGGAAAACTTTCACAGTGGCAAAACACGTATCTTAATTGCTACCGACGTAGCCGCACGTGGTATTGACGTATCTGACATTAGCCACGTTATTAACTTTGATATGCCGCGCACTGCCGACGTATACGTACACCGTATTGGTCGTACTGGCCGTGCTGGTAAAAAAGGGATTGCAATATCGTTAGTTGAAGCACACGACATTGGTATTTTGTATAAAGTAGAGCGCTACGTTGAACAAAAACTAAAACGCCGTGTAATTAAAGGTGTTGAGCCACAGCATAAAGAAGCTAAGCCGCCGGCTAAAAAGCGTAAAGATCCAGTAAAAATGAAAGCCAAGAAAAAGGCTAAGGTTAAAAAGAAAAAGTAACCTAACATATTTTTATTCTAAGCCGACTTTTGTCGGCTTTTTTAATGCAAGCCTTACAGGCTCTGGTGTTTGTACCTTTTACATATGTAACCCAAGCATGTAACTCATACTCATTTAAATGTAATTTTTGCCCACCTTAATTCCCACTTAATAAAATTACCTTATATTTCATAGCGTTAATATTGGCACCGAAATTGTAACTACAAAGATAACCTAGCCGATGGAATTTCCATTTTGTGGCTGCACTATTCACCGTAATGTAAGGATTAAGTTATGAACCGCTTCAAGTTAACTATCGCTTTAGTATCATTTTGTTGTTTATTTTTATTAGCTTGCGCTACAAAGGTAAGTGCAGCAACCAACATGGCCGTAGTAAGCAGTGTAGCCACTCAACCTAACCTACAGCAAACTATCACCAACACCCTACGAACTAACCCTAACCTGGCGTTAAGTGATATTCGTGTGCAGGTAAAAAGTGGTGAAGTAGATTTATACGGTGAAGCACAAACTGGTTTTCAGCGCGCACTAGCTCAAAAATTTCTAGAAAATATAGATGGGGTTAAAATCATTCGTAACAAAATTAGCGTTATTTAATACGCACCACAAAAACCTATTTGTATAACCAATTCATAAGCGCGGCTTGTTACTCCAACACAAGCTGCGCTTTTTTATATTCTGTTTTAAGGCAAATTTTGCAGCTGTGAAAAAGATAAAATAAAGCCTAAGCAATACGATTATTCCTCCCCCTAAAACGATAGCTCACACTAATACTTAAGGAGATAGATTTAGAATTGACGCTAGCGTGTTTGTCTTTGCTCTTTTAACCCTTAAGTTAACCCAATTGATACTGAAAAAGCTTACACAGATTCTTTAGCCGACCTAACTGGCTTAAAAAAGATGATTTATTTAGTTATTGAAATAGATGAGAGCGTTATTTCAGAGTGTGCGGCAAGGCAGTAAAAAAATCGTTGGGTAAACACTAATCTTACTTGTTAATACTCCCATGGCCAAACGCAACTAATTAGAATTGATATTCAATAAACACAAACTAGATATTTAAACTTTTAGCTAATAATCCGTTTATAAAAAAAAGCGCATTTTTACTCTGTAAAAATGCGCTGTTGGTAAGTAACTATTTCCCAATGCTTTTGCCTAATGAGTTTTAACTAAATTACTCACTTTGGCTAGAGTCAGCACCGTCGCTACTGTCTTTATTTGATGACTGCTGGCTTATTTTATCGCTTATCATGGCATCGAGTTTTTCACCCCCTTTAATGCCAAAATCGAGCGTACGAATTGGGAAAGGAATACTAATATCAGCTTCGTCTAGTGCTTGCTTAACGGCAACAACACCTTTGTGGCGTACCGTCATAAAGTCAGGCTCGCCTGGGTATTTAATCCAAAACCACACCAGTAAGTTAATGCTGCTGTCGCCAAAACCTTCAGCGTATACAGCGGTTTCGTCTTTACGTATTACAAAGTCAAATTCGTTAATTTTATCGACTATGACGTCTTTTGCTTTTTCTATGTCGTCGCCATACGAAATACCTACGGGTACTTCTATGCGCCTTATACCTAGCGTGGTGTAATTTTTTAGTACATTTCTAAATAAGACTTTGTTTGGTACTAGTATTAGTTGCCCGTAAAAACTCTCTATTAGCGTGTTACGTAGGTTTATAGAATGCACCGAACCAAACACATCATCGGTTTCTATTACATCACCTGTTTTAAATGGCTTACGTACACCCATTGCTATACCTGCAATTAGGTTTTCGGTCATGTCTTGAAACGCAAAACCAATGGCTAAACCCACAATACCCGCACCAGCAAGTAGCGAAGTAACGGTGCCTTTTAAGCCAACAAAATCGAGCGCAATAAATAAACCTATGCACAACACAATAACTTTAAATATTGACGCCATTAAATCGGCAATTTGCGTTGAGTCGAGTGAGCGGCGTAATAGGTTTTTCATCAGCTTGCCAGCAAGGCGTGCCAATATTGAAAATACTATGGCAATTACAATTGCCACTATAAAATTAGGGATATGGCTTATTACAACATCAAACCATCCTCCGAGCTTTTCCTCTATTAGTTTTTCGGCTTCGCCAACTGACGGAATACTGATCATTTTGTTTGCACCTATTTAATTAATAATCTCATTAATATTAGATATAGTTGCAAATATAACGCCAGTATCAAAAAAGCCATGCAATGCATGGCTTTTCAATTGTTTATTTAAGCTTATGAGCTAATTTTGTTCGTCGCGCATAAATACCGGCTCAAGCTCTTTAACTGTTGCCTCAGGGCTAAAGTAATAACCCGCCACAGTAAACTCTTTAAGTTGGCTTAATTGCGTTACTTTATTTTCGATAATGTAGCGCGCCATCATGCCGCGTGCTTTTTTAGCGTAAAAGCTAATTACCTTGTATTGACCGTTTTTACAGTCTTTAAAGTGTGGGGTAATAATTTGTGCATTTAATGCTTTTTTATCTACCGCTTTAAAGTATTCGTTTGAAGCAAGGTTAACGAGGTATTGCGCGTCTTGTGCTTTTAATACTTCGTTTAGTTTGTTCGCTATTACGCTGCCCCAAAACTCGTATAAGTTTTTGCCACGCGAGTTTTCAAGCTTGGTGCCCATTTCAAGGCGATAGGCTTGCATTAAATCAAGTGGTTTTAATAAGCCGTATAAACCTGAGAGAATACGCAAATGGTTTTGTGCGTAATCAAGCTCGCTAGCTTTAAGCGTGCTTGCATCTAAACCGCCGTATACATCGCCATTAAAGGCAAGCACTGCTTGTTTAGCATTACTTTGTGTAAACGGCTGTGCCCACTCACTAAAGCGTGCTGCGTTAAGCCCAGATAGCTTATCGCTAATTTTCATTAAACTGCCAATTTGCGCTGGTGTTAGTTCACGGCATACTTTCATGAGCTCTTCGCTGTGCTCTAGTAATTCAGGCTGAGTGAACTTGTCTGTTGCGGGTGGCGTTTCGTAATCAAGATTTTTTGCAGGTGAAATAACAGTGATCATAGTTAGCTATTGACTTGTAATTTATTTAGTGTCAATTTCAACATTAAATGAAACGAAAAGCACGTTTTGTTTAAATAAATCCTCTCTTAATAACCCATGCATTGCCGTTTTTCTATTGATAAGGACATAAGACCTATCAAGCATTGTCACACTGTTGCAGTATGGATTGTATATATTAAGAGTGATTAGATTTTTCTTTTAACTTGCTTGGAATGAGGAAAGCAAATGACTTCAGCTCTACAAAGGCTAAAACAACATTCATCTATCGTAGCCGACACTGGTGATATTGAAGCTATTAAAAAGCATCAACCAGAAGATGCAACTACAAACCCGTCGCTTTTATTAAAAGCGAGCGAGATTGAAGCATATAAGCCTTACCTAGATAAAGCTTGGAGCTATGCAAAAGAAACCGAGCAAGAGCCAGCTAAACAACTTGAACTAGCATGTGATTACTTTGCTGTGTTACTTGGTAAAGAAATTAGTGAGATTGTACCTGGTTATATTTCTACTGAAGTAGATGCACGCCTTTCGTTTAATACGCAAGCGACTATTGATAAAGCACATACTCTACTTAGCCTTTACGAAAAAGAAGGTGTAAGCAAAGACAAAATTTTAATCAAAGTAGCGTCTACGTGGGAAGGTATTAAAGCCGCTGAGCAACTAGAAAAAGAAGGTACTAAATGTAACCTTACTTTATTATTTAGCGATGCCCAAGCTCGCGCATGTGCCGATGCAAACGTATTTCTAATTTCGCCATTTGTAGGGCGTATTTTAGATTGGCACGTTGCTAACGGTATGGAAAAACCAACCGATCCGCTACAAGATCCAGGTGTTCAGTCTGTACGCAGCATTTTTGAATTTTACAAACGTCATGACTACAAAACAGTTGTGATGGGTGCAAGTTTCCGTAATACAGGCGAAATTATTGCACTTACTGGTTGTGACAAGCTAACCATTAGCCCTAATCTTTTAGAAGATTTAGGTAACCTTGAAGGCGCACAGGAATACTTGCTAGAAACAGATATTCCTAAAGAGCCAAAACCAGAGCCACTTACAGAAGCGCAGTTCCGTTGGTTACATAACCAAGATGCCATGGCTACTGAAAAACTGGCTGAAGGTATCCGCTCTTTTGCTGATGCACAAGAACAATTAGAGGCGCGTTTTAAAGCAATGTAATTTGCTATAATCGTGTTTTAGAAAACGTCGCAATAGCGGCGTTTTTTTATGCCTAAAATAGGCTACTTCTCTATTTAACCTTCATATAATCTTCGTATAAACCTTCATCAATTAATCACACTTATGTAACATAACTGTCACTTTTTTATTCTATTTTAACTAGGCCTGTGGTATAGGTATTCTTGAGGTCAATAAAATCAATAGGAGAAGTTCATGGATAGCCTAAACGATATATTAGAGATATTAGAAGGACCAGATACAACAAGAAAAACCTCTCAGAAAAATAAAAAAAGAAAATGGCGTGAAATAGAAGCAATAAAAGACAAACAGCGCCTTCGTAAAGAACTACAAGAACTAGACTACTTTACAGACAGTATTGCAATTGATGAGCTCGATTTTTAATTCAATACGCCCCAACTAAACAAAAAGGCTTCCAGAATCTGGAAGCCTTTTTTAATGGTTTAAACAATTTGAGTTCTTTAGAATAAATTAGATTTGCCAGTTAATTGGCTTATCTTTTTGGGCTTGCAATAACTTATTCGTTTGTGAGAAATGCTTACAACCAAAAAAGCCTCTATGCGCCGAAAGCGGCGATGGGTGCGGCCCTTTTAAAACATGATGGCGAGCGCTATCTATGCCTTTACCTTTTTTTTGTGCATGTGCACCCCATAAAATAAATACCACACCTTCGCAGTGCTTATTAATATGCGCAATTACATTATCGGTAAATTGCTCCCATCCTAAATGCTTATGTGAATGCGCTTGCCCTTGCTCAACGGTCAATACTGTATTGAGTAAAAACACGCCCTGATCTGCCCAGCTTTGCAGGTAACCATGCTCAGGAATAATAAATCCGCTGATATCGACAGCTAACTCTTTGTACATATTTTTAAGCGACGGTGGCAACTTTTTTACATCAGGCAATACCGAAAAACACAAGCCATGCGCTTGCCCTTCTCCGTGGTATGGGTCTTGTCCTAAAATTACAACGCGGATGTCATTTAGTGCGGTGGCATCAAAAGCACTAAATACTTGAGCTTCAGGCGGGTAAACAGCAACACCTTCATTGCGGCGATTAGCCACATACTCTAACGTTTGCTGCATGTAAGGTTGCTGTAATTCACTTTCTAAAAATGTAGCCCAATCGCTCATTGTGTACTCTTAATCTGTTTACGTGATGCGTCTATTTTATCACACATATCCGCGAGTCCATCTAGCATGCGCGGGGTAAAACGATGTAATAAATCGGCATTTACGCTAATAAATTGATCATTTTTAACTGCTGGTACTTCTGGCCACTTTTGCCAATTAACAACCGGCTGTGGTGTTTTTGATTTTTCATCAGGGATAATAATAACTTGTGGCTTAGTAACAATGACATTTTCGATACTAATTTGCGGGTAATCTGTAACGCTCTGTGCAAATACATTGCTTACATGGCATGTTTCAATCAGTTGGCTTATCCACGTATTTTTACTTACTGTCATCATGGGCTCAGCCCATAACTGATAAAATCCGGTAATATTTTTTTTATCTTGCTGGCTTTTAACAATACCATTTAGCTTATGTTTAAATGCGCTTGCCGCTTGCTGGCTTTGCTTAATGTTCCCTGTAAATTCACCAAAAGTAAGTAACTCGTCGGCTACACCAGCGATTGTAGTGGGGTTACTTAAATATACTTTTATGCCAAGGCGCTCTATTTGGGCTAGATCTTCGCTTTGATTTCCGCTTTTCCATGCAATAACTAAGTCGGGTTTAAGCGCCAATACTTTTTCAAGCGAGATACCGTAATAACCGCCTATGCGCTCAATACTTTGGGCTTCACTTGGGTAGTCGGCGTAATCAACCGTGCCCACAATATTATCGCCCGCCCCTATGGCAAATAGGTTTTCGACAATGTGCGGTGCAAGCGCGATTATTCGCAGCTTTTTAGAATCATTAGCCTGCTCTGCAAGTGCACTGCCCGATACACTAAAAAGCAGCAGCCCAATAAAAAACGCTTTAAACATTAGTAATCAAACCCTTCAAGCGCTTTTATGCCTGAGTCGAATGCGTGTTTTACATTACGCACTTCGCTTACTGTGTCGGCAAGGTCTGTTAAAGTACGATGCGCTGCACGCCCTGTAATAATAACTGACTGCATTGGTGGGCGGTTATTAAGCGCTGTTACCACTTCATCTAAATCAACGTAGCCGTAGGTCACCATATACGTAAGCTCATCGAGTAATACTAAATCAATACTGCTATCAGCAAGCATACGTTTTGACTCTTGCCATGTTGCCTGCGCGGCTGCAGTATCGGCTTCTTTATTTTGCGTATCCCAAGTAAAACCGGTGTTCATTACAACAAACTCAACGCCTGCACCTTGTAATAAATTACGCTCGCCACATTCCCACGTACCTTTAATATATTGGCAAACGGCTGCTTTTTTACCATGCCCTACGCAGCGTGCTACAACGCCAAAGCCTGAGGTTGATTTACCTTTACCGTTACCGGTAATTACCTGAAAAATACCTTTTACATCTTGTGCGGCGGCAACACGTGCATCCACTTGTTCTTTTACTTTTTGTTGACGCTGCTTATGCTTATCGTTGTTTTGTTCAGTCATTATTGTGCCCTTCATAAATCGAGATAATTTGCTGTATGTTTAAATGCGTTTCGCACATGGTTGCTAATCGTTCTAACTGCTGCTCGCGATGAGTGGCAATACTAATTGGGTTAATTGAGGCGCTTGGTTTTACCCATTTTAAAATTTGCGATGTAGCATCGGCTTCATCAAACAAGCCATGTAAATAAGTGCCCGCAATGGCGTTATCATCGCTAATAAAGCCATCGAACATAAAACCATGTGGGTGGCTTTCATCAAAGGTTAAAAATGGCTTATTAAGCGCTGCACCTTGGCTAATCCCTGCATGTATTTCGTAACCACTACAGGGTGTTTGTTGGTTATTTAAAAGCAGTGTAGCGGTTATTTTAGTTAATACTTTTTGCGTTGTTAGCGTGGTTTCAAAATCGCACAGGGCAAGTCCATTTACTTGTTTTAATGATGACTCAATACCATCTGGATCATTGATTGTATTGCCTAGCATTTGCATGCCGCCACAAATACCAAGTACTTTGCCACCATAGCGTAAGTGGCGCTTAATTTGAGTGTCCCAGCCTTCATTTTTCAAAAAACTTAAATCACCCAGCACATTTTTACTGCCTGGGAGAATTATCAGATCAACGTCTGGGATCGTTTGCGTATGGCGCACATAATTTATATTAATGTTTGGGTGCAAACGCAGTGCATCAAAATCGGTGTGGTTACTAATGTGGGGTACAAGCAGCACTGCAATATTAATTGTGGCGTTAGTTACGTTATTATCAATTGCGACGGCGTCTTCAGCATCAAGCGCAAGGTCGTGTAAATAAGGTAATACGCCAAGTACGGGTTTGTTTGTGTATTCTTCAAGCCAATCAAGCCCGCCTTGCAGCAAACCTATATCGCCTCTAAAGCGGTTTATAACAAAACCCTTTACGCGCGCTTGTTCTGACTCGCTTAACAACGCAAGCGTACCTACCAAGTGTGCAAATACGCCGCCTTTATCAATATCAGCAATTATAATTACTGGGCAATCGACCTCTTCGGCGTAGCCCATGTTAGCAATATCGTTTTCACGCAGATTTATTTCAGCGGGGCTGCCTGCCCCTTCAACAAGGAGTAATTCAAAGCGTTTAGCTAAGCGGTTATGTGAGGTTATTACTGCATCCATCGCCACTTTTTTATAGTCGTGATATTTACCCGCTTCCATATTACTAATGGCTCTTCCGTGAATAATTACTTGTGCGCCCGTGTCGCTATTAGGCTTAAGTAATATAGGGTTAAAGTCTATTTCTGGCTCTACTTTAGCTGCTATTGCTTGCAAAGCTTGCGCACGACCAATTTCGCCGCCATCTTTTGTTACTGCGCTATTAAGTGCCATATTTTGTGGTTTAAAAGGCGCAACCTTTACCCCTCGCTTAGCAAACACCCTGCAAAGGGCAGCAACTAAAGTGCTTTTACCAGCATCTGATGTAGTGCCTTGCACCATTAAGGTTTTCATGGAATTACACCCTTCGCTTTCTAAAAAACAATAAACTTAGAAAGAACACGCTACCAATAGCTGCAGTAATAACACCTACGGGCAGTTCTTGGTTTTTCAGCAATGAGCGCGAAAGTACATCAACCCACACCATAAATGTACCGCCCACCAAGCTGGTTACCAGTAAGCCAGCGATGGTGCCTTGGGATATAAAAAAGCGCACAATATGCGGCACCATTAATCCTACAAACCCAATACCACCACACATAGCCACCAGCACAGCGGTAATTAATGAGCTTAAAACCAGCATAAGTATTCTAACGCGCTGAACCCTCACACCTAATGTAATTGCGCTTTCATCGCCCAGCAACATAGCATTGAGCTGCCTTCTAAAGCTCAGCATTACAAACGTACACAATGTAATTACCAATAAAGGCAACCAAAGCGTAGCCCACTGCGCACGCGAAAAGCTGCCCAGTGTCCAAAATAAAATAGCGGCTACCGCCTGAGGGTCGCTCCAATAAAGCAGCAAGCTGGTAAATGCACTAAATAAAAACGACAGAGCAACACCAGCTAATAACATTGATTCTACCTGTGCACTTTGCTGCCTACCTGCAATAAGTATTAATAAACTCATGGCGAGTAAGCTACCCAGCAATGCTGCTGCCGATAACATAAAACCTGCGCTAATACCTGCTAATGCCATAAGTAACACCACCCCAAATGAAGCACCCGACGATATACCAAATAAGTAAGGATCGGCTAAAGGGTTGCGCGTTACCGTTTGTAAAATAAGCCCCGCAATTGCTAAGCCAGAGCCTGCTAAAAAGGCGAGTAATGTGCGTGGCATTCTTAGTTCAAAAATAATACGCGTATTAAAAGACGCATCATTTGAGAGCAAAAAGCTATTAAATACATCTTGAAGTGAGGTCTCTGCTGCGCCAAAACTAAGTGCTGCAAATAAGCTAAATAAAGCAGCTGCAGCACTGATGAATAGCGCAAGTGAGTGGCGATTATTAACTGCGCTCATATTATTCGTAACCATAAAAGTAAGTGATATGAGGGATGCTATTTCCCGACTTCGATATTTGCGGGTGATTATTTACTTGGGCGCAGACACCAAAAACGTCGCCTAGCATGTTTTCGGTTAATACCTCACTTGGCGTGCCTGTATGTGTAATTTCACCATTTTTAATAACCACTAGTTCATCGCACATTGCAGAAGCTAAGTTTAAATCGTGAAACGATGCAAACACCGTTACACCCAACGATTTAGCAAGCTCCATTACCTGTATTTGGTATTTAACATCTAAATGGCTAGTTGGTTCGTCCATTATTAACAACTGAGGTTGCTGGACTATGGCGCGGGCTATCAAGGCACGTTGCTTTTCACCACCCGAAAGTGACTCAAAGCTTTGACCGCTATGATCTGCCAACCCTACAGTGTTGATAGCTTGGGTGATTTTTTGTTTATCAATGTTAGTTACCGAGCTAAATAGCGATTTATGAGGCGTTAGCCCAAGCGCAATAACATCAAATACGCTTAAGTTAAATTGCGACGGGGTTTCTTGCAAAACAACCGCTACTTTTTTTGCGTACTCATCGCTTTTTAGCTGCCAAATATCGGTGTTGTTAAACTCTACAACGCCATCACTGGGTTTATTAAAACGATATAAACAACGCAATAAACTCGATTTACCTGCGCCATTAGGTCCAATTAAACCAACAAATTTACCTGTGGTTATTTTAAGGTTTATTTTTTTGAGGATCGTTTTATTGCCAATACCCCACGATACGTTTTTAACGTTTAGTAATGGTATATTTAATGGCGTTTGAGTGTGCAATAGTCAGTCCTAGATAGGGTCTGTTGATCTTTCAAGGTTAAATTTGCAACAGTCTGTTTGGTATTTAGGCAAGGCAGAGCCTATGTAGTGTGGTTATTCCCCATAAATGGGCGATAACGTAGCATTAATGCCAAACAGGCGCTGCCCAAAGGGTTCTTCCTAGGGGCTATTTACTCTTTGTTGCTCGGTTTTTACTTAGCCCACTAGGTTACAAACCTCGCGCCGCGATTAAATAGCCCCTAGTTTGAACAAATTTTAATCCGCAAAGTTCAACAGACCCTAGGTTAAACTCACTAAAAATGCGATAAAAATACTAATGCACTACAAGAAAAAATGAGTAAACCCGCTCGTTAAAAGAATTCATACCAATTGCATTAAATTAGTGATTTATTATAGCGACAAATAAATAGCTTAATAACAAGGCGGAAATTATGACATATACTTGTTCTATATGAATAATTTTTAACGAAGTTAGTAAGTTATTTTATTCGCTAGAAAGATCATGTTTTTAATAAAATTGGTATTATACCATTTGTATCTGACTTAAAGCTTTGCGCTAATTACAGTTGCGGGAACAGTCGAGGACTCGCACCTCATTCCAAATGAAGCTCTATTATGGGCGGCTAAGTAAATAATTTAAAGCAAAAAAAACCGCACTCAAAAGAGCGCGGTTAAAAAGGGAGTGTTTTAACTAATTTAGCGAATAGTTAAAACTTGTATTCCATACCTAAGCCTACGTAGTCTTGGTCAACGTTGTTGTCCATATCGAAGCTTGAGTAAAAGCCAAATACTTTAATGTTCTTATTTAATTTGTGATCAAGACCAACTGATATTGCTGACTTATCGTCGCTGTCGTCAAAATCCATGTCTTGGTATTGCACTTTAAATGTGTTGTTACCCATGCTGTAAGCTGCATTTAATAGATAACCATCCGCTTCTGCGCTGCCGTCAACTTTTTCTTGTGTTTGGTACATAGCACCTAACTTAAAGTTTTCAACTTTACCTTGGATTGACGCGCGTACTACATCGTAGCCATTTACTTCACTATCGGCTGCGATAGAGGCATATACTGCGCTCTTTTTAAGTGCCACGTCACCGTAAGTAACCGCCATTGAGTAACCGTTATCAGCGTCTACATCATCTTCAGCTACAAAAGTAGCAAGTACTTTAAAACCTTCGTATGAGTTTGATGAATAACTAACTGTATTCCCTAAACGGTTTTCACCTTTAAATACATTTTTAATATCGCCTTCAAGGTCGTTAAATAAATCTAACTTACCTTGAGATTGCTTAAGCGCAGTATCGTTACGACCAATTACAACCTGACCAAACGCACCTTTTAAACCAACGTATTGGTTACGCGCAGAAATATTGTCGTCGTTATCGCCTTTTGAATCAGCATCAGACACATCCACTTGAAACTCAAACTTATATACCGCTTCTAAACTATCATTTATTTTTTCAGAACCTTTAACACCAAGACGAGATGCATTACTTTTTATCTCAGTAAAAGACCCTTCGCCATCATCAGATGATTGCACTGTTACATTCGCTTTACCGTAAATGTCTACATCAGCAAGTGCATTAAAAGATAAACCACTTAATAGTGCTAAGCATAAGCTCGATTTTACAAATTTCATGTTATTTCCTTGGATAATCACAAAAGACTAATTTTTAAAACTGCTGCATTTTGTCACCGCTAAATGACAGTAATATTACAATGGAAATATTAATGTCTTTTTTTATTAATAAAAATGCATTAAATTTGAAATCAAAATAACATGAAAGCCTAATAAACGGCCGAACTTACTTACTTTTCTTTAATGACAAGCTTGGCGTCATTTGCGATAGTAAATTAACTAAGGTTTCTATTAACTCTTTTTGCTCGTTGTCTCTGTGATACGCTATAAACACGTCTCGCGAGGTATTTTCTACATCTTTAACATGAAACAGTTCACCTTTTTCTAAATGCCCTTCTACCAATACTTGAGGTATAAATGCACTGCCGCCACATTGCAGTATTAAATCAAGTGCAATACGTCCTGTGCTGGTTCTAAAATAAGGCGGTGTTTTACCGGTAAACTGACGCGCATGCCAAAGTGAGAAAGTAGTTCCCCAATCAACATATACATACTGATTATCAAAAAAGTTTTCGTTCGTTGCAGTGTCGTATCCGCTTACGGGAATGATTGGCAACTCACAAATTCTCTCTACCACTAACTCGTCTACTTTTGGTGGATCAAACAATATTGCCAAATCAAGCGTGCGTTCTAATAACAGCCGAGTGCTTTCTTGTTGTGCTTTAACTTCTGCGACTAATGACACGCCCGGCATCGCTGATACAATATTTGTTATACCAAACTGTAAAAAAGCATCCCAAATATTAGGCGTTCCTGCTAAGCTAATTTGCTTATGCATATTATCGGCAAGCGCAACATCCACTTTGGCGCGTTGCATGCCCGTAATAATCATTTGTGCATGGGGTAATAAGCGCTCGCCAGGTGCTGTAAGTTGAATGTTATTACGCTGGCGAATAAACAAATTAACACCAAGCCCTTGCTCTAATTGGCGAATTCTAAAGCTCACTGCAGACTGCGTAATATAAAGGTTTTCGGCCGCTTTACCAAAGTGACGCGTACGCACTACCTCAACGAATGTTTTTAATAAATCGATATCCAATTTTTTATCCTCACGATAAAAATAATTTGTTTAATAAATTGCCAAACTTGCATCATACTCCAGCTAATTACTAAGGTATGAGGATAAAGCTATGAGCAATAACATTTCATTACTACGCCAAGCATTTGTTAGCCAACGTCAATTTTATGATGATCAAAACTTTCCACGAGGCTTTAGCCGCAGCGGAAACTTCACCTTATTAGAAGCCAGCATACTTGAACAACACGGAGTTGTTTTAAAAGGCTTATACAGTAAAACAATTGAGCCGCAAAACGAACACCAAGAACAGTTTGTAGCAGTCGTAACTGGCTCACAAGAACCTACCAACCCAATCGAACGAGCTTGGGTAAAATACTTAAAACTAACGACCTGCAAAACTAAGTTTCATACTTTATTTGGCCGTTCAAAAATGTCGAGCCCGGCACCGATTAGCCAAGAGTATTATTCAGAAGCGGATAATCTGTAAGTACTTAAGTTATTTGCTTTTTTGCGTTTTAACAGTTACAACTTGTATAAGCAAATATTTTTGCAAAATATATATAGGGTTGTTCCGTGACGCGAAAAATACTAATAGTTGAAGATACACCTGCCATGGCGCGAGTGCAAAAGCACATCGCGCTTAAGGCTGGTTATGAAGTTGATATAGCTGAGTCATTAGCGCAAACAAAAGAGCTTATAAGTAAAAATAGCTATTTTTGCGCTGTAGTTGACTTCATATTACCTGATGCCCCATCTGGTGAAGCTGTACCTTGTACTATTAATGCAGACATTCCAACTATTGTAATGACGGGCAATATTGATAAAAAAACTCGCGACACTGTAGAAAAATACCCAATCATCGATTACATCATTAAAGAAAATAAACAAGCTTATCAGTACCTCGAAAAACAGTTACAGCGCCTGCCTCGTAACGAAAATGTAAAAGTACTCGTTGTTGACGACTCTAAATCGACCCGACGATACATTTGTAGTTTATTAGTGCGCCATAAGTATCAAATTATTGAAGCGCAAGACGGACAAGAAGCGTTAAACCTCCTTGAAGCTTCACCTGATATCTCAGTTATTATTACTGATAATGAAATGCCCAACATGAATGGCGATGAACTATGTAGCGAGATTCGCCGCTTATATAGCAATGATGAAAAGGCTATTATTGGTATTTCGGGTTCTGACTCTGTAGGGCTTTCTAGCTTATTTTTAAAAAATGGCGCAAACGATTATTTGCACAAACCTTTTAATAGCGAAGAGTTTTACTGCAGGCTTAGTCAAAACGTCGATATGTTAGAACTTATAGCCACCATAAGGCGACAAGCCAACACGGATTATTTAACTAATTTACCAAATCGTCGTTACTTTTTTGAAGAAGCTGAAAAATCATTAAAGCAAATAAAACATACTAAAGGTGACGGTGCTTTAGCTATGCTTGATATTGATCACTTTAAATCAATTAACGATACATACGGGCACGATGTTGGCGACGAAGTATTAAAAGGGCTCTCTATTTGCTTCAGTAAATACTTTAAAAAGCACTTAGTAGCGCGCTTAGGTGGTGAAGAGTTTGCAGTTTATTTTATAGATGTAGATAAACAAGAAGCCCTTAAACGCCTTGAAGGCTTTAGGTATTTTATAGAAATGAATAGCCAAGAGTTTAGTAAAGCTAAAATAAAATTCACCATTTCTATTGGCTTTGCAAACGGGCCTGTTTATCAAATTGATGAACTTTTAAAACAGGCCGACTTAAAGCTTTACGACGCTAAAGAATCTGGTCGTAATAAAGTAGTTAGTTAACCATTTTATTAGTTAATTATACTTCTGCGGCTGTAATAGCCGCTTTTTTACGTTTGCGTGATTGATGGTAAGAGTCCCAACTAAAAATAGCCAGTGCACTCCAAATGCATGCAAATGTTACTACACGCTCTGCATCAAACACTTCACCATAAAACACCACAGCTAGTATAAACATTAAGCTTGGCCCAATGTATTGAAAAAAGCCAAGTGTAGTATATTGCAAACGCTTAGCTGCACCGGTAAAACACAGCAGTGGTAATGTAGTTACAATACCTGCACTAATCAGTAGTACATTAGTATGCCAATCGTTAGCTGGCAGGCTTGATGTTGCTGTAGGCACCATTAACCACCAATAAATAAGTGCAACAGGCAGTAATATAAGTGCTTCGAGTAAAATGCCAGGCAAGGCTTCAACCGGTAACTTTTTACGTAATAAACCATAAAGTGCAAATGATATAGCCAGTGAAAAGGCAACTACCGGAAACGAGCCAAAACTAATTAGCTGCAGCACTACACCGCTAAAGGCAAGGGCTACTGCTACGCCTTGGAATTTACGCAGGCGTTCGCCTAAAAAAAGCATACCCAGTAATACATTTAAAAGAGGATTTATGTAATAGCCCAAGCTTGCATCAAGCATGTGATTATTATTTATAGCCCATATAAATAAACCCCAATTAAACCCAAGCAGTGCAGAGGTTATAACAAGCATAAGCAAAAGCTTAGGTTGAACGATAATGCGTTTAATTTTACCCCAATACCGTAAAACACTTACTACCAATACTAAAAACACAACCGACCAAATAACCCGATGCATTAAAATTTCAAAAGCAGAAACATGCTGAATCAACTTAAAGTATATTGGCGCAAGGCCCCACATTAGAAAAGCAAGACAAGCAAAAATAGCACCTTTACGCTGCTCAGTATCAATCGACATAATAAACACTTAGTGATTTAAAAGGCCGCTAGTTTACTTGCCATACGCGTTTTATCCAACTAAATACGTGCCGGTTCCAAAAGCAATTTGAACAGACTGTTCGTTATGTAATTCCATTCTGCATACACATACTTTATTACCTGAACGAATAAGTGTTGCGCTGGCAGTAAAGCTCTCTCCTTTACCAGGGCGCAAATAATCAGTACGTAAGTCGATAGTCCCAAGCGTGGCTAATTTTGTTTGCACACTTGTGATATCTAAATCGGTGAGTTTATCAATTACACTTGCTGCAGCGAGCATACCGCCTACATTATCAAGTACGGCTGAAATAACACCACCATGGAGTATTTTTTGCGCAGGATTACCAATGAGTACATCCTGCCACGGGAACGTAATTTTGGCCTGTTCAGGGCTTAACGACTCAACCGATATTTTTAAAAACTGGTTAAACGGCATGCCATTTACAAATAACGCGCCCACTTGTTCAATTAACATTTCTTTATTCATTATTATTCTCTATGTCAAAACAGGTAAGATGAGTAAAACATACATAGTGTAAAACTACGAGACTCCACTTAAATAATTTATCAAGTAACTCAGCTAAAGACATCTCACTAAAAAACCACTAAAATACCCGCCAATGAATACATCAACTCCACCTTCTAGCACCCTTGTGCGTAAACCCGAAACTGTCCTCAAACAAGTGTTTGGCTACAGTGAATTTCGCGACGGTCAAAAAGCAGTTATTGATGCCGCTATTAACGGTCAAGACTCGCTTGTATTGCTTCCTACTGGCGGCGGAAAATCGGTGTGCTACCAAATCCCTGCTTTAGTACTCGAAGGCGTAACTATTGTTATATCTCCGCTTATATCGCTAATGCAAGATCAGGTAACGCAACTGCAAGCTCTTGGGGTAAAAGCCGCTTACGTTAATAACAGCTTAGCACGAGAAGAACAGCAATTGGTGTATCAACAGCTTCATCAGGGGCAAATTAAGCTCTTATATGTGGCGCCTGAAAAAGTATTACAACGCGAATTTTTAGAGCGTTTATCGCATTTAAATGTGGGTTTATTTGCCATTGACGAAGCGCACTGTGTGTCGCATTGGGGTCATGACTTTAGACCTCACTACTTTCGCTTAAACGAATTAAAGCAACGTTTTGCACATGTCCCAATGATGGCATTAACCGCCACCGCCGATAAAGCCACACGGTTTGATATAGTTGAGCAATTAAAACTACAACAGCCTTATATTCATACTGGCAGCTTTGATCGCCCCAATATTCGTTACACCATAGAAGAAAAATTTAAACCTATGGTGCAATTGCTTCGCTACCTAAAGGAGCAAAAAAGCCAAAGCGGTATTATTTATTGCACCAGCCGTAAACGCGTAGACGACATTGCTGAAAAGCTTGCAGATGCTGGACTAAACGCTGCCGCTTATCATGCTGGTATGAGTAACGAGCAACGGCAATTTGTACAAACCGGGTTTGCCCGTGACGATATACAAATAGTGGTCGCAACCGTTGCTTTTGGCATGGGCATAAACAAGCCTAATGTGCGTTTTGTACTGCATTACGATATTCCAAAAAGTATAGAGTCGTACTATCAAGAAACAGGTCGAGCTGGGCGAGATGGACTTGCCACAGAAGCTATAATGTATTTTGACCCAGCTGATATAGGTCGCGTAAGGCGCTTTTTTGAAGACATAGACGACGAGCAACGCCGCCGCGTAGAAGAACAACGCTTTAACGCAATGGCAAGCTTTGCCGAAGCGCAAACATGTCGTCGTCAAATATTACTTAACTACTTTAGTGAATATCAACGCGAACCTTGTGGCAACTGCGATATTTGCTTAAATCCGCCAAAAAGCTTTGATGGTACGTTAGTCGCCCAGCAAGCACTTTCGTGTGTGTACAGAGCGGGACAACGTTTTGGACTTGGTTATATTGTTGAATTACTTCGCGGTGCAAACACGAGCCGCATCCGCGATAATAATCATCATGAGTTAAGTACCTACGGCATAGGTAAAGATAAAAGCAGTGAGTTTTGGCTCAGTATTTTACGCCAGCTTATTCATCAAGGCTTACTTAGCCAAGATATAACACAAGGTGCATCACTTAGATTAACAGAAGCCGCGCGTGTAATTTTAAAAGGTGAATACGCACTGCAATTAGCCGAGCCACGCCTGCAAGCCAAACACGTTTATCAAGATAAGTTAGCGCAATTTAATTACGACAAAAAACTGTTTGCTCGCCTGCGCGCACTTCGTAAAGAACTTGCTGATGCCGACGATGTGCCACCTTATGTAGTATTTAATGATAAAACGTTAGCCGAAATGGCGCAGCTTATGCCAACAAACGACAGTGAATTTTTAAAGGTCTCAGGTGTTGGTTTTACTAAGTTAAATAAGTACGGCGGCGAATTTTTAACGGCAATTCGACATTACCTAGCTACTAATTAAGAGCATTATGACCCAAATAGAATATGACCATACACACAAATGTATTTTGATTAATCCCATTGAGCTACCAAACGATGAAGACTTTGAGCTGTGGAGTACATTATTTTTACACTCAGACGAAGTAACACTCAATGAGTACTCTGCAGGCGCCGATCGCCACCAAGTTCGCTTTACCTATAATCATCAAACCTTTAATTTAAACTATGAGCATTACAGCCAAAGCATCTGGATTAATGCCGAAGGTCATGAAGCTGAACACTTACTCGCCGCTTTAGCATTTTATTTAAGCTAGCTTTTAATGCCTAGCGCATAGGTCGCTGCAAACCAGCTGGCTATTAACAAAAGTGAATATGAGTAACAATTAATTAATTTCAAAATCCATACCTTTTACTTACATTATAATAACAATGATGTAAGCTGATATTACGATAGTCATTTGCTACGTAGCAGTAAGAGGTTTAATGGTGAGCAAGAAATGGATAGCACAATGTTGTATTAGTTTAACGGTTTTAAGCTTTTATGTGCCTAATACGTTCGCACAACAATCTTCAATGAAAACTGATAACTGCCTTGTAGAACAGACAGATTTAAGCACAAATAAAAACCTACGCCGAGAAGTTCAAGACAAAACAACCCTCACGCACAGTAATAGTAACGCTAAAATAGCCTCAATAAAGCTCAAGCAACTTAATGTATTTAATACTGAGCTTGAAGAGGAAAATAATGCCCTATTCCGTTTTGCTAATCGCGCTCACATTCAAACAGAGCCCGATGTCATTAATAACCTTTTATTATTCTCCCCAGGTGACAAGTACGACGCTAAAAAGCTCGCAGAATCTGAGCGTTTACTTCGCAAAGAAAGCTACTTATATGATGCACAAATTAGTGCTACCGAAAACTGCGACGGCGACGTTAATGTAGAAGTGGTTACCCGTGATTTATGGACACTTTTACCTGAAGTGAACTTTAGTCGTAGCGGTGGAGAAAACAAATCGAGTATAGGTTTTAGAGAATCTAACCTGCTTGGGTGGGGTAAGCGCCTTTCTTTTTCGCGTACCACTGACAGCGATCGCAGCGGTTACTTATTTGTTTACGACGATCCTAATATTTTATCTACTCGCTACCGAGGCCGTTTAGAGTACGCCGATAACAGCGACGGCAAGCGCCATTTGCTTGAGCTAACCTATCCATTTTACGCAATTGACACCCCCTTTAGTTACGGTATTTTAAGCTATTCTGAGCAGCGCGAAGAGTCATTATATAAACGCGGCGAAGAGTTTAGCGAATTTGATCAAACTACCGATTTAAACCGTGTATTTATAGGACACTCTAAAGCGCTTAATAATAATTGGACCCAGCGACTAACGTTAGGCTATACCGATGAGCAACATACCTTTGAAGCTATAGACACTACATTTGCACCACTTGCCGATGACAGAAGCTTAAGTTACCCCTTTATAAGCGGCCATTGGTTTGAAGATAACTACATAAAAGTACGCAACTTCGACAGTATATCTCGCACTGAGGATTTAAATTTAGGTTGGAATATTAAAAGCTTAATTGGCTATTCAGATGAGTCATTAAGTAATGACGACAGCCGCGCGGTGTATTCTTTTAACTTTAAAAAAGCCCACTTTACTAACGATAATACCTTATGGCGTTTTAGTGCTGATATTGATGGCTATTGGAATAAAGAACAGAAAAAACTCGAAAACTTTATGGCCACCACCCAAGTACAATATTATTTAAATACCAGTGAAGACCAATCTTGGTATGTTAAAGCCCGCGTGCAATACGCCAAAAACCTGACTGCTGATCAACAGCTTACTTTAGGTGGCGAAACAGGCCTGCGTGGTTACCCAATGGATTATCAACATGGCGACCGCAGCTTTTTAGTTAATTTAGAAAAGCGCTATTACTGGGAGTACGATTTACTACAACTATTTAAAGTGGGTGGCGCAGCATTTGTAGATGTAGGCAGAGCATGGTTTAACGATGAAGATAACGGTGAAAATGCACATGTATTGAAAAATGTAGGCGTTGGTCTGCGTTTGGCACCGAGTCGCGCAAATTCAGGAACCATGATCCACATTGATATTGCCGCCCCTGTTGATAGCTACGACGATGTAGACTCAGTCCAGTGGCTAGTAAGCGTTAAAAACACTTTTTAAATAATACAAACACGTTAAACTAATACCAATTGCATTAAATTGTTATGAAAGTTCAGGACCTAATGTGGAAATAATAGAAGTTTTAGAATTGTTTGCATCACAATATAAGTTGGTTGTAACTATAATCGCTATTTTGGTTTTCCCTCTTCTATTAAAAATAACCAAAAAACTACTCGAAAAAGCGATTAAAGGCAAAGTAGATTTACACCGAAAATACCGTGCAGAGCTTTTACTAAAAATTATACTCGCCTTTGTAGTACTGTGTTTGGTTTTAGTATTTTGGGGTATAGAGCTGCGTGGTTTATTGGTTTTAGGCTCTTCTTTATTTGCCATGTTAGGGGTAGCACTTTTTGCCGCTTGGTCATTATTGAGTAACCTCACCGCATTTTTACTGATGTTTATTCAAAACGATTGCCGCGTTGGTTATTGGGTACGAATTATTGATGGTGCGAATCATGTTGAAGGGCGCATTGCTGAAATGGGCTTAATGAATGTAGTACTTGAACATATTGATGGGCACCGTGTAATTTACCCTAACAATTTATTTGTGACCCGTCCTGTCATGGTTTTGAATAAAGAACCAAAGCCAACTAAAACCCCTGTTATAAAGCGTATTATTGGTCCTAAAAAAACATAGTTAAAAAATCATATTCACAAAAAAGCCGCAGTAGTCAAAATACCTACTGCGGCTTTTTAATGCTTAACTAGCCAAAATTAAGACTAGGGCGTGTTGATCTTTGATGGTTGAATTTGCAGCAGTATGTTTGGTTTTTAGGCAAGGCAGAGCCTATGAAGTGTGGTTACTCCCCATAAATAGGCGATAACGCAGCATAAATGCCAAACATGCGCTGCCCTTCGGGTTCTGCCTAGGGGCGATAAACTCTTTGTTACTCGGTTTTTACTTAGCCCACTAGGTTACAAACCTCGCGCCGCGATTTAATCTTCCTTGGATTGAACAAATTTCAATCCGCAAAGTTAAACACGCCCTAGCTATTAGTTATTTAGCTCAGCTGTTTTAAGCTCGTCATCTAAATCATTTATCTCATCAATAAAGTTCTCTAGTTGCTGCTCTACTAAACTATTGTCATTTGCAAAGTAAGCAAGGTGGAATACCGCATCACCTTCATTTACCAATGGCATCGTCTGCTGACCAATAACAATACCGCCTTTAGGCGCTAAAAGCTCAAGCTCAGAATCCCCTAGAGGGCTACTTATATATGCAAGCACTTGCCCTTTAGTTACATGCTCCCCTAGTGATACTTGTGCACGCACAATGCCATCAACCTCTGCACGTATCCAACTAGTCGAACCTGCAATAATAGGATCTGGTAATTTTTTAGGGCGCTTGCCACGGATCATTTTTAAATGACGCATAACATAATCAACGCCCTGCACACCTGCCGCAATAGCGATAGGGTCAAAGCGTAGCGCTTCGCCTGCTTCATAAGTAATAACAGGTATACCTAAGTTTGCGGCTTCACTGCGTAATGAACCATTACGAAGGGATGCATTTATAACCGCCGGCGTACCAAATGCTTTAGCCATTTCAGCGGTTGCTTCATCTTCTAAATTAGCGCGAATTTGCGGTAAATTAGTACGATGAATAGCGCCAGTATGCAAATCAATAATGTGAGTACAATGTACTGCCACTTGATTAAAAAACATATAAGCCATACGCCCAGCTAATGAACCACGTTCAGAACCTGGGAAACTGCGATTCATATCGCGTCTATCTGGTAAATAACGCGATTTGTGAATAAAGCCAAACACATTCACAATAGGCACAGCGATTATTGTTCCGCGCAGTTGGCTTGGATCTATTTTAGCAAGTAACTGACGCACAACTTCTACACCATTTAGCTCATCACCATGAATAGCCGCACACACCATAAGCACTGGGCCTTCCATTACACCATTAACCACTTCAATAGGAATGTTAAGTGGTGAATGGGTGTAAAGCTTAGCAGCTTCTAAGGCAAGCGTTTTACGCTCGCCTACGCCTACATTTTCTCCTAATAAGGAAAAAGGACGGTTAATTTTAACCTTTGCCACGTGTTGCTGTTCCTTTACTTGAGGCATTTTTTTCGATGAAATCAATCACCATACCTGCAATATCTTTACCTGTTGCTATTTCAATGCCCTCTAAACCCGGTGATGAGTTAACTTCCATCACAAGTGGCCCTCGATATGAGCGAAGTAAATCAACTCCCGCTACATTTAAGCCCATTGATTTAGCCGCTGCTACTGCCGTTTTACGTTCCTCTGGAGTAATGCGAACTAATGTAGCGCTACCACCACGGTGAAGGTTGGAGCGGAACTCACCTTCTTGTGCTTGGCGCTTCATTGCTGCGATTACTTTGTCGCCTAGTACAAAACAACGTATGTCTGCCCCACCCGCTTCTTTAATATATTCTTGAACCATAATATTGGCTTTTAAGCCCATAAACGCTTCAATAACACTTTCAGCTGCTTTGCGTGTTTCAGCAAGTACAACACCAATGCCTTGTGTGCCTTCAAGTAATTTAATTACAACAGGTGCACCGCCTACCATTTCTAGTAAGTCTTTTACGTCATCGGGTTTGCTGGCAAAACCTGTTACTGGCATACCAACGCCTTTGCGCGAAAGTAACTGAAGTGAACGTAATTTATCGCGCGAACGAGAAATAGCGACTGATTCGTTTACAGGATAAACACCCATCATTTCAAACTGACGAAGTACCGAACAGCCATAAAATGTAACCGATGCACCAATACGCGGGACAATTGCGTCAAATTCTTTTAAGTTTTCACCGCGATAGTGAATTTCTGGTTGCTCAGAGTTGATATTCATATAACAACGCAATGCATCAATCACTTTAACTTCGTGGCCGCGTGCTTCTGCTGCCTCAATTAAGCGACGTGTTGAATATAGCTTTCTGTTACGAGATAAAATACCGATTTTCATAGTTAAACCTTACGACCTAATAGTTGAGATAAAGCCGGGTCAACGACTATACGATTTTCCATGGCTGTACGCCCTAATAACATTCTAAACTTCATTGTTGCACGGCTTGTTAAAGTAAGCTCGATAGGCCAGCTATGCTCGCCTGCATGTAATGTAGTTTCTATAAAGTAGCGTAGCTCTTTTTGCCCACTTGAGCTGGTTACGTACTTCATTTTTTTAACTTTTGCATTGCAAGTGACTTGCGTTTGCTCATCATCTTGCAGTGGTTGGGCCGTAAATTTAACCCATTTTTCTGAGTCAACTTCGTATTCTTCAATGTTAATTGCATGAATACATGAAGTGCGAGCGCCAGTATCAATTTTTGCTTTTATCTCGTTAATACCAAGCTCAGGTAAACTTAACCACTCACGCCAACCAACTGTGATCTTTGCTGTCATAAATGTGCCCTTAATAAAAAAGTGACTTATACGCTACAGGTCAAAAAACACCAACGAAATAAATTTATCTAGTCGATTAGTAAATTAAATTGATCTTTTTAAGCAACTGGTCACACAATGCACGCCTTGCTAAGCCGTACTTTAATGCCACTTTGCTCAACACAGAGGCTCTGCATATATTTTGCTATTTAAGCTTAACTTATTAAAAGTAAAGGTAAGCCTGTAAGCAACTAAGTAGATACACTATAGTTAACAGTATTAAAAATACACTATTATGAGAACTAATTATGATTAATGGTTTACTACATGCACTTGTACTTGATGGACAAGGCGGCGCTCGTCCTATTGGAAGCACTAATGAGCTAAATAGCTGGCAACCAAGCCAAGGTAAACTTTGGGTGCACATGGATTATAGCCAAAGTGAGGCAGTTGAGTGGCTCAAGGCACAGCCTCACTTAAACGATTACGAACTAGAGTCTTTAATTGCTGACGAAACACGCCCACGTATTACGGCTACAACTAACGGGCACATGTTATTTTTACGTGGTGTAAATTTAAATCCAGCACAAAGCCCTGAAGACATGGTTTCAATTCGTTTATTTATTAGCGAAGACATTCTTATTACTACCCGTAAGCGCCGTTTATTATCGGTGCAAGATACGCTCGCCTGTTTAAATGAAAATAAAGGCCCATGCAATATTTCTGAATTAGTGTGCTCTATAACACAAAAATTAACCTCACGTATGCAAAGCGTTATTGACTCACTAGATGAAACACTCGACGAGTTTGAAGAAGAAATAGATGAACCAAGTAAAAAGTTTGACAACCAAGGTTTATCACAGTTGCGACGCCAAACTATTGCCTTAAAACGTTATTTAAAACCGCAAAAAGAAGCCCTTAGTTCAATGGTAAATAACCACTACCTATGGTTATTAGATGACGATAAAGCAAAACTTAATGAAACCACCAACTTATTAATTCGTTATCTTGAAGAGCTAGATAGTTCGATTGAGCGTGCGCAAATTATTCAGCAAACAATCACTAACCAAGTTTCTGAGCAGTTAAACCAGCGAATGTATGTTATGTCTGTAGTGGCAGCACTTTTTTTACCGCTGGGCTTTTTAACGGGGCTTTTAGGTGTAAACGTAGGAGGCATTCCTGGTACAGAGAGCCCTTATGCGTTTAGTGCTTTTGTCATATTTTTAATTGTGCTCACTGGCGGTATTGGTGTGTATTTTAAAAATAAAAAATGGTTATAGTGCCAATCCGCAATAATGCTTAATCAATTTGAGGGATTAAATCTGACGCTAACTGCGTTAAAAATTTCTGATATACGACTGCATGGATGCAGGAGGTAGAGCAATGCAGGAGCAATTAGTGATAACAACTAAATAACGAATTTTCACCTTGTTGTCGATACGGTTTTCTTACCTCAAAATAGATCACTTAATTAAGCCAATGGTATAAATTAAGTTTATCCCGTTAAAAAATAAAAAAAAGCCACTCAATTTAAACTGGGTGGCCTTCTAAACTACTAAATAAATAATTAATTAGTTCTACGCGTGTAACTAACGTCAGTCATTGTTACTTTAGCCTTAGTAATACCTAAATCTTTAAAGCACTCTTTAAATGAATCTGAGTTACCTGACTCGCCACACTCATCTAGTGTATATGGGTCTTGTGATTGGAGATAATTACCAAACTTGAAGTAAGACTCTGAATCATCTTCTACCGGAATACCAAAAGTTGTACCTAGTGCAGTTACATCTACATCACCGTAATTATTTACTACTTTTAGATTAAATGAACCACCACTTCTGATAGTACCTAGTGCATGTTTTTCTTCTTTACCACTGGTGTTACGTAAGCGAACATATACATCAAAAATTCCATTACCCGCTACGCTATCATCAAAACCTGATTCATCAGTATCTGAAACATATACTTTTGAAATCGTACCTGTATCGCTAGCATGGTGTTGAGAAATAATCGTTTTACCACCATCAGACATTTCCACTTTTACAGTTGCCTCAAAAACCTCATAGGTTTCGGTCATTGCAGCACGAGCACTTTCTTTTACTTTATATTCATGACGCCAGCCATTACCGTTTGGAGTGATATGACGCGCTTCTAGAGGAACAAACTCTAAAGTATTGCTATTTACTAATGGATGAGGATTGTTACCTTCAAGGTCAAAAATACTACCGTTGGTGATGTTGCTTGCTATACCAGAGCCACTACCAGTGTCGCCACCGCCAGTATCACCGCCGCCTGAAGTGCCCTTAGTTAATGAAAAGTTATCAAAACGAACATCGTTTGAGCTCTTATCGTGCTTGGCAAATACTTGTAGCGTACCTGTATTTGCTGTGGTGAAAGTTCTAGATACTTTTGTCCATGAAGAAACGTTAAATTTCTCATTTTTAAACAAACCATTAAGATCGTTAATGCCGATTTGACCCTTACCAAGTACATACGCACTTAACGTGTACTGAGTATTTCGATCTACATCTACATTCTGGTAAACACGCCCTGGGCTACCTTGAATTTTTAATGATTTAGAGCCCTTATAAGCACTACCTGAGATAGCTGCAGGTTCTGTTTCATTCCAGTTACTCCAACCATCTTCAAACCCAGCATTATTGATCGTCGCCGCTTGTACAAAACTTGAGCTTGCAGTCATGGCTGCAAGCATAAATAGGGATTTTTGGTTAATCATTATCTTTATTTCTCCAAACCTGTACATGAAAAATCTTACTACATGGCTTTAAATGAGTATTTCACTCAAGCCTAGATCACCGCCTGTAAGCAGGTTTTAATTTATGTTTTTATGTAAAATTGGTAACAATAAAACGATTAAAAAACCAAATTTGGTCTACAAATAATTATTACCAATAATGACAGCCAGCTGGGCTGAGACATAAGTTATATTGCTTGTAATAAATTTGCAACAATTTATTTAATAAGTAATAAGTATTAATTCCATTTAGATTAACCGAATTAAAAATAAATTAAAGCAATTAAAATCAACAAGTAAAATAAAAAAACATCAAATAAAAAAGAAAACCCAGATGAGGAACAAAATATAAAATAATAAAAAATCATTAATTATAACAATTTAATTGGTAATTTATTAAACAACCAAGAAATCATACTTTTGTAGTAATAAAATTTATTAGTTTTTATTTTACGTAGTAAAGCTTACGTTCAGTTTAATGCACTAAAATACCATTGGTTAACCAATTACCTCGTACTATTTGTATAAATAAAATTTAAGCATGGCAGTACAAGATGCATTTGAAATAAGAATTTAAAAATTAAATATTAGTGAAAGCTAGCTTAAAAAACTTAAGAGGTATTTGAGCTCAGTGGGAGGAATTCTTTTTTGTAGATAATTTTATTAATGATATTTATACAAAAAATACCAATAAGCTTTAAATAAAGTATTAAAAATACCTAGATGGTTAATTTAATTTAGCTCATATTAGATTTTTTAGCAGAATTCGGCGTGTTTTTTTGTGGATTGAAATTAGTTTAATCTAGGGGCTGTTAAATCGCGGCGCGAGGTTTATAACCTAGCCAGCCAGGTAGCAATTCCTACGTTATGCGACTGGCTTACCTTTATGTGAAAGCAAGTAAAAACAGAGCAAAGCTTCCGCGTCCTGTTCACGCCCCTTACCACATCGATTTAGGCAACAAAGAGTTAATCGCCTTTAGAGATTATCTAAAGGGCAGCGCATGTTTGCTAGCACGCTTTTACAGGCATTAAAAAAGACGAGCACTTTGCAATGATCGCCCTTTTATATAACAGTCAGCTAATTACTCTTGAAAGTAAGTGCCCCAACCGTCGTATTCAACATCGCACTCAACGGCTAGTTGCGCTAGCTTATCAACGTCTTCCATAATAACGTCTACGTCTAGCTCAGCTTCAACTACAATGTCAAAGCTCCAAATTTTACTGCCATCTTCAAGTTCAAGCTCTGCTGGCTCTTCAACATCGTAGCCTAATTTAAAAGCAGCCAATGCAGCTTGCTCTAGTTTAGGGAAGTCTTCACACACAAAATGGTGTTCTACTTCATAAAGTATTTCAGGATCTGATCCATCTTCAAGTAGTGAACTTACGATGTCTTCACTTATTTCACGCCAGTTTTCCATTATTTTTCTCTCACTTGAGCATCTAATTCAGTTATTTTAGCAGCCATAATGCTATGCACGCTTTTAGCATGCTCACGCGCGCTAATTTCTTTATCAAGCGGTATAGGCGCTAACATTTCGATGTAAATTGTACCATTATCCCAACGATTTAGCTTAATGCTTTTATGTGTTGTATTCATACATACCGGAATTATGGGTACATCTGCGCTCATTGCGGTGTGAAAAGCACCTGTTTTGAACGGTAGCAACCCTCTTCCATAGCTTCGTGTGCCTTCTGGAAACATCCATACAGATAAGCCATTATTTTTAATTTTTTCGGCTGCTTTGGAGATAGTTCCCGCTGCTTTAGAGCGATTCGATCTGTCTATTAATATATTACCCGACAACCAATAAAGCTGACCGAAAAATGGGATCCACTTTAAGCTCTTTTTCCCCAAACTTACGCAGTTTTTAGGCACCATTGCAGGCACTGTAAATAAGTCGTAGCTATTTTGATGATTAGCAACATAAACTGCAGGGCCTGCATCAATTGCATCTTTATGACGTGTTAAAACTAATTTAACGCCAATCATTTTAGCCATTGAGCCAAACCAGCCCGCTATAATATGTACATTATTGGGATGAAATGGTCTTACAATCGAAAGTAATAAACCAAAAATACAACTGAATAATATAAACATCAGCATAATAAAAACGCGTATAACAGCTAGCAAATGAGTTTCTCCAAAGATCAATTATGATTATTATAGCGTTATTTTGTGACACAGACGAGTCAATAGCGCACAAGTGTACGCTGAAATATGCAAGCTCTTTATTTTAAAACAAAAACGGCCTGCAAATGCAGACCGTTTTTATTTATACAAAAAAGTAATTGGTTACTCTTCGTTAATGGCTTCTATTGGTTCATCATCTTGTGGGGTTAGCTCAACAACGGCTTCGTCAACACGCTGTAAGCCGCGCGGTAGTTTATTACCCCTACGCCCTCGCTCACCATGATAATGCTCTAAATCAGATGGTTTAAGCGTTAGTTTACGCTTACCAGCATGAAGCGTAACACTGCTTCCTTGTGGCACAACAGCAAGCACTTTCACAAACTCTTCACGGGCTTGTACTTTAGCTCCAGGAATAGAAATAATCTTATTCCCTTTACCTTTGCTAAGTTTTGGTAAGTCACGCAGCGGGAATAAAAGCATGCGACCTTCGTTAGAAATAGCCATACAGTAATCACTAGCAACATCGTTCACCCTAATAGGAGAAAGTAATATTCCACCCTTAGGGACACTTACCAGCGCTTTACCATTTTTATTTTTACTCACTAAGTCTTTAAAGTCGGTAATAAAGCCGTAACCTGCATCTGACGCCATAAGCAATACTTGCTCGTCTTCACTCATTACCACGTGCTCAAAATTAGCACCTGGTGTTAAGTTAAAACGACCTGTCATTGGTTCACCTTGGCTACGCGCCGAAGGCAGACTGTGCGCATCGGTTGCAAATGCCCGCCCTGCTGAATCTAAAAATACAGCAGGTTGATTGCTCTTACCCCGAGCCGAGGCTCTAAAGCCATCACCTGAACGGTAATTTAAGCCTTGTACATCTAAATCATGGCCTTTACCAACGCGTGCCCAGCCTTTATCAGATAGCACAACAGTGACTGACTCTGATGGGATTAAATCTTTTTCGTTAAGTGCTT
The DNA here is from genome assembly GCF_000814675.1 of Pseudoalteromonas distincta. Taxonomy (GTDB): domain Bacteria; phylum Pseudomonadota; class Gammaproteobacteria; order Enterobacterales; family Alteromonadaceae; genus Pseudoalteromonas; species Pseudoalteromonas distincta. The sequence goes on along the minus strand of NZ_JWIG01000015.1, from coordinate 174,758 downwards.
TCGCTTCTGAGCGCTCAATCACTGGCGAGCGACGATCGTCACCGTACATTTCAGCGGCTTCTTGAATTTCTTTTTTAAGCAGTGTCGACATACGACGTTCTGAGCCCAAAATTTGCGCTAATTTATCACGCTCTTTGGCTAGTTCATCTTGCTCACCGCGAATTTTAAACTCTTCAAGTTTTGCTAAATGACGAAGTTTTAATTCTAAAATAGCTTCTGCTTGCGTATCAGTTAAATCAAAGCGCTCCATTAATACAGGCTTTGGTTTGTCTTCGCTGCGAATGATTTCAATCACTTCATCGATATTTAAAAAGGCGGCTAATAAACCTTCTAAAATATGCAAACGTGCTAATACTTTATCTAAACGATACTGTAAACGACGACGCACTGTTTCGCGTCTAAATGTTAGCCACTCACTTAAAATACAGCGCAAGTCTTTAACTTGCGGGCGACCATCTAGGCCTAGCATGTTTAAGTTTACGCGGTAATTTTTTTCAAGATCGGTGGTTGCAAATAAGTGCGCCATTAATGGCTCAGCTTTAATGCGGTTTGAGCGCGGAATAATTACAATGCGCGTTGGATTTTCGTGATCTGACTCGTCACGTAAATCAGCAATCATAGGTAATTTTTTAGCGTTCATTTGCGCTGCAATTTGCTCAAGTACTTTACCACCTGAACATTGATGCGGCAGCGCTGTAATAACAATATCGCCATGCTCTTCGGTGTAAACCGCACGCATTTTGATTGACCCACGACCGGTTTTATATATTTTATGAATATCGGCTTTTGGGGTAATTATTTCAGCATCTGTTGGGTAATCTGGTGCATGTACAAGCTCAAGTAATTCTTCAAGCTCTGTTTTTGGTTTATCAAGTAATAAACAACATGCGCTAGCCACTTCACGTACGTTATGTGGCGGAATATCTGTTGCCATACCTACGGCGATACCCGTTATACCATTGAGTAAAATATGCGGTAAACGAGAAGGCAATACTACAGGTTCATCCATGGTGCCATCAAAGTTTGGCGTCCAATCAACAGTGCCTTGGCCAAGCTCTTTAAGCAGTACTTCTGAAAACTTAGATAAACGCGCTTCGGTATAACGCATTGCTGCAAACGATTTAGGGTCATCTGCCGCCCCCCAGTTTCCTTGTCCATCTACCAAAGGATAGCGATAAGAAAACGGCTGCGCCATTAATACCATAGCTTCGTAACAGGCACTGTCGCCGTGTGGATGGTACTTACCAAGTACGTCACCCACTGTACGGGCTGATTTTTTGTACTTAGCGTTAGCCGACAAGCCCAGTTCGCTCATCGCATAAATAATACGACGCTGCACTGGTTTTAAGCCATCACCTACATGCGGTAGGGCACGGTCCATGATCACGTACATGGAATAATTTAAATAGGCGTCTTCGGTAAAACGCCCCATTGTTTGTTGCTCAATTCCTTGCATTAGCAAGGTATCTGTATCACTCATTAAAGCTTACCTAGTTTTTCTTATAGCTTACACGGTAGATTACATTGGCGTAATCATCGCTTACTAACAGACTGCCGTCACCTAATTCTGCAAATGCAACAGGGCGTCCAAATGTTGTTTCGTCTTTCATAAAGCCAGTAATAAATGGCGTATATTTAGTTACGCGACCTACTTCGATTGTTGCAAGGCCTACTTTATAGCCTGACTTTTTAGAACGGTTCCATGAGCCATGTTCAGCAACAAATAATTGTTGCTTATAACTTGCTGGAAATTGCTTACCGTTATAAAAATGAATACCTAGTGGTGCTACATGCGCTGGAAGTGCAAGTGCTGGCGACGTGTAATCGGCAATGTTTTTACCTTCACCAAACTCTGGGTCGATAATTGCACCGGCATGAACATATGGAAAGCCAAAATGCTCACCTTCTTGCGTTGCACGGTTTAACTCATCAGGTGGAATATCATCGCCCATCATGTCGCGACCGTTATCACTAAACCATAAAGCTTGAGTAGCAGGATGAAAATCAAAACCCACTGTGTTTCTAACGCCTTTAGCTATTGTTTTTATTTGTTTTGTTTCTACATTAAGCGCAAAAATACGACCAAAACGCTCATCCTCAGCACAAATATTACACGGTACACCCACCGGAATGATTAATTCTCCCGTTGGTGCAAAACGTAAAAATTTCCAACCATGATGACGCTCACTTGGTAGTTTGTTGTAGACCACATCAAATTTTGGATCTTTTAATTGGGTATCAATATTTTTAAAGCGAATAATACGATGCACTTCGCCTACATATAAATCGCCATCTTTAATTGCTATGCCAGAGGGCATGTTTAAGCCTTTAGCCACAACAATTTTTTTATCTGCTACGCCGTCGCTATTGTGATCAATAAGCGCATATACGTTGCCCGCTTTACGAGAGCCAACATACACAATACCTTTTTTTGAAACGGCTATTTGACGTGCATTTTCTACATCATTTGCAAATAAACTAATTTCAAACCCAGGTGCTACGGTGAGCTTATCAAGTATATTTTTAGCCATTGCAGGAGCGCTAGTCAGCCCAAGTAACAGCAAACTTCCTAGTAATTTTTTCATTCGTCTCTCCTAGTGTTAGGCACAAGCAATTAAACGAGCGCCTTGTTACCATGATCTTCTAACCATTGACGACGATCAGGCGATCGTTTTTTAGCAAGTAGCATATCCATCATTTCCATGGTTTCTACTTCTTCATCAAGCGTAAGCTGCACTAAGCGTCGTGTATTAGGATCCATAGTGGTTTCACGAAGCTGTAACGGATTCATTTCACCCAGACCTTTGAATCGTTGTACGTTTACTTTTCCGCGTTTTTTCTCGGCTTCTATGCGCGCCAAAATAGCGGTTTTTTCTTCTTCATCTAGGGCGTAATAAACTTCTTTGCCAATATCTATTCTAAATAATGGTGGCATTGCAACATACACATGCCCTGTTTTTACTAACTCTGGAAAATGACGAACAAACAGTGCACATAACAGTGTTGCAATGTGTAATCCATCCGAGTCAGCATCGGCCAGTATACAAATCTTATTGTAACGCAGTCCCGACATATCTGTTGATTCTGGGTCAATACCCAGTGCCACTGAAATATCATGTACTTCTTGTGATGCTAGTATTTGCCCCGACTCTACTTCCCACGTATTTAAAATTTTACCACGTAGCGGCATAATTGCCTGAAATTCACGGTCTCGCGCTTGTTTAGCAGAACCACCAGCAGAATCACCTTCCACTAAAAACAGCTCGGTTCGGTCATTATCGGCAGCACTACAATCGGTCAATTTACCTGGTAATGCAGGGCCTGCAGTAACTCGTTTACGTACAACTTTTTTAGCTGCACGCAAACGGCTTTGCGCGTTTGAAATACATAACTCAGCTAATAATTCTGCAGTATCGGTATGTTCATTTAGCCATAAACTAAACGAATCTTTTACAACACCCGATACAAATGCAGCACATGAACGTGATGAAAGTTTTTCTTTGGTTTGCCCTGCAAATTGTGGATCTTGCATTTTAACCGACAATACGTAACTACAACGCTCCCAAATATCATCCGGTGTTAGCTTTACGCCACGAGGTAGTAAATTTCTAAACTCACAAAACTCTCGCATTGCTTCAAGCAAGCCTTGGCGCAGACCATTTACATGTGTACCACCTTGCGCAGTAGGAATTAAGTTTACGTAGCTTTCCGCTATTGATTCGCCACCTTCAGGTAGCCATACAACAGCCCAATCAGCGCCTTCAATTGAGCTTTTAAATTCACCAACAAATGGGTCTTGCGGTAATGTTTCAAACCCTTTAACGGCTTCAATTAGGTAATCTTTTAAGCCAGTTTCGTAAAACCATTCTTTGGTTTCTTTTGTTTGCTTATTAACAAACTTAATACGCAGTCCTGGGCATAAAACCGCTTTGGCTTTTAATAAATGATTAAGCTTGGTAATTGAGTAGTTTGGTGAATCAAAGTAGCTAACATCAGCCCAAAAACGAACGGTGGTACCTGTATTGCGCTTACCTACAGTACCAATTACGCTCAAATCTTCTACTTTATCGCCATTTTCAAATGCCATTCTGTATTGTTGAGCGTCGCGCCTTACGGTTACTTCTACACGTGTAGATAACGCATTTACTACAGAGATACCTACACCGTGTAAACCACCTGAAAATTGGTAGTTTTTATTAGAAAACTTACCACCGGCGTGTAACTTAGTGAAGATTAGTTCAACCCCAGGGATACCTTCCTCAGGGTGAATATCAATAGGCATACCACGTCCGTCATCGCTCACTTCGAGCGAGTTATCTTCGTGGAGAATTACGTCGATACGAGTAGCGTGGCCCGCCATAGCTTCATCGACACTGTTATCGATAACCTCTTGGCCTAAATGGTTTGGGCGTACGGTATCGGTGTACATCCCTGGGCGTCGTTTTACCGGATCTAATCCATTAAGTACTTCAATGGCTTCGGCGTTATAATTTTGATCACTCATAGTTTTTGTCTTTATATCCGCTAAGGCTCTAATACGTTTACTAGTTTTATTGTTATATGCGCTAAAGCGTTAATATAGTAACTAACCTCAGTTCAGGCTAACTAGTTTTACGTGATTTTAAGAAAATCTACAATACTTGCAAAGGTGCGTTCAAATTCAACGTAGCTATGATCGCCACCAAACTCTATCAATTGCTTGCATTGCGAATAATATTTTACTGCGTGTTGAAAGTTCAACACTTCATCGCCTGTTTGCTGTAATAAATACAGTAACTCAGGATGTGCTAATTTATCTACAGCGAGTAATTTCAGCGCCTCAATATGACTGTTATTTAAATCGTAATGATAATCTTGATACGGATTATAATTAGGCCCAAGTAACGACTGTAATAAATTATAAGGTGCGACCGCGGGATTAATGACCACTGCAGGAATTTGATAACGCTGCGATAAATACGTGGCAAAAAAACCACCTAACGAGCTACCTAATAAAACGGTATCTGGCGTTAGTAATTGTTCAAGCTCAATTATAGCTTGTAGGGGCTCGTGGTTTAAGTTCGGTACACAATAATCAACGTCATAGTTTGCCATAAGCTCACCAAAGCGCACAGCTTTATATGATTTTTGTGAACTATTAAAGCCATGAATATAAATTACGCGTTTAGCCATACCACTTCCGTTTTTACTTCAACTTTATCTTTTTTACTCTTTATATTTAGCATTCTGTAAGCAGGCCCTGCATTTTTTTGCTCCCACTTTGGAGTGTATTTTACAAACTGTACTGAACTGGCAGGACTTGCATAAATAGGCAAGCCTCTAAAATTTTGTTCATAATCGTTGTGTACATGACCATGAAAAAGCGCAGATACATTATTACTATTAACTAAAATATTTAAAAGCTGTGGACCATTTTCTAATAAGTGCTTATCAAGATAGCCATTTATTGGCAGCGGATTATGATGGCAAAAGATAACTTTACTATTATTCGAGTTGACTAAAGTATCAGTTATTTCATCTAAATGCGCGCCAGTAACCCATCCTGCGGGCGTGGGCCCTTTAGAATTAATAAGAAGCAGCTCAACCCCGTTAGCAATAATATGTTTAGCCGAATTTATTTTTCCGCCACTTATGCGATTAAGCATTACTAGTTCATCATGATTACCTGGTACCCAAAATACAGGGCAAGTGATGTCACTGTCATTTATAAGTTCACTAAATAATAAGTACGATTCGAAACTATGGTCTTGTGTTAAATCACCACCAAAAATTACGCAATCTACTGGCAGCTCAGCGATGTGCGCCAAAGCTTTTTCAAAATGAGCTGCAGTATTTACATTAAAATATTCACCCTTTTTATCTGCAAATAAATGGCTGTCGGTAATATGCGCAATGCACAAAGATGATTTATCAAATGTATATGTATCATCAAACCAAGCCATTATTTACATCCCAATTTAATGTTGCTTGCCCGTGCTCTACACAGGCCACTAACCAGTCGTATAAAAAAGCATTAAGTTGATACTTTTCATCTTTTTGATGCATTTTAGGGTTGGGGTATCCGTACGATGGTTTTATGCGTTGATGGTAATCATGATGAATAATTTCAGCTACTTTCGCATCGTGATACAAACGCACCGTTAAATACAGCGGCGCTATCCCTTTAACCATTCCTGTTAGCTGCTTAATTGAAATATCCATAGTGTATTTTGCGCTGCCATCAATTTTTGTAGCAAATTCACTGTTGCCAAGTTTTACTTCACGAATGCTTCCTATATTGCGCTCGCTCGGTAACAACTTTAATAGTCGCACATAGTTATGCTCACAAAGTGTTAAATACTTTGGGAGGCTTTGAATATATCGATTTGTTGCTAATTGTGCTGTCAAAGTTCCGCCATAATATTAGTAAGAGTTTATGCCCATTTACTTGCCATTTTTTCGCGATTTAGCGCAAGCCACTGCATACAAATAACCGTTGCCGCATTATCCATTTCACCGTTATTGAGGCGCATTAGCGCATCATCAACCGATAAAATATGAGTTTTTATATCCTCGCCTTCAGTTTCAAGACCATATACACCTGATTTCACTTGGCTTAAATCAGCACGCGCTAAATATAAATGTAAGCGCTCAGTTGTACCACCAGGGCTTGATAGATATGAAAGCATAAATTCAAGCTCGGTTAATTCAAGCCCAGCTTCTTCATACGCTTCTTTTTTTACAACTGATTCGTAATCCTTACTGCCGTCAGTCATTCCGGCTATACATTCTAGTAGCCACGGCGAGTGCTTACTTTTAATAGCGCCAATACGTATTTGCTCAATTAAAAGAACAGTATCTGATATTGGGTCATAAGGGAGTACTGCAATTGCATCGCCACGTTCTAATATTTCTCGGCTAATTAGCTCTGATTTTCCACCCGCAAAAAGAGCATGTTCAAACTGGTATAAATCAACCTGAAAAAAACCTTTATAAAGGTTTTTTATTGGCTTTAAATTTACATCTTTATGTGTAAATTGAACGAGCTTTTTATCAACCACGTGCCTACCTCCTACTTATCTAAAGCTTTAAAATGCGTTAATATATTCTGTTACACTTGAACATACTGTTTTACTAATTATTTTTTTTGTTATGCAGTAAAACAGGTTAACATGCTTTTAGTACAAAAATTGTCTAAGGACCGAACCCCACATGAAAAAGAACATTCTTGCGGCGCTAGTTAGTTTATCATGCGCACTAGGTGCAACAGCAGTGAAAGCTGAAGATTTACTACAAGTTTTTGAAATAGCAACAGCTAACGATCCTACTGTTTTAAAAGCAAAAGCCCAAGCCGATGCGCAGTCTTACCAAAGCGATTTGGCGATGAGTGCACTATTACCTCAAATTGGTTTAACTATGGGTTATACGAAAAGCGATGCAACGTCGTACCAAAGCGTTGGCGACTTATCTAACCAAGTTAAAGTTGAAAGTGACACAGACCAATTCTCTCGTGGTGTAAGTTTAAGCCAAACATTATTTGATCTAGGTGCTTGGAACACTTTAGATATTGCCGATAAGCAAGCTTTACAAGCAAGCGGCCTATATGATGCAGCTAAACAAAATTTAATTGTACGCGTTGCTGAAGGTTATTTTAACGTATTAAGTGCCAGTGATAACCTTGAATTTGTCGAAGCTGAAAAACGTGCCATTGCACGTCAACTTGAGCAAACAAAACAACGTTATGCAGTAGGTTTAACAGCTATAACAGACGTACACGAAGCACAAGCTCAGTTTGATAACTCAGTAGCCCAAGAAATTATTGCCAGTAATGCTGTAGAAACTGCACGCGAGCAACTTCGTGAGATAACTGGTAAATATCACGAAAAATTAGACTTTTTAAATACAGATACTTTCTCAACAACTAAGCCAACTAAGCGCTCAAGTGACTTTGTTAAAGTAGCTGAAGATAAAAATATCAACTTACAAGTCTCTAAAGTAACGGTTGATATTGCAAAAGATCAAATTGAATTAGCAAAAGCAGGTCATTATCCAAAACTAACTCTAAGTGCAAGTTATGGTGACTCTCTTACAGACACTCAAATAAATGGCGCTAATTTTGATGACCAACCGCGTTCAGACTCAAGTTCTGTTGGGCTTAACTTTAGCGTACCTTTATACTCAGGTGGCGCAACGGTTGCTGCAACAAACCAAGCGCGTGCGTTTTACGTATCAGCGAGCCAAGATTATGAAACAAATTACCGCGCAGTCACTCGCACAGTAATTACATCTTATAATCAAGTTGTTTCAGATATTGCGACTTACAAAGCGCTAGAGCAAGCGGTTGTTTCAGCTCAAAGTGCCCTTAAAGCAACTGAAGCCGGTTTTGAAGTAGGTACTCGTACCATTGTTGACGTACTAGTGAGTACGCAAAATTTATACGATGCAAAACGTAACCTTGCTGATGTGCGCTACCGTTATGTGTTATCTACCCTTCGCTTAAAACAAGCTGCGGGTACACTAACAAGTGAAGATTTAGTTGCTATAAACCAAGGTTTAAAATCAGCTTAACTTTTACAGCTAAACATAATATAGATTTATTCAAAGCCAGCATGTAGCTGGCTTTTTGTATTTTATAGCGCTTAGCGTTAAACTATCGTTTTTATTCTCAGAGAGATTTTTGTGGTCACCTCATCTCCTTTTAAAGCATCTTTTTTAGGCCCTCGATACTGGCTAACGTGGGTTGGCGTTTTATTTTTATACTTAATTTCTTGGCTACCACAAAAGCTACAGCTGGCAATGGGTAAGCAACTTGGCCGCTTAGTCCATAAATTTATGAAGCGCCGTCGCCATATTGCAGAAGTAAATATTAAGCTGTGTTTTCCTGATATGAGCGAAGCAGATCAAAAAGACCTTGTACTCAAAAATATGGAAAACACCGGCATTGCAATGGTTGAGACTGGTATGGCTTGGTGGTGGCCGCAGTGGCGAGTAAAAAGTGTATATGGCTCAATCAAAGGTTTGGAGCACTTTGAGCGCGTTCAAGCATCTGGTAAAGGTGTTTTATTACTTGTACCTCATATTCTGCATCTTGAAATGGCGAGTCGTGTAATGGGATTAAAATGCCAAGGTTTAGGCTTTTACCGCCCTCACAACAACGCTCTAATGGAATACTTTACAACTAATGGCCGCCTTCGTTCTAACGAATACCTAATTGGCCGAAAAGATGTAAAAGGCTTACTAAAATCATTAAAAAACAAAAAAGTATGCTATTACTTACCTGACCAAGATTACGGACGTAACCGCTGTGAGTTTGTGCCATTTTACGCCGTCCCTGACACTGCAACGACAACAGGTACTCTTATGTTTGCTGGCAGTAAAAACTGCGAAACTATGAGCTTAATCTCGCGTCGTGACGAAAATGGAAAGTATCATTTAGAGGTAGTACCTGAGCTTGAAAACTTCCCAAGTGGTGATGATAAGGCTGATGTAACACGGGTAAATCAACGCATGGAACAATCTGTTAATGCCGCTCCAGAGCAATACATGTGGCTACACCGTCGCTTTAAAACTCGACCGGATAAAAATACCCCTTCTTTTTACAAAAAGTAATGGTATAACAATAATAGGAACAAATAAGGTGGGTAATAATCATGTGGTTTTGGATTAGACATTTATCATTTGCAGCCGTGCTAATAGCACTCGCCGTATACTTTTTAGTGGGTGATAGTTCTGTATTTGATATTAAAAAATCTAAAAATGCAGCCGCCGAAGGATTATCACGCTTTTACTCCTCCATTCGTAACCAAGTAAAAAGTAATAAAGAACGAGAGCAATTTGTTTTAAAACTTAAAACACCAGAACAAACCTTAGATAGAGTATTGGCTGAACGTGCGCGAACAGTAGATCCAATGCCTACAAATTGGACTGGAGAAGTTGAACCTAGGCGCTTTGAAAATGGCACAACTCTTAAAGATGTACTTAATCAATATGCTAAAAACGAGGGGATTGAGCTCTACTGGTACTTAAGTAAAGATTACGTAGTTAAAGATCATTTTAGAGTAGACAGTAACTTTACTTCAGCACTGTACCAAATTGGACGCGCTATAAATGATGACTTTGAGCATGAGGTTTATACTTACTTTTGCCATAAACAAAGAGCAGCGGTTATTACCGAGTTACCATCAGAATTTGTACGTACAAACTGTTTAAAACTAAAGGTTTAAGGGTTTACACATACAAAAACCCAAGCAAGCGCTTGGGTTTTTCAATTCAATTCAATTCAATTCAATTCAAAAATACTATTCCAAATATTAGTTACGTTAGTAATATCTTGTAAAAACGTTTCTCGCGGGATCAATTTACCTTTTTGCTCCAAGCTCAACACGTGATAACACGAGCGGTAATCAATATACGCTTTTATCAACTGCTGCTTTTGCTCTTTAGTAATACAACCTATATTTGCCGCATCCGTTAATATTCTTACGTTATCTGAGTAAACTGTAAGCTGTTCAAACTCGTTTGCGTGTTTAAGTACTAAATATTGCGTAATAAACTCAATATCAGCCATACCACCAACATCTTGTTTTAAATCAAATTGATCAATATTTCCCTTCGCTAGATGGTCGCGCATTTTTTCGCGCATTTTTATTACATCAGCTTTTAGCACGGTATCATCGCGTGGCTGGCAAAGTATATTTTTACGAATTTGTGAAAAACGATCTATCAGATCGTTTTGACCTAAAATTAATCGAGCCCGAACAAGTGCTTGATGCTCCCACGTCCATGCTTGAGTTTGCTGATAGTGATTAAAGCTCTCTAAATTGATAGCCAATAAACCAGAGGCTCCTTCAGGACGTAATCGCGTATCAAGCTCGTATAAAATGCCCGATGCAGTACGGGTATTAAATAAATGCATTAAGCGCTGAGCGAGCTTTAAATAAAACTGACGAGAATCTATCGGTTTTTCACCATTAGTAAGGCTTGAGCCATCATGATTATGCACAAACACCAAATCTAGATCTGAGTCGTACCCGACTTCTAAACCACCTGTTTTACCATATGCAATAACAGCAAAACCTTTATTTTCATCATCTGTGCCAGGGGGCATACCAAAGCGCTTAACAGTGTTATGCCATGCAATATTAACAGCTTGGTCAACAATCGCCTCAGCCAGTACGGTTAAATGATCGCTTACTTTCATTACGTCAAGAACACCGGTTGCATCGGCGGCAGCAATTCGTAATTGATGCGTTTGCTTAAATTGCCTAAGCGACTCCATTTGCAGTTCTAAATCGTCATGCTCTATTCGTAAAAAATACTGTCTTATTTCATCTTTATACGCAGTGAGCGGGGTTGGCTTATAAAGAACTGCGGGGTCTATTAGTTCATCAAGTAATATGGGGTAGCGAGAAATATGCTCGCCTATCCATTTGCTATGACAACACAGTAAAACAAGTTGCTTTAATGCACCTTGGTTTTCGTAAAGCAATTCTAAATAGGCAGTACGCGAAATTATCTTATTAAAAATTTGGCAAACCATTGTGAAGGCTGCTGCACTGGCATTAAAGTCATTTAATTGATTTAGTAAAACGGGCATTAACTTATCAAGAGTGTCACGCCCTCGGTTACCTATATTTACCTTAGACAGCCTTAATTTAAAATCGTTAAGGGGTGCTTGCCATTCATCTCTGGCTTCTTTTAAAAAGCTCACATCACCATGATCCCAAGCACTAATAAATGCGCCTTCACAGGTATCAAGTGGCACGGTTTCCTCGCCAATCACAAGTGCAAACTCACCGTTAACTTGTTTCATCACCTTTTCTATAGTGTTTAAAGTGGCAGAAAAATCAGCTTGTTCTAATAATAAATTTAAGCGTTGCTGATTCAATTCATCATCGGGGAGTGTTTGCGTTTGCTGATCGTCAAATATTTGAAGGTACTGCTCAACTTTACGTAAATAAAGGTAATTGCGCCTCAGCTCGCTTGCTTCTTGCTCATCTATAACTTGGTTAAGTGCCAACTCATTTAATGCTTTGAGTAAAGATTGGGTTTGTAAATTAGCCTCTCGCCCACCTCTTACCATTTGCAGGGCTTGCACTATAAATTCAACTTCACGAATACCACCAGCGCCTAGTTTTATATTATTAGTTAAGCGTTTACGGCGAACCTCTTGTGCAATCATTAACTTCATTTTACGCAAGGATTCAATCACCGAAAAATCAATATACCGGCGGTAAACAAACGGCTTTAAAAGCTTAATAAATTCATCCCAATATTTATTAGGGGTGCCAATTAAGCGCCCTTTTAACATGGCGTAGCGTTCCCAGTCGCGCCCTTGTTCTTGGTAGTAATCTTCAATGGCATTAAAGCTCATAACCAAAGGGCCGCTTTCGCCAAACGGACGTAAGCGCATATCAACTCTAAATACCTGCCCATCACCGGTGGCTTGGTTAAGTGCTGCAATCAGTTTTTGTGCAACTTTGGTATAAAATACTTGGGCCTCAAGGCTTCTGCGGCCACCTTGGGTTTTTGTGCTGCGCGGATACGCAAAAATAAGATCAATATCAGAGGAATAATTTAGCTCCTGTCCGCCAAGCTTCCCCATCCCCAATACCATTAGCGGCATTGCTTGGTTTTGCTCATCAAGCGGTTCACCATTTACTTTTGCCACCTGTGCATGCGCCCATTGGTTGGCGCTATTAATTAACATGTCAGCCAGTTGGCTTATGTAATTAATACTATCGGCAATGGGGTTGTTACAGCATAAATCTAAAAAGGCGACTTTAAGCCAGTACTTTTCACGATATTGACGAAGTACTTTATGACACTGTGCTTCATCAAGGTCAGCTAAATTCAGGTTTTTAAAAGGAGAATCTATTACTCTATTTTGTATTTCGTCTTTGCATAATAGCCAGGTATTTAAATCAGGTTGTGACTCTAAACTGCGCCAAGCAAAGTCGCTTAATGCTAATAACCTTACAACTTCACTTTGTTTACTTTGCTGCGGGTATAACTGTTCAAAGCGCATCAAGCCAAGTTTTTGTAATTGAATAGGAAGTTGCTTTACGTTACTCATCAATCCTCTCTTTTATATCATCAATAACCGTACTAGAATGATTAAAACCTAGAAAGGTTAACTTAATTAGGATCACCATGTCATATTTGTCTTTATCTAACACTAGTTTTATTGCGATTGCCATTAGTTTTGCGGTTATTTGCATAACTATTTTTTGTTTACGAGTTGTCACTCAAATCAAAGCAAAACAAGCGCTTAAAGATGAGTTAGCGCAACACGACAACTTTGCCATGGGTATTAGTTTTGCATCTGAAATATCAGTCGTTATAGCCACTATAGCCTTTTTATTTGACGAAATAAGCGTAAGCACGGCACAGTCAAACCCGTTAAAAGTGTTAATTATTATTGTTCTCTTATTCACTTTTATAAAAGTGGGCCATTTAATTCACAGAAAATGGATACTCCACAGGTTTAATGAAGAAGCTGCCATACTAAAACAAAATGTATGTGCTGCATTGGTAGACTCAGGAATGTTAATCGCTAACTGTATTATTGCACTGGGCTTGTACACGTGGACCCACACGCAAGGGTTTAGCAACTTACTTATTGCTTGCGTTAGCTTTTTTACACTCCAGGGGATGTTTGCACTTGATAGCAAAATACGAGAACACCGTTTTGCAAAAGCAAACCAAGGTGCGTCACTACAAAGTAACTTTAACCTAGAAAATACATCTATTGGTATAAGATATGCTGGAAAATCAATTGGCTTAGCGTTGGCTGTATATGCTGGTTTATCTAGCGCAGCATTTCAAAACGGTAAAATGGTTGAAAACATATTTACACTTGTAATGCATTGCGGTGTAATGTGGATACTACTTTACAGCTTAACGTATGTGATAAAAATTATCTCTTTACCAAATATTGATACGGCTCTTGAAATAGACCATCAAGATAATATTGGGGTAGCATGCATAGAATTTGCTGTTTTTTGTGCTATAGGTTATTTACTTATTAGTATGTTTTCTCTTTAGACCTTTTTACTGAAAATACAGCAATTAAAACGTCTGCATTTAAGTAATAATGGTAATTACTTAGATGCAACAAGGTCCTAGCTCTATGCCACCTGAAATAACGAACTATTTGTTAATTGACATAGACAACGAATTTAGCCGCGCATTTGCCGAATACTATGTAAATAGTAATGGCATAACAAAAGCGAGTACACTTATTGCTGCAGGGAGTAATACCCGCCAATTAGTAAAAATGATGTTTGACGAGCTTATTAAAGACTATAGTTATTGCGATCTTGAAAACGAAATAAGCGTTTCTGAGTTAATTAATTATTTAAAAGATCATCACGATTTACACGGAGTCCTTTTCAATAGCACCGATTATTTACTCGCAAGTGATAAGCAGCGCTTTATTTATAACTCCTTACATGAAGAACGCTTTTTAATAAATCTTGATGATACAGGCTATACACTAAGCCGGGTTACCGATGAGACGTTAACGGAACCTTCGCAAAATCATCACGATATAGCGCACACCCCACAAGATTTAATAGATCTCGCCGAACAACTTAATAAAAATAAATAATTGCGCACAGCCCCCAGCTTACTTACCATAGCAATATATATTTTTACGCTATGTAGTAAGTGACGCCCTATGCGAGTTCCTCATATTTATCAAACATCGAGTATTGCCCTAAACACCCCTGTAACTTTAGATGACGATGCTGCAGGGCATATTGGCAGAGTGCTGCGCATGAAAGTAGGCGAGCATGTATCTATTTTTAATGGCGAAGGTGGCGAATACCTTAGTGAAATAATTGAGGTAACAAAAAAAACCGTCGTCGTGATGCCATTAGAACTTAATCCTCATGATGTAGAGTCTCCGCTTAAAATTCATTTAGGCCAGTGTGTATCCCGTGGTGATAAAATGGATTTTACAATTCAAAAGTCAGTTGAACTGGGCATTACCGAAATTACCCCTATTTTTAGTCAGCGCTGTGGTGTAAAACTAATGGGCGATCGTCTTGAGAAAAAACACCAACAATGGCAAAAAATTGCAATTGCCGCGGCTGAGCAGTCAGGGCGTAATTTTGTGCCAATTATTCACCCACCTATAGATTTAAAACAATGGCTTGCACAACAAACCGATGCAATTAAGCTCACTCTTCACCCTCGTGCTGAGCACAGCATTAAAACCATTACGGTACCTAAAGATGGCGTACGCTTTTTAGTAGGCCCAGAAGGTGGCTTTACCGACGATGAAATGGCACTAACCAAACAACTAGAATTTGTAGATATTCGCTTAGGCCCGCGCGTTTTACGAACGGAAACAGCCGCTTTAACGGTCTTAAGTGCATTACAACTTCAATTTGGCGATTTAGCTAATTGAAATAACTAAAAGCACCCTCATATAAACAGTAACATTTATAGTAAGGCACAGCGCATGGCAATTAAGTTAGGTATTATTTCTGATCCTATTAGTGGATTTAACATCAAAAAAGACACCGGTTTTGCAATGATGATGCAAGCGCAAGAACGTGGCTACGAAATTTATTATATGGAGATGGACGATTTATCTCTTCGTAAAGGTAAGTCGTACGCTACAGCGTCTAAAGCGCAAGTGTTTAATAATGCAGAAAAATGGTATGAGCTTGAAGAAGAAACCACTATAGCCCTTGCCGATCTTGACGTAATTTTAATGCGTAAAGACCCTCCTTTTGATACTGAATACATTTACGCGACGTATATTTTAGAGCGGGCTGAACAAGAAGGTACGTTAATAATTAACAAGCCACAAAGCCTTCGCGATGCTAACGAAAAGCTATTTACAGCATGGTTTAGCGAACATACGCCAGACACACTTGTTACACGTAGCCAAAAACAAATTCGTGAATTTTTAGCACAGCATAAAGACATTATTTTAAAACCGCTTGATGGCATGGGTGGCGCATCTATTTTTCGCATTAGAGAAGACGATGCCAACATTGGTGTAATTTGTGAAACGTTAACCGAGCACGGTAGCCGCTTCGCAATGGTGCAAAATTACATTCCAGAGATCAAACAAGGCGATAAGCGCGTACTAGTAGTTGATGGCGAAGTTATTCCATATTGTTTAGCGCGTATACCGCAAAATGGTGAAACACGCGGTAATTTGGCTGCAGGCGGTCGAGGCGAAGCTCGTCCACTTAGCGAATCAGATTTAAAAATAGCGCAAGCTGTTGCACCAACGCTCAAAGAAAAAGGCTTAATATTTGTAGGTTTAGATATTATTGGCGATAAATTAACTGAAATTAACGTAACTGCACCAACGTGCGTACGCGAAATTGAAGCTGCTTATGATATTTCTATCACAGGTATTTTATTTGATGCGATTGAGCGTAAATTAGGTAAGTAATTACCACAATAAAAAGCCCATTAGTTTAAGCCTTTCATGCAATTAATGGGCTTTTTATGTCAATTTAAATAACTATGCCATACTCAAAGTTCATTAACTAAAAAGGGTGAAATCTATGCAGTCATTAGAAAATCATTTTTTAATCGCGATGCCGTCAATGCAAGACCCTTTTTTTAAACGTGCTGTTACCTATATTTGTGAGCACAATGAAGATGGGGCTATGGGTTTGGTAATAAACCAACCTATTGATGTTACTGTTGGCGAACTTTTAGATAAAATAGAAATTGATAACGACAAAACGCAAAACGCAGCAAAAGTAAGTGTGTTTGCAGGTGGGCCCGTTAAAACTGACCGTGGTTTTGTACTGCACTCTCCCCAATCGGGTTATTCAGCAAGTCAGAAACTCAGTAGCGATATTATGATCACTACCTCAAAAGACGTTTTAGCAAACTTAACCACTGCACAAGCACCAGAGCAGTTTATTATTACACTTGGTTATTCAGGGTGGGAGCAAGGACAACTCGAACAAGAGTTACTTGATAACAGCTGGTTGATCATAGAAGCCGATCCGAAGATCATTTTTGATACCCCCGTTGAAAAACGATGGGAAAAAGCAGTTTCAATGTTGGGCTTTGATATTAGCCAACTTAGCCCTGAAGCTGGTCACGCATAATAGTAACTAACCCTTAGCAAACTTAAACAAGATACACATGACAAAAAAATCGCTTAAGCCGCAAGGCGAACGCACTGTAATGGGCTTTGACTTTGGCACCAAAAGTATTGGTATTGCTATTGGGCAAGAGTTAACCGGCAGTGCGTCTAGCCTTAAGGCTGTAAAAGCACAAGATGGCATTCCTAATTGGGACCATATCGCCGTACAAGTAGCCGAGTGGCAGCCTGACTTAATGGTTGTTGGTTTACCACTGAATATGGATGGAACATCACAAGAGGTTACTTTTAAAGCAAAAAAGTTTGCCAACAGATTGCATAATCATTATGGCATTCCTGTGCAAACACAGGATGAGCGTTTAACAACAGCGGATGCTAAAGCGCGACTTTTTGAAAGTGGCGGCTATAAAAACTTAGGTAAAGGTAACGTAGATAATATGTCTGCGGTTATTATTTTAGAAAGCTTTTTTGAGTCTAGTTACGGCGAATAAGCTGGCTATATAATACCAATCTGCTTATATATGGGGTCTATTTAACGTTAAGAAAATTACGCTAGAACTAGGCAAAAGTTTTTATATCTAGTTGTTCTAAATAAAAAACTTTTAACGAGGTTATAGTGCAATTTAATTCGTTAAATTGATCAAAGATTTATGCAGGTTGGTATAAATAACCCTTTATACAAATAAAAAAAGCGCCAATTGGCGCTTTTTCATTAATTACTTTTTAAATTATTGATCGCTATTTTTATCATCAAGGCCATCAATAGTAACGCCCTGTAAAAAGCCCGCACCTTGTTGTTCGTTATTGCGCAGTTTTATCATTAAGCGTAAATCATTTGGCGAGTCAGCATGGTGCAGTGCATCAGCGTAGTTAATTCGCTGCTGTCTGTACAACTCAAATAACGCTTGGTCAAAGGTTTGCATGCCCATTTCTTTCGACTTAGCCATTGCCTCTTTAATTCCGCCAATATCACCATTTTTAATCAGTTCAGCGACCATTGGTGAGTTAAGCAATATTTCAATAGCTGCAACACGGCTTTCACCATCAGCAGTCGGTACTAATTGCTGAGCAACAATGGCGCGTAAGTTAAGTGCTAAGTCGTACTTAAGCTTATCGTGTTTTTCTTTTGGTACTAAATGCATAATACGGTCAATCGCTTGGTTCGCATTATTAGCATGTAGTGTTGCAACACACAGGTGTCCGGTTTCAGCAAAGCTTAGGGCGTATTCCATGGTTTCTTGCGATCGAATTTCACCAATCAAAATAACATCTGGAGCTTGGCGTAATGAGCTTTTAAGTGCCGACTCAAAGCTTTCTGTATCAAGCCCTACTTCGCGCTGAGTAATAATACTTTTACGATGCTCATGAACAAATTCAATCGGATCTTCAATGGTCAGTATATGACCTCGTTGATTACGGTTTCGATAACCAATAAGTGCAGCTAGTGAGGTCGATTTACCCGTACCTGTACCACCTACAAACAAGACAAGACCGCGTTTAGACATAATTACATCTGTCAGCGTAGACGGCAGACCTAAATCACTCACATCAGGAATTTGCGTCACAATACGGCGAATAACCATACCTGCTCTATCGCGCTGCCAAAAAGCAGAAATACGAAAACGCCCTTCGTCGGTAGCAATCGCAAAGTTACATTCTTTCGTTGTATGAAACTCTGCTTTTTGCTTTTCGCTCATTGCAGATTCTACTAACTCAAGCGATTGCTCATCAGTCAGTCTATCGTCACTGAGAGCTATTAGCTCGCCGTTTATTTTTGCACTTACAGGTAACTGACTCGATACAAATAGGTCAGAACCCTTTTTCTCAATCATTATGAGTAAAAAGTCGTTTAAAGATAAAGCCATAATAATTTCTTACCCACCAAATTGTGTTTTGTCTTGCGCTTTTTCTTTCGCTGCCGCATTTGTAACAATACCGTGATTAACTAAATTAGTTAAACACTGATCCATTGTTTGCATGCCCACAGACGCACCGGTTTGAATAGACGAATACATTTGTGCAATTTTATCTTCACGAATTAAGTTACGAATAGCAGGAACTGCAATCATAATTTCGTGTGCTGCAACTCGCCCACCACCAATTTTTTTAAGCAGTGTTTGTGAAATTACCGCACGTAAAGATTCAGATAACATTGAGCGCACCATAGCTTTTTCTTCACCTGGGAATACATCAATAATACGGTCAATAGTTTTTGGTGCAGATGTTGTATGTAGCGTGCCAAACACTAAGTGACCCGTTTCGGCAGCAGTCATTGCAAGACGAATTGTTTCTAAATCACGTAACTCACCCACAAGTATTACATCAGGGTCTTCACGCAATGCACTACGTAGCGCGTTTGAAAAGCTATGTGTATCGCGGTGAACTTCACGTTGGTTAATTAAACTTAATTTATTATCGTGAACAAACTCGATTGGATCTTCTATTGTTAGAATATGGTGATGTTTATTTTGATTTATATAATCGACCATAGCGGCAAGTGTTGTTGATTTACCAGAACCCGTTGGGCCTGTTACTAACACGAGTCCACGTGGGGTATCAGAGATTGTTTTAAAAATATCTGGCGCGCCTAAATCATCAAGCGTTAACACTTCACTTGGTATAGTACGAAATACCGCAGCAGGCCCGCGATTAGAGTTAAACGCATTCACACGAAAACGTGCTAAATTAGGCACCTCAAACGAAAAATCCACTTCGAGATTTTGTTCGTAGTCCTTGCGTTGATTATCGTTCATAATATCGTAAACCAGACTGTTTACGTCTTTGTCTGCAAGGGCTGGTATATTAATGCGGCGAACATCACCGTCTACGCGTATCATAGGTGAAACACCCGACGATAAATGTAAATCGGATGCTTTGTGTTGCACACTAAACGCTAATAATTCGGTAATATCCATTTATGACTCCACAACTAACTGATAAATATATGGTTACAATAGCAGAACGACTCACATCCGCCTACGCTAGAATTGCAGACGCGGCAAAAAACACACAGCGAAACACTAACGAAGTTACTCTACTAGCAGTGTCTAAAACTAAACCAAGCGAAGATATTATTGCAGCTTATGAGCATGGTCAGCGCGAATTTGGTGAATCTTATGTTCAAGAGGCTATAGATAAAATAGCTCAACTACAGTCATATAGCGACATCATTTGGCATTTCATTGGCCCTATTCAATCAAATAAAAGTGCATTAGTAGCTGCTAACTTTGATTGGGTGCAAAGTGTTGATCGCATTAAAATAGCAAGGCGATTAGATTCACAGCGCCCAGACGATAAACCGCCTCTTAATATACTTATTCAAGTAAATATAAGTAATGAGGAAGCAAAGTCAGGTTGCCGCCGCGATGAAATAGATGAACTTGCCGATTATATTAACCAATGTGAGCACTTAACACTTCGAGGTTTAATGGCAATTCCCGCTAAAAGCAACAAACTGGATACGCAAATTCAATCTTTTGAGCAATTACAAACTTGCTTTGATAAACTAAAGACCCAATATCCTCAAGTAGATACTTTGTCGATGGGTATGAGTAACGATGTTGAAGCTGCCATTAGCGCAGGCTCAACCATGGTAAGGATCGGCACAGACATTTTTGGAACACGAACTTAAAAGGTGATAACAGATTTATGTCAGATAAAAAAATCGCATTTATAGGCACAGGTAATATGAGCTACGCCATTATTGGTGGCATGGTAAAAAACGGCTTTAACGCAAGTAACATAATTGCGACTAACCGCAACCAAGAAAAGCTTGAAAAGGTAGCATTTGATTTCAAGGTGCAAACCACCAGTGACAATAACGAAGCCCTGCGCGATGCTGATGTAATTGTTTTGTCTGTTAAACCACAAATGATGGGCGATTTATGTAAATCGTTTCAAGAGTCGGGCGTAGATTTTAGCGATAAACTGTTTATTTCTGTTGCTGCGGGCTTAACTGTAAAACGTTTGCGTGAAATGCTAGGCCAAGACGTTAAAATGGTACGTTGCATGCCAAACACGCCATCTTTATTAGGTCGCGGAGTATCAGGTTTATATGGTGCGGGCGAAACACCAAGCGAACACGAATTTGTACAACAAGTTTTTGAATGCACGGGCATTGTTGTATGGGTGGAAAAAGAGTCACAAATTAACGATATTATTGCTGTAACCGGCTCATCACCTGCTTACTTTTTCTTATTTATGGAAGCCATAGAAGAAAAAGCTAAAGCGCTGGGCTTTAACGATGAAGACGCTCGTCGCCTGGTACAACAAACAGCCCTTGGCGCCGCCGAAATGGCACTTAGCCAGCCTGATATTAGTATTTCGCAACTACGTTCAAACGTAACATCTAAAGGCGGTACTACTCACGCAGCTGTTGAGCACTTAAAAGACGAAGGCTTAACTAAAACCGTTGGCGATGCAATGGATGCGTGTATTGCGCGTGCAGAGCAAATGGAAAAAGAACTTTAAAACCACTTTTTTATTGAAGGTTACACTATGAATGCCATGCAATTTTTAATCAGTACCCTGTTTGATTTGTTTTTAATGGTGGTATTACTGCGCTTTTGGCTGCAGTGGGCAAAAGCCGACTTTTATAATCCAATGAGCCAGTTTGTGGTTAAAGCCACTTCGTTTGCGGTAAAACCACTGCGTAAAATCATTCCGGGGTTTGGCGGACTTGATCTAGCATCTCTGTTGCTGGCATTTATAGTGGCTGTAGCCAAAATTAGTACTTTAATGCTTGTTATATATAATGCGTGGGCAATACAGCCTGTGCTTATTCAAGCACTTATAACGGTACTAAAAGAAGGCCTTAATTTAGTATTTTGGGTACTTATTATTCGCGCTATTTTAAGTTGGGTTAGCCAAGGCTATAACCCTATAGAAGCGGTTTTCCACCAGCTTACTGAACCAATGCTAAAACCAATTCGTAAAATATTGCCATCAATGGGTGGCTTAGATTTATCAGTTTTAGTGCTTATTATTGGCATTCAGTTTTTGCAAATGCTGCTTATGGATTTTTTAGTCTAATATAGATTTTTTAATTAGAGGCCCAAAGGCCTCTTTTTTATATGTTTTGAGGAATACATAATGAACCGTTTAATTAAGTTTTGTTTTATTGCTTGTTTAGCATTTGCATTTAACGCGCAAAGCGAAGAAATGCAAGGCGCACAATACAAAGAGCTTGGCCCTTGGCAAGTCCATTACATCGCCTTTCCTTCTACTTTTATTCAGCCAAAAATAGCAAAAGCGTACAACCTTGAGCGCAGTGGCTACAAAGGGGTTGTAAACATTTCTATATTAAAAAATGATGCTAATAAAACAGCACAAACGGCAAAGCTTACAGGCACAGCTAAAAACCTACTTGGCAACAAACAAACGCTTACTTTTAAAGAAATAAAAGAAGGTGAGTCAATTTATTACCTTGCCCAAGTTGATTACACCAACGAAGAGATTTTACGCTTTGAGATTGAAATACAACAAAGTAATCAATTTCAAAAATTACAGTTTCAGCAAAAATTTTACGTAGATTAATAACATGACCAAAACTTTAGTACTTGCTACAGGTAACCCTGGCAAAGTAAAAGAGCTAGCTAACATGCTAAGCCCTTTGAATATTAATGTAGTTCCACAGAGCGATTTTAACGTAGGTGAAGTTGCCGAAACCGGCACTACCTTTGTTGAAAATGCCATTATTAAAGCGCGCCATGCCGCTAAAATTACTGGCATGCCAGCTATTGCCGATGACTCAGGTTTGGAAGTTGATGGCCTAAATGGCGCACCCGGTGTTTACTCAGCCCGTTTTGCAGGCCCAGGTGCCAGCGATCAAGATAACATTGATAAGTTACTTGTAGATTTAGGTGATAACCCTATTCGCAGTGCACGCTTTTGGTGTGTACTGGTGTTAATGCGCCACGCAGACGACCCTACTCCGCTTATTTGTAGTGCTAGTTGGGAGGGCGAAATTACGCTCACTCAAAATGGCAACGGTGGATTTGGTTACGATCCTGTGTTTTTTGTAGCAGAGAAAAATTGTACGAGTGCTGAGCTTACAAAAGAGCAAAAAAATGCAGTGAGTCATCGCGGACAAGCGCTGCAAAAATTATTACTAGAACTACAGCAAAAAGGCGGCCTGTGAACCTTCCACCACTGAGCTTATATGTGCACGTGCCTTGGTGCGTGCAAAAATGCCCGTACTGCGATTTTAATAGCCACGGACAAAAAGGTGATATACCTGAAGCTGAATATGTTCAACACTTAATTGATGACTTAAAAGCAGATTTGCACTTAGTGCAAGGACGTAAAATTCACAGCATTTTTATTGGTGGCGGCACTCCGAGCCTATTAACTGGTGCAGCTTATACCCGTTTATTAAATGAAGTCGACAACCTAATTGGGCTTGAAGAACACTGCGAAATAACCCTTGAAGCCAACCCTGGTACAGTAGAAACAGGTCGCTTTAAAGATTACGTAAAAGCAGGCATTAACCGTATTTCTATCGGTGTGCAAAGCATGCAAAACGACAAGTTAAAAGCACTTGGTCGGATTCATGGCAGCGACGAGGCAAACTATGCCGCGCAACAGGCTAAGGAAGCCCGTTTAAATAGCTTTAACCTTGATTTAATGCATGGCTTACCTGGGCAAACACTTGATGATGCTCTGAGTGATTTAAAACAAATAATAGCGCTCGATCCACCGCATATATCTTGGTATCAATTAACTATTGAACCCAATACTCAGTTTGCTTCAAAGCCCCCTACCTTGCCACAAGATGAAACACTGTGGGACATTCAAGAGCAAGGGGTCGAGTTACTCGCGCAAGCAGGTTACGTGCAATACGAAATATCGGGCTATGCAAAACCGGGCTATCAATGCCAACATAACTTAAATTATTGGCGCTTTGGCGATTATCTCGGTATTGGCTGCGGCGCACATGGTAAGGTTACTGATGCAAATACAGGGCTTATAACGCGTACCGAAAAGGTTAAACATCCACGCGGCTATATGGATTTAATTAAACCGTATATGTATAAAAGCTGGCATGTAGAGCAAGACGATTTAGCGTTTGAATTTTTTATGAATCGCTTTCGCCTTGTTGAGCCTTGCCCAATTAATGATTTTAATAAACTAACAACACTGCCGCTGCAAAGTCAGCAAAGTGCATTAAACCAAGCAATAAATAAAGGTTTATTGACTCAAACAGACAGCCATTGGCAGGTAACCTTAAAAGGTCATCGCTTTTTAAATGACCTGCTAGAATTGTTTGTGTAGCGCTAAGGCACTGCACAACAATATAAAACTAATAAATATAAATCACCCTAATGGGTTTCTAACAACAAAAGGGAAAACAATGCGTAAACTCACTTTTATTGCGGCCGCAGTAAGCGTTGCACTACTTGCTGGTTGCCAGCAAACAACACAACAATCTACTTCAGCCCCTATTGCACAAGCAGTTCAATCACAACAAAGTGAAATAGACAAAGCCAATGCATTTTTTGAAGATACATTTAACCGCGATGTAATGAGCAGCCCTGTATATCAAACATACATGGGGATTAAGCAAGATTACGATAAATGGGACGATGGCAGCGAAGAAAGAAAGCTCAAAGATTTAGCACAAACAAAAGCTGACCTAGTTGCATTAAAAGCAATTAATCGTGATTTATTAGATGATGCAACAAAAGTTAGCTACGACTTAAAAAAACAGGATCTTGAAAGCTCAATTGCTGACTTTAAATGGCGCTACCATAATTACCCTGTGAACCAAATGTTTGGTACGCATTCGATGATCCCTGCGTTTTTAATTAATCAGCACTCAATTAGTAATGTAAAAGAAGCTAAAGACTACATTTCACGCCTAAATGGTGTAACTGGTGTTATTGATCAGCTAATTACTGACTTAGAAACTCGTGCTGATAAGGGGATTATTGCTCCTAAATTTGTGTTCCCGCATGTTATTGATTCAAGCAAAAACATTATTCACGGTGCACCATTCGAAAAAGGCGATGATTCTACATTGCTTGCTGACTTTAAACGCAAAGTAACAGCGCTTGAAATTAGCCAAGACGAAAAAGACTCGTTAATCAGCGATGCATCAGATGCATTAAAATCGGCTGTTAAACCATCTTACTCTAAGCTAATTAATTACCTAGCGCAGCTTGAGAAACGTGCTGATGATCGCGATGGCGCATGGAAATTACCAGATGGCGAAGCGTTTTATAACAACGCACTTAAGCGCACTACAACAACAGATTTAACGGCTAAAGAAATTCATGCAATTGGTTTATCTGAAGTGACACGTATTCATGATGAAATGCGTGAAATTAAAGATAAAGTAGGCTTTAAAGGCGACTTAAAAGCGTTTATGCAGTTTATGAAAACTGACAAACAATTTTACTACCCTAATGATGCACAAGGTAAGCAACGCTACCTTGATGAAGCCACTGGACTTATTGATACAATGAAAACACGCTTAGATGAGTTATTCATTGTTAAACCAAAAGCTGATTTAAAAGTAAAAGCAGTTGAAGCATTCCGTGAAAAAGCAGCGGGCAAAGCATTTTACCAACAGCCAGCTCCAGATGGTTCACGCCCAGGTATTTACTACGCTAACCTTTATGACATGGAAGCTATGCCAACATATCAAATGGAAGCACTTGCTTACCACGAAGGTATTCCGGGTCACCACATGCAAATCGCTATTTCGCAAGAGCTAGAAGGCGTTCCTAAGTTCCGTAAATTTGGTGGCTACACAGCGTATATTGAAGGTTGGGGTTTATACTCAGAGTTCATTCCTAAAGAAATGGGCATGTACTCAGACCCTTACTCAGATTTTGGTCGTCTTTCAATGGAGCTATGGCGCGCATGTCGTCTAGTGGTTGATACGGGTATTCACGCGATGAAGTGGACTCGCCAAGAAGGTATTGATTACTACGTAAATAACACGCCTAATGCAACATCTGACGGTGTTAAAATGGTTGAGCGTCACATTGTAATGCCTTCACAAGCAACGGCTTATAAAGTGGGTATGCTTAAGATTTTAGAGCTTCGTGAAGACGCTAAAAAGCAACTGGGTGATAAGTTTGATATTCGTCAGTTCCACGACGTAGTGCTTAAAAATGGTCCTGTACCACTAAATGTACTAGAGAACTTTGTTAATGAATGGGTAGCAAGCAAAAAAGCTTAAAACCAATTTAAACAATTGCTTTAAATATGAAAGGTCGCATTTGCGGCCTTTTTTGTTTTATAGTAGTAAAAAAGATTTTTGGAAATAATAATGGATTTAAGCATACAACTACTTAATGCGCGTATTTCAAAGCAACAGTTAAATGAGCTCGATAACGACTTTAAGCAGTTAAGCCCTGCTCAGCAAACTTTGCAGCTTAACCATTTATATGACAGCGCCCAACGGTTGAGTGTTAAGTATGACTTTATGCAAAACATAGCAACGCGGATATTAAGCTCTAACACAGCGCCTTCTCCATTTATTAATCAACTCACTAATATTGACGCATTGAGCTTTTTTACCCCTGCGCTGAAAGTAAATAAAGGCTTTTTAGTACAAGATACACAAGGAAATAACGTACTGCACAATGTGTTTAAGCATGCCGATGCTACAAAGCTGCCATTTAACTATGTGCGCTCTTTGATGTTGTTTGAATCAAATGATGAGTTAGCTAAAGCGCTGGCGCAGCCCAACTCTCATGGATTAACACCGGTTGCCTGCTACATAGCCTATGCAAATAAACCTAGCACACCGGTAAAGCATGAATTTTCAGCTTTGTTAGCATTAATGGAAATAGAGCAAAAACAAAATCCTAACGCTAAACAACAGCTTGCCAACGTAATAAAAGGGCAAAAAGTTAACGAGACCACAATTTTACTGAGCGCCGCTTACTTGCAACGCTCAACGGCGCAAGTTGCTCACTTAATCAAGGCGCTTTAATTCACTCACAACTTCTGTACGCACACTGTCTATGGCATGTGTAATAGATTGTGCAGCACTTTGGTGATCAACCATATTTGGCCAATTTGTTTGCCAGACCTTTTGTAAGTCTTTTGTTTTTAAATGTACTTTATCAACGGCTAAGTAGCTTAAGTCATGAATTAAGTTAACTTTAACCCAGCCTTTTCTGGGGCTGCCATCTATTTTGTTATTATCGTAATGTGCCGCAAATACAATAAGCTCAAGCTCGGCTAGTTCTTGTAAGATTTGAAAGCTAGCAATGCGTGTATTGTTGTTATCTTCACTTGCCTCCATCCGCCATGCATTATAACTAAAGCCTATAAACGCAAATACTACGCTCGCTATAGCAGTGAAAAAATACGAACGGGGCGCCAGAACAAACTGGCCATATTTAGACTCTGACATATTATTTCCTAGTCATTTAAATAATATTCAACACTGGTTACCACTCTTATATTTTTTATTTGCGGTGTGTTTGAATCTCGATTACTGATACTAAATTGCCCTTGGCGAGCTGTTTTTATTTTGCCTAATTTTGAATTAGAGTCTTTAGCAAATTTATTAGCGACTTCACGCGCTTTTTCAGTTGCTTCTTGCACCATCGCAGGCTTTACGTCATTGAGGCCAGTAAAGATGTATTCAACTTTTGTTTCGTAGCTATCTTGCACTATTGCGATATCTTGTTTAGCAAGCTGGCTTACTTTACTCAGCGCGTTTTGCACTTTATCTGGCGCAGCAGAATAAACAATAATATTTGAGCGCACTATGTATCTAAATTGCTGATTTTCATTGCTGTATTCACGTGCTTGCTTATCAATAACTGACTGGCTACCTATTGTTATTTCATCGTCGTCAAAACCATGGAGTTTTAAAAAAGCAGTTACCGCATCATTTTTTTTCTCAACCCGGCTTACTAATTTTTCAAGGTTATTGTCGGCATCACTAAATTGCAGAGGCCAAATTACCGTATCGGCTATTACTTCTCGCTCGGCCAATCCCTTAACCTGCACAGTACGTTCCATCCCTTTCACACTCAAAGCGGTACTTTTTAAAATAAACCCTAAGCTAATTAAGCCTATACTTAAGCAAATAGCCGCTATAACAATGTAAAAACCGGGGGTTTTATTCACAATAATCTCCTTGATTGATATCAATAATAAGCATCGAGACGCTCGAAATAACACAGTAAACAGGGTACATTGAGACTATAAATAACGCAAAATTTAATCAGCCTAGGAAAAACCATGAGCCTTAAGCGTATAACCCAATTTTTTAACCCAAGCTCAGTGGCCGTTATTGGCGCCTCTAACATATCAACTCGAGCTGGTTTTGTGGTTATGCGCAACTTACTTCAGGGCGGTTTTAAAGGGCCGATAATGCCTGTTACTCCAAGCCATAGCGCAGTACATGGCGTACTTGCTTACCCTTCTATTGCTGACTTACCAAAAGTACCCGACCTTGCTGTTATTTGTACTAACAAAAACACCTTAATTGATATTATTGAGCAGCTTGGAGAGCTTGGCTGTAAAACGGCTATTGTTATTGCCGATGGGCTGTCTGGGGAGCAAAAAAGCGCGCTTAAAGCATGCGCTCAAGCCAAGCAAGTTACTTTGCTTGGACCCAACTGTTTAGGCTTGCTGATCCCTCATATTGGGTTAAATGCGAGCTTTTCACATACCGTGGCAAGCCCAGGTAAAATAGCATTTGTATCGCAATCAGCAGCAGTATGCTCAACCATTTTAGATTGGGCTAAAAACAAAGAAATTGGCTTTTCATATTTTGTATCAGTAGGCGATTGCCTTGATATAAACTTCAATGAGCTACTCGACTTTTTAGGTCGTGATGCTAAAACAAAAGCTATTTTACTCTACATAGATAACATTGAAGATATTCGTGGCTTTATATCAGCAGCAAGAGCCGCGGCCTTTAGTAAACCTGTAATTGCGATTAAAACAGGTAAAACAACTGCGGGCGCACTTGCAGCCGAAATTCACACCGGTGGAAAGCAAAGCTCTGACGCTGTTTACGATGCGTTATTTCAACGAGCGGGTATGCTGCGTGTAAATGATTTACGAGAGCTATTTGCAGCGACACAAACACTCGCCATGCATCCAAAATTATTAAAAGTAGAACAACTGACAATTTTAACTAATGGTGGCGGCCCGGGTGTTATGGCTGTTGATGAGCTAATTCAAAGCTCCGGTAAATTAGCAGAACTAAGCATTGAAACCCGAAATGCGCTAAATAAAGTCATTCCGCAATCAGAAACCACCTCAAACCCTGTGGATATTTTTGGCGACTCAGCACCTGCGCGTTATAAGCAAGCATTAGAAATTTTACTGCACGCAAAAGAAGTTAAAAACTTACTGATTATCCATACTCCCTCAGCGCTTGCGCCCAGCGAAGACTACGCCAACATTATTGTAGAAACCTTACAAACATTACCTAAAATGGCGCGCCCTTACGTTATAACTAACTTTATGGGTGAGGACGCATCTTACGCTGCCAGAAAAGTGTGCTCAAACAACGCAATACCCACTTATAGAACACCAGAGGGTGCTGTAGGCGCGTTTATGCACTTGGTAACGTATCGTCGTAACCAAAAGCATTTAACGCAAACACCCGAGTCGAACACTGATGACGCTAAAATAAATAAGGTGGCAGCTAGAACCCTTATTAATGAGTTTTTAGATGATGGACAAAGCTACTTACCTACTCATCAAGCAAGCCAAGTATTGAACCACTATGGTATTAAATGCATTCAAACTGAGGTGGCTTACACCCCAACAGAAGCCAAAGAGCAAGCCATAGAGCTTGGTTTTCCAGTCGCATTAAAACTGATTAGTCCAAGTATTGCTTCAAAGTCTGAGGTAGGTGGGGTGGTGCTTAATTTAAACGACGCCAACGAGGTTGAACAAACTGCTTTTGCGATGCTTATCCGTATTAAAAACACTTATCCGGATGCTGTTATTGAAGGGTTTTCATTACAAAAAATGGCGCCGCGAGCAGGCGCAAATGAGCTGCGAATTGCAATTAAAACCGAGCCTAATTTTGGCCCAGTTATATTATTAGGTGAAGCAGGCACCGGCCTTGAATATGCACAAGCCGCCGTTGCTCTGCCTCCACTGAATATGAACTTGGCAAAGTATTTAATTGCCGCAGCGCACGACAAAGGCGTATTAAAGGAGCGCATACTCCCCGAGAAAGTTGATAAGTATCGTTTATGTGCACTGCTAACGCGTATTTCTCAGTTAGTTATTGATCAACCCGATATAAGCTCAATGGAACTAAATCCTATACTTGCCAGCAATGGGCAGTTTTTAGTGCTCGATGCCACTATGACACTTAACCGCTATCAAGCTCAGAGCAATCGTAAGCGCTTATCTATTCGTCCCTACCCTATTGAACTTGTTGAAGTGGTAACACTTAAAAACAACACTCAAGCTACGCTCAGACCGATAAAACCAGAAGATGAACAAGCTCATAAAGTATTTGACGAGTCACTTAACAAAGAAGACAGATATAAACGCTTTTTTGGCGAGCTTCCACAGTTTAACCACGACCAACTCGCTAAAATGACCCAAATTGATTACGACCGTGAAATGGCGTTTATTGTGTGCCAACGCTTTGAAGGTAAAACCCGTACACTGGGTGTGTCTCGCGTCATTATGGACCCCGATAACCTACATGCTGAGTTTGCTATTGTAGTACGCTCAGACTGCCAAGGCTTAGGGCTTGGTCGTATACTAATGAGCGCTGCAATTAATCACTGTAAACGTCAAGGTGTGGAGTCGATTGAAGGCATAACCTTACCAGAGAATACAGGGATGATTGAACTTGCCCGTAAGCTAGGTTTTAAAATTAGTCGCGACTTTGAAGAAGGCAGTATTAACATGGTACTTAAACTTAAATAATGAATGAACCGCAAACGTTACGCCAAAAAATAGCTTGCCTGTTTGAAGGTACAGGTCAATATCAACGTTCAGGGCATATTCTTGATATTGCGCTCATTAGCATAATAATGATTAACGTTGTAGCCATTGTTATTGAGTCAATCCCAAGTGTGGCAGAGCAGTATTACTACGAATTCTTAGTTTTAGAAATTGTATCGGTCGCTATTTTTGCTATTGAATACTTAGCCAGGCTTTGGGCCTGTGTAGATAAAACACACTATGTAGCAATGGAAGGCTCAAACAGTAAACGCAGATTAAAGTATTTTTTATCACCACTTGCTTTAATCGACTTAATAGCGATTTTGCCAAGCTTAATGATGTTTTTATTTCCTCTCGATTTACGTTTTTTACGCATACTCAGATTATTAAGAGTATTTAAACTCACTCGCTACTCACGCGCCATGCAGCTACTTTTAAAAGCCTTTAACGATGAAGGTAGTTCATTAATGGCTGCTTTTTTTATAATGGCCGTTGTGCTTATTTTAGCTTCATGCGGAATTTACTTAATTGAGCACGACATACAACCCGATAAATTTGGCTCTATTCCTGCGGCTATGTGGTGGGCAATGGCAACACTAACAACCGTTGGTTATGGCGATGTAGTACCTATAACGCCATTGGGTAAGTTTTTCGGCGGTGTTATCACACTACTGAGCATGGGAATGGTTGCAATACCTACCGGTTTACTGGCGTCTAGTTTTTCAGAACAGATACGTAAACGCCGTCAGTTTTTTGAAGACGCTGTGCACGAGTCAATTCAAGATGGCACACTTAATGATACTCAAAAAGAGCACCTAGAAGAGCTACGCCATAAGTTAGGCTTGAGTAAACTAGAAGCTAATAAGGCCATTAAAACGCAGCTAAATGAGCATAACAGCCATTTGTTTTGCAGACACTGCGGTAAAAGGCCTTAAATAAGTACTGCTATTATTAATTAAATATATCACTCCAATCGCGATTAATAAGCGCGAGTACTTCGGTATTAGGTACCGGTTTACTAAATAAATACCCTTGGAAATGCTTGCACCCTCTCGCCTTTAAAAAAGCAAGTTGATGCGAGCTTTCTACGCCTTCAGCGACACACTCTTTGCCTAAACTATCTGCAAGCGCTAGTGTTGATTGGATAATGGCCTCATCATCAGAGTCTATGCCTATGTCTTGTACAAAGCTTCTATCTATTTTGAGTACATCAATAGGAAAACGTTTTAAATAAGTAAGCGATGCGTAACCCGTGCCAAAATCATCCATGTACAATCTACAACCCAACTTTTTAAGCTGTTCCATGCTGTGCAGCGCTTCTTTTGAATCACGCATTAATATTGATTCGGTTATTTCAAAAACAATTGCCTCAGATGATACACCTGAATTATTTAACGCTTTTTTAATTTCAGGTACGAGTTCTTTAAACTCAAAATCTAGTGCCGATAAGTTAATAGATAAATACAGGTTAGGTGAGGCTTTTCGCCACTCTTTTAACTCCAATAAAGCGCGCGCAAAGGTCTGCAGCATAATTTTTGTAATTAAGCCTATCCCCTCTGCAGCCAGCGAAAACTCTTGAGTTTGTACTAGTTTATTTTCGGGCCAACGCAGCAGTACTTCAAAACCTTCTGTTTTTTGGCTCTTAGCATTAATAATAGGCTGATAATAATTACAAAACTCTTCTTCTTGATACGCTCTAGTAAGCTGAGATTCAAGATGCAGCGCTCTTTGAACATGCTGATTCATCTCTTGCTTATAAAACTGGTAGCGCCCTTCTAAAGAGTCTTTTGCATGATATAACGCTATGCTTGCAGCTTTTAAAAGTGCGGGGCCTTGCTCTGCGTCATCTGGCGATATCGACACACCAATACTTAAATTAACGTTTACAACTTGACCATTAATCGCAATATTTTGATTCACGCAATCCATCAACTTAGTGCATATTATAAGTACTTGCTCTATCTGATGAATATCTTCTACTAGTACAACAAACTCATCGCCACCAAATCGCGCAACACTATCCGATGGTCGCAAAGAGCACTTTAAGCGCTCAGCAACTTCTTTAATTAACTCATCAGCCGCTTCGTGCCCTAATGAGTCATTAAAGTATTTAAAACGTTTAATATTGATATGTAACAAAGCCACTTTGCATCCATGCAGTTTTGCTTGTTCAAGGGCGTGTTCAACGCGGTCATTAAATAATGTACGATTTGGCAGCCCAGTTAAGGCATCGTAGTTGGCCAATAAGTGCAGTTCGTTTTCAGCTGATTTTTGTGCGTTTATATCGGTTAAAATAATGACATAACTATTAAGGCGCTGCTCGTTATCGGCCACTGCACTTATTTTCACAAGTACATGACGCGATTCACCATTAGCTAAAACCACACTGTCTTCACACGAAAAATGCTCCCCAACAGATAGCTTTTGCATAATACGTAAATAATCAAAACGATTGCTGCGCGATATACCTAAATTTAAAGTCCGGCTAGATAACGACTCTGCGGAGAAGTTAAAGGCGGTTTGCAGTGATTTATTAGAAGCCCGAATATTTAAGTTTTTATCGAGTATAAACACCCAATCACGCGTTTGCTCAAACGCTGCCGTAAATAGTAAAGCATGCTCTTCAAACACCATCTCACGGGTCATATTTGTATAAGTTCCCGCTACTTTTTGTGGTGTTTTATCATCCCACTCCACTACTTTTCCAAAGTCCTTATACCAGCGCCAATAGCCTTTTGCATGACGCAGGCGATAAGTACAATTAAAGTAACCTTTATCAGTAGATAAAAACTCAAGCCACTCTAAGCGAAATAATTGTTTATCTTGCGGATGAATTTTAGATAAATATTCATCAAGGCTTACGGTTTCATTTTCGTAGCCTAACTCACTCGCTAAGCGAGGTTGGTAAATGCTTGGATTGCTCGACTCCCAATCCCATACACCCGATTCGCTGCCTTCAAGCGCTAATTTTAAACGCGCTTCGCTTTCTTTACTTTCTTTATTTGCTGCCAATAAAATACGCTGAATTTTATTACGGCGCATAACCCACATAGCAACAAAACCAATAAACAGCATGGCGTAAAGCACCATAAAATAAGGTGCACGCCAAAGCGGATACTTTACTTTTATTTTTAAAATAGCAGGCGAGGTATATTCGCCAGTCAGGGGATCTTTAGCCCAAACTTTTAATTGGTAATTACCTGGATTCAATTTTGGAAACAATACGCGGTTGTTATTTCGAGTATAACTTTTTTGTCCGTTATCGAGTTGATACTCATAAATGATGCGTTCTTGATTACTAAATGCCATGGCCGAAAATGCTACTTCAAGCCCAATATCATCATGGTTTAACACAACTTCGTTGAGCGGCTGTTTTAAATCAAGCGATAGATCTCGTGACATTAAATCAACTCGCGTAATATTTACGTGATCAATAAGTGATTGGTAATTTTGGTTTTCCATTGGGTGAAAATAAGTAAAACCTTTTAAGCTACCATACGCAATATGGCCATCTTTGAGCTGTGCCATGGCATTACTATTAAACTCAGCAGAGAGTAGCCCTTCTGACGTAGAAAATTGTTGAAAATGAAGTGTTTCTGGGTTTAATCGCCAAATGCCTTTATGGCTACTCATCCAGATCATGCCATCATCATCTAGCACCATATCGTAAAGCAATGTGCCTAATTTATTCTTCTCTAAATCGATTGTATGTACTAATTGATAAGTAGATGCGTCAAGGCCTATCAAGCCAAAATTAGAAAGTGATATCCACAATATATTGTTGTTATCAATTAAATAAGAAAGCACGCTAATGGCTACGTTTTCGTGCTGTTTTGGCACTTTGTAAATCATTTTAAGTGCTAAATCACTTGGGTTTACTTGATA
This sequence comes from Pseudoalteromonas distincta, assembly GCF_000814675.1. Lineage (GTDB taxonomy): Bacteria > Pseudomonadota > Gammaproteobacteria > Enterobacterales > Alteromonadaceae > Pseudoalteromonas > Pseudoalteromonas distincta. The sequence goes on along the minus strand of NZ_JWIG01000015.1, from coordinate 139,906 downwards.
TAAAATACCGGCATTAAAAAATAATGGTGAATCTGGTTTATTGCTCAGCGCAGGTAAAAAGCCATGAGCTAAAAAGGGTTCAAACTGATCAAACTGGCCACCCAAACGCGTTATTACTTGAGAATCTATATTGTATATAAATACCCCATGATCTGAGTGTACAAAGTATAGATCGCCATTTGGCATTAGTGTAACGCCATGCACTCTACCAGTAATTAGCTCTTGATCAGCAGGATTATGCACTTTAGGTTCGCTAACTTGATGCGTTACAGGGTCAAAAATAAATAAACCACGGTTTGTATAAAGCCATAAATTATCTTTATAGGGCGTTATTTCATATACGGTAAACTCAGTGGTGAGTAAGTCGACTTTGTAGTCTTTTAAATAAGCTTTACCAATATTTGTTTTTAAATCAACCTCGGTAATACCGTTATGCGTTGCAAGCCAAAGCTTATCTTTATATTCGGTAATCCCCCAGATAGAGTGATGCGATAAACCATCCCCCCCGAGCAAAGTGCCATCGACATTATTAAAATGATAGCTGTCGTGAGATAAGTAAAACGCACCGTCGGTTTTAGTCGCAACCCACGTACCACCCGATTTATCTTTTGCCATATCAATAATACTGGTATCGGCAAGTGTGTACTTACTTTGGGCTATTCGAGTGTTTTTAATCATCTCCCCGGTGTTTAAATCAAATTTAAACAAGCCTTTGTCGGTAGCTAAATCTATTGTTCCGTGTTCGTTTACTATGGTCCAAACATTTAAGTCACTTAGTAATACTTTACTTTTAAAAGGTAAATCTGGGCGTTCAAACATTTTTGATAAGTTACTAATATCAACTTCGTATAAGCCTTGTACCGCCCCGACTAACAGTTGTTTATTTTCACCTAATGCGAACGACTTAACATTATTTTGGTAAATATGTTCAGCTTCACCTTTTAAATGCTGTAGAGGTCTAACTTGCTCTGTGGCAATATCAAATACGTATGCGCCATGGCTTGTACCTATAAATATATAACCATTGTAGGCAAACAGCTTTCTCACAAGGGTATTTTTATATTTAGCAGGCAGCTCAAAAATAGTTGTTATTTTTCCGGTTGCTATATCAAGCTTTGCAAAATCGCGGCCTCGCCCAATCCAAAGTGTTTTTTTATCAACGGCCACCATACTAAAAACAGACTGATTGATAATTTCTTCTTCACTGGTAGGTTTTTCTAGGAATTGCTGATATGAATCTGTTACGGGGTCGTACCTAAATAGGCCTGCAAGTAACGAGGCAATCCAAATGTGTCCTTGAGGGTCTTGGTAAATACGATCGATGATCGCCTCTTCTAACTCACCATTAGGGCCATTTATTGGAATAACTTGATAGCCATCATAACGATTAAGCCCGGCCTCTGTCGAAAGCCAAAGGTAACCGTTAGTGTCTATAAGCATTGTATTAACGTAGCTTTGCGATAAGCCTTCGCTTGGAGATAAACGTTTTACTTGTGCCCCTACTTGGCAACTTAGAATAGTTATTAAAACTACAAAGCAACTAATGATCCCATTAACGCATTTACTCATGCTTATTCCATATTATTATTTATTATTATGGGTACTCTAGAGCGACTATATTTCGATGTTTGTAAGTATCAAAAAGTACTTGTAAAGCAAGAGTATATGTTAACACCTGGTTAAAACCAATAGCACAATATAAATCAGCTACGTTTCCATATGCGAAGGTCTTTATCTCTCTATTTTGCGACTTTAAGAGTGTTGAAAGCAATTGTTTTGCAATCCCTTTACCGCGATGTTCCAGCGCAACAAACATGGTAGATAAAAATAAAAACTCTATTTTATCTTGTAACCTACATGCTGCCACTATTTCATTATTATAGTAAGTAACCCATACCTTATCTTGCTTATTAGCACGCCCTCTTACGCTGTGCTTTTTGTAAAATTTATTCACAAGTGGGGTTTTTAGTTCATTTAACACTTCAACTTTATACATTTTTATATCGATATTTAGCTAAGCATTAGCGCTAAATACTGTTCAAACTTTTGTTTCAAAACCATTTGCTCTGCCATTGGGCGGCTGTGGATTGTGTTGTAAACTTGCTCTCTCGTTTTTTTATTACGCTTAATTTGATACGCCCAAAAAGACGCTTCATAATCTAACTGAATTTGATATTTTTCTTCACGTGGTAATAGGCATAAATTAAAACTCACAATACTTCCTCATTCGCTTTTAAGATTATTTGATTTCCCCTCTAAACTGGGCAAGAGGTAATCTCCTTGTTATTATACGCGTCTTATTTTATTTATTTCTGTAGTAATTGGAACTGATAATGAATAGACATTTTAGTATCTTGTTATTATTGGTAAATTTATTTTTTAGTGCCTCTTGTTTTAGTCATCAATACAACCTCACTTTTAATCGTCCGCAAAGTACACCTCAAGCTGATTATGCCTTAGAGCTATTAAAGTTAGCATACGCAGATATCGGTTTTAAAATACATATAATCGATTTTAGTCACCAAAATGCTTTGCTCGCTGCAAATAATGGCGTACTTGATGGCCAGTTAGGAAGAGATGCAAGCATTGAAGAAAATTACGAAAACTTAATTAGAGTCGATTATGAGCTATTTAAGTTTGACTTAGTATTATATAAAAACTGTTTACCTAACAGTTTAGAACAGCTCGATAGCGTCGCAATTGTTGATGGCTACCCTGTGCAAGAACATTATTTAGCAAGCACACAGTTTGCAGGGAATATTATTAAAGTTAAAAGCATGAATACCCAACTTAATTTGCTTGCTCAGAAAAAAGTACAGGGAGCTTTAATGATTAACTTTATAATGCAAAACAATGAGCTCCCGTCACCTCAAGGCTGTTTTGTAAAAGAAGTGTTGAATACTTATCCGCTTTATCATTATTTAAATAAACGTAATGAAAACTTAGTAGAAAAGCTTAAAACGTCATTAATTAATTTAGCTAACAATGGCACTGTGTACGCACTAAGAGCCAAATATGGATTGAGCTTTTAAAAGTCGAACCCTTGCTGCTGCGCCTGCGTGCTTGGCACTGCATTTTGCTGCTTTTTTTGAAGGTAGCGCTTGTAGCGCTGCTGGCACAAACTAAGCACCTTCTTTTTTTGGTCGTTCGATAAGGTATTCCACGAAAAGCGCTCATCCCGACTACGATAACACCCTTTGCAATATCCTCTGTTGTTAACTAAGCAAATACTTTTGCAAGGACTTGGAATATCAAATATTTCAATTTGTTGCATGCATAAGTACCGCCCAGTTGAAGAGGAGGTATTAGTATAGCGTTATTTTTGAGCAAAAAAAAAGCAGCAATTTAATTGCTGCTTAGTTTTGTTGAGCTGGGATTATTAATACTCACAGCTATTGGTATTTATCTCTGTTTTACGGTGAAATGGCTTAGCGTACATGGCCAGCACTAACGGTTTTAACTCTTCTGGTACACAGGCTAAACGCTGTTCAAACGTCGCTGTATCTGGAGAGTCTATTACCGCCTCTTTACAGCCACCAGCAATGTAATTACCTGGGTGCAAATAAAACGAATCTACAATTTGCCTATCAATTGTTTTAGCAAGCTCTTCAGCACTATCACATTTAGATTCGATTGGCTGTCCAAATGCTAAATGCACATGCCCTTTAGCTGAACTAAAACCTTCAACAATACTGGCAATATCTTCACCCGCTGACTTAATATATTCACCATGATGCTGTTTATGATAAAGCTCTTTAGCCTTAGCAATTGCACACGGTTCATATTGATAAGAAATAGAAACAGGCACTATTTTTAACTCTTTAATATAATCGCCAAATTCTTTCTTTTGTTTACGTCCATTTAATTGCAACATTTTTAAAAGGGCAGGATCTGTTTGATCAAAACCGTCTTTTGCACGCCCTTCTTTTTGTGCAATCCAAATAGAATTTCCACCGATTAAAGAGTCATAGATATATGACGATAACTGGGTTAATGCTTTTAACATTTCTTTTGGTGCTTTAGCAGAGCGCTTAACAATGAAACTTTTATTTAAACGCATAAGCTCAGTAATGTAAGGTATTTGCAATAAATTATCGCCAATAGCAATACGCACTGTTTTCATTTTATGCTGATATAAACCCCAATTAACTAATGCAGGATCAAGCACTATGTCTCTGTGGTTTGAAATAAATAAATAGGCCTGATTAGCGTCTAACTGCTCTAGCCCAGAAAAGGTAACTTTTGATGTGGTGCGCTTCACTAGTTTATCTAAGTATTGCGCCACTTCATTTTGCACATCTTCAACGGTGCTTACTTTGCCCCATTTTTTGCGTAACTGACTTCTTACCATTGGACGTGCAATAAAAGGCACTGCCGATAAAAAGCGCGGTAAATTATACTTTGCTATTACATCAATAAACGCATCATCGTTAATCAAACGTGTAAGCGACGCCGCAACTTCGTCGTCGTTGTATGGGCGTATATCTGCGTATTTATCTTCTAATTCACTCATTACTACATCTACAATGTTAAAAAACGGCACGCTAAAGCGCACCGTTTATGTCTATATCCGATTATAACTCAGCCAATCTAAAATGCGAAATAACCAAAAAAACGATTTTTTATTTTAGCAACCTGCTTTAAAGCCGAGTTTAATTACCTTCTATGACCATAGGCTTGCTTATAAGTGCAATAAAACTGATCAGTCTAGCAAAATACCATGTTCTCAATCTGTTAGTGGGCAGACCACTACTACATAGCCCTCTAATCATTTGGTAGTAATACCATTAACAAAGCCTTTCTTTCGTAGTACCTTAAGCCTATATTTTAGATTTTTGATGGATCGTAAGCCTCTTTTTTACGATTTTAACTCTTTCAGATCCACTTATTTTAGGGCTCATAATGAACATTACTATTCTTGATAACGCAACGTTAGCTAAAACATCTCTTTCGTGTATAGAACAACTTGGTAAATTAACGACTTATGAACTTACCAGCCCAGAGCAAGTTATTGAGCATTGCCAAGGCGCTGATGTATTAATCACTAATAAAGCAGTTTTGAATCGCGATACGATTAGTCAGCTAACACAGCTGAAATTAATTTGCGTAAGTGCAACCGGTACTAATAATGTTGATTTAGAAGCCGCTAAAGAATTTGGTATTGCCGTAACTAATGTAGCTGGCTACTCAACCCCTTCAGTTGTTCAACATACGTTTTCTTTAATTACTAACTTACTGGGTAACACCCACCGCTATCAGGCAGATTGCCAGCAAGGCGCATGGCAAAAAAGTGAAATGTTTTGCATACTCGATTACAGCTTTAACGACTTACAAGGTAAAACATTTGCCATTATAGGCGGCGGTACACTAGGCAAAGGCGTTGCTAAAGTGGCTGAGGCATTTGGCGCTAATGTTATTGTTGCAGAGCGCAAAGGGGTTAAATGTCGTGATGGTCGTACGCCTTTTGAAGACGTCATTAAAACAGCCGATATAATCAGCGTACACTGCCCGCTTACAGATGAAACACGTGATTTAATTGCACTTAATGAGCTTAAAATGATGAAGCCAAGCGCTATAATTATTAATACAGCACGTGGTGGTATTATTAACGAAGCCGACTTAGCAACAGCGCTTGAGCAAAACCTAATTGCTGGAGCGGGTGTTGATGTACTAACTAAAGAACCTGCTGAAGCTTCAAATCCACTTGCTAATTACACAGGCAATAACTTATTACTTACTCCACATATTGCATGGGCAAGTACTGAATCTATTGTGCGTTTAATTAATGAAGTAAGTTTAAATATTGCGGCATTTACTAAAGGTGAATCACGCAACCGCTTGGTTTAATCATTTTATTGTAGTAATCAAATAAGCTAAAAAATGGCTGTTTTTACTAATATATTTAATATTTTATTAGATAAAAACAGCTTAACTCACTTAACAAACTGATTAATAACAGTTTATAAATATGGTCTACTCTTTGCTTTAATACAGTTAATAACCAATTAAAAATCTTATTAAGGTAAATAAAAATGAAAAAATCACTTTTAGCAGCCGCTTTAATCGCTCCATTTTTAACAGGCTGTGTTATTGCCGTGTCAGATGGCGAAGCTGAGACTCATTGGGCAGGGAAAAACTCATCAAGCTGGCAAGCACAGCATAAAAATAATCGTGAAGTTATATCAGAGCTAAAAATGGATAGCAGCTATCAGTCTGTTTTAACGCAATTAAAAACGCCTAATTTCACTGAGCTATTAAAAAAAGATGATGATGTATACCAAGTACTTTTTTATGTAACGCATAGCAAGCATTCAGATTCAAAAACAACAAAAGATGAATGTACGCCACTTGTATTTAAAAATGATAAGTTAGTGGGCATTGGTGACACCGCTTTAGGTATGATCACGCAGTAACCAATAAAAAATGTTTGATACAAAAACGCCAATATATAAATATTGGCGTTTTTGTATATTAAGTTTTTAGCGTGCGACTATTCTATCTCGCCCTGCATCTTTAGCGGCATATAAGCCTAAATCGGCCTCTTCTAATAATGCTTGCTCAGCATACACTTTACCACTTTGTGTAGTGGCAATACCTATACTTATAGTGATGTGGTCTGCATTTAATGAAGCTTTGTGTTCTATATTCAAAGCATTTACAGCATTGCGTAATTTATTAGCAAACTCCATTGCTTCATGCCTATCAATTCCTGGTAGCACAGCAGCAAATTCTTCTCCGCCATAACGAGCAATAAAGTCACTGCCACGTTCACATTGAGCCGCAAGTGCTTGCGCAACATTCTTTAAACACTCATCGCCAGCACGGTGTCCGTAGCAATCGTTGTAACGTTTAAAGTGGTCTATATCCATTAGTAACACCGATAGCGGTGTTCCACTTCGCTTGCTGCGGCGCCATTCTCGAGATAAGTTTTCATCAAGGTAGCGTCTATTTGGTATTTCAGTTAAGCCATCTATCGAAGCTAGCATTTCTAGCAAATCATTTTTTTGCTTTATGAGGAGTTGGTTGCGCACTCTAACGCGAACAATAGAAGGACTAAATGGCTTGGTTATGTAGTCCATTGCACCGAGCTCTAAGCCCTTTGCTTCATCATCATGGCTACGATTGGCTGATATAAATATAATAGGAATAGACTGAGTTATTGGGTTTTCTTTAAGCTCCACAAGTACTTGATAGCCGTCAATTCCAGGCATAATTACATCAAGGATTATTAAATCAACTTGCGCTGTTTTTACAAAGGTCAGTGCTTTTTCACCACTTTCAACTAAGAACACGTCGTGTTCTGCTTTAAGTGTTTTTTCAAGTACTAATCTGTTGATTGGATCATCATCCACAATAAGTACTTTAGCTCTTTTCGACATCCCTAACCCCTAGCCCTTTTATAAAAACAATTACCTGTTCTAGCTGTATGATAAGCTCTTGTAGTGTTATTTCAATAGGCTTATTAGTTGTTTTAAGCGTTCTTTCACACAATAAAGCACAATGTGATAATCGTCTAAAACCTAAATTACCAGCTACACCCTTGATACTATGCACTAAACGTACCAAATCATCCTTATTGGTTGTTTCTTCTAGTTGCGATAGCTGGGTTTCACACAAGCTAGCAAATTTATCAATCATCGTATTAAGTAGTTTTTCATCCATACTAAACTGCGTTAAAGCAAATGATTTTTCAAAAAAGCTTGGTTTAACTAAGTTTAAATCAGCAATTGCATCAATAAGTACTTTAGCAACAACCGGTTTAGTTAAATGTTTATTCATGCCGCACTTTAAAGAACGTTCTACATCAGCAGGTTCACAATGAGCCGTTAAAGCAAAAATAGGCAGTTGCTTTGCGTCAAACTGTTGACGAATCAAAGCGGTTGCTTGACAGCCATCGATTTTCGGCATTTGCACATCCATCAATATTAAGTCAGGCTTTAAAACTTGCAATAATTCCATACCAATTGATGCGCTTAAAGCCGTGACAACATTTACGTTTGCTTGGCGAAGAACACTGCTAATTATTTCTAGGTTAAGCTGATTATCATCAATTGCTAATACAAGTAGACCCGATATATCAGCTTTACTTTCAGTTGCACTGTGTACTGCGGCACTTGTATTAACTATAGGCTTTTGCTGAGAGTTCAAACTAAATAGCCTTTGCCCTAATGCCGATGCTTTAACGTGATGCGCAGCTAAGTGCTCGCTTGTCGGTAAATTAAGTGTGTGCTGATGATTAATAATAATTACCGATGTTTCTTTAGCTGATAACGAATCATTAATCGCTTCAACATTTAAAAGTGCAGGTAAGTCAGCTGCATCAATTATTATTTTTTGAGTATTAGAGAGCTTAATTGGGTATTTTAGTACTTCATCTAAATTAATATTAGCAAGTTCGTTATATGCATTTGTCACCTGCTTAAGCTCTTTACTTTGATCAGATAAAATAGCCAATGTATTAGTCGGTAACACTGTGTTTTTAGTGGTATCAACTAAAAAGCTAATACTGAAATAAAATTCGCTGCCGTGGCCTTTTTTACTCTTTAAAGCAATCTCCCCACCCATTAACGATACTGCATGTTTAACAATAGCTAAACCTAGCCCAACCCCTTGGTGTATGCGGGTTGAAGATTCATCACCTTGAGTAAAAGCATCGAATAAGCGACTTTGATCGGCTTCATCTATACCCATGCCAGTATCAATTACTTTAAAGCAAATATGCTGTTGCTCTAGGCTATCGCTTTCAATAAGTTCCATTTTTAAAGTAATGGAACCTGTTTTTGTAAACTTAACGGCATTAGTTAATAAGTTACCTAATATTTGCTGCAAACGTATACTGTCGCATATCAAATCAGGTGCTATTAGCGGGTCAATATCAATAAAAAATTCAATACCTTTTCCTTCGCACAATGGAGCCGTTAAGCTTTCACAAATATCTACCAGCTCAACCATGCTAAAAGACGCTTGTTTTAAATCGGTTTGCGAACCTTCAATACGTGCAAAATCAAGCATTCTATTAAGCATTAATAACAAGCTTTGTGCTGCATGCTTAGCTTGATCTGTTTGTTGTAATTGCTTTTGCGTTAAGCCCTGCTCAATTAACATATCAAGCAACCCTAAAACAGCGTTCAAAGGGGTACGTATTTCATGACTTAAATTGGCTATAAAGCGGCTTTTAGCTAGGGTTGCTCGTTCGGCATCTAGTTTTGATTTAGTTAAGGCACTCACATCCTGAATGTGTATAACATAATAAGCGGGGTCGCGGTTTTCATCCCAGACAAGCGATACACTTAGTTGCAACCAGCTTGTTAAGCCCCCTTGAGCAAGCGTTAAATGGTAAACGCGTTTTTTGTCATCGAGTAATTGCGCTAAAGTGCTTTTTATTTGCTGCCATTGGGAGTCATCAAATAATGCTTTCAACTGCTCCCCAACTAGTACTGGCTGATCAGAAAACTGCTTTCTTGCTGCTTTATTAACTTGTAATATTGTGTGCTCAAGCGAGAGTAAAACCACGCAGTTAGCCGCAAATTCAATGGCACTTCTAAATTTAGATTCAGATGATTTTAAGGCCAATAATGTTTGTTGCTGCTCGGTAATATCGCGGCCAATACCCATGGTTCCTAACAGGTGTTGGTGCTCGTTATAAAAAGGAGCAATAGTAAGTTGATACGATTTTGTATCAGTTTCTATTCGCTGTTCAACACTATTTCTGTTTTGTAATACTTGTTTTTCAAGCGCATTTATTTGCTGATCATTGTCACCTAAATCATCTACATATTTACCAACTAATGCAGTTTGATCTTTACCGATATACGCCTCAAATGCTTTATTGCATCCTAAGAATGAACCATCAATATTTTTAAAGTAAATAAGGTCTGGCACACTGTTTAGCATAGTGTTGAGTAAAGCTAAGTGGCGCTCTTTTGCTTCGTAACTGCGGCTTAGTTTTTCTGATTGCAGCTGAACTTGGTCGTCCAGAGCTTTATTTGCACTTTGTAATGAATCAACTAACTGTTTATTTTTAGTAAATACCCGCTTCACTTTAGAAAACCAAGGTTGCCAGCTCAGTGGAACTTTGTAATTTAGCTGCTCTTCTTGTTGTGTACCGTTACTCTCAAGGTATGACATTAAATGAGTCATCGGCTTTATAAAAATGCGCTGACTTAACCAAAAAAACACGCCAAACATAATACTTAAAAATAGCGTTAAAAAAGTAAACTCTAGTAATATCTCATACTTAATTGAGCTTATTAATTGGGGTTTGTGCTCGTAAAATGCTGCGTGAATAGGTAACTCATCCATAGGCTGCATAAAATAATTACTATCACTAGTTAATACTGTTTTTTGACTCTGATGATTGGCCAAGCCTGGCCAATAATTTTTTAACGCAGTCGCTTGCTCTATTATCTGTTTAGAGCTGGCGATAATTTGATGCGATTGGTTCATAAAAACGTATTCACCACTGTTCGGTGACACCTTTTTTAACCATCCAGAAATTGCTTGAACATCATAAATTAAAATAATGTAATCGGCAGAGCCTGTGCTTCGTTGTCGACCAATAGCAAAATACGAATTGTCATTCACTTTAACAATAGGACTTGAAGTAAGTTTGTTTTGCGCAAATTTTGGCTTAAATTTTCCATTTAGAATTTCAGTAAGCATTAAACTTTGGCTTTTGTTGTGCCTGCTTACATAAGCAAAACCATTATCATCAACATACGCTACAGCAGATAACGACTGCATTAACGCAAGCGTTGTATTAAACGAAGGCCCTAATGTAATAGCCTGCTGCCACTGCATTAATGCCTTAGCAGATAACGCAAACTCACCTTTACCCACTATTTCAGTACTTTGATCAATAAAATGACGATAATAGTAACCATCATATTGATTTATGCCTTCGAGCAAATCTTGGTTTATTTTGGGATAAGTCGCTTGCTCGTATAAGTTAAACATGGTGGTAAGTAGATTACTCACCGAGTCCATCCCGTGAGTAACCTGTGCTGAAACATTTGTAAAGTCAGCTTGGCGTTTTTCAACCGTCCGCTCAAGCTTTATATTATATAAGTGCAAGCACAGTAAAAAAGCGACAATCAATGGCACTAACAGCGCAATAAATAATGAACGATAATAATGCTTCAGAGGTAAAAAATTCAATGTACTGCCTGCCATTTGGCTCGAAAATCAATCGATAGACTATCGAGCCAATTTGTTAAGCGCAAGTTATAAATTTTCTTCTGCAAATGACGCTAAGCGACTACGCACAACACCGTTGAGGTTTATTGTTGCGCTGCCTTCAAAGTTTTTAAAGCGCTCTACTATGTACGTCAAGCCCGATGTTACTGGCGTTAAATAGTTACTATCAATTTGCGCCAAGTTACCTGTACAAATTAATTTAGTACCTTCGCCGCAGCGAGTAATAATCGTCTTAAGCTGAGATGCCGTTAAATTTTGGCTCTCATCTAAAATTACCACCGCATTTTGAATGCTACGCCCGCGCATAAAGTTAACCGATTTAAACTGTACATTAGCCTTCTCCATAATGTAGTTTCGGCTTGATATCGGATTTTCGTCGCCTTTGTGCAATACCTCCAGCGTATCAGTGATAGCTGCAAGCCATGGCGCCATTTTTTCCTCCTCCGTGCCTGGTAAAAACCCAATAGACTCTGCTATTTCTGGCGTATTACGGGTAACTATTACTTTATCGTAAATACCTTTTTCGATGACCATTTCAAGAGCGCTGGCAAGTGCTAACAAGGTTTTACCGCACCCTGCTGGTCCTGTTAAAATAACAAGCTCAATACTTGTATCTAGCAGCGCATCGAGCGCCATTCCCTGATAAATATTTTTGGGCTTAACGCCCCATGCTTGTTGATGCATTAAACGCTCAATACCAATATCTTTAAGCGTTATGTGCTCGTCATCGTACGATTTAACGCGCGCCGCAAACTGCTCCCCTCCATCAAGTAAATATTCATTACAAAATACATCAGGTACTAAGTTTTTAGGCACATGATGAAACGTATCGCGCCCGTGCTGCTGCGTATTACACTCCCCTACATGATCCCAAAAATCCCCTTCAATTTTTTTATAACCACTAGTGAGTAGGCTTATATCGTCAATAAGTTGATCGGTGCGGTAATCCTCAACATATTTAAGCCCGGCGCCTTTGGCTTTTAAACGCATGTTTATGTCTTTTGTAACAAGTATTACTTTTGAATCACTGTGCTGCTTTTGTAAGTACACGGCGCAATTAATAATACGATGGTCGTTTTCGTTACCAGGCAAACCAGAAATGGAGTCGGCAAATAAATGGTCGTTTACAATAATGAGGGTACCGGCAGAGCTCGCTTTTGCCTTTTTGTTACTCGGCAGCGCCACGCCTTGTAGCATTTGTTCAGGCGTTGCATTTTTAAGAACTTCATCTAATCCACGAATAGCGACGCGCGCATCACGGCTTACGTCGTGTTTTCTGTCTTTTATATGGTCAAGTTCTTCAAGCACCGTCATCGGAATTACAACGTCATGCTCTTGAAAAGACAAATAAGCGAGTGGTTCGTGAAGTAGTACGTTGGTATCTAGCACATACATTTTACTTTCAAGGTTCGAAGCTTTTTCCATAGCACTTTCCTTACGTTTTATGATTTTTATGCTATACCAAAATAACTAAGTAAAACGGGCAAAACTTAAACCTGCAATACTTAATTGCTAAGGCATAATGTAAGTTTAGTCTATTTGTCATAAAAGTCCGTTTTATTACAAACTGTAATTAGTTTTGATTTACCTAAAAAAGAGTCATAAACAAGCTGTTTTAATAGTAATAATTAACACTTACAAAATTAATTAAAAGTGAGCCAAATAGCGCCTTGCAGTGGTGTTAGCTTACAGGTAACATAGCCGCCTTTTTCATCATAGACGAGACATACATGAATTTTTCCTTAGGTCAGCGTTGGATCAGTGATACAGAGTCAGATTTAGGATTAGGCACCGTTGTTGCCATTGAAGGCCGTCAGGTCAGCATATTATTTCCTGCCAGTGGTGAAAACCGTGTTTATTCTAGTGCAGAGGCACCTGTTACCCGTGTGGCATTTAATCCTGGCGATGTGATCAAAAGCGTTGAAGAATGGGAATTAGAAGTAGAGTCTATTGAAGTACAAGGCGAGTTACTCTGTTATCACGGCACCCGTGTTGATAATGGCGAAACGGCTAAACTTAAAGAAACCTTTTTAGATCATTTTATTAAGTTTAATAAACCACAAGATCGTTTATTTGCAGGCCAAGTCGATCGTTTTGATCGCTACACACTTCGCTACCAAACGTGGTTACATAAATTTGAACGTGAGCAATCGCCTATTAAAGGCTTAATTGGTCAGCGTGCTAATCTTATTCCACACCAGCTTTATATTGCCCAAGAAGTGGGTAAACGTTTTGCACCACGCGTACTTTTATCAGATGAAGTAGGCCTTGGTAAAACAATTGAAGCGGGCATGATACTACATCAACAAATTATTAGTGGCCGTGCGAGTCGCGTACTTATTGTGGTGCCTGAAAACTTACAGCACCAATGGTTAGTAGAAATGCTACGCCGCTTTAACTTACGCTTTTCTATTTTTGATGAAGAGCGCTGCGACGAAGCGTTTGCAGATTCTCCAAACGTATTTGATACAGAGCAACTAGTACTTACCAGCCTTGAGTTTTTAACCAAGAAAAAACGTTGGTTTGAACAAGCAACGCTTGCTGATTGGGATCTTTTAGTAATAGATGAAGCCCATCATCTAAGTATCAATAACGGCAAGCCAAGCTCAGAGTACCAACGTATGGCAGAGCTTAGCCAAGATATTCCGGGCCTTATTTTGCTTACAGCAACGCCTGATCAACTTGGTCACAGCAGTCACTTTGCGCGTTTACAATTACTCGATCCGGATCGTTTTTACGACTACGACGTATTTAAAGAAGAAGAAGCAAATTATAAAGACGTAGCGCAAGCTGCGAATCAATTACTGCAAGAGCAAGCTCTGGACGACGCAGCCAAAGCCACGCTAATTGAGCTATTAAAAGAAACCGATATTACTGATATTCTTGAAAAAGCACAGCAAGGTGATTTACCAGCGCGTAAAGAAATACTTAACATGCTACTCGATCGCCACGGCACAGGTCGTATATTATTCAGAAATAGTCGCAGCGGCATTGATGGTTACCCAAGTCGTAAATTACACGCCTACCCAATGGCATTACCAAAACAGTATAAAACGGCTATGTCGGTTCTTGGTAACATGGGCGGTATTCAAAACCCTGAACTAAGTGCACACCGTGCTCTGTTTCCTGAAAAAATATTCCAAGAATTTGAAGGCGAAAGCGCAAGCTGGGGTCTATTCGATCCACGTGTAGATTGGTTAATCGACACCCTTAAAACACTTAAGCGCGAAAAAGTACTGCTTATATGTGCTAAAGCTGAAACAGCTATCAGCCTTGAGCAAATACTGCGTGAACGTGAAGCAATTAAAGCGTCGGTATTCCACGAAGGTATGTCTATTATTGAGCGTGACCGCGCTGCTGCATTTTTTGCAGACGAGTACGATAATGCACAAATATTACTGTGTTCAGAAATTGGCTCAGAAGGTCGTAACTTCCAGTTCTCGCATCATTTAGTGTTGTTTGATTTACCACTGAACCCAGATTTACTAGAGCAACGTATTGGTCGACTAGACCGTATAGGTCAAACGCAAGATGTGAATATTCATGTGCCATATTTTGAAAACACCGCTCAAGAAGTATTACTACGCTGGTATAACGAAGGTCTAGATGCATTCGAATCTACATCAACAACGGGGCAAATGCTTTATAAAGAGTTCCGTGATGACCTACTTGAATATATTTCTGCGCATAACTGCGATGAAGACGAACTCGATCCATTACTTGAGCAAGTAGCACAACAAAATGCGGTACTGCGTAAAAAAATGGAAAGCGGACGAGATCGTTTACTAGAACTACATTCATCGGGTCAAGGTGCTGCCGACTCGCTTGTGACTGATATCGAAAAACTCGATAACCAGTTTGAATTGCCAAGCTACATGATCAACGTGTTTGACACATTTGGCGTAAGCCAAGAAGATAAAGGCGAAAACACCATTATCTTAAAGCCAACGGAGCATATGTTAAATGCATCGTTCCCATCGCTTAAAGAAGACGGTATGACGGTTACCTTTGATCGCGACACGGCACTTTCGCAAGAAGATGTACACTTTATCAGCTGGGATCACCCTATGGTGCAAGGCACCATGGATATGATTTGTGACGACGACTTTGGTAGCGCATCGGTGGCTTTACTTAAAAATAAAAAGTTACCGCCTGGTACCTTTTTTGTTGAGCTTATTTTTGTTGCAGAAGCAATGGCACCAAAAGTATTACAAGTTGGTCGCTTTTTACCGCCTACACCAATTCGTATATTGCTCGATAAAGCAGGTAATAACCTAGGTGAAAACGTGGCATTTGAAGGCTTTAATCAACAGTTATCAGCCGTTGGCCGCCAAACAGCAAGTAAGCTTGCCGGTGCATTGCAAAGCGCTGTTCACCCGATGATCACTACCGCTAAAGATATGGCACAAGAAAAACTTGAAGTTATTCGCGCAGCGTCACTTGCTAAAATGCAAACGTCACTCAGTGAAGAGCAAGAGCGACTTGTTGCCCTTAAGCAAATTAATCCGAATATTCGCCAAGAAGAAATTACCTTCTACGATAAGCAACGTAACGACCTAACTACGTATATTGAAAAAACGCAGTTACAACTTGATGCAATTCGCTTAATAGTGGTTTCACACTAAATATTTAGTTTTTGAGCCGACTCCAGAGTAAATTTAGAGTCGGCAATTAAGCTTAATTGATATAAATAGCTACATCTTTTTAAACTTCATTTAAAAACCACGTGCTCTTATTTTACTATGAGCCAATTCTACCCTCTCTAGCTATATATTAAGCCCTTTGTTGGACTGTTGATTTTGCCCAACATAACCGTATCTAAAAACTCAAGCTGCACTCTATACAACTATTCTGTGAGATAGTTGATAGGTTTATTTTCCCTTGCATAAAGTTGTTTTTTTGTTAACCTACTCGCCTTCCATTTTAGTCTTTTTGAGGTGTTTATGGCGTTTCTATCTCGTTCGATATTGGCGTTATCCATGGCGCTCTCAAGCACTAGTGTCTTTGCTCAAGCCCAATGCGATGTTGAATTACGTCATGGTTTAATTATTACTGACGATGCAATTCGCATATTAGATAAAGGCCAAACTCGTGTCCAAATTAATAACAATAACCAACTGTTTATTCGCGGTTATTGGGTTGATTTAAGCGATGACGAAAGCAAAGTACTCGAACAGTTTAGTAATGGTATTCGCCACACAGTCCCCGAATTAGTAAACCTTGCTACCGATGGTGTTAACTTAGGTTTAAGCGCTATTGAACACGTAGTTGAAGGTATGTCAGACAAAGAACCTGAAGTACTTAAAACACAATTGCAGTATGTAGAGCGCGCGCTAATGGATAAGTTTAAGCGCGGAGATGACTTCTTTTTTATAGCCCCTCAATCACTTTCGCAAATAGATGATTTTTTTACTAAAGAGATCAGCCAGCAAATTCACTCTGCTGTGCATGGATCGTTAGGTGCTATTTTGGTATCACTTGGAGATGCGTTTAAATCGCGTGAAGGTAATATAGAAGATCGCATTAACGACATGGGGCAACGCATGGATATTATCTCAAGAGAAATTGATAAATCGCTACAAAAAAAGGCACATCAATTAGAGCTTAAGGCTTCTGAGTATTGCGAATGTTTAAATGCACTCGATGTAACCGAATCTCGCTTACAGGCAATAGTACCTGGTATGGCCGATTACGATTTAGTGCAAATAAAGTCTTAGAGTACGTATTCGTTTTTAGAATAAAATAACACCGAGTATAAATATACTCGGTGTTTTGCTTTATGATTGATTTAAAATAAGCGCTTCTACTTTTTATTCTAAATTGGTGAGCCCGGTGGGATTGGCAGCACTTTAAAGTTGTTTGGCCATTGCCCTTTAATTAAAAACTGATTTACTTGCTCAGCTAAATATTGCTTAAACGCACTCTCGCCAGTACTTGTATGGCTCAGCATTGAGTTTTGGTTAAAGTCTTCACTCAATTTAACTAAGTAGTAACGTAACTGCGCTTGCACTTCAGGGCTTGCACTATCGCTTGCTACTAAATCAGCCATGGCTTTTGCAGTTAAAAATTGCACGCGCTGAGTTATTTTACCTGTTATTGTATTAGGTGATGACGCGTTAAACACTTGGCCATATAGCTCCTCAAGTAACTCATCTAAACTATAAAAGTCATTACTACGTGCTTGCTGCTGCGCTAGGCGGTTTAAACGTTGTGCGTTTAATAAAAGCGACAAGCTGTGCTGCACTGCAACCTCGGGTAATGCCATTGCATCGAGCGTTAACCCTGTGCGCCCAACTATGCTCTCGCGCGACTTAGACTCGCCGTATGCTTTTGGTGGAATAAGTGATAGTACCGATTCAGGAAGTAATAAGTTACTTGGCTTAAGCGTTGCAAAAATAGCGTTTACCGCTTCTTGTTGCATTTTTTTATCAACCACTTGCGCACCTTTTACGGGTGAGTCACTGCGTGTTTCGTATTCGTAATCAACACCGGCTATAAGCTTCACCGCAGCCTCAACCTGAAAACGGTGAAACAGATAAAGCGGAACTAGTTTTTCCTCTAATTGCGATAATGAATCGCCCGTTTTAATATTATTAATACCAAACTGCGAAAGCGCTTTTTTACGTACGTCGAGTACTCGTAAAAGCTCCTGCGAAGGATTAGTGCCGTTATCCCATAAATGAGCGGTTGGATGTGCGCCACCTTTAGCACGAGCGTCGCTATCTGATATAAACTCAAGGCCTTTAGTTTTGTTCTCTTTTAAAATAGCAGCGAGTTCTGCGCTTTCATCTTGGTTAGTAAAATCGCTATAGCCATATTTAATTACTTGGGTATCCCATACGCCCATGCCTGTTGCATACCCGCGCGTTACATCAAGCTTACCTTGTTCATTAAAACTAAGTAGCGGATGTGGGTAATCCATTACAGAAGCTCTATCACCTACCGATGCCGCAAAGTTATGAGCAATACCTAACGTGTGACCAATTTCATGCGCACTTAATTGGCGAATACGATCAAGCGCCATTGCTTGCAAGTTTTTAGCAACTTCATTGCCTTTTAAATAAGGAGCAGCGAGTGCTTCAGCTATTAAAATATCTTGGCGAACACGCAATGAGCCAAGTGTTACATGCCCTTTAAGTATTTCACCTGTACGTGGGTCGATTACAGAACTTCCGTATGACCAACCACGCGTTGCACGGTGTACCCATTGAATGACGTTGTAACGAATATCCATAGGGTCGGCACTACTTGGCAACACTTTTACTATAAATGCATTTTTATATCCTGCAGCAGTGAATGCGTCGTTCCACCATTTTCCACCTTCAAGCAAAGCGCTTTTAACGGGCTCTGGAACGCCAGGATCAAGGTAATAAACAATTGGTTTAACAGGTTCACTAATAGGTAAACTTGAGTCCTTTTTAGTTAGACGATGACGCGGTATATAACGCACATACATAGACTCACCAAGCGGCGCTGCGTAATCTTTATGTTCTATACTCCAAAAACCTGATTGCGGATTAAACTTACGAGGTGTGTAGTTATCATCTGGTAATTGAATAAGTGAATGATGCATATGAACAGTAAGCGCATATGGGTCGGCACTTACTTGGCGAACAAATTCACCTGGTTTTGTGCCCTTAAATGTAAGTACGGCTTCAAGCTCGGTGTTTTTTACAAATGCTTTTGAGCGATTCATATAAACGGCGCTACGTGATTCATCAAGGCTAAAGTTGCCTTGCTTACGTGCAGCAAGCGTGCGACTTACACCGTGTACATCACTTAATAAATAAGGCGTGTAATCAATAAGTGCTGTGGCTTTATCTTCTGCGACTACTTTAAAACCAGCAAGTATACTTGATGCAAACGCTTCTTTAATACTTTGCTGTTCAGCCTTGTTACTTGTATTAGCACGATAGTAAGTATTTACAGCGCGTAGCATTACTTTGTCGCCAAAACGCTCAAACTGCACAAGGTGAGTATTACCAAGCTGACCTCTATCAAGGCCTATGTCGTTAGAGCCAATACCGTAAGGCAAGCTTTGCTGCAGTAAAAATTGTTGTTCAAACTTATCAACTTTTAAATATACTTTTCCGTTTTGGGTATCGTAAAAAAACGAATAATAGCCCGGAAAATGATTCATTTGCGTAGTAAATTCATCAATTGACTTAATTGCTGCGTGCGCTTGAGTTATGATAGAGCACAGCACAGTAAAGAATATGTAACTTAGTAGTGGTATTTTTTTCATAATCTTATCTTTGTTATTTGTGTTTTAAGTACGATTAGGTGGTCCCATTATAGGGTGCTATTTAAACAATACAGTTATTTAAGACGAATTTCAGCGCTCTAAGCTAATCTCTCTCACATTATGATTGGTTTTAACACGTTATCAGGAAAATAGAATGCGTAGACTCCCTCCAGTATTACTTGAAGATGGTTGTTCAAGAGAACTTTTATCATTAATTCGAACAATTTTAGCGGCATGTAAAGAAATTTCGTTTCGCGTTGGTCAAGGCGCGCTTTCTGGCGTATTAGGCTCAACCCTTGATGAAAACATTCAAGGTGAAACTCAAAAAAAGCTCGATGTATTATCTAATCAGCTGTTAAAAGATATTTTACTGGAATCAGGTACGGTTAAAGCAATCGCGTCTGAAGAAGAAGACTACACAGTAGCAGGTAACCCAGACGCTAAATTTATAGTGGCATTTGACCCACTCGATGGCTCGTCAAATACCGATATTAACTCACTTGTGGGTACTATATTTTCTATTATGGAAGCGCCTGCAGGTTCTGACGCTGCTGATCAAAGCATATTTATGCAGCCCGGCCATAAGCAAGTTGCTGCAGGTTACGTGCTTTACGGTCCGTCAACAATGCTTGCGCTGACTACAGGTAAAGGCACGCGCATGTTTACCCTTGATAAAACACAAGGCAGCTTTTTACTTACACAAGATTTTGCCGAAATCCCTGCTGATACAAACGAATTTGCCATTAATACGTCTAACCAACGCCATTGGCAGCCAGCTATGCAAAACTATATCAATGATTTGCTAGCAGGCGATACAGGCCCGCGCGCTAAAAACTTTAATATGCGCTGGATTGCAGCAATGGTGGGCGATGTGCATCGCGTGCTTAGCCGTGGTGGTTTGTTTACTTACCCTACCGACACCAAAGATCCTAAAAAGCCAAATAAATTACGCCTACTTTACGAAGCAAATCCAATGGCTATGTTAGTAGAGCAAGCTGGCGGTATCGCATCAACCGGTACCGAGCGTATTATGGATATTCAGCCTGATGCTATCCACCAGCGAGTAGCTGTTATTTTAGGTTCTAAAAACGAAGTAGAAACGTGCTTGGGATATCATAAATAATCGCTTAAAACGATTATCTTCAATTTAAAAAACCGCATTCAATTGAAGTGCGGTTTTTTTGTAGGTGAGGTTTTACACCTCGCTTTTTAAACAAATCAAACTTTTACTAACGCAACTATTTGAGCAAGCTTTTGATGATTAAGCTCTCCCATTTGCTCGCTATTACTGAGAGCATAAATAAAACCTTCGTGCTCAGCACAATCAATGTCATCTCGCGATTCAATTACGTTTGCCCAAAGCTCTAAATCATCTAAGTCTATTTCGTTACTTAAACAGCGTTTCAGCACATCAATTAAAACCTCGGTTGAGAGAGTATAATGAGTTTTATTGCTATCAGCAGGGCTTGAAACGATAACCGATATAGCTTCGTCCCTTTGCTCACCAAATGTAATAAATTCAGCTAATGCTTTTTGTGTATTCATAATATTTGTTATTCTTGGCTCACTGTTACTAAAAAGAATTATAATGACTGAACTTAACTGCACTCAATGCCACAGTACTTTAACGTGTAATGTAGACGATATATCAGCGTGTTGGTGCAATGAGCTGCCGGCTATTTTACCGCTTGATATCACAGCAACAAGTTGTTTATGCCGCAAGTGCACGCTGAATAAAATAAATACTTTTTTAGAGGGTGTTTATACACAACCTATTAAAACCCAAATAGACTTTGCAAAGCAATATAGAGGTAACGACAATTTAATTGAAGGGCTCGACTACACCATGCAAAGTGGTTACATGATATTTAGTAAGTGGTTTTTTTTAAAGCGTGGTTCGTGCTGCAAAAATGGTTGTAAAAACTGCCCTTATGGTTTTAGAAAGTAAAAGCTATTTAATACAACTACGACCAAACATTGGTTTTTACCTTCTCATTTTCATCTCTTTCACTTCTCCTTGTGAGTAGTATTTTTAAATACTGTTATTCACAAAGAGGTTTAGAGTCGCTGCGGCTTTAACGTGAGCAAGCTCTAAACCCACAACACATCTACTTTTCTCCTGTGGCGATGGGTAATGAATCACTTGCACCCCACTCACTCCACGAGCCATCATAAACGCTTAAATTACTGTAACCACATTCAGTAGCAAATAACGCTAAAACACAGGCTGTAATACCTGATCCACAGCTAAACTGTAACTGCCGCGCATCACCGATTACGTCACTAAATATCGCTTTAATTTCGGCAAGTGGTTTAGCTTCACCTTTATTAAGTAAATCCATAAAAGGCAACGAGCAACTATTTGGGATATGCCCGCTACGCATGCCTTTTCGGGGTTCACTTTCTTCGCCTGTAAAACGCTTATAAGCACGTGCATCTAGCAATACAGTGCTGGGCTCATCAATTGCGTCAACCACTTGTTGGCTATTGATAAAATACTCAGAATTATAGCTTGCCGTAAAATCACCTTTACCTAACGATTTGCTATAACCTTGCTGTGTGGCGTAACCGCTCTCTAACCACTTTTTAAGGCCACCACTGAGTACTTTTACGTTGTGGTGCCCCATAGCTTTAAACATCCACCACGCCCTTGCCGCGCTAAATAAACCGCCATCTTCGTATACAACTATAAACGAATCGTTATTTACACCTGCATTTTGCATCACGTGGGTAAACTGCTGCTCGCTGCATACCGTACTTGGTAAGGGGTTAGATCTATCGGCCAATTCGTTTTTTATATCAAAACGTTTAGCGTTAGGCAGCATTGCTTGCGGCGAATAAGTACCCAAAACACCTGGGCGCAGCATACCTGCATCAAATATCACTAATGCAGGGTTGTGGAGTTGCTCGTGTAATTGCTGACAGCTAATTAGGTTTTTCATTAACTATTTAGCACTACATATTTTGTCTAAGACGTTTCTTAATTTTGTACTAGATGTATGAGAGGTATAAGAGAAATAACATATCTCAACATTAAACTTTTTAAAGTCAGCTTCTATTTGGTTCCACTTATCGGTGCCCTTCCAATCATCACCCACGAACATTTTATCAAATTTTAAGTTGTTCCAGGCTTCTCCTTTGTCATAATTAACCTGAGGAACAACTTCATCAACAAATTTTATTGCTTCAACTATTTCCATACGCTCCTGAAAAGGAATCACTGGCTCTTTATTTTTAGCTGACTTGCTTAACTCATCGGTAGTAATACCCACAATTAAGTAATCACACTCTAATTTGGCTCTTTTCAGAATATTTAAATGACCTATGTGGAATAAGTCAAAAACACCCGTTGTATATCCAATTTTTTTCATTTCTAAAGCCTAATTATAATTTAGAGTTTATAAATCCTTTTAGTAGTTCGATTACATCCAAATACTTTTGTAATAGTTACTTATTTTTCATTAAATATTGAACAATTCTATTACTTGCCTTACCGTCCATTTTACCCGCTAACTTTTCTGACAAAGACAATCTAATATTAGCTAAGCTTTCTGGTTCAGCCAGTTGTTGTTCAACTAACTTTTTAAGGTTTTTATATTTTTTGGCGTGTATAGCAACATTCGCATACTCACCATAATCTTGATCCATTCGCTTTTTAAAACGATATGAAAATATTCCTTTGTATCCCCATCGCAACTTCAAAAAATCGCACCAAATGACCGGCTTGTTTAACAGAGCAAATTCAAATAAAGCTGAAGATGCATCACTAATCAATAAATCTGCTTTATCTAAAAAAGGCACTAGCGAATAATCTTCTACTTTTGCTAAATATACATTGGGATACGTTGACCAATGATCTAGCAATTTCAAGTGTTTTTTATAACGCTCTTTACTAATAGAAAAGTAATGAGGTTTTATTAAGATGTTATAATCGCCAAAATGTTCCGGCCAATTTTCAGGAAATAACTCTAAGCTGCTTGGATAAAATGTAGGAGCGTATAAAATAGTTTGTTTTTTATTATCAAAGTTAGTTAATTCTAACGTGCCGTCAATTTTTTCCTTATTGAAAATAGGGTCTAATTTGCAAAAGCCTACATCAACAAATTCATCATTTGGATACATTGATTTTAAACGGTTTAGCCTGTACTGACCTTCAACAAACCTAACCGTCATTGCTTGACTAGACTTAGTATAGTAACTTGATTTAGGGCCTATTCCGTGTCCAAGCTGAGCGCTTTTAGATACTTTATGTAAGCGGTCTAGGTAACAAAAAGAGTTAGCAAAAAAAACCCAATCAGCTTTTTCATTTTCGTAATAAGCAATTGATTGTTGTTGTTCGTTAACCCAGATGTGCTCTAAGTCATAGTCATCTATAACACGCTGAATTAAATGTTCATGGCTATTTTTATAAAATACAAATTTACTTTTGATGCCATTTCTACATAATTCTTTATATACAGGGATATACTGAGGGAGATAGTAAAGGCTTTGTGTATCAAAAATTATATTCATATAGGATCACTATTATTTTTTCTTTATATTCTACCTTGAAAGGAGCATAACAAAAACAAAGTGATTACATTTTTATGATTTCATCACGAAGTGGCGCCATTCTAGAAAGAATATCGTTTTGTAAGCTATGGCTAACATCTTGCTCATTCATTGCATTTATAAGCAAATCAACAACATGATTAAAATCTTTCTCTGTAATATGCATACCAGTATGAATTGCCACCATAGAGTCGCCATCGTATGTACACGGGCCCTCTACTAACATGCACATATGATTAATAAATCCTTGGCGGAAATGCGCTATATTACTGTGTTCAAAG
This sequence comes from Pseudoalteromonas distincta, assembly GCF_000814675.1. Taxonomy (GTDB): domain Bacteria; phylum Pseudomonadota; class Gammaproteobacteria; order Enterobacterales; family Alteromonadaceae; genus Pseudoalteromonas; species Pseudoalteromonas distincta. The sequence continues at coordinate 115,633 of NZ_JWIG01000015.1, read as the reverse complement.
TAATGAATTATCTGCTCGTCATTGCCTATTTGATAGATAAAGCTATCAACAATCCTGCCTATCCCCGCTTTACCATCCAGCTTTTGATAAAGTGAGAGCTTAGTAGAATTTGCACACCCACTAAGCAACCCTAAACAAATCAAAAAAATACCAACGCTTTTCATTACCAATACCCTGTTACCGATAAATACCAACCTGTTTGATCGTCAGCCCCTGCAATGCTTCCTAAATCAAGGTAAGCCGCTGTCACACTCACATGCTTGTTAGGCATCCACGCTACAAATAAGTCTTTCCAATCTTGTTCACCTAAGTTTAAGTTATTTGATTTTTGACGATACTCAACACCTACGGCTATTTCGCGACTAAAAAATAGTGCTGTGCTGCCTTCAAATAATATTTTTCCGCTAGTACTTTCTCCACCGTAACCAAGTAAACCAAGTTGATTAGCTTCACTGTATCGTGTAGTTACGTTCCAAAACCAGTTATAGCCAGCAATAGCCCCTAAATGTAATTTACTAGCAGCGAGGTAGTAGTCAGTGCCGCTGGTATCTTCTGCACCTACAAGTATTGCAATACTGCCATCATCCAGTGATTTATACTGAATTCCTAAGCTAAGCTGTGGCCAATCACTGTAAACAATATCGCCGTACAAACGTATTTTAGCACCTGTAATTGATTGCTCTATTTCAGCATCAAGTGCTGGTACATCAAAGCGCTGTTGGGCATAACTAAGTTCAACACGATTAAATAAATTAAGTTGTGCACCACATACGTCAAGTGTGTAGTCGGTTACATCTGCGCGGCTACAAAAGCCATTTACCGAAAACTCATCATCACTTGCGTACCCAGCAAGTTGTGCCCACGGTACAATCCCCCCGCCGCCACTGCCTTCAAGTTGAGAAACTCCCGGCGTAGCTAGCAGTTTTCCATTGCTTGCAATGCTCGGCACACTAACTATTAAAAACAAACTTGCTAATAAGTATTTAATTTTTTGCATAGTATTCCTCCAGCCATTCTTCTAATAGTTCTGCTTTTAAAGGCCTACTTAAGTAATAGCCTTGTGCATGGTCGCACTGCATGCCTCTAAGTAAATTTAATGAGCCAAGCGTTTCAACCCCTTCAGCTACAACCGAGAACCCTAGCTGATGCCCCAACGTAATTGATGATTGCACTATAAATTGATCTTTTTGCGATTCATCAAGTTTTAGGATAAAACACTTATCTAGCTTAAGCTCATCAATAGGCAGCATTTTTAATCTACCAAGTGATGTTTGCCCTACACCATAATCATCTAATGATATTTTAACGCCAATTGCCTTTAGGTTTTCGAGCGCTTTAATACCTTTTTCTTCGTTTTCGATCATATCGCGCTCAGTAAGCTCAATAGTGATCAGCTTAGAATCTACTTTGTACTTTTTAAGCGTACGAACTAATGCTGCATGAAAGCCTGGAAATGCTATATCTTGCGCAGATACATTTATTGCAGCTTGTAAGTTTATATTTTTAGACTGCCAATCAGCTACTTGTGCTACAACCGTATTAACAACCCACCCAGTAAGTTCAACAATAAGCCCCGACTGCTCAGCTAAGTCAATAAACAGTTCAGGATTGACCCAGCTACCATCTTTTCGCTGCCAGCGAATAAGCGACTCAACTTTATCTATTTTTTGTGATTTCAAATGTAATTTTGGCTGATAAGTCATAAACAATTGACCATCGTCATCACTAATAGCCTGCTTTAATTCATCAAGCATTATTAAGCGTTCTAAGTGCGCTTCGTCTTCGCCATTTTGATAATAATGTATGCTCTCTTGTGTGTTTGCAGCACTTTCAACTGCAATTAGCACACGGCGCATTAAGTCATCACTTGCAATACCTTGTGTAGGATACTGCACAATGCCTGCACTAAAGCGTAAATTAATTTTTAGTTTTTGAATGGTGTAGCACGCTTGTAATTGTGCCATTAAGCCGACAATACCACTTTTGTGTTCGCGCGCTGCAGCAGTCGGAAACACAGTTAAAAACTCATCGCCGCCAATACGGGCATGAAAGCCCCCTAACTCATCCGAAAACTCACTTATTCTGCAAGCAACGGCCTTTAGGCAGTCATCACCAATACGCGGACCGAGCTTATCGTTTATATGGCGAAGCCCTTTTATGTCTATTGCAACGAGCGTGTACTCGGCTGATGAATCTAACTCATCATCAAGCACCTCAAGCATGGCTGAGCGGTTATAAAAGCCTGTTAAGGAGTCGTGTCTGGCTTGAAAGCTAATTTGTTGCTCGCGCTGATTAATATCATTACCCATGCTATCAAACGCTGCGACTAGCGTGTCTATTTCGGTACTTTGCCTTCGCCCTTTGAATTCAAATGCATAATTACCTTGTGCAAATTGCCTTGCTATTACAGCTAGTTGAGTAAGTGGCGTAGTTAAATTATTTGCAAATATGCTGCTCGTAATAACACCTACAAACATAGTTAAAATAGCTAAAATAATAAGTGTAAAAAGCAGTTTTTCGAAGTCACTATAACTTTGAGTTAAATCGGCACTCAGTAAAATAATTATGGGATGGGTCAACAACGATGGTAAATCTATTTCTCGGTTACGATACACTAAATACTCACCAAAAAACCGCGATGTGGTTACGATACTAAAATAGCTAACAGGTTCAAATTGCTCAGGACGATTAGCTAATGAGCTAATAACAATATCGTCAGCACTGCCTATAAAACTTACATCCATACCTGTTAAGCTTTTTAGTTCATGGGCTACATTGTCATCAATTTTAAAACCCACCAAACTATAGGCCACTGTACGTGGCGCTTTTACAGGTAATAAAATAACTTGATACAGCTCGTTATTAAGCACCACAAAGCTAGACTCTTCTGGCGCACTTAAAAGCTCTTCCATCAAGGGCTTTAAGTTGTGTGCAAAAACGTCTTCGTCAGTATTAGCGGAAATTAGCTTACCCGATAAATCAAGTAACAACATTAATTCGGCATCAATACGCTGACTGTGATTAAACAACACGCTGCTGATTGTACCTGCATCTCGCGTTGCTACAGCTTGCTTAAAACCAAAATCGGAGGTGAGTACTTTTGCAGCGGTTAACAGTAGGCTTTCTTTTGACTTTAAATATTGCTTATAAACGTTTTGCGCTACGGTAATATCTTGATTTACTTTTTCTTCTTGAAACTTACTCGTAGACCACCAAAAACTAAACAAGCTGACCATAGTGGTTAATAACACTAAGCCAACACATAAAATGGTTATGCGATTTCGTAAACTATTAGTCATTACCAGCCTTAAACTTACTACCAAAGGTATTTCTAGGTGCTGGAGTTGATGTGTTTACTGTTATCTGTAACTGTTTTTGAGAATTAATTGTTATCATTTTTTTATTCTCCAATGGTGCTGTTTGTAATGGATGCCATACACTCACTTGTGCAGGCAGTGTATTAATAGGCAAATTTACATAGCCTTTTTTATCTGTTTTATATACGAATTCGCTGTTAGCTACATAAATATAGCCAACCATAGAGTCATGTATATTACACCCCAAAACAACAACCCCTTGTTGCTCAAACGTAATGGGCTCTTTTGGTTGGCCTGAATATAATCTTAGTTGAAAAGGCTTAGCTTGTGAAAAAGAATAAACATGATGGCGAATATTATCGCTGTTAGGAAAGTTAACTTTTTGACCCTGTTGTACAACTAATAATTCGGGTAAAAACTGCTTATGGACTTGATCCATTATAGCAATGGGCAAATTTGATGGTGTGGCTTGTTTACCAGCAATATTTAGCTCAACCACAGCACCTGATAACTTTTGGCCGTGTTGATCTTCTATTACTAGTTCAATATTTGCACTTAAAGCAAACTGACTAAAAAACAAACCTATAGCTAAAAAGTAATGACTTTTAGCAAACTTTTGCAATGCCCGTTCAAACATAACAATACCTAAACATTAATGTTAGGTTAAGTTAATTAGAGACGAGCACTAATTGCAAGAATTATAGCCCAGTAACTAAAAATAAAGATTTAGTTACTGGCTTTATTAGCACTTAAGTGCTGTTATTTAACAATTAATCCGTAATCGTTATCTAAAATAGTAATAACTTCTTGACGAGGATCTTCAGGGATCACGATATCTCTGCCAACAATTTTACTCGCTATGCCAACATAGGTATTTGACACTTCAAGCATTACTGATTCTGGTAAAATATAATCTTTAGCTAACTGCTCACGCTCACTCATGCGATCTTTATTTAATAATACGTCGCTCTCTGGCACGTTATTAATCAGCAATTGACGAAAGCCTTCTTTAGAGTTTTCAACAATTTTACCACCTTTGTAAGCAGCTTCATCCCAAATACGTGACGAATCAGGCGTGCCTACTTCATCAATATATATAAGCTGTTGCGCACCATTTAAATCCTCTACATAACCAAACTCAAACTTAGTATCTACAAAAATTTGGTCAAGCTTCGCTAGTTCATCACTAATTAATTTAAAACCTTCAACTAACAGTTTCTCGTATTTGGTTACATCATCTGCCGATTTAAAGTTAAATACGTCTAAATTATTAGTAATATTAGCGCGAGTAATATTTACATCATCAACAGGTGGAATATCAGCAACGCCTTCAATAATACCTTTTGTTGACGGCGTAATTAAAACGTTATCAAGCTTTTGGTTCGCTTTTAAACCCTCTGTTAATTCAATACCACAAAAGTTACGTATGCCTTTAGCGTAATCGCGCCACATGCTACCCGTAATATATTGGCGAGCAATTGCCTCTACCTTTACTGTACTGGCTTTACGTACAATCCACACATACGGATGCGGAATATCTACAATATGATTGCCCGCAAGACCCGCTTTATCAAATAACTTAAACCAATGGGCTGCCACTGAGTTTAGCGCTATACCTTTACCTGGTACGCCATTTAAACCGTTTTCGCCTTGCCAAATGCAATCAAATGCAGAAATTCGGTCTGAAATAACCATAATCGCAAGCTCAGTACCAGTCGGTACTTGATAGCCTTTATCTTTAATTAATCGAGCGCTGTCTTCATCAGTTAACCAATAAACTGAACGAACTTTACCGCTGTGTACTTCACCTTTGGTACGAATGGGTAAATCATCGTTTACGTCTAAAACTTTATAGCTAGTCATGCTATCTCCGGGGTTAGGGATGCTCTTTGAGCAAAGTATGGTATGGGGTTATATGGGCTGTATAATAATCTAGCCAACCTCAAAGCTCAATCGGATGCTTAAAACAAATAAAGGCATATATTTATAAGCGACTCGCAATGGGGTAAACTTAATGTGCTAATCAGCCTGAGGAGATAGCTTGAACTACTTAACTGCCACTAAAAATAAAAAATACTTAATGTATATTTCTCAAAATTATTCATATGCTATTTTGAGGCCCATTCAGGCTGCAATATTAGCTAATGGTGGTGAAGTGCGCTGGTTTTTACAAGGTGTGGCAGTCAATCCTAATTTTTTAAAAAAAGAAGAAAAACGGCTTAATACAATAGAAGATATTCACGAATGGAAACCCGATGCAACGTTTGCACCGGCTAATTTAATACCCACTTTTTTCCCTGGTATCAAAGTAGGTGTGTTTCATGGCTTTGATGCAGGTAAGCTAGATAAAAAAGGGAATAACGATCATCTTAAAGCTAGAGGTTGTTTCGACCTGTATTGTACACAAGGCCCAAATACAACAATCCCATTTAAAGCCTTACAAAGAAAACTAGGCTATTTCAAGGTAACAGAAACTGGCTGGCCTGCTCTTGACCGACTATTTGATGGCATCACCGAAACGCCTTATACAAATAAATCAGACACCCGACCAACCTTATTAATTTGCTCTACATTTTCAAAGCGACTATCGCTTGCACCAAAGCTATATGAGCAAATAAAACATTTTAGTGAAACCGGAAAATGGCGAATTTTAATGCAATTTCATCCAAAAATGCCAACTGAATTGGTGAGCAAATATAAGGCATTAAGCAATCAAAATTTAACGTTTATTGAGACCGACGACGTAGTCCCTTTATTAAAATCAGCCGATGTTATGTTATGCGATACATCATCAGTACTTTTAATGTTTTTAGTTCAACGAAAACCTGTGGTCACCTTTTGTAATAATGCTCCTGCGGAACACTTACTTAATGTTACAGACCCCAATAAAGTTGAAGAAGCCTTAGAGCAGGCTTTCACGTACCCTAAAACACTTATGAAAAATATTGAAAGCTATTGCCAGGAACTTCATCCGTATACCGATGGTCAATCTAGCCAGCGCGTATTAAATGCAGCTAATGAATTTTTGCAAAGTAACGAAAAACTAAAGCCAAAACCACTTAATGTAATAAGAAACTTTAAAATGCGTAAAAAGCTTAATTATTGGAAATGGTAAAATAAAGTAATGATCAACCTCAAAAATGTAACTTTTAAGTGGCATAAAAGCGATAGCTCACCCACGCTCAACATAAAAGAGTTAGTTATAGAAAAAGGTGAGCATATTTTTTTACACGGTCCTAGTGGCTCAGGTAAATCGACCTTATTAGCGATTCTTGCTGGCATTAATACAGCCACTAGCGGTGAGGTATCAATTTTAAACCAAAACCTAACTACATTAAGCAATACCACCCGTGATGTTTTTAGAGCGGATCACATTGGCTACATTTTTCAAAACTTTAACCTGCTTCCTTATTTAACTCCTATTGAAAATATAACGCTTGGGTGTGAGTTTTCAAAAAGTCGAAAACAAAAAATATTAAAGCAATCATCAAATAAAAACTCTGCCTTACAAAAAGAAGCGATACGGTTATTAAATGCTTTAGGCCTTACAGCCCAGTATCACCATAAAGATGTAGCGACACTGAGCATTGGACAGCAACAGCGCGTTGCTGCCGCTCGCGCATTTATAGGCAGCCCTGAATTAATAATTGCTGATGAGCCCACATCTGCACTCGATACAAATAACCGTGAAAGCTTTATAAAGCTACTGTTTGAACAAGCAAAGTTATCTAATAGTACGCTGGTATTTGTGAGCCACGATGAAACACTAAAGCCTTTATTTAACCGCTCCATTGACCTTATAAATTTGCAGGAGCAGGTATGATCATCGCTAAACTTGCTTACAAAAGCTTATTAAATCGCCGCGCAAGTGTACTGCTTACATTATTTACTATCGCAATTAGTGTAATGCTACTTTTGAGTATTGAACGTGTACGAATTGATGCTAAAAGTAGTTTTAGTAATACTATTTCGGGCACTGATTTAATTGTTGGTGCGCGTACCGGCGATATACAGTTGCTGCTTTCGTCAGTATTTAGAATTGGTCATACTAATAACGGCGTAAGTTGGAAAAGTTATAAATACATAACAAGTCAGCGAGGCGTAAAATGGAGCATACCTATAAGCCTAGGCGACAGCCATAAAGGCCAAGCGGTACTAGGCACAACACTTGATTACTTTAGCCATTATCGCTTTGCAAAAAAACAAAACCTAACCTTTAACAAAGGCCGCCCTTTTGCCGCAATTAACGAAGTAGTGCTAGGTAGTGAAGTCGCTAATAAATTAGGTTATAAACTTAACGACTCTATTGTTATATCGCACGGCATGGGGAACACCAGTTTTCATCATCATGACGATAACCCATTTAAAGTCGTCGGCATTTTAAACCCAACAGGCACGCCAGTTGATAAAACGCTACATATTCCTTTGGCTGCAATCGATTTAATTCACGGCGGTAAGGCGAGCCTTGAGCATGAGCATGAGCATGAGCATGACGAAGATAACAACCTAGTTGGTCACCCTAAGCAAATTACAGCATTTTTAATGGGATTTAATTCGCCTTTGTACACATTACAAATTAGGCGCAATATAAATCAATATAAGCCAGAAGCCCTGCTTGGCATTATGCCAACCGTAACACTTAAAGAGCTATGGGAAATGCTCGCCATAGTAGAAAAAATACTATTACTATTCTCAGCTGTTGTCGTGTTAGTTAGCCTACTTGGCATGTTAACGACATTGCTTGCAAATTTAAGTCAGCGACGTCGCGAACTTGCTATATTGCGCTCAGTAGGCGCTCGCCCTTGGCATTTATTTACACTTATAAGTATTGAATCATTACTGACAACTTTACTTGGTTGCCTAGTGGGTAGTGCACTTTACTATTTAGTTATTTTTTCAGCCGGCGGTTACTTACAAAGCCATGCCGGTATAAGCGTAAATATCACAATGCTCTCTTACTATGAACTGGGCTTAATCGGGGTTATTATGGCCGCAGGTTTTGTTATTGGCTTAATACCCGCTACTCGCGCTTATTTTTATTCACTCAGCGATGGCATGAGTATAAAAGCATAATTTTTAGGTATTTTATGACATTTTTTAAAACAGCTTTTCAATACATTGCTGCTATTAGCTTATTATTTATAAGCGTAGCGAGCTGTGCCAATCCACCAAAAGAAATTTTTTGGGAAGACTTAATTCCCAAAGGTCATATGCAAATAGACACTCAAGCACAAGCTAATCACGAAGGCAGCGATCAAAACTGGGTGCAACCCGATTTAGATGCTCCTGTGGTAAAAGCGCTTGATGGTCAATCGGTAAGTTTGCCAGGTTTTGTTGTGCCACTTGAGGGCGATAGCGAAGTCATTACTGAGTTTTTACTCGTGCCTTATTTTGGCGCCTGTATACACGTACCACCACCACCGCCAAATCAAATAGTCCATGTAACGATTAAAGGTGGTGTGCCTATAGATAGTCTGTACGACGCAATCGTTGTAACCGGAATAATAAGCACAGAAACATGGTCGGGCGAAATAGCGCAGGTAGGATATAAAATGAAAGCAGTCGGTGTAGCACCGTTCGAGCTTTAAAATAAAGGGCCCGCTTTTAAAGCTGGCCCTTAAATCTCATTAAATTTAGAGTCGGTAAAATTCAAATAACTACTTTTGGCAATTTGAGCAAAAAATAGTACTGCGCTGCCCCAATCTAATTTCTTCCAATTCGTTTTCGCACGTCATACATGGCTTGCCTTTGCGCCCATATACTAATAACTCTTGAGCAAAATACCCAGGCTTACCATCACTTTGTGCAAAGTCTTTAAGCGTTGTACCACCTTGTGTAATAGCCGCTGCAAGTGTGTCTTTTATAATAGGGATAAGTGCTTGATAACGTTTGAGCGATACTTTTCCCGCTTCTCGCTTTGGATGTATACCCGCTTTAAATAACGATTCATTCGCGTAAATATTACCAACACCAACCACCACTGCGTTATCCATAATAAATTGCTTTACCGGTACTTTTTTATTGCGCGATTGTTCGTACACGCGTTTAGCAAAAAAATCATCGGTAAGCGGCTCAGGACCAAGCTTAGAGAGTAGCTTATGCACTTCACCGGGCTCTTGCCATAAGCAACAACCAAAACGACGAGGATCGTTTAAGCGCAGTGCTTTACCGTTGCCAAAAATAAACTCTACATGGTCATGCTTTTTAAGCGGCTCACTTTTATCTACTACACGCAAATTACCTGACATACCCAAATGTAAAATAGTGCTCCCAAGCTCACAATGTAAAAGTAAATATTTAGCTCGTCGTTCAATACTTGTAACAATTAGCCCTTCAAGTTGATACACGTCATCGGGCACTGGCCAGCGCATACTGGCATTGTAAATATTTACCTTTGTAACAACTTGGTTTTGTACGTGGGGAGTGATGCCCATTCGGCTCACTTCTACCTCTGGTAATTCAGGCATTAATTAGACTCACTTTGTGAAAAATCAAAACTAGGGAATAACTGCTGAGCAGTTTTTAAATCGAGTGCGAGTATTCGCTGGCTTCTCTTTTCGAGTAAATAATATTGACCATCGCCTTTGTAGAGCAAATAAACCCACGGCATACTTTCGCCAGCTAACTCAAATGTAGCAACGTATAAAGGCGCATTAGGATTAAAAACAACAGACTCATTAACCCCCATTAACGCCGCGCTTTGCCATTGGTTAACTAAATCACTAAGCTGCTGCTCAGACGCTTTCCACACGAGCGGTATATCTTTTTGTAGTGGTGTTGTACGCCAACTTGTTCCTATTCGCTCAATTTTTTGATCAACAAATTGCAGTGTCAGTACAAAACTTTGCTGGGGGAGTACAGCTTGTAACGCTTGTTTATCCTCACCTCCTAAAAATTGCTTATGCCAGCCATTTAAAAAGAAGATCATAATCAACATCGAAAATATTATAACGTTGTTCCAACCTTTACGGCCCAGTCGCATATAAATACACCTAGTAAATTCAAGATTTTAAAGTGTAACTAAAACTTAATTGCGCTGTCTATATGTTAAAGGCCGCAGACTTTGTTAGAATATCGACAAATTTAAAGGAGTTCCGTCAATGTCTATGTATGTAGTGGGCCATAAAATCCCAGATTCAGATTCTATTTGTGGTGCAATTGCACTGGCTTATTTAAAAAACCAAATTGATGAGCCAGCAATTCCAACTCGTCTTGGTGAAGTTTCACCTGAAACTCAATTTATTCTTGATAGATTTGGTTTTGAAGCACCAGAGCTTAAGTTAAGCTACGCTGGTGAAGATGTGTATATTGTAGATCACACAGAAAAAACACAAGCACCTGATGATATCGACCAAGCTCGCGTTGTTGGTGTGGTAGATCACCATAAATTAGGTGACTTAACATCATCGACTCCGCTTGAATGTTGGATTCGTCCTGTGGGTTGTTCAAACACCATTATTAAAATGATGTATGACTTCTACAACGTAGAAATCCCTAAAGACATCGCTGGTATCATGATGTGTGCAATTTTAAGCGATACAGTTATATTTAAATCGCCAACATGTACCACAGCCGATATTAAATGTGTTGAAGCGCTTGCTGAAATTGCAGGCATCGAAGACTTTAAAGAACTTGGTATGGATATGTTCCGCGTTAAATCTGCGGTAGAAGACACACCAGCACGTGATTTAGTAATGCGTGACTTTAAAGATTTCAACATGAACGGTAACCTAGTAGGCATTGGCCAGCTAGAAGTAATCGACCTTGCTGTTTTTGACGATATTAAAGCAGACCTTGCAGCCGATATTGCTAAGCTAAAAGTTGAGGGCAACCGCCACTCTGTATTTTTACTGCTTACCGATATAATGAAAGAAGGCTCAGAAATGCTAATTGTATCTGACGATGCAAACTTAGTTGAGCAGGCTTACGGTGTAAAACCAGAGAATGATAAAGTATGGTTAGATGGTGTACTGAGCCGTAAAAAGCAAGTAGTACCACCACTACAAGATGCATTCACAAAAATCTAATGATACCAATTTTATTAAAAACATGATTATTTTATCGCATTAAATAAATCACTAATTAAATGCTATTGGTATAACGTTTTTTGATTTAAAAGCCTTGTTGGTTATGCCAACGAGGTTTTTTTATGTCAATTTGCTAATCATATTTTTAAAAACAAAAAACCCAGCCTAAGCTGGGTTTTTAAATTCTAAAAGAAGAACTAAAATTACTTAATTTTAGCTTCTTTAAAAAGAACATGTTTACGAATCTTTGGATCAAACTTTTTGATTTCCATCTTCTCAGGCATGTTACGTTTGTTTTTGTCAGTAGTGTAGAAAAAACCAGTACCGGCAGTTGAAACTAAACGGATTTTATCGCGCATGATTCAGATCCTTAAACTTTAACGCCGCGAGCACGGATTTCTGTAAGAACCGTGTCGATGCCTTTTTTATCGATAATACGCATACCTTTAGTAGTAGTGCGTAATGTTACAAAACGTTTTTCACTTTCAACCCAAAAACGGTGTGTTTGTAGGTTAGGTAGGAAACGACGTCTAGTCGCGTTTCTCGCGTGTGAACGGTGATTACCAACCGCTGGACGCTTACCTGTAACTTGACATACTTTAGACATGTCTATATATCTCCAATAACTTCGCTCGAGCTTAATTTAATCTAAGGCCGTGTATTTCCGCCCTAGAGATAAATCGAAGGGCGCTCTTTATACAGCTTTTACAGGCAAAGATCAAACACTGATCTATCCAATCAGCTCATATATGTAAATTTGATAGCGGCTAATTATAAAGATCGAATGCCCTTAGGGAAAGTAAAAACTGCATTTAAATTAAACTAATTTGCCAAAACACGTTAAACAGCTCATTTTTAACACACTTATGTGTCTAACAAAGCTAAATCAGGCCTCGCTCGGCAAACGAAACACAGGTTTCTCCACCAACAATGATGTGATCGAGCACACTTATGTCGACCAATTGCAGTGCTTGCTGCAATTTATTCGTAATAAGTTTGTCTGCTTGGCTCGGTTCTGCAATACCACTTGGGTGATTATGCGCAAAAATAACAGCGGCTGCATTATTTTTAAGGGCGGCCTTTACCACTTCACGCGGATAAACACTGGCAGAATTAATTGTGCCATAAAAAAGTATTTCGTCTTTTACTAATCTATTTTGACTATCTAGGTATAACACCATAAATACTTCTTGTTGCAAGCCTCGCATTTGAATTGTTAGATAGTCATAAACTGAGTTTGGCGAATTAAACACTGCATCTCGTTGGCAACGTTCCTGCATATAACGTTGACTTAGCTCTAATACAGCTTGTAGCTGCACATACTTAGCGGTCCCTAACCCCTTTTGAGAGCAAAACTCCTCAATACTGGCATTAAACAAATTATGTAGGGTTTTATTTTCATTTAATAGATGCTGAGCCAACTCAATTACATTCATTCCTGGTAACCCCGTTCGTAAAAATATGGCAAGGAGCTCAGCATCAGTAAGCGCTTTAGCTCCTTTGGAGATGAGTTTTTCACGAGGTCGAAGTGAGTTTGGAAGTGAAGTAAGTTGCATTGTTCATCCTTGAGAGGCGAAAGTGTCTTATAAATGTAATGCAAATTTAAAATTTAGCCTGTTATTTCGAATTAAAAAACTTCGCTGTACGGGTAAAGATTTGTTATTTTAAGCCCAATATTTAATAAAAACTGATGAACATTCATGACTAACTTAACAAACAAAAAAATTGTACTAGGTATTACCGGCGGTATTGCAGCTTATAAATGCGCAGAACTCGTTAGGCGATTAAAAGACGCTGGTTGTGAAGTAAAAGTAGTTATGACTGAATCAGCTAAACACTTTATTACACCACTGACCATGCAAGCCGTTAGTGGGGAAACAGTCTCTGACTCATTACTAGACCCTTCTGCTGAAGCTTCAATGGGGCATATTGAATTTGCAAAATGGGCTGACTTAATTTTAGTTGCCCCAGCTACCTGTAATATTATTGCAAAAATGGCAGCCGGCATTGCTGACGACCTACTAACAACGTTACTGCTAGCAACGCCTGCAAAAGTAGCTGTAGCACCAGCCATGAACCAGCAAATGTATGCACACGCAGCTACACAAGCGAATTTAGCCACATTAAAAGCACGTAACGTACTTATTTGGGGCCCAGGTAAAGGTGAGCAAGCCTGTGGCGATATCGGCGCTGGGCGCATGTTAGAGCCACATGAGCTAGTTGCACTATGTACAGCAAAAGAGCAACCGCAATTACTTGCAGGAAAAACAATTACAATAACGGCAGGCCCAACGCGTGAGCCTCTCGATCCGGTACGTTTTATATCAAATCACAGTTCTGGAAAAATGGGTTATGCACTGGCAGAAGCCGCTTTGCAATTCGGTGCTAAAGTTAATTTAATTTCGGGCCCTGTCACTATAAAAGCCCCTACTGACGTAAACCTTATTAATATAGAAAGCGCTGAGGAGCTATTAACTGAGTCACTTACCTATGCACCACAATCTGATGCTTTTATAGGTTGCGCTGCTGTTGCGGATTATCGAGCTGCAAACATTGCGACTCAAAAAATGAAAAAGCAAGGCGACGAACTCACCCTTACTTTAACTAAAAACCCTGACGTAATTGCAGCTATTGCAAACCTTACACAAAACCGCCCTTATACGGTTGGATTTGCCGCCGAAACTCAAAATGTAGAAAGCTATGCTAAAGGTAAACTACAAAATAAAAATCTAGATATGATTTGCGCTAATGACGTATCAAAAAGCGGCTTAGGGTTTAATTCCGATCATAATGCTTTAACACTGTACTGGCACAATGAACAACTAGAATTACCAACAACAAGTAAAGTAGAAATAGCTCGCAAGGTGATCGAACAGCTGGCTAAACATCTATAAAAAGGCTGGAAACAAACTGAATAAAACATTAACATACGCCAATCATTTGAACAAAAAATGACTAGGGTTCTTAACTGCGCCACTAAGAATAACTAATAAAAAGGAATGTTCATGCCTGCGACAAAAAGAAGTAATCGCAAAGAGCAAATACTGCAAGCACTCGCACAAATGTTAGAAACTAATTTAGGACAACGCATCACCACAGCAAAACTAGCTGCTGAGGTGGGTGTGTCTGAAGCCGCGCTATACCGTCATTTTCCGAGCAAGGCGCGTATGTTTGAGGGCTTAATTGAGTTTATTGAAGATACCCTTTTATCTCGTATAAATATTATTATTGAAAACGAAAAAGAAAGCCAAACGCGCATTTATAACATTCTATTATTACTTCTAACCTTTGCTGAAAAAAACCCAGGTATTACTCGTATTTTAACGGGCGATGCTCTGCAAGGTGAGCAGGAACGTTTACGCGAACGTGTACAAACCTTGTTTGAAAAACTAGAAACTCAGTTTAAACAAGTGCTTCGTGAGCGCAAATTACGTGAAGGTAAAAACTTTCAAAGTGATGAGCTTACACTTGCAAACTTTTTACTTGCCTACGTTGAAGGCAAAATGAATCAGTTTGTACGTAGCGACTTTAAAGCAAAGCCAAGTGTTCAATTTGAAAAACAATGGCTTGAGCTACAAAAAATTTGGCTGTAATGTTTGCTAAATTAATAAATTGAATACTAAAAAACGACCTGCGGGTCGTTTTGTCGTATGTAGCTGCCATTTATCTGATCCGCTCGAATTATGAACCAAACTCGTTACAATGAAACAATGTCATAATACGAGAATCAATAATGAAAACAAAACTCACCTTATTAAGCACGGCACTCGTTGCCAGCTTAACTAGCACCGGCATACACGCCAAAGAATCGCTACAATTTAAAGACGTATTTAGTTTTAAATCAGCTAAAAGCACACAACTATCTGACAATGGTCAAGTACTCACTTTTAGTGCAACGCCGTATCGTGGAAATGCAACTGGTCAAGTTTACTCACTACAAAGCAATACACTCATCGCAGAAGTAGAACGCGGCACTAAGCCTCATATTAATAAAGCCGCTAACTGGGTCGCTTTTACACAAGTACCTACCTTACTTGAAAAAGAAACAACCAAAAAAAAAGACACACTTAAAAACAATCTGGTACTCGTAAACACACAATCAGGTGCCCAACAAAGCTTTGCTGATGTAAAAGATTACACGTTATCTGATGACGGTATGTGGCTTGCTTATCGTTTAAATAAAAAAGACGATGACGCAAAAGTAGAAGATAAAACCGATAGCACTAAAAACGAAGAAGACAACGCTATCACGCCCGATAAAAAAGATAAGAGCTATGCGCTTGTTATCGTAAATTTATCTGATAAACGCACTCATACAATAGAAAACGTATTTAGCTACGCTATTAACTCAGCTAACAGCCAGCTATTAGTGAGTCAAAGTTACAGCGATGGTAATAACAACCAAATAGCGTTAATTGAGCTCAGTGACTTTAATAGCAGCGTATTAATTGATGAACCGGGCGTAATCGCAAATAAAATAGCGTGGCACCCCACTGACAATATTGCAGCGTTTACATTGGGTAACTATGTAAATGATGACACCCGCCGTCGAAGCTACACTTTACAGCTATATAAAAACGAGAAGCTCTCAACTATAGATTCACCTAATAAAGCATGGACGTTAGGGAAAACAGCCACCCTTGAATGGTCAGAAAATGGCGAGCGTTTATATTTTGAAAACCATCCTAAATTGGCAGCCAAAGTAAAAACTAAAGAATATACCGACGAAGCCTCACTATACGATTTTGACACCATTGTTGAACACAAAGGCCTTAATGTATGGCACAACAACGATGCGCAAATAAAACCACGTGAAGAGCAGCAATGGAACGAAGTTAATAAAAATCGCCATTACAGTGCGGTGTATCACGTTAACTCGCAAAAAGTTGCGCAACTTAGTACACCAAACATGCCTGAGGTCGCACTAAACCCTCAGCGAGATGTGTCTTTACTTGGCTCATCTAACATCCCCTACCTAGAAAAAATAATGTACGGCGGTTTTTTTGCTGATTACTTTGCAGTAAATATAAATACCGGTAAACAAACTCCAATTATAAGTAACTACCCGTTTAGACCGAGCCTTGCCCCTAATGGTGAGTTTGCGGCTTATTTTAGCGATAGCCAAATACAGTTAAAAGATTTAAAAAATAATAAAGTAACATCGCTTACAAAAGCGATTCAGGCAACCTTTGCTGATGATAAACACGACTACCCATCTACTCAACCTGGTTATGGTTTTGCTGGTTGGATGACCGATAGCAGCCAAGTGCTTGCTTATAGCAAATACGATATTTGGGCATTTGACGTAAAAACTAAGCAAGCTAAACGCCTAACTAATGGTAAGCAAAGCAATACGCAGTACCGTGTTATTAAGCTTGATAAAACCCAAGTGGGCTTTAAAAAAGGCGATACATTACTTGTCTCTGCTATTAACTTACAAACTAAACAAAGCGAAGTTGCAAAGCTCGACTTAACCACTAACACACTAACTAAGGTGCTTAGCGGTAATAAACGCTTTGATATAGTTAAAAAAGCCAAAAAGGCTGACAAGTACTTATTTACCTCGCAAACTTATAGCCAATTTCCTGATTACTACCAAACAGATTTTAGCTTTAGTTCACCAAAACAAGTGACCACCCTAAACCCACAAATTAGTAATTTTGCATGGGGCGAAAAGCCAGAACTAATAAGCTATAAAGGCTTTGACGGTGAAGATTTACAAGGCGTATTAATAAAACCTGCGGGATATAAAAAAGGCGATAAAGTGCCTGTGGTAGTGTATTTTTACCGTTACATGAGTCAACGCATGTTTGATTTTCCTAAAATGGAATTAAACCATCGCCCTAATTTTCCTATGTTTACCTCAAATGGTTATGCGGTATTTTTACCTGATATTCGTTTTGAAATAGGTCACCCGGGTAAATCGTCAACGCAAACCATGATAAACGCCACCCAAAAATTAATAGATTTAGGCATAGCCGACCCAGATAAAATAGGCTTACAAGGTCACTCTTGGGCAGGCTATCAAAGTGCGTTTATGATAACCCAAACAGATATGTTTAAAGCGGTTGTATCTGGCGCGCCAGTATCAAACATGACAAGTGCTTACAGTGGCATACGTTTAAAATCAGGTCTTGCTCGTCAGTTTCAATACGAAACAGGGCAAAGCCGTATAGGTAAAAACTTATTTGAAGCACCAGATCTGTACATAGAAAACTCACCGGTGTTTTTTGCAGATAAAGTAAATACCCCTATTTTAATTATGTTTGGCGATAAAGACGATGCAGTGCCTTGGCACGAAGGCGTGCAGTACTACTTAGCGCTTCGCCGCGCAGGTAAAGATGCAACCTTTTTACAATACGAAGGTGAACCACACCACTTGAAAAAGTTTCCTAATCAGGTCGATTTTTCAGTACGTATGATGCAGTACTTTGATCATTACTTAAAAGGCAAGCCAGCTGCAAAATGGATGACACAGGGCGAGGCATTCGTTGAAGAGTAAATAACCCAAACAAAAAAGCCGATATTGCATAAAACAATATCGGCTTTTTTGTTTTTAAAATTTGTATTTCTTATACCAATTCGCTTAATTAAATAAGCTATTTTGAAGCTGGAAAAACGTGTTGATAGCTAGGCAAAAAATTCGCTATTTAGTTGTTCTCGGCAATTGCTCCTGCATTGCTCTACCTTCTGCATCCATGCAGTCGTAAATGAGAATTTTTTAACGCAGGTAGTGACACGTTTAGCCCCGCAAAATGATTAAGTATTATTGCGGATTGGTATTAAGCTACAAACACAACTCTCTAAATGGCAATGTGGCTGCGCCAATTGATACCGGAAAATTATCAATATTAGATACCACCAGCTTTGGCATAGGGCGTTTAGCGCCACGTCTAAATTGTGCATAAACCTCAGTTCGTGCAATAACTTTTTCAGCCAACTCTTTTGGAATATGGCCACCAATAATAATCGCCTCAGCATCTAATAAAGCAGAGCAACAGGTTGCCACTAAATCAAATGAGTCTTGAACCTTAAACAACCACTCTTCAACGCCTGGCCAATCGGGGTCAAAGTTGTCATGCAGGTCGTAAATAGAAGTAACCGCTACGCCATTTTTTTTCAAAATACGTTTTAGTAATTCAAGATTGGGGTGGGCATATAATTTAGGCGGTAGCATGTCGCCAAGCTCACCTGCATTTCCGTATGTACCGCGCAGTACGTCACCATTATTTACAATACCGCCACCAAATGCGGCCGACACAAACATATAAACGAAGTTTTTATACTCGCGCCCAATACCTGCAACACCTTCACCTGCGGCTGCGCCTGTAGCATCGTTAACAACCCAAGTTGGGAGTTGAAAATGCTGCGACACAATATCGATAATATCAACCTGCGACCACTCTTCTAGCATATGGTGGGTATTCATTTTCCCATCCATTGAGCTAAAAAAGCCAGAGATACCCACACCCATTCCCAGTACTTTTTCACTTGGAATGTCACGCTCAGCGCTTATATCTTCTACCAGCTTTTGTGCACATTTAAGCACATTATTAATGCTCATATCCGACATTAGCTGCATATGGGTGTAAACCACCTTTCCCGTAAAATCCATTACAGCAAGCGAAATAGCATCAAGCAAAATAGCTAAGCCAAAGGTAAATCCGTAATCGGGATTAAGGGCAATGCCAAACCCAGGCTTACCTTTTTTATTAGGAATTAGCGTATCAGTTTGTACAATTACACCGTGTTGGGTTAACGACTTAAGTAAACGCGACACAGTTTGCTGTGGAATACGAGTTGCGCTCACAATATGACTTTGGGTTACGCACTTTTCCCAAAACACCACTTTTATAATATCGCGCTCAATATCTTGAAATAGCTTTTCGCCTTTTCCAAGCTCAAAACCAGAGCGTAATAAGTTACTGTTGTTTAACGAAAACATAGGTATTAACCCTAACAAAATTGGAGCACAAGATTACGTGAAACCATTATAAAGAACAAGTGGGCAAACTGCGCCTACTCAATCACTATCACTCTAAAATCATTCACATTTGTGTTAGTTGGCCCAGTAATAATTAAATCATCAATGGCTTTAAAAAACTGATGGCTATTATGACCTTCTAACTGTGCGTGTAAGTTTTCGCCAGCGTCTTGTGCGCGAGCAATTGTACTGCTATTTATATACGCACCCGCTACATCTTTACTACCATCTACACCATCGGTATCACAAGCAAGTGCGTAAATACCCGCTTCGCCATTAAGTGCCTCAGCCAACGCCATTAAGTATTCTTGATTGGGCCCGCCATCGCCATAAATATCAGCAACGGTTACGGTAAGCTCGCCACCAGAGAACAACATAACGCGCTTGCCTTGGGCTTTTTGATCAAGAGCGATAGCCGCATGTTGCTTTGCAACCTCTTTAGCCTCGCCTTGAATATCATACCCTAGTACCTGAGTTTCCCAGCCTTGATGCTGTGCAACACCTATTGCGCTATCAATAGCATGCTGCGCATTTGCAACAATAAAGTACTCCCCCACGGTGTCAGCAACTCGTTCTTGCTCTGGTTTTAATAAATGCGCTTCAACTTCTGCTATTACCGGCCAATTGTACTTTTGTAAAATAGCCAGTGCATCGGCTTTGGTACTGCCATCGCTAATAGTAGGGCCTGATGCTATATCACTTGGTTTGTCCCCTACTACATCTGAAATAATGAGCGTAACGTAATCCGACTTAGCGGCCTGCGCTAACTTACCGCCTTTAACAAGTGACAACTGCTTACGCACTACATTTATTTCATCAACGCTTGCACCACTTCTAAGTAAAAACTGATTAAGCTTTTGCTTTTGTGAAAAAGGCACATCATCAACAGGTAGGCACATCAACGACGAACCGCCTCCCGAAATAATAAACAAAATAGGAATATCAGCCGGATTATTTTTTACAAGCTCCAATAACTCTTTGCCAGCTGCTAAGCTGTTATCGTCTGGTGTTGGGTGGTTTGCACTAAGCACTTTAATTCGCCCAGTATCACCGCTACTTTCGTAGCCATAACGCGTTACCACTGCGCCAAAACATTTATCACCATAAAAGCGATTAACTTCGGCGGCCATTTCAGCGGCGGCTTTACCCGCCCCTACTACACACAAACCTTTGCTTGCATCTATATTTTCTAAATACTTACTCATGCAAGCACTCGGTTTACAGGCATTTACCGCAGTGGTAAATAAATCAATTAAAAACGACTTTTTAGAATCCATTAGTCACAGCTCACGAAAAAATTGAAGGAATAGCTAAACAAATTAATATCATCACAATAAACATGCTAAGTAGCATAACGATATCTTTGCCAGTTAAAATTGAGTTTGATACGGTCTCGGCATTTTGTACTTTTGTGACTTCGTTTACCTCTCTTGGAATTAAACGACTCGTAACATAAATAATCACCGCAGCGCTTACAAAGCCAATAAAATTCCACCAAAACCAGAAAATATCAGGCGCAAATACCGACACCAACAAGTTAATTAATACACCACTAATTAAGCCAATATTGGCATGCAATGCAGCACTGCGTTTACTTAGTACAGCAACTAAAAATACTGCCAGTATTGGGCCATAAAATAACGAGCCGACTTTGTTAATAGCTTCAATAATGGTCGGCGCTATGTCACCGGCAAAAAGTGATAGTACTAAGGTAATTGCGCCCCATGCTAAACCTAAGTATTTAGCTAACTTTAAGTAAGATGGTTGGTCTAGCTCTTTATTAGATATACGGCTGTAATCTTCAATACTTACCGCCGAAAGTGAATTAATTGCAGAGCTAAGTGATGACATCGCTGCCGACAAAATAGCGACAACCAATAAACCAATTAAGCCATGCGGTAGGTAATCTAAAATAAATATAGGCATCATCCAATCAGGGTTATCTGCTGGAATTTTTGCTAAAAATTCAGGGTTACTCATTGCCAGAGTGCCTACAATTAAGCCCGACACACAATATAAAATAGTAATAGGAAAACGCACTACGCCGTTGGCTAAAATCATGTAGCGTAAGTTTTTAGGATCTTTTGCACTAAGTGCACGTTGCGCTTGTGTTTGGTCACACCCATAGTAAGAAGCGTAAAGCACCACACCACCAAAAATCATAGGTAAAAAGCCAAAACCATCGCCACTAAATCCAAACGAATCAAATTTTATGGCTTCTAATCGGCTCGAATCAACATTAGCAATAAAGGTATCAACCCCACCTAAGTGATATAGTCCAAAGCCAATACAAGCAATAGTACCCAGTACAATGATGATCATTTGAATTGCATCACCATACACTACGGCTTTCATCCCGCCTTGCAGTGAATACAAAACGGTTATAACACCCGTTAGTACAATAGCTTGCCATGCTTCTATTCCCATGGTGCCTTGTAATATAAGCGATACCGCGTAAATCATAATGCCCGTGGCAAACGCACGGCTAAATTGAAACACCACACTAATAAGCACACGGGTTGAGCGGCCAAAGCGCATTTCTAAATAATCGTAAATACTGACAATGCCGCTTTTATAAAGCTTGGGTAAAATAGTCGCTAAAATTAAAATCATCGCCAGCGGAACACCCAACTCATACGAGAGCCATTGCATACCACCGCCTTCACGCAAACCAACAAATGCAGGAGCCGAAATAAAGCTAATAGCCGAAAGCTGAGTGGCCATTACCGACAAAGCCAAAGGTTTCCAACCTAAGCTTTTACCCCCTAAAAAGTAATCACTTTTATTGGTTTGTTCGCGTAGCATAAATCCCATTACCAATAAGGCACCAAGATAAAGAGCAACTATTGAAAAATCTAATATATTCATAATTTATTCGCGTATTCACAATATGAAAACACTGCGCCTTTTCAAAATTAAAATACCAAACGGCTACCTGCCCTTACCTTTTTGAATAAATGAGCCTAGTCAAAAAGATAAACCTGTAGCTAACTTAGCTGAAAAATGCATCACAATGCAAAAAGCCTATTAACCCCAAAGTGAGTTAATAGGCATAAAGCATTTATTTAAAAGTCGTATTTAACTCTTAAAGTAACGCGTCGTGGGAGAATTGGGCGACCTACAAAGTATGGGTTATCTGCCGTTTGGCTGTTACCTAGACGAGGCGAACCTTCAGTAACACCGTCAGAATCAAACAGGTTAAATACCCCAACGCTTAAGCGTACTGTTTGCTCTGGTGCAACTTGCCAGTTATAGCCTGCATCAAATCTAAATAAGTGAAATGAATCAAGTTCTACCGAGTTTGAGTCATTTGCAAAGTTTTTACCGGTAAAGTTATGGTAAATCGATGCATCCCAGTTATCTGCGGTGTAGCTAATAGATGAGTTAAATAGTATTTTTGGTTTACGACGTAATTCGTTACCAATAATAGAAGGGTCTGAGTCAAATTCAGTAAATTCGTGATCGGTATAGGTCATGTTGGCATCAACAGCCCACTCATCGGTAATATCGTAACGACCGGTAAGCTCAACACCCGTTGCTTTAGTTGATTGCATAACTGGCAGCTCTAATACGCCCCCATTACCATCATTTACAAAGTCTACGCTGCGTCTGTCTTTTAAGTCAGTTCTAAATAACGCAATGCTGCCGCTAAAGTCGTTATCAAAAAACTTAACACCTAGCTCGCCTTGCTCAACAATTTCGGCTTCGTAGCTGGCAGGCTCGCCTAAATCATTAAACTGAATACCTCTAATTTCTGGGAAGAAAAACCCGCGAGATGCATTGGCATATACATTTAAATTATCAGTTAAGCGATATAACGCCGCCCCTGATACAGCAAATTCAGACGTGTCGACTTCGCCGTAAGTCATTACACCACTGCCTGTAGTGTTAACTTGTAAGTTAGGTGCAAGCGTTGGATCATCAGAAATCTGAACTACTTGGCTGCCTTCGCGACTAATTTTTCCTTCAATTTCTTCGTAGCGAACACCAAAGTCAAAAATCCAATCGTCGCTTTCCATTTGATCCGCTACGTACAATGCTCTGCGGGTAGCGCTAATGGTTTGGTTAGTATAAGAAATGCCTGGGCCACTAATACCATTTTGAGTGTACTGAACCTCATCGCCATTAACATCGGTATACGTTAAGTCGATTAAGCGAGGGTTATTATTAAACTCACCTAAGTAAGTTGTAATAACGTTATCGTCGTCGGCTTCACTGTGCGAGAAAAATGTACCGACTGTAATATCGTGGCTAAAATCACCTACAAAAATACTTTTGATGATATTAAATTCTGCAGAAAAATCTTCAGCTGGGCGGTCGCGGTCTAAAATACGGTTAGCAAATAGTAAGTCATCACTTGCAAGTGCGACACCTGAATTAACATAAGAAAACTCAGCACCGCTTGCATCATCTAGCCCTCTGTTAGCTAAAAAGTCGTCTTGGCTTTCAGGTACATTAATAATACCGTCGCCGTCTAAAAATAAATTAAATTCGTGTTGGTATTTAGCGTATTTACTGCGCATATTAATGGCAAAATCGTTAGCGAGTTCTTTTTCAAACACCACTGAAATAGAACCACCTTTAGTAACTACACCATCGCTGATTGGCGATTCATAACGACCATTTGCTGCATCGTACGTTAAGTTAGATACTTGCGCCGTTTGCAGTGATTCGACTTCACGACCATCGTTACCAATTAAGCGCTCGCGGCTGTCGCCATCAAGTGGAATAGGTAAGTAAAACTGAGCTTGGTCGTCAATGTACTGTCCGTAAACAGTAAATGAGCCAGAGCCATCATCAAATTCTTTACGAATATTACCACGCAACTGTGTACCTTTAGTCTCAAGGCCTGTATCTAAAGGGCCCTCGTCGTAACGGTAAAAGCCAGAAAGCGCATAATATAAGCCATCTTCGTTAAGCGGACCGCTCGTTGCAAAATCTAAGCGAGTACGCCCTTGGTCAGAAAGCTCCATTTGCACGGTACTTTGCGGATCATCACTGCCCGTTTTAGAAATATAGTTAATAATGCCGGCCACAGAACCTTGGCCAAATAAATTAGATACACCACCACGCACAAACTCTACGCGCTCAATACCCAAATCATTACGGTAATACACATCAAACGCCGATGAGTTTAAACCAAAAACACTCAAACTAGGTGAACCGTCGTACGACAGTGGCGTAAACTGAAACTGACCCGATGAAGGTAAGCCTCTTACTTGTAGGTTAGTAGCGACTTCACCGCCACCGCCTTCTACTTTAATACCCGGAATATAGCGAAGCACATCCGCTTGGCTACTTGAAGAGAGCTTTACCAGCTCGTCTTCACTAATAGATGTTACTGATTGTGGAGTGTCTGAAATAACACGCCCTTTACTGGTACCAGAGACGATAATACGCTCAACGTTGTTAGCTTTTTTTGCTGTATCTGGTGCAGCTTCTTCTGCTGCATAAGCGCCCTGTGCGAGGCATAAAGATACAATAGAGGCGATCGTTGTTTTATTCACGGGTATTCTCCAATTGTGCTAGTTGTCTGTGTGTATTTACTTAGAGTGTGGCTAAGCAAAGCCGAAATAATCAAGTAAACATGTTAGTTTTTTGTTACTTCGAACAGGATTTAAGCACAGAAAAAAAACATTTACAACCCATAATGAGTGCTTTAATATTATAAAAATCGGAAATAACACACAAAGAGCACCCAATATGACGACTATAAACAGCGGTAAAATTGACTCAGCAACGGCTTCATCGCTTGCAGACCTTGCTACTAAAACACTTATAGCAAACGACTTAGGTGGCTATACAGTACCAACACATGGCCTATACCCGTTTCAGTGGAACTGGGATTCAGCCATTACAGCGCTAGGCTGGATGAAATCAGACGAAAGCCGAGCATGGCAAGAAATTGATGTGTTATTTTCAGGCCAATGGGATGATGGCATGGTGCCGCACATCTTGTTTCATAAAGATTCTGATACTTATTTTCCTGGTCCTGACATATGGGGTTCGGATAAAAAAATTAAAAGTACGTCTATTTCACAGCCGCCAGTAGTCGCCACTGTAATGAAAGAAATGCTTGCCAGCGCTAAAGATAAAACATTTGCAGAACAAAAAGTTAAAGCGTTATTTTCACAAGTAGTTGATTATCATTTATGGTGGTACAACGACCGAGATCCTGAAAAAACAGGTTTAGTTGTAACCTACCACCCGTGGGAATCGGGCATGGATAACAGCCCATCGTGGGATGACGCTCTTCATGCTGTGCCATGTGTGGATTGGGAATATACGCGCCGCGATACAAGTCATGTAGATTCTTCTCAGCGCCCACATAAAAGTGAGTACGACCGCTTTTTATACCTTGTAGACTTTTTTAAACGTAACAACTTTGACAGTAAAGTAATTTACGAAACCTGCCCGTACAAAATGAATGACCTAGGTATTATTGCTATTTTACACCGTGCAACCAAAGATTTACTCAAAATGGGTGAACAACTTGGCTTAAACGATGCTCGCACTGATTACTTAGCACAGCGCTTACAAATAACAGAGCAAGCCATAAACACTTTATGGTGTGAACAAAGCCAGTACTTTTATTGCAGAGATGTATTAACTAACAGCTTGGCTAAAGTTAAAACATCAGCCGCGCTATTAACTGTATATGCAGGTTTAACAAGCGATGAGCAAACTAAAATAATTAATACAGCCACCGAAGATTTTATTGAGTCGAGCCAATTTAGTGTGGCATCTACTCACCCTAAAGAGGAAAAATACGAGCCACAACGCTACTGGCGTGGCCCGATTTGGTTACACATCAACTGGATGATAGCCATAGGCCTTAAAGAGGCAGGCTTTGCAACAACGGCTGACAAAATTCAAGATGACACTCGCAACTTAGTTGTTAAGTCAGGCTACTACGAATATTTTAACCCAGAAACAGGTGCAGGCTGTGGTGGTAAAGATTTCTCGTGGACGGCTGCAATAGCATTACATTGGCTACTTGACTAATAACTAAGGCAAGATCATGAAACACACAATATGCTTTGGTGAAGTACTGGTTGATTTACTTTCAAATAAATTGAGCCAAAACAGCAACGAACACGAAGCGTTTACAAAGTTTGCAGGCGGTGCGCCTGCAAACGTAAGCGTTGCCATTGCAAAGCTAGGCGGTAATGCCTACTTTGCAGGAATGCTAAGCACTGATAGCTTTGGCGACTTTTTACATAATGCATTAAAAGAGCAAGGTGTAAAAACCGACTTTATGCGTTTTACCAACCAAGCAAAAACAGCTCTCGCGTTTGTATCACTCGATAACGATGGCGATCGCACGTTTGAGTTTTACCGTGATAACACCGCCGATTTGCACTTTAGTAACGATGACTTTAGTCGCGAATGGTTTGAGCAATGCGATATTTTTCATATTTGTTCAAACACATTAACCGACAAAAACATCAGAAACACCACCGCTTACGGTGTTAAATTTGCAAAACAAAATAACTCAATTGTGAGCTTTGATATTAACTTGCGCCTCAATTTATGGCCAAGCGATGCCAACCCTCGCGAGCATATTTTACCGTTATTAAAAGACTGCTCAATTATTAAAGCCTCAAAAGAAGAGCTTGAATACTTAGCGGGTGAGCAATCGAGCGATGAGTTTATTGCCCAAACACTTAATAACGGTTGTGAGCTATTTGTAGTTACCGATGCAGGCAACCCTATGCATTGGTATACAAAAAATGCCAAGCAAACGCTTCACCCTAAAAAGGTTACTATGGTTGATGCCACCGCTGCAGGAGATGCGTTTGTAGGTGGACTGCTATATCAACTAGGCTTACAAAACCTGACACCCAGCTCTTTTAGCGAGCTTTGCAACACGCCTGAAATACTAACAACTATTTTTGAATTTGCTTCGTTATGTGGTGCCCATGCCGCATCTTACAAAGGGGCATTTAACTCCCTACCTAACCAAAAGTCTCTACACGATTTTAGGAGCGAACTATGAAAAGCACACCTGATAACTTTAAAAGCCGTGAATTTTTAACGCAGCACATTAGCGACACACTAGCGTTTTATGAGCCAAATATTGACGATGAACACGGTGGTTTTTACCAAAACTTTTCTGATAACGGTGAGGTGTTTGATAAACACACGCGCCACTTAGTAAGCTCTACTCGCTTTGTATTTAACTATGCGCGTGCGTACCAAACCTTTAATGACGAAAAGTACCTAAACCGTGTTAAATCGGGGATTGAGTTTATTCGTAAGCATCACCTTGTTGAGCAAACAGGTGGCTACAACTGGTTATTAAAAGTTGAAAACGGCCAAGCCACCGTGCTTGATAACACCAATCATTGCTATGGCTTTGCATTTGTTATTTTAGCGTACAGCTGGGCATATCGCGCAGGTGTTATAGAGGCGCGCGAATACCTAAACGATACATTTCAAACAATGGAAACACATTTTTGGGATGCAAAAGCCGGTTTATATAAAGATCAGCATAACAGCGACTTCACAAAATGTGATTCATACCGCGGCCAAAATGCCAACATGCATACTTGTGAAGCACTTATTGCCGCCTATGAAGCCACAAAAGACGAAATATTTTTAAACCGTGCGCTCACACTTGCCGACAACATGGTTAACCGCCAAGCTAATTTAATGGGCGGATTAATCTGGGAGCATTACGATATAAATTGGCAGGTCGATTTAGAGTACAACAAAGACGATCCTAAAAATTTATTTCGTCCGTGGGGCTTTCAACCTGGCCATCAAACAGAGTGGTCAAAACTGCTTATGTTTTTAAATAAGCATAAGCCACAAAAATGGCTTATTGAACGCGCTCAAGCCTTATTTGATAACTCAATAAATGTAGCATGGGATAAAAAACACGGCGGTATTTGCTACGGCTTTGCTCCTGATAAAACTATTTGCGATGACGATAAGTACTTTTGGGTGCAAGCCGAAACTCTGTGTTGTGCAGCGTATCTTTATCAAGCAACAGGGGATGAAAAATATCAGCAATGGTATGACAAAATTTGGCAGTATTCGTGGCAGCATTTAGTTGATCATAAATACGGAGCCTGGTTTAGAATTTTAACCGCTGACAATAAAAAAATAGACACGATGAAAAGCCCAATAGGTAAAACTGATTACCATACAATGGGCGCCTGTTTTGATGTGATCGAGCTATTAAAGTAACTATGTAGTCATAACTTTTACAGTGTTGTGTAGACCTTTTAACCGCCAGTTTGGCGGTTTTTTTTGCGCTGGATTTAATTCACCTCAAAAAGGGCTATCAACTTAACAAAATAATATTTTTTTACAGCCATTTTTTTAAACCTAATCTTTTGAATACCACACCAATAATAGAAAATTTTGCACGCCAGCAGCGTATAGTAATATTAAAGATATAAAAATAAGAGAACAGGTAATGCCCAACGAGAAAGATCCCCACGCCATATGTACAAGCGAACAAGTTGCTTGGCCACGTATTGCCGCAATTGCTGCAATGCTAAGCTTTTCATTACCCACATTTATAACCGGCTTAGAAATTCATCAAAGTTCAAGTGTGAGTAATACACTTTGGGCGTTAGTCATTGGATCTATCATTTTAACCGTAATTGGCGGTGCCATGGGCACAATAGGTGTAAAAAGCCGCTTAAGCTCTTATCTGTTAGTGAAAATAGCCTTTGGTAATGCAGGTGCTGGCATTGTAAATATAGCTTTTGCTTTGTCATTAATTGGCTGGTTTGGAGTAAATATTGACTTGTTTTCGAATGCAGTAGTACGTCTACTGAGCGCTGAATTTAATATTATTATGCCTGAGTGGCCAATTGATATAGCTGCTGGCTGCGCCATGCTCATAACCACATTATACGGATTTAAAGCTATTAATGTACTGGCCTCTATTATGATCCCCATTTTAGCTGTTGTGACCGCAATGATGCTATTTGGCGCATTAGATAACATGCCATTTATTGATTTTATTAATTTAGAAAAGTCGGCAGACTTATCACTTGAAGATGGTGTAGCCGCTATTGTTGGTGGCGTTATTATTGGCGCAATTATCTTGCCCGATATAACCCGTTTTTCTAAACAAAAACGTGGCGGCATATACACCTCTTTTATTGCTTATATGATTATTGAACTGCTCGTTATTTTTGTAGCTGTATTTGCAGCAGCCGCCATGCAAGAAACCGAAATACTCAGTTTAATGCTTGCGCTCAACCTAGGATTTTCGGCTTTTTTTATTGTGATTGCAGGAAGTTGGATTTTAAATTCACTAAACTTATACAGTACCGCACTCAGTGTAGAAGCAACTTTTCCGCATTGGCATAAAAAGTGGGTTATTGTTTTATTAGGGCTAGTAGGAATTGGCGCCGCATTTATAAATATTTTAGATATGTTTATTAGCTTTTTAGCATTTTTGTCAGATATTTTTGTGCCCGTTGCAGGCGTTATTATTGTTGATGCATTATTTATAAAGCCTGATGCGTACAACGCCAGTACGCTTACCAATAACGCGCGCTTTTCTATACCTGCATTTACAGCTTGGTTTGTAGGTGCGGCATTTGCTGTGTGTAATGGGGCAATATTTAACGTGTCATTGAGTGGCATTACCGTTATTGATGCTATTATTTTAACCGCAATTATTTATACTTTTTTTGTAAAGGTAATTAAACCAAAACCAGTTAATAAGCACTTATAACTAATCAAG
Organism: Pseudoalteromonas distincta; assembly: GCF_000814675.1. Lineage (GTDB taxonomy): Bacteria > Pseudomonadota > Gammaproteobacteria > Enterobacterales > Alteromonadaceae > Pseudoalteromonas > Pseudoalteromonas distincta. The sequence goes on along the minus strand of NZ_JWIG01000015.1, from coordinate 85,591 downwards.
GCGCTAATCAAGGCGCTAATCAGCGCCTTGTTCGTCTTCTTCTATTTTCATTTCGTCTCGCCATCTTAGCTTTTCAAGCGGGTAGCCTAAAAAGAACTTGGCTCGCTCAAGCACGATACGTGTGGTTAATTTTTTAATCGTATAATTACTACTGCCCGTTAACTTATCGCACATTGCGTTAAGCGCCTGAATATCTGCAAAACAACAAAACGAAATGTAATCAATATCACCACTTAACTGCATGCAATCCATTATTTCAGGGATATCGTGTATTTCAGCTAAAAATTTACGCCTAGCAGCTAAATTATTGTCCTCAAGAGTAAATTCCATATAAGCAAACACATGCTCACATATTTGTTCAAGATTAATATCGGCATGAAATGTACGAAAATACCCAGCTTCTTTTAATGCTTTAACGCGTTGAAAACAAGCGCTGGGAGAAAGGTTTACTCGCTCTGCTAACTCTACATTAGTGAGATCGGCAGTAAGATGCACTATTGCTAATATTTTTTGGTTATATCTGTCTATTTTTATCGTTTTTTTCATAACTGGTTTCACATTGAAAAATAATTAATTTTGTAAACCTATTGTCAAAATGTACATAAAACTTAGCGCCTGTTAGGTATTTTCACAATATGTTTGTGCTCATTTGAGGTTTTACAAAATATTATTTTGTCTGAAAAAGCGACAATGTTTGTACGTTAAAAACATTACCTTAGTCGTGACATTAGGACATATAACATGAGCAGATACAATAGAACAAAATTCCATAAAACGCTTTTAGCATCGGCGGTGAGTTTATCGTGCTTGTCACACGTTAATGCACAAGAACAAAATAATACAGCCAACACTATCGAAAAAATTTCTGTTATCTCTCGAGGACGTGTTGAGTCAATTCAAAACGTGCCTGACTCTGTTACCGCCTTTAGCGCCGATACGATTGAAAAATCTCGTATTACCAGCTTTCGTGATGTTGCTAATTTAACGCCTAATCTATCGCAACTTGATAACTTTAGACCCGGCCTTGCGCGCATAACTATTCGAGGGTTAATTACACCGCAAGTAGGCGATCCGCCACTGGCGTTTGTTGTTGATGGTGTAACCGCCCCCGATTTAGAGTTTATTAACCAAGACTTAGTAGATATTGAGCGCATTGAAGTTATGCGTGGCGCGCAAGGCGCACTGTACGGTAGAGGCGCTATTGGTGGCGCGGTTATTGTTACGACAAAAAAACCTATTGAAGACTTTGAAGGTAGAGTTAAAGGATCAATTGGTAACGGCAATACCTATAACCTAAATGCGGTTGTATCAGGGTCGTTAAATGATGAAAACACGGCTTATTTTAGAGCCGGTGGTTATATAAAAGATACCGATGGCCTTATTAAAAATACTTACACGGGTGATAAAGCCGATCCATTAAAAGAACAATCTGTATTTTCGCAATTAGAATTTGAATTGACTGAAGACACATCAATAAACCTTAAAGGTAAATACACGTCAAGCGAAGCAGGTTTTGCTTACTATCAAAGCGTAAACGATGACACCATTGAAGACTTCTCTATTAATACCTCACAAAATATTATTAACGAAGATGAGCGTGATGTATATGAGCTAAGCGCTAAGCTGACGCAACATTACGATTTAGGTAAATTTGAATTTGTTACCGCTTACAGCAATTCTGAAAATGAACATTTTTACGATGGCGACTACTCAGCTGATGCAACCTTTATTGACGAAGACGGTTTTTTTAGAGCACCGTTTGGTACTGAGGGATTATACGACATTGAATCGTTAACTGTTGAGTCTCGCTTTATATCTCAGTCAGATCAGGAGTTTAGATGGTCTGTGTCGGCATTTTATCAACAGCGCGACCGAGACACTGCGGTACTTTTTTATGATGACTTTACGGATGCACAAATACTCACCCGTAAAGACTTTGCAAACGATGAACCTTACTTATCTATTATCGATAATAACAGCAGTGATGCGTGGGCTTTTGCGGGGCAATTTAACTACGATATTACCTCGCAGTTAGAGCTAACCGGCGCACTACGTTACGATCACGATACTCGCGAGTCGTTTGACCCAACTAATAAAACAGATACTTACGCTAAAAAGTCGTTTAGCCAACTACAGCCAAAAGTAACTTTAGGATACCAAGTTACGGATGACTTTTTACTTTATACAGGTTATTCGCACGGATTTAGAAGTGGCGGCTTTAATGAGCCTGCAGAAGGAATTAGCCGTACCTTTAACCAAGAAGTGTCTGATAGCTACGAAATGGGTTTTAAAACGTCTTTGTTTGATAGCAAATTAACCCTTAATGGAGCTGCGTTTATTATTGACCAAGACGATGCTCAATTTACGCAATTTAATGTAGATACATACACCCTCGAAAATCTATCAATTGATGAAGTGCAAACCAAAGGCTTAGAGCTAGAAGCGGCCTATGCAGCCACCAGCAATTTAAGCATAAACCTAAGCGCCGGTATTATTGATTCAGAAATAAAAAGCTTTGCACTGCGCCCTGAGCTTACTGGCAGACCACAGTTTTGGGTCCCTGAATACAACTACAGCATATCGGCCAATCATAATACGCAATTAAACGGCCAGTGGTCACTGTTTTCCCGCGCGGAGGTATTAATAGAAGGGCCTAAAACCTTCAGCATTGATATTCCAGATGTAGAGTCATCACGCTACACCTACCTCAATGCCGGGGTTGGCATTAAATCTGAGCAATGGACAGTGCAAGTTTACGTAGACAACCTTACTGATGAGCGTGCCATTGAAGATATATTTTTATATGGCGATGGGATTACTGAACTTGCGCGCCAACCTAATAAACCACGTAGTTACGGCGTAGAGCTAAGCTACGACTTTTAATTTCAACTCTCAAATAGCTGCTTTAAACAATCTTAAGGCAGCTTCTTTTTTTAGATAACCAATAGCGATACACACATGCAAATTCTTAATCGTGAACAACTAATTGATATTTTATACGGCTGCGCCATTTTAGGTACCGGTGGTGGCGGTGAGCTAAGTGAAGGCATAAATTACATTGACGAAGCCCTTGCACTAGGTAAAACGTTTAAACTTATTAGCGCAGATGAAGTACCCGCAGGCGAACTTGTATGCACACCTTATATTTTAGGGGCAATCTCGCCACTAACAGATACGGAAGAGCGCGCTTACGCTAATCTCCCACGTACAGGTAAGCATTCTATTTTAGCGGCCTACGATCGCGCCCTTGAGTACATGGGTAAAGAATCTATTTACGGAACGATTTGTTGCGAACTAGGTGGCGCTAACACTGCGGTATCGTTTTATTTAGCGGCTATGTTTGACGGCTATATTATTGATGCCGACCCTGCTGGACGAGCTGTTCCTGAAATTACCCACTCAACCTATTATTTAAATAATTTACCCGCAGCACCAATTATTACCGCAAACGAATTTGGCGAATGCTTTATTTGTGAAAACGTTATGGATGACTTACGCGCTGAAACCGTAGTGCGTGCCCTTGCCAAAATAAGCCGTAACGACATCGCGGCCATTGATCATATTCTTCCTATTGAACAGATGAAAGATGCGGTTATTCACGGCACGATAAGTAAAGCATTAAAGCTTGGAAGAGCCATGCGTGAAGCCAACAACTCAAATGAAAACACTATTAATGTAATTGCCGAGCAAGGTAATGGATTTGTCGCGTTTGAAGGAATTGTTAGTGAGTTTGAATTTAAAACACTTGAAGGCTTTACCATAGGTGAAGTTATGCTTGCTGGTACTGGCGAGTTTTCTGGTAACAGTTATAAAATTACGGTTAAAAACGAAAATATGGCTGCGTTTTTAAATAAAGAAGTACACGTTACCATCCCTGATTTAATTTGTTGCCTAAACACACAAGCGGGTACGCCAATCACCAACCCAAATTATGAAATAGGTATGCCTGTATCCGTTATTATTTTGCCAGCACCTGTTGAGTTTACAACACCAAAAGGACTTTCTATATTTGGCCCTAATTACGCAGGTGTTAAGAGTGATTATCGCCCTGCTATAAATAGTTAACTATTCAGCTCTAACCTGAATTATTATAAAGCTTAGCGTGGTTAGCGTTTAACCCGTTAAGCTTTTATATAAATAACTCACTTCCAACCTGCAATACTCTTTTAATCAAAGTTAAAAAGCTATAATAAAAATCTTATATAGGTAATAATCTTTAAATTAATGGACTCAAGGATTATTTGGTATGCTAGGTTTTTGGTATAAGGAGTTTCCGCAATACCCTAAAGATCATAAAGACTTTTGGCGTACTCGTTTAATAGCCCACTCTTTACTAATAACTACGAGTTATTTTTTAGTTTTAACACTCCTCAACCTTTTCTACTTTGAAAGCTATGACATTGCTTTAATTGATGCCTTAGGGTTGACTATATCACTAGGTATCTATACTTGGTTTAATAAAACAGCCAACGTAAATGCAGCAGCATGGGCCGTTGCCCTTATGGTTGTTAGCTTAATAATGATGTTTGTGATTTCTGTAGGCGGACATGCGCATTCTTTATTTTGGGCAACGTTGATCCCGCCTTTTAGCTTTTTTTTAGTTGGAAGAAACTGGGGAAGCCTATTTAGTACAGTCGCTTTTGCTATTTGTGCGTATCTTGTGTATTTACAACAACAGCAAACTGTAACAATTGGCTTAGGCTCTTTATTTAATTTTATAGAAGTAAGCCTTGCTCATATTTTAATTTTTAGATTTTACGAAAAAACACGGTTTTCGGCATACACTAGATTATCTATCCGTAACTTAGAAATTCAACACTTAGCAGAAACCGATAAGTTAACGGGGCTTTATAACAGGCAAAAATTTGATTTTGAATTATCACAGTTAATTGCTAAAAATGACGTTTTTAAAACCCCACATTGCTTACTTATTTGCGATATAGACCACTTCAAAAATATAAACGATACCTACGGGCATTTGGTTGGTGATAACGTGCTAACTGAATTTGCAAAAATATTAAAAAGCCGTATGGGAAATGACGCACTTATTGCGCGATGGGGCGGAGAAGAATTCACTATTATTTTATCCAACACCTCTTTAAATGATAGCGCTAAAAAAGCCGATGACCTGAGAAAGTATATTGCCGAAAACACAGTTACAAATGTAGCATTTACTATAAGTATTGGATTAGCAACGATACAAAAAGACGATACAGTGCTAAAACTACTGGAGCGGGCTGATACAGCGCTATATAAGGCTAAAAATAATGGACGCAATAAAGTATGTGTTAGCGATAACGATTCAACCGTTATCACTCAATCAACTTACTTAAATGAGTTTATAGCCTAAACTTAAGCGTACTGCCCACAAGCAAATCCACAGCTCCACGCATATTGGAAGTTGTAGCCCCCAAGCCAGCCCGTTACATCGGTTACTTCACCTATAAAATATAAGCCTTTAGCTTTTTTAGCTTCAAAGGTTTTTGAGCTCAACTCGTCGGTATCTACACCGCCCAATGTTACTTCTGCTGTTCTATAACCTTCTGTGCCATTGGGTTTAATTTGCCACGCATGAATGTAATTTACTAACTCATCTATTTGAGCATGGGTAAGCTGATTAATATTACAATCTGGTATCGCTTTGCTTTCATGCAGTATTTCTATAAAGCGTTTAGGTAAAATAGTCGAAAGGCTGTTTTTTAAGGACTTTTGGGCTTGCGTTTCTCGCCAATCAGCAAGTTGCTGCCTTAAATCAATTTCAGGTAATAGGTTTATAGTTACAGCCTGCCCTGCTCGCCAAAATGAGCTTATTTGCAATATTGCAGGGCCCGATAACCCTCGGTGAGTAAAGAGGATGTTTTCTTTAAATACGGTGCCGTCTTCGCTTGAAACTTCACAAGGGATGCTAATTCCCGAGAGCCCTTCAAAACGCTCTTTATCATGTTGATGCAAAGTAAACGGCACAAGTGCAGCCATAGTTGGTAACACGCTTAAGCCAAACTGCTCTGCAATTTTATAACCTATTGGTGTAGCCCCTAGTTTTGGCATAGTTAAGCCACCTGATGCTATAACTAACGACTCACAGCTTAAGGTTTCTTGCTCTGTGGTAACGCTATAGCCGGTTTCGGTTTTTGATACGCTGATCACTTCACTGCGTAGTTTTATATTTACCCCGGCCCACTCACATTCGGTCAGTAAAATATCAACAATGTCTTGTGCATTGTTATCGCAAAAAAGCTGACCTAGTGTTTTATGGTGATACGCCAAGCCATGTCTGTCTACCAGCTCAATAAAGTCATGCTGTGTATAGCGACTTAAACATGATTTAACAAAATGAGCATTTGCGCATAAGTAGTTATCAGGGGTTGCGTTTTCATTTGTAAAATTACAACGCCCACCACCACTTATTAAAATTTTACGACCTGGTTTTTTGCCCATATCAAGTACTGTAACGCTTCGGCCACGGTATCCAGCTTGCGCTGCACACATTAATCCTGCTGCTCCCGCACCTATTACAATTACATCTACTTGACTCATTATTTTACCCTACTAAAAAATTTTTTCGATTATAGCAAAGTTTGATAGCTAACAACGTAGCATTTAAATTATTAGCAATAACACAACAAAAACGCATCAGTAATAAGTCGGAAATAATTACCCGCACAACAAACCAACCCTTTATACTTATTTTTAATTTATATGACAAATACTAAACAACGAGTAAACCGCTAAAAACCTGAGTTATAACTAAATGAAAGAGGTACATAATAAATTGATATTTTAACCTAGTTAACAGATCGTTTACTTTTGTTCCCGCATCGTGATCTTACATCACGAAATAATAAATAAAAATCTAGGGATAATTATGACAACAAGTAAAACTTTTAAAAGATGCGCAATTGCAATTACAGTTAGTACGCTTTTTGCTGCAACATCTGGCATGGCTCAATCAGTTTCAAGTTCAATGGCTGAAACATCGGCTAAACTACAAAGCCAAGGCGGTTTCGAAACTCAGTTCATTATTAAATATAAAAATAATAACGAAATGGCGAGCCTCTCAACTGCAGACGCAAGCCCAGCTAGCATGAAAAAGCGCGCACAAAGCTTTGTTAAAAACTTCGCTTCTAAAAAAGGCAAAGTAAAAGCAAAATACGTTCGTGCAATGGCACTTAATAATCATCACGTAATGCGTGCTGATAAAAAATTAAGTGCGGCTGAGGCCCAAGAGTTTATGCAAGAAATGGTTGATTCTGGCAATGTGGAATACATTGAAGTGGATCAAATGTTAAAGCCGTTTTCAACTCCTAACGATCCACGGTTTGATGACCAATGGCACTACTACGAGCAAGCCGGTGGTTTAAACTTGCCGACCGCATGGGATACCGCAACGGGTAGCGGTGTAGTTGTAGCTGTACTAGATACGGGCTACCGCCCTCATGCTGATTTAAACGCTAATATTTTACCGGGTTACGATATGATCTCTAACCTTTCGGTAGCTAATGACGGTGGTGGTCGCGATAGCGATGCACGCGATCCTGGTGATGCAGTTGCTGCGAATGAATGTGGCACTAACGGTGCACAAAACTCTAGCTGGCATGGCACGCACGTAGCCGGCACAGTTGCTGCGGTAACCAATAACGGTGAAGGTGTTGCAGGCGTAGCTTATAACGCAAAAGTAGTGCCTGTTCGTGTACTCGGTAAGTGTGGTGGTTTAACCTCAGATATTGCAGATGGTATTATTTGGGCATCTGGTGGAAGTGTTTCAGGTATTCCTGCTAACTCAAACCCTGCTGATGTAATTAATATGAGTTTAGGTGGCAGCGGTTCATGTAGCTCTACAACTCAAAATGCAATTAACACAGCACGTAGTAACGGCACTGTGGTAGTTATTGCTGCAGGTAACGATAACGATAACTCAGCAAACTACAACCCAGGTAACTGTAACGGTGTAGTAAATGTAGCCTCAGTGGGCCGTAATGGCGGCAGAGCTTATTACTCAAACTACGGTAGCAATATTGATGTTGCAGCACCAGGCGGCGCACAAAGCTTTGCAAACGACTCTGAAGGCGTTCTATCAACATACAATTCAGGTTCGTCTACACCTTCAAGCGACAGCTATGGCTTTTCACAAGGTACATCAATGGCTGCGCCCCACGTAGCAGGTGTTGCGGCACTTATTAAGCAAGCAAAGCCAGATGCAACGCCTGACGAAATAGAAAGTATTTTAAAATCAACTACCCGTTCGTTCCCTGCAACATGTACTAGCTGTGGTACGGGTATTGTTGATGCAGCCGCAGCTGTTGCAGCAGCAAGTGGCGGCACTACTCCACCTACAGGTGGCGATAGCGAGCTTATTAATGGTGAAGCTAAAACAGGTTTAAGTGGCGCTGCAAATGCACAAGCATTTTACACGATGACAGTACCAAGCGGTGCAACTAACGTAACATTCACTATGAGTGGTGGTACTGGCGATGCTGATTTATACGTACGTGCAGGCAGTAAACCTACAACTACTACCTATGATTGTCGTCCATATAAAGGCGGCAATAGCGAAGAGTGTTCTATTGATAACCCTACTGCGGGAACTTACCACGTAATGCTTAACGGCTACTCTGCGTATTCAGCTGTTAGCTTGGTAGGTAATATTACTGGTGGTTCATCATCGGGTGGCGGTTCAGGTACTCCACAAGCAGGCGGCGGCACTATAAGCGATGTGTCAGCCAATACTGGGCAGTGGAAACATTATACGTTAGATGTACCAGCTGGAATGAGTACGTTTACAGTAACAACATCGGGTGGCAGTGGCGATGCTGATTTATTTGTCAAATACGGTAGCCAACCAACAGCAAGCTCATACGATTGCCGCCCTTATAAAAATGGCAATGCAGAAACATGTACATTTACTAATCCACAAGCAGGTACTTGGCACTTAAGCGTTAACGCTTATAGCACTTTCTCTGGTTTAACGCTTAGCGGGCAATACCAACCGTAATTTAAAGTTTGAGCCTTAAATAAAAAACCGATGTTGTTGCCGACATCGGTTTTTCAATAATAACTAGCAGATTAGTTAAAGCTAAAATCTACACTTTATTACTGTTACAGCTTCTCTAGTACTGATTCTGCGCGGCTTACAACAAACTCTTTGTCTTGTTCTACAAATAAACCTGTTACTAGCGCATTTTCAATAATCATAGCGTAACGCGTTGAACGTATACCACCAAAACTAGCAGTATCTTTATCAAGCCCTAACGATTTAGTGAAACTTCCATCGCCATCCCCAAGCATTGTAATTTCTTGCGCGTTTTGTGAGTCACCCCATGCTTTCATAACAAATGCATCATTAACAGATACACAGTAAATAGCATCAACACCTTTTGCTTTAATTTTATCAGCAAGGGTAATAAACTCAGGTAAATGGGCATTTGAACACGTTGGAGTAAACGCACCAGGTACTGCAAATAACACGACTTTTTTACCTTCAAACAATTCTTTATTTGTAAGAGATTGCATACCGTCGTCAGTTAATTGCGTTAACGTCACTGCTGGTAATTCTTGGCCTTGCTCAATCATGGTAATTCCTTGAAAAGATTAATACAGAATAAGTAACAATCGTACTACGTAGCCTACTACTATGTATAAAAAGTACGGCTAACTTAGTAGCTCAAAACAGCCTACCATAGAACGAAGAATACGCGCTGTATTAAGGTAAATTCAAATCATTTATAAAACTTGAAAAATCATTACCTAGCTTTTCATCTCGCAGACTGTACTCAACAATTGCTTTTAAGTAGCCTAACTTATCTCCACAATCGTGAGAGCGACCACTCATATGAAATGCTTCAACGGTTTCTTGTGCCATTAATGCGTCAATAGAATCTGTAAGTTGTATTTCACCGCCAGCACCTACAGACGTTTTTGCAAGTAGAGGCCAAATATTCTTACTCAGTACATATCGCCCTACAACAGCTAGATTAGAAGGCGCTAAATCTGCATCAGGTTTTTCAACCATTGCTTTAATTGCAGCACTTTTACCTGGCATTAACTCAACACCGTTTATATCAGCAATACCATATTTACTAACGTCTTCTTTAGCTACCGGCTCAAGCATTATTTGGCTTGCTTGAGTTTCTTTAAAGCGTTTAATCATGGCCGCTAAGTTTTCAGTTTCTTGATCCGCAGTATAGGCATCAAGTATCACATCAGGCAGGAGCACAACAAAGTTGTTATCACCAACTATTGGTTTAGCGCATAAAATAGCATGTCCAAGCCCTTTAGCTTCACCTTGGCGTACACTCATAATAGTTACATCATTTGGACAAATAGAGCGAATTTCATCTAATAAAGCTCGTTTAACACGTTTTTCAAGAGTCGCTTCTAGTTCATAACTTGTATCAAAGTGGTTTTCGATTGCATTTTTAGAGCTATGCGTAACTAACACAATATCTTTAATACCAGCGGACACACATTCGCTGACAATATATTGAATTAGAGGCTTATCGACTATTGGGAGCATTTCTTTTGGGATAGCTTTTGTCATAGGGAGCATTCTCGTCCCTAAGCCAGCTACTGGAATTACAGCTTTCATATCTGTCCTTAGTGATTAAGTTTGTAAATAAACTAGCAGATACAAAATAGATACCAGCTGAATAAAGTTACCTCTTTTGAAGAAGTAAATTTGAAGCTGCTTTTAAAGTGAAGACTCTACACTTTAGGAATATAAAATAGATAGGTAAATAGTGAACTTATTAATGATTTTGTTGTGGGGTGAGATTACATTAGCTAAATGAAAAAAGCCTGGGTTTGCTATAAATAACAAACCCAGACCAATAAATTTCTAACTAAAGGTAGCGTTACAAAACCTTTTTATAATTAAAGACCTGCACGATCTTTAATTACTGCAATAAGCGGTGAGCTGGCAAAATTACCTTCAGCCCAAGCAATATCAGCACCATCTGTTAACGCACTTTTTGATAAGTTTTTAACTATATACTCACCAGTATCTACTGCATTACTAGCAACAGCATGACGTAATAAGTTATTACCATTACATTGTACTGCATCATAAATATTACGAATTTTTACACGAGAGCTTTTAAGCTTGCTGCGTAATCGGTTTTTATCGTCTGCCGCAATATATTCACAAATAGATACTGCTAATTGATCTTCAGCATTTACAGGTGCTGTATACGAAAACGAACTAACAGCTACAACGGCAGTAAGTGCAACTAGCTTTGGTAATTTAAACATGACAAACCCTTTATAATACTTTGTTCTTATATAGACTATCGAATATTATATCAATCTATCAAAATTTACGCAATAATGTTAACGTTCTTTATATAAAGTTACGAATTTATAACTAGATAAATTCTTGTCATCCGGATGGTTTTCTTGCTCTTCTTTCACGTACCAATTAGCAACTTTATTGTAATCTGGAAACTGTGTATCGCCTTTTACATCTAAATCAATAAAAGTTAGATACAGGCGTTCTGCTTTTGGTAAAAATTGCTCATAGATATTACCACCACCAATAATCATTACTTCTTCAGCAGTAGTAACGAGTTCTAATGCGGCATCTGGCGTAGTTACTACTTCAATACCCTGTGCAGTATATTCGCTGTTTCGAGTAATAATAATATTACGGCGCCCAGGTAATGGACGGCCTATAGACTCAAAAGTTTTACGACCCATGATCACAGGCTTACCCGTAGTGACCTTTTTAAAATGCTGAAGATCTGCAGGTAAATGCCATGGCATTTTATTATCTAGACCAATTACACGGTTATTTGCCATTGCTGCAATCATTGAAATTATCATAATAAACACCTAGTACTTTATTCTTAAACAAAGAAAAAGGAGCATAAGCTCCTTTTTAGTAAATTCTATTTAATTAACGCTCGTAGACAACTTCTACGTCGTAATCATCTTCATCCCAGTCATCCCAATCATCATCATTGCCCTTACCTTTAGTGGCTTTTTCATGATAGGTATCCCACTTAAACTCAACTTCTTCATCTTCCACTTGTACAAACTTCTCTTTAGGCATGCTATCAAGTAGTGTCATTATGTTGTGGATTAATGGTTGAGTGTTAAGTTTATTAATTGCTGAAATGTGATAGATATTTTCAGTTTCGCCCAGCTCTTCTGCAATCGATTCGCATAACGCTTTTGCTTCATCCTCTGGTAATAAATCTATTTTATTAAATACTAACCAGCGTGGCTTCTCAGCTAATTTAGGGCTGTATTGGTGCAGCTCGTTAATAATCGAAAACGCATTATCAACAGGGTTTGAACCATCTACCGGCATTACATCAATGATGTGTAATAACACACGACAACGCTCTAAATGTTTCAAAAAGCGAATGCCTAGGCCTGCGCCATCAGATGCACCTTCAATTAGACCCGGAATATCGGCTATAACAAATGATTTATTTGCTTCAGGACGTACCACACCTAAATTAGGAATAAGCGTCGTGAATGGGTAATCAGCTACTTTTGGTCTTGCTGCAGATACACTGCGGATAAACGTAGATTTACCGGCATTTGGCAATCCAAGTAAGCCAACATCAGCTAATAATAGTAACTCTAATTTTAAGTTACGGACTTCACCTGGTGTGCCTAATGTTTTTTGACGAGGTGCTCGGTTAGTACTTGATTTAAAACGCGCATTCCCCAAGCCGTGGAAACCACCTTTTGCAACCAAAATTCGTTGACCATGTTGCGTTAAATCGCCAAGTCCCTCTTGGGTATCAACATCCATGATGCGCGTGCCCACAGGCACCATAACAAATAAGTCATCAGCTTTTCGGCCTGTACAGTTACGGCTACGACCGTTAGTACCACGTTCAGCTCTATGGAAGCGCTCAAACTGATAATCAATTAAGGTATTTAAGTTTTCATCAGCTTGTAGATAAACACTACCACCGTCTCCACCGTCACCGCCGTCTGGTCCACCATCTGGAACATATTTTTCACGACGGAAAGACACGATGCCGCTGCCACCGTCTCCAGCTTCTGCGCGAATTTCTACTTCATCTACAAACTTCATGATTACTCACTTTAGGGATTGGCTTGTTTAATAACTCTATTATATACCCAAGCCAGCACAAATGCAGGCTTGGGTATATATTGGCTGACTACAAAACAAAAAACCCCGCAAAGGCGGGGTTTTTAACTACCTTACTGATTACTCAGTTACGATAGTTACGTATTTACGGTTTAAAGGACCTTTTTGTTCAAACTGAACTTTACCATCTGCTTTTGCGAAGATAGTGTGGTCTTTACCGATACCTACGTTAGTACCAGGGTGGAAACGAGTTCCACGCTGACGAACAATGATGCTACCCGCTAGAACTGATTCGCCACCAAAACGCTTAACACCTAGGCGTTTGCTTTCTGAATCGCGACCGTTACGAGTACTACCAGCTGCTTTTTTATGTGCCATTTCTAAGTACCTCTAATTAAGCGCTAATGCTAGTGATTTTAACTTCAGTGAACCATTGACGATGGCCCATTTGCTTACGAGAATGCTTACGGCGTCTAAATTTAACAACCTTAATCTTCTCACCGCGACCATGTGAAACAACCTCAGCTGTTATCTTGCCACCGTTTACGAACGGTACACCGATCTCGATTTTCTCACCATCAGCAACTAAAAGTACTGAATCAAATTCTACTGCCGCACCAGTTTCAACGTCTAATTTTTCAAGACGAATCGTTTGACCTTCAGTCACACGATGCTGTTTACCACCACTTTGGAAAACCGCGTACATAATTAACTCCGTCTGTGCACCCTCAAATCGGCGCAACTAAAATATTCTTCGATAGGGCGCGAAGTTTACGCTAACGCGAAATAACTAGCAAGCCTATTTTGTAATTAAAATGAATAAAAAGTAGCTGCTTTGAGAGCAATTCAATATTTACCCCATTTTATATTAATTGGCCCTTTTGCCAAGCGCTTTTTAACTCTTAGCCGAAATAAATTAATGTACTCAAATATGCCCCTCACAGCTCAATATCTAAGCACACCATAAACTGTATATTGATTATCAATTAATCAGTTATCTTGGCTAATTCAGTCTAAATTAAGTACTTTAATAGTGTTTTTTCAATCAATCGTCACAAAATATCGAGCTAGTGCATTTTTTGTTGTACAATCTGCGCCGTTCACACATAAAAATTGGCTCGGAGATCAATGGATATAAAAGCTATCCAGGCGTTAATCGAAAGCGATATGAATGACGTCAATCAACTTATACATGCGCAAATGCGCTCAGATGTGGCGTTAGTTAATCAGCTTGGTTTATATATAGTTAGCAGTGGCGGCAAACGCGTTCGTCCAATGCTGGCTATTTTAGCAGCCAAAGCGCTCGGTTATCAGGGTAAAGATCACATAACACTTGCAACAATTGTTGAGTTTATCCATACAGCAACGCTATTGCATGATGATGTTGTAGATGAATCAAACTTACGACGTGGCACGCCTACAGCAAATGCTGAATTTGGTAATGCTGCTAGCGTATTGGTTGGTGACTTTATTTACACTCGCTCATTTCAGCTTATGGTTGGCCTTGGGAAAATGCAGATTATGCAAGTACTTGCCGATGCAACAAACATTATTGCTGAAGGTGAAGTATTGCAGCTAATGAACTGCAATGACCCAGATACGACTGAAGCCAGCTATATGCAGGTTATTTACTCTAAAACAGCTAAATTATTTGAAGCAGCTACAGGCCTTGCTGCCATTATCACAGAGCAAGACCAAGCGACACTTGATGCACTGAACCTATACGGTATGCATTTAGGTACTGCGTTTCAACTAGTAGATGACGTACTCGATTACAATGCAGATGCTGAGCAGCTAGGTAAAAACATTGGCGATGATTTAGCTGAAGGCAAACCAACCCTTCCGCTTATTTATGCTATGCAACATGGTAGCGAGCAACAAACCCAGCTCATTCGTGATGCAATAGAGCACAGTAATGGTATGGAGCATTTAGAAGAAATTTTAACTGCACTAAAACAAACTAATGCGCTTGAGTTTACAATGCAAAAAGCAGAGCTTGAGGCCGAAAAAGCCATTGCCTGTTTAGACTTTTTAGCTGAGTCTGACTATAAGCAAGCACTTATAAGCCTTGCCCGTATTGCGGTTGACCGCGACCACTAGTTTTAACTAGTTACACAGTGTGACATTAATTCTGAGCAATAAAAAAGCCTGCAAATGCAGGCTTTTTTGTTGCTTAAACCGGCTATTACGCCATGAAATCAACACCTTCTTTGATGTCTTTTTTCAGAGTTTCAAGCATGTCATTTTTTGCTTTTGTTTCAAATGCGCTTAGTTCGCCGTAAGAAAGAATTTCTTCTACGCCGTTTTTACCTAAACGTACTGGGTGTGCAAAGTACTCTGCATCGCCATTTTCAACAGCAACGTAAGCGTAATCTACAACTTCTTCACCTTGTAGGCCTTTAACTAAAGACATACAAAAACGAGCTGCAGCAGCACCCATAGATAGCGTAGCTGAACCACCGCCTGCTTTAGCATTTACAACTTCAGTACCCGCATTTTGGATACGTGGAGTAAGTGCAGCAACTTCTTCATCAGTGAAAGAAACACCTTCAACTTGAGAAAGTAGAGGCAGAATAGTTGTGCCTGAGTGACCACCAATTACTGGTACTTTTACAGTTGCTACGTCTACGCCTTTAAGTTCAGCAACAAATGCTTCTGAACGAATAACGTCAAGCGTAGTAATACCGAATACGCGTTTAGCGTCGTAAGTACCTGCTTTTTTGAATACTTCAGCAACGATTGGAACTGTGCCGTTTACTGGGTTAGTAATAATACCTACTAACGCTTTAGGACAGCTGGCAACAATGCCTTCTGCTAAAGTTTTGATGATGCCAGCATTTACATTGAATAAATCAGCACGATCCATACCTGGTTTACGTGGCATACCCGCTGGGATAAGAACGATGTCAGAACCTTCAAGCGCTTTATTTAAATCGTCTGCGCCAAAGCCTGCAACTTTAACATCTGTTGGGATGTGAGAAAGGTCAACCGCAACACCTGGTACTACTGGTGCAACATCATAAAGTGATAATTCAGAGCCAGCTGGTAAGCCTGTTTTTAATAATAAAGACAACGCTTGGCCGATACCGCCTGCAGCACCTAATACAGCAACTTTCATTGGAATTCTCCGTAATTTGAGGTAGGAAACATTTGTGGCTCTTAAGATAATGAAATTAGCGACTAAAAACAAATTTATCCTGTCTATTTCAAGTATATTTTCGACCATAGTCGTAAACTTATGTGATTTAACGCATCAAACTGGCAAGTTAACTAAACAACTGCTGCATAATTATTCATTTTTGTGTAGAATTTGCGGCATAAATAACAAAAACGAATAAAGACTATGCAACCACAAGATAAACAAGAAGCACTGGTAAAAGCATTTAAATCACTATTAAAAGAAGAAAATTTTGGCTCTCAAGGCGAAATAGTTGATGCGTTAAAAGATCAAGGTTTTGACAATATAAGCCAAAGTAAAGTATCACGCATGTTAAGTAAATTTGGCGCTGTACGCACACGTAATGCCAAACAAGAAATGGTTTACTGCTTACCTGCTGAAATGGGTGTACCTACGGCTAAAAGCCCATTACGCCAATTAGTAATCGACATTATGCACAACGAAATGATGATCATCATTCGTACCAGCCCAGGTGCTGCTCAGCTTATTGCACGTTTATTAGATTCATTAGGTAAAGCAGATGGCGTACTAGGAACTATTGCCGGCGATGACACTATTTTTATCGCTCCTGCTAAAATATCTGAAATAGATGTAACACTTGAACGCGTTCGCATTTTATTTGATACGGTTTAATAGCAAATTAAATTTGTTTTAAAAACCCTATTGAAGGTGCAAAGAAAGCAGAGCCCATATCGGCTTGAGTAAAATCAAGCCAGTGGTCGTAGCAATCCCCTTCCCCTAAACGACTATTAAGTACTTTTTCAAATGCGGTGCCCGTACAAGCGCATGTAATTGATAACATTCCCTGCTCATACACGTCGCCATAAGGCATGCTTTGATTTAATAGTAGCGGTTGTCCGTGTTCGTCTTTTAGCTCACTTCGCGAAGCATGGCTGGTTTCGACCGCTGGGGTAATTAGCGTGTTATCAAGACGCGTACGTCCCATTATTTGCTCTTGCTCACTCAATGATAAATGCTGCCACATAGTTAAATCATGTTTATAACGCTGAACATGAATATAACTCCCCTGATCTTCAAAGCTACCAGGGTTGCTGATTAAAGCCGTAGCGCGCTTTTTTCTTCCATGTGCGGTGTCGCCACCATAAATAAAACCGTTAAAATCACGTCCATCTAAAAAGCGAAAATTCCGAATTTGCTCCACCAGCTCTACATCGGGGGCAAATAATTTTAAAATTTGCAGCGCAAATAAATGGTTAACATCTTCACGGTCAGAGCGAATTTGTACAAATAAATCGCACGGTTGTACGCTCATTTGGTGATCGCTATGGGTTATATTGGGAAAGCTCTGTAATTCGCTTGGAATATATTCAGGGAGGATATGCGGCCAGTATTGCGCACCAATAGCAACCATACAAGAGAGCATTGATTCTGAAAATTGATCGCTAAACTCTTCTTCTATAGCGCTTACTTGTTTTAACTTTGCGCGAAGTGATTCGTCTTGACCATCAAACACATTAAAAAATAAGTGCAAACCGTGTAAGTTTGCTTCAGCACAAATCCCTGATTGCGCTTGCGCCATTGTTATTCCTTAGTTTTACAGATAAAAACACAGCGAATAACAAATTAATTACGATTCGAAAAAATTCACCGTGTGAGGTTTTATTTTTATTATAACCTGATCATTATTTTCAAATGACTGGCCATATTGTGCAGCAACTTCAATTTCTTGTTCATCAATAACAAGCGAATAAACATACGCCGAACCAATAAAGCGACGACTTATGATTGTAGCTCGCTTGCTGAATTTGTCACTTTGGTTATCTGCCACTAATTCTATTTGATGAGGGCGCACATATATAAGCCCTGCACTTACATTATGCTTACTCTCAACATAAGATTCGACTAAACCAAATGGTGTTTTATATTCAGTTGCGGTTAACACTTCTGCGCTTAAGTATATGCCCTGACCCAGAAACTCTGCAACCTCCTTTGAACATGGAGCTGCAAAAAGCTGCTCAGGCGTGCCTTGTTGTGCAATTTTACCGCGATGCATAATGGCAAGTGTATCTGAAAACGCAAACGCCTCTTCTTTTGAGTGTGTAACAAACACAGCAGATACTTGAGTTGCCTTAATAATTCGACGTATATCGGCAATTAATTCAAATCGTACTTGTGTGTCGATGTTTGAAAAAGGCTCATCAAGGAGTAATAAACTAGGTTTATAAGCTAATGCACGAGCGATAGCGACGCGTTGCTGTTGGCCACCCGATAACTGATGTGGAAACCTGTCAGCACAGCCAATTAAATGCACAAGCTTAAGCATTTCATCAACGCGTTGCTGCTTTTGAGCTTTGCTCATATTACCAAGCCCAAATGCAATATTATTTGCCACCGTCAAATGCGGAAACAACGCATAGTCTTGAAACATCATGCCGATGTTACGATGCTCAGGTGAGACAAACGATTGCTCATCACTCACTAATTTACCGTCTATAAAAATAGACCCTTGCTTGGCTTCAATTAAACCTGCAATCGCTTTTAATGTGGTTGTTTTGCCGCATCCACTCGCCCCGAGTAGGCAAACAATTTCGTCTTTACCTACTGTTAAATCTAAATCGTGAATAACCTTTGTGCCGTTATAGTGATAGCTCACGCCTTGTAAAATTAAACTACTCATTTAACTACGCTGCTCCATAGAACGATTAATAAAATACAAAGGAATAAACCCAACAATAACAATAAATAATGCAGATATTGAAGCGAGCTCTAATTGCTCGTCACTCACATACTGAAATACATGAGTAGCTAAGCTTTCAAAATTAAACGGTCTGAGCAATAGCGCAGCTGGCAACTCTTTCATACATTCAATAAATACCAATAGGGCTGCAGTGAGTAACCCTCTTCGCAGTAAAGGTAGATGCACTAAACGCAGCGTTTGCCCTTGGCTTTTACCCATTGATTGGCTTGCCATATCAAGTGATGGACTAATACGTAAAAAACTCGACTCAATTGCTCCGTGTGCAATGGCGTAAAACCTAACAATATAAGCAATAATAATAGTAAGAATGCTACCTGTAAGCAGTAAGCCAATATCTAAATTATACGGCTCGAGCGCTGTGTTAATGGTGTTCTCTAACAATGTAAGAGGTAACAAAACCGCAATAGCGAGTACAGTTCCTGGCAGCGCATAGCCTGTGCTTGCTAAACGCCCAGGAATAAGCGGATACGCTTGCTTTGCAACACGCTGATAAAAAACCACAAAAACACTCAATGTAATGGTTATAACACTTACAACTCCTGCCACTTTTAAACTTTGCCAAGCGTAACTAAAAAACTCAACACTCCATGCTTTATCAAAGTAGGTAATGGCGTAATTTATAAGTACTGCAATAGGAATTACAAAAGCGATAAGTAAAATAAAGCTACAAAATGCCGTTGCGAGCCAAGCAGACTTTCCTTTTAATACATAGAGCGATTCGCTATTTACACTTGATTGTCGCTCAAATACCGCTTGGTTTCGGCGACTAAAACGCTCTGCCATTAATGCTAAAAATAACAGCAGTAACATCACACCCGATATTTTAGCGGCCGCTGTAAGTGAGTAATAACCAAACCACGTATCGTATACAGCGGTTGTTAATGTACTTACGGCAAAATAACTCACTGTTGCAAAGTCGGCCATGGTTTCCATACTAATAAGTGCAAGAGCCGCCACAATTGCCCCACGAGAGAGCACTAAGCTGACTTTAAAAAAGCTTTGCCAAGGAGATAACCCCATTAACTGACTAGCTTGTACTAATTTGAATGACTGCTCGCGAAGGGCTGTTTTAAAAATTAGAAATAAATACGGGTAAAGCACCAAGGCAATCATAACGATGGCTCCGGGTAATGTTCGTATATCAAAAAACCAATAGTCGCTAGGTGATTGCCAGCCAAACCATTCTCTCAGCGCTATTTGCACCGGGCCCGCATAATCTAATAAATCAGTGTATACATAGGCAATAATATAGGTAGGCATAGCAAGGGGCAGCATAAGTGCCCATTCAAACTGTTTTTTACCCGGGAAACTACAGTAAGCCGTTAGCCACCCAAGTGGCAAAGCTATGGCGCAGCTAAGGACGCAAACACCTAAAACTAACAATACGGTATTGGTTATGTAATCCCAAAGCACGGTATCCCACAGGTGAGAAAACACCTCAGAGCTACCTTGTAGAGATTCAAAAAGAAGAAAAAACAACGGGGCCGATAGTATTAAGCCAGTCGACCACGCAAAGAGCTGCCATTTAGACAGCTTAAATTTATTAGTCATTAAAGATCGAACTTCACCTCATCAATTAGCTTAAGTGCTAACGGACGATATTTACTAATCTCATCAAGTGGCAAGCTGTCTTCTTTAAAGCTACCCCAAGAGGCAACCAAACTTGATAATTCAACACCCGACTTAACTGGATACTCCATATTTAATGAGGCATACATGTTTTGTGCTTTGCTGTCGGTCATATATTCTATGAGCTTTAATGCATTTTCAGGGTTTTTAGCGTATTTGGTAATAACCGCACCCGATACATTTATGTGTGAGCCACGATTAGTTTGATTTGGAAAGTTAATATTTACGGCCTCTGCCCAACCTTTTTGTTCTTTATCTTCTAGCATTTTGCCAAGGTAGTAACTATTACCTAATGCCAAGTTACATAAACCTTCTTTAACAGCTTTAACTTGAGCACGATCGTTACCTTGAGGCTTGCGTGCTAAATTAGCCTTAACACCTTCAAGCCACTCTTTAGTTTGCGCTTCACCATGGTGTGCAATCATAGAAGCCACTAAACCTAAATTATATGGATGTTTGCCAGAGCGCGTACAAATTTGCCCTTTGTATTTAGAGTCTGCTAAATCTTCATAAGTGAGCTTAGGTAACTCACCAACTCGCTCTTTTGATGAATATACATTACGCACTCGCTTAGTAAGCGCAACCCATTGGCCATCACCGTCACGAAAGGCGGCTGGAACATTATTATTTACACTGTCACTTTTTATAGTTTGTGTTAATTTTAAATCTTCTAATTGAATAAGCGCGCTAAAGTTAGAGGTTAATACTAAATCAGCTTTACTGTGCTTGCCTTCGCGTTTAACACGCTCAATTAGCCCTTTTTTAGCAAAAACAACATTGGTTTTTATGCCTGTTTGCTTTGTAAAATCTTCTAAAATTGGCTGAATTAAAAACGGTTGACGAAAAGAGTAGATGTTAACAACATCGTTTGCAAAGACTGGTGCCGATGCAACTACCCCTAAAACAAGTGCAAATACTTTCTTCATTATTCCACCTAAATAACTGTTATTATCAACGAATTCTACCGTGCTCATTCTAAAAGTGCACACTTTAAATAAATGTAAATATGTAAATAACGCCCAAAAAGGAAATACGGTGTAAGAGATGTCTTACGGATGTGACAGCTAATGAGTAAAAAACAAGATAAAAAACAACCTAAAAACAGTTAAACCCATGAATTATATTAAATTTATTTTTATTACTATTGCAAAAACACTAATTGAATGTAGTTTTATCTCTATTTTAGTTGCTCTATTGCACTATAATTTACGCATCAACCAAGCAATGACGCTTATTGAGTAAAAGGAAACGGACTGCTTACTCAACCAACCAATGATTAGGTTATCAGGACAACACGGACTTTAGGACAGGCTCAGGATGAGTATCACAACGCAATGTTGTAAAAAGGACAGCGTCAGGAAGATGCGAAAAGGATAACAACAAGGCTAAGTTGTTCAACAGGATGTTGAAGGAATAAATGGACAGGCCTTTAAGGCAACACAAGGGATTGGTTAAAACAAGGATACACTAGGAAGTGTAATTAAGGATTTGGTAATAGTATTTACCCTACAGGATGTTTAGGAATTAAAGGATACAGGCCCGGATGGTCTACATTACATAGAACTAAAAAGTAATATAGTAATAAACATGGATTAGTGAAAATTGGAGTTGATTAAGTTCAATTGCAGGATGCAGAAAATTAGAAGATTCCGCAAGCGCGCCTAGAGATAGAGCGCGCTTTTCTTTGCCTAAAATTTGGGTGAGTAAAGCACTGAGCAACTATCACTAATCTTTACTAGTAATATCGCGTCACAGCAAATCAATGCTAAGACCTTAAAATACTTTATTAATATTTTAAATTTCGCTAAGTTTTTTATTAATTGCGCCGATAACTAAATAACGCAAGGATCATAAATACTCAATGGATATGAATTTTAAAACATCTCAAAGTAATACCTTTTTATGTAAAGTATCAGACGCAAGTACAGCAAAACCAATTGGTGTATTTAGTGCCCAAACCCCCGACGAAAATCCCTATAAAGCTTTATTTAACCCCAAAGGTTATAACTTTTTAAATATGCCAATGAGTGAGTTTAAAAATATACTTAACGAAATTATTCAGTTAGAACGCGACATTCGTATTAGCAAGTGGGGTGAAGGTGCTCGACCTGATGAGTTTAGCTATCAACTTAATAGAATAGCAAACGCAATTGCAACGACTCAATTTAATGGCAAAATAGACATTAGCTGCTACTTTTTGAAACGAGTTGAAGAAGCAAAAGAAATGATTGGTGAAGACTGTATCTCGTTTATTCAAGTGCATAATAGTATAAGTCAATTGTATAATACTGTTTTACAATTAACATCTGAAGAAGGCTTCAGAGCTATTCAAAATAAAGCACTTGCTCACTTAAAAAATCAGCAAGCATTTGCTTAACTTCGTAAAATTAATCTTCTAGCGGTCGTCCCTTGTTGCGCTTACCCAATAAATACGCATCACGAAACTTAATAAAATGCTGCTCTAATTTTGTCGATGCATCCATTTCGCCCGCAAGTGCTAATACCATAATAGCCACTTCAGCAGTGCCTAGTTGATGTGCATGAGGGGCTACACGTAATCGGTAATCAGATAGTTTATCAGCAGTAACAGAAAGTACAGGCAAGTTATCTAAATAAGGGCTTTTGCGAATCATTTTCTTAGCTTCGCGCCACGTACCATCTAAGAATATAAATAGCGGCTTTTTACCTGATTCAATACTCACTTCTGTAATGGCTCTGCCCTCTTCTACATCTTCAGCGGGAAAGACGACCATAGGCTGATACTGCGAATCATTTATTAAAGCTAAAAGAGCGGGGTTAGGATCTGTTCTATCCCATCTAAATGCGTGGTTTTCTGGCACTATTTCAGCAATTAAACGCCCTGTATTAGAAGGTTTAAAGCTTTCATTATGATACATCAGTAAGCATACAGCGGCCTTACAATCTGCATGCTCAACACCTTTACAAATACAGTAGTGCTTAGCAATCAGGCATTGTTCACAGCGATCTAATTTACCGCCTCGAGCATTAAACTCTCGACGAGATTCACTTATTTGTTGAGCGCGTAATGCTAAAACTGAGTTTTTCACTGTATTTACCTTCAATTAATTAAGCGCGCATTGTAACGACTTCTTGTTATTTAATCTTATATTTATCTAAGTTAAAAATAGACATAAAAAAACCCAACCGAAGTTGGGTTTTTCAAGCAAATACTAAAAAGTTAAATTACTTCTTTTTAGCTGCTTTTTTGTTTGGTAAATCAGTGATTGAACCTTCAAAAATTTCAGCTGCAAGGCCGATTGATTCGTTCAATGTTGGGTGAGCATGAATTGTAAGCGCTAAGTCTTCACCATCAGCACCCATTTCAATACCTAAACCGATTTCGCCAAGCATTTCGCCCGCGTTAATACCGATCATAGCACCACCGATTATACGGCCACTTTCTTTATCAAAGATAAGTTTAGTAGAACCTTCAGTACGAGCAGATGCAATTGCACGACCAGATGCTGCCCACGGGAATACCGCAGTTTCAACTTTTAAGCCTTGCTCTTTTGCTTCTTTCTCAGTAACACCTACCCAAGCGATTTCTGGGTCTGTGTACGCAATTGAAGGAATACATTTAGGGTCGAAGAAATGCTTCTGACCAGAAATAACTTCTGCAGCAACATGACCTTCATGAACCGCTTTATGCGCAAGCATAGGCTGTCCAACTAAGTCACCAATTGCAAAAATATGGCTTACGTTAGTACGTAATTGCTTATCAACATTAATAAAGCCACGCTCATCAACGTTTACGCCTGCTTTTTCAGCATCAAGTAAGTTACCGTTTGGAGTACGGCCAACTGCAACAAGTACTTTGTCGTAACGTACTGGTTCTGCTGGTGCGTTTTTACCTTCAAACGTTACGTATAAGCCGTCTTCTTTAGCTTCAACACCAACAACTTTAGTTGAAAGCATTACGTTGAATTTTTTGCTTACGTATTTTTGGTAAATTTTGATAATGTCTTTATCAGCGGCTGGTACTAATTGATCAGCAAATTCTACAACATCAATTGCAGAACCTAGCGCACGGTAAACCGTACCCATTTCAAGACCGATAATACCACCACCCAATACAAGTAGTTTTTCTGGTACGTCTTTAAGTTCTAATGCACCAGTTGAATCAATTACACGGTCATCTTCTGGGATGAAAGGTAAGTTAACTGGTTTAGAACCTGCTGCAATAATCGCGTTATCAAACGTGATAGTTGTAGCGCCGTCTGCGCCTTCAACTACTAAAGTATTGCTGCCAGTGAATTTGCCGTATCCAGATACAACTTTCACTTTACGCATTTTGGCCATACCTTCTAGTCCACCAGTTAACTGGCCAACTACAGAATCTTTCCAAGTACGAACTTGGTCAAGATCGATTTTTGGTGCGCCAAAAGTAACACCGTGAGATGACATTTCTGCTGCGTCATCAATCACTTTAGCTACGTGTAAAAGTGCTTTAGAAGGAATACAACCAACATTAAGACATACGCCACCTAATGTTTCGCGAGATTCTACTAATGTAACTTCTAAGCCCAAGTCAGCAGCACGGAAAGCCGCAGAATAACCACCAGGACCACCGCCTAGTACAACAACTTGAGTTTTTAATTCGTTGCTCATGCTTTTACCTTAATTGTTTGAACGGGACACTGCCCTAAAATTTAACTGCCATGTTTCTGCAAGGCAGAAAGAGTGAGCAGCGCACAAAGTGATGCAATTCGTACAAAGATTGTATCATTGCAAATGGTAAAAATCCCAGCTAAAAACAACTGGCTGGGATTTGATTCTATTTATTTTATTGCGTATACCAATTTTACTAAACTGGTTACATCACCAACTGGCGAATATCGCTCATGTAACTTGCAAGAGTCACAGTAAAGCGTGCAGCTAATGCTCCGTCAATAACCCTATGGTCGTATGACATAGACAGCGGAACCATTAGTTTTGGTTCAAACTCTTTGCCATTCCATTTAGGTTTCATTTCAGATTTAGATACACCTAAAATAGCAACTTCTGGCGCATTAACAATCGGCGTAAATGCCGTACCGCCGATACCGCCAAGGCTAGAGATAGTAAAACAGCCGCCTTGCATATCAGACGATGTAAGCTTACCGTCACGGGCTTTAACAGATACTTCCATTAGTTCACGTGATAATTCAATAATGCCTTTTTTATCAACATCTTTAAACACTGGCACTACTAAACCATTTGGCGTATCAACAGCAACACCAATGTTAATGTACTTCTTAAGAATTAAACTTTCGCCGTCGCTAGACAGTGAAGAGTTAAATGTTGGGAAGTCTGCAAGTGCTTTAGCCGCTGCTTTCATCACAAACACAAGTGGTGTGATTTTAACGCCAAGCTTTTTCTTCTCGCTAAGTGCATTTTGCTCTTTACGAAATACTTCAAGGCTTGTGATATCAGCTTCATCAAACTGTGTAACATGTGGGATTTGTACCCAGTTACGGTGTAAGTTTTTACCTGATAGTTTTTGAATGCGAGACAGTTTTTTCTCTTCAATTTCGCCAAATTTAGCAAAATCTACTTTAGGCCATGGAATAAGACCAAGCTCACTACCACCTGCGCTACTACCTGCAGATAATTGACCAGATTCAACTTGCTTAACTAAGTTTTTAACGTAGTTTTGCACGTCTTCTTTAACTATACGGGCTTTGCGACCAGTGCCTTTAACGTTAGCTAGGTTAATACCAAACTCACGCGCTAAACGGCGAACAACGGGTGATGCATGAGCATACGCGCTGTTTTCTGTGAAGCTTTCATTACTTGCTTTTGCAGGTGCTGCTTGAGCCGGTGCTGACTCAGTTTTAGCCGCTGCTGCAGGTGCTGATTTTTCAGCTGGTGCAGATGCCGCTGGCGCACTGCCTGCAACTTCAAATACAAAAATTAATGAACCAGTCGATACTTTATCGCCAGCGGCTACTTTAATTTCTTTAACTGTACCTGCAAATGGAGCTGGCACTTCCATTGCAGCTTTGTCGCCTTCAACGTTTAAGATTGATTGATCTTCTGAAACTTCATCGCCAACGGCAACCATAATTTCAGTTACTTCAACTTCATCGCCACCAATATCAGGCACATTAACTTCTTTAGTGCTTGGTGCCGAACTTGCTGTTGAGCTCTCAGCTGGCGCTTCTACAGAAGCCGACTCTTTAGCCGGTGCTGCAGATTCACTTCCTGCCACTTCAAAAACAAACACTAACGAGCCAGTTTTAACTGTGTCGCCAGCGGCTACTTTAATTTCTTTAACTGTGCCGGCAAATGGAGCTGGAACTTCCATTGCTGCCTTGTCGCCTTCCACGTTTAAGATAGATTGCTCTTCTTCAACAGTGTCACCAACAGCAACCATGATTTCAGTTACTTCAACTTCATCATCGCCAATATCTGGTACGGTTACTTCTTTAATTGAAGAACCTGTAGAAGCAGCTGGTGCTGCCTCTTCAGATTTAGCTGGAGCAGCGGCTGATGTATTTTTCTCATCAGTGCCTTCACTCTCGCCTTCAAACAAAAATACTAAAGAGCCTGTTGTAACGGTGTCGCCAACGTTAACTTTAATCTCTTTTACAGTCCCCGCTTGAGAAGCAGGTATTTCCATTGATGCTTTGTCGCCTTCAACATTTAGTAATGATTGGTCAACATCTACTTTATCGCCAACGCTTACTAATATTTCGGTTACTTCTACTTCGTCGTCACCAATATCAGGTACTTTAATTTCAATACTCATTGCAAACCTCTTATGCGTACAGTGGGTTAAGTTTGTTAGTGTCGATGTTGAACTTTTTAAGTGCTTCAACAACTACTGACTTCTCAACTTCACCGCGTTTAGCAAGTTCAGATAACGTAGCAACAACAACGTAGCTTGCGTTAACTTCAAAGTGACGACGTAGGTTTTCACGGCTATCAGAACGACCGTAACCATCTGTACCTAACACTTTGTAGTTGCTGCTTGGAATGAATGAACGCGCTTGTTCTGCGTAGTTTTTCATGTAATCCGTTGCTGCAACAGTCACAGAGTCGTTTAATACGCTTGTGATAAATGCTGTTTTTTGCTCGCTTTCAGGATTAAGCATGTTGAAACGCTCAACATCTTGACCATCACGCGTTAGCTCATTGAAAGATGTTACTGAGTAAACATCTGATGCAATACCATATTCTTCGCTTAAGATTGAAGCAGCTTTGCGCACTTCAGTCATAATAGTACCTGAGCTTAATAGCTGTACGTTGGCTTTTTTACCTTCGTAACTTTCAAGCTTGTAAATACCTTTACGAATACCTTCTTCAGCGCCTTCTGGCATAGCTGGTTGATGGTAGTTTTCGTTCATAAGCGTTAGGTAGTAGTAAATATTTTCTTGGTCGTCACCGTACATACGACGAATACCGTCTTGTACAATAACAGCAACTTCAAACGCGTAAGTTGGGTCATAAGAAACACAGTTAGGAACCGTGTTTGCAAGAATGTGGCTGTGACCATCTTCGTGTTGTAAGCCTTCACCATTTAGCGTTGTACGACCCGCTGTAGCACCTAATAAGAAACCACGTGCTTGTTGATCGCCCGCCATCCATGCCATGTCGCCAACACGTTGGAAACCAAACATAGAGTAGTAAATGTAGAATGGGATCATTGGTAAATCGTTAGTGCTGTATGATGTTGCAGCAGCAACCCATGACGACATAGCACCTAACTCATTGATACCTTCTTGCAATACTTGACCTGAAGTTGCTTCTTTATAGTAAGAAACAATATCACGATCCTGTGGCGTGTAGTTTTGGCCATGCGGGTTGTAAATACCGATTTGACGGAATAAACCTTCCATACCAAATGTACGCGCTTCATCTGCAATAATTGGTACGATATTTTTACCAATGCCTTTATCTTTTAATAAGATATTAAGTGCACGAACAAAGCCCATAGTAGTAGATATATCACGCTTTTGCTCTTCAAGTAGTGGCTTAAATGCATCTACTTCTGGCAACGTAAGTTTTTCACTAAAACGTGGAATACGCTTAGGTGTGTAACCTTTAAGCTCATCACGACGCGCATGTAGGTACTTGTACTCAGGTGAACCTTCTTCAAGCTCTAGGTATGGTAATTCTTTTAATTGCTCTTCAGATACTAAGTCGTCAAGACCAAGGCGTGAACGTAAATGTGCAACATGCGACATGTCCATTTTTTTCACTTGGTGCGCAATGTTTTTACCTTCAGCTGCTTCACCCATGCCGTAACCTTTTACAGTTTTAGCAAGAATTACAGTTGGACGACCTTTTGTCTCTTCTGCTTTTTTAAATGCAGCAAATAGTTTTGATGGCTCATGACCACCACGCTTAAGCGCAAAAATTTCGTCATCTGTCATATCTGCAACAAGGGCAGCTGTTTCAGGGTAGCGACCAAAGAAGTGCTCACGCACGTACGCACCATCTTTAGCTTTATAAGTTTGGTAATCGCCATCAATTGTTTCGTTCATCAATTGTAGTAATTTACCTGTTGTGTCTTTAGCAAGCAGAATATCCCAACCGCTGCCCCACACTAGTTTAATTACGTTCCAGCCAGCGCCTTTAAACAAGCCTTCTAACTCTTGAATAATTTTACCGTTACCCATAACTGGGCCGTCTAAACGCTGTAAGTTACAGTTAATTAAATAACAAAGGTTATCTAGTTTTTCACGTGCAGCAAAAGAAATAGCACCACGTGATTCTGGCTCATCCATTTCACCGTCACCTAAAAACGCATATACACGTTGGTTTTTAGTGTCTTTTAAGCCACGACCATCTAAGTATTTTAAGAAGCGTGCTTGATAAATTGATGAAATAGGACCTAAGCCCATTGATACCGTAGGGAACTGCCAAAACTCAGGCATCAACTTAGGGTGTGGGTACGATGGTAAGCCTTCGCCATCAACTTCTTGGCGGAAGTTATCTAGTTGCGCAGCCGATAAACGACCTTCAACAAATGCTCGTGCGTAAATACCTGGAGAAATATGACCTTGGTAATAAACTAAGTCACCACCGTCTACATCATTTGGTGCTTTAAAGAAGTGGTTAAAACACACTTCATAAAATGCAGCAGATGATTGGTAAGACGCCATATGGCCGCCTAAGTCGAGATCTTTTTTAGATGCACGTAGAACGATCATAATCGCGTTCCAACGTATAATTGAACGAATACGACGTTCAAGATTTACATCACCTGGGTAAGCAGGCTCTTGATCTACAGGAATAGTATTAACGTAGTTCGTGGTAATACCCGTTGGCATATCAACGCCGTCTAAACGGGCTTGCTCTAATACTTGCTCAAGTAAAAACTGAGCTCGTTCAACACCTTCTTCGCGCACAACTGATTCAAGAGCTTGTAACCACTCTTGTGTTTCTAGCGCGTCTACGTCAATTTTATTGACTTCAGACATATGGAGGTTTCCTTATGTTTAAAATACGAATATTGTTAATTTAATATCACAGCTACTTAATTTGTGTGTTCAAAGTAGTTATGTACTAACTTAATTTTGTTTAGTGCGTCTTAAACTACGTTCAATTCGCGAATGTTCTTTGCCTGCTTCAAGTAGTGCTTCTTCGATAAATGCTAAGTGCGCATTACTTGCTAAACGGGCTTGCTCTGGATTACCGTCAATAACGGCATCCATTAATAAACGCCTGTGTTGGGCTAACTGACTGCTAATATCTGACTTTTTTAATAGAACAGTTAAATTTTGCAATACATTTTGCTCAAGCAGCGCTTTCATACCTCTAACTAAATGCAGTAACACCACATTGTGCGAGGCTTCTGCCACGCTAAAGTGAAATGCATTAATTGCTTTTGCTTTTTGCTGTAAATCATCATTAACTAAGGCAATTTCATCAAAGCTTTGTTTTACTTTGCTAAAATCGTTGCTGGTCCCGCGCAGTGCAGCGTAGTAAGCAGCAATCCCTTCTAATGCATGACGAAATTCAAGTAAATCAAACTGCGATTCAGGGTGTTTACTAATCAAATCAAAAAGTGGATCAGTAAGCCCTTCTTCGAGCTGATTTTTTACAAACGTGCCGCCACCTTGGCGACGCGTAACTAAACCTTTCGCTTCTAATTTTTGAATTGCCTCACGCAGTGACGGGCGAGACACTTCAAACTGCTTTGCTAGTTCACGCTCTGGTGGCAACTTTTCACCTGGTGCTAACGAGCCTTCAAGAATCATATTCTCAAGTTGCTGTAAAATAACATCAGATAATTTTGCTGCTTTAATCTTTAAAGACATGAATCAACGTCCGCGTTGTATAAATACCAAGAGCCCATAAAACGGGGCTTTAAGTAGTATGATTTACCCAAAAGGTAAATTGGTCATACCAAAAATTTTCAATACGGTATCAAAAACACTATTAGCTGTCAATTTACAGGTAGTTTGAGCAATTAAAGTAGCGTAACGCATTTTGAACGAAGATCAAACAATGCGCAATTTGCAAAAATTGTTATAACGTATTTGGGATGAAAACAATTGGTCTGACCAGAATGAATTAGAATATTAGCTCTATTTTATAGTACTTAAAAACTGCAGGAAGAGATTAAAGCACCTTACATTGCATAAGGTACTTTATTAAAAAGGTATTAACTTAAGACAGCCCACCAAATAATGTAAGCAACGCTATAAGTACTAAGTAAAATAATACATTACGCTTAACAAGTTTAATCATACACGTGGCTTCGTAGGTACAGCCGTAATAACGCTTTTCAACTTGCTCTGCAGCAAGTGCAGTACATGTTACTACTTCGCGATTTGGAGATTTAAAGTTAAGTACGTAACGTAGCCAACAACTTGTGCCTTTATTAAAGTTACCTATTACTAAATAACCAAAGCTGGTGATGCGTGCAGGTAACCAGTCAAGCCAGAACAGTAGTTTATGTATAAGTTTAAAACGCTTCGCAAATATTACTTTATGATCATCTCGTACTAAATCAGCTAAAGTACGTACCAGTGCATATAAAACCGCGCCTGGCGCGCCTAAAACAACAAACCAAAAAATCACCGCACAGTAAAATCTAAAGTTTACCCATGCCAATGTTTGCCCAAAGGTTTCGCCACCATCTTGATCATCAGTACGCTTTTGACCTATTTGCAGCGCATATAAAGATGCAGCAGTACCGTCATCTCGCGTTAAGGCATTTAAGTAAGACTTATATAAAGCGCGCTGCTTAGCACAACCAAAGCAAACCAAAAGCACAGCAATATTAATAGCTAACTGCCATAGTACAAAATCAGATAAACAATAAATAAACGCTATTGCTATTACGGGGAGTAAAAGCCAAATTAAAAAGCCCGGTGCAGAACTAAATAACCCTTTGTCACCTAGTAGTTTATTAGAGCGATTTAAATAACCATTTGTGTAGTAGCTTATCTGCCAGTAATTAGACCGAGCCCCTAAACGCTCCAGAATTAATGCAATTATTATAGAAACTAAAATCATGGGAATAACTCTCTTAACTTAGTTGTTCAAGCATATTAAAAAACAATGGCCAATTAAAGCTACTGCCAGGATCGGTTTTACGTCCTGGAGCAATATCGCAATGCCCAACAATACGCGAAGGGGTAATTTTTGGATAGCGTTGTATTATAGATTTACTAAGTGTAGCTAATACTTCGTATTGCGCTAAAGAGTATGGCGTGGTGTCGGTACCTTCAAGCTCAATGCCAATGCTAAAGTTATTACAAGCAGATACGCCCTCAAACTCAGATTGGCCAGCGTGCCAAGCACGTTTTTCAAAAGGCACGTATTGTATAACCTCACCGGTGCGCTTTATAAAGCAATGGGCCGATACACGTAAATTTTTTAAGTCACTAAAACTCGAGTGAGCATTGCAGTCAATGCTACCCATAAATAACTCATCAACAAAAGATGTACCAAACTGCCCGGCTGGCAAAGATATATTGTGAATAACCAATAAAGAAATATCGGCCTCATCAAGGCGTTCATCAAAATGCGAACAAGGCCGCTGCGCTACAGTACTTAAAACACCGTTTAAATCTATTTTCATGATACGTTTATTATATAAATATCAAGATATACATAGCACTGATGCTAAAGGATTTATTAAAACAATGATAGTGACAAACAGGTATAAAGCCCTACCTGCAAATAATTCAAACCCACACGTAGGTGC
The DNA here is from genome assembly GCF_000814675.1 of Pseudoalteromonas distincta. Lineage (GTDB taxonomy): Bacteria > Pseudomonadota > Gammaproteobacteria > Enterobacterales > Alteromonadaceae > Pseudoalteromonas > Pseudoalteromonas distincta. The sequence goes on along the minus strand of NZ_JWIG01000015.1, from coordinate 52,833 downwards.
TAATTTACGCCTGCTCATGTAACGTAACTTTTGAAATTAAAAGCGAGGTATAAAACCTCACCTACAGATAATACAAGCCCACACGTAGATACTAATTTACTATACGCGCTTATCTTTATATTGGTGAAAAGGCAATCGCTTCTCTTTCTTTTATAAACATAGTAAAATTTGCTTAATTTATTAACGCTTATGAGCATTCCATGTCTATTTCGCACACTCTTATTACTCAGCTTGTTACTCTAGCACTTGACGAAGATTTAAATTATCAAACCGCACAAGAAGGCGATATTACCGCGCAATTGATCCCTCAAAATGAGCAAGCAAACGCCAAAGTAATCACTCGCGAAGACTGTATTTTTTGCGGAAAAGACATCATCCTTGAAGTATTTAAACAGGTAGACCCAAGCGTTAAGGTTAATGTACTCATTAATGATGGCGACGCAGTTAAAGCAAACAGCACATTATTTACAGCCACTGGTTCAGCGCGTTCAATATTAACTGCCGAGCGTACTGCACTTAACTTTGTGCAAACGTTATCGGGTACAGCCACTACTACAGCACATTATGTAAAAGAGCTAAGTGGTACAACAACGCAACTACTCGATACACGTAAAACCATACCAGGCCTTAGAGCACTTCAAAAATACGCAGTAAAATGTGGCGGCGGTGCAAATCACCGTATTGGTTTATTTGACGCATTTTTAATTAAAGAAAATCATATAGCGGCTTGTGGCACAATAAACAAAGCCGTAACTCAGGCTAAACAAAATCACCCAAACAAACCTGTCGAAGTAGAAGTAGAATCACTCCCAGAACTTAAGCAAGCAATTGAAGCTGGCGCCGACATAATTATGCTAGACAACTTTAGCGTAGAGCAAATTAAGCAAGCTGTAATTTTAACCAATAAGCGCGCAAAACTAGAGGTTTCAGGCAATATGACCCTAGAAACGCTCAAAACTTATTCACAAGCAGGTGTCGATTTTATATCAAGCGGAGCATTAACAAAAAACTTACAATCAATCGATTTATCGATGCGTTTTGAGTGATTTTAAAGCAATAATGGGTAATTAATACCGCTAATTAATTGACAAGTTAAGTAAAAAAGCATTAAATAACCCAAAAGGCTTACTTTGTAACAAATTGTTAAATAAAATCGCTTTTTTATAAGAAGATACGTGCTAAATACTAAAATAAAATGGTAGACTAATTCTGTTGTACTATTTTATTTAAAAAGGTAGTCATAAATAACTAGTACCTTTACTTTTTAAAGACATAATTAAAAACTAAAGCAACTAAACTACTTACTTTATGCCTATACTATTTGTTGCTACAACATGTAGTGCACTTAGTAAACTTTTATAATTAGTACTAAACATAATGAATTCACATTCGGCTTTTGTGTTTCATACTCTAAAGCTAAAGTGTAATAAAATTAATTTTAAGTAAAACTGTAAAGTAAATCAGTTAAATTAAGTGAGGCATTTTGCCGCTTAAGTGATTTAAGTTACAAAAATCTATCCTTTAGGAGAGGAAACATGAAAACAATGACTCAAAAACAACAGGGTTTCACCCTAATTGAATTAATGATTGTAGTAGCAATCATCGGTATTCTTGCAGCAATTGCATTGCCTGCATATCAAAATTACACTTCTAAATCACAAGTCACGGCTTGTTTAGCTGAAATATCGCCAGGCAAAACTGCTTTCGAAATAAAGATGAACGAAGGCTCTGCCTCTGCAACTATGACTAAAGCCCAAATGGGGATAAATAATAAAGCTTGTTCTGAAACTGTAATTACATCGACACCGGCAGACGGTTCAGGTTCAATTGTAGGTACTGTTGCGGGTGGTCCAGCTGTATCAGGTAAAAAAATAACTTTAACTCGCTCAACAGCTGGTTCTTGGACTTGTTCTACTGACGCTGATGAAGAACATAAACCATCAAGCTGTTTAGCTGACACCCCAGCTGAGGCTGAAAGTGAAAGTGAAGGTGAAGGTTAGTAACCGTCAGTATAAAGAGAGACTAGTTTGAATCGTTTATTAACCTTCCTTGCTAGTCAGTTATTCTCCTGTTTCAATTATAATTGAATCAGGAGAATAACTTACAAGTCGTTACTCCACAAATACACATCTAATACGATATTTCGTCTAAAAAAATAGCGTTGATACTATTTCCGCTTATAATATTTTTCTAATAAATTAATTTGCTTGAAAGTTATTTATGACAAAAAAACAAGAAAAAAAATCTCTCGATGTATTCCAATGGGTTGGGGTGAGTAATAGAGGTAAACGTCTAGAAGGAGAAATTACAGGTAATAGTATTGCACTTGTTAAAGCACAACTTCGCAAACAAGGCATTACACCTTCAAAAGTAAAACGTAAAGCAAAACCTTTATTTGGTTTGCAAAGTGTTCAAAAAATTACACCAAAAGATATTGCGCTTATTACTCGCCAAATAGCGACAATGCTGATGGCTGGAGTGCCACTAATACAATCAATAGAAATGATTGGATCAGGCTCTACAAATAAAAGTATTGGTAAATTAATGGAAACAATTGCTGATGAAGTTAAGGCAGGCCAACCATTATCTACAGCACTTAGAAAACACCCCCGTTATTTTGACGATTTATATTGTGATTTAGTTGCATCAGGAGAGCAATCCGGTGCGCTTGATAGAATATTTGATCGTGTCGCTATTTATAAAGAAAAATCAGAAGCATTAAAATCAAAAATCAAAAAAGCGATGTTTTACCCCATAGCTGTACTTGTTATTGCTCTTATCGTTACTTCTATTTTATTAATATTTGTAGTTCCACAATTTCAAGATATTTTTAATGGCTTCGGCGCTGAACTTCCTGCTTTTACTCTATTTGTAATTGGTATATCTGAATTTATGCAAGAATATTGGTGGATGATGCTGATAGCAATTGTTGGTGCAGGTTGGCTTTTTAAAGAAGCCAAGCTCAGAAGTTTAAAACTCAGAGATGCTACAGACAGAGCCATACTTAAACTCCCTGTTATAGGTATGATTTTAAATAAAGCAGCTGTTGCTCGCTATGCACGAACTCTTTCGACTACGTTTGCTGCAGGTGTGCCGCTGGTTGATGCGCTTGACTCTGCCGCAGGCGCTTCAGGTAACGCTGTTTATCGATATGCCATTTTAGATATTAAAGTTGAAGTGAGCTCTGGTAATCAAATGAACTGGGCAATGCGTAACTCAAAAATATTCCCTGATATGGTAATACAAATGGTCGCGATTGGTGAAGAATCTGGCTCACTAGACGGTATGCTTGCTAAAGTAGCGACTATTTACGAGCAAGAAGTTGATGATGCAGTAGACGGCCTTTCAAGCTTGCTTGAGCCACTTATTATGGCTGTGCTGGGTGTACTTGTTGGTGGCTTGATTGTTGCGATGTACTTACCTATTTTCCAACTTGGTGCTGTTGTTTAATTACCAAAAATAACAATTTACAGGAAATAAAAGAGAGGCTTACTTTTTTGTTAAGGTATGTCTATTAATGTCTTCTCATTTACTCTCTTTCACTTCTCTTTGTGATAAATACTTCACTTAATTTTTAAACGCTTAATTTTTAAAATAATTTTCAGGTAATATGATGCAAAGTATTATTGAAGTAATGCAAAGCCAACTGTGGTTTTATTTAACCACAATTGGCTTAATTAGTTTATGTATCGGTAGTTTTTTAAATGTGGTTATTTATCGCTTACCGCTGATGATGCAACGTGAGTGGCAAAGCGAATGCAGACTACTGTTAGAAGATGAACTTACAGCTAATAAATCTAAACAAGCCAATATCAATAAGCCTTTTAACTTAGTAAAACCCAACTCTACCTGCCCTAAATGCAAAACAGCCATTAAGCCTTGGCAGAATATTCCTATTATTAGTTGGTTAATACTTAAAGGTAAATGCGCAAGCTGCAGTAATCCTATTTCGGTCCGATACCCTGCTGTAGAGCTAATTACTGCCTTATTAAGTTTAAATGTTGCCTATAGTTTTGGTGCGACCGAGCAAGCCCTTTTATATATTTTTGTAACGTGGATTTTAGTAGCACTAACCTTTATTGATATTGACCACATGTTACTGCCGGATCAGCTTACACTTCCGCTTGTTTGGCTTGCACTTATAGCCTCTGTAATGGGTTACACAATTACACCTACCGATGCCATTATTGGCGCAGCTTGCGGTTATTTAAGTCTATGGAGTGTGTTTTGGCTATTTAAGTTATTAACCGGTAAAGAAGGCATGGGTTATGGCGATTTTAAGTTGCTTGCTGTATTTGGCGCTTTGCTTGGCTGGCAGTCATTACTTACTATTATTCTGCTTTCGAGCGTAGTGGGTGCCATTATAGGTATTGCACTGTTAAGCATACAAGGTAAAGACAAAGCGACCCCTATCCCTTTTGGCCCTTATTTAGCGATAGCAGGCTGGATCACTATGCTTTGGGGCAACCAAATTCAAGGCGCTTATTTTAATTTAATAGGTTATTAAAATGAGTGAGCAAATAACTAAAGTAAACAGCTGGGTATTAGGCTTAACAGGCGGTATTGGCTGTGGTAAAACGGCCATCAGTAACATGTTTGAAGAGCTTGGTATTACAATAGTTGATGCCGATATAATTGCGCGTGAAGTCGTACTCCCAAATAGCAAAGGGCTAAAAGCGATTACAGCACACTTTGGCAAAGATATTTTATTGCCTGATGGCACATTAAATAGAGCAGAATTGCGCGCAAAAATATTCACTAACAACAGTGACAAAGAATGGCTTAATGCGTTGCTACACCCTCTTATTCGCGCAAAAATACTAAACGATTTAAATAGTGCAACTAGCCCTTATGTTGTTTTAGTAGCGCCTTTATTATTTGAAAACAACCTTGATAAATATTGCGACCATACCTTACTTATTGACGTACCAAGCTGTGTACAAATAGCGCGTACAGCAAAACGTGACAACACAAGTCGTGAGCAAGTTAAAAGTATTATTGCCTCGCAAATGCCACGTGCCGATAAACAGCAAAAAGCGGATGATATTTTAAATAACGACCGTAGTTTAAACCTAGTGCATATAGAACTTGTTGATCTGCATAAAAAGTACCTACAATATGCATTACACAACAAAACTAACTCACATTAACACTGTCCTAACTCACACAAACTCGTATTTTAGTTAGTAAAATCACAACAAAGAATGAAAGGTGATGTAATCACCTTCTTTTTTCTGATAAATTGCTTACTATTGAAGGAATAAAACAGGTGCGCAATGAATATTAACTCACCGTTATTGAGAAAATTTATAACCCTTGGCCGCATTGATGCCGACACGGTTAAAAACAAACAAAATGAATTTGCCTCAACAGCTGAGCTTATTTCTAAATGTGGAAAAATCGATAGTAAAGATTTAGCTGAACAATGCATTGATTTGTTTCGCGTACCTTATTTTGATTTAAAAGATTTTGATCCTACAAGAATCCCGGCCGATCTCGTAAAAGAAAAACTCATACGTAAACATCACATTTTACCGCTTGTTCAAAAAGATCGAAAAGTTTATATAGCAGCATCAGACCCAACAGATTACGGCGCATTCGAAAACTTTGAGTTTAGTACAGGTCTTTCATGCGAAATTGTTGTTGTTGATTATATTCAACTCGATAACAAAATTGAGCAATTGCTAGATGCCACTGGCAGCTTAAATCTAACTGATGACGAGTTTCAAGAATTTGCTGACTTAGACTCAGAAAGCCAAAGAGATACAGCACCACAAGATGACGACAAAGATGATGCGCCTATCATCGTATATATCAACAAAATTTTAATGGATGCCATTAAAAAAGGCGCCTCTGATTTACACTTTGAACCGTATGAGCACAAGTACCGTATTCGCTTTCGTATTGATGGTATTTTGCATGAAGTTGCAAGCCCACCCAATACATTAGCCACCAAGCTTTCTGCGCGTATTAAGGTTATGTCGAGACTCGATATTGCCGAAAAACGCAAACCACAAGATGGTCGTATTAAGCTAAAAATTACTGAACGCAAAAGTATCGATTTTCGTGTAAGTACCATGCCTACCTTGTGGGGCGAAAAAATTGTAATGCGTATCCTTGATTCATCAAGCGCTATGTTAGGCATTGATGTATTAGGCTATGAGCCTGAGCAGAAAAAGCTCTACATGGATGCGCTTGCCCAGCCTCAAGGGATGATACTTGTAACAGGGCCAACGGGTTCTGGTAAAACAGTATCGCTATACACAGGTTTAAATATATTAAACCAACCTGAGCGTAATATTAGTACTGCGGAAGATCCGGTTGAGATTAACCTTGAAGGTGTAAACCAAGTACAAATAAATATTAAAGCCGACATGACTTTTGCCAACGCACTGCGCGCATTTTTACGTCAAGATCCTGATGTAGTTATGGTAGGTGAAATACGTGACTTAGAGACCGCAGAAATATCAATAAAAGCGGCGCAAACAGGTCACTTGGTTTTATCAACATTGCATACAAACTCAGCGCCGGAAACAATCACTCGTTTATTAAATATGGGTGTACCCGCTTATAACGTAGCAAGTTCGATTAGCTTAATAATAGCCCAGCGTTTAGCACGTCGCTTGTGCCCTAAATGTAAAACGCCAGAACAACTTCCGAGTGAAGAACTTGCTCGCCAAGGATTTAGTGCCGAGCAAATTGAAGAAATGACGTTATATATGCCTAAAGGGTGTGATAGCTGTACTGATGGTTACAAAGGGCGTGTGGGTATTTACGAAGTAATGCAAATTACTCCTGAAATTGCCCAAATTATTATGCGCGGTGGTAATTCGCTTGAAATAGCAGAGGTATCACTTAAAGCCGGTTTTAATAATTTACGTTTATCGGGTTTACGCAAAGCAGCCGATGGCCTTACATCCCTTGGTGAAATTAACCGCGTAACCAATTTTTAAAAGTCCCACAGTAAAAGATATAAGGCTCTAAGCTTTAAGCTCAGAGCCTTATAGCTAGAGACTCATATCTAAGTAATGTAATATGCACCAAAAATTTGTAGAGAGTAATTTATGCCTACTGTTGTAAACTGCCCAACCTGTAAAACTAAAGTTGAATGGTCAGAGCAAAGCCCATTTCGCCCTTTTTGCTCAAAGCGCTGCCAACTAATTGATTTAGGTGAATGGTCGTTCGAAAATAATAAAATTTCTGCACCAATTACCTCGGCTGAAGAGTTTAGCCAAGACATGATAGAAGATATTGAGGCAATGATGGCTAAAAATGAAGATGACTTTTTTAAATAATTTATCTTCATAATGCCCTAAATACAAAAACCAGCATTACGCTGGTTTTTTAGTATTTACAAAAAAGTAAAATTAACTTTTTTGTTTACGGTGCTTTTTATTCATACGCTTTTGCATTTTAGCAAACTTCTCTTTTTGCTCAGCGTTAAGCACTTGCATTACTTGGTGTTGTGTTTTTAGTTTAATTAAACCAAATTGCTCACCTTTTTCATGACGTTCATTTAATAGCTCTTTTGCTGCATTTTCGTCAAATGTTGCAGCCGAAAGTAACGCATCCATTTTTGCTTTGTGCGCTTCACGCATCGCTTTACGGGCTTCTTTATCGTCGCCACGCAGTGCTTTCATTTGTGTTTTTTGCGCTTCAAAAATAGCCTTTAGCTTAGTTTGCTGCTCATCTGTTAGGTTTAATTTTTCAACGCCGCGCTCAGAAAGTAAAAAACGAGCTTGAGAATGGCCTTGCTTATGTCCGTCGCCTTTAGCTAACACGCTACCAGCACCAAGCGTTGCTGTTGCTAAGCCACAGATAAGTACTAATTTTGAAAGTGTGTTTAATTTAGTCATAATCATTACCTTAATATTGGGTTGGTTGTGGCTGCTAAGCCAGTGAGTTAACTATACCTAACTCAACGCAAAGTAACGCAAAGCAGTGTAAAGGTTGTGTAAAGATTCACCTTTGCACTATTTAGCGGGTAAAATAACGCTATAAACAACTCTAAGGGTTTGTAAATGAAACTATTAATGATTGATGACGACACTGGCCTTTGTGAGCTATTAAGTGAATATTTAACTGCCCAAGGCTTTGAAATACAAAGCGTACACGACGGTGAACAAGGCCTTAAACTAGCACAAGCAAATGACTACGCCCTTATATTGCTAGATGTAATGTTACCAACGCTTGATGGTTTTGAAGTACTTAAACAACTTAGGCAAACAAAACTCACACCGGTAATAATGCTTACAGCAAAAGGTGAAGACTTTGACCGTATTTTTGGTCTAGAGCTAGGCGCTGACGATTACATTCCAAAGCCTTTTAATCATCGTGAATTACTAGCCCGCGTAAAAGCGATAACTCGCCGTATTGAGCACATTAATAGCTTAAATGTAGCTACAACGAGTAAGTTACTCGTTAATGGCATTACTGTTAACCTTGCAGCTCGAGAAGCCTCAATAGACGGCTCAACACTAACCCTTACAGGTACAGAGTACGAAATACTCACGCTATTGTGTAAAAATGCAGGTGAAGTGGTTAGTAAAGAGCAAATTAGCGAAGAAGTACTAGGTAGGCGTTTAGCTTCTTTCGATCGCTCTATCGATATGCATGTAAGTAATATCCGCAAAAAAATAGCAGAGCATATTCCAGGTGAGCGAATTAAAACAATGAGAGGTACGGGTTATGTCTTTATCCAAGGCGAATAAAAGCACTTACTTTGCTTGGTTAAAACACCCTGGGCACTACCTGTTTTTTAAGATATTTATTTGGTTTTGGTTAACTATAATCGGCACCGTTGCAGCGCTTATATTTTTAAGTAACATTACCGCTATTAACGCGGTAACTAACGAGCCGCTTTATGGCCCTATGAAAAAAAACCTAATATATACCGCCAAAAGTATTGAGCGCACTGCTATTAAACATAAGCGCAGCCTAAGCGATGTATTAGTACACCCTCGCCTATCAAAGCGTAAACTTTTATACTTAAGCGCAGCTCAAAGCGAGGACTCTCTTAGCAGTAAAGAGGTGCCAGAGAGCATCGACTTAAGTTTATTAAACTTTACTCAAAATATGTCACCACAAATTATTTTTACTGAAAAATATCAAGCCTTCGGCCCTGTTAATATAAACGTGCCTGAAGGGAGTTTTTATCTTTATGAAATAGATATTAACCATCAACCGCCGCTATTAATGCGCTTTAAGCTTATGCCTAATTGGATGAAAATAGTCATCGCAATTGTTGCCTCTCTTATTTTAAGCTTTGTATTTAGCCGTAACTTAATAGCCCCTATAAATAGTCTTAAAAAAGCAGCTATTAAACTATCAGCGGGCAACCTAAGCGCAAGAGCCGACATTTCTGTAAACCGAAAAGATGAGCTAGGAATACTTGGGCGAGACTTTAACAGCATGGCCAATCAATTAGAGCTTTTAATTAGTTCACAAAAACGCTTATTAGCCGACATATCACATGAGTTACGCTCGCCCCTTACGCGTTTAAAAATGGCTACCGGTCTTGCGCAAATGCAAGCTAACGACGCTAGCCAATCGTATTTATTACGCATAGAAAAAGAAGCAAACCAACTTGATAAGATGATTGCCGACGTGCTGCAAGTTTCTCGCTTAGAAGCAAAAAGCCAGGCGCTTTCACTGCAAAAACAATCATTACAAATAATTGTAGATCACGTTATTAACGATGCGCAGTTTGAAGCAAAACAAAATAATAAGCAGCTAAATATAGTGGGCGCTGTAGACGTAAATATTAATTGCGACGAAACACTTATTGCCAGTGCGCTTGAAAACCTACTTCGTAACGCTATTAAATACGCAAACAATACAATTAGCATTACTCTAAAGCACACAGATGCCATTTATATAGAAATATGTGATGATGGCTCTGGTGTGCCAGATGATCAACTGAGCAAGCTTTGTGATCCCTTTTTTAGGCAATCAGATGCGCGGGATCGCGTAAGTGGCGGCACGGGTTTAGGGCTGGCGATTGCTAAAAATGCTATTACTGCGCATGGCGGCAGTTTAGTATTATCAAATAAAGAACTAGGTGGCTTGTGTGCTAATATAACCTTGCCATTAATAAAAGAGTAAAGCATGTTTTATAGTTCAGAAGCCCAGCTTGAGAGCAATCAAGAGGCCATTAATGTTTTTTATACTGAAAATTTAATTAAAAGCTACTTAGATACGCCATCAGGAAAGCTATTTTACGCATACGCAATCCCTAAAAACGCGACAACCGCAATAGTAGTAAGTACAGGGCGTATTGAAGGCCTAGAAAAATATAAAGAACTACTCTGGGAGCTGTATTGTAATAATTTTGCTGTGTTTATTATGGATCATCAAGGTCAGGGCCGCTCTTACAGGCACCTTAAAAATAAACATAAAGGCTTTGTAAAACATTATAATAACTACAGCAGTGACCTAAATAACTTTGATCAGCAAATAGTTTCAAAACATTGGCAAGGTAAAAAAGTCATGCTGGCTCATTCAATGGGTGGCGCCATTGCTATTGATTATTTAGCAAAATTTGAAAATAGCTATAAAGGCGTGTTTTTGTCTGCCCCTATGTTTGATATTTTTACAAAAGACGTACCAAAAATACCAACGAAGTTTATTGTTAAATTAGCCACTTTACTTGGTTTACACTCTTGCTATGCATTTGGACAAGGCAACTACAACCCGATCCCATTTACCGAAAACGTACTTACTAGCAGCGAGAAGCGTTACACCTACTTTAGGCAAACCTATAAATTAGAACCTAACATACAATTAGGTGGCGTTACGTTTGGCTGGCTAGCAGCTACAATATCGTTTTTAAAGTCTATTGATAACCTAAACGTACCAATCCCTTTGTTTATAGCAAGTGCAGCTAGCGATACAGTGGTAAACAATGAAGCACAGTACGGTCTTGCAAAAAGGCATGCTCATGCAACGATTGAGAATTTTGAAGGGGCTAAACACGAGCTACTTTTTGAACGTGACGAAATTCGAAAGCCGCTATTAACTAACTTTTATCAATTTTGTGAATCGGTGACGGCTTAACAAGTACTGACAAAGGGTCGAGGTGGATCAGTATATCTACCTCAGACTCAAAACGTTCTTTGAGCATTGCCTCCACTTCATCAGCTACATTGTGCGCGCGAATCAAACTTAAATGATCATCAAGCTCTAAGTGCATTTGAATAAACTTAACTTTACCGCCTTGGCGAGTACGAATGTCATGCACGCCATGTACATCAGCATGAGCTTTGGCTATGTCAAATATGCTTTGTTTTTCATCATCAGGAAGTTCTTTATCCATTAAATGATCGGCACTATCGCGAGCTATATCCCAACTGTTATAAAGTAAGTAACCCGCTACACCTATTGCAAAAATAGGATCTGCATACAACACGCCATAATAAGCTAACAAAATAGCTAACAGCACCGCAGCGTTTAATATTAAATCGCCTTTGTAATGCACTGAGTCGGCTTTTATTGCAATTGAATCGGTATACTTAACCACTTTGTTTTGTACAAATACAATGACGAGCGTACACGCAATAGCAAAAATACTTACCCACACACCTAATAAAGAATGGCTTAACTGTATAGGGTTAAATAATCGCTCAATACCATGAAAAGCAAGTAGGCAACCTGAGCCTGCAATAAATGCGGCTTGGCCAAGTCCTGCAAGTGCTTCAGCTTTTCCGTGCCCAAATCTATGGTCATCATCTGCTGGGCGCAGTGCGTAACCCAACACTAAAAAGCTCATAGCGGTGGCAGTAATATCCATTAACGAATCAGTTAACGAGCCAAGCATTGAAGCCGAGCCAGAAGCCAGCCAGGCCCATGTTTTTGCGCCGATCATTAAGCTAACCATGACCATGGTAACAATGCTGGAAGTTTTAACCCAAAATTCGTAGCTACGGTTATGCACGCGTGTATCCATTAATCACTGTATTGAATGTGTTGAGTATATCATTTTTTTAAAAGGTTTCGTGTATACTGCCCTTCGTCAAACTACAGATTATTTTATAAGGCTCATTATGCTGGATATTGTTTTATACCAACCTGAAATACCGCCTAACACAGGTAATATTATTCGCCTATGTGCCAATACTGGCTATGCATTACATTTAATTGAGCCATTAGGTTTTGAATGGGACGATAAACGCGTGAAACGTGCGGGCCTTGATTACCATGAATTTAGCCATGTTCAACGCCATGCCTCATTTGAAGACTACCTTGAAAAATGCAAACCTAAAAAAGTGTATGCCTGTACAACTAAAGGCAGTCAATTTCATCATGAAGCAAGTTACGAAGCTGGCGACTGTTTAGTGTTTGGTCCTGAAACACGCGGCCTGCCTGATGAAATGATTCAAGCATTACCAAACGATCAGCGTGTACGTATTCCTATGCAAGCAAATAGCCGTAGTATGAACCTGTCAAATGCAGTCGCGGTGTTTGTCTACGAGTCGTGGCGTCAGTTGGGCTTCCCTAACGCCCAGTAAATATAATCCGTTAGGCAATAAAAAACCGACATAATGTCGGTTTTTTTAGTTAAGGCCTAGCTCAAGCGCTTATTCAGCGCGTTGTTCTCGTCCTAAAAGAGCCATAGCGGCTTCTTTCATGTCTTTATTTTCATAAAGTACTTTATAAATTTGCTCAGTGATTGGCATTTCTACGCCAGCACGCTGCGCTAGTAAATACACTTCTTTAGTGTTTCTAAAGCCTTCAACTACTTGGCCAATAGACTCAATAGCAGCATTAACACTCTCGCCTTTACCTAACGCCAAACCAAATCGACGATTACGTGATTGGTTATCTGTACAGGTTAGTATTAAATCACCAAGGCCTGCCATTCCCATAAAGGTTTCTGGCTTAGCACCCAGAGCACAACCTAAACGAGTGAGCTCTGCAAGGCCTCGGGTAATGAGCGCGGTACGCGCATTAGCGCCAAAACCTACACCGTCCGAAATACCAGCGCCAATTGCAATTACATTTTTAACCGCACCACCGAGCTGTATACCAATAAAGTCATCATTGTTATACACACGGAATGAGCGACCACAATGAAGTAAATCAGCCAGCTGCTGAGCAAATTCAGGTGACGTAGAAGACACTGAAATAGCTGTAGGTGACCCCATCGCCATTTCTTTTGCAAACGTAGGACCCGAAAGTACCGCAAGTGGAATGTCATCACCCAATTCTTGCAAAGCAACTTCTTGTAACAAACGTCCAGTATTAGGCTCAAGCCCTTTAGTTGCCCACGCTACTTTAGCACCGTCTTGCAATGCAGGTTTTATCTGCGCAAGCGTGTCGCCAAAAGCATGGCTTGGCACAACAACAAGTACAATAGCACTGCTAGCAACGGCATGTTGTAAGTTAGCTTCAAGAGTAAGAGTATCTGGGAAAGGAGCATCAGGTAAGTAACGTTGATTTTTCCGCTCAGCTGCAAGCGTGGCAACGTCGTCGCTATTTCTTCCCCAAAGTGTCACCTGGTGACCATTTCGGGCTAAACAAATAGCAAGGGCGGTGCCGTAAGACCCCGCCCCTAATACAGTAACAGCTGTAGTTGCTGTACTCATAAGTTATGCGTCTGCTGAAGCCTGGTCAGCTTGCGCAGTACGTTGTTGCATGTATTGTGCAAATAACGCATCAAAATTAACTGGCGCAAGGTTAAGCTGTGGGAAAGTACCACGGTTAACAAGGTTTGAAACAGCTTCACGTGCATATGGAAATAATACGTTAGGACAAAATGCACCTAGCATGTGCGCAAGTTGCACTTCTTCAACTTCAGCAATAGTAAAAATACCTGCCTGTTGAATTTCACATAAGAACGCAGTTTCTTCACCAATAGATGCAGTTACAGTTAGCGCTAAAACAACTTCAAATACACCTTCGTCCAACTTGTTTGAGCGTGTATCTAGGTCTAGCTTAACTTCTGGTGTCCATTCTTTTTGAAAGATGGCCGGAGAGTTTGGCGTTTCAAACGATACATCTTTAGTGTAAATGCGTTGAATAGTAAATTGTGCGCCAGCTTCTGCAGCTGCTACGTTTTGATTTTCTTCGTTCATTGTTATTCCTAACTTGTTCGTTATTATAATTAAATTAAGCGTTTAGCTTAGCGTCAAGTTTACCTTGCGCTTCAATAGCCATCATGTCGTCGCAGCCACCGATATGTTCATCATTAATAAAAATTTGCGGTACTGTGCTTGCACCACCTGCTTTGGCAATCATTTCATCGCGTAGCTCAGGCTGCACACCAATATCATAATTTGTGTATTCAACGCCTTTGCTGTTTAAAAGCGAAAGAGCACGCTGACAAAATGGACAATACGCCTTGGTGTATAAAACAACATTACTCATAATAAATCCTCTATCGGCCTAGCTAAACTGATTAGCGACCTGTTGTAGTTGGTAAGCTGGCAGATTGCCACGCACCCATGCCACCTGCTAATAAGTAAACTCGTTCAAAACCAGCTTTACTCATAGCGGCTGCAGTACCTTGGGCAGTCATACCTGTAGTACATACAACTATAATGGGTTTAGTCTTGTACTTTTCAAGGCTTGAAAAGTCAGATTTTTTCGCATTCTCTGGGCTTAAGTGCTCAGCACCAGAAATACGCCCTGCATTAAACTCTTTTTGCGCACGTATATCGATTACTTGACCGTCATCACGGTTAATAAGTAACGTAAGCTGCTGGGGATTTATTTGACGAACAGCTGAAAGCTTACTTTTTATCCAGCCACTAACAATAAGGAAAACAATACCAACCCAAGCAAGGCTTAAAATGGGATGATTTGTAATAAATTCAATATATTGATCCATTCTACTTCCACTATGAAATTATGTTTTAAAACGTGATGTTTTAATTATTTTGTACTTTAGCCACGCAAGTATACCCAAACCAACCTAAAATGCGAGTTTAGGAGCACTTAGAGACGTTTAAAAAACGATAAAGCCCCCCATATATAGTTAACAGAACTCTAGATAATAAATCTATCTCAAGCAGAGTTCATGTTAGTCAATAAGGTATAAGTAAAAATATTTAATATCTTGTTTTCAATGCTGATCCTAGCTTAAAAACACGGTATGCTAAAACCACGCTAATAAACCTTTTTAGGTGCACAGTATCCATCAACAGATACTAATTTTCAGGAGCTATTATGACAGAGCATAAAAAACCACTGGTATTAATGATTTTAGACGGTTGGGGATACCGCGAAGATACGCAAAGTAATGCTATTCTTGCAGCTAACACACCTGTATTAGACAACTTATGGGCCACCCGCCCACACACATTAATATCTGCTTCGGGTTTAGATGTTGGTCTTCCTGATGGTCAAATGGGTAACTCAGAAGTTGGTCATGTAAACTTAGGTGCAGGGCGCATTGTGTATCAAGATTTTACCCGTATCACCAAAGCAATTAACGATGGCGAGTTTGATTCAACCCCAGCCTTAGTTGAAAACATAGACAAAGCAGTAAGTGCTGGTAAAGCGGTTCACATAATGGGTCTTTTAAGCCCAGGTGGTGTGCATAGCCATGAAGATCATATAGTTGCAAGTATTGAGCTGGCGGCAAAACGTGGTGCTAAAGAAGTCTATTTCCATGCATTTTTAGATGGCCGTGACACCCCCCCACGTAGCGCAAAAGCATCAATAGAACGAATTGAAGCGTTATTTAGTAAACTTAAGTGCGGACGTTTGGCATCACTTATTGGCCGTTACTACGCAATGGACAGAGACAACCGTTGGAACCGTGTAGAAAAAGCTTACAACGTAATGACGCTCGCCGAAGGCGACTTTAATTTTGATAATGGTGTTGAAGCACTTAATGCAGCGTACGAGCGCGACGAAAACGACGAGTTTGTAGCAGCTACGACTATTACGCCAACAGGTGCCACTCCGGCTTCAATAAACGATGGTGACACCGTTATTTTTGCTAACTTTAGAGCAGATAGAGCCCGCGAAATTACCCGCGCTTTTGTTGAGCCTGAATTTGATGGTTTTACTAAAAAAAGAACGCCAGAGCTTAGCGCATTTGTAATGATGACAGAGTATGCAGCCGATATAGACGCACCTGTTGCATTTGGACCTACACCACTAATAAACGTACTTGGTGAATGGTTTGAAAAAAATAATAAAACACAGCTTCGTATTTCAGAAACCGAAAAATACGCACACGTTACATTTTTCTTTAGTGGCGGACGTGAAAGCGAATTTAAAGGTGAAACACGCGAGCTAATTCCTTCGCCGCAAGTAGCAACCTACGACCTACAACCTGAAATGAACTCAGAAATGCTAACCGACAAACTAGTAGAAGCAATTAAAAGCGGTAAATACGATGCTATTATTTGTAACTACCCTAATGGCGATATGGTTGGTCACTCAGGTGTATTTGAAGCCGCTGTTAAAGCTTGTGAAGCTGTAGATAGCTGTATCGGACGTGTTGTTGATGCGCTAGAAGAGTTTGGTGGTGAAGCACTAATTACAGCCGATCATGGTAATGCTGAGCAAATGGCTGATCTCAAAACAGGCCAAGCACATACTGCCCACACTAGCGAACCGGTGCATTTTATTTATGTTGGTCGCGATGCAGAGCCAATGCAAGGTAAAGCCTTGAGTGATGTAGCCCCAACAATGCTTCACTTAATGGGTATGGAGCAACCAAAAGAAATGACTGGTACGCCTATCATGATGTTGAAATAACACATGAACAAACGTATTAACCGGTTAATTAAGTGCGGTTTGATACTAACTTCATTAGTGGCTGCATCTGCAGTTGCTAATGAAGATCGTACTAAAAAAGACTTATCAGAGGTTCAAAATGCACTTGAGCAAAGCCAAGCTGAATATAACGCCCAAAGAAAAAAAATAGCGTCGCTACAAAAAAATCTAAAAAGCCATGAACTCGATATAGCTAAAAATGCTAAAGCACTTAACATGGCAGAGCAATCCGTAAAAGAGACCAGAACACAGCAAAAAGAGTTACAAAGTAAAGCCGATGAGCTTGATAAAAAGCACACTCAGTTTCAGAAAGTTTTAGCCGCGCAACTCAAAAGTGCCTATATGGCCGGTGGCGACGACTACTCTAAAATGCTGTTGAATCAAGAAGACACAGCCAAGTTTGAGCGCACACTTAGCTATTACAATTACTTAAATAAAGCCCGTATTGAACAAATCGAAGATCTAAAAGATCTTCAACAGCAAATAGTACAAAACCAAGAAGAGCTCGTTAAAACACAAGAAAAACTAGAGCTTTTATTTGATGAACAAAAAAGGCGCCAAACTGCATTACTTAATGCACAAAGTGAACGCCAAGCTAATCTTAAAAACTTACAAGTTCAGCTCAACAGCACTAAAAGCTCAATAAATTATTTAAAAGAAAACCAACAAACTTTAGTAACAACGATTAAAGAGCTCGAAAAAGAAAAAACACAAAAAATAGAATTACTTGGCCTAAAAAAGAGTAAGGGAAAATTAGACTGGCCGAGCAAAGGCAAGTTAGAGCACACATTCGGCCAACGTAAGCATGGTGGTATTGATTGGAAAGGCGTATTAATTGGTGCAAAAGAAGGCACTAATATTAATAGCGTTCACAACGGCCAAGTTGTATTTGCCGATTGGCTAAAAGGTTATGGATGGGTAATTGTTGTAGACCATGGTGAAGGTTTTATGAGCCTATATGGCCACGCTCAAACGCTACTAAGAGATGTAGGGGATATGGTACGTGAAGGCGAAACCCTCGCTTTGGTAGGCCAAAGCGGCGGACAGGCAAGTTCTGGTCTATACTTTGAAATACGCCACAAAGGACGCGCAGTAAATCCTGTAAAATGGTGCAAACGTATTTAATTAGATAAATCGCTGCACCGCCCTGGAGCAGCTGATGACAACTAAAAAACACACAATAAATACCGTTAATAAAAAAAGTGCAGACTTTTATATAAGTCTGTACTTGCTTGTATTACTAACCCTAATTACCTTTACTAGTAATGCACTAGCAAGCTCAATTAAAGATCTTAAAAGACAACAAATAGACGAAATACTCTTTAACATTCATACCTATTACGTTGAAGATCTCACCTTACAAAATAGCCACCATATTAAATATAACAACCAGCAGTTTGAGCGTTTATATTCAAAACTCGACTCCTATTCTAAGTACTTAAATGAGTATGAATTAGCCTCATTATTTGATAACACAAATGGTCGTTACACAGGTATTGGTATAGAAGTTAAAAACATAGACGAGAATATGACTATTGTTAACGTGGTTAATAATTCGCCCGCAAAAGCGGCAGGTATTTTACCAGGCGATATTATTGTAAGTGTAAACAACAACGCAGCTCAAAACCGTACTATCGACGAAGTAGCAACACTAATAAGAGACAGTGAATTTTCGAATATAGATATAATTGTAAATCGCGATAACAATAAAAACCCACTCACTTTTCATGTCACACGTCGCCAAATAAACCTCGAAAGTGTAACAAGCGAACGTTTAGATTATGGAACTGGTTACATAGCTATCAATAACTTCTCTAACCACACATTACATGAAGTTGCACTACAAGTTGCCGCCCTGCAAAGCCATTTTGGCTACCCACTTAAAGGCTTAGTAATTGATTTACGTGATAACCCAGGGGGGACATTACAAAGCGCAGTGGCGGTATCAGACCTATTTTTACAAAGTGGGACTATAGTGACGACTAAAGGACGTTTTTACGATGCCAACCAAGCATTTTACGCAAAGCGTGGAGATATTCTAAAAAATGCGCCCATAGTTGTGCTTATAAACGAAAATTCAGCCTCTGCAGCCGAAATACTTGCAGCAGCACTTAAAGATAATAAACGAGCAACCATTGTTGGCAGCCAATCTTTTGGGAAAGGCTCTGTACAATCACTCATTCCACTCGGTGATGGCAATACCGCATTAAAGCTCACCACAGCGAAATACTTCACACCGTTAGGTAAATCGATTGATGGAATAGGAATAACCCCAGATGTGGCGGTTAATCAAACAAACCTTTCACAAAGTAATAAAGCCGTTATAATAAAAAATGAACACACTAACAATAATGCGCAATTACTTACTGGTAATCTAACCGATTTACAGTTGGTTAAAGCCAAACAATTACTCAGCATGCAATAGCTTGTATAAGCTGTTAAACAAAGCTAAAAAGATAATAAAAACTATAAACGTGAAAATAATAAAATGGCTAACATTAGTTATTTGTTTTAGCTCTGCAACAATTAGCGCCAAGCAAATAGCAATAGTGATAGACGATATAGGCTATCATCAACGGGACTTAGAGTTCCTTTCCTTACCTGGGCAATTGTCGTATTCAATTTTGCCCCATACCCCTTATTCGCAAATTTTTGCAACACTTGCCAGTCAATCAAATAAAGAGTTATTGCTTCATGTACCTATGCAAGCACTTAACGGTAAAGAACTAGGGCCTGGTGCGCTTACTTTAAATATGAATAAAGAGCAGCTTCAGCAAACTCTTGGAACAGCTCTCGCTAGTTTACCGCAAGTTAAAGGCGTTAATAACCACATGGGCTCAGCGCTTACGCAAAAAAGCCAAGCTATGAAGTGGACAATGGAAGTACTTAAAAAGCGTCATTTATATTTTTTAGATAGTCGCACAACCGATTTGAGCCAGGCACAAAATGCCGCTAACTTTTTGGGTGTTGCTAATATTAGTCGCCAAGTGTTTTTAGACAACATAACTACACCAGAACAACTGCAGCTAAGGCTTGAAGAGTTAAAACAATTAGCCATTTCCCATAGCTTTGCCATTGCAATTGCTCATCCTTACCCTGAAACCATCGAATTTTTACGCCATGCCTTACCAGAGCTAACTAAGCAAGGTTTTGAACTCGTACCGGTTTCGCAATTAGTTGAACGTAAGTACATTCAGTTAGCGCATGCTGAGGGAAAAGGAGTGAGTGCTAGGTGATATAAGCTTTAAATAATGCTATATCCGAATAATAAACTAATACCAATTCGCTTAATTAAGTGGTCTATTTTGAGGGCGGAAAAACGTGTTGATAGCTAGGCAAAAAATTCACTATTCAGTTGTTCTAAATGAGAATTTTTTAACGCAGGTAGCGACACGTTTAGCCCCGTAAAATGATTAAGTATTATTGCGGATTGGTATAACCATTCGATAATGCAGAGTATCGGTATTACTTGATTAGATATTTTATCGTTGGGTTTCGCTTCGCTCAAACCAACCTACTCAAAAGCAAAAAGCCCCGCATTTTCATGCAGGGCTTTTTAAATTTTGCTGCTTGAGCAATATTAGCTCATAGCGCTTTGTAACTTTTTCATCGCTGTTTTTTCAAGCTGACGAACACGCTCAGCAGATACACTGTACTTTTGTGCAAGCTCCTGAAGCGTCGCTTTATCATCAGACAACCAACGTGCGCTAACAATATCTTGTGAACGTTCATCTAGTGTTTTAAGTGCGCTAAATAAACGAGTATGCGCTTGCTCTTTCCACTGCTCTTGTTCAACGTCGTCAGCTAAGTCTGCTGCGCCATCTGTTAAATACTGTACTGGAGAGTATGTACTTGTTGGTGCATCGTCGTTATCGTCACCAGTTAGGTCAAAGCCCATGTCTTGGCCGCTCATGCGCGATTCCATTTCACGTACTTCTTTTTCACTCACACCTAGCTCGCTAGCAACAGTGCTAACCTCAGCTTGGTTGAACCAGCCTAAACGCTTTTTGTTTTTACGAAGATTAAAAAACAATTTACGTTGCGCTTTAGTGGTTGCAACTTTAACTATTCGCCAGTTTTTAAGAACAAACTCGTGAATTTCGGCTTTAATCCAATGCACTGCAAACGACACTAAACGTACACCCACTGTAGGGTCAAAACGTTTAACCGCTTTCATCAGGCCTATATTACCTTCTTGAATAAGGTCAGCTTGTGGTAAGCCGTATCCCGAGTAGCTTTTAGCAATATGTGCTACAAAGCGTAAATGCGACATAATGAGTTGCTTGGCAGCACTAAGATCGCCTTCTTCCTGAAGTCTTTTAGCAAGTTCTTGCTCTTGTTCAACTTTAAGCATAGGAATAGTGCTTACCGCTTGAAGGTAACCGTCCATGCTTGCGCTTTGTTGTCCGACTGTAAGTGCCATTGCGTATAAATCTTTACTCATTTTTCACCTCGGTGATAAACATTTGAAACTATCTTAGCACTCTTTCTCTAAGAGTGCTAACCCCAATTTAAAACTTTTTAAAAGTATAAATCAAGCAGTTTTTAGTATGTGTTTAGTCTACTACAAGCGACTGAATAAGTGATGAATTGAGGGATTGCAGCCAATTAACCTAACAGCATCACCTTATTTACAACTCATTACTTTATGGGAGGATAGTACACAAATATGACAGTTTTAATAACGGGAGGTACAACCCAGTTCGATACGATACGCATATCAAGCTGGGTTGGTTCACTTATAGTTTGCAGGGTTTTTTATACTTTATCGGGTTCTATTTCTTTAATATATCGATTTACAGAAAGGTACGAGCCTACAAATCCTAAGCTTGTTGCAAGTAACACTAAAAAGCCGAGTTCATTAAGCGATAATCCTATTAACGAAAAACTTGTTTGATACACCCCCGCTACACTGCTCACAGCGCTTGAAAGCCACCACATCATCAGACCTACGCATATAAAGGCAAACAAACCACCTATTACACCATACCAAATACCGGTCCACAAAAATGGGGCATGTATAAAGGTGTTCGTTGCGCCTACTAGCTTCATTACTTGTATTTCTTCTTTTTTATCCATGATCGACAAACGAATGGTGTTACCAATAATAAGTGTCACTGAGGTAAGTAGTAATAATGCGATGGTTATTACACTTTCTTTGAGTAAATCTAGTAATGCATTTAAACGCTCTAACCAGGCTATATCGAGCTTACCAAAATCAACTTCACGTTCACTTTCTAATTTAGTTAGCAGTACTTTAGCTGCATTTGGATGTCTGTGACGTTTTGTTGGAGTAACGAGTACCACATCCGGTAATGGATTTTTATCTAAATACTCCAAAGCTTGCCCAAAGCCAGATACGTCTTTAAATTCAGTTAATGCCTGTTGTTTTGAAATAAATTCAACACTTTCCACTTCTGGGTAAAGTGCTAAACGCTTTACTAATGTTTGCGTTTCTTGCTCGTTCATACTTTCTTTTACAAACAACGATATTTCACTCGCCTCTTCAAAGCCACTACTCACTTGCTGTACGTTTTTAACGACTAAGTAAAGTGTTGCAGGTAACGTTAGGCTCAAACCAAGTACAGCGATAGTCATCATAGACGCAAGCGGCGTGCGCCACATTTCACCTAAGCTATGCACACCTTGGCGAAAAATATTAATAATAAAAAAGTAACCGCCAGCTAATACTGATTTTTTTTGCTTGTCGTTACTATTTTGGCGACCTTTAAAAAGTAAACTCATAGTGCCCCCTCAGCAAGCGGGTCTTGAAGCATACGGCCATCTTTTAAGGTTAAACTACGGTACTTCATACGTGCAACCAAACCCAAATCATGCGTTGCGATAAGAACAGTGGTACCGTGTTTATTAAAGTCTTCAAACAACTTTAGTATTTCCATTGAAAGCTCTGGGTCAAGATTACCTGTTGGTTCATCAGCTAGTAAAATTGGTGGGGAGTTTACAATAGCTCTAGCAATACCAACACGTTGTTGTTCGCCTCCAGAGAGCATTGAAGGATGACATTTCACTTTGTCAATTAGGCCTACCTTGTCAAGCGCGCCATGGACCCGTTTAGCTATTTGCTTATGGTGAGTCCCCTCAATAATGAGAGGTAATGCCACGTTATCAAAAATAGTATAGCGCTCTAATAACCTATGATTTTGAAAAATAATACCTATATCACGACGAGCATAAGGAATTTGACGCGAGTTTACTTTGTTTAAATCAACACCGTTGATAAATACACTACCTGCTGAAGGACGTTCCATTAAGCTAATTAACTTAAGCAACGTACTTTTACCCGCACCACTGTGGCCAGTTAAAAAGGCAAGTTCACCCGGTTTAATATGAAAATTAACTTTTTCGAGGGCGCGGTGTCCTCCAGGATAGGTCTTACTTACTTGCTGAAAATTTATCATCTTTTTATTATGCCAACTCCATTAACACACTAATGAAATTAGTATTCCTCGCAATTAAAAAGGGAGCTAGCTCCCTTTTTTGGTAAATTAAACGTCGTCCTCATCTTGGCTAAATAACGCATCAATAAAGTCATCGCTTTTAAAAGCGCGTAAATCATCAATACCTTCACCAACACCAATGTAACGAATTGGAATATTAAACTTATCTGCAACCGCAAAAATAACACCACCCTTTGCAGTTCCATCAAGTTTTGAAAGCGTAATACCAGTTAAACCAACACATTGATTAAACAGGTTTACTTGGCTAATTGCATTTTGCCCTGTGCCTGCATCGATAGTTAACATCACTTCGTGCGGCGCATCAGGATCAATCTTTTTCATTACACGAGCTATCTTTTCAAGCTCTTGCATTAAGTTATCTTTATTTTGCAAGCGCCCAGCTGTATCAGCAATTAACACGTCTATATTGCGTGCTTTAGCCGCTTGGAATGCATCAAACACAACTGATGCACTATCTGCACCTGTATGCTGTGCAATAACGGGAATGCTGTTACGTTCACCCCAAACCTGAAGCTGCTCAACAGCTGCCGCTCTAAACGTATCACCAGCAGCCAGCATAACCGACTTACCTTCGTTTTGAAATTGCTTAGCCATTTTACCAATAGTCGTTGTTTTACCAACACCATTTACGCCTACCATTAAAATAACAAACGGCTTTTTATCTTCGCTTATGACTAAAGGCTGTTCTGCCGTTTTAAGCATCGCAGCCATTTCTTGTTTCATTAATTCATAAAGCGCATCACCATCTTTTAACTGTTTACGGTTTGCAGCATCAGTTAAGCTATCAATCAACTTCATGGTGGTATCAACGCCTAAATCGGCGGTGAGCAGCTGTGTTTCAAGATCTTCAAATAATTCGTCATCTATTTTTTTACCACTAAAAATAGATGCAAAACCAGAACCTATATTAACGCGAGTTTTTAACAAGCCCTTTTTAAGACGAGAGAAAAACCCTTCTTTTTTCGGCTTTTCTGCTTTTTTAGCTTCTTCAATTGCAAGCTCTGCTGTTATACGTTCTTGTTCTAAACGCTCATTTTCTGCTTTTTCAGCAGTAATGCGCTCTTGCTCTAAACGTTCGTTTTCTGCTTTTTCAGCCGCAATGCGCTCTTGCTCTAAACGTTCATTTTCTGCTTTTTCAGCTGCAATGCGTTCTTGCTCTAAACGTTCGTTTTCTGCTTTTTCAGCAGTAATGCGCTCTTGCTCTAAACGTTCATTTTCTGCTTTTTCAGCTGCAAGGCGTTCTTGCTCTAAGCGTTCATTCTCTGCTTTTTCAGCTGCAATACGTTCTTGCTCTAATCGTTCATTCTCTGCTTTTTCAGCAACAAGGCGTTCTTGCTCTAAGCGCTCATTTTCTGCTTTTTCAGCTGCAATACGCACTTGCTCTAAGCGCTCATTTTCTGCTTTTTCAGCCGCAATGCATTCTTGCTCTAAAAGCATCTGCGCTTCTTGTTCTGCTAAGCGCTTCGCTTGCTCTTGCCTTTGAGCTTCAGCGTCCGCTTGTTCTTTTGCTAATAACTCAGCATTCGCCTGCTCTATTGCAAGCTTTTCGGCTTTGATCGCCTCATCTTGTTTTTCAAGGCGTATTTGCTCTAGTCGCTCAGCCTCTACTTTTTCTGCCGCTAATCGTTCTTGCTCTAAGCGCATCTCTTTTTCTTGATCGGCTAAACGTTGCGCATGTTCTTGTCTTTGCGCCTCGGCATCTGCTTGCTGTTTTGCAAGCAATTCAGCATTGGCCTGCTCAATGGCAATCTTTTCCGCGTTTTCAGCACGCTGGCGTTCTTGTTCTAAACGCTCTGTTTCAGCCTCTGCTTTTAACCGTTCAGCTTCAGCTTGCTCTTGCGCTAGTTTTTCTTGCTCTAAACGTGTTGCTTCAATTTTTTCAGCAGCGATACGCTCTTGCTCTAAGCGCTCTGTTTCAGCCTCAGCTTTTAAACGATCAGCTTCAGCTTGCTCTAGCTTCTGCGCCTCTTCTTGCGCTAATACTTGTTGTTTATCAGCTGCTGCTTTTTGCTCTGCTTCTTTTTTATCTGACTTGCCAAAACCGAGCCACGACATGAATTTACTTTTTTTTGTCATACTTGCTAATAACCACTTATAAAAATCTGATAAACTAAAATTTGAAATAGCTTGGCAATGCCCAGCAATAGTTGCTAATAAATACAACCATCCAAAACGTAAGTGTTCAATAGTAACACTTTTAATGCGGTTGAAAAATGAAGCTACACGTAATCGCCCATAATATTATCTGAGCTAGATACCATATACCATTTTTTAGTGAGCTAAATGAGAAAAAAAACAACGCAAAATAAAGC
Organism: Pseudoalteromonas distincta; assembly: GCF_000814675.1. Lineage (GTDB taxonomy): Bacteria > Pseudomonadota > Gammaproteobacteria > Enterobacterales > Alteromonadaceae > Pseudoalteromonas > Pseudoalteromonas distincta. The sequence goes on along the minus strand of NZ_JWIG01000015.1, from coordinate 27,314 downwards.
TGCTAACAAGCCCAATGATGGCTTTATTAGAGTGATTAGTGGTCAATTTCGAGGCCGTAAACTCCCTGTTAAAAACGTAGAAGGCTTGAGACCTACTACCGATCGAATTAAAGAAACTGTATTTAATTGGCTAATGCAAGATACGCGTGACGCAAATGTACTTGATTGTTTTGCAGGTTCTGGTGGATTGGGATTTGAAGCACTGTCTCGATTTGCTAAAAGCGCTACATTTATCGAGCTCGACTCATTAGCTGCTAAGCAATTAGAACAAAATATTAGCACTTTAAAGCTCGACAACGCATACGTTAAACATACCAATTCGCTCTCCTTTTTAGAGCAAAAAAACACAAACGAAGCTTTTAATCTTGTATTTGTTGACCCACCATTTCGTAAAGATTTAGCGCAAACAACCTGCAATTTATTAGAAAAAAACCAATGGTTAAGCAACGACGCTTTAATTTATGTTGAAGTAGAGGCAGAGCTAGCCGCCTTAGAAATACCAACCAACTGGTTGTTAATTAAAGAAAAAAAGGCGGGACAAGTACTTTGCCAACTGTACCAGCGCCAAGCAAATTAATACTGTTTAACGTAATGCGTTTCTGTTAATATTGTCCTTTACATGTGGTGTTGCTTCGGATTACAATACCGCACCATTTTTGAACCACTTGATCAATGTTTGATCAACTTGAGCAACGCTCATAATTTAGGTAGGTGAATTTTTAATGCCAGTAATTAAAGTAAGAGAGAACGAACCGTTTGACGTAGCACTTCGTCGCTTCAAGCGTTCATGTGAAAAAGCAGGAATCCTTTCAGAAGTTCGTCGTCGCGAGCACTATGAAAAACCAACAGCTGAGCGTAAGCGTAAAAAAGCTGCTGCAGTTAAACGTCACATGAAAAAACTTTCTCGTGATAACGCTCGTCGCGTTAAATTATACTAATATATTAGGTCTTGTATAAATGAGCCTTTTAATAACGCTAAAAGATGCGCAAAAAGATGCGATGAGAGCTAAAGACAAGCAACGTCTTAACCCTATTCGTATGGTACTTGCTGCAATCAAGCAACGTGAAATTGACGAGCAAACAACGCTAGACGACGCAGGTATTACCTCCGTTATAGTGAAGCTTGTTAAACAACGTCGTGACTCTTACACTCAGTACAAAGATGCTGGGCGTGATGATTTAGCTGATATTGAAGCCAATGAAATAGTAGCGCTTGAAACTTTTTTACCTCAACAATTGAGTGAAGAAGAAATAATTGCTCTCATTGACGCGGCTATTGCTGATACTAATGCAGCAGGTATGCAAGACATGGGTAAAGTAATGGGTATAATCAAAAGCAAAGCTGAAGGTCGAGCCGATATGGGTAAGATTTCTGGTTTAATTAAGCAACGATTAACTGCCTAATACTCCCACATACATTAAAGTATGATTGAAGTAAACCGAGCCTAGCGCTCGGTTTCTTTGTTTTTAACTTTAATAAAAAGTACACCGATTAGGTTACTTTAAAATGAAATTTTTTATAGCTTCCCTATTTATTTCGCTGTCATTTTGGTAAGTTAAAGCACACTATATTTTGCATCAAGCAAGTATAAAAAAGTAAATTTCATATTCGTTCTTCTTCTTATTATTTCAGGACTGTATTTTACTAATGGCCGGAAAGATCCCACGTAACTTTATAGACGATTTACTTGCCAGAACCGATATTGTCGACCTGATAGACTCAAAAGTAGGTCTAAAAAAAGCAGGTAAGGATTATCAAGCTTGCTGCCCATTTCATAACGAAAAATCTCCCTCATTTACTGTATCGCAAGACAAACAGTTTTATCACTGCTTTGGGTGTGGCGCTAATGGTAATGCAATTTCGTTTGTAATGGAGTACGAAAAGCTAGAGTTTGTAGATGCTATTGAAGAAATAGCTAGCATGCTTAACTTAGAAGTACCTCGAGAACAAGGCGCAAACTCAGCACCAGAGCGTACGGCTGCGCAAAAGCGCTCCGATTACGACTTAATGCTTCATACTGCTCGCTTTTATCAGCACCAATTAAAACACCATAGTAATTCTGCTACTGTTATTGAGTATGTTAAAGGCCGTGGTTTAAGCGGTGAAACTGTTAAAAAATTTATGATTGGCTACGCTCCCAGTGAATGGGATGGGCTATGCCTACAGCTTGGTCGTAATAAAGAACAAAAAGAGCAATTGGTTGAGCTAAAGCTCGCTTCAGAAAAAACACCAGGCAGACAATTTGATTTTTTCCGCGATCGCCTAATGTTCCCTATTCGCGATAAACGCGGACGCGTTATTGCATTTGGTGGGCGTGTAATGCAAGCCGACCAAGGGCCAAAATATTTAAACTCGCCAGAAACCCGAATTTTCCATAAAGGCTTTGAGCTTTATGGACTTTACGAAGCAAAGCAAGCCCATAAAAAACTTGATCATGTAATGATTGTTGAAGGTTATATGGATGTTGTTGCCTTAGCTGAACAAGGGATTGAATATGCAGTTGCATCACTGGGGACAGCAACAACAAGCGAGCACATGCACACTTTATTTAGAACTACTGATAAAGTAATCTGTTGTTACGATGGCGACAGGGCTGGCCGTGATGCTGCTTGGCGGGCACTTGAAAATGCACTCCCTTATTTAAACGATGGTAAAGCACTACAATTTGCATTTTTACCAGATGGCGAAGACCCTGACTCGCTTGTACAAAAAGAAGGTAAGGAGCAATTCGAATTGCGCCTAAGCCAAGCAGATGACTTTACCAAAGTATTATTTAATAAATTAAGCCAAGAAGTTGATTTAACAATCGATTCAGGAAAAGCTAAACTTCTTAGTGCAGCACTTCCACTAATTGAAAAAATTCCAAGTGAGTTTTATCAAGAAAACATTCTTGAACAATTAGGACGCTTAATTGGCAGAACGCGTGAGCAGTTGAATAGCCGTTTAAAAACGCCTAAACAGCAACACTCTATTGAACGTAAATTTAAAATAACACCTATGCGCCAAGCTATCGGTATATTGATCCAGCACCCTAATTTAGCTAAAAGTGTGCCGTATTTACCTGAGCTTGCACAAATGAACATTGCTGGCATAGGGCTGTTATTACGATTACAAGAACAAGCTTTAGAAAAAGAAAATGTGACCACAGCGCAACTGCTCGAGTTTTTTCGAGGAACTGAAGATTACGAGCCATTAATCAAGCTTGCAACGTGGCAACATGAGATAAATGAAGAACGTTTAGAGACGGTTTTTAAAAATACTTTCAAGTTTATTGAAGATCAGTGTTTAAATTATCGACTCGAGACCCTATTAATAAAGGACAAGACGCAAGGCCTCAGTAGCGATGAAAGGCTTGAGTGTCATTTGTTAATGACAGCGTTAAAAGCGACTAACAGTTAGGGTCTGTTTATCTTTCGAAGTTAAGTTTACAGCAGTGTGTTTGGTATTTAGACAAGACAGAGCCTATGTAGTGTGGTTATTCCACATAAATAGGCGATAACGCAGCATAAATGCCAAACACGCGCTGCCCTTTGGGTTCTACCCAAGGGAGGTTTATTCTTTGTTGCTCGGTTTTTACTTAGCCCACTAGGTTACAAACCTCGCGCCGCGATTAAACCCCCCTTGGATAGAACAAACTTTAATCCTGAAAGACCAACAGACCCTAGTCAAAATTGATTTAAACTGTTATACTGTGCTATTCACTGCGTCACATTATTCTAGTTAGCTTTAATGCAAACTACATGATGGCGCCTGTTGTATCAACTTATCAGAGTGGAAGAAACAATCTCTATGGATCCAACTCCTCAGTCACAATTAAAACTTCTGATTCAGAAAGGTAAAGAGCAAGGCTACTTAACTTTTGCAGAAGTAAATGATCACCTTCCACAAGACATTATAGACTCAGATCAAGTAGAAGATATCATAAGCATGATTAATGACATGGGTATCAAGGTTAGCGAAAACGCGCCTGATGCTGATGAATTAATGATGCAAGAAACAACGACAGACGAAGACGCAGCTGAAGCTGCCGCAGCAGCCCTTGCGACTGTAGAAAAAGAAATCGGCCGTACAACGGATCCAGTTCGCATGTACATGCGTGAAATGGGTACTGTTGAACTTCTTACACGTGAAGGCGAAATTGTAATCGCTAAACGTATTGAAGAAGGCATTAATCAAGTACAGATTTCTGTTGCAGAGTACCCTGAAGCAATCACTTACCTACTAGAGCAGTGGGATAAGTTTGAAGCTGAAGAAATGCGTTTAAGCGATATTATCGTTGGCTTTATCGATCCTAATGAAGATACAGCGCCAATTTCAGCAACTAACATCGGTTCAGAATTAAGTGCTAAGCAACTTGAGGACGACGATAAAGATGACAAAGATGATGCTGATAGCGATGATGAAGATGAAGAAGAGATAGACACAGGACCAGATCCTGAAGAAGCTCGTATTCATTTTGAAAATTTACGTGATTTATATAATAAAGCACGTGATACGTTTGAAGCTAAAGGTCGTTCGCATCCTGAATCACAAGCAGCCATTTTTGAAATTGGTGAGCTTTTCAGAACATTTAAATTAATACCTAAACAGTTTGACCGCATGGTAAATAACATGCGTGAAATGATGGATCGTGTTCGTGTTCAAGAACGCCTAATCATGAAGCAAGCTGTTCAAATTGCTAAATTACCAAAGAAAACATTCGTTAAGCATTTTGCTAATAACGAAACTGACGCTTCTTGGGTTGATTTAGAAATTTCAGGTAACGAAAAGTATTCAGCTAAACTTGAAGAAGTTAAGCCAGAAATCATTCGTAGCATTAATAAATTATCTGTTATTGAACAAACAACAGGTTTAAGCATTGAGCGTATTAAAGACATCAACCGTCGAATGAGCATAGGTGAAGCGAAAGCACGCCGTGCGAAAAAAGAAATGGTTGAAGCTAACTTACGTCTTGTAATCTCAATTGCTAAAAAATACACAAACCGTGGCTTACAATTCTTAGATTTAATCCAAGAAGGTAACATTGGTCTGATGAAAGCGGTTGATAAGTTTGAATATCGCCGTGGTTATAAGTTCTCTACTTATGCTACGTGGTGGATACGTCAAGCAATCACACGCTCTATTGCTGACCAAGCAAGAACAATCCGTATTCCTGTACATATGATTGAAACGATTAATAAACTTAACCGTATCTCTCGTCAAATGTTACAAGAAATGGGTCGTGAGCCAAATCCAGAAGAATTAGCAGAACGCATGATGATGCCTGAGGATAAAATCCGTAAGGTACTTAAGATTGCTAAAGAGCCAATTTCAATGGAAACACCAATCGGTGATGATGAAGATTCTCACTTAGGTGACTTTATCGAAGATACAACTATTGATTCGCCAATCGATTCGGCAACAATGGAATCTCTTCGTGGCGCAACTAACGATGTACTTGCAGGCTTAACAGCTCGTGAAGCTAAAGTACTACGTATGCGTTTTGGTATTGATATGAATACCGACCACACCTTAGAAGAAGTAGGTAAACAGTTTGACGTAACACGTGAACGTATTCGTCAAATAGAAGCGAAAGCGCTGCGTAAATTACGCCACCCTTCTCGCTCAGATTTACTGAAAAGCTTTTTAGACGCTAAATAATTTAGCGCTACTATATAAACTAAAAAGGCCGCTATAGCGGCCTTTTTTCTATTTGAAGGAAATAACCATGGCTTGGATCCAAATTCGTATTAATGCCAATGCTGCAACAGCTGATGCCGTAAGCGATCTATTAATGGAAGCGGGTAGCGCTTCAGTAACCTTTATTGACGCAAAAGACACCCCTATCTACGAGCCTAAAATTGGCACCGTTGTGTTCTGGGCTGATACCACGGTTATTGGCTTGTTCGAAGCTAATCATGATATGAACGCAGTCGTTGCGTTATTAAAGCGCCATGATGAGCTAAAAGACAATTTAGTATACAAAATCGAGCAACTTGAAGATAAAGACTGGGAACGTGAATGGATGGATAACTTCCACCCTATTCAATTTGGCGAAAAACTATGGATTTGCCCAAGCTGGCGCGATATTCCTGACCCTGATGCTGTAAATGTATTGCTAGACCCTGGCCTTGCTTTTGGCACGGGCACACATGCAACAACGGCCTTGTGCCTTAAGTGGTTAGAAAGCCAAGATCTGACGGGTAAAACGGTTGTTGATTTTGGTTGTGGTTCAGGCATTTTAGGTATTGCAGCTATAAAACTAGGTGCAGAGCGTATGATTGGGATAGATATTGACCCTCAAGCGCTTGAAGCAAGCCTTGATAACGCGAACCGAAATGGTGTTGCAGACAAACTCGAAGTATACCTTCCAGAAAACCAACCTGAGTTTAGTGCAGATATAGTAGTGGCAAACATTTTAGCCCAGCCACTTCGCGAATTACATAGTGTGATTTTAGGGTTATTAAAACCAGGTGGTAAAATTGCCATGTCGGGTATTTTAGAAGAACAAGCGCAATCGGTTGCTGACATTTATGCACCGTTTATTGAACTAGATGACGTTGCCGTTGAAGGTGATTGGACTCGAGTAAGTGGCACTAAAAAAGCGTAATAAATCGAACAATCAAATCTAGAGCATTAACTCAAAACATGCATGTAAAGCCTGTATTTAACAGGCTTTACTATTTTTTTACATATCCAAAAACTTTCTAGTTATCTTGTAAAAAATAAAATCTGTATGAATTTCAAACAAATCAACCTACTTGTCATGTGGTTATCAAATGTCAATACGAAAAGGGCAAAAAAAAGTTACTTTTGTTCAATTTATAGCCTTTGATTTTTGTGAAAAAAACCGTAAACTTAGCGCCCCTTGAAAAGAGGCCTATTGAATATAGTGCGTATCGGTAAATACCAACTTGAGAATAATGTAATTGTCGCGCCAATGGCAGGCATTACAGACAGACCATTTAGACAACTTTGTCGACGCTTAGGTGCGGGCTTAGCTGTGTCTGAAATGCTATCGTCAAATCCTAAGGTTTGGAAAACAGAAAAGTCGATGAACCGTATGGATCACAGCGGTGAGTCGGGTATACGCGCGGTGCAAATTGCAGGAGCAGATCCTGAGCTTATGGCGCAGGCCGCACAATTCAATGTTGCTAATGGTGCACAGATCATAGATATCAATATGGGGTGCCCAGCAAAAAAAGTGAACAAGAAACTCGCAGGCTCTGCCTTATTACAGTTTCCTGAACTTGTGGAAGAGATTATTGATGCAGTCGTTAATGCTGTTGATATACCTGTGACACTTAAAATCCGTACAGGATGGGATCCGGATAACCGTAATGGTGTAGAGATTGCGAGAATAGCTGAACGTTATGGCATTGCATCACTTGCTGTACATGGGCGTACGCGTGCATGTATGTACAAAGGTGATGCTGAGTACGCCACGATTAGGGATATAAAACGTTCAGTGTCGATTCCTGTTGTTGCCAATGGTGATATTACATCACCAGAAAAAGCAAAACAGGTTTTAGACTATACGGGTGCAGATGCCATTATGATTGGCCGAGCCGCCCAAGGTCGCCCTTGGATATTTAGGGAGATAGACCACTATTTGCGAACTGGGGAACATTTACAGCCACCTGCTATTGCAGAGGTGCGCAGTATATTAATGGAGCATTTAACAAACCTCCATATGTTTTACGGTGAGCCAATGGGAGCGCGAATTGCTCGCAAACATGTATCTTGGTATTTGCAAACCCATGACAGTGATGGTCAGTTTAGGCGAGTATTTAATGCGCTCGACAACCCACAGGCACAGGTCGTCGCATTAGAGCAATACTTTAAAACACTAGCAGCTAACTAAGAAAGAAAGAGACTTAATAATGTTCGAACAAAACGTGACTTCTCCATTTATCACTAACCCTCATGTTCAGTCACACGAGAAACCGCAGCCATTGCGTGATGCAGTAAAAAAAGCTGTTCACCACTATTTAAAGCAGCTTAACGGTCAAGATGTGCAAGACGTTTACGACCTTGTTCTTTCAGAGCTAGAAGCGCCATTACTTGAAGAAGTAATGACATATACACGTGGTAACCAAACTCGTGCAGCAATTTTACTAGGTATCAACCGTGGTACTTTACGTAAAAAGCTTAAAAAATACGGCATGAACTAATACCAATTATATTGAAAGCGTAAGTATTCTAACGAGCTAAACAAGCCCATAACGTCGTTAAAAGTTTTTATGTAGAATAACTACACTGCAAAATTTTTGCCTTGTTATAGACTTGTTTTTCTATCGTTATTACTACTTACTAATCCAATACAACTGGTATTATGCAAAAAAAGCACCTTAGGGTGCTTTTTTTATGCCTACAGTTTATTAACTAAATTGCAAAATGCTCACGCTTATTGAGCCTTTATAAGTCGTTTTTTGAGTAGTAATCAGTTAAAATGCCCGCTTCTAAGCTAGCTCATTAACTGAGGAAATCAAACTACAATGGATACTCATCGTCCCATTCGTCGCGCACTATTAAGTGTGTCTGATAAAACCGGTATTGTTGAATTTGCCCGCGCACTTGAAGCGCAAGGCGTTGATATTTTATCAACTGGCGGCACATGTAAACTACTTGCTGATAACGCCATAAAAGTGACTGAAGTATCAGATCACACAGGCCACCCTGAAATCATGGATGGTCGCGTAAAAACTCTTCACCCAAAAATTCACGGCGGCATATTAGCTCGTCGCGGACAAGATGAAAGCGTAATGGCAGATAACAACATTTCTGCTATCGACATAGTTGTAGTTAACTTATACCCCTTTGCGAATACAGTCGCTCAAGAAAACTGCAGCCTTGAAGATGCCATTGAAAATATTGATATTGGCGGCCCTACAATGGTTCGTGCAGCAGCTAAAAACCACAAAGATGTAACAATCGTGGTAAACGCGAGCGACTACGACCGTGTTATTAGCGAAATGCAAAACAACAATGGTTCAACAACGTACAAAACACGTTTTGATTTAGCGATTGCCGCCTACGAGCACACTGCACAATACGATGGCATGATTGCTAACTACTTCGGTAAAATGGTGCCTGATTACACCGAGGAAGCTGCTGTAGAGACTAAATTCCCACGTACTATCAATATGCAGTTCACTAAAAAGCAAGATATGCGTTACGGTGAAAACTCACATCAAGATGCTGCTTTTTATGTTGAAAATGACATTGCTGAAGCATCAGTTGCAACAGCAACTCAATTGCAAGGTAAAGCCCTTTCGTTTAACAATATTGCCGATACCGATGCAGCCCTTGAATGTGTTAAAGAATTTGACGTACCTGCGTGCGTAATTGTAAAACATGCTAATCCGTGTGGTGTTTCAATTGGGGACAACATTCTACAAGCATACGAGCGCGCTTTTAAAACAGACCCTACATCAGCATTTGGTGGCATTATTGCCTTTAACCGAGAGCTAGATGCAGCAACTGCACAAGCAATTGTTGACCGTCAGTTTGTTGAAGTAATTATTGCACCTAGTATTTCGAGCGAGGCTGCAAAAATTGTTGAAGCTAAAAAGAACGTTCGTCTATTAGAGTGTGGACAGTGGACAGGTAAAGCAGCTGGCCAAGATATTAAACGCGTTAACGGCGGTATTTTAGTTCAAGACCGCGACTTAGGCATGGTAACGCAAGGCGACTTAAAAGTTGTTTCTAAGCGCCAGCCTTCTGAGCAAGAACTTAAAGATTTACTGTTTTGCTGGAAAGTAGCTAAGTTTGTTAAATCAAACGCAATTGTTTATGCCCGTGACGGTATGACCATTGGTGTGGGCGCAGGCCAAATGAGTCGCGTATACTCAGCTAAAATTGCAGGTATAAAAGCCGCCGACGAAAACCTTGAAGTTAAAGGTTCAGTTATGGCGTCTGACGCATTCTTCCCATTCCGTGATGGCATTGACGCAGCAGCAGCCGCTGGCATTACTGCGGTAATTCAGCCTGGAGGCTCAATGCGTGATGAAGAAGTGATTGCAGCTGCTGATGAAGCTGGCATGGCAATGGTACTAACTGGTATGCGCCATTTCCGCCACTAATCACACAAAGGGTTAAACGTTGGTTTAACCCTTTTTGTTTGCTATAAATTCACGTATTCTGATTATTCAATAACCTATTTAAAATTATAATGTGAAGGAACAAACAATGAAATTTGCGCTAAAATCGCTACTTGTAGCCACACTAACAATGACATCGACTATGGCGCTTAGCCATAACCACGAATCAAGCCTTGAACATGCACTTCAATCAAGCGAACGCAATGCTAAAAACAGCGCTCGTGATGAATATCGTCACCCAGCTCAAACACTTGCATTTTTTGGCTTTAAACCAACCATGACAGTTGTTGAAATTGCACCCGGTGGTGGTTGGTATAGTGAAATTTTAGCGCCAGCATTAAAAGAGCAAGGCACTTATTATGCCGCGCACTTTCCTGCTGATTCATCAGTTGGCTACTACCAGCGCTCTCTTGCAGGCTTTAAACAAAAAGTAGCTGAAGATGAGCGCTTTAGTAGCGTTAAAATTACTGAGTTTGCACCTGTAACACATTTAGATATTGCGCCAGCTGGCAGTGCCGATATGGTTTTAACATTTCGTAATGTACATAACTGGTACATGGGCAAAGATAAAAGCGGTGCATTAAGTGCATTCCAAGCTTTTTATAAAGCCCTTAAACCAGGTGGTACATTAGGTTTAGTTGAACACCGTTTAGCTGAAGAGCGTGCTGATGAAGATCAAAAAACATCAGGTTATATGAAGCAGAGCTACGTAGTAGACCTTGCTAAACAAGCAGGGTTTGAATTAGTAGCAAGCAGTGAAATAAATGCAAATCCAAAAGATACAGCCGATCACCCTAAAGGTGTATGGACGCTACCACCAAGCTTAAGACTCGGCGAACAAGATGCTGACAAATATAAAGCCATTGGTGAAAGCGACCGCATGACGCTGAAATTTAAGAAACCGCTTTAAATAGGAATTTTCGCCATGAATGTTTTAGTCATTGGCAGCGGCGGCCGCGAACACGCACTTGCGTTTAAAGCCGCTCAAAACACCAAAGTAAATACTGTATTTGTAGCCCCTGGTAATGCAGGTACTGCACTTGAACCAAAACTTGAAAACGTAGCTATAAACGTTGACGACTTAGATGGTTTACTTAGTTTTGCACAGCAAAATAAGGTAGAGCTTACTATTGTAGGTCCAGAAATACCGTTAGTACTGGGTGTTGTTGATAAGTTTCGTGAACATAACATGGCTATTTTTGGACCAACGGCGGGCGCAGCTCAACTTGAAGGTTCGAAATCGTTTACTAAAGACTTTTTAGCACGTCATAAAATCCCTACGGGCGACTACCAAACGTTTGAACAGATTGAGCCTGCCCTTGCTTATTTAAAAGAGAAAGGCGCGCCAATTGTTGTAAAAGCAGATGGTTTGGCTGCGGGTAAAGGCGTAATTGTAGCCATGACGCAAGCCGATGCCGAAGAAGCTATTCGCGATATGCTTGCGGGTAATGCTTTTGGCGATGCAGGAAGTCGTGTTGTTATTGAAGAGTTTTTAGACGGTGAAGAAGCGTCTTTCATCGTAATGGTTGATGGTAAAAACGTATTACCATTTGCAACAAGCCAAGATCATAAACGCGCTTACAATGGCGATGCGGGTCCTAACACGGGTGGCATGGGTGCATACTCACCTGCGCCAGTTGTTACTGATGAAATCCACCAGCGTATTATGAACGAAGTGATCTACCCTACGGTAGAAGGCATGGCAAGCGAAGGCCATCCGTACACCGGCTTTTTATATGCAGGTTTAATGATTGACGAAACAGGCACCCCTAAAGTAATTGAGTACAATTGTCGCTTTGGCGATCCTGAAACTCAACCAATGATGCTACGTTTGCAATCAGATTTGGTTGAATTGATTGAAGCTGCTAACCGTGTAGAACTTGATAAAACAACAATTGAGTTTGACCCACGCGCAGCCGTTGGTGTTGTACTTGCCGCTAAAGGCTACCCTGGTGATTACCCTAAAGGTGACGCTATTTCGGGGCTAAAAGTGGATTACCCTGCAGGTGAAAAAGTGTTTCATGCGGGTACTAAACAAAGTGGCAATGACGTTGTAACCGCAGGCGGTCGCGTATTATGCGCAACAGCACTTGGTAACACTGTTACGCAAGCGCAGCAACGCGCCTATGAGCTTGTTAAACAAATTAGCTGGGATGGTATGGAATATCGTACAGATATAGCTTACCGTGCTATTGCACGCGAGCAATAGCCTATAATACCTATTCATTGGTATAACCAATTAATTTAACTAAAAAAGCGCAGTTTCCCTGCGCTTTTTTAGTGCTACACTAATTAAAAGGTTTTTTAAAAGTAAATTAACGTTGGAACTAAGAACTTTACGTTACCATGCAATTGCTGTTGCCATACTGATTTTTATATTTTTTATAATCAGTACATTGGCATCAAACTTAGTCGTGCCTACACGATATACAATTGATAAAACGGCTCCAATGTACCTCGATTACGCCTACTATATTGACAAAACCAAAACTAAAACATTCGATACCATCATTAACCAACCTGAATTACTTACTCATCAACCATTTTCAGATGTTCCATGGAGCTTTAGCCAACAAAATTATTGGTTGTTTCTTGATTTAGAAAATAAAAGCCTTAACAAGCAAAATGTTGTGGCACATTTTGACAACCCTATGGTCGATCACCTTACGGTTTATCGCCTCGATAAAAATAACAAACTAATTGAAACATACAAACTCGGCGATAAAGAAGAAGCCCTCTCTTTGTTTGAATACAGCGTACCGCATATTCGCTTTTTAGTAGAAAGAAAATCATCACAACGCCTAGTAATAAAAATAGACACAATAGGCATAAGTAAAACACCTGTAAACTTGTATCGTGATAAAGAGTTTATTGACTTAGTGCGATCTCAAACTGGGATCTGGGGTATTTTTGTAGGCGTGCTATTGATGGCTGCGCTTTACAACTTGGTGCTTTATTTTGGTATAAAAGACCGTGTTTATTTAATTTATATTGGCTACATCGTCAGCGCTATTACACTAATGGGTGCTGTACTGGGCTTTGGTTTTTACTTATGGCCTAAGCAATGGCAGCTCTTTATTCACGAACAAATTGTGTTTAGTAATTATGGGGTCGCCTTTTTCACCCTTGCTTTTTGCACCATGTTTTTGCGCTATCATAAAGATAAATGTTGGCGTTACAAAATGAGCATAGCTCTACTTTGGCTTATGTTTACTCTTGCTGTATGTAGCTTGTTTATTCCTGAAAATATAGCGGCTCCTATATTTTTTGGTGTAATGGTACTGCTTTATATTACTTGTATTATTTTAATATATAACAAGTTACGCAGTGGTTTTAGGTGGGCTAAGTTTTATGTTTTATCATGGATACCGCTAATTTTTGGTGCGGCAATTCAACCCATGGAACTCACTGGCGTTTTACCGTATACCTTTGCAACCCGCCATGCCTTTTTAGTCGCTATTTTGTGCGAAGTTATTTTAATGGCGATGGCATTAGCAGACAGGGTAAGGTATCAGCGCGAACGTGCGCTTTATCATGCCACGCATACACAACAAACACGATTACTTAATAGCTCCAAGCTAAAACAAGCATTTATGACACTACAGAGCCAAAACCGCTCAACAACGTTGTGTTTAATAAAAATACGTCACTTTAATTCACTCAATACGATTATTACCTCTTCTCAGGGCTACACACTTATAAAGCATATAGCCAAAGAGCTTGAATTAGAACTCAGCCATGAACGTGAATTTACAAACCTCGAAACAGATTTAAACACCAGTCCTCGCTTAGCCGATTTAAGCAGTGGTGTATTTGCCTGTATTTCTACAAAAACACAAAACCAAGAAATGCTAGAAGCACTACTGACTAAAATAATTAGTAGCCTACCAAAACAATATGAAATTAAAGGGCTAAACCTGCAGCTTAGTTACAGTATAGGTATTAGTAGTGCAGGCAAGAGTAACGACTTTGAATATTGGTTAAAGCGTGGTTATTTAGCGCTTAAAAAAGCAAAAGGTAGCGTTAATCAAGTTGGGTCATCGTCAAACGGTAATAATCTGATGATGGACGTTGCTCTAGCCGCTAAGCTGCAACAAGCCATAAAAACAAATCAACTGGCGCTTTACTACCAACCTCAAATAAACTTATTAAGTAACCACGTAAGTGGTGCTGAAGCTTTATTACGTTGGCCCGACCCAACTTACAGCAACTTATCAATTGAAGAGCTAATAATACTTGCTGAACACACAGGTATTATTAACGAGCTAACACTGTGGGTAATAGAGCAAGCTTGTAAAGACATAGTTGAGCTTACAAAAAATGGCTATAACGAGCACACAATTAGCGTAAATTTAAGTGCTAAAAACTTAACCATAAATAATTTAGCCGAAAAAGTAGAAAATATTTTAATTAAATACCAAGTGCCGGCACACTTACTTAAATTTGAACTAACCGAATCGGCCTTCGTAGATAGTCAAGATGCACTTATAAAGTTAGTTGATGAGTTAACCGCATTAGGTATTAAAGTGGTACTGGATGACTTTGGGACAGGCTACGCGTCACTTAGCTACTTAGTCAATTATCACTTTAGTGAGCTTAAAATAGATAAGTCATTTGTTTTTGATTTGCCTAATAACCCAACTCACCAAGTTATTGTACAAACAGCCATTGATATGGCGCATAACCTCAATTTATCAATAACAATTGAGGGGGTAGAAACCCAAGAAATCCATCACTTGCTCAAAGATATGAACGCTGATTGCGCCCAAGGTTATTTATACGCAAAAGCACTGCCTTACACCGACTATTTACACTTCTTAAAAAGCCAATATAGCTTAAAAATGTTAGACTCCTCTTTTTAACATCTTTAGGGGCCAAGTAAAGATGCAAGGCACACTGCGTAAACTAAAATCGAGCTTAACCGAACCAGTACAATATCACTTACCTGTGGGTGAGCACTTAGTAGACTTAAATGCATTTATAGGTAAGGAGCTTACGCTTACCTTTAGTGGCACTATTTTATGTTCTAACTGCGGTAAAAAAACAAAAAAAAGCTATTCTCAAGGTCACTGTTTTGTATGCATGCGCAAGCTTGCTAGTTGCGATATGTGCATAATGAAACCAGAAACCTGCCACTACGATCAAGGCACTTGCCGAGAGCCGCAATGGGGCGAAGAAAACTGCATGATCCCACACTATGTGTATCTCGCTAATACCTCAGGTTTAAAGGTAGGTATTACCCGCCACACACAAATACCAACTCGCTGGGTTGATCAAGGCGCTACTCAGGCATTACCTATTTTTAAAGTGCAAACTCGCCTGCAATCCGGTTTAGTAGAAGTTGCATTGGCTGAATTTATTGCCGACAAAACTAATTGGCGCAATATGCTAAAAGGTCAAAACGACGCAATTGACTTAAAGGCAGCGGCAGCCGAGCTGATCCCACAAATTAGCGAAAAGCTAAACGAGCTCAGTGAATTATTTGGCGCAACAGCCATAGAGCAACTTGATGAAGATGTGGTTGATTTAAACTTTCCAGTAACCGAATACCCAACAAAAATCAGCTCATTTAACTTTGATAAAGACCCTGTTGTAAGTGGTGTTTTACAAGGTATTAAAGGTCAGTACTTAATCTTTGAAAAAGGCGTTATTAATATACGTAAATTTACGTCTTATGAAGTAACCGTAGGCTAACGGGCTATGTTAAACAGCTACCCACAATTATTGGTTATTTATAATGAGCTTGAGATAGCCCATAACCAACAAGAGCAACAAGAGTGCTTACACAGCGTTACGCAAAGTGAGCTAAGCGATGTGCGAGTACTTAACAAGCAAGGTGACTACCTTAATTTACAAGGCACTGTTTGCCCTAAATTGAATGGCGAGCAACTAGCACAGCTTGTTACAGCTTACTTATTAAATGAAGGACAATGCTGCCTTGGTAAAATCAAAACCCTAAGCACAGCGCAGGCGTTTGATTTACTAGGGCTATAAACACTCTCTTTATTTAAACCTCAGTAAGCACTTTTATATGCGCTACAGCACTGCGACCTAAAGCTGATAGCGCATAGCCACCTTCTAAATACGAAATAACCCCTTTGCAACCGCCCTCTTTAGCAACACCACATAGTTGCTCGGTAAGCCAAATATAGTCATCTTCAACAAATTTTAAGCTTGCCATATCATCTTCTAGGTGAGCATCGAACCCTGCGCTTATAAAAAGTAATTCAGGTTTAAACGCTTTTAATTTTGGTAGCCATTGCCCAGTAAACACCTCTTTTAAATCGTCGCCATTACTGGCAATTGGCAGAGGTGAATTAACTATATGGCTATTATTTTTAACCGCTGTATTTGGATAAAACGGATACTGAAATAACGAACAAAGCAGTACATTTTCGTCATCAATAAAAATATCTTGCGTGCCATTACCGTGGTGTACATCAAAATCCGCAATAGCAATGCGCTTAATCCCTTTGCTTTGTGCGTACTTAACAGCAATAGCTAAGTTATTAAACACACAAAACCCAGATGATGAGTTTTTATTAGCGTGATGCCCTGGCGGGCGTACTGAGCAAAAAGCAGCATCGAGTTTATCGGCAAGTATTTCATCAACAGCTAACAATCCTGCACCGACTGCCCGCTCAATCGCTTTAAACGAATCGGGGCACAGCCACGTATCGCCATCTAAATTAGCCAGCCCTTCTGTTGGTAGCGTATTTTCTACGTGTTTAAGTAAAGCTTCATCGTGAGCAAGTAGATAATGTTCACGCTCGGCCTTGGGTGCTTGTAGGTGTGTTAAGCCAACATCTACGCCGCTGGCAAGTAATCGATCTGTTATGGCATCTAGACGCTCTGGGCACTCAGGATGGTCGTCTATCATTTTATGTTTACGGCAATGAGGGTGTGAAATAACTGCAGTACGCATAAAATGCTCCTAGCCAAAGTAAATTGAGTGTTTAATATAACAAAGCCACCTAATGGTGGCTTTGCGACTTTGGTGTATATCGACACTTTAAATATCGGTACTTTAAATACTAATGTTATTAGCTATTTTGCTTTTAAATGTAGGTTTCTAAAGTCAAAGCTAAAGTCGGTCACTTGTGTTGATACCGCGCGCATTTTGGCACTGTTTACACGATTTTGTGAGCTCATTTCAAAACGAATAAACGCATCTGCTTCTAGTAGCCTTTCATCCCACTTAACAATAAATGTATTACCAGTGTAATGCTCAAGAGTGCCTTTCAAGCGTTTAGTGTGGGTAAAATCAATGCGTAATTTACCATCTAACTGCTCAATAATTACATCGCCGTACCAATCATCTTGCAATGTTCCGGTGTAATTAATATTTGGTAATTGTGGTTGGTAGTCAGCGGGGGCTTCTGGTTTTGCATTAGCATACGCTTGTTGCTTGCCTTCAAAATGACTTTTAGCTAAATCTTCTACCCAGTCTTTATCTTCAAGTTCAAGTGCATCTTCAAGCACTTCATGGGTTACTGCCGAAAGTGCACCAAAAGCTTGTTGATTAGATAAAATAACAATACCGAGGTTTTTCTCAGGCAATAAAGTAACTTGCGATACCATTCCCAAAATACCACCGCCGTGACCTAGCTTTTTAAAGCCGTGGTAGTCTTCAATACTCCAGCCTAACCCATAACCCCTAAACTGCTGATGATACGATTCAAACGCACTTTTAGACGCCATAGACGTAATATGTGGGTGCCACATTTGCGCTTGTTGCTTTTCGCTAAACAGCTGCTCGCCATTAGGCATTTTACCGCCCGCTAATTGCGTACGAAGCCATTGGCTCATGTCGCTTACACTTGAAGCAATGGCGCCTGCGCCTCTAAAGTCCTCAAGGTAGTTCACAAAAAATGGATGAAGCGTGCCATCCATAGGAATATGACCTGTCGCCCAGTTTTTATTACTTTTAGGAATACGTGAAAAGCCCGCGCGTGAGTTATCCATGTGCAGCGGCTGTAATATATTTTTTTCGATGTAATCGTTCCAGCTCATACCCGACACACGTGCAACCACTTCACCAGCGGTAACAAACATCAAGTTGTTATAAGCGTACTTACTACGAAAGCTGCTCGCTGGTTTTAAATACTGTAATCCCGCTAAAATTTCATCAACTGATTTATCGGTACTTGGCCAAATCATTAAATCGCCTTGCCCAAGCCCAAGCCCACTGCGATGGCTTAATAAGTCACGAATACGCATTTCGCGTGTTACGTACGAGTCGTACAATCTAAACTCTGGTAAATGATCAATTACGCGGTCATCCCAGCTTAATTTACCTTCATCAACCAACTTTGCCAGTGCCGCAGTAGTGAATGCTTTTGTGTTTGAAGCAATACCAAATAAAGTGTCTTTGTTTACTTTTTTGTTGGTATCGAGATTAGTTACACCAAAGCCTTTAGCAAATATTACTTTATCGTTTTCAACAATGGCAACTGCCATACCGGGTACGTCAAAACGTGCCATTGACGCTTTAATTACGTCGTCAATTTTGTTGGTATCAACTTGTGCCCAGCTGCTAAACGTAGTGCCTGCTAATAGTGCAATTGCGGCAAGTTTGGTTAATTTCATATCAATCCTATTTTATTATTTTTGATGAACTGCAAATTCAATTGCTGCGCGCTCTTGATTGGTGTCGCTTTTTTGTGCGCGATTTAATATGGCATCACTGTATTCTTTTGGTACGCCCGCTTCAAGTGAACCGCGATGAACGTGTTTTATATACCAATCATATGGTAGTACATCGCTGTCATGGGTATTAGCTATATAACAATGTGCGGCTACAGTCTCACCCGTTAAAAGCGTTGGGGCTATATCTACACAATCGTAACCTGGCCCTTCAATACTGTCTAAAATAGCTTTTTCTTCTTCATTGAGCTCATAAATAACGCCGTAAACCAATGCATCTTCTTTATCGCTTGGACAAATACTGCATTTACCTGAGCCATCTTTAAATAGCATATCAAAAGTAAGCTCGTAGCCTTTAAGTACCGCAGTTCCTACACGCTTTACATTGGGCAAGCGCGCTAACAAACGATTAGATGACATATTAGAACCAAACGAAAAATTATATAGCGGCATTTTTATCTCCTGCGCTTTTTGAATAAGTTAAATAACAACACGTACTGCAAGTGCAATTAAGATAATGCCAATTCCACGGTCAAACCAATAACCGCGTTGTTGGAAAAAGCCCCTTACATTATCGCGAGAAAGCATCATTGAAAGCATTGAAAACCACGCCCAAGTAGCCAATGCCATGTACACGCCGTAGCCAATCTGTATGCTAGTAGGTGTTGTTGGGCTAATCACGAGTGTAAATAACGACATAAAAAATAACGTGGCTTTTGGGTTTAATGCATTGGTGAAAAAGCCGCGCCTAAAAGCCACCCAAACGGGTTCCTCTTGAACGGTTTTGTTTTCAACATCTTTTACAGCCTCGCCTTCATTACTTGCAGGCGGTTTTGCAGCTCTAAGAGCTTGTACGCCTAAGTAAGCTAAATATGCACCAGCAAGGTACTTAAGCGCCATAAATAAACTAGGCGATTGCGTTAAAATAAGCGCAACACCTAAAACGCAATAGGCAACGTGCAGTAAAATAGCAGCGCCAACACCGGCGCTTGTCCACAATGCATTGCGCCTTCCTTGTTGCACACTTTGCTTAAGTACTACGGCAAAGTCAGGCCCAGGGCTTGCTACTGCAAAAAAATGAGCAATAACAATCAGTAAAAATTCATCTAAGTATTCCACGCAAATCCTTGCTAGTTTGGCGAATAAGCTAATAACAGCGGGTTGGCCGAATTATCTACCAATGCTTTAATTTCTTTTTGTGCTTTTTTAAACTGACCACGTAAATGCGGCTTTAAGTGCTTTTTAGACACCTTATCGTTTTTAAAGTAACTAATTAGGGCATGCATAAATACCGTATGCGTTTCACTTAACTTAGCTTCACGGTTAGCGTATGGGTTATAGCAAGAGCCACACCCGCCTTTAAACTGATACACCGTATTACTCATCATCACACCAAACCCTAAAAAACAAGCAAGTGCATCAGCAGCTTGTGGTAAATACTCCCTACCACCTGGCGGTAGCACCCCAACGTGATGAATAAGTATGGTGGCCAGAGTACCTGCATAACTTGCCACTAAATCTTGTGGCTGATTAATCTGGTTAGGATTAAAAGAAATATTAATCGTATGGCTTGGCGGCACAATTAGATGGCTGCCTTCGCCACGTATTTCATTGCTAAATTCAAAGTGTGGAAAAACTTGCGGTTGTAATTGCTGCGGTGCAACTAGTTGGATAGGCCATGCGTTCATACCCGCGTAATTAGTAACGCGGTTAAAAACATTACTCGCCATTTCTTCAATGCTCGATACCGAATCAGGGAAAAAAGTAGCCGTTGGCAGTATTATTTGAGTGTGCTTTGTAAAAAACTCAGCATCAAAGTTTTCTACAGCCCAAATAAATGTATCAATAAGCCATTGCTGTTCTTGCTGCTCTAATAATGGCTTTGATTTAAATAAAGCTAACATAGTGTGCTCTTTTAGGTTTTAGTTTAGGTGCTTACGTAGGTGCTAACTTAGTCTTTTTGTGTAAGCGCCCAGTCCCACGCTTGAGTATTGTATAGCGGCACTGTTGATAGCGCATGGTGGTGGCTACCACTGGACTCTTTAGTTGAGTACGATAAGTACAATAAAGTACGATTTTCAGCATCGTAAATACGACGCACTTTTAGTGATTTAAATAATATACTTTTAGATGATTTAAAGATCACTTCGCCCGACTTGCTACGGTCTATTTTTTGTAGCTGCTGCG
This sequence comes from Pseudoalteromonas distincta, assembly GCF_000814675.1. Taxonomy (GTDB): domain Bacteria; phylum Pseudomonadota; class Gammaproteobacteria; order Enterobacterales; family Alteromonadaceae; genus Pseudoalteromonas; species Pseudoalteromonas distincta. The sequence goes on along the minus strand of NZ_JWIG01000015.1, from coordinate 6,398 downwards.
CTGTAATTGGCCCCGTTTGACGACACGCTATAGACATATCAGAGGGATCAGAAAAGTCCAAATTAGCCTCTATATGACTAATATGACAAGTAACGCCCTCAACAATAGGATCTTGCTGCGAATTCACCACAACATCTTTAGTTGTAAATAACCCAAGGCTTACCGACGCAACATCGTCAGAGCAAGCACTTAACGTAAAAATTGCACCTGCAAGTAAAGCTAAACGTTTAAATTTTTGTGGTAATTTCATACTTATCCTTAATCAATATATAGGTAACTTAGTAGATAAGTTACTAAGCGAAGGTTCACCTGTTTGTTTTTATACTAACATCAAAAATAAATACGACTAAATTAGTTTAAAGTAAAGATTTTAGATAGCTCAGGGTTTAGTGACCCCTCTTGTATTTGATACAATTACCTCTCGCTCATGCAGTAACTCATAATAGGAAACGCCTAAATGCCGCACATTATTATTGAACACTCAGAAGACCTCCCCGTTTTACCTCAAGTACTGGTAGAAAAAATTCATACAACCGCTTTCGAAAGTAACTTGTTTGAATTAGAAACCATAAAAACACGTGCTATTGCTTATCAGCAATATCAACTTGGCGCAGGAAAATCAGGGTTTATACATATCGCGGTACATATTTTGGCAGGACGCTCAATTGAGCAAAAACAAATGTTAAGCGAACTGCTACTTTCATGTTTAAAAACATATTGCAGAGCATCAGACAGTCTAAGCGTAAATATTTACGATATTGAGCATGAGATATACCGTAAAAATTAGTTAACTCTTGTAGTTTTGAGCAATAAAAGTAAACACTAGTAAGTAAAAAGCCCCAATAGGGGCTTTTTTGTCTTCTGAAATTAAATGCTGATCACTGTCACTTATAAAGCAAAGCATCTGATCTAACGCTGGAATTTAATAGTGCATTCGCACTATTCCAAATTTAAGAAAGCTTAGCTTAATCTATGGATTAACTTTATTTAGATTACGTTTATTATTAGGGGTAACTAAAGAATAAAAATTACACAATATTAAATTAATGTAGCTTGAAATAATTTGGATAGGTGTTTACTTGGGAATTTTGTAAAAGTGGTGGCCCCTCCCAGACTCGAACTGGGGACCTAACGATTATGAGTCGTGTGCTCTAACCAACTGAGCTAAGGGGCCAACTTTTATATAACTGCTAGACAGTTAATTTTTGAAGCGTTCAGTCACAGAGCGACTAAAGCGGGTTGCAGTATAAAAACTTTTTAGGTGCTTGTCACTACCAAAAACCTTTATTTTAACAATCAACAAGCTAACTGCTTAAATAGTAATCTTTTAAGTGGGCATAAACATAAAATGTAAGATATTTCCCGTGTTATTCACTGCATTAAATTATAAAAAACCCTATCCCATATAGTCTTTTATATTTAACCCTCTACTTTTTAAGCAAAGCTAACATATATGTATAGGCATACAAGGCTGTAAAAAATATGCTTGGGGCTACTGTCAGTGCCAAATTAGGTGTCTGATTAATTACATTTACCATAATCACTAAGCTCGATTGAACAGTAATCGGAATAATAGGAGCAAAAAGTACGCCTGCTATTTTTTTATTACTTAAATACGAGGCGCTAGAGTTAATTGCATTGTTAAAACTTTGTCGTATTGCTACGTTTTGTGGTGTTTTAGAATGAAACATACAAATAATTGGAGTTACAAACGCAAGCGTTACATAACTAAACTTATACTTGTTGACGACCCTTTCTAAAATAAAGGTAAAAAAAAGCGTTACAAATCCACTATACAAACCTTGCACTAATGCAGCTTGAAGCGTAACCGATTTAGCAATGTCTGCCGCACTATTTGCCCAGTAGGCCCAACTAAAATAAAAAACGAAAGACACAACACCTGACAGTATAAGTCGAATATTCAATTTACTACCTCAATATGCCTAAAAACCTAGTTTAATGATAACACTAGAAGTGAAGGTAATATTGTCACTAAATAATAAAGTATTTGATTGTATATTGTAGATGTATAAACACGCTAATGTTGAAGACTTCCTAAATGGCATCAAGTCAGAATCTGAGCGCGACTGTTAGCTGGAAAGCTTATTAGTAAACAATAAGTATAATTTTAAAATAATATTGGGAGTGAGTTAAGGAAGTGAATTAATGGGTTGAAGAGCTTTAAAAATTGGATTTAACCTAAAAACTATCTAAAAACGCTCTAAAAACTCTCTAAAAACTAATATTGTGAGCCGATCGGTACTGAAGTATTTAGCTAAACCTCAGCAGTCGGCTTACACAATATATAACCTGTCATTATTTTTTCGCAATAATGTAGATTGCATGTATTAACCCTGGGAAATAACCTAGCAGTGTTAATAGAATATTTAACCAAAAATGCATCCCTAAGCCAACTTGCAAAAACACACCTAATGGCGGTAATAAAACCGAAAGTATTATACGAATAATATCCATGATCAAACTCCATTTAAATTAAACATTGAAAAGACTTAAAGCCCAGCATTACTGGGCCTTAACTATACTGTATTATTCAGCAACAATAGCTAGTTTATCAACTACGTCGCGAACATCTTCAGCATTTTTAGCAATTTTAACTGCTAGTTGCTTTTCAGCTTCAGACTCTACAGAGCCATTCAGAGTTACCACACCGTTGTCGGTATCAACATCAATGTCTGTACCACCTACTTCTGAGTCAAACAGGAATCGAGTTGTGATTACAGTGGTGATTTTAGCGTCCGTTAGGTCGTTATCATCATCGTCCATCATGTCGTTGCTTTTATCTTCGGTGTCCATGCTTTTAACAACAGTAAGGCTGTTATCAACATCAGTTACACCATCTAGGCTAAGTACAAGTTCTTCTGCTAGCTCTTTATCAAGTTCGCTATTAACTTTACCTGTAAGTACTACCTTGCCATTTTTTACATCAGTGTTAATGTCAAAGTTGTTTAGATTAGTGTTCATAAGTAGAACGGTTTCTGCCTTACCATCAATCCAAGCATCTTTACTTTCGTTTTCCCAGCTGTTTGCTTGGGCACCCATAGCCGTAGTACCAAGAACTAGAGCTGCGATAATAGATTTGTTAAATGTTTTCATAATCTTTCTCCTTTTGATTAAAGACACTTTAACTAATGCGAGCTTCAGGCCAACTTTATTTATACTTAAAATTCAAGGGCTTGAGTTAATTAAAAGATAAAGCCTTATCTATGTTTGTGTAACTATTTACAGGCTACTCGGTAAAACTTTCTCAAATAGTGAAAATAGCTAGATAATTGCTCTTTTGGTTAATCTATCGTTAATATAACAAAACAAAAAACACCGTTAAAAATAACCAATTGATAATTAATGAAATTATATTTGGTACGCGGTTTGCAGCTTAACTACAAGAGCAGTATCAATAGTAAATATAAGAAGGAATAACTCATGTCTGTAAAAGTTGAAGACCGCCCAATAGAACAAGTACGCGAACAAGTGATTGATCAATTAATTTATAATTACAGTCATGGTGTTATTTCTGTTGATGCATTTGAAAGACGTTTAGATAATGCGATGGATGCACCTAATAACGAAGCACTGCTAGCCTTAGTAGAAGATTTAACACTTAATACCGATCAGCAATATAAAGCAGAAAAACAATCGCAATTTACACCACATTATAGTGCACAGCAAAACAGTGATGATGATTTTACATTACGCAGTATTTTAGGATCTAACGAGCGAAGTGGTCAGTGGGTTGTGCCAAAAAATATATATTTGAGTAACTTTATGGGATCGGTGGTGCTTGATTTTACCGATGCTATTTTTGCGCATCAAAATGTAACTATTCACGTTAACTGTATTTTTGGTAGCGATGAAATTTACGTACCAGAGCATGTCAATGTAGTGTCTAAAATGTTTTGTATTTTAAGTAGCCTTGAAAATAAATCTGTGTCGCTTAACAAACGCCAAGGCCCTACAATTCATATTGAAGGAAAGGCAGTAATGGGCTCGGTTGAAGTGAAAATAAAGCGCACAATTAAAGAAAAATTTATAAGCTTTGCAAATGAGCTAAAAACCCAGTTTGGCACGGGTAATAATAACCGCTCACTATAATTGAGTAGCAGCACTTTAACGTGCTGCTTGGTATTTTATTATAAATCGTTATTTCGCTCGCTTGGTATATCACTTAAATACTCTACAAACTCAACTTCAAACCCTGCAGGATCAATAAAGTAGACATTCTTTCTGAAAGGATTCTCGCTACCTTGCTTGCTTAGAGTAAAACCCGCTTTATTTAAGCGCATTACTACTGCGCTTAAATTATTAGTTACATAAGCAAAGTGTGCAAAACCAATTTGATGGCCCGATAAGTTTCTGTTTTCACCCTCCCCATGACTGCTTATCGCAATGTAATGCGTGTCATCTCCAAAGTGTACCCAGCGTCTTGGTTTTCCATGCCAATCACCTCTGCCTTCACTTCTGATTGACCAATGCGGAAATACAGCGCGATAAAATGTAAGCATACTATCTATATCACTCACGACTAAGTTTACGTGCTCTAAATACATAATGTTATCCTATCAGTTAAGTTAGGAGCACGATAAAACCTCAAGTTAACTTTAGGTAAAGTGTTATTTAAAATTAATTTATTTAAATGCAGATAATTATTTTTTAAAAATATTTAAACTTTTCAATCTTGTATAAAAAACAAACACAAGTATTTAGGGTTTATTGTTTACTTTATGGCAAAAGTCGCTAAAATACGCCGGCTGAAATATATAAACGTTCTTTTACAACCCAAAGGTAATACCATGCATCCAATGTTAAACATTGCGGTTCGCGCTGCGCGCAACGCAGGCAAAATTTTACTTCGCGCAAGTGAAGATTTATCAAAAGTTGAAGTGCAACAAAAAGGCGCTAACGACTTAGTAACTAACATTGATAAAGAAGCCGAAGCCGTAATTCGTGACACTATTTTACAGTCTTACCCTACTCACTCAATTGTTGGTGAAGAACTAGGTGAGCATAAAGGCAAGGATGATGATTACCAATGGATTGTAGATCCTATCGATGGAACAACTAACTTCATCAAAGGTATCCCTCATTACGCGGTTTCTATCGCACTTAAAGTTAAAGGTCGTTTAGACCAAGCTGTTATTTATGATCCAATTCGTGGTGAGCTTTTCACTGCATCTCGCGGTCAAGGCACTCAGTTAAACAGTAAACGTCTACGCGTTAGCAAAACTACGGTTCTTGCAGGCACTGTACTTGCTACTGGTTTCCCTTTCAAAAACAAAAACCACATGGATGCATACACTGAAGCGTTTAAAGCATTATTTGTACACACTGCTGATATTCGCCGTGCAGGTTGTTCTGCTTTAGATATGGCATACGTTGCAGCTGGCCGTGTTGATGGATTTTTTGAAATTGGTTTAAAACCTTGGAACTCTGCTGCGGGCGAACTAATGGTTAAAGAAGCGGGCGGTATGGTTGTAGATTTCGCCGGTGGTAATAACTATAACCACAGCGGCAATATTATCTGTGGTTCACCAAAACTGACTCAAGCAATTATTCGCGAAATTCGTCCAGTATTAACTGAGTCGTTACTTCGCTAATTAAATGCTATTAATAGCATACTAAAAAGGAGCCCAGGCTTAATGCCGATCAGTTAAGAAAATGACCGGTTGACCGATCCAAACGATCATGCAAAATCCGTAGTTAGGAAACTAACTACGGATTTTTTGTGAATATAGAACAAGCACTGCAAGCAACACTTGAAGAAAGCAGCCGATACCATACCTTTGAAAAATTATCAGAAATTCTTGACCCTGAAATCATTGAACAAGGTTTTCAACAAGCAGGGATTGCAACCGTTCGTAAGCGAAGATTACCGCTTGAAGCCGTTTTGTGGTCAGTTATTGGCATGGCATTGTTTCGAAAAGAATCAGTTTGGAATATCGCTAATAAGCTAGATATCATGTTACCTGGCAAGAACCAACTCGTTGCTCCAAGTGCGATGGTACAGGCGAGACAAAGGTTAGGTGATGATTCCGTTAAACACGTTTTCAATAAATCTGCTCAATCAATGTATAAGCAACAGTCATTCGAAACATGGAATGGTTTGAACCTATTAGCTGTTGACGGTGTTGTGTGGCGAACAGCCGACACGCCTGATAATCGTAAAGCCTTCTCTTCAGGTAGCAACCAATACGGTGATACAGCCTTTCCTCAAATACGCATGGTCTGTCATATGGAATTGACCAGCCATCAACTTCTCAGTAGCGAGTTTGATAACTATAAAACCAACGAGATGAAATTAGCTGAGCGTTTAATTGAACGTACACCAGATAATTCACTGACTATGTTTGATAAAGGATATTATTCTTTAGGCCTGTTAAACC
>NZ_JWIG01000014.1 GCF_000814675.1 Pseudoalteromonas distincta | reverse complement strand
GTGGAAGCGTTCGCAGATACCATTTGTTTGCGGTGACATAGCTTTGGTTTTTGTATGATCGATATCATTAATAGCCAGATATAACTGGTAATCATGATGTTCGACTTTGCCACAATATTCAGTGCCTCTATCGGTTAGAATACGTAGCATGGGAAGCTCGTACTGTTCGAAGTACGGCAGTACTTTGTCGTTGAGTATGTCAGCCGCAGTAATTGGCGTTTTCGTGGTGTAGAGCTTAGCGAACGCTACTTTGCTGTATGTATCAACGAAGGTTTGTTGGTAGATACGCCCAACGCCTTTGAGATTACCCACGTAAAATGTATCTTGAGAGCCTAGATAACCTGGGTGAGCCGTTTCAATTTCACCACACGCTTCGTCATCATGTTTTTTCTTTTCAAGCGCAGCTACTTGAGCGTCGGTGAGAATAATACCTTCGTTAGCAACTTTATTTTCTAGTGCCTTGAGACGCTTTTTGAAGTTCTCTAGGTCATGACGTAGCCATATTGAACGAACACCGCTGCCAGAAACGAATACGCCTTGTTTTCTGAGTTCATTACTCGTTCTGTGTTGGCCATGAGCTGGATAATCGACAGCGTATTTAATGACGGCTTGTTCAGTTGCTTCATCAACTCTATTTTTTAAGTTTGGCGCTCTACGACTTTTATCAATTAACGCATCAAGTCCACCGTCTTCGACGAGTTCTTGATATCGATAAAATGTATCACGGGATACGCCCATCACTTTGCAGGCTCTTGATACGTTGCCAAGTTCTTCTGCAAGATTAAGTAAACCCGCTTTGTGTTTAATAATTGGATTGTTAGTATATAGCATGAGAGTTACCTCTTATATGTTTTGATTTAAAGATTCGACACCTTTTATCAAAACGGGTAACTCTCACTTTTTCAAGTTGATGTGTCAGATCTTGTCTGAACTAATACAGATAAGGTTTATTCTGAGCTTGCTCAACAACCACCTCATTTCAAGACTACTTCGCAACATAGAAGACTCAACGCAACTTGGCCTGACTTAGTTTGGTAACAATATTTAACCTACCCTTGCTTCTTTCTTATTTACTCGAATATAACTTTGGAGTAAAAGCCGTTTCAAAAGCAATTACTTTTTTAAGTAGCCATTGGCAATAATCATCCCACTTGGCCTCATCATATCCATCACATTCATATTTAACTTGAATGACAGCCGCTCTATTATCTTTTCCAATAACCCAGTCAAGGTCAAAACCTAATTGAGTTTCAATATTTTTTCTATTTAAAAATAATTGATTAAAGGCTTTTTCTTGTGTCTTAAAGTCATTAAATTTAATTAAAAGCCTTACAGCTACATGATCACGGCTAAAATTTAGCTGTAATTTTTGACCTGTAGCTAATGACTTAGAATGTATTAAGGACTTTGGCTGTATTTTTGTATTAACAAACGATTGACTGTTGTTCTCCAAAAGTTGTGGCATGAGCTTTTTCCAAAATGATATTCGTTTAGTATGTCGATTACCATTTTGTTTTGCTTTCACCTGACTTTCGGCTTTTTCTCTCATAGAAATTAAATAATCTTCAGTCTCTTTTAGTGGGATTATTTTATTTACACTAAGCGCTAATTCCTGCCCAAGCTGGTAAGGCTTAACTTCAATACATGTAATATCTAAACCATGCTCTCTGAACCACAAAACAGTGCTAGTCACTTCTTTTCTAAAATTGGCCGCAACTAAAATAACGCGCTGTTTAATATCTTCATTTAGAATTACTTCTGACTCCTCACTTTCGTCCAAGAATTCATAAATAACCTTAGAAGCGTCATCCGCATCCCCATCTAAACTTTTCAAATAATCTTTAAAGATAGAAATAATTTGTATAGTTGTTAACGTTGAGCAATAAGCTGCATATTTCATCGCCTGCCATACAACATCACGCCCACTATCATCTAATTTATTCTCAATAATTACTAAGTTACCTTCCTTATCCAACGCCAATAAATCTAAGCGCTCTCGGGTATCTTCAAATCCAGCGAACTCTTTTTGAATAATTAATAGCTCTTCACCAAATGCATTTGAATGATTTGCCAACCATTCCTGTAAATGGTTTCGCTCAGTAAAACCAAGCTCAGTAAAACTTTTATTTTTGATCGGTGTAATACTGTTTGACGTTCGGTCTATCTTAAACATTATGTTCCCTTTAATTTAGATATATTTTTAAACTTGCTAAAATCAAATTCTTATTTGGAATGTAAATTAAGTCACAATAAATACCCACATTATATGGTATTTAGTATTTGGAAGTTCGATTGATATTTAAGAGTGATAACTCAATAGTCTTCATTTATATTAACTCTTTATCACAACAGCGGCATTAGTTATATAGCAAGATTTTTTATCGAGATTGCATTCATACCACCCAAGTTTAGCTCCGTTTTCTCATAGCATGCGACCTTTAAATGTACAAAATTCAAATGCATCAACATTATTAATGTTTATATCTGTTTCAATCAAACTATTAAAAATTAAGTGCGTCGTAATGTTGTGAGCCCAATTAAACAAACCCAATCTTCTTCTTACCGCCCTCTTTAAGATCATTTTGCTCCTGTAAAATCGATAACATTCGCTCTTGAGTCATGCGCTTTTTTGAAAACTTCATTTGCCTTTTTACAATCGCGAAGTCACCTGGTGTGAGCTTTGTAAGCTTGAATAACTCATGCATTAAGTGCTTATTTAACACTCCTGGACCTAATGTATCTTTAAATAATTGCTTAGCCTGTACCGGAGTCAAATAGGTTAAATTTAAATTAAAATCAAATCGCCTCATTACCGCTTTATCTAAATTTTTAGCAAAGTTAGTTGCGGCAAAAAGTGGAAGTTGAAATTGCTCCATATGGCATAGTAATTCATTAACTGTTTGCACCTCCCAATTTGCATTCGCTTGTTCGCGGCTGCATAGCAAGCTATCCGCCTCATCGATAAATATTGCACTTCCTTCTTGTGTAGCTTGTTTAAATAGTTGAGCAATATTTTGCTCACTTTCGCCAACCCACTTGCTTAATAAGTCAGATGCTTTGACTGAAATAAGTTTAAAATCAGCTTTTTCGCATAAGTAATTTACAAAAGCTGTTTTACCTGTGCCTGGCGGACCCGTTAGTAGAGTTCGTGAACTCGAATATTCAATGACAGCCTCTTCTACCTGTTCGAGTGATGCATACTCAGACTCTATATTCACCATTTTAGGGTTAAACTTTTGCGCTGCTTGATAAGTTAATTCGTGAGCCGAAAAGCCGCATGCAGTTAAAGTGTCTTGAATATTCTCCTCTATGCATTCACGCGCACTCTGTGCTTTAAATCCGCATAACCTAGCTACATGAACAGCTTTAGCAATATGGGCTGGCAGTAAGTTTTGTTGAGTAGCTAATTTACTTATAAAACTGTTACCAACACTCAAACCTTTTACATATTTGCCAATCATTTTTTCTTTAGTTGCTTTGTTTAGTTCAGGAATTTCGTAAACAATATTAAATCGCCTAATAACGCTCTGTGGTAAATTCTCTAAATGATTGGTGATCCAAATACTCACTACAGGATGATTTTCAATATAGGTATGAAGTAACTCTTTTGAAAAGCTTTTAGAGAATAAATCACGCTCAAAAATGTTTTCACACTCATCCAGTAACAGCATTGTTTTTTTACGTTTACCTACCAACTTACTCACCACATTAAAGTGCTCTAAACGCAGCTCAGAGCTTGCGCTTCGGCTATCGAGCTCGTTTGTTGGATTTATTAAATTACTACCTTTAGCTTGTACCTTTAGCAGCTGCGAACCACAGACTTGCGCTATATATTTCGCCAATGAAGTTTTACCTGAACCTGGCACACCATAAAATAAAATACTCAATGCTTGCCCACCGGTCTTAGTCGCATTTTGCGTAGCTTTTAGTAATGTATTTAAATCTAGGTGAGATAAATCAGCAGCGCTAAGCTCAGAAGCTTCACAAGGAGTAACCAAGTTAGATAAAATATCACTTTCACTATTTAACTTACCCTCGAGAAGACTTTTAGCAATTGCGTTTGGTAGTATTAAAAACTCATCTTCCCCTGCAAATATCTCCATATCCATTGAATACATGCCAGATTCAATAATTAATCCAATTTGCTTGATGAGTAGTGCTTCATCAATACCAACCACATAAGCTATTTTTTCTAAAATAACGCTCGCATAATCGTCACGTAAGTATTCAACAAGTTCGCGTAATGGTTTACTGAGCGTCATACAGCACGAAAAAATAACTAAAGGAGTAACCGCTTTTGGTAGTCCAAACGCTTTACAGAATATATGCACATTATTTTGTAACGTTTTAGGCATTGTGTTTATTGCTAAATGATCTAATCTCGAGGTCAAATCATCAGCATCTAAGCCCTGTAAATTTGTATAGCTAAAGCCCGAAATGTTACACAAAGCCTTTTTAAATAGCTTATCTTGCCAAAGCTCTTCTACGTCGAATTCTTCTAATAATTCAGTGGCAAAGTGTGCCACAATACGTTTTAATTGAGGGGTTGTGTTCATGCTATGTACCTAGTTGTTTGTAATCAATAAGTACATAGTAACCGGTATAAAGTAGTATTTTATAACGTAAAAAATGCAAAACAAAACGAGCGTAATGCATTGATTTTAAATGGTTTTAGTGTGGTTTCTTTGGTTTTTTTTCATTGATAAATTGCAACACCTTGTAAGACACTGTTTTAAAAGAAAAAATTTAAATAAATTAGGTTGAAGCGTTAAAATAAACTTTATTAGGATTTATATGGAAATAATTAATAAAAACCCTGGCTCATGTGATAACCCTATTACTATCAAAAATAAGCACCAAAACTCAAAATTATCAAAAGAATATAGAGCTCGTGATGAGACATACATTCATCGCCCACTATTACAAAGCTCAACTAAAAACAACAATGGCGATGTATTTGCATTTGATAAAGCCCCTGAAGGAGACGAACATTTTGCTTTAAATGTTATCTCCAACCCTAACTTACAACCACTTGATATTAAAATAGCCTTAGCCTTATTTGAGATACTTGAATGGCGTCACAGTGGAGAAGGGAAAGTTTACCTATGTACCTCAAAAGAGTTAGACCTCGAAAATTATGGCGAATTTGGGATAGATATTGTTTTTAGCGATGGATTTGAAAGAGAAATAGACCCCACTCCGCTTACAAAGCAGCTACATAAGTTATTTAAAACTTCAGTTTCTACCGATACTTTGAATAAAGTTCTTACCCGCTTAGATAGCTTTCACTACATAAACGTAACCCCTGTTACTATGGCAAATTCAAAACTCGCTAAACCAGAACATAAAACGGGTAAGAGTAAAGCTTATCTTAAGCTAATTGAAATTAACGAAATGATGGATACAAAAAACCTCACCAATATTTGGGTTGTAAATAAGGAATTAAAATGAATAAACATAATTATTGCCGCAGAATTATGGAAGTGTACGGTGTTATTGTCGACTTTGAAGGGAATATTGCTAGAACTAATGTACCAGGCCCTATAGATGAAAATGAAACACTTAAAGGTTGGACTAATCGAGTTTTAGGTGATGACGTTTATGATGTCTCCTTTAGTTTGCAGCACACTTATGCACCACAAACTAGAATGGGCACTATTATTGATGACTCCCATGATGCTGCACAGCAAGCCAAAAAAATACTGAAAAACACAGTTAAAAATAAAACGGACCGCTTAAAGGAAGAGCTGGAGCAAGAATCGTTAAAACACCAGAAAAAAATTAAAAAGATTTTAGCTAAGCAAAAAACTAAAAAAGAAATACCCTTTGAGGTATCCGCTCCCAAAGCTGACGATTTAGATCTTGAGGAAGTTTATGGCTTAGCAAAAGATTTAACTCTGCACCCAATAACTGAGCAATTAATAGACTCCGCATTTAATCGTGAAAGTTTAACTCCTGAAGAATTAATCTTAAATTTAGTGATGTCGTTAAACTTACGTGTAGATGAACTCGATAAACTCAGAGACCTTAATCCTTAATATCGACTTATAGAGTTAGCATTTCTGACTATAAACCCAATCTCCACTTGCTTATTTAGCTAATTTATATAAATTAGCTAAATACTCTTCTCAAAGTACACTCTTATGAACGAGCAAGTGATATTCGATAATATCAAAACAGCGTTAAACAACGCGCCACGCAATCAGTTTACTGTCGAAATGCACCTACAAATGATTAAATACGCTGATAATTTAAAAAGCATAACTGCTAGAGAATTTTGCCAAGGTGTAGGGTTAAAAGACAGTTTTGGCACTGAATTTTCAAAAATGCGCAACCTCACTCAACGACTCAAAGCCGCAGGCTTAAGCACCGACTTGCTCTAATAACGCTTTCACAAGGATTAAACGAAACTCCAATGGCTATTAAAAAAACAGAACTCTATTCATCTCTTTGGGCAAGTTGTGACGAACTACGTGGTGGTATGGATGCCAGTCAATATAAAGACTACGTACTGACTATGTTATTTATGAAGTACGTAAGTGACAAATTTAAAGGCGATCCTTACGGCATGATAGTCGTACCAAAAGGTGCAAGCTACGACGATATGATTGCCGCTAAAGGCGATAAAGAAATTGGCGATAAAATTAATAAAATCATTTCAGCCCTTGCTGAAGAAAACGACCTTAAGGGCGTGATTGATGTTGCCGACTTTAACGATGAAGACAAGCTCGGTAAAGGCAAGGACATGATTGACCGCCTAACCAAATTGGTAGGTATATTTCAGGGATTGGACTTATCAACCAACCGCGCTGGCGGCGACGACTTATTAGGTGATGCTTATGAGTTTCTAATGCGTCACTTTGCTACTGAATCAGGTAAATCAAAAGGCCAGTTTTATACGCCATCTGAGGTTTCTCAAATATTAGCCAAAGTAGTGGGAATAACAAAAGATACCCCGCAAGATGCTACCGCGTACGATCCTACATCGGGCTCTGGTTCGTTATTATTAAAAGCCAGTGACGAAGCACCCCGAGGGCTGTCTATATACGGGCAAGAAATGGATAACGCGACTAGCGCACTCGCTCGTATGAACATGATATTGCACAACAATACAACGGCTAAAATTTTCAAGGGTAATACGCTTTCAGAACCACACTGGAAAGACGCAGATGGCCAACTTAAAACATTTGATTTTGCAGTCGCTAACCCGCCTTTTTCTAACAAAAACTGGACTAGCGGCTTAACGCCAGAAAACGATTTATATAACCGTTTTACGTGGGGCATACCACCAGAAAAAAACGGCGACTACACCTTTTTACTACACATTATTAAAAGCTTAAAAAGTACCGGTAAAGGCGCGGTTATCTTACCGCATGGTGTTTTATTTCGTGGTAATGCCGAAGCCACCATTCGTGAAAACCTAATCAAGCAAGGTTACATCAAAGGCATTATTGGCTTACCCGCTAACCTGTTTTACGGTACGGGCATTCCTGCTTGTATTATCGTGATCGACAAAGAACACGCGCAAAAAGCAGTTACTAATTTTAATGAAGACGATAAAAACCTACCGACCATTGAAGGTCGCTCTATTTTTATGATTGATGCTTCCAAAGGCTTTATTAAAGATGGCAATAAAAACCGCCTGCGCAGTCAAGATATTCATAAAATTGTTGATGTATTTAACAAAGGTTTACAGCTTGAACGCTTCAGCCGTTTAGTCACCTTAGATGAAATAGCCAAAAACGATTACAACCTTAATATCCCTCGTTATATTGACTCATCTGAGCCAGAGGATTTACACGATTTAAGCGCCCACCTGCAAGGCGGTATTCCTAACCGAGATATTGATGCCCTTGAGCATTACTGGCAGGTATTCCCAAGTATTCGAGCGACTTTATTCAAGCCAGCGCCTGAATTTAAACGAAGCGGTTACAGCCTCTGTATGCTGGAAGCCAGCCAAGTTAAAAGCAGCATTCTTGCTCATCAAGAATTTAAAGACTTTGCCAGCCGCAGCTTATTGCCATTTAAAAAGTGGATACCTGAAGCTAAATTAAAAGAGATAAAAGTAGGCGATAATCCAAAAGACTTTATCTTTAATATTTCAGAAAACTTGCTTAGCGCCTATGCCAATAGCGAACTACTCAGTAAATACGATATTTACCAAATACTAATGGATTATTGGGCTGATACCCTACAAGATGATGCTTATGTAATAGCGCAAGACGATTGGCAAGCAGGTAATACGTTACGTGAGTTAGTAGCTAAAAAAGGTGAAAAGCTTAAAGAAACGCCTGACTTAATCATCAACAAGAAAAAGTACAAAGCTGAACTTATTCCACCAAGACTTATTGTCGCTCGTTATTTTACTGATGAACAAGCACAGGTTGATGCTCTGCAAACTAAGTTAGATGAGGCCGTGCAATCACTAGAATCCTTAATTGAAGAACATTCAGGTGATGATGGTACTTTATCTGCTATTAGCAATAAGAAAGAAGCCATGCTCGCACTAAACGATTTTGCTGAGTTAGCTTGGAAGGGCTTAGATCGAGATCAGTTTAATGAATATCAAGAATTGAAATCACCTATTTATGATCTTCAAGAGCGCCTTCAAACTTTATCTGAACAGTCCATATTTGAATTAGCTAAAAATGCAAAAGGTAAACTCACCCTTAAAAATATTAAGGCACTATTAGATACAGTAGATGCCGAACAACAATCTCTACTTCAAAACTATATAGATCTAGATAAACAACTTAAAAATCAAAATAAGTTAGTTAAGGCATCCTTTGAGATCGGCTTGAGCAGAGTAGATAAGGCCATACTGTCAGGAGATAATTCTGTTTTCTTGCTAGAAATTGATACGGTTAGAACATTTATTAGTAACCTTGACTTAGTGACACAGTTCAAGGGCGAATTTAAAGAAGCTCAGGAAGCGCTCGATTTAGCAGTTTTTAACCAATATCAAAAACTCAGTATTGATGAAATCAAAACCCTAATTGTCGATGACAAATGGCTCGCCACATTGAAAATCAATATTGTTGCTGAAATTGAACGTGTCACCCAACAAATGGCAAACCGCGTTCAGGAGTTGGAAGAGCGTTATAGCACGCCACTGCCAGCATTAACAAAGTCTGTTGATGACTTAAGCGATAAAGTCACCGGTCATTTAAAAGCAATGGGATTGGAGTGGAGCAATGAATAACAACAATCCAACAAGCCATCAAACAAGGTTTGGTTTGCTGCCTTCTGACTGGAGCTGTCTCTCTTTAGGGGATTTGGTTCATGACGTGTCATACGGCTCATCTTCGAAATCAGCAAAAGTTGGTAATGTGCCTGTTTTGAGAATGGGAAACATGCAAGATGGGTTTCTTGACTGGAATGATCTCGTTTATACAAGCGATGCAGTCGAGATAAGCAAATATGAACTAAAGAAAAACACGGTACTTTTTAACAGAACAAATACTGTAGATTTAGTTGGTAAAGCAGCAATCTATCGAGGTGAACGTCCAGCTATTTATGCTGGATATTTAATAAAAATAAACAATAAACCTGAGCTACTTAATTCTGAGTACCTCAATTATGTTTTAAACACTAACCAAATAAAGTCTTATAACAAACTTATACTAAGTGT
Source organism: Pseudoalteromonas distincta (assembly GCF_000814675.1). Classification (GTDB taxonomy): domain Bacteria; phylum Pseudomonadota; class Gammaproteobacteria; order Enterobacterales; family Alteromonadaceae; genus Pseudoalteromonas; species Pseudoalteromonas distincta. The sequence goes on along the minus strand of NZ_JWIG01000014.1, from coordinate 10,493 downwards.
TGCGGTAAGTCAGGCTAATATTAATGGGCAAAAACTAAAAACCTACCCTATACCTGTTCCCCCACACATTGATGAGCAAACCGCCATTGCTAGTGCCTTATCCGATGTTGACACGCTATTAACGGAACTAGAAAAGCTTATCGCTAAAAAACAAGCGATTAAAACCGCCAGCATGCAGCAATTGCTCACAGGCAAAACCCGTTTACCGCAGTTTGCTACATACACTGAAGGCGCTGACGAAGGTAAGCGTAAAGGCACAAAATCCAGCGAACTAGGCAAAATCCCTGAGGATTGGGATGTTGAAAAAATAGGTTCAGTTGTATCAATAACTACAGGTAGTAGAAACACTCAAGATAAATTATCAAGCGGCAAATACCCATTCTTTGTTAGATCACAAACTATAGAGCGTATTGATACCTATTCTTTCGATGGAGAAGCTGTACTTACTGCTGGTGACGGGGTTGGTACAGGCAAAATTTTTCATTACATCAATGGCAAATTTGATTATCACCAAAGAGTTTATTTGATGCATAACTTTGGTGACCGAATTGACGGTTATTACTTTTATATTTACTTTAGCAATTTTTTCTACGATAGGATCATGTCTATGACAGCAAAGTCGTCTGTGGATTCTGTTCGCAGAGAAATGATTGCAGATATGTTGATTACACTACCATCAAAAGAAGAACAAGTCGCTACCGCCACTATCCTCTCGGATATGGATAACGAAATCCAAACCCTTGAACAACGCTTGACGAAAACGCGCCAAATCAAGCAAGGTATGATGCAACAGCTACTTACAGGCCGCACAAGGTTGCCATTAAAAAAACATGAGACTGAACAGGATGGAGGTAGCTAATGCCGACAGAACAAAGCCTTGCCCAGCTGCGAGCTCTGTTAAAAGAGTTATGCCATTTACCCGATGAAACTGAATGGGTGGAATTTAAGCATAATGTTGATGTGATTAAAATTGGCGAATATATCTCTGCACTCGCAAACTCCGCCGCGCTACTTGGCAAACAAACTGCGTACTTAGTTTATGGTGTAGATGATAAGACCCATGATGTAATTGGTACGAACTTTAAACCTTCAACTCAAAAGCATAAAGGGCAAGAGCTAGAGAGCTGGTTGTTACAAAAAACAGCACCCAAAATACATTTTCAATTTTACGAGTTTACCCATGTTAACGATTTACCTGTTGTTATTTTGGAGGTGCAGGCAGCAGCGCATACACCTGTGCAATTTGATGGTACAGAGTTTATTCGTATTGGCTCTTACAAAAAAAAGCTACGTGAATATCCCGAAAAAGAACGTGCGTTATGGCGCGTATTTGATAACACCCCGTTTGAGCAACAATTAGCAGCAGAAAACTGCAATGTTGAAGAAGTACTAAAGCTTATAGACTACCCTTCTTACTTTGACTTAGTTAACTTACCACTGCCTGAAGGTCGCGAAGGGATTTTAAATGCGCTTGAAGCTGATAAACTCATTAGTGCAACGCAAGCGGGTAAATGGCATATTACCAATTTAGGGGCGATATTATTTGCTAAAAAGCTGCAAGATTTTCAGCATTTAGCTCGTAAAGCCGTGCGGTTAGTACAGTATAAAGGGAATAGCCGAGTAGAAACAGTACGAGAACTCGAAGGTAATAAAGGCTATGCCGTTGGCTTTGAGGGACTTATAGACTATTTAAAGACCCTACTGCCTTCTAATGAAGAAATTGGCAAAGCATTTCGTAAAGAAGTACCTATGTATCCAGAGCTAGCAATACGCGAATTAGCGGCTAACGCTATTATTCACCAAGATTTTTCGTTAACAGGCACAGGACCTATGGTTGAGCTATTCGATACGCGCATGGAAATAACCAACCCTGGTATTCCGCTAGTCGATACAGACCGATTTTTAGATTCCCCACCCAGAAGCCGTAACGAAGCGCTAGCTTCTTTTATGCGTCGTATTAATATTTGTGAAGAGCGCGGTACGGGTATTGATAAAGTTATTTTTCAAACTGAGTTATATCAATTACCAGCTCCTTTATTTGAAGTAACAGAGCACCATACTCGTTCTGTTTTATTTGGTCATAGGGAATTTGCTGAAATGGACAAAGAAGATCGTATTCGTGCCTGTTATCAGCATTGTTGTTTAAAGCATGTAAACAGAGAGCATATGAATAATAAGTCGCTACGCGAGCGCTTTGCTATTGCAGAAAAGAATAGCGCAATGGTAAGCAGAATAATAAAGGATACAGTCCATGCGGGCTTAATTAAACCTTATGATGCCGATGCAGGAACCAAAGCAATGCGCTACGTACCACACTGGTATTAATTTGCTTGACCGTTGCTTGACTAGACAATCAATTAAGTGATTTTATAAAGCAAAAAAAAACATAACAAGCTGTAATTTATAAACTTTATTTAAATCAATTTGCTTGATTACTTTATAAATAAAGAGTTTTAATAATCTAAAATGTGAAGTTGAAATAATAACTATGACAGGAAAACTTAATAAGGACATTATATCGGTTAGTACATTACTCAAAAAGAGTAATTTAGCTATACCTAACTATCAACGCCCTTACAAATGGACACAAGCTAACCTTGCTGATTTGCTCGGTGATTTAAAAATTTATAGAGGTAAATTAGCTTACCGCCTTGGATCTATTGTATTTCATCAACATTCAGAAAAAAAACAAGAAACGCTCGACATTGTTGATGGGCAGCAACGTACGCTCACTCTTGTGCTATTAGTAAAAGCCTTGCTAGATGAACGGCTCAATACAAATGACTCCAATGCACAAATTAAACGCCAAGATGTAAAAACATTGCTGCTCTCACTTGAGCAACCAATTAATAATTTTTTACAACGTCAAACCTTTAATAGTGATATATCGCATCGTAATTTACATCAAAATTTTATGGCCGCTAAACGCGCGGTAGCACGAAGTGATTTTACCGAGGCCGATATTGAGTTTTTATTGAAACGCTGTGAAGTGGTTACTTTTGTACTTAATGATGTATCTGAAGCCTTTCAGTTTTTTGATTCACAAAATGCTAGAGGCCGAGATTTAGATCCGCACGATTTGTTAAAAGCCTTTCATTTACGTGAGTTTTCAGACGCTGAAACCGAATTAAAAGCCGATTCTGTGCGCCATTGGGAAAGCTTAGAGAGCGGACAGCTAGCACGATTGTTTGCTAACTACTTATTTCGTATTCGCAATTGGGCACAAGGGAAATCGGCACTGTATTTTAACAAATCACAAGTGGGATTATTTAAAGGGGTAAATCTTGAACAGGTTGGACTTTACCCATATGTAGAACCACTTCGCATTTCCCATCACTTTGTTGATGACTATAACGCGCAATATCAGCGCCATATTGATCATCAGCATATGCGTTTTCCTTTCCACCTTGATCAAATGATTATAAACGGTAGGCGCTTTTTTGAAATGACGAGTCATTATCAGCAAAAAATTGCTGAGATAGTGAGCGATGAACGTAATAGCAAAAATAACGACCCTAAGCAGCTTATTCGCATATTAGATAACGAACTAGAACCACGTGCTTGCGAAATTTTGCACACACTAAACAACTACAGTTCACGTACACGAACAGGTGATGGCTATATACGTAATCTATTTGATTGCGCGGTGATTTTTTATTTAGATAAGTTTGGCCCACATGAGCTATCGCAAGCTATAGAAAAGCTGTTTATTTGGGCTTATAGCTGCCGCTTGAAAATGCAGGTTGTTGGTATTGAGCGCATGAATAAACATGCACTCACCCATAATGTGTTTGAGCGAATAAAACAAGCAGTACAACCAAGTGATGTATTAAATTGGCCTTTACCAACATTGAAAAAGTCTGAATGTAATGGAACTAAGCTTACCGAGATCGCTAATCTGTTTGAGGAAATGAAGTACTATGAATAATGTCCAAGCACTCAAGGTGCAAAGCAGTAATGTCAATGCGAACAATCAGATACATAGTTACAAAGTTAAAGAGTTATTAAGTGATACTAACCGATATTTAGTCCCTATGTATCAACGTAACTATGCATGGGGTGAAGGTGAAATTAATCAATTAATACAAGATGTGTTGGATTATCAGGAAAATAAACCAATATCAAACCTATTATATTGGTACATTGGTGGTGTTTAAGCGCAAAGATGACAGCTATGAAGTCATAGATGGCCAGCAGCGCTTTACGACCCTTACCTTATTGGCTTTTGCTCTTAAACGTATGGTCACTAAGTATCAAGCCTTTGATATGGGTTGGTATGACGTAGTAAATCTCAGTTTTGAAAGTCGTCAGAAGTCATCTGATACTTTTGCAAGTTTGATTCAGGGCGTTGCTTTAGAGCACCTAAACACAGATGACTATAATTTAGATGTAATTAATGGTTATACATTACTTGAAAAGGGCCTATTAGCGCTTGGAGCTAAGCTAGAAGGGTTTTGCTCTTACTTATTCGATAAAGTAGAAATTACTCGTGTTTGTGTACCAGCAGATACCGATTTGAATCATTACTTTGAGGTAATGAATAATCGTGGTGAACAGCTTGAAAAGCATGAAGTGATTAAAGCAAGATTGATGTCGGTGCTAACCGATGACAATGATAAAGAATTATTAAGTAAGGTCTGGGACGCTACCGCTAATATGGAACGTTACATTCAGTATGGTTTTAACACAGATGAGCGCCACAGCATATTTGGTAAAGACGACTGGGGGCAATTTACGCCAATAAATTATGCTGATTTAGCTGCGTGTATTGAAAGCGTAGCCAAAACAAAACAGAGCGGAAAAGTTGAAAGCGCCTCTCTTTCGCTCAATGACATGTTAGCCAAGCCACCACCGTCATCTTTAGGGACAGATATTTCGCTTACACCTGAGCGCTTTAATAGCGTGATTAACTTTTCAAACTTCTTACTTCATGTGTTACGAGTTTTAACAAAGCAAGACATCGCATTAGACGATAAGCGCTTACTAGAACAGTTTGATAGATATTTAAAAGACAACAACAATAAAGTTAAAGCAGTAAAAGACTTCGTTTATGCATTATTAAAGTGCAAATACCTTTTTGACCAATTCATCATCAAACGTGAATTTAGTGACGGTAAAGATAAATGGAGCTTAAAACGTCTGCATTTTTATAATACAAAAAGCCAAAGCTATATAAACACTTTTGGTGGCAGTAATGAACTAGATGATGAAGATGGCTTTAAGGGAGAAAACCGAGTATGCCTAATGTTGCTGTCGGCTTTTCATGTTTCCACTCCGACTTTGGTTTATAAACATTGGCTCAATGCTGCTCTTTACTATCTATACAACGCAGAAGAAGTGGATTTTGAAGGTTACATGAAGCACCTAAGACGGGTAGCTAAACGCTTTATATTTGACCGTTTTCTCTCTCACCAAGAGGGTAAAACGTACTTTGAAATGATTTATAAGTCGAAATCAAACGACTATCCAAAAAATTTAACCGCAATTGATATTAATATTGATAAGCTGTGTTTTGGGGAAATAGAGAATAACTTTGTTTTTAACTATCTTGATTATTTGCTTTGGCGAAAAAAGCGTAATTCAACAGCTGTTATTTCTGAGTTCGAGTTTACATTTAGAAGCTCAGTTGAGCACTTTTATCCGCAACATCCAATGAATGACTTCGAACCACTTAAAGGTGGTTCGCTTCATGAGTTCGGTAATTTGTGCTTAATAAGTCATAGTAAAAATTCACGTTTAAGTAATTTCCCCCCTAAAACAAAACTTAATCATTTTACCGCTGGATTAAAGAAAAATCAGATCGATAGCCTAAAGCTATATGAAATGCTACAACTAATGGAGCAAGACGATAGCTGGGAAGACACCCAAATAATAAAGCATGGACAAGAAATGCTGTCTATTTTATGTGGTTCAACAAAAACAAAAAAGAAAACGCAAACAAGGAAGTAGTATGAGTAATGTCGGTCAATTAGAACGAAAAACCCAAAGCCGAGCAGTAACATTTTTCAAAGAGCAGCTTAATTACGACTATTTAGGTGATTGGGAATACCGCGAAGGCAACAGCAACATTGAAACGGCATTACTTACTAAATGGCTTAAAGCCCGAAGAACACCTGAAGCACTTATTAAGCGTGCATTACGAAAATTAGACGCTGCCGCAGCCCTAGGCGAAGGTAAAAAACTATTTGATGCTAATAAAGATGTATACCGGCTACTGCGTTATGGCATAAAAGAAAAAGAAGGCACGGGACAGCAAAATCAAACAGTTTGGCTGATCGATTGGGAGAACCCAGAAGCTAATCATTTTGCGATTGCTGAAGAGGTTACAGTAAAGGGTGAGTTAAAAAAGCGCCCTGATATAGTAATTTATGTGAACGGTATTGCGCTAGGCGTAATTGAATTAAAGCGCTCCTCGGTCTCAGTAAGTGAAGGCATTCGTCAAAACTTAGATAACCAGAAAAAAGATTTTATTCGTAATTTTTTTAGCACCATGCAACTGGTTATGGCGGGTAACGATACGCAAGGTATACGCTACGGTACTATTGAAACCTCTGAAAAATATTACTTAGAATGGAAAGAGCCAAATAGCACACAAGGCTTACCAGCTGCGGGGGTAACAGCAGACACCTTACTAGATACTCATCTAGCTCAATTATGCGATAAACATCGGTTTTTGCAGCTTATACATGACTTTATTGTGTTTGATGCAGGCGTTAAAAAAACCTGTCGCCATAATCAGTTTTTTGGTATTCAAGCCGCTAAAAAACATGTAACAGCAAAGCAAGATGGTATTATTTGGCACACTCAAGGCTCAGGTAAAAGCCTCACTATGGTGTGGCTCGCTAAGTGGATACGCGAAAACATAACGGACTCACGAGTATTAATCGTGACGGATAGAACCGAACTAGATGAACAAATTGAGAAGGTGTTTTCTGGTGTTGATGAAGAGATATATCGTCCCCAAAGTGGCCAAGATTTAGTTGCCACCTTAAACCAACCTAACCCTTGGCTATTTTGCTCATTAGTGCACAAATTTGGCCGCAATGGTGAAGCTCCCAGCGATAAAGACGATGAAGAAGCAACAAAAGATTATCTTGAAGCACTGACTAAAAACTTACCCAATGACTTTGCTGCTAAAGGCAACTTATTTGTGTTTGTAGATGAGTGTCATAGAACGCAGTCGGGTAAGTTACACGAAGCAATGAAAGCGCTTTTACCTGAAGCTATGTTTGTTGGATTTACTGGTACACCATTAATGAAAAAGGACAAGAAAAAGTCTTTAGAGGTATTTGGCCCATACATTCACACCTATAAGTTTGATGAAGCTGTAAATGATGGTGTAGTACTTGACTTAAGGTATGAAGCTAGAGATATAGATCAGCATTTAACCTCTGATAAAAAAGTAGACCAGTGGTTTGCTGCAAAAACAAAAGGGCTTTCAAACCTTGCAAAAATGCAGCTCAAACAAAAATGGGGCACGATGCAAAAAGTGCTCTCGAGTAAATCTCGCTTAGAGCAAATTGTTAGTGACATTTTAATGGATATGGAGATCAAACCTGCACTCATGTCTGGCAGGGGTAATGCTATGTTAGTTTGCGCAAGCGTTCATCAGGCCTGTGTTGTTTATGACTTATTTAGTAAATCAGACTTAGCTAACAAATGTGCAATTGTGACTAGCTATAAACCAGCAGCAAGTTCAATTAAAGGCGAAGAGACGGGTGAAGGTAAAACAGAAAAGTTATTTAAATATGCAACCTATCGCAAAATGTTGGCTGACTATTTTGAGCAACCGGAAGAAGAAGCAGCAAAACGCGTAGAAGAGTTTGAAAAAACTGTTAAAAAACGCTTTATTGAAGAACCTGGTCAAATGCGGTTACTTATTGTAGTAGATAAGCTATTAACCGGTTTTGATGCTCCTTCTGCGACCTACTTATACATTGATAAAAAAATGGCTGATCATAATCTGTTTCAAGCAATTTGTCGTGTAAATAGGCTTGACGGTGAAGATAAAGACTATGGTTATATTATCGATTATAAAGATTTATTTCGCTCATTAGATAAAGCAATTAAAGATTTTACCGCTGAAGCTTTTGATGGTTATGATGAAGACGATGTAGCTGGTTTATTAAAAGATCGCCTCAAAGAATCTAAATCTGATTTAGACAATGCATTAGAAGCTGTTAGAGCTTTATGTGAACCAGTAAAAGCACCAAGAAATACTAAAGACTTTATTCATTACTTTTGTGGTGAATCAGGAGTTGAACCAACAGATGAAAACGAACGCAATGAAAAAGAAGCACTGCGTTTAACCCTTTATCAAACCGTTGCCAAACTTATACGTGCGTACACCAATGTTGCAAATGAGATGGATCAAGCTGGTTATTCACTGACTGAAGCTGAAAAAATAAAAAAAGAAGTCGCTTATTTTGAGAAAGTTCGTGACGAAGTAAAACTAGCCAGTGGCGACTTACTCGAAATGAAACGCTTTGAGCCTGCAATGCGACATTTGCTTGATATGTATATTCGTGCTGATGACAGCGAAGTACTCATGGATTTTGAGGAACTTGGCTTAATAGATTTAGTGGTAAATAATAATGGCGCAAGACTTGATTCATTACCTGAAGGCATTAGAAATAATGAAGAATCGATGGCGGAAGCGATTGAAAATAACGTTAGAAAAACCATCGTTGATGAAAACCCTGTAAACCCTAAGTACTTTGAAAGCATGGCTACATTACTTGACGCTATTATTGCGCAGCGCAGAGAGCAAGCTATAAGCTACCAAGACTACCTAGAACAAATTAAAGCTTTAGCTAAAAAAGTTGTGAACCCGACTGGCAATAATGCCCATAACTACCCTACTTCAGTAGATAGCCCCGCCAAACAGGCTATTTACGATAATTTTGGCAATGATGAAGTACTTACAAGTAAAATTGATACCGCAGTGCGCTACACAAAAAAAGCTGAGTGGCTTGGCGATAGGTTTAAAGAGCGTGAGATTGTTAATGCAATTAGGCAAGAGACATCGAGTTATGAAGTCGATATTAATGAAGTTATGGAGCTTGTAAAAGCCCAAAAGGAATATCATTAGTGGATAAGGCTAATACTGAAGTGATACAAATTGGCGATATTGATGTTGAAATTAATCGACGAGACATTAAGAACATCCATCTAAGTGTTTTACCGCCCAATGGTAAGGTTAGATTATCGGTACCTAATAAAACAAGCGAACAAACCATTCGGCTTGCTATTGTTAACAAACTTGCTTGGATAAAAAAGCAACAAGTTGATTTTGCCAAGCAAGAACGACAGTCAATCCGTGAAATGGTCAATGGTGAGTGTCATTACCTTTGGGGAAAAAAATACCGACTAGCAATAAAAAAGCCTGAGGGTAAATTTACTGTTACCGCGAAAGGTAGCGGTCAATTAGAGTTAAAAGTGAATGAGAATACATCACCCGATAATTGCCTCAAGTTATTAAACCGTTTTTATCGTGATGAAATGCAACGATCAATTGAAAAGTTACTGCCCTCATGGCAAAAAAAGCTTGGTGTAAAAGCAGACTCACTTAATATCAAAAAAATGAAAACCAAATGGGGCAGCTGCAATATTCAGGCAAAGCGGGTTTGGCTCAACCTTGAACTTGCTAAAAAGCCACCTGAATGTTTAGAATATATTTTAGTGCATGAGCTAATCCACCTACTTGAACGACACCACAATGAACGTTTTAAAGCATTGATGGATAAGCATATGCATAACTGGCGCGAGCGCCGATACTTACTAAACAGCTTGCCTTTAGCTGTACTAGCTCAGACTTGATCTGACAGTTACCCGTTTTTTAATCGGTGACTGTCAGTCTAGATTTGAGCTAAATTTTTCTCAGCCCAGATCAATTTTCCATCTAATAAAGTTTCTAATGGCGTTCTGCCACAGCATATTTTTCCTTGATGAGTTCGGTCATTATTGTAATAAATCATCCATTCGTCCAGATCCTTTTGCAATTCCGCTAATGAGCTATATAGCTTTTTACGGAATGTAACTTGATAGAATTCATTGAGTATCGTTTTGTGGAAGCGTTCGCAGATACCATTTGTTTGCGGTGACATAGCTTTGGTTTTTGTATGATCGATATCATTAATAGCCAGATATAACTGGTAATCATGATGTTCGACTTTGCCACAATATTCAGTGCCTCTATCGGTTAGAATACGTAGCATGGGAAGCTCGTACTGTTCGAAGTACGGCAGTACTTTGTCGTTGAGTATGTCAGCCGCAGTAATTGGCGTTTTCGTGGTGTAGAGCTTAGCGAACGCTACTTTGCTGTATGTATCAACGAAGGTTTGTTGGTAGATACGCCCAACGCCTTTGAGATTACCCACGTAAAATGTATCTTGAGAGCCTAGATAACCTGGGTGAGCCGTTTCAATTTCACCACACGCTTCGTCATCATGTTTTTTCTTTTCAAGCGCAGCTACTTGAGCGTCGGTGAGAAT
>NZ_JWIG01000013.1 GCF_000814675.1 Pseudoalteromonas distincta | reverse complement strand
GGTTTAACAGGCCTAAAGAATAATATCCTTTATCAAACATAGTCAGTGAATTATCTGGTGTACGTTCAATTAAACGCTCAGCTAATTTCATCTCGTTGGTTTTATAGTTATCAAACTCGCTACTGAGAAGTTGATGGCTGGTCAATTCCATATGACAGACCATGCGTATTTGAGGAAAGGCTGTATCACCGTATTGGTTGCTACCTGAAGAGAAGGCTTTACGATTATCAGGCGTGTCGGCTGTTCGCCACACAACACCGTCAACAGCTAATAGGTTCAAACCATTCCATGTTTCGAATGACTGTTGCTTATACATTGATTGAGCAGATTTATTGAAAACGTGTTTAACGGAATCATTACCTAACCTTTGTCTCGCCTGTACCATCGCACTTGGAGCAACGAGTTGGTTCTTGCCAGGTAACATGATATCTAGCTTATTAGCGATATTCCAAACTGATTCTTTTCGAAACAATGCCATGCCAATAACTGACCACAAAACGGCTTCAAGCGGTAATCTTCGCTTACGAACGGTTGCAATCCCTGCTTGTTGAAAACCTTGTTCAATGATTTCAGGGTCAAGAATTTCTGATAATTTTTCAAAGGTATGGTATCGGCTGCTTTCTTCAAGTGTTGCTTGCAGTGCTTGTTCTATATTCACAAAAAAATCCGTAGTTAGTTTCCTAACTACGGATTTTGCATGATCGTTTGGATCGGTCAACCGGTCATTTTCTTAACTGATCGGCATTAGGCTAAATGCCGCTTTTTATATGTGAGCTACTTAACAATCCAAGGCGTTACTTTAATAACGTTCGATATATCGCCAAGCACTGCGGTATCATCTTCCCAGTTATCTTCAACTGCAAAATAACACACAGACTTTTCGCACGTTATGCTCTTATCATCAAATTGCATTGGGCTTTTAAATGTAACCGCTACGCCCTTTTGCTCTGGTAATAAAAACCACATTAATTTACTTACAAAAAAGCCCGATAAATCAGTTAACAGCTCATCAAGTTCTTCGTTAATGGTATATAACGACTGCTTTGAAAACGTTAAATCTTCAAGTTCGTTTGCTTCTATTTGAAGTTTTAATTGGCAATCATGATCTGGATTTTGTGGCTGCACCACAATAACAGCTTTATCCGTATCAAGTTGTTTATCGAACGGTAATAGTAGCTGTGCTTTATCGGTAAAGTTAAGTGGGTACTCGTTTCTTTCAGTTAAAATAGTGCCGCTTTTAATGGCACACGCTTCGTTAGTTGCTATATCACTTATATAAAAATTAACTCGCGCATATTGAAAGTCGCCTTTGTTAACAACTTTTAATCGGTCATAAAAACCGTCATACGACATCACAAATTCTCTTGCATTAACATTAAATGCACTCATGCCCAGCAGCACTAACGCAATGGCGTTGGTGCAATTAAAAATGTATTTATTCATCAAAGTAGGCTCTATTTTGGCTAATCATCGTGTTTAGCTCTTCTATATACGCTTCACCGCGCTCAGAGTAAGACATTAAACCATGTGTAAGTTCAGTCGCTAAAATTGGTTTTTGCTCAAGACGTAAGTTTTCACGTATTGCGCGCAAATCTTTATAAGCAGGATGCGTATTTATGTTTTTAAAGTAAGAGTTTATAGCAGCTCTTACCGATTTAAACGCAGCAACTTCGTGTGCAGCTCCAGTATTACGGCGTTTTGGTACCATGCCACAACCTTTTGTGTAACACCACTGACCAAAAAAGTTAAGGCCAATACGTGCAAAACGCGATGTGCCCCACGCAGATTCATTCGCAGCTTGCATAAGCGCTAATTCTTTAGGAATTATATCAACACGGCGTAGTGCTTGCGTAAGTATTAGCGTATCAATGGTGGTTGGTAAGCCGTACGACTTTAATATTGCTGCAATATCTTTGCTTTGCTTTTTTTCTAAAGGTAATTCGTTTTGTAGCATCATGCGTGCTATTTCAAGCTTAGCGCGTTGCTGTAATATTTTTTTGTTTTCGGCTTCAACGTGCGGACGAATAAAGCTAAAAAATGCATGTTTTTTTTCTTTAACATCACTAAATTCTGAAAACTTTGGCAGTTTTACATTATGTAATGGTTTTTCTTTTTTCTTCACTTTTTTTGGTTGTTCTGACGTTTGTTCATCTAGTTCAACATCGTCACTTTGTATAAACGGGTAAGCAAGCGCCCATACAAAAAACACGGTTAGTAAAAGCTTAAAAATCGTTTTTAACATGTATTCTCTCTTTGAAACAACAACTATGCATGGTTAATACACAAGCATACGAAGGCGCATTATACCTAAGCCACTTTATAAACGCGAATAACTGGGGTTTGATGACCTTTTACGGTTGAATTTTCAGCAATGTATTTGGGTTTTAGATAAAACAGAGCCTATGTAGTGCATTTGTTCATTCGCAATTTATAAGTCCATGGGTATACTGAGCAAAGTTTAATAATATTAACTATGTGTGAGTAAGCAGTATGGATAAACAATGGCAAAGCCGAATAATAGAGCAATATAAACATCGCCCTAACGATAACCGCTCGCCGTGGCAGGTCGATCGTTCGCGCATTATTCATGCCGCTGCATTTAGGCGTTTGCAAGCTAAAACCCAAATTATGGGCATTGGCCTAAACGACTTTTACCGCACTCGCCTTACCCACTCTTTAGAAGTATCGCAAATTGGTACCGGCATATTGCGCCATTTAAAAGCGCAACATAGCGACTTTACGCACTTTCCATCAACTGGACTGCTCGAAACATTGTGTTTAGCGCACGATATTGGCCATCCGCCTTTTGGTCATGGTGGTGAAATAGCGCTAAATTACATGATGCGCGATCACGGTGGTTTTGAAGGTAACGCACAAACACTGCGCATAGTTGCAAAACTTGAGCCCTATAGTAATGGGCACGGTATGAACCTAACTCGTCGTACTTTATTAGGTTTTATAAAATACCCCGCGTTTATTAATACGCTTTGGCATACCATTCCCGATGCCACAACCGGTCGTGCATTTATAAAAGCAGATGATTGGCGACCTGCCAAAGGGTTATACAACGACGATGCAGCCATATTCAATTGGATAGTAGAACCACTGAGTCAAAACGATAAAACATTGTTAGGGAACCATGCCGCTATTGATAAGTACCGCGCTAAAACAATGTATAAATCGCTCGATAGCGCCATAATGGAGCATGCCGACGATATAGCATATGCGGTACACGACTTAGAAGATGCCATTGCAACCCACGTACTCACATTAGACGATTGGCAAACCCATGCTCTGCCCCATTTAAAAGCACTAAACTTTGACTGGCTAAACGCCATGCTTGAATCGCTGACCCAGCGCTTGTTTTCAAAAAATGATTATGAGCGAAAAGATGCCATAGGTGAGCTGGTTAATACCTTTATTATTCATATACATTTGGATATTCAAAACGATAACTTTGAATGCCCTATTTTAAAGTACACCGCTAAATTAGATGCCCAATACGACAGTGTATTGCAAATACTTAAGCATTTTGTGTTTCAACGTTTAATACGCGACCCCGAAATGCAACAAATAGAGTTCAAAGGTCAAAACTTACTCATAGAGTTATTTACCGCGTTTGCTAGCGATCCGCTGCGCTTATTGCCCGAAACAACACAAGCACAATACATAGAAGCACAAAAACAAAACCAAGGTATGCGTATAATTTGCGATTATTTGAGCGGAATGACCGACGAGTACGCTTATAAAACATACCAACGATTGTTTTCACCTATGCAGTAGCTAACTGCTAACTGCTAACATTAAAAAGGCCGAGTAAATTAAATTTACTCGGCCTTTTTGCTCAGCTATTAAAGTTAGCTATTTTGTTAAAGCGCTTTTATAACGACTCTACGCCCATGTTATATAGCGTAAAACCAAATATATCAGCGTACTGCTCAATTGTTTTACTCGTTGGTGTACCTGCGCCATGCCCCGCATTGGTTTCTATGCGAATAAGTGTTGGATTATTACCCGTTTGCTTTGCTTGAAGCTCAGCGGCAAACTTAAACGAATGCGAAGGGACAACGCGGTCATCATGATCGCCAGTTGTAATCATAGTGGCTGGATACTCAACACCTGCTTTTACATTATGAAGTGGTGAATAACCTTTAATGTATTCAAACATTTCTTTGCTTTGCTCACTGGTACCGTAGTCGTATGCCCAACCAGCGCCCGCAGTAAATGTATGGTAGCGCAGCATATCAAGTACGCCTACAGCAGGTAGAGCCACTTGAAATAAGTCTGGGCGCTGCGTCATCACTGCGCCAACTAACAAACCACCATTAGATCCACCGCGAAGTGCTAAGCGCTTTTTAGATGTGTACTTTTTATCTTTTAAATACTCAGCTGCGGCAATAAAGTCGTCAAACACATTTTGCTTTTGCAATTTAGTGCCGGCATTGTGCCAGTCTTTACCGTACTCACCACCACCGCGAATATTAGCAACGGCGTATACACCACCTTGCTCAAGCCATACTGCATTAACGGGGCTAAAGCTTGGCGTTAAACTAATATTAAAACCACCGTAACCGTATAAAATTGTAGGGTTTGAACCATCAAGCTTAATGCCTGTTTTATAGGTAATTACCATCGGTATTTTAGTACCGTCTTTAGATGTGTAAAACACCTGCTCAGACGTGTAATCATCACTATTAAAATCAATAGCCGACTTACGATAAACACCCGATTCACCCGTAGTTACGTCAAACGTATAAGTAGTACCTGGTGTTTTGTAGTTAGTGAACGAATAATAAAGCGTTGTTTGATCTTTTTTACCGCCAAAACCGCGTGCTGTACCCACGCCTGGTAATGTAATTTCGCGAATTAGCTCGCCTTTTTTGTTGTACTGTTTTACCTGCGAAATCGCATCAACCATATAGTTGGCAAAAAAGGTATCGCCGCCTTTTGTAAGGTTTAGTACGTTTTTGGTTTCAGGAATTAAATCAACCCAATTTTCAGGGCTTGGGTTGCTTGCATCAACCGTCACTACTTTTTTGTTTGGTGCATTAAGGTTAGTAACTAAAAACAGCTTGCTGCCTTCGTTATCAATAACTGATGTATCTGAATCAGTATTTCCTACAACCGTTACAAACTCACTGTTTTGCTTTGTTAAGTCTTTTATAAACAGCTTATTCCCTGAAGTAGACGTACTTGCCGAAATAAGCAAGTAACGGCCGTCATGAGTTACATCAGCGCCTACATAGCGATGTTTTTGCTCATCAGTTTCACCAAATACAACACTATCAGCAGATTGTGCAGTACCTAACTTATGGTAATACGCTTTATGCTGATCTGTTTTAGCCGAAAGCTCACTGCCTTTAGGTTTGTCGTAACTTGAATAATAAAAACCTTCGTTGCCAAGCCACTCTATGCCACTAAATTTAACGTCAACAAGCGCTTCTTCAACTTGTTCTTTAGTATGTGCATCAATAACTATAATTTTACGCCAGTCGCTACCACCTTCAGATATTTGATACGCGAGCAATGAGCCATCTTTTGAAAACGATAAACCCGACATAGACGTCGTACCATCTTCACTAAACTTGTTTGGATCTAAAAATACTTCAACGTCGCCGCCATCTTTACTGCGGTACAAAACATATTGATTTTGCAGGCCATCGTTTTTATAAAAATAGGTGTAATCGCCTTCAGTAAAAGGAGCGCCTATTTTTTCGTAATTCATTAGTTTTTCAAGGCGCTGCTTTAACTTATCGCGATAAGGTATTTGTTCTAAATAAGAAAACGTTAAATTGTTTTGCGTTTTAACCCAATCGGCACTTTCTCTGCTCATATCATCTTCAAGCCAACGATATGGGTCACTAACGGTTTCTTCAAAGTAAGTGTCAACCACATCGCCTTTTTTTGTTTCTGGGTATATAACTGCGTTAACTTGCTTCATAGGTGCTTTTACTTCTTCTTGAGTTACCGTATTAGTTGGCTCTGAACAGCCGCTAAGCGCTACAATTACAGCACACGCTAGAGTATGTTTAAACATCCTGAGTTCCATTCTTATTTATTAATAGTGCGCCTAAGTTATTAACTTTTAGCCCTTTTGTCTATTTAGATGCGTTAAGCGCCATTTATCGCTGTAAACAAATGTAAACTTACGCTTTAATAGCACGACCCTCATTAAAATAAAAAACAATAAAAGAGCACACTATGCAAAGTACAAACCCCACGTTTAAAAGCTTTAAAGCTTTCTATCCTTATTATTTAAAAGAGCACAGCAACGTGACTTGCCGCCGCTTACATTTTATAGGAAGCACCCTCGTTCTTGCTGTAATCGCAATAGCATTATTAAAACAACACTACAGTTTATTGTGGCTATTACCTGTTATTGGATATGGGTTTGCGTGGGTCGGACATTTCTTTTTTGAAAAAAACCGCCCTGCTACTTTTAAACACCCTTTTTACAGTTTGTGGGGAGATTGGGTAATGTTTAAAGATATGCTTGTTGGAAAAATTAAATTTTAACACTATTTTTAGCATTCTTTTTTATACCAATTACTTATAAAAACAAAATTGCTTCATGCTTTAAAGTATAGGTTCTAATAAGTAGTACATAATTTATAACACACCCATTAAATGTTAATTCAGTTAACATTTAATGGGTGTGTTTTTATTTTATATTTTCAAAAATATTTATAGCTCAACAGTTGTTTATTGCCAGCCCAATAAAAACGGCTTCCTACTCATGATTAGTTAAACCTACCAACCTCATCTTACCAGTTAACTAAACGTTAAATTTAATTTTTAAATATAATTCACTATTCATCAATTACTTAGCAATTACCTTCGCTATATAACTAAAACAATGGTCATTATAAAAAACAGCCAAATGTAATTATAAAAACCCTTAAATTAATTGAATGTTATTCAATTGACTGGCTTTGTTAATTAAGTATATGTTCAAGGTAACAAAAAAGTTTATACCAATCCGCTTAATTAAGTGATCTATTTTGAGGATGGAAAAACGTGTTGATAGCTAGGCAAAAAATTCGCTATTTAGTTGCTCTAAATGAGAATTTTTTAACGCAGGTAACGGCACGTTTAGCCCCTAAAAATGATTAAGTATTATTGCGGGTTGGTATTAATCTTTTTGTACAAAACTAAAATAATTCAATGGGTATGGGGAAATACAGCATGAATAGAAAACCGTTATTTAAATTACAGCAGTCGGTACCACAAATATTACTCGCCATGAGCGCGTCTGCTGCACTAGTTGGTTCGCTCTCAGTAAATGCTGCAGAGCAAGACACCAAAGCAGAAGAAAACATCGAACAAATAAGCGTAATTGGCTCTCGCCGATTAGGCCGTACAGTAGAAGACAGCGCAGTACCCATCGATATAATTGGCGCAGATGCACTTAAAAATTCAGGCTTTACTGAAACGAATGCCCTACTTAGCAATTTATTACCCAGCTTTAACTTCCCGCAAGCATCACTTACTGATGGTAGTGACCATGTACGCCCTGCTCAACTTCGTGGCTTAGCCCCCGATCACACTTTAGTGCTTGTTAATGGTAAGCGCCGCCATAGCAACGCATTACTTAACTTAAATGGCTCAACGGGTCGTGGTTCATCATCTGTTGATTTAAATGCGATACCTGCAAATGCTATCGACCGCATTGAAGTATTACGTGATGGCGCAGCAGCCCAATATGGCTCTGATGCTATAGCCGGTGTTATTAATATTGTGCTTAAAAGTGCCAGCAGCGGTGGTTCAGTGGCGGCTATATATGGTGCTAACGTAACCGAAATGGACGGTGTACCACAGCTTGAGTCTGTATCTGAAGGCAGTGATGGTAATTTAGCCTTTACCGAAGGGGGCGATCGTTCTTTAACCGACGGCCAAACACTAACGCTGCAAGGTAATATGGGTTTTGAACTTGGCGATAATGGCTTTTTAAACATTTCAACAGAATACCGCGACCGCCATTCAACAAACCGCTCTGACTACGATAACCGTGAAAACTACGCACGATTAGATGATGGCTCTCTCGACCCACGTGAACTTACCGTAAATCGATATAACCATAACTTTGGTAATGGCGATGTAGAAGACTTTTCAGTGTTTTATAACGCGGGGTATCAATTAACAAACGAAGTAGATTTATATTCGTTTGGCTCTTACAGCAAACGCGAAGGCGAAGGCGGCGGTTTTTATCGCCGTGCAAGCGATAGCCGTAATATAGAAGAAGTTTATCCTGATGGCTTTTTACCTGTTATCACCTCAGACATAGATGACTTTTCACTGGCACTTGGCGCTAAAGGTTTTGTAAGTGAATGGAATTACGATGTATCGGCCGTATATGGTCAAGATGCATTTGAGTTTGGTGTTATAAATAGCTTAAATACCTCATACGGCCCTACTAGCCAAACAAGCTTTGATGCAGGAACACTTACCTACGATCAACTTACCTTAAACGTTGATTTTAGCCGCGAAGTAGACGTCAGCTTTTTAGAAAGCTCGGTAAGTGTAGCTGTAGGTGCTGAGTATCGCCGCGAAGGATACCAAATAGATGCAGGCGAAGAAGCATCATATGCACAAGGGTCATTTGGCCCAGGAGGCGCAGTAACCGACCCAGTTGATGGCCCATTTGGCGCAGCGGGCGCACAAGTATTCCCAGGGTTTACACCCGAATCAGAGGGCGATAATAGCCGCCATAACGTGAGCTTGTATATAGACCTTGAAACCTACCTAACCGACGATTGGAATTTAGCGGTTGCCGCCCGTTATGAAGATTACTCAGACTTTGGCGATACACTTAACGGTAAAGTTGCGACTCGTTATTCATTAACTGAAGACTTAGCGCTGCGCGCCTCTGTATCAACTGGCTTTAGAGCACCTTCTTTGCAGCAACAATACTTTACCTCAGTGGCCACTGTATTTGTTGATGGTGAACCAACCGAAACAGGTACGTTCGCACCAAGCAGCGATGTAGCAAAAGCACTGGGCTCACCGGGTCTTGATGCAGAAGAAGCTACTAACTACGGCGTTGGTTTTACATGGTCTACCGACTTTAATTTCAGCTTATCGGTTGATTACTACCAAATATTAATTGATGACCGCATTGTGTTATCAAACAACTTATCGGGCGATGCTATTGCCGATTTACTTCAAGGCACAGGCGCTAACCAAGGTCGTTTCTTCTTAAATGCAATTGACAGTAAAACCCGTGGTGTGGATGTGGTTGCCTCATATAATGTAGCAACTGATGGTTATGGCGATTTAGCCTTTAACCTAGGTTACAATTACGGTAAAAATGAAGTAACAAATATTATCGACCCACCAGCAGAGCTTCAAGGTGCAGGGTTTGATCAAGACAACTTGTTCTCAGGCACTGAGCTGCGTCGTTTTGAAGTAAGCACACCGCGTAATAAGTACAACTTAAGCGCAACATGGACTAACGACGACATACGTACCACGCTTAGAACAACACGTTACGGCGAAACTCAAGACCCTTCAGATATCCCAGAACGTAACGAAGTGCTAAAGCCTGAATGGATAACCGACTTAGATGTAGCCTATTCGCTTAATGAAAACTTATCGCTGAGCTTAGGGGCTAATAACATTTTTGATGTTTACCCAGATGCAACCCGTGAAAATGTTGACGATGTAACCACCTTCTCACGTTTATTTGCTTACTCTAGCTTCTCGCCGTATGGATTTAACGGACGCTACGTGTACGGTAAAATAGAAATGAAGTTTTAATAAGCACAGCTTAAAGTAACCAAACACACAAAAGCCACCGATTAGGTGGCTTTTTAATGCGAGTTGCTATTAAATCTATAATTAGATTTTAGTTAACCAGCCGTGCTTGTCTTCACTTTTACCCCATTGAATATCGTTCAATGCTTGGCGAAGGCGCGCAGTAGTTGGGCCTGGCTCGCCAGTACCTACTTTGTATTCTTTATCGTTATGAATAAAAGTACCCACAGCAGTTAGCACAGCTGCAGTGCCCGAAAGCGCCGCTTCAGTACCTGGTTTAGCAGCACGCTCTAATAGCTCAGTAACGCTAAAGTTACGTTCGCTTACCGTCATACCTAAATCTTTTGCAATGGTTAAAATACTATTACGCGTTACACCATGTAAAAACGTGCTATCAAGCGCTTTAGTAATAATTTCGTTGCCATCAATAAGTATAAAGTTAGCAGCACCGGTTTCTTGTACGTCGCCACCTGGGCAAAATAAAATTTGATCTGCTTGATACTTAGTTCGTGCAGCACTAATAGGTGCTAGAGCACTGGCGTAGTTACCACCACTTTTTACCATACCCATGTGCGGAGCGCAGCGCATGCCATCTTCTTCAAGCAGTACGCGCAGTGCAGTTGCACCACCGGCAAAGTAATCTCCTACTGGCGATAGTAACGTGTACAAAAGCGAGCTCATTGATGGCGCTGCCGCTTTACCAATTGCAGCCTCAGTTCCAATGTGCGTTGGGCGAATATACATAGAGCCCGGCGGTAATGGCGTTTCATCTGCGTATTCGCGCATAATATCGATAATCATCGTTTTTAGCATATCGCTGTCAAAACTCGGTAAGCTTAATAGCGCTGAGCTTTGTTGCATGCGTGCAATGTTTGCATCCATTCTAAAAAGATAAACAGAACCATCTTCATGGCGAAAGGCTTTTAAGCCTTCAAAACATGTACTTGAATAATGAAGAACGTGCGCACCAGCATGAAGTTCAAGTTTATCGGAAGGGACAATTGAGCTTTCGCTCCATTTATTATCAGAAAAACGAGCTTGAATCATCTGCGGCATAAACACGGTACCAAATGCGGCCATTTTAATCTCTCTTGTGTGGTCTATTTTCCTCCATTGTATGACAATCACACGCTATTTAACCATAGCTAAAGTAAGGCTTTTTTAATTAACTATGAGAAATTTTTGCAAGTGCTGTTTACTAATCAACCGCATTGGGTGCTATAAACAAAAAAATCGGCTAATGCAGTTGCATTAGCCGATTCTTAAAGGTAAATAATTTACTTAAACGAATATCTAATAATACGTTTTAGCACCGAGGTATACTGTTTAAAAAAGCTACCTGTATGGTAATCAATACCGTGTTTTTTCAAAACGGCTTGTACTTGAGGTGCAACTTCTTGATAGCGCGAAGACGGCATATCAGGAAATAAGTGATGCTCTATTTGGCAGCTCAAATGCCCCGTTAAAACATGAAACCAATGCGACCCTTTAATATTTGACGAGCCCAGTACTTGGCGATAATACCACTGCCCTTGCGTTTCGTTTACGCAGTCTTCTTGTTTAAAAGTTTGTGTTTCTTCTGTAAAGTGACCACAAAATATTATGGTTGATGTCCATAAATTACGGATTAAGTTTGCTACTAAATTACCCGCCAATACCCATAAAAATAAAGGCCCTGCAAGTAACGGAAATATCGCATAATCTTTAATTAGTTGGCGAGCGCCTTTACTAAAAAAGCGTTGCTTTAATGTAGAATGTGATACAAGCCCTTCGCGGTTTTCTTTCTTTTTACCAATAAAAACACGCTCTGCAGCCAATTCGTGATACGACACGCCCCACTGAAATAACACACTTAAATTAATATACGTAAAAAACTGCCATACATTTTTAAAACGCCACTTAAAATCATCGCTTAAACGCAACAAGCCATAACCAAAGTCTCTGTCTTTGCCAATAATATTAGTATAAGTATGGTGCTCAAAATTATGTACGCGGTGCCAACTTTGCCCGTCGCACGCTATGTCCCACTCATAATGCTGTGAGTTAAGTTGCTTGTCGTTCATCCAATCGTATTGACCATGCATTACATTGTGGCCAATTTCCATATTGTCTAAAATTTTAGCAAGCGCTAATAGCAACACACCTGCAACCCACAATAATGGCTGAATAAAACCAAGCATTAGCAAAATTCGCCCGCTCCATTCACACACTCGCTGTTTGCGCACAACAGAGCGAATATAGTCAGCATCTTGTTGGCCAACTTTGCCAAGGGTGTCCATTTTAATGGCATCTAGCTCGCTTGCGAGCATGTCATAGTTAATGTTTTTCATAATTGTAACTCCAAATCACTAACAGGTTGGCTTACGCAAAGTTGTATTAATTGCTCACCGTTGTCACTCAATTCACCTGTTTTTAAATTACGTACCACGCCTGACTTTTTAATACATTGGCATTGATGGCAAATACCAATACCGCAACCGCGTTTAACGGGGAGCTTTTTTTCTTCAAACTGAGTCAGTAAAACATCGTTGCCCGATACAACATGGGCACTGGCGTTAATTTTTACATTAAATTGGCTGTCGTCGTTTAAGGTAGGCAGCGCTAAACCAAATGCTTCTTGGTAATAATTTAGCTTATGCGTTTTAGCAAAATCGCCCACCGTTTGCATAAATGCTGCAGGGCCACAGCAGTAAATGTCTGGGTTTTCCCACGGCTTAATATTGCTGGTTATATCGCTTGATTGCTCACGCGTTAATAATAAAAACGAAAAATGCTCAAATTGCGCTGCCAACTCACTTAGCTCATCAACACATTGATGCTCAGTGGCTTTTGCGTAATACACCAACGACACTTTTTGCGTAGTTTGGCTTAAGTAATCATCAAGCATAGCCAGCATAGGTGTTATACCCGAGCCGCCTGCAATAAAAGTGGCTGGCGTGTGTGTGTTTTTAAACACAAAGTCGCCGCTTGGCGCAGAAATATTGCACCACAACCCCGCTTTTAATGCACTGCTGAGTAAGCCTGTAAAGCGCCCTTGCGCATTTGTTTTGATTAGTAAGCGCACCAAACCTGTATTTTTAAATTGCTGAGCGCTTGAGGCCACGGTAAAAACGCGTGTTAGTAATCGCCCATTAATTTCAACCGTTAAACTTATATGCTGCCCTGACGTATGTGCCTGCCATTGTTTGCTTGGCTTAAGTTGTACACTTAAAAAACCGCCATCAAGTACAGCTGTACTAACTACTTGCGCTCTAAACTGCCCTGCACGCCACGCAGGTTTAAACACCTGCATTACGGGCTCTATGTAGCCTGCAAAACTTTGATGGTGTAAAAACCATTTTGAAAATTGGTTTAATACTTGAGTCATCATGGTTAAATCTCTATCAAATCTTAATTACTTTGAACTTACACGTGTACGCCCAAACTTCAGCGCACAAGTGTACGCTCAAATTTTTAGTTTTCAACCCCAATAGAGTAATTATTCAATTTTTATTAGCGCAATTTGCTAAAACAATTTCCTGTGAAGAAGTAATTTTAAAATATATAAGTGTGCATTTTTCATTCAACTCAACACTTAACAAATTTATTTATGCCATGATAAGGTTATGTAAGATTGGATTAATTTTGGAAGCCATAATGATAAATTTAAGGTCACATAACACTCACCCTAAACTAATAAGTGCAGGCTTAGCCGTTGCTATATTTGCTACTAACGCACCCGCGCATGCAAAAAGCGATTACGTAAAAAACTATAAGCAGCTCGATACTTTATCGCTTAGCGTTAACGCAGTAACAGCGGCAGAAGGTGTGGTTATACCTTGGGCTATTGAGCCTTTAGCTAATGGTGATTTACTAATATCTGAGCGCAGTGGAGCGTTATTTTTATTACCTAAAAATACCACTACGTTAACTAAAGTCTCAGGGCTGCCCAACATTGACGCTAATGGCCAAGGTGGATTGCTTGATTTATCACTACACACCGATAGCAAGCAAAACCAATGGCTGTACTTTAGTTACTCAAGTAGTGAGGGCAAAGGAAGCGGAAGTAACACCGCCTTAATGCGCGCCAAGCTAAATAGCGACCATACGCAGTTGTCTGATCAGCAATTGCTATACAAAGGCGAGCATAATACTACCAAAGGCCAACACTACGGCAGCCGTATTGTGTTTGATGATGAAGGTTATGTTTATTTTTCAATTGGCGATCGCGGCTCGCGCGACATAAACCCGCAAGATCTCACTCGTGATGGCGGTAAAATTTATCGCTTACACGATGATGGCCGTATCCCAAGCGACAATCCGTTTGTTAAACAAAAAGATGCAAAACATGCGGCATGGTCTTATGGGCACCGTAATCCACAGGGCATGTGGTTTGATTATCAAAATAATATTTTATGGTCCCACGAGCACGGACCACGCGGCGGCGATGAGCTTAATATTATAAAAAAAGGCGCTAACTACGGATGGCCTTTAGTCAGCTATGGCGTTAACTACAGCGGTACCAAGTTTACCGACCTTAAAGAAAAAGACGGCATGCAATCGCCCGTATTACATTGGACCCCTTCAATTGCCCCTTCCGATATGTTGTATGTAACGAGTGATAAATACCCAAAGCTTAAAGGTAAGCTATTATTAGCATCAATGAAATTTGCATTCATTAGCGCACTAGAGCTCTCAAAAGGTAAGGTTGTTAAGCAATATAAAATACTCGATGGCATTGGCAGAGTACGCAGCCTAGCCCAAGGCAGTGATGGTTTTATTTATTTAGGTATTGATGGCCAAGGTATTAAACGCCTAGAGCCAGAAACGTAAGCACTAGAACTAGCACACAGTACGCAAAATTACACCGTGTTTACTTTGCGCTTTTAAAGCGCAAAGTAAACATTTTCACCAAACAAAGAACTATTAAGCCCATTAATGCGTACACTAACTACATATAATTTAATAAATTAAGAGAATACTAATGTTTTCATTTTTAAAGCCTGATCCCGTAAAAAAACTGCGTAAAGAATACGATGTAAAACTAGAGCAAGGCATGCAGGCACAAAGAAAAGGCGACATTAAAAGCTTTGCCATGTTGAGCGCAGAAGCCGAAAAAATCTGGAGTGAAATAGAAACTCTAGAGGCTAAAAAAGCCAAATAATACCAATCGTGTTAAGTTATTAGACATTTATAGCGACGGATAAATAAAGTGATAACAAGGCATAAATTTCGACATGTAGTTGTTCTACATGAGAAGTTTATAACGCCGTTAACGCTTTATTTAGCACGCTAGAAAGGCTAAATATTTAAGTCGACTGGTATAAGTATATTTAAACGCGTCTACCCTGTTTTAAAAGAAGGAAGACGCGTTTAGTAAATAATTCATGACCTCGCTTTACAGCTTCCACCATCCCTAAACCCCCTTCTATAATATGTTTACACAAACAAGTGTGCTTAAAGCGGTTACTTACGTTATCGCTGGCGTTTTTTAGTGACTATTAAATGATTTAAAATCGGATTTGGTTTTCATTTTAAATACTTAATTGCTGCATTTATATACCGCGCTGGAGCTTTTCCTCCTAAGTCAAAAGATGAGGACGTTTTCCTCTTTTTTGCATATTATTAAAAGAACAGCCCGACTTAAAGTTTAATACTCGCAATGTGTTACAGGATTTGTTATTAATATTAAAAATAATTAAGAGGACATGCGTTACTCATAAAAAGAGGAAAGTGTTCTCGATAAAGCTATTATATGCTCAAGGGTAGCTATGAAGAAAATTGTATTTTTTCTTAGAATTTTCGATAACGAAGATTATATGAATGATTTTCTTAATGGAAAAATCTATATGAATCGCTTATCTTATTTCAGAAAAATAGAAGAAAGCTCCGAGAGTAATAGAGCTGATGAAAAAGAAGGCTTGTGTGCTTTTTGGCAACCTGAATCAGGTGTATTTAAAGTTAATGGACATACGTTAACAGATTTTGCAGCACCGATAGAGATGCGACTTAATCACAGCGATAACCTCCATGTTTTTTGTTTATTTGCAGGCGCAACAAACGCAAGTAATTTATCTGATCAATCTAAATTATCAGAAATAAAAAATGACTTAAGCGTATCTAAAGAATGCGCTGAATTAGGTGATTATTATGTTCTTATTCATAATACACCAGCTTTTATAAAGCGTATGGTTAAAGCAATAAAGACACGTAACTTTCTGGGCAGTACAGGTTTGGTTAACTATTATGATCCTAACAGTTTTAGCGGAGAGTTCTACAACAGGCCCGCATTTAATAAGCAGGACAATTATAAGCAGGACAATTATAAGCATCAAAAAGAATATCGTTTTGCTGTAGATACGCAAGTTGTTGGCGATGATGCCCTTGTTTTAGATATTGGTGATATTAGAGATATTGCAAGTATATCTGATACTTGGGATGTTAAAATCGACTTAAAGTTTAGTAATATGAGAAAGAGCGTATAACAAGTCAAATTAACAAGGACTAAAAACAGTGGGCTATCGCTCGTGCCTCACTCATTTTAGCCCACAATTTCTAGCCTATTATTATGGGCGTTAGTGCTCAAAGGAGAATTGATTGTCTATCTATGTGAAAAATGAATCTGGCAATGAGCGATTGGCCCACTTGGCCAAAGAAGACTGGGAGTTATCATCCCAAATTGTCGAATTGGAAAAATGGCTAACTGAAAATGAAAGTGTAATTAGTCCAGGGGCATATACCGCTGATATAGGATTTTCTATGCGTAAGAATGCTTGCGGTGGTGGTGCCATACTTTCAGTTGAGGCCATGAGAATTATGTCAAAACTAGGCATCAAACTATATTTGTCTGAGTATCCAGATGATTAATACCCATAGCACTAACGAGTTTGTCCAGCCGACGTTTTGGTCTTCGCTCCTTTTTGTGCATGGCCTACGGCCATCTTTGCACAATTAACAAATTAGGATGATACCCATCCTAATTACCTTGAATCTGGCGTAGATTGACTTTATTTATTTGGAGTGGCTGTCTGATTTAAAAGGGTTTACTTTTCTACAGTGGTCAAATTTTGTAAATGCTACATCCCTGAATGAAGCATACAAAAATCACCAAAGTAACGTTCAAGTACAAGATTCTGGAATCGTTATTCGTATATTAAACGATGATAATCAAGGCTCACGACATCAAAAATTTATTCTTAAATTAAGTACAGGTATTACTATTTTAATTGCACATAATATTGACCTTGCCCCAAGAATTAATTTGATTTCAAAGGGTGATACTGTTCAATTTTACGGTGAGTATGAGTGGAATAAAAAAGGGGGCGTAGTGCACTGGACTCATAAAGATCCAAATGGACATAACGTTGATGGTTGGTTAAAGCACAAAGGTAAAACGTACCAATAGCTTCATAACGGTCTCTTCAAGTAAAAGCGCAAGGAAAACGAAAAATGACAATGCAATGGATAGCGATTCTAGCGGCTTTAGGCTGGTGTTTATTACAAGTAATTATCTTGCTTATATCTTCACAATGTATTTTTTTAATGATCGAGTTTCGCTCTGATAATGAGCATAAACTGTATCAAAAACTTCTATCAAACTTTATTATATATCTGTTTTACTCCCTATTTATTTTACCATTCATCTCTCTAAGTCTGTTCATATATGGTGTTATTAACATTACAGAATGGTGTGAACTTAAGCCTGGATTGTGGGTATTTGCTGCTTGGTGGTTGGCTCTATTTGTACTTTCTTTTTCTCTATCAATGAAGAAAAAATATCGTATTTAAAGGAGTATTAATACCTGCTGTCAGAAAGTTGATAACTTAAAAAATCGCTTACTAATTAGCTGTATAATGAATCATCAATAATAATCCCCACTTTAGAATGTATTCTCTACTTACTATCACCATACACATTCTCAGGACTTATTTGCATTAGTAGTGCGGGGTTATCTATTGGTTTAAACCCGTATTGTGCATAAAGGCCATGTGCATCAGAAGTTGCTAATAAAAAGCGCCTGAGCCCTTGCAGCTCAGGGTGCTCCACTATCGTTTTAATAAGTAACTTACTCAGCCCATTACCTTGCAAATCTGGGGTAATAAATACATCGGCTAAATAGGCAAAGGTTGCTTTATCGGTAACTACCCTGGCAAAGCCAACTTGCTCGTTATGAGCGCTGTAAACACCAAAGCACATTGAGTTATCAATAGCTGATTGCATCACGCTTTTAGGAATGCCTTTGGCCCAATAGCTATTAGCAATAAAGTTATAAATAACGTTAAAGTTAAGTTTGCTTTTGTCTGTGCTTATTGAGTAGTTACTAATGTTTGCGCTCATAAGTTAATAGTCTTTTTTACCAACGTTTTTATAAACATTTCTATAGAACGTTCCTATAGCCTATAAATAATCTTTAACGTTTTTTAGCTGTTTATCGTGTACTTTTGAAAGTACTAACAATGAGCAAATAGCCCCAAATAACGCCAGTCCCATATCTGATTGGGTATCCCACACGTAACCTTGCGTGCCTAAAAATGCTTCTGCGTTTTCGCCGCTTAACACTGCAACCCACCACTCTATTAATTCGTAAAACGCGCTAAATGCCAAACATACCGAAATAACAAAGGTGATTAACCAACCTCGACCATTTACTACTTTTTTGCGCAGTAAAATTTCGCGTGCTAGTAGTGCAGGTACAAACCCTTGAAAAAAGTGCCCTACTTTGTCGTAGTTATTACGCTCGCTACCAAATAGATTATCGAAAAAAGGGACTTCGGCGTAGGTGTAATGCCCGCCAATCATCAGCACAATGCAATGCGCTAAAATAAATGTATATAAAATAGGAGTAAGTTTAAAGTGGCTATAGGTACTTGCTAGCAGCACTAAACCAATAATTGCGGGGATAACTTCAAGCAGCCATGTAAATTGATCTTTTGGGTTAATACCAGACCAAATTAATACAATAAAAAACAGGCTCAGCCATAAATACTTCATTTAGAATCCTTTTCTAAATTGATCAAATTTACGGCATTTTACGCCTTTGAAATAAACGACGCTACCTATAGTTTGTTTTTGCGGTAATGCGATTAAACAAAGTAGGAAAAAAGCGCTTAATTGTAGGCGCCCAACCACTTAAACCTTTGCCAATAATCACTTCGTCTTTTTTATTACTAATGGCACGAATCATTTTTGAAGCAGCTACGCTTACATCCATCCCATTTTCTATCGACTCTTCTGGTTTATTTTGCGCTATGCCTTGCTCGTTTAGTGAGTTATGCGCAATTGCTGTTTTAATAGAGCCTGGGCAAATTGTTAAACAATGAATATTATGTTGTGCTACTTCTGCACGTAGGCAATCCATAAAACCAACAACCGCATATTTAGAACCCGAATAACCTGTTCTAAATTTTGAACCTACTTTACCCGCCACACTACTAATGGACACAATTGAACCACTGCGCTTTGCCACCATAGTAGGTAATACAGCTTTAGTAAGTGCAATTAAGCCAAAGTAATTAACCTCCATTAATTGGCGATACACGTTAAAGTCGTTTTCTAAAAATAAGCTACGCTGCGATACGCCGCCGTTATTAATTAAAATATCAACTGCAGGAAGCTCGTTCATTTTTGCTGTTACTGTACTCAGTACATGCTCTGGCTGGGCTAAGTCCAGAGGCACAACTAAGTGCCCTTCGCCTTTAAGCGTTGATTTTAAATCGTTTAGTTTATCTACATTGCGCGCCGATAAAATAACGCGCGCGCCAAGCTCGGCAAATTGTATAGCAAGCTCTTTACCAATACCTGACGATGCACCGGTGATCCACACTGTTTTATTATTATATTGCATGCGTTATTTGCCCTTTTATTGTTATTTATTAAGTTTTATTAAGGTACTTAGTAAAGTATTTTACGCCTTTGTAGGACCAGCTATCGCGTTTACTTCATCTTCTAATGTTTTGTAAAAACCCATTAAAAATAGTAGCTCAACAGTTACGTATAAAGGGCCAATAATTAAGCCAATTAGGTCATCTACAAACGCTGGTTTTTTACCTTCGTAATAGTGCCCAATAAACTGCAGTACCCAGCCAAATACAAACACACCTACGCCAATACTCAACCAAGGCCAAAACGCCATTGCCGCAATAGGCTGAGCACCAACAAGGAGTAAAGTGAATATCACGGCCATAATAAAGCCAAGCGAAAAGCTCAGCATAAAATAATAAACAACCGACGCTAATACAAAAAGTTGTGCACCATCAATTACTACACTACCAAGGGGTATTTGAATGCGCGCTAGTAAACACAACGCCGCAAATACAATGAGCGGAATACCAATAAAGTGCGTTAGTACATTACGCTTAGAACGATGATACAAACCATATTTACCAAGTTGCTGTTGAAGTGTTTTCATTGTTTTGCCTTTATTTTTATCTATAAAACTTACTTTAACAAAAGTAAGCACAGCAACAATGTCAGGTATCCGACACTTTGTAAATTAAACAAATGCAGAAATTATTTTACCCGGCTCATGCTCACCTTGCATATCCGTTCGCTCGCGCCCTTTTTGATACTCTTGCTCAAGCATTTTTTGAAGTTCCTCTATTTTATCAGCAATTGTGCTAGGGTCTGCGCCCTGACCTTGTAGCTCTTTAGTGAGCTCTTCTATTGTCGCTTTTAGCTCGTCTATCTTGTTTTTGTTTACGCCTAAGCGCTGATAAACCAGTGCTTCTTGAGCACTTTCTAAAAACGTTGGTTCTTTAGGGGCTGAACTAATGCCTTTAACATCATTTGTTTTTTCATTAGGAAGGGTATTAGTTGCCGCAACTTCGCTTGGACCTGCCGCTTTATTTATACTCGATGAGTTATAGTTACTATATTGATTTTTAAAGGTTATTGTAGTCATTAGCTCAAATCCATTGTTGCGTTACATTATCTGTAGCAATTTTGGTTCCAACTAAATAAAGCGGTCTCTATTTAAGCTTGTGTAGCAAGCGCCTGTAACTTTTGTTTATCTAAAACAGTTATGCGTTGATACCCCAAACTAATGGCTTGTAAGCTAACAAGCTGTTGCAGTATTTGATTAATAGTTTGGCGCGTTAGGTAGGTCATATCAGCAAGTTGCTGCTGAGATAAAACAAGCGGTGTTAAGTGCTCTGTATGCTCGCTGAGCATTAAAAGTCGATTGCATACTTTTTGCTCAGCGCTTAGTAATGCGTGATCTTCCATTGAGCTAAACATTAGGCGTAACTTTTGTGCCAACAATAAACCAAACTCCTGCCAATATTGTGGCTGCTTGTTTAATAGCTGTTCAAGCTCGCGTTGAGGCACGTAAAAAAGCACAACATCAGTTTGTGCATATACATCATGAGTGCGCAGGCCACCATCAAACAAGGTAACTTCGCCAAACCACAGTGATGAATCAATAAAACTCAATACGGCTTCTTTGCCTTCGTTACTTACGCCACTAATACGCACCACGCCGCTAAGCACTGCATAAATTCCATCGTGCTTATCACCTCGCAAAAATAACGATTGCTGAGCTTTTAGCGAGAGCGTTTTGCCCTGCGTTAATAAAAAGCTTTTTAAGTAAGCGCTACGGTTTTTAAACCAATGCCCTTGCTCTATAACGTTTTGCTGCTGTGGAGTCATTATTTACTGCATTTGCTTATTAAATGGCTGTTTTTCGCTAACCAATTTTTTAGGGAAATTTAAATCGGTTGCTATAACAAAATCATCGTAAGGATCATTACCCGAAAACAGCTCAGTTATAAGCGTGTCATTTTTATAAACATTAACGGTTACACCACTGCCCATACCGCCTGAGTTAATAATATAATAATGATATTCGCCGTTACTAAAAAATAAAATACTCTCGCCAATACGCCCTACTTGCCTGTAGTAACTACCAAATGGTGCATCTGGTGTAGCTTCTTTTTCAAGCCCTATGTCATTAACTCTACCAAATCGATAACTAAGCGATGAGTCATCTTTTGCAACGCAAATAGAAAGCACTTTATCGGTAGGCTCTAACTTGTAGGCTGTATTTTCATCTGGGTTACGCACAACTTTATGCATTTTTGCGTTAATGTAGGCTGCTTCATTACTTTTACAATGTGTTGCTAGCATACCGACCACTAAAGCGGGTTCGTGTGTTTGAGCTGCTGAAGGCGTGTTTACTTTGAGATTAGAGGGTGAGTTACTTACATTATTATTTAGCTGAGGACTACCTTGAATTGCCATACTTTGATCGTCACAACCAAACAGAGCAAACAAGAAGAAAGAATAAAAGCTCGCTAAAAATTTAATGCGCATAATAAAATCCATCTATGAGAGAGCCTTTAAAATAGCGATAAAACTAGCGACTCGCAACACCTTATGCGCAATACTTTATAAGTTTATTTTTAAACCATCTTCTGCAAAAACTACGTTACTTTTTAGTGATTTAATTAACGATTTTTTAAACAACCACTGGTTTTTAATGACCGATTCATAAACTGAGTTAGAACCGCCGCTTGATGCGATTGCTTCAATTGCGTTGTACATAATCACTACATCGGCATTTTCGCTAAGTTAGCAAATGTACCTATTTTTTGTTGAGTGACCAACGGCCGATTTATTAATTTTAGCTAGTATTAAAAGCTGATTTAAACACCTTATAAAAGTGTGTAAATAACTAAATTAATCAATAATTGGTTTTCTTATAATAAAATGTTGTTACCGCACTATTTCAAACGGTTTTTTATAACCAATTGTAATTTATAATTTAAATAAAATTAAATCCAAAAAACATACATTTTAAAAACAATTTAGTCTCATTTTATTAAAACAACAGTTGACCCTATTCAAAATATAAACTAGCATTTCTGGAAGCGCTTCCACAAATTCTAGTTAATCAGATCTTTCTGGAAGCGCTTCCACACATTTGACAATGTTTATAACTACACAATAACAGCCCCATACAAGCTGTTAATAATAATGATAAAAGCGCGAGGGAAACCGAATGTCCAACCATATTGTAAGAAAAACAAAGATAGCGACCAGCCTATCTCTGATTTTAGGTGCATCAATCTCTTTGCCTGTATATGCACAAGAAGCAAATACAGATGTTGAAGTAATCCAAGTTACTGGTTTTAAAAGCAGTATTAAAGAGTCGACTCGTTTAAAACGCGACGCCGCCGGTGTTGTAGATGCAATATCAGCTGAAGATATTGGTAAATTCCCAGATACCAACTTAGCCGAGTCGCTACAGCGTATTACGGGTGTGTCGATTGATCGCTCAAATGGTGAAGGCTCTAAAGTAACGGTTCGTGGTTTTGGCCCCGACTACAATATGGTAACCCTAAACGGGCGTACAATGCCGGCGGCATCTTTGCCTGCAGGCGGTGGTACACCTAGCTCTCGTGCATTTGATTTTGCAAACTTAGCGTCTGATAGCGTTAAATCGGTTGAAGTATATAAAACGGGTAAAGCAAGCATTGCATCAGGTGGTATTGGCGCAACAATTAATATTAATACGGCTCGCCCGCTCGACAATCCAGGCTTTGTTTCAAGCATTGGCGTAAAAGCATTACACGACTCAACAAACCGCGTTGGTGATGACATAACACCTGAGCTTTCGGGTTTAATTAGCTGGACCGACAGTGAAGCTAAATTTGGTGCCTCGTTAACTGCAAGCATGCAACAGCGCGATAGCTCATCAACAGGTGCGTTTGTAAATCAATGGAATACATCAGCTTTTGACGGCACAATCCCACAAGCTGCAGACGATATTGTTTTAACTAATGCACCCGCCGTTGGCCAGCTTTATTCAATGCCATCAGATTTGCGCTACACCATTGCCGACAGAGAACGTACTCGTACAAACGCGCAATTAACGCTGCAATACAGCCCAATTGATGATTTAACAGCCACGCTTGATTACACATATTCTAAGCAAGATTTATTCGAAGCCCGTGCTGAGCAATCAATTTGGATGGATAACTACAAAAGCGCGCTAACATTTGACGACAACACGGTAAAAACTCCTATTTATTACCGAGAAGAACGTCGCGATCAGCAAACACGCGATTTAGGTTTAGCGTTTCAAGAGTTAAACCAAGTTAACCAAAACGACTCTATTGGTTTAAACGTTGAGTACTATTTCAACTCAGAATTGAGCTTTATGTTTGATGCGCACAATTCAAAAGCCACTAGCAAACCAGATGCACCTTACGGCAGCTGGGTAAACGCAGGCTTAGGCGCAAACGTAGTTAACGCACAAGAAGTTGATTTTAGCCGCGAGCTTCCATCAATGAGTATCGATTTTGATGATTGCCGCCGAGATAACCTAAATTGTAATAACACGTTAGATGCCTCTGATGTGGGTACGTCTATTTTAGATTCTAACTTTGCTCGCCAAGAATCTGAAATAACAGAATTTAGAATCCATGGTAAATACGAAATTGAAAACGGCGCAATTGACTTTGGTATAGAGTCTCGCTCTATGGAAAGCCATTCACTGCAATCACTTACACGTAATACAATGGGTAACTGGGGTATAGAAAACCCAGGCGAACTACCTGATGGCTACTTAAACCCAACAAACTTTTTAGCTGAGTTTGACGACTACGATACATCAGGCTCGTTCAACCAAGGTTACACCGGCAGCGCATCGCAAATTGGTTACTGGGCAGGTGAAGAATACGGCTTTAACTTTGCAGCCGATGGCGCATTTGCAACTAACCGCACCATTGAAGAAGACATAACCGCAGCGTTTGTGCAATTTACTTACAATGGCTACATTGGCGATATGCCATACAATATTGTTATTGGCGCGCGCCAAGAGTCTACTGACATTACCTCAACGGCTAATATCGATTTACCTAACGCAGTAGCGTGGGAAGGTAATAACGACTTTAACGTTCGTTTTGGCTCGGCTAAAGAAGATTTCACGCTTAAATCTAGCTACGATCACTTTTTACCAAGCTTCGACTTTGACATAGAAGTAATTGAAAACGTAAAAGCGCGTTTTTCTTATAGCACTACAATTGCTCGCCCAACTTACGATAACTTAAGTTCAGCAGCGACTGTTGGTGTACCAGGTGCCCCGACTCTTTTAGCGGGTTCTTCACCAGCTACAGCGTCAACGGGTAATCCTGGTTTAGTGCCGCTTGAATCAGATAATATTGATGTATCTGCTGAGTGGTACTTTGCAGAAACAAGTTATGTGTCGGTAGGTTATTACACTAAAGACATCGAAAACTTTATTGGTTTAACACCCATGACGCAAAACTACTACGGATTACGTGATGCAACAGCGGGCCCTCGCGCTCAAGCTGCCATTGCTGAGCTAGAATCTCGCGGACTTGCCCTAACCGATTCAAACTTATTTCAAATGGTTGCCGCAACAGAAAACAATGTTGATTTTGACTCTATGACCTACGAAGAGTTTGAAGCCGCTTACGATGTAATTGCTAACAGCGACGACCCATTACTAGAATTTACAGCGCAAGTACCTACCAACAATAAAAATGCCACTATTGATGGTTTTGAAATTGCCTTTCAGCACTTTTTTGGTGAAAGCGGTTTTGGTGTGCAAGCAAACTACACCACAGTTAATGGCGACATAGACTTTGATGTAAACGCTGACCCTACTACTACACAATTTGCACTAGTGGGTTTAAGCGATACAGCTAACTTTATTGCAATGTACGAAAACGATGATTTTCAAGCACGTATTGCTTACAACTGGCGTGATAAGTTTTTAAATAGCGCAGCTCGATACGTAAACGAGCCAGGCTTTACTGAAGAATATTATCAAATCGACTTTAATGTTGCGTACAACTACAGCGAACAACTATCGTTTTTTGTTGAAGGCCTTAATATTACTGAGCAAAACAGCCGCGAACATGGCCGTACGTCAGTTCAATTGTGGAACCTACAACAGCTAGGTGCACGTTACAATATTGGTATGCGTTACAACTTCTAAAGGTAATACAAAGTAAAGCCGTTAGTTTTTACTAGCGGCTTTTTTGTATTTAAAACAGTATTAATGCTAGTTTAATTGTTATCAACTTTAGGGTGTTAACTCATGACCAAACCAATAACAAAAATAGTCGTTTTAGGTGGTGGTACTGCCGGCTGGCTAAGCGCAGGCTTATTAGCTGCCGAACACCCGCACCTTAATGTAACGTTAGTGGAGTCGGCAAACGTGCCTATATTGGGTGTGGGCGAAGGCACATGGCCGTCAATGCGCAACACGCTACAGCGCATTGGCATTAAAGAAAGTGATTTTATAACCCAGTGCGACGCATCATTTAAGCAAGGTTCTAAATTTATAAATTGGCGCAACCTCAGCGAGGGAGAAAACTACTACCACCCTTTTATGAATCCACAAGGCTACGAGCACACTAATTTACACGCCAGCTGGCAACGTATTGCACCTGATCAAAAATTTGCCGACGTTGTTAATATGCAAAGCTTTGTATGCCAAGCAGCACTAGCACCAAAGCAATTACAAACACCCGAATATGCAGCGGTCACCAACTATGGCTATCATTTAGATGCGGGTAAATTTGCTGAGTTTTTAAAAAATCACTGCGTTAAAAACCTAAACGTTACACATATTATTGACGATGTAACCGAGGTTATTAACGACGTACATGGCTATATTGCTTCATTAAAAACAAATAATAATGGCGATATAACAGGTGATTTATTTATAGATTGCTCAGGCTCTTGTGCTCGTTTAATTGGTGAGCATTTTAATAGTGAGTTCATAGCGCAAGATCATATTTTATTTAATAACAGCGCTGTTGCGGCGCAAATACCTAATGCACACATCGATCAGCCAATTGCCTCTGCTACGCTATCTACAGCGCAAAGTAACGGCTGGATTTGGGATATAGCCCTACCAACGCGCCGTGGTACAGGTTATGTATTTAGCAGTAAATATCAAAGTGATGAAAGCGCAACAAATACTCTAAAAAGCTACATAGCTAAAACTACCAGTGAGCAACAAGCTGAGCAACTTAACTACCGCGTATTAAAATTCAGCCCTGGTTACAGGCAAAAATTTTGGATTAAAAACTGTGTTGCCGTGGGTATGTCTGCTGGCTTTTTAGAGCCTCTTGAAGCGTCAGCACTTGCAATGGTTGAGCTTTCAATTAGCATGATAAGCGAGCAACTCCCGCAAAACCGCGCCCACATGAGCCAGCTTGAAACGCGTTTTAATGAGCGTTTTAGCACTCGTTGGCAGCGCGTTATTGAGTTTTTAAAACTTCATTATGTGCTAAGCGAGCGCGACGACACTCCGTATTGGCAAGATATTAGTAATTTAAATACCGCGCCCGAGCGCCTGCAAAACTTACTTAAACTTTGGCAATTTCAGCCCCCTAGCCGCTTTGATTTTATCGAAAACGAAGAAGTGTTTTCATCAAGCAGTTACCAATACGTTTTATATGGCATGGGCTTTGATACACAAACAATCTCTGCACAAAATACATTTAACGACCCACGTGCTGGGGATTACTATTATCAGCAAAATCGCGAAAAAATAGCGCAGTGTTTAAATGGACTGCCAAGTAATCGCGCGCTTTTAAATCATCTTTTATCAAATAATGGGCAGCCACATAATGACTAAAACAAACGCTGTTAAAAACGTAGTAATTGCTGGAGGCGGCACTGCAGGTTGGATGGCCGCAGCGGCACTTGCTAAACTAGTTGGTAACAATATAAACATAACCCTTGTTGAATCTGACGATATTGGCACTGTGGGTGTTGGCGAAGCAACAATTCCGCCTATTCGTACATTTCATAAATTGCTGGGTATAAACGAGCAAGCATTTATGAAAGCCACTCAAGCCAGTTTTAAATTAGGTATTAGCTTTGAAAACTGGGGCGATGAAAACACGCATTATATTCACTCATTTGGCGCAACGGGCAAAGAATGTTGGGCGGGTGAATTTCATCACTTTTGGCTACAAGGCAAAGCTTTAGGAATAAACAACCCATTTGGCGATTACTGCTACGAGCTGCAAGCAGCTAAAGCCGGTAAATTTGCGTTTAATCAGCAAAACCCTATTAACTATGCCTACCATATGGATGCCACGCGTTACGCGCAGTTTTTACGTGAATTTTCAGAGCCATTAGGTGTAAAACGCATTGAAGGTAAAATACAAAAAGTAGTAAAAAACACTACAACGGGCCATATAGAATCATTGATTTTAAATAATGGCGAGCACATTAACGGCGACTTTTTTATTGATTGCACCGGCTTTAGAGGCTTATTAATAGAGCAAGCATTGCATACTGGCTACGAAGACTGGTCGCATTTACTACCGTGTAACAGCGCCATTGCGGTGCAAACAAAATCAACCAGCGAGACCGTATTGCCACTTACCCGCTCTATTGCCCACAAAAGCGGCTGGCAATGGCGTATACCGCTGCAAAACCGTGTAGGCAACGGATTAGTTTATTGCAGCCAAT
Organism: Pseudoalteromonas distincta; assembly: GCF_000814675.1. Lineage (GTDB taxonomy): Bacteria > Pseudomonadota > Gammaproteobacteria > Enterobacterales > Alteromonadaceae > Pseudoalteromonas > Pseudoalteromonas distincta. The sequence goes on along the minus strand of NZ_JWIG01000013.1, from coordinate 56,610 downwards.
ATATGGATGACGAACAAGCCAAAGCGCTACTATTAAATAACATTGAGGGCGAGCCGCTTACAGAGCCCCGTATTATTAAATTTAAAACAGGGCGGCGCTTAAAAGGCTGGAACAAAAACTGCCTAGCGCTTGGCCTTGCTAGCGGTTTTGTAGAGCCACTTGAGTCCACCAGCATTCACTTAATTATGTCGGGTATTATCCGCTTTATGCGTTTATTTCCGTTTAATGGCATTACCAATCACGCCATTGACGAATACAACAAACAACTTAAAAGCGAAATTGAAAATATTCGCGACTTTATTGTGCTGCACTACAAAGTAACTAATCGCGATGACAGTGAGTTTTGGCAACATTGTAGCGCCATGGAAGTGCCAAAAACGCTTCAGCATAAAATTGATCTTTTTAAGCAAACCGGCCGTGTATTTTTAGACGATGGCGACATTTTTAGAGTCGATTCGTGGGTGCAAGTTATGCTTGGTCAGGGTATTGAGCCTAATCAACATCACTTAATAGCCAGCATGATGAGTGATGAAGAACTCACCCGTTTTTTACACGGTATTAAGCAACAAATAGAGCAACGCGTCAGCCAATTACCATCTCATCATGAGTTTTTAAAGCAGTATTGCCCAGCATAAAAAAAGCCCTTATTAGGGCGTGTTGTTCTTTGGTGGTTGAATTTGCAGCAGTATGTTTGGTTTTTAGGCAAGGCAGAGCCTATGTAGTGTGGTTATTCCCCATAAATAGGCGATAACGTAGCATAAATGTCAAACATGCGCTGCCCGTAGGGTTCTGCCTAGGGGCAATTTACTCTTTGTTGCTCGGTTTTTACTTAGCCCACTAGGTTACAAACCTCGCGCCGCGATTAAATTGCCCCTAGATTGAACAAATTTCAATCCACAAAGATCAACACGCCCTTAGGGCTTTGAGACAACACACAATAAACTTAACTTATAAGCACTCTACTACTCACACTTTATTTTTGCTGTTTCAGCGCCTTGTGGTTCAAAGCTAATACCTGCAACTGAAACGCTAAGCTCTCCTGCCGTTTTAATAATAAAAGGGCTGGTTACTCCGGCAAAATCAACACCCTTTTTAGCAAAACACGTTAAATCTATACTCATGGTTTGCCATTTATTTAAATCAGCATTTTTAAGCTCATTGGTAATATCAAGCTCGCCACCACAGCCTTGTTCGCATTTCATTGCAAGGTATGTCTGTGAGCTAGGTATTTGGTTTACTTTATAGCTAAATCTAAGGGCTGAATTTGCTTCAATGTAGGCCACTTTGTCTTCGGTAAAGTTACTATTAATTTCGATATAGCTGGCTGCAGTGCCATCAAAATTAAATTGCATCGCATCTTCTTGAATCGCTTTGTCTTCAGTGCGATAAGTAATGCCGCCGAGCTTTACACTGTTACTTGCTACTTGGTGCTGCTCGCTGTTTGAATTTAAAAACAAACGCCACGGTGTTTTAAAACTGCCATTAAATATAGATAACGGCGCAAGGTTACTAATATCAACACCTGAGTCTTCATTTAGATTATTGCCAAGCGTACTTTCATCTTTATACGTTAAGCCAAAGCCATAGGGTAATAATGGCGAGTAATCAGCATCGCCCTTATTTACTGCGGTTTGAAGTGGCGATTTAGGCCACGAGAAAGACAACTTACCTTTAAAGTCGTATTGTACCTTCCCATTTTCATCCGCTAGTAAAACATCTGCAATGCCTTGCCCTTCAGTGCCAGGAAGCCATGCTGCTACAAATGCATCTGACGCGTTAAGCTCGCTGTTAACCCACATTGGTCTGCCCGTTATAAACACAGAAACAACCGGTATATTTTGCTGCTTTAATGTTATTAATATTTTAAGAGAGCGTTTATTGTTACGTTCAAACTCAAGGTTGTCTTTATCGCCATGCCCCTCTGCGTACGGTTCTTCACCAAATACAACAATGGCTACATCGGGTTTGGTATTAAATTCACCCGTTGGGCTTAAAATAGCGTTACCGCCAGCAGCCTCTATTTGCATTTTTAGCCCCGCATAAATAGAGGTTGCCCCAGGAAAATCAGCATTTTGATTATTAGTTCCCTGCCACGTAATACTCCAACCACCCGATTGCTTGCCTATGTTATCGGCCGCATCGCCTGCTATGAGTATGTTGCTTGATGGGTTAAGCGGTAATAAATGGTTGTTGTTTTTAAGCAGTACTAACGACTCTTGTACCGCTTGGCGGGCAATATCGCGATGTGCTGGCGCACCTATTAGTTTTAATTTACCTGAATATTTTCGATTTGCAGGGCTTGGTTTATCAAATAAACCTGCACGTAATTTAACGCGTAAAATACGTGCCACGGCGTCATCTATTCGCGCCATTTTTATTGTGCCCGCTTTTACTTGTTTAATTGTATTTTCATAAAGTGGTTTCCAAGCACCCGTTGGCACCATAAAAATATCAAGCCCCGCATTAACAGCCTGCGGGCAACTTTCATTTGTACAGCCTGCAACTTGTCCGTGTCCGTTCCAATCTCCTACAACAAAGCCATCAAAACCCATTTTTGTTTTTAATACATCGGTAAGTAAGTATTTATTGCCGTGATTTTTTTTACCATTCCAGCTATTAAACGATGCCATAACCGACTGACTACCTGCGGTTAAGCCACCTATATAACCTTGCGCATGAATGTTATATAACGTCTCTTCGCTATCAATGTTATCGCCTTGATCGTCACCATCTACGGTGCCGCCATCGCCTAAAAAGTGCTTAACAGTACTAATTACGCGTTTGTCACTTAAAAAGTCTTCATCGGCTCTGCCTTGCAATCCGTTTACAATTGCGGCTGAATACTCACGTACAATTGCAGGGTCTTCTGAGTAGCCTTCGTACGTTCGGCCCCATCGGTCATCGCGCACAACCGCAACAGTCGGTGCAAACACCCAGTCTATGCCTGTTGCCATTACCTCTATTGCAGTAGCTGCTGCAATGCGCTCAATTAATGCGGGGTTATTAGCAGCACCTAAACCAATATTGTGCGGAAATAACGTCGCCCCAATCACATTATTATGGCCATGTACGGCATCGGTGCCCCACATGGTCGGAATTTTACTGCCATCAATTGAGTCATCAACCGAGGCTTGGTACATGCTCTCAGCAAGTGTTATCCAATCTGCAGGCGTTGCATGCTTATTAGCATTCGGGAACGAGCCACCGCCATTTAAATACGAACCAAAACCGTATTTGCGCATATCTTCAACACTAATATCGCGAATTTCAGGTTGGATCATCTGCGCTACTTTTTGCTCAAGTGTCATTGTTTTTAAATACTGTGCAATTGTATTTTCAATTTCAGGGGTTTTAACTACCTTACTTTTAAGGGTTGGCCAAAGTGATAAATCACCTTGCTCATGCTCAGTCTTTTTGACTACGGCGCTTTGGCTATTATTTGCGTTAATCTCTTGTTTATTACACCCACTTAAAACGCACAATCCTCCAATTAAAATGGGGATCATGTGTAACCTGTTAGTGTTTAAGCTTTTTTTCATTTTTATAGCCCTGTGTTGTGTCAGTGTGATTTTGTGAGCGCCCATTTGTTATTTAAATTTAACTATTGACCTGTTTAACAATAGCCACTAACCTAAATATGGAAGCGCTTCCTTAAAGTTATTAAATACCATACTTAGTGATTAATCAAATTAAATATGGAAGCGCTTCCAATAATGAATTTAATATACGCTCTATACAAAGCAAACTTTACCAAAAAAGAAGCAGAGGTTTTCTCTTAATGAAACAATTATCTTTACCTAGTGGCTCACCACTTTTAGCCAAAAATTTTACTTATGGTGTAGCTACGGCCTCATTTCAAATTGAAGGTGGCGCAGCTGATCGCCTGCCATGTATTTGGGATACCTTTTGCAGTAAAGAAGGCAAAATAGTCGATAATTCAAATGGCGATGTAGCCTGCGAGCACTACACTCGCTGGAAAGACGATATAAACTTAATTGAATCATTAGGTGTAGACGCTTACAGACTTTCGATTTCGTGGCCGCGCGTAATGACTAAAAGCGGTCACTTAAACCCGACAGGCGTTAAGTTTTATACCGACATTTTAGATGAATTAAAACGTCGTAACATTAAAGCTTTTGTAACGCTGTACCACTGGGATTTACCACAACATATTGAAGACGAAGGCGGTTGGCTAAACCGTAACACCGCTTACGAATTTGCACATTACACAGATTTAATTACCAAAGCATTTGGGGAGCGTGTGCACTCTTACGCTACCTTAAACGAGCCGTTTTGCAGCTCTTACTTAGGTTACGAAATAGGCGTACATGCGCCTGGCATAGTAGGTCGCGAGTTTGGTCGTAAAGCCGCGCACCACTTATTACTAGGTCACGGTTTAGCTATGCAAGTACTTGCTAAAAATAGCCCAAATACGCTAAACGGTATTGTACTTAACTTTACGCCTTGTTACTCCGTTACCCAAAGTGAAGACGATTTAAAAGCCACTGCATTTGCTGATGACTATATAAACCAATGGTACATGCAACCTGTAATGCAAGGTAAATACCCTGATATTATTAAGCAATTACCTAAAGCCCACCGCCCAGATATTTTAGATGGCGACATGGAAATAATTGCTCAACCGCTAGATTACCTAGGGGTTAACTTTTATACCCGCATGCATTATCAAGCAAGCGAAACCGACTTTTACCATGAGCTGCCACATAAAGCGCCAATGACCGATATTGGCTGGGAAATTTACCCTAAAGCGCTGACAGAATTACTTGTATCGTTAAACGAAAAATACACCCTACCGCCTATTTATATTACCGAAAACGGCGCAGCCATGGCTGACGAATTTAAAGACGGTGAAATCAAAGATAACGACCGTATTGAATATTACCACGAGCATTTAAATGCCCTACATAACGCAACTGAGCAAGGCGTAAAAGTACATGGTTACTTTGCGTGGAGCCTAATGGATAACTTTGAATGGGCAGAGGGATATTTAAAGCGCTTTGGAATAGTACACGTAGACTACAACACACAAAAACGAACTGTTAAAGCCAGCGGTAAAGCGTACAGTAACCTAATAACTAGCCGATAATTTATCGGCTTATAACAATAAGAACACACACTGTGAACAAACTCCCTTTATACGAAAAAGTCGGTTACGCCATGGGCGATGCCGGCGCTAACTTAGTATGGCGCGGCGCGCTTGCTTATTTAGCGGTGTTTTACACCGATACATTTGGCATATCGGCAGCCGCCGCTGCCATGTTGTTTTTGGTGGTAAGGCTATCTGATGGCGTAACCGATATTATTATGGGTATGATTGCCGATAGAACGCAGTCGCGCTTTGGTAAATTTCGCCCATGGATACTCTACTCGGCACCATTTTTGGGCTTGTTTATGGTGTTGTGTTTTACTACACCCGACTTTAGCACCACCAACAAACTTATTTATGCCTACGTAACTTATATAGGTTTAACGCTTGCTTACACCGTAAGTAACGTGCCCTACTCGGCACTTATGGGCGTAATGACACCAGACGATACAGAGCGCACAAAGCTCTCTGGTTTTAGGTTTGCAGGTGCGTTTACGGGTGGCTTATTGGTTATGGGTTTTTTACCTGAGCTAGTAGCTTTTTTTGGTGGCGGCGACGATGCCAAAGGCTATCAGCTTACTATGTACCTATTTGCCAGCTTACTTATTATTTTAATGATTATAACGTTTGCGACCACCAAAGAGCGTGTAACACCGCACGCCTCAAATGAAGGCAATTTAAAATCAGAGTTGTTTGATTTAACCAAAAGCCTGCCATTTATAATCCTACCTTTGCTTGCTACCACCCTGTTTTTTTATTACCGCGATTTATACAGCGGCGTATTTTTTGCCCTTGTTATGACTGCAATGACATTCGTTATTAAAAAATTGCTCAATAAAGATAAACAAAGCTTAACGGGATCACAGCGCGACATGGTTGATCTTCTGACCAACAAACCTTGGTTAGTATTACTCGGCATTGGTTTTTTAACCATGATGTTTAATGGCATAAAATACGGTGTAATTGCGTACTACTTTAAGTACCACGTAGCCAATGAACTCATGGCTGGGCAATACTTTATTGCTTTATTGGTTGTATCTATATTAGGCGCACTTGCCACAGGTAAACTGGCCGAAATTATGGGTAAACGAAACCTATTTATTGCATCATTAATGCTAAGCGGCATACTCACTACTGCATTTTACTGGGTACCTAGTGATAACCTGGTTGCTGTATTTACCTTTGGTTGCGCTGCTGAATTTTTTGCCGCGATGATGCCAACATTATTTTTTAGTATGCTTGGTGATTCAGCCGATTATTCAGAGTGGAAAAACAAACGTCGCGCTACAGGCCTTATTTATTCTGCGGGTACATTTGTACAAAAAACCGGTGGTGGTTTTGCAGGTGCATTAGTATTAGTGGTACTTGCAGGCTACGGCTATAACGGTATGGATGAGCTAACAATTACACAAGCCTTACCTGGTATGCAGCTACTTATGAGCTGGATACCTGCCGCATTTGCTTTTTTAGGCGCCGCATTGATGCTTATTTATCCGCTTACCTCAGCGATGACGCAAAAAATAACAGAAGACTTAGCAATTAGACGCAGTAATGTGTAAATTAACTTTTAATGACCCTTCGCACTTTATATTTTTTATAAAGTGCGAGTAAAAATACATATAAGCTAGGACATCAATGGCGACAATTTATCAAGTATCAGAAATGGCAGGTGTGTCTTTATCAACTGTTTCAAGGGTACTTAACGACAACGACTACGTAAGCAAAAAAACTAAAAAAAAGGTATTAGAAGCAATGAAAGAGCTAGGCTATCAGCCAAGTTCTATTGCTCGCTCTTTGGCGTCAAGCACTACAAACAGCGTCGGTATTTTAGTTTCTGAGTTGGATGGTCCGTTTTTTGGTCAAATGATGTCAGCCATTGAAGAGCACCTTCGTATTGCGGGTAAACACGTTATTATTACCCCTGGGCACAGTGACGAGAAAAAAGAAAAAAGCGGCTTTGAATTTTTAATAGGCCGTAATTGCGACGCTATTATTGCCCACGTAGAAGCGGTATCAAACGAGTACCTAATTGAGTTAAGTAAAGGCAAAACCCCTATTTACTTAATGAGCCGCTACGTTAAAGAAATTGAAGAAAACTGCATTAGCCTCGATAACGTAATGGGCGGCTACTTAGCCACTAAAGCCATGATCAACAAAGGTCATAAAAACATTGCTTACATAGCAGGCCCGCAGTTTAAAGAAGACGCGTCAAATCGTTTAAAAGGTCACAAACAAGCCCTAGCAGAGTACAACCTAACCTTTGACGAAAACTTATTTTACATAGGCGACTTTAAAGAAACCGGCGGCAGCGACGGCTTAAGGCATTTTATTCAAAATAAAGCGCAAATAACCGCCCTTGTATGTGCCAATGACGAAATGGCATCGGGTGCTATGAAATACGCCCGCGAACACGGTTTTAACCTACCAAAAGATTTAGCCATTATTGGGTTCGATAACGTAATTTTTACCAATTACCTCTACCCAACACTGACTACTATAGATAACCCAGTTCCCGAAATGGGCCGAGCTGCGGCTAACTTAGTACTTAAAGACATTTATAAAAAAAGCGGCATAACAGTAAAGCACGTGTTTCAGCCAAAGCTTATTTTAAGAGACTCAACACCGGATATTAATTAACTTTAAACCGAATTTAAATCTAGTTTAAATCTAAGTTATGTAATTCATTACGCACCCACTGCGTATTTAAATATTGCTCTACGTGCTGCTGCGAAAACTTTAAAAAGTGACGTGCAGCATGCGAGATGCGCCTATCTGCTTGCATTACAAAAAACTCTATTCAGACATAAATGCTCACAAATATAAAACAATATCTACATGAAAAAACTACAATAAAAAGCATAATAGATCCGATAATTTACCAAAGTGATCGTTTTAAAGTTTATTTATATTGTTTAATAAAAAATCACTTTACTTATTTTTAATTTGGCTCTAAATTCGCGCAAATTTTATTATTAAAGTAACCTCTAAAACTCTAAAACAGTGGTTATTTACCTTGATGAGTCGATAAACACACATGGCCGAATCAGCCGCCACAAGCACCTCTAACAACCCTTTAGCACCCGTTATCGGGCTGTCATTTTTTGCTATTGCATCAGGCTTTTTAATGAGCCTTATTCCGCTGTCGTTACCTGCATTTAAACTTGATGAAAACCTAGCGCCTTGGCTTGCGAGCATTTTTTACTTTGGCTTACTTATTGGCGCCACCACAATAGAGCGCATTGTGGTAAAAATGGGTCATCGCTTCGCCTTTATATTATTTTTAAGCTTATTAATAGTAAGCGTGCTTGCACAACTTGCGCTACCAAATACCGTTAACTGGTTAATTGCACGATTTGTAGCAGGTGTTGCTGTTGCCGGTGTGTTTGTCGTTGTTGAGTCTTGGTTGTTAATGACCAACACAGCAAAGTCGCGTGCTAAACGTTTGGGTTTATACATGACCTCACTTTATGGGGGCAGCGCGGTTGGTCAACTTGCTATAGGGCCGCTTGGCACCGAAGGTTCAACGCCTTATTTATTTGTAGCCTCGTTATTATTTTTAGCTATTTTGGCCCCTTTATTAATAACTAAAGGTCAGCCCGAAAAACAGCACCTTGAAAAACTACCACTAAAAGAAATAAAAACATTAAGCCACCCAGCTATGCTCGGATGCTTAGCATCGGGCTTATTACTGGGCCCTATTTACGGCTTAATGCCGGTGTATATTTCAGCACAAGCTGATCAAGCTCAGTACACAGGAATACTTATGGCGGTTATTATTTTAGGCGGCATGGTCGTGCAGCCGCTTGTGAGTTACTTATCTACTCGGCTTGAAAAAAGCTTATTGATGGGTATGTTTTGTTTAGTAGGCGCAGCCGGTGCTGTGGGTATACTACAAGCAAACACTTTAGCAGGATTAATAGTAAGCTACTTAATACTAGGCGCATGCAGCTTTGCACTTTACCCGATTGCTATAACACTTGCGTGCGACTCCCTGCCAATGGCAAAAATAGTATCTGCAACTGAGGTAATGCTTTTGAGTTACAGTATTGGTTCGGTATTTGGCCCTATGCTTGCTGCAAATTTATCTGATGCACCCAACGGTATTGTGTTTTATTTAGCAGGCTGTTTAATCACTACCTGTATTTATATGTTTATTAAAAGCATTAAAAATATACGCGCGGGTAAAACCCCAGTTGCAGGCTAATTTTTAGCTTAAATACACACTTGTTCATTAACGGATTTTAGCTGTTAAACATCTTGATTTAACAGCTAAAACTATTATTTAGCAGTGAGTTTTTTATGTGGGCTCAAAAAAAACATCTTTTTCCACCCTTGGTTTTGCGTTGTAAAAAGCCACGGCATAGGCACTAACGATAAAATAGAATAATGCACATGAGGCTGTTTTCCTGCGGCATTTCCGGTATCGCCCAGTAAGCCAATTTGACTGTTTATACTTACTACATCACCTGTACTTACCGAGTAGTCATTTAAATGTGCAAAATAATGCACGCGCCATTTAGGCCCAAGCACCGCAACCACCTTACCACCACGGGTTAACTCACCTGCAAATATAACAATACCGCTTGTTGAGGCAACTACAGGAGTGTTCTTTATGCCAAAAATATCAATTCCTTTGTGCACACCCGACCTACCCCAAGGCTCGTACCAAAACGTGTTATGGTTCCAATCTTTACTTGTGGCACCTTGTACCGGAATCATTATTTTTTCGGGAATTAGTAAGCCTATAATTAGTAAAGTAGCTATTACAATTGCAATCCACTTAAGTACTTTCACTTTTTCTATCCTTGATATTTAAATAACTTATACTGGTAAATTATTAGCCATAATAACTGAACTCATCATGAGTCGTATTTATGGTTTTATTTATGAAGTTTTATTTGAATGAAATACCCGACTAACATGTACTAAGCTGATCAATTTCAAAACAGGTCTTATAAGCAATTGAGCACTGCCCGCTATAAACAGCCATGTGCCACTTTCTATTAGTGAGTCATTTAAAAAGAAAAAACTGCCAATTAAAAACCAAACAGCAATCAAAAAATCGTTAAACGCTCCCAGCGCTTCATATCGCCGCTGAATGGTAATATGCTCTTGTCCTAAATCTAAAATAAACTGATTACTGGGGTCCATAAGTACTGCTCACTCTTTTATTTCATAATTTAAAAAGCTTGTTTTCACAAGCTAAGCCGCACCATACAATAACAAAATTTACGCAATAAAAAACGCTGGCCAATGCGAATCAGCCAACGTTTTTATTGTTTGTGCAATACTTAACTAATCGTTTATTTTTTCTCTTTTTCTAAACGCTTTTTAAGGCTTAATGCAGCATCGGCGGCTAATAAACGCATAAATTCAGAGCCATTACTTTGATCGCCTTGGCCTGCGCCTATTACAATTTCAGGCACTAAACGGCTATTACCTAGGCTTGTAAATAAAGCGGTTTGAATTTTAACTTCTGCTTTTAGCGTTTCATCAAATACATACTTTGGATCAAGTGCAGCAGACTTAGCTCTTAAACGAGCCTCAGCTAAAACGTCCATACCTAATGCTTCTAAACGTTGTTGCTTTAAAATCTCTTCTTGTTCTTTTGCAAGCTCCGCTTTTACAGCCACTCGTTGCTGTGCAGAAATAATGGCATTTGCCTTAATTCGTTCAGCATCAATTTGCTCTTTTATTTTTAGCTTTTCAGATTCAGCACGTTGCTTAGCAATTGCTTGTTCACCTAAAGCCACTTCGGTACGCGCTTGTTGCTCTGCTTTTTTAAGGTTTTGACGCGCTAGCGCTTCATCAGCAGCAGCCTGCTTTTGAGCTTCAAGGCGAGCATTTACTTTGCTTTCGTAGTCAATATCAATAATGCTGGCATCAACTACTGTAATACCGTAAGCGCCTAAAATAGGTGCGTTACGCAGTGTATTACCCTCATCATCCATTTTAATATTAATAGTGACACGTTGCTGTTTACTTAAATTACCTAAGTCGTCAGATTTATCGCGCTCACCCGTACTAATAATTTGTTCAGTAACAAAAATACCGTTGGTTAATTGATCAGCAAAATCTTGGCTTAATTGACCATTACCACCAGAGTAATGTTGCTCTACCGACATCATTCGCGCCGACGCTTTTACATTTTCGGTGGTTGCACGCATTAATAAATTAGATATTAATGTTTCTTGTGAACCAAACTCTTCGTGTATTTTAAGTAAACCACGTAGAGCACCCGACTCTGCTGCAGGTACATTGCCTGGCAATCTAAAACGAGAAACACCTCGTGCGCCACCTGTTGTGGTATCTAAAAATCGAATCGGAATTAACGGCACAATTGCGCTTGCTGTTGCACCAGCATCGCCCGTAAAGTTAATCGAAATTACTTTTTTATAAGCGGATGTACTACCAAATGCTTTTAAGTAAGGGCCTGCTTGATTTATTACGGTTAAGTTACCTGTAAAAGCCGATTGATGTACTAAACGCTCATCTGCTTCATTCCACGAAACAACTTGCGATGTAAGGGTTGCTATCACGACCAATACAACAACAATTGATGACACTATAATTACATTACGACGACCAAATCGACTCATAAATGAGTCACTTTTTACTGCTGGGACTGCTTTTTCGCTATCCATTTTTATTACTCTCCATGTTTAATTTCTTTTTAACAAAGTAAATAATTTCCTGTTCACTCAAATGTGCGCAAAAGCTACCAGAGCGATGTAACTCAACAAATGTTGCAAGGATTTCTTCTTTACCTTTAGCTGTTTTATCTTGGTTTTCTTGTGTTTGATTTTTTTCTGTTAGTTGAGTGATTAGTTCATCAACTATCGTGTCTTTATCAAACAGTACGTTGTATTCCTTGGATTTTCTTACCCGACTTTTATGTACGTTGCTGTAAATTACATAAAGTGCAACGCATAAAATAATAACAAGTAAACTTAACCCTATAATATAAAAAATCATAAGCTCTACTTAAATTAGTTTAAATACTTAATGAGCAATAACAATTGTAAGTATCGCTTAACAAATGTTAACCCAGTAATTTTACAGTAAACCCGAGTAAAAAACAGATTAAAAATAAAGTTCATCAGGTATACAGTTATAACCGCACATAAAAGTAAGCTTTTTCAAACAAAAAAATGCCAGTCAGTTATTAACTGACTGGCACTAAGCTAATATTTATTAAAGTGCTTTTTAAATTATTCGCATTGCACCCAGTCAACACCATTTTCACCGCACTCATGCAGCATTGTTCCATCTTCTCGGCGGGTATCTCTAAACCATTTCCCTTCAATTGTTTTAATAATACGTACGTTGTCTGTGGTTTTGTATTTACGCCAAAAGCTAGCATCAATAGATGTTTCGTCATCAAACTTATAGGGCATAACAGCGAGTACGGTCACTAAATCTTGAGTTTCTAAATCAGCAGCTTTGTCTTTAACATTTACCCAATTAAATAATGTTTGAAAGTCGGCATTTTCATCTCTAAAGGCAAAGTCAGTTTGGTAAAACGATCCTGACTCAGTATAGCTAATGCTAAAACCTCGCTCGAACGGTGTATCTAAATTAGCACTAACGCATTCATCAGCTGTAGAAAAGTTAACCGATGGGCTTGTATTATAAACGCCATAAAGCACATTGCTTTGCTCAAAACTAACGTTCTCAATGCTAGAGCATCGGTAAGTACGATCGGCGTTAATGTAAACATTGTCTCTAACTGTTAATTTTCCATTTAACGATTCTTCGCCCCAAGGTGTATCTGTTGAATCCAATCGAGATAAAATAACGTCAATTTTGTCGAGTTCGTCTGTATTTTGAAGCTTTACTTGCTCATAAATAAGTTCAGCGCCTGCAAAAATAACTTTATCGCGGTACCATGCATTTTCAAATCCATACTCTGCATCTTTTGCTGTGTCTTGGTAAATCACTGCTCTTACTTCTTCTGCATCAGGATACTGAGCATCTAGCTCTTGCTTGAATTTATAGGCCGCTTTTAGTCCCTTAACAATTGCTTGTGCTCTGTCGTAAGCGTCGCTGTCGTTAGTAGCGATAAAATCTGAGTAAATTTGCTCTGTCGACAAATTATAATGCGCAACCAAGTTTTGCATAACATTTGTTATTTCGCTTTGAAGGTTTGCAAGTAGTTCAGTATTTTCTTTAAGTGCATCACAACTTAAATTATTGTTACCACTTTTTTGTAATTGAAGGCTCAACTGCTCCCAAATAACGGTTGTTAAAGGTGATATATTTCGAATATCTTCATCAGTCAAAGCCTCAATTGAGGGTGGAAATGACATTTGATACGCTTGTGTTACCTCTCCTAAGTCCTCGTCAATTGCGCCAACCGGTACATCAACGTACATAGTTGAATACGGCACACACAGCGCCTGCTCTTCTGTAAAATTAAAACTATAATTACCCGATTCTTCAGAGACTACAGAAGGTTCTGATTGCTCATCAAAAATACCATCGCCATCAATATCCAGCCATACTATTGCACCAGATACATAACCATCTATGACCTTTCCAGTAAGAGAGATAGTGTTAACTTCTACGGGATCTACTTTTACGGGATCTGGCTTAGCTACAACTGGCTCTACAACGGCCGCTTTATCACCGCCACCACATCCAACAAGGCCTAGCGTAAACGCTAATGAAATAGCTAACTGACTTTTTTTAAAAAACATACAAAGACTTCTTTTTTGCACTTTAATTATTATTAAAAATCATATTGTTATAAATTAAATAAGTTACTTTAATACAAAATAAGTAATGCCAATCTGCTTATCTATGGGTTCTAGTTAACGTTAAGAAATTATGCTAGAACGAGGCAAAAATTTTTGTATCTAGTTGTTTTAAATAAAATTTTAACGACGTTATAGTGCAATTTAATTTGTTAAATTACTCAAAGATTTATGTAGGTTGGTATAAATTTAAACAACAGAAATTTATTGAATTTTTATGGGGGGATGGCAACAAGTTAACATGCCCTGTACCTATATAGTGACACAGCATGTTATATTTAGCTCTTACATTTGTTAATTAAATAAACATACTATTCACTTTTATTCACTAATATAAGCTATATGTACCAAGTTTAAAGGGGGTTGGTGGTAGAGAGTTTTTTGTAAGCAAATGTGTTTTTAATACAAATACAAAAACCCCACGTTAAACTTTACCTAACGTGGGGTTTTGCTACTCGCAAATTTTACAGCTAATTCAAGCTATAAAGTTAATCTCAAAGAGATAACTCTTTTTTAGCGCGAGTTAAGTTATGCGTTACAAGTGAGTTTTTAGAAATTTGAACTGCTTCATATAAATCAGAAATACCAGCAGTGTCTTTTTGAGCCTTAATACGTGCTACACCACGGTTACTTAATGCAAACGATGTAAGTTCACGTACTTTTAAACGCGGACCATGGCTTTGCTTAAGCAATGCAATAGCTTGTGTACAAATAGCTTCTGCTTCTTCGTAGTTTCTTGCTTCAACATTTATAGCACAGCTATTAAATGATTTTTCAAATGCGGGTGCTGCAGTTACAGAGTCTTCAATAACCATTAATTTATAATCACCTTGATTAGCCATTGCAGCAGCTGAGCAAGTTAATAATGAGCCAAGAGCGATGGTTTTTAAAAGTGTAAATTTCATGATTATATTCCTAATTAGTTAAGTCGTACTTGTTGCCGACGACTAAACTTTAGAGAATTAACACAAAACCGACAAACGATAAAAACAAACCTAATAAGTGAATAAATCTAACCTATAGACTTTAGTCTAATATTTGGTTTTAAATTTACCTAAATTACAAAAATTGAGTTCTTCTAATATACTAAAAAAGCCCTTAGTTTGGTTGCACTAAGGGCTCAGGAACTATGTGTAGATTTAAAAATTAAACTATTCCATGTATTTCTTTCCAATTACCTGGGTGTACCACATAGCCAAATAACGCATGCCCGCCGTATACCAATTCTGTATTCTCAGGTATCCATAACATTTGACCCGGATGAACCAAATGCGTTTCTCCATTTGCAGTTAGCTCAAAGCACCCTTCAATTACAAAAATAACTTCATCGTATAAAACGGTCCAAGCAACTTTCGCCCCTTCCCACTTAGCAAAACCCACTCCAATGTGAGGTGATATTTCTGTGCTTAAAGCACGTGCAACATAAGCCATACCAAGGGTCTCCCCTCTAACATTAAAATCTAGATTTTTGCTGTCTACTAATTTAACTTGTTTCATATTTCGCTCCGGCTTAACCATTTAGCTAAACTAATTCGGCTTTTAACACCAATACCTAAAAACGGCTCTGGAGGATTAAGGCTGGGCATACCTGTAACGTGTTGAATATCGTCGAGGGATTCTGATTGTTCGCCCATCACTAAATCTGCTAATAATGTTCCTGATACTGTCCCCCACGCAATGCCTACACCGTTATCACATGCACTGGCATATACGCCATCATCTAATTCGCCAAAAAAGTTGGTAAAATTACGAGAAATTGCATAAGTACCTCCCCACGAATGGGTAAAAGGAACGTCAATTAACTGAGGATAACGTGCTAAAAACACTTTACGGTGATCATCCTGAATCTGTTTACGCACATTTTCATTTACAGTGGAACTAGCACCGTATTTATCGACATGCTTGTAAGTATTACGAATTAATATGCGGCGATCTGCTGTCATTCTTATCGTTGTGCCAGCATGATCTGCGGGTGTTAAGCCCCAATCTAACAACCCTGTATACGCTTTCATTTCATCATCGTTTAAAGGCCTGGTCCAACTAGCAAAAGTCATGACAGGTAATAATCGATTTTTTAAAAAGCCAAACTCTCGCGTAAATATACTAGTACCAAGCAGTAACTTAGGTGTTTTAACTACACCATGCTTAGAGTGCAGTAGCCACTTCCCATGCTCTTTAGATAAGTTATTTATTGGCGAGTTTTCTAATACCTCAACATTATCAGGAAGGTTATCTCCTAACCCGCATGCTAAAGCCGCAGGCTGAACTAAATAACCACCAGGTGTATAAATAGCGCGACTGTAATAGTTTGTACCCAATACTTTAGAAAGATCATCTCCATTTATATGTTGGTAAGGCTCACCTAAATCTTTCATTAAGTGTTCAAAATGATCTAAGTAAGCTTCACCACGCTCACCGACTGCACCTTGATATTTACCAGCTGCAGACCATTGGCAATCAATCTTATATTTCGACACTAAACTCGAAAGCTGATCAATCGCTGAGCGATTAAGCTTAAGTAGCTTTTGCTTATGCGCAGGATCTGGATGCTCTAATGAAAATTTATGCGGTAGATCAATTACAAAGCCTGAGTTTCGACCCGATGCTCCTTGCCCAATACGCTGCGCATCAATCAATATAATACGTGCATTAGGCGCATGCAAAGCTAGTCGCCTAGCCATTGCAAGTCCAGCGAACCCGCCACCTAGTACAACGTAATCGGCAGTTTGTTCACCTGTTAGTCTAGGTTTTTCTGGTGTTTTAGTTATTGCATGATACCAACCACATGTAGCATCATCGTTTGGTAAATGAATCATTTATTACTCCGCTACAGTAAGCTGTTTTGTATTAAGCTGCTCAAGTAAGTGGCTTCTATTTATCTGAGCTTGTTTACCCAAAAGGGCAAAACCTAGTAATAAACCATCAACAGAATAAAACCGAGCAGTTAAACCATCTTCAATCTGCTCTATTTGCCACTCACCAAGTGCCCCTACTGCCGCAGGATAAATAGATAAAGGCATGATTGGAGTTTTCACTATCACTGGTGAACATGTAAAAATAGCTTTGGTCAAGTCGCCTAATAAACAAGAAACCAATGAAGGCACAAGCTGATTAATTGGCGCTATAAATGGCTGCCAGCCTTGACTTGTTTCGGCGCAATCACCCAATGAAAAAATAGTTTCATCACTTGTTTGACCATAGTCGTTAACCTTTATACCTCGGCCAACTTCAAGGCCAGCTTGCTCTGCTAATGCTGTATTTGCTTTTAAGCCAACGGCCGATATAACTAAATCAGCTTCAATTACTTTTCCACTTTGTAAATGTAATTGAGAACTTCCATCAGGCTCAGCGTCAATATGAGAAATACTGTCTTCTAAAAACCAAGAAACCCCAATATCGGTCAATGATTTCTTTAAACGCTCTCCTAATATTTGTGGAATTAAGCGCTCAATTGGCCATTTACCTAAACCAATTACACTCACGTCATAACCACTTGCACTCAAATCGTTGGCAAATTCACAGCCAATTAAACCATCACCTAGAATAGCGATGCGTTTTTTTCCTGTAAGCTCATTTTTAAAACAGCGATAGTCTGTTAAATCATTAATACTTAATACATTACTACAATCGCCAGCAATCGGGATTTTAATAGCAGAAGCACCAGTGGCTAGTACTAACTTGCTATATTCATAGCTGCCAATATTAGTATTTAGGGTCTGCTTATTCCTATCAATCTTTTCTACTCGAGTATGAGGGTAGACACGAATATTAAGCCTTTGCTCCCACTCTAACGCACTTTCATTTTGTAAATCGTCACAACTTTTACCTAATGCAAATGAATTAGATAGTGCCGGTTTACTATAAAGCGCGCCGTTATCAGCAGTAATAACAGTAATAGGGACCGTTGAAGATTGCTTACGAAGTGCTGCCGCTACTTGATAACCACTATGCCCACTGCCAATAATAACAATCGGTTTTAAAGTAATATCTGATTTTAGGTCTTGTGCTGCAATAGGTTGAGCCTGCTCGATTAGCTCCACATGACTCGCTACTTGAACGTCGTCTTGTGTGATCTCCATCATTTCAAAATCAGCTTTACCTACTAAACAATCTGGGCAGACCCAATCTTCTGGTACATCTTCCCAACGAGTGCCTGGTAAAATGCCATCAGCTGGCCAGCCTTGAGCCTCATCGTAAATAAGACCACAAATAATACAGAGCCATTTTTTCATATCTCTCATCCTACTGACTTTATTTAAAACACCTGTTGCATTCACTTTATTGAATAAAAAAATAAGAAGTGAATGCGAGTAACAAGCCGAAATATTGTTTTAATGATGCAAACGAATCGCAATATTGCGGGTTTGAACATAGCTATAAATTGCTTCTTGGCCTTTTTCTCGCCCAAAGCCAGACAAGCCCACACCACCAAAAGGGGTTTCAATACCACCGGCAAACCATTCATTAACAAACACTTGGCCACCTCTAAGTTGCTGAGCAACATTAAATACATGGTTTAAGCCCTCACCAAACACACCCGCAACTAAACCAAAGTCGGTTCCATTAGCAATAGCAACAGCTTCAGTGTCTGTATCAAACGGCATAACAACAAGTACAGGGCCAAATACTTCTTCTTGCGCTATTGTCATTTCTGGCGTTGCTTCAATTATGGTTGGTGCTACAAAGTAGCCAGGCATATCAGGTATATAGCCACCGGTGATGATTTTTGCGCCTTCTTTTTTAGCTTGCTCGATCATTGCCATAACACTGATTTGCTGCGCTTTTGAGACAACAGGCGTTAAATCAGCTTGCTCTTCGCCAGAGCCAATCAATAAGCTTTCAGCCATTTTTACCACTGCGTCTTTCACTTCTGTATAACGGCTTTTATGTACTAATAAACGCGACATAGCAGAGCAAACTTGTCCAGCATTAAAAAATATCCCGCTGCGTACACTGCATACAACGTTTTGTAAGTCAGCATCATGTAAAACAATAGCGGCAGATTTACCGCCTAATTCCATTACTGAAGGTGTTGCTCTCGCAGCAGACGCTTTAAGAATATGCTGCCCTGTAGGCACTGAACCCGTAAAAACAATTTGATTTACTTCAGCGTGTTCAACTAAATGGTTACCTATAACTGAGCCTTTTCCGCAAAGTAAGTTTATTGATCCCTTAGGAAAACCACAGTTTTCAAGTGCCCTAATTAAATACACCATGCCTACAGGTGATATTTCAGGGGATTTAATAACTACGGCATTACCTGCAGCAAGCGCCGGGGCTAAAGAGCGTGCACAAATAGACACTGGAAAATTCCAAGGCACTATTTGAACCGATACACCCATAGGCACATATTGAGTAAAATCAATGTAGTCTTTACCAAGCGGAATAGAGGTACCTTCGAGTTTATCCGCCATACCTGCGTAGTATTCAAAATAGCGAGCCGATTCTAAAAATTCGTCTTTAGCATCTTGCAAAGATTTACCATTTTCGCGACATAGCTCGAGCGCCCCTTCATCAGCAATATCTCGTATTGCTTGCGCCGCATTGAGCATCCAGTGTGCGCGCATCGCAGGGCGTATATCGTTTAACTCGCCGCTATTAACGCATTGTCTAGCCGCTGCCATCGCTTTATCGGCATCGTTAATCGTCGCACTGGCAATTGTTGCGTATAACTGCCCAGATGCAGGATTAATTACATCTATATGGGTATCAGCATTAAGCCATTGACCGCCTATATAATTAAGGTAATGTGCCATCACTCTTGCTCCGTCGCCGATTTAACTTGTTTTGCTAACCATGTTTGAAAAAAGTGAGTTGGCTTGTCCATTTCCGGAGAAAAAGCACCACCACCAAATCCAGGAGAGTAACGTCCTTGCTGCATGCCTTCAACCGCAATAATGTCTTCGCTAAATACCACGCGCCAAGACTCAACGGTCGACGTTCTACATGCCGCATATTCATCTTTCATTGCCTCGTCACCCACATAAAAAATGCGTAATCGCTCAACTGTTTTATCGGTATTTACCGGGTCAATCATCATCGCAAATGCATGGTCGGCTTGAATGCCAATTAAAACATTAGGAAATAGCGCAATATATTCGGCTTGACGTAACTTGTCCTCAGGCCAGTTAGGGAATTTAGGTAAGTGTGTACCGGCGGTATCAGAAAGGTTATACGCTAAGCTACCTTGACCGGAGAAATGTTCATTAAACATAATGTTATAATGATCTTCTAACTTAGAGTAACTATTTAAAGCGGGGTGTATCCAAGGTAAGTGGTAGGCTTCACAAAAGTTTTCTATTGTTAGTTTCCAGTTACTATTTACTTCTATTTCAATGTGTCCGCTCATATTTACGCGACGTAATAAATCTAAACCGTCATTACCAATAAATTGTTCCCAACGTTTTTCAAGCGGTGCAATATGCTCTTCGAAACTTGCAGCATCGCCCGACAAGTTAACAAAAACCATATCCATCCAAATGGCTGAGCGCAGTGCTTTTAACCCATGATTTTCACACTTAAAGCGCTCGTCTTTATGCTTTGCAATACCACCAATATGAGGAGTCCCCTTTAAGTTACCGTCCAGATCGTATGTCCAAGAATGGTAAGGGCAGCGGATCATGCCTTGTACTTCTCCCTCTTCATGAATCAGCTTCATGCCTCGGTGACTACATACATTATGAAAAACCTGCACATCGCCTTGACGGTTTTTCATTAGTAAAAGTGGTAAATCCATAAAGTTAATTGGCTTTACGTAACCATTTTTTGTCAAATCAGAAGCGAAGCCAACACAGACCCATGTGCTGCCAAAAACCTGATCGCGTTCAAATTTAAAATACTCTGGATTGGTATAAGCCTCATTAGGCATCCCTGTAGCCTCATGAATAGGATTAAGTACACGATCAATCTGCTGAATAGGGATTATTTTTTGTTTTACATTGCTCATGCTATTTCTCCAAACGGTGTGTGTGATGAAAGATAAGTCCTAACTTTTAATTTAAGAAAAACAAATTAAGCGTTTTTATTTAAATTAAACTCTCAGGCCATAACTACATTTTGTTATCAACTGACTTGATTTTGATTAACAACAGTGCACTAAACAAACGATTTTTGCGCCACCTATCGATGAGTTTTTATCATGCATAATTATTAAACTTAACTTTCGACAAAGCTTTAGAGTAATAGCACTAAATTACAGGCATAACTAAAGCTCATGGATTGATGAGAATTTATAATTTGTAATGAGGAAGTAATTTTTCTAGTTTTGAAACACTGTTTAACAAAAAGCAATAAAAAATACACACACACAGGACAACACATGACACACTCCACAATAAGAGCTAAGTCCGGAATTTTTAAAGGACTCAACCCCACGGTTACCATTGCTTCCAAAGTAATTTTAATCGCCTTTATTTTATTTATTGTGATACTCGCTAATAAAGCAGGTCACTACTTTGAAACTCTCGCTACTTTCTTACTTTATAATATGAAGTGGTTTTCTATTGGCTTAGTTTCGCTCGTGGTCGCCTTTTTGATTTATCTTATGGTTAGCCGTTATGGCCATATTAGATTAAGCGAAAACGACAACGACAAGCCCGAATTTAGCTTTTGGGCTTGGATTTCAATGTTGTTTTCAGGCGGGATGGGAATAGGTTTAGTTTTTTGGTCAGTAGCAGAGCCTATGTGGCATTACGCAGATAATCCATTTACCGAAGGGTTGACCGACGAATCAGCCTCAATGTCGATGCAGCTAACTTTTTATCACTGGGGTCTTCATCCATGGTCACTTTTTGTTATTGTCGCACTAGCCCTCTCTTATTTTTCTTATCGTAAAGGCCTACCATTCACTTTTAGATCTATTTTATATCCTATCGTAGGGGAACGTATTTACGGCCCAATTGGTCATATTGCCGATATCATTACCGTTGCTGTAACTGCCTTTGGTATAGCCCAAACTTTAAGCCTCGGTGTTATACAAATAAACTCCGGATTACAACAAACTTTTGGTATTGATATAAGCCTAACAACACAAACTATTTTAATTGTTACTTTATGTACCATCGCTGTTGGATCAGTGCTTTCAGGGGTTGGCCGAGGTATTCGTTTATTATCTCAATGGAATATGCTGCTTTCTCTATTATTAGTATTAATTGTTTTAGCAATTGGACCTACTCGATACATCTTTAATATTTTTTTCGAAAGCACTGGTAACTACCTTCAAAATATTGTGCAAATGGGATTATGGACCGACACACAAAAAGACACCAATTGGCAAAGTTCGTGGACTAGCTTTTACTGGCCATGGTGGATGACCTGGGCGCCTTTTGTAGGCATGTTTATTGCCCGTATATCTAAAGGTCGCACAATTCGTGAACTTATAGGCGGTGCACTGATAGCACCGACAGCCATTGCATTTATTTGGTTATCTGTGTTTGGTGGCAGTGCATTAAAAATAGAGCAAGACGAGCGAAACGCCTTTGAAAAAAATAACGTTGCAGCTCAAGTAAGCAATTCAGAGCAAGTAATTAAGCAAGATGCATTTATAGGTGGAACAGTCCTTGAGGCCACAAAAGAAGACAGCACGCGCGCACTGTTTACATTATTTAATAACTTAGATGAAGGTTTATTAGGGACGATACTCAGTATTCTAGCGTGTATATTGCTCGCAACTTACTTTATCACCTCTGCAGATTCAGGAACGTTAGTCCTGTGCATACTTGATGCCGCAGGCGATACTGAACCACCTAAATCTATACGTGTCTTATGGGGAGTTGCAATTGCGGTGATTTCATGGGTATTAATTTATGCAGGCGGATTACAAGCAATTAAATTTGCCTCCATTATTATTGGTTTTCCTATCTCGATTTTTATTTTAATGATGGGTGTAACGCTATTTTATAGTATTCGACGCGAGCCAAAACCTTGGGCAATGCTTCCACAACATGTTCGCCCAGGTAAAGATCAACTCGACGAACCAATAAAGCATACTAATACAATCAACTAAGCTACTAAATAAGCACTAAATACGCGCTGCTCTTAGGTTTGCTCCTTAGGCAGCGCATTCATACTATTAAATATCAGAATCTACACGCCAAATTCTAACCTCAAAACCGAGGGTAATTAAACGAGTCCTCGTTCACCTACCTCATCTGGAATTTGCTGTAACAACCATTCTCTAAAGTGCTTAACGCTTGTTGGCATACGACCACGATTATTAGGTTCTATCATAGAAAACTTAGAACCTGTAGTAAGTACATGTTCTGTTGGCCGGATCAATACTCCACTTTGTAAGTATTCATCAACTAGTGACCCCCACGCTAATGCAATGCCTTGACCGTTAATTGAAGCTTGTAAAAGCATTGGGTAGTTATTAATGTTTATACGGTTTCTTGGCTCAAGTTGCTCAAGTCCAACACCCGCAAACCACTCTTCCCAGTTAACCCAGCCCATTTGTGTTTCATCTAGGTGTAAAATTGTTTTAGTAAAAATATCTTCCGGTTTAGTTGGACTGCCTATTTTTTCTAAATAAGAAGGGCTACACACCGGAAAAACTTCTTCGCAAAACAACGTTGTTATATTCATATTGGCAGGTTGGGTTCTGCAGTAAAATAAAGCGAGATCACACTCCAAGCGGTTTAAATCGACCTCGTTATCGGAGGCTAAAATACGCAAATCAATATCATCGTGTAAATTTTGAAACTCGGCGACTTTAGGTAACAACCATAACGAAGCCATGGCATTTGTTGTTGCTACAGTTATTTTTTTATCACCTTGCCATTTTTTAACTTGCCCAGTTATATCTGAAATATCAACTAAAGAGCGGCTGATTGCCTGATAATATTGAAGCCCCGTTGGTGTTAAATGAATACTTCGGCTTGCTCTAATAAAAATAGCCTTACCTAAGTACTCTTCTAATTGTCGAATTTGACGGCTAATTGCCCCTTGCGTCACATTTAACTCTTTTGCAGCAATAGTGAAGCTTGAATGTCGTGCAGACGCTTCAAATGCCACTAAACTATTTAACGGCGGTAACGGATTAATTTTCATATAGCTTCCTACTTTGTCTCTACTCAATAGAAAAGACTGACCAACCAATTTGAGAATACATACACGTTTATAAGGTATAAATTAAGGTGAGTAATTTGCAGGTAATTGTTGTGGTCAACTCATTGTTCGCTTGAGTTTTTCTACCAAGTCGATTGCCAGCAACCTATCATCTCAAATAGACTAATTCACTGTAACCGATTATAAAAAGTAATATAAGAGCATAAACTTATTTCAAGCAAAGCTTATGCTCTTCTTTTTTAAAAATAATAACCAATATTAATATTAAAACGGCGCTCAGTTTCATCGCTGTCACCAGCAATTGAGCCACCAACAAACGGCTGGTTTTTAGCGTGTACTAAGTCAAAATAGGTGAACAATCCACCGGCAGCAACTGAAAACCCTGTTACGTTCATCCAAGTATCTGCACTGCTATCAGATTTATCGTAAATTACTCCGTAATCATTATAAAACTGCAAAGCGGTTACAGGCCCCCATTTTACAGGTAAGTTGTAAGCAATATTTGCATTGGTTGTAGTGGCCTCAGCAGCAATACTGTCATAAAACGAGTACGCACCTACAGCCATGGTGTTTGCGTTTTCTATATCGTAATTGTATTCGCCATGTTGAAACTGTAAATTCCACGGCCCTAAATTACTATTCACATGCACTGCCCACGCATAATAATCACCCGCTCTGTCTACACCATCATGTAATCCACCACTTAAAGCAGAAAAGCCAACCTCAGTCTTCCCTTTATCGTGTTCAATATGATAGCCATAACGCGCGGAAAATGTATTATATTCAGCAAGTGGATTATCAAGCTCTGCGTATGTCCCCTCCTGTGCGCCCCTAAAACCCACAACATCATATGAATAACGATCACTACGGTTATCAACATAGCCATCTATGCCACCTAGCTCATCATTTTTAAAAAAGCCTAAATCAAGCTGCCAATTATCTGCTATTTTACGTTTAAATATCACCCCTAAATCGTGGTCATCCTCGAGCCCAATGTAGTAATTAGTACTAAAAAAATAGCTGTGCGAATTATAAGGCCAATTACCAAATGGTACCTTTGTAATACCGGCTTGTACTTGCCAAATGTCAGCAAAATCATATGCTGCATAAGCATATTTAACTGCGGTCATATAATCAAAAAAACGGATCTCGGCATTTAGTTTTACACCACCTACATCGCCTGTAAAATTTATCCTAAAAATATCAAAATCAAAATCCCCACCTCTGTTTTTACTGCCATCCTCGTACGACGTATAACTGTAGTTAGTACGAACAGCCCCACCTACTTTTATTCCTCCTGCTTTTTGCTCAGCTACAACATCTTGCGCTTCGCCACTATTTGATAGTTTTTCAGTATTGCGTTTTATGGCATTTATTTCATTTTTATTGGCGTTTGCAAGCTTAAGCTGTAAATTTTCAACCTGTTGCTGTAATTCGCTTAATTGCTGTTTAACTGTGTCTAGATCATCGCTTGCATTAGCACTACAGGTAACAACCCCCATAGCAACGGCTAAAGCCGATAGTTTAAAAGCTCTCATTGTGTGTCCTTGTGTGCCGTGTTGATGTTTTATTATGTGTAGCATTACTCGTTTTTTTATTACTTTTAGCTTTGTATTCACGTAAACAGGCAATAATACAATTACAAAAAAAACAATAATTCCATTAAAAAGTAAGCCTAATCACACGTTAAAACCAACCGCGTAAAAGCAATAATGCTAATAAAAACAGATGTTTTTCGGTATATTAAATATGGCTAATAATTATTAACCACATTTATTATTTATTAAAATTAGCTCTCAAATTCTGCTTAACATTTCAGCAACAAACAAACTACTTTTTTGATAGGTCACCATGAGAATTAATCATCAATTAATTCTAAGCGAGGCTATAAGTGCACAGATTTAAAACACAAGGGATGCTGGGCGTTATATGAGGAGTGTTACTTTTATATTGTGATGATGTATGTAATGCATTTTATCAATGCTATAAACACGAAAAAGCCGATGTTGGGGTTTAACCCAACATCGGCTTTTTTACTCTCGCTATTTTATATCATGCTTTAGTAAGTACTTTATAAAACGCGTTATAAAGGTTTTTTATAACGATAACTCTTCTTTAGCGCGAGTTAAGTTGTGCGATACCATTGAGCTGTTAGACAATTTTGATGCTTCGTATAAATCAGCAAGTGCAGCTGTATCGTTATGCGCTTTTAAACGTGCAACACCACGGTTGCTTAATGCGAATGACGTAAGTTGGCGTACTTTAAATTTAGGGCCATCTGCGTCTTTTAAAAGTGCGATTGCTTTAGTACAAATTGCTTCAGCCTCAGCGTAATTTTTTGACTTAACATTTAGTGCGCAGCTATTAAATGATTGCTCAAGTGGCTGTGGCGCTGTTGCAGTTTCAATAACCATTAATTTGTAATCACTTTGATCAGCCATTGCAGCAGCTGAACATGTTAATAGTGAGCTAAGAGCGATAGTTTTGATAAGTGTAAATTTCATGATTAATTTCCTGTAAGTTAAGTCGTACTTGTTGCCGACAACTGAACTTTAGAGAATTAACACAACCCCGACAAACGATTAAAACAAACCTAATAAGTGAAGAAAATTAACCTATAGACCTTAGTCTAATACGTTTAAACTTTTTCTATATATTTAAATAACTTACGAACCAACAATCGTGCCTAAAATCGCTACTTTACGTTTTAAAATGTATATAATTATTTATGCTTTTTTTAGTTGGTTTTATTTTAAACACCTTACTTTGGCGTAGCTGAATAACAATCAAACAAATTTATACATTTAATTACATGCAATACTAAGTCATGTATTTATAATTACAGCTCTGGTAACTTTTCATCATTAATGGGTTAACTTTTTTGAAACACATACTTCCTCTTTTTGTTTTATTAAGCACGCTTTTATCATTTAGCCAAAATGCTAACGCAAGGCTTTTGCTCGGTAATGACATGCCTAACACCGGTATGTTTATAAAATCAGAATTTAATGGCGATAGCAGCATTACATCTGCAGGTGTAGAAATGATGGTTAAGCAAAATTACAGTAACTTTGGTGTTGTTTTTACAAGCGCAATTGGCGCGGCAGTAATCGATAATAAACAAGGCGAGCAAGAAGAATTTATAACGTGGGACAATGGCATGAAGCTTGGTTATTTTAATGACTTTTTTATATACGCCGAGCTTGGCTTAGATCTATTCGAACTCGCCTTTAAAAACGATAGGGGCGACAACACCTACCAAATAGAAAAATCGAACAACGACATAGACGGCTACGCAGGTATAGGTGCGGGTTATCACTTTAAGCCATTTAAAATAGAAGTATTTACCCGAGCACGCCAAATAGATGGCGACTACTGGGAAGCACAAGAACATATTTACAGCGGTGTGCAGCTCAGTTTTACGTTTTAATTACCCATTTTTTATAAGAAAAATAAAAAGCGTGTGAGATACAGCTATTTCACACGCTTTATAATAAATTATATTTAACGGATAGTTTTGGCTACTTTACCAATACTCAAACCCTGAATTAAAATAGAAAACACCACAACCGCATAAGTGAGAGCCAATAAAATATCGCGCTCGTTCCCATCAGGTAGTTGCAATACCAATGCAACCGAAATACCACCACGCAAGCCACCCCAGGTTAAAACTTTCCACGCACCAGATGGCAACTCTAATTGCTTATTAAATGTAGTGGTTGTTATACCCACAACAATTAAACGTGCGAGTAACGCTATTAAAATTGTTAAACCACCAGCAATAAACAAATTACTCGAAAATGCAATCATGACGACCTCAAGCCCTATGAGTACAAATAAAATGGCATTTAAAATTTCGTCAATCAGCTCCCAAAATAAATCAACGTAATGCCGTGTTTTGTCGCTCATAGCCATACTACGACCATGATTGCCCACCATTAACCCCATCATTACCATTGCAAGAGGGCCCGACAAATGCCAATGGCTAGCCAGTGCATAACCACCAATAACGCCCGCTAAAGTAAGGAGTACTTCTTCTTGGTAACTATCAATACTTTTAAGTAAGTAATATAAAATACCACCTAATACCAAACCAAAAACAATACCGCCACCGGCTTCTACCGCCAGCGTGTGCGCTACATAATAGGTTGTAGGAATATCACCACTTGATAAAACACCCAATAAAAGCACAAAAATAACCACGCCAATACCATCGTTAAACAACGATTCACCCGCAATCACGGTTTCAATACTTTTAGGCGCCCCCGCAGATTGTAAAATTCCCATTACCGCAATAGGATCAGTTGGCGAAATTAATGCGCCAAACAATAAACACCAAATAAACGCTAAATCAAAACCAAGCAAAGGAAGTACTAAATAAAGCGCAGCAGCAATAATAACCGTAGATAACAACGTACCAACACAGGCCAAAATACCTATTGGCAATTTATAGCGCCTTAAATCGCTAACATTTACATGCAGCGCCCCAGCAAACAGCAGCATAGAGAGCATGCCATCGAGCAAAACTTCAGTAAAATCTAACTGATCGAGCAAGCTCACTTCGTAATCTATAAGATCATCAAACCCTAAAAAGCCCAAAAATATAGCGCCGATAGATAAAAGCATCGAAATAACCATAACGCCAATGGTTGTTGGCAAGCCAATAAAGCGATGGTTTACATAGGTGAGTAACGCGGTAATTGATAAAAATATCGCACTTATTTCAAGTACGCTTAGGCTGGTTCCTGGTGCCATGGTTTAAATCTCAATATTTATTTAATGATGCCTTGCTCAAAATAAGCAAAGCAGAAGGGTTATTATTTTTTATACGGTTATCTCGCATTATATTCGCGTAGCCTAAACAAGCATACCCAAAATATTAATTATAAATACACACCCTACTCAATTAACGTATTTAAAGTATTAACTCACGCGTTAAATAAAACAAAAAAGCCCATGTTAGGAATTAACCTAACATGGGCTTTTTTACTCTCGCTATTTTATAATATGCTTTTGGTAAGCACTTTATAAAAGCGTTTATAAAGTGTTTATAAAGAAAGCTCTTCTTTAGCGCGAGTTAAGTTGTGCGATACCATTGTACTTGTAGACATTTGGTTTGCTTCGTATAAATCAGCAAGGCCAGCAGTGTCGTTGTTCGCTTTTAAACGTGCAACACCACGGTTGCTTAATGCAAACGATGTAAGTTGGCGTACTTTAAATTTAGGGCCATCTGCGTCTTTTAAAAGCGCGATTGCTTTAGTACAAATTGCTTCGGCTTGAGCATAATTTTTTGACTTAACATTCAGTGCACAGCTATTAAATGATTGCTCAAGTGGCTGTGGTGCTGTTGCAGCTTCAATAACCATTAATTTGTAATCACTTTGCTCAGCCATTGCAGCAGCTGAACATGTAAGTAGTGAGCTAAGAGCGATAGTTTTGATAAGAGTAAGTTTCATGGTCGTAATCCTGTTAGTTAAGTCGTACTTGTTGCCGACAACTAAACTTTAGAGAATTAACACAAAACCGACAAACGATTAAAACAAACCTAATAAGTGAATAAATCTAACCTATAGACTTTAGTCTAATGCCAAATTACTAATTTGCGGTAATTGGTATTTATACAATCAGCAAACAAACCAACACCTTATTTAGTGCGTTAAAGTAACTTTTATTAATGATTTCATTATTATAAAAGAATCTCATTATTGGAATTATCTTACAATATTAAGCACTTTTATGTATAGTTTCTAGAAATACTAGGTACGATTGTAATTCAACTTATAGACCTAAAAAGCTATATTTATTACAGGAAGTTGCAGTGTTCTAGCATCTATATTATGAGTTCGAGCATGAGTTCCAAAAACCAATGCATGAACAGCTCATTATCGAAAAGGCAAAAAATACCTAAAAGCAGTGAATTCTAACTGCTCAGTTGAATTAATACAAAAGTAGTAACTTATTCGCTTGTTGTGAGATCATTTTGCGGGTAATGAGATGTAAGACTAACAACAATAAAATTAAAGGATTAATTATGTTTTTTGAAGCAGAAAATAACCTCAAGGTGCTAGAAGGTATTTTAAATAAATATTGGGGTGCTGATGAAAGGTGTAAATTTAAAATTGACTTTGGAATTAGCGACGATAATTTTATTCTCTTTATTGATTCATTATCGATAATTAGAGAAATTTATAACCATCCTAAAACATGGGATTCATTATCTTTATTACAAGCGCAGAACTCGACAGAGCTCTTGGGTATGTGCAAATATTTTAATGATCTAGAAGGTAGTACTGAAAGAGGGTTACAGAACCCAATAGAAACAATGTATTTATATTCTTTAAGATTATTTTATGAAGTCGATTTTAGAATAAATGATGAACCTGCACATAGTACCCTTTTCAATGAACATTTATTAGATCAAATAAAAACCAATATTGCTAATAATTCAAAGAATGAATCTTATAGCTCTAATTTTAGAAAGAAGCTAAATAAAATAATATTTTCTGTACCTTATGATATTTTAAAGGATCTATACAACTCCGAAGAGATAAAGTTATTCTCTGAATTTGATGAAAAAAAGAAAGCCGCAAGTCAAACTTTAGAGGAAATTAAAGAATACTCTGATAACTTAAATGAACAGATATCCAAATTAGATAAAAAATTAGAAATTAGACAAACAAAAGTTGAAAGATTAGAGGACACCCTAAAAAACCAACAATCGCACCTAAATTTTGCAGGTCTTTCAGAAGGCTTCCACAATCTTTTAAAGCAGAAAGAAAAAGAGGCATACTCACTTTTTGTAGGTTTGATTGTCATGGGATTAGTGATGATAGCTCCACTCATATGCACAATTTTTAGTTTGCTCCCAGAAACAATATTACAAGAAAAAAACGCACTGAATCATATGCTCAAACTCGTCCCGTTTATTTCATTAGAAGTCATACTTATTTATTTTTTTAGAGTGATTTTACAAAATTATAAATCAGTCAAAGCTCAAATATTACAAATTGAGTTAAGACGAACGCTTTGCCAGTTTATTGAAAGTTATACTGATTATTCAAAAGACGTTAAAGGCGATAAAGAATCGAACCCCCTTGAAAAATTCGAGAACCTTATATTCAGTGGTATTATCAGCGATGCAGAAAACCTACCTAGTACCTTTGATGGTATGGACCAAATAGGTAAATTACTTAGTTCGCTTAAGAGTAAATAAATTCAGTCAAAGAAAGCCCGCTTCCGCAGGCTTTCTTTTATTTGTTCTCTTACAAGTTTTATCAAATATATGGGTATGCCACTTTTACTAGGAATAGCTTTTAACCCTTCAGTAGTTCTTACTGGCGTTTTAATCCATTTATATTTAACTTGTATTTTAATTAATAATTCTGATTTATCTTAATATTCGCTCAAGCCTTAATTTCACTCGCTAAAGCAAATTCTACTAACACATCATTTATCACCCAAACCTATAAACTCCCTCGCCCATATGCCATAATCTAAATAATTCATTATTTTAGTAACTTGGCGCGTATTTAGGCGCTTTTAAGTTAACTACTCAGGGTTTTCAGCATGGCATATCAAGAGCAAAATCAAGCAACAATCTATTGGCACGACTACGAGACTTGGGGGGCGAGCCCTCAAAAGGATAAGCCGAGCCAATTTGCGGGTATTCGTACCGATCTTGATTTAAATATAATTGGCGAGCCGCTTATTGAATATTGTAAGCCGCAAGCGGATTACTTACCTCACCCTGAGGCGTGTTTAATTACGGGTATTACGCCACAAGTGGCGATGAAAAAAGGCTTAGTTGAAGCTGAGTTTATAGCAAAAATTCATGCCGAATTTAGCGTGCCAAACACCTGTGTTGCCGGTTATAACAGTATTCGGTTTGATGACGAAGTAAGCCGTTATAGCTTTTACCGTAACTTTTACGACCCATACGAGCGTGAATACAAAAATAACAATAGCCGATGGGATATTATTGATTTAGTACGTGCTTGTTATGCGCTGCGCCCTGAAGGCATTGAATGGCCGTTAAAAGAAGACGGCAGCCCAAGCTTTAAGTTAGAGCATTTAACGGTAGCCAATGGTATTGAACACGCCGCAGCGCACGATGCACTAAGCGATGTAACCGCCACTATTGCACTGGCTAAACTAATAAAAGAAAAACAGCCAAAGCTATATAACTTCTTTTTTGGGCTGCGTAATAAAAAAGCCCTTGCTGAATTGGTTGATGTATTTAACATGACGCCGCTGGTGCATACCACGTCGCGCATACCTGCAACACAAGGCTGTACAAGCTGGGTTGCACCAATGAGCTTTCATCCGGTAAATAAAAACGCGGTTATTTGTTTTGATTTAACTCAAAACCCGCAAGTACTCATTGATTTAAACGTAGAAGAGTTACGCAAACGTTTATACACTAAACGTGTAGATTTAGCCGAGGGTGAATTACCTGTTGGCTTAAAACTAGTGCATTTAAACAAGTGCCCTATTTTAGCCCCAGCTAAAACGTTATTGCCTGAAAACGCCGCCCGCCTAGGGATTAACCGCGAGCAGTGCTTAGCTAACTTAGCTATTTTAAAAGCCAATACCGAGCTTCGCGATAAAGTAACCGAAGTGTTTAACGAGCAAGGCGATTACAGCGCAACCACTAACGTTGACTACTTACTTTACGATGGTTTTACAAGCCATGCCGATAAAGCTAAGTTTGCGATTATTCGTGATGCTAAACCAGATGAATTAGCCGGTTTGAATTTAGACTTTGAAGATAAAAAATTCAATACGTTGTTGTTTAGATACCGCGCTCGTAACTGGCCAGAAACACTAAACCAACAAGAGCTTGACCAATGGCGCCAGTACTGCCAAAACAAGTTAATGCACGGGGAAGATCAACCATCGATTAATGCGCAAGATTTTATGATCACCCTTGAAAACCTAGCGCATGAACATGACGACAGCGAAAAAAATCTTACAATTTTAAAGGCGCTGTATAACTACGCACAAAGCATGTAATTTTGTTTGTATAACGCATTAAAAACGCGACGCTTTAGCAATAAAGCGTCGCGTTTTTGTTTATAAATATCTGTACCACTTCAAACAAAGCAAAATCTATTTCACAAAGAGAAGCGAATGAGGAGTAAATGAGAAAACATAAAACAACAATCTTTTTTATCTATCACTGCCTCTAAAAGCGCAGCGCCTCTAAACCTCTTTGTGAATAAATCACTTTACGGGCTTTGCCCGTCACGCAAGCAAGCTTCGCGTCTACAAGTAAAACTCATATCAACACTTTGACGGTAGATGGTGAGCTTGCTCACGTGAAAAGCACAGCTTTTAATTACTTAAATAAAACTCTATTCACAAAGAGAAGCGAATGAGGAGTAAATGAGAAGACATAAAAACAACAACCGTTTTAGACTTATTACTGCCTCTAAAAGCGCAGCGCCTCATAACCTCTTTGTGAATAAATTACTTTACGGGCTTTGCCCGTCACGCAAGCAAGCTTCGCGTTTACAAGTTAAACACACCGCTATACTTTGCCGGTAAGAGTCGAGCTTGCTCACGTGAAAAGCACTGCTTTTAATTACTTAAATAAAACTCTATTCACAAAGAGAAGCGAATGAGGAGTAAATGAGAAGACATAAAAACAATAATTTTTTTATCTATCACTGCCTCTAAAAGCGCAGCGCCTCATAACCTCTTTGTGAATAAATTACTTTACGGGCTTTGCCCGTCACGCAAGCAAGCTTCGCGTCTACAAATTAAACCCACAGTTACACTTTGGCGGTAAGAGTCGAGCTTGCTCACGTGAAAAGCGTAGCTTTTAATTACTTAAATAGGGCACTATTCACAAAGAGAAGCGAATGAGGAGTAAATGAGAAGACATAAAAACAATAATTTTTTAGATCTATTACTTCCTCTAAAAGCGCAGCGCCTCATAACCTCTTTGTGAATAAATCACTTTACGGGCTTTGCCCGTCACGCAAGCAAGCTTCGCGTCTACAAATTAAACCCACAGTTAAACTTTGGCGGTAGACGTTGAGCTTGCTCACGTGAAAAGCACCGCTTTTGATTACTTAAATAAAACACTATTCACAAAAGAAGCGCATGAGGAGTAAATGAGAAGACATAAAAACAATAACTTTTTAGATCTATTACTTCCTCTAAAAGCGCAGCGCCTCATAACCTCTTTGTGAATAAGTCACTTTACGGGCTTTCCCGTCACGCAAGCAAGCTTCGCGTCTACAGCGTTACTTTTTATGTAGCGCTTCAATGCGTGCTAGTAAGCTTGAGGTATCGTATCTGCCGCCGCCGAGTGCTTGTACATCGGCGTAGTATTGATCGACCGTTGCGGTCATTGGTAAAGTAGCGCCGTTATTTTTAGCTTCATCGAGTGCAATGCCTAAATCTTTACGCATCCAATCTACGGCAAAACCAAATTCATATTCACCCGCCCACATTGTTTTGTAGCGGTTTTCCATTTGCCACGAACCGGCTGCACCTTTAGATATTGTTTCTATTACTTTTTCACCATCAAGCCCAGCTTGCTTGGCAAAATGTAAGCCTTCGGCTAAACCTTGCACTACACCAGCAATACAAATTTGATTAACCATTTTACAAAGTTGTCCCGAGCCAACGCCGCCTAACAGTTGGCTAAAACGACTAAACGCCGCCATTACTGGCTGCACTTTAGCAAATACGGCTTCATTGCCACCCGCCATAACCGTTAATACGCCGTTTTCGGCGCCAGCTTGTCCGCCCGATACAGGCGCATCTATAAAGTCGATATTTTGCAGAGCCGCTTTTGCAGCCACTTCACGTGCTACTTCAGCTGAGGTTGTGGTGTGATCAACCAAAACAGTGTGCGGTAACATGCTCGCTAACACGCCGTCGTCGCCATACACTACTGAGCGTAAATCGTCATCGTTACCAACACACATAAATACAATGTCGGCATTACTGGCAGCTTCGCGCGGGGTTGATGCAAGGCTTCCTGAATGTTCTGCAGTCCACGTTTGTGCTTTAGCTTGAGTACGGTTATAAACGCATACGCTGTGCCCTGCTTTTGCTAAATGCCCCGCCATTGGGTAACCCATTACGCCTAAACCTATAAATGCGACTTTCATTGACATAAAAATGACCTATTTAACTGATAACTTAGAAACTAGACCTCGATTATGTCAACCGGTCGATAAAAAAGCGAATGAAAGTCTTTATAAAATTTCCTTAACGGGAAAGGTAAGTAGGTAACCTATGGACAGTATTTATCAATTTAATGCACCACTTTATAACAGCGAAAATTTTCCTCTTAGCCAGTTACAGGGCAAAACCGTCCTTATTGTTAATACAGCGAGTAAGTGTAATTTTTCGGTGCAATTAAACGCACTCGAAAAGATCTACCAGCAATACAAAAGCAATGGTTTTACTGTGCTTGCGTTTCCTTGTAACCAGTTTGGCCAAAATGAGCCGCTTGATAATTTAGCCATAAAAGACTTTTACCAAGATCAATTTAATATCTCGTTTGAGGTATTTGGTAAGGTAATGGTAAACGGACCAGAAACACATCCGTTGTTTAATTATTTAAAGTCGCATACGCGGGGTATTTCGCAAAACCGTGCAATTAAGTGGAATTTCACTAAGTTTTTAATTAATTCACAAGGGCAACTTGTTGCACGCTATGCACCACGTACTAAGCCCGAAACACTTATACAAGTAATAGAAAATAACTTACTGCAAGCCGCAAAGTTAAGCGCTGCAAGAGGTGGTAAAAAGGTAGCATCAAAAATACCTTTGTTTACGTCGGCTAAGGCATAAATTAGGGCTTAATTTAAATCAATAAAATGCGCGTTACTAAAGCACAGGTTTATAAAGTAGTTTATTGTATTGATACTTATTAAGCGTTGAGGCTATTACCATGAATATTGCTTTTTTTAGTACTCAAAAGTACGAACTGCCTTTTTTTGAACAAAGTACACGCGATCACCGTGATATAAAAATAACGTATTTTGAGCAATCCCTGAGCGAACAAACGGCTATTTTAGCAAACGGGTTTGATGCCATATGCGTATTTGTAAACGACACCGTAAACGCCACTGTTATTGAACAACTGGCAAGCCAAGGCATAAATACTATTTTGCTGCGTTGTGCAGGATTTAATAACGTTGATTTACCTGCAGCAAAAGCACATAACTTAAAGGTATTGCGCGTCCCGGCTTACAGCCCTGAGGCCGTAGCCGAGCATTGTATAGCACTTATGCTAACGCTTAGCCGTAAAACCCATAAAGCGTATAACCGCGTACGCGAAGACAATTTTGATTTAAACGGATTACTAGGCTTTAACTTGCACAATAAAACAGTGGGTATTGTAGGTTGCGGTAAAATTGGCCTTGCGCTGTGCAATATTTTAAATGGCTTTGGCGCTAATGTATTAGTGTGCGACCCATACGCACAACTTGGCAATTATACAATTACCGATATAGACACCTTACTTAGCCAAAGCGATGTGATTTCTTTGCATTGCCCTTTAACGGAGCAAACTCATCATTTAATAAATGATGAGGCGTTTAGTAAAATGAAAACCGGCGTTATGCTTATTAACACCTCACGAGGTGCACTGCTTGATAGCAAAGCATGCATAAATGCGCTTAAAACTAAAAAATTAGGGTATTTAGGGCTCGACGTTTACGAGCAAGAGTCGGAGCTATTTTTTAAAAACCACAGTGACGAAATAAACCAAGACGATATATTTTCGCGTTTAGTGAGCTTTAAAAATGTATTGGTAACGGGGCATCAGGGCTTTTTTACCCAAGAAGCACTAACCGAAATAGCAAACACAACCCTACTTAACGCGCTTGAAGTAAGTGAAGGTAAACCTTTAACTAATGAGGTTTTATAAAGACATAAGCTATACCTAAATTACAGGTATAAAAAAGCGAAGTGCGTTTTAAACTCACTTCGCTTTATTAATCTATTTTTAGGGTTTAGATAAAATTATCCAAAGGCAACGTTTGCAAATACTAAGGTCATTAATATTGGGCAAACAAAACGAATATACTGAGCAAACCAGTAATGTACGCCTGTTGTTGCTTGATGTAATTTATTACCACGCTGCCACATCCAACCTACCGTAATAAAGTAAAATAAACCCATAAGCGGTAATTGGTATTGAGTAAATAGCATAATTACCAAACCAAATAACCAATCAAAATTTAATATAATGGCGCTTGCACACACAAGAACAACGGCGCTTACTGCCCACGTTGCTTTGCTGCGACTAACGTTATGGTTTTCGACTAAAAACGCTACCGGAATTTCAGTCGTCGATATTGTTGACGTAACCGATGCGATAGACATTAATACAAAAAATAATAAACCAACTAATAAGCCAATTTCGCCCATGGTGCTAAATAGCTCAGGTAAAATAGCAAAAATTAGCTGCCCTTCGCCAATCAGTTTACCACCACTAAATACTTCAACACCGTTGTGCTGCGCCACATAAATAGCAGGAATAATAAGTAACCCCGCTAAAAAAGCAACGCCAGTATCAAGTAGTGCAACACCTGCGGTAAGCTTTGGTAAATTAGCATCTGGCTGTAAATACGAGCCGTAAATCATCATACAGCCCACACCTAATGAGAGCGAAAAGAACGCTTGCCCCATTGCGGCAATAATTAAATTAGGGTCGAGTATTTGGCTAAAATCAGGGATTAAATACGCGGCAAAGCCTTCGCTTGCGCCATCAAGTGTTGCAATGTAGGCAATTAAACCAACAAGCAGCACAAGCAGAAGTGGCATCAAACGGCGCGACCAAGTTTCGATTCCTGATTTAACCCCTTTTAAAATAATACTGGCAGTTAAAATAAGCATAAGCGGCGTAAATACAAAATTACGCAGCACTGAGTCGCTATGTAAAAATTCGCTTGCGCCTGTGAAACCTAAAAAGGTTGTTATAGGTTCAATAGCGTACGAAAGCATCCACCCTGCCACTATTGAATAAAAACTTAGCATAACAACTGCGCCTGCAAGGCCTATGTAACCGGCTGCTGCACCTACTTTACGGCTAGTGTTTTGCCATGCGTCGCCCAATGCTTTTACCGGGTTAGCTTGTGCTTTGTGACCTAAATAAAGTTCGGTATATAGCGCAGGAAGCGCAAGTAAAAATATAACAATAAAATAAACCAGTAAAAAAGCACCGCCGCCATGGTTGGCCGCTTGCGTAGGAAAACCCCAAATATTACCCAAACCCACTGCTGCGCCAGCAGCGGCTAAAACAAAACCAAGTCGGCTTTGAAACCCATCACGCACTTGTGCCATACATCTACAAATCTGTTATTATTTTGATTATTGTGAATTAAACCATATTTCATGCCAGCTGAGTAATAAAATTGTACCCAGCCTTTATTAGTGGCACTAACCGCTCACAATATCAGCGACTTCTTTTGCTTTAGGGCTTTTATGACTGAACACTATTTTAAAAACGCCTTGAGTATTACTTCAACTCAATTGGCAAATTTGTCTTTAGCGAGTAACAGTATTTTATTATTTAATGCTAAAACACTTGAGCTTAGTGACTTTAATTTGCCCGATTGCTTAAGCCCATTTGAGTTAAACATTATAAACCGCCGTAAAAGCCCACAAGCTAAGCAAGAGTATTTAGCGACGCGGTTATTGTTAAAACACCTTATTAAAGTAGCGCAGCCGCAACATGCGCGTGTAGCCCTTAATAAAATAAGTACCGAATTTGACGAGGCAAGCTCAAAGCTGCAAATACACGTAAATGGTGATGTTATTAATACCTGTATTTCGCACTCGCATGGTTTAGTTGGGGTCGCGCTAAATTTTGATAAAAGTGAGTTTGGGTTTGATATTGAAAAAGTAAGCCTAAAGCGCCCGTTTGAAAAGCTCGCTA
This sequence comes from Pseudoalteromonas distincta, assembly GCF_000814675.1. Taxonomy (GTDB): domain Bacteria; phylum Pseudomonadota; class Gammaproteobacteria; order Enterobacterales; family Alteromonadaceae; genus Pseudoalteromonas; species Pseudoalteromonas distincta. The sequence continues at coordinate 17,774 of NZ_JWIG01000013.1, read as the reverse complement.
AGCATTTTTATCATAATGATGAAATTACACTTATTACCGAGCCTACTAATACCCAAGCCCAAGCAGATACGTTTTTTAGAATTTGGACATTAAAAGAGTCACTTGCTAAAGCCACCAGCCGCCCTATTGCAAAATTACTTAGCCCTAATGTGTTTGACGAATTAAATAGTGCAAAGCTGAGTGCTTGCAGTAATCGCGTTACTGTAGTTGATAGCAGTGACAGTAATGCTTGTTTTGATGTGAGTGTGGTGCATAAAAAAAGCACCGACTGGCGATGCTTTTTATTAACTGACTTTATTAATCAATTTTGTTAAGTGATTTTACTAGTTAACTTTAATAAATCGCTTTCCTGAATAACAGTTATTTACGCAGCAAAATCGTTTTCTAATAAACGGCTATGAATAGACTGCACTACGTTATCTGACTCAGTTTGCTCTACTAAAAAGCACAGGTTGTGCTTACTAGCACCGTGGCAAATTAATCGAATGTTAAAGTCTTTTAGTACACTCATTAAGTTCATTTCGTGTTGGCGTAATTGAATCTCAGAGCCAATAAGTGCCACCAATGTTAGGTTGTTTTCTACCGAAACATGGCAAAACTCTGCAAGCTTATCTAGGCATTCTTGATCAAGCTCTGGGCGCGAGGCGTTTTGCGCGTTATCAAGGGTTATGGCTACGCTGATTTCTGATGTAGTTACCAAATCTACCGATATATTGTATTCACTTAATAATGTAAATACGCGTGCTAAAAAGCCGCTTGCTAGTAGCATTTCTGGGCTTTTAAGGGTAAGCAATATTTGGTTTTTACGTTGCGTTACTGCGCGTATACCTGGTTGCTGCGATTTTTCGCGCTCAATCCACGTACCGCCACGCTCAGGCTCTCGGCTAGAACCTACAAACACGTTAATGTGGCTACGGCTTGCTGGTAAAATAGTCGCGGGGTGCAATACTTTTGCGCCAAAGGTTGCCATTTCAGCGGCTTCGTCAAAACTTAAGCGTGCAATAGGCGTCGCTTTTGCGCACAAACGCGGGTCGGTGCTAAAAATGCCCACTACGTCGGTCCAAATATGCACGCTTTTAGCGTTAATTGCTTCAGCTAGTAATGCAGCGCTGTAGTCTGAACCACCACGTCCTAGCGTTGTGGTGTGACCGTATTCGTCACTACCAATAAATCCCTGAGTCACAATTACTTGAGCGTCTAATAACGGAATTAAATGTTCTTTAGCGGCTTGCGCTGTGGCTGCAACATTGGGCGTTGCTTTACCAAATTGGCTGTCGGTTTTAAGCACCTTGCGCACATCAAAGCGATCGGCATTTAAACCTTGTAAACGCAGCACCTGAGCAAATAAAAACGACGATAAACGCTCACCAAAGCTAAGTAGCTCGTCGTGTTGCTGATCGGTTGTTAGTGGCTCTTGAGCCAATGTTTGAAACGCTTTTAAGGTTTCGTTAAAGCCAACCGCTAAATCGGCATCTAGCGATAATTCATCTAAAATAGTTTGTTGAATAGCAAGAACGCCGTTTATGTGTTCTTGGCGCTCACTTGAGGTAATGCTTGATTTACACAGTGCAACTAAGTGATTAGTTACGCCGGCACTGGCGCTCACGGCAACAATACGTACGCTTTTATCTGCAACAATAATTTCGCTACAGCGACTCATCGCTTCAAAATTTGCAACACTGGTTCCGCCAAATTTGGCAACGATGTAATCTGATTTTGCGCCTGATACAGTTTGTGGCACTGATTGGGTAGTCATTTAGTCTCCTTTCGCGGTATCCAAACCGCAATAAAACAAGAAGAACTTGGCAAAGGAATGCTTGAAGATAAGTCCGCTGCCAGAAGCTCTCCACCTATATTGGTGACAGTTTTGAGGATTCAGCCCCATAAACCGAAAAACAATGACGACGTATCATTATTTTCCTCGGCGAGTACTTCCCTCCTTAATGATCATCGGCTTTCGTCGCCTAACATTAAGTACCTAAGTATCGCACCTCTTCTGAATGCTTTATTAACCAGTGGCTAATAAAACAAAACCCCACTAAGTAGCGGGGCTTTGAAAGTTATCGTTTAGACGTCTAGCTGTCAAGCATTTAATAATTTATGGGTTAAATAAAACTGCCCATGTAATACGAGCCCGCATATCCAACCGTGTAACAAATTAATAAATGTAGCGATAAACGCAAGTAGCTCATAAAGGTAAGCGCTTTAACTTTACTCATGGCAATAATGCCCGCAGCCGAACCAATAATAAGCATTGAACCGCCCACCCCCGTTGCATACGTAAACGACAACCAGTGTTGTTGGCTCATTACTATATCGGCTTTTAATAATGCAGCGGTAAGCGGTACGTTATCGACCCCTGCTGATAATATGCCCATTAAGTAGTTTGCGTACTCAGGTGCCATTACCGTGTATAGGTCGGTAAATTTACTTAGCATACCAATTTCTTTAAGTGCGCCTACAAGTAAAAGTACGCCTACAAAAAACAATAATGTGTCGTATTCTATATCGCGAACAAAATCGATTATGTCTTTGTTTATGTCTTTTTTGCGCATTAAAAATTGCGCCACTAAAAACATCACTGATAAGCCAAACAAAAAGGTTAATAGAGGCGGTACGCTGTAAATTACACTCAGCGTAAGTGTGCTCACTACGGTAGATAAAAATATAACAGCAATGGTTATGTCGGTTTTTTCAATGCGGGTTTTACCTGCACTAGCAAACTCAACACGCCCTTTCATACCGATAGACAGTAACGCGGCAAGCAGCATAACGCTTGCAAGTGCTGGCGCTATAAGTAGTAATAAATGAGCTATGGTTACTTTGCCATCTAAAAATATCATCAGTGTGGTTACGTCACCTGTTATTAGCGATACCCCACCTGAGTTAACCCCAAACACAATAAGCGTGGCGTATTTAATGAGCTTTTTAGGTTCAAGTTTTAACGACATAACAACCGCAAGCGATATAAGCGTAGCTGTTACGTTATCTGAAATCGACGAAAACAAAAATGCAAAACCACCCACCAAAAACATGAGCTTTTTTTCGCTAATACTTTTTGGCATAACACGGTGCACAATATTTTCTATAAACCCCTTTGAATTTAAATACGCTACAAAGGTCATTGCAGCCATTAAAAATAGCCATAATGAGGCAATTTCTAAAATATTTTCATTTAAAAGATGTTGAATAGTATCGGGGCTTTGCCCGTGTAGGGGGTATATAAAAAGAAGAATCCAGCAAAGTGTACCAAAAAACAGCGTGGTTTTAGCTTTATTTACGTGGATTATATCTTCTATAACGATCAGTAAAAATGCAATCGCTATCAGGGTTAGAATAATCGAGGAAACCATGGTAGTTAAACAACCTTTGATATAGTTTTAAAGAACACACAAATAACATTCCATTTCATGTGCCTATTTTCGGCGCGAATTTTAGCACTGCCTCTATGCAAAAACTATTATTAAATGGTCTTAAAAACGAATACTATATACAGACAAGGTTAATTAAAAATACGTAATAATGAGTCTTCTAAAAGAACTCAATAATAAAATACTAGGATGTTGTAACCCCTTATGATCCCAGCTAAAAAGCTGCTAAACACCATAACCGAACATTGGGGTGTATTAGAGCTATTATTTAAACGTTTTAAAATGGCTGACTTTAGCCTAAAAGACGTACAAAACGCGATTAAGCAAAAGCAGCCTACGTGGTCAAACGAACGCATTTATAAAGAAACAAATCGTTTGTTAAACCAAGATATTTTAATTCCGCTGGCTAAATCCTCTCAGCTTGAAATAAATCGTGCTATTGCTGATTTTGCTACTTTTTTACTGCAAGAAGAGCATTTAGGTTTAGCGCAAGAAATTAGCGTATTAGTAGAGGACCTAGCTCGTTTAGGTAACCGCCTAGATAACGCTGGCGAAATAGAAGACTTTGACGATTTACGCCGCTACAGCCGCATTATGGATGATCGGGTGCGTAAAATAATGAAGCTCTATACGCACAACGAAAACGCTATTTTAAATATTGTTGAACAAGCCAAATCAAATAATGCAGTGCAATCGCTGCAAAAGCGTTATAAAGCGGTAATAGAAGCCTTTGATGAATACATAGAGCCAATGCTTGAAATGGTTGATATTCGTGGTGAGTTTCATGCATGTTTTACCCTCATTGAAGAGCAAATAAGTAAGCAAATACTGCACATTGAGCGCTCAGGTAAAGCGTATAACGATAAACGTATGCTGGAGCAATTACGTACCCGTATACTCGAAATGCATTTAATGGGCCGAGAAAGCTTACGTAAAAGTGCCGATATGCTTATGCCACTGCGCGAGGAGCTACGCCGTAATAACTTAATTACTCGCCAAGCAGCCAAAGTACTTGGGCTTGTACGTAAAAATGGCGTAGACAATATGCTAAGTGCTGTACAGCCACACTTTGTGAGCGACGCACAGCGATATTCGCTTGGTCAGCAACGCCATATTGTGGCTTACATGGCAAGCTTGGTTGAATTTGAACACGAAGAATACCAATTGCCTGACCAGCAAGACGTGCCTGCATTTGTTACACCTAATATTCCTGACTACAACGATGTTAAAACCAGCTTTGCTAAGCGCTTTAATAAAAAACGCAAAAAGCCGCAGCCCTTGCTGCAATTTTTAGACGAAAGCTATCCAGATCTCGATGCCGACGAAATGCTATTTTTGTATCAAAAATTGGTCAGCGACAGCGATATTAAAATAATTCAAAGCGATGAAAAAGCCCGCGTAAAAATTGCCGGTCAGCACTTTTCTTTATATCCATTTAATTCAGAGCCTCAGCCAGATTTAAAGGCAGGTAAATAAACCATGACACACATAAACTTAGACGAGCTAACCCATCTACAAGCCATTAATAAAAAATTAGTAGCGGGTTATCACATTTGCGAGCAAGACAACGTAATGTGGCAAGAGCTTGACCAACACATAGAAGACTACACCGCCCTATTTACCGCCCTAGGTAACGATTTAAAACACGACAGCCGTGGCTTTTATTATTTTGGTAGCGATGAAAGCACGCCAAATATGGGCAAAATATCTCGCGCTATCGCACTCACCATTTACATTTTAATTGAGCACTACGCCAATACGGGTAAAGACCCAATGCGCGCATTGTTTGACGACATAAACGATTTAGAGCTTATGCAAACGCTGGTGCAAATTAACAAACATTTGTTTGATCAGCTTGAGATATTTTCGGGATCGGACCTACGTAAAGACGTTTACCTGCGCATGGTGCGCTTAGGTTTAGCCCGTGAAGTAGAAGGCGGCTTTATGCTACAAGCGCCAATTCACCGCTACATAGATGCACTCATGGAAGTAAACGAAGAAACCTATTTAACAGAGGACGAGGAATGAAAAATCTATACGGACTAAGCAAACTCGCCCTACTTAACACCGCAGGCTATGCAAAATGTGTGATCCCGCTTGATAAAAGCAGCTCTATTTGCGCGCCTAATAACACAGGTAAAAGCTCGGTTATTAACGCCCTGCAGTTCCCGCTTATTAACGATTTACGCTTAACAGAATGGGACGGACACGATTTAGATGAAACCCGTAAGTTTTATTTTTCATCCGATCAGTCGTACATTTTACTAGAAGCTAACTTGCCTCATGGCTCGGTAGTAATTGGAGTTGCAGGACTTGGTAAAATTGCCGGTTACGCGCATCAGTACTTTTGTTATCAAGGTAAGCTTGATTTAGAACAGTACACGCAAGGTAAAACTATTATTAAATTTACCAAGCTGTTCAACCATTTAAAATCGCTTAACTACAACCCTATTGAGCTTAAAGCACAAGAGTTAAACGCGCTACTTACTGGCGGCGCAACGCCTTTTGACGGCGACATTAACCTAAAAATGATCCCGCTTAATAATGTCCAAGACTCCTCTATTTATAAAGAAATATTTAGACGTATTCTTAACTTACACAAATTAGGCGCAAGCGACGTAAAACGCTTTATGTTACGCGTGTTTGAACGCCATATGTCGAACTCTAAGGTCGACTTTTATGAAGTATGGCGTCGCTCGTTTGATAAAGTAAATCGCTCAAAACGCGAATTAAAAGCCCTTGAGTCAATGCAAGAGCCAATAGCCGCGCTTGAATCAATGCTTGAAAACCAAACCGTGCTTAAAGGTAAATTAGCGGCGTATGCGCCTAAAATTGACCAAGCACTGATTGATTTTGATACCTATCAAGAATCGCAACTTAATGAGTTGGGCATTGCCCTTGAAGATATAGAGCACGAAAAACACGAGTTTGAGCAAAAACAAAGCCTATACGTACAGCAATCGCGTGATATAGAGCGCAGACAAACTCAAATTGAGCAGTGGTTCTTAGATTACGATGCGCTTAAAAGCGAGTTTGAACTAGTAAATAAAGCCACGCTCAAAACCAGCCTGACTCAGTTAAAGCAAGATTACGAGTCGCTTTCGCACTCTATAACCAGCGCACAAGGGCAAAGCCTACACACGCTTGACTACCGCATCAGCGAAACACAAAAACAAATTAAGAGCCTAAAGCTGCAACTTAAAAATCTTGAATTTAATTTGTTTACCCGCATGCGCGAAGACCTCTCGTTAAAAGAAGTAGAAGAAATATCGCGGATTTTAAACCCAGATATTCTCTCGTTTGCAACCACCACTAATGGCGATATAACCATTGATGATGAAGATGCATTTGGTGAATTTTTATCGCTACTTAGCGAAAACGTTAAAGGCGGCGTATTAACGCTACCAGGTGCGAGCATTAAGCTTAAAAAGCTCTCGCCTGTGCAAATGCAAAGCGGCGAAAACAAAGAGCAATTAACCGCTCAGTTAAATGCACTTGAGCATTCACTTAAAGAGTTTAAGCAACAGCGCGATGTTGCAGCAAACGTTGCCGACAAGCAAAAAGAAAAAGACGCGTTATACGATGAGCTTATGAGCGCTGAGAGCGCCCTAAAACGCTTAGAGCAGTTTGATGTAATGCAGCAATCGGTTGAAGCGCAAGCTATGTTAAAAGAGCAGTTATTAGCTGAGCGCGAACAAGTTGACGACTACCTGCAAGATATTCAAAAAAATAGTGGCTCAATTGCCGATCGTCGCTCGTTAATTAAATCGAAACAAGAGCAAATTAATCGCCAAACTGAGCGCTTACGCCAAGTTAAAAGCGAGCGAATTGACCACACGCTTGATTTATACAGCGGTAAAGTAACCCCGTACATGATTGATATTACGGTCGACTTTGATAACTTAAGCGACCTGGTTCATCATTTTAATAAAGACTGCCAAGAGCTGCGTAATTTTGATATAAACGTGCGCAACACCTATTTGCATGTATATAACGCGGGTATTACTAAATTCGACAACGAAAACGACGAATACACTAAATACCAAAAGCTAATAAGCGCCTTTCATAATATTGATAACGAACGCGATGCTGTTGAGCGCCAAGCGCGTGTTGCGCTTACCGAAGTGGCTGCGACCATTAAAGGCTTGCGAGAAGATTTAGACCGACTTCGCCGCGAAATGAACAGCTTTAATAAAGGCATAAGCCAGCACCGTATTTCAAATCTGCAAGCGTTTAAAATTAACGTCATACCGCGCAAAATGCTGGTTGATAGTATAGATACCATTATCAGCACGTCGCATCAGTTTGAGCAAGGTGACACACTTGATTTACTTAGCCAAGAACCGTACAGCGAAAGTGCGGTAAACGAAGCGAAAGATCATTTAATTAAACTCGCCTCAGATAAAGCGGGTTTAACACTTACCGATTTATTTGATATTCGATTTGAAGTGGTTAACCGCGCAGGTGAAACAGAGCACTTTGAAAAAATAGATTCGGCGGGTTCAAACGGCACACGTATTACGATTAAGTTATTGTGTGGCATGTTGTTTATTCGTTACCTATTAAGCGATCAGGAACAAAACCTATACCGTATACCAATTTATATAGATGAAGCGGCCGACATTGACCCACAAAATCAAAAAGCGATTATAGAAACCGCACTAAGCTTTGGTTTTGTGCCTATATTTGCCTCAGTTAAGCCACAAATAAGTTGTGACTACATTGTGCCGATTCGCTCGGTAAAAGACGGTGCACAAAACTGGGTAGATGAAAAAGATTGGATTGAAGTTGAACACAATTAATTGGCCGTTAAGGCAAACCAACTAAACTAAAATATAGGACGTTTAAATAATACACATTTAAACTATGTGTGTTATTTTAAATTAATGCATTTTATTGGAGCAAACGTAATGAAAAATATACTTATTGTTGCAGCGCTAGCACTACTTACAGCCTGTACACAAACCCCTGATTGGGATTACGATAAATCAGCCAACTTTAGTAATTTTAAAACATTTGCTTGGGTAGAAAACGCCAGCCTAACTAAAGACACAAATAACTACCAAATTAATGGCCTAATGGAAAAACGTGTTCGCACTGCCGTTAACGCAGAACTGAGCCAAACACTAGGTATGAGCTTAGTTGATGCAGCAAATGCTGATGTACTTGTTAACTATCATGCATCGGTAGACAAAGAGCTTGAAGTAGATACATTTAATGTAAACTACCGCCCGCATTGGGGTTATTGGGGTACTGGTTTTCAACGTGATACAACCGCGCGTGAATACGAAGTGGGCACACTGATTATTGATATTGTGGATCGTGAATCTAACCAGCTAGTATGGCGCGGCGCGAAAGAAGGTCGATTAAAGAAAAATCAATCGCCAGAACAACGTGAAGCATCAATTAATAAAACAGTGAGCGAAATTTTAAGTAACTTCCCGCCACAAAAACAGCAGTAAGTTAAAATTAGCTATAAGTAAGTTTTAAAAAAGCTCACAGTACGTGAGCTTTTTTGTGGGTGTGTATTTTTGGAACTTTTGAAATAAAGTAATTATGAGCTTCGCTCATCACGTCAGCAAGCTGCACGTCTACAAAAAACACCGCGTCTAACTTTACCCGTAGGAGCTAAGCTTGCTTGCGCGAGAAGCGCTCGTCACGTCAGCAAACTGCACGTCTACAAAAACACTATATTAAACTTACCCGTAGGCGCTAAGCTTGCTTGCGCGAGAAGCAATAGCTTCTAATTACTTTATAGCGCTATATTCCACCCTAAATTACGAGCTGCGCTCGTCACGGCAGCAAACTGCACGTCTACAAAAACACTATATTAAACTTACCTGTTGGCGCTAAGCTTGCTTGCGCGAGAAGCGATAGCTTCTAATTACTTACTTTTTATAGCGCTATATTCAACCTTAAATCACGAGCTGCGCTCATCACGTCAGCAAGCTGCACGTCTACAAAAAAACACCGCGTTAAATTTACGATTTATACTTATGCAGTAACTCAAGCGGTATATGGCAGTAATCATCAGGGTGATTAGTTAGTCGGTCTTGATGCTCAGGATCGCTTGGCACGTAGTTAGTTAACAGCTCTACCCCTACCACAATTTTATCGGCATCACTGCGCTTGTTTATATAATTGCTTGCTGCGTCTAAATGGCTTTGGTTTTTGCTATAAATGGCAGTGCGGTATTTAGGGCCTACGTCATCCCCTTGTTTATTAATACTGTATGGGTCAATAATTTCAAAAAAGTAGTCATACAGCTTATTTAGGCTAACGACTTTTAAATCAAAAATGACTTTTACGCATTCGGCATAACCATCGTATTCGCCTTCAGTGGTTTTGCTTGTACCATTAGCGCGACCTGCTTCAGTACTTATTACACCAGGTAAGTGCTTTAAAAACTCTTGTACGCCCCACAGGCAGCCACCAGCAAAGTAAATAGTATTATATTCTTTAGTATCCATTATAAATGTTACCTAATAAGTAATTATACCGATTGCATTAAAATAGTGTTCTATTATAGCGCCAAGAAAATAGCGCAATAACAAGGCGAAAATTATGACATATAGTTGTTCTATATAAATAATTTTTAACGCAGTGAGTGCGCTATTTAATACGATAGAATGACCATGCTTTTAATAAAGCCGGTATTACGTAAATGGTTATCAAATGCAGTTATTAACAAATTGATGTACAATCGCGCACAAAATGACTGCTGTTACATTTAGTTATTTTATCATGCTCAAATATAAGCTTTGAAATTAATTGTAACCGCAGCTACAAATAAAAAATGATGAGAAACACATGAATCGCACACCACACATTATAATACCTGCAATATTATGCAGCGTTACTGCATTTGCTAATGCTAATACGCTATCTGATGAGTCGGCAATCGAGAAAATAACGGTTGAGGCCTCACCCACTGCAAATAAGTTGCCAGTCGGTACATTCGACTCGCCTATTTCTAATTTAGAATATGACCCTCGTGTTGACCTTCAATCGCGTAATATGGCTGAGGCGCAGGCCGATGTAACTATACGCGGTGGTATTTTTGAAAACACCGGTTTTAGAGTAGGAAGCGTTACCCTGCTTGACCCGCAATCTGGGCATTATTTTGCTGAAATACCCATTGCACCGCAAATGCTAACCGGCCCTTATATTTTAACAGGCGCAGACAATGCACTTAATGGTGCTAATAGCTCTGTAGGCACTGTATCGTTTGGCTGGAAACCAATTAGCACGGGCGGCAGTGTATCGGTAGGTACTGGCACAAATGATTTTAACTTACAAAGCTTACATGCGGGTGTAAGTATGCCCCTAGAAGGCGCAAAGGATTGGAAGCTTGGTTTTGAAGGCGAGATTTCTCACTCACAAAGCGATGGCACTATTGATAACGGCGATCACGACTTTACGCGTGCATCGGGTCGCGTTCAATTAGCTGGCGCTGATTCTCAAACCGATTTGTTTTTTGGCTCACAAGATAAGTTTTTTGGCTGGCCAAATTTGTACACACCATTTGGCGTTAACGAAACAGAAGAGCTAGAAACCCGCTTATTAATGCTAAACCATAAGCAAAATTATGCGCAGGATAGTAACTTTGAAGTGTCGGCTTATTACCGCACACACGACGATCACTATATTTACTCTCGCGAAAATCCTAGTGCATTTGAAGCTTTTCATAAAAGTGAAGTTAAGTCGTTAGCGCTATCGGGGCATCATGCTCAAAGCGATGTATTTGCTGTAAATTACTCTGCACAATTTATCGATGACTCGATTGAATCAACCACACTTGAAAACAACTTTACCTCTCGTAAGTATTATAAATTAAGCGTATTGCCTGAATACAAAATGGCGCTTGAGGATAATAAACAACTTACATTTCGTTTAGGTGCTGCGTTTGACGATACAAACAGAGACGACTCTGAACTGTCACTTATTGGTGATATAACGCTTAATACACAAAACAGCAAAGGTTTTGAGCGCACGTTTTATTTATCGTACGCAGAGGCGAGCCAAGTGGCAGGCTATACCGCCATTGGCGGAAGTGATTCAGGCGGGTTATTTAGAAGTAATTACACCCTTGAGCGCGAAACGACTAAAAGCCTAGAGCTGGGTTTATTAGTTGACGAGCAAACTTGGCAACTTAATTCGGCTATTTTTTATCGCAAAGATGACAACTTAACCGATTGGACGTTTAATTTTGATTCAAGCTCTGCGCGCTTTGCAAACCCAGTTGATATTGATACTGCAGGGGTTGAATTTTTAGCGACTAAGCACTTTGATACAACAAAACTTATAGCAAGCTACACTTATTTACATAAATCAGAAAACTACGGCGCAGCCGATATTGATGCCAGCTTTTACGCGTTAAACTTTCCTGATCACCGTTTAACACTTGGCGCCGTGTACAACCCAACTGATATTTTAGAATTTAGAATAGATAACGAGTGGCGTACACAACACAAAAATGCACTTAGAAACGGCAATGACAACGCGTTATTTACCCAGCTAACCCTTAAAATAACGCCGCCACAGTTGAGTAATTTATTTATCACCTTAGCAGCAGATAACTTATGGGATGAGTCGTTTGAAGAAATACCAGGTACACCAGGACGCGGTGAGCAATATACGTTAAGCGCAACGTATAGCTGGTAACTAGTAACGTAAGCAAGCTTCACGTCTGCAAAAACAGACACAAACCTACACTTTGGCGGTAGACGCAGAGCTTGCTCGCGTGAAAAGCGCAGCTTTTAATTACTTAAAATAAATACTCACTAATAGATAAGTGTAAATAGATGTGTATTTTAATAGCTCACTAAGTGAGCTCTTCGAGCTCTGTAATAAGCGCTAGAGCTTGTGCATTTGTTGATCCGCACACATCAAGCGTGGCGCTAAAATCGCTACATACTTTTGGGCGACTTTCATCACCAAATAACTTACATAAATTACGTTCGTCTAGCTGAATACAACGCTCTCCGGCTTTTTTACCGTTTGGCATACCTGGAATAGGCGAACTAATACTTGGCGCAATACAACATGCGCCGCAGCCTAGCCTGCAATTCATCGATTCGGTTTTCATAATTTCCTCGGTATAAAAAACACTTACTTTAATTTCTTTTTAGGCACTTAATTAGTCGCATAGTGAGTTGTAACACACACATGTAATGCTTTGTTACATCTTAAAACAGCTTGTAAACACTTTATTGCGTATTATTGCTCTGTCACCACCAATTATGAAGGAATGCCTTGTGGCTACTACAAAACAAATAATACTCCCAATCGCTGTTTTAGCAGGCGGTATTGCTTTAGCTTTCGCCTTTATGGCAATGAAAAAACCACCCGAAGAAAAGCCAGAGCAAGATTTACGTCCTTTAGTAGCAACACAAAGCGTACTTTTAGATTCTATAACGCTCGATGTTAAATCGTACGGCATTGTTAAACCAAAGTATCGTACCGAGCTAATAGCACAAGTTAGCGGGCAAGTTATTTCGGTATCAGATCAGTTTGTAGAAGGCGCGTTTGTAAAGCAAGGCGATATTTTAGCACGAATTGATGCAAATGATTACGAAGCAGACTTTATTGAAGCGCAAGCGGGTTTAGCACAAGCAAGCTCAGCACTTGAAATAGAACGCGCGCAAGCACATGTCGCTCAAGCTGAGTGGGAGCGCATTAAGTCAGACTCAAGCGACGCTATTGCATCAGAACTTTATTTACGAAAACCACAGCTGGCCGAAAAATTAGCGCGTTACCGCTCTGCTCAAGCAAGTGTTAAACGTGCTAGCCGCAATCTTGAGCGTACTTATATTAAAGCCCCTTATGATGCCATTATTAATGAGCGCACAATTAGCTTGGGTTCAGTAGTAAACCCAGGTAATAGTTTTGGCGCACTAAGCGCAACCTCAGTTGCAGAGGTACGTTTACCGGTTGCCGATCAAGAACTGCAATATTTAAAAAATGGCGGCGTAGGTTCAAATGTTACATTTAACGCAGAATACGCAGGTAAACAAACAATGTGGCAAGCCAAAATAATTCGCACCGAAGGTGTGGTTGATCAAACAAGCCGCATGAGCTATTTGGTAGCACAACTTGCAACACCTTATGGCGATAAAACACGTCCTCTTCGTTTTGGTTCGTACATTAACGCTACCATTGAAGGTCGCCCGCTTGATAACGCAATTATTGTTGCGCACCACTTAGTTAAAGATAATAAAATTGTAATTTTAAATGACGACTTAACATTGTCGTTTAAAACCCTCAATATTATACGCGAACAAAACGGCATGATTATAGCCAGCCAAGGGTTAAACAATGGCGAGCAAATTGTTACCTCAGCGCTTGAATACCCAACTGAAGGTATGGCAGTAAAAATTGAAGATATTGCGCCTGATAAAACTGATGTAACTCAACTTGCGCTGAAAGAGGAATAATCATGAACACTCGTGAAACAGGGTTAATAGCATGGTTTGCCCGAAATCCCGTTGCAGCCAACCTACTAATGATATTTATATTAGTGGGCGGTATTTTAATGGCGATGACCATTCGCAAACAAATGTTCCCACAGTTTGAAAGCAACTGGATAAGCGTACAAGCAGTTTACCCAGGTGCAGCCCCGCAAGAGGTTGAAGAAGGCATAACCATAAAAGTTGAAGAAAACCTCGAAGGTATTGAAGGCATTAAACGCCTAATTACGTACTCTAACCGTGGTTTTTCACAAGCGTGGATTGAAATAGAAGAGCAATACAATCCACAAGAAGTACTTGATGAAATTAAAGTACAAGTTGATTCAATAAACACCTTTCCTGCGGGGATGGAGCGCCCTGTTGTGCGCCGCGATAAGTTTGAGCAAGAGGTAATGATACTCGCGCTTTACGGCGACATGAGTAATTACCAGTTAAAAGAGCTTGGCAACGATATAAAAGACGAGTTACAAGCACTGCCTCACGTTAACCTTGTTAATTTTAACGGCGGCTTAGAATACGAAATTGGTATAGAAGTCAGCCCTGATAAATTACGCGAGTACGGATTAACATTTAGAGATATTGCAGGCGCGGTGCAAAACTTTTCGGCAAATATGTCGGCGGGGCAAATACGCTCTGAAAATGGTTATATTTCGATGCGTGTTGAAAAACAAGCCTACCGTGGCTTTGAGTTTGAAAAACTCCCCCTTATTACCCTTGCTGATGGCGCACAAATTTATTTAGGCGATGTAGCAACCATTAACGACGGCTTTGAAGAAGGTCTACAATATTCAAAATACAATGGTAAAAATTCACTCTCGTTTGAAGTAAACGCATCAAAAGATCAAGATATTACCGATGTAGCAAAAGTTCTTAAAAGCTACATGGCGGCTAAAGAGCCACTTTTACCTGCAGGCGTTAAGCTATCTCCTATTGTTGATTTAACTTACTACCTTGAAGGTCGACTCGATATGATGGTCGATAACATGATTTGGGGTGGCTTGTTAGTAATGATAGTGCTGGCACTATTTTTACCGCTGCGCTTGGCATTTTGGGTAATGATGGGCTTACCGGTGTCTTTTCTAGGTGCCTTTTTGTTTATGCCCATTGGCTTTTTAGATGTAACAATTAACCTAGCCTCTCTTTTTGCCTTTATACTTGTGCTCGGAATTGTTGTTGATGACGCCATAGTTGTGGGCGAGTCAGCCAGTGCCGAAATAGAAAAATACGGCCACACACTTGATAACGTAGTACGCGGTGTTAAACGCGTTGCGATGCCAGCAACCTTTGGTGTATTAACTACCATTGCGGCATTTTTACCACAAACACTCGCTACCGGCCCTGGCGCTGCTTTTTCTAAGGCAATTGGTGGCGTTATTATTTTATGTTTGATTTTTTCACTCATTGAATCAAAACTAATTTTACCTGCGCATATTGCAGCAATGAACCCGCGTAAACCAAATCCTAAAAACCTATTACATCGCTTACGAATGGTGATTGATAGCAGCTTAAAAGGCTTTGTGAATAACTACTACCTTCCTTTTGTTAGCCGCTGTATTCATTATCGCTATACAGTGATTGTCGGCTTTATGTGTTTGCTTATTGTAAGCGCAGGTATGTTTGCAGGTGGTTTAGTTAAGTTTGTACCAAACCCTAAAATACCGCACGACTTTCCGCGTATTGATATAGAAATGAACCTTGCTTCATCTGAGCAAGCAACGCTTGAAACCGCACGAAAAATAGAAAGCGTGTTGTTAAAGGTCGATCAGCAACTACAAGAGCAATACGGTAAACCGATGATCCGCGATTTATCGGTAAGTCTGCGCGGACGAACGCAAGCAAATATTATGGCCATTTTGGTAGAGCCTGATTTACGCCCTATCGATACCTTTGCCCTAAGTGCGTTATGGCGTGAGCAAATGCCCGCCCTACCAGGCATTAAAACCATGACCATTCAAGACAGTATAATGAATGGCGGTCGAGATGATGGCGACGTTAGTTTTAAACTTGAAGGCAAAAATGCTGACGAGCTAAAAGAAGTAGCAGGTAAATTAAAAGCCAAATTACAAACAATGGAAGGCGTTGGCGACGTAAACGATTCAATGCAAAGCGCTACCGACGAAGTGCAACTTGATTTAAAACCACTCGCTTACAGCATGGGTTTAACGCTTGCTGATGTAGCGTCGCAAGTTAGCTTTAGTTACTACGGCTTAGAAGCGCAGCGAATATTGCGTGAAGGCGAAGAAATTAAAGTCATGATCCGCTATCCAGAAGACGAACGTAATTCAATAAGTGACATAGCAAGTGTGCGTATTATTACGCCTACAGGCGCTGAAGTACCACTTAGCGAAATAGCCGAAGTTAAGCTGGTTGACGGTGTAAACCGTATTCGCCGCGAAAACTCTAAACGTACTGTAAACGTATGGGCTGCGGTAAATACCGACAAAGCCGAACCATTTGCGATTGCTGAGGAAATTCGTGATGAATACTTACCAACATTACTTAAAAGCTACCCTGGCGTTACAAGTGATGTAGCTGGGCGCATTCAAGAAGAAATGGATAGCGCTTCAGAGCAGCTTCGTGATTTTGGTATATCAATGATGATTATATTTGCCTTGTTAGCCATTCCGCTTCGCTCTTACACGCAGCCACTTATTATAATGTCGGTTATTCCGTTTGGTGTAGTTGGCGCGATGTTTGGCCATATGATTTTAGGTATGACTATGAGCAGCTTATCTATGTTTGGCATTATTGCTGTAGCGGGTGTGGTCGTAAATGACTCCCTCGTTATGGTTGATTTTGTAAACAAAGCCCGCGCCGAAGGTGTTGCAATTAAAGATGCTGTAGTACAAGCCGGTGCTCGTCGCTTTAGAGCAATACTACTCACCTCAATCACTACCTTTATTGGTGTAATGCCAATTATTTTTGAAACGAGTTTACAAGCTAAAATTGTTATCCCAATGGCTGTATCACTTGCTTTTGGTGTGTTATTTGCCACAGTAATTACACTGATACTTATACCGTGCCAGTATGTTGCACTAGAAGATGCTAAACGATTAGTTCGTAAAATGCGTGGCAAGCCACCACTAGTAGATGCCCAACCAGCGCCTACAAATAGCTAAATTAAGTAATATCCCAACCAAAAAAGCTCGGCATATTATGCCGAGCTTTTTATTTTTAGCTTATGTCTCGTCCTGAAATGTGTTTACACATTTAGGATTTATTATGACCAAGTCAAATAATACACCGATCAAACGAACACAACGAGATTATTCATTAGGCTTTAAATTACAAGTTGTCGACGCTGTAGAAAAAGGCGATATGACTTATAAACAAGCCCAAAAAATTTATGGCATACAAGGTCGTTCTACCGTGCTTACTTGGTTAAGAAAACACGGTAAGATGGATTGGACTCAATCACCTAAGATAACTATGCCTACATCACCTAAAGCCAAAGAAAGTCCCGCTCAAAAAATAAAACGCCTCGAACGAGAGCTTGAAGATGAGCATTTAAGTAACCTGTTACTCAATGAAGTGGTTAATATTCTTGACGCTGAGCATGGGACAAGCCTTCGAAAAAAGTATATTGCCAAGGAGCAAGAAGCCTTCAAAAGCAAAAAATAGTTAGCTTAGAACGTGCTTGCAAGCTGCTTGGTATAACGAGACAAGCGATATATCAACGAGAGAGCAGAGCTAAATTGCGTGCGATTGAACTCGCACCAGTTAAAGCGATGGTATTGGAAATACGGCGTTTTATGCCGCGTTTAGGCGGAAGAAAATTATACTTTCTACTTAAACCCAAATTCATAGAGCAAGGCATAAGTTTAGGTCGAGACGCTTTCTTTAGTTACCTGAAAAATGAACATTTATTGGTTAAGCCTAAGCGTAGTTATACAAAAACTACGTTTAGTAAACATTGGATGAAAAAGCATCCTAA
>NZ_JWIG01000012.1 GCF_000814675.1 Pseudoalteromonas distincta | reverse complement strand
TTGGCATCAAACTGGGGAGATGAGGCACTGGCTGATACCAGCAAGGCCCGACTTACAGTATGAAATCATCTCCAGCGCAGGTAAAAATGACCATATCATTGAATTGAAAACCACAAAGCATGCACAAAAAAACTTTCCCGATGTTCCTGAAACAATTAAAGCGAGATTAATCAGCAAAACAATAAAGGGCAAAAGCTACCGTATATTAACCTCGATGACGGATAGATTGCGTTATCCAGGTAATGAAATTGTTGAATTATATTGTCATCGTTGGGAGATAGAACTTGGGTTTAGAGAAATCAAACAAACCATGCTTGATAGCGCATACCATTTAAGAAGTAAGCGTCCAGACATGGTGCGTCAGGAGCTATGGGCCGTGTTACTCGCCTATAATTTAATACGAAGAATAATGACGATGGCGGCGACAGTCACAGGGATATGGCCTAACCAGCTTAGTTTCTCTAGCAGTTCGATGGCTGTCATTCAGTATTTCTCGTCAGTATCTATAATGAGCCCAGGGAACATTCCAATACACTGGCAGCACTTACTCGATACACTGGTCTTATTTAAGCTTCCAGCTAGACGAGAGGATAGAAGATATCCCCGATGGGTTAAGCCAAAACCATCTAAGTATCCCCATAAAAAGAAAGATGCCAGTCAGCTTAACTGACTGGCATTAGGCATTTAGCCGCTTTTTTTGTAGCAAAATTAGTATTCGCTTTTAGTCTTTATTTGATAAGTGGTGCAGATGAATCGCGCTGCATTAAAGTAGGTTCAAAAAAGCGATTTATAACAAGGTTTTTATTTTGATAAACATCTTTAAGCACTAATTTAGCAGCCATTTCGCCCATTTTTCCGATCGGATTATCAATCGTCGTGAGTGTAGGGTACAGGTAGTTTGCAAAAATAACGTTATCAAATCCAACAATCGATAAATCGTTTGGTAAATTATAACCGTGCTCTCGAGCATATTTCATAGCACCGGAAGCCATTTCGTCATTGGCGCACACTAGTGCAGTAAAACTGAGCTTTTCATCAATAAAATGTTTTAAGCCTTTACTACCACCGGTTTCGTTAAAGTCCCCAATATAATAAAGCGCAGGATCAAATTTAATATCAGCCTCTGTGAGTGCTTGTTTATGACCCTCTAAGCGGTTAAAAGCATCGGCTTTAAACTGCGGACCTGCAATGTACGCTATTTGTGTATGGCCTTGATTTAATATCGATTTAGTGGCTAGGTAACCACCTAATTGATTATCTAAACTGATACAGTTATCTTTTAGTTGCTCTACATAACGGCTCATTAAATAAACAGGCGTAGAGCCTTTACTTAATTTTATTAGGTAGTCGTCAGAAACGGCTTCTACGTGCAAAATAATAGCATCGCAGCGTCTGCTAATTAAAAACTCAATGCCTTCTTGTTCTTTGTCTTCTTCACTGTGCCCGGTGGTAATAATAACGTGTTTACCCGCAGCTCGAAGCTCCGACTCAATGCCTGCCATCATTTGGGCAAAGAAAGGACCATGTAACTCAGACACTAAAATACCGACACTGTTAGTACAGTTAGAGGCTAAAGATTGCGCTATTGAGTTAGGCTTGTAGCCAAGCTGCTCCATGGCATCAAGCACTTTTTGTTTGGTTTTATCGCTTACACGGGTATTTTTGTTCATCACGCGAGAAACGGTGGCTAACGATACGCCCGCAAGCTCTGAGACTTGATAAATTGTTGCCATGTTATTTGTTCACTCGCTTATCCTTAACTAGTTGTTAGTTTAGATTGAATATTTTCAACAACCTGATTAGTCAGTGTATATTTTTTCATTATGTAGGCAACAAATAAAGATCCAAAAGCAGGTAAGACAGTGAATGACAGTAAAATACCGTGTTGAGTATCAAGTGTTTGTACTACATCGGCTTGATAGCTGTAAAAAGATAACAACCAGCCTGCAATTGCGCCGCCTACCGCCACGCCCATTTTAATAAAAAATATGACGCCTGAATAAACTAAACCCGTAATGCGTACACCTGTTTTTTCATGCCCATAATCTATGGTGTCGGCCATTTTTGCCCACAACAACGGGGTTGCCATATCTAAAAAGAATTTCCATAAAATAAAGGCAGTAAATGCGAGTACTAATTGATCTTTACTAATAAAGTAACTAAAACCACAAATAGCGGCAGCAATAACTTGTAAGCTTATATAGGCTTTTATTTTACAAAAGCGCTTTGCAAGCGGTTGAGCTAAAGCACACCCTAGCATGCTTGCTGCAACGCCTAGTGTCATAAATAAGGTGATTAAATCGTCTCGACCTAAATAGTATTTTACGTAGTAAACAGCAAGCGTAAGCCTTAATACTTGACCGGTAAGTAAAAAAAACGCAGCTAAGCAAAGTGTTCGCCATTGATCGTTTTTAATTAATGCTTTAATACTTTGGGCAAAAGGAATGTTTTGCTCTTTTGGCTGTTGTATACGCTCTTTTGTGCCTAAAAAACAAAGTAAAAACAGTACAAAGCCTAAAATGCTCATTGCAGTCATGGTGTATTGATAGCCCTTAGCTGCATCGCCTTGGCCAAAGTACTCAACCATTGGCATAGTACAACCCGCTACTATTACGCCGCCTAACATACCAAATACAAACCGGTAAGACTGAATAGTCACGCGCTCTTTTACATCTGCTGTAAGTACACCGCCCAGTGCACAATAAGGAATATTGATAGCGGTGTAAGCCACCATAAGTAGTGTGTAAGTAGTAAAGGCGTAAATTATTTTATCGGTGCCTTCTAAATCAGGCGTAGTAAACGCTAAAATACTAATAATGGCAAAAGGAAGTGAAAGCCAAAGTAGGTAGGGGCGAAAGTGCCCCCAGCGCGTATGTGTTTTGTCAGCAAGGTTGCCCATTAATGGGTCGGTTACGGCATCAAAAATACGTACTGCTAAAAACATAGTACCGACAACAGCGGGTGATAAACCCACTACGTCTGTGTAGTACAGCATTAAAAACATCATAACTGTTTGAAAAATAATATTACTGGCGGTGTCGCCTAAGCCATACGCTATTTTTTCTTTTACACTGACCATGATTATTTATCCCGCTTTATACTTGTTTTTAGTTATGGGTATGCTCTTATCTTTTAGAGATGAGTTCTTTATAAGCTAAGCCACTGTTTTTAATAGTGCGTTGCTGGGTTTTATAATCTACATACACAATACCAAAACGTTTTAAATAGCCTTCTGCCCATTCAAAGTTATCCATTAGGCTCCAAGCAAAGTAGCCATGTATAACAACACCTTGTTCAATTGCATTATGAACCGCGTTTAAATGAGTATTATAATAACTTAAACGGTCTAAGTCGTTAACTTCACCATTATTATACGTATCGGGCATTGCTGCACCATTTTCGGTTATATAAATAGGCGGTAAGGTGTATGTTTTATTAAGCGATACGAGCAAGTCAGTGAACGATTGCGGGTAAATTTCCCACCCCATATCAGTTAGCGGGCCCGTAGGTGCAATAGGCTCATAAATGTCAGTAGGGTGCGCTTTATAAACTTGGCGGGTATAAAAATTAATACCTAAGTAATCAATAGATTGAGAAATTAGTTCCATATCGCCCTCAAGAATATCAGGCTGATGGTTTAATGGTAATTGATTAATTATATCAGGATATTGGGCATCAATTATTGGTTTGATATACCACTGATTAAGGTAGTCGTCTGCAAATGCAGTGGCTTTTAAGTCTTCATCACTTTGAGTAAGGCTATAACACGGCGTAAAGTTAAGCACTATGCCATTTAATGTATTAGGCGAGTTTTGCTTTAATACGCTCATAGCGAGTCCGTGGGCTAATAATAAATGGTGCGCTGCTTTACGGCCATATTCTTTACCCACTTTACCTGGGGCATGAATACCAATTTCGTAACCTAAAAACGCACTACAAAATGGTTCATTCAATGTGGCATAAGAGTGAACGCGATCGCCAAAGGCTTTAGTAATTAAATTTACGTAATGTTCAAAAGCGTAAGCTGTTTGTCTGTTAAGCCAACCGCCTTCATCTTCAAGGTGTTGCGGTAAATCCCAGTGGTACAAAGTAACAAAGGCTTTAATATTGCGACGTTTTAGCTCATCTAAAATATCAGTATAAAACTTCACGCCTACAGGATTTAACTTTGCGTCTTGGGTCATCACGCGCGGCCACGAAATAGAAAGCCTGTAAGCATCTACGCCAAGTGACTCAATAAGGTCTATATCATCACGCCAAAGGTTATAGTGATCGCAGGCGGTATGACCGTCTGAGCTATCGACTATTTTATTGGGCGTATCGCAAAAAGTGTCCCAAATACATGGGAGACGATCTTGTGATCCGCCTTCTATTTGAAAAGAAGCTGTGGCCACACCGTATACAAAGTTTTTAGATAAAAGCGGTGAATGGGGTGGTAATGATAATTTTGTCATTAATAACAAACCTTTTGTTAGTCATTTACAGAGAAATCAGCTCTGTGTTTTTGCTTAATTAATGCTGTATGCGTGGTACAAAAAATAAAAAGTGTTGAAATATACAGCTTGTTCGTATTTAATTGCATATGAAAGCGCTTACATTTAAGGTTAGTGTTTATTAATTCTTAGGTCAACTCTTTAATGCTTCTGGATGGTTTAAAGACAGCTGAAAACTAAAACAGAGCAGCTTAAGAATAGATTTATAATAATAAAATACGGAGAACACATGGCAAGTTCAGCACCAGTGACAACACACACACAGTCGCAAAACTATCAGGATAAAAATTACAGTTTTGCATTAACTTCTTTAACAACATTGTTTTTTATGTGGGGATTTATAACCTGCTTAAATGATATTTTAATCCCAC
The DNA here is from genome assembly GCF_000814675.1 of Pseudoalteromonas distincta. Classification (GTDB taxonomy): domain Bacteria; phylum Pseudomonadota; class Gammaproteobacteria; order Enterobacterales; family Alteromonadaceae; genus Pseudoalteromonas; species Pseudoalteromonas distincta. The sequence continues at coordinate 36,348 of NZ_JWIG01000012.1, read as the reverse complement.
ACTTAAAAGCCGTATTTAACTTAACGTATGTACAAGCCATGTTGGTTCAGTTTTGCTTTTTTGGCGCTTACTTTTTAATGTCACTTCCAAGTGGTTATATAGTTAAAAAGGTGGGATATAAAAAAGGCATCGTGATTGGATTATTAATTGCAGCAGTCGGGTGTATATTATTTTACCCAGCAGCGTCTTTACATAGTTACCCTGTATTTTTATTCGCTTTATTTGTACTTGCCAGCGGCATAACGTTATTGCAAGTATCTGCTAATCCTTACGTAAGTTTGTTGGGCTCACCAAAAACTGCGTCGTCTCGACTTACGCTTACCCAAGCTTTTAATGCATTAGGTACCACTGTTGCGCCATCATTTGGTGCTCTGTTAATTCTAGACTCAGCGTCAGAAGCTTTTTTAACACCGGCTCAAAATGCAGAGTCAGTTCAACTTCCTTACCTCCTTTTAGCTGCAATGCTTATTTTACTAGCCGGTATTTTTGCTTGGCTTAAATTACCAGACATTATGAGCGAGCAAAAAGCAGAAGCCGAAAAATCAGAGGCAATTGAAGGCAGTGCTTGGCAGTATCGCCATCTTGTATTAGGTGCTGTGGGTATATTTATGTATGTAGGCGCCGAAGTGGCAATTGGTAGCTTTTTAGTAAGCTTTTTAGCACAAGAAAATATAGCAGGGCTAAAAGAGAATGTTGCAGCTCATTACATCACTTATTATTTTGGTGGTGCTATGGTTGGGCGTTTTATTGGTGCTGCTGTAATGCAAAAACTACCCGCAGGTAAAGTACTTGGCTTTAACGCAACCATGGCTATTATTTTAGTCATTATTGCCATGAGCACGTCGGGTCAATTAGCAATGTGGTCAATACTATTGGTTGGTTTATTCAATTCTATTATGTTCCCAACTATTTTTAGTTTAGCGTTAAATGGACTTGGTAAGCATACCGCTCAAGGCTCTGGTATTTTGTGTTTGGCGATTGTAGGTGGTGCAATAGTGCCACTTTTACAAGGTGCGCTTGCTGATAGTGTGGGTGTTCAACTTTCGTATGTTTTACCTATTTTATGTTACATATTTATTGTTTTTTACGGCCTACGAGGCAGCAAACCAGTATTAGTGAAGGAGCCATCATAATGAAAACGACTTTTAAACTTAATGCATTAGCAATTGCAACGTTAGTAGGAAGTGTTACTGCACTAAGCGGATGTACTAACGAAAGCAATGTTGAAAAAGTAAATGTTGAAGCGCAATCAGAGCTTGAGAAAATTTGGCCAAAGCTTTCAATTGCAGTGAAAAAAGACCCAGCTATTGAAGCTCAAATTGTCACGTTTTTAGAAAATATGACGCTTGAGCAAAAAGTAGCGCAAATGATTCAACCAGAAATTCGTGATATTACCGTTGAAGACATGCGCAAATATGGTTTTGGCTCTTACCTTAATGGCGGTGGTGCTTTCCCTAATGGCGATAAGCATGCAACGCCAGAGGATTGGGTTGCACTTGCAGAAAAAATGTATCAAGCGTCTATTGATGACTCAGTTGATGGCAGTAAAATTCCAACTATGTGGGGCACCGATGCAGTACATGGTCATAATAACGTAATTGGCGCGACACTTTTTCCACATAATATTGGTTTAGGCGCAGCTAATAACCCAGATTTAATAGAGCAAATAGCGTCTATTACGGCAGTAGAAGTAATGGCTACGGGGATAGATTGGGTATTTGCACCCACTGTAGCAGTAGTACGAGACGACCGATGGGGCAGAACGTACGAAGGCTACTCTGAGGATCCAAAAATTGTTCACGATTACTCAGCAGCGATTGTAAATGGATTGCAAGGTAAAGCCGATGGCGACTTTTTAAGTGATAAGCGCGTTATTAGCACGGTTAAGCATTTTATTGGCGATGGCGGCACTGTTGATGGGGATGATCAGGGAAATAATATAGACAGCGAGCAATCGCTATTTGATATTCATGCTCAAGGTTACGTAGGTGGTTTGTCGGCGGGTAGTCAATCTGTTATGGCGTCTTTTAATAGCTGGAATGGCGTTAAAAATCACGGCAATAAATACTTACTTACAGATGTATTAAAAACACGTATGGGTTTTGATGGTTTTGTAGTGGGAGATTGGAACGGCCATGGGCAAATTAAAGGCTGTACTAACGAAAGCTGCCCAGAAGCGGTAAATGCTGGCCTTGATATTTTTATGGTGCCAACAGGCGCGTGGAAGCCGCTATATGAAAATACAATTGCACAAGTAAATGCAGGTAAAATAAGTATGAGCCGCATTGATGATGCGGTTGCACGTATTTTACGCGTAAAGTTACGCGCTGGGTTATTTGATAAACCAAGTCCGGCTAAGCGTCTTTACTCTGGAAAAACAGAGCTTATTGGCGCGCAAGCGCATCGCGAAGTAGCACGCCAAGCTGTGCGCGAATCGCTTGTATTACTTAAAAATAAAAATAACCTATTACCTATCGCAGCTAATCAACGCGTGCTTGTTGCAGGTGATGGTGCCGATAACATAGGTAAACAGTCGGGTGGTTGGAGTATTACGTGGCAGGGAACCAATAACAAAAATGCAGATTTCCCAGGAGCAACGTCAATTTACAAAGGGCTTAAAGAGCAAATATCTGCAGCAGGTGGAAGTGTTACTTTAAGTGCTGATGGTACGTTTGAACAACGTCCTGATGTTGCCATTGTTGTATTTGGTGAAGAACCTTACGCAGAAGGGCACGGCGATAAAGATAACCTTGAATTTGAGCGCGGAAATAAAAAGTCATTAGCACTTTTAAGCTCGCTAAAAGAGCAAGGCATTCCTGTTGTATCTGTGTTTATTTCAGGTCGACCTATGTGGGTGAACAGCGAACTTAACGCATCTGATGCGTTTGTGGCTGCTTGGTTACCAGGTACAGAAGGTGCGGGTATTGCTGATGTGTTATTAAAAGCGGCAGACGGCACCATCCAAAATAACTTTAAAGGTAAGCTATCGTTTTCTTGGCCTAAATCGGCGGTACAAACTGCGGTTAATAAAGGCGATGAAAATTACGATCCATTACTTCCTTATGGTTTTGGTTTAACGTATGGCGATAAAAATGTGCTAGCTGACGACCTTGATGAAGACTCTAAACTTGATAACTCAGGGCTTACGAGTATGGATATACTTGTTGGTGCACCTGTAGCACCATGGCGCTTATTGTTAAAATCGGGCGATGAGCTTTTAGATGTATCGAGTAGTACGCATGAATTTGGTGCAATTAAATACCGTACTGAGGACAAAACAGTACAAGAAGACGCGCGCCAATTTCACTTCAGTGGTGCAGAAAAAGCCAGTGCTGAAATAGTAACAAGCTTTGCAGAAGATACCATTGCCTACGTTGAAGCAAACAGTGTGATTAGCTTTGATCTTAAATTAAACGAAGCACTAACGAGCGATGTAGCCCTTGCCATGACTTGTTCTGGTGAGTGTGGTGCAAGCATTGATTTAGCAAGCGTCGTGGATAAAACTATTGAAAATAAATGGCAGTCAGTATCAATTGATTTAGGTTGTTTTGCTGATAAGGGTGTTAATTTTGCAAACCTAACAAGCCCGTTTAGCTTACACAGCAATGGTAAAGCATCAATTTCTGTAGCTAATATTCAGTTTGTACCAAATAAAGCGGACGAGGCTACGCTGTCTTGTAAGTAGTTTATTAACTCTATTGTGTGTATACCAAAGCCCTTCTAATGAAGGGCTTTTTTTATGGATAGATGTTAGCTAGATAAAATATGGTATTTTAAATATAGTTGTTTTTAATGCGCTTATAAGTCACTTAAAAGCAATTAACTTTTAGTGAGTAAGTTTTTTTCATCAAAGGTTACTACTTTGTCTCGGCCTGTTTCTTTAGCTAAGTAAAGGCGTTTATCAGCATAAGCGAGCAGCTCTTTTATAGTTGCATTCCCATTAATTGCATTACTTACCCCAGCGCTTACGGAAAGTTTTATATGCTGATTTTCATGATAAAAAGCTTGAGTGCTTATATTCTTTCTTAATAGCTCAGCATCACTTTTTGCTGCACTAAGGGTGTAATCAGGTAGTAAAATGGCAAATTCTTCTCCGCCAATTCTGGCACTAATACCTACATTTAAAAATTGCTCTTTAATAAAGTGAGATATCCACTTAATTGCGTGGTCGCCCGCTTCGTGACCAAACTGATCGTTTACACGTTTAAAAAAATCTATATCGAGCAAAATAACAGACACATTTTTGTCTATATTTTTAGGATCACTTAGTGCTTCTTTACTTTTTGTAAAAAAGCCACGGCGATTAAGTAATTGGCTTAAAGTATCGGTGTTAGCAAGGCTTGAAAGTGTATGCTCTGTATTAGAAGCCAGCAGGTATGGCAATATTAGTGCGCTACAAGTGGCCAAAATTAAATGACTACTTAAGATAAGTTGCAGTGGCTCTATGTAGTTTGGCGAATTAATACTAAAAATAGATATTGCCAACAGTGTTGTTTGTATAAGCATTAAAATACTATGAATTGAAAAACAAACTATCAGCGCTTTTTTTTGCAAAGTGGCTACAAAGTTCATCTGCTTAATAATATATGCGGAATATAGGTATAAAACCGAAATAATTAAGCTTGTCAGCATTTGCCCTGCAGGGTCTGAATATATGGGTAATAAAGCAACCCCCGTTAATCCAAGGAGACAATACAGAGGTTTTAAGTTTAGTGCCTTACTGTGCTTATATTTATTTAACCCAATAATAATTAACAATGGACTTAGTAATATAAAAATATCAGCCAAATAGTGAGTAATAAAAGGCGCGTCTATTACTAACTTTAAACAGGCAAGTAACTCGGCAAATGCAAAGGTAATGCACGCTAGGCCAAATAATAAAAATGATGTTTGTTTTTTAAAGTTATGTACGGATAAAAAAAACAAGCCTATTAATACGTTAAGAATAAAAGAGAGACTGATCACAGTAGGCAGGTGTAGCATTTAAGATTCTCTTTTATTAAAGATAGGCGTGGTTGGCGTGGAAAACGTGCTGATTATTATGTATTAATGTTTAAAGGTCAATATGGGTAAAAAGTAGTAATTTACCCATATATCTAATTTGATAGGGATTTTAACTGAACGAATATTAACGCCCGCTAAACCAAGCTCTCTAAAGCCGATTTTATATCAGGATGATGAAAACGATAATTGTTAACGAGTGCCTTTTTAGGGACTACAAATTGCCCCGTTGTTAGTAAGTCTGACATTTCACCCATTAATAGTTTAAGTACTGGGGTTGGCATAGTGATAAATGCAGGTCGAGAGAGCGCCTCGCCTAAGCTTTTACTAAATTGAGCATTGCTTACAGGGTTGGGTGCTGTTGCGTTAACAGGGCCTGATATTTCTGGGTGTTTAATAATAAAGAGTATTAGCTGAATCATATCGTCGATGTGTATCCACGACATGCCTTGCTCGCCATTACCAATCGGGCCACCCAAGCATAATTTAAAAGCAGGCAACATTTTTCCAAGTGCACCTCCTTTTTTAGCTAAAACAATACCCGTTCGCAAAAGACATACTCTGGTTTGTTCTGATTGGGCGAGTAGTGCTGCATTTTCCCAGTCTTTACAAAGCTGGTGGCTAAATTCATCGTGTGGGCGTTCAAAAGTTTCATCAATAGGATTACTATTTTGTCGACCATAAAAACCAATTGCACTGCCAGATATAAAAGTATGCGGGGGTATACTACAGGCTTTAATAGCTTCACTAATTTGCTGTGTAATATCAATACGACTGTTTCGTATTATTTGCTTTTGTTTGTCGCTCCAGCGTTTATTTACAATCGGCTCGCCAGCGAGATTAATAACGATATCAACAGTGTTAAAGTCAACATCACTAATGTCACTTACGGCTTTAACTTTGTGGCCTAATAATACGTTTGCTTTAGTTGGATTGCGGCTAAGTACAGTAACAGTATTATGATGAAGTAAAAAAGGGCATAAGTGCTTACCAATTAATCCCGTCGCGCCAGTTATAAATATATGCATTATTCATCCTTACAATAAAATAGAAGCAAGTGATTAAAAAACATACTCGCCAGCAAACAGCTTTGCAAATTTATACGTAAAACAGGCTTTTATGATCACTTCGTAATTATTTCATTTAATTACCTTTTGCCTTACACTGGGGCGATATAGTTAATAAAAGGATTAATAAATTGGCAAGTTTAACTGGAGTAAATAAAAGCTTAATAGTTTTTGCTTCCTTGGTAGTGGTCCTCGCTGGAATAAAAGCCGCGAGTGTAATTATTATTCCGTTTATTTTGGCGGCATTTATTGCCATTATTTGTAACCCGCTTATCAAGTTTTTTGCGCGCTACAAAATTCCTAAAGGCATTGCTGTTATGTTAGTCGTGCTGATTATAGTTGGCTTGGGGGTAAGTCTTGGTGGGCTTGTGGGGCAATCTATCAACGATTTTTCGCAGCAACTTCCTGAGTATAAAACACAACTAAAAGAAGAGTTTGTATGGCTGGTCGATTTAGCATCTCAATACAACATACTGATCAATAAAGATCAGTTAATTAATATGTTCGACCCTGGCAAAATGGTTGATGTGGCCACTAATATGCTCACAGGATTAGGTGGCGTAATGGCAAACATGTTTTTAATTATTTTAACGGTTGTTTTTATGCTGTTTGAAGGGCCAATGCTGAGCAAGAAAATACATATGGCACTTGAAGACCCTGATAGTAAAATGAAGCAAATTGACCGCTTTTTAGAATCTATTAATTCATACTTGGCAATTAAAACGCTAGTAAGTTTAGGGACGGGTATTATTGCTGCGTTTTATTTATGGATTTTAGACGTTGACTACTTTGTGCTTTGGGGCGTTTTGGCATTTATGTTCAATTACATTCCAAATATAGGTTCAATTATTGCGGCTGTACCAGCTGTATTACTTGCCCTTATTACTCAAGGCCCATTAGTGGCAGGACTTGTTGCTGCAGGATATTTAACAATAAATACGGTAATGGGTAATATTGTAGAGCCTAAATTTTTGGGCAAAGGGCTGGGTCTTTCAACGTTAGTGGTGTTTTTATCATTAATATTTTGGGGCTGGTTATTAGGTACTGTGGGTATGCTTTTATCTGTACCATTAACGATGATTGTAAAAATAGCCCTAGAAGCCAGTGCAGAAGGCAAGTGGGTTGCCACTTTACTGGGCAGTGGTGAAGACGTTACTAAAAACAACTAACATCTATAACCATCAAGGGCTGTAAAATTAAAACCCTTGATGGTTAAATTATCAATAAATACAGGGCTATTAATTAATAAACGATTTAATAGCGTCATCCACTGCGTTTATTGCGCCTTCTAAATATCCTGCTTCTTGTTTTGCAAACTCACTCGCTACAAAATGAATATTGAGGTTACTTAATTGCTCTTCCAAGTTTGAAAAACCAAATTCTGGGTGCTGTGAAGGCTGAGTTTGATCGTCTCTATTAGCTACAAATTTATCCTCTGCCCAGTCTTTAATAAAGTATCCGGTTGCCTTTTCAGCATCCTTACCATAAAAGTAGCTAAGCTGTTGGGCACAGGCTTGAATTAATTGCTCTTGAGTTACTTGGTTTCGTGATAAGTAGGGGACACCTATAAAGCCAAATAATGCGGCGTAATTACTATTCTCAGCACTGGCATCGTGAATCTCGACCATAGGGCCTACGCGACTAAAGCATTGCCCAGATAAGTTTTTATCACGCCAAAATGCATGTTCAAAAGTAGCTATAAACTTGGCTTGTCCTGCCATCCATGTAGGTACGCTACTAAGGCGGTTTATGAGTGTTGGAGTCGCCCATAGTTCAGGTGTTAAATGCGTTGTAACCATACGAGGAGGAATTGCTGAAATTAATTTGCCAGTAGTAAAGTGCTTTATATTACCTAAGTGATTAACAGTAACTTGCCAGCTATTATCGTTCTTTTTAAGCTCAGTGACATTGTGTTCTAATAATATTGAATCAGGATTAAGTTTCTCGTATAAGGCAGTTATTATGGTATTCATGCTATGTTTGAGTCTAAATAGTTGCATATCTCCAGCGCCTGCAATTTGTTGAGGTTGCTTGGAGTTAGGTGCTTGATATAACACATCACCTTTATTGTATTGCTCAAATATACTTAAGTTGAGTGACTTAATTAGCGCTTGAATTTTTGGTTGGTGGGGAAATATCCACGTAGGACCCAAATCAAAACTAACATCGTTATTTATTGGTGATTGCGCGGCAAAAATTCGGCCACCTAATTGCGATTTAGCTTCTAATAATAAGTACTCAATATTAAGTAGTTGTAATTTATACGCACTGTACAAACCAGCAAGTCCGCCACCTATAATAATTACTGGTTTAGTCATCTGTTTATCCATTAGTTTTTAGCAATCTACTAGTAGGTAGTTTGTTTTGATATGAATAAATTGTCAAGTAAGCTAAAGGGAGTGAGTAAATAAACGTAACTAGTTTAGTGTGTTTAAGTTACGTCAAAATGGGTGTTTTAGTGATTCTGTAAATTGATTTATAAGCTCAATTTCACACAGTTTATAGCTAATGGCTGCGGTTGTCGCATTAGGAAGTTTTATTAAGTAGCGCCATTGGCAGGCGCTCTCAAGGTACTTTTCATTATTTTTAATGCTGCGCATAAATAACGGCAGCACTTGCGTATTGCCTGTGCTTTCTTGTGATTTAGTTAGCTCATATTTACGCTTTTGTATCCAACTGCCTTGTGCTTGTTTTGCTTTATCAATTTGGCTATCTAGGCATTGAATATATCGCTTAGCTTCATCGGTTGTTGCTTTAGCGGCTAAAGTACATGCTTCATCTGCAAAGCTGTATTGGCTTGAAGCTAATAACACAATGGCAGTTAGTTTTAATAAATAGTTACTTTTTGTCATTGTAATTAAACTCTAAAATAAATTGAGCGCCGCCTAAGTTATCAGCTTCTGTAATGGTAAGTGTACCGCGATAGGACTTAACCAAGTCAGATACAATTGCCATCCCTACGCCGTGTCCACTTTCGTATGTATCCAGACGAGTACCCCGTGTAAGTAGAGATTCACGTTTGTCCTCTGGTACGCCAGGGCCATCATCGCTAATTCCAATACACAAAGTTTTGCTTTGAATAACTTGTATTGCTACTTGTGAGCGACACGCTTTACAGGCGTTATCAATCAGGTTGCCAAGTAATTCCATTAAATCTGTTTGGTCACCTAAAAAGTAATCTTTTTCGGTTACGGTGCAGGTAAAAATAATATCTTTATCACGGTACACTTTTGCCATAGCACTGAGTATTGAATCGAGTACTGGCTTAATAGGTGTTTGTTTTTTCCACGTGTCTGATGCACCGGTTGCAGCACGCTTTAATTGGTGCTCGATCATCACATTTATGCGGTCGAGTTGTTCTTGTGCATCGGCATCGTTTGCCAATGGACTTGATTTAAGTACCGCAAGCGGTGTTTTAAGTGCATGAGCAAGGTCGCTTAATGAGGCTCTGTAGCGCTCTTTTTGGCGTTGTTGCGACTCAAGTAGCAAATTTAGGTCTGCTTTTATTGTTTGCAGTTCTACAGGGTAGAGGCCTTTAATTTCTTGAATATCACCCGATTCAATTGCTTTTATTTCTTTATCGAGTCGTTGGAGTGGGCGAGCGCTCCAAATAAAACCAATCGCCATAAGGCCTGCAATTGCAATGCCCATTATAAACATCCAATCTACAAGGGTTTGCTTAAAGCCATCCATTAAACGAAGTAGAGCGTCATTACGTTTAACTAATATAAAGCGAGCTTGTTCAGACTGGTCTATGTTATTTAAAATTACAGTCAGGCTAAGTTGCCAGTACGCGGTATTATTATACTCCACGCGCCTGAAATCGGCAGCACCGGCTTTGGTCTCTATTTGTTGAGGTACATAGTTTAAGTTTACAGCCGATTCTGAGTTCCAAACAGGATCATCATCGCGGTAAATCATAGCGTAGGTATCTGAATTTAATCTGTTTAACTCAGGCGCTAATATAGTGCTGGGCATAATAATACCATGCTCAGTAAAGTCGACTTCAGATATTAGCGAGTAAAGCTGTGCTTCGAGAGTTTTTTCAGTCGCATCAACAAGTGAAGCGTAATACGCTTTGCCAATTGAATAAAATAAGATAGGGAGCGCGACTAATAAAACAAAGACAAGGATAAATCCTTGCCTTATTTTTAACGATATTTGCGGTATTACCACTGGCTTTTAAGCCTGTAACCACGCCCACGTAGTGTCTCTACTGGGTTTAGCACACCATCAGGGTCAAGCTTTTTACGCAAACGTAGTACAAATACTTCAATTACGTTTGAATCAAGATCGAAATCTTGGTCGTAAATATGCTCAGTAAGTTCTGATTTAGAAATTACTTTTTGCGGATTTACCATTAAGTATTCAAGTACTTTATATTCGTAAGCTGTAAGGCTAAGCTCTTTATCATCAACCCATACTTGTTGTGAACGTGTATGAATTTTAATTGGACCCGCAGTCATTTCTGGATTTGCTTTACCAGCACTGCGACGAATTAATGCATTACAACGTGCAATAAGTTCTTCAACATGAAATGGTTTGGTAAGATAGTCATCAGCACCTGCATCTAAACCTTCTACTTTATCCTGCCAGCGATCGCGCGCTGTTAAGATTAAAATAGGAATAGTAATGCCTTGTGCTCGTGCTTTATTGATTAGCTCAATACCGTCTATTTTAGGTAAACCTAAATCAACTACGGCCATATCAAGCGGGTATTCTGTAATGTGGAAAAGACCTGCTTCACCATCGTGACATAAATCCACGCTGTAACGTTCTTTTTCTAAAGCATTACGTAGGTTATCTGCTAAATGTAAATCGTCTTCAATAACTAAAATTCGCATTTGTTAATCCTTTTTCACTTCGCCGGTTTTTTTATTTATATGTAAATCAACGACGTGGCCGTCATATTTGAGTATTCGTACGGTATAAAAATCTGTTTTTTCGGTAATTTTTAAGGTCTTACCGCCTATTGTTTTCTTTGCAAGTATTACGGCTTTCTTTTTGTCCACCTCAGCATGAGATGCTTGGGTGGCCGTCGCTGCTTGAGCAAAGTTAGCTAAGCTAACACAAGCAATAAAACCGAGGCTTAATAATACGCGCATAATGGAAAACTCCTAGACCAGACCCACTTAGTTTAATTAACTAAGTTACTAAAATTCAAGTAAAAACGCTAAATTCGCTTTTATCTCAGTAATTTTAATTAAAATCTTGTGAACAAACCCTGAATTACAGTGCAACGCACGCTCTTAGGGTTTAATACACTTTTAAGCAGGGAACACTTTTTTGAAAGGTTTAACAACTGTATTTTCATAGATGCCAGCGGCAACGTAAGGGTCAGCTGCTGCCCATTCTCGAGCGGCTTCAATTGACTCAAACTCAGCTACAACTAATGAACCGGTAAAACCTGCTTCTTGAGGATCTTCACTATCGACTGCCGGAAACGGACCTGCGGTAAGTAAACGATTTTGAGAATCAAGCTCACTAAGGCGTGCTAAATGTGCCGGGCGTGCTGCTTTTCTGAGCTCTAAGCTATTTTCAACGTCTGTTGAATGAATCATGTACAACATAAGTAATCTCATAAAAATTGTTAAATTTGATTAACGCAATACTACCACAGCGTTGAAAATTGGTGAATTAAAAGCGTATTTACACAGGTTTACACATCGATTTTATTTTTACGCTGTAATTGCTTGAAAATCTCTGTGTAACACTGGTAGAGTCGCTGAAATATACAAAATAATAAAAAGGTTTCAAGCATGAGCGAAAATAGAGAACGATTTAGTTCCCGTCTCGGATTCATATTAGCGGCGGCAGGTTCGGCTGTTGGTATTGGTAATTTAGTTGGCTTTCCGGTTTCTGCTACTAAAAATGGCGGCGGCGCATTTTTATTAATTTACGCTTTATTTGTCGTATTCATTTGTTTACCAGTCATGATGGCTGAAATGGCAATGGGTCGTAACGCTCAAAAAGATCCACTTGGCTCGTATAAGCTATTATCAAATAACGATAAAAAATGGAAGTTTGCAGGCTTTTTAGCCGTGCTTACGCCATTTATGATTGCTGTATTTTATATGGTAATTACTGTTTGGATTTTTGGCTATTTAACGCAAACAGGCCTAGGTAATTTAGATTTATTAGCAGATCCCGGCCACTTTGGTGTTTTTATCAATAGTTACACTGTGTTTGGTTATATGGCCGTTGTGGTTATTATGGTGAACTTAATTTTATTAGGCGGTGTTAAGCAGGGCATAGAAAAAGCCGCTAAGTTTTTAATGCCCGCCTTATTGGTTATGCTGCTTGCCCTCGTTATTTATGTATTAACGCTTGATAACGCAATGGCCGGTGTTAAATACTATATTATTCCTGATTTTTCTAAAATGAATGCAAGTGTCTTAAATGGCGCATTAAGCCAAGCGTTTTTCTCGCTATCTTTGGGCATGGGTATCTTAATGACTTACGCGTCGTATATTTCTAAAAAGGATGATATTGTAAGTAGCGCTAAAATGGTTGCTATTACTGACTCACTCGTTGCGTTTGTAGCTGGTTTAATGGTGCTACCGGCTATATTTAGTTTTGATCCAAATACAGACCCAGCTGCACTTTCTGACTCGTCTGTATCGATGATTTTTGTATACCTACCTAAAATATTATTAGCACTGCAAAATGATATTGGCTATGTGGGTGCGTCTATTGTTGCGTTCTCGTTCTTCTTATTAGTCTTTTTTGCAGCAATTACCTCACTTGTTTCAATAGTAGAAGTCCCGACTGCAACACTAAGTGACCGCAAAGGTATTAGCCGTAAAAAAGCATTGGGCATCCTTACACTTTCAACCGGTGTACTTACTATTTTATGTACAATGTCGTTTGGTATGATTGACAGCCTTACTTCGTTCACCAGTTATGGCGGCGTTAATAAGAGCTTCTTTGATATTATTGTTGATGTATTTTACGACACAATTTTACCGCTTAATGGCTTAATGGTGTGTTTGTTTGTAATGTACCGCTGGAAAAAAGCACGCTTAACACAAGAGCTAAGCTTAGGTTCGCCTAATTATGCGGGAAGCTTGATGGAAAAGTACGTTAACTTTTCACTTTCAACGTTTATTCCTGTCATTCTAGCTGTGATATTTATAAATACAGTGGCGACTAAGTTTTTTGATTTAAAAATATTTGGTTTTTAAATAGACCTCTTTAAAAGCTTATTGAATAATATAATGCCGCTCAGCTAAGCTCAGCGGCATTTTTTATGAGCGTTTTTTTCAGGTATCTGGTAACTATTAAAAGGATTTAAAATGAATAAAATTATTATTGGGTTTGCTTTTGCTATTTCATCATTTGGCGCATTTGCACAAAGCGCTGATGGTTGGCCAGAAGGCGGTGCAATGCACACCGGCAATATTTATAATTTAGAGGGCAATAGATACAAAACTAAAATCAGTAAAATGATGGATGAAATTTACCCACAACTAACTGATGATTACCAAGTTGATGCAGTTAAAGCACAAATAAAAGCGTGGGAGCAGTATATAGACGCTACATGTAACGTTGTTGGCATAGCAACGGGGGCAGGTGGCTCTTGGCCCTCAACGTATAGTGTTAAATGCGAAAGAAGCCTAAGTTATGATAGATACTTTGCAACTAAAAACGCGCTGAAGTGCGTTAATAGATTAAGCAAAGAAGAGTTTGTAGGGCGTAGCGAAAAGTTAAATTGTTTAATTCAAACATTAAATATAAAAATATTTTAAGGTTTGCAGCATTGCTACAGCTAAATTGTACAGTTAGCTGTAGCATTTTAGGCTTTATAGCAACTCAATACTTACTGTTGCGCCTTTTTCGATATTGCCGCTTTGCGCCGGCACTACAATTAAACAGTTAGCTTTACTAAGCGACGAAAGTACACCCGAGCCCTGTTTATTAAACGGGGCAACCACTAAGTCACCTTGCTCGTTAATTGTTGCTGTACCGCGCTGAAAGTCGGCTCTTCCTGGGCGCTTTTTAATAACGGATGTAGTAACCGCGTTAAAGCGCATTTTAGGATTTACTTCACCAAGCCCCGACAGCTTTTGCAGTGCAGGCTCTACTAACTGATTAAACGTAACAGCAGCCGACACAGGGTTACCTGGCAAGCCAAAAAAGTAACTGTTACTTAATTTACCAAAGGCAAAAGGTTTGCCTGGTTTCATGGCTATTTTCCAAAAGTGGATATTGCCAATTTCGTTGAGCACTTCTTTAGTAAAGTCGGCTTCACCAACCGATACACCGCCTGAGCTTATTACGGCATCGGCAAGTTCGTTCGCTTTTAAAAATGCATTAGTGATGAGTTCTTTGTCATCAGGGATTATTCCTAAATCAAGCACGTCTATATTTTTTTGTTGCAGCGCACTAATAATAACAGCGCGGTTGCTTTCAAAAATAGCGCCTTGTTTAAGCGGCTGACCAGGTTCTATTAGCTCATCGCCTGTAGAAAGCACGGCTATTTTTAGGGTTCTTACCACATCTATATTGGCAATTCCTAAAGATGCCAGTAATCCCACATCAACAGCTTTTAATTTATCGCCTGCTTTTAAAATAACATCGTCGATTGCAATATCCTCGCCAGCAAAACGCACGTTTTCATTTAACTCTGGTTGCGCGGTAAACGTAATTTTATCGCCATCAACCGAGGCGTTTTCTTGCATTACAACGCCGTTAGCGCCAGGTGCAATGGCAGCGCCGGTCATTATTCTTACGCATTGACCAGGGGTAAGTGTTCCTTCAAAAACTTGCCCCGCAAACACACTACCTACTTGTGTGTAGGTTAAGCTTTTATCTGAAATACACAGCGCATAGCCATCCATTGCAGAGTTGTTATGCGCTGGTACGTTTATAGTTGACTTAACATCGCTTGCTAAAACGCGATTAACACTTTGCATTATAGAAATGGTTTCAACGTCTTTAACAGGCGTTATTGTGCCAAGTATATTTTGTATTGCAGTTTCAATTGGTAATAAACCGGGTGCATTGCAAACATCGTTCATATATATTGCTTACTTAAATCATTTTATTTTGAAACAATACTTATAATGTCAAAGCTTTACAATACATGGTTGGGTTATTTTTTGTGTGTGATATGCATGCTTTCGTGCAGCGTAAACGCAAAAGAAACGCTGCAAGTAGCCGTAGCGAGTAATTTTAAAACTGTATTGGAAACCCTACTAAAAAAATCCCCATTACCTAATGTTGACGTGAAAATATCAGCCGCTTCTAGCGGTGTTTTATATTCGCAAATAGTGCATGGCGCGCCATTTGATGTGTTTTTATCGGCTGACGATTTTCGACCGCAATCGCTTATTAAAGAAGGCTATGCCGAGCAAAGCAGCTTAATCACTTACGCGTTAGGCGAACTTGCTTTGTGGCAACCCAAAGCTGAAAAAGTAAATGATAAAGTAGCCATTGCTAATCCGCGTTTTTCACCATACGGACGTGCCTCAGAGCACTACGCGAATAACCATTTTAAAAAACCAATAAATTATGTGTACGGGAATAACATTACACATGCGTTTCAGTTTGTGCAAAGTGGTAATGTAGGAGTAGGGCTGGTGGCTGTTTCATCCCTAAAGGCGGCTTACAGTAACACGCAAGATCAAAAATATTTAGATTATACCGTGCTGCCTACCAATCAATATCCCGATATAATTCAACAAGGCGTTATTATTAGCTCGACTAAAAAGCATGCTAGCGCTAAGCAACTTATGCAATTTTTAATGGCAGAAGCTACGCAGCAGCAGTTAATTGAATTAGGTTACAGAATAAAGGACAACAATGCTTCAAAGTGATTTAACCGCGCTGTGGTTAACTATAAAACTTGCCTTTATAACCGCAGTGCTCCTTCTTGTTTTTTGTATTCCACTGGCATACAAGCTCGCTGGCTATAACGGTAAATTTAAACCATTTTTAGAGGCATTAATTGCAATGCCTTTGGTGCTACCGCCTACGTTATTAGGGTTTTACTTACTTGTTTTATTTTCGCCTGATCACGCTTTTGGGCAGTTTTGGTTTTGGCTAACGGGTACGCAGCTTGCGTTTAGTTTTCAGGGCGTGGTTATCGGCTCGCTTTTTTATTCACTGCCTTTTGTAATGCAGCCGCTTGTGGCTGGGTTTAAACATATTAATCAAACCTATAACGAAGCTGCCATTGCGCTTGGGTTGAGCCCGTTTAAACGCTTTGTGCATTTAATAATTCCACTTTTAAAACCCAGTATTGGTAGCGCGTTTGCTTTAGGTTTTGCGCATACATTGGGTGAATTTGGTTTGGTATTAATGATTGGCGGTAATATTCAGGGGCAAACACAGGTGGTGTCTATTGCGCTTTATGACCATGTTGAATCGTTAAATTATACGGCGGCGCATCAGCTTTCACTTATTTTACTGGCTATTTCGTTTGCCTGTTTAGTGCTGTTATTTAAGTTTAATAAAAGCATTGTAGGGGTTAAGCAATAAAATGATTAAGTTAAGCCTTTTTAAAGCACTCAATAATTTTGATTTAGATATAAACCTTGAGCTTGAGTCGTTTAATGTACTCGGTGTTTACGGGCCTTCAGGCTCTGGTAAGTCAACATTACTGCGTTGTATTAGTGGTTTAGAGCCTGCAAAAAGTATTCATATTAATAATCAGCCAGTGCATGAGTTGCCAAGCGATAAACGCGGTATAACGCTTCAGTTGCAATCGTGCCCGTTGTTTCCTCATTTAGATGTGGCAGGTAATTTAGCGTTTACACAAAAACACTGCGGGAATAAACAAACCAGCTTAACGCTTCAATACGTTGTTAAAACACTTGAATTACAAGACTTACTAAATCGTGATGTACAAAGCTTATCGGGCGGCGAGCGCCAACGTGTAGTATTTGCGCGCACTTTGCTTGCCGGTCAGAAATTTATAATGCTTGATGAGCCTTTTAGTGCGCTTGATTGGTCATTGCGTTTTAAAACGCTCACTAAACTCAATGAGTTAGCCGTTAAGTTTAATATTAAATTTATAATAGTAAGTCACTCATTAAAAGAGCTGCTATTTTGCTGCGATACCCTTATTCAGCTTGATAAAGGTAAGGTGATAAACCAAGGTGCAAGTGCGCACGTTGCAAAAGCTATTTACGCAAACGACAGGCAAACACCGCTGAGCTTAATTAATTACGATGTGGTTAAATTTGATGAAGACTACGGGCTATATCAACTGCAATTACAGCAAAGTGAGCAACCGCTTTTTGTGCTTCCTGCACTTGTCGATAGCAGTAATAAGCTAATTATAGAAAGTGAGAAAATGTCGCTTAGTGCGTTAAAGCCTGAGCAAACAACGCACAGTAATGTTTTAAGGTCGGTATTAACTCAGGCTGAGCTTATTAATAATAAGTGGCAGTTAACGCTCAATGTAGATGGGCAGACTTTGTATTGCTTGGCTTCAAGACGAGTGTGGGACAAAAACGACTTTAAAGTGGGCGATGTGCTTTATACAACAATCAGTGATCTAGAATAACTAAATGCTGCACACCGCACATTGACTGTTTTTAGCTATTTTAAAACGATTAAACTCCATGCTTAAACCATCCACCAGCAATAAGTGCTCGCTTAAGCCACTTGGCAAACCAGCAAGTATTTTTAGCGCTTCAGTTGCCTGAATACTGCCTATTAGCCCCACAATAGGAGAAAGCACACCAGATTCGGAGCAACTTTGTGTTTGTTCACTAAAAAATTGCGATAAACAACCATAACAATGGCTGTTTTCATCCATAGTAAAACACGCGACTTGTCCTTCCATGCGTATTGCAGAGCCTGACACTAGCGGAACTTTAGCTTTAAAACAGGCGCTATTAAGTGCATTACGTGTTGCTAGGTTATCTGAGCAATCAATCACTATATCAATGTTATTAAATAGCTGTTCTGTGGAGGTATTTACATCAAAAAATGCCTCAATGGTGTTTATATCTATTTCACTATTAAGTGCGTTAAGCTGTTTTTTTGCAGCACTGCATTTTGAGCTACCAATATCACTTTCTTTATACAGTATTTGCCTTTGCAGGTTGGTCATGTCTATTTCATCGTTATCAATTAAGGTGAGCGTGCCAACGCCTGATGCCGCTAAATATTGACTTACCGCACATCCAAGCCCACCCACACCAACAATTAATGCATGCGATTGCCATAGCTTCTCTTGTCCGTCTATATCGAGCTGCGGCAGCATAATGTGCCGAGAATAGCGTAGTTGCTGTTGGTACGTTAACGGTGCTTTTTGCATTTTTAAACATCTCATACTTTTTTTGAACAATACCAATTTGTTAAATCCTAGAGCAAGTAGTAACGCTTTTTATTTGCACTGTAACAGCCCATACCCCCTCACTCATATAGTGCAACTATAACGCATTAAAATAATAAATGCATATAACCAACTGAAATATATGGTTTTTAATTAGTGGCTCAGTAATTGCTGTATTGGGTTAACTAAAATTTAACAAAGTTTGGGCTGCTACTCATATAAAAGAGTGGGGCATTTATAAAACAATAATACGTTTACGAGGAAAATAAACATGCAACCGAGTTCTGGATTTAACTTAATATCCTTTAAAGGAAAAATGAAAGTATTACATCTAAGTTGGATGGTCTTTTTTGTGTCATTTTTTGTATGGTTTAACCATGCTCCTTTATTGGGTGCAATTGCGGGCTCGCTTGGTATTACCATGGCACAAGTTAAAACATTACTAATTTTAAATGTAGCGTTAACTATTCCTGCCCGTGTTGTGGTGGGTATGCTGACCGATAAATTTGGTCCCCGGATTGTTTATGCGGCGCTACTTATTACCTGTAGTATTCCGTGTTTTATGTTTGCTATGGCAACCACATTTGAACAAGCCGCTATAGCGCGTTTTGCGCTAGGCTTTATTGGTGCTGGCTTTGTTGTGGGCATTCGTATGGTGAGTGAATGGTTTCCTGCTAACGAGCTGGGCATAGCAGAAGGTATTTATGGCGGCTGGGGTAACTTTGGTTCAGCAGCAGCGGCTATGTTATTGCCAATTATTGCACTTATGTTTGGTGGCGAAGATGGTTGGCGTTACGCAGTAGGTTTAACGGGTGTATTAAGCGTTATATTTGGTATTATTTGGTACTTAAATGTAACCGATACACCAAAAGGCGGTACATACTTTAAGCCTAAAAAAGTAGGCGCAATGGAAGTAACCAGTAAAGGCGACTTTGTATTACTTCTTATTATGAAAATTCCTATGTATGGTGCTCTAGCATTACTTACTTGGAAGCTTTCACCAACCGGTGCTAACCTAATTTCGGCTAACTTTGTACTTGCCGTGTATGCTTTTTTAGTTCTGCTTTATATTTACGAAGTGTATAAAACCTTTGATGTAAATGGTCATATTTTTAAAGAGCCTGTACCCGAGTCGCATCGTTATGAGTTTAAGCAAGTGGCTGTTTTAAATATTTTATATTTTACAACTTTTGGTTCTGAGCTTGCGGTTGTATCTATGTTACCGCTATTTTTTATGGATGTGTTTGCGCTTGATATGGTGTACGCCGGTATTTTAGCCTCAGCTTATGCATTTATGAATTTAGCATCTCGCCCAGGTGGCGGTTGGATTTCAGATAAATTAGGTCGTCGTATTACCCTTATTGTACTTACAACGGGTCTTGCTGTTGGTTATTTTGTAATGGGCTTGGTTGATGCATCTTGGCCTTTATGGCTTGCAGTTGTTGCGGCTATGGCGTGTTCGTTCTTTGTGCAAGCTGGTGAAGGCGCTGTATTTGCCGCAGTACCGCTAATTAAGCGTCGTTTAACTGGGCAAATAGCTGGTATGACAGGTGCTTACGGTAATGTAGGTGCAGTAGTGTACTTAACGGCATTGTCACTTGTTGATTATCAAACTTTCTTTTTCATTATTGCGGGTAGTGCATTACTTGGTCTAGCTGCACTGTTTTTTATGAAAGAACCAGATGGCCATATTACCGAAGTAAATGAAGACGGCACCGTTGAACTTATTTCAGTGACTTAAGGCATTATTGACTATGTTTGATGAAACACTCCACGCTAAATCGCTAAAAAATGAACTCAACGTTTCATTTGGCGGGCACAGTGCTAAAGGGTTAAAAGCAGAAAATCAAGATGCGTTTGCAGCTCTTAATACCAAAGCGCAAGAAAAAGAGTCTAAAGGCGTTATTGCCTGCTTAGCCGATGGGTGTTCATCAGCAAAAAATGCTAAACAAGCGTCTCAACTTTCGGTTACTCATTTTATAAATGAGTATTTAAATACCCCCGAAAGTTGGGCGGTTAAAAAGTCAGTGTCGAAGGTGTTAGCAAGTTTAAATCAGTGGCTTTATTCGCAATCGGTTAATTACAATCATTTAGGTCAGCGCCAAGCCGATTGGATGACGACTTTTACAGCACTTATTTTAAAGTCGGCAACGGGTTATATATTTCACTTAGGTGATACGCGTATTACCCGCTTGCGAGAAAATAAAATAGAGGCAATAACACGGGATCACAAAGTAAACGATACGCTAACGCGTGCGCTTGGCGCACAACTTCATCAAGAAATAGATGTATACGAAGTTGACCTAAAAGCAGACGATATTTATATATTAACCTGCGATGGCGTACACGATGTGCTCCCAAGTAGTGATATAGCTAAATTAATTAACGAGCACACTGATTTAGAAAATGCAGCTAAAGCAATTACCGAACTTGCATTAGCGCGAGGCAGTGACGACAACGTAAGTTGCTTACTGGTAAAAGTAGAAAATATTGCCGAGCAAAAGTTAGATGAACTTTACCATTCGCTAACACGACGAAAAATTCCACCTGCGCTTAATGTTGGGCAAAAAATTGATGACTACACGGTTATTCGTAAATTACATGCCAGTAGTCGCTCGCACATTTATTTAGTGCAACAAGCGCCCGATATACCGCCAGTGGTTTTAAAAGCACCTTCGGTTAATTTTGAAGACGATGTGCACTACCTTCAAGGCTTTATAAGAGAAGGCTGGGTAGGGCAACGCATAAACCATTTAAACGTGATGAAAGTACTGAGTACGCAATCGCAGAGTCGTTTTTTGTATCATATTTGTGAGTACATGGACGGGCAAACACTCAGTGATTGGAAGCACGACGTGCCGCACCCAGAAATAACCCAAGTACGCAGTATTATTGAACAAATAGTACATGCACTAAGGGCGTTTCAGCGACTCGATATGGTGCATCGCGATTTAAAACTCGATAATGTAATGATAGATGCGCACGGAAAAGTAACGCTCATTGATTACGGCACTGTAAGTGTTGCAGCTATGGACGAGTCGGTTAAACAAATTGCGGATGATTGCCCGCAAGGCACTGCCGATTTCACAGCACCCGAAACACTTATTACTATGCACGCCGATTTTAAAAGTGATTTGTTTTCACTTGGCGTGATTGCATATGAGTTATTGTGTTCAAAATTGCCTTATAAACCACTGCCACTTAACCACGTAGCGCCAAAAGATTACACCCATTGGCACTACACAAGTATTCGTAAATACAGAGCCGATATTCCTTTTTGGTTAGATCAAGCCCTTATGAAGGCGCTTGCCCCTAAACCTGAGCTCAGATACCAAGCTTTTTCTGAGTTTATAAACGATATCAACAAACCTAATCCTTATTTAGAAAGTACCGCTAATAAAAGTTCAATAATGAAACGCGATCCAGTTATGGTGTGGAAATGTATTTCGCTGTGTTTATTTATTGCTTTGGTATGTGTATTAATAATTAAAACTTAGAGAACCAAAATGCTTAATTACAAGAACAACTTACCTATTATTTTTATACTGGGTTGCTTCACTGCGCCTTCAATAAGCCAAGCTTCGCAAACTGATCTTGATTTTAGACTGCGTTTTGAAAGCGTTGATCAAGAAAATGCCTTAAAAGATGCAAGCGGCTTAACACTTAGAACCCGCTTAACGCATCAAACAGATGAGGTGAATGGTTTTTCAGCCCTTATTGAAGTAGAAGATACTCGCAGCCTATTGGGCGTAGATGATTACAACAATACGGTGGGGAAAAATACTAATTACTCTGTTATTGCCGACCCAGAAAACACTGAGATAGACCAAGGTTTTGTTAAATATGCCCGCGATGGTCTATCGCTAAAAGTAGGACGCCAAGTAATAGCCCTTGATGGGCAGCGTTTTGTTGGGCACGTAGGTTGGCGCCAAGACAGACAAACCTTTGATGCAGCAACCATTAATTACGCATTTAACAACATAGATTTACAGTACAGTTATTTAAATAAGCGTAACCGCATATTTGCTGACGATAAAGACATTAAATCGTCCGATCATCTAATTAATGCAAGCTTTAAAACAGACCACGGTAAAGTGGTTTTATACAGTTACTTATTAAGTGACGATGCACTACAAGACGACAGTTTAGACACTTATGGCGTTTCTTTTAACGGTAATAAAACCCTAAACGACATAAAATTTTATTACAAAGCGGAGTATGCAACGCAGTCTGCGTCAACAAGCGTGAGTGATTTTGATGCTGATTACTATGCACTTGAAGGCGCTGTGGATTTAAATGGGTTGGGTATAAAAACAGTAACTTTAAAAGTCGGCATAGAGTCACTTGGCTCTGACAATGGCGATTACGGGTTTGCAACACCGCTTGCCACGTTACATAAATTTAATGGTTGGACAGATACGTTTTTAAATACATCCACACAAGGCTTGGACGACACTTACATAAGCTTAAACGGTAAAGCGTTTGACGGAAAATGGCTGGTGGCTTATCACAGTTTTGATGCTAATGAGCAATCAAATGGGGTTGACGATTTGGGTACTGAACTAAACGTACAATACGTTAAACCTATTAATAAACAATACGCAGTGGGTGTTAAATACGCTGATTACTCAGCGGGCGATACTGCTGCTAATAAAGTCGATACTCAAAAATTGTGGGTATGGATGAGCGCTAAATTTTAACCCTCATTATCTTCTAATATTCACTTGTAATTTATAGCGACACAAGATGGTGCAATTGCACCATCTTGTGGGGCTTTATGCTTTTCACCTCTGCACCAATGTAGGCAACCTGCTGATTTTAAATGCTTATATATTTGGCTTACATATTGCTATAACAAACCTATAACAAATTATTCGATGTCAGTTTTAGTCAATCACTAAAGTAGATATCATTTTAAGGTGGGTAAATGCTAAGCAAGCAGCGTGTTGTAGTGGTAGGAAACGGAATGGTCGGGCACCATTTTGTGCAGCAGCTAGTTTCTCAAAATCAAGCTGATGAGCAATTTGAAATTACGGTACTTAGTGGTGAAGACCGTTTAGCGTATGACCGTGTACAACTATCCTCTTTTTTTAAAGGCAAAACCGCAGACGACCTCGCACTTACATGCAATAAAACCTATGACGATTGGCAAGTACGCTTTCATACTCATTCTAAAGTGGTTGATATAAATCGTGATATGCAAACTGTAACGACCGCTAAAGGGGAGTTGTTTGAATACGACAAACTTGTGCTTGCTACAGGTTCATTCCCATTTGTACCGCCTATACCGGGTAAAGATCGCGAGCATTGCCTTGTTTATCGCACCATTAACGATTTACACGCAATAAAAAATTCAGCCCACGGCAGCAAAGTAGGCGTGGTAATTGGTGGCGGTTTACTGGGGCTTGAAGCTGCAAACGCATTAAAGCAATTGGGTCTGCATACTCACGTAATAGAATTTGCTCCGCAACTTATGGGTGTACAAGTTGATGCTGGTGGCGGTCGGCTACTAAAAAACAAAATTACGGATTTAGGCGTTACTGTGCATACATCGGTAGCAACGGAGGAAATAGTAGAAGGTGAAAGTTGCCGTTACAAAATGTGTTTTAAGGGCGGTAAAACCCTTGAAACCGACATGATTGTATTTTCGGCGGGTATTCGCCCTTATGATAATTTGGCCCGCGAGTTTAATTTAGAGTTAGGCGAGCGCGGCGGTATTGTAATTAATAACCACTGCCAAACGAGCGATAAAAACATATACGCTATTGGTGAATGTGCACTGTGGAATGATTTTATTTTTGGCTTAGTGGCACCTGGTTACGCCATGGCTAAAATAGCAGTTGGTCATATTTCACAAGATACGCAGCAAGGTAGTTTACAAAGTACTGGCTTAGACAATAAAGCCGATGAATTTAGCGGTGCCGATATGAGCACCAAGCTTAAATTAATGGGTGTTGAAGTAGGCTCTATCGGCGATGCGCATGCACGCAGCGAAGGCGCAATAAGCTATTACTTTGAAGACCAAGCCAATGGTATTTATAAAAAAATAGTCACTAATTCACAAAGTAATAAGCTGATTGGCGCGGTACTTGTTGGCGATACCAGCGATTACGACAATTTGCTGCAATATCATTTAAACGACATTGAACTTACCACCGATCCCGAAGCGCTCATTATGCCCCTTGCCGGCGACATAGCAGAGCTAAGCGCCGATGACTTGCCTGATGACGCCATTATTTGCGCGTGTCATAAAGTAACCAAACACACCATTGAACAATCAGTTTCTAACGGCTGCATAGATTTGGCAAGTGTGCAGCAAAGCACCAAAGCCAGTACAGGTTGTGGAGGGTGTGAAAAGCTCGTTCAAAACGTAATAAACAGCGTGCTTGCTAAAGCAAGTAACACTATTAACGTAGTTACCCTTAATGAGCCTGTAAAACAGCCTGCATAAATTAAAGCACACTAAAAGAGAGCAGTAGTATGACAACCGCAAACACGTCACCAACTATAAATAAAACCAGTTTAAAACAAACAACATGTGCTTACTGTGGTGTAGGGTGCGGTGTTGATATTTCACTTTTGAATAATGTGCCAACCAAGCTTGAAGGCATGCGAGAACACCCCGCAAACTTTGGTCGTTTATGTGTAAAAGGCACCCATTTGCTCGACACCACAGGCAGTGATAATCGCTTAACGTCGCCCCTTATTAATAACCAAGCCGTTACGTGGGATGAAGCAACCGACCATGTTGCCAATAAATTTAACGACGTAATACAAAAGCACGGACCCGATGCGGTGGCTTTTTATGTATCGGGGCAGTTACTTACTGAAGATTACTACATCGCGAATAAATTAATGAAAGGCTACATAGGCTCAGGCAATATTGATACAAATTCGCGCCTGTGTATGTCGTCTGCTGTGGCAGGTTACAAACGCGCTTTTGGTGAAGACGTAGTGCCGTGTACCTATGAGGATTTAGAGCAAACTGAGCTACTTATTTTAATTGGCTCAAATGCAGCGTGGACTCATCCGGTTTTGTATCAGCGAATGGAGCGTGCAAAGCAGCTTAACCCAAATATGAAAGTAGTGGTTATTGATCCGCGTAAAACCGACACAGCGGAGCTTGCCGACACATTTTTAAATATAAAACCAGGCAGTGACGCTGCGCTTTATAACGGTTTGCTTAATTATTTAAATGAGCATAACCACCTCGATACGCAATTTATTGCTCAGCACACAAACGGTTTTGAAAGCGCATTGCAAGAAGTACAAAAATGGAGCTGTGAGGCAGTTAGTGACTTTTGCGATATAGCAATTGACCAAGTCACTGAGTTTTACGCGCTATTTGCTAACAGCCCAAGTGCGATTAGCTTTTATTCAATGGGTATAAATCAGTCAAGTTCGGGTGTAGATAAATGCAACGCCATTATTAATGCACATTTAGCCTCAGGTAAATTACTTAAGCCAGGCAGTGGTCCGTTTTCAATTACTGGGCAACCCAATGCGATGGGCGGGCGCGAAGTCGGTGGTTTGGCTAATCAGTTAGCGGCGCACTTAGATATTGAAAACGAAGCGCATCAATCACTTGTACAACGCTTTTGGCTCTCGCCAACTATTGCTAACAAAGCAGGCAGCAATGCTATTGATATGTTTGATGAAATAGCCGCAGGCAAAATAAAAGCAGTGTGGATAATGGCAACAAACCCAATGGTGAGCTTGCCCAATAACGCCGCTATTAAAAAAGCATTAGAGACCTGTGAGCTGGTGGTTGTATCTGACTGTATTGCAAAAAGTGATACGTTAAAATTTGCCGATGTTGCCTTTCCATCAACCGGATGGGGCGAAAAAAACGGCACAGTAACTAACTCAGAGCGCAGAATATCAAGACAGCGCCCGTTAGTAGCGCCTTATTCGGGTGCTAAAAACGATTGGCAAATTATGTGTGAAGTCGCTAAAAAAATGCGCTTTGAAGGTTTTGATTTTACAGATCCAAGTGGCATTTTTGAAGAATGGGCACAATTAACCGACTTTGAAAATAACGGCAGCCGATTATTAAACCTCTCTGGTTTAGTTGGGCTCACAAAAAGCCAGTACGATAACTTAAAACCCATTATGTGGCCTGTTGTTAAAAATCAGCCTTATAAAAACGGTCAGGTTTTTACAAATAACCAATTTAGCACCGCTGATAAAAAGGCGCGTTTTATACCTATAACGCCGCAATTACCTGTGCAACAAACATCAATTGATTATCCGTTTGTAATGAACTCAGGACGTATACGCGACCAATGGCATACGATGAGCCGCACGGGTAAAAGCACTGCGCTTTCATCGCATATTACACGCCCGTATATTGAAATTAATCCGCTTGATGCCAGTAAATTAGCAATTAAACAAAACGATTTAATAAGCGCGATTGCCCAAACAGGGCAGGTTACCGCGCATGCAAAAGTAACCGATGCTGTGCGAAAAGGTGAATGCTTTATGCCTATTCATTGGAATAAGCAATTTGCGTCATCAGCAACAGTAAGTGGGTTGTATCAATCGGTAGTTGACCCTCTATCTGGTCAGGCTGAGTGTAAACACGGCGCTGTTAATATAGTTAAAGCACCCTTTGTGCAATATATGCAGCTGTTTGCTAAAAACGAACTTGTTATAAACAGTGATTTTTGGCTCAAAGTTAATGCTAGTAATTGCTTTAATTACCAATTGGCGCTTAATGAACCACAAAGTGATTTACTGTATTACTGCCAAACCTTAACTGGTTTACAAGGGCAGTGGTCGGCTATGAATACGGCAAAAGCCATGCATGTGCAGTGTATTCAAAACGATCAATTAGCGTTTGTTGGTGTTATTTCTAATGAACAAAAAGAAATATCACTTGAGTGGATAAACCATTTATTTGCAGAGCCATTACTGACGTTTACACAGTTACAGTCTTTGCTTTATGCGACCCCCGATGAAGAATTTACTCAAGGCGTGCAAGTGTGTAGCTGCTTTAAAGTAAGAGAGCAGCCAATTATAAACGCCATTAAAAACGGTGCAAACACAGTCGAGCAATTGGGGTCTGAACTTAAATGTGGGACGAACTGCGGTTCGTGTAAAACACAATTAAGCCAATTAATAAAACAACATTACAAAGCAGGTTCTAGCAGCATTGATGTTGCGGTTGTAATGTAAAGAAAAAAGGAAGCATATGCTTAATGATCAATTTGGTCGGCAGTTTAACTATTTGCGCCTCTCAATAACCGATGTATGTAATTTTAGTTGTAGTTATTGTTTACCAAACGGGTATCAGTGCGATACGCCGCGTAATTTTTTAAATAAAAACGAAATTAACACGCTGGTAAATGCGTTTGCAGAACTAGGTACTAAAAAAGTGCGTATTACAGGTGGCGAACCGTGCTTGCGAAACAACGTCACCGATATTATAAAACTCTGTAAAAATACGCCTGGTATAGAAAAAGTAGCCATTACTACCAACGGATTTAATTTATTAAAGAAAATTGATGAATTTGCAGAAGCCGGGCTTGATGCGCTTAATGTCAGTATTGATAGTTTAAATCCAAGTATGTTTAAACTCATAACAGGGCACGACAAACTTAACCTTATTTTAAAAGGGATTGAACGCGCGGTAGAGCTGGGCATAAAAGATATAAAAATAAATGCAGTGCTTGCCAAGCAGTTTAATAAAAACCAATTAAAGGATTTTTTAGCGTGGGTAAAACACCGCAAAGTTACAGTGCGCTTTATAGAATTAATGGAAACCGGTGACGGCGCAACATTTTTTGAAGAAAACCACTTAAGTGGGCAAACGGTTAAAGCCCAGCTTTTAGCTCAAGGCTGGTTACAAGTCGTTAAGGGAAAATTAAACGGACCCGCTGAGGAATTTTGTCATCCTGATTACGATGGTCGTATTGGTTTAATAATGCCGTACAGTAAAGACTTTTGTAAAAGTTGTAATCGCTTAAGGGTGTCGGCGCTGGGTAAATTGCACTTATGCTTGTTTGCCGAGCAAGGTATAGATTTACGCGAACTACTAAACGAGGACGATACTGCAGCGACCGTAAAGGCAATTCAAGCCGCTATGGGCAATAAAGAAATAAGTCATGAGCTAGATAAGCGCTTAACAGGTGCGACAACTCATTTAGCTATGTTAGGTGGCTAGCATGGGAGCTAATATAAAATCTAATATAAAAGCTAAGCGAGATTTTACAGGCGTTGTGCTTGCTGGTGGTAAGTCATCAAGAATGGGCACAGACAAAGCCGATTTAGTTTTAAAAAATAAAACACTATTGCAAAATGCGTGTGATTTATTAAAAGACGTAGGCGCTAAAAACATATTGGTAAGCCGCAACGTGACAAATCCAGTCAAATCATTGAACCATTATTCACCGAGCGATTATCCCTCAGAAAAGTACGTTAAAGATATACACCCAAATAGTGGACCCCTTGGCGGTATTTACTCAACATTAATAGCCACCGAGCATGACTTACTTATTACTGCGGTAGATATGCCTCTACTTACGAGTAGTTTGTTAAGCACAATTGTGCTGGCTTCTCAGTCAAATAAAGTACAAAGTGTGAGCAATCAATTAAATCAGTCACAAATACATGCTTGGCACTTTGAAAATGAACCACTACCGCTGTATATTCGGAATACAAGCAGTGTAAAAAATCATTTAAAACACATACTCACAAACGCAAACAGTCATAAGTCAATAAAACAGTTTACCCAAAGTATTGGTGTGCAAACGCTTTTATGTAATAAAACGCATGCATTAATAAACACCAATACGCCGGCGCAATTTAAAGCTGTAAATGAGCATTTTGACCAAAGCATTAATCAATTAAGAAGAACATTATGAGCCACACAACTGAGTCACAAATAGCATTAAACATTGCCGTAATGACGGTAAGCGATACACGCGATGAAATTACTGACACCTCAGGTCATTACTTAATTAAAGCGCTAACTGAAGCTGGTCATCACTTAGCTGATAAAGACATAGTTAAAGACGACGTTTACCAAATGCGTGCAGTGGCATCGCAGTGGATAGCCGATGACACCATTCATGCTATTTTAGTGACTGGCGGTACAGGCTTTACTGAGCGCGATTCAACACCAGAGGCATTTGCGCCGCTATTTGATAAAAGCGTAGACGGTTTTGGTGAGCTATTTAGGCACATATCGTACGGCGAAATTGGTAACTCTACTATTCAATCTCGTGCATTGGCAGGACTTGCTAACAACACCGTTATTTTTTGTATGCCAGGCTCTACAGGCGCATGTAAAACAGCGTGGACAGGCATAATAAAAGATCAACTTAACTCAATGCATAAACCGTGTAACTTTGCACCGCACATTACCATTGGTAAAAAGTGTGAATCGCGTGAGCAATAGTATGTTGAGTCACGTTGACGAAAACGGCCAAGCTAATATGGTTGATGTATCGCTCAAAGACGTAACCTTGCGCGATGCCTCAGCTGAAGCATTTATTAGCATGAGTAAGCTTGCCTTTGAACAAGTAATGCTTAATCAAAACAAAAAGGGCGATGTGCTAGGCGTGGCACGTATTGCGGGTATTCAAGGCGCTAAAAAATGCGCTGATTTAATCCCGCTTTGTCATCCGCTTGCACTTAGTAAAGTCGCTGTTGACTTTGAACTTGATGAAGAAAATAGCCAAATTAAAATAACCAGCTACTGCAAACTTGCCGGTAAAACGGGGGTTGAAATGGAAGCGTTAACAGCGGTATCTGTGGCTAGCCTTACTTTGTTTGATATGTGTAAAGCAGCCGACCCACTAATGGAAATTAGCGGCATGCGCGTTACTCAAAAAGCAGGGGGCAAAAATGGTAGTTGGCAACGCGATTAATCCAAACGATGCAATATCTAGCGCCGGGAAAGTAGAGTTATTGTTTTTTGGGCAACTAAAAGAGCGGTTAAAGTGCAGTAAATTAAGTCTTGAGATTACGCAGCCGCTTACTATTTCAGAGCTTAAATTAAGATTAGTGAGTCAATACCCGCACTGGCAACCGTGGCTGGAGGAGCGTGAGCTACTTGCAGCGCTTAACCAAACTATGTCATCAAGTGATGAAATAGTGAAAGCAGGGGATGAGCTTGCCTTTTTCCCGCCGGTTACAGGTGGCTAATGAGCATACATATTCAAGTACAAACCGATGATTTTAATGTAGGTGACGAGCACAATACGCTTTGTAGTAGTAATAAAAGCGATGGCGCTGTTGTCACCTTTACAGGTTTGGTAAGAGAGTTCAGCAGTGGCGATAATGTTATTGCACTTGAGCTTGAACACTACCCTGGTATGACCGAGCAACTGCTTCAATCTATTGCAGAGCAAGCACAAACTCGCTGGCAACTGGCGCGAATATGCATTATTCACCGCGTTGGTTACTTAGCACTTGGCGAGCAAATTGTATTTGTAGGTGTAACGTCCCGCCATCGCCAAGCCGCGTTCGAAGGCGCACAATTTATAATGGATTATTTAAAAAACCACGCCACGTTTTGGAAAAAAGAGCACTTTAAAGACTCATCAAATTGGGTTGAGTTTAAACAAAGTGACAAACAAGCGCTGGGTAGGTGGGAGTCTTAATGAAAATAATCTCTACTAATATCTCTAAAATAAAAACGGTAGTGTATAACGGAAAAGAGGTTAAAACCGGTATTTTTAAAACCCCAACTAACGAACCTGTTGTTATTGAAAAGCTAAATATAATAGGAGATGAGCAAGCTGATTTAGTTAATCACGGCGGGGTTGATAAAGCGGTTTATGCGTTTTCGCACAATCATTATGATTATTGGAAACAAACCCTCGAGAATGATGATTTAGCTGTAGGTGCCTTTGGC
The DNA here is from genome assembly GCF_000814675.1 of Pseudoalteromonas distincta. GTDB lineage: Bacteria > Pseudomonadota > Gammaproteobacteria > Enterobacterales > Alteromonadaceae > Pseudoalteromonas > Pseudoalteromonas distincta. The sequence goes on along the minus strand of NZ_JWIG01000012.1, from coordinate 5,129 downwards.
GAAAACTTCACGATTTCTGACCTTGATGAAGCGAATATACACATAGGTGACCATATTCGAATTGGTACTGCACTGCTTGAAGTAAGCCAGCCTCGTGTGCCTTGTTTTAAACTCGCTATCGCCCTTAATAATAAAAACAGTCTTAAGCTGTTTACGCAGTATTACTGCACTGGCGTTTATTTTAGGGTACTAGAGCAAGGCGTTGCAAAAACGGGTGATAGTGTTGTTATCGAGAAGAAAGCCTCGCACGACATATCAGTTAAAAAACTGTTCCAGGCATTTTTTGATAAAAAATACGTAGGTTATGAAGACATACTTTTAGAAGCATTAACTTTGCCAGAGCTTGCTGTAGAGTGGCAAGAAAAGCTAAAGAAGAAGCTTGCTATTGAAAGTGAATAAAGCAGTTTAAAACTGTTCTATTCCCGCGCTATCTCTCTTTAAAAAGTGTTGCTGCAACCTATTTATTAAACTTTGAAGAACAGGTCCTGTTGATTGGCTTCTTGAAACAACGCATCCCACAGGAGTAAGCCAACCGCCTTGTTCATGAGTAACGGGTAGCGTTATCACTTCAGCTTGGTTTATATACTTCTTAATAGCAAACTCGGGTACAAGCGCCCAACCAATACTCTGAACTACTAAGTCGATAAGGGTTTGATGTGTATTTGCGTACCAAATCCTAGAGCTAATTGCGTAGCTAAACCATAACTCTTTTTGGCTAAGGCTGCGATGAACACATTGCCTATGGGCTTTTAAATCATTGCTTGTTACAGCCTTTAGCTTTGCAAGCGGGTGTTCTGGTGATGAAATCGTTAAAAATCGAGCTTGACCCAATAGAAAAAAATCCATATCAACTTTTAGTTCCCCATCACTATAAATGATACCTAGTTGTGCTTTTCCTATTTTTACTAAGTTTTCTACATCGTCAGTTGTTGTCGATATTATTTCGAAATTAGTAATCGGGAACTGATCAGCAAGTGGGGTAATCACTTTTAAAATATCTTGATTATTTAGGCTTTCATCAATAGCTATAATTACCTCATGCTCATAATTTTTTGCTAATGCATCCACTTTTTGGTCAAAATATTTTTGCTGATGAAGTATAGAGTATGCGACAGGTAACAATGCCTTACCGCTAATCGTTAAGCTGGGTATATTTTTATTACGCGTAAACAATGTTTGATTAATCGCTATTTCAAGATTAGAAATAGCTTGGCTAATTCCCGATTGTGCACGGTTAAGCTTTCGGGCTGTTGCCGAAAAAGATCCTGTTTCTACCACGGTTACAAAAATTTTTAGTTGCTCAAAACTATACATATCATTCAACTTAAAGGTGAGTACTTATTTGCTCATCTTATCACTAAAGGTGATGGCTACTAACTTTGCAAATAATTAAATTATGTCACTATTATTTTCTTTAATTATTTGGCGTAAAAGGGGTTAATTATGGATGCAAAAATGGGGTCGCTAGAGAGGATGTTTCAGGCTGTTTTGTTTGAAGTATTAGCGGTAACGCTGTCGATTATTGGTTTGGCTGTATTTACAGAGCATGCAATATCGGCTTTATCGGGCACTATGATTATAATTGCAACGATTGCGATGTGTTGGAATTTTGTTTTTAATTGGTTTTTTGACAAAGTAGCTACCGGTGCAAAAGAGCAACGATCTGTATTATTCCGTATTTTTCACGTGATTTTATTTCAAGGCGGGTTACTTGTTTTTACTATTCCCGTAATGGCGAGCATTTTAAACGTAGGCTTATGGGAAGCATTAATAATGGATATCGGCGTAACTTTTTTTATAACCCTTTACGCTTTTACTTTTAACCTAGTGTACGACCACACACGAGCCTATATTTTTCATTCAAAAAATGCTGCATGTTAATACACTTTTTAAATATGGGATGACTTAACAAAGTTTGTATTTAGCTGCTGGTGTATTTGCCAATGCACCAGCACTTTTAGAGGCGTAATATTACCCAAGTTTGCTTTATAGTGGCAAAAAACTAATAAAGGATTTTTTTATTAAAAGCGAACAAAGTTAAGCATAAATTATTATTTATAGAGGACCTAGTAAAAAAGATAAAACCTGCTATACCTAATGTTATAAATACTATAATTATTATAGTGTTATTAAAAAACTGTTGGGTTAGTAGCTAAAATAGGTATCGTATATGAATATCTCCAGAAAACTGATGCTTATTGTGATTTTAACAGCTGCAGAGGTAAGTATTACTGTTTACTCAGCTTTTGAAATAGCTAAAGGGGCTAAGTTTCACCAGCTTAATTTTCTTCACTTAAAATATACTCATCAACTTACCAAGTCAGTTAAAAAAATAGAAAATGACCTCCCCATAGATATAAATACCATTGAGTCAGATATAGTGTTAATTAGGCAGCAACCAATTGAGTGTATTGAAGAAATAAATCCATTAAATTACGCTGTTATGAAATTTATTAACACAGAGCAAACTTTAACAATTTGTGAAAAAGATATAGAAATTGCGGATAAAACACTACTGTCAGTTACTCAGTATAAAAAAGGTGAGCTCAGTAGAGATGATTTTTTACTAAACCTTAATGTTGCACTTGTCAGCTTTAACAAACACTCTGAGATGTTTGAAGAACCAATCAGAAAAACAGTATCGTTTATACTAATGACGTTAATCCCACTTGTTATCGTCATATCCTTTTTTAATATTATTTTTATAAGTTACCTTTCTCGTACTATATCCAGCTCTATTCGAAATCTTACTCTGCTCTTATCAAGTAAACCTGAAAGCAATATTAATCTAGATGATGAGCTTGATATAAAAACGTCGGGTGAATTAAAAGCACTCGTTATCGCGGCGAGGCAGCGGATTAAAAATGATCTTTTAAATATTGAAAACAGTATTGAACTCAAAGAGATTATAAATAGCCAAACAGCTTCCCTGCAGCAAGCAAATGACGAACTTGCACAGTTTGCTTATCGAGCTTCTCATGACCTGAAATCACCGTTGTCAGGGGCTAAATCCCTAGCGCATTTTGTTATTGAAGATATAAAAGCAGGAGATACTGAAGAGGCAAGTCGAAATGCATTGGTTATCTATCAACAAATGGAAAAGTTAGAGACACTTGTTGTTGATATTTTATTATTAGCTAAAGCTGAAATTGGTAGTGAAGATAGAGATGTAATTGACTTTAATCAGTTAATTATTGATATGAAAGAGCGACTCACTTGGCTTATGAAAGATAATCCTTGTACGCTTGAGACAACAATTAATCTATCAGTACCTATAAAGTCAGAAAAAGCGCGTTTTGCTCAAATTATTGAAAACTTAATTTCAAACGGGTTGAAGTATTACGACAGAAATAAAGACTCTCCTTATGTCCGCTGTGATATTTTCAATGAGCAAGAGACGTTTTTTATTACTGTTACAGATAACGGAATGGGAATACCACAAAAGCATCAAGGTGAGGTGTTTGATATGTTTAAGCGATTTCATGCACAGACGAGTACGGGCTCTGGTTTAGGGATGGCGTTGGTTAAAAAACATATTGAGTACTTAAACGGTGAAATATCACTGCAAAGCTCTGATAAAGGCACAACATTTAAAATAGTAATACCATTGGATAAGCTAATATGACAAAAATTAAACCTCCTATATTAATTGTCGATGACAACGAAGTTGACCGGTATATTCTGAAAAGGCTAATAAAAGAAGCCAAGTTAGAGCTTACGATTTATGAAAAAAAAGACGGTCAAGAAGCGTTAGAATTTCTCGAAAATTATGAATCGAATAGAATAAAGTACCCTGATGGATTTCCTCCAATTCTTATATTTTTAGACATTAATATGCCAAAAGTTAATGGCATTCAATTTTTAGAGGAGTTCTCTAAACTCAGAAAAATGATAGAGATAAGCTCGTGTGTAGTTATGATGTTTAGCTCATCAGAAAGAGAAGAAGAAAAAAAGATTATAATGTCACACGACTTTGTTAAAGGTTACCTTGTAAAAGGAAGTTTTCAGGCAGCAGAGTTAAAAGAAAAAGTGATGGCTGTTATTGGTCAGCATTTAGATAAATACAGCTGATTTGTAGGTATTTTAAGTTTTAACCCATTAGGCTGTGCCAATTGAAGAGCCTTTAGTTTGAGTATGTGGCTCAAACCAAAGGTTTTTAGCTTAAAGTTATATAGGTGTCTGATTTAAGCTTCAATTTTACAGAGGCTCAAAATAACCTATTTATTTGTATTAGTTCAGACAAGATCTGACACATCAACTTGAAAAAGTGAGAGTTACCCGTTTTGATAAAAGGTGTCGAATCTTTAAATCAAAACATATAAGAGGTAACTCTCATGCTATATACTAACAATCCAATTATTAAACACAAAGCGGGTTTACTTAATCTTGCAGAAGAACTTGGCAACGTATCAAGAGCCTGCAAAGTGATGGGCGTATCCCGTGATACATTTTATCGATATCAAGAACTCGTCGAAGACGGTGGACTTGATGCGTTAATTGATAAAAGTCGTAGAGCGCCAAACTTAAAAAATAGAGTTGATGAAGCAACTGAACAAGCCGTCATTAAATACGCTGTCGATTATCCAGCTCATGGCCAACACAGAACGAGTAATGAACTCAGAAAACAAGGCGTATTCGTTTCTGGCAGCGGTGTTCGTTCAATATGGCTACGTCATGACCTAGAGAACTTCAAAAAGCGTCTCAAGGCACTAGAAAATAAAGTTGCTAACGAAGGTATTATTCTCACCGACGCTCAAGTAGCTGCGCTTGAAAAGAAAAAACATGATGACGAAGCGTGTGGTGAAATTGAAACGGCTCACCCAGGTTATCTAGGCTCTCAAGATACATTTTACGTGGGTAATCTCAAAGGCGTTGGGCGTATCTACCAACAAACCTTCGTTGATACATACAGCAAAGTAGCGTTCGCTAAGCTCTACACCACGAAAACGCCAATTACTGCGGCTGACATACTCAACGACAAAGTACTGCCGTACTTCGAACAGTACGAGCTTCCCATGCTACGTATTCTAACCGATAGAGGCACTGAATATTGTGGCAAAGTCGAACATCATGATTACCAGTTATATCTGGCTATTAATGATATCGATCATACAAAAACCAAAGCTATG
>NZ_JWIG01000011.1 GCF_000814675.1 Pseudoalteromonas distincta | reverse complement strand
TTAGGATGCTTTTTCATCCAATGTTTACTAAACGTAGTTTTTGTATAACTACGCTTAGGCTTAACCAATAAATGTTCATTTTTCAGGTAACTAAAGAAAGCGTCTCGACCTAAACTTATGCCTTGCTCTATGAATTTGGGTTTAAGTAGAAAGTATAATTTTCTTCCGCCTAAACGCGGCATAAAACGCCGTATTTCCAATACCATCGCTTTAACTGGTGCGAGTTCAATCGCACGCAATTTAGCTCTGCTCTCTCGTTGATATATCGCTTGTCTCGTTATACCAAGCAGCTTGCAAGCACGTTCTAAGCTAACTATTTTTTGCTTTTGAAGGCTTCTTGCTCCTTGGCAATATACTTTTTTCGAAGGCTTGTCCCATGCTCAGCGTCAAGAATATTAACCACTTCATTGAGTAACAGGTTACTTAAATGCTCATCTTCAAGCTCTCGTTCGAGGCGTTTTATTTTTTGAGCGGGACTTTCTTTGGCTTTAGGTGATGTAGGCATAGTTATCTTAGGTGATTGAGTCCAATCCATCTTACCGTGTTTTCTTAACCAAGTAAGCACGGTAGAACGACCTTGTATGCCATAAATTTTTTGGGCTTGTTTATAAGTCATATCGCCTTTTTCTACAGCGTCGACAACTTGTAATTTAAAGCCTAATGAATAATCTCGTTGTGTTCGTTTGATCGGTGTATTATTTGACTTGGTCATAATAAATCCTAAATGTGTAAACACATTTCAGGACGAGACAATATGTTAAAAAAGGGCGCGTAGGATACCAACTTGTATATAAATTTAAAGGGGATAAAGTGCGTTTGCATGAATTTCAAACGAATATATAAGCGAGTTAAATGACTGATGCCGATATTAATATCGGCATCGTTATATTTACTTTATTAGGCTTTTAATCGCTTCTAAGCCTTTTTTTAGGGTATCTGCATCGGTAGCATAGTTAATACGGATACACTCGTGCTTGTGCGCCCAATCATCGTTAATGCCGATAAAAAAGTTGTGACCTGGGATCACATACACGTCTTGCTCTTTAAGTTGTTGATACAACACCTCGCTTGTTATTTTTGCATCTTTAAACCACAGCCACATAAAAAATGCACCTTCAACTTTGTGCAAATAAACAGGCAGTTCGGCAAATACTTCGTCAAACAACTCAATTGCTATGTGTGCTTTATTACGATAAAAAGGCAGTACAACATTACGACACAGTGGCAGTAGTTCGTCGTCGTTAATTAAGCGTGTCACTAAGCTTGGGCCAATACTATTTGGCGATAAAACCATGCTGCCGTTTACGCGGCCAATTGCTTTAATAATCTCATTATTGGCAACCACAATACCGCTGCGTAAACCCGGTAGGCCCAGTTTTGAAAGTGACATACATAAAATAATGTTTGAGTTCCACGTTAGGTTTGCGTCGGTGTAAATACAACCTGGGAACGGATCGCCGTACGCGTTATCAATAATGAGTGGAATACCATATTGCTTAGCAAGCAAATCAAGGTGTTTTACTTCATCATCAGTAATTACATTACCTGTTGGATTGGTAGGGCGTGATACGCACAGCGCGCTTATGCTGTTGTCGTTTGCTAGTGTTTTTTCAACTGCTTTAAAATCAATGACGTATTTAAACTGTTTTGATGTGCTGCCTGTATTTAAAATTTCGATATCAGGCTTTATGGCAACAAACATATCAGCCGATAAACCTTGATCGGCATAACCTATATACTCTGGCGCGAGGGGGAATAAAATCTTTTTATGGCTGCCATCCGGCATTTCGCCTGCCAACATATTAAACAGCACAAAAAAGTTAGCTTGACTGCCATTACCAAGTGCTACGTTATCAGCGCTAATATCCCATGCGTACTCTTTACTTAGCTGGCCAGCTAATGCGGCTCTAAACTCGTCGTTACCGGTTGGGCCATCGTAAAGGCCAAACACCTGCGATACTTTATTGCTGGCAACAAGTTTTTGTAATTCACTTAAAAAAACCTCATTTACTTGTGGTACTAATGCGGGGTTACCGCCACCCAGCATAACAATATTGGGATTGTTACTGTTTTTAGCACCGCCTAAGTCTTCCATTAATTGGGTAATGCCGTTGGGTTGTGTAAATTTAGTGCCAAAGTTTGAGTAGTTCATAATGCATAGCGTTTGTTAATAATGGGGAGGGCAGTATAGCGTAAATATAGGGCTTAAATCCGATGATGAGAATAATTCAATGCTGAGATTTACAGCTAGTTAAAGTAATGTAATTCCTTATAAAACAAAGGCTAATTTAAGACTTTTTAACGCCGTATAAAAACTCTTCGCCGCAGTCCATATACAAATCAAATTTGGCCATGACTTTGGTGAACATGGGGGCGTGTAAAAACTCGTTTAACCATGCGCGTACATGCGTGTATTCACTTTGTAAGTACCAGTGTTTATCTACACGGGCAAACTGTCTAATAAATGGCAGCAGGGCATAATCGGCTAGACTTTTTTCATCGCCCATCAAGTATTTATGGGTGGTTAGTTTTGCTTCAAATTGCTTAATAAACTCTTCGCAGGCTTTTTGGTAATAAATTTGTGCCATGTCTTTTGTACGCGCATAAAATTTGTGCTTTTCGAGCACAGGTTTAAATTGCGTATCGTTTAGCTTAATTAACTCAAGCATGCGCTCAAGTGCTAATGGGTCTTGAGTATGCAGTAAATTATGCGGATCGTTTTGCTTTAAAGCCCACAGCATAATATCGAGGCTTTCATCTATAACTTGGTTATTAGGCAGTAATAAAACAGGCACAGTGCCTTTAGGCGATATTTGCAATAGATGCGGCGGTTTATTTTTAGTTTTTATAGCGCGTAGAAGTACTTGTTGCTCTGCCATTAAAATACCCATTCGTGCACGCATTGCGTATGGGCAGTGTTGTAATGAATATAATAATGGCAATGTCATGTTAGTTACCTTAGCTATTTAGGCCTTCAACATACTGCTGGCGGGTTTGTACTTTAACCAAGCTATTTAAGTGTTCAACCGCTTGTGTTTGCCCGTTAATTAAATCTTGAAAATGCGCAAGTAACACGGCTTTATCCAGTTTTTCTTTATCGCCTGAACCAATGTCGGTTAAATCAATCATAAACTCGTCAAATTTGTCGGCAAAGTCACTCACAATATCCATGTTTAAAAATTGCTCATGGTTATAAATACTTGGGTAGCCGCCTTTTTGCTTATCAATAGCAAAGCTAATACCTTTAACATTGGTAACGGTAGTTTCTTTTTTACAGCTCAGCATACAGCTTGCGTCAATACGTGGTTTTTTACATCCTACTGTTTGCTGGAAAAAACACTGTCGGCTAGTCATCATTAGTATTGGATGATAAATGCTGTACATCATTTTAAAGTTGTTAGGGCGTTTAATATTACGCATTTGTGGTTTGTTTATTTCGTTTGAAATAAACGCGCCTTTTGCGTTTAAATCTTCTTGTAGTGTTAGTAACGCATAAGAGTTTGTGGTGTTTAACAACGGGCCTGCAATCCAGTCAATACCCATTTGTACTGCTTTAAATGCAACGCCTGTGTTGTTACTAATAATAAGCTTAGGTTTTACAACCTCGAGCAAACGTACCGCTTCTTCAAAATCTTTACCAATTAACACCGCCGGAAACCACGGAATTAACTGTGGGTGCTCTAAAAATACATTAATGTATTTATCGTTATCGGTTCTAAAGCTCTCTGGTAATTTAAAGTAAACATCGCCACCTGTTAAATCACATAGATGAACGTCTTTTATGTCCGATATTAAAATAGAGAGTGTTGTTTTGTTGTCGGCTTTAGGGTGGTTTACTAGTTTTGGCAGTTCAACAGGGGCGAGGACGTCTTTGCCTTCGTTTAATAAAAACGCGACTTGCTTCTTAATACGGGCAAGCTCTTTAAACGGAATGCTCAAGTTGTCGCCTAAGTTTGAGTAATCCATATTTTTAATTTCAAAATTGGCATTACTAAAGGTTTTAAAGCGTTTATCAATAGCTGCAATATCAACAACCGATTTATCGGCGGTTTGCATAGGCATTTGCGATTGAACTTCAAAGCGTAGAGGTTGAAGGGCGCTTTGCTCTGCTAGGGTGTTGTCGTGTTTATCGTTTATTGTCAGTGTGACTGTAAATGGCTGGTTTAATTGGCCGCTAAACTCAAAGCGTAGTTCTCGTTTTGAAATATCTAAAAACTCAATCTTCTTTTTAACTAACGTATCAATGTCATTTTTTTCTGCGGCGAGTTCTTGTTGTGCATCGTAAATTTGCACAACCGAAATTGCGTTACTCTTTTCGTTAGCGTGATCAAAGCTATGGTCGCGCGGGTTGTCGGTAAACATGTTTTTTGTCATGTCACCTTGCAAAAACTTATTAGTGAAATTACGGTTAAATACTTTATATAAGCTTGAATCGTCTTCAATTAAATTACCTGTTTGTACAAAGGTATCTATTTGTTTGCGCCAGCTATCAATAACGGTATGAACGTAGTTAGCACCTTTAATGCGGCCTTCTACTTTTAACGAGTCAACACCCGCGGCTACCAACTCCGGTAAATCAAAATAGGCTGAATTGTCTTTTAAGTTTAATGGGTGTTTGTTACCCATAGCGGTTGGCTCGTATTCATCACGACATGCTTGTGAGCAACGACCACGGTTACCTGAGTTACCCACACTTACTGAGCTTGAATAACATTGCCCCGAAAACGCAATACACAATGCACCATGTACAAACACCTCGGTTAATACATCGCATTTGTGCGCTACGTCGGTCAATATTTTAATTTCAGTTAAGTTAAGCTCGCGCGATAAATTTACACGTGTAGCGCCAATGCGCGCTAAAAACTCAACCTGTGATTCGTTATGCGTAGTTAACTGAGTCGATGCGTGAATATGCAAAGTAGGAAAGTGCTTTTTAACAATGTTGAACAACCCTAAATCTTGCACAATAATGCCATCGAGCGTGGTATTTACGAGTTGGTTAAGTAGCTTAAATAGCGCGCCCATTTCGTGCTCTAATATAACTACGTTTAGCGTTAAAAATATTTCACAGCCGTATTCATGGGCTAGGCGAAGTGCGCCGTTAAGCTCATCAAACGAAAGATTAGACGCTCGGTTACGTGCATTAAAGGTATCTAATCCACAATAAACCGCATTAGCACCGGCTACAATGGCGGCTTTTACCGCGTTAACATCACCGCCTGGGGCTAATAGTTCAATCTTTCTACTCATTACAATGTCGCTTTGCTCATATTTAATTGCCGCGAATTTTATATGGTTAAGCACGTTAATGCTATTTATTGAGGGATATAATAAAGACTAATACCAATTCGCTTAATTAAGTGATCTATTTTGAGGCTGGAAAAACGTGTTGATAGCTAGGCAAAAAATTCGCTATTTAGTTGTTCTCGGCAATTGCTCCTGCATTGCTCTACCTTCTGCATCCATGCAGTCGTAAATGAGAATTTTTTAACACAGGTAGCGACACGTTTAGCCCCGCAAAATGATTAAGTATTATTGCGGATTGGTATAGAATAAAAGAGTGCATAAAATTACAATTAAGGTGGCTGATTTATTACGTAAACATGTAATAAAATGATAGTTTATAAGCAGGCAACACTTTCAACTTTACTTAGGCGAACCCCATCAGCAATCAAGATCTTAAACAGTTAGATACAGATTTAAACAGTGATGAATCTGGAATTATTAACACCCAACTAAAAATAGCCACATTTAACCTGTTTAACTATCTTGAGCCGCCCAATGCATACTATGAGTTTGAGAAAATTTATACCGCGCAGCAGTGGGCTAAAAAGCAGCGTTGGATTGTTGATTACTTAACAGAACACGCCCCTGATGTGATTGGTTTTCAGGAAGTGTTTAGTATTGACTCATTAAAAGAGCTAGTAGGCGAGCAAGGTTATAATTACTTTGCAGTAGTTGATACGCCAGAGGTGATTGACGACTTTATTTATAAACGCCCCGTAGTGGCGATTGCCTCTAAATACCCCATAGTTGAAGTGGCAGCGGTTGATCACGATAGTGAGCTTGCAAGTATGCTTGGCCTTAATAGTGAGTTTACTTTTAGTCGTAAAGTATTAAGAGCAACCATAGTGTTGCCGCACATAGGCAATACCGATTGTTATGTGGTGCATTTTAAATCTAAGCGGCCAATGATTAATGTTGACGAGCACAATAAAGAGCTTACGCCCGAGCAAAACATAATTGAGATTTTAAAAGCCAATTTAGCGGGTGGGTGGGGCTCAACGATTCAGCGTGGCAGTGAAGCCACATTGCTAATGATACAAATGATTGCTCGCCGCGAAGCTACGCAGCAACCAATGCTATTAATGGGGGACTTTAATAATGAACTTGCGGATGGCGTATTAAGTCATTTACTGACAAGTACGCTACGCTTTGCGCCTGCATTTGATGCTAAAACCTACCTCGCTAAATATTGTTTAAATGATTCATGGGATTTGTTTGTTAAGTCGCAGCTAAGCGAAGATGAACCGTCTAATGGTGAGGCAATGGCTAGCGATGAAATAAGCCATAGTGAAAGCCATAGCATTTTTGATTTAGCTGATGAAAACGAAGCAAAAAATGTTAATACAACTAAGCTTATGCCTTTAAGAGCACCAACACATTATTATGGCGCAAGCAGCTCCGTGCTTGATTATATTTTATTATCATGTGAGTTTGATGCCAGCTACCTTGGCAGTTTTTTTGAGGTGATTGAGTATAATACTTATGATCGTCACTTAATTAATCCCGAATTTGAGCGCGATGATTTAAGTACCGATCATGGAATTGTGTTAGTTACACTAAAACTAAGAAGTTAGGCTTGCTCTATGCATAATTATGCTAAAATTATAAATTAAAAGTATTCATATAGCAGCAATACTTGATGTATTGCGCCGGTTTGTATATTTTATCACCAGTCTTTTGAATTGTATTAATAATAAATTACTAAAATGGTAAATATGGAATTTTATACCTACTTGAATCATAAGCGAAATATGGATTTACCTTCGCAAATACATAGTTTCATTGTAAAGCGAATTTATAATTTTACATTTTTAGTGAAAGCTTTGCTTTTTGCTTTGTTTGTTAGCTTAAACAGCGCTTACGCACAAGAAACCACCTCATACAGTTTAACTAATGAATCTAATGCAGGGCTGCTAAAAAGAGCTGAATTACTTATAGATACTGACGTTATAACAAGTATTGAACTAAGTAAGTCGTTGTTGTCACAAGCGCAAAGTGCTGATGACACGTTACTCAGCGCAAAGCTACATAACTTGCTAGGTAGGGCGAATAAAAAAAATAACAATATTAATGCATCGCTCGAGCACTTTTTACAATCCTCTGTTTACTACAGCAAATTAAATGATTCACGAAACCAAATAAAGGCGTCTATTAATTATATAAATATATTATTAGAAGAAAAACGTTATGACGAACTTACTACCCGCATTGAAACTTTATTACCAACAACCCTTGTGTATGGCGATGACTTTTTTATAGCGCAAGTGCTACTTATTAAGGGAGATTCGTTTTATGGGCAAAAAAAGTACGATAACGCGAACGCGCAATATACATCTGCTTTAAAATACCTTGTTGACGAAGACGAATTAATACAAAGACAGTTAGGTGAAACGTATAAAAAATTAGCTCAGTCGTACAAACGCCTCAAAAATAGAGAGCAAACGGCTCACTTTTATACAAAAGCTTTAGAAATATACACAAGTTTAGGTGATTTAAAGCTAATGGCGCGTACTTTAAATACACTAGCAGAAGCACACCGTTATTTAGATAACTTAGTTTTAGCCCTTGATTACTCCACTCGCGCATTAGAAATACATAAAGACATTGACGATCCTGTTGGCTTTGCTAAAGCATTACTAGGGGCGGGTATTATTTATCGTCATATTAATCTTTATGAAAAATCACTTGAACATATAAATGAGGCATATTTATATTATAAAAAAGTTAATAACATGCTTGGGATTGCTAAAACATCAAATCAAATGGGACTGGTTTATACACGATTAAGGCAGTTTGATCAGGCCGAATTTTTCTATCAAATAACTATCGATTTGCCAAAAGGTATGGTCGAGGAAAAAACGCTCGCTTCAGCTTTAAGAGAAATGGCTGTTATTAACCTCGAATCTGGCGACTTAGCATCAGCGATGCAATATGCTAAAAAAGCTTATATCACTTATAAAAACAAAAACCTTACATCGTACATTTCTACAACAGCACGTATTATTGGTAATATTTATCGTGCCCAAGGAAATAACAACAAGGCTATAGAGTATTACAAAGAGTCATTGTCGTTTGCCAGAGAAACAGGTGGTAAACTTTATGAGATAAAGTCGCTTACTGCGCTTGCGGGCATTTTAATTGGTATTGATACAAATGAGGCGATTTCCTTACTGAAAAGGTCACTCGCTTTATCAACCGAAATAGATGATAAATTACATATGCTATATGCCTATCGTGAAATTCGAATAGCAGAAAAATTGCGTGGTCGTATAGAAGAGTCACTTCGTTATGCAGAAGAAGAAATAGCCCTAACCGATATTATTCAAAATGAAAGAAATGAAGATAAATTGGCGCTTGAAAAAGCACATTTACATTCGCACAAAATGGAAATAGAGCTTGAGACGTTAAGAGAAAAAGAAAAACGCCATCAGCTTGAGCTTGAAAAGAAAAATAATCAAATTGAAATCGCCGCCCAAGCTAGAGTTATATCAGAGCTAGAGCTATCAAAGAATAAATACGCCAGTATTGCGCTCGCATTTTTATTAGCCGCTTGTTTAGCTATTGTATTACTGGTTTATAGAAGTTTTATTGCCTCTAAAAAACGTAATGAAGAGTTAGACTATTTGGCAGCAAGAGACCCTTTAACCAATTGTTATAACCGTCGTATTTTATTTGAGGTTATGAATCGCGACTTTTTGGATTTACCTCAGATTGAAGAGTACTGTATTTTAATGGTCGATATTGATCATTTTAAAAGCGTTAACGACACCTATGGGCATAGCATTGGCGACACAGTACTTTGTGGCGTAGCCGAGCTTTTACAAGCTAATATACGTAAAAGTGATAGCGTGGCCCGTTTTGGTGGCGAAGAATTTTGTATTATTTTGCCCAACACAACTCAAGAGCAAGCAATACGTATAGCTGAGGCTATTCGTATTAAAGTGGAAAAAGCGACATTTGATGATATTCCTGTTACGTGTAGCTTTGGGGTTACGTCTATTAAATTTAAAGCCAGAACACCTTCTGAGTTAATTGAACAGGCTGATTTAGCTCTTTATGAGGCTAAGTCCTTGGGGCGTAATCAGGTAGCGTTATGGGATGCTTCGCTTGAAGAGTTTAAACTTTTTAGATCGGAGTAAACCCAGCAGTATACAGTTTAGTTTTGATGTTATTTTTTAAAATTATAACAAGTAAATTTTATACAATGCTGTGTGTTACTTACATATGTAATTAGGCTTATTAAATTAACCCTTTGAATATCAGTGTATTAACTTAGGCTTTAAAATTGCAATCAATACTAAGTTAAAAACAAAACAAGGGATTTAATAATGACTGAAGTTGCACTTTCGGCCTATTTGGCATTTTACCTCTATTTAATTATGTTGCTTGTACAGTGGGCTGTGGCTACGTTTAGCAAAGCTAAAGAACCAAATGCTGTACCAGGTAAAATTGACGAGGATTTATCGCACGACAGCTTTATATTTAGAGCACATCGTACGTTTCATAATACGCTTGAAAACAGTGCATTATTTATAGGTACGGTGTTATTTGCGTTTGTAATTAATTATCAAAGCCCGATTTTTGCAATGTGTATTTGGGTGTATTTAATTGCGCGTTTAATTCACATGGCGCTGTACTACGCTATAGCAACGGAGAAAAACCCAAGCCCACGTAGTTACTTTTTTTTAATCGGCGTACTTGCTAATGTGGTTATGCTGATAATGATAGGGTTAAGGCTAATCTCTTAATTTATAAAAAAGTTATAAAATTTATTTATAACGATAAAAAAAGCGAAGAGCCTCTAAGGCATCTTCGCTTTTTTGTTTAGGTAGCAGCAGAATATAAACCACGTCTACAGTAAGGTAATATTAATGGCTAATCGACGCCTATAAACCCACCCGTTTGGTGAGTCCACAGAGCGGCGTAAATCCCGCCTTTAGCGATTAGTTCTTCATGAGTGCCTTGCTCAACTACGCCGCCATCATCAAGTACAATTAATCTATCCATTTGTGCAATGGTTGAGAGCCTATGCGCTATCGCGATTACTGTTTTACCTGTCATTAAATCATCAAGGCTTGCCTGAATTGCTGCTTCTACTTCTGAGTCGAGTGCGCTGGTGGCTTCGTCGAGTATGAGTATTGGAGCGTTTTTAAGAAGTACACGTGCAATAGCAATACGTTGGCGTTGACCGCCTGAAAGCGTAACACCGCGTTCGCCCACTTGTGCATCAAAGCCTTTATTACCTTTGCTGTCGACCAAGTCGTTTATAAACTCAAGCGCCTTAGCTTGTTTGGTGGCGTTAATCATCTCATCGTGGGTTGCATCGGGGCGACCGTACAAAATATTGTCTTTTACTGAGCGATGAAGCAAGGAGGTATCTTGCGTTACCATGGCTATATATCTGCGTAGGCTTTCTTGGCTTACGTCTGTGATGTTTTGCCCATCAATTTTTATTGTTCCAGAGTCGGTATCATAAAAACGCAGTAATAAGTTAACAAGTGTTGATTTACCCGCGCCAGAGCGACCAACTAAACCAATTTTCTCGCCAGGTTTAATATTTAAGTTTAAACCGTTCATTACAGGGCTGCGATTAGTCTCGTTTGCAGCTTTTCCGTAATTAAAGTGTACGTTGTTAAACTCAATGGCACCTTGGCTTACGTTAAGCGTATTAGCGTTTGGTTTATCGGCAACTTCGATAGGGTTTGACAGTGTTTTCATACCATCGGCTACGGTGCCAATGTTTTCAAATAAGCTGCTTATTTCCCACATGATCCACTGCGCCATACCGTTTAATCTAAGCGCTAAACTAACAGCAACTGCAATGGCGCCGGCGCTAATTGCACTAAGTGACCATAAATAAAGTGATACAGCGGCAACCGAAAATACTAATAGGTAATTTAAGCTTTGAATAACAAAGTTTAAGCTGGTTACTAAGCGCATTTGCTTGTACACAGGCTGTAAAAATACATCCATGCTTTGTTTTGCGTATTGCTCTTCACGCTGGGTATACGAAAACAATTTAATAGTGGAAATGTTGGTGTAGCTATCAACAATACGGCCGGTCATTTCTGAGCGCGCATCGGCTTGTGAGCTGGCAATTTTTTTAAGGCGCGGTACAAAGTAAAGTTGCACGCAAATGTATAAAACCAACCAAACTAATAAAGGGATCATTAAGCGCCAATCAGCTTCGGCAACTAAAAATACCATTGAGCCAAAATAAACCACGATATACATTAATACATCGAGTAGTTTGGTCACTGTTTCGCGAACGGCTAAAGAAGTTTGCAGTACTTTAGTGGCTATTCTTCCTGCAAATTCATTTTGATAAAAGCTAACACTTTGGCGCAGTAAATAACGATGCGCTAACCAGCGAATCGACATAGGGTAATTGCCCAGTAATGCTTGGTGCAAAATAGCAGAATGAAAAAATACGACTACGGGCAATACCAGTAAGAGCATGACAGCCATTTTGATAAGTTCTGATTTTTGCTCTACAAACAAGGTTTCTGGTGTGTAGGCCGTTAACCAATCAACAAGTTGGCCCATGTAGCTAAATAAAGAAACCTCTAAAATAGCGAGCATGGCGGCGCTGATTGACATTAGCACCAACGACAATTCCATTCCTTTGGTGTAGTGACGACAAAAAGCAAATAAAGTAGAAGGCGGCTGAGTGGGTTGGTCCTCAGGAAATGCTTTTGTCATTTTTTCAAATAATCGATACATTTTAAAAACTTAAATGGCAAATAATGGTGAGTATCATACCATTTAAGTATTTTTAAATGCAGGTTTGTGGGGCATTAATTATGAGTGTTATTCTTATTTATTGCGTTGGGTTACTTAGGTTTATTCCTTCGCTCATGTATAAATCGTCATATCTGAGACCACCATTTCCGTAAGGCTTTTTAATTGGGCCTGTATTACAGTTTGCTAAAAAGTATATAAGAGGTTGTTCGCGCTTCATTCTAAATTGTGCATTTTTATATACCAGCGTTTGACTGTTAAACTCACCACCTTTTACGTAAACATCATATTGCTGACCTTGCTCTGAGGCTGCTGCGTTATTAACAACGTACCATACGTCGTACCAAGTATTTGTTTGCAGAGGTTTAGCTGACTGTTTTGTAGTGTAGTTTTGAATGTTGCTATATCCGCTGTCGGTTTTAACCATTAAAGCGCCATCGTTTACAAACCCGTTTGATTCTGTTTTATCGGTTACGCGAAGTGTTGGCTCAAAGGCATCGTAAGCATGTTTATTTATTAGCGCTGGAGAAAGGTTACTCAATCCAAAAGCATGGTTATTAGGAAACGCAGCCACGTTTATACGCATATAAAATGTGTAGGTGGCGCCAACTTCAACCGCTTGTGGAAGTTTTGTATAAGAAAGCGCTTTACGATTTCCTACAATGCCCTCAGCCGCAGGCTTTTTGAGTAAATAATGATTTGTTGATGCAGATGCTTGTTCTGATTGTATAACTGTTATTTGTGGATTTTTAACCTGTGGCTTAGTTTCATTTTGGGTATCGACACTTTGCCACTTGCTAAGTGAATTTTCAAAGTCATCAATAAGCAGCCAATCGCTCGATGTATTTTTTTGAATGGTTGAACACGACGCTAACGCGCTTAACAAACATAAAAGTGACATGTGTTTAAAATGCATAATTGGCTCTCAGTAAGTTTAGATATTTTTGGTTAACCAATTATTGTTTTGGCTATAACTTTAAAGTAAAGGTTATGTAACCAATTTAATGTTTTTATGTCAATCATTAAAAAAATAGGTATGGCGTGGGAATTGCGGAGATATAAAAATTATTATTCCATTCAGAAAATTAACCAGTAAACTTATCCATTAAAGCAACTCAGCAAATTTAAGCTGAGTTTAAAATAATTTAATAGTTAGGATGTTATATGTATACGGGTTCATGTTTGTGCGGTGAGGTAAGCGTTGAAGTGTCGGGCAGTATAACCAGCATTATTCATTGTCATTGTTCACTGTGCAGAAAAAACAGCGGGACTGCATTTGCAACCAATGGCTTTGTAAATACAGATGACTTCACAATAACTAAAGGGCAGGCACTACTTAGCGAGTATAGTTTTAAAGTAGGGCGTACTCGTTACTTTTGTAAATGTTGTGGCTCGCCGGTTTATAGTAGCAATAATGATGACAAAAGCAGAATACGAATTCGTTTAGGAATATTTGATAGCGATATTACTGAGCAGGTTTTATCGCATAATTTTGTTACGTCTAAAGCTAACTGGGAGAAGCTAGAAACAAGCTTACCGTGCTATGAAAAACATGAACCTGGTCGGTAAAGCGTTTTATTCAATGTGGTAAATGCTGTTAATACTTTTATAAAGGTCTGGCGCAAAGTTTATAAACACCGGTGAGTTTTGTATTTCATCAACGTTTATATGCATTAATGTTTGCTGGCTTAGTATGATCACTATATTTTTGTATTCGTTAAACTCTATTATCGCTAAGCACTTAAAATGTTGCCTTAAAAGTACTAAAAGCATTTGCAGCTCTTGGCCTGTTTGTGGGTTTAAATTAATGATTACTTGCGTATTTTGCTCACTGCAGCGATTTATATTTTGCCAAAAGCTATCGCTGGTTAAAAAAGGCTGATGATATTCACCACTAAAAATATCGATAGTGATTACGTTAAAGTGATCATGGCATTGGGTAATATATTGTTCGGCGCATTGTAAATAGCTGCTGTGCTTAATAGGTAACTTAAAGTGCTGGGCTGCAATTAAGGCAATGCTTGGGTTTATTTCTACCGTGTTAAATGTATTGATGGTGTTTATGTAATGCGTATTACTTTGTAAGTGATACATAATTCGCTCAAACCCTGCAGTGCCTAAACCTAAATTTAATATATTTAGTGTATCTACCGGTTTAAGTAAAAATAACATCATACACTGGTTTACAGGTACTATTACTTGCTCTGGGTGCGTAAGGTTCATAACGCCTTGAATTGTTATGTCTTCATTGGTTTTTTGTGCAAGCGTTAACCAACGGTATTCTTTATTTTGATACACGCATACGGGGCCGTATGCACTTTGCTGCGACTCAATAAGGTTACTTTTAATTGTATCTTCTTTTAGCTGACGCATAACTTAAACTATTAATATATACACAATGACAGTGTGCCACGAAAAACACATTTTTTTGTAGATTATTGTGTAACAAGGTTTGTAATTTAACCTCTAAATATAATATTGTATTAGCAATTAACCACTTAGACGTTATTCAAGGATTGGAAATGGGATTGATTTTAGGGCCTGCTGTTTTAGCGTGGTTTGCGGTATTTATCTATTCTTTACGATTAGGGTATGTGCTTATTTATAAAAATATGAGCGTATTAACCACAGTGTCTACTTTTGCAATTAGTATTGTTGGTATGTTGGCTTTTATGACGTATGGATATAGGCAGTTTGTAAACAATACCTCAGTTTGGGCATTTGAGATCCCAAGTTACTTTTTATTTAGCAAAATAGCTTTTATAGGTGTATTGAGTGGTTTTTTACTTAACTACTATATTAAGCCTGAAAATAGTTCGGAGTTTTTGAGCTGTTTTGCATTTGTATTAATATTTATGTTTTCTGCTGGTGTGCTTGCAAGCTTAGGAGGACATGAGGCCTTTTTGAAAGAATTTGATATTAAAACCACTCATTAAAAGTATGCACAATAAATTTTGGCCCAGTACATACTAAAGGTAGTGGGCTTTTTACTTTCCTAGTAACCTCTTGTAAATGCGCTTTAGCGTGCTCCTTTCTTCATCTACCTCAAATGTATTGCCATAAAATCTTAGTTAAGTAATGGTTACACTATAATAATTAGGAGCTAATAGATGCTTAAAACACCTTTAAAAATCACAACAACGTTACTTAAATTTACTGCAATTGCAGGCGCCTGCACACTTGCATTATCAGCACATGGGAAAACACAACTTCAATACACAGAACAGCAAAAATTACATGATATAGCAGCTCAAGTATCAGCCGAACGTATTGGTAGTGACATTCAAACGCTGGTGGATTTTGGTACTCGCCATACGCTTTCAGAAACTAAATCGGATACTCGAGGCATTGGTGCGGCTAGGCGCTGGATAAAAAATGAATTTGAAAAAATATCCGCGCAGTGTGGCGGTTGTTTGGAAATCATTGAAGTAAAGGACACTATATCGGGCGAAAAGCGCATTCCTAATCCTGTTGAAGTGGTTAACATTGTGGCTATTCAACGAGGGTCAAGCGAGCCTAATCGCATGGTGATTATGTCGGGTGATATAGATTCTCGTGTAAGTGATGTTATGGACTTTACGAGTGATTCACCTGGGGCAAATGATAACGCATCAGGTGTGGCGGGAGTAATTGAAGCTGCTCGTGTTTTAAGTAAATACAAATTTAATGGTTCGGTAGTTTACGCGGCGCTTTCGGGCGAAGAGCAGGGTTTGTTTGGCGGAAAAATATTAACGGCTTATGCGCAAAAGCATGACTGGCAAGTTCATGGCGTTTTAAACAACGATATGATTGGCAATATTACCGGTATTAATGGGGTAACTGATAATACAACTGCGCGTATATTTTCAGAAGGTACCCGTGTTGTAGAAACAAAAGAGCAAGCTAAGACTCGCCGCTTTACAGGTGGTGAAGTTGATTCGGCGAGTCGAAATTTAGCTCGTTACATAGATACTATTGCTGACAGATACATTCCTAACCTAGATACAATGCTTGTATATCGATTAGATAGATTTGGCCGTGGTGGGCATCATCGTCCATTTAATGATGCAGGTTTTGCTGCAGTGCGTATTATGGAAACTAACGAGCACTACGATCGTCAACATCAAGATTTACGCACTGAAAATGGCGTTGAGTATGGCGATACTATTGAAGGCGTTGATTTTGATTATACAGCTAAGTTAACTTCACTTAATGCGGTAACGATGGCATCTATGGCGTGGGCGCCCGCACCGCCAAAAGAAGTTAAAATAAAGGGAGCTGTTACAGCTGATACGTCGTTTTCATGGCAACAAAGCAGTGATGAAAATATTGCTGGCTATAAAATTTATTGGCGTTACACGAGCGAGCCGCAATGGCAGTTTAGTAAATACGTTGGTAAGGTTTCACAGTACACACTTAAAAACGTAGTGATTGATAATTATTACTTTGGTGTAGCCTCTGTTAGTAAAGACGGTGTTGAGTCGCCAGTAGTATTTCCGGGTGATGTGGGTTCGTTTGATCACAATATAAAATAATAGTTTGGCTAAAAACACAGCAAACAGAGCGCTTTAAGGTGCAAATGACCGTTTTATACTTGCACCTTATTTACTAAGCCCTTAGAGTGTTAAAAAAGAAGTAAAAGGTTAATAAAAATGCAGCAACAAGAAAAAAAGCCGTTAACAGCAAAAGAACAAGTTATAACTGATGAGCAAAGAATGCAGTGGCAACGCGAATGTTTTCAAACAGCGCAAAAGCATTTAGCCGAAAAGGGCATTATGCCAAAATCAGTAGTTGATAAAGACAGCCGTTTTTTAGCACCACTTTGTGCAATGTGGAAATTTAAAGCACAGAACGGTAAAACATATTGGGTAGTAACAGGGCGGTTACCTACAGATCATGCTGAAGTAAGTGCAGCTACAGATGCGCGTGATGCAATGCGGTATTTTTCTTTGCAGTGGCAATTAAAAGCGGATCAGATTATGAGTACAGGCGCGCGTGATAAAACACAAGTAGACTTTGCTAACTTACTTATAAATAGAGCACATGGCTTGTACGAAATGTATGATAATGAACCGCTGTGGGCAAATGAGACAAAATAACGACAGTTTGGGTTAAGTAAAAAAGTAGAGGGTGATAGCTTATTTATTGCCCTTTTCTTTATCTAATGGACAAGTGTAAAGGGAGTAGTATTAAACGCCGAAACGGGGCATTGCATACGTTGCCTAGGAATTCCCGCCTCCATAAATACATTCCCTTGCTGAATAAAGCCATTGCGCTTAAAACGTTCTACCTCATTTAAAATACAATTAATGCTTACTTCTTTAATACCTTGGTTTGACGCTAATTCAACAATAAAGTTGAGAAGCGATTTATATACTTTGCGATTACGGTGCTCAGGTAATACAGCTATTCTGCCGATTAAGCCATCTGTACATAATCTACCTGTTGCTATTGGGCAGTTTGCATCGTCTGTAACAAGTACATGTAATGCAATTTTATCTAGGCTATCAAATTCGATATGCTTGGGGATATGTAACTCGTAAACAAAAACTCGCTCTCGAATTTTTTGTAGCATATCTTTTTTTATATCCCATTCAACCTTATCAACCAGATAGCCCATTGCAAACTCCTATTGATACCAAATTAGAATGAGTAAGCAATCACAGCAAAATTATTTAAGCCAATATCAGATGAAAATTAAAAATTTTAACTGACCTGTATACATAATATTTTACGCTGTAAAATGCTCATCATTATTAATATAATTGGTATTATTACTCGTGGTCTATATTAAACCAGATCCCCTCATTAACAAGTGTAGTAAAAGTTTGAGTAAAAACTAAACTTGGCTTTGTTAAATTTAATGCTGAACTTTCAAAGTCAGTATGATCGGTAAGTAGTTTTACCGCCGCTAAGTCGGTTAACGGCATAGCGTAATTTTCGCCATTTACACTTAGTAAAACTTCTGTATCGAGTTGCTGATAAATAGCGCGTGTGCCACCTAAGCGTTCAAACACTGCTTCTTCATTACTTAAATCATCGCTTATTTGCTCTGACGTAAATGGAGGCTCTACTGGCGCTAAATCCATTTCATGTTTGGGCTGACTGAGTGTTGAGCCTAACCATTGTTTAAATAAATCGTCATTTTCTAAAAGTGCTGCCATCAGTGTTTTAACTTTATTAACTTCAAGGTTTGTAAGTTCACCTTTTGATTTTCTTAATGTGATGTTGTGATCGGTATAACGTTTTTGTCCGCTTTCGGTATCAATAATATGATCGGCAAAGCTCGACAATAAATCTTGTTGATTTGGCGCCCTAAAACCAACTGAATAATTGAGCGCGTTTTCTACAGCGTAACCTTCGTGAGGGCACCCTGGTGGAATATATAAAATATCGCCAGGCTCTAATATGCAATCGATTACGGCTTCAAATGCTTCTACTTGCAGTAATTTTTTGTTTTGAGCAAACTGCTTAAGTGTTGGATCGGGCAGGCCTACGCGCCAATGACGTTTACCTTCGCCTTGAATAATAAATACGTCATACTGGTCTAAATGTGGGCCAACACCACCATTAGGCGTTGAATAGCTAATCATTAAATCATCTATGCGCCAGTTTGGAATAAACCTAAATGGCTCTAGTAGTTGTGCAGCTTCGCTATGCCAGTGATCAACTGCTTGCACGAGCAATGTAGAATGATCGTCTGTTAATTGCTCAAAGTCTTCAAATGGACCTTGGTGCGTTTGCCAATCATTTTTATGATTGGTGATAATACGTGACTCTATGCTTTCTTCCATTGCGAGACCGGCAAGTTCATTAGCATCAAGTGGGTCTTGAAAATCAGCAAAACCTTGTTTGATTAAAAGCGGTTTCTTTTGCCAAAAATGGCTTAAAAACTCTTGCTCAGACAAATTATTTATTTTTAATTGATACATACATTATGCCTACTAGTTAGTGCAATGGGGTTAAAACAAAAAAAGCGAAAGGATGATCCTTTCGCTTTTTAAAAGAGCAATTTAGTTTTTAAACTAAATCATCAATAAACTCAACAGCACGACCAATGTAATTAGCAGGTGTTAGTTTTTTCATTTCTACTTTAGCGTGCTCTGGAAGGTCAAGACCATCGATAAAGTCAGCCATTATTTCTTGATTTACACGTTTACCGCGTGTTAAATCTTTAAGTTTTTCGTATGGCTTTTCAATGCCATATTTACGCATAACGGTTTGAATCGGCTCGGCTAGCAATTCCCAGTTTTGATCAAGCTCGTCAGCTAAACGTTGCTCGTTTACTTCAAGCTTGCTTACACCTTTAAGTGTTGATTGGTATGCAATAATCGCATAACCCATACCTACACCTAAGTTACGTAATACCGTTGAATCGGTAAGGTCACGCTGCCAGCGAGAAACTGGTAATTTTTGTGCTAGATGAGCAAAAATAGCGTTTGCTAAGCCTAAGTTACCTTCTGAGTTTTCAAAATCAATTGGGTTAACTTTATGCGGCATTGTTGATGAGCCAATTTCGCCAGCAATTGTTTTTTGCTTAAAGTGATTAAGGGCAATGTAGCCCCACATGTCACGGTCAAAATCGAGCAATATAGTGTTAAAACGTGCAATTGCGTCAAACAACTCTGCAATATAGTCATGCGGTTCAATTTGTGTCGTAAATGGATTTAGTGTTAAACCTAAGCTTGATACAAATTTATCTGCGTGAGTATGCCAGTCGTAATCTGGGTATGCACTAAGGTGAGCGTTGTAGTTACCAACAGCACCGTTAACTTTACCTAGCATTTCTACTTGAGCAATTTGGTCTCGTTGACGCTTCAAACGCATGTATACGTTAGCAAACTCTTTACCCATCGTTGATGGTGTAGCTGGTTGCCCGTGCGTACGAGTCATCATTGGAATGGCTTTGTACTCAATCGCTTTTTCTTTAATTGCGCTTAAAAGCTCATCGCAATAAGGAAGCAAAACCTTGTTACGTGCTTCGCTAAGCATTAAACCATGAGATAGGTTGTTAATATCTTCTGAAGTACAAGCAAAGTGAATAAATTCATTGATTGCATGAAGCTCACTGTTATCGGCTACTTTTTCTTTTAATAAGTATTCAACCGCTTTAACATCGTGGTTTGTAGTGCGTTCAATATCTTTAACGCGCTGTGCATCAGCTTCGCTGAAGTTATCTACAATAGCGTTAAGTAGTGCATTTGCTTGCTCGCTAAATGCAGGTACTTCTTTTATATCGCTTGCTGCAGCTAACGCTTGCAACCAACGCACTTCAACAATTACGCGGTATTTAATTAAGCCAAATTCGCTGAAAATACTGCGTAGTTCAGTGGTTTTGCTGCCGTAGCGACCATCCACTGGAGAGATAGCCGTTAACGCTGAAAGCTCCATAATAACTCCTAAATTTTAGTTTGAACGATAGTTAAATTTTTGATTTAGCAATGGCGAGTATTTTTCTTTTTGAAAAGAAAAAGTGACGGCGTTTACCGCCCATTTGTCGCCATAATACTGCACTTCTAACACCGGCTAGTAATAGCGCACGGATTTTATTTTGAGTGAGCTGCTGTTTTAATAACTCGGGTTTACCATAAACCTGTATTCGGTGCCCAAGGGGGCTCAGCACCGACGAGTATATATCTGCTAAGCCGGCAACAACACTCTCGTCGGTAATAGCAAAATGATCCAAACGACGATGAATATCATCAATTCGTTTGCCTAATTCGTTTAAGCTCTTGTCGTTTGCATTTAGTGCACGTTCAAGCTGCATTAAACCACCTACGTACTTTACTATTTCAACATCTTTTTGAGCGCCAGCAGTTAGCTGTGCCATTAATGTTTTATAGCCATCACGCAGGTTATCTGTACCTTGATAAACGTCCTCTGGTGATTCAGGAGATGTTTGAATAATACTTGAAAGTAAGATTTCTAAATCGTGTTCGTTGTTGCTGCCGTATTGAGCAATTTTTTGAACTTGTTTAGCAACCTGGCACATGGCGGCAAGCGCCATGACTTGGTATTCATTCATTACTTAATCACCGAGTCAATAATACCACCACCTAAACACACATCTTCTGCATAAAATACAGCAGATTGACCTGGCGTAACTGCTTTTTGTGGTTCATCAAATAATACACGAGCCATGCCGTCTTCACCTACAAGTAGGGTACAGCTTAAGTCTTCTTGACGGTAACGTGTTTTAACTGTGCAGCGAGTGGTACCTTTAGGGCCAACGCGGTCTACCCAATGTAATTGGTTTGCATTAAGACCATTACTGTATAGGCGAGGGTGATCTTTACCTTGACCAACAACAAGTACGTTACGTTCTAAATCTTTATCAACTACGTACCATGGTTCGCCAGAACCTTCCTTCATACCACCAATTAACAAGCCTTTGCGTTGTCCAAGCGTATGGTACATTAAGCCTTCGTGCTCGCCTACGTTGTTACCGTCAGTGTCTTCGATAACGCCAGGTTGAGCTGGTAAGAACTTTTGTAAAAAGTCTTTAAATTTACGCTCACCGATAAAGCAAATTCCGGTGCTGTCTTTTTTATCGTGAGTGATTAGGTCTTGTTCTTCTGCTATTCGGCGTACTTCTGGTTTTTCGATATCGCCTACCGGGAATAACGTTTGGCCAATATGTTCATGGCTTAAGGTATATAAGAAGTAGCTTTGATCTTTATTGTTATCAAGTCCGCGACACATTACGTATTTGTCATCGCGAAGCTCACGGCGAACGTAGTGTCCGGTTGCAATAAAGTCAGCACCGAGTGCTTGAGCCGCAAATTCTAAAAAGGCTTTAAATTTAATTTCTTTATTACACATTATATCTGGGTTTGGAGTACGACCCGCTTTGTACTCTGCTAAAAAGTACTCAAATACATTATCCCAATATTCAGCAGCAAAGTTTACTGTGTGAAGCTCAATGCCTAATTTGTCGCACACGGCTTGTGCATCTTTTAAGTCATCAGCGGCGGCACAGTATTCATCATTGTCGTCTTCTTCCCAGTTCTTCATAAACAGGCCTTCTACTTGGTAGCCCTGTTGTTGTAATAAATATGCAGATACAGAAGAATCAACACCGCCGGACATGCCAACAATGACTTTAATGTGACTATTTTCGCTCATGAATAATTTCGCTTATACAGATTGCTGTTAACTTGGAAAGGCCGCGATTATAGCATGTATTTTGTTTGTGCTTAAAGAGCGTAGGGCGGCAAAGGACATAATTTGTCACTATTTTATTTGTATAACAAATAGCAAAGTAACCTTACGAAGTATTGTATAAATTTATTTATCGATTTTTTGATGAAAAATGATACTTTCAAATTCCTCAAAATACATAAACTAGGGATTAGTGGAGGAAACTATAATTTAGTCATCGTAAATTGTATCTAATCTCAAAGCCTTTTTGCTTAAGCTATCTTCAACACACTTGAGCACTAAAGGGCTCCTAAGCGGTAATGATTTTATTTGCTCTAATGTATGCCAGTTAGCGCTGATAATGTCAGAATCTATTGGTGTTGGTGCTTTTATATTATTAGGCGCTTCAAATAAAAAGCAGAATCGCAAATAGTGCACTGCGTTATCGGCATGCAAATTATAAACACCTAAAAACCCAATAGGCGCAAGCGCTAAGCCTGTTTCTTCTAGTAGCTCTCTGCTTGCAGCTTGTACAAGTGTCTCATTTTGCTCTAAATGACCCGCAGGTTGATTGTAACAAATTTGCTTTGTAAATTTATCGCGCTCTTTTACAAGTAAAAACTCATTTTGCTTTTTTACTATTGCTGCAACCGTGACATGCAGTTTATGCATCAACTACGCCCTTAATTACTTTGTATTCACCACAATTAATATCATCCAACGTATAGTTGCCAATGCTATAGCGGATAAGGCGAAGTGTAGGGTGTCCAATATGCGCGGTCATTCGACGAACCTGTCTGTTTTTACCTTCATTAATAGTAATACTTAGCCAAGTGGTAGGGATTGCTTTTCGCTCGCGTACAGGGGGATTACGCGCCCAAATTGTTGGCTCATCAATTATTTTAACGTTAGCGGGGAGTGTAAGCCCGTCTTTAAGTTCTACGCCATTACATAAATCATTAATTGATTCTCTCGTTGGTTCACCCTCAACTTGTGCCCAGTAGGTTTTATTCGTTTTTTTATCAGGAGCAGTTAAGGAGTTTTGTAGTTTCCCACAGTTTGTTAAAAGCAATAAACCTTCACTGTCTCTGTCTAACCTTCCTGCTGCGTAAACTTCTTTAATAGGAATAAATTCAGCAAGCGTTTTTCTGTCTGCGTCATCTGTAAATTGGCATAGCACATCAAACGGCTTGTTGAATAACACAATTTTTCTGTCTTTAGATGCTATTTGCGGCTTTATTTCTCTTTTACCAGATGGCGTTTTGTTAAGTGCACTGCGTGAATAAGTACGCCCAGTACTTCTTTTTGGCTTGGCTTGTGTTGCTTGATTATTGCCTGATTTAGATCTCATTATATGCACCTAGCTGGTTTTGGTAATCCGGCTATTTTTGTTGCTTGCTTGGCTGGGCCTTTAGGAAATAATTTATATAAATAAAGGCTATTTCCTTTATCTTCACCGAGTGCTTTAGCCATTGCTTTTACAAGCATTCTAATCGCTGGACTGGTGTTATATTCAATGTAAAAATCACGAACAAAGTTAATAACTTCCCAGTGCTGCTCACTAAGTGTGATGTTTTCTTGAGTAGCAATTATAGGCGCCAGCTCCTTTGACCATAAAGTATGGTCGAGCAAGTAGCCTTGTTTGTCGGTTTCAATCTGTTGGTTGTTAAATTCAAGCATGAGTTACCACGTAATTGATTGATTAGTTGATAAAGTGAGTGCCATAAAGTCTTCATAGCTAATTGCTTTATCGTTATCTGCTAATTTTATTGCACGTACTTGCGCGTCTTGTTCAAGTATTAACAATGTATCTGCAAATTGTCTAAATTGTTTTTTTGCAAAGCAGGCATCACCAACAAGTAGTACCTTATCGCCTGATAAAATTAAATTCTCAAGCTGATTTGCCGAGTAATAGTTAAGCGGCTTTGAAAAAATATGTAACGTACTCATAGATTCACCACATGTTGCTGCGCTTTAATTAGTGTTTGTTGTTGACTAAAGTTAAGAGCTTTTGCCTCTATGAGTAAATCATGTTTATTTAAACCATAATCAAGCAATGATTTTTCACACACGAAAATATTTTCAACATCATATATTTCGAGTGTTTTAATATTTTTAAAAAAGTCTTTTAAGCCAATATTGTTTGGTTGTTGGTGCTTTTTTAAAGCTAAAACGGCGGGGCCGCTAAACAACCAACTTACATTTTGATCAACAGCAGCAAATATCAATGTCATATCTAGTGCATCACGAATATTTAAATCGTCAAATGGGCTGCACTGACTCATTACTAATACGTTTATCATTTAAATTGCACCCATTTATCTGCGTCGCTTGCAAGCATTGCAAATTCAGCTAATCCTGCGACTTTAAATACACCTGTGTTTTTAATATCTAACCCGCGCTTTTGCGCAGCGGTAACACACAGCATTAAATTTAGTTTTTGATCAGCGAGTTGCTGCCAAAGTGCTGAAATTTGAAGTTCGTCTGAGGATAAATCAAAGTGGGTAGATGCATGATAAATACCTTGCTGGTATAAAAAAATAGCATCAATGGTGTGCCCTTGGGCTAAACATGCGTTCGCAAATTTAACTATGCGTTGCGTGGTATCGTGATCGGATGGTGGTGTATGTAATGAAAGAACAAAGCGTGCCAAAACAATTCCAATAAAAAAGCCCCAATAAAGGGGCTATTTTAACAGAACTATTTAATTAGTCATCACTTGCGCCAAGTAGAGCAAGCAAAGAAGTAAATAAGTTATATACGCTTAGGTATAAAGACACAGTTGCGCGAATGTAGTTAGTTTCACCACCGTTTATGATTCGGCTTGTATCAAATAAAATCAAACCAGACATAATTAGTACAACTGCTGCATTAAGCACCATAAACATCAATGAACTGCCAATAAAAATATTAACGATGCTTGCTACAATCACAACGATTAAGCCAACAGTTAAAAAGCCACCCATGAATGAGAAGTCTTTTTTAGTATTTAGTGCATAAGCAGATAAACCAAAAAAGATAAGCGCTGTAGAACCTAAGGCTTGCATAATAAGCATTGGGCCATTTGGTAATGCAGCATAATGGTTAAGCAATGGACCTAAGCCTGCCCCCATTAAACCTGTGAAAGCAAACACCCAAAATACACCAGATGCTGTATCTGCTTTTTTATTTACAACAAATAATAAACCGAACGAAACGAGTGTAAACACAATTCCCATAAAGTAAGGTAATTGTAGTGCCATTGAAATACCGGCTGTAACTGCACTAAATGCAAGTGTCATAGCTAGTAAAAAGTAGGTGTTTTTAAGTACCTTGTTTGTTTCAATGGTAGACATTACCGGTTTCGCGGTATTGTACGATTGATTAAACGCCATTGTAGAGCTCCTTTAAGTGAAACGTGTGTGTTTCGATAATTTAACTAAAATTAGATTACCAACTCTTATATGTTTGGGCAAACCTTTGTAGATCAATAGAGTTAAATATTTAAATAAAAGTATATTGACGGCTAAATTAAAAACATTTTGTTTTAACTTTAAACAAATTAATTGTTTTTTAGGCACTTAAACAATTAATTTAAAAAAAAGCTTCACAAAAGGGATGGGTTTCCCTATTATGCAGGCCGTGCGGAGAGATGGCAGAGTGGTCGAATGCACCGGTCTTGAAAACCGGCATGGGTTTATAGCCCATCTAGGGTTCAAATCCCTATCTCTCCACCACTTATTTAATAAGTGTGTGGTAATTAAAATATCATTCATTTAAATAGTTATTAGTACACTCTTACTTTTAACTTAGCAGTATCGGAGAGATGGCAGAGTGGTCGAATGCACCGGTCTTGAAAACCGGCATGGGTTTATAGCCCATCTAGGGTTCAAATCCCTATCTCTCCACCATATAACAGAATAGCCCGCTAATTTAGCGGGCTTTTTTGTGTTTGGAACAAAATCAGTGCACTTATAACAATCCGCAATAATACTTAATCATTTTGCGGGGCTAAACGTGTCGCTCCCTGCGTTAAAAAATTCTCATTTTGAACAACTAAATAGCGAATTTATTGCCTAGCTATCAATACGTTTTTCCGCCCTCAAAATAGATCACTTCATTAAGCAAATTGGTATTACATCTCTTATCTCTTATTAGTAAAATCTTAAAAGCAGATAGAATTGCTCACACATCATCTTCTGATGTTAAAAAACGTTGATGTTCTCTTCCTATTTTTGTTTTTAATAAAACTACCATCACAAAAAACTTTAAATGAGTTGGAATGCACGTATTAATGTGTGTTATTTTTAAATACTAGTGTATTAAAGGTATGCAAAATAGGATGTTGTGGCTCAAAGATGATCTAGATTCGAGAAAGTTAGTTTTATATCGTGCCGTCATGTTTTCGTTTATAACGCTTTTTGTACTTTTTGTATTTCAACCTTTTGGCACTTCAAGCGATACCGAGTCTTACAAGTTTCTGCGGCTTTTTGGTTATGGGTTAGTAACCTTTTGTGCTTTGCTATTGTCAGGTTTCATAGAAATAGTGTTACTTAAGTTTAAGCTAAGTAAATTAAACCGTTTAATTATTATTCCTATCACATATATTTTAATTACTGCGATATTCAATCATGGGTATTTTGTGGTTGCTGTACTTGGGTCTTGGCATTGGCAGAATCAATTACTTTTTGTAGGGTATATTTTTTGTATTGGTGTATTTCCTCTTATTTTTTTACTTGTGGTAAATAGGCATGTAATAGATTTAACTAAGCCAAGTAAAGTTAGCGTTGATCAAGAGCAGTTGAGAGAAGTTGAATTAAAGACAATTACTCTCAAAGGTGATAACAAAAACGACAAAATTAACACGGCTCATCACCATATTTTATTTATTAAATCTTCAGACAACTATTGTGAAATAACAATACAAGAAGGAGCTTCAACTTCACGTAAACTATTACGTGTATCTCTTAGCGGTTTATTAAAGCAGCTTCCAGAAAATACAATCATATTACGATGCCACCGTTCTTATGCGGTCAACCTGCAAAACATTCAACACTACAGTGGTAATGCTGGAGGGTTGCAATTATCGCTACATACAATTGATATTAAAATTCCTGTGTCTCGTTCTTATGTAAAAGTAATAAAAGATGCTTTGTCATTAATCCCAAAATCATGTTAACCCCCCCTAAAACATGGGCTTTATACCTCGTCTTGTAATTGAGACCTAATAGGTCGCTTTGTATTTTTACTATTGCCAAGATTAAGTTGAAATTTACAACTTAACGAGAAAAGTAGATATGAAATACACTATCAAGGCACTTGCAATAATTTCTATATTTGTATTTTGCCACTATGTAATGAGGCAGTTTTGGGGAGAAGGTTGGTCTAGCTGGTTGTCTGAACTTGATAATCTAACTGGCATTTTATTTACCCCCGCTAAATATACTTTTTTATATGGACCGTTAGTTATTGCGGCTATTATTTTGTTTAAACAAAGTAAGCCTTTTGAATCTATAGGGCTCAATTCCTCTGGTTTTATTAACTATGCTCTCGCAGCAATTATTTGTTGTACTCCAATGGCTATAGGTTATGGATTTTTGAGTGATGAACTTAACCTATCAATACCAGCAATAATAACTGGCTCAGTTTATGCGGGTTTTTTTGAAGAGCTAATTTTTAGGGCTGCATTGTTTGGTGTTTTATTTAAATATTGTAGATGGGGCTTTGTGCCTGCGGCATTAATTAGTTCAGTAATATTTGGTCTGGGCCATATTTATCAAGGCAATGATGCGATTTCTGCATTGATGGCGGTTGCAATCACTACTGTAGCAGGTACATGGTTTGCGTGGCTATATTGTGAATGTGGTTATCGTATTTGGTTTCCTATGTGGATGCATATTTTTATGAATGCAGCTTACGGAATATTTGGTATGTCGGGTGGCGCAGTAGGTGATCTACAAGGTAACTTATTTAAAGCAACAGCCATTGTGTTAAGTATTGTGTATGTTGAGATGCTAATTCGACGAGGAAAGCAGCGCGAAATTACATTATCAAAATTATTTCAATGCACTAAAAATGGCCTTTACACGCAACAAGCTAACTTAAACTGAGTGGGAAACGACCATGCTAGAATTATTTATTGTAATAATTATATTTAGCTCACCCTTTTTGATTCTTATTATTACTAAACGTTATTTCTCCTATAAAACTACAATAATGGCAGCGTACGCAAAATTTAAAGGACTAAATAATAATAACAAGATAACAAAATTAGAGGAACAAACAGCGATGTTGAGCAAAAGGGTGGCAGTGCTTGAGGAAATAGTAACATCTAGCCATTTTGAGTTATCAAATAAAATAGCTAAGTTATAAGCATTTTGATAAGTGTGACCCAAACTTATGAGCCTATTAATAAAGTAATAGGCTCATACTGCAATAAGGTTTATTTTTAATCATAAATTACGACCATAGTCTCTGTTTCTAACCTTTAGATCTTGGTGCATGCTTTATACATAGAATTTAGATTTGTGTATTAAGGATTTTAAATGAAACATCAGCTAGCAAAAAGCGTAGGGCTTTCGTTATTATCGCCTGTTATTGTAGGCAGTTTACTTGGTGTTTATTACTCACTTACGCTTGAAGGCGAATTTGTCTCAATATTTCTTACCTTATTAATGACTGCTATATCAAATGCACACATAGTAGGCTTAACAATGGCTGCTTTTGTAGTGCCTGGGTATTTACTCATGTTTAAGTATTCTAAAGTTAATTATTCAGGGGTATTAACTCTTGGATTACTAGGCGGAGCGATATTTAGTTACTTATTAAGTGCCACAACAGGGGAGATATTTTTGATCAATAGTATAATGTCAGCATTCGCTGCTGGGCTGTTTTTGTTTGGTCTTCGTAAAACGGCAAAAAAATAATCGCAGCATTATTAACCAAGCGCACTGATAAACGGTGTGATTTCCTTTTTTTTACCTCCAAAAGGTTCCAATTTTTCACGACAAAGAGTACCTTTAGCTACTGTATGTTTAATAAGAAGTAGTTTGGTATGCAAAAGCACGATTTTTACCAGTCATTAGTTAAGCAAACTGAATCGCTGATAGCTGGTGAATCCAATGTAATTGCCAATATGGCAAACATAAGCGCGCTGTTATTTACCTCTTTAAAGGATGTAAATTGGGCGGGCTTTTACTTTATGGATTCTCCTACTGAATTAGTACTTGGTCCGTTTCAAGGTAACCCTGCATGCATTCGAATTCCAGTAGGAAAGGGTGTATGCGGAACTGCTGCGGCAACTGTAGAAACACAATTAATTGAAGATGTTCACGCTTTTGACGGCCACATAGCCTGTGATGCAGCGTCTAATTCTGAAGTGGTTGTACCTATCATGAAACATGGTAAAGTATTTGCTGTACTAGACATTGATAGTCCGAGTATCGGTCGATTTGATGCTGACGATAAAGCCGGTCTAGAAGCATTAGTAAAATGCTTAGAGGCGAGCTTGTAATGAAAGATTTGCTAAATGTTCAAGACTACCTATTTGCTGTACAAGATGTTGGCGATTGGGAAGGCGAAGAAGAACATGTAGCGGAAACGCTCAATGATTTGATTCATATTGCATGGGATCGTCTTCCAGATGATTCAGAATGTGAATTTATTGATGAAACAATTAATGGTATTTGGGAACACCTTCGAGGTGATATGGCTGTTATAGAAGCCGATTTCGAAGAGTTGGTCGACTGGGTAACACACTACGTCGATTCGTCCCTTGATGAAAAGATGTGAAAAATAGGTTCTAAAATGGAAACCACAAACAAGCTAAAAGATATTAATGAAGTGTTGGAATTTTTATATCAAGAATTCCCACAATGTTTTAAACAAAAAGATGGCATCAAGCCGCTTAAAGTAGGTATTTTTAAAGATATTGCTGAGCGTATTGAAGGGTCTGAAAAAGTAAGTAAGACTCAAGTTCGTCAAGCGCTTAGAAAATACACGTCTAACTGGCGTTATTTAGAAGCTGTGACCAAGTCAGAGTTTCGTATTGATCTTGATGGTAATCAAGGTGAAAAAGTTGAGCAAGAGCATATCGACCATGCGCAAAAAGCATTGGAAGAAAGCCGCGCTAAAATGGCTAAACGCAAAAAACAACAGCGTCCTCGCCAAGATTCTGATTCTAAATCTTTCAAGAAAAAACCAGCTCATGCTAGCAAACCAGGCGATAAAAACGCTCCTGCAGCTAACAAACCTGCTAAAGCAGCGCCGGCTAAGCGTTCAGGAAAAATTGAACCTTTGCCAGCAACTGAGGTCAAGGTTAATAATAAGGTTAAGGTTAAACTTGGCCAAGCACTTGTAAATGCAGTAATAACTGAAGTGAACAAAGATGATGTTCATGTTGAGTTAGTAACAGGTATGCAAGTTAAAACCAAAGCTGACAGCTTATACATTGTTTAAGTTGTAATTAAATTAAGGAGTTGTGTATGAGTAAAAAGTTTACGCTCATTCCGTTAGTTGCTGCCCTGTTTTCAGGTTCATTATTTGCTGCTGTAGAAGCCGTCACTATTGACGATTTACCCCAGCTCAAGCAAGAGAGTCAACATGGTACTGCTAGCAAACGAGTGGCTAGCTTATTTGCTCGTTCACACTATACACCGGTTCGATTTAACGATGAGCTTTCTAGTAAAGTGTACGATCGTTATATCGAATCCCTTGATTTTAATAAAAGCGTTTTCTTAGCCAGTGATATCGCCTCATTTGAGCAATATCGTGATGACTTTGATAACGCTATTACTACCGGTAAATTAGACTTTACGTTTGATATTTTTAACTTAAGTCTTAAACGCCGTTTTGAACGTTACGAGTATTCACTTACTCTGCTTGAAAA
The DNA here is from genome assembly GCF_000814675.1 of Pseudoalteromonas distincta. Taxonomy (GTDB): domain Bacteria; phylum Pseudomonadota; class Gammaproteobacteria; order Enterobacterales; family Alteromonadaceae; genus Pseudoalteromonas; species Pseudoalteromonas distincta. The sequence goes on along the minus strand of NZ_JWIG01000011.1, from coordinate 187,347 downwards.
AGAGATGACGTTTGATAAAGAAGATGAATACTTTTTTGACCGTGAAGATTCAGCATGGCCTGCGTCACAAGCTGAGCTTGATGAAATTTGGCGTGAGCGTGTAAAGTACGACGCACTGCGTTTAAAAATGACGGGTAAAGATTGGGAAGGCATTAAAGAGGTGCTGACCAAACGCTACAAAAATGCAGAAAAACGTTTAGTACAATCAAATTCAGAAGATGCATTTCAAATTGTTATGAATTCGCTAGCACGCAGTATTGAGGCGCATACGTCTTATTTATCGCCACGTCGTGCAGAGCAATTCAAAATGGATATGGACTTAGAGCTTGAGGGCATTGGTGCCGTATTAAGCCCTGATGAAGATTACACTGTTATTCGCAGCTTAGTGCCGGGAGGCCCTGCAGATAAAACAGATCAAATTAAAGCTGATGATCGCATTATTGGTGTTGCTCAAGATGGAGAAGAGTTTGTAGATGTAATTGGCTGGCGTTTAGATGACGTAGTTGATTTAATTAAAGGTCCTAAAGGGACTAAAGTACGTCTACAGTATTTAAAAGGTGTTGATGCTCACGGCGCTCCGAAAGTTGTAGAAATCACTCGCGATAAAATTCGACTTGAAGATAGAGCGGCTAAATCAGAAGTATTTGAAGCAAAATACTCTGATCTAACAAGTAAAATTGGGGTGATTGAAATTCCTGGCTTTTACAATAATCTTTCGAAAGATGTAAAAGTAGAACTTGCTAAGCTTAAAGAAGAAAAGGTTGATGGTATTATTATCGACTTGCGCCAAAATGGTGGTGGTTCTTTATATGAAGCAACACAATTGTCAGGTTTGTTTTTTGACCAGGGCCCTGTTGTTCAAATTCATACCTTAAATAACCGTATTGAAGAGCAAAAAGATCGTGATGGTATAACTTACTATGACGGCCCTTTAACTGTGTTAGTTGATCGTTACAGTGCTTCTGCTTCTGAAATATTCGCAGCAGCAATGCAAGATTACGGTCGCGCTGTAATTATTGGTGAGCAAACATTTGGTAAGGGTACTGTACAGCAGCACAAAGGCTTAGGCCGTGCTTATGACCTATACGATAATGCGCTAGGCAGTGTACAGTATACTATTGCTAAGTTTTATCGTATTAACGGTGGTAGCACGCAACATAAAGGTGTTATCCCTGATATTTCGTTTCCATCAGCAATTGATCCTGCACAGTGGGGCGAAAGTAAGCAAGATAATGCACTTCCTTGGGACAGCATTGTTAAAGCGAAATATAAAAAACTAGGTAATCTAACACCTTTTATTACGTACCTTGAAAAACAACACGAAGTACGAATTAAATCAGAGCCAGAATTTGGTTATGTATTTAATGACATTACCTTATACAACGAAGAGAAAGACCGTAAAACTATCTCTTTAGTTGAAGCAGACCGTATTAAAGAAAAAGATGAAGGTGAAGCACGTGCACTTGTACGTACTAATGAACGTCTTAAGCGTTTAGGTAAAGACCCGGTAGAAAACTTAGACGATATACCAGAAGTAATCGAAGAGCTTGACCCATTTTTGGAAGAGGCTGCATTAATTACTCAAGATTATATTAATTATGGTCGTATAGCTAAGAAGTAATAACTGGTTTTACCTTTGTAAAAAAGGCGCATTGGCGCCTTTTTTACTACCTAAAATTTACTAAATTGTTATAATCTTCGATTACATAAAGTTGAGCTGGATTAATGACGCTCAATTAATGCGCTTTACGTGCTAAAAATAATAATTAAACACACAGCAAGTGTGTGTAGGAGTCTCTATTTTGAAGCCATTGGAAGATAAACCAATCAAACCCGCCTCGTTTTTTGATGCATTAATTCCTATCTCTGTATTAATCTGTTTACTTGGCGCGGCTGTATACTTATTCGGTGACAACTCTTCATCCGGTCCTAACCAAATAGCACTTTTATTTGCCACTTTTGCAGCGGCTTTAATTGGTCTTAAAAACGGTTACACATGGAAAAAATTAGAACAAGCTATGATCGAAGGCATAACGCTTTCACTTGGTGCTATTTTAATTTTACTTATGGTAGGTGCATTAATTGGTACTTGGCTACTTTCTGGGACTGTACCAACTCTAATTTATTATGGCTTACAAGTTATAAATCCAAGTTGGTTTTATGCAGCGAGTTGTTTAATTTGTGGCATTGTAGCAATGAGTATTGGTAGTTCTTGGACCACGGCTGCTACGATAGGTGTTGCTACGGGTCTTGGACTTGAGCAAACAGTAACCGCAGGTGCAGTTATATCTGGCGCGTACTTTGGTGATAAGCTAAGCCCGCTGTCAGAAACAACCAATCTAGCACCAGCAGTTGTTGGCGCTGATTTGTTTGAGCATATTCAACATATGCTGTGGACGACAGTACCGAGTTTTGTAATTGCACTAATTATATTTATATTCATGGGCTTTAATGCAACGGCTTCAAGCGAAGCAGGGCGCATTGATGAAATAACGGCTATTTTACAGCAAAACTTTAATATTGGTTTTGAAATGCTGATCCCGTTAATCGTACTTTTAGTTTTAGCTATTAAAAAAATGCCAGCATTTCCTGCTATCTCAATTGGTGCTGTTGTGGGCGCTGTTTGGGCTATGTTGTTTCAGTCTGATCTAATTGCTAGCCAAATTGACGTCTCTCAAGGACAGCTAGTTGGCTACTTCAAACTTGTTTGGACTACTTTTTTTGATGGTTTTAGCATAAGTACCGGCGATGATAAGATGGATTCCTTACTCAGCGGTGGCGGTATGGCCGGTATGCTTACAACTACATGGCTGATTATGACTGCACTGATGTTTGGTGCCATTATGGAAAAAACAGGTCTTTTGGATATTTTCGTAAAAAGCATACTTAAAATAGCTAAAAGCACGGGGTCGTTAATTGCGGCGACAATAGCTACGTGTATAGGAACTAACGTAATAGCGGCCGATCAATATATAGCGATTGTTGTACCTGGACGTATGTTTAAAGATGAATACGAAAAACGTGGTTTGAAGCCTGTTAACTTATCTCGTACATTGGAAGATGGCGGTACAATTACTAGCCCACTAATTCCATGGAATACGTGTGGCGCATACATGCAAAGCGTTTTACTTATAAACCCTTTTGATTATGCACTCTACGCTTTCTTTAACTTAATTAACCCTGTTTTAGCGGTTGTTTATGCCTACTTAGGCATTAAAATTTTACGTATTAAGCCAAAACAATCTGCCTAATTTTAAGCAGCTCCTTTTAACTTAAAAGGAGCTGCTTTGGAGTATCTATGACTGAATCAAGTAAACCTCAAGCACAATATCTTAAAGACTATAAAGCTCCTGACTTTCTAATTGACCACACAGAGCTAACATTTGACCTACAGCCTTTATCAACCAAAGTAAGCTCTTTACTAACACTTACCCGAGTTGGTGATAAAAAAGCACCTTTAGTGCTTGATGGTATTGATTTGCGTTTACTGTCTTTATCTGTTGATACAGTTGATATAACGGATTATGAAATTGTTGGTGAGCAGCTAATAATTAATAACCTACCGGATAGTTGCCAATTAAGTATTGTGACCGAGATATCACCTGAGACGAATACTTCTTTAGAAGGTTTATATTTATCGGGCGGTGCGTATTGCACACAGTGCGAAGCGCAGGGGTTTAGAAAAATCACCTATTACATGGATCGCCCTGACGTACTTGCCACGTTTGATGTAACTATTATTGCCGATAAAAAGTATCTACAACTTCTTTCTAATGGTAATCAAGTAGATAGCGGTGAAACATCAGATGGTCGTCATTTTGTGAAATGGCAAGACCCATTTAAAAAGCCGAGCTATTTATTTGCACTTGTAGCGGGCGATTTTGATGTTTTAAAAGATACGTACACGACTAAAAGCGGCAAAGACGTAGAGTTAGCATTATTTGTTGATAAAGGTAATTTATCTAAAACACCTCATGCTATTGCTTCACTTAAAAAAGCAATGCAATGGGATGAAGAACGCTTTAATTTAGAGTATGACCTTGATATTTATATGATTGTAGCCGTCGATTTTTTCAACATGGGCGCGATGGAAAATAAAGGGCTAAACGTTTTTAATAGTAAATGTGTATTAGCCAATCAAGAAACAGCGACAGACAAAGACTACCATACGATTGAATCCATTGTAGGGCATGAGTACTTTCATAACTGGACGGGCAATCGTGTAACGTGCCGAGATTGGTTTCAGTTATCGCTAAAAGAAGGGTTAACCGTATTTAGAGACCAAGAGTTTAGTAGTGATTTAGGCTCTCGTGCACTTAACCGAATTGATGCAGTTAAAGTAATGCGTACGCATCAGTTTAGCGAAGATGCAGGCCCTATGGCGCATCCGATTCGTCCTGAAAAAGTTATTGAAATGAATAACTTTTATACTGTAACTGTATACGATAAAGGTGCTGAAGTTATCCGTATGATGCACACGTTACTAGGTGAAACTAATTTTCAAAAAGGGATGACACTTTACTTTGAGCGCCACGATGGGCAAGCAGTAACATGTGATGACTTTGTCAGTGCAATGAGCGATGCATCAGGTGTAAATTTAGAGCAATTTAAGCTGTGGTATAGTCAATCGGGTACCCCGCGCTTAAATGCAATACAACATTTTGATAGCAGTTCAAATACGTATACATTAACAATAGAACAAGCAGCACCGGACAATCAGCCAGACAATAAACCACTTCATATACCTTTTGCTATTGAACTACTTGATGCGAATGGGGAAAGTATTGCTCTGCAATACAAAGGTAAAAAACTAGATGATGTACTTGATGTAACAAGTACGACTCAAACATTTAGCTTTGACAATATCTTAGAAAAGCCTGTTGCGGTTTTACTCGAAGATTTTTCTGCACCTTGTATTTTAAATCAGCAAACAACAGAGCCCGAACTATTGCATATTATGCGTTTTGCACGCAGTGATTTTTCACGTTGGGATGCCCAACAGCAGCTATTTATTAAAGCGATTAAATCTCAGATTACCGACACAACTAATAGCATGTTAAGTAGCGAAACTATAAATGCGCTACGTGTACTTATAAACACCAAAGAGGGTGATTTAGCCTTAATCGCAGAGCTATTTAAACTGCCAAGTTTTGATACATTAGCCGCTGAATTTGAAGTAATACCTGTTGATGAGATTATTGAAATAACAGAAAAGTTTGAGCAACAAATTGCTGACGAACTTGCTGATGAACTGCTTGCTTGTTACGAATCTCTTGAAGATGATGGCAGTATAAGTGCAAGCTCCGTTGCTAAGCGCGCTTTAAAACAAACATGCTTGCATTATTTGGCTAAAACTCAAAAGCCAGAGGCTGTAAGCTTTATTAAAGAAGCCGCAAGTTCGACTAATATGACCAATGTACTTGGTGCACTAAGCGCAGTGGTAAAAGCATCCCACCCTATACAAGAAGAGCTTTTGAATCATTTTGATAGTCAATGGCGCCATGATGTTTTAGTGATGGATAAGTGGTTTGCACTGCAAGCTATGCAGTCAGGCAATAAAGCTATAGATAATATTAAGGCACTTTACGAACATCCGTGTTTTGATTTTTCAAACCCCAACCGTGTACGTGCACTTGTAGGAAGCTTTAGTCACTTTAATACAGCACAATTTCATCGCTCAGATGCCCAAGGCTATACGTTATTAGGTGACTTGTTAATAAAACTTAATGCAATTAATCCACAAAATGCGTCTCGTATGCTAACACCGTTCATGTCATGGAAGCGTTACGATGATGTTCGCTCTCAAGCAATGAAACTGCAATTACAACGCTTAGCTAATCTAGATGGGCTAAGTGCTGATTTGTATGAAAAGGTTGAAAAAGCGCTCGCATAAATGATTGAGTATTATTTTACCTTAAGATTGAGCTATAACGAGTGCATGGATTACTACCATGGCCGTTTTAGCTCTTTACAAGTTGTAGAAGATGGCGGTAAAACGATTCGTTTTGCTGCTACACATTTGAGGCCCTTCATTTCAAGTTTAGGTGTACGTGGCCGTTTTAGACTCTTATTAACCCCCGAAAACAAGTTTATCCGCCTAGAGCGAGTGGCCTGACACTCGGTTTTTATGTTATATATACATAAAAATATTGTATTTTTGTTAATTTCAATTTGTCCTATTGTTAAATTACGTGTATAAATTATCTGGTACGACGTCTTACCAATACGTAAGCGTCAACCAAAATATAAAGTATACGGAAGATTAGAGCGAGTATTTGTAATTTCACTGATTCGCTTCTATCGTTATGATTACACTAAAAACAATAACTTGATCACACAAAATGACCCGCGACAGGGGGGAACCAAAATGATAAGAAGATCGCTTTTTGTTAAAAATAGAATCGCTATAGGTATAGCAGCCGCTAGCTTAGGTTTATCTGCAGCAAGTACACAAGCTGTAACATTTGAAGCTGGAGGTTTTGATATTACCTTCGATTCAACCTTTTCATATGGGCAAAGTGTTCGCGTAGAAGACAGAGACTTTAGCCTAATTGGTAAAAGTAACAATCCGGCATTTGATTGGACAGGTTACAACCCTGCGCTAAACAACACTATTTACTCATCTCAAGATGTATGGGCTCAACCTGGCTCTTATTCAAATAATGGTGATGCTGGTAATTTAAATTTTGACAGTGGTGACTCATTTTCAAAACTTTTGAAGGGAACACACGACCTTTCAATAAATAAAGATAACTACGGTTTGTTCACTCGCTTCATGTATTTTTATGACTTTGCGTTGATGGATGGCAATCATGCATATTCAAATCCTACATCAGGGCAGGGGGTTGATCCGTGTGATGATAAAGACACTAAAGCGCAAAGTTGTGCAGATATTCGTTTATTAGATGCGTTTGTGTGGGCTGATTTTGATTTAAATGATGGTAATAACCCTTTATCTGTCCGTTTAGGTCAACAAGTAGTTAACTGGGGTGAGAGTACACTTATATCTCATGGTATTAACGTAAACCCAGTTGATATTGACCGATTGAAAGCGCCAGGTGCTGAGCTTAAAGAAGCATTCATACCTGTAGGCATGCTTTGGGCATCGCTTGGCATTACTGACAACATTACCCTTGAAGGTTTCTACCAATACCAATGGCAAGAAACGCGTTTACCAGCAGCTGGTACGTATTTTTCGACTAATGACTTTGCAGCAGAAAATGGTTATCAGCAGAATGTTCAATTAGGTTTTACGTCTAACCCTGATATTGATGTTGCTTTTTTAACAGATAGCTTGAATAACTTAACATCTGATTTTGCATTAGCCGCAGCAGCACAAGGTATTGATCCTTCAAGTGCAGAAGGAAGTGCTTTATTAGCTCAAATGTATCTTGCATACCCAACTAAAGTTGCTTTAAAAGGTAAAGGGGATAATGGTAAAACAGAGCCAGAAGATGGCGGCCAGTATGGTTTACGTTTAGGTGTATTTTTACCTGAATTTAATGATACTGAGATTGCACTCTATCATGTGAATTACCATAGCCGTCGTCCGCTTATATCTGGTCGCGTATCAAACTTTTCACAAGCTGCAATTGCCCAAGATTTAGCGATGATCATGACAACAGAAATTACGTCAGATAATGTTGCTGATTTAACTGCTTTTTCTAAAGCTGAAAATGAGTACCCTGAAGATATTAAGTTATATGGTTTAAGTTTTAATACGACTATCGGCGAAACAGCCTTCGCGGGTGAATTTGCTTTTCGCCAAGATGAACCGCTACAAATTGATGACGTAGAGTTACTTTACACAGCTATGCCTGAACAATTGGCGGTTGCTGGTATTCGTCCTGATTTTGCGGGTATTTCGCAAATGAGTATAGGCGATGCGGTAAGCTCAGTTGGTGCAGGTGAAGTTGCCAAAGGCTACATTGAACGCGATACATCACAAATTCAATTTACAGCAACACATTTATTTGGTCCTTCATTAGGTGCTGATAGTTGGGCTGTAGTTGGTGAAGTGGGTGCAGTTAAAATTCACGATATGCCTGACTATGACGAAATGCGTTTAAATGTATCCGGTACTGGCCGTAGTGGCACAATAACAGGCCCAGGTACTACTGATTATTCAACATTGCAACTTGGTCTATCAAATGGCGCTGAAGAAAAATCATTCGCTACAGCATCGTCTTGGGGTTACCGCCTAATTGCGAAAGGCGATTACTTCAACTTTTACAAAGGTATTAACTTTTCACCACGTTTTGTATTTTCTCATGACGTAAACGGTAATACACCAGATCCTATGTTCTTATTTATCGAAGATCGTAAATCTTTAGGTGCTACGATGAACTTTAACTACCAAAATGCGTGGTCACTTGATGTGAGCTATAACTCGTTTTGGGGCGGTGGCGGTGTTAATACATTCTCAGACCGCGATTACGTTTCTTTTAACTTAAAATATTCTATTTAGGGGTAACATTACTATGATTAAAAAACCTACCCTCATCGCTACAGCATTTTGTAGTTTGTTTGCAAGCAGCGCAGCTTTGGCTAAATTAAGCGCTGATGAAGTTGCTCAATTAGGTCAAAACTTAACACCAATGGGTGCAGAAAAAGCTGCGAATGCTGATGGTTCTATTCCAGCGTGGAATAACGGAATTACAACAGCGCCTGCAGGTTATGAAGCTGGTATGCATCACCTTGACCCATTTGCGACTGACAAAGTACTTTTCACTATCGATAAAAGTAATATTGAAAAGTACAAAGCCAATTTAAGTCCGGGTCAAATTGCTTTATTTGAAGCATACCCAGACACATTTAAAATGCCAGTGTATGAAACACGCCGCTCAGCTTCTTACCCTCAGTTTGTTTATGACGCAACTAAAAAGTTTGCATCAACTGCTGAATTAATCGAAGGCGGTAACGGTATTAAAAATACCGCGATTGGTATTCCTTTCCCTATCCCTAAAACAGGTTTAGAGGCAATTTGGAATCACTTATTACGTTACCGTGGCCAGTCTATTGAGCGTTTTGGTGGTCAAGCTGCACCGACTGCATCTGGTTCTTACAACTATGTTGGTTTTGATGAGCAGCTATTAGTTAAATACTCAGACCCAAGCGCTACACCAGCAGAGCTACAAGACTCAAACATTTTGTTTAAGTTTAAACAAAGCGTTACAGAGCCTGCACGTTTAGCGGGTACTGCATTATTAGTTCATGAAACAATGGACCAAATATTAACGCCGCGCCAAGCATGGACTTATAACTCGGGACAACGTCGTGTTCGTCGTGCACCTAATGTTGCATATGATGCACCAGGCACAGCTGCAGATAGCCTGCGCACTACCGATGATTTTGATATGTTTAATGGCTCACCAAATCGTTACAACTGGACGCTGAAAGGTAAGCAAGAGTTATATATACCTTACAACAGCTACAAACTTCATAGCGACAAGCTAGAGTACGATGATATTTTAATGCCTGGCCATATTAACCCAGAACATACACGTTACGAAAAACATCGTGTTTGGGTTGTTGAAGCTAACTTAAAAGATGATACACGCCATATCTATAAAAAACGTGTGTTTTACATTGATGAAGATAGCTGGCAAGTACAGGTAACTGATATTTATGATAACCGCGACCAACTTTACCGTGTAGCCATGGCTTATGGCCTTAACTATTACGAAGTTCCTACACAGTGGAGTACGCTTGAGGTTTATCATGATTTGAATTCTCGTCGTTATTTAGCAATTGGTTTAGATAACCAAGAAAAAATGTACGATTTTTCACAGTCGTTTAACGATAACGAATTTACTTCAAGCGCTTTACGTCGCGCTGGTAGATAGTATTAAACTAGGCACTTAACAATATGTTAAGTGCCTTTTCCTTTCTCATCGCGTTTGTCTTACAGCGCGCAACGCACTCCCTAGTAAAAAGACAAACAACTCTCTCGTACAAGGCGATTAAAATTTATGAAGTATTTGGTATATGCCAGCCTGATAATAAGCGGTGCGAGTGTTGCACAAGAAGCCCCTAACTATGCAATCAGTGCAACAAATGCAGCTAAAACCTTACTCACCGATATAACTAACACGGGTAATGGCTTAATTGCTGTTGGTAAACACGGTACTGTTATTAAAAGTACATCGGGTGATTCATGGCAACAAGCTGAGCTAGTTCCGACTCAAGTGCTCTTAACTGCCGTTGATTTTAGTAACGAAAATAATGGATGGGCGTGTGGCCACGATGCAACAATCATAAATACTATTGACGGTGGCGTTAATTGGCAGCTACAACAAGCATTACCTGAATTAGACAAACCATGTTTAGATATTTTATTTGAAGATGACTTAAAAGGTTTTGCAGTGGGCGCATATGGCATGTTTTATCAAACTACAGACGGTGGTCAACATTGGCAAAAACGCTTTTTAGATTCGCTACTTTTTAGTGATGATCGTGATTACTTAAACGATTTAAAAGAAAATGACCCACAAGGATACGAAGCGGAAACTGCTTCTATTTTACCGCACTTTAATCGCATAGAAAAAACAGACAATGGATTAATGCTCGTTGGTGAAATGGGTTTAATGGCCAGAAGCGTTGACGATGGTCAAACTTGGCAAAGAATAGAAGAAGTTTATCCCGGTTCATTCTTTGCAGTTGCCTCTGATAGCACACAAGAAATTGTGGCAGGGCTTCGAGGTAATGTTTTTGCAAAGCAAAGTGGCGAAAAGCAGTGGCAGCATTTTGAAAATGTTAAAACAGCGACGATTAACAACATCATTAATTATAATAACAAACAATGGCTCATGCTCGCTAATAGTGGCGTTATTTTTCATCTTCAAGATGGGTTACTCACCCATGAGCAGCTTGCTGACGGTAAAGCGATTCTTGATGGTGTAATTTTAGATAACAGATTGATCATGGCTACAGAAGATGGCATTAAAGTGAAGGAGTTAACCCCTTAATGCATAAGTTACTCGATTTTATTGAAAAGGCGATTTTTAGACATCGCTTAATTATGCTTATAAGTTTTGCACTTATAACCTGTTTACTTGTATTTAAAGCGACTCAAATTCAACTTGATGCATCGTTTAATAAAAATATTCCGTTAAATCACGATTACATGAAGGTATACACTAAACATGAAAAACAGTTTGGTGGTGCAAACAGTATTTTAATTTCAGTATGTGACGACAGCGGAGATATATTTAATCCAGAATTTTTTACTCAATTAAAAGCGGTTCACGATCAGCTTTATTTTATTCCTGGTGTAAATCGTCCTTTAGTGAATTCTATATTTTCACCTAGTGCTCGCTTTGTAGAAGTAGTAGAGGATGGCTTTGCCGGTGGTCCAATTATTCCTGCAAACTTTAAAGCAGATACGCGTGGATTAGGTGTAGTAAAGGAAAACATTGAAAAAGCAAAAGTTGTAGGGCGTATGATTGCCAGCGATTACTCGTGTGCAATGGTAACGGCTCAACTTTTAGAAACAGATCCTCAAACACAACAAAAATTAGACACATTAGCTTTTGCACAAAAGCTAGAAAGTGATTTAAGAGAGCCTTTAAGTACAGACAAAGTAAGTATTCATATTATTGGCTTTGCAAAAATGGCTGGTGATATAGCTGAAGGCGCAAAAGGGGTGGTCGTATTTTTTGCCATTGCTATCGCCTTTACCTTTATTATGGTTTGGCTATTTTGTGGCAGTTTAAAGCTAACTATTTTGCCAATCGCGTGTTCTATTATTGCTGTTATTTGGCAATTAGGCCTGCTTTCAAGTTTAGGGTTTGGACTAGACCCTATGTCTATATTGGTGCCGTTTTTAGTGTTTGCTATTGGTGTAAGCCATGGTGTGCAGATGATCAATGCGATTGGTAAAAAAGTAGGTGAAGGAAAAAGTACGCGAATTTGTTGTCAGTCAAGTTTCAGGGCTTTATTAATACCTGGTGGTATTGCACTGCTTTCAGATACCGTAGGCTTTTTAACATTACTTACTATTGATATTGGTATTATCCGCGAACTTGCTATTACAGCGAGTTTAGGTGTGGCAGTAATTATATTTACAAATTTAATTTTGCTGCCAGTTTGGGCGTCGTACATGAACTTTGAAAACAGTGTACATATTCAATCTGGTGATGCTGAGAAGCCTAATATACTTGATAAGATCAGAGACATTTTAGTAAAAGCAACCGATCCTAAAATCGCTAAAATGATTATCGGTTTTACCCTTGTTTTATTTGCTCTAGGCTACTGGCAAGCTGATAAAATGCGCATAGGTGACTTACACGCAGGCGCGCCATCTCTGCATCAAGATGCCCGTTATAACCAAGACACGTTTTTAATATCGGATAAGTACACTATCTCGTCTGATATTTTAAAAGTAATTGTAGAGGCGTATCCTGCAGCATGTACTGAGCATGATGTGATGGAGCGTATAAGCCGTTTTCAATACAAAGTTGAGAATGTGCCCGGTGTGCAGTCTGCTGTAAGTTTGAGCTCTGTAGCTCAATCGGTTAACGCGGGCTACAACGAAGGCAATTTAAAATGGCAGAGTTTGCCAAGAAATTCAGCGAGCTTAGTACAGTCAACGTCTCGAGTTGAAACTAGTACAGGCTTACTTAACGGTGATTGTTCTGTTATGCCAGTGATTATATTCTTAGATGATCATAAAGCACAAACTATCGATACCGTAATTAAGAGTGTTAAGCAATTTGCCCAAGAAGAGGGCACTGATAAATTGGCATTTAAATTAGCGTCAGGACCTGTGGGCGTAATGGCAGCTACTAATGAGTCTGTATCAGAAGCACAAATACCCATGATGCTTTACGTTTATGGTGCCGTTATTATTTTATGTTTAATGAGCTTTAGAAGCGTAAAAGCAACAATAGCCGTGGTATTACCGCTTTATATTGTATCAACCCTTGCCCAAGCACTTATGGTACAGCTGGAAATAGGCTTAACTGTTTCTACTTTACCTGTAATTGCATTAGGTGTAGGTATTGGTGTTGATTACGGTATTTATATACTGTCGTCGATGATGGGGCAGCTTAAGCAAAACGTACCGCTTAGTGTTGCTTATCGAAATGCGCTTGTTGAGCGTGGCAGCGCGGTTCTATTTACTGGTATTACATTAGCTATTGGTGTGAGCACTTGGATATTCTCAGATCTTAAATTCCAAGTTGATATGGGTATACTATTAACCTTCATGTTTTTAGTGAATATGTTAGGTGCAGTGTTGTTATTACCCGCAATTGGCAGCCTCCTCTGGACTGACCAGAAAAAATAATGTGAATACTTTTGCTCCTAAATGGCCAGTAATGGCCATTTATATCTATATTTTGTGAATAGATGACCAAATAGCTGAAATGCTTAAAATGTTTTCATCGAAAAGGCTGTTTATTAGCTGTAAAAGGGTTAGAATTTAACTGACTCCACGCTAATAATACGCTGTACAAATATTCTGCTTTTAGCAGTAATAGATTAAGGAACATACAATGACACGAAATGAAGGCCAAGCCTCGGTTATCCTAGATAATGTCTGTAAGCTGATCCAGAAAAAAGTTCGCGCTGATAATGTGTTACTCGTTGAGAAATTCGCCAAAGCCTTGTACAGCAATATGTCTAAAGAGGATTTGGCAAACCGCAACGATAGTGACCTATATGGCGCAGCATTAAGCCTTTGGAACTCGCTAGAAAAAAATACTACTGACGACGCTGTTATCCGCGTTTTCAATCCAGAAGTGGCAAAAGATGGCTGGCAGTCATCACATACAATCGTTGAAATTATCACTAAAGATATGCCGTTCTTAGTTGATTCTGTTCGTATGGCCATGACTCGTGAAAATATCGCCTCTCACTTATTACTTCACTGCCCATTAAAAATTAAGCGCGATGAAAACGCTAAAATTTCTGGATTATCAAATTTAAAAGCAGAGCAAGAATCTTCATCTACTAAAACAGTATTTTTTATTGAAATTGACCGTCAAACAGATTCTTCTGTGATTGAGTCTTTCAAAAAAGAATTAGAGTCTGTGCTTGTTGATGTATCAGTTGCTGTTGATGATTGGCAACCAATCCGTAAAAAATTAATTGCAGTGACTAAAGAGTTACCTAAACGTCATCATAATAAAAGTAAAGATGAAGTTTCAGAAACAACTGAGTTTTTAGATTGGTTAGCTAAAGATAATTTTACCCTAATGGGTTACCGTGAATATGAGTTAAGCCCAGTTCAAGGTGATTACCAACTAAAAGGTAAAATGGATACAAGCCTAGGCTTGATGAAAAACTCGACTGAAGAACACACTCGCTTATTATCAGAATTACCTGAAGTTGCACGTCAAGAAGCTCGTAGCAGCAACCTACTGATTTTAACAAAAACTAACTCTGTTTCTCGTGTTCATCGTCCAGCTTACATCGATTATGTAGGCATTAAGCGTTTTGACGATGAAGGCAATGTAATTGGTGAAGACCGCTTTATCGGTTTATTTTCATCAAGCTTTTACAATAACAGTGCTACTGATGTACCTGTGTTAAAAAGTAAAATTAATCGCATTATGGAAATGTGTGATTTTGCTAAAGGTACTCACGCTTACAAAGCTGTTTTAAATATTTTAGAAACCTACCCACGTGATGAGCTAGTTCAAGCGCGCGAAGGTGAGCTACTTGAAGTTGCTATGGGTGTGTTACAAGTACAAGAGCGCGATATGTGTCGCTTGTTTGTACGTAAAGATGCGTATGGTCGTTTTTTATCTTGTATGGTTTATGTACCTCGCGAGCGTTATAACACGGCTCTTCGTCGTGAAACGCAAGATATATTAGCTAATGCATTTAATTCTGACGATAAAGTCGAATTTACTACTTATTTCTCTGAGTCAACACTGGCGCGTACTCATTACACCGTTCGTGTGACCGACAACAAGATCGAATATAACGTGAAAGACATCGAAAACAATTTAGTAGAAGCTGCACGTACGTGGGAAGATAAACTTCAATCTGCTCTTTTAGAGTCTGCGGGTGAAGCTCGTGGTAACGATTTAAATCGTAAATACTGTAACGCGTTTGCACGCTCGTACAAAGATGAAGTGCTTCCAAGTGCTGCGGTTGTTGATATTGAAAAGTTAGAACTACTTAGCGATGAAAACAAACTAGAAATGCTGTTTTATCGTCCTCAAGAAGAAGCAAACAGCAATATTGTACGATTAAGCTTATTCCATAAAGATGAGCCGATTCACTTATCTGATGTTATGCCAATGCTTGAAAACTTTGGCCTTCGCGTTGTTGGTGAAACACCATATTCAGTTAAAACTAGCGATGGTCGTATCAACTGGATCATGGACTTCTCGATGCTTATTGACAGCAAAGGGATGGCGGATTTTGATAAAATCTCAGCACGTTTTCGTGCTGCATTAACAAATGTTTGGGGCAACCGCCTTGAAAACGATGGTTTTAACCGTTTAGTGTTAATGGGTGGCTTAACAGGCCGCGAAGCCTCTATTTTACGTGCGTACGCTAAATACATGCGTCAAATAGGTGTAACGTTCTCACAAAGCTACATAGAAAGTACATTTGCAAATTATCCAAATATCGCAGCGCAAATTGTTAACTTGTTTGCTAAAAAGTTCTCAGTTAAAAGCCCTGCAAGTGCTAAAACACTTGAAAAGCTAAGCACGCAAATTTATTTAGAGCTTGAAAATGTAGCAAACCTTGATGATGACCGTATTATACGTTTATACGTAGATATGATTGTTGCGACGCTGCGTACTAACTATTTCCAAAAATACGATGCTGGACAGTTTAAGTCTTATGTGTCGTTTAAAATACAACCTAGCTTAATCCCTGATGTACCACTTCCTTTACCTGCGTTTGAAATTTTTGTTTATTCTCCGCGCGTAGAAGGTGTGCATTTACGTTACGGCAAAGTAGCGCGTGGTGGTCTGCGTTGGTCCGACCGTCGTGAAGACTTCCGTACTGAAGTACTTGGCTTAGTTAAAGCACAACAAGTTAAAAATACGGTAATCGTACCTGTAGGTTCTAAAGGTGGCTTTGTATGTAAACAACTACCGACAGAGCGTGAAGCGTTTATCAAAGAAGGCCAAGAGTGTTATAAAATCTTTATCCGTGGTCTTTTAGATATTACTGATAATATTGAGCGTGGTGAAATAGTACCAGCGCGCGATGTTGTTCGTCACGATGAAGATGATGCTTACCTAGTAGTTGCAGCCGATAAAGGAACCGCTACTTTCTCTGATATCGCAAATGGCATTGCTAACGAATACAATTTCTGGCTAGGTGATGCATTTGCATCTGGTGGCTCGGTTGGTTATGACCATAAGAAAATGGGTATCACAGCAAAAGGCGCATGGGAGTCAGTTAAACGACATTTCCGTGAAATGGATATTGATTGTCAAACTACCGACTTTACAGTCGTAGCAATTGGCGATATGGCAGGCGATGTATTTGGTAATGGTATGCTGTTATCTAAGCATATTCGTCTACAAGTTGCCTTTAACCATATGCACATTTTTGTTGACCCTAATCCAGATGCTGCTACATCTTACCCTGAGCGCGAACGTTTATTTAATATGCCGCGTTCTTCTTGGGAAGATTACAATAAAGAGCTAATTTCTGCCGGTGGCGGTGTGTTCTCTCGTGCAGCTAAATCAATTACGCTTAGCCCAGAAATGAAAAAAATGTTGGGCACTAAAAAAGCTAGTATGACACCAAATGAGTTAATGAAAGCCTCATTAATGATGGAGTTTGATTTACTGTGGAATGGCGGTATTGGTACATACATTAAACACTCTAAAGAAACTGATGCCGATGTAGGGGATCGTGCAAACGATGCACTACGTATCAATGGTAGAGATTTAGGCGCTAAAATAATAGGTGAGGGCGGTAACTTAGGTGCAACGCAATTAGGTCGTGTTGAATTTGCAGCTAAAGGTGGTCGCGTTAATACTGACTTCATTGATAACGTAGGGGGTGTTGCCTGTTCAGATAACGAAGTTAACATTAAGATTTTACTTAATGGCTTAGTTGCTGAAGGTGACCTAACACGTAAACAACGTGATGAGCTACTTTACTCAATGACAGATGAAGTTTCTGAATTAGTATTAAAAGACTGTTACCGTCAAACACATACTATTTCAATTACGCAGTCTAAAGGAACTTCAACGCTCAAAGAAAAGATTCGCTTTATTCATGCGCTTGAAAAAGAAGGCAAGTTAAACCGTGCTATCGAATTTATTCCAAGTGATGAAGAATTGGCAGAGCGCGCCGCTGCAGGTAAAGACTTAACTCGTCCTGAGCTTTCAGTGCTAGTGTCTTACGCAAAAATGGTATTAAAAGAGTCTTTAGTAAGTGATGAAATTACTGAAAACCCTTACTATCGCCAATTGCTTGTTAAGTCATTCCCACGCCCATTGCGTGAGAAGTTTAACGATGCGATGAACAACCACCCACTTCGTAAAGAAATTATTGCAACTAAACTTGCTAACAGTATCGTTAACGATATGGGTTTAAACTTCATGGTACGTATGCATGAAGAAACCGGTGCTAATGAAGCTGAGATAGCAATGTGTTACTCAATTGCTAGCGAAATATTTGAAATGCGTGAAACATGGTCTTCTATTAGTGCACTTGATAATAAAATACCAGCAGCAGTTCAAACTGAAATGCTTTACCAACTTCGCCGTACTGTGCGCCGTGCAACGCGTTGGTTCTTACGTCACCGTAATAAGTCACAAACGATCGAACAAGGAATTGAATTCTTTGCGCCAACCTTTAAAGATTTAAGCGATAACTTAAATACGTATATGATTGAAAAAGAAAATGATCGTATTGTAATTGAGGCCAATAAGTTAATTGACGCGGGCGTTCCAACAGATATAGCTAATCGTATTGTTTCTTTATCAAGCTTATTCTCTGTGATGGATTTAGCAGAAGTTGCGAATAGTTCAGGTAAGAGTATTTCGATGGTGTCCAATACTTACTTTAAACTAGGTGCAAGAATGGGTCTGCATTGGTTCTTAGAGCAAATAACTAAGCAACCAGTAGCAAATCATTGGCAAGCACTTGCTCGCTCGTCTTATCGAGAAGAGCTTGATTGGCAGCAACGTACGTTATCTGAAGTTGTATTAAATAGCTTTGAAGGTGATGAGAGCGATGTGGATAGTCAAATAGACGAGTGGATGGATAGCCAAGATTTATTACTTCAACGCTGGAAACAAATGCTGGCTGAGTTTAAAACATCACAAAGCCACGACTTTGCTAAGTTCTCGGTTGCACTTCGTGAACTTATGTTGTTAAGCCACAATTGTGATACGTCAGGAAAATAATTTAGCTTTAATCAGTTAATTGTTTAGTAAATAAATAACTGATTGTTAAAATTGTTATACAATACCTCAGCCTTGTCTGAGGTATTTTTTTGTCTAAAATTTAAAAAGAGGATTATATTGATGTTTTATGATTTAGCTCGCCGTTTTATGTTTACCCGTGATGCGGAGTGGGCGCATGAGTTTGCACTTAATAATCTTCGTCGTTTTACCAATACACCTTTAAATTTAGCTTGGTCGCAAAATATTTCTGATAAGCCAGTCGATTTTTTGGGTCTGAAATTTAAAAACCCTGTAGGGCTAGCAGCTGGCCTTGATAAAAATGCGGAATGTATTGATGCATTCAGCCAAATGGGCTTTGGTTTTATTGAAGTTGGCACTATTACGCCGCGTGCTCAAGCTGGTAATGATAAACCTCGTATTTTTAGGTTGCCAGAATCAAACGCTATTATTAACCGCATGGGTTTTAATAATAAAGGCGTTGATAACTTAGTTGCAAATGTAAAAGCAGCAAAATACAGCGGCATACTCGGTATTAATATTGGTAAAAATAAAGATACGCCAAATGAACAAGGTAAAGATGACTATATTCATTGTATGCGTAAAGTGTTTGAGCATGCCTCATATATTACGGTAAATATTTCATCACCAAATACACCTGGCTTGCGTGACTTGCAATATGGCGCTGCACTTGATGATTTACTGCAAAGTCTTAAAAACGAACAGTTAGATTTAGTTGCAAAGCACAATAAACAAGTGCCTATGCTTGTAAAAATTGCACCGGATCTAGATCAAATTCAAATTCAACAAGTAAGTGAATCACTTTTAAATAATAAAATCGATGGTGTAATTGCCACCAATACCACGCTTGAGCGAGCTGCAGTTATGGGCCAGCAATATGCAGAAGAAGCCGGCGGTTTATCAGGTCACCCTGTTAGAATGCGTTCTACAGAGGTAGTGAGTGAATTGAAACGCTTAACACAAGGTAAATTACCAATCATCGGAGTAGGCGGAATAGATGATGCGCAATCTGCAAAAGAAAAGTTCGATGCAGGCGCAAATTTAGTCCAGGTTTATACTGGGTTCATCTACAAAGGTCCACAATTGGTAAAGTCGATCGTTAACGGCTTATAAGGATCAGTTATCTAAGCTTTTGATCGTTCGATAAATGTTCTAAGCAAGCATTTTAAAAGTGGTCAAAAGCGGTTATACTGTGAGCAATAATTATTCAACATACCCAAGGAGGAGTAAATGTTACAAGCATCAAAGCAATGGCAGTGGATTACTTGTCCTAATAAAAATCGTTTGTTACTTGATTTAAATGACGACATGCAATTATGTACGCCCTATAAGTTAAGACAACTCACCGATTCTGTTTTTAAAAATCCACGTTTTAGTTTAGAAGATGCTGCATTTTATGAACAAGTTTATAACTATTTAGATGGGTTTGAATTGTGGTCTGCTGCTCAAATTTGTCAAATATCGCTAAATGCAACCGCTGTTAAGTATCATTTAAAACCCGTTTTATCAAAAAGCTGGTTTTTTGAAGAGTACACTGGAACAGAGCCTAGTGTCGAAGCAATAGTTAAATTAATATCTAAAGCGCAAACTGGCGATTTTTTAATTGTAGAGCATTGCCCTGATGCATCTATTTGCTTAAATTTAAGCGAAACCTTCAAATTAGACGAAAATTTATCTTTAGCACAATTTGAAGTAATCCGTATTTTGAATAATCGAGTACACCCCATCCTAAATCAGCAATATCAAAGTCAAACCGCCTAACCAAATTTAAGTCTTAAGCGTGTCTTTATGGCGTGTTTGTAGCCCAACCTATGTTATAATCCTGCGCAATTAGCTATTAAGGGTTATTACTTTGCAATTTATCGCACTTACTTCTATCGGAATCGAAAATTTATTGGTTGATGAACTAACAGAACTTGGCGCAACTGTGTCTAAGCAAACTGTTGGTTCTGTTCGTTTTGAGGCTGACTCATTACTGGCGCAAAAGGTTTGTTTATCAAGTCGTTTTGCAACGCGTGTGCTTATGCTTATTGAAGAAAAAGAAGGCGTAGATGACAAGAATAGCCTGTATAATTTTGCTCGCTCGCAACCTTGGCAAGAGTGGTTTGGACCAACTCAAACATTCGCTGTCGACTTCAACGGTACCAATGACTCATTAAAAAACACACAATTTTCGGGTCTTGTAATAAAAGATGCGATTGTTGACTACTTTAATGATTTATACGAGCAGCGTCCTAACGTTGATAAGCAAGATGCAAATGTGCGTGTTGTTGCACGATTAAATCGTTACGGCGTTTCTATGTATATTGACTATTCTGGCCCTCGTTTGTCTGAACGTGGTTACCGTCAAGGTCAAGGTAAAGCACCAATTAAAGAACATTTAGCTGCTGCATTAATTAAACGAAGTGGTTGGCTTGATAATGTAAAACAACCTTTATTCGATCCATGTTGTGGTGCAGGTACTATTTTAATCGAAGCTGCCGGCATGGCACGAAACGAAGCACCGGGATTATTTCGTGAAGGCTTTGCTTTTGAGCGTTTACCTAGTTTTAGAGCCGCTAAGTTTAAAGAACTTAAAGAAGAGTTACTTGCTAACATTACCGATCCTAAATTGTGGTTAATTGGCCACGATTACGATGAGCAAGTTTTAAATAAAGCGATTGATAATGCCAAACGTGCTGAGCTTGATGATGTTATTAAGTTTAAGCAAAGTGATGCAACTAAACTTACTGCTGTTGCAAAATTACCGGGTGTTGTAATTTCAAACTTACCTTACGGTGAGCGTATTGGCTCTATGGCTGAGCTTGTTGATTTACACCGTAATTTAGGTGTTGGCTTTAAAAAGCACTTTAATCATTGGAAACTTGCCTTACTAGGTATGGACGAGAGCTTATTTAAACTTTTAAAACTTGTGCGCCTTAAGCGTTATAAGTTTAAAAATGGCCCACTTGATGTTGAACTTAACTTATATCAATTAGATGATAAGCAAGTAAGTTTGACCACCGATGATAAAAAAGCGCTTAATTTTGAAGGTTCTACGTCATTCGCAAATAGATTGAAAAAGAATAAGCAAGGCTTAAAAAACTGGCTTAAACAAAATAAAGTAGACGCTTATCGTGTTTATGAAGCGGATATCCCTGAGTACAATGTTGCTGTAGATATTTACGGTGATTCTGCGGTTATTTTTGAATATGCAGCGCCTAAAGAAATTGATGAAAAAACATCAGAAAAACGCCTGCAAGACGTAATAACATTGACTTCGCAACAACTTGATATCTCACCTGAAAATATTGCTGTAAAAGTGCGTAAAAAGCAAAAGGGCGAAGACCAGTATACGGCCATGTCTAAACAAAACCGAACTATGGTAGTTGAAGAGTTTGGTGCTAAGTTTAAAGTTAATTTATTTGACTACTTAGACACAGGTTTGTTTTTAGATCACCGTTTAATGCGTCGTTATATTCAAGAAAATGCGAAAGATAAGCGCTTTTTAAACTTGTTTGCATACACAGGTACTGCCTCTGTGCATGCTGCACTTGGTGGCGCTAAAGCAATTACAACAGTTGATTTATCTAAAACCTATTTAAAATGGGGCCAAGATAACTTCGATTTAAACAATATCAGTAATACACGTTACCGTTTTGAACAAGCAGATTGTTTAAAGTGGTTAGAGCATGCGACAGCACAATATGATTTGATATTTTTAGACCCTCCAACGTTCTCAAACTCAAAACGTATGAAAGACGCGTTTGATGTGCAAAGCGATCACATTAAATTATTAACGTGGGTTAAAAAGATCTTAAGTCCATCAGGTACTTTGATTTTCTCTAATAACAAACGTGGTTTTGTAATGGATGAAGTTGGCCTGATTGGTTTAGGTTTAAAAGCCGTTAATATCTCAGATAAAACGCTATCACCAGACTTCAAACGTAATAAAAAAATCCATAATAGCTGGCTAATTACGCATGGCTAAATGGATTTTATATCATACTGATGGTTGCCACTTGTGCGAACAGGCTGAGCAACTTATCACTGATGTACTAAATGACAACAGTGAGTTATTACTAATCGATATTATGACTGATGAGCAGCTTATTGCTGAGTATCAAATTACTATTCCTGTATTAAAAAGTGAAAAAGGCGAGAAATTATATTGGCCTTTTACTTTACACTCTGTGCGCGAATTTTTAGCACAAGCAGAATAAGAGCAAATAAGAACTATGGATTTAATAAGAATTTTAAAAGCACAACTTGCTTTTGGTACACATGCTTTGCTTAACAAAGCAGACGCTGTTATAGAAAGTGGCGAAAGAGTGTGTGTAGTTGGTCGAAATGGCGCGGGTAAGTCAACGTTATTAAAAGTACTCGATGGACAAGTTGTTTTAGATGACGGTGAAATAAATCAGCTTGGTGGCATTCGAATTTCTCGTTTAGAGCAAGATCCACCAAAAGGTGCAAGCGGAACTGTATTTGATTACGTTGCGCAGGGTATGCCGGAAATTGCTAACCTACTCATTGATTTTCATCATGTTAGCAACGAACTGCAAACACAATGTACTGATAAGTTATTAAATAAACTTGAACGTTTATCAAACCAACTTGAAGCCGCTGATGGTTGGCGCTTTGATAGCCGAATTCAATTAGTTTTGACACAGTTAGAATTAACACCAGAGGCTAAACTTGAGTCTCTTTCTGGTGGCTGGTTACGTAAAGTAGCACTTGCGCGTGCACTTGTAAGTGAGCCTGACTTATTATTACTAGATGAGCCAACAAACCATTTAGATATGGCAAGTGTAATGTGGCTCGAACAGTTTTTAAAAGAATTCAAAGGCGGCATTGTATTTATATCGCATGACCGTGCGTTTATTCGCGCTGTCGCTACGCGTATTTTAGATTTAGATCGCGGTAAACTTATTTCGTACCCAGGTGATTACGCGACTTATCTAGAGCAAAAAGCGCATGATTTAAAAGTAGAAGAAGCGCAAAATGCATTGTTTGATAAGCGTTTAGCTGAAGAAGAAACGTGGATTCGCCAAGGTGTTAAAGCGCGAAGAACGCGTAACGAAGGGCGTGTTCGAGAGCTAAAACAGCTACGTAATGAGCGCAAGCAACGTGTTGATCAAGTTGGAAAAACTGACTTTAATATTGAAACAGCTGATCGCTCAGGTAAGTTGGTATTTGAAGCTAAGAACCTTTGCCATGCATTTAAAGACAAAGTTATTGCTGATGATTTTTCGACACTTGTAATGCGTGGCGACAGAATTGGCTTAGTAGGCCCAAATGGTATTGGTAAAACAACACTATTAAAACTAATGTTTGGTGATTTAGAACCAGATAGTGGTATTACTAAGCAAGGTGTTAATTTAGAGTTTGCTTACTTTGACCAATACCGTGAAAAACTTGACGAAGAAGCAACTGTTCAAGATAACGTTGCCGAAGGTAAACAAGAAGTGATGATGGGCGGTCGTTCACGCCATGTTTTAGGTTACCTGCAAGACTTTTTATTCCCTCCAGCACGCGCTCGAACCCCGGTTAAAGCACTCTCTGGTGGTGAAAAAAATAGACTGCTATTAGCTAAACTGTTTTTAAAACCATCTAATATACTTGTTCTCGATGAGCCAACGAATGACTTGGACATTGAAACGTTAGAGTTACTAGAGGACATTATTAATCAATATCAAGGTACAGTGCTGATTGTAAGCCATGACCGAGAATTTATTGATAATACATGTTCTAGTGTATGGGCATTTGAAGGCAATGGTAAAGTAACAGATATCGTCGGTGGTTATAGCGACTACGAAGCTTATGTAGGTTACTTAGCTGAACAAGAAAAAAAAATTCAGCAACAACCAGTAAAAAAAGTTGAAAAAGTAACAGCTCCAGCTTCAAAACCAGCAGCTAAGACAAATAAACTCTCTTACAAATTAAAACTTGAATTAGAGCAACTACCGAATAAAATGGAAAAACTAGAAGCTGAAATTGAAGCTCAACAAGCTGTAGTAAGTGACGCAAACTTTTTTAAACAAGAGAGTGATGTAACAACTAAAGCATTGAACCATTTAGCACAACTTGAGTCTGACCTTGAAGCTGCCCTTGAGCGCTGGGAAGAACTTGAAGAATTACAGAATCAGTAGTAAGGACTAAAATGAAATATAAATTACTCGCTGCCAGTATTTTAGCGACATTAAGCACTTCAGCAACAAGTGCGACGTACCAGTTAAGTGAATTAGGGACTCTTGAAGACGCTAAATATTCTTATGTAACAGATGTAAGCGAAAGCGGGCATATTATTGGTTTCGCAAATGGTTTATACAATTTACCTATTGATACAAGCTATATAGATTTTACTGAAAACCTTATTGAAAATAGCTATGACAATACAGAGGCAGCATTTGAATTAAGTGATAAAGAGATTACCTTCACACTTGATGACATTGAAAATAATGATGCAGTACTGACTAATGCTGATGCACACACTTTCATGGTTAGTTTTTTATCTTCAATTTCTACAAATTTTGAATATCAAAAATTAAGCTCATTAGTAGGCATAAAATATAATGATACACAAATAACTGAGCAACCATTATTTGATGTTGCATCTGTTGATTATGACGGACTAACACGTTCAACTACTAACCTTTTTAATGCTGTAACTGAAGATGGTGTTACAGTCGGTTGGGGAAGCGCCCCATACGATAAAGTATCTTTTACACCTGATGGCGAAGATGATGCAGAAACGTGGTTTACTCATGAATTTATAGAACGTGGGATTGTAATAAGCGCTGATGGCAGTGTAAGTGTTGAGTTAGAGCCTGAGTTTAATGAATACGGTGGCACAAGCCGCGCTAACGATATTGTTAAAACTAACAGTGGTTATACCGTTGTAGGTAATATGTCTACAAGCATTCCAGATGACAGACAAGATAATATTGATGATAACTGTGATAATGAAGACGAACCTACGTCAGTATGTATCAACTTGTTAAATTCAAATATTACACGAGGCTTATTTAATAAGCGCGCTGTTAAATGGGAACTTGATGAATCACTTAATATCACGTCTGTTGAAGAGCTTGGTATGGCACTGACACCTGATGAAGGTGAAGCGGAAGATGATGCATTTACAAGTACTGCTTTAGCAGTGAACAGCAACGGGACAATTGTAGGTTCATCGAATACACGTTATTACAAAAATGACGATACAATTCTTACAATGCCAGTTTATTTTAAAGACGGTGCGGTTGTTGATTTTATTAATCAAGAAGATGACTGGCAGTCTGGTAAATCAATTGCTATTAATGATAACGATGTAATTACAGGTTATGCAACTAAACGTATTGAAGGTACTCTTCGTAATAAATTCTTTTACCATGATATAGCAACGGGTAGTACGGTTTTCCCTACTGATTACTTTTCAAGCTCAAGTTCTTACGGTAACGATATAAACAACCAAGGTTATATTGTAGGTGAAGGGGAAGTGGGTGTTTCTGATAGCTCGCGACTCAAAGAGGCCTTTATTTACAAAATTGGTGAAGACAAAATCACTAATCTAAACGATTTACTGCCTTGTTATGACACCGACGGTGAAACTGATTACGCTTATACTATGGTTGAAGCGACTGCTATCAACGAAAATAATGAAATATTTGGTACTGCGACTAAAACAGTTGAAAAGCTAGATTCATTAGGCGGTGTAGTAACTGATATTAATGGTGAAATTGAATATGAGAGTATTGCAATAGCAGTTAAACTAACTCCCATTGCAAATGGTGAAGTAGAAAGCTGTGCTCCAGTAGAAGCGGAAGCTTATGAGCGTAACTCTGCTAGCTTCCCTTGGTATACATTATTGTTATTACCACTGGTTGGCTTAAGGCGCGTATTTCGCTTTTAAAGTTTATTGATTATAAAAAAACCAACTTAATAAAGTTGGTTTTTTTTCGTCTATAATATTTTATTAGATTAGAATTGCAGTGATTATTTAGCTTTAACGCCCTAATTATTTCGTGATAACCATGCTTTTTTCACAGATCGGCGCCAAATAATATCGATACCAAAATATCCGATAATTGATGCAATAGAAGCACATACTAATGAACCTAATAAAAATGCAGGACCAATTGTTTCTATACTTTCTAAAAACCAAGACCAACTGGCTTCAAATACAAAGTGTTGTTCTGGCTGATTAAGTATTAACGTACCCACTAAGTATGAGCCATAAAAGATAGGTGGCATGGTTAATGGATTCGTAAGCCATACTAAAGCAACTGATATGGGTAAATTAACCCTAAATAATATAGCACCTGCTGCGGCTAAAACCATTTGAAAAGGAACAGGGATGAAAGCAAAAAATAACCCGACCGCGAAGGCCCCTCGAGCTGAACGTCTATTTAAATGCCAAAGATTTGCGTCTTGCAAAAGTCGTCCAAATATTTTTAGTGATTTATGATGTCTAATTTTATTTGGATCAGGTAAAAATCTTTGGATCGTTTTTTTAGCCATTTAAAGCAACCATTTACATCAGTGTGGATAAGTCTTGGGTTTGTAATTGGCTGTGTAGCAACCGTGTTTTATTATCAAACTCTCGAATTTACAGTCTTCACAATTTTCATTGTAATAGTGAGCGCTTATTTTAAGCCGTTTTTAAACGTATTGTTAGGCTTTATTTGCGCAATTTGCTTTGTTGGTATGCATTTTTACCTTTTTTATAGTTTTGAAATACCAAAACCGAACGAAAAGTATGCACTTGATTCTACATTAGTTGTTGAAGAGGTTATTTCTGATAAAAAACCTCAGTATATCAAAGCCAAAATAGTGGCATTAGACGGGAGTAGTTTTTCGAATTTTAGAGCACCCAAAGCAATGCTCAGTGTTAATTCTGCACAGCCTTTTACAGTCGGCGATGAATTCTCTGCATTAATCCATTTAAAATATTTTCGCAGTAATAAAAATTTTAATGTGTTTGATAATGAACGTTATGCATTTATAAATAGAATATTATTTAAAGGCAAAGTGCTCAATAAAGAGCTTAATATAATACACAGCGATAAACAAAGCATCGTGCTAGATTATCAAAACTTCATTAAAAATACCTATACAAATACAAGATTGCAGTGGCTCTATTATGCATTACTCAGTGGTGATAAATCGTTAATGAGCTATACAGATAAACAATTAATGCAATCACTTGGGTTAAGTCACTTACTGGCTATATCGGGCTTACATATTGGTTTGATTTTTAGCTTTGGTTACTTATTCATTCGATTTATCTGTACGAAAATAAACTTTTCAATTGGTCAATCATTTAACCTTACACTTTACTACAGTTCGTTCGGTTTTATAGCTGCATTAGTTTACGTATATTTAAGTGACTTTTTAGTATCAGCAACGCGAGCACTAATTATGCTGGGTTGTTATTTGTTACTTTATTTTCTTGCTAAGCAGCCGCTGCGATGGCATAGTATTTTATTTGCCTTGGTAATAGTGCTTGCTGTTAACCCATTTAATTTACTTAATCCAGGTCTGTATTTTTCATTTTTAGCAGTCGCTATAATTTTTACTGTTATTAGTAAATTACCAATATTAAATACACGAATAAAAAACAAAATTATTGCGTTATTTGTTATTCAAGTAGCATTATTTATCGGTTTATTACCACTTTCACTTTATTTTTTTAATGGCGTAAGTATTGCGGGACTAGTGATTAACTTAATTGCGATACCGTTTCTTTCCATCATTATTTTGCCATTTTTGATTGTTTTTACATTACTGAGTACTTTT
The DNA here is from genome assembly GCF_000814675.1 of Pseudoalteromonas distincta. Classification (GTDB taxonomy): domain Bacteria; phylum Pseudomonadota; class Gammaproteobacteria; order Enterobacterales; family Alteromonadaceae; genus Pseudoalteromonas; species Pseudoalteromonas distincta. Next base: position 159,217 of record NZ_JWIG01000011.1, on the reverse strand, counting down.
ATAGATATAGGTAATTTAATACATTTGTTTGATACAGGGTTATATGCATTATTTAAATTACTTTATGAAATACCCGAGCCGTTAAGATGGCTGACAACAGGACGAATCGAGTTAATATTCGTCATTTTTACCTATATTACTATGTTGATGATTTACTTCCTCCCCTATAAGTTGCTTTCTTTCATTCCTTTAACAGTACTTTTATTGAATAATCTTCTAAAAGAAAAGCCTAACTGGCAACTTCATGTGTTTGATGTTGGGCATGGTCTCATGGCATTAATTGAAAAAGATAACCAAGTGCTTATCTATGATTTTGGTCCAAGTTATTTTAATCGTTTTAGCCGTACGCGAAGTATTTTATTGCCTTATATAAAAGCAAATAATTTCACAGTAAAAACAGCAATTCTAAGTCATGAAGACAGCGATCACGCTGGAGGAATACAGCATTTTATTGAAGCTGGATTTGGGGAAACATTAAAGCAATTTCATCCTGAAAATACACTTAATGTGTGTGAAGTCCAAAGTGTTGATTTTGTTGGTTTAAGAGTAGAAAGTTTTAGCACTAGAGGGTATGGAAATGAAAACGACGATTCATGCGTTGTTAGAGTATCGAGTAATACTCATAGTGTGTTATTTACAGGTGATATATCAAAATCTCGTGAAGCCTCTTTATTAGCTAATAATACATCGTTGAAAAGTACAGTCATGTTAAGCCCGCATCATGGCAGTGATACATCCTCAAGTGTTAATTTTATTAGTCATGTAGCTCCTAAAGTTGTGATTCATTCAAGTGCTTATAAAGGACAGTGGGAATTTCCCAAGCCAGTTGTTGTCGAGCGTTACAAAGCAATAAGCGCCGAGCAATTTACAACAGGCGTTGAAGGACAAATTAGTATTAAATTCTACTCAAACAATTTGGTCATAGAAACAGCAAGAGGGCAGGAAAGTTATTGGTTTATCAAAGATTGACGTTTAGTTTTATCTCATCGAAGGATACAATACAGGGAGTTACTGTATTTAGAGAGTGTTATGGATCAAAGTACTGCACAAATTTATAAACGTCTTGTCTCGTATGTTGGCGCATACAAAAGCGTCGCTTTTATCGCAATTGTTGGGATGATAGGCTATTCAGCAATGGATGCTTTATTCATTCAATTAATGAAGCCGTTTATTGATCAAGGTTTAAACCAGCGAAATACAGAAGTTTTAAAGTACGCTCCTTTTGTCGTTATCGCGTTAGTACTAGGGCGTGGTGTTTTTAACTTTATGTCTTCGTACTGTTTAAGTTATGTGGGCTCTCAAGTTGTACGCTCTTTACGCCAAGAGTTATTTGAGCACATATTGCATTTACCCGTTTCTTTTCATGACAAAAACTCAACAGGCGATTTAATTTCAAAAATCACTTTTGACACAGAGCAAGTTCAACAAGCAATTACTAAAGCGTTACTTATTGTTGTACGTGAAGGGGCCTTTGTTGTCTTTTTACTTGGTGTAATGTTTTATACCAGTTGGAAGCTCTCACTTATATTTTTAGTCATCATCCCTCTCGTTGCCATTATTGTAGCAGTTGTATCGAAACGTTTTCGCCATATTTCTAAAAGTATCCAATCAGCTATGGGGCAGGTTACACGTAGCTCTGAACAAATGCTTAGCGGACATAAAGTTATTCATGGATTTGGCGGACAAGACCAAGAAATAAACCATTTCTCAAAGATTAATAATCATAACCGCCAGCAGCGCATTAAAATGGATGCGACAAAAGCTTTAAGTGTATCAATTATTCAAATATTAGCAGCAAGTGCTATGGCTGTTATTTTATGGGCTGTATCTCTTCCATCAATGATTGATACGATTACCTCTGGTGACTTCATGGCATTAATTGCCTCAATGATGATGCTATTGCGACCGCTAAAACAACTCGCTAATGTTAATAGTGATATGCAGCGTGGTATCTCTGCTGCACAAAGTATTTTTTTAGTGTTAGATGAAGAAATGGAAAAAGATACTGGCACCGTTTCAGTCGATAAAGTTAAAGGGGTAATTGAAGTTAAAAATGTAACCTTTAAGTACCCAACAAAAGATGAAGCCGTATTAAACGATTTGTCGCTAACGATTAAAGCGGGTGAAAGTATTGCCTTAGTAGGGCGCTCAGGCTCGGGTAAATCAACAATTTCTAATTTATTACCACGCTACTATGACCTAGAGTTACCGAGTGAAATATTACTTGATGGTATAGCCCTGCAGGATTATAAATTAACAGATTTGCGTCGCCAATTTGCTTTAGTGTCTCAACAAGTCGTGTTATTTAACGATACGATTGCTAACAATATTTGTTATGGCATAAAGCATGATGTGTCTGAGAAAGAATTAGAGCAAGTTGCTAAACAAGCGCATGTTTGGGAGTTTGTTAAAGACCTGCCAGAGCAATTAAACACCATGGTAGGTGAAAATGGTGTAATGCTCTCCGGCGGTCAACGTCAGCGTATAGCGATAGCACGTGCAATATTAAAAGACGCACCTATTTTGATTTTAGACGAGGCAACATCAGCACTTGATACCGAATCTGAAAAGCTTATTCAGCAAGCATTAGAAACGCTAATGAAAGATAAAACCTCAATTGTCATTGCGCACCGCTTATCTACTATCGAAAACAGTGACCGAATTTATGTTATTGATAACGGTCGTGTAATAGAAAGTGGCGATCACAATAGCTTATTAGCAAATGACGGTACTTATTCAGCCCTTTGCAAAATGCAGTTTGGTGATCAGGCGTGAGTAAAATAGAACAAAGCTGGTATAAACCATTTGGACTAATTACTTTGCTGTTATTACCATTAAGTGCTTTGTTTTGGGTTGTATCTTCATTTCGAAAATACTTATACAGCGCTAAAATACTTAAACCTTTTGAGTGCAAAACGCCTGTAATCGTAGTTGGCAATATAAGTGTAGGCGGTAATGGTAAAACGCCTTTTGTTTTGTGGCTGTATGGTCATTTAACACAGCAAGGTTTATCAGTAGGAATTATTAGTAGAGGATATGGCGGGCAATCAGAAAATTACCCGCTGTTAGTTACTGAGCTTGTAGATGCTCAGCAGGCTGGAGATGAGCCCGTACTTTTATACCATCGTTTAAAGTGCCCAATAGCGGTTGGGCCTAATAGACAACACAATATCGATTTATTAGAAAATAATTGTACACTCGATGTTATTATTTCTGATGATGGAATGCAGCATTATAAAATGCCTCGTAGCATTGAGTGTTGTATTGTTGATAGTGAGCGTCGTTTTGGTAATGGCTTTGTTATGCCAGCAGGGCCACTTCGTGAAACAACTAAACGATTGCAAAGTGTCGATATAGTAATTGAAAATGGTGGTGAGGCTAATAATAGCTACACATTACAAGTAAGTAATCTTCGCTTGGTTAATTCAAGCGATTATGCAAAAAGTAACGTAAGTGAAGCACATGCAATAAGTGCAATTGGGAACCCTAGACGGTTTGAAAACTCATTAGAAGCACAAGATATTACGTTATTATCGACTCATCATTTTAGAGATCATTATGCTTATACAGTAGATGATTTTGCCCAATTTGGTGATGATTGCATTATAATGACCGAAAAAGATGCCGTTAAATGTAAGTCCTTTGCAAAGCCTAATTGGTATTATTTACCAGTAGATGCACAACCTACCGATAGCGTAATAAACACATTAAATTCAATATTAAAAGAAAAAGGAATACTCAATGGCCTTTGATACAAAATTACTCGAGATAATTGCGTGCCCTGTTTGTAAGGGAAAATTACGCTTTGACAGAGAAAACAACGAACTAATTAGCACAGCAGCTAAGCTTGCTTATCCTGTTCAAGACGATATTCCAGTTTTACTTGAAAATGAAGCACGAGAACTATCTCTAGAAGAGGTTGAAAAGTGGAATTCGTAGTTGTAATTCCTGCTCGTTTTGCATCGACCCGACTACCAGGTAAACCGCTTGCTGATATTTGTGGTAAGCCAATGGTTCAACACGTTTACGAAAAAGCATGTTTATCAGGTGCTAGTAAAGTAGTTATAGCAACCGATCATCAAAAAGTATTTGATGCAGTAAGTATGTTTACTAATGATGTACTAATGACGCGTGAAGATCACCAGTCGGGTACTGAACGATTAGCTGAAGTGGTTGATTTGCTTAAACTTGATAGCAATACAATTGTGGTTAATGTACAAGGCGATGAGCCATTACTTGCACCAGAAAACGTATCTCAAGTTGCTGCACTATTAAGTGATTCAACAGCACCAATGGCAACGTTAAGTGTTGCTATTGAAGAACGTGATGAAGTATTTAATCCTAATGCCGTTAAAGTGGTTAGCGATATAAATAAAAATGCCCTGTATTTCTCTCGTGCAAGTATACCGTTTGATAGAAATACGATGATGGAAGATAGCACTGCCCTTAATTTAGCCCCGTTTCAACGCCATGTAGGTATTTATGCGTACAGAGCGGGTTTTATTAAACAATACATAGAGCTGAGTGTATCACCACTAGAATTACTTGAATCACTTGAGCAGTTACGTGTTTTGTATCACGGTTATAAAATTAAAATAGAACAAGCTCAAATAGCCCCTCATGCAGGCGTAGATACGCCTGATGATTTAGCTAAAGTGATAGCGCATATTAAAAGTAAAAACGTGTGAGTGAGCAAGTAAGTAAGATAATAAAAGTTGTTTATACACATAACGACTTTTATATTTTAGAAAAGCCAGCGGGTCTTAATTTTCATTCTGAAGAAGGGCCTGGCTTTGTTGTTTTAGCCGAACAACAATTATCGCAAAAGCTTTATGCCGTGCATCGTTTAGATAAAGTGACATCAGGGCTGATTATTTTAGCGCGAAACAAATCCGCTGCAGCCGCCTTTACTGTTATGTTTACTGAGCATGCGATTGCTAAATTTTATTTAGCGATTAGTGATGCTAAACCAAAAAAGAAGCAAGGGTGGATAAAAGGCGATATGGCTAAGTCTCGCCGTGGCTCGTTTAAGTTACTAACGAGTACACTTAACCCTGCAATCACCCGATTCTATTCTCTGAATTATAAGCCAGGGTTTAGAGGGTATATTTTAAAACCTTACTCTGGCAAAACACATCAACTAAGAGTGGCACTAAAAAGTGTGGGCGCAGCTATTTTAGGCGATGTAATGTATTCAGGCACGCCATCAAATCGTACCTATTTACATGCATATGCATTGAGCTTTTTATGGCAAAGTGAACAAATACAGCTAACTTTATTACCCGATAATGGTGATGAGTATTTGGCGTTAATTAAACATCAAGATTTTCAAGCATGGCAATCGCCATGGCAACTGGATTGGTAAATGAGCGAAAAAGTTACAGATATACGTTTTGGTGGTATTAAACGTTTATATGGTCATCAACAGTTTGATTGGCTTCAAGAAGCACATTTTTGTGTAGTAGGGATTGGGGGTGTAGGAAGCTGGACAGCAGAAGCACTTGCACGTACTGGTGTTGGTGAAATAACACTTATAGATTTGGATGATATTTGCGCGACCAACGTCAATAGACAAATTCACGCGTTAACGGGCACTATTGGTCAAGCTAAAGTCGATGCAATGAAAGCGCGCTGCGAGCTCATTAATCCACAGTGCCAAATTAATGTAATAGATGACTTTATTACGCTTGATAATATTCAAGAGCATATTCAAGGTTTTGATTATGTAATTGATTGTATTGATGCAGTTAAAGAAAAAGCAGCATTAATTGCTCACTGTAAACGTAATAAACTACCTATAATTACAACTGGTGGTGCTGGCGGGCAAACAGATCCTAGCCAAATAACTTTTGGTGATGTAGCTAAAACTACGCAAGACCCATTACTTGCAAAGGTGCGCTATATTTTGCGCAAGCAATATAATTTTAGTAATAATCCTAAACGTAAGTTTAATATTGATTGTGTTTACTCAACAGAGCAATTGGTTTACCCAGGAAGCGATGGCAGCGTATGTCATGCTAAGCAAAGTGCTGATGGCACGATGAATATGGACTGTAATAATGGTTTTGGCTCTGTGACTATGATCACAGGAAGCTTTGGATTTTTTGTTGCTGCTAAAGCTGTACGTAAATACTTAGATAAAAAACAACGCTCACAAGCCTAGGCTCTGCCTTGCCTAAATACCAAACAGACTGCTGCAATTTAACCTTGAAAGATCAACAGACCTTGGTTAACTAAGCTTGTGTTGTGCCATGGTTTGAATTTTTTCAACCATGGCTTTAATACCATTACCACGTGATGCGCTTAAGTGGCTAATAAGGCCTAGCTTTTCAAATTCTTCATACGCATTTTTATTCACTACCTGTTCTGGTGTGAGCCCGTTATAAAGCGCTAAAATAATAGCTAATAATCCTTTTACTATACGAGTATCAGAGTCACCTATTACAACAAGTGTATTTTCGGTTAAGTCAAATTCAACGAACATCCATACTTTGCTTTCACAGCCAGAGACAAGTGCGTCATCAGTTTTTAAAACATCAGCTAAAGCCGGTAACGTTTTTCCTAAAAGCATTATTTCACGATATTTTTGCTGCCAAGCAGGTGCATTTTTTATAGATTCTGTGACTTTGTTAAACGTATTTGTCATGAGTTATCCTAATTAATTCTATTAAACTGGCGTTCAATCTAATAAAGCTATACATTTTTTAAGTGAATCAATGAATATATCTACATCTTTGTATGTATTATAAAAAGAAAAACTCGCTCTTAACGTTCCATTAAGCCCTAAATGTGTCATTAATGGTTGCGTACAATGGTGTCCACTTCTGACTGCAACCCCATATCCGTCAAGTAAAGTTGCCAAATCATAAGGATGTTCATCTTTAAAATTAAAACAGAGTGTACCAATATTGTCAGATAGGTTGCTGAATATGGTAATGCCATCCACCTTTACCAATTTTTGTGCCGCGTAACTAAACAATTCTTGTTCATATTGCTGTATTTGCACGTGATCTAATTCATTTAAATAGTCTAAAGCGGCACCAAAGCCTAAAACTCCAGAAATATTTGGTGTGCCAGTTTCAAATTTTGCAGGCGCAGGGCGATAAGTGCTATGAGTTAAGTAAACTTTATCGATCATTTCACCGCCGGATTGGTAAATATCTAGTGTATTTAGCTCTTCATATTGGCCATAAAGTACACCTAAGCCTGTTGGACCGAGCATTTTATGGCTTGAGCAAACATAAAAGTCACAGTTTAATTCACGTAAATCGGGTTTTAAATGCAGTGCACCTTGGGCTCCGTCCACTAAAACAAGCGAATTCACCTCTTTTGCAGCTACAATTAGTGGCTTTAAATCAGTGATATTACCCAGTGTGTTCGATGCTTGTGTAATAGCTAATAAGGCAGGTTTTGTTTCTTTTATAAATTCACAGCATTGTTGTATGTTTAGCGTGCCGTTATTGTTAAGCGGCAGAGAGACTAATTTAGCTCCCGTCTGTTGGCTTACTAGTTGCCAAGGCACTATGTTTGCGTGATGCTCAAGCGGAGATATTATTATGGTATGACTTTTATCTAAACGCTTTTTTAAGCCGTTAGCGACCAAATTTATGGCTTCTGTAGCACCTTTAGTCCATACAATCTCTTTACTTAAGACATTAAAAAACCTTGCAGTTTTATCCCGGACTTGTTCATAAGAATAAGTGGCTTGCTCGCTAAGTGTATGGCGTCCACGGTGTACATTTGCATTTTGAGACGTATAAAACTCAGTAATTGTATCTATAACTGATTGAGGCTTTTGTGAGGTTGCTGCTGAGTCTAAATAAACAAGCGGGCAGCCGTTTATTGTTTGATTTAATGTCGGGAAGTCTTTTCTAATTTTATTTATATCAAACTTTAAAGTAGGCATAGCTCATCTACATAGTGTTTTTAAGGCAGGGATTGTAATCGGTTTATGATAATTCTCAAGTGCTGTTAATAAAAAAGGCCGCAAAATGCGGCCTTTTAAACTAACCAGCGCTAATTAACGCTTGTCAGTTGATACGTAGTCACGTTGAGTGTAACCAGTATACATTTGGCGAGGACGGCTGATCTTATGACCAGGTTGAGATAGCATCTCATCCCAGTGAGTGATCCAACCAACAGTACGTGCCATTGCAAAAATTACAGTGAACATGCTTGTTGGAATACCAATCGCTTTTAAGATAATACCAGAGTAGAAATCTACGTTAGGGTATAGTTTCTTCTCTACAAAGTACGGGTCTTCAAGGGCAATTTGCTCAAGCTTCATAGCAATATCAAGAAGTGGATCTTGGATATTTAGCTCAGCTAAAACTTCATGACACGTTTGACGCATTACTGTAGCACGTGGGTCGAAGTTTTTGTAAACGCGGTGACCAAAGCCCATAAGGCGGAATGGGTCAGCTTTGTCTTTAGCTTTAGCAACGTATTCATCAATACGGTCCACAGAGCCAATCTCTTCTAACATGTTTAAACATGCTTCGTTAGCGCCGCCGTGAGCAGGTCCCCATAAAGAAGCAATACCAGCTGCAATACATGCATACGGGTTAGCACCTGATGAACCAGCAAGACGCACTGTTGAAGTCGATGCATTTTGCTCATGATCTGCATGAAGCATAAAGATTTTATCCATAGCTTTAGCAGTTACAGGGTTAACTTTATATTCTTCAGCAGGTACAGAGAACATCATGTGTAAGAAGTTTTCTGCGTAGCTTAAATCGTTACGTGGGTATACAAACGGTTGGCCGATGTTTGTTTTATAAGCCATTGCAGCAATAGTTGGTAACTTAGCAACTAGCTTAACTGCACTTGTTTTACGTTGTTCTGCATCAGTAATATCAAGGTCTTCATGATAAAAAGATGATAACGCACCCACTACGCCACAAAGCATTGCCATTGGGTGAGCGTCAAAGCGGAAACCTTGGAAAAAGTTAGCAATCTTCTCGTCAAGCATAGTGCTTGTAGTGATTTCATTCTTAAAAACTTCGTATTGTTCTTTAGAAGGTAACTCACCATTTAAAAGTAAGTAGCAAAGCTCAATATAGTTAGAATCTTCAGCTAATTGCTCAATTGGGTAACCACGGTGAAGTAGTACACCTTTACCACCATCAATATAGGTGATTGCAGATTCACAAGAACCAGTCGACATGAAACCTGGGTCATAAGTAAAGTGACCATGTGAACCTAACGTACGTACGTCGATTACATCTTGGCCAGCAGTGCCTTGATAAATTGGAAGTTCGATTGGATCTAGTCCATCAATATGGACTGTGGCTTTTTTATCTGCCATCGCTATGTATCTCCTATTAAGATATCTATTCTGATTTTTAGATTTTAAAGTTCTGAAATCTGTTTTAAGCACATCTTCGCATTTTAACGTGAAAGAGGGGGTTAAAGTCAATTTTTATAAACATTATGCATATATGTATAATAAATATTCGGTATTAATTAAATATAATACTATTGGCTAATTCGCAAACATCTCTAAATAAACAAGAATTGTAAAAAGTCCTGTGGGTATATATACTAACGGTGGTTTTAAACCGTATTGTATTTGGGTAAACATATTCTTAACAGCTTAAAATTTACTGTTTTGTGAACTTTAACTATTTTGATACGTTTATTCTGATAGTTCCATCAGTAATATTTGGTGGGTTTTTAGAAAAACAAGTAGATGAGCTCCACTGTGAGCAAAGATGGGCAAGTAACTGTGAAAAAGCAAAGACCTGTAAATCTAGATCTAACAACTATATCTATGCCGGCAACGGCTAAAGCTTCAATTTTTCACCGCGTCACCGGTGTTGCATTGTTTTTTGCTTTAACGTTTGTCATTTGGGCTTGGTCTGAGTCTCTCTCTTCAGCTGAAGGTTTTGAATTCGTCAAGGGTCTGTTTAACGGATTCATTGCCAAATTTATAGCTTGGGGCACTGTTTCTGTATTAGGTTATCACCTTATTGGTGGCATCCGTCATATGATTATGGATATGGGACATTGGGAAGAACTTGAATCAGGTAACCTCAGCGCTAAAGTATCAATGGCTCTTGGTGTTGTGTTTGCCGTATTGGCAGGGGTGTGGATATGGTTTTAAATCAAGCAACTCTAAAACGTGATGGTGTACAAGATTTCGTATCTTTACGTACCACGGCATTAATAATCAGCGCGTACGCGATTTTTATTATCGGCTATTTTTTAGCGACGCCAGAAGTCACTTTCGAAGCCTGGACAGGCCTCTTCTCTAACCTAGCAATGAAAGGGTTTACTTTAATTACCCTTATTTGCATTATGGTTCATACCCGCATTGGCCTTTGGCAAGTTCTTACAGACTATGTTAAGTGTTCGAAGTTGCGTGCTGTTTTAGGTTTTGTTTTAAACCTAATGGCCGTTGCTTACGTAGCTATTGGTCTAATCGTATTATGGGGTGTTTAAGTGAAATATTCTGTTCGTGAATTTGACGCCGTAGTAATTGGTGCAGGTGGTGCTGGTATGCGCGCTGCTTTAGCAATTACAGAATCTGGCAAAACGTGTGCATTAATATCTAAAGTATTTCCAACGCGCTCACACACTGTATCTGCTCAAGGTGGTATTACAGTAGCGCTTGGTAATTCACACGAAGACAACTGGGAATGGCATATGTACGATACCGTTAAGGGTTCCGATTTTATCGGCGACCAAGACGCTATTGAATACATGTGTCAAACTGGCCCAGAAGCTATTACTGAATTAGAAAACATGGGACTACCATTTTCTCGTTTTGAAAATGGCCGTGTTTACCAACGTCCTTTCGGTGGTCAATCGAAAAACTTTGGTGGTGAACAAGCCGCACGTACTGCTGCTGCAGCTGACCGTACTGGTCATGCTTTACTTCATCTTCTATATCAACAAAACGTTAAAAACAAAACAAATGTATTCTCTGAGTGGTATGCACTTGACTTAGTTAAAAACGACAATGGCGATGTAGTAGGGTGTACAGCAATTGAGATTGAAACAGGTGAAATCACTTTCTTCAAATCTAAAGCAGTTGTATTAGCCACTGGTGGTGCAGGTCGTATATTCGCATCAACAACAAATGCTCACATTAACACCGGTGACGGTGTTGGTATGGCAACACGCGCTGGTATTTCTATGCAAGACATGGAAATGTGGCAGTTCCACCCAACGGGTATTGCAGGTGCTGGTACGCTAGTAACTGAAGGTTGTCGTGGTGAAGGCGGTTATCTTTTAAATAAAGATGGCGAGCGCTTCATGGAACGTTACGCACCAAATGCAAAAGACTTAGCGTCTCGCGATGTTGTTGCGCGTTCAATGATGACTGAAATCCGTGAAGGTCGTGGTTGTGATGGTCCTTGGGGTCCTCATATCAAGCTGAAACTTGACCATTTAGGTGAAGAAACGCTTAACCTACGTCTTCCTGGCGTATGTGACCTAGCTAAAACTTTCGCTCACGTTGATCCAGCTAAAGAGCCAATTCCAGTAATTCCTACTTGTCATTATATGATGGGTGGTGTTCCTACTAACGTAAATGGACAAGCACTACAAATCGATGCTCAAGGCAACGAAAAAGTAGTTGAAGGTTTATTTGCTGTTGGTGAGATTGCATGTGTATCAGTACACGGTGCAAACCGCCTAGGTGGTAACTCATTACTAGATTTAGTTGTATTTGGCCGTGCTGCTGGTAACTTCTTAGGTAAATACCTTAAAGATGTTGAAGTATCAAAAGCGGCTTCAGAGTCAGATTTAGAAGCGTCTCTTGCACGTTACAACCGTTGGGAAAATTCAACGGCTGGTCAAGGTGAAGATCCAGTTCAAATCAAAAAAGACCTACAGCAATGTATGCAGCTTAACTTCTCGGTATTCCGTGAAGGCGATTCAATGGCTTCAGGTCTTCAAGAACTTAAAGAAATTCGTGAACGTCTGCAACATGCTCGTCTTGATGATAAATCATCAGACTTCAATACGCAGCGTATCGAATGTCTTGAACTAGATAACTTAATGGAAACAGCTTACTCAACTGCAGTAGCTGCAAACTTCCGTACAGAAAGCCGTGGTGCACATTCTCGCTTTGACTACCCAGATCGTGATGACGAAAACTGGTTATGTCACTCAGTATTCAATCCTGTAACGGATGAAATGAGTAAGCGTGATGTAAACTATGCGCCTAAAACGCGTGAAGCTTTCCCACCTAAAGCACGTGTTTACTAGGAGATAGACGATGGCACAAGTACAATTTTCAGTTTATCGTTATAATCCAGATGTTGACAACGCTCCTCGTATGCAAGAATACACCTTGCAAACAGAGGAAGGTCACGACATGATGGTGTTAGATGCACTTATTCTTTTAAAAGAACAAGATCCTACACTATCTTTTCGTCGTTCATGCCGTGAAGGTGTGTGTGGATCTGATGGTGTTAACATGAATGGTAAAAATGGTTTAGCATGTATTACTCCTTTATCTACGCTACAAAAAAATGGCAAAGGTAAAATTGTAGTACGTCCGTTACCAGGCTTACCTGTGGTTCGTGACCTTGTTATTGACATGAGTCAGTTCTACACTCAGTACGAAAAAGTTAAACCTTATTTAATTAATGATCAGCCTGCAGCAGGCGAGCGTCTTCAATCTATTGAAGAGCGTGATAAATTAGATGGGCTATATGAGTGTATTTTGTGTGCATGTTGTTCGACATCGTGTCCTTCGTTCTGGTGGAATCCAGACAAGTTCATTGGTCCAGCAGGCCTTCTTCACGCTTACCGTTTCTTAGCTGATAGCCGAGATACAGCAACTGAAGAACGTTTAGCGGATTTAGACGATGCGTTCAGTGTGTTCCGTTGCCACAGTATCATGAACTGTGTTAGCGTTTGTCCTAAGGGTCTTAACCCGACTAAAGCAATTGGGCAAATCAAATCTATGTTATTAAACCGAGCGGTTTGATTACTTAGTAAACGTAAGATGGCTAATACAGATTATTAGCCATCTTGTTATGATAACTATTAATTTCTGCGCTAAAGAAAAGGGCTTATAAATGCACGAAGGTGTGATGAAGGCATGGCTAGAATCTTCACATTTAAACGGCGGCAACGTTGCTTATGTAGAAGAGCTTTATGAAGCGTATTTAGACGATGCGACTTCTGTGCCAGATGAATGGCGAGAAGTGTTCGAACAATTACCTAAAGTTGATGGTGTGGATGTTGAAGTAAAACATTCAGAAGTTCGAACGCAGTTTGCACAGCTTGCAAAAAACAAGCATAGAGAAGTAGTGGTAGCAGAGGGTAGTGGCAGTGACCTTAAACAGGTTAAAGTTCTACAACTTATTAATGCTTTCCGTTTTCGTGGACACCAAAATGCAAACCTAGATCCATTAGGTATTTGGCAACGAGAGCGTGTACGAGATTTAGAGCTAGAGTACCACGACTTATCTTCAAGTGATTTTGACCGCGAGTTTAACGTAGGATCGTTTGCCGTAGGCCGCGATACTATGCCTTTAGGTGAACTATACCAAGCACTAAAAACTACATATTGTGGTTCAATTGGCGCTGAGTATATGCACATCACATCAACAGAGGAAAAGCGTTGGTTACAACAGCGTTTAGAATCTGTCCAGTCTAGGCCTAAATTCGAAAAAGACGAAAAGCTGCGTATCCTAAAAGGATTAACTGCTGCTGACGGACTTGAAAAATATTTAGGGGCTAAGTTCCCAGGTGCTAAGCGTTTCTCACTTGAAGGTGGCGATGCGTTAGTTCCAATGTTAAAAGAGCTTATTCACCGCGCTGGTGAAAGCGGCCAACAAGAAGCTGTTATTGGTATGGCTCACCGTGGTCGTTTAAATGTTCTTGTAAATGTACTTGGTAAAAATCCATCAGAGTTATTTGATGAGTTTGCTGGTAAACATAAAGAAACATTAAGTTCTGGCGATGTTAAATACCACATGGGTTATTCATCTGACTTTGCTACTAAAGGTGGCAATGTTCATATGGCGCTTGCGTTTAACCCGTCTCATCTTGAAATTGTAAACCCAGTTGTTATGGGCTCAGTACGTGCTCGTCTTGACCGCTTAGGTGACAGTTCTGGTATTAAAGCTTTACCAATTACAATTCATGGTGATTCTGCGGTTACAGGCCAAGGTGTTGTACAAGAAACGTTTAACTTATCACAAACTAACGCGTTTAGTTGTGGTGGTAGTATTCGTATTGTTGTAAATAACCAAGTTGGTTTTACTACATCAAAACAAGACGATGTACGCTCTACAGATTACTGTACTGACATTGCTAAAATGGTTCAGTCACCTATCTTCCATGTTAACTCTGATGACCCTGAAGCAGTTGCATTTGTTACTCAAATTGCACTTGATTTCAGAAACCAGTTTAAACGTGACGTAGTAATCGATTTAGTATGTTACCGTCGCCATGGTCACAATGAAGCTGATGAGCCTAATGCAACTCAGCCTGTTATGTACCAAAAAATTAAAAAGCACCCAGTTCCACGTTTAATATACGCAGACCAACTTATAGCTGAAGGCTCTTTTTCTGAACAAGAAATAAAAGCACTTGCTGATGAGTACCGTAATGCATTAGACGAAGGCAACTGTGTTGTTTCAGAAATTCAACCAGAGACATCGCATTCTTCAGATTGGGCAAAGTATGTTGGCCATGAATGGGATGTTGATTACGATGCCAGCGTACCTGTTGAAGAGCTCAAAGCACTCGGTGAGAAAATCGCTTCTTACCCAGAGCAATATAAAGCACAGTCACGCGTTAAAAAGATTTACGATGATCGTAAATTAATGGCTTCTGGTGAGAAACCTCTAGATTGGGGTATGGCAGAAACACTTGCTTATGCAACAATCGCAACTGAAGGCACTGACATTCGTTTAACTGGTCAGGATTCAGGGCGTGGTACATTCTTCCATCGTCATGCTGTTGTTCACAGTCAATCAGACGGCGCTACTTATACACCTCTACAGCACTTAAGCGAAGATCAAGGTACTTTTGAAGTATTTGACTCTGTTTTATCTGAAGAAGCTGTTGTTGCTTTTGAATACGGTTATGCAACTGCAGAGCCTACTTCATTAGTACTTTGGGAAGCACAGTTTGGTGATTTCGCCAACGGTGCACAGGTTGTATTTGACCAATTCCTAAGTTCTGGTGAGCAAAAATGGGGCCGTTTATGTGGTCTTACAATTTTGTTACCACATGGCTATGAAGGACAAGGTCCAGAACATAGTTCAGCTCGTTTAGAGCGTTTCCTACAACTATGTGCTGATCACAACATGCAAGTATGTGTTCCATCTACTCCTGCACAAGTTTACGCTATGCTTCGTCGTCAATCAGTTCGACCACTACGTCGTCCTTTGATTGTTATGACGCCTAAGTCGTTGCTTCGTCATCCTCTTGCAACTTCATCGCTTGAAGAGCTATCGCATGGTGTTTTCCATAATATGATCGACGAAGTTGATGATATTAACCCTGAGAAAGTTGAACGCGTTGTATTTTGTAGTGGTAAAGTTTATTACGAACTATTACAAGAGCGTCGTAAGCTTGAGCAAGATAATATTGCTATTGTTCGTGTTGAGCAGTTATATCCGTTCCCACATGACGAAATGCAAACAATTATGGAGCGTTACCAACACGTAACTGATTTTGTATGGTGTCAAGAAGAGCCACAAAACCAAGGTGCATGGTACTGTTCACAACATCACTTTATTGATGCAATCCCACAAGGTGCTAAATTAAAATATGCAGGACGTAAAGCGTCTGCATCACCAGCGTGTGGTTACATGTCAGTACATACTAAAGAACAACAAGCGCTCGTTGCCGACGCGCTTACTATAGAAAATAAAGGATAAGCAATGAGCACAGAAATTAAAGTTCCTGTTCTTCCTGAGTCGGTTGCAGATGCTACCGTTGCTACATGGCATGTAAGTGTTGGCGACAAAGTAACTCGCGATCAAAACTTAGTAGACATTGAAACAGATAAAGTGGTTTTAGAAGTTGTTGCACAGCATGACGGTGTAATTACAGAAATATCACAAGAAGAAGGTGCAACCGTACTTGGCGATCAAGTTATGGGTTTACTTGGTGATGCTGATGCAGCGCCAGCAAGTGAAGGTTCATCTAAAGAAGAATCAGCACCAGCTAAATCAGAAGACGCGCCAGCGGCGCAATCAGCACCAGCATCAGAAGGTAAAGAAGTGGACATTAAAGTACCTGTACTTCCAGAATCAGTTGCAGACGCAACAATTGCTACATGGCATGTACAACCAGGTGACGCAGTAACACGCGACCAAAACTTGGTAGATATTGAAACAGATAAAGTTGTTCTTGAAGTAGTAGCTCAAGAAGATGGCATCATGGGTGATATCATTCACAACGAAGGCGATACTGTACTAGGCGAGCAAGTAATTGGTTCGGTTAAAGCAGGCGGTGCACCAGCGGCTCCAGCTGCAAAAGCAGACGAAACGCCAGCAGCAGATTCTAGCGAAAGTTCAGATGTGTTAACACCATCAGTTCGTCGTTTAATTGCTGAGAAAGGCTTAGACGCTTCTAAAATTAACGGCACGGGTAAAAATGGCCGTGTAACTAAAGAAGACGTTGATACTTTCTTAAAAGCACCAGCGCCAGCGGCTAAAAAAGCAGAAGCTTCTGCTCCTGCAGCACCGATGGGCGATCGTACTCAAAAACGTGTTCCTATGACTCGCCTGCGTAAAACGATTGCTACACGTCTTCTTGAAGCTAAAAATTCAACTGCAATGTTAACAACATTCAACGAAGTGAACATGGAACCAATCATGAGCCTTCGTAAGCAGTACCAAGAAGTATTTGAAAAGCGTCATGGTATTCGTTTAGGTTTCATGTCTTTCTACGTGAAAGCGGTAACTGAAGCACTTAAACGCTTCCCAGATGTTAATGCATCAATTGATGGTGACGATATTGTTTACCACAACTATTTTGATATCAGCATTGCAGTATCTACTCCACGTGGTTTAGTTACTCCAGTACTTAAAGATTGTGACAAACTATCTGTTGCTGAAATCGAAAAGGGTATTCGTGAATTAGCACTTAAAGGTCGTGATGGTAAGCTAACGCTTGCAGATATGACCGGTGGTAATTTCACTATCACTAATGGCGGCGTATTTGGTTCATTACTATCTACACCTATCATTAACTTGCCACAGTCTTCAATTTTGGGTATGCATAAAATCCAAGACCGTCCGATGGCTGTAAATGGTAAAGTAGAAATACTACCTATGATGTATTTAGCACTTTCTTATGACCACCGTATCATTGATGGTAAAGAATCTGTTGGTTTCTTAGTGACTATTAAAGAGTTACTTGAAGATCCAACTCGCTTATTGCTAGATGTTTAATCTAGTTGTATGAAATGTAAGCTGTGAATGAACATTCACAGCTTTTTTTTTGCGCCTTTGGTCTTACTGGGGTTTTCATGTTAAGCCTTGGGATCTATACTAGGTGCGCAATTTGGGATAGTTGTTTATTTGAAAAAATATTCAGCTCTTTTAGTATAAAAAATTGGATAAAGCATCATGAATTTGCATGAGTATCAGGCAAAACAACTTTTTGCCGAATATGGTTTACCAGTTTCTCAGGGTTTCGCTTGCGATACACCTGAAGAAGCTGCAGCAGCTGCTGAAAAAATCGGCGGTGATATGTGGGTTGTTAAAACTCAGGTTCACGCAGGTGGACGTGGTAAAGCTGGCGGTGTAAAGCTAGTAAAAACTATCGACGAAGTAAAAGCGTTTGCAGCTAACTGGTTGGGTAAAAACCTAGTTACTTACCAAACAGACGAGAAAGGCCAGCCAGTAGCTAAAATTTTAGTTGAAAGCTGTACTGACATTGCTAACGAATTGTACCTAGGTGCAGTAGTTGACCGTGCATCTCGCAAAGTAGTTTTCATGGCGTCTACTGAAGGCGGCGTTGAAATTGAAACTGTTGCAGAAGAAACACCAGAGCTTATCCACAAAGCTGAAATTGATCCATTAGTGGGTCCTCAAGCTTATCAAGCACGTGAACTAGGCTTCAAATTGGGTCTTAACCCAGTACAAATGAAGCAGTTTGTTAAGATCTTTATGGGTCTTGGTAACATGTTTACTGATTTTGATTTCGCACTACTTGAAATCAACCCGTTAGTAATTACAGACGAAGGTAACCTTCACTGTCTTGACGGAAAAATCGGTATTGATGGTAATGCACTTTACCGTCAGCCTAAAATCCGTGAGTTCCACGATCCATCTCAAGAAGATGCACGTGAAGCACACGCAGCAAGCTTCGAGCTTAACTACGTTGCTCTAGATGGCAATGTTGGTTGTATGGTTAACGGCGCAGGCCTAGCAATGGGTACTATGGACATCGTAAACCTACACGGCGGCAAACCGGCTAACTTCCTAGATGTTGGCGGCGGCGCGACTAAAGAACGTGTTTCTGAAGCATTCAAAATCATCCTTTCTGACGACAATGTTAAAGCTGTTTTAGTAAACATCTTTGGCGGTATCGTACGTTGTGACATGATTGCTGAAGGTATCATTGGCGCAGTTAAAGAAGTTGGCGTAAATGTACCTGTAGTTGTACGTTTAGAAGGTACTAATGCTGAATTAGGTCGTGAAGTTCTTAAGAACTCAGGTCTAGATATCATTGCTGCTGAATCACTAACAGACGCTGCTGAGAAAGTTGTTGCTGCTGCGGAGGGCAAATAATGTCTGTATTAATCAATAAAGATACAAAAGTTATCTGTCAAGGTTTCACTGGTGGCCAAGGTACTTTCCACTCAGAGCAAGCGCTTGAGTACGGTACACAAATGGTTGGTGGTGTAAGCCCAGGTAAAGGCGGTCAAACGCACCTTGGTCTTCCTGTATTCAACACAGTTCGTGATGCTGTTCAAGAAACTGGCGCAACTGCTTCAGTTATCTACGTACCAGCTCCTTTCTGTAAAGATGCAATCTTAGAAGCTATCGATGCTGGCATCGAGCTGATTGTTTGTATCACTGAAGGTATCCCTACGCTTGATATGGTTGACGTAAAAGTTAAACTAGATCAAACAGGTACTCGTATGATCGGTCCTAACTGTCCAGGTGTTATTACTCCTGGTGAGACTAAGATTGGTATCATGCCTGGTCACATCCACAAACCTGGTAAAGTAGGTATTGTTTCTCGCTCTGGTACTTTAACGTACGAAGCGGTTAAGCAAACTACTGATGCTGGTTTTGGTCAGTCTACGTGTGTTGGTATTGGTGGTGATCCAATCCCAGGTACTAACTTTATCGACGTTCTAGAAATGTTCGAAAAAGATCCACAAACTGAAGCAATCGTAATGATTGGTGAAATTGGTGGTACTGCAGAAGAAGAAGCTGCAGAGTACATCAAAGCTAACGTAACTAAACCTGTAGTATCTTACATTGCTGGTGTTACTGCACCAGAAGGTAAGCGTATGGGTCACGCTGGCGCAATCATCGCAGGCGGTAAAGGTACTGCTGATGAGAAATTTGCTGCATTAGAAGCTGCGGGCGTAAAAACTGTACGTTCACTTGCTGAAATCGGTAAAGCACTTAAAGAGAAAACAGGCTGGTAATTGCTTGTTTCCTCTGAAAAGGCCCGCTTATGCGGGCCTTTTTGTTATTGAGGTAAATTTAGAACGGATAACTAATATGCTGAAAAAAGCGTACAGACAAATCTTGTCGTTGTTTATTTATGGCCAGCTCGTTACATAATGCATGAATTGTTTTCTCTACTTGGTTCATAAAGCGGCCATAACCAATTTCATGTTTATCCTGCTGCGTTGCTACAATAACAAAATGTAGTGTTTCTACTAATTTTGTTGCTTCATAAAAATACTTAATTTGATTTTCATTTGATTCAACATCAAAGCTCAACTTTTGTAACTCTGCATTACCTTCATTTTTATCTATTTTACTGTTTCGGACAATGGGTATTGCGCCATTAGCTACCATTGCACCGTGTGTTAGTTTGTTTTGTTCACATGCGCGTTTAAAACTATCTGCAAAGTAATCATAAAACTTTTCCACATCGTTATTGTTCACTATTGTTTGAAACTGTGTTTTGATGGCCCGAGAAACCGCAATGGTAAATGTTGCGTAAGTCATTTCAGCATAGTCACTAGGGATATTACATTGCCTTGATTGATAACGAGGGTAGAGGCTTCTGAGTTTATATCCATAACTCTCTTTATTTCCCTTATCTTTAGCAAATAAATCGTAAGTTAGATGTTGGTGATCGCGAAGTTTAAATTGGGGCTGATTTATAAATAACTGTTCTTGGAGTAAGTTTAATACTTTTTGCACTCTATTGTGAAACAAAGCTGAGTTTGCACGTAAGTCTTCACCCGTGGCTAAAAACAAGAAACGTATTTTCTTGCTTTTTATATCTGGTGAGTAATAAATTTTATGTGCCTCGTGATAACGAGGGTTATAAAAAAACAACATCTGCTTGTCGGTTTCTAATTGATATGACTCATCATGAAAGCGTACAACCGGTAGTTTATCGTTTGCTAATAAATGTACATTATGCAGTTCATACTCATCACAACATGCAAATAATTGACGCGCAATACGCTCGTAGCAACAGTTTATAGTGCTAAAGCTATTATAAAATGCTTCATTAGGTATTATTTCAGCCAATAAATAGTGGTTAGCGCGTGCATTAGTTGGAATATATACACGGTGTTGATTAAGTGTCGCCATCTTAGAATCCTTATAAAGTAGGTTATTTAGCTACTATAATTGGCTTTGATGACCTAAATGTTGCGTTAAAACAAATTTTATTCATAAACAATTGAACAAGTGGATTAAAGTTAATCAATATCTAAAATAAACCTTAATCTATTGCTGTATGTTATTGTATGTTTTTGTAATAATGCATTAGTTTTGTTATTACGTAATATTTAGAGGATCACACTCCTATGGCGGAAATTGAGAATCGCCCAAGTAACTTTATTAGAACCCGAATTGATGAAGACTTAGCAAGTGGCAAACATGCGACAACGCATACACGTTTTCCACCTGAGCCAAATGGTTTTTTACATATTGGCCATGCCAAATCAATTTGTTTGAATTTTGGTATCGCAAAAGACTACAACGGTTTATGTAACCTACGTTTTGACGATACAAACCCTGAAAAAGAAGACATTAACTACGTTAACTCTATTAAAGAGGATGTACAGTGGTTAGGCTTTAATTGGGATGGCGACATAAAGTATTCTTCTAACTATTTTGATACTTTATATGGTTACGCAGTAGAGCTTATTGAAAAAGGCTTAGCGTACGTTTGTTTTTTAACTGCAGACGAAGCACGACAGTACCGCGGTACATTAAAAGAGCCAGGTAAAAACAGTCCTTATAGAGATACTTCAGTTGAAGAAAACCTAGCGTTATTTGAAAAAATGCGCGCTGGCGAATTCAAAGAAGGTGAATGTGTACTGCGTGCTAAAATTGATATGGCAAGCTCATTTATGGTGCTTCGCGATCCAATTATTTACCGTGTACGTTTTGCTCATCATCACCAAACAGCAGACAAGTGGTGCATTTACCCAATGTATGACTTCACTCACTGTATTTCTGATGCGCTTGAAGGTATTACACATTCATTATGTACATTAGAGTTTCAAGATAACCGTCGTTTATACGACTGGGTACTTGATAACATTAGTTTAGAGTGTCACCCACAGCAAATTGAGTTTTCGCGCTTAAATCTTGAATACACTATTATGTCAAAGCGTAAGCTAAATGATTTAGTAGTAAATAACTATGTAGAAGGGTGGGATGACCCTCGTATGCCTACTATTGCAGGTTTACGTCGTCGTGGTTATACACCAGGTTCAATTCGTGAATTTTGTTTGCGTATTGGTGTAACAAAACAAGAGAATATGGTTGAAATGGGCATGCTTGAAGCCTGTATCCGTGAAGACTTAAACGAAAATGCACCACGTGCAATGGCTGTACTCGATCCTGTTAAAATCGTTATTGAAAACTACGATGCAGATAAAGTTGAAACTTTATCAGTGGCTAATCACCCAAATAAAGAAGAAATGGGGCGTCGTGATGTTCCATTTACTCGTGAAATCTATATTGAACGAGAAGACTTTAAAGAAGAAGCGAATAACAAATTCAAACGTTTAGTACTTGATAAAGAAGTACGCTTACGTGGTGCTTATGTTATTAAAGCGCAGCGTGTTGAAAAAGACGAAAATGGCGAAATCACAACTATCTTCTGTACTTACGACAGCGAAACACTTGGTAAAAACCCAAGTGATGGTCGTAAAGTAAAAGGTGTTATTCATTGGGTTTCAGCACCAGAGTCTATTAGTGCAGAAGTTCGTTTATACGACCGCTTGTTTAGCGTACCAAATCCAGCAGCTGCAGAGGAATTTGAAACTACGCTAAACCCGGAGTCACTGGTTGTTTTACCTAATGCTAAATTAGAACCATCGCTTGCTAATTCACAAGCAGAGCAGGGCTTTCAGTTTGAGCGTACGGGTTATTTTTCTCGTGATTCTAAATCAGAGAACGTTGTATTTAATCAAACCGTGGGTCTTCGCGATTCATGGTCTAAAACTCAATAAGTAATACCAATTCGCTTAATTAAGTGATCTATTTTGAGGCTGGAAAAACGTGTTGATAGCTAGGCAAAAAATTCGCTATTTAGTTATTCTAAATGAGCATTTTTTAACGCAGGTAGCGACACGTTTAGCCCCGTAAAATGATTAAGTATTATTGTGGATTGGTATAATACTTAAAATATACCCAGGAATTACTGGGTATATTTATTACTATTGTCTTTTAGGCACAAAAAAACCTGCACTTAGCAGGTTTTTTTATTGCTTTTAAAAGCGGTATTAGCTGTTAGCGTCGCTAAATTCTTTACACGCTGCTTTATCATTACACTCACCGTATAAATACAAAGAATGGTTTGTAAGAGTAATACCATTTTCTTCAGCAATTTCTAGCTGACGACGCTCAATCATGTCATCTTCAAACTCTACTACTTTGCCACATTTCAAACATACTAAATGATCGTGGTGAGTGCTTCCTGAAAGTTCAAATACTGATTTTCCGCCTTCAAAGTGATGACGGCTTACAATACCCGCATCATCAAATTGGTTAAGTACGCGGTATACAGTTGCAAGACCAATTTCTTCACCTAGATCCAAAAGAATTTTGTAAACATCTTCAGCACTGATGTGTTGGTTATCTGGAGATTGTAAAATCTCTAATATTTTAATACGCGGTAAAGTTACTTTTAAACCGGCTTTTTTAAGTTCCAAGTTATGATCAGTCATTAAATCTGTCTCAATTTTATTTGGTTATACTAGACATCTTGCAAAGATGTACACGACACATTAGCAACAAACAGGATAACGTGCCTAAGCGTTAAGTGCAAAGAACAATTGATATATATTGCCACTAAAGCTTAAAACGCTAACTGTTTGATAATTATTTAAACAGCTAGCGATATATGCAGTAAATTAGTCAGCTAATTCACTTAAACACATTTCTTCATATACTTGAGCAGACCATGCTTTAACACGTTGTTCTGTAAGCTCTGGTTGACGGTCTTCGTCGATACCCAAACCTACAAAGTGCTTATCATCAGCCATTCCTTTAGACGCTTCAAAGTCATAGCTTTCACTTGGCCAATGGCCCACAACAATAGCGCCACGTTCAGTAACAATATCGTTGATCATGCCCATTGCATCTAAAAAGTACTCAGCGTAATCTTCTTGGTCACCACAACCAAAAATAGCAACAAGTTTACCTTCAAAGTCTACTTCCTCAAGTTCTGGGAAAAAGTCATCCCAGTCACATTGAGCTTCACCGTAGTACCAAGTAGGGATACCGAATAAGATTAAATCAAATTCAGCAATCTCTTCTTTAGAGCTTTTTGCAATATCATGAACAGCCACTAGCTTTTTACCCAATTCTTTTTGGATCATTTTTGCTACGTGTTCTGTGTTACCTGTGTCACTTCCGAAAAAAATGCCTACACTTGCCATGGATTTAAAACCTTTTATGTATCAATAGCCAATCTTTCTTGTAAAATCGTTTCAATCAGCGCACTGCGGCTAATATTTTGTGCATCTGCCATATCACTCAATGCTTGATATAACTGCGATGAAACTTTAAATTCAACACGCTTTAAACCACGTGCTTTATCTCTTTTTATTTGATTACGTTTATTTACCTTTAACTGCATATCCCGAGAAAGGGGATTGGTTTTAGGTCTGCCTGGGCGTTTTTCGTATTCAAATAAATCGAGTGTAGTTCTATCTGTTTCTGACTTCGCCATGCTTAACCTACACCTGCGCCTTGCCAAAATACTTGAATAAGCCCTTTAGCAATAAAGCCTGAACAACCTAAAAAGAGCACGCCCCAAACAATGTATTGTCCGAACTTTGGTACATTGCCACTTTTTAGTACGTCTTTAATTGCCATGCCGATGAATATGAAAATACCGGCTAAGCCAAAATACAACCCTAGGGTATCAAATTCGTTAATTAACTGACTGACCATCAACGTATAACCTTTAAATTAAACGGCGCGTACTATAGCATATAAATATTCATATATTTAGTGCGCTGAATCAAAAACACGCGATTAAAATTGCTTTAAACCGCAGTTAAAAAGTCATTTATCGCTTTATTAACAGCAAGAGGCTTTTGAGCATGAAGCCAATGACCTGCGCCATGAATAATTTTAGCCTTGGTGTTTTTAAAGCGTGCTGTAATCGCAGTACGATGCTCGGGCAATATATAGTCAGAATCATTACCTTTAATGAAAAGAGTATCGCATAAACAAGAATTGTTTTCATTAACATTGGACGTGATTGTCGAATATTTTTCATCAAGCACATTTAGGTTAAATCGCCATGCAAAATGACCTTCTTCATTTTTGGCGAGGCTTTTAAGTAAAAACTGGCGAACCCCCAGCTCTTCAATATAAGGCTGCATAATTGCATCAGCTTGCTTTCTATCATCTATTGACTGCGTTGAAACTGCTTTTAATGCTTGTAATATTTTTGTGTGGCGAGCAGGGTAACTAACAGGTGCTATATCAAGTACAACCAATTTATTTACCAGTTCAGGGTGTGTTAGTGCTAATTCCATTGCGACTTTCCCACCCATAGAATGTCCAACTAAATGAGCTTTATCTATGTTTAAATGTGCTAATAACTCGACAATATCTTGAGCCATTGCAGGGTAGTTCATTTCATCACTATGAGGAGAAAGCCCGTGGTTGCGTAAATCAACGTTAATAACATTAAAGTGTTCACTTAATGGTTTTGCGATTACATTTAGGTTTTCTAATGATCCAAAAAGTCCGTGGATCAAGATAACATTAGGGCCTTGCCCTTGTTGCTTGTAATTTAACTGCATACACGCCTCCTGAAAATTTCGCCATAGTTTGCCGAGCATTGCTCTAAAAAGCAAAAAATACAGCGACTATTTATTAAATTGGGCTTTTGTTTGTTAAATCAACAACAATCAAGTAAATATTAATATGTTTACGGGAGTGCTTGTTGTAACTCGCATTTCTGATTGGTTTGGGTATAATCACACGGGAGAAAAAAATGTGACCCGTAATGACAGGAAGAACATGAAACAAATCGACATAGACGACGAGTTATATCAGTATATTGCAAGCAATACGCAAAGTATTGGTGAAAGTGCATCCACTATTTTACGTCGTTTATTAAATCTGAGCGGCGAAAAAATTCAAACCGCAAACGTAGAACTAACTCAAAATAATCAAACTGCGACTACGTCTACCGCCACATTAAAAAGCTCAGAGCCACCTGCTGCTGAGACTTCAAAAAAACAAACGCCTGTAGCTCACGCACCCGTGAAGCAAAAAAGCGATAATGTTTTTAATGTATTAAATAAAGAAGAGCTGGCAATGCAAAAGGGTGTTGTTGGGCGCTTTTTGTTTATTTTAAGTGCATTTTACCGCACACATAAAACTGATTTTTCGGCTGTACTAGATATAAAAGGGCGTGACCGTGTTTACTTTGCTACTAGTAAAGAAGCCTTAGTAAATAGCGGTAGTAGTATGAACCCTAAAAACATAACTGATAGTGAATATTGGGTTATGACAAATTCTAATACAACGCGTAAAAAAATGATGCTTCATGAAGTTGCTCTTTGCCTTGGATATAGTGCAGAGCAAGCTGAAAAAATTCGCGATTACCTGTAAGGAAATATAATGGCTATTCACTCAGGCGCAGGCAAAACTGCTCCACAATCAGCACTGGTTAACGTACCTAAATTAGTATCTGCGTATTACTTAAACGAACCTGATCTTGAACAAAATCCAGAGCATTGTGTTGCTTTTGGTACATCAGGCCACCGTGGTTGTTCTTACGATGTTAAATTTAACGAGTCACACATTTTAGCGATTACTCAGGCTATTTGTGATTATAGAAAACAAAATGATATTTTTGGTCCGTTATTTTTAGGTAAAGACACACACGCACTGAGTGAGGCTGCATTTAATTCAGCTATTGAAGTTTTAGTTGCTAACGAAGTGCAAGTGATAACGCAAGAAAACGGTGACTTTACACCAACGCCAGTTATCAGCCACGCCATAGTTAGCCATAACAAGCTACACCAAAATGAGCTTGCAGACGGGATTGTTGTTACGCCTTCGCATAACCCTCCTGAAGATGGTGGCTTTAAATACAACCCACCTAATGGCGGACCTGCTGATACCGACGTTACTAAATGGATTGAAGACAGAGCAAATCAACTTTTATTAGAAGACTTGGTTGAAGTTGAGTTATTCCCATTCGCTAAAGCTTCACGTTCAGGCTTTATCCGCTACGAAGATTTAATGACTCCTTATATTGATGATTTAGCAAATATCGTTAATTTAAAAGCCATTAGCGATGCAGGTATCAAAATTGGTATCGATCCACTAGGTGGTTCAGGTATTAATTTTTGGCCTGTTATTGCTAAAAAATATAATTTAGATTTAACCGTCGTTAATGATGTTGTTGATCCACGTTTTGCTTTTATGCCACTTGATAAAGATGGCAAAATTCGTATGGATTGTTCATCACCTTATTCAATGGCGAACCTTATTGCATTAAAAGATGATTTTGATGTGTCTATTGGTAACGACCCTGACTACGATCGCCACGGTATTGTAACGCCAGATGGTTTAATGAATCCAAACCACTTTTTAGCAGTGGCAATTGATTACTTACTTAAACACCGTGATTGGAATGAAACAGTAGAGATTGGTAAAACACTGGTTTCTAGCTCTATGATCGATAAAGTAGCAGCGCGCAATAATCGTAAAGTAAAAGAAGTACCCGTAGGCTTTAAATGGTTTGTTGAGGGCTTAAGCAAAGGCAAGCTTGCATTTGGTGGCGAAGAAAGCGCAGGCGCTGCATTTTTACGTTTTGATGGCTCTGTATGGTGTACAGATAAAGACGGCTTTATTATGGGACTACTTGCTGCAGAAATACTTGCAGTAACAGGTAAAACTCCATCAGCGCTATATAAAGAACTAGAACAAGAGTTTGGTTCTCCAATTTATAAACGCCTTGATGCACCGGCCTCAAGCGGCCAAAAGTCACGTTTAAAAGCATTGAGTGCTTCTGATGTTAAAGCAGATACACTTGCTGGCGAACCTATTTTGCAAAAACTGACTCATGCACCAGGTAACGATGCGGCAATTGGTGGTTTAAAAGTGGTCACTGAAAATGGCTGGTTTGCAGCGCGTCCATCAGGTACTGAAGATATTTATAAAATATACCTTGAATCATTTAAAGGTGAAGAGCATTTAGCGTTACTTGAAAAAGAAGCTAAAAAGCTTGTAGATTCAGTTATAAGCTAACTTAATCTAATAATTTTAAAACGGCTGATTTATTCAGCCGTTTTTGTTTCTATACCTTTACCTTGTGCATATATATGCATAAGAGTTTACTCTCACATTATTTTTAAAGGGCTTATTACATGTCAGCCAATCCATCTTACTTAAATGAATTAAAACAAACAGGCGATTTTTTAACGCTTAGCCGTAATAACGAATGGCATTTAGATGCAGGTGAATTTGTTTTAGATAATGGAACTTGTGTAAATATACACGATACCGGTGTAATTGAGTTTCAACCTGCTGTTAAAACAAGCAAAGATGTAATTTATTCAAGCGCTGTACACGGTAACGAAACTGCGCCAATTGAAATTTGTGATGCGCTCATTAAACAAATTATAAAAGGTGAGCTAGTCCTTAAACAGCGTGTTTTATTTATTTATGGTAATCCACAATCAATTAATATTGGCCTGCGTTTTGTAGAAGAAAACTTAAATAGATTATTTAATGGTCACCATACAGTTGAAGGTGTACCAATGAATAATGAACGAAACCGCGCTGCAAAGCTTGAGCAATACGTAAGTGACTTTTATGCACGTGGCCAGCAAGGCAGTAGCCGATGTCATTACGACTTACACACTGCAATTAGAGGCTCTAAAAACGAAAAATTTGCTGTGTATCCATTTTTACATGGTAAGCCATGGAAAAAGTCACAGTTACAATTTTTATTGAGCAGTGGTGTAAATACCGTACTTATGATGAAATCACCCGCAACAACGTTTAGCTATTATTCGTCGTTTGTTCATGGTGCAGACTCGTTTACAGTAGAGCTGGGTCAGGTTAAGCCATTTGGCCAAAATGATATGGCCCGCTTTGAAAAAACAAAGCAAACATTAACTGCATTAATTAGCCAAAATGAAGTTAAATACCCTGATTTTAATGCAAGTGAGTTTGAGTTATTTGAAGTGCACCGCACAATTAATAGAACGCAGGATGATTTTAGTTTCCCTTTTTCTGATGATGCTGAGAACTTTACTGGCTTTGCGAAAGGTGAACTACTTGCAACCGACGGTGATACAGCGATTTACGCTGACGTTGAAGGTGAGGCTATTATATTTCCAAATGCGAGCGTAGCATTAGGCCAAAGAGCACTGCTTACCGTTATTCCAATGGATATTGATAGCAATTTCGTCTAATTAAACTCATCAGACCACTGGTGGCTTCAAGTTAACTATATGATTACTATTAATTAAAGTAACCGTATCGTTAACTTGCCACTTATTTAACCTGTATTTGCTTTTGTTTCGTCCCAGATGTGTTGAATAACACTTTACGTTAACGTAAAGTGTTGGCAGCTTTAATTAAAGATAGTGCAGATGTTGCAAAGTTTAACCAGCAACAATCACCCACAATAATAATTTAAAGGGGCACTGTTTTACCGACAACAAAAGAAGGTAGGTTATGAGTAATCCAAATAACGTATCGCTGAATATTAACCACGCGCTTGAATTTATTGATGGCCAAGCACTTAATATTCCAACCCTTAGTATTTTAACTGAGGACGGCGACATTCATCCTAGTGCAACCGCACCTGATATTTCAAAACATACCGCTATTAAGTTATATGAAACAATGCGTTTTATACGTTTGTTAGATGAACGTATGCAAGGCGCGCAGCGCCAAGGTCGAGTTAGTTTTTATATGCAATGCCTAGGCGAAGAAGCCGCAGTTACAGCCTCTGCTGCTGCACTTGATCAAGGCGATATGATCATGGCGCAATATCGTGAACAAGCAGCACTGCATTATCGTGGTTTTACGCTCGATCAATTTATGAACCAAATGTTCTCAAATGAATTGGATTTAGGTAAAGGTCGCCAAATGCCAATCCATTATGGCTCTAAAGCGCTAAACTACATGACGATTTCATCGCCACTGGGTACGCAAATACCACAGGCCACAGGTTATGCATATGGTCAAAAAATAAAGCATATCGACGCTAAAACAGGTGAGCTTGCAAGCACAATTGATAACGTGACTATTTGTTACTTTGGTGAAGGTGCTGCATCAGAAGGTGACTTTCATGCGGGCTTAAATATGGCGGCTGTTCACAAAGCGCCGGTTATATTTTTTGCACGTAATAACGGCTATGCCATATCTACCCCTGCTGATGAGCAGTTTAAAGGCGATGGTATTGCGTCGCGTGGTGTAGGTTATGGTATTAAAACAATTCGTGTTGATGGCACAGATGCACTTGCAGTGTATGCAGCGACCAAAAAAGCACGCGAAATAGCCTCAACACAAGGTGAGCCTGTACTTATTGAATCGATTGCTTATCGATTAGGCGCGCATTCTACATCAGACGATCCCAGTGGTTATCGCTCTAAAGATGAAGAAGCAAATAATCAAATCTGTCCTATTGATAAATTTAGAAAATGGTTGGTCAAGCAAGATTGGTTAAACGAAGAGGACGACATAAAAGCAAAAGAGTCGATTCGTGAAGAAATTTTAGCAGCGCTTAAGCGTGCTGAAGTTGTTGCCAAGCCCGCTTTAGAAGAATTGGTATCTGACGTTTACGATACTCCAATTCCGTTATTGCAACGTCAGTACGAGCAATTAAAAGAACATATAAAACAGCATCCAGATGCTTACCCAGTAACCGCAGGGAGAATTAAGTAATGGCTAAAATGAACATGCTCCACGCAATTAACTCTGCCCTCGATATTACGATGAACGAACACCCTCAAGCCTGTATTTTTGGCGAAGATGTTGGTTACTTCGGTGGTGTATTTAGAGCAACATCAGGTTTGCAAGAAAAATACGGTAAGCATCGTGTTTTTAATACGCCTTTAACCGAACAAGGTATTTTAGGTTTCGCTAATGGCTTAGCGGCTTTTGGTGCGCCTGCATTGGCAGAAATTCAATTTGCTGATTATATATTCCCAGCGTTCGATCAAATAGTAAATGAAGCCGCTAAATTTCGTTATCGCAGTGGTAATGAATTTAATGTTGGTAACTTAACTATTCGTACGCCTTATGGCGGTGGTATTGCTGGTGGCTTATACCACTCGCAATCACCCGAAGCTTATTTTGCACATACACCGGGCTTAAAAGTGGTTGTACCGCGTAACCCTTATCAAGCTAAGGGGTTATTACGTGCCTCTATTAAAGATGATAACCCTGTCATATTTTTTGAGCCTAAGCGTTTATATCGTGCATCAACAGGCGAAGTGCCAGAAGAAGATTATAGTATTGAATTAGGCACGGCTGAAGTGGTACAAGAGGGTACCGATATTACGCTTTTAGCGTGGGGTGCTCAAATGGAGATTATTGAAGAGGCAGCACAGCAAGCAAGCGAGCAAGGTATAAGCTGTGAAGTTATTGACCTTCGTAGTATTTTACCATGGGATGTTGAAACGATTGCTAAATCGGTTATTAAAACCGGTCGTTTAATCGTGAGCCATGAAGCGCCTATAACTAATGGCTTTGGTGCCGAGATAGCAGCAACAATACAACAAGCGTGTTTCTTGCATTTAGAGTCGCCAATTTTACGTGTATGTGGTCTAGATACACCATACCCGTTGGCACTTGAAAAAGAATACGTACCGGATGCACTAAAAGTGTTGGCTGCAATTAAACAATCAATGGATTTTTAGGGGGTACCATGGCGAAAGATTTTATATTACCCGATATTGGTGAAGGCATTGTTGAATGCGAAGTAGTTGAATGGCTAGTACAAGAAGGCGATACCGTATCTGAGGATCAGCCAATTTGTGATGTGATGACAGACAAAGCATTAGTACAAATTCCGGCAGTGCATGATGGCATTATTTCAAAGCTATATTATCAAAAAGGTGAAATTGCTAAAGTACATGCTCCTTTATTTGCTATGGATGTAACTGGTGATAGTACGAGTAATGAAGTAGTAGAAGAGCCAGTTCAAGCTGAAAATCAAACTAATAACAATGCATCTGATGTAGTTGAGGACTTTATACTACCTGATATTGGTGAAGGTATTGTCGAATGTGAGATTGTTGATTGGTTAGTCGCAGAAGGCGATGAAATAGAAGAAGACCAAGCGGTTTGTGACGTAATGACCGACAAAGCATTAGTACAAATTCCGGCAAAATATACAGGCACAGTAAAAAAACTATATTACCAAAAAGGTGAAATAGCAAAAGTACATAGCCCGTTGTTTCAAATGACAATTGCAGGCAGTGCAGTAAAGCCAAATGTTGATATAAACCAAGCGGTCGTAAAGGCTCAAACTAATGCCGTCGCTGAAAAAGTTGCACCAGTTGAAACACAGCAAGCTGCAAAGGTTATCAATCAAAAAGCGGTTGCATCCCCTGCAGTTCGTCGTAAAGCACGTGAGCTAGATGTTGATTTAACCTGTGTACCAGGTAGTGGAAAAAATGGCCGTATTTACAAGCAAGATATTGAAGAGTTTGTAAAAGGCGAAGTGCCAAATACTATTGATACTTCACCGCTTAATAGCGATGCTTCTCAAAGTGCAGTACAAAACCAAACACAGAATAAAAGCGGTGGCGTACGAGTAGAGCAAATTAAAGGCATTAAAGCGGCCATGGCCAAACAAATGGTAGCTTCAGTTTCAACTATTCCGCACTTTACGTTTAGTGATGAAATAGACTTAACACAGCTTATAGCTTTGCGCAGCTCCTTAAAAGAGCAGTACAAAGCACAAGGCGTAAAGCTCACCATGATGCCATTTTTTGTAAAAGCACTCTCGCTGGCAATGAAAGAGTACCCTGTACTTAATTCAAAAGTGAATGATGATTGCTCAGAGCTTACCTATTATAACGATCATAATATTGGTATAGCGGTTGATTCAAAAATTGGCTTGTTAGTGCCTAATATTAAGTCGTGCCAGAGTAAGAGTATTGTTGATGTGGCTAATGATTTAACCCGCTTAACTCTCTCAGCGCGAGAAGGGCGTGTTGCCCCTGATGATTTAAAAGGTGGGACAATTAGCATTTCTAACATTGGTGCGATTGGCGGCACTATTGCGACCCCTATAATTAATAAACCAGAAGTAGCTATTGTTGCGCTTGGTAAACTACAGCATCTACCACGTTTTGACGAAAGTGGGCACGTTGTGAGTAAAGCGATAATGCAAGTAAGTTGGTCTGGCGATCACCGTGTTATTGATGGCGGAACGATTGCTCGCTTTAATAACCTATGGAAATCGTACTTAGAAAATCCTTCGGCAATGATGATGGCAATGAGTTAATAATATAATTGTTTAAACCTAGGGCGTGTTGATCTTTGATGATTGAATTTACAGCAGTATGTTTGGTTTTTAGGCAAGGCAGAGCCTATGAAGTGTGGTTACTCCCCATAAATAGGCGATAACGCAGCATAAATGCCAAACATGCGCTGCCCTTCGGGTTTTGCCTAGGGGCGATAAACTCTTTGTTGCTCGGTTTTTACTTAGCCCACTAGGTTACAAACCTCGCGCCGCGATTTAATCGCCCCTAGATTGAACAAATTTCAATCCGCAAAGGTCAACACGCCCTAATAAAAAACCAGCAATTTGCTGGTTTTTTGTTTTAAATGAGTCTGTTTTTATTTAAGATACAAGTGTTACTAAAAAGTAATAAAGTTAACCCCGTTAGGGAATATAAAAAATAACACTAAGGAAATTTCATGGAACATTATATGAACGCACTGCGCAGCTACGCCGATTTTTCAGGCCGTAACCGTCGTAAAGCATATTGGATGTTTGTATTGATTAACACTTTAATCTCTATAGCACTTTCATTCGTTGATGAATTAATTGGCTTTTATATTATCAGCAATATTTATAGTTTAGCACTATTGATACCTAGTTTGAGTGCTGGCGCACGTCGCCTTCATGATACTGGTCGTTCAGGCTGGTGGCAGTTACTTTGGTTAGTGCCAGTAATTGGTTGGATTGTTTTAATTGTTTTTCTTGCACAAGACTCACATGAAGGTGAGAACGATTATGGCCCAAATCCAAAAGAACTAGCTGCAGAGCCAGCAGCCGTATAAATAAAATAAGTTAACATCCTAAAAGCTCAGCAATAGCTGAGCTTTTTTGTTTATGGCAATTTTAACTTAAAAAGTAAAGGCCATAGCCAACGGCCAAAGCAGGAATAGATGTATACACAGTCGCAATTACAGCCGCTTTAGGTGCCATTGCAATTGCAGGAAATAACGCATCACCATCATTAGATATTGCATTAGCAGTTAATGCACTAAAGGGAATAATGCCTTGAATATATAACGTAGTAACAATTATTTGCGGACCACAACCTGGTAAAAAACCAATCACTACAGCAATAAGTGGCGCTAAATAAGCATAGTGTGCAAACCAGTTTTTTAAATCAAGCCCTGCAATATTTACTAAAATCTCAAACAACATAAATGATGCCACTACCCATGCGGTCACAAAGTGTGTGTCTTGAAGTACTTTAATAATTTTAGAAGGTGGATTACATTCATCGTCTTCTGAGGTTACTTCTTTATAGCTTTCACCTTTAGAAGAATACGCCCATATAGTTACAGTAAATAACGCCATTGCAGCACCAAAAATACTAATACTTGTGCCTGTGTATTTTCCAAATTGATCAAAGTTGACATTAAATGCAATTAAAAAAGCAATAATGAGGCTTGGAATAATAGCGAACATCCAAACGGGTTTGCTTATTTTAATTATACTAGTTGGCAATACTTTAACTTGGTGTTTTTGTTCTTGCTTTGTTGGGCGTAAAAAGTCTTTTGCATGAAGGGCGTTTACTATAACACCACAAAGCGTGCCTACTACTAAGCCAATAGCCATTATGGTTAAACCTTCAGTAGGGCGAGTGGCAAGGAGTAAAAATGCGGCATCTCCCATTGTAGCTGTTAAAACAGCAACAATAGCCCCAAAACTTGCTTGGCCTTTTGTAAACTGGGTAACCACTATTATTGCACCACCACATCCAGGAAGGGCACCTAAAACGGCAGCAAAAAATATTTCTAATACCGGCGATTTAGCACTTAAATAACTAAGTTCTAATTGAGGTAAATGCTCTATGGCGTAGTAATATATTAATAATGTAGCAGCAACAAATACGCTAACTTGAAAAAAAGCATCGCTTAGTGCTGTTATTGTAATTTCACGAAGTGATGGCACAGCTAAGCATACCAGTAAAAAAAGTGGTAATAATAAACGTTTATTTTGGCTAACAAAGCGTTTAGAAGCGGGCGTAATAAATCCTATTTGAGAGAGTAAAATCATACAGTGTTACCAATTAAATAAACTTAGTAACACTGTATATTTTAATTAAATGATAATCAATATCATTTGCATCTATTTAAATCGATTACTCTCTTTGAGTTTTTCGATGTTAAACCAATGCTACTTACGTTGAAATTCTGAGTTTGCATTCCACGTTGGCCATTGCTCTTGCTCCGAAATATCAAAACCTACTTTATAAAACAATTGTAAGTCTTGAACAGCACCCGATAAATCCCATTCGTCACGGTAACGATCACATGGTTGATGATAACAACCGCGAAGTACTAAACTCATGCGTTTACGGTAATTAGCTGTCTCTTCGTCAGCTGCGACTGTGCCGCCACCTGCGTACATGGCTGGAATCCCCATATTAGCAAATGCAAAGTGATCAGAGCGGTAATAGCCACCAGATGATGGTTTAGGATCGCCTGATATTGTTCTGCCTTGCTCTTTAGCTGCAGTTGCTAAAAACTCATCCATTTGTGACTTGCCAATACCAACCACATTCATGTCTTTTACTTTGCCTAATAAATTTAAGCTATCCATGTTTATGTTAGCGACTGTTTTATTAGCTGCAATCACTGGGTTAGCTGCATAGTATTTAGAACCTAGTAAGCCTTGCTCTTCAGCAGTTACTGCTAAAAATGTCATTGAGCGGCTAGGGTGCTTAGGTAATTTAGTAAAGGCTTCAGCTACTTCAATAAGCCCAGCTGTACCCGTTGCGTTGTCGTGAGCACCGTTGTAAATTTGATCGCCTTTACGTGTTTTATCTGTACCTAAGTGATCCCAATGCGCTGAGTAAATAACATGCTCATCTGGTTGCTCGCTTCCTGGTAACGTAGCGATAAAGTTATACGACACTGATTTTTTAATTGTATTTTTAACATTAACAGAAGCAGTTAAATCGCCCATATCAACATGGTAAGCACCTTTAGCTGCGTTTTCTTTCGCAGTCTCAAAATCTAATCCTGCTTTAGTGAATAGCTCTTTTGCTACGTCAGTTGTAACCCAGCCTTCAACGGCTACACGGTCCATATTATTGTTTTCTTTTTGAAAACCAAACTGCTCACCGCTCCAAGAGTTTTCAACTACTGACCATGGATATGACGCAGGTGCTGTTTCATGAATAATAATTGCACCAGCTGCACCTTGGCGACTAGCTTCTTCATATTTGTATGTCCAACGCCCATAATAGGTCATTGCGTCGCCAGTGAATAACGCAGGATCTTTTGTTGCAAAGCCTGGATCGTTAACCAGCATCACAACCGTTTTGCCCTTAACGTCTAAACCTTCGTAATCATTCCAATTGTATTCAGGTGCGTTAACGCCGTAGCCTACAAATACAAGTTCAGAGTTTTCTATGCCTTCTTGAGCACTTATCCGACTGCTACCCATAACCATGTCTTTTTTGTATTGGTAGTCTTTACCGCCAATATTAAGCACCATGTTCGAATCAGCTTCTAAAGAAACCAATGGCACTTCTTGTAAGTAACTGTCGCCATTACCTGGTTTTAAACCTAAAGCTTTAAACTGCGCAGTTAAATAATCAAGCGTTAGCTTTTCGCCAGGTGATGAAGGAGCACGTCCACCAAACTCATCCGATGCGAGTACTTTTACATGTTTAGCCAGTTCATCAGCTTGAATACTGTTATAACCATTTGTTACATCAGTAGGGGTAATACTTGTTGTTGCGCAACCTGCTAAAACAGCAGTAGCGAGGAGTGTGAGAGAGAAATAATGTTTCATGTCAGCTCTTTTTTTGTTTTAAGTTGTGATTAGTATATTAACTTCTATTAAGCAGAACCAGTTTTTGCGGTAAACTTCTCGTAAATTATAGGCATAAATTGTTAAAGGTTTAAATGAAGCGTTTTACTCCCCCCGAGCAGTGGCAAATCAGTAGTTTAGAAACAGGTGCATTTGCGCATTTACGTGAGCTATTTAAAGTTAACGAACTAACAGATTGGCCATCGCCGCAGTGGTTTTCTCCATTTTTAACTGCTATTAATGAGAATAATATTCCTATTACTTTTGAAGATGATGCAAAGGTAGACTTTGGCGAGCGGTATTATGAGCAAGTAATTTTTGAAACAGGTGTTGTACCTACACGCAGTGAAAACTGGCATGACTTATTTGGTGGGTTTATATGGTGTTTATTTCCTAAAACCAAAGCGTTAATAAACCATAGACATGTGCAAGATATAGCTGAGCATGGACTGCAACAGCGTACTAAGCATCGTAATGCACTAACGCTTTTTGATGAGTGTGGTGTTGTATTAGCTATAAGTGAGAGTAAATGGCAGCAGTGGCTTTGCGATCACCAATGGAAAACTGCATTCGTTGAACACAAACATGAGTGGGGTAAAACAATAAAACCTTTTATGTTTGGTCATGCTAATTATGAAATGCTAACAAAGCCCTATATAGGTTTAACGGGTAAAGCGTTATTTGTTTGTGTACCTAATGAAATATTTTGTAAAGATTTAGTAACTCAATACCAGTACCTTGACCAAGCCCTTTATGAGATGATTAGTACAGATAACTGCTTAGCCGATAACAAAAAGCTTTCACCACTGCCTTTATTAGGTGTGCCAGGCTGGCATGACGAAAACAAAGACGACTCTTTTTACAACAATACAGATTATTTTAGAGCGAAACGAAGGATGCGAACATGATAGAAGTTGCTGGGCTTAAAAAGAAATTTAAGCTAACTAAAGATCACAAAAAAAATAAAATAGACGACATCGATCCTCGTGAAGATAAAGACTACTTTCACTCAGTACGAGACGTTAGTTTTAGTTGCGCTAAAGGTGAGGTACTTGGATTGCTCGGCCCAAATGGTGCGGGTAAAACGACGACACTTAGAATGATTTCAACCGCGTTAAAGCCCGATGAAGGCTCAATAACGATTGCCGGAAACGATATTGTAAAAAAACCGCTACTGGGCCGTAAGTCTATTGGATTTTTATCAGGCTCTACGGGTTTGTATGGCCGCTTAACTGTAAAAGAAAACATAGAGTATTTTGCAAAGCTTCATGGCATGAACAAAAGCGATATAGCATCGCGTTGTGATGAGCTATTTACATTGCTTGATATGCATAAATTTGTAGATAAACGGGCAGAAAACCTTTCAACAGGTATGAAGCAAAAAGCAAATATAGCGCGTGCAGTTGTTCATCGCCCAGCAGTTGTGGTACTTGATGAGCCAACAACGGGCCTTGATATAATGACAACACAAACAGTCATTAAATTTATCAAAGGTTTAAAGGCGCAAGGGACGCCTGTTATTTTCTCAACCCATCATCTAGATGAAGTAGCCCTTTTATGTGACCGTGTCGCTGTAATTAACGAAGGTATTAGCTGTTTTGACGGAACAGTAGAAGAGTTTAAACAAGCAGGCAATAGTGATGAGCTTAATCAAGCGTTTATGAATATATTAACGGAGAAACATGATGTTTGAGGTATTTAAAAAGGAATTAAGAGAGTTATTACGCGATAAAAAAACGCTATTATTTGTAGTCGCGCTTCCTGTTGCTATATTTCCGTTATTGTTTGCCGTAATGGCATTTATAAGCTCGCAAGCTGCAATGGATGCTGAGCAAAAAGTAAATACTTACGCGATTATCAACGGTGAATACGCACAAGAATTTACTGACAAAGTGTTTTATCACAAAAGTTTTGAGCTTTATAAAGGGGATAAAACCTTTAACAATATTGATGAGCTTAAAGCAGGTGTAATCGCTGGCGATATTGATATGGGTATTTATTTACCAAGTCATGCTGTGCAAACATTGGACGATGGAAAACAAAGCCAGTGGCAGGTTGTTTTTAACGATTCAAAATCTATCAACTTTTTATTCGAACGCGTTAAAGAGCTCGCAAAAGAATACAGTGACGTGCTGCAAACTCAAAAGCTAATCAGTTTTGGTATTGAAGAGTCTGTTCAAAAATCTATTCTTAATCCAATTGAAGTAATAAAAGTAGATACAGCCGATAAACGTGAAAACCTTGGCGAAAAAATTGGCGGTTTTTTACCTTACCTACTTATTCCATTAGTATTGATGGGGGCAACTTATCCCGCTATTGATTTAGGCGCTGGCGAAAAAGAACGCGGCACGCTAGAAACACTTCTACTTACACCTATTACGCGTACAGAGTTGGTGCTTGGTAAGTTTATAACCTTGTTAACTACATCCATTGCCTCCACAACCATAACCGTCTTAAGTATGGGCTGTTGGATAGCATTGGCGCTCGCATTTGCCGATCTTGATTTTATTAAAGCCGCATTTAGTACATTAGCAGTTACCGATTTACTAATGATATTTGTACTATTACTACCTGTTGCAGCTATCTTTTCGGCCTTAGCTCTGGCTATATCTATCTATGCTCGCACGTTTAAAGAAGCGCAAAATTATATGGCACCACTTAGTATGGGCGTATTTTTCCCGATTATTATTTCAATAATGCCAAATATGGAACTTACTGCTAAAACAGCATTCATTCCTGTTACAAACGTAGCATTAGCAATTAAAGAAATAGTAAAAGGGACTGTTGATTACACATTTGTAGGCTTAATATTTTTAGCCACTGCAATCATTGCTGCTGGGCTATTGGCATTTTGTGTCAAGTGGTTTAACAGAGAAGATGTGCTATTTAGATAATGTACATAAAGGGTTTTAAGAATATATAAAAGGTAGCAATTGCTACCTTTTATACTTTGAAGCGATTAATAGTTAAAATAGCCCATTTATTAATTTTGTAAGCCAATATTTTTTCACCCATTCATTTAAAATTCACATAAGGGTTATGCTCTAAATAAAACTAATAATTTAGTCTTTTTATTATAAAAATTATAACGATAACTGATTAGTTAGAGGGTCCAATTCTCTCTTTAATACTCTATACTAATAACAATAAAAACTTATGGTGAAGGTAAATGTTAAAAAGGAATATTTTTTTGAATGTGACAAAAAATAATAAACTAATGCTCGTTGCAACAATAATATTTGTTCTTATAGCTTTACCATCTCTGTATTTGTTCGATCAAAAAGTAAGAAGTGATGTTTATAATTCAGCTCAAATAGAATTAAAGCGTGAACTTGAAACAAAAAGCCTTTCATTAAAAAAACATCTTAAAGACAGTGTTACCGCCATTCGCTTTTTAGATGCTACACCACCAATACAAGGCATTACCCGCGCTAAAGAAAATAAACTAATTGATCCTGTTCTTGGTACGCCAATAGATGTTTGGCAAGAGCGCTTAGCAAGTATTTTTACTGGTTT
Source organism: Pseudoalteromonas distincta (assembly GCF_000814675.1). Lineage (GTDB taxonomy): Bacteria > Pseudomonadota > Gammaproteobacteria > Enterobacterales > Alteromonadaceae > Pseudoalteromonas > Pseudoalteromonas distincta. Next base: position 118,828 of record NZ_JWIG01000011.1, on the reverse strand, counting down.
TATGCAGACCGATGACAGTATTTTGCAAGCTCGCTATATTATGCTCGAAGATGGTGGGCAAGAGATTGTTAGAGTTGACCGAAATCAACTTGGAGAGATTAATCGACTGCAAGGTCTGCAATTACAAAAAAAAGGTCAACGCGATTACATAATCAAAGCAAGCATGCTTGATAAGAAAAGTGTTTATATTTCTCCAATTAACTACAACCGTGAAAATGGACAGATACAAGAACCTTATATAAGCACTTTTCGTGTTGCTAAGCCTGTTTTTGATGAAAATAATAAAATATTTGCAATATTAGTTACTAATTACTTTGCGGATAAATTACTTGAAGATTTAACAGTTGAATCTCCACAAGGGACGCAGATTTACCTTATGAATAATGAAGGTGAATTTTTATATCATCCAAGCCCTCAACTTCGATTCAGTTTTGAATTTAATAAAGCAAAAACATGGTCTGATGAATTTTCCACTGCAACCACCATGACAGAGCAAGGCACTTTACCAATAAGTAATTATCCAGTGGCTTACACTTTAAAAAAACGAATTTCGTTTGAGGGTGATATAGCCATGCTACCTTTAGAGCTTGGTGTAAGTGTTGATACAAAAACATTGTTTGCAAAGGTGAATGAGAGACGTCAAAACTTTATTGCAATGTTGGTGGTATTTTTTAGCATATTTTTAGTTATTGCTTTTTTATACCAACGTTTTATAAACCGTAAGCTGTTAATTAATTCTTTAAAAGAGCAAAACAATAAAGTAATAGAAAATTCTTTGGATGCTATTTTTACAATTGAGCAAAACGGGGAAATTGTTCACTTTAATAATACCGCTAAAGAGGTTTTTGGTAGTTCAATTTCAGGCACTAATCCTGATTTTGTCTCCCTGTTTAATTTAAACAACGCAGACACTAATTGTATACAAGAGACTATTACAAACGGTTCAAAAATGCCGTTTGAAGCAATCTACACAGATGGCAATGGCAACAAACAATATTTTTCGATTACGCTTAGCAGTATTTTTGATGTATATAATAATCGTTATCAAGTTGCGGCTATTTTAAGAAATATTAGTTCATTAAAAAATACGCAATCAGAGCTCGAAGCGTTAAACAGTACTCTGGAGCTAAAGGTTTCACAAAGGACCATTGAACTAGAGCGTGCAATTGACCAAGCATTAGCAGCAAGCCATGCAAAAAGTGACTTTGTAGCAAATATCTCTCACGAAATACGCACACCAATGAATGGCGTATTAGGGATGCTTGAAATGCTCAAAGAAGATGGCTTAACCGAACAACAATACCATTATTTAAAACTAGCAAATAGCAGTGCTAATTCATTGATGAATTTGATTAACGATATCCTTGATTTTTCTAAAATAGAAGCAGGTAAGCTTGATATTGATAATCATACATTTGATGTTGTTACAGTATGTAGCGATATGATTAGCTCTTTAGCGTTACAAGGGCAACGCAAAGGTCTTGAAGTATTTTTAGATACTAAAGATGTAGTAGACAGAATGGTTATTGGCGACAGCCATCGACTTAAACAAATTTTAATTAACCTAGTTAATAATGCGTTTAAATTTACTCATAGAGGTGAAGTAAGTTTAACTGTTGGCTCTAAGTACATTACTGACTCAAAGTTATTAATGAGCTTTACAATAAAAGATACCGGAATTGGTATAGCGCCTGAAAACATAGACAAATTATTTGAAGTATTTACGCAAGAAGACTCAAGCACGACCCGCCATTTTGGTGGTACAGGCTTAGGGTTATCTATATGTAAAAAGCTTGCTCAGTTAATGGGTGGTAATATTACGGTTATAAGTGAAAAGGGCGCGGGTAGTACCTTTACCGCAACGGTTGAGCTACACGTTGCACAAGAGAAAAAATTAAACACAGGTATAGAGCTTGCTACAAGTATCAACGTAGCTGCATTAATAGCGCGCGATAACGTTTATAAAAACGTATGCGACTTATTGTTATTAACCTGCAAAGTAAAAGCAGAAAACATTGTACGACTTGACTACTTTAGTGAGCACAAAGAGTTTGAAGCTGATTTATTATTAATTGATGATGAGCATCCTCAAATTGATGCGTTAATTGATTACTGTAAACAGTTTAATAAAAAGTATGTTTTAATTTTACGAGACATGGTGACAGATAAGCCAATCAAAACGGTATTACCTGAAGGCAGCCATATTTTAAATAAACCACTCACTCAAGATCAATTCAGTTATAAATTAGCCAGCTTATTTGGTGCTAGTAGTGACTGTATTATAGCGCCACCTAAAGGCTTGGAAGAGGAACAAGTAGAGCCTGACCTATCTGCTTATCATATATTATTAGTTGACGATAATATGATAAACATTGAAGTAGCAAAGGCGATATTAAAGCGTACTAAAGTAAAAATCACTTGTGCGTCAGACGGTGTAGAAGCATTAGAAGCATTGAGAGAAAACGAAGAGCAAGCTTTTGATGTTATATTAATGGATTGCCAAATGCCTAATTTAAACGGCTACGATACAACAAGTGAAATTAGAAATAGTAAGGCAGGGGTAGATTATACTTACATACCGATTATCGCTATGACAGCGAGTGCGATGGAAGGTGATAGAGAGCGATGTTTAGCTGCTGGAATGAACGACTACATTACAAAACCAATTAAACCAGAAACTTTAAAAGATAAGCTAATTACTTGGTTAAGTTAATCGTTTTTAAAATCAGCTGCTAGGCAGCTGATTTTTTTGGTTTGGTACTTGTTGTTGTATTAAAAGGCGTGTTAAGAATAGCTATGTCTGCGCTATCAAGTATAAATTGTGTATCTGACCAATGTAGTAATTCTATCTTTCCATCTTGCTGCTCTACAAGCGCAGTACAGCTCTCAATCCAATCACCATCGTTACAGTATATAATATCGTCATCCACTTTTATTTTGGGATGGTGAATGTGTCCACAAATAATACCATCTACGTTTTGTTTTTTAGCTTCATGAACTGCGGCATCTTCAAAGGCACTAATCGCTTCTCGTGCTTTGTGTACCCGAGCTTTTATCCATGATGCAAGCGAGTAGTAGTTACCACCAAATATTTTACGTATACGATTGGTCCAGCGATTTAAAAATAATAAAAAGTCGTATCCTGCATCCCCCGCAATACTAACAAGTTTGTTATAACGAGTCGCTGAATCAAAGTCGTCGCCGTGTATAAGTAAAAACCGTTTATTAGCTTTAGTGGTGTGAATAAACTGCTGGTGGATTTCAACACCAAATAATGTTTGATTTATATAGTTTCTAAACGCTTCATCATGATTACCGGGAATATAAATGACACGTGTACCGCTAGCTGCTTTTGTTTGTATGCAGTTTAATACTTCATAATGAGAAGGGGGCCAATAAAACTGTCGCTTCATCGACCATAAGTCAATAATATCACCCACTAAATAAAGTGTGTCAGATTCTACCGAGTTTAAAAAATCAAGTAAGTAATCAGCTTTACAATCTTTGTAACCTAAATGAACATCAGATATCCAAATGGCTGGATAATGTTGTTTTTTACGCAGTTGATTGTTTGTCATGCCCGTCATCCATAGTGTAATAATTAAACACTTTAGATAAATCTAATGACACTTATGAGACACTTTAGCGAAGCCTCCATGACAATTTATACCAAGGCACGTAATTAAAAGATTTCTATAAAGCTAGGAAAGGTGAGTCATTGAGCATCTATTATTACGCATTGCTATTAATCGCGCATAAAAAAGGCCGCATTTTAAATGCGGCCTTTTAGTCTATTTTGAGCGTGCGTGTTATTAACCTTTAACAGCCGCTTTAATTGCATCAATTGCTGTGTCTATATCAATCATTAGCTTTTCACCGGTGCGGCGGTTTTTAAGCTCAACTTTATTCTCGTCAAGGTTACGCTCACCAATCACCAGCGTAAATGGTACACCAATTAGCTCCATGTCATTAAACATAACACCAGGGCGCTCTTTACGGTCATCAAATAACACATCAAGACCTGCATCTTTTAAACCTTGGTAAAGGTTATTAGCAATATCAGGAATACGATGTGATTTGTGCATGTTCATTGGAACAATTGCTAAATCGAATGGCGCGATTGATTTTGGCCAAATGATCCCGTATTGATCGTTGTTTTGCTCAATAGCAGCAGCAACAATACGTGAAACACCAATACCGTAACAACCCATAGTCATGGTTTGGTTTTTACCACCTTCGTTTAATACACCCGCTTTCATCGCTTCTGAGTATTTAGTGCCGAGTTGGAATATATGACCTACTTCAATACCGCGTTTAATTTGTAAAACGCCTTGGCCACATGGGCTCATATCGCCTTCAACAATATTACGAATATCAGCAACTTCGTAATCAGTTACGTCACGATCCCAGTTAATACCACTGTAATGCTCGTCGTCTTTATTAGCACCGGCAACAAAATCAGCAAGGATATTAGCGGCTCTATCCACAATAATAGGCATAGATAAGCCCACAGGGCCTAAGGAGCCAGGTTTTGCACCAATAGCAGCAATAATATCTGCCTCTGTTGCCATTTCAAGCGGAGAGTCTACTAATGGGTGCTTTTCAGCCTTCAATTCATTTAAATCATGATCGCCACGAAGTACAAGCGCCACTAAACCACGTGCATCGTTTTCATTAGGTGCACCGTAAACAATTAAGGTTTTAACACCGCGATGAGGTTTTACACCGTAGTGCTTTTTAAGCTCATTAATTGTTTTAGCGTCAGGAGTAGGGAATGCTTTTAACTCTTTACTTGCTTCTGGGCGTGGATCGTTTGGCGCTAGTGCTTCTGCTTTTTCAATATTAGCTGCGTAATCACTGCCATCACTAAATGCAATTGCATCTTCGCCCGACTCAGCAAGTACATGAAACTCGTGCGATAGGCTACCACCAATAGACCCAGTATCAGCAAGTACAGGGCGGTAATCAAGGCCTAAACGCTCAAAAATGTTACAGTATGCTTTGTGCATCGCTTGATAAGTTGCATCTAAACACTCTTCACTTAAGTGAAAAGAGTAGGCATCTTTCATTGTAAATTCACGAGCTCGCATAACACCAAAGCGAGGGCGACGTTCGTCGCGTACTTTAGTTTGTACTTGATATAAGGTAACTGGTAACTGCTTGTAGCTGCTTATTTCTTTACGTACGAAATCAGTTATTACTTCTTCGTGTGTTGGACCAAGTGCAAACGTACGGTTATGACGGTCTGTAAAGCGCATAAGCTCAGGACCAAATTCATTCCAACGGCCAGACTCTTCCCATAAATCAGCAGGTTGAATTACAGGCATTAGCATTTCAATAGCACCTGCTTTGTCCATCTCTTCACGTACAATGTTTTCTACTTTACGTAGCACACGTAAACCAGAGGGTAACCAAGTGTATAAACCCGAAGCGACGCGACGGATCATACCGGCTCTAAGCATTAACTGATGCGATACGATTTCAGCATCTGATGGCGTTTCTTTAAGTGTTGCGAGTATATATTGGCTTGTACGCATGTTTTTTCCGAAATAGAGTAATTATGTTCTTTTAATAGAGCTTAAGTTTAACAGCGGATGCTTTTACACTAAAGCGCTAAGTGAGTTATTTAGTTTTTTTCTATGTTTGTTACTACGTTATGCTCGCCATTGACTTGCCAGCGAATATTATAATTGTACAAAGTCATACCATAGCTTTGCTCGCCGTCTTTTTGTTTTTTATAGGCAGGGCGGGGATCTTGTTTTAAAACATTAGCTATAAAATCATGTAAATCTGGGTATTGTGTTTGCGCATTAACAAACTCAATTGCCTGAGGGCTAAATTCAACCGTCATTTGTGTTTCTGGGCGTGTATCTGCAAAGCCAGCACTGGCGTCAAACATTGCATCTGAATAGGGTAAGTACGGTTTAATATCGATAATGGGTGTGCCATCAAGTAAATCAATGCCAGCGAGTAATAAACTAAGTTGTCCATTTTTATACTCGATACCTTCAAGTTTTACTGCGCTCATACCAATCGCGTTTGGTCTAAATGTAGCGCGGGTAGCAAATACACCTTTTCGCTCATTGCCACCTAAACGAGGTGGGCGCACCATAGCAGAATAACCTTTATCGGCCGTTTCATGAAAACGAAATAACAACCAAATATGAGTAAATTCATCTAAACCACGTACAAACTCTTCGCGATTAAAATCAGGTGCAAAAATAAGTTTTGCCTTGGCTTGTGGCACTAAACGAGGCTGCCTAGGTATAGCAAACTTTTGTTTATAAGGAGATTCAATGTGGCCAATAGCCGAAATGGTATAATCGCTCATAGTACTCGGGTACAAATAAAATAGAGCGCTATTCTACCTGCATTTAGTATTTATGGCATTAGTGTAAGTAAGTTTATTGCTTATAGACCAAGCGGTTCAAAATCATTTATTAGACTGAGTGGTTTATATTTTGTATTAATGTATTTAAAAAGGACCTAAAACAAAAAAGGGCAAGCTCATAAGCTTACCCCTCTCATACATGTTAAAGATTAATTAAAACATGTATTGAACTGATACAGATGCTACATCCATGTCTGGATCAATATCGTCATCAAGTTTGTAGCGTTCGTACTCTAAACGAAACTGTACATTTGTTGTAAGTGCGTATTCAATACCCGCACCGTAAAATGCATCACCACCATCTGTAGACGCTGTTACACCACCTACTGGTAAATCTTGTGTGTAATCTGCATCCCACTCAAGCCAACCGCCTTTTGCATATACAGAAAAGCTTTCTGTTATTGGGTAGCCCAAACGTGCGGCAAGCGATACGCCATCAATTTCAGCTTTGCTGTCTATATCACTTACTTCATCAAAGTTTTGATAAGCAAGTTCTAAGCTTAGGTATTCGTTAAACTGAGTACCAATATAGCCTTTAAGCATTTGTGCATCGTCGTCAAAGTCAGTGTCGTTGTCACTGTCTTCAAATTCAAAAGAATATTGACCGTAACCGATACCAGTGTAAATACGTGGTGAATCGAAATCAGAAATGTCAGCGTGTGCTGCAGAGTTAAAACCCAGTGTTGCTAGTGCAATAGCTGAAAGAGAAAGTGTTTTAATCATTGAATAGCTCCTTTACAAAAAATAATCAAATGCTTGATTTCATTAATCAAACTTCAATTACTTACTTGCAGCGAGCGTGCCAATATTAAAATGGATTAAAAACACGCCATAATTAGTTCTTTTGTATTGGTTTTTACATTATTTAGCGTGTTTTATAATCAAAGTGAACTTTTGTGTAATCGTGTACTCTAAAATAAGTTGTATGTTTTACAAAGTATAATGAGTTTTTTACATAGCCTTACTTTATTTAAATTACTAATTAGACTTCGTGAAGTAAGTTTTCTGTTTCAATTGCTATTTCTTTCATTTTTATAGCGTAATTTTCTAATTTAATGTCTTCATCGGTCACTGCTTTAAACGAAGGCACTTCTATTGGGTAGCCCGTTTCATCCATTGCAATAAAGCTGATAACACAATGGTTTGTTTCAACCATATTTTGTGTTTTTGGATCGCCACAACGCACTTGTATAAATATTTGCATGCTACTTCTACCCGTATGGGCAATTTTAGCTTCTACTTCGACTATTTGACCCACTAAAATAGGGCGTCTAAATTTAACACCCGCAACCGAAACAGTTACGCAGTAATGACCACTCCAACCTGCAGCGCACGCATAACCTGCTTGGTCAATCCACTTCATGACGGCCCCACCATGAACTTTACCACCAAAATTAACATCAGTAGGCTCTGCTAAAAAACGAAAAATAACTTTTGACGACGGCATAAATAACACTCTTATTATTAAAACTACTATTAGCATAACGTAAAAAAGGGGCCGAAGCCCCTGCAATTTAGGATATGTTTATAATTTATATGTAAAAAACGTAGTTATATAGCTATACAGCGCATAATTTAGTTACATATTAGGATAATTTGGCCCACCTGCACCTTCAGGTGTTACCCATGTAATGTTTTGGCTTGGGTCTTTAATATCGCAAGTTTTACAGTGCACACAGTTTTGGGCATTAATAACAAACTCTTTATTGCCTGCAATTTCTTGTACTTCGTAAACGCCTGCTGGGCAATAACGTTGTGCGGGTTCATCAAATTTAACTAAATTTACGTTAATAGGAATTGACGCATCTTTAAGCTTTAAATGACACGGCTGTGATTCTTCGTGGTTAGTATTTGATAAAAACACACTTGAGAGTTTATCAAAGCTAAGGTGTCCATCTGGTTTTGGATACGCAATTTTGTCAGCGGCGTTAGCATCAACAAGGGTAGAGTGATCGGGCGTATTATCTTTAAACGTAAAGGGTAAACCACCATTAAAAATGTTTTGATCAAGCGTGTTGTACGCACCACCTAAAAATTTACCGAGTTTGTGCATAGCAGGGCCAAAGTTACGAGATTGATATAACTCTTTATATGCCCACGATTGCTCAAACGCAGTTTGATAATGAGTTAAATCGGTATTTGCTAACTCATTTTGCAATGCTTCAAAAATAACCTCTGCGGCAATCATTCCCGATTTCATTGCAGTGTGATTACCTTTAATTTTCGCAAAATTAAGAGTGCCTGCATCACACCCTACAAGTAAACCACCAGCAAAATGCATTTTTGGTAATGAATGCAAGCCACCTTTAGCAATAGCACGCGCACCGTAAGCAATACGTTCAGCGCCTTCAAGTACGTTTTTAAATACTGGATGATGCTTCATTCGCTGAAACTCATCAAACGGACTCAAATGTGGGTTTGAGTAATTTAAATCAACAATTAAACCAACAACAACTTGATTGTTTTCACTGTGATACATAAATGCACCACCATTAGTATCGCCGCTAAGTGGCCAACCTGTACCATGAACTACCTTGCCAAGCTCATGTTTACTTTCATCTATTTGCCAGATTTCTTTAAAGCCTAAACCGTAATGCTGCGGCGATGAATCTGCATCAAGTGCAAACTCATTGATTAGATGTTTACCTAAATGACCACGGCAACCTTCAGCAAAAATAGTGTATTTTGCACGAAGCTCCATGCCTGGCATGTAACCGTCTTTTTCATTCCCGTCTTTGTCTACACCCATATCGCCAGTAATAATGCCTTTTACTGCTTCATCTTCAATTATTAAAGAGTGTGCGCTAAATCCTGGAAATATCTCTACGCCTAAGCTTTCAGCTTGCTCTGCAAGCCATCGACACACGTTACCCATAGATACAATGTAGTTACCATCATTATGAAATGTTTTTGGTGTAGCAAAGTGGGGGATTGATGTCGCTTTTTGCTCGTTGTTAAACCAATAAGTTTCATCATTAGTTACTTTGGTTGTAACCGGTGCGCCAAGCGCTTGCCAATTAGGTAGTAGTTCGTCTAGAGCTTTGGTTTCAAAAACAGCACCAGAGAGTACATGTGCACCTACTTCAGAACCTTTTTCGACTACGCAAATCATGCACTCTTGTTGTTTTTCTTGTGCTAATTGCGCGAGTTTAATTGCACTTGAAAGCCCAGCAGGGCCTGCACCAACAATTACTACATCAAATTCCATGGTTTCACGTTCGACCATAATAACCTCTTTATCTATGACGGACTTATTTGAATGTTTACTACGCATTTAAATAAGGTGTACAGCCTATTTATAACCTTGCAAATTAAACGTTACAGACTGTGAATAGTTAAAGGTTATTTTAGGTTGACGTTTACGTCAACAGGAAGTAGTCTAATTTCATAAAATAAATAGGTTGACGTGCACGTTACCTTGTAGGTTTAAATAATTATGGAGTTCCTATGAAAGTTCTCGTACCAATAAAAAGAGTGATTGATTACAACGTAAAAGCACGCGTTAAAAGTGATAACAGCGACGTTGATTTAACCAACGTTAAAATGGCAATGAACCCTTTTTGTGAGATTGCTATAGAAGAAGCAATTCGCCTTAAAGAAGCCGGTACCGCCACTGAAGTGGTTGCCGTAACTATTGGTCCAAAAGCAGCACAAGAACAATTACGCACAGCATTAGCATTGGGCGCTGACAAAGCCATTCACATCGAAACCGATGAAAAGCTCGAGTCACTTCATATTGCAAAACTACTCGCTAAAATTGTAGAGCAAGAAACGCCTGAACTTGTCATTTTAGGTAAGCAGTCAATCGACTCAGATAATAATCAAACAGGTCAAATGCTTGCTGCATTAACTAATCGCGGGCAGGGTACATTTGCATCAAAAGTAGTTATTGAAAATGGCAAAGTAAACGTAACCCGCGAAGTTGATGGCGGGCTGCAAACGGTAGCACTTAACTTACCGGCGGTTGTTACAACTGATTTACGCTTAAATGAGCCTCGCTATGCATCACTGCCAAATATTATGAAAGCCAAACGTAAGCCGCTTGAAGTAATAGCAGCAGATTCGCTTGGTGTTGATTTAACACCGCGTATGCAATTAATAAGTGTAGAAGAGCCAGCTAAACGCACCGCAGGAATTATTGTTGAAGACGTTGCGCAGCTTGTAGAAAAATTAAAAACAGAGGCAAAGGTGATTTAAATGAAAACACTCGTAATTGCAGAGCACGACAACGGTGCCTTAAAACCAGAAACCTCAAAAACTATTAACGCCGCAGTAAAAATGGGTTTTTCTATTGATGTACTAATTGCAGGTAACAACTTAAGCACAATGAGCTCACAAGTTGCCAGCATTGATGGCGTAGCTAATGTTTTAGTTGCCGATAATAACGTTTATGAACATCAGTTAGCTGAGAGCATGAGCGATTTAGTGTTATCAATTAGCGACAACTATAGCCACATTGTTGCAAGTGCTACTACAACGGGCAAAAACTTTATGCCACGTGTTGCCGCGCTATTAGATGTTGCGCAAATTTCTGAAATTATCGCAGTAGTGGACGCCGATACATTTAAACGACCTATTTATGCAGGTAATGCAATCGCCACGGTTAAATCACTCGACAGTAAAAAAGTAATTACTGTGCGTGCTAGTAGCTTCGATTTACAAGGTGAGCAATCAGCTGCTGCTATAACAAGTATTGATACAGTATCAGATTCACAATTAAGCAGCTTTGTAAGTGTTGAGCAAACCGAATCAGAACGCCCTGAGCTTACAGCAGCTAGTGTGGTCATATCGGGTGGTCGCGGTATGCAAAACGGCGAAAACTTTGCATTACTTAATGGTATTGCCGATAAACTAGGTGCAGCTATTGGTGCATCGCGTGCAGCAGTTGATGCAGGCTTTGTACCTAACGACATGCAAGTAGGGCAAACAGGTAAAATTGTAGCACCTAACTTATATATTGCAGTAGGTATCAGCGGTGCTATTCAGCATTTAGCCGGCATGAAAGACTCAAAAGTAATCGTCGCGATTAATAAAGACCCAGACGCACCTATTTTTCAAGTTGCAGATTACGGGTTAGTGGCTGATTTGTTTGAAGTACTGCCACAGTTAGAGAGTGCTTTATAGCCTTTAAATAAACAAACTTATTCTGGTTGAAAGCCGTGGTGCTCATTGAGTGCTGCGGCTTTTTTATACGGTTAATTCAAGACACAAAAAAACCAGCCAATTGGCTGGTTTTTACGGCTAACTTAGTATTAGTAAGTTGCGCTGCCTTTAGTACGAGGGAAGGCAATAACGTCACGTACGTTGCCCATACCTGTTACGTAAGCAACTAAGCGTTCAAAGCCTAAACCAAAGCCTGAGTGCGGCACGCTACCGTATTTACGTAAATCGCGGTACCAGCTGTAATCTTCTTTGTTTAAGCCCATTTCTTCTAAACGTGCATCAAGTACATCAAGACGTTCTTCACGTTGTGAACCGCCAATGATCTCACCAATACCAGGTGCTACTACGTCCATAGCGGCAACAGTTTTACCGTCTTCGTTTTGACGCATGTAGAATGCTTTAATGTCACGTGGGTAGTTTTTAATAACTACCGGTGCTTTAAAGTGCTCTTCAGCTAAGTAACGCTCGTGCTCAGACTGTAAGTCTACGCCCCATTCAACAGCGTACTCAAACTTTTTGCCACAGTTTTTAAGGATTTCTACAGCGTCTGTGTAGTCAACTTGTGCAAAGTCTTTATCTACAAATTCTTCTAAACGCGTAATTGCGGTTTTTTCTACACGTTGTGCAAAAAATTCCATATCATCACGGCGCTCTTCAAGTACGGCTTTAAACACATACTTAAGCATGTTTTCAGCAAGTTTTGCTATGTCTTCTAAATCTGCAAACGCTACTTCAGGTTCTACCATCCAAAATTCTGCAAGGTGGCGAGATGTATTTGAGTTTTCTGCGCGGAATGTAGGGCCAAATGTATAAATTTTTGACATTGCAGACGCGTAAGTTTCGCCATTTAACTGACCAGATACAGTAAGAAATGCTTCTTTACCGAAGAAATCTTCGCTGTAATCAACATCGCCTTTATCTGTAAGCGGTAAGTTTTGCATATCAAGCGTAGATACACGGAACATTTCGCCAGCGCCTTCACAGTCACTTGCCGTAATGATTGGCGTGCTAATCCAGTAAAAGCCTTGCTCGTGGTAAAAACGGTGAATAGCTTGTGCTAAACAGTTACGTACACGAGTTACCGCGCCAATCATATTTGTACGAGGGCGAAGGTGAGCGTGCTCACGTAAGTACTCAATGCTGTGGCGCTTTGCCGACATTGGGTATGAATCTGGGTTTTCTACCCAACCTAACACAGTCACTGAGTTAGCTTGAATTTCGTAAGATTGACCTTGGCCAGCAGATTGAACTAAAACACCAGTAACCGACACAGAACAACCGGCTGTTAAGCTAGTAACTTCATCATAATTATTCAGTGAATTAGGAACTACCGCTTGAATAGGATCAAAACACGAACCGTCATGAACGGCTAAAAATGAAATTCCTGCTTTTGAATCGCGGCGAGTACGGATCCAGCCTTTAATTGTTACTTGGCTGTCTACCGCAACATTGCCTTTTAATAGCTCTGAAATCGCTAAATGGCTCATCTTCACTCCAATGATATAAGTTGCCTAACTATTTTATTTTAACTGTGCGCAACACGCGGGCATAAATTGCACATAAACGGCGCTGCACTTGAACCCTGTATCTTACCTAGTAAAGTTAAATAAAAAAACTATTGTGGGCAACTCTTTAAAAGTTTTTATGCATGCGGTTTATTTTTAAACAGTTTTTAGAGTTTAATTGCCACTATTATGATTTGTTGCTCTGAAATTTAATGATTTTGTGGCATTATTAACATCCAAACTAAATTAATATTTATTCACCCTTAAAAAATCGATGCTATGAAACAAGTTTTTATTTTACGAGGACTACCAGGAAGTGGTAAGTCTTACTACGCGCAAAGCCTTGCTGACGAATTAGGTGGAGCCGACGAAAGTCAGTATCTAATTTGCTCAACTGATGATTACTTTAATAATGAGCAGGGCGAATATCATTTTGATAAATTTAAGTTACCACAATTTCATAATTTAAATTTGGCGCGCTTTATAAATGCACTTGCTCAAGGCATTCCATTGGTGATTGTAGATAACACCAATATTAAAAAGTGGGAATTTATAGCTTACTCTCAAGCTGCCGTTGCTTTAGGTTATCAAGTAAAAGAAGTGATAGTGGGTGAAGTAAAAGACAAAGCTATGCAGCACCTATACGCTAAACGAAACTCACATAATGTGCCGTTAAAAACCATAAGTAAAATGGCCTACATGTTTGAGTGGTAGTGCTGAATTTTAGACAGCACGTCTAAATTATTTTGAGTTATAGCATCAAAATGAGCAGTGATTTGATCATTGCTCCAATCTCACCAAGCTATATCTAGCAGCGTATTTATTGTTTTATCGTCAAATATAAAAACCTTCCATTGGTGAAGGATTATTGGGGTTTGGTCCGTTCATGGGGTTTCCTCTAATTAATTATGGACGTGTTACTTTTCAGCATATTTTTGTTTAATTGCTAAAATCTCTTCTTGAACTGCAAAAAAAGCATCCACTACTGCGGGGTCAAAGTGCTTCCCACTACCTTCTTTAATAATGGCAAATGTTTTTTCTTGTGAGAATGATTTTTTATAAGGACGTTTTGACGAGAGAGCATCAAATACATCAGCAATAGCAACTACGCGTGCTGCAATTGGAATTTCATTACCTTTTAAGCCATCAGGATAACCAGAGCCGTCCCATTTTTCATGATGTGAGCGGGCAATAATTTCACCGAGTTTAATAACCTCAGAATCAGAACCTGAAAGTATGCTAGCGCCTACAACGGTGTGCTGTTTCATTATTTCCCATTCTGCAGCATCTAATTGTCCTGCTTTGAGCAAAATGTGGTCAGGTGTAGAAATCTTTCCGAGATCATGCATTGACGCTGAAAATAAAATATTTTCAACTGTTCCCTCATCTAGCCCTACACTGCGTGCAACGGCCTCAGAATACAAACTCATGCGTTGAATGTGTGCACCCGTTTCTTCGTCTTTGTATTCAGCAGCTTTGGTTAGTCTATTAATTGTTTCTAGTGATGCGGCTTTAATGCTTTGCATTGCTTGCTTTAATGATTCAGTTCTTTGAGCAACTTCAGCTTCTAATTGTTTCTGATAATTTGTTCTTAAATCGTTATAGTCTTTAATCTTAAGAAGGGACTTAACGCGCGATAATAGCTCGTTTTTATCTACAGGCTTTGTAATAAAATCATCGCAACCAGCATCAATCCCTTTAACTCGCTCTTTTGTCTCTCTTAAAGCAGTAATAAGGACGATAGGTAATAGCTTTAATAAAGCGTCTTCTCTAACTCGGTGTGTTACTTCAAAACCGTTCATACCGGGCATCATTATATCAAGTAAAATAAGGTCTACAGGTTGTTGTCCTAAGATATCTAATGCTTGTTGCCCGCCAGTCGCTGTTACTGTTTTATATCCCTTGGGTTCAAGATAAGCTTGCATGAGTTCAATATTTTGAAGGTTGTCATCTACAACCAAAATTAAAGGGCTATCTTTCATTAACTTTTCCTGTGTATCAAGGTTTAAATAATTTTAGTCATTACTTTATATATAAACTTATTTGTTGAGCAAACGTGCGTGTATCTATAGGCTTAGAAATATACGCACTGTTAGGTATACACAGTAATTGGTCTATATCTGCGGGTAAAACAGAAGCGGTAACAAAAACAATAGGAATATCTGCCGTTTCTTTTTCATCACGCAAAATTCTAGCAACCTCTGTTCCAGACATATCTGGGAGCTGGACATCTAATATAATAATTTTTGGAGTTTCACGCTTTATTGTTAAAAGCGCATCTCTTGCATTCATAGCAGTGAATACTTCAAAATTTGCCATGAGTAAAAGATCTTCCTCTAGCAATAGGTTATTCGCATTGTCATCAACTATAACTATTTTGGTTTTCATTATGCTTTACCACAGACTTTTGTTTAATTGGCAAAGTTATACGAACCGATGTGCCTTTATTAACACCTTCAGATTCAATAACAAACTCGCCTCCATGCAACTTTACTAGACTTTTTGCGATTGGCAGCCCAAGTCCTGTACCTTCTGTTAATCTAGAATAGGGGGTTTCTATACGGAAAAAACCTTCAAATATTTTTTCCATATTTTCAGCAGCAATACCTATACCCGTATCCCAAATTATTATTTCTATTTCTGTATCAGTGTGTCGTGTTTTAACGCCAATTTGACCCTCATCGGGTGTGAACTTCACTGCATTTGAAAGCAAATTATAAAGTATCTGTTTAACCTTAAGGGAGTCAGCTTCAATTGGTGGCAAGTCATCAGCAATATCAAGACACATATTCAATTTTTTCTGGTTAGCTGTATCTGCTGTAAGCCCTGTAATTTCGTGCAATACTTGGCGTATTGGCAAATGCGAGATGGTGAGACTCATTTTGCCTGCTTCAATCTTTGCCATATCCAGTATTTCATTAATAAGTAACAGTAAATGTTTGCCGCTCACCAATACATTTTTAACATACTGTTTTTGTTTGTCATTTAAAGTGCCAAATGTTTCATCGTAGAGCACCTCAGAAAAACCATTTATAGAATTAAGTGGAGTTCTTAGTTCATGCGACATATTTGCTAAAAACTCAGATTTAACTCGAGCAGCACTTTCCAAGTCACTCGTTAGTACTTCTAGCTCTTTATTCGCTTTTACGAGTCCTTCTTGAATCGCGTTACGTTCAGTAATGTCCTCGATAGACAATAAAATAATACGATCTTTTGACTGAGTACGTTTAATTTGCCTTGCGTTGAGCAGCATTGTACGCCAACCAATTGTTTTAAAATTGTGCTCAACTTTATAATCATCAAAGCTCGTTTTTTGAGGCAATATGGTTTCTAATAATTCTCGAAGCTTGGGAATGTTCCATTGATTATTACCAAGGTTGTATATTAGTTTCCCAACTGTGTCTTTATGGTTAGCGCGAAAAAATTCATAAAATGAGCGGCTTGCTGTAACTACTCTTAAATGTTGGTCTAAAACAATCAGTGGTTCTCGAACCGTATTTACAATACTTTCGGAGTATTCTAACAGTTCTTGTTTGGTACTTATTTTATTCACTATCTAGATCCTTTGTACCATTAAGGGCTGAACAACTTTATAAACGTTTAAACGATATTTAAGGTTCAGCAATGCTTTAATATAGTTTTATTTTTGTAATACGTTCGCTAAAAGCAATGCTTAATAATGTGTTTTAATGTATGTGTGTGGTTTTAACTAATATAAAAGGCGTAACCTGATAAGTGATATCTGAGAGGAACTGTTTAACATTAATCTGTGTTCAGTAAACAGCAACAGCTGATTAATAGCAAGAGGTTCATAATTTAACCTGCATATTATTGTTGTTTATTGACTATAGTAAGTTTTTTAAAGTTAAAAAGTATTAGTTTTAAGCGAAATAGGGTTTTAACGGAGAACGTATTTAAACTGAATTTTGGGTCTAAATAGTAAGTATTGATGTAGGTATTAATGTTTAAATTAATGCCTACATCAATATTTTAATCAGTCTATAGATTTATAAGCCGCTAGTGGGTGCGAGGTACTTAGTGATACATGCACTTCGTCGCCAGGATTTACCACAACTTCATGGCTTACTCTGCTAGTTACAACCGTAGAACACGCAAGTTTTACAGCGCACAAGCGGCTGCCACCTTCAAAACGTACCCAAATTACTTCGCCGTTATTGCCAACACTGCTTTGTACAAGTAACACATCGTCAGGGCGTAGCAGTACATCAACGTCGCCACTTTCACAGTCAACCCCATGAGCGGGCGCATTACCAATTGAGGTAGTGGCTTGTCCTTGGCTAAATTGGCCGCTAATAAAGCTGGCTTCACCTAAAAAGCGTGCCACAAAGCGATTGTTTGGGGTACTAAAACAGCGCTCGGGTGTATCAATTTGCTGAATTTCGCCGCCTTTAAGCACACCAACACGATCGCCAACTGAGAGTGCTTCTTCTTGGTCGTGTGTTACCCAAATAGCGGGTACGCCAGCGGCTTTAAGTGCGTTTCTAATATCCCAACGAAGCATGTCTTTAAGGGCGGCATCTAAGTTTGAAAGCGGCTCATCAAGTAATACAAAGTCAGGTTGGTGGGCAAGGGTGCGCGCAAGTGCAACACGCTGCTTTTGTCCGCCAGAAAGTGTTGCTGGTTTTTTGTCTCTAAAATCGCTCAGTCCAAGTAGGTTTATCCAATACTCAGCAGGGGCTGTATCTCTTAATCTAAAGCAAATGTTTTGCTGTACGGTTAAGTGCGGAAATAAAGCAAAATCTTGAAATACCATGCCTACACTGCGTTTTTCAGGAGGTAGTGTTAATTTGGGAGTAGCGCGCCATTTATCAGTGTTTATTTCGCCTTCGCTAATAGGTATAAGGCCAGCAAGGGCTTGTAAAATTGTACTTTTACCACAACCTGTTGGCCCTACAAGCATAAGGATTTCGTTTTCACCCAGCGAAAAGTTTAAATCGCTTACTACGCGGTTACTGCCATAATCTATAGACAACTGACTTACAGATAGCATTGTTTCTTAAATCCTTAATGTTCAAACTGGTTGCGTTTTTCGCCAGACATCATAATAGCTAACCCGCAGGCAGATATCACTACTAACAATAACCCAGGAATCGCGGCGCGACCAAAATAGCCCGCTTCGTATACACGCCATAAATAAGTAGAGAGGGTTTCAAACCCTGTAGGACCAAGTAATAGCGTGGCTTCTAGTTCGCGCATTGACTCTAAAAACACCAGTGCTGCACCGGCAATAATACCGCGCATAGTTAAAGGTAGTGTTATGCGAGTAAATACTTCACGTGGGCTTGCCCCTAATACGCGCGCAGATTTTACTAAGCTTGGATCTAAGTGTTCGGTGCTTGTTCTAACAGAGCCTACAGCAAGTGGTAAAAATCGCAGCATGTAAGCAATAATAAGCAATCCCAGTGTTTGATATAAAAACGGCAACTGCAAACCACCGTAAACAAGCGCTGTGCCCATTACTATACCTGGAATACCAAAACCAAAGTAAGTAACACGCTCCATTATACGACCCGCTTTTCCACTCAGTGCAGCATGTGCAACGGGGATAGCAACGATAACGGCTACAATTGCCGCAATACCCGATGCATACGTTGAGTTCCATGCAATATTAAAATCAAATGAGCTAAAACCATCGCGAGCTAACCAAAGCGAAAATATAGCCAAAGGCAAGCCAATAGCGAGTAGTAAAACAGGTGCAAACGTAACAAACATCGCACTTAATTGTAATTTACTTGGAAATAAAATTAACGGGCGACCATGGCGCTCAGGTGCTGTTTTTATTTGTGATTCAACTAAAAGTAAAAAACCGACAATAACCATCAGTTGAAGCGAAAGCATTGCAGCGCGTCCTAACGCAAAGGCGTTGTATTCAACATAAATTACGCGAGTAAAGGTATCTAAGCGCATCATTGCGGGCGTACCAAAGTCAGATAACGTATAAAGCGCGACTAACAATGAGCCTGCTGCAATACCGTTAACTACGCGCGGTAATATCACTTTAAATATACTTTGCGTCATCGACATGCCCAGCGTACGCGCGGCATTAACCATGCTCGCGTCAAGGCTCAGTAAAGATGAGCGAGTTGTCATCATTACAAACGGGAAGGTATAAAGCGTCATTACAATGGCGGCACCTGTTAGGCCATACATTGATGGTGTTTCTATTCCTGTTAAGGTATTTATTTCGCCACCGGGGCCAAAAGCAGCATATAGTGTAAATGCGCCAATATAACTGGGAATTGCCAGCGGGGCTGCAAATACAACCAGCCAGAGCTTTTTAAATGGTAAATGCACATACGCGCTAATAAACGCCAGTGGCACACCAATTAAAATAGATCCGAGTACCGTTAAACCCATTAACGATAACGTGTTACCTAAAATTTGCAGATTGTGGGTGTCAAACACTGAGCTTGCATCGCTTGCAAGCACAATTAATACATAAACAGGGGTAAGCGCAACAAGCGCTGCAAGCAGCGCCATTGGATAAGAGGCAGGTATTTTCATTACAATACGCCGCTGCTTCGCATCAAATCTATAGTAGGGCGTAAATCAGCTAGCTGTGTTAAATCTACTTTAGGTGGAGAAATATTAGCAAGTGACGGTAAACCCTCAGGTTGGGTAATACCATTTACTAACGGAATTTCGTACGCTTCACTGGCTAAGTAACCTTGTACTTCTTTACTTAGTAAGTAACGCATAAAGTTAGTTGCAAGCGGATCGTCGTTAAGCGCTAATACACCCGATGCATTAACTAAACAGCCCGCATCATTTTGTGTAAATGCTAAATCTAGCTTGGCATCAGGCTTACCTGATTTTAAACGCAAAGTGTAATAGTGATTTGCAAAACCAATATCAACTTCACCGCGCTCAACGCCCATAACAACACCTAGCTCGCCGGCGTATGTTTTAGCACGTTTTTGAACCTTTTTAAGCCACTTAGCGGTTTTGTCATCGCCTTCTAAGATTCGCATTGCGGTTACAAACGATTGAAAAGAAGCGTAGGCGGGCGCCCAGCCAATACTTAAATCGCTGTCGGCAATTTCCATAATACTTGTTGGAATTTGATCTTTAGTCAAACGCGACGTGTTATATGGCAATGTACGAATACGGCCAGTTACTGGTGCCCACTCTTTATATCTAAATTGTGGTTGTAACTGAGCAGATAAATCACCTGGGATGGGTTGTGCAAGGCCTGCATCGGTTACTAAACCAATCGCGCCTGAATCAACCGCCCAAAATAAATCAGCGCGGCGAACGCCAGCTTTAGCTTCTGCAACAATGGTATTTGCTAAAGCAGCAGTAGGACCTCGGCGTATACCGAGTTTAAAGTCTGGATTTTTTTTCTGGATTGCTTGTAATACGTTTTCATACAAACCACCTTCGCCTCGGCCTAAATAAAGCGTTAACTCGCCTTTAAGCTTTGGTAAATCGTCAACAGAAACAGGGTTTGCTATATCAGCGGCTAGCGCACGAGAAAGAGGCAGTGGCAATGAGCCAACCACCCCTAACGCAGCTAGGCCTTGAATAAAGGTCCTACGCTTCACTTAAAATACATCCTTACGGGCTTTTTCGGCTTTTTCTATTAAAACCTTAGCGCGGTCTAATTTGGTTTGCATGTCACTGATCACATCGCGTACTTCGTCTACGCTTTTGCTGTTTTTAATGGCTTGTGGCAGTGTTACGTTAAAGTCTTTTTCCAGCACTTCAACTAGTTTTGCATCTTGTTCAATAAGAGTACCTTCAACGCCTTCAAACAGGTGCAGATAAGTATCGTGAACAATTTCAGTTGCTTCGTCTCGTAAACGCTCAGCAAATTTAGCTACTACACGGTCTAATTTGTGCTTAATTTCATCAATTGTGGCACTTTGTGTCATTTGAGCTGTAGCGGTTGCTTTTACAGTGTCTAACAAGCCTTTTTGCTGGAATTTAGCAGCAAGCTTAACAGCCCCAAGGCCTTGCCACAAGGCTATGTTCATCGCTTTTTGCTGTTTACGAACTTCCTCAGCAGGCTCTTTATTATCAATGGCCATTTTTACGCCATAAAGACCCTGCCAAATAGAAGCGTATACTGGTACAAAGTTAGTTTCTATTGCACTGTGAAACTTAACTGATTCCCAATATTCAATTAAATCATCAGTTTTTACAGCTTTTGCGCCTTTAGTATCGTAGTCGCTTACCATGGTATCTACTTTGCCTACCATCCATTCTACTTCTTCTGCGTAACTTTTAAGGTTTTCTTGAAGATGATTAACATGCTCGCCAATAGGGCCGTTAGCTAATACTGGTTGAGCCATAAACGCCGAGGCTAGTAACAGGCTTGCACCTAAAGTTTTGGCTGGTTTAAATAGTAATTTCATAGCAAAGAAGTCCAAAAGGTAATTGTAAATGATAGACATTATCATATAGCTAATAGTTAACGAGATCAATAACCACAAACTCGCTTAATAGATAAAAACACTAAATGTAGCGGTAGGTTACAGCAAATAGCGCTATAACCTGTATTCACAACCGGCTATTAAGCGTAATGCTTGCCTTTAATGGCATTGTAAATGGCATCACACAGTGTTTTTATACTGGTGTCGTCACTTATATACGGTGGCATAAGGTAAATTAGTTTACCGAATGGGCGTATCCATACACCTTGCTCTACAAAATAAGCCTGAATTTTAGCAACATCAACATTGCCCGCAGCATCGTTTAGTTCAACAACGCCTATTGCACCTAAGGTACGCACATTGGCAACCGCATCTAGTTCACTGCATTTATTAAGTTGTTGTAGTTGGGTGTTTAGCTGCTTTATTCGTTGTTGCCAGTTTTGCTCTAGTAATAAATCAATACTTGCGCAGGCCGCTGCACAGGCAAGCGGGTTACCCATAAACGTAGGGCCGTGCATTAAAACGCCTGCTTCACCTTCGCTTATGCCAATGGCTATTTTATCGCTAGTGATAGTGGCCGATAGCGTCATTGAACCGCCGGTTAATGCTTTACCAATACACATTATATCGGGTTCTATATTGGCGTGCTCTACAGCAAATAATTTACCTGTACGGCCAAAGCCTGTGGCTATTTCGTCGCAAATTAGTAGTACATTATATTGGGTGCACAATTTACGTACGCAGGCTAAATAATCAGGGTGATAAAAGTTCATACCCCCCGCGTTTTGTACAATAGGCTCAATGATAAAGGCGGCTACTTGGCTGTGGTTTGCTTTAAAGTATTCTTCAAGCTCTTGGGCTTCAGCTTGGTTAAACTCGCCCCCAAATTGACTAACCGGTGCAGGTACAAAAAGGTGTTCAGGTAAAAAGCCGCTATACAAACTATGCATTGAGTTAACGGGGTCGCATACGCTCATGGCTGCAAAGGTGTCGCCATGGTAGCCCTTGTAAGGCGTCATTAGTTTTTGTTTTGTTGTAATGCCTTGGCTTAACCAATATTGCAGCGCCATTTTAATTGCTACTTCAACACTTACCGATCCGCTGTCGGCTAAAAACACTTTAGTTAAACTAGGCGGCGTTATATTTACTATTTTTTTGCACAGCTCTACCGCGCTGTTATGCGTAATACCGCCAAACATAATGTGGCTCATATTATTAATTTGCTCAATCATGGCGTTATTTATAACAGGGTGATTATAGCCATGTATTGCGCTCCACCACGAGGCCATGCCATCGATTAATTGCTCGCCAGTTTCGAGGTGAATAATATTGTGATTAGCATGTGTAACGGGGTATACCGGAATTGGCTTGGTCATAGACGTATATGGGTGCCAAATGTGCTCACGATCAAAATCAAGGTCAATCGTATTTTTTTTAGTCATATGTAAACTTTAACTTGGTGGGCTTCGTTGACAATGGTACTTCAACTCGTAGACTAAGCCAATATCACCGTTATGAAAAAAATAAGAGAGTATTATGGAACTTGCACCTGTTCGTCACGATTGGACCCACGCTGAAGTTAAAGCATTATTTGAAATGCCATTTAACGATTTACTGTTTAAAGCCGCATCGGTTCACCGTGCTAACTTCAACCCAAATGAAGTGCAAATTTCTACGTTGTTATCAATTAAAACAGGCGCTTGCCCAGAAGACTGTAAGTACTGCCCGCAGTCGGGCCATTACCGAACAGATTTAGAACGCGAACGCTTAATAGAAGTAGAAAAAGTAGTAGAACAAGCGCGCCTTGCAAAACAAAAAGGCGCTACCCGTTTTTGTATGGGGGCTGCATGGTCAGACCCAAAAGACAGAGACATGCCATACATTTCGCAAATGGTTAAAGAAGTAAAAGAGCTAGGGCTAGAAACCTGTATGACGCTGGGTAAACTCACAAACGAAAAAGCCCATGAGCTTAGAGACGCAGGGCTTGATTACTACAACCATAATCTCGACACATCACCTGAGTATTACGAGCAAATTATATCAACCCGTACTTTTCAAGATAGATTAAATACCATTGACCACGTACGCGATGCTGGTATGAAAGTATGCTCGGGCGGAATAGTAGGTATGGGCGAGCAAGCAAGCGACCGCTTTGGACTACTTATGCAACTAGCTAATTTGCCACAACAGCCAGAAAGCGTGCCTATTAATATGCTCGTTAAAGTTAAAGGCACACCGCTTGAAAACGTAGACGATTTAGATCACTTTGAATTTATACGTACCATAGCAACAGCACGTATTATGATGCCACACAGTTATGTACGTTTATCGGCAGGGCGCAACGCCATGAACGAGCAAATGCAATCGATGTGCTTTTTTGCAGGCGCTAACTCAATATTTTATGGTGATAAACTACTTACCACCGAAAACCCAGACGCTGATGCCGATATGAACCTAATTAAAAAACTAGGCATGAACCCAGAAAAACGTCACGACTATTCAGACGAAGCAGTTGAAGCCTCGCTTTCATCGCAAGTAGCCGACAAAGCAACCTCTGAATTGTTTTACGAAGCGTAGGCTTTTATATCTATGCCTTTTGATTTTATAAATACGCATCTGCAGGCTCGCCAGCAAGATGCACTGCTTCGTAAACGCCACGTAGTACAACATGCAACAGCGCGCACCATAACGGTTAATAATAAAACCTACCTTAATTTTGCCAGTAACGATTACTTAGGCTTTGCAGATGTGGCTGTTAACCTTAATGACTCCCAAGCATTAGGGAGTCACAGCTCAGCATTGGTTACGGGTTATCAGGCGCAGCAAAAATCGCTTGAGCAATACTTATGCGAGCAATTTGGTTATGGCGCAGCAATGCTATTTAACTCAGGGTTTAGCGCTAATAGCAGCGTAATTAAAGCGTTGTTTCAAGATAAAGCGGCTGCGCAAAACAGCGCTATTTTTCAAGATAAGTTAAATCATGCGAGCTTGATTGACGGGGCTATGCACTCAAACGCGGCTTTAGTGCGTTTTAATCACAACGACATGAACCATTTACGCTCACGGCTCGAAAAATCAAAAGCGCAAAACAAGCTAATTATAAGCGAAGGTGTGTTTTCGATGGATGGCGATACCGCGCCTCTTAAAGAATTACTCGCACTTGCAAAACAGCACAACGCATGGCTAATGATTGACGACGCACACGGCTTTGGTGCATTAGGTAAAACCGGTTTGGGGAGTTGCGAAGCGTTTATTACTCAAACGCTGCCAGATATATTAGTCATTACCTTTGGTAAAGCAGTGGCTAGTAGTGGCGCGTGTGTATTAGGCAGTAAACAGTTTATTGATTACATGCTGCAATTTAATCGCGATTACACGTATTCAACCGCTATGTCGCCGCTTATGGCAAGCCACACACTTGCGCGTATTAAAAGCATAAAAACAGCTGATGATAAACGCGATAAGCTAAATGCCAATATTGCGTTATTTAAGCAACTCGCTAAAACCCATAATATTGCTGTAATGGAATCAAACACAGCCATACAGCCCATTGTATTAGGTTGTGCTGAGCAAACGTTACAAGCGGCAGATAAACTAAAACAACAGGGTATTTGGCTCACTGCAATTAGACCGCCGACGGTTGCACATAACACCTCACGTTTACGCATTACTTTAACCGCCGCACATACCGAGCAAGACATAACTCACTTAGTTAAGCATTTAGTAGGTGCAATAGCATGACTGCTCAGCCAGTATTAAAAACAGACCTAGTGCAAACACAACTTGTAAAACCGTGCCTAGTAAGTAGCGATTCAAATAAAGAATTAAATAAGGAGCCAAATCGAGAGCTAAGCAAGGAGCTTAAAAAGTCTACACAAAGTAAGTTTTCAAAAGCGGCGGCGAGTTATAACACCCATGCAAATGTACAAAAATATGCAGCAAGCGATCTATTTTCACTCATAAAACCAGGCATTAATAAAAATAAGCTTTGTGTTGATTTAGGCGCAGGCCCGCTTGTTAATACACAACGCTTACAAAGTATGTTTGCAAGCGTTATTGCCATGGATTTGAGCTTAAACATGCTGCAAAGTAGTGATTTAACCACACCCAAAATATGCGCCGATATGGATAACTTACCGCTACAAGCAAACAGTGTTGATGTTATTTACAGTAACTTTGCAGTGCAGTGGTCTGCTAATTTTTCGGCTTTAATGCAATCGCTTTACAGCATATTAAAACCAGGCGGGCAGGCGTACATAAGCGCTGTGGTAGAGGGCTCACTTAACGAAATAAAAACAGCCTTTGCCGCGCTTGATTCTAACAGCCACATAAATACCTTTAATAGTGAACTGTATATAAACCAATCAGTCCAAAATGCAGGCTTTACTATTAATAGTGCTAAAAAACGTATTTACACCGATGAATACATAACACCTTTAAAAGCTATTGCTTCAATTAAGGCTATTGGCGCTACCACGCAAAATCATACCAATACGCGCCAAGGGTTACTTACTAAATCGGCGCTACAAAAAGTATGCAGTGCGTATCCGCTTATAAATAACAAAGCATGTGTGTCTTATCATGTGGTGCTGTTATCATTACAAAAACACTAAATAAGCCCAAAGACATTAAAGGCAACGCATGAAAGAATTTTTTATAACAGGCACCGACACCGATGCCGGAAAAACCCACGTTACCAGTTTGCTACTAAAGTTACTTGCCCAACACAAAAAACAAGCCATTGGTTTTAAGCCTCTTGCTGCTGGCTGCGAAATGGCATTCGATCAGCTAGTAAACGCCGATGCCCTTATACTAATGGAAAGCGCAACAGTGAGCGCTAAATACGACGTAGTAAATCCGTTTGCGTTTGCACCGCCTATTGCGCCGCACATAGCCGCTGAGAAAGTTGGAGTGAGTATTACTGTAGATAAACTAAGTGATGCTTATAAAAACGTAAAACAACAGGGCGCTGACATTATACTTACCGAAGGCGCTGGTGGTTGGGCATTACCTATTAATAAAAACGATTATTTATACGACTGGGTTAAAGCAGAAAAAATGCCGGTAATACTCGTTGTTGGCATGAGGCTAGGTTGCTTAAATCATGCATTACTAACCGCTGCGCATATGCAAAGTATGGGTATAAACTGCGTTGGCTGGATTGCAAACCAAGTCGATAAAAATATGGACGAATACCAAGCAAACCTTGATTCACTCAAAGCACGCTTACCGTTCCCAATACTTGCCATAAGCCCATACAGCGAGCAAACTCCTAAGTTACAAATATACAAAAGCTTGCTTAGTGCGTTATCTATAAACACTTAAGTGGTTTTAAAAAAGTTACTTTTTAGGTAAATCTTGAAATAGTCAGCCTTAGTACACATATAAACGTTTATAAATACATAGCTTGCTTAAAGACAATGTTACTAAGGACATAACGACTATATGACGCACCCATTTATTGAAAGCTACGCCCCAGATGCGCACGTAAGCGCTGAGCCAAAAGCACTAAACTATGGCTTACCTAAAAAACGCGTAGGTATAATAGGTGGAGGCACAGCTGGCGCCACAATAGCCATTAGACTTGCTGCGTTAGGGTTAGAGACTTATGTGCTTGAAAAGAAAAAGTCGTTAATTGATGGCCCTCCAATGTGCCATTTGCATGCAGGTGGCAACTTATATCGTGAAATACCCGACGAAGACTGCATAGATTTACTCAAGCAATGTATAGATATTGCGCGTCTTTATCCTCACACCATAGATGTTCGCCCTACAGTATTTGCCGTACCCAAGCGTGATGACGACGCACCAGAGGACTTATTTCCGCGTTTAAATAAATTAGTAAAAGCCTATAGCGAGCTTGTAGAGCAAGACAGCGCTAATAAAGTATTAGGCGAGCCTGAGCATTATTATCAGTTATATAGTTATGAGCATATGCTAAAGCTTGCTAAGCAAAAACAAGTAGCCAAGCCCACGTCGTTAGATGAGTGGATGATACCCGTGGCTAAGCATTTAGATTTAGATAAGCTAAAGTTTCCGCTTATTGTTGCACAAGAATATGGCTGGAATATATTTCGTTTATCGGCCAGTGCACAACTCGCCCTTGCACAGTACAAACACGCTCATGTTTTAACAAGCACCAGTGTTAAAAACGTATCGCCAGTTATAAATACCAATAATGATAAGCAAACATTTAAATGGCACATTGAATACCAATCAGAGCCAAGCCTTGATGAACAACCTGATACTCAAACCAATACACAAGCCGATACGCAAACCATTGAGGTAGATTACCTAATTAATGCGTGTGGTTTTCAAACCGGTATTATTGACGACCTGGTTGGGGTAGATGTAAAACGCATGGTTGAATTTAAAGCCTCTTACATTACTCATTGGCAAGGTGCTGGTGGGCAAATACCCGAAATAATTATTTATGGTAACCGTGGTACGCCAGAAGGTATGGCGCAGCTAACCCCTTACCCTAACGGGTATTTTCAAATACATGGCATGACTAACAACATTACATTGTTTAACGATGGCTTAGCTGATGCAACGCCAGTGAGTGCACAGCCTAAACTTCCCAATAAATACCTGCATTATATTAAAGGTGGCTGGGACAAAGCTGCATTGCAAACACGTACCCAAACAGCAATTGATTATGTAGCCGAGTTTGTCCCTGCGTTTAAAACTGCTAGCACACAAAATAATGCCTTGTATGGCGGGCAACAAATCCCAGGGGATGACGACACCTTGCGCGTAGCCGATGTAAGTTTATATTCGCATATTAGTTACGCACGGGCCGAAAATGTAAAAGCATCGTCAACGTTAATAGCGGCAGATCAAATAGTGGGTGAGTTTATAAAATTAGGAATAATAAGTAGCGATCCTGCTGTAAATCATCACCGCAGTACCCACCAATGGTCGTACCTTAAACATAATAGCGGCGACAAAATTGACGAAGTTGCACGCATATTGGCACACGAGCGTGGTTTTCCAATTGATATGGCAGAGCTAAATAACAGCTTGTAATAAGCTGACTTATAAAGAAACTTTAGTCTTAAATTTGATGTAAAACCCTTCTTAAAAAAATTATCAATAAACACATAAATAACACTTGTGTTATGACATAGTTTGTCACAGAATAGCGCTAACGTTATGACATAGTGTGTCATGACGCAGTGATTGCTTTAACCTAATTTAATTTTATGTTCGGTGATCAAACCTATTTTTGTGAGGACAATATGAAACGTATATTTTTGTTTTTATTAACTAACCTAGCGGTTATGTTGGTATTAGGTGTAGTGCTTTCAATAATAATGAGTGCGCTGGGCTTAAGCCATCGTAGCCTTGGCGGAATTTTACTTATAGCCACAGTATTTGGTTTTGGTGGATCGTTTATTTCGTTATTTATGTCGAAATGGATCGCTAAAAAATCAACAGGCGCGCATGTAATTACGCAGCCTCGAAACGAAACCGAACATTGGCTTGTACAAACGGTATCTGCGCAAGCACAAAAAGCAGGCATTAAAATGCCAGAAGTGGCTATTTACGACAGCCCAGAAATGAACGCGTTTGCAACGGGCCCAAGTAAAAACAATTCGTTAGTGGCAGTAAGCACAGGCTTAATGCACAACATGACCAAAGATCAGGCCGAAGCCGTACTTGCCCACGAAGTATCGCACGTGGCTAACGGCGACATGGTAACGCTTACGCTAATACAAGGCGTGGTAAATACCTTTGTAATATTTGCCGCAAAAGTACTGGCAGGCATTGTAGATAACTTTATTAATAGCGATGAAGAAGAGGGCGGTAGTAGCTGGACATACTTCTTATTCGATATGTTATTCCAAGTATTATTTGGCGTGCTAGCAAGCATAGTGGTTGCAAGTTACAGCCGTAAACGTGAATTTGCAGCCGACAGCGGCGCAGCAAAACTAGTTGGTGCTGATAAAATGCGTTCCGCCCTTGAGCGGTTAAAGCAAAACCATCCTTCGCAATTAGAAGGCTCAATGATGGCCTTTGGTATTGCAAGTGGCAAAGGTGTTGCTGAGCTGTTTTCATCGCACCCACCGCTTGATGCGCGAATAGACGCACTACGTAAGTAACTATGTAAGTTAGTAAATATTCTAAGCCAGCTTAACTGCTGGCTTTTTTATGTTTACGTTAAAATGCTAAAATCGCACACACTGTATTTATATACAGTATGCTATGTTGCTTTATAAAATCGTTACTTTTTTAAGCTATATGTGTTTACGGGGTTACTAGGTACGAGTAAACTAAAATACCTTAAAGTCAGCAATGCAGCTGGTTTTAATACTTAACATTTAATACTTAACAAGGACGGTTATTGTAGTGGAAAAGGTGCAACACACTAAAGAATGCATTATGTGCTTTAGCGCTATAGATTCACGGGCTAAAAAATGCCCGCAATGCACCTCACTTCAAGCTAAATATTCTAACTTAGAAAACAATCCCATTATTATTGGTGCATTAGCACTTAGTATTGTTGGTATTTTTGGGTTTATTTTTTATCAAAATATTTATGTAGCAGGGCTTAAAGACCAAGCACAAAAAAACTTAATCGCTAATGTAAGCCAAATTCATACTAAAAATGAAAACGATGCATTGTATGTTGCATGCATAGGGCAGGTAAAAAACGAGTCGGACTTCACCTTTAAAAATATAAAGTTTAAGGTCGATTTTTTAACCGAGAAAAACACGCTAGTCGATACGCTATCAATAACCGACGAGGACCTAATTATACTTCCTAATGACTCAACAAACTTTAGAGTAAGAGGTATTGCGCAAAAACAAGCGGCCAGTTATAACAATTGCCAAGTAACAATAACCGATGCCTGGGCTTATAAATAAGCTATAAATCACTTACAAATTAATTACTAGCAGTTAGCCAAACCACTCGCTTTTTTGTTTGTTATATTAGTTATTAACTTGCAAGCCACTAAATCCAAAATTTATATAAGCCATTTTCCTAGAGCGATTAAGAATATGGATGATTTATTACTTAAGTAATCGTTTATACACTCCTTGTAACTTGCAAGTGAGGGATCGAAAATGAGCTTGATTGATGAAAGTACAAAGGATTTTGGAAGCATGAGCGTGTTGCTTCACAGCTTAGGAACTGATTGCTACCGCATTGAGTGGAATAGCAGAATGACCGGAGCCTCAATAAGCTTAATTCGTGTTAAAAAAAACGAATACATAGTTGTGCGAAAATGGGCAACCGCCCGCAATATAGATGACGTATCAGCAGAGTTTGATCGGGCTAACCAAGCACTAATTCATTTTTTAAATAATGTAGATGTAATTAAAAGTAAAAACGAAAGTATTGTTGCCGCTAAAGAGCATTGCATAAACTTATTTACCTCAGCTGAGGGCTTAAAACCAATTAGCCATCCGAGCCTACCTACGCCACGCTTACAAGAAGCCATAGGCAAAGAAGTGATTGTAAAATCAAGTTTAGGCAACTATCTAATATCAAAAGGCATGCTATTACAGCTATTAGGTAATCAAGCCGAGATCCAAGTTAATTCCGACCACCTTGACGAAGGCCAATTAAGGCAAAAATTTTATACCAAACAAGTTCATGTTTGCTAGTTAATTGCGCTATCAAAACTCAAAGGCAGCTTTACTTTAATGGTAAAGCCATTTTGTTTAAACACCTTAAAAGTTCCGCCTAATGCCGTAGTGCGCTCATCTATAAATGCTAAACCGTAGTGACCTGAGTTATCTGTTGGGGTTACTAAAGTCCCGTTATCGCTAATTGTTAACTCAATAAATTCGTCGCTGTTTATTATATTTATAATCAGTTTGCTGGCATTGCTGTGCTTCATACAATTGGTTACTGCTTCTTGGCAAATTCGGTAAATAGCTATTTCGTGATCTTTTGAAAGGCTATTATCTAACTTAAATTGTGGCTGATACTTAATATTTGCCTTGTGCAGTAAGCTTTTTAGTCGCCCTTGTGTTATTGCCTTTTCT
Organism: Pseudoalteromonas distincta; assembly: GCF_000814675.1. GTDB lineage: Bacteria > Pseudomonadota > Gammaproteobacteria > Enterobacterales > Alteromonadaceae > Pseudoalteromonas > Pseudoalteromonas distincta. The sequence goes on along the minus strand of NZ_JWIG01000011.1, from coordinate 87,374 downwards.
AAACCGAGTTCATCTAACTCACGCGGGCGAAGATAATGCATTAATTGATAAACAGAGTCATACATCGAATTAGCATTGTTTTTTAATGTAGTCACAAACGATTGGGTATCTTCGTTACTGAGGTGCGACAAAATAGCTAAATCTGTTTTTAATGCCGTTAGGTTCTGCCCTAATTCGTCATGCAGCTCTTGCGAAAGATGCTTTCGCTCGTTTTCTTGCACCGACACCATTTTGGAAGCCAGCGCCATGTTTTGAGTTAGCTGCTCTTTAAGCTCTTTATTGGTTTGCTTTAACTCATTGTTTTTACGTTTAAGCTCAGTAATTGCAGCGCCTAAAACCATACTGGTAATTGCGTTTGCTAAAATAAATAACTGGCTAATGTAGGTATTGCTAGGCTCGTGCGTAATGCTTGCTTCAACAATTATTAACGCGTTAATAAGCGCTGCACTGCTTACAGCCCCTAACGAGCCATACTTATACGAAAACCAAATTATAGGTAATAACGATGCAAGCCTTAATAGCGGGTAGGTGTCTGGGCGAACCGCATAGACAAAAAATACAATTAATATAAAACACACCAAAGTGGCTACTAGGCCAAATAATTTAGTGAGCCTGACTGTGTTAAAACTGTATTTAGAATCGTAAATTAACATAATAAAAGGGGCAATTAACAACGAGCCAGTAATATCGCCCAAGCACATGTTTAACTGATACTGCAGTAGCTCTTTTGCAACCAATACATTTGTAAATTCAAACGCACTGGCAAACAAAAACCACTTTATAGATGTACTCGCAACACAAAGCAGTATTAACGAAAGTATACCTAGGCTGTCGTTAATGCTTGGCGGCCAACGGCTATTTTTAAACACATAAACAAGCGCTATAAAGCAAAGCTCCTGCCAAAAGCCATGAAATAAATCAAACTCCCAAACCCCACTGTATGTTAAACCAAGCTGCGCAGCTAAGGCGCGCGACACAACCCATAAGGTGAGCCAATAGCGTGTTGGAGTGAGTAAGTAAAACGCAATTTTTACGCCTGCGGGAATAAATATCGCGCTGCTCTCGGGTACGGTTTCAAGGTTTTGGCTAACCCAAAAAGCGGCGAGTGAAGCAATCAAGTAAATTAGCCCCACCAATAACTGTTTAGCTACCTCTTTGTATGCGGTAGTAAAACTAACATTAGATAAAGAAGAAACGTTAGGTAAGTTCATCTAACTGTATTACTCCCGCATCAATTGCAATTTTTAGCAGTTCAAACGAGGTAGTAACATTAAGCTTGCTGTATATGTTTGCTTTGTGTACATGTGCTGTTTTAGGCATTATTTCGAGTATTTGCGCAACTTGTTTAGCGTTCAACCCCTTAGAAAATAACGGAAGTGCTTCAAGCTCTCTGTTAGTAAGCACAGTTAATGCTAAATTTTCGCTACCCATCGAAAAATTTACGTCTTCACTAATGTATCTTTTACCTAAAGCGACCGCTTTAACTGCATCTATTAGCTCATCAGAGGCAGAACGCTTAGACACATAACCTAAAGCGCCTAATCGCAAAGCATTGCTTACATAAGGTTCGTGGTCGTGCATGGAGGCAACAATACTTTTAATATGCGGGAAAGACTCTTCAAGGTACGATAAAAAAGAAAGGCCGGTTTCAGTGCCGTTAAGCGATATATCAACAATAAATATATCAGGTTGTTCAAGCTCTACAGCCAGCTTGGCTTCTGTTACGCTGCAGGCTTCAATAATTACTTTCCAATCTGGTTGTAACTCTAAAAGCTTTTTAAAGCTGTCTCTTACTAATTGATGATCTTCTATGATGCCAATGAGCATTTAAATCTCCTTTTATGCTTAAAATACAGCGGGGGGGTAACTAATTACCTAAACGTTTTAAATGGGTTACCTCACTTAAAAGCAAGGTAACAAAACCAGTGGTTCTAAATTGGTAATTAGTTGCTGGTGGAGATTACAACTAAGATCTTTTTACAGCAGCTTATTATTACTGAGAAAGAATAATCTCAGTAATGCCCTCAGCAGATAGTATTTCAATCCAGTAGCCGTCAGGGTCTTTAATAAATGCTAAGCCTTTCATTGAGCCATCATCTGGTTTTTTTACAAACTCAACATCGTATTTTGCAAAGCGCTCACAGGCTTCGTAAACATCCGGTACGCTAATACCAATATGCCCAAATCCTTTAGGTTCTTGGTTACCATTGTGGTATCCCTCAAAGCTGTCGTCGGTTTCGGTGCCCCAGTTATGGGTAAGCTCAATTAGCGCAGGGCGACGAAACACCCATTCTGCTTTAGTTTTATCATCACCTTGTGGCAATTCTTGCTCGTAGCCTAAAAAGTAAAGCGTAAACTTCATACCAGGAAAATCATACTTACCTAACAGCTTCATACCTAATACATTTTGATAAAATTCGAGCGACGGCTTTGGATCTTTAATACGTAACATAGTTTGTTGCATAACAAAGCCTTGAGTGGCCTGTTCAACTTGTTCTGGAGATTCGTTATAGTTAGACATGGTGATCCTTTCAAAAATGATAAAGCGAAAATAAAGATATAATGCTTAAACCATCATAATCAACCGTAATTTAAATTTAAACTGTCTAGGTCAATTCATATAATAAAAAACAAGGACTTTTATGGCTATAACTATAACCACAGGCACAATTGATGATGTAACCGCAGTGAGTGAATATATCCCTGAACTACTAACAGCCATTGGTAGTGACACTTTACGTAACCGTTTAGAAAACAAAAAAGCATTGATATTAGTAGCACATAAAGAAGATACATTAGTTGGTTTTAAAATTGGCTATGAGCTATCTAATACACAGTTTTATAGTTGGCTTGGTGGAGTGCATTTTAACTATCGTAGATTAGGTATTGCTAAAAAATTACTTGTCCAACAAGAAAAGTGGGCTTATGAACAAGGTTTTACCAATATACACGTTAAATCGATGAACCGGTTTCCTCAAATGCTAACTATGCTAATCACTAATGGTTATCACGTTTGTGGCTACGTTGATAAACAAAGCACAGAGCTAAGTAAAATTAAGTTTGTAAAACAACTAACAAAGTAAATGCAGGCACTTTATTCATCGTTATTTAACTTAGTGCCATGTAGGGTTATAAGCAAAAGCTAATTGCCACCTTTAATAGCAAGGAACCTCTATGTTTTACGATGATATTCAGGGATTATTACGTGTACTTACAATAGGTGTACTGGGTTATATCGCGCTGGTGTTTTGGCTTCGTGTATCGGGTAAACGTACGCTTTCAAAATGGAACGTGTTCGACTTTATAGTCACCATTGCGCTGGGCTCTATTTTGGCCTCGGTGATTATTTCAAAAAGTGTACCGCTGTTTGAGGGCATACTTGCCTTTGTAGTATTAATAGGGCTGCAATATATTATTACGTGGCTTAGTGTGCGCTCGTCAAAATTTGCAGCGCTTATAAAAGCAGAACCCACGCTTTTAATGAGTGATGGTGAATACTGCACGGCTGCACTTAAATCGCAGCGCGTAACAAAGTCAGAAATTCGCGCCGCTATTCGTGGTGCGGGAATATTAGCTATAGAAGATGTAGCCGCAGTAGTGCTAGAAACCGATGGTAGTTTTAGCGTACTTAAGCAAAATAACAGCGGGTTAAAAACCGCGTTAAGTGATGTAAGCGGGCATTAAATTAATACGCTAATAGTTATATTAACTAAGGCAGGTATATTACCTGCCTTAGTTTGTATTAAAGTTTATTTTTATTTAGCGTGCTGCTCTAATAAACTAAAGGTAGGTAAGCGCCATTTAAAGCGTATTGATGCCATACGTATTAAGTAGCCTGCAACAAGGCTTACAATAATGCTTATGTTGTCGTCAATATTGTAATGGTGTAGCGCTAAGTATAAACAGGCAACAAGTAACGATACACTCGCGTATAGCTCGTTATGTAATACAAGCGGCGCTTGGCGGCATATTAAATCACGCAGTAACCCACCAAAAACACCTGTTACAACCGCAGCCACTACACAAATACCGTAATGCAATCCCATATTTAGCCCCACTTGGCAGCCAATAATACTAAAGGCTGCTAAACCAAGGGCGTCTAGGCGCATAAATATGCCTTTAAATTTAACCACCCATTTTGCCAGCCACGTAGTGACAATACCGGCAATACAGGTAATTAATAAATACTCTGGGTGTTGTACCCACGTTAGCGGGTAATTGCCTAGTAATATATCTCTCACGCTACCACCGCCAATTGCCGTGGCGCTGGCTACTAGCACTACGCCAAACCAATCCATTTTCATTCGTCCTGCGCTAAGTGCGCCGGTCATGGCTTCTGCGGTAATACCAATAATATAAACAATCGTTAATAGCATTAGACAATCACTTAAAATACGTGCGTAAAAATAAGGTGTGGATTGTATAGATAAATTAAGTAAATAACGAATGAAAAATCGTACTAAAAACGGTTAATTCAGATAGAAATAGCTAATGACAAAACCTAGTGTAAACAAGCTGTTAAGCTAATCGATGAGTGCGCGGTAGCTGATATGAATTAAAGGACATTTGGCCGCAAATTATAAATAAAACAGGTTGAGGTTTAGTTGTTTTTAGCACGTTTATTTTTAGATAAATTTAATAACTTAGTTTAATAATTTTGTTTAGTAGGTAAAGCGCAAAATTAACGCAATATGAATATTTAGTTGCATGGTTTTAATTTAGGAACGTATAATAACAAGTGTTAACTAAATGGGATTTTCGTAAAACGCAGCTTAAGCAAAATAGGCGGATACATGCACAAAGGATTGTTAAAGTCGTGGAAAACCGATAAAGGTTTTGGTTTTATTAAATCAGATACTCTAGAACACGACACGTTTATACACATTTCAGCGCTCAAACACATGAGCCGTAAGCCAAAAGTTGGCGACACTATTTACTTTGAAGTTGCTACGCAGCCCGACGGTAAAACTAAAGCAGTTAACTGCCGTATAGAAGGCGTTGCAGAGCTTAAAGCCCCTTACCAAAAACACAAACAACAGCCGCACCGCATTGCCAAATCTAATTTTGCCAGTAGCTTTTTAGGCAAAGTTGCTTCAATTAGCATTATCGCCGTACTTGGCTTCATCGCAGTAAATAAATACAACCATTATCAAAGTAACGAGCAATTTAATAGCCAAACACCTGTTATCACCAACGCCGATTTAGCCACATTTGATGAGCAATACCCTAAAATCGTTATTCCAAAAAGCACGCAAAATTTTACGTGTGATGGCAGGCAATATTGTACTGAGATGAATTCGCGAGCCGAAGCCGTATTTTTTATTAATAACTGCCCAAACACAAAAATGGATGGTGACGGTGATGGTGACCCTTGTGAGAGAGATACACGGTTTTAAAATGAGTGGTAATTTTATAAACCTTTTAGTTAAAGGTTTGGTTAAATAACAAAGGTTATTAAATTATTCTTGTAGTTTGTTGTTACTAGTAGAGTTGTTTGCGTAATATACGCCGTTTTGGTGGGTTATAACCTCCAAAGTGGGATTCAATAAGCTGTTATGTGCTTTTAATCATATTTCACCAATTAATAAAAATAAGGATGTTGTATTGAAATTTGAACATGAGATTGAAATTTTTATTAGGGATTATGTGAAAGATCTCAATGAGGGTACTGCTTCTATTTTTGCTGGTGCTGGGTTATCGATTCCAGCAGGTTTTGTGAACTGGTCGGAATTAATGCAAGAAATTGCACATGATCTAGGGCTTGTTATTGATCGCGAAAATGATTTGGTATCTCTAGCTCAATTTCATGTCAATGAGAATAGAACAAGGTCAAAAATTAATAGGAAGATCATTGAAGAGTTTACTGAAAATTCTGAGGAAACGTTAAATCACAATATTATTGCTCGATTGCCAATATCATCGGTATGGACAACAAATTATGATAATTTAATTGAGCAAGCATTTACTAAAGAGAATAAAGTTGCTGATGTTAAACATACAAACAAACAACTTCTTACAAACAGACCTAAGCGTGACGTTGTTGTGTATAAAATGCATGGTGATGCCAATCACTCATCAGATGCAATTTTGACTAAAGAAGATTATGAGCAATATCACCAAACTCATGAGCCTTTTATACATGCTTTATCGGGAGAATTAACGACTAAAACTTTCTTGTTTATTGGTTTTAGTTTTACAGACCCTAACTTGGATTATGTTTTAAGCCGTTTGAATTTTAGGTTTTCAAAAGATAAAAAACAGCACTATTGTTTAATAAAAAAACATTGTTTAAATGACGCACTAAATCCAGATCAAGCTACGTTAGATTACAATTCAAGAAAGCAGCAACTTGTTATTAATGATCTGAAGAGGTACGGAATAAAGTCTTTGGTTCTCGATGATTACGCACAAATAACTTCCATTCTTGTAGAAATTGAAAAGAGGTTTAAAAAGAAGACTATATTCATCTCTGGAAGTGCGGAGATATATGATCCTTATGAAAAAAATGAAGCTTTAGGTTTTATTCATTTGTTATCAAAAAAAATCATCGAAAAAAACTTTAGAATCGTTAATGGTTTTGGTTGGGGTGTTGGTAGTTCGGTGATTAACGGCTCTTTAGAGGCAATAAGTTCTAATCCAATGAAGTTTTCAGAATCCCAACTTATACTAAAACCATTTCCTCAATTTGAATCAGGCAAGAAAAAGTTACCTGAGCTTTGGGAGGAATATAGACAAAAAATGATCTCGTTAAGTGGTATATCAATTTTTCTATTTGGCAATAAGCGTGATGGCGATGAAATTGTAGAAGCGAATGGTTTAATACGTGAATTTGAAATCTCTAGGGATTTAGGAAACATATGCATTCCAATTGGTTGTACTGGTTATGCAGCTGAATCTATACTAAAACGAATCTTGGCTAAGCCCTCTGATTATTATGAAAATAGTGATGATGTGGTGCCGTTGCTAGAGACACTTTTAGATTCAGATAAGCCATTATCCGAGAAAGTTGATGTAGTAATAGCTGTTATAAATGAAGTAATACAATAAAGGAGTGAAATTATGGCGAGGAAATGTTTTTTTAGCTTTCATTATCAACCAGATAATTGGCGAGTTTCTAAAATTAGAAATATTGGTGCTATTGAGGGAAACCAAGCGGCAAAAGATAATGACTGGGAAACGGTAACTGGCGGTGGTGACAAAAAAATCAAGGAGTGGATCGATAAGCAAATGGAAGGACGTACATGTACGGTAATTCTAGCTGGTTCTAAAACTGCTGATAGAAAATGGATAAACCATGAGATTGTTCAATCATGGAATAAAGGAAAAGGTGTATTGGTTATTCATATACACAACATTACAGATAGTTTTGATAATCAATCGTCTAAAGGCGCTAACCCTCTATATTATGTGACGCATGGTACTACTAACAAACGTCTATCAACAATTGCCAAATCTTATGATCCACCATATATAACGAGTAAAGGTGTATACAACTATATAGCAAATAATATAGATTCATGGATTGAAGAATCGATACAAATCCGAAAAGATAATCCCTAGTCAGCACATACCAAGGGTTTTCAAGTCGGACAAATTACAGTTGGCTTTTTGTTCGTGCCTCACTTATTTTAGCCAACTGCAATTTGCCGCTTAAAACGGCGTTGAGGCTGTAGAATTACTCTTTTTTAAGAAAAACAGCCAGTTTTATGGGTTCCAAATTCATTACCTAATGCTTTAAAAACGCTTAGAGTTAATTTCAGAAACTCGTTTTTTAATTGAATTTGGCTGCTGGAGTTATTCTACAGCCTCGTTATATTTTCGGATACTTCATTGACATTATATAAATTTTTGAGCGCTTCAATCGAAGAGTATTCAATCGAAGAGCATTTAGTTCAAGGAACTGTCGATTGGGGCTGGGTTAGTGATTGGGCTAGATCCAATAACTTACCATCCGAAATTATTGATTTTATAAAATTAGTATCGGATGAAAATGGTACTTCATATGCATTCGCAAAAAATATTGGTGACTTTTTATATGCGGAATTTCTTTATGATAAAAATACAAGAAAAGAACAGATTAAATATATTTTTGATATCATTTTTGTAAAAAAACGATTGACACCTCATCAAATAAAAATTTTATTTTCTAATTTTATAAATGAAAATATAAATGAATGGGAAAAAATAGTGAGCATAATGCTTACCATTAATAGCTTTTTTTAGTCTAAAGCTAAGGGTCACCCATTAGAAAGTTCCGGTCAAGCAGGCAGCTGTGTTTTCTTGAATCTTTTGGGATAATTGGGGTCAAATCTTGACTTCATACATCAAAACATAAATTGGTTAAAAGATTTTGATATTAGCTATTTTTACCCTTTAAAAGCGCAGCGCCTCATATCCTCTTTGTGAATTAATCTTTGTTTACGAAAGAGCGCATTAGCTTGAGATACGCTAGGCGAATGCTCTAAACGTAAAACATCGGCGAATTAGCAATTTAATACCCGCCGATGTTTATACTTTTTTTCAAATGAATAGCTTACTTGTAAGCTAATAAGCCTTAGTCTGCTTTACGGTAAAGGCTTATTAAACAGATTGCTAAAAGTAACGTTGCAATCATGCCTGATGCGCCAGCAACAGCTGATGGTAAGAATCCATCACGACCAAAGGTGATTAAAATACCATTGGCAAGCATTGCAACTCCGCCAGCTAAGGCTGTAAGGCCGCCGATGGCTTTGCCACCTTTCGCAATAAAAGACAGGCCAAAAACAAGTGCTGCTAATCCCAATAATACTTTAGCTGCGTAGTAAATCATGAATGACAAAGAAACCACGCCACCAATTAAAGGTTGTGCGCCTTCTACTGTGCCTGCAACTTTACCAAATGTTGAAAACAACGTAAGGCCAATACTTACCTGCACTATGTTAAGTACTGCACTAAACGCGATAGCCGACCAGCCTAGTTGTGCGTTTTTTGCTTGCACCATAGCTGCGCCTGCAAAGGCAACAAGTAAAGTAAATACCAGTGCTTCTAGCCCCCAAGCCACCTGCCTTGAAAAACTAATTTCAGCACTGTAAAGGGCTGAATAAATACCCTGTGATATCGCCAATATCAACAATAACGATGCTGTAATTAGGGTGATGCGTTTATGTGTAAATTCCATTATGGACCTCTTTTGATTTTATATTTGACGCTTTCAACAGCTGTTGCGGATTTGAATGTATCAAACTGCTTAGTATTTGTATTAAATAGCGTTTATCGTTGTAGGTATAAGACAGGCAAAGCGAGTAAATTATTTCACTTAAACCTATAAAAGTATTAATTAATAACAAACAGGCTCAGGCTATTGCTTTTAATTAAACCTAACTTTGCAAAGCCGCTTTGGTTTAGCTATGCATGACTCTAAAAGCGCAGTGCCTCATGCCCTCTTAATAAATCAACATTTGATTACCAAGAGGGCACACATTTTGAGTATGTGGTTAAACGGCTTATTACTTATGGCGTTAAGATAAAAACGTAAAATGAGACCAGTCACTTAACGCTGTAATAGTTTGTTCTGTGGGAGGGGCAACATAGATCAAACCTGCAATGGCGATAATTGAAGCTAGCGTAATTAGTTTATTATCGAAGTCGGCTATTTTTAAAGCGGTGCCAAAAGAGCGTTTAATGGTGACGTTACTTAAATCTACACTGTAAATTTCATCCAGCAATAAATGAATTAATCCGCCGAGTAAAATAAACCCACCCGTTAACCAGGCAAAGACGGCTGCTTGTGTGGTTGATTGGTCATTCAGTTTCCATGTTACTTGAGTCGTTATTAGCGCGCATAACAGTATAAATAGTAAAGAGTGGCAACTACCTCTGTGTACTGTGATCCATTCAAAAATGGGTCTAATAATGTATTTCATAAATCCGTAAACCAATAACGGCACTACGATTAACTCGATAAAGCTAATTTCAATAATGAGCTCGGTAGTTATGTAATGCAGTACCAGTAATACAGCGCTGAGTGCAAATAAGTTAAAAATAGTATCGAGTGATGTTGAGTTATCTGAATCTATATCTGGTAATAGGCCGCCAATTGAGCCTAAAAACCAAAGCCAGAGTGCGCCCTTTAAATCGATATGGCTTGCAGATAATAAAGTGGCTGAGGCTAAGCCTGTGATGATTACGGCAGTATTAAGATGAGTATTGAAGTTTGCCATTGTATCTCTTTATGGGAAAAAGTAGGGCATTCTATCAATTGAAAAGTTTATTGTTCAATATTCTTTTTAATTAGATTTTTTATTACTTTGATTAATTGCTAATAGTACAATTGTTATTCTGTATTTTGGTTAGTAGTGAAATCAAGTTGTAATTTTTTTGATAAAAATCAATAATACGGACAGTTTTTATTGTCTATTGGCCTTTTGTGTTTTAATAAAAGCCTAGCTATCACATATAAAACGGCTTAATTGAAATCCACATGAACCAAAATAGATATAAAGCATCGTTTCCTGCGCCTAATATTGGTAGTGACTATTTTGTTTCATCAACTTGGAGCAGTTATGGTTTCTGGGCTTTATTAGCACTGACTCCGCTTGCTCATTACATGATGTATTATACCGAAGATGGTTTAGCGCATGGGGAAGATTTAAACACTTTAGTGTATGTAATACTTGGTGCTATTACCTTGTTTGTTTTAAATATTGCAGCCCAATCTATATGTTGGTTAGGCAGGCTTTTGGCTGTGGTTTGCTTTAGCATTAGTCTGTTTTTTATATTATTGCTTATTTACCTCAGTGTATATTCACACTTTCCAATTGCTTATTTAGGTGCTATTTCTTATTTTGGGTTAGCGGCTTATTTTTATAATAAAGACTATTTGAAAGCCATAAAAACATTATAGCATTTACTATGTAGTTACTAATTCACGCCATCTAATTTTTTATATCGTCATAAAAGGCAACTTTCCCTCGGCCTGTTTCTTTTACGTGATAAAGAGTTTTATCACCGTTGTGCATTAATTGTTGTAGTTCATTACCATCATATGGGGCTATTGCAATTCCTATGCTTGCACCTACTGCGCATGTTTTATTTTGCGCAATATTAATATCGTATTTTAACTCATTGAGTAAGGCGTTCGCTTTTTGTTGTGTTGCCGTTTTATCGTAGGTTTTAATTTGCTGCGCAACAATAAATTCGTCACCGCCTAGGCGGATACACATGTCGTTTTTTTCGTGAAAAAGTGTTTTAAATCTGTGTGCTATTTCAATTAGCACTTTGTCGCCGGCTTCGTGCCCGTAGGTGTCGTTAATGGGTTTAAACTTATCTAAATCAATCATCATAAGCACTAAATGTTCATTATGTTTAATACATTCACGTAGTGCTTTTTTAAGGCGATTTTCACCGGCGCGTCGGTTTAATAAGCCAGTGAGTGGGTCGTGATCGGCTTCAAAGCGGGTTTGCTGTTCGCGTTCTGCGCGCTCGGTTACATCGTGTAAAATTACTTCTACTAGCTGCTCTTGTTTGGGGTTTCGTTTGGTATCTCTTTGGTCTGTTAACCTTACAAATAAACAATGAAACCATACCGTTTTATAGCCAACTTTACACTCTACATCTAAGGTGGTTTGTGGTGGGTTTTTAGCAGAGCGAATATCTGCCAGTAGGCTTTGTAATTCGTCTACATTGCTAAGTAACTCAGGAAAATGCAAGGTTGGTAATTCTTCTTCACCAGGTACGGTAAAGTAATGCTTAAATGCAGGGTTAAAGGTGGTGATAATGTTTTTGTCATCGAGTAAACAAATACCTGCGCTGGCTTGTTCAAAAATAAGTCTAAATTTAGCTTCTAGCTCTTGAGTTTTTTTACGCAGTGTTTGCTCATTACTAATAGTTAAATGTAGCTCGTGCATTAAGGCATTTATACCTTGGGTTAAACGGCTTATTTCGTCCCGCTTGCCTTGCTTGAAGGTTAGCATTTTAAGGGTTTCTGGCTCGCTTGGATTTATTTTAGCAAAGCTGTCGGTTAGGTTTTGAATAGGCTGTGTAAGCCAACGCTGAACTACCAGCGATACAAAAAATGCGATAACAATGGATTGAATCAGCATTAAGATAAATTCTTTTATAAGCGCTGACTGTGCTTGTTGTTCAATAAAGTTATCGTCAGGATATATGGCGAGTACACCTATAAAAGTGTCTTCTATAAAAGGGTGAACTAATTTAATTAAAACAGCTTCATTTTTTTTGTTAGTAGATCCTTTTGCTATAAATAAATCCATCTCTCCTTGAGGGTTTACTTCTCCTTCTAGGCTTGCGCCTTGCACTAAGTCGTTACTGAGTAGGCCGTTAATAATTTCTTGGCTTAATTCACGGTCGTTTAGGTAGGCTGCTATGGCGGCTGTTTTTTCCATTGTTTGCGCTAACTGTTGAACGAGTAAGTAATTTGTATTTTTTTTCTCTTTAAAGCCTGAGTAATAAGAGAGCATAGATGAGACTAAAGACACAACAATAGCAACTAACGCAATTGATATAGCGACGCGTATGTAGAGTTTTTGGCTAATAATTTTAATCAAATGTGTATACCACTTTTACTGCATCTGTAACTTGCGATAGCGGAATGTAGCCAATTGCAAATTGTGATGCTGCTATTTTGTTTATTGCGTCTTCTACCGATGTTGAAGGCGTGGGTGGCTTTGCGCGCCCTGAAAATAAAAGCCTTGCCCAATACGCATTTATTTTTTGCTCGTCTTTATTAACCAGTTTTAAGTAAAAGTCGTTTTTTAATGTTGATTGCGCGGGCAAATCAAGCGGTTTTGAGGTCTCACCATCAGGGAAAGTTAAATACCTGCCCATGTAAATATCAATAATTTCTCGTTTTGATAATGCGTTAATCGCATTGCTTTTATTAACCACGACTACAAACTCTGTAGATTTAGCATAAAAGCTCATAAAAAGCAGGCACAAGGGCAGCAATGCAGTTATAAACAAGTTGCGAGGGCTCATCATTAAAACACCATACTAGCATTTAGACTAAGTATATGTACTTTGTGGCCCTCATCAACATCTGAAGGGTTGCTAAGACTCCATAAGCCAGCGCCTTGAGGCTTTATATCAAAGCGGTCTAACTGGGCTTTTAATGCTATGCTCTCAGACAGTTGCCATTTTACGCCTACGTTAATTGAGTGTTGGTGAACATTGGTAACTTTAACAGCAGACTGACTGGCAACTGCGAGTTGTTGTATAGGCACTGAAAATTGCTCGGGAGTGCTTGGCGGAAAAGCAGGATCGTTTACTTTTATTACGTCATGTCGGTGTTTAGCCGCTGTAAAACCTGTATAAAATATTGCGTTATCTACACGGTAACCTGCACTAATGTAGCCACTAAGAACTGACGGAGCAACTATCCAATCTGATTCTGAAATACCCACCTCAGATTGGATTAGCCAATTGTTGTGATCGTAAGTAAGCCCAAACGCGGCGTATTCTATACTGTTACCTTTGGTGTTAAATTTGTTTGATATTTTTTGCGCTTGCGGCCATATACTTTGTGGTATTGAGTTGAGTGCGGCTAAATACTCATCTAAAGAGGTTAACTTATAATCCCCAAAGTCTGACTTTGATAATGAAAAACGCATAGTCCATGCATCTAAAGAGTAGGTTGCGCTAAAAGTTGTTAAGTTGTCAAAATCAATAAAAAAGTCGTCATTATAGGCTTGTAGCTTGGCTGTTGTACTACCATAAGCAAGTTTTAAACGTAAAAAACCGTCGTTAATTGCTTTGCTGTATTCCACATCTACACCATCGAAATTTCCTGCAATGTTTGCAAACGAGTAGTACGAATGAGGCGGGCGCACCCATAAGTAGGCATATCCTACGTAAGGGTATTCCGATAGTAAGTAAAGGTCACTATTTAACCTGCCTGCACGAATAGCCCAATGACGGGTAGGGCGATAGCGCACAAAGGCGAGCTCTAAAAAATTATCAAAGCTTTTAAAGGCATGATCTTGAATAACTACTTGAAACACAGAGTCCCAATTTTTGGCCAATGATATATTAGCCTGCCCACCTAAAATTGAATCTCGCGTTGCTGAAAAACCAGATTCGTTGACATTTGAATAACTCGATGCAAAGCCAATATCTGAATCGTCCGTGTAGCTGAGTGTTAAGGATGCAAAACCACTAAATTGCACGTCTACTTCATCTGCATAGCTTTTATTAGCAGCGGAAATTACCAATATAGCTATGGCAATTGTACCTCGGAACAACATGTTAGCGCTTATTTTTATGATATAGATAGTAAAAAGATAGCACAGTTTATTAAATTACCAACTTAAGCATTACAGTGGCTTATCAATTAAATACAAAAAAAAACATGACATCCCCCTAAATTTTGTACTTTGTTAAGCGAAGTACTGGACATAAGAAAAGCAAGGCGGAAAATTTGTGTTATCTATTGTTATAAGTGGCGACAATATAGATTATGAATAGGGCGGTTTTTTGATATTACTAAATTTAAAACGTGTTGGTTACTGGATGAGCTTTATTTTTATAAGGCTGCTTAAATTAGGCAGCCATTTGTATTTAAAACGTTAAAAGCGATTACTTAAAATGGTGCATAACCATCATTTGGTTTGTTTGGGTTAGTCCAGCGCTGTTTAGCATCAACAGGAATGCGTGGTGCACCTTGTGCTGGTAATCGACCGCGCTCCCCATACAACCACAATACAAAGTTAGTTCGCTCGCCACTGGTAATAGGCTTGGCTGCGTGTGCAATATTGCCTCGATGTAACATGGCAGTACCAGGCTTAAAGGTAAGTGATTTAATGTCACCTGTGTACGGGTGATAAAAGTCCACTTGTGACCCTGTAAACTCTTCGCCTGGTAAATTTAGGTTAATGTTAAGCGTTACAGCTGATGCGTCGGTATGTGGGCGAATTGACGAATCTGTATTTGGCTCATAATAAATTGAAAAGCCAAATGTTTGTGTATCAAACCCCATAACTTCCGGGAACAGCATACGTGAAATAGGGCGCATATAAGTGTTTAGTATTTCGTTATAAAATGCTTGAAAGCTTGGCGCGGCTAAATAACCTTCTGATCGGCTATCAAGCATGGCACCACGGCGATTTAACACTATGCCGTATGGCGGGCGCATAGGAATTTGCGAGTTCCATACTTGTTCTAAATATCCGCATAATACAGCTAGGCGCTCAGGATCAAAAAATTGAAATTGAAACACATCAGGCGCGACTTCATGTAATAACGCTTTTACGGCTAGCTCTTTTGATGGATCTTCCCATGCTTGCTTTACTGCTTCACGCAGGTTTTTATCAAGTAGTGTGTCGTCTAGCGTAAACGTTGAGCTATCTGTTGATGTGGCTTCCCATTCGCTCCACGCGTTTGTAATTAGGTCGGTGTTGCTATTCCAAAAGTGTTGTACTGATTGTTCACGGTAAAGCATGGCTTGTCGTGTTGGTAACTCTAGAGCACGCGCTAGTTGTAATTGGTTGGCAAACATTTTGTGTAACTCCAGTTGTTGAATTTTGTTTATATCAATTTAGGAGTGCAATTTATTGCATTTGATTTAGTAGATAAACAGCCTGCTTTAGGAAACAGAATATACTATTTATTGATAATGAAGGTTTGTATACTTTTTGAAGCAGAGAAAGCTAGCTTTGTAGATAAGCAAAAGGCTGCACAATACGCAGCCTTTTGTTGGTGTAATTTAAGTTGCTTAATAAATACTAGTGGGTTGCTCTGTCGCCCCAAATTTCTTCTAGGCGGCTGTCGCGACCACAACGCCAACGATAAGTGTTGTATCGGATTGGATTGTTTTTGTAATAATCTTGGTGAAAGCTTTCCCTCCCTTTTATAGGGTAAAAGGTGCTTGCGTTTAGTATAGGTGTAACCACAGTTTGATTAGGGAACTCGGCTACAACAGCTGCTTTTGTTTTTTCAGCTAATTTACGTTGTTCGTCGTTTTGTACAAATATAGCGCTTAAGTAACTAGGGCCTTTATCACAAAATTGGCCTTTGGCATCAAAGGGATCAATATTTACCCAGTAATGATCAAGTATGCCCTGATAGCTTACTATGGCCGGATCGTATGTGATTTCTACGGCCTCGTAATGGCCTTTATGATTACCATTGTATGTCGGGTTTTTAAGTTTACCGCCAGTAAAGCCCGATATTACATCGGTTACGCCTTCTAGCTTTTCAAAGTCACTTTCCATACACCAAAAACAACCTCCAGCTAGAACGGCTTTTTCGGTTTTAGCTGCATGGGAAAATGTACTAAACAAAATAACGGCAGATGTTAATGCAAGCGTTAGTGATTTTTTCATAAAATTATCCATCTGTACTGTGAGTTTATAAATACTTATAAAGTTAGACCCGCTAAGTGCTAATACAATTTCATTGTAGAGGGCTGGCCAACTATCTATGGTGAAAAATATTGTACTTTGACAAGTTTTATAGGGATAAGGCTAGTAACAAGATCACTATTTAAGTTAGTAGCATGGTTTAATTCGGTTAGCCAAGTATGCGTTATTTAATGGGGTGTTGAATTATGCTTACGTGTTCATTAAAGTGACAACATTCGTGATATAAATTAGCAGGTGATAAATGAACCAGTTAACAGAAACATCAATAAGCTGCCCTTATTGTGGAGAAAGTATAGAAGTATTACTTGATGCAGCAGATATTGATGAGCAATACATAGAAGACTGCCAAGTATGCTGTAAGCCTATTTCGTTTGTGGTATTTGAAAATGATGACGAGCTAAGCGTTAATGTTTACAGCGAAGACGATGCATTTTAATTCGTTGATTAGATAGTAGGCTGCAAAATTGCAGCCTTTTTACTGTGTATGTGTTTGGTTAGCTATTTTGTTCACGCGCTAATTGGTTAGGAAGAAGTTCTTCTACTATTTCGCGTGCTGGAAGCGTATAGCGTGTGCCGTCAAACATTACTGAGGTAAACTCGTTAATATTAGTAATGCCTGTTAAGGTCCAGCCTTCGCCGCGCTTTGGGCAATATACTGTGGTAGTGGGTTGTATTACTTTAAAATCGTCACTCATTACGTTCTCTTACTCTTTTTGCTTTAAAGATAATGCTTGTTAATGGGGTATGGTAAGTTAATAATGCGTGCCCATAAAGAGCTAATTTAACTAACCACTTAAATAAAATGTTTAACACCACAAAGCTTGAGCGCGTTACGCTACGTTTAGTTACCCACAAACACGCAGCGTGTTTATTTAATATTTTAAATCACCCGCACGTGTCAGAATTTAACGACTACGAAACACCACTTAGCAAAACGCAAATCAAACAATTAATACAAGATGATATTAGTGCATATTACGAAGGCGAAGTGATTAGAGTCGCAATTGAACATAATATATCTGGAAAGTTAATGGGTACTTGTGGGCTTTATAATTTAACCCCGTGTAAAAGTAGTGCGTTTATCGGATTTGAGCTGCATCCTGACTTTTGGGATAAGGGCGTAATGTTTGAAGTGGTGACCGGTTTTATTGAAACTCTAGTTAAGCATATTCCGCTTAAACATTTGTCTGCTGAGGTGAGTGCACATAATGCACGTTCCCATAATTTACTTATGAAACTGGGCTTTAGTTTAAGAGAAAATTCTATTTGGCATAAATCACTTTAACTCAAGACGGCAATTATAAGTGCTTATCTTTTTTCAATCCTCAATCCTTAAAGCTCAGTAAATAAAATACAAAAAATAGCGGCTTTCTATTATAGTTAAGCGTAAGCAAATGAATTTGTTACCCGTGTTTTATTAAACATTTACGCTTAACAAGGATTTTATATGCTAGAAAAACTCTCTCAAGATGCGCTTGTAATTTGGGCGACCATTGACCCAATAGGCACTATGGCGCTGTTTGCTGCGCTTACTTCTCATTTAACTGATCAACAACGTCGTAAAACTGCATTTAAAACGGTGCTTTATGCCGGGGGCGTATTATTGGGTTCTATTTTAATAGGGCAACTAATACTTAATGCGATGGGAATTAGGTTGGTGTCGTTTCAGTTAGGTGGCGGAATTATATTGTTTTTGTTTGGCCTGCAAATGATTTTTGGAAACGATTCTAACAAAGCCAAACAAGACCCCGATCACGATATAGCCGTGTTTCCGCTTGCTATACCGGCAACGGCGACTCCTGGCGCTATTTTGGCGGTAATACTACTTACCGATAACCACATACACCCAATTACTACTCAAATAGGCACAGCGCTTGTTACAATTGGTGTGTTGGGTATTACTTTAATACTGTTGCTGCTTTCGGGTAAAATTATTAAGCTAATTGGTACTGGCGGCGCGTCTATTTTAACGCGTGTGATGGGGATGATTTTAGCCGCGTTTTCGGTTGAGCTTATTATGACCGCGCTGGAAATAAAGCAATGGGTTAAGCTCGATTAAATAACTCCTAAACATTGAAAGGAATGCCGTATGGCAATAAAAATAACAAAACACTATATTATTAATTTAAGTTTAGCCGTAGTCATTTTTGCTATTGGTATTTTAGCTATACGTTATTATAACCATTATGTATCGGCCTATACAGATGTAACAATTAACTCAAGCGTGCTTAATGAGTCGCGCAAAGTGTTTATAAGATTGCCCGCTAATTACAATCCTAAAAAAGCGTATCCGTTAATTATTAAAACCGATGGTAACTTTAATTTAGATACATGGGATAAAGCACTTACAAAACAAGCTAAGAGCGAAAAAGGGGATAAGGCTATATTGGTGTCTATTCCTAATTTGTTTTTTACAGATACACGTAATCGCGATTTAGTGCCCCCTTATGCTCGCCAAGATGTAAATACACAAGCGCGTCCAGAGCATGAAACACTTATTGAACCAAATGGTGAAGCCGACAAGTTTTTAGCGTTTATTGAAACTGAGTTACTCCCTTATTTATCAGCAAAATATAAGCTTAGTAATAACCGTGTATTAAGTGGTTTTTCGGCAGGTGGTAGCTTTGTGCTTTATACACTGCATACAAAGCCTGAATTGTTTAATGGCTATTTTGCTTTTAGCCCAGCGGCTTGGTATGACGATATGACCGTAGTTAATAATTTAGAAGCGTTTTTAAGTGCTCAAGATAACAAAGTTAAATCGTCTACTTATTTATATCTTTCGGTGGGTGGGGCAGAGCATCCGCTAATGTTAAAAGCGTTTAGTAATTTAGAGGCCGTTTTAACAGCCAACCCTAACAATAACCTTGTGTGGCAAAGTGCTATAAACAAAGGTGCTGAGCATTCAGATAATCCATCAATTAGTGTGGCTAAGGCATTGGCTGGTTATAGTACGTTTATTAAAAAGTAGGTTAGATAGGTTTAAGCGACAACTGTATGCATATACAGTTGTCGTTATTTCATCTATTTATGATAACGAATCAGCTTTATAACAATTTACTTAGTTCAATATTATTAACGACTTACAAAAAAAAGGTAGGTTTAAATTATTTTAGCACAGCAATTACATGTACTGTTTTTATATACAGTGCATAACTATTGAATTAGAATACCGTCAGTACCCATGAAGCATATACACATCTATTTGTTACTGCCTTTCGCCTTTGTGATCAGCAATAAGCAGTGTAAGTACTTTGCAATTTCAATATAGTTTCATCATTTTTTATACTCTTAATGCAGCCAATATAAATTGGCTGGTGGCTTTATAGCAAAAGAACACATCATACTAAATATTGCTATAACGCTAAACTTAGCAATAGAGTCAAATTAGAAAAAAGTAATCAAAGAGGTAATCAAAATAATAAAGCCTGCGATAACTACATCCACTAAAAATATAAATGCCGAGTGTGGACTATGAGTGCTTAATTAAAGTTTTCCTCGCTCATTGTAATGAGCAGCAAAACGGTAAACGTTAAAAATAGGGGCATCGTGATTGGTGCTATTACAAATTAAAAAAGCAGATACCAATGCGGCTGTTAATGCCTTTTTTGAAATAGCCTTAAATGCAAAATTGAGTATTGAAAAAAGTATGGCGGAATAAAAAAAGCCCAGTTAAAAAAGTTAAAAGGGCTAAAAGGGTTGTGCTTAGGGAAGTTGTAGTCGTTTTATAAACTTATATTTAAAACTTATATCTAAAACCAAATGCTATACCGTCATCTTCCGACTGCTCCATTTGTGCTTGTTGCTCTTTGTTATCGCTTTCAAAGTCGCTAAAGTCTTTACGCGCTTCTACGTAAGCAATAGTGTCTTCGTCAATTAAGTAGTGAAGGCCAATAACAGCAAACTGACGCTTAAACACATCTTCTGGGTCGGCGTTAAAGTTTGGCTGAATTACGTAATCATCACCGGCATCAAACACGTTGTAGGCAATAAAAGGGCGAAAATCGTTATCAAAGCGGTAAGATGCAAATGTTTCTACACCGATTGCGTCTTTAATTAAGCGACCAATGTTGTCTGTGTCGTGGTTTTTGTTTTTATTTACGTTGGCTGCAACGTATAGGCCGGGCTCATCAATGTTGCCCCACATAATACCTGCACCATAAATTAAATCTTCAACATTACGAGTAGAACCATCGCCAAACGTTAAATCAAACTCACCACGGTTAACACCTGCTGTAAGTGTTAGCATGTCAGTTGGGGTATAAGTTACAGACGCACCAAATGTGTAATTAAATTCAACTTCTTGGGCTGCACTATCGCCAGAGTTCCAAAGTGCTTCACATTCTTCTTCTGAAATGTCGGTTACGTCACAGGTATAAAATTCGCTGTTTTTAAGCTGCGCTTGTACTGCAAAACTAAAATCATTATAGCTATTGCGGTACTGCACTAATTTATCTCCACGGCCAGTGCCATTAACAGCGCCATCGTCTTTGTTATAGGTATAAACACCAGCCGCATTACCATCCCATACAAAGCTATTATTTGTGCCGTAAACTACGTCGTACCATGCACCCCATTGTTTACCAATGGTAAGTTGGCCATATTTTTCGTGCGAAAGCCCTGCGTAACCTAAACGGTTGTATAAAAACTCATCCTGGATAGACTCAAAACGGTTGTTATAAATAATATCGCTGCTGCCAACAGGGTTTACACCCCATTCTACGAGTGCGAGTGCAGTCCAGTCTTTCTTAAGCTTTCGGGTAAATCCAAAGTTAATGCGCGAGGTACCGTTAACAACTTCGGTTTCGTTTTGTGTATTAATTACACGCACATCAAGATATCCACCAACTTCAACAGTATTTTTGTCATCTTTGTATAATTCTACTGCCGAAACAGCGGGTGCGAATACAATACTTGCGCTAATAAGCGTCGCTAATTTTTTGCTCATCTTGTGTGTTGCCCTGTGTAAATTGGTCAATTTTTTACGTAGGTAAAAATTCAGATTCGAAGACTAACAAAGCAATAAACGGCTCAAAAGTGAAAAATACTCAATAAAATTAATCATTAAACTTAACGGATATTCACTAAAGGTTAATTTTGTTTTTCAGGTGTTGCAAAAGTTTATGTTTTTAATGATTTGATAGGTAAATAGGATGAGGAATTAGCGATGTGTAAAAATTGTAATTTGAATTATTTTCATCTTGGTTAAAAAGTAGTAACTAGTGTAAAAGCTCTAAAAGTACTTTATTTTCATAAATATAACTTTTTATTATTATAGGGTGAACAAAAATGAGTTAAGTAGACACACAAACACGTTAAAAGTGTTTTTACTCTAATTTGTATCGTAATTTCTAATCTCTTATGCCTGTATGTAAAACATACTTTATGGATTTTAATTAGAATAAGTTGAATAAAAATTAACGAAACCATTAAATCTAATCCGTTATTTTTACTACTAACTACATAGCCATAATAAATGGCTAAAACGCAGTGGTTTGCTTTTAAACTTTCATAGAAAAACAGGCCATTTTGGTTTAAACTGCGCGCAATTTAAATACATCATTACTCCTTTGGAGGGTAGCGCTATTATTAGTACAGCTAATGTCACCATGCAATTTGGTGCTAAACCATTATTTGAAAATATCTCAGCAAAATTTGGCGATGGTAACCGTTACGGTTTAATCGGTGCAAATGGTTGTGGTAAATCAACATTTATGAAAATTTTAAGTGGTGAGCTTGAAGCGTCTTCAGGTAATGTAAGTACTGATCCTAACGAACGCGTTGCTAAACTTAATCAAGATCAGTTTGCCTACGAAGAATACTCAGTAATCGATACCGTGATTATGGGCCACAAAGAGCTGTGGGAAATCAAACAAGAACGAGACCGTATTTACTCTTTACCTGAAATGAGTGAAGAAGACGGTATGAAAGTAGCCGATCTTGAAACTGAATTTGCTGAAATGGATGGTTACTCTGCGGAATCTAAAGCAGGTGAGCTTTTATTAGGTGTAGGTATTGGCACTGACCAACACTTTGGCCCAATGTCAGAAATTGCACCGGGTTTTAAGCTGCGTGTGCTACTTGCACAGGTATTATTTTCAGACCCAGACATTATGCTACTTGATGAGCCTACTAATAACTTGGATATTTACACCATAAAGTGGTTAGAAGACGTGTTAAATCAGCGCGACTGTACCATGATAATCATCTCGCATGACCGTCACTTTTTAAACTCTGTTTGTACACACATGGCCGACATTGACTACGGCGAGCTTCGTATTTACCCAGGTAATTATGACGAATACATGTTTGCAGCAACGCAAGCACGTGAGCAATTACTTAACGAAAACGCGAAAAAGAAAAACCAAATTGCTGAACTTCAACAGTTTGTATCTCGTTTCTCTGCTAACGCATCTAAAGCTAAGCAAGCAACATCGCGTGCTAAACGTATCGACAAAATCCAATTAGACGAAGTTAAAGCATCTTCACGCCAAACGCCGTTTATCCGTTTTGATCAAGAAAAGCAGTTATTCAGAAACGCACTTGAAATGACAAACCTAACACAAGGTTTTGACGACAATACGTTGTTTTCTGGACTTGAAGGTTTAGTAGAAGTTGGCGAACGTATTGCTATTATTGGTGAAAATGGTGTTGGTAAAACAACATTACTTAATACATTAGCAGGGCGCTTAGCCCCTAAAGCTGGTGAGTTTAAGTTCTCAGAAAACGCGAATATTGGTTACTACGCGCAAGATCACGCTGATGAGTTTGCAACCGACATGAACTTGTTTCAGTGGATGGAGCAATGGCAACAAGAAGGCGACGACGAGCAAGTGGTTCGTAGCTTCTTAGGCCGTATGTTATTCTCTCAAAACGATATTAAAAAATCAGTTAAAGTAATTTCAGGTGGTGAGCAAGGCCGCATGTTGTTTGGTAAAATTATGATGCATAAGCCAAACATATTGTTAATGGATGAGCCAACTAACCACATGGATATGGAATCAATTGAAGCGCTTAACTTAGCCCTTGAAGCTTACGAGGGTACATTGATGTTTGTTTCCCACGACCGTCAGTTTGTATCGTCGGTTGCGACCCGTATTTGGGAAATTAAAGACGGTAAAGTTATCGACTTTAGAGGCAACTACGCAGAATACCTAGCGAGTAAAGAAGCTTAATTAGCTATTTACCCGTTAACTCTAAAAAGCCATGTTTAAACATGGCTTTTTTTGTTTTTGTGAGTCGCAATTAAACTTGGTTTGGGTATAATACCCGCCTAAAACCGGACATAAGTCCGCTATTTTTAAAATACATTACTGAGGAGTATTTATGACTGTTGGCATTATTATGGGTTCTAAATCAGATTGGCCAACCATGGAACATGCAGCACTTATGCTAGAGCATTTTGGTATTAAGTACGAAACCAAAGTCGTGTCTGCACACCGCACTCCTCAATTACTTGCTGATTACGCAAGTTCAGCCGCAGAACGTGGTATTAAAGTTATTATTGCTGGTGCTGGCGGCGCAGCGCATTTACCTGGTATGGCAGCTGCTTTTACGTCGCTTCCTGTACTTGGCGTACCTGTAAAATCAAAAGCATTAAATGGTGTTGATTCACTTTTATCTATTTGCCAAATGCCTAAAGGCGTTGCAGTAGGTACGCTTGCAATTGGTGAGCCGGGCGCAGCAAACGCGGGTTTATTAGCTGCACAAATTTTAGGATGTCAAAATCCAGAAATTTTTGCAAAAATTGAAGCTTTTCGTAAAGCTCAAACCGACACTATATTAGCTAATCCAAACCCTGCAGAGTAATAATGAATATTTTAATATTAGGTGCAGGGCAACTTGCACGTATGATGAGCCTTGCAGGCGCGCCGCTTAATTTAAACGTTGTTGCGTACGATGTAGGCAGTAAACAAATTATGCACCCGCTAACCGGTGACATTTATAACACGTCGCTTGAGCAAGCAATATCAAACGCTGATGCCATTACTGCAGAGTTTGAGCACATTCCTGATGATGTTCTAACCCTTTGCTGTAACAGTAATAAGTTTTACCCAGGTAAAGCCGCTATTAAAACCGGTGGTGATCGCTCGCTTGAAAAGGCATTGCTTGATAAAACAAACGTAACTTGTGCGCCGTACCAATTAATTACTGAAAAAGCGCATTTAGAACTTGCCGTTAAAACTCTAGGTAAACCACTTGTAATTAAAACATGCCAAGCGGGTTACGACGGAAAAGGCCAATGGCGTTTAAAATCGGATGATCAAATAGACGAAATTTGGTCACAAATGGCTGAATTTATTGCATCAGGCACCGAGCTTGCGCCACATACGATTATTGCTGAAAAAATGATTCCGTTTGATCGTGAAGTATCTATTATTGGTGCGCGCGATAAACACGGTAATGTTGCTATTTATCCGCTAACAGAAAACGAGCACACAAATGGTGTATTAACGCTTTCTATTGCTGGTAAAAATAATCAAAGTGTTGAAGCTCAAGCAAACGATGCATTTACAAAAATAGCAAATGAGCTTAACTACGTTGGCGTGTTAGCTATTGAGTTTTTTGATGTACATGGCACGTTACTCGTTAACGAAATTGCACCGCGCGTACATAATTCAGGCCATTGGACGCAACAAGGTTGCCATTGCTCGCAGTTTGAAAACCACATGCGCGCTGTTGCAGGCTTACCGCTTGGTAATACAGAGCTTAAACACATTACCGCGATGATAAACGTATTAGGCCAACCAAGTGTTCCAAGTGAAGTATTAAAAACGTTTGATGTAACGAGCCATTGGTACGGTAAAACAGCTAAGCCAGGTCGTAAAATGGGCCATATTAATGTATCAGCTGTTAATATGGGTGAGCTTGCAGACAAACTTGGTGAACTTACAGAGTACCTACCAGAGCAAGATTATCCTGGTATTTTAAAAGCAGCTGCCAATTTAGTGCTCAGCGAATAGTTATCATACCTTTATATAAATACCGGCTTAAGCCGGTATTTTTTTGTCATAAAAATGGGCTTTGAATATGTAATACTGTTAAAGTCTAATTTTAAATTTGTGAAGTAAAACAATGAAACTAAAAACAATATCTGGCGTGCTAGCCATTACTGCATTATTTAGCTTAAATACATTTGCATCGGAATCTCTTCGTGTTGCAACTTTTAATGTAAGTATGGATGCAACTAATCACACGCCTAAAGGTGAGCAAGTTAAAAGTGATGCTTTAGTTAATGCACTTAAAGCTAACCACCAGCAAATTAAGAACATAGCGGAAATTATTCAGCGTGTTCGCCCTGATATTATTTTACTTAACGAATTTGATTACATCCCAAAAGAGCAAGGCATTGAATACTTTAATCAGTATTATTTAAACGTAAGTCAGCAAAAACAAGCCGCTATTAACTACCCTTACTCTTATATTGCACCAGTAAATACAGGCCTAGCTACCGAGTTTGATTTAGATAACGATGGCAAAAAAAATGGCGTGATGGGCGATGCACAAGGCTTTGGCTTTTTTGAAGGACATTACGGTATGGCTGTTCTATCAAAATACCCAATTAATTTTGATAAAGTAAGAACCCTTCAAACCTTTAAATATAAAGACATGCCAAATGCACAAATGCCTGTGATGCCTAAAACAGGTGAAAACTGGTATAACGCACAAGAATGGCAAACACTTAGGCTCAGTTCTAAATCGTTTTGGGATTTACCTATTAGCGTAAATGATAAAACAATTCATGTTATTGCATCTCACCCAACACCGCCTGTATTTGACGGTGAAGAGGATAGAAACGGCAAGCGTAACCACGATGAAGTAAAGTTAATTGCCGATTACGTTTCAAATGCTAAGTATATTTATGACGATAAAGGCGAAAAGGGCGGTTTAAAAGCTCACTCTCGTTTTGTTATTTTAGGCGATTTAAATGCAGCCCCTGAGGGGGACAAAGCCCGTACAAAAACCACCGACCAATTACTTAAAAACCCACTTATCAACGCAAGCTTTGTTCCAAAAAGCGAAGGTGCTAAAGAGCAATATGATGTGCCTTATGCACAAAATTACAGTGCTAATTGGCAAGCCCGTGTTGATTACGTTTTACCGTCAAACTATGGTTTAAAAATTAAGGACGGTGGTGTGTTTTGGCCTACTAAAACGAGTAGTGAATATCGTTTAATTAAAGATAGAAACGCATCGAGCGATCACCGCATGGTTTGGCTTGATTTGGTAATTGAATAACGCCTATTAACAAGAGAAGCGCTAGTAAACAGAGCTTTACCCTGTTTAATGGCTATTTATCTTAAAAAATTGCAATAACTTAAGTGCTTCTGCTTAAATACGGCTTAATTATAATAACCGTATAGAAGCACTATGATTTTTAATTTTTCTTCATCTAAAACGTTAGTGGCCTTAGCTGTTGCCTCAAGTGTTATGCTTGCAGGTTGTAGCGCTACCGCTAACACCTCTTCAACACAGCAAAGTGCTTTACCAGCAAGTAAGGTTGCTGCGGTTGTGAACACGCCAGCAGATATCGGCTCACAAAAAATAACACTAGAACAAGCAATGGCCGATCCTGATTGGATGGGTAATCAGCCAGAGAACGCTTACTGGGCTAGCGATTCGGCTACTATTATTTATGCTCAAAAAGAGCAAGGTAATACACTACGCAATTTATTTAGCCAATCTGTTACTAGCCAAACAGCAGAGCAGGTAGCTCTTAATAAACTTCATACTGTGGGTTCTAATAAAGCCGTATATTCTAAAAATAAAACAATGGCGGCTTACACATTTAAAGGCAATGTGTTTGTTGAAAACCTAAAAACCGGTGAACTTAAGCAAATTACAGCGACATCAGCAAACGAGTCTAAACCACAATTTTTAAATAACGGCGATTTAGTTTACCGCCAAGGCAATGTGTTTTTTAAAGTTGATTTAAAAACAGGCTTAACGAGCGAGCTTGCTAACTTAAAACTTACTGATGAGCCAAAAGGGATTGAAGAGCCAAGCACGTATATTGCTAAAGAGCAGCATAAATTGATTAAGTTTGTGGCGCTTCAACAAAAAAATAAAAAAGATCAGCAAGCACGTAATGAGCAAATTAATGAACAAAACGATTCAATTGCTAATACGGCTTACTACTTAGGTGACGGTAATAAAGTTGCAGAGGCTCAGCTTTCGCCAAATGGTGATGCCTTATTAGTCGTTGTACAAAAGCAAACAGATTGGCGTGGTGATGGCGATATTATGCCTAACTACATTACAAATGATGCAACCATTGAGCCTAAAAAAGCACGCCGCCGTGTAGCTGACGCTAAAGAAGAAACCTCAAAGCTTGTGTACATCAATTTAACTAACAAAGAACAAACTTCACTTAGCTTTAATACCTTACCGGGCTTTGACGAAGATGTTTTAGCCGCAGTTAAAAAAGAAAATTATGCACGTGATGGTAAAACATATAAGTCTAAAAGGGCGCCTCGTGGCATTAACCTTATTATGGACTGGGGTTTTGAGCAAAGCCCAATAGTATGGAACGATGACGGCTCACAAGTGGCTATCATGCTCGAAGCATGGGATAACAAAGACCGCTGGCTTGCTACCGTAGATTTTAAAAACAACAAACTTGTGTCGCAACATCGCCTGCATGACGACGCATGGATTGCTTATGCGTTTAACGACTTTGGTTGGTTACATAACTCAAACACGCTTTATTACCTATCGGAAGAGTCGGGTTACAGTCAGCTTTATAAAAAACCAGTTAATGGTAGTGCAGCCGCGCTAACACAAGGCCAATTTGAGGTTTCTAACTTAACGCTTACCAGTGACAACAGCGCAATTTATTATAAAGCGAATGTTGAACACCCAGGTCTGTACGAAATTTACCGTGTTAACCCGCAAACTGGTAAGAGTGAGCAAGTTACTGACTTAAACGGCATGACCGATTACACGTTAAGCCCAGATGAAACCAAGTTACTCCTTAAGCACTCTACAATTACGATGCCTAATGAGCTTTATGTAGCTGACGCACAAGCCAATGCAAAAGCAACGCGCTTAACTCATACAGTGTCGGATGAGTTTTTAGCTAAAAAGCTAACTGCACCTAAAATTGTTGCTGTCCCATCGAGCCATACCGAACAACCAATATACGCAAAAGTGTACTACCCAGCTGACTACGTAGAAGGTGAAGTAGGTAAAAATCGCAAAGCAGTTATTTTTAACCACGGCGCGGGTTACTTACAAAACTCACATATGGGATTTTCGGTTTATTTTCGTGAATTTATGTTTCATTCATTGCTCGCTGATGAAGGTTACATAGTAATGGATATGGATTACCGCGCATCTAAAGGTTACGGCCGTGATTGGCGCACCGCGATTTATCGTCAAATGGGCACACCTGAAACACAAGATTTAGCCGATGGCGTTAAATGGATGGCGCAAAATGCCAACGTTGATACCAAAGCAGTCGGCACTTATGGCGGCTCATACGGCGGCTTTATGACCTTTATGGCATTGTTTACCGCGCCTGAGTTATTTCAATCGGGTGCGGCACTACGACCTGTTACCGACTGGGCACATTACAACACGGGGTACACTGCTAATATATTAAACCATCCTGATGTTGACCCGATTGCGTATGAGCGCAGCTCGCCAATTTATTACGCTGAGGGCTTAAACAAACGTTTATTAATTAATGCCCCAATGGTTGACGATAACGTGTTTTTTCAAGACTCAGTGCGTTTAGTGCAGCGCTTAATAGAGCTTGAAAAACAAAACTTTGAAACAGCTATATTTCCTGTTGAACCACATGGCTTTGTACAGCCTTCAAGCTGGTTAGACGAATACCGCCGTATTTATAAGCTATTTAAAGAAACGCTTTAAGCTTTAATTATAAAAACAAAAACGCCGCATTGGTTTAGTTAACTAATGCGGCGTTTTTATTGGGTTGAACAAAATCTAACTTTATTTTTTCTTTTTAAAGTTCTTTTTAAAGAGCTCTATAACCAGTGGTATGGCAAGCAGAGTCCCGCCAATTACACCAATTAAATGTGCATCAATAGCCACAGTGGAGTTAATAAGCTTTCCTATATCAGCATTAGGGCCGCTAAATTGCTCAAACGCTATTTTAATCCATACGCCTATAAATAATAAATAACCCGACTTAAGCCCTACGGTTATATCTTTAACTGCGCCCCAAATAATTACACCATGCAGTAGAGCACTTAATCCGGTGTAAATATGTATGTTTGGGCAAAACCAATAAACACCGAGTCCACACCACAGTGCTAGCGAAATTGCATTAAAAGCGTAGCGAGTAGGGGATGTGTATTCGCCGTGTAGTAACCATATTAGTAAAACACCACTGGCATTTAATCCCAAATGAGCCCAATTAGCATGAACAAATTGGCTAGAAAAAATTCGCCACAGTTCGCCATCATCAATTAGGCTTCGGTTAAATTCAAGTAAACTATTTAAATCAAATGCAGCAAAAATGGTACTAAAAAGCAGCAAAGTAATAGGCGGTAATATATAACGAGGTTGAATAGGTAAATTAAGCATTTTATTATATTTTTTTAGTCAAAATTTTTGCATATTGTGCCCGTTTAACTTTAAGATGCCAAATACAACTACGTAATTAAGTGTTTTTAGTATTTTTATGCATTTTAAACTTAACTCATTATTTGCCATTGGACTGTGCGCAGTATCACTGCCTTCATTAGCACAGCAAACAACTCAAATTGAAACTCGCGAACCTGAAGCTGCTACCGGATTAATCCATAAAAAAGTAGTGCAAGGTGATAAATACATGGTCGCTGCGGCAAATCCATATGCCTCAAAAGCCGGTCAACAAATTTTAGCCCAAGGCGGCAGTGCCGTAGATGCTGCGATTGCTACTCAACTAGTGCTTACCTTAGTTGAACCGCAATCTTCTGGTATTGGCGGTGGTACATTTATGATGTATTACAACAAGGCTAACAATAAATTGACTAGTTTTGATGGCCGCGAAACCGCACCTGCAAATGCAGACGAAACGCTGTTTTTAGATAAACACGGTAAAGCCGTTAAATGGATTGAAGCCGTAGTAGGTGGACGCTCTGTTGGTGTACCCGGTATTTTACATGCCTTTGCAAGCGCACATAAACAATACGGTACATTACCGTGGGAAGCGCTTTTTAAACCTGCTATTGAACTTGCAGAGCAAGGCTTTGTAGTTTCGCCGCGTTTACATGGCTTATTAGCCCGACAGTTAAACCCAGGCGTATTGAGCATGCCAATTATTAACGAATACTTTTACCCTAATGGTAAATTAATTGAAGTGGGTAGCGTTAAAAAGAATCAACCACTTGCTGATTTGTACAAAGACATTGCAAAGCAGGGCATTGATGCATTTTACAAAGGCGAAAATGCAAAAAAAATGGTTAATGCGGTACAACATTCTAAAATTGCCCCTGGTAAATTAAGTGTGCAAGATTTAGCAGATTACAAAAGTAAAGAACGCGATGCGGTATGTATTCAATACCGTGCTTATAACGTGTGTTCTATGGCACCACCAAGTAGTGGCGGCGTAGCAGTACTGCAAATGCTTGGCTTGCTTGAACATAAAGATATGAGCGCACTTAAGCCAAATGGCGAAAAGGCGATTCATTACTTTAGCCAAGCTTCGCGTATTGCATTTGCCGATCGCGATATGTACATGGGCGATCCCGATTTTACTCAAGTACCTACACAAGAGCTCTTAAACAAAGATTATATTGCCTCACGCGCTAAATTAATTACCGAAACAGACCAAAAAGCCGTAGCAGGAAATCCTGTAGGGTACTTAAGTTATGCAATGGATGATTCATACGAGTTACCTTCTACCTCACATGTATCTATTGTAGATAGTAAAGGTAATGCCGTTTCGATGACCAGTTCAATTGAAATGGCGTTTGGCTCTACGGTTATGGTTAATGGCTTTATTTTAAATAACCAACTAACTGACTTTGCGTTATCACCACGTAAAAATGGCAAGCTTGTAGCAAACCGTGTAGAGGCAGGTAAACGCCCGCGTAGCTCTATGTCACCGGTAATGGTATTTAATAAAGATGGTAGCTTACGCTTAATTGTAGGCTCACCTGGTGGTAGCCGTATCATTGATTACGTTGCACAAGTTGTTGTGGGTGTTATTGACTGGAATTTATCAGCGCAAGACGCCATTAACTTACCCCGTACAACAAATCGTAACGATTACACCAGCCTTGAAAAAGGCACAGCCATCGAAGCCATTGCGCCTGCACTTACCAAACGCGGCCACAATGTACGTATTATTGATTTAAACTCAGGCTTACACGCAGTTGAAGTTAAAAATAATACCTTATATGGTGGCGCTGATCCGCGCCGTGAAGGTGTTGCGTTATCTGATTTAACTGATAATAACGCCACTATCAAATTTTAAATTATGTATAATATACATGCGGGCAGTGAAGCCCGCATGTATTTTCTCTCAATGGTCTGACTAGCTTAATTGTCGTTGCAATTAAACCTCTAACACTGATAATGACAGATCATAACTTAAGACTCCGTTAAAGCCTGGAAATATGACAACTAATACTGATCCTAACTACTTATATATTCATCATTCTGGCCCTGGCCTAATTGAAACACCGCTATTAAATAAAGGCAGCGCCTTTAGTAAAAAAGAACGCGAAAATTTCAATCTTGCTGGTTTACTTCCTCCTCGCTTTGAAACAATAGAAGAGCAAGTTGAGCGTTGTTATCAGCAGTATTCTAGCTTTACCGACAACCTTAATAAGCATATTTACTTACGTGCGATTCAAGATAACAACGAAACACTTTACTACCGTTTAGTACGTGACCACCTTGAAGAAATGATGCCCATCATTTACACACCGACAGTGGGCGATGCTTGTGAAAAATTCTCAGACATTTATCGCAGCGCACGTGGTTTATTTATTTCGTATGAAGATCGCTTTCAAATTGACGACATTTTACGCAACGCTACTAAAGGTAAAGTAAAAGTTATTGTTGTAACCGATGGCGAGCGTATTTTAGGCCTAGGCGATCAGGGTATTGGTGGCATGGGTATCCCAATTGGTAAATTGTCACTTTACACAGCGTGTGGTGGTATAAGCCCAGCATACACATTGCCTGTAATGCTTGATGTGGGTACTAATAACGAAAAGCTTTTAAACGATCCTATGTACATGGGCGCACGCCATAAGCGTATCGCTCAAGACGAATACGATGAGTTTTTAGATTTATTCATTAAAGCGGTTAAACGTCGCTGGCCGAATGTATTACTTCAGTTTGAAGATTTTGCACAGCCAAATGCAATGCCATTACTTAAGCGCTACCGCAATGAAATTTGTAGCTTTAACGATGACATTCAAGGTACGGCGGCTGTAACGGTCGGTTCTTTACTTGCTGCGTGTCGTGTTAAAAATTCAACCTTAAGCCAACAAAAAGTAGTGTTTGTGGGAGCAGGCTCTGCTGGTTGTGGTATTGCTGAGCAAATTATTAGCCAAATGGTTTTTGAAGGTATTTCAGAAGCACAAGCGCGTAGCCAAGTATTTATGGTTGACCGTTTTGGCCTACTTTCAGAGGGTATGGAAGGCTTACGCGATTTCCAACAAGCACTTGCACAACCTACAGGCTCTCTAAGTGATTGGACATACAGCGGCGAGTACGCATCACTTCTTGATGTTATGCACTGTGCTGAGCCTGACATTTTGATTGGTGTTTCTGGTCAACCTGGCTTATTTACAGAACAAGTAATACGCGCTATGCATGCCGGTTGTGAACAGCCAATTATTTTCCCATTAAGTAATCCATCTAAGCAAGTAGAAGCGCATCCTGCTGATGTGATTAAGTGGACTGACGGTAAAGCACTTGTTGCCACAGGTAGCCCATTTGATCCTGTTGAGTACAATGGCGAGACGTTCCCAATCCCACAATGTAACAACAGTTATATTTTCCCGGGTATTGGTTTAGGTGTTATTGCCGCTAAAGCGACGCGCATTACAGATGCTATGTTAAGTGTGTCTAGCGAAATGCTTGCAGAGTCGTCGCCGCGTGCCAACACAGGTAAAGGCAGTTTATTACCAGCCCTGACTGAAATTGAAACGCTAAGTAAGCGTATTGCATTTGCCATTGCTAAAAAAGCAATCGAAGAGGGCGTTGCTCTTGAGATTACGGATGATGCCTTATGGGCAGCAATCGACAAAAATTACTGGTTACCAAAATACCGTAACTATAAACGTTGTAGTGTTTAATTAGGTTTATAAGTAATTAAAAGTAAATGGCGTAATAGCATTATTTACAACGCTTAACAAAAAACAGGCAATTGCCTGTTTTTTTGTGCTTGTTCATATTTAATTAACCACGTACGGTGTTTACTTGCTTTTACATAATTAAAGGATCGACTTAATGAAAACACTGACTCTTGTTTTAGGTAGTGCACTGGCTTTAAACGTACTTAGCTTTGATGCACTTGCGGCAGCGACTCCCGATGCTCCTCATATTTATGTTAAGGGCGAAGCTACTCTTACTACAATGCCAGATTACGTACAGCTTAGTGTAGGTATTACCGAAGTTGATAAAGACTTAATTGCTGCTAAAAATAAAACCGACTTAACTATCGCCAAGGCAATTAAGCTCGTAAAAGAAATTGGTGTTAAAGAGGGAGATATAAACGCAGGGCAAATTTCAATAAACCGTGATAGCCAATACAACCGCACTACCGGTAATCAAGAATTTAAAGGCTTTAAGGTTTCTCGTACGTTAACAGTAAAACTCAGTGATATAAATAAATACCCAGAGTTACTACAAAGCTTAGTTAACAACGGTATTAACGAAATTAATCAAACGCAATTTTTAGCAAGTAACTATAACGAGCTGCATAAAAAAGCGCAAAAGTTAGCAATTAAAGACGCACGGGATGCTGCAAAAGAGTTTAGTGAAGATTATGGCGTTGACTTAAAAGGATTGTACAGCGCATCACTGAGTCCACTCAATGTGCAGTCGCAGCCTTATATGCGCGCAGAAAAAGTAATGATGGCTGATAGCGCACCAAGTAACTATGTACCTGATGCCTACCATGCTGGAGAGATTAAAGTAACAGCGTCAAGCTATGCTGTGTACTACATAGATTAAAATATAGGTTCTTCCTAGGGACGATTAACTCTATGTTGCTCGGTTTTTACTTAGCCCACTAGGTTACAAACCTCGCGCCGCGATTTAATCGCCCCTAGATTGAACAAATTTCAATCCAAATAATTCAACACGCCCTAGTGGTGCTCAAAACGTGCCACCAACTTCTCACCTTGCTCTTGGCTAATACGCGCTATTGAGTTGAGCATATTAGTCACTTCGCGTCTGTCGTATTCATTAGTTACATGCTCATTTATGTCATCAACAATCGCATTTAAATAATTAAATAAACTGTTTCGTGCATCGGTATCTTTATGGGCTACAAACAAAATATTTTTAAATGCCTCAAGCACGTTTGTCATTACGTATGCATCGCCTTTGGCGTAATTACGCAGCGGTGTAAAGTTGTCGTGTAATAACTCATCAAAGCTTGTTTCATGAAGGTATAACAATGGGGCATTATCACTGTGCTTAAACGAGTAGTTAATATCGTTAATCGAAAGTCGTTGAATAAGTAAAATACTCAGCATATCAATTGATTTAACCGCAGTACCGGGATCGTTTATGCCCGGGCTCATTGCCTTAACTGCAATTTCTGATATTTGCGTTAATCCATAACGGTAATGATCGCTAATGTACTCTTCTATATAAAAAATAAAGCAGTCGAGAATTTTATTAATCAGCTCTTCATCGTTTGCTATATCTTTATTACATTTTAAAAACGGGTAACCTTTAACTGTAAAATAGCCTTGGTTTACAGATATATACACCTTTATATCTTGCTCAGCCAAAATAGCACACAGCTTATCGGTATGTACGCCTTTATAATATCCTTCTGTTTTACTGCTTACCGAATGCCACTTGCTAAAGTCTGGAAAGTCTTCAACTGGGTTCTCTTGTTGTCTTTGTATTATTGTTTTAATTTCGTTTTTAGTTTGGCTAAACAAGCCATTTAACACGTTATCAACTTGAATAGCACGTGAGATTGAATGTATAAAAAATACAAACAAACCTAATGAAATCAATCCAAAAATAAGTGCAAACAACACACCTATTGAAGGAATTGCCGTACTGCCACCATCAAGCTTATTAATATTTATAAGCATAATAATAGAGTAAATTATGCTGCCTAAATAAAAGCCCAAAACCATTTGGTGTGATTTACGTGTAATAAGCCCTGGCACTACGCGGGGCGATAAACTCGCACTGGCCGAATTTAAAACCACCATTACCATAGAAAAACTAAACACGGTGAGCGAAATAATACTCCCCGCTAAAGTGCTTAAAATAGTCCGCGCGTTTTCGGCGCTATCTACAAGTACAACCGATATAAACGATTTTAGCTGCTCAACAGGGGCTAAATATTCAACCGACATTGTAATAATAGCAAATACCAAAAAGCCCACTGAAAGCATCGAAGGGTAAAAGCCAATACTGTTAATCATTTCACGGTAACTGTCGGCTACTTTGCGAGGTACAAACATAAAATCCTTATGTATTTTCTACTAACTTAATACCTCTAGCTTAGCATAGGCAATTATTAAACTTCTGATAATGCAGCTCAAATTTATGTGTTATTATCACGCCCACAATAATAGAGCGCATATTTATGCGATAAAAATAACAGGAAAACGCCGTGATCATTTCAACTTATGCTGCATTACTCGCATTCTTTTACATTTATTTAAGCTTTAACGTAATAAAAGTGCGCCGTGCGGAGCAAATATCACTTGGTGATAACGGTAATGCAACGCTACAACGTGCTGTGCGTGCCCACGCAAATTTTATGGAATACGTGCCATTTGCTTTAATTTTGCTTTTTTTAGCAGAGTACCAAGGGCTTGCTAGCCATTACTGCCATATATTAGGTGGTGCGTTATTAGTAGGGCGTGTGTTTCAAAATTTAGGCATCGTAGAAAAAAGCCTTAAATATCGCCAAATTGGTACTATTACTACATTTTTAGTCATGATTATCAGCGCCTTTGTATTACTAGTAACACGCGGCTAATTAAAGAAAAATTAATGAGCAAAATATTTATAATAGGTTTACCACGTACCGGCACAACTAGTGTGTGCCATGCTTTTTTAGAACTTGGCATTACAACAGCGCATACCGCGTATACTAATGCCTGTTTTGAAAATGCCAGTGCGATTGCCGACACTCCCATATTTAACGATTTTAAAGCGCTTGATATTCATTATCCTGACTCTAAGTTTATTTATTTAGAGCGCGAACTTGATGCATGGCTGCCTTCAATAAAACAGCTTTTAACGCGTATGCACACTAATTTAACGCGCGGCGACGGGGGCTTTAATATTCATATAAAGCGCTGTTATTTAAATACGTTTAGTGAGCTTTCGCTTGATAATATTAGCGACGATAGTTACTTAGCTCACTGCTATGAAACACATTTTAACGATGCTCACACGTACTTTAAGAACCGTGACAACGATTTTTTATCCATTGATATAGCAAAGCCTGATAGCTACAAAAAGCTATGCGATTTTTTAGCATTAAAAAGTGATAAAACTGATTTTGAAAAAATGAATATGGGCGGCAAAGTTACCGCGTGGAACGATATTAAACACCCGCTAAAAGTCGAATCCACCGCTAAAGGGCGCATAGATAAATTACTGCCTTACAAGATTTTTTAAATCAAATACGTTAAAATCCCCGCATTATTATTTAAGTTGTACAGAACATGTTTGAATTAAAATACCACACCCCATTTGAATGGACCGAAGTTGTCCTTGCTGACTTTAATACTTTTTTACAAGATCATGCCGCTGCAGAAAAAAAAGCATCGGGTATGGCTATGTCTATGCTTTCACATTACCCAGACAAACGTAAATTAGTAAAAGCCATGACCGACTTAGCATTAGAAGAATTAATACACTTTAAACAAGTGCTTAAGTTACTTTTAGAGCGCGATGTAAACTTAGGTGACGACAAAAAAGATCCGTACATAAAACAAATACGTGCACTGTTTAGACATGGTCGTGATGGTTTTTTAATGGACCGATTACTGGTTGGTGGTGTAATTGAGGCACGTGGTCACGAGCGTTTTTCTTTAGTTGCACAAGCACTTCCTGAGGGTAAAGAAAAAGACTTTTATGTTGCGATTGCCAAGTCAGAAGAAAAACATAAAAACCTTTTTGTAGAGCTTGCTTACGAATACTTTGATAAAGAAGAAGTAGATACTCGCCTAGAAGAGTTACTTATAGCAGAAGCTAAAATCTGTGAAAGCATCCCATTTACAGCTGCTTTGCATTAACTAAAACTAGCGCAGAGCCTATTTTATTCGCTTTGCGCCACCTACCTCTACTCTCATTTCTTGGTTAAACCCTTTATGAATTATTGATTTGCAATTTGCGAATCAAAATAATAAAACACACTTTCACACATCTTAATGCATTGATAATAAAGATAAAAGCGTTTGGTCTCATACTTGCTACCTATACATTAAGCAAATTGAGGGAAAGGCTTATGTTAAAATTTACTTTTATACTATTACTAATATCTTTTAGCGCTGTAGGCAGTGAAAGTCATTTAGATTATATAGAAAATGCAAATGGTGAGCGGGTACAAAAAGTATCACACTTAGTTAAATGGACACATACTCGCTTTGTGTTTACCCGTGATATTTCGCGTATAGCACTTGGCCACGAAACAACGCTTGATGTGAACGTGGTTAATGGTCGCGAGCTACTAATTTTAGCTAAAAAGTTAGGCCGTACATCTATGATGGTGTGGTACGACGATAAAAGCTCGGAAACATTTTTACTTGGTGTTACCGAAGACTATAGCGTACTGGAAAATGCCTTAAACGATATTCACCCTGACGTGCAACTAACCATAGCACCTGATCGCCATGCTGTTGTATTACGAGGTGAAGTACCTACTATAAATTATCGTCATGCCGCTTATGAAGCTGCAAAAAACTATCTATACGCCAGTAGCTCACAAGCATCACAACCCGTTATTACCTCAAACCCTAACCAAGGAATGT
The DNA here is from genome assembly GCF_000814675.1 of Pseudoalteromonas distincta. Lineage (GTDB taxonomy): Bacteria > Pseudomonadota > Gammaproteobacteria > Enterobacterales > Alteromonadaceae > Pseudoalteromonas > Pseudoalteromonas distincta. The sequence goes on along the minus strand of NZ_JWIG01000011.1, from coordinate 48,865 downwards.
TTAATTCTCTCGCTCAACGCTTGCAAGGATTGGGTAACGCAAACGGAGGTACCTCTCAAAACTCGAGCAAAGTCGCTATTATTAATTTAATAAAAGTAACTCAAGCACCCAAGCCAAAAGAAGAACGTATTAGCGAAGTAATTAAATCAATGGGCGCAGATAAAGTGACCATTAAACGCATCTCGGTTGATGAGCTATCAAATGACGACAACGATGTATTTTTACTGTCAGGCTCTGTAAAAAACCAGATAGAGCTAGTGCGCTTATTAAATACAATTAATAAATTATTTGAACCAGAACAAGCATTACAAACTCAGGGTTCTCCCCTTGATCCTAATAATTTAATGGGCGGCGCAACGCAGGATAAAAGCGCAGGTATTGAAGTACTTGCCAACGAGTCGGGTGGGTTAATAAACGATGCTACATCAGGGTTAAACTTAAGTAATGTAAGTTCTAATATTGCAAGAGCAACGTTGCTTTCAGTGGCTGGCGGTAAAGTTTTGTCGAGCATTGAAGTTGAAGATTTACCTCAAGTGCGTGTGTCGGTGCAATTATACGAAGTAAATCAACGTAGATTAAAGCAATGGCGCCCAGATATTAGCGTACTGTCTAATGGGTATGAAAAAGAAGCGGGATTATTTGGTCGTGACGGTATGACTGAACGCGAATCAGGCTCTGCAACAATAGAAAATGCGCTGCAATTAATTGGCGGTCAATTAACTAATAACTTACAGCTTTCTACCTCACAGTTTGCCATTGATATGTTGTTTTCATTACTTGAACAAGAAGGTATTTCTCGAACACTTTCTCGCCCTACAATTACGGTTTTAGCCGGTGAAAGTGCCGTATTTAAGGTCGGTGGAGAAGTACCCGTACCTACAAGTTATAGCCCTTCAGGAATTACAAGCGGGCAGCAAGGTAGTAGTGGTTCGGTGTTTAGCGGTACAGAATTTAAATCATTCGGAGTTGAATTAAATGTACGCGCCATGGTTGACGACAAAGACAGAATCACACTTGATCTAAACCCAGTAATTTCGCTACCCGATACCACGTTAACCGCCGAAATTGCACAAAGCACAGGCAGCAGTTTGAACAGTAGTGCATTTAATACACGCAGCATGCAAACATCAACGCGTTTAAAAGACGGACAACCTCTTATTATTGGTGGCTTAATTAGCACCGATAACAATGCAAGCCACGACTTTGTACCTGATGGCAACGGCAATAGCATGCTAGGAAAGTTAAGCGAAACAACCAGTAAAAGTGAAAACAACCGCGAGCTTATAATTGTTGTAACTCCGAACCTGGTGCGTGAGCCAATTAATACCTTACGTTCGTGGGAACAGGCAAATATAGACACCCAGATACTTAGCTATATACAGGAGCAAGGGCTATGAAAATACTTTATATAATTTTACTGCTTACTTTATCGGGTTGCGCTCATATTGATTACAAGCCAACAGTAAATCCTTACAACGCGCTGGGTGACATAGTTAAAAAATACCAATTAAATGCCCAACCATTAAAGTGCGAAGGTATAAATGCAAGTAACTGTTTGAACCTAGTGCATGAGGTGAATCAGTTAATGCTTGAACACCCCGATAACACGGCAATACTTTCAATATCGGCATATGTACTTTATAAAAGTGGCCGTGCTAATCAATCTCAACAGGTTATAAACACTTTGCTTAATAAAGCTAACCCGCCGTTAAACGCAATTACTTTAGGAGTCACTTTAGCAATTGAGCAAGGTAATTTAGCTAAAGCAAAAAGCATTGCCCAATACGGCGTCGATGTTTTTGGTACACATGCTTCACCATACCTGCAAATGGCCTCTATACATTATGCCCAGGGCAACTACGTTGTAGCTTCAAACTATTTAGAGCTTTCGGTTAAGTTTGGCTTAAATAGCACCGCCTATTTTTACCATAAAGGCCTAATTGAAGAAGCTAATACCAATAATTTATTGGCCTGTGGCTATTATGAGCAAGTTTTACGTGTCGAACCCACACATCAAAAAGCACTTGCTAGGCGCGGTAAACTCTCTGTTTTAGGTAATTGTTATTCTTAAGGCCTTCGGGCCTTTTTTTATACCTAAAATTTGGCATTATTAAGGAGCCAAAACCACTTTATTATTTATCAAAAATAGTAGTAAAGCTTACGCTAATCATACGTTTTATAAGTTACCCCACAAGACTGCTTCTAATATTTAACCCTTTTTTGAACACCTATTAGTTTTAATAATTTAACAGAACGTCTCTAGGGTCTGTTGATCTTTCAAGGTTAAATTTGCAGCAGTCTGTTTGGTATTTAGGCAAGGCAGAGCCTATGTAGTGTGGTTATTCCCCATAAATGGGCGATAACGTAGCATTAATGCCAAACAGGCGCTGCCCAAAGGGTTCTTTCTAGGGGCTATTTACTCTTTGTTGCTCGGTTTTGACTTATTCTTACATGGATGTAAGCCAGTAGGGTAACGCAGGAGCAGTTACCGAGCCCACTAGGTTACAAACCTCGCGCCGCGATTAAATCGTCCCTAGTTTGAACAAATTTTAATCCGCAAAGATCAACAGACCCTAGTATTAAGTATCTAAAATTATTTTTTAATATTGATTTGCATTTTGCAAATCAAAAGTAAAAACAGCTAAAGAGCAAATAATAAAAACACACTAACCACATGTATTTAAAGGACTTAATTAGTTGGCATGGTCCTCGCAATATATAAAGTGAGCATAAGCTCTTCTAATTTAAAGGCTACGATTATGAAAACTATTAAACATAACTTAAATAGCAAAAAGCAAAAAGGTTTTGTACTAACGTCAGAGCTAATCATTCTTTCTACTTCAATGGTAGCGGCACTTGTAATTGGTTTATCTACATTACGTGACTCGGTAACCAGCGAACTTGAAGATGTAGCTGAAGCAATTGGCTCACTTGACCAAAGCTATGTATTTGACGGGATGATTAACGCCGAAGGTACAGCTGAAGTGTCTGGCTCAGGCTTTGTAGATTCAGTTGATGTGTACGCAGGCGATGGTAGTTCATTCACTTTTGTTGCATCAGACTTTAGTGAAAATGCGGCACTTATTAGTGCAACACCAAGTGGTGATGCTGCAACACGTACAACGGCAGGCGGTTCACAAGGTAACTAAGTTTGAATACCAAGCTTAAGGCTCACTGCCACAAAAGTGTGGCAGTGAAAGTTACTCTGGAGGAATATTATGAAAAGTAAAAGTAACAAAGGCGCAACCACAGCGGCTCTCACATTACTCATCACCTCTGGCATGTTAGCTTCGGCTTTGGGTATTAGACAGGTAAACGATGAAAATAGCGTAACAGCCTGGGTAGTAAATAAAAATATGTCGGCCGGTCAAACAGTAACCGTTCACGATGTAGAGCAAAAGAGTATAGATCCAAATAACTATTCAAATATTGCACTGAGCGTTCAAAACCCACGTGCATTAATTGGTCAAAAATTAGCAACTAATAAAATGGTTGAACAACCATTATTTGACACAGATTTTATTAGAGCGAAAAGCCAAAATTTGTCAGAAGCCATACCAGCAGGGCGTGTTTTATATACTTTAAAATTAAACACCTTAGATATTCCGCTTTCGCGTATACACAAAGGTGACCGACTCGACATAGTCGCTAAAACTAATCGTCTAGTAAGAACAGTTGCCCGTGATGTACAGCTCATTGGTGTTTCAAAAGGCCCTAAATCGCAGGCCGAAAAAAATGGCGTAATGGATAACTTAGCTAAAGAGTCTAATTCTGCTACAGGCGGTGTTTCGTTAGTCCTTGCGGTACTTCCAAAAGATGTTTATTCGTTGGCGGGTATAGATAATGCCGACAAAGTTTCAATTATTGTGCATAGCGCTTATGACATTGAACAAGGTCGTTTGCAAAACTTTTCACGCTTACAAACCAGTCGCACAATCGAAGTGGTTAAAGGCGTTAAAAATGAAGCTGTATATGTAGCTAAGTGAGTTTTTATGTTTAATTTATCAAGCAAACATGAAGAAGTTCAAACCAGTTTAAGTACCTTTGAAGAGCTTAAAAAGCTATTGCATGATGCCGTTATCGAAGAGTACGAACAAGAACCAACCGCACTTTTATCAAGTAATGTTCTCGAAAAAATCTCTGCACTGTGCAGTGAAATTCCACAATTTAATCAATCTTCATTTAACCAACATCAACAAGAGCAGGTTGTTCAGGCTGTATTTGATGAAATTCAAGGCCTAGGTCCTATTGCACAGTTTATGCTGGACGATCAGGTAAGTGATATTTTAATAAACGACACTCAAGATATTTGGATTGATAAACAAGGCAAACTACTTTGCACAGCCAGTAAGTTTGATGACGAACGCCATTTACGCCGATTTGTTGATCGCTTACTTGATGGCTGTGGCCGACAAGTCAATGCGCTTATGCCGATTGTTGATGGCAAACTAAAAGATGGTAGCCGAGTTCATATTATTGTACCGCCTGCGTGTACCAGCGCCGCGATTGTATCGATTCGTAAATTTAATCATAAAAAAATAAACGATGACTTTTTAGTTAATAACCATTTTTTAGATAAAAACATCTTATCATTTTTAAAAAGCGCAGTTAAAACAGGCGTTAATATTTTAGTGTGTGGCAATGCGGGGGCTGGTAAAACCTCATTATTAAACGTACTTGCTAACTCAATTAACCCAAATGAACGAGTTGTAACCATTGAAGAAAGTGCTGAGCTTAATTTGCATCACAACCACGTTGTGCAATTAGAAGCCCACGACACAAACAGCGATGGTAAAGGTGCAGTAAGCCTAAGAGATTTAGTAAAAGCAGCCCTAAGAATGCGCGCAGATAGAATACTTGTAGGTGAGGTACGCTCTGGCGAAGTAATCGATATGCTCCAAGCAATGAACTGTGGTCACCAAGGTTCGATGACGACCATACATGCTAACAGCGCAAATGATGCCGTTATTCGTTTATCTACTTTAGTGCAGTTACACAATGCACAACTGAGTGATACACATACAAGTTCGCTAATTGCGTCTAGTATTCAACTTATAGTGCATGTTTCTCGCTCAACTAATGGCACCCGAACTCTAAAAAGTATTGGTGAAATTAAGCGTGTTAATGGCGGCGCACATTTTAGCCCGCTTTATAGTATTAACGAAGCAGAGCCTGTTCAAAGTGAGCTAATAGATAACTCAAGTGTTATTGAGTTTATGAAAGGCCAAGGCGCAAATGCAAAAGAATTAAAAGCATTACTGCACAATAACCCGGAGGCTAACAATGACTAAACTTGATTATTTGTTAGCTATAGCGGCGGTTATTACTTTTGTACTTGCAGCTAGTGTGTTGGTTTCTTTGTATGCTAAAAATAAAAGTAACCAGAGCGCTAAAAAGGTAGATATTTTAGAAGAAAAAGACGTCCTTACTTTGTCACTACGAGTACTAGGCTTAAACATAAGTAACGCTTGGTTTATAAGCATGGCGTGCTCGCTCTCTAGTAGTTCATGGTTTTTAGCTAAATTATATTACCCTGAGGCATCAACCAGCGCATTTATTATTTCAATCGTGGTTTTTGTAACCTGTTTTATAACTGTGATTGACTTGGCTCATTATAAATTAGCAAAATTTGAGCATCATTTTTTAGAATTTATTGAAACCGTACAATCGTGTTTAAGTACGGGGCTGTCGCTACAACAATCAATGCAGTTTGCTGATGAACATGCTGACCCATATATAAAAAAACAAAGCTCTTTGCTATTACAACGCATGAGCATGGGTAGTGATGCCGAAACGTCGTTTGCTCCGTTAATTGAAAGATACAACTGCGAGACCGTAAGATTATTTGCTCATAGCATCATCACACATACACAAAGCCAGTGCGATTTAACTGACATGCTAAAAAGCGTATGCAACATGATGTCGCTTCGGACCCTCGACCGCCAACAGCTAAAAGCAAAGCTTTCGGGTACTAAGTACGCTGCTGTATTTAGTGGTTTTTTACCTTACGCACTAATTCCTTTATTTAGCTATACCGATCCAACCTGGTTTGAACCTTTATTAAACGATCCTAATGGGATTGCATTTATAACGGTTGCGCTTCTTTGTCAGCTATTTGGCTTTTTATGGCTACGCCTTAGCTTAAGGGTAACATTATGATTGATATACTTTTACTTATCGGACTTTTAGTAAGTATGGGCTCGTTTATCCATATTCATAGGCAATCTCTTAAAGTCGAATTAGATAAACCCGATACTAAAAACATTAATTGGTATCCGCTAATCATCATCTCTAAACGTCAATTAAGACAAGCAGGAATTCAAATTAATAAAATATTAATAAGCCTGTACTGCTTTAAAGTGGCTGCTACTTTTAGTGCATTTACAGTTATAGAACTAACAGGGTATGAGCTGAGCCAATCGATTAAATTATTACTGTGTTTTATGTGTTTTTTTGCACCCGAATGCTGGTTTTTATTACGTAAAAATCAACGTAAAACCTTTATAAATAATAGCTTAGAGTTTTTTTTACGGGTGTTACTGGTTTACATGCGCGCTGGATTTTCACTAGAGCGTTCATTTGCACTAGCAGTTGATCATGGATTAAGTCAAAAACACCCATTATACAAAGAGCTAAAGTTATTTTTATTCGAACTAAGCGCAGGTAAAGATCGTGAATTTGCATTTAATTCACTTTTTGAAAGAACCGGCGTATTAGGAATTAAAAAACTCGCAAACTTAATGTTAATAGGGTCAAAACTTGGTACGCCACTTATCCAAGCAGTAGAGGCTCAACTTGAAGGCCTAGCTTTAAAAAAGAACATTTTACTCGCTAAAAAGGTAAACAAAAAAGCGATGCACACAACCTTTCCCATTATCTTAATTTGTTTTCCGATGTTTTTGGTATTGGTGTTTTTTCCCGCAGCATTACAAGTAATGAACGTACTTAAAATGCTTGTAGAAGTGTTATAGGAGCCTGATATGAAAAAGCATTATCAACAAGGGTACATACTTACTATTGAGCTTATTTTAATTATAACTATTTTAATTATTGGCTCAATTGGTGGGGTGATTTTAGTAAGGGATGCCCTTATTAAGCGCCATCAAACTAAGGTCGATAATCAAATTACTGTAGTTGATGCTAACAATAGACCACTCGGTATTGCAGTAAGTTTTGATGAGCATCAAGCACCACTCATTTTTTATACAGACAGGGGAGCAAACAACACGTACAGGGCATTAATAGGCATAAGAGATGATAGGTTTACCTCGCGGGAAGCTGTTTATTACGATGCTCCAAATTGCCAAGGTAACCCGTGTTTAAAGGGCTTAAGCGACGAAGCAACAGACAGCCAAGGTGTGAGTAAACTAAATAATACCGGTAATGTAAGTTATATAAATGCGCTGCAGCAAGGTCCAAATTATGCAATAGGGCAGTTAGGTAACACCGTTATTGGTCAGTTATTAAGAAGTACGCCACAACAATGCCCTGCTAATAGTGAACAAATTCTATCTCGTTATGTATCGCAAAAAGTAGTAACAGGCTCACCTTGTGAAAGCTTTGAAATAGATAAGCAACCGGCCGACAGCAGTTGTTTAGTTGGAGTGACTGCTTTGGGTCGTCCGCTTGTAGGGACCGATGGTCGAGAGTTGGCGGTATCATGTGACACATGTCAAACAGGGTACGAATCGCAAGGCGACATACTTGATTTATACTTACCTGAAGTAGAATCTCTTTTAAAAGATGCACTTAAAGCACTTAAGTTCGTTGGAGTTGCAGTTGGAACAAACTTTGACATAGAGCTTGGCACAATCTGCTGCCCAGAAGGTACACGCTTAGAAGAAGATGAAAACATTGTAGAGACACTCGTCTTCACTATTTTACAAACTACATTTGAGCTCGCTGGTATCGATTTAGTAAATAACCTTATCATTAGTGAAACACTGAGCTTAATAGGGATTGAGCCAGGTATTACATATTGCAAAACATCACTTAATTTAGTTAATGCAGAACAAGTAATAAATATCACCACAGGCGAACCTGCACTTAGTAGCTTAACACCACCATTTAAAGTTTTACTGCCAGTACATAGCGGTCAAAACAGTACAACGTGGATACATACTCCCCCAAAAGGGGAAGGAGAACGTCAATGAACGCCTCAAATATATTTACCTCACATGCTAATTTAGCAGATACACCAACTGATGAAATATCAACAGAAATTAAAGAAACGCTAACGCTATTAAAACAGTTTTATGATGTTCCAATTGTTAAATTTATCGATTTTAGAGAGGTTTATTCAGACCAGTTAATAACCTGCAACGATATAGAAAGCGTCGAAAATGAGTTATTAAGCTATCAACAACGCTGCACACAAGAAAAACTATATTTATTTGAAGATACCTTTTTTGATGATGTATCAAACAACACGCACAAATTAATTCGTTTTTATGCACAATATCCAATTTATAGTGTCACTAATAAATTAATTGGCGTAGTGCTGATGGCTGATTTAGCACCTAAAACATTAATAGGTTCACAAAAAGATCAGTTTATTTCATTTGCTCAATTATTGCAGACACAGTTAAATAAAAATTCAGATTCAGTAAGTAATCAAATTACTAATCCTGTGAAAAAAAATTATGGGGAAAAGTATATTCATGTATTTAGTTTAGCGCCCGTCGCATTCTTAATTGCATTAGTATTATGCTCATTCACTGCATTACTGCTTTATACTATAGAAAAAAAGGAGCTGCAAAGTAATTACAATGAACAAACTCAGCAATTACGTAAAACGTTATTTAATGCTTTAGAGCGATTTGATAATCAAGGATTATATATATCGCAAAAAGATTTAGTTATCGCAGGCTTTTTACAAAGCCAAAATAGCTATACAAAAGAGCAGCTTAATGATTTAGTACAGAGTCAGGTTTCACAAAGCTTAACTTATAAAGGGTATGTTGTGTTTGATTCTGAGTATAACCAACTTGCACTTTGGTCAAAAAATAATTTTGATTTAGCCGCGTATGGATTTAAAAACTGGTTAGAAAAATTCAATAATAGAGCGAATAAACAAGCAGTAGAAGTATTTACTGTTGCAGATACAGCCTTTTTAATTTCTGAAATAAAAATTAAACAAGGCTCTATTTATACACTTACAGCATTTGATTTAAGTAAGTTTTTAAAAGCCGTTATTGGCAAATTAAACACTGAAAATTATAACGTTTTTATAGCAACACCACAGTTTACTTTAGGAAAACAAGGAGAAGTAAACCCTAGTATAATTAAAAATAGTATTAGCGCTTTAAGCAGTCGTTTTCCACCTACTTGGCGTTTACATGTGCAACCAATGAATAAAATAGTACGTCCACAAATAACTAAATATAGCCTAATTAGATTAGGACTGATCGCCTTTTGTGTATTCGCATTCGTGTACTATTTTTTACGTTTGCCTAGGCGTTTACACAATGAAATAAAACAAAAAAATCAGTTAATACTTAATAGGGAAGAGCTATTTTCAAGTTCTCTTGATGCATTGCCACATGGGTTTGCTATTTTTAATAGCCACGAATTTCCTGTGATTACTAACAATGCATTTAATCTTTTATTTGCACAGGTGAATAAACAAAACAGTCAGCTATCGTATAGCCAGCTGATAAGTATTGCGCAACAGCATAATATTATAAATCATTACCATGAGCATCATAAGCTTGATAATGATCGTAACCAATTAATAGATATAGGTTTTACAGACGGGAAGTGGATAACCGTATTACAAAGACATACAGATTTTAATGGTTTTGTTTGCTACTTTAGAGATGATACAGAGGCACATCAAAAAGAGTGTTTACTCGCTGATGTTCTCGAAAAATCAAAACAGACAAATCAATTAAAAGAAAAATTTGTTTCAAGGCTTAGCCGTCAGTTGAAAACGCCTTTATCATCTTTAAAGTCATTAATTGAAATATCTAAAGATCCTATAAGCTTTAACGAATTTAAAAACAATGTAGGGAATATTTCTGATGTGTGCGACCAGCTTGAAAGTGTTATTCAACAGCTAGTAAATATAAATAAATCAGAGATAGGTAAGTTAAAGCTTCAAGCCAAAAACGTAAATCTAAAGAAACTGATCAATAATAACATGTCAATTTTAACGAAAGAGGCTGAAAATAATAAAATAGTTTTGAAAAATAATATTACACCAGAGTTAACGGTAGCAAGCGATGAAAAGTTAATTTCTCAACTGGTTATTCAGTTAGTTACTGAGGTTTTGGATTCATCAAATAATACAACGCTTTCAATTGACGCTCAGATTAAAAAAGAAAGTACGCGTAATTACTTAAACCTCGACTTTTCATTAAGTAATTTAATCAACACTAACCATTTTATAACTGAACTTAAAAGCATTTCGGGTGATGATATAACGCGCTTTATAGATGATAAAGACTTATCATTAGAGTTAAAGTTTTTTATCTCGATATTTAAAATGCTTGGTGGGAAAGCGATAATTATTAGCAGTAGTGCCAATAAAACGACGATATCACTTTCTATGTTGGTAAACCTAGCGAGTAAACAAAACAAAGATGATGAACAAGAAGTATTAAACAGTCCATTAATAACTACCGATTTAGTTAATATTAATCCATTAACTAATGAAGAACAAAACACACTATTACTGGTTGATGACGATCCACTGGTTGAAATTGTTATTAGGGCAATGCTAAAAAATGAGAGCATTAAAATAGATTACGCGCGCAGTGCTATAGAAGCAATGTTGATGGTATCTCAAAACAGTTACGACATTATTTTAATGGACATAGTAATGCCAGAATTATCAGGAACTGATGCTATGTTAAAAATTAAAAAACACAGTGATAATTCTAAAACTAAAATAATTGCACATACATCGACACCCGATCCAGAATCTAAATATGTAAACCAGGGCTTTGATGACATGCTATTAAAACCTGTAAAACAAGGCATATTAATAAACCAAATAGCACGTATTTTAAAAAGGTAATCCGCTATACCAACCGCCTTACATAAGAGGTCTATTTAACGAGAAAGAATTAGCGCTACAACTTAGTAAGTTTTATATCTAATTTCTTTATTTGAAATTTTAACAACATTATAAAGTTATTTTACTCGTTAATTTGTTCAAAAAGTTATAGCGGTTGGTATTAAAAATTAGCAGTAATATATTACTGAAAAGTAATAAGGTGAAAAATGAATAACACTATTGGAAATACAGCGGAAGTTATCGGGTTTAATAAAGTAAAGCCTATAAATAAAACTACACGACTACTTTTAGTCGATGATGATTTACTAATAGAAATTGTAATAAGAAAAATGCTTAAAGAAGAAAACATATTAATAGATTTTGCATCCAGTGCAATAGAGGCGCTATTAATGGTTTCACAAAATATTTACGATATTATTTTAATGGACATAGTCATGCCACAGTTTACGGGCACCGACGCAATGCTAAAAATAAGAAAGCACGCTGATGCATCAGCAACGAAAATTATTGCGCATACATTTAGTGAAAACGAAAATAGTAATAATAAATATATAAAGCTGGGATTTAATGGTTTGTTATTAAAGCCAGTTAAGCAAAGTGTATTAATTGAAAATATTAGATCTTTCTTAAAGTGATTAATACCAATAGTAGGGCGGTTCGCTGTTTATTACTTACTAAAAACTATTTAATAAGAATAATTTCTTCAAATTATTAGCAACTTCGCTTTTGTAATTGTTGCATATATAAGAGTAAACGCTTCACACTTCATAAAGTGGTTTAACAATCACAATTATCAAACTCTATAATAATAAAAAAAAATAAACTTACTTTGCCTTAAGCCCAGGTATCACAAGGGTTTAACTTTTAAAACATTAAGATTTTTTAATAACTAAAAAATACTCATCTTGGGATGGAATTTGCTTTATAAGGCTATATTCCAATTTTATAGTTTACTAAACATTATAATTTTTAAAATTAACGAGGCACAAGCATGAGCAAAACACAGTACGTTACAGTAGAAGGTCATCAAATTGCTTATCAAGAAATGGGACAAGGTACACCTTTATTATTGATACACGGTATTCCGACAAATAAATTTTTATGGCGAAATGTGATGCCAAAACTTGCATCAAAATATCGGGTAATAGCACCAGATTTACTTAACTTTGGTGAATCAGATATGCCAAGTAACACTGATGTATCTATAAATGCGCAATGTAGAATAATGTGTAAGTTTATAGAAGAGCTCGGTATTTCTAAAGTTAATATTGCTGCACATGATATTGGTGGTGGTGTTGCTCAATTAATGGCTGTAAATCATCCAGATAAAGTAAACGGGTTGGTTTTACTTGATAGTGTATGTTTTGATTCTTGGCCAATACCAGAATTTGAACCTTTACTAGAACCAGGCATAGAAGAAAAAACATCTGTAGATGAATTTGTTGATACATTAAGAGATTTCATGCCCAAAGGTGTTTACTACTCGAACGTAATGACTGAAGAGTTGATGAAAATATACTTAACACCATGGAGTAATGAAAAAGGAAAAGCCGCTTTATTTAGTAACATGCGCAGACTCAATAAAGAATATACCGAAGCTATTACAGGCGATCTTAAAAGCTTACCTCATGAAACACTCATAATATGGGGTAAAGAAGACAAGTTTCAAAAGCCAAAGTATGCACCAATGTTAGAAGAAGCAATTCCAAATTCGTCATTGGTTTGGATAGATAAAGCCGCACATTGGGTTATTGATGAACATCCAGATAAAGTGTCTGAGCTTATTAATGAATTTATGAATGATAAAACATTCTAGTTAATTACTAGCCTTATTAAAAAGCTATTTATTTCAATACGTTAAGTTTTATTGAGTAAAGTAGCGAATAGGCAACCATTGTAATACCGCTTGATTATATTAATAACCAAGCGGTATTTTTATATGATTAAGTAACAAATAGCGAAAATAGGCAAAACATTAATTTTTAAAATAAGTAGGTTAATGCTTATTAAATAGTCAAAATATCGCGTTTATACGTTAATTAATGAAGGTGAGTAACTTAGTTATGTATTTATTTATGCTATTTAACATAATATAAATTATAGGTAGTTAATGTGTATATAGAAAGAGCGCTAAAATGCGCCCTTACTATGTCCAATACTAGACGGTATCGGACATTAAGTGTTTTTATTACAATAACTAGTATTACTAATACAGATACTTTATTTATCAATTTGTTTAATCAATACTAAGTAAACGCTCAGCTGTATATTCGTTAGTAATTAATCCACTGATCATGTTTGACCTTACTGCGCCCAAAATGGCTAACACTTTTTCTTCACCAGCAGCTATCGCATAAATCTGTTTGTTAGCATTTGTTTTTAATGGCGTACTTGCTACACGCTGATTAACTGTGCAATCTAAAAGCTTACCGTTTTTATCAAACACCCAACTAATCATTTCACCAACAGCACCCAGATCTTGTAACTCTTTAAGTTCTTGCGCATCAATAAAACCATCTATATGTAATGGCGACTTTTCACCTAAGCTACCAATACCCACAAATGTTACATCGGCATCTTTAGCGAGTTTTAAATTACCGGTAATATTTTGTTGTGCGTGTAACTGTTCTTTTTCTTCAATGCTTCTTGGTAAAACTGGCAATGGCATTGGATAATGTTTTGCATTGGTGTGCTCGGCCATTCTTACTACAACATCATAAGATGAAGCCGATCCATCCAAAGCCATATTACCTAGCATGGCTACAATTTTATGTTGCGGACAATCGACAGTTCTTAGCTCATCCACACATGAACGTAAAACTCGACCGGTTCCCATAGCAAGTACTTTGGGTTGTTCTGATTTTAGATGACGTTCTATTTCTGCCGCGCCAGCTTGAGCCAAACCTAATGTAGATGAAGGTTCAGATGGATCGCTCGGTACAACTTCACACGAATCTAACCCAAAACGGCTTTTTAATTTTTCAGCTAAATCCATACATTTGGCAATCGGGTGGTCAAGTCTAACTTTAATTAATCCTTGGCTCACAGATAATGCGACCATTCTTTGTGCAGATTGACGAGATATATTTAGTTTTTTAGCAATTTCATCTTGTGTGTTACCGCCAACATAATATAACCACCCTGCTCTGGCTGCATCATCTAGCTTTCTAATTTCTGTATTTGATAGCTTTACCACGTAAACCTCTTAAAATAGAAGGAAAACTAAGTCCTTATTTTTATTACATAATTTTAATTATATGTGCTGCTATATAAATTATTTTATTAATTTTGGAGTATCTATTTATCAATAACGTTTTTGTTATTTATAGTTGTAAATATACCATTCCTTAATAAAAAATACCTAGGTTTCATAGGATTATGTAATTAGAATTTAGTTAATAGCACCTTTATAAAGGTGCTATTTAAGGTAATTAAAGATTGGCTCTAGCGAATTGTTAAACCGTTATTATCAAACTTTAATACTTTATCAGCCGGTGCGCTTAGGTAAATACTGTCGCCATATTTTAACGGACAATCACCATCTGCTTTTACTGTTACGGTCCCTTTGCCTTCAATATTTATATGTAAAAAGCTCTCCGATCCTAAATGTTCAATTACACCTACAGTACCAGCCCACGTTCCTTGCTCAGTAGAGAGTGTTATATGCTCTGGTCGTATACCAATACAACTAACATTCGCATCTTCATTTTGTGGAGCATCTATAAAATTCATTTTTGGAGAGCCAATAAAACCAGCTACAAATTTGTTTACTGGGTTTTTATAAAGCTCTAAAGGTGTGCCTACCTGTTCAATAATACCGGCATTAAATACCGCGATTCTATCTGCCATTGTCATAGCTTCAACCTGATCGTGCGTAACATAAATCATTGTTGTAGCTAAACTTTTATGTAATTCAGATATTTCTAAACGCATATTTACACGTAGTGACGCATCAAGATTTGAAAGCGGTTCATCAAATAAAAATGCCGAAGGTTGACGTACAATTGCGCGCCCTATCGCTACACGCTGGCGCTGGCCGCCCGATAATTGCCCAGGCTTTCGGTCTAAATAATCCGTCAAATTAAGAATTTTAGCGGCGTTAGCAATTTTACTTTCGATTTCTGCAGGGCTAACTTTGGCTCTTTTTAAAGGAAAAGCAATATTATTACGCACGGTCATATGCGGATATAACGCATAGGACTGAAACACCATTGCTAAGCCTCTTTTTGCAGGCGGTGTTTTTGTAGCGTCAATGCCGTCAATTTCTATATTACCACTGGTGGTATCTTCAAGACCTGCGATCATACGAAGTAATGTAGATTTACCACAGCCTGATGGCCCAACAAATACGATAAACTCACCGTCTTTAATTTCTAAGTCGAGTGGTTTAATTACGTTAACTTCATCAAAGTTTTTAGTGACTTGTTTTAGTGTGATGCTGCCCATGTGTATTCTCCTATTTTACTGCGCCGAAACTTAATCCACGCACTAATTGTTTTTGACTAAACCAACCAAGTATTAAAATTGGCACAATGGCCATGGCAGATGCTGCCGATAACTTAGCGTAAAATAACCCCTCAGGGCTTGAGTAACTGGCAATAAATGCCGTTAAAGGTGCAGCATTCGCAGCGGTTAAAATAAGTGTCCAAAATGCTTCGTTCCACGACAAAATAACATTTAACAATAGCGTTGAGGCTATACCCGGTAAGGCTATTGGTAATAAAACATGGAATATTTCTTCACCAATAGTTGCGCCATCCATACGTGAAGCTTCAAGTATTTCGTTTGGTATTTCTCTAAAGTAGGTGTACAGCATCCATACCATTATTGGTAAGTTAATGAGTGTCATTACAATTACTAAACCTAATTTTGTATCGAGTAACGCAAAGTCACGAAACAATAAATAAATCGGAATAAGTACGCCTACTGGCGGTAACATTTTGGTAGAAAGCATCCACATTAATAAATGCTTAGTTTTTTTAGTTTGTACAAAAGCCATAGACCAAGCTGCAGGTACAGCAATTAATAAACCCAGCAAACTTGAACCTAGCGATATAACTACAGAGTTCCAAAAATGGTTAAAGTATGGCGAACGCGACAGTACATCTCGGTAATTTTCGAGCGTCCAATCAAACGCATATAAGCTTGGACTTGCTGAAATTGCTTCAGCTTCCGTTTTAAAGCTGGTGATTAACGTCCATAAAATTGGAAAGAAAATCATGCCGCTTATTGTCCATGCAGCAATGGTATAAATTAGTTTGGAACGACGGCTATTTTTTATAGTCATAATTAACCCTCCAAGTTTTTGCCAATTAAGCGCATTAAAAATATAGCGACTATATTTGCAATAATAACTGCAACTATGCCCCCTGCCGAACCACCGCCTACATCAAATTGAAGTAGTGATTGCGTGTAGATTAAGTACGTTATATTGGTCGACGAATAACCAGGACCACCGCTGGTTGTAACTAATATTTCAGCAAAGATTGACAGTAAAAATATAGTTTCGATTAAAATAACAGCGGTTACAGCGCGCGATAAGTGCGGCAAAACGATGTAAAAAAACTTACTAAATGGCCCAGCTCCGTCTAAATCAGCCGCTTCTAATTGTTCACGGTCTAATGATTGTATAGCAGTTAGTAGTATTAACGCTGCAAACGGTAACCACTGCCAAGACACAATTATGATGATTGAAAATAACGGCATTTGAGCAAAAAAGTCGATAGGTTCAAAGCCAAGCCAAATCGCGAAATGTGCAAATAAGCCATTAACTGGGTTCATTAGCATGTTTTTCCATACCAATGCCGACACAGTTGGCATTACAAAAAATGGGGCTAGTACCATAATGCGAACGTAATTTCGTCCCCATATTGCTTGGTCTAATAAAATAGCTAAGCCAATACCACCACATATAGTGATAAGTAAAACCCCAGTTACTAGGTAAAGCGTGTTAAAAAATGATTCAAAAAAAGCCGGATCAGTTAGGAAAAATTCATAGTTTAAAAAGCCTACAAACTCTTTATCCCCTGGAACGAGTAAGTTGTAATCAATAAATGAAAAATACAGTGTCATACACAGCGGAACTATCATCCAAGCAAGTAATAAAATTACACTAGGAAGAAGCATAAACCGAGCAAGCGTGCGCGAGTTAGTTGTTGCCATAAAGGTGACCTTAAAAAAGCCAATTCTATTTACTTGTTAACTATCAAGTGAAAATCAGAAACCCTTGATAGTGTTTATAACTAACAAGTAAATAGAATTGACATAAAATATTGGGTAAGTTTGAGTACTTACCCGCCCATTACATGCTATTTAGGATAGCGAGCTTTACGCATTGTTCGCTCAACGAGGTGCTGAGACGTACTGAGCGCTTGCTTAACGGTCATTTGGCCAGTTAATGCTGCTGAGAATTGTTGCCCAACAGCTGTACCAATTCCTTGAAACTCAGGAATAGCAACAAACTGAATACCTACATAAGGCACTGGTTTAACGGTTGGATTTTTAGGATCTGCAGATTGAATAGAATCTAAGGTAATTTGTGCAAACGGTGCTGCGTCCATGTACTTTTGATTACTGTAAAGTGATTTACGTGTACCTGGCGGTACTTTTGCCCAACCTTTTTTGTCGGCTACAAGTTGAGTGTATTCTTTAGATGTTGCCCAGCTAATAAATTTCATTGCGGCATCTGGTTTTTTGCTGCTTGCCGGTACGGCTAAAGTCCAAGACCATAACCAGTTACCGCGTTTACCTAGACCGTTATCTGGCGCAAGTGCAAACCCTACTTTATCGGCAACTTCTGAGTCTTTTTTGTTAGTAACAAATGCGCCTGCAACGGTTGCATCAATCCAAATACCACATTTTCCGGTTTGAAATAGTGCAAGATTTTCATTAAAACCGTTTGCAGATGAACCAGCAGGACCAGATTCTTTCATTACATCTACATAATACTGAAGGGTATTTTCCCACTCTGGGGTATTAAACTGAGGTTTCCAATTTTCATCAAACCAACGCGCACCAAACGAATTTGCCATGGATGTAATAAGCGCAACGTTTTCGCCCCAACCTGCTTTACCACGTAGACAAAGGCCATAAACACCTTCTTTTTTATCTGTCATCGCTTTAGCAGCTTTGCGTATAAAGTCCCATGTTGGGGCTTTAGGCATTGTCAGCCCTGCTTTTTCCATTAAGTCAGTGCGGTACATAACCATTGAGCTTTCGCCATAAAATGGCGCAGCATAAAGTTTGTCATTAATCGTTAAACCGCTTCGAATTGCCGGAATTAAATCGTCTAAATCGTAGTTTTCACCTAAATTATCCAGCTCTTTTAGCCAATTTTGCTTGCCCCAAATTGGTACTTCATAAGTACCTATGGTCATAACATCGTATTGGCCGCCTTTTGTTGCAACATCGGTAGTGACACGTTGGCGAAGAATATTTTCCTCTAGAGTGACCCATTTTAGATCTATATCAGGGTTTTGGCTGGTAAAGTCACTGCTTAATTCTTTCATGGTGATCATGTCACCATTGTTAACAGTCGCTATTGTAATTGTTTCTTTTGCCGCAGCGCCCATGCTTATAAAGCCACACGCGAGCATAATTAATTTATTTTTCATCGGGTATTCCCCATACACGTTATGTTTTAACAAGTGCTATTAAATTTCAATCTATTACCAATTCTATTTATGGCAGTTTTAACGCATAAAACTGCCCGCAAAGTGCCTTTTTAGGTCCTTTGTATAAATAGTTAGACTAGTTGGATAATGATTTAAAATTTAACAGATATTTCAGAAGTGAAGCCGTCAAATCCTTTACCGATTTGGCCGCCCGAATTAACCCCTTCTTCTTGGTTAACATACTCAACTTTTAAAAGCGTTTTATCGTTAAACCAGTAACCTGCGGCTACTTGAATACGCTCTACTGTGTTGTCTGTTTGTTCAATTAAGTCGGAAGTGTTTTCGGCTTCTGCATAACGAGCCGCTACATATAGCTTTTTAGGAATAATATATTGTTGTGCTTCAAACACGAAGTACTCAACCGATGAGTCGCCTTCTATTACACTGTTTGAATCAAAAGTAGTGCCATTTTCATCTGCTATACCGTTTGTACCAAAGTAGGTAATACCGGCAACTGCATTACCAGCGGCATCTGCGAATGTGTAGTCATCAGATGATTTACCAACCATAAAAATTAAGCTAGTTTCGTCAGATGGTTGATAAGCTAAGTTAAGCTGGATGATTGATTGCTCAAGCCCTGGCATTGCGCCAACGTGAGTGTCACGCTCGTTTGAAGGTGACGCCGAGAAATTATAGTTTTCACCATCGCCAAAGCGATAGTTCGTTGTGGTTACACCATCAAGACTTGCTACGCCATTTTCTAAACGTAGCTGGTCGCCTTGATTGGCTTTTAATAAGTTTAAACCTGCTTTAAAGCCACCTTCAAATTCTAGAGTACCTTGAAGTCGGTAGTTGTAACCTCTATCTTCTTGAAAGGCTTCACCGAAACTTGAAGTCGTAATGTGACCTGTAACATTATAAGCACGTACTACACCACTATCGAAAGTTTCGCTGTAACTTAGCTGTGCACCGTTTTCTGCGGTTGCGTAATCGGTAATACCATTACCAATAAGTGCATTACTTTGGTTATCTGCGCCGTCTTGAAAGCCTTTAAATTGAAAAGGTGATCCACCAATGTTACCTAAACGCAGTGTTAAATTTGCGTTTTCTTTTGGTGTGCCATAAAGGCCTAGTAAGTCAAATTCAACACCTGCAAAATCGTTGTGAAATGAGAAGTCACGATCTTCGCCACCAAAGTCATTAGGCTCTTCTGCAATATCTATATCGGCAGTAATGAACTCGTTAATATGAAATTTAAGCATTAGATTTGCTCTAATACGGCCAAAACCTGATTCTTGTTCTTCATCTTCTGGACGAAATGCGCCGTCTTTAGCCTGAATTGACTGAAAGTTTTGCATTAGTAAAAAGTCTACGTCAACGCGATCTAAATATTCAGAAATATCAGCCTGTGCTGGAGCCGATGTAGCCATAGCTGCCGCTATGAGAGAAATTGCAAATTTAGTCTTTTTATTATTCAACATAATAAGCTCTTTATTTAGTGTGGTGTGTGATGCCAACTTTATTAAATTGCATTTTCATTTAATGAAATTGGTATTAATTCAGTGTGTATAGATGAGGCTGGCTGAGCAAAACATTAAATGGTTAATGAAATTGCACTTGTGAGCATAAGCCCATCTGCTGAGCATAATCACAGAATGAATTTAGAAGGTCAACGATTTTTTATTACAAAACGTTTACAAAAAATCGAATTTATATGTAAATATTTTTGAATCAATAAGTTAAGTAGCAAATTTGTTACATCAAATTTTGATGGAATGTTGTATTGGATTAAGGGATTTCTTATGAATACGTCATTATTGTTCAATACAATTAATAAAAATATAAGTTAGTAGAAGACATAAAAGCAGGTAATCCTTTAAAAATAGGCTGTTTGGCAACCTATAAACAGTTTATTTATTAGTGTTTTTTAAGTAACGTTCTTGAGCTTATGATGGGGTTAGCTTAGTATTAAAGCACTTAGATGTATTCAAAATAGAAGTAACCTACATATGGAATTTGTTCGCCCGCTAGAGCCCATCCTCATTATTGATGACGTTAAGGAAATTCGTGATTATCTAAACCAAATTTTAACGG
This sequence comes from Pseudoalteromonas distincta, assembly GCF_000814675.1. GTDB lineage: Bacteria > Pseudomonadota > Gammaproteobacteria > Enterobacterales > Alteromonadaceae > Pseudoalteromonas > Pseudoalteromonas distincta. The sequence goes on along the minus strand of NZ_JWIG01000011.1, from coordinate 28,138 downwards.
ACTTAGGGTTTGAAGATATATTAGAAAGTGCTGATTTTAGCTCTGCCAAACCTATTATGGACAATAAACCGCCAGGCGTTATATTTGTAGATGTAGATTTACCGGACTCTAACGGTGCAGAGATATTGGAATACATTAATAGTGCTTACCCGCACACTCATGTTGTTATGTGTTCGGGCCACAATAGTCTCGAAAACGTACAAAACACGTGGGAAATGGGCGCTAAAGGTTTTATTGCAAAACCTTTCAATACAAAAAAAGTAGACACTGTAATGAAGCGTCTTGAAATAATAGAATGATAGAAAGGTTAGCATGCATAGTACTGTTACTGCGATTATAGAAGATCTTTCGAGTGTTATATTTGGTAAACAACAACAAATAAAACTGGCACTTACATGCTTATTTAGCGAAGGGCATTTACTCATTGAAGATTTGCCTGGCATGGGAAAAACCACTCTTTCTCATGCATTGTCAGCTGTGTTAGGTTTATCGTATCAGCGTATACAATTTACCAGTGATCTTCTGCCTGCCGATATTTTGGGTACTAATGTATTTAATTCTACCGAGCACAGTTTTACGTTTCATAAAGGCCCTATTTTTAGCCAAGTTGTTTTAGCTGATGAAATAAACCGCGCAGGGCCCAAAACACAAAGTGCGTTGCTTGAAGCAATGGAAGAGCAACAAGTAACAGTTGATGGAAAAAAATATACGCTGCCAAATCCATTTTTTGTGATTGCAACACAAAACCCGCTTTACCAATCAGGTACCTATCCGTTACCTGAGTCGCAATTAGACCGTTTTTTAATGCGTATTAGCTTAGGTTTTCCACCTAAAGAAGCCGAAAAACGCTTAATTTTGAATATGCAAAAACGAGATTACAGCCAATTACCTAAGCGTATTAACCAACAAGAGTTAGCGGCAATTCAAACCCAGATAAGCCAAATTACTTTAAGTAGCCCGGTTATTGACTACATTATAGAGCTTGTTAATTACACACGCACAAGCAACGCTTTTGCATCATCGTTATCACCTCGTGCTAGTATGGCTCTGGCTAAAGCGGCTAGGTCGTGGGCCTTTATTGATGGTCGTGATTTTGTAATGCCAGAAGATGTCCAAGCTGTATTTGCAAGTGTGTGTCAGCATCGATTAGGTTTGCATAACGAGTCAGGTGAAGCGCAAGTAAATGATATTTTAAAAAACGTTTTAGTCCCGGTATAAATTTTTATGCCAAAAAAAACAGCTAAGCGCCCTTCTTTATTTAAGTCATTTAAGCAAAGTGTATTTAATAAGTTATTAAAAAATAAACATTTAAAAAACTCAATTACACTTGAACACAGAACAATTTATGTATTGCCATCATCCCTCGGTTGGTACTTTGTAATTGTTGCTATTTTAAACTTTGTAATGGGCATTAATTATCAAAATAATTTAATTTTAATAATGTCTTATCTTATGTTTGTGGTAATGATTATTGCTGTATTAATGGGCTACAGTAACGCTAAAGGCTTAACAGTTAAATTTAAAGATGCATTTAACAGCTACGCTCCTCAAAAACCGAGTATTATATTTGAATTACAAAGCCCTTCTGTTACCCAATCTATTAATTTAACATATCAAGATAGTGAGCAAACTCACAAACATACCGGCCAAGTTGATAGTAAACCTCAGTTACTTACACTCAACTTACCCTACAGCTCACGCGGTAAGTACTCAGCGCAACGTATTAAAATAGCGAGTAACTATCCCTTTGGTTTGATGACTGTTTGGAGCTACATTCAATTACAAGAAGATATATTTGTATACCCGTCGCTTGAACAAGTACACAGTGATGCGCATGTTTCTATGCTTGATGAGCAAGCCGATAAAGGTATTTCTACACAATCTGGTAGCGAAGAGTTTGAGTCTCTTATCCCACATTTACCTGAAATGGGGTTGCAAAGAGTGTCGTGGAAGCATTACGCAAAAACTCAGCAGTTGTTAGTAAAAGAGTTTGTAGACTTTAAAATAGCAAATGCGCTCTTCGATTTTACGTTAATGAATGGAGATACAGAACAGCGCTTAAGCCAGTTATGCTTTTTAGTGTGTGAAGCAACCGAGAAAAACACCCCTTTTATGTTAAAGCTACCGAATAAAACAATAAATACAAATACCGGACAGCATCATAAGCAGCAATGCTTAGAATTATTATGCTCATTTAATGGTGATGTGTAATGGACATACTTAAAAACGAAAAAGTAATAAATTATTCGCTGTCTTTTATATATGCATGTTTGATTGTATTTTTTGTATCACATTTACCGCTTGTTTTTGTTGGTGTACTTACACTTATTTGTGCATGGAACTTTTACATAACGCTAAGTAATAAACCAAAGCCAAATGCTTGGCTGGCAAATATACTCGCAGGTGTGTCACTAGGTTTAATGCTCTACACAGTAGGCATGTCGGATACGGTTATTTTATTTGTGGCCATGCTGCTACTTGCTAGTTTATTTAAGCTGCTACAGGCTAAAACCAAAAAACACTATCATGTAATTACAACGCTTACGTTTTTTTCACTCTCATCTGTGTATTTATTTAACCAAAGCATTTTAACGACTTTAACTGTTAGTAGTTTATACATATTAAACTTTGCAGTACTTGGCCTACTCGAGTCCAAACATAATTTAAAAATAGCCTCTAAGCAAAGTGGTAAATTGCTACTTTTAGCGCTTCCTTTAGCTATATTTTTACTGCTTTTTTTACCAAAAATGCCCGCCTTTTGGCAGCTTCCTGGGCCTAAGCTTGCTAAAACAGGGCTTTCTGAACAGGTCGATCCATTCGATATTGCAAAGCTGTCAAACTCTGACGAGCTTGTATTTAGAGCTAAATTTAACGAAGAAAAACCTGTAGCGCCTTATTATTGGCGAGCAATAGTTCATGATGAATTTAATGGTAATGCGTGGCTTACGTCTGACTTTTTAAAATATAATAATGTAAAAACAAATACGCAGAGCGAAAATGATGAGCAACTTATTGCAAGCTACTCAGTTATTACAGAGCCTGCTATACAAAAGTGGCTCTATGGTTTAGCGTATTCCAGTAGTAACTCACCAAATGTTGAAGGTAATTCGCTAGGTTTATTGCGTAAAAAAAGTCGCCAAGCTAAAAGCTTACAATACGATGTAAATAGCTTTAACTTCACAACTTTACCGCTTGGCGAATTTGAAGAAAAACGCTACAAATACCTCGCTTATAAAAAGAATGTAAAAACATCATTACTTGCTAAAAACTTAAAGCAAAATACACACTCTGACCGCGATTTTTACAATAGCTTATTACAGTACTTTGCAGGTACGGGATTTACTTACACGTTAACACCCACGCCTATGAGCGGTGATAATACAATTGACCAATTTTTATTTGAAAACCAACGTGGCTTTTGTGGCCACTATGCCAGTGCCGCCGCGTACATTTTTAGAACCGCAGGTATACCCGCTCGACTAGTAAGTGGCTATTTAGGCGGTGAATTAAACCAAGATAATAATACGCTCACTGTTCGCCAGTACGACGCACATGCTTGGGTAGAAGTATATTTACAAAACGAAGGTTGGGTTATTTTTGATGCAACCGCTGTTGTCGCACCAGAGCGTTTAAATGGCTCACTTTCGCAAAACGAAGAGCTGAATGACGAATTTAAAAGTAATCTTGATTTTGGTTTAGTGAGTTTAAGTAATTTCCCGGCTATTAATTGGTTAAGGTTGGAACTTGAAAACCTCGATTATCAATGGTCTAGCTGGGTACTTGGTTTTGACGAAGAAAAACAAAATGATTTTTTAAAATCAATTTTTGGTAGTAAAAATATTTGGCTTGTACCATTAATGGTTTTACTAACAGCTGGTTTTTGTTTTATAGGTTATTTTATTTATTTAAACTTACCAAAACGCCCAGCTAAATTAGCGCCTATGGTTAAAGAGTTTTATGAAGTAAAAGCATGGGCTAAAAAACAAAAAATAAATATACCCGATAATTTAACACCGAGTCAGCAGTTAGACTTTTTTGCTGATCAACTTCCTCGTTCTGCACAATCTATAAACACTTTTAGGCAGTTATTTAACCAAGTACGCTATGGTAAAAAACCTTTTACGAAAGAGCGTAAAACTCAGGCTAAAGATCTGATAAAATTAATTAAAATTTCCAAATAGAGAATACTATGAATGCTGTTGTTATAGGCGTTATTTTAATGCTCGGGCTATCTCTGGCTCGAGTTAACGTCATTGTTGCCATGATCATAAGCGCGTTAGTTGCAGGTCTTACTGCAGGCTTGGGCATAAAAGAAAGTGTTGATGCGTTTAATTCTGGCCTTTCAGCTGGAGCTGAAATTGCACTAAGTTATGCTATGCTCGGCGCGTTTGCCGTTGCTATTTCTAAGTCGGGTTTAACACGCATTCTCGCTGATAAGCTACTTGCTAAAGTAAATGCAAAAGGCAGCGGTAATGAAACATTTTTAAGTTACTTCATTTTATTAATTATTTTAGGTTGTGCAATTTCTTCGCAAAACTTAGTCCCTGTACACATAGCGTTTATTCCTATTTTGATCCCGCCGTTACTCGTTGTTTTTAATCAGCTAAGATTAGACAGGCGTGCTATAGCGTGTATTTTAACATTTGGATTAGCAACGTCTTACATGGTGCTTCCTTATGGTTTTGGGGGGATTTACTTATATTCTATTTTGCACAAAAACCTAGTTGATAACGGCTTAGACATTGTAAATACACAAGTCCCTATGGCGATGATTATTCCTGCATTAGGCATGTTTATAGGATTACTTATTGCGGTATTTATTACCTACAAAAAACGCCGCGAATACACCGAGCTCCCATTAACAACTGTGAGTAAATCGGCTGAGGTAGAGAACCCTAAAAAAGTAATGATTGTAGGACTTTTTGCAGTACTTGCCTCACTTGTTGCACAAAACCTAAGTGGCTCAATGATTTTAGGTGGCTTAGTAGGTGTAATGATATTTAGTGTTTTTGGTGTAGTTAAGTGGGAAGAAAACGGCGACGTATTTAGTAAAGGCGTTGCGATGATGGCCATGATTGGCTTTATTATGATATCGGCACAAGGTTTTGCATCGGTTATGCAAGCCACTGGCGATGTAGCAAGCTTAGTACACAGCGCAGCCGCCCTTTTTGATGGTAATAAACCCCTTGCCGCCGGTGTTATTTTGTTGGTCGGGTTATTAATTACAATGGGAATTGGCAGTTCGTTTTCAACAGTGCCTATTATTGCAACTTTGTTTGTTCCTTTATGTTTAGACCTTGGCTTTTCTGTTATGGCTACCGCTGCGCTTGTTGGTACTGCGGGCGCTTTAGGTGATGCAGGCTCTCCTGCTTCAGATTCAACGCTTGGCCCAACATCGGGTTTAAATGCCGATGGCCAGCACGACCACATTAGAGACTCTGTTATTCCAACATTTATTCACTTTAATATTCCGCTGCTGATATTTGGCTGGATTGCAGCAATGGTACTTTAAAAAGTATTTATGTAAGTTTAATAAATGTAATTAAAATCTAAATATAACCAAAAAGGTATGTTAAAAGCATACCTTTTTAGTATCCAAATCCAACAACTCTCCCCCAGTTTGATTACTTTCTTTTAGTTAATACTAACTCTGTTGTTGAGGTTATACTTTATGAATATTTAGTATGATGTGTTCTTTTGATTGGGTTATATAAGCACCAATTAAGGTGCTTATATAAATTTACTTTAGCGCATATTCAAAACTTTAAGTTAATCAAAACCATAAATCATTTTATCGCATACTACCGGAGTTGGTCTGTGGTTATCATCAACTGCTACAAACGTAAAGCTGCCACTAATGGCTGAATGCTTATCGTCTTTGTGCATAGTTTCTAATAGTATATCTACATCAACTTTTAAGCTGGTGTTACCTACATGCACTACTTTAGCTATTAACTCTGCAAAAGTACCTGCTGGTATGGCTTCTTTAAAGTCGACTCTATCAGAAGATATAGTTACCAAAGGCTTACGGCAAAAACGAGTCGCTGCTATAAATGCCACTTCATCCATCCACGCCAGTGCATCACCACCAAATAAAGTATTGTGATGATTAGTACGCCCTGGAAACACGGTTTTAGTTACCGATGTGGTTGAGTCTTCAATACGCTGAGCAATTATTGCATCGCGATTTACGTCAGTCATAATCTCTACTTTTTGTTTGCTAATGTATCTTGCATTAGTAATGCAGGATCAAGGCGTTCGCCTTTCCAGTTAAAACGCCAATCTAGGTGAGGACCTGTTACACGCCCTGTTGCACCAATTTCAGCCACTTTGTTACCTTGCTCAATTTTATCACCCACTTTTACATCAAGCTTACTTAAGTGAATGTAAGTTGAGGTAATACCATGGCCATGATCAATAATTAATGTACCACCTGAGTAGTATAAATCAGGTTCAGCAAATACCACGGTACCACTTATAGGCGCGTAAACAGGAGAGCCTGTTTTATTGGCAATGTCTAAACCAAAGTGCGGACGACGAGGCTCACCATTAAAATAGCGCTGACTACCGTAAACACCCGATATGCGCCCTTCTGCAGGCTTTAAAACAGGGTCTAAAAAGTACAGTGAATCAGAGTCTACTTCTCTGGCTTTTCGCACAGCAACTGCTTCGCGGCTTATACGCGCACTAACTTCTTTTGGCGGAGATACATATTTTTTAGCTACGCCGGTAATTTTATCAATTTTATATTCGCGCTTAGTGATAGCTAGCGGCTGAGAATGCGATTTACCATTGTTATCTACCCATTTTAAAGTATGAGTAGTTTCAGCGTCACGACCAAAACCAAATACAAAATCACCCTTTGGTGAAAGTTTTAAGCTTTTGCCATCTAAGCTTACTGATTTAGCGTTTTCTAGCTTTCCAGTAACTAAACCGCCTTGTGTTAAATGTCCTTTTAACTCAAGCGCCATAGCACTAAAGCTAGCAGAGGCAACAAGCGCTGTTGCTAAAAGTGTTTTAAACATAACTAATCGATCCTTTTCCAACACCTTCATAAGCGGTTACTTTCACTGCTTTTTCTGGATATTGGGCTTTAATTTGGGCAGCTACATGTTCTGCAATACATTCTACAGTGGTATCTACTGGCAAAATGTCGCAACGAGACTCGCTAATAGCCATTTCAAAATAGCCTTGTGCCGATGTATAAGCAAAACATACATCACCCGCTTTGGCTGTTATGTGTTTTAAATCAGCTGCGTTAATTTGATCTTCACTGGTGGCTAAGTAAATATCTTCCCACTTTTGAGACCATTCTTTTTGCAAGCGCGGCATAGAGATACCATCTAGGCTAATACCAATTTGAGAACGATGCCCATGAATAATACGCTGGCAATTACCGTCATGCTTTTTAAGGCCATGGCTGTAATGATAGTAAAAACTTTGGCTGTGTTCAGGCTTAAGAGACAGCTCAATTTTTTCAATGTTATCTGGTAGCTTCGGTAAAATAGTCGCAATTAAAAATTCGGTAACCGATTCAACCGTTACTTCGTCTGCGTTAATCATGCAATAAGCTTGATGAGGAGCGCTCATAGCTAAGTGATTATTTTCACCAAATGTACAGTCGAGTGTTTTATGCTCGTCAAATTCAGATACAGTGCCATTAAGCCCTGTAGGAATTGCTAAACGGTGATCAATACACTCATCTATAATGCCTTTAATTTGCTTTTTAACTAAACCAAAGTCTAAAACCATAGACTCTTCGTTAAGTTTACCGTGCAAAGTTAAATCAACAATCCAGCTCTCGCCAACGGCGCCGCGTTTGTTACATAAGTAAGAAAAATCAATCACAGTTAGTGAGTTAACAAAAAGGATCATAAACTTCCTTTAGACTGGTTATAAGACAGCGTTAATTATAATGATTTCTGATTGTAATTGCGCGGTTTTATAGTGCAAAAACCAATCGCGTTGATTGATTGATGATTTAATATGCAATATTTTGATTTTTTAACTGCTCCGAGTTGTTTAGCGTACAAGTGTACGCTAAAGTACTTGGCAATTTCTAAGCGAAGATAAGTGTTATGGAACCTAAAAATAGCTATACAAAAGAAGAGTTGATCCTGTGTGGTCAAGGTGAAATGTTTGGTGAAGGTAACTGCCGTTTACCAAGTGACAACATGTTAATGATGGATCGCATTACCTCTATTACTGCTGATGGCGGTATTCATGGGAAAGGCGAAATTGTTGCTGAGCTTGATATTGACCCTAGCCTTTGGTTTTTCGATTGTCATTTTAAAGGCGACCCAGTAATGCCAGGTTGTTTAGGCTTAGATGCTATGTGGCAACTAGTTGGTTTTTACTTAGGTTGGTCTGGTGGCCCTGGTCTTGGCCGTGCGCTAGGTGTGGGTGAAGTTAAATTTACTGGCCAAATTTTACCAACTAATAAAAAAGTAACTTACCGCCTTGTAATGAAACGCGTAATTAAACGTAAATTGTTCATGGGCGTTGCAGATGGCACTGTAGAAGTAGATGGCCGAGTAATTTACGAAGCAAAAGATTTAAAAGTGGGCTTGTTCCAAGACACTAGCGCGTTTTAATTTTTAAATGCGTACAAAAAGGCCTCCAACGTGGAGGCCTTTTTGCTTAAATTCGATTATTGATTTTAGGTTTTGTACATGTTGCGGTTTTCAATCGCTTCACGCCAACCTCCTAACCACTCTGATTTGGGATCTACTTGTTGATAAGGGCATAGCTCTTTTGAGCGACCTGCTAAACCTGCTTTAAAACCTTGAGAATGAGCTCTTTCTAAACGATCTCTTTTCTGTCTCTTCATCGGTAATATCCTCACCTTTTTATTTGTATATTGTGTAGCATTAGTGAAATCTACATTTAATGAATAGTTAATAAAAATGTAAAATTCAAATCGTAAAAGCAATTAAATTGTTTGACTTTAACTAAGCTGCTGATGCAAAAATGAATTAACATTTAAAAAAGTAAGTGGTCATACAACATTTAATTTGACCGGTTTTATGCTAAATAAAATGCGACTCAATAATCGCTAAAAAGCACTTATGTGCTTTATTTGTGACCGACTAATATTGACTAAGTTCCAAACAAAAATGTAATCGTGACACTTTTATTTCGGTTATTTTTATTCACCCGATTTGCATTCTTTTTAAACAATTTAATATTATACTTGATTATTTAAAGTCGATCGGTCTAATATGTGTGCATGAACAAAAATACATCAACACCAATACGCCGTGGTCGCCCACCTAAAATAGCCAGAGAGAACGCCGATACCAAAGCGTTACTTATTCGCACGGGTCTAGAAACCCTAACTGAGTTTGGCTTTAGCGCCACGGGGCTCGATACTATTTTAAAAAAAGCGGCTGTACCCAAAGGCTCTTTTTATCATTACTTTAAAAGTAAAGAAGCCTACGGCATTGCCCTAGTTGATGCATACGACAGTTACTTTATTGCAAAGCTTACCCATTACCTACAGCAAGAAGATGTACCACCACTTGAGCGAATCGTTAATTTTACCCAAAGCGCAATTAAAGGAATGAAAAAATACGATTACAAACGTGGCTGTTTAGTAGGTAACTTAAATCAAGAGCTTAATCATTTAAGTGATGAGTTTAAAACCAGATTAATGCAAAGCTACACCGCTTGGCAAAACCAGGTAGAGGTTTGCTTAAACCAAGCTAAGCAACAAGGCACTATTGCAAGCCATGTAAATACAAAATTGATGAGTGAGTACTTTTGGATTGGCTGGGAAGGTGCGGTTATGCGCGCCAAGCTCACAAAATCAAATACTCCACTTACTTTGTATACAGAAATGTTTTTACGCGCATTATTAACCTAATGCGTTTTTATTTACCAATTAAAAGACGATCGGTCTAAAAGGATATCCCATGAGTAACCCAATTAAAGCCATTGTTATTAATAAAGAAGATAATACCTACAGCGCCTCATTATCGACTATCGAAAATAGTGATTTACCAAACGAAAACGTCTCTATCGACGTGCTATACAGCACACTTAACTATAAAGATGGTTTAGCAATTACGGGTAAAGGCCCTGTTGTACGCAGTTTTCCTATGGTGCCAGGTATCGATTTAGTGGGTACGGTTACAAATTCCACCAGCGATGAATTTAAAAACGGCGATAACGTAATATTAAATGGCTTTGGTGTAGGCGAAAAACATTGGGGCGGGCTTGCTCAAAAAGCGGCACTTAATAGCGATTGGCTAATCCCCTTGCCTGCAGATATTTCTCCAAAACAAGCGATGCAAATAGGTACAGCCGGTTATACCGCTATGCTAAGTGTTATAGCTCTTGAAAAACAAGGAATAAACCCTGAATCTGGCGAAATACTGGTAACAGGTGCCAATGGTGGCGTAGGCAGCTTTGCTATTTATTTATTAAACCAGCTTGGCTACAACGTAACAGCAGCTACGGGTCGATTAGATCAAAGTGATTATTTAAAAGAGTTAGGTGCTAAACAGGTAATTGACAGAAACGAGCTTTCAAATCCTGGTAAGCCTTTGCAAAAAGAGCGCTTTGCAGCGGCAATAGATTCAGTAGGTAGCCATACACTTGCTAATATTTGTGCATCATTAAAGTATGGGGGTGTAGTAACCGCCTGCGGACTTGCCCAAGGCATGGATTTACCTGCCTCAGTTGCCCCATTTATATTACGTGGTGTGTCACTAATAGGCATTGATAGCGTAATGCGCCCTAAAGCCGACAGAATTGAAGCGTGGGATCGTTTAGCAAAATTAGTTAGCGCTGATTACTTAGATAAAATTTCGACAGAAATATCACTAGAACACGTAATTGATAACGCAGAGCGACTTATGCAAGGCAAAATTCGCGGTCGTGTTGTAGTTAATTGTCAAAGTTAAGCTATTTACTCTGTTAAAGCCTCGTTATTAAATTTATAATGCAATTTGTATTTTAATAACGAGGCAACACCTATGAGCAACCAAGAACTTTTCAGTAATAATCCACTGCAAGGCGTTAAATTAGAACAAGTGGTTGAAGAGCTGGTTGAACAATACGGGTGGGAGCTCCTACACGCTTATTTACAACTTAACTGCTTTAAAAACAATCCTGATATAAAGTCTGCGGTTAAATTTTTACGTAAAACACAATGGGCACAAGAAAAAGTAGATAACTTTTACCTTTATCGCTTAAAAAACTTACCTAGACCTGATGATGTGCAATACGAATTACCGCCACGTGATCGCGTGATCCCAGCTGATCATAAACCTGGTGAGCCATGTGAGTTAAGTTTTAGTGATGCAAAACGTATTATGGAAAAAAAAGCATCAAAGCAACGTGCTCGTGATCGCAAACAGCGCTCTAATTCTAGTAACCCTTGGGGTAACTAAACACGCTAATTTAATTTTGTAGAGCTATTTTAAATGGCTCTACAACTCTCTTTTATTAATTTTTATTACATCCACACCATATAGCTAAAAATAGAAATCAATAGCCTCGGTTTTTCCAAAAATCTGTTTCTGTACGCTCTAGCTCTAATGCCACCTTAAAAGTTTTATCAGCAATAATTTTCCTATTTAGCTCAATCGTCATACGCCAATCACCCAATTTATTCTCTATTGGCAACCAAAGCGTGTCGCCTAAATAAAAGTTCCAATCACTGTTTTTAACGTATACATCGCCTTCAAAGGGGTCCATTACATCACCTTTACTGTCTGGTATATCTGGATGGTATATACAATAGTGAAGCTTTTCGCCTTTACCCTTTTTAATATTTACGATTAAGCCAAACTCAACATCTACCTCAGCTATTACATTTGTTGTAAATTGCTCTATTTGTGGCAATGCTTTACTTTCGCTGTCCCACTTAGAGTAAATACCGTGACTTTGTAACGTCACTACAGGTTTTGTTTTAGCCATTAAGGTAACCTTTTATATTAGCTATTTTTGCATTAGTTTAACTTTTTGAAATTTTAAAATAAAACACAATCCAATAAAGTTAAATCTCAACTTAGCTTTAATACTTCGCCTATTTACATCATTGCTAATTTGTCATCATTGTTTACACACTATTTGCACAATTGCTGATTATTGTTTAAGTAACTTAATTGATCAGGTAAGCAGCAATGAAACTACACGCACTTAATATTAAAAACTCAAATAGGGTAAATGCTATAAAGCTAAGCACCTTGGCTCTAGTTGTTTTATCGTTAGTTGCTTGTGGAGGTGAAGAAGGCATAGTTGATACCTCAACAACTACAGATTCATCATCAACCACCTCAGATAACGGTACAGGTACGAGTAGCTCAACCCAAGGCGTGTTGTGTGAATATAGCTACAGTGAATATAACGAGTCAGAATCAGTACAAGCCACCAGCGCTGCAGATTGGTCATGCACAGGAACTACACGTGACTTAGTCGCTAATGGCATACCTGATCACGAAGTAGGTACATTCCCTAATGCCGATAACCCAAATACTATTTCTGAACAATCACTAAATGAAAGCTACACACTTGAGCCTGTAGAAACAATACAAGCAACCATGCTTGGTGGCCCTCGTGGAATGATAGGTGTTGTACTTAACGGCATTAAAATAGACGCCGGCACAGGCGGAAGTTGCGATGATTCAGGCACCGATTGCGATTTAGGCGACAACAGCGGTAATTGGAACATAGAAGCCTTAAGCCAAGACACGTTTAGTTTTGGAACAGACGACAACAATGCACACGTACAACCCGATGGCACATATCATTATCATGGTATGCCTGAAGGCTTTGTAACACTGCGAGGTGGCAATAGCTCCACTATGACTCTAATAGGCTGGGCAGCAGACGGCTTTCCCATTTATGCACGTTACGGCTATTTAGACTCAAATGATGCAACTTCAGCGCTAACCGTAATGACCGGTAGCTACCAACACATAACATCTGTAAGCGCAAACCGCCCTTCTACCGATATATACCCATTAGGTACATTTGCACAAGATTGGGAATACGTAGCAGGCTCTGGTGATTTAGATGAATGTAATGGCCGCGTTGGTGTAACGCCTGAGTTTCCTCAAGGGATATACCACTACTACGCAACAGACACTTACCCGTTTTTTCAACGCTGTGTTAAAGGCGAAGTTTAGTTAGGAGTAAGCTATGCCTTACATAAAAAGAGGTCTACTGAGTATGACTACTTTGGGTTTGTTGATTATGCCAAATTTAGCAAACGCGCATTTAATGGTTGCAGATCACGGTACGCTGAATTTTGTTGATAATAACGTGTTTATTGTGCTTTCAATCCCTATGTCGGCTTTTAAAGGGGTTGATGAAGATAAGGATGGCAAAGTATCAATAGTTGAGTTTAATGCTCATAAAAAGCTAATAACTAAACGAGTTAAAAAGAACGTTTATTTAGCGGATCATCAGTATAAATTTACTATTGACGGACTTTTGCTAAACCCAGAAGCGTCGCATAAACATAAAAGCGACAATATAGACCAAGTAACCATTACTGGGCGCTACTCTTTGCCAAGTAAACTAACCAAAGTTAATTTTAACGTTAAGCTATTTAGTAACAATGAGCACAAGCAGCATTATCAAATTACAGCGACTAATAAAACGCAAAAGCTAACTCATCAATTTGAGCTATCACCAACGTCGCCCTTTAGTAAGGTGTTTAATAATTAGTAATACTTACCTAAATAATTAAGTGGCAAAGAGTACAAGTTAAACCAATTTGTGCTCTTTTTATCTTTGTCTTCTTATTTAACACTCTTTAGTGAAGGGTTCTTTCTATAAAGATACAAGCTTGGGATTTTTAGGAAAATAATGCTCTTGTTGCTGCTCACATAAACTAAACTCACGGGTGTTTTTATATGGGAGTTTCATAAAGCCCGCAACACCCACGTCCGTAATATTTACCGCGTATTGCATAAGTTTATTTAGTAAACGTTTAAACTCAATCTCTTTGCTCGAATCGAGTAAGCGGTAGTAATGGTGAATCTTCATTCTGTCGGGCAGTGCTTCAAAAATAATACACCCAGTATGATGAATTTGGTTAAGCTCAAATACGCACTTAATAACTTTTTTAGGTAGCTGTAGTTGCTCATCAGGGTCTTTACCGTCTTCAAAGTATGAATGCGGGCGGGTTATGTCGTTTGCTTTCATGCTTACAACTTCGTATTCAAGCTCTGGTAGGCTATCAAACTTAAATGCACCGGTGCCATCTCGCTCTAGTTGAATGGTTTTACGGGCATCAAACAAACAACACTTAAATAACCCTTTTTGATTAATCGCTTGGGCTAGCATTACCGTGTTATTTATAGCATCACTAAAGGCATCACCCAATGATTCGTCATGCATAATTAAAGACGATTCAACAAACATCGACTCATCCTTCCAATGAAAACTAAGCCCACCTACTACAGGGTACTTAGCTAATCGGCTTATTGATGCTAAAAATGCTTTTTCGGTATCGCCTGTATCAAACAAAAACTCTTTATAATAGCGGTCAAGTTGCGCGTCGTTTATATCTAGTAATTGCTGGTTATGATCGGCTTGTCGTAAAAACTGTTTTCGTGAACTATATACCACCGTGTCGGGCTGCTCGTCGTTGCCATACCAAAAAGGGATATCTGCTTTTCTTTGTTTTTTATCAAGCTCAGGTAAATACATTTTAGCCATAGTTGTAATGTTACGCATAAAGTAATCACCAGCACCATCACGTATGGCCTTACTTTTTGACAGCATGCCATCAATCACTTTAGCCAGTTCTTTGGGGAGCCCTAAGCTGCTTGCAGGGATGGCTTGCGCACCAAAGCGGCACGACTGCGCCGACGCTAGCGCATACAACGTAGCGGCTACACCTTGCTCGTCGAATCGTGGGGATGATTGCTCTCCCGACATTTGCGCTTCACCAATAAAATATACATCGCCCATACGAGCATTCGTTGTGCTTAAATCACCCGACATTAAATCCATAAAGTTACTGGCAACAGGGTTACCATCACTATCGAGCTGTGCATACACAGAGCTGCCCCAATCCACTAACGAAAGCGCATTAGTGTTTGCATCCCAAACAAGGTTTGAAGGTTTTATATCGCCATGCACTATAGGTTGTGGGCTAACGCCATTTTTGTGGCTACGTAAATCAATTAATACATTACGTAACCTAACAGCTAGCGCCATTATTTGCGCGGCACTAAAGCGCCCTGTTTTAAGCGATACTTTTTCAAGGTCCTCTCCAATGGCGCGAGCCATCATTAAAATCCCTTGTTTTTTAATTCGCTCAAATGCATAAAAGGTAGGCACTAAGGGGTTATTAATTTGCGAAAGCATATACGCTTCGTCTTCTAGGCGGTCACGTACACTTTGGGCAAGTGTAATACGCGAAAACTTAAATACCCAAGGTAAGCCGTTATCGTCATCACCTGCAAACACAAAACCAAAAGCACCCGAGCCAATCATTTCAACGTTTTTGTAGCCCAGCAGTGTTAGCTGCTTAATACAAATATTAAGCCACTGGCGGTGTTTTTTAGCATCGCGGTGCGAAAGCAAATAAACAGATTGCTCTTCGTTGATATAAAAGTTGCGGATTTCTTTGGCTTTCAATACAGGTACTCAAATTTATAAAACTAACTAGGGCGTGTTGATCTTTGTGGATTGAAATTTGTTCAATCCAAGGAAGATTAAATCGCGGCGCGAGGTTTGTAACCTAGTGGGCTAAGTTAAAACCGAGCAACAAAGAGTTAATCGTCCCTAGAAAGAACCCAAAGGGCAGCGCATGTTTGGTATTTATGCTGCGTTATCGCCTATTCATGGGGAATAACCACACTACATAGGCTCCGCCTTGCCTAAATACCAAACATACTGCTGCAAATTCACCCACCAAAGATCAACACGCCCTAATTATTAGTTTTATGTAATGAGATTACAATAGGTTAAATAAGAGTTTTGAAATCGTGGAATAAAACAGCGCTAAAGTAGCGCCAGAACAGTAAATTTAAGTGTAAACGTTAAAGCTCAAAGTAAGCTTTTACAATGCGCTGTATATAAATACAGTACATTGATTTTTGCTAACTTTCTATAACACGAAGCTGCTTAATTGATGACACAGCTATGTGCGTTTGATAATAATATTTATTAGTGGCTCTACCACGGCTCATAAAATCGATAGTTACTCGTTTAGCTTCGCCTGTAACTTCTATTGCTTTATCAATAAAAAAGGTGTCTGCTGGTTGTCCGTATTTACTTTGAAGCTCTGCTACCACATTAGGCTGTATTGATATCGTAATAGAACGCCTGTCACGATAATCAGTTTCTGTATTTAAATACAACCTACTACCCTGAGCTCCCGCCGCTTTAATATGAAACTGGTAAGTGCCAGCAACACCCTTTGGTGCACTTTGCTCAGTTAAAGCGATAAGGTTCATATTTGCTGCCGTACTTTGGCTCATTTCAATTTTATGGGGAACAGAACTACATGCACTAAGCGTTAGCACACTTAGTAAGGCTAGATATTTCAAGACACAATGTCCTTGTTTCTTACACCAATTCGCATAATTCAGTGATCTATTTTGAGACAATAAAATCGTGTGGAGAACACAGCAAAAATTTCGTTATTGAGTTGTTCTATATCAGAAACTTTTAATGCAGTTAGCGATTTAATCCCTTAAATTGATTAACTATTATTGCGAATTGGTATTATGCATTATTAAAAATATGTAGCGTTAATGATACCACTATATGCAGCTGTGTTTCTATAATCAATCCAAACAATTAATTAGCGGATATTAAGGCGCATTGCGCTGAGAAGGATCTGTTTTAAAGCTTTTTAGCAAACTTTGTGGGTCAACCACCTCGGTATGCTCTTTAGCAGCCTGCGCCCACCATATTAGTTGGCCAAACGTGCGTGAGAAATAATTAAACCACGATGATTTACTCTCTCCTGCAACAGGTTTGCCATCCTCACTAAACACATCTTGCGCTTTTGGCACGTGGATCATAGCCGATACTGGCAAACAGCCAAGTTCAGATAAAAACGTGCGCATACTAATAGCCGCTCTTACACCACCCCACTGTCCTGCTGAGTAAGTAACTATTGCACTTGGTTTATACGAAAATAGTGAGCTACCAAAATGATTAAGTAAGTCAGCGAGAGCTGGACTCATGCTGTGATTGTACTCAGGGCTAATCATTATATATCCATCTGCGGCTTTAATTTTATCAGCTAATAGAGTGAGCTCTGTAGGTGCATTACTTTTAGCATATGCAAAGTGCGGTTTAAATACGTTTTCGCTAGGAAAGTCCAACGCATCAATTAGCTCAAACTCATGATCACCAAAATGCTCTGTTAAGCATTCTATACAAGCCCTAGAAACCCTTAAGCCTAAGCGAGCTGGTTTTGGTGGAGTGCTATCGCGTACTGTGCCTAAAAATACTAAAAACTTCATATGTAATTCTCAACTTTTTTAAACGATAGCTAAACACTAACATTTTTTAGTTATTGTGTATTACACATACGCATTGTTTATTGATTCAAAGCATAATAATTAAATTTAAAACTGAAATTTAGCAACAACCGCGCCGTTAAACATATTTTATCGTGTGTTAAATTCACTCGCTTGCATACTTTTTACACATTTGACCAGTAATATGCCACAGTATAAGTACGCCAAAACCTATACCGAAAAGGATACAAGTAATGGGCTTAAAAAATTTTAGCGCATGTGCAATCATTGTTACCGCAACAGCTTTAACTCTAAGTGGTTGCAACGACTCATCTACTAACAAAAATACCGAGCAAGTCAGTAGATCACTTAGTGAGGCGCAAAAAGCAAATCAATCAATAAAGCTATCTATGTTCAAACAAGAGGCTTTTATTACAGAGCCTAAAATTGTTGATTGTGAAACCCAGCAAGGTACTAAAACAACCTGTTATGAGTTTACTACATCAGGTGCACCTGCAGGCAGAGACCCTGGCCCATTTTGCCCTCGCAGCACAACAGACGGAGCTGATGTATCAGGTACTTGGTTTGATAAACAAGGTAAAGGAGAGCTAGTTGACTTAACTGGCGACTTTATTCTTAAGTTAGATGAATACTACGGCGATGAAAAATGGGTATTGTATGACGCAAAAACAAATAAAGTTCGTTATACAGCAACAAAAGAATCTTGCTCAGGTGCTGCACGCCCAGATGTAGAAGAACAATACAAACAAAATTGTATTGAATGCGAGCTATCCTATTTAGAAGATAATTTTTCGCTTACGTATTTAATTCCAACTACACCAATAGTGAGTAAAAAATCCAGCCGTTTACATACCGTGGGCTTAGCGCTTGATGGTACTGAACTTTCAGGCCCTGCACCTATAAATGCTATTTTGGGCAGTTATACAATTGCAGCATTTGACGACTGCGGTGGGCATATTAACCTGCACCAAGGTTATCACTATCATTCAACAACCGGATGTACCAATTCAGCTCCAAGTACTGACGGACACGCCCCTTTAATAGGTTATGCCGTTGACGGTTACGGTATTTACGCAATGAAAGATGCACAAGGCAATGAAGAGTCACTCGACGAATGCCGTGGTATAACAGATGAAACCAGAGGCTATCATTATCATGCTGCCAGCCCGAGCGAAAATTTGTTTATTGGCTGCCTTCATGGTGAGTCAGTAAGAGCAGCTGGTGGCCCGCCGCCAGGCAATAAACCACCACCAAAGCATTGAGAAAATTATGACTATTAAATATAAGTCACTGTTTGTTTTACTTGCTCCTTCATTATTACTTTTAAGTGTTTATGCGGCAGCACATTCTCAGCCACTTAATCAAATAGCAGTGAAAGCATGCTTTGAAAAGCAAAAGTCACAATCGTGTCAGTATCAGGGTGGGCATAACGACTTATATATAGGAAGCTGCCAATATATGGCTGATGACTTAATGTGTGTTCGTAATCAACCCATTCAAAAAGTTGATAACAAAGAAAGTAAAACGAATAACAGCAATGATAGCCACGAACATCAAAATAAGCAGCATAAGTAGTTTTAAGAGTTAAGAGTTGTGGGTTTTGTATCATACCAATTCTCTTAATTAAGTGATCTATTTTGAGGGTAGAAAAACGTGATGATAGCTAGGCAAAAAAACGCGATTTGGTTGTTCTCGGCAATTGCTCCTGCATTGCTCTACCTTCTGCATCTATGCAGTCGTAAATGAGAATTTTTTTAACTCAGGTAGCGACACGTTTAGCCCCGCGAAATGTTTAAGTATTATTGCGAATTGGTATTAGGTGCAGTAAATTTACTGCACCTAATTAATTTAAACCGTTACGATTAGTATTGATAACTTAGCCCTACACCACCCCAAAATATATTTCGAAGTGCCTCGTCACCTGCAAAGCGTTTCTCATCTTTATTAACTGCAATGCTATAGCTTGAATATGTGTATAGGGCTAACTGATTAAAAAGCTGATACGACAAGATTGCAGTAAACTTAACGTTGTTTACTCCGTTGTGCCCATCACTAACATACCCCGCATTAAACCCCACGCTTGATTGAATATCTACTGATAGTAAATCGTTAATATAAAAATCTTTTTTTACTGCCATCTCCAAAAATGTACCGCTGGCATCAAATGAATGATAAACACTACTTAATAACTGAATATCGTCTGCATAGAGATACGCAAAGTCGAGGCTTAGCTCATTATCGTGAGCATCAATGCCATCTTCGCGAGCTTTAATATAGTTATAGCCTACATACATCTCTATCCGCTCAGATAAGTGAGCGGTATAAATAGCATTTAAATTAAGCTCTGAATAATCACTACTAATACCTTTTGCCGCCCAAGGGATCACCGCAAAGTTTTTATAGTTAACCTCAGTAGCAATTGATGCAATACCATTACCGGCAAGGTTATCTCGACCTTCGGTAACATATTGGCTCTCCCATAATGGGTGAATATGTAAATCAAACTCTTTATTTTTATAATTTACGTCAGTATGGGTATGATTAATATTTCCGCCTACGCCCACTTCAAGCTCTTGATAGTGTTCTTGTGTTTTTGCTTGTGCGTAAGCTGTATTTACTCCCGCGAGAGTCGTAATAACAAATACATATTTTAAATAGTGAGTCATTTATTAAGTCCAAAACCATCATAAATGGTAAAAAGTCGCGCATAGTATTGTTATAAAACGTGTTAGCGCAATAAATAGATGCATATATATTGTTTTATTTATTAGATTTGAAGTATTTACTAAGTATTACCCATAAACTACAAGTTGCAATTAGCTCGGGTTTTAACCAGCAAACCAAAGCTATATACGCACCGAGCAATGCTCTAGCAGGTACTTAATTTAATAGTTAAAATGATAGTTATAGTACTCGTGGTGAAGTGTTCCCTATTGCAAAAACAGGAAAAGTATAAGTAGGAAATGTAAAAAAGTGCGGCAACGGGAAAAACATAAGCAGCAACAACTCAATAGGCTGCTTATTCTTAACCTAATTTATTAGCAAATTTAATGACTTAAATAAGCCATAACGGCAATCAGTGCAACATAAAAACCAAAACCTACTAAGAAGGTTAAGTCGACTCTTCTAGCTTTACTCGCTTTATAAGATGCAAAGTCTTTAAACTCGCTTTTATACAGCCCAAACGTAACCACTTTTAATAGTAGCCAACCGGTCGAGTAAAATAAAAAGCTCAAGCCAGTATCAACTATTAGCCAAATAAAAATCTCAAATGCAATACTCATTAACTATGTCCATTAGTTTGGAATACAAAAACTATATCAGCTATGTGTTTAAAATACAGCCAGCTAAGTTAATTAAGGTGTAACAGTAAATTTCGTTAAACCTATTAACTGGCCTGATTCGGTGACTACTTTTACTTGCCACTTACCAACAGAGTCACTAGGGAAATTTACTTTGTGGGTCCATGCTCTGTAACCTAGCTCTCTTCCGCCATTTATATTTAACGTGATCCGATCAACTTCTTTTTTATTATGAAGCCACACATGAAATATTTTTTCATTTAAGCCTCTTGGTGCTTTAACAGCGGTCCAACTATATAAACCTTGATGGTGCAGTGTATAAGAGTCTAACTGTTTAATACTCCCTACTGGCTTTTTATGTTGTAAATCAACTTCATGAGCTAACGTAATATCGGTTAATCGCAGCGCAGCAGGAGGCACATAGCTTCTTAATTGCCACACAGCAGTGCTCAAAGCACATAAAATCAATACAAGAATAGGAAAACGCCACCAGCGTGCATTAGGCATTAAATTGTTTAAACTCGGAAGAGTAACCACTACAGCCGTTACAAGGGCTGCAGCTAAACTTTGGCTCGTGGTAAGGTTTAACAAAATAGGTAAGGTAACAAGTAAAACAACGAATAAAGCAAAGTTATGAAACACACTAAATAACGTACGGTTTTTAGCAAGCTTCTTATAATAAAAGGGGTCGATTACCGATATAACCGCACATACCACAATGAGGGAGGTAAAAAACGCTTGAGGATGGTCCCACTGCGTAACCGCTAAAAAAAACGGCAAAGCAAAAAATAAGCTTTCTTGTTGCACCATTTGCAGAGCAAAACGCATTACATTAGGAGATACAGCCACACCAAATTTTTCTTCTACTTTGTCTCGTAGCCAATTATCAATAATTAGCCACAACCAACTAATAAGTAAAAATATCGCAATAACTTGCGAAAAAGACTCTTTTCTATCTACAAGTGCAAAGCTGGCAACGCCCGACAAAAACGCCAATACAGCCAATAATCCAGGTCGCTTTTGCATCGCGCTTATAAATCTAGCGATTATATTTTTACAGTAATCCATGTATGCGTGTTTCCGTACGGGTATGTACTTTATTATTTTTATTCTGAGTATGATTAGTTTAACCAAGTTTAAATGAACAACAGGTAGACGGATGGATTTAAACGCGCCATTTACCAGTAAATCAAACTAACCATTTTAATTAAATAAAAGCCCGGCATAGCGCGTCATTGGTACGTTTATTAATTTTTGTAACGTGTGAGCCTTAGCAAGTAATTCATCCTCACTAAGTACAGGCATTTTATTGTTAAAAACAAAAACAATTTTATTGCCGCCTTCAATAATAAAACTAAATATCTGTCCTGCAAATTCTTTCTCAAGTAGTTGATCAAACGCTTCTCTTTGCCCAACTTTGGTATGGCAAATATTAAGTACTAAAACACCATCAAAAGTGAGCGCATTTTTACAATCGCGTAAGTAGGATGATTGCACCTGATCTGACTCCATCCCTTCTGAGCTATATAAATCAGAAAAAATAACATCCGTTTTTATCTGCGTTTTTTTCATGTAGTTTGCCGCATCATCAATGTGAATAAACAAACGTTCTGACACAGGAACTTCAAAATATTTTATAGCCATATCAGCCACGGCTTTACGGTATTCAACGGTATGTATGGTCAGTGCAGAAAACGCATGATAAAGACTTTTTGCTATAGAGCCCGCCCCAAGCCCCATTATCATCGCGGTTTTTAAATTTGGTATAAAAAAAAGCGCAGCCATCATTGCTTGCGTATAAGCTAAGCTTAACCCGTTAATATTATTTAATTTAATACAGCTTTGATAAATTTTTCCGTCAAAGCTGAGAATTAGATTCTTTTTTGTTTGATATACATAAACAGGGCCATGCTCATCAATAGTTGATGCAATACAAGTGCCTTTGATATCCACGAATACTCAATAGGTAAAGTGATGAAAATCGAGTATAACTTAGTTAACGTACTACCATTGCTACTAATATGGCCAATAACGCTTTTATTAATTTACAAGCATTTATATACGTACTCAAAAAAGTCGGTTTATCATTTAGGTTAGATGAGCTGAAGTATCTGCTTTTATAGCTAATTAAAACTTTGCCCAGTGATGACTCTTAGTAAAACAACGGCTTAATATACTAAAAATTTGGCTAATGTACTGTTATAGCTATAAAAAATCCCTTTGAATATTCCTCATGTTCAACATGAATAAAGTGCACGCCACCAATAAAGAAGTCTAAACGGCTAAACACCCACCCCTTATTTTTATCGATTTGTGCCTTTTTTTCGTCAATTACTACGTAATCGAATTTAACAATAATGATTAATGAATATGACTCATGTTTTATGTGAAATTAAACCGTTTTTCTTCATATCCCAATCAACGTATAAATTACTCATCCCTTAGCGCTAAACACTATTTAACAACTTAAAGCCGCTGAATACCTAAACCAGCTAAGTAAGTTGTGTTGTAAGGCTAGTAAAGCGCAGAGCATCAATCAGGTTTAAATTATAAAATTGGATATAAACACGATGAAAAAAGATTTTACATTTAATATAAAGAGCGTTTCACTCGACGAAAATTATCATCCATCAACTAATACGCGTATCACAACCAACTTTGCTAATTTAGCCAGAGGTGAATACCGCAAAGCAAACTTACGTAACGCCTTAAACATGATTAACAACCGTTTTAATGCCCTAGCCCACTGGGATAACACCAAAGGTGAGCGTTATGCTGTTGAGCTTGAAATTGTCTCTGTTGAAATAGGTATTGAAGACGGCGGCGAAAGCTTCCCCTCTATCGAAATATTAAAAACAAATATTGTTGACCATAAAACTAATAAGCGTATTGAAGGCATTGTAGGAAACAACTTTTCATCGTATGTGCGCGACTACGACTTTAGCGTACTCCTACAAGAGCACAATAAAGGCAAGCCTCAATTTAGTATTCCTGATGACTTTGGGGTTTTACATGGCAAGCTATTTCAGTCATTCGTAAATTCGGATACATACAAACAAAACTTTAAAAAACCACCGGTTATATGCCTAAGTGTGTCTGATAACAAAACCTACAACCGCACTGAAAACCAACACCCGGTACTTGGCGTTGAATACGAGCCAAATGAATCGTCTTTAACTGAGCAATACTTCAAAAAAATGGGCTTGCAGGTACGTTACTTTATGCCGCCAAATAGTGCAGCGCCTTTAGCATTGTTTTTCTTTGGTGATTTACTTAATGATTACAGCAATCTTGAGCTTATAAGCACCATTAGTACGATGGAAACGTTTCAAAAAATCTACAGACCAGAGATTTATAATGCCAACGCAACAGCGGGTAAATCATATAAACCAAACTTAAAAAACTTGGACCACTCACTAACGCAAATTGTGTATGACCGAGAAGAGCGCGGCAAGTTAGCAAACGAGCAAGGCAAGTTTGCGCAAGAGCATTTTATCAAGCCGTACCAAAGAGTTCTTGAGCAATTCTCTACTAGCTATCTGTCATAACAACTAATAGCAACAACCAGTAATAACGCGCTTAACGATACGTTTAATAATTAACTAAAATATACGGCATTATTTATTATGAAAAAATTACTACCTACATCTACCGCTGGCAGTTTACCTAAGCCTATATGGCTTGCAGAGCCAGAAACACTTTGGTCACCTTGGAAATTACAAGGTAACGAATTAACCCAAGGAAAACACGACGCCCTACGCTTGTCATTATTCGACCAACAACAAGCAGGTATTGATATTGTTAGCGATGGTGAGCAAACAAGGCAGCATTTTGTAACTACATTTATAGAGCACCTAAACGGTGTTGACTTTGAAAAACGTAAAACAGTAAAAATTCGTGACCGATACGACGCAAGTGTACCTACAGTTGTTGGCCCTGTTAGCCGTCAAAAGTCTGTGTTTGTTGAAGACGCTAAATTTTTACGCAAGCAAACCAATCAACCAATAAAATGGGCACTACCAGGCCCTATGACCATGATCGACACGCTTTACGACGATCATTATAAAAGCCGCGAAAAACTAGCATGGGAATTTGCCATAATACTCAATCAAGAAGCAAAAGAATTAGAAGCCGCAGGCGTTGATATTATTCAATTTGATGAGCCCGCGTTTAACGTATTTTTTGATGAAGTGAACGACTGGGGTATTGCCTGTTTAGAGCGCGCAATTGAAGGGCTTAAATGCGAAACCGCGGTGCATATTTGCTATGGCTACGGCATTAAAGCCAATACAGATTGGAAAAAAACACTAGGATCTGAATGGCGACAGTACGAAGAAGCATTCCCTAAGCTTCAACAATCTAATATCGATATTATCTCACTAGAGTGCCATAACTCGCATGTACCAATGGATTTACTAGAACTCATTCGCGGTAAAAAAGTAATGGTAGGCGCAATTGATGTAGCAAATCATACTATCGAAACGCCAGAAGAAGTAGCTAATACGCTACGTAAAGCACTGCAATTTGTAGATGCCGACAAACTCTACCCGTGTACAAACTGCGGCATGGCTCCACTACCTCACCATATCGCTAACGGCAAGTTAAATGCCCTGAGCGCTGGGGCTGAAATTATAAGAAAAGAGTTATTAAAAAAGAACTAGAAAAGTAGCTTTGAAATACAAATTGTAAACAATAACAGCTGTCGCATCATGCCATAGTTAAATCCATAAACATGGTGCGTTAGATAAAATTTAAAGCACAAAGTTTAGGTTAGTTATTTAATTTTTTTATTAAAAAGCTCCAACCTATTTTTTGAAAAATCGATAACTGCTTGGTATTGAGTAAAAAAGGGAGAGCCTAACAAGCCATGTACTCCCTTTTCACCACCCGCTACCTGAACATGGTCAAGATTAAGTGACACAAAGTCAGGACTTTCAAACAAGACATTTCCAAACTCAATTGAATCAACTTCTATATCTCCCATAGCGTGATCTGAAGTGCCTAAGCCTGCCGCATTCTCAATATTGAGTGCTTCTTCAATGCCTAACTTACTTAGGCATCTCCTGTCTAAAACAGATGTTCCAGCGCCAGTATCTAAAATAAAACGTAACAATTTACCGTTAATTTTAGCTTCAACAATTTGGTGGCCTGTTTCTGATATTTCAAACTCAATTACAGTTTTGTTCTCAAATAAATTCATATACATTCCTTGTTATAAAGTTTTTAAAATCTTACTTACTATTTTCAGCTTCCAACAAATTAATAGCCAAATTTTACTAGTCGCCCACCCCAGCGCGTTTTGTTAGGTTACGTTTATCACCTGAGGCTCAATATTTGTTAAAACATGAATGATTTCATTTGTAGTCATTACTGAATAATGAAACAGCTTATTGTTGTTTAAACTGAAAGTATTCGTTTTAGTTTGCGCATACTCCAATAAGCTTGAATCAGAATACACGCCGATTACGCCCGAATCACGGTTTTGATGATAGTCATGAAAATGGGTACTTTCATCATAAGTTTCAAATAAAACGGTATTTGTAAACACAATCATAAACCTTACGGGATCATCGCCTTTTATATAAGTTTTAAGGTTCAGTGTTAGTAACCCATCAACATACGATAATTTGTCTAAGCTCCAGTCTTGGTAATTATTTGTGACTTCATCGATGGCAGTATTCATTTAATTACCTAACGAGCCTGAAGATTAACTCGTTTCTATTTGTTTTTATTGATAAACAAACCATAGCTGAGTTCCTATTTTGGTTCAATCGATTAGTGTTTTCATAAAATTTAGAATGGGTGTCTAGTTTATTTTCTAGTTTATTTAAGAATGGGGATACGCTTTATTATTTCCCTAAGTCTTTTTATTATTAGGGTTTTCAAAAGCATCAGCAAGAGCTTGAAATACCATTTCAGGCTCACCAGATTCAATATTAATCCGACTAAAATACCTTGCTTGCCAATGCCAAAATTCAACTTCAAAATATTTTGCTAAATATCTAGAATCCGCCTCTTTAATATCTACCATAAAATTTAACTTTTTATAGAAATGTTCAATTTTAGATATTTTTTGCCACTCTTCCGTAGATAGTTTTCGGTAAAGACTATCCCAAGATGGGCTTTCAATTTCTAGCATCGACTTTTTAAGTGCTTTACTTGCATCATTACGAATCTGAATGTAATCCGGAGAACTGTATTCTTGTATCAGATCAAGAGCTCTATTTTTTCTTTCACGATTAGTTTCATGGATAACTATTAAAGTTGCAGAAAGTCCTGCACCAATACCCGCTCCTAGGAGTGCAGCCCCAAGACTACCGGTTAATGCACCGACTACCGCACTAAAAACACTCGTAATTGTTATTGCTTCCATTACCCCTCCAAGGGATCAATTAATACCGACCAAACCAGACAGCCACTTTAATTGAACAAACAAAACTGTGCCTAGATTCTAATTGGAAGTGCACCACCTAATTCATTATAGACTTCATTTGGTGTTTTAAATCCTAAACATTTTCTAGGGCGATTATTTAGTTGTTCCTCTACTTTTTTTAATTGCTGATGGCTTACTTTGCTAAAGTTTGTTTTCTTCGGGTAATACCTTCTAATTAAACCATTTATTTGTTCTACAGCACCTTTTTCCCAGCTGTGGTAAGGCTCACAAAAATAAGATTTATTTTTCAAAATGGCTTCTACTTTTTTAAACTCTGTATTTTCAGAGCCATTGTCATAAGTTATCGATAAACAAGAACTCGGTGGGTAAATAGATAGTTTTTTACATATTGCATTCGATGTCGCTAGAGCTTTTTTAGATGGTAATTTGGTGATATGACACACTCTAGAAACTCGTTCAAGTAACACATTCAGCGCACATTTTCTGTCGCTAGATTCAACAGAGTCACTTTCCCAATGCCCAAAGTTTTTTCTGAGATTAATGTCATCTGGCCTGTCTAAAATACTACATCTTTGACCCCAAACTGTTTTCGTTTTACGGGTTGGATATTTTTTCTTACGTTTTTTATGTTGCCTAGCTAAATATACAATAAGTGATGGTTCATTCTTGTATATATATTGATAAATGGCCTCGTGAGATACGTTGGGTAAGGTTTTATCAAATTTTATTCGCCCAGCTATGATCTCTGGACTCCACCCAAGCTTGAGCTTATCAGTCACATATCGTTGAGCTTCAACAGACTTAAGCTTAACTCGCTTAGCTCTCTCCCTTACCCTTACTTCGTAATACATTTGAGCTGGATGAGGGTAATAAGTTGGTACGTAATAATCATATTTATTACGCTTTAACTCTCGGCTAATAGTGCTATGTGAACGATTTAGTAATCGGCTCACCTCACGTATTGATTTTTTTTGGTAATG
>NZ_JWIG01000010.1 GCF_000814675.1 Pseudoalteromonas distincta | reverse complement strand
TGAGTGGTATCATTACCAAAAAAAATCAATACGTGAGGTGAGCCGATTACTAAATCGTTCACATAGCACTATTAGCCGAGAGTTAAAGCGTAATAAATATGATTATTACGTACCAACTTATTACCCTCATCCAGCTCAAATGTATTACGAAGTAAGGGTAAGGGAGAGAGCTAAGCGAGTTAAGCTTAAGTCTGTTGAAGCTCAACGATATGTGACTGATAAGCTCAAGCTTGGGTGGAGTCCAGAGATCATAGCTGGGCGAATAAAATTTGATAAAACCTTACCCAACGTATCTCACGAGGCCATTTATCAATATATATACAAGAATGAACCATCACTTATTGTATATTTAGCTAGGCAACATAAAAAACGTAAGAAAAAATATCCAACCCGTAAAACGAAAACAGTTTGGGGTCAAAGATGTAGTATTTTAGACAGGCCAGATGACATTAATCTCAGAAAAAACTTTGGGCATTGGGAAAGTGACTCTGTTGAATCTAGCGACAGAAAATGTGCGCTGAATGTGTTACTTGAACGAGTTTCTAGAGTGTGTCATATCACCAAATTACCATCTAAAAAAGCTCTAGCGACATCGAATGCAATATGTAAAAAACTATCTATTTACCCACCGAGTTCTTGTTTATCGATAACTTATGACAATGGCTCTGAAAATACAGAGTTTAAAAAAGTAGAAGCCATTTTGAAAAATAAATCTTATTTTTGTGAGCCTTACCACAGCTGGGAAAAAGGTGCTGTAGAACAAATAAATGGTTTAATTAGAAGGTATTACCCGAAGAAAACAAACTTTAGCAAAGTAAGCCATCAGCAATTAAAAAAAGTAGAGGAACAACTAAATAATCGCCCTAGAAAATGTTTAGGATTTAAAACACCAAATGAAGTCTATAATGAATTAGGTGGTGCACTTCCAATTAGAATCTAGGGGTTAATAAATGTACAAATTAGGATGGGTGTCATTTAAATAAAAGGCATTTAAATGAATAATACTGCAACTTTAAGTCGCAGTATTATTCATGATTTGGGTATCCAATTTGCTTAATTGTAACGATACTCGCTTTGTGAGTAGTTATGCGTATTGCTGATCTCAAATTGGCTTTGCTGCGCTAAATAAGACCGACCTGCAGCTAAGCCTAATTTATGATCAAAACGTAAATCGTTATTTGAACTACCTAATAATTTGCTATGCAGTTTTTCGTCTGCAAAAATTTGTATTATTTCCACATCACTTGGTGGATTTGCAATAAACTCAAGCTCATCTAAATACGCTTTTTCGTGCTGTATTAAGTAGTCCAATGTTTTTGGACAATAACCTGATGCTATAGCAAATGTTCTTAGCTTTTGTACCCATGCAGATTGCGCTTGAAAGTTAGCGTCAACCGTTCTTATTACAACAATTTTACGTGCACCTCGGTTGTAAGCTTCACGCACGGGAAGTGGAGCGGCTAAACCGCCGTCTAGATAAAAATCGCTCTGTGCTTGTTCTTCAACAAGATGTGTTTCATTCGCTGCTTTTGCGTTTAACCAAGGTGTTAACTTTACACCTTGTTTGTATAAAAACGGAAGTGCGCTAGAAGCCTTTAACAAATCACGCCATTGACCGCTATCACCTGTAGGCGATAAGTAATAAGCTTTTCTGTCTCGTGCGTTTGTTGCTGTTATAAGTAGTTCACGCTCACCTAAACTAGTTTTCGCTGTTTTGAAATCTATAGCTCTGTTTACTTCAGTGGTTTTGTCAAAGTACCAATCTAAATCAACTATATGCTTACCCACTAATCCGCGACCAAGCTGAAAAAAACGCTTATTACGCGAAAGTCCTCTAATCAGGCGTTTAGCGTAGCCTTTTTGACGCGCTAAGTAGCTAGTTAAGTTTTGCGAACCCGCTGAAGTACCAATAAATAAATCAAATGGGTCATAGCTTTGCTCTAACCACGCATCAAGTACGCCCGCTGTGAATATCCCTCGCTGCCCGCCACCTTCAGCAATCAGAGCAACTTTTGGCTGCGCTGTTTTGTTAACTGAATTAGCTGTTGCGGTGTTTAGAGAGTTCACGGTGTACCTGCCTTTAGTTTTATGATGTCTGGTTTAATAGCTACATTATAAAAAACAAAAGTGATATCTTAAAATTGATTGTTTAAATCAGTTCAATTGAAAAAACAGAACGGTATATAAAGCAAAATATGTACTAAAAATAGCAATCAAATTTACTTTGAATATTTAAATAACAAATACAGACATCACTTAAAGTTAATAAAATGAGTTAAAAAAGTTTAACTTTTGATGATGTCTGTATATTAACAAGCCCAGAGTGTACGCTTGCTTAACTAACTATATTTTAGTGCTTTATTTCCATTAAAATTTCGAGTGCACGGTGGCGTTTTTCACTATCGAATACATCATTGGTAAATATAAACTCATCAACTTCTAGCTGTTTCGCTATCATCTCTAACTTGTGTTTAATACTTACATGTCCGCCTACTACGCTTAGACTTAAAAAGTTCTCTACATGAGCGCGTTCTTGTTCGCTCCACAACCCGTCCATACTTTCAACGGGTGGTTTTAACCACAGCTCATTACCGCGTATAAGTTCGAGTACACGTTGCTTAGAAGTAGTCGACAAGTATTGCGCTTCATCGTCGGTGTCTGCTGCCACTAAAGGCAGTGCAAGCATTACGTATGGCTTATCAAGTACGCTTGATGCTTTAAATTCGCGCTTATACAGCGCTATTGCATCGTGTACAAAGCGCGGTGCAAAATGCCCTGCAAATACATACGGTAACCCTTTTTGCGCCGCTAGTTGCGCGCTAAATAAACTCGAGCCTAATAACCAAATAGGAACGTTTGTATTCTCACCCGGTATAGCACGTATAGGGTGCGTACCGTTGTAAGGACCTAACAATGTTTGCAGCTCAGTTACCTCACCCGGGAAGTTTTCTGCACGGCTCATATCGTTATTTAATGCACGACTCGTTACATGGTCGCTACCTGGGGCACGCCCTAGCCCTAAATCTATTCGCCCTGGATATAAGCTCTCTAACGTACCAAATTGTTCAGCAACAACTAATGGGGAGTGGTTTGGCAGCATAATACCGCCCGATCCAACGCGTATCTTTTTGGTATTACCTGCAATATGGCCAACCAAAATTGAAGTGGCCGCACAAATTATACCTGGCATATTATGATGCTCAGCAAGCCAAAAACGGTTAAAGCCAAGCTCATCAGCACGTTGGGCGTATTTAGTACTTTTATGAAGAGTGTTAGTTACGCTGTCCCCTTTGATCATGGGGGCAAGTTCTAATAACGAAAAAGGAATGGAATTTAACAAAATAGCAGCTCCTAAAAATGCATGCTAACAATGTATTACATCATTAGCATAAAACACTTAAATGGGTCTGCTATTAGGTCAATTCAAGTTACGCAGTGGTATTAGAGCAAAATAGGTATATGTTATTTTGCTCTAAGGTATTCAGGCAAGCTGTGCATCACGTTGGCGCAGCTTTTTATAGCCTTCTGAGTCCACGCCTTTTTTCCAATACCCTGAGGAAACAATATTACCGCGTGGTATATTAAATTGCTCTGTTAGCAGTGTTTTTGCCCTACGAACAAGCCCAGCTTCCAATGCCATAAATACAATGGGAGGCTCTGCTGTAATGTGCAAATTTTGAAGCGCGCTAAGTAGCGCCTCGTCAGCGTTGTCGGTAACAAGCCAATTAACATCGCGGCTTGTTTCTAAATCAATAATGTCTTTTTCGGTGGGTACATGTACAAAGGCATCAATTTTTGAAAATAAAGGTAATTGTTGTATATACCCCTTTATTGCATTTACCGATGTTAAATCTCCTAGCAACACATAATGCGAATGCCCATAATTATCTAGCTTTTTAGGGCCTGGGCCTGCAATACCTACCTCATCACCTACTTTTGCAATTTTAGCCCAGTCAGTTGCCGGACCTTGGTGCATATTTATAACAAAATCAAGTGTTAACGCGCCTGTTTGTGCATCTACATGCCTTATTGTGTAAGATCGCATACACGCTGTTTTTAAGTTAAAATCTACTTCACCATTTTTTGGGATCAGTACTTTTACATAGTTACCAATGTGCTGTGAGGTTAAGTCGTTAAAATCATCAGAGCCTACAACAATGCGTTGTAGATGTGGTGTGATTTGCTGCGTACTTAATATGTTAGCTTTGCGAATTTGTTTACCCATGCATTACCTCGTTTTACAAAACTTGGACTTTAATACCAACTTGCATAAATCTTTGATCAATTTAACGAATTAAATTGCACTATCACGTTGTTAAAAATTTTTTATTTAGAGCAACTAGATAAAAAATTTTAGCCTAGTTCTAGCGTAATCTTCTTAACGTTAAATAAACCCCATATATAAGCAGATTGGTATAATAATTGGCTGCTATAAAAGCAGACATTGCACAACGCCCCATTGGTTGATAAAATCAACTATAACAAATTAATTGACTTTGTCAACTATATTGAGAGTTTTATGAATACACCTTTATCAAATACGCTATTTGAATTGATGCAAAATTACCGCGTCACAATTCGTGAAGCAATTAACGCAGGCGAACTTGGTATTAATGCTATGCACGTACGCTGCATACATATTATTGCGAACGTAAATAACTGTACGGCTAACGATATTGTTACTAAAACGCAGCGCGACAAAGCGCAAATAGCACGTTTAATTAAAGATCTTATTGGCTTAAATTTAATAAATAAACAGGCAAGTGAGCACGATAAGCGCTGCTTTATTTTGTCGCTCACAGAGCAAGGGAAAGTTCTTTTTGATAAGTTATTAGCCTCAGAGCAGAAAATAAATAATCAAATGTGTAAAAACTTAAACCCTCAGCAAATCAAAGACTTTTTAGATATCGCACAGCAAATGATCAAAAATATGGATTGATCGGTTATACATTTCTTGGCATAACTTACACAAAACGCATATACTGTACACTTATACAGTATATGCGTTTTAGGTTGTGTTATGTTTGTCATTCCCATTTATATAGAAGCAGGCGTGTGTGGTTTTGAATCGCCCGCAGCGCAGTACACCGAGCTAGGTGTAACCCTTGATGAGCTTTTAATAAAGCACCCAAATGCTACCTTTATTGGCCTAGCATCGGGTAACTCTATGCAAGAAGTCGGAATTTTTGAAGGGGACTTATTAGTTATTGACCGTGCAGAGCCTGCAGAAAATGGTGACGTTATTGTTGCTAACTTAAATGGTCTTTTTGTATGCAAGCTGCTTGATAAAACCAATGCACGGCTGCTTTCAGCGTCTTCTTTACATAAGCCTGTACAACTCACCTCTGCAGACGAGTTTCAGCTCGAAGGCGTAGTAACGCTATCAATAAGAATGCACAGGCAAAGCCCAGAGTTATTAAAATGTATGCCTTAGTTGATGCTGTGTCGTTTTATGCCAGTGCCGAAAAAGTATTTGACCCTGCTATTCGATCCAAACCCGTGGTTGTACTTACCAATAACGATGGCTGTGTATGCGCTATTTGCCCTATTGCTCGGCGCTTAAATATTCCTAAATTTGGCCCGTACTTTAAAGTTAAGCATTTACTTGAGCAAAACAACGTTGTTATTCGCTCTAGCAATTACGAGCTTTATGCTGATTTAAGCGACAAAATGATGAACATCATCGCTCGCTTTTGCGATACACAGCACATATACAGTATTGATGAATCGTTTTTGCACTTTGATGGCTACACATCATTAATTAAAGACTGGCATGAATACGGTCATACAATAAGGCGCACAGTATGGCGCGAAACAAAACTTCCTGTAGGTGTTGGTTTTGGCCCGACCCCTACTTTAGCAAAAGCCGCTAACCATGCCGCTAAAAAGCTCAGTGGTTTTAATGGTGTAGCAGTAATAAATAGCGAACAAACTCGCCAAGCTATTTTACAAAGAATGAGCTGCGAAGATGTCTGGGGAATAGGCCGGCGGCTAGCTAAAAAACTTAAAATAATGAATATACAAACCGCCTGGGATCTTGCTCAGCAAAACCCTAGAGCAATGCGCCGTGCATTTAGTGTGGTTGTTGAACGCACAGTAAGCGAGCTTAACGGGATAACATGCTTAAACTGGGATGATGTACGACAAGACAAGCGGGAGATTTATTCGACCCGTAGTTTTGGAGAGCGCATATGTGAGCCAACAGCACTTAAAACAGCGCTAATTAACCATGTAACCACAGTGGCTAATAAATTAAGAGCGCAACGTTCGCTCACTCACCAGCTTTATATTTTTGCAGCCAGTGGCGCGCACGAAAATAAATATTATAAAAAATCGTTTGTGTATAAGTTCCCCTCACCCACTAACGACACCTGCGTGATGGCTAATGCTGTATCTGAGGTATTTAATAAGATTTACCAACCCGGTATACGGTTTTATAAATGTGGTGTAGGCGCGGTAGAGCTAATATCAGAACAGTTTCAGCAAAATGACTTATTTAATAAAAGCCCTGATAATCCAAAACTTATGCAATGCTTAGACACAATTAACAAACGATACGGAAAAGGAATGCTAAGCCTTGCAAGTAGTAAATTAAATGACCGGTGGCACATGAACCGTGATTTTTTGTCGCCGCAGTACACTACGCGTTGGCGCGATATCCCTAAAATATACTGCGAATGATTTGCTACTTACTAGATGCTTTATTTACTCTCATCTGCTTTTTTAAATGTGCACTCTACATTGGGTTCGCTCAATGTGTATTTGAGTGTGTTATCGGCTAAAAACTTGATACTTTGACTGATTGTTTTTTCGTTTGCTGGGCTTTCACAACGGCTCATTCTTAAGCCGTTTTCAAGGCCATCACTTTTATATTTAAGCGTGCTGGTTATAAAGCAAAAGTTTGGTTTTTTAATGGTTCGGGTACCATTGTGGAGCGATCCAAATACAATTTGCTCACCAAGTTTAAAACCCGCACTTAAATCACTTTCATCTGTCAAACTCAAATTGCTGTTAACGCATAACCCTGAGTTGCTCGACACAACTTCGTAGGCTCCCAATTTTGACTTTAAAAGCGGTATAAATCGTGTTTTATTACTCGGCTCAGAAAAAGCATTTGCACTTGTAAAAGCGACAGTTAATAAAGCGAGTGTTAAATATTTCATTTCGTGGGTGTATCCTCGTGAGTCAGCGTGTTAAATAATAGCAAAATGCCTAATCACTTAGCTTTTATAACTTTTAACAACTATAACAGAGATTTACTATAAAAGGAGAGAAGTCGTATTCAGGAACCGAGACGCGAGCAGCTAAGGGAGCTTTGCTCGACTATTACTGATTCTTACATGTGTGTAAGCCAGTAAGATAACGCAAGAGCAATTACCGAGCCCATTAGGTTATAAACCTCGTGCCGCAAATAAATCCCTTAGATTTAACACATTTAAATCCACAAAGATTCCTCCTAGATACTGCATTACAAACCATTTTGCTGTTAAGTACTTTAGTTAATACGTACTTAAACAACAAAACGATTTATATCAATGCGCTTACTTGTAGGGAAATTAAACTCATTAAACTGTTTAAATAGCGCACAAATTACTATTTATTTTATTGCCAGTACTTTGCAAATAATAAAGGGTAGCTTTGCTTTAAAAACTTAGGTTTGTCTTTAAAACGTTTACCTTTAGGTTCATCACTGCCTGATGGAATAAACGGTAATTCGTCTTCGCTGCGTTCTTCAAATAATAAACCGGCTATTAAATCATACTCATCAATATACGGGTAAGGCTGCTCGTTTAAGTAATAAACAGGTGTACACTGCGCTAACGAATCAGCATTTTCTAAAGCGTTTTCGAATACTGTTTTACCGCGCGAAATTAACCAACATCTAAACTCGCTAAAACCGTAATCGTCGTTACATCCAGCCATCACAAAAGCGGCACCAAACAAATCCCAGGTAAAACATTTACGCATATGTATGCCAAAGTGTTTATCAAAATCAATAAGGTGCTGATCGCTTAAATCATTCAGTTTGTTTTTTAGGTTATCGCTCACACTTTGTGGATCGAGCCCTAAATCAGGCGTTGTTACCAAATCCCAAAAAGCCTGCTCTGTTAACGTTACCATTATAAAATCTCTTTTACTCGGCCAACTTGACCATCTTCTAAACGTACTTTAATACCGTGTGGGTGATTTGGGGATTTTGTTAAAAGGCGCTCAACCACACCTTCTGTTAATGTGCCGCTGCGTTGATCTTCTTTTAATACAATATTTACTGTGGTACCTGGTGAAATTTGCGAACGCGAAGGAACAGCCATAATTTAAACCCTAAAAATAATTTATCTAATTATAACGTCCATGTGATGTCATACCAACTAAACCGCTGTTAATTGGCTAAAAATGAGATGTGTGCTGGTTTTGCGTTCAACTTAATAGCTGCTAGCTGGCTAAGTATAATCTGCGTTAACTCATCAAGTTGCGGTTTTGCATCTTCACGGGCTATCTCATCAATAAAGTAACATTGTACTTTTAACGTGTTTACTTCGTTATTTAAATCAACTGTATGCGTTAGATAATCAAAACCAATTACCATTTCTTTTATTGCTTCGCATGCATTAGTAAGCGCTAAGCGAATTTGTTTATCACGCTGTTTTTGAGTTTTAGTCATAAATATAAAGGTTACTTATTTATTTAGTCTGTGCTTGTTGCTGTTTTTTAAACTCTTCGTAGTTAGAGTCTTGTTTATCTAGGCATTCGTAATATTCTTTGTCAGCTTTATAGTTACACTCATCAAGGCGCGCCGATTGCAATTCATGAAAACGTGCATCAGAGCTGCAACCAGCCAAAACACATGATCCAATAATAAGTAATGCGCTGCTTTTTAGTTTATTGATAAACATTAAATTTCCTTACACTTTCTATATCGAAAAAGCGTTAAATTATTACGATACTATTGTATATTAGCGCCATAAAATCTTAATATCCAAAGGATCTATTACTATGATGTCGCAGTTACAAAAGTTGTTTCAGCGTATAGACAAAAGCAAGATATTTCAATCATTTGTTATAGCTGTAATTATTGTTTCTGCCCTTACAGTAGGTGCACACACTTACTCACTACATCCTACCGTAGAGCTTGCTCTAAATTGGATGGACGTTGGCATTACTGCATTCTTTTTAATTGAACTAATAATCCGCTTTGTTGCAAGCAAAGGCATTAAAGACTTCTTTTCTAAGGGATGGAATATATTTGACACTATCATAGTATTGGGCAGTTTATACCCTGCTGCTGGCTCTACAATGTTAATTGCTAGGCTGTTGCGCATATTTAGAGTGTTACGATTGGTTTCGATGATCCCAGAGCTGCGCTTATTGGTTAACTCATTGCTTAAAGCAATTCCGCAAATGGGTTATATAGCCCTATTAATGTTTGTTATTTTTTATATATACGCTGCAATGGGCAGCATGATGTTTGCTGAAATAAACCCCGTACTTTGGCAAGACGTCTCAATATCAATGCTTACCTTGTTTAGAATAGCAACGTTTGAAGATTGGACCGACATAATGTACGAAACAATGGCGGTGTACGAATTAAGCTGGATTTATTACCTTACGTTTATATTCTTAACTGCATTTGTGTTTTTAAACATGATGGTAGGTGCAATACTTGAGGTAATGAGTGAGGAGCACCGAAATGCCCGAGAAGAGCTTGCGGATAACGATTCACTACCTGCAACACAAGGTCAGGTAAATGAGCTACAAGTTCAAATTGCAGAGCTTAAAGCGCTATTAAGTAAAGACAAATAGAAATGTCTAAACTAAGTAACACCAACATCAATAATGTTGGTGTTACTTTGAGTTAAACGTTTAATTTGGGATATATAAATACATTAATTACTTTTATTACTTAAAGATTCATCACTCTTTGGATCTTCAAAAGAAATAACATTATCCACTTTCATTTTAAACGCATCAAAAAAAGCATTTTTTAAAACCGAAATAACGGCTTTGAAAGTCGAAACATCCGTATTATCTAATTGCCCCTCTATAGGAATGCGTGCAGCAACAAGCTTAGACTCATCGTTTTCAAGTATAGAGCCCAGTAAATCTACACTGCCTTCAAATATAGCAGTAAAGATACCGTCATCATCTTTTTCTATATCTTCTCGCCAAGAAAATACACTCAGGTTTTGAACACCCGCTTTTACATAACCATTTAAGTTATTATCTTTAGCCACAAGTTCCATTGCGCCATCAACGCCCCCCGCTTCAATATCAAACGGTGTATACACTTTAAATACAGTGTCGAGATTTTTAACTGAGAAGCGCTGTACCTCTGCGTTAAAATCAAAATTAGCGTGTTTGCTAAAAGGGTCTAGTTTGCCATCAAGTTTTAATGCGGCCTCCCCCATTAACGCCCCCTCTACGTTTAGAGTAGTCACAAGTGTTTTTGATAGGTTTTGCGCATTCGTTATATTTTCAATTTTGGCATTAATATTTGATATAAAAGTGGGTTTTTCACCGTTATTGGTTGAGTTAACTAAGGTTAACTTGCCTTGCTCAATTATTAAGGTATCAATAGAAAACAGTACTAAGTCATTCGCCAGTCCCACCCAAGTGGTTTCATCTTTTACTTGTTGATTTTGCTCAGAAGCATTGGGGTCTTTATCGTAAATAACTATCTCAGGACGCGTAAAAGCCATATTTGTGACTAAATTCCCTTTTAAAAGGGCTGACCACGCAAGTGAAAAATCGAGAGTTTGAATACTCAGTAAAGGCTTAGGAGCTGAAGTTGCATCAATAGCGTAAATTTCAACGTCGTCAATCGCGTAGGCACCGCGATATAAAAACAAATCTACATCACCAACATGCCCCGTAACACCTTGCGTATGTTTTAGCTGATAATTTACGTACTGCTGAAGCGCATAAGGTGCGGCTATTCGGGCAATAATAAGGACTAATAAAATAACCGCAAATGAGTTAAACCATTTGCTATGAAATACATTAGAAACCGAGCTCATTGTAATTTCCTTTACCTAATACTTTCAAATGAGCATTTTAAACATGTAAGAATTACGCAAAATTGTAACAACACTACGTAAATCGTATTTAAAATACATCGTTAATAGCCTAAGTGAAGTTAAAGTGGCTAATTTAAGTATTAACAGCAAAGGTTATACCAATTTAAAATTGCTACAAAAAATTGGGTTTATGCAGCAATGCTTAACTAAATAAAAACAACGAGTACCTTTAATATATCAAGGATAGTGCTTGATCAAATCTAACTGGTTTACTGAATATAAAACCTTGGTATTTATCAATTTCTAAGCTTTGTAACAACGTTAACTGAGCGGGATTTTCTACGCCCTCCGCTATTACTTGGCAACCAATCATATGCGACATGTTAGTTACCGCAGAAACAATACTTTTATCTTTTGAGCACTCACAAATATTATCAATATAAGATTTGTCTATTTTAATGTAATCAACTGACAGCTCTTTTAAAACCGATATAGAAGAAAACCCAGTACCAAAGTCATCAATAGAAATACGCACTCCAGTATTTTTTATGGCCGTAATCACTTTTGACAAATACGGTAAATTTTTAATCATGACTGTTTCTGTTATTTCTAAATGCACATTGTATGGTTTAACTGCGTACCTATTTAAAAGCGCAACTAAAAAATCTAAAAAGTTATGGTTTTCTAGTTGCAGCACCGACACATTAATCGACAATCCAATATTACTGTTGACGGCATTTAGCTTACTTAAGCTCGCAATGGCTTGCTCTAGTACAAATTCGCCGAGTATATTAATTTTTCCATATCGCTCTGCAATATCTATAAATTCTGAAGGGGGAATAAATTCATCATTAAACTGCCAACGAAGTAGTACTTCAAACGTAGTTATTTCATTTGTGCTTATATCAACAATAGGTTGATAGCACAGGTGAAAGTCACCTTTTTCTACGCACTCTTTAATTGAGCTGCGAAGTACTTCTTCTCTTTTAAGCGATTCATGCATTCGCTCGTCAAATACCGATATTTCATTACGGCTTTTCTTACCTTCATACATAGCTACATCAGCGTATTTAATCGCCTCTGCAAGATTAAAGTTCTCGCGCGTAAAATACAGCCCAACCTTAAAAGAGGGATTTACTTGATAGCTGTTCATGCTTACTGTTTTCGTTAAGGTTTTAACTAATCTAAAAACACAGTCAAAAAGTTCGTCTTCGGTGTTAGTGCGAGAATAAAAAATAAACTCATCACCTCCCCATCGACAAGCAATAAAGTCGCCTTGGGTTTGTGTTTCAACTAATCGTTTACCTGTTTGAGCCAGCACAAAATCACCAAAATCGTGACCGTATTTATCGTTGATGATTTTAAAGTCATCCATATCTAAAAATAAAACAGCTTTAATATCATCATTTTGATTGGCTAAATCAAGTTCA
This sequence comes from Pseudoalteromonas distincta, assembly GCF_000814675.1. Lineage (GTDB taxonomy): Bacteria > Pseudomonadota > Gammaproteobacteria > Enterobacterales > Alteromonadaceae > Pseudoalteromonas > Pseudoalteromonas distincta. The sequence continues at coordinate 172,559 of NZ_JWIG01000010.1, read as the reverse complement.
ACATTAGAAACAAAGCTCCCCCTGTTAAACAATTTAGTTAGGTTGTCTTTTTGCTCTAAAGAAATTATTTGTTCGGTACGAAGTTGCACTTCGTTTTCTAAGTTTTCAATAAATTGATCTAACTTAAGTTCGTTATTAATTGATGATTTTACATCTTTTGCACTACGTGAAGCCGTTATAAAACACAAAATAAACCATAAAACGAGCCCTAAAACACCTAGTACATTCTCATCTTCAATAGGCTGTAAAAGTAATAAAATACTAAAAGGAACCAGTAAACAGGTTATATACGACAAGGAGGAACGAATATCAGAAGCTAAAACGTTTACACCGCCACCAGCGAGGGAGCTAAAAACAACCAATGATACAAATTTTTCCTGCATTTGCATGTTTTCATAAAACAAAATAGGAAAAGCAGCCCATGTTAATGCCGTTAATAATAAACCTATAAAATACAGGTGATATTTAAAAGCATGGGTGTTGTTAACAAATACATGGCTTGCTATTCGAAGTAATGAAATAAATGATAACGTAAAAAGCCAGTAAAGCTTTTCTTGCGAGGCGCTGTGGTTAATACTGCTAAAAATAAGAAAACAAGAAACAACCGTGTTTATAGCAATTGCAGAACTAAAATAGGAGCTAACAAATGCTAATCGCTTATTGGCAAAGTTATTTGTGTGAGAGGTCATTAATGTTACTTGAATAGGCTGTTGCACAATGTAAACAGTTTACTTAAGTTCAATAATAAACAAAAGTGAACATTCATAAAAAAGTATTGTTTTAGCCTCTTAAGCGGTTTTATAAGCCATTAAACTAAAAAGGGCTGGCAAATTGCCAACCCCTTTTGTTAATACTGATTATATATTATACCAATTCGCTTAATTAAGTGATCTATTTAGAGGGAAGAAAATCGTGTCGATAACAAGGCAAAAATTTCGTTATTTAGTTGTTCTATATCAAAAATATTTAACGTAGTTAACGTCAGATTTAACCCCTCAAATTAATTAAGTATTATTGCGAATTGGTATTACTCACCATCAACAATTATGCGTAACATACGACGAAGTGGCTCTGCCGCGCCCCATAAAAGCTGATCGCCTACTGTAAATGCGCTAATGTATTTTGGTCCCATCGCTAATTTACGAATACGCCCAACAGGAATGCTTAAAGTGCCCGTTACTTTAACCGGTGTTAAATCTGTGGCACTAATTTCACGCTCGTTTGGAATTACCTTAACCCACTCATTATGAGACGCTAAAATTTCTTCAATTTTTTCTACGCTAATATCTTCACGTAATTTAATGGTCATCGCTTGTGAATGACAACGCATAGCGCCAATACGTACACATAAACCATCAATAGGTACTGGTTGCTTAGAAGAGCCTAAAATTTTATTCGCTTCTACTTGCGCTTTCCATTCTTCTTTAGACTGACCGCTTGGCATAGGTACGTCAATCCACGGGATTAAACTGCCCGCTAATGGCACACCAAATTGATCTTGTGGTAAGTCTTTAGACGCCATTGTTTCACTGACTATTTTATCAATTTCTAAAATAGCAGAGCTTGGGTTATCTAATTGCTCAGCAACACTTGCATGAATAGCGCCCATTTGTGCAATAAGCTCTTTCATATTTCGTGCACCAGCACCAGAGGCTGCTTGGTAAGTCATTGGGCTTACCCATTCAATTAGGTCTTGCTCAAATAAACCGCCTAATGCAAGTAGCATTAGCGATACTGTACAGTTACCACCAACAAACGTTTTAACGCCTTGCTCTAAGCCTTGTTCAATAACATCTTTGTTTACGGGATCTAGCACTATTATGCTGTCCTCACTCATACGCAGTGCTGAAGCTGCATCAATCCAGTAACCATCCCAACCCGACTCTCGAAGTTTTGGATATACAGCATTGGTGTAGTCACCGCCTTGGCAAGTAACAATAATATCCATTTTAGCAAGTTCGCTAATGTCACTTGCATCTAGCAATGGTTTTGCGTCGCCTGCAATATCAGGGCCGAGTTGCCCCGCTTGTGAGGTGGTGAAAAAGGTGGTGTCGATATGGGCAAAATCACTTTGCTGCTGCATACGTTCTAATAACACAGAGCCAACCATGCCACGCCAACCGACTAATCCTACTTTTTTCATTGTTTGTTCCACTGTTTGATTCATAAAAGATGCCTTAATACATTAAAAATTAAATTCATTGCGTGAGATTTAATTTTCATTAACGTCAAAATAACACCACCAGCGCGCTAAAACTAGTGAATAAAGTAGAACTTAAATATTTTTCATAGTCATAAAAAAGCCCTGTATTAAATACAGGGCTAATAGGTAATTAGGTTTTATTATATCCCCCTTCCTTGGGTAGAAAATTAAAACTCGTAGCTAAAGCTTAAACTAAACTCAGTGCCTTCTTCTTGACGCCAAAGTGTTAAGTTTTCTTGTTCAATTTCTTTTTCTTGGCCAAGTATATTTTTAACTTTAAAATTAACTTTAGTATTAAAGTTAGGGAAGTAAGAATAAACTAAATCAAGAGAATGAAATGACTTTTCTTCTGCGTCTTCGTTACCACGCGTACCTGGTACGATTATGCGCGGCCCAAACACGTTATAAACAACTGAGGTAGAATGAAAACCATCAGCAGAGTCATAACCCATTTGTAAGTTTGCTACCCATTCAGAATGACCAACTAAACGACGTTTATTATTAGTAACAATGTTAGAAACAGAGTCTGCTTCCAGCGCCTCTTTTAGTTGTTGTTCAAATAATGAATCAACCCCATCAGCATCGTTTATGCCAAGCTCAACACTTGAATCCGATAGAGTAACGTTACCTGATAAAAATATGGCAGATAAATCATTATGAATAAAACTAAAGTCAGTTAAAAAGTCTACCTCAATACCTGTTAGTTCACCCGACTGCGCATTTGCTGTTAGTAATTGCGGAGCGGCTCCACCAACACCCGCTAACTCAACCATTTCAATTGGGTTTTCAATATCTTTATAAAACAAAGCAACTGATAGATTGTTTCCTGAAGGCATGTACCACTCAAACCTAAAGTCAGCATTTTTTAGCTTAGAGCTTTGAAGTGTAGGCGAGCCTCGCACTAAAAACTCTGTTAGTGGGTCAACATAATAAGTTGAGCTTACATCACGCATATCTGGGCGAATCGTCGTTTCACTTAAGTTTAAGCGAAACTGCATTTCTTCATCCATAATATAAGTAATTGCTAAAGAAGGAAAAAAGTTATCTTCTTTTATTGCAACTTCGCTCACTTCTTCAATTGTTCCATCAAAGAAATTAGTATGAGCCTGAAAAGGCACTGATATTTGAGAAAAGTCTTCCCAACGAATACCACCGGTTATACGCCATGTGTTTTCGTAGAAAAAGTCGGCCATAAAATAATAAGCGTCTAACTTATGTGCAGCGCTGTACTTATCACCATCTGCGGTACCATCATCAAAAATACCAGAGCCTGTAATACTTGTATAAAACTCACTATTAGCTAAATTTTCGTCAGAAAAAATTTGGTCTATGTTTGAGCCAAATGTATATTCATCTGTTATACCACGGTGCGTAATACCAAATTGAATATTACTTGCATCACGTTTTTTTTCAGAAAAATCGCCACCCACCTTAAGCTCTAACTCATAGCCATCACCATAAAACGGGATGCCCATATTCCAACCATATGTATCTACGTCATCATGCAAAGTTTGATAATCACGTGTTACGTTTGTTGCAGCAACATCTTGTAACTGCTCTGATTCAAATACACCATCATTTAAGTTAGTTTGAAAAACAACATCCAATGCGCCAGGAGCATCTCTGTTGGCGCGGCTTGTACCGGCATACCAATCAAAAAATAAATTTTCTAATTCAGGAAAGTTATGCGTCCCTTTGAGCTGCGTAGAGAACATTTCACGCTCTTCATACATAACGTCAACACGGCGTAACTCAGTTACACCTTCTTCAGACTCGTTAGCATCGAAAAAGTCACGATTACGCACTCTGTCACTCATATCATGAAGCGCTATATTCGTTAGTTCAAATTTATGGTTATTATTAAATTCATAACCTAAATTTAATGTGCCACTCCAACGAACGGTTTGTTCAGTAGATATGCCATCATAAGTTTGTGCAAAACATTTATCTTCGCAGCCCAAACTACCTAAATTTGTACCGCTTTGCTCTTTAACTACTTCCCATTCATTGTCATAGGAAACCGCTGCAAGAACGCCAAAAGTACCTACTTCAGACTCAAACCTATCACCTAGTGCTACTGAAAAGTTCATGCCTGGATCAACGTCTTTCTCAGTAGGTCCAACTTGCCAATCTAGAGATTGTAGGAGCGCTTGACGCTGCTCAAGCGTAGTACTGCTGTCACCTTCAAGTCCTGCATCACTTTTGAGCGCTGTAGAAATTGATGAAGGTAAAGCACGTGTACCATCATCGCGCCCCATCCAATCATCATCACCACCACTGTAAAAATAACCGGTGTCACTGTTAGAGGTGTTATATGAAGTACCTAACTGTATTTTAAACAAAAAATCAGAAGGAATAGATTTGGTGCGTATATTTACATTACCACCACCAAAGTGCGCTGGCATATCAGGAGAAAACGATTTCTGCACACTTAAGCTTTCAATAATATCCGATGGAAATAAATCCAGTGGGACAACTGATCGAGTGGGATCTGGGCTTGGAACATACATGCTATTAAGTTGGGTACTTGAATAACGTTCACCCAAACCACGAACATAAATATATTTACCATCGACTAAGGTTAAACCTGTCACACGACGAAGCGCTGAAGCTGCATCGCCATCACCTGTGCGTGATATTTGATCAGCACCCATAATATCAGCAACAAATGCCTGATTTTGACGCTCTTGTAGTACTGCGCCTGCACTACCTTTTAGTCGCTGGCCAACAGCAACTACTTCTTCTATTTCTTGCTCTTCGGCTTCGGCTGCTATAGCTGTGTTTACTGATAGCCCCATAATTGCAGCCATAACTGCGCAATTTAGTTTACATAGAACAAGAGAAGAGGGTTTAAAAGATTTCATTTTTATACTCCGAAACAAAACAAGACATTAGCCGAGCTTTCGCTCGGCTATAATGTGGTTTGGATTAAAGGCCTACCTTAACCCAACCTGCTGTCCAGTCTGTTTGTGCATCCATTGCACCAATGTAATCTACTGAATCAAAGTAACTATCTAGGCTTGAAGAATCAAAACCATTACCTAACAGTAATGACTCAGCCGAAGGCATATATCCGTTATCTGCTAAACCAAGGTCTGTGGCTGCTTGCACAGAGTTACCTGTTTGGCCTAAGAACCAAGACTCAACATTACCAGTACCAATAGCTTGTGTACCAAAGTTATTTGCCGTTTCACATGCAACAACTGAGTGAGTAACAGTTAATGTACCATCCTCTGCGCGAGGAGCTGAATCTGAACCTACACGTAAACAATTTGAATAATCTGCCCCGCCTGTCACAACCACGTTTTTAAGCATACCCGCAGTGCCTGCACGTAGACGTATACCGTTAACCCCAACATTACCAATAATAGTAACATTAGAAATTGTAGGCATTGTGAGTGGAGTTGCACTTGAATCAAACTCAGAGTTATCCGCCTCAATTGCATTATCACCTGTTGAGTCAGCTTGCTTGATAAGTACGTATTGCGCTTTACCCGTCCAACCAAATGACCAATCTAGTGAGTCATCACCAATATTAGTTAAAACCAGGTGACTGATGTTTGCAGTACCACCGAAAAATTCAACACCATCGTCCAGATTTTCATGAACGTGAATGTAATCAAGCTCTGTTTGACTACCAACACCAGCAAGCGTAATGCCGTTTAACTCATCTCCGTTGCCAAGCGTTTTACCTGCTTGTTTAACTGCCACGTATTTTAAAGTACCTGAGTTATCTTCTGGGTCATTACCACCAAATTGACCAGCGTCACCTTCAGCAGACACACCACAGTTTGCAAGCTCATCAGCGGTAGCTTCGCCTTCTTGATCGCCACATGAGTTAGCCGGTGCATTACCTAAAAGCACTAAACCGCCCCATTGACCAATAGTCGTTTCGCCACCAGTAACATCTTCAATAGACGTCATAGTAATTGGCTGAGTTGCACTGCCCACAGCCTCTATTTTAGAACCACGGCGAACAACTAAAAAGTCATCACCCGACTCGCCAATAAGCGTAGTACCAAATTGAACATATAAAGTCGTTTCATCAGCGCGGTCATTACCTACGGCTGTACGGCCTTTTAGAATCCAATGTGCATCGTTAGTTAATGTTACGTCTGAAGTGAATACAACATCAGAAGTTAACTGATAAACTGGCTTGTCTGTGATTTCAGGAAAGCTTGCTGATACATCAGTAGCAAAACCCTGCTCTAAGGCGTTTTGAATATCATCAGGAAAACTTGGCGTTATAGCAACTGTCCAACCATCCATCCAGTTATTATCGCCATCAAACGCACCAATATAATCTGTTTTAGTAAAGAACGAATCAAGGTCTGACGAATCAACACCCGAACCTAATAATGGTGAGCTAGATTTAGGTGTAAAGCCATCGGTTGCTAAACTAAGGCCAGCAGCTGTCAGCGTTTGGTTACCTGTTTGGCCTTCAAACCAAGATTGAACGTTACCACCACCAATTGCTTCACTACCAAAGTTATTATCTTCACTACATGCCACTACTGAGTTTTCAATAGAAAGCTCTCCAGATTCTGCATTTGCTACAGAGTCAGAACCCACACGTAAACAGTTTGAGTAACCTTCAGGCCCTGTAATTACTACATTACGTAGTACGCCCGCTGTACCTGCACGTAAACGAACACCGTTAGTACCATCAGCACCCACAATTGTTACGTTAGAAATTAGTGGTTTTGTTAAAGGTGTAGCATTTGAATCAAATTCTGAGTTATCCGCTTCAATAGCGTTATCACCACCAACAGCACTTTGTTGAATATAAATATTTTGCGCACGACCTGTCCAACCAAACGACCAATCAAATGCATCATCACCAATGTCAGTAAGTACTATGTTACGAACATTTACAGTACCACCAAAAAACTCAACGCCATCATCAAGATTTTGATGAACTTGGATATATTCTACTTTTGTTGCAGAGCCTACACCCGCAAATGAAATACCATTAAGCTCATCACCGTTACCAAGAGTTTTACCTGCGTGCTTAACGACAATATAACGAAGAACACCTGAGTTATCATCGCTAATATCGCCACCAAACTGACCAGCGTCACCTTCTGCAGATACACCACAGTTAGCAAGTTCTTCAGCTGTCGTTTCGCCAGTTTGATCGCCACACGAGTTAGCAGGAGCATTACCTAAAAGTACTAAACCGCCCCATTGACCAATTGTTGTTTCAGCGCCTGTTACATCTTCAATAGATGTCATTGTAATAGGTGCAGTTGCATTACCATTTGCGTTAATTTGCGAACCACGACGAACAACTAAAAAGTCATCACCTGATTCACCAATTAATGTCGTGCCGGCTTGAACATAAAGTGTTGTAGCGTCTGCACGGTCATTACCTACTGCAGTACGGCCATTTAAAATCCAATGTGCGTCATTTGTAAGTGTTACATCCGCTGTAAACGTTGTATCTTCAGCTAAGCGATATACTGGCTTATCTGTAATTTCCGGAAATTCGCTAGAAACATCTGATGCTAAACCTTGTGATAGCGCATTATCAATATCAGTAGGGAAGCCACCATTGATACCAACAGTCCAACCTTCCATCCAATTAGTTGAGCCATCAAAAGCACCAATTTGAGTATTTGCAATAAGTGGCGAGCCAGCAAGAGGTGTATAACCGTTGTCATCTAGCATTAAATCAGCTGGGGTAAGTGTTTGGTTAGCGTCTTGGCCTTCAAACCAAGATTGTACATCGCCACCGTTAATAACTTCGCTGCCAAAGTTATTCGCTGCAGTTTGACAAGCAACTATAGAGTTTGTAATCGTAAGTGTGCCATCCTCTGCACGAGGTACTGAATCAGAGCCTACACGTAAGCAGTTTTCATAAGTAGCTGGGCCCGTTACAAATACATTTTTAAGAACCCCAGCAGTACCCGCACGTAAACGAATGCCGTTATTGCCCTCAGCACCCACAATTGTAACGTTTGAAATAGTAGGTAGTGTTAATGGTGTTGCACTTGAATCAAATTCAGAGTTATCAGCTTCGATAGCGTTATCGCCTACGTTAGCCGCTTGCTGAATATAAACGTTTGTAGCTGAGCCCGTCCAACCAAAAGACCAATCTAGCGAATCGTCGCCAATATTTGTAAGTACAACATTGCTTACATTAACTGTGCCACCAAAGAACTCGATACCATCATCAAGATTTTCATGTACTTGAATATAATCAACCGTAGTTGCAGAGCCAACACCGGCAAACGTAATACCATTTAACTCATCACCATTACCTAACGTTTTACCGGCTTGCTTTACAAGTACATACTTTAAAGTACCTGAATTATCATCACTGATATCGCCACCAAACTGACCTGCATCACCTTCAGCCGACACACCACAATTAGCAAGTTCATCAGCTGTAGCTTCACCTTCTTGGTCGCCGCAAGAATTTGCTGGCGCGTTACCTAATAATACTAAACCGCCCCACTGACCAATCGTTGTTTCTTGGGCTGTAACATCTTGAATTGAGGTCATTGTAATGGGCTGACTTACAGTCCCTACCGATTCAATTTGTGAACCGCGACGAACAACTAGGAAGTCATCTCCTGTTTCGCCAATAATCGTTGTACCTTGCTGAATATAAAGTTTGGCGTTATCTGTGCGATCATTACCAACCGCAGTACGGCCATTTAAGATCCAGTGTGCGTCGTTCGTTAACGATACATCAGTAGTAAACACAGCATCTGCAGCTAAGCGATAAACGGGCTTATCTGTAATAGATGTAAACTCACTAGAAACATCAGTCGCTAAACCCTGAGTTAGTGCATTATCAATATCAGTAGGAAAGCCAGTGGTAGCATTTTGTGAATCATCACGTGATGACGTTTCACCACTTGTATCGTCACCGCCTTCAATAACGTTAGTTACTGTATCACCTTCATTAATAGTTGTGTCGCCTTCAGATACTACTAAGTCTCCACCACAACCAGCTAAAGATACTGCAGTTGCAATCAAACTTACTTTGAATAAGTCAGATAATTTCATTGTTCACTCCGTTAAAGTATTTAATTATTTTTTAGGTGCTCAAATAAACTCAAGTCACCATAAAACACTTAAATAATGCTTTAAGGTCACTTGAGTTTAGCTGCGGTTACAATACGGGAGACTTATGACAAAGTAGTTACAGTTTAATAACCATAAGATGACAAAAGTAACTTATTTAAAATCAAACAATTGGATGCTTTTAGAGACGATAAAAACCGCCCTGAGGCGGTTTTAGTATTGCGATTATGAACTGGTTTTACACGCGTTACTTGTTAATTAGCAAAGCGCTTTAAAATTTACAGTAAAGCTGTTCTAAGTGTTTCTGCATGCACTTTTTCGCGCTTTACATATTTGATCCACTGCTGTGCTAAACGCTGAGATTTTTTATGTTTTTCTGCCTGCTCAAACGCTAAAATTGATGCATCAAAATTTTGCATGTTGTACTGCGCCATACCCAGTGCAACAAATGCATTTGATTCAAAATCAAGACCACCTTTATCAAGTGCTTTACGCGCTGCATCGGCGGCTTCTTCATATTGCTCTGTATTAACAAATACTTCGGCTAAACGTTGATCGTATTTACCGTGCTCAGATAAATCAGCAGCTTTTGCAAAGTAGGTAATAGATTTTTCATCTTCTTTAGCTTGGATCATCGCCTCTGCTACAAAAGCGTAGTTTTTTGCTGTTTTTTCAGCAATATCTTTATCAATGGCATCGCTCATCACTTTTGCAGCTTTAAACGCTAAACCATTGTATAAATACACTTGCGCTAATTGGCGTAAATCAGATTTAGAGGTTAAAAATCCTTGCTGGTAAGCGGCTTCAATTACCGCCAACTGTTGTTTTTCCCTACCTGTTTCACCATACATACCCGATAACTGCACCCAATACTCAGGCTTATTATAAAGCTTTACCATGCGCTCAAGCACTTCAACAACTTTGTCAGTTTGATTAAGCGAGTAATACATTGCACGCTGTAGTACTAACCAGTTTTCTTTAGGTGTTTCGCCTTCGCTGTCGCTTAAAGCAATCACTTGAGATATGTACTCAAGCCCTTTTTTATAATCTTTTAACTGATAGTATGTTTGAGCCCTTAGCAAGTAGTAGCCTTCTGTTTTAGGCTGGGTGTTAATACTGTCCCAGTCATCTAAAAAAGAGATAACTTTAGTGTAATCACTATTAGCCATAGCCAGTTGAGCCAAGCTAAATGTAGTGCTTAAACGAAGTGACTCAGGAATGGCTTCCTCTGCTACCACTTTTTCAAACGAGGCAATCGCTTTTGGTAAGTCGTTTTCGTTGTAATAAATAAACCCGTAAAAGTTATGCATCATTGCCACTTCGTACGAGTTCATGCTTGCAGCTCGCTCTTGAATGCTATCAAGCGCTTCAAGGCCTGCTTTAACATCACCATCGTCTGCAAGCTTTTGGGCACGAGCAAGCTGGCTATAAACCTTTTCACGCAGTGCTGGTACACGTTTCGTTTTTTGTTCTTGCTCTGCATGTGCCGTAGCTACATGTAGCCCTGGAATTAGGCTTAGAGCACTTGGTGCAACAATACTTGTACTGATCGCAGCGGTACAAAATAGTGTTAACTTTAAAAGTTTAGCTGTAGGTAGTAATTTCATAATCGCCTCGCATTTCTGTCCGTTTACTCGTGGTTAATTACTAATTAACCGCTAATTTGGAAAGATATTTTGTTCTGAACACCCGCAACTTCAACGGCTTCACCGTTTACTACGCGCGGTTTATATTTAAATTTAAGGGCTGCATCCATCGCGGCTCTATCAAAGAGTGACTCAGGCTCTGCTTTTACTACTTGTGGGTCGCGTACAGTACCTTGTTTTGTTACTGTAAATTCAACAATAACGTAGCCTTCTATGCCACGTGATAACGCACGGCGCGGATAAACAGGGGCCACCTTAACAATCGGTAAGTATTCACCATCACTTGTTTCAAGTGCTAACCCGCCGGCTAAATTTACATCCGCTTCTACATTGGCACCAAAGTCAAAGTTGTTAGCATTTGCTGTAGCATCACTATTTTGCATTTGCGGTGATTCCATTGGTGGTGGCGGCTCTTTTGGTGTTGGTGGCTTTTGTGGCTTACGCTCTTTTTTTTGTACGGTTTCTTCTTTTTTCAAGCGAACAAAATCAAGTACGTTACCCTTTACCGGATCCGTCATAGCGCCTTCACCGCCAGTGATCAGTGCCTGCATGCCTAAAAACAACATAAAGGTCACTACACCGGCTATCACTAATGCAACTAAATATCGCAACATAACTAGCCCTTAAGACGCATCTTGTGCGGCAATTGATACATCAAATGCGCCCGCCGCGCGCGAGGCATCCATCACCTTAATTAACATTTCGGTAGTGGCTTTTTTATCTGCTTGAATCACAACGCTACCTTGTGGATTTTCTGCTTTTAAACGCTCGATATTGGCTTGTACCGCGCGTACATCAATTTGACGTTTATTAATCCAAATCTCGCCTGTATCAGAAATAGCCACTAAAATATTAGCGCGCTCTTTTTTAACCGCTGTTGCTGCTTCTGGGCGGTTTACATCAATACCGGCTTCTTTAACAAAAGAGGCAGTTACAATAAAGAAAATAAGCATGATAAATACAACGTCTAGCATTGGGGTCATGTTTATTTCTTCAGCTTCGTCTTCTTGAAATAGGTTTCCTAACGGGGCTCTCATTTTTATTCTCCTAGGATGAGCGGCTTTATAAGAGCCGCTCATCAAAATTTTGCTTAATGGTCTAAAACCATGCTGTCTTGTAGTAGTTCTACTTCGCGCTTAGCTTTTCGTTGTAAGTACGTTGAGGCAAATACCCCAGATAACGCACCTACCATGCCTGCCATTGTCGGGATAGTTGCTTTAGATACCCCCGATGCCATTGAACGCGCACTCCCTGTGCCGGTAATTGCCATTACATCAAACACTTCTATCATACCCGTCACCGTGCCTAACAAACCAAGTAGTGGACACAAAGCAACCATCACGTTAATTAAAGAAAGATTGGTGTTTAAGCGCATACCAGCTCGCGATATCATCGCTTCGCGTATTTGCTCTGCATTCCAGCTATCTCGTTCTGCACGGTTAATCCAATTGGCTTTAAGAGCGTGTTTATAGCTTCTAAAACCATTAAAAAAGTAAATAAATCGCTCGAGTATCAATAACCACATCGCGAAGATTAACACCCCGATGACCAAGAGAACTTGGCCACCGGTGTCGAGAAAATCACGGATAGCATTGATTGAGTCAATCAATAGCACCATGGTTTATGCTCCCTTCTCGCTTCGCTCTGCAATAATACCGGCGCTCTGCTCTTGAATAGTTAACAAGATATTTTTAGCGCGCGTATTAAGTAAGGTGTATAAAAATACCGTTGGTATGGCGACCACTAAGCCCAATACCGTTGTTACTAGCGCTTGAGAAATACCACCCGCCATAAGCTTAGGATCCCCAGTACCAAATAAGGTGATTGCTTGGAATGTATTGATCATGCCGGTTACCGTACCTAGTAAACCTAACAGCGGCGCAACAACAGAGATGATTTTGATAAGTGTTAAATTACGCGTCACTTTTGGCATTTCACGTAAAATAGCTTCACTTAATTTAAGCTCCAGTGTGTCGTGTGAAACACTTGGAAATTGATCTTTTACTTTCATTACGCGTCCAAGCGGATTGTCATCACGTGCAACTGTATCTTTAAGCTGACGACGAATTTTACCGCCCATAATCAATAGTGAGAAAAAACGCTCAAGTGATATAAGAAGTGCAATAACACCTACGCCTAAAATCACATAACCCACTGTGCCACCTTGGTGAACACGCTCTTGGGTATCCGGTGCTTGTACTAATAAACCAAGTATAGAGCCACCTGTTGGGTCAAGTGCAAATTGCACCACGCCACTTTTAGTGCTTTGTAGCTCTTCTGCTGTTGCAGTAAAGCGCGATACAGGTTGGCGAGTTAATTCACTCAAAGAATTAGTCGAAGGATTAAACTCTAAATACTTACCGTTTGATATAAGGTTAAATGCGCCCACTCGCACAACTTCTTGCTGTGCTTTAGTACCGCCTTCAACAATAACACTTGCGTTAAAACGACTTACTTTACCTTGCTCGGTCATTTCGCGTTGTAATTCAAACCATACTTTTTCAATATCTTCTATTGAAGCAAGTTTTGAAGTTGAGCCCATCTTTTGAGCTAGGTCATCCATAAACGTACTGCGCCCAGCAATCTGAGCAGATACTATTGATGTCGCAAATTTATTACTAGAATCCCCTGCAACTTGCTGAAGAACGCCAAACAACTCTTTAAGCGAACCCATTCGTTTAGAAAGCGTGTCTGTTAAGTTAGCAAGTTTTACTTCGTTTTCTTCAAATTGCGTTTCTAGACGTTCAGATTCCACCAGCATTTGATTGCGCTTTGCTTGGGTATTTTTAAGCATTTGTACTTGCTCACTTTGGCGAGCAGCAAACTCTTGTTCACGTTGTTTATTTTGCTCGCTTTGAGCTGATTTACCATTTTCAAGCGTTTTAAGTAATGAATCTAAGTTCATTGGCTCTGCCGCTATACTTGCACCAGTAATGCTTAGGCTTGCAGCAAAAAGAGCTATTTTTGTCATTTGAGTAAACAATTTCATTTTCAACCTCTTATTCTGCTGCATGTACTGGCAGAGTTAACATATCTGGGGCAAGTTGTTTACGCGCAATGCGTAAACCTTTATTAATTTGGCTTATTGTAGAGTCTGGTAATGCTTCAAATGACTTTGTATCTGCATTCCAACTACCTGCTTTTTTGCCATCGCGTGTTAAGTAAATAAGCTCTAAACGGCCAATGCGTAAAAAATCAACTTCACGCTCTTTGTCATCCACATTTAAAAGTGCGGTATAAGCTTCAATAGTGCGCCCGTAGTCAACTTCTACTTGATACGCTTCAAGTACACGGCGGAATTTTTCACTTGAGTTAATATCAGCACGATTCATCATTTCTTTTAAAGACGTAACGCGCTTAGTGCGCTCATCAGCTAAAAATGGAATATCTAAAGATACAAACTGCTCAAGACCTTCAATCATTCTAAGCATTAGCGGCGTAATTTGACGTTCAATAATAGAAACCTGATCCATTGACAGGTTTAAAGATTCCATCTCTTCTATTTGATTATTTAATTGTTTAGTTAGCTGGGCGTTGTATACAGCTAAACCATCAATCTCTTTATTGAGGGTTTTAAATTGCTGTAAACGTCCTTGCATTGAATCTGCAATCTTGTCTATTTTTGTTTGTGATTGCGCAGCTGATTTATTAATTTCACTGCTTTTATCAATAACCTTATCTAAATCGTTTGCGTGTACTGCTGCACTTGCGGCCACAATACCAGCTAAGATTAATGGTTTAACGCCTTTCATCGCATACACCTTTACTCGTTAGTTAGCGGATTTGCTAGTTTGTTTTTTTAGGTCATAAACTTTGTTATATAAATAATTTATGACTTAATAATTCAATGAGCAGGAGTTTATAGATGAAACATGACAAGGATGTTGCGCAAAAAAGTCGCTTTTATGACAATGGTAACAATTAAGACTTACGAGGAGGTTTTAACGCGAATAAGGGTACTTGCTGGCCAAATACCCCCTATTAAGAAGATGCAAGAAGGTGGTTAATCCAAAATTGAATTAATTTGATTAAGGCAATAGTGCCAATCGGTATAATTTATTTCGATAGGGTAAGCTTTATTATCTTTAATAAGCACTAGTGAGGGAAAACCTTGAATTGGTAAAGTGCGAACAAAGGATAACTCCGCTTTGAGCTCCTCATTAAGCTCGCTTGATGTTAGCTGCTCAGAAAACTCATCTTTATTTAAGCCAATTTTTTCAGCCAAACTAATTAATGTACTTTCATCAGACGGGTTTTGTGCGTTTAGGTAATAAGCGTGTTGAATAGCAGCCACCATTTGAGCTTCTTTACCCGCTTTACGCGCTATAAGAGCGGCTCTACATGCGGGATACGTTGAACGCCTTGGCTGGCAATTGCGCCAAAAATCATAATTAAATTGCGTACCTAACTGAGCTGAAATTTTATGCCAAGTCCCCTCAAGCATCTCTTTCATATTTTGTGGCATTGGGTCTTGGCTATCGGGTGCTAGGCCACCTACTTTATATTCTATTGCCACTTTACCAGCAAGCTCTGATTTTAGCTTAAGCCAGGTTGGTGAGTAACCCCAACACCAACTACACATTGGGTCATGGACATATATTAACTTACTTTGAGACATATTAATCCTTCAACTAGTTTGAGACGACTCTATTGCGACCAGCAGCCTTTGCACTATAAAGAGCTTCATCAGCTTGCTTTAATGAATCATCATAATCATTTACTTTATTTACTTGGGAAATACCAATGCTACAGGTGATTGAAATACGCTGCTTGTCATCAGTAAATATAACATGACCTGCCACGGCTTCTCGAAATTTGTTCGCAATTACAGTGGCTGTAGAGGCAGTGAGCTGCGGTAAAATAACAACAAATTCCTCACCGCCATAACGGGCCTTTAACGCAGTTGCCAAAAACTGAGACTCAAGAAGTTTCGTAAATTCTATCAATACCGTATCACCAAAATCGTGGCCATGCGTATCGTTTAAAGATTTAAAATTATCTAAATCAATTAATAAAATTGAAAAAGGTAAGTACTGCTCTGGGCGTGTTTGAGCAAGCTTTAAAAAATGAGAGGTAATAAAACGCCTATTTGCTATGCCAGTAAGGGGGTCAGTATAAGCATCTTGTTTTTGCTCTAGCGTAATATCGGCAATAGCCATGTGGCTTTTATGCCTAAAATACTCACCAATAAATGAGAATAAAAACACCATAGAAAAGGACGCTATAAAACGTGTTTTTTCTACGTTGCCATAGCTAACTTGACCAAAGTCAGGGCCGTATAAAATAACAATACAAGAAAACAGTAAGGTACAGCCTAACCAAGCACCTAATCTAACCCCTAAAGATGCAAACGTTACGACAGGATAAAACATTAGCCAATATAGCGCGGTATTATCTTTACCGCCGGTATAAACAAGTGCAATAAACATCATGCACACAATGCTCATACTTATTAATGCCACAACTTGCAGATTACCCGTTTTTATAAAATAGATAGAACAGCTTATATTTGTAATGTTAACGATAATTAATGAAGCGGTCAGTAGTGGCGAATAAAGCTTATAATTAAAAAACACTAATACTGCGATCACCACAATTGAAATCCCAATCATGGTAAATAAAGAAAACGCTTTGCGTTGCATGTCTGAGCTATAAACACTGTCGATATTTATTAGACTGAGCCAATTTGGTTTATTCACATTTTTTTTAGTCATTAATTTTATACTTTAAACTTTTGAACCATATTTTCTAAAGCACTAAACTGTTGTTTTAGTTTGGTACATTCGTCAAGCGTGTCATTTAAGTTAGCCTTGCCTTGTATACAAAGCGAATTAATTGTTTGAATATCTGTATCTAATAACTTAACAACTTGGTTTTGTTCGTCTGTTGCAGTGGCCACAGAGTGATTTGCATCGTTAATTTGTTGAATCGCTTGTATAACATGGCTCATTAAATTACCAACAGCATCGGCTTGTTGCACGCTTTTTTCACTGCCTTCAAGGCTTGTTTTCATAAGCTCTACCGCAAGGTTTGAGCCTTTTTGCAACTGACTAACCGTGTCTTCAATCTCTTGCGTTGACTGTTGAGTGCGGTGCGCTAATTGGCGAACTTCATCTGCTACAACGGCAAAACCGCGTCCCGCCTCTCCTGCTCTAGCGGCCTCAATTGCGGCATTAAGTGCCAATAAATTAGTCTGCTCGCTTACACCTTTAATAACTTCAAGCACTTGGCCAATACTGGCTGTATGCGTATTTAAACTGTTTATAGTTTGCTGAGCTTTTTCCATATTACCCGAGAGCTGGTGGATAGTTGCAACACTGTGGCTTAATGCTTCTTGGTTTTGTGTTGAATGTTCATCTGCATTTTTAGCAAGCTGCGATGCACTCTCTGCATTACTTGAAATATCCATTGATGTGGCAGAAAACTGGTTGATAGCCGCTGCAACACTATCGGTTCGTTTACTTTGATCATCATACATAGACAGCGAAGAATGTGTTTGTGATACCAAGCTCTCAATAGCTGTATCTAATTGCTTTGTAGACTCTTTTACTTGCTCTATTGAATGCTGAATTTTTTCGATGAAAATATTAAATGAATAGCTTAAATCGCCAAATTCATCGTCGTTTTCAACGGTTAAACGCCTTGTTAAATCGCCCTCACCTTGTGCTATATCTTTAATAGCATCGTTTAAACGATTCATTGGCTGCATTAAATAGCGTAATAAAAGCTGCATCATAATTATAATAGTGATAATTCCTATCACCATAAAAACAGCTGCGGTTTGGCCAAAATTAGAGACACTGGCATACGCTTTATCTTTGTCTATAACAACACCTAGGTACCAATCTACGTTTTCAATACCACTAATTTTTGTAAACGAAATAAGCTTAGACTCTCCGTTTATCTCGTACTGGGTAAACTCACTTTGTAAAGGTGTGTTGGTTCCAAAGATGCCTGATGTATTTTTTAAGTTTAACTGAGCATTTGGATGGCTTAACACTTGCCCTTTGTTATCGAGTAAAAAACCATAACCGAGTCCTAAAAAGTCAATATCGTTGATAATTTTTGTCACGGTCTGCATATCAATATCGGCACCTGCAACGCCGCTAAACTGACCATTTTGGAGTATGGGTACTACCGCTGAAATTGTAAGCTCGTTAGTGGTTACATCAATATAAGGAGTTGTAAACGCGGTATTTGATTTGTTTTCGACTAATTTATACCAAGGGCGAGAAGTCGCATCAAAATCTGGAGGTAAAACGACTGATTGATCGTTTAATATAAACGTGCCGCTGGATTTACCTATATACGTATTTTTAAAGCTTCCAGCAAGCTCTGCTGTATTTAATTGTGAAAGGGTGAGTGCTTTAGAATCATTAGCTTTATGGGTTTTAGCAATTGATATAACAATCGCCAACTTTGCATTTAACCAACTCGCTATATTTTGTGAAACAGATTCGGAATTTTGTTGCAATACCAGGCTTAACTGCTGCTCGGTTTGCTTGCGCATCGCAATGTAGTTATTAAAAGTAAATAACCCTAGCACCAAAACCAAAATTAAGGAGGCTGCAATAGTCACTTTGGAAGTAAATTTCAACGAGTTAAGCATATACATCCTTTTTATTATTTATCGTTATTAGCCTTACTGTTTTAGCAAAAATTTAGCTAAATGTCCTAGTAAAAGAGACTTACAGTTAGGTTATTGATGAAAAATAAGAATAAAGGATTGTAAAACAAAAGGCTTTTGTGGGTAACTGGCTAATATTAAAATAATAAATGACTAGATTTATTTTTTATGGAACGTTCCCATTAAATGTAGCTTTATAAGTGACTGAATACGTATTCAGTCACTCTTGTATAGTCTGTTATTTCCACTTATTTGCTAAGCGAACAACATTTAAACCGTACCATGCAATAAATACATAACATAACATTGGAACAAAAAAGCTTTGCTGTATATTTACTGTATCAGCTATAAAGCCTTGCAGTAATGGTACAAGTGCACCACCAACAATTGCTAAACATAACCAGCCAGAACCTTTGCTCGTCAATGATCCTAGTCGCTCGATTGCAACTGAAAATATAGTCGGGAACATAATTGAGTTAAATAAACCAATTGCCAATACTGAGTATAAAGCTACGTCACCTTGAGTAAAAATAGTGATCAGTAATAGCACAATAATACTAAATGCATTAAACGCTATAGCTTTAGAAGGTGCAATCTTTTGTAATAATACAGAGCCAATAAAACGTCCTACCATTGCCCCGCCCCAGTAATAACTAATAAGTGCGGCCGCAGTATGCTCTTCAAGCCCTGCTATGTGCGCCTCACCAAAGTAGTTAACTAAAAAGCTGCCAATGGCAACTTCCCCACCTACGTAGCAAAATATAGCAAGTACACCCATAGTTAAGTGCGGTGCTTGCATTAACGAACGAGATTCAATTGCTGTATTATTTTCCTCTTTGTGGGCTTCAATTTCTGGAAGCTTTATAAAGGCAAATACAATAGCGATAAGTAATAAAGCGCCAGCAAGCATTAAATAAGGCACTTTTACAGATTCTGCAGTTGCTGCCGATGCGGCTAAACTACCTGCCGTACCGAAAAATAATAAACCACCAACATAAGGTCCAACGGTAGTACCAAGCGCATTAAGTGCTTGTGCTAAATTTAGACGAGAAGAAGCTGTTTTTTCGCTGCCAAGAGCAGCAACATAAGGGTTAGCAGAAACTTGAAGTACTGTTACGCCTGCAGCAAGTACAAATAAAGCGCCTAAAAATAGCCAATATTCATGTACTACAACAGCAGGGTAAAACAACATACACCCCATTGAAGCCACAATTAAACCAGTTAAAATCCCTTTTTTGTAACCAAATTGCTTAACTAAAAGCCCCGCAGGAATAGAAACAATAAAGTAAGCCCCAAAAAAGCAAAACTGTACTAGCATCGCTTCAAAAAAGCTTAAATCAAATACGCCTTTTAAGCGTGGTATTAGTACATCGTTTAAAACAGTAATAAAACCCCATAAAAAAAATAGGGTCGTCATTGCAGTCAGTGGAAACAGATAATTTTTATTTGGCTGTTCGTTGACCGCGAATGATTGGTTTGTATTTATTTCACTCACGTCGTTTTCACTCCATTAACAAATTGAAAACGATTTTACATGTTTAAATATAAATTAGTCAGCGCACTTATGGAACGTTCCGATATCGTTATTCACATAATGTATTGGTCGAACGAATAATTCGATCTATTTCGCCACTGTTATGAAACTGATAAAGCCCTTCGTTTATATCCTCTAATACTAAAAGCCAATTAGGTGTTCGCTTACTAATGGCAAAATATAAAGAGTTATATTGCAAAGGAATGCTTTCTTGCTCAATGGAAGAAAGCAAAGATTGTTTTTCAGGTTTAGTTAAAGAGGAGTAAGCCACAGATGATTTCAATGCTTGAGGGTCGCCTATAATCAAATCAACACGTTTAGCAGTCAGTAGCTTAACAAGCTGTAAATCATCAACAGAGGTGATAACTTCAAACTCGCCATTGTCCATCATGGCATCAAACTCTGGCGTATTTTGATACCCTCGAACAACACCAATCTTTTGCCCTTTAAGTGATTTTAAGTTTCCTGTGAAACGGTCTGTATCGCCTTTCCTTTTTAAAAAAGCAATTTCGCCACCCTTAAACGAATTAGATAAACCGAGCAATTCTCGACGTGTTTTACCATCAACATAATCGGAGGGAGCTGTATCTTCTATAAAGTATTCAGGCATTAGTATGTCAGCCCTGCCTAGTTCTACATTTCGTACCGCTCTTGCCCAAGGCAAAAATTCAATATATACGCTG
Organism: Pseudoalteromonas distincta; assembly: GCF_000814675.1. Classification (GTDB taxonomy): domain Bacteria; phylum Pseudomonadota; class Gammaproteobacteria; order Enterobacterales; family Alteromonadaceae; genus Pseudoalteromonas; species Pseudoalteromonas distincta. The sequence goes on along the minus strand of NZ_JWIG01000010.1, from coordinate 151,831 downwards.
TAGCCCTTACTATTTAACAAGGCAATTGAAAATTGATAAACCCAGCCTTTATTACATAAATTTTTACCAATATAGGGAGGCCAATCGAGTGTGGCTAGATGAAGTGTTTGTTTGGAGTTTTTAGCTTCATAGAGCACCCCCGATTTATGGGAATGCCCAGTTAAGGTGTGTTGAGTACCATTTTGAAAATACTCAACCGATGTTTCAGCAAAACTATTACTAGTTGTTAGCAATGATATAAAATAAAACCAGCGCATTTTAGTATCTATTTGTGATTAATAGTGTTTTTAAGTTTAGCTACTACTATCACTTTTGCACAAATAAACCTTAACTAATCAGCTTTTTTGCCACCTCATTTTATTGTTTGTATCACGAGAGCTAATAATAGTATCGTCACTACTCTCAACGCCGCCTAATTTAGCCAAGCGGTCATACAAAACTACATTACAGGTAGCCGCTAAGTTCATACAGCCAATAGTTGGAATATAAACAACCTCATCGCACCACTTTAAGACGTCTTTTGATACAGAACCATCTTCGGGGCCAAATACATAAAATGCATTTTCAGGATGTTTAAACTCAGGTAAAGGTGTTGCACCTTCAATAAGCTCAATAACCACAACCGTTGCGCCTTGTGGCTTTATTGCTTCTAAGTTATCTGTTTCGGTTAAAGGAATACGCTCCACTACATTTTTTGTATCTGTATGGAATTTTTTGGCATTTAAGTAGCGATTGCCTGTAAAAAAAACTTGTTTAGCGTCATAACAGCCAGCTGCTCGCAATACACCGCCAACATTAGTCGGGCTTTTAGGATTGATTAAACCAATTACGGCTTGTTGTTTACTCATTAATCTACGTCCTTTGTTGGCCATTCTGCAATGTACAAATCAAAGTCGTCGAGCTTTACATCGCAATCTTTTACTGTTTTGTCTTTTACAGAAATACCTAGCTCATGCATCTTTGTTTTATCACCATTATTTAATAACGGATGCCAAGAAGCCAAACCACGACCTTCATGTAAACGACGGTAACTGCAGCTTTGTGGCATAAAAAAGATGTCTTTAAGGTTTTCTTTTGTGAGTTTTACACAAGAAGGAACAAGCGTTTGGCGGTTTTCATATTCGCTACAACCACAGGTGTTGTTATCAAGATACTGACATACAATATTAGTAAATATTAATTGCTCACCTTCGCGTAACTGATCGGTGGCGGTAAATTCGTCTTCATCTTCGCTATCAATAAACGTATTTAAACAACATTTTCCGCATCCATCACAAATGGCTTCCCATTCGTTTTGACTCATGTCGCTTAAGCTTTTTTTAAGCCAAAATTGTGTATTTGCTAATTGTTGATCAAACATAGTTTACTCGTGCCCCCTAAAGAGCGCGCATTCTACCGTATTGCTGTAAATGGCGCAAAGCCAATACCCTTTCAAAGTACTGGCTTTGCGCTACAAATTAGCTTTGAGATTTTACCCAACGCTTAATTTTTTCCTCTAGAATTGGCATTGGCAATGCGCCATCAATTAATATTTGCGTGTGAAACGCTTTAATATCAAATTTATCACCCAGTTGTTTTTTAGAAAAATCACGTAATTCTTGAATTTTAAATTGCCCTAACTTGTAAGAAAGCGCTTGTCCTGGCCATGCAATATATCGCTCAACCTCTGCAATTACATCACTCTTGGCCATAGATGAATTTGCAAGCATGTAATCTATACCTTGCTGACGCGTCCACCCTTTTGCATGAAAACCGGTATCAAGCACTAAACGCATTGCGCGTAATTGCTCATCCGATAAACGTCCATACCACATATAAGGGTCGGTAAATAAGCCTAGCTCTTTGCCTAAGCTTTCTGCGTAAAGCGCCCAACCTTCTGCAAACACGGTATAACCACCAAATTTACGAAAATCAGGTAAGCCCTCAATTTCTTGCTGAAGTGCTATTTGAAAGTGATGACCCGGGGCTGCTTCGTGAATCGATAAAGTTTCGAGTAAAAATTTAGGCTGCGCTTTTAAGTTATAAGCATTGATATAAAAAATACCAGGACGAGAGCCATCAGGCGCCGGAGATGCATAGGATGCACCTGCTGCCGACTGCGCTCTGTAGGCTTCAACTGCTTTTACAACGTAAGGTGCTTTGGGTGCTATGTTAAAAAGTAGAGGCAAACGCGCATCTATTTTTTTCTTAACGTTTTCATATGCCGCAATTAACTCCTCAGGCGTGTCGTAGTAAAATTCATCTGAATCACGTAAATGATCAAAAAATTCAGATAGCTCACCTTTAAAGCCTACGGTTTCTTTTACTTTTTTCATTTCGCTTAAAATGCGCGACACTTCACTTAAACCAATGTCATGAATTTCGTCTGCAGATAAGCTAAGCGTTGTGTTTTTCTTAATTTGGTATTCGTACCACTCTTTACCGTTTGGTAAGTCACTGTAACCTACGCTTTCTCGACTATTTGCAATATACTGATTAGCTAAAAAGTCACTCATGCTTTTATAAGCTGGTACTAAGTGCTGCAAAATCAATTGACGATACTGCGCTGTAATTTTTTGCTTTTGCTGTGCGCTGAACGATTCTGGTAATTTTTTAATTGGCCCCCAAAATAGTGAATCTTCGGCATTTTTAACTACATGAGCTGCAAATTGTGGCTGTAATTTTTCAGCAAGTGGTTTTGGTAACGTAATACCTAGTTTAATGCCTTGCGCCATTGAACGCTCTACACTGGCAAGCCACTTTACAAAACCTTCGCTACGCGAGATAAAAGCGGTGTAATCTTCAACGGTATTGAACGGCTGAGCACTTTGACCTGAACCAAAACCTGCAAAGGTGTTATGCGCACCCGCCATTTGATTTATTGGTAGTAAATAATCAGGAAACTGCATGCCTTCTAATTTAAGTGCAAGGTCGCGCTCTAATATTTCAAAGCTTAAAAGCGATTGCCCTGTTAACTGTGCTTTATCTATAAAGTTTAATCGCTGTTGATATTTTTTATAAAAAGCGGCTTTTTTTGCTCTATTTTCTTCTGAAATCACAGGCGTGAATTGATCGTTAAACTCATTACGACCATTGTACGTTGCGCTGATGGGGCTATATATGAGCGATTCATCGTAATACTGTGCAACAAGTACATCGAGTTGTTGCTCTGTTGAAAGCTCTGAAACAATACCTGCTGATGCGTTAACTGTGTTTAACTGTGTACTGGTATTAGTCTGTGTACTAAGCTCAGTATTCATACAGCCACTTAAAGCAAACATAACGCCACTGGCAACTAATGCTAATTTAATTGATTTCATGATAATCCTTTTTAATATCGTTTTTTAATTATGCGCATTAAACCGTGCTTAATAAAGAAATTACGATAGATTGCATTCATCGTATTAAATTTGCACTTTTATCTGAACTTGTTACATTTCTATTAATTAAAATATGATTTAAAAGAAAAATAAAATGAAAAAACAACTACTCAGCACCTCTATTGCCTTACTTTGCTTAACCGCTTTTAATACCCATGCAGTTACATACCTATCGGCTAAAGCCATGGTTGATGTTAAAGATGGCAAGCTCATTAAATCACCCTTAATTACTATTGATGATGGCGTAATTACAAACATTGAACAAAATAAAAAACCAACGCTGACTAAAGATGATAAACACATTCAACTCCCTGATTTAACCCTTATGCCAGGTTTAATGGATATGCATGTGCATTTAACGAGTGACCCTACGGTGCCGCGCAGTGAACGTTTAGGCCAGTCAGTTCCTAGAATGGCGATTAAAGCGGCTCATTTTGCTAAAAAAACCCTAGAAGCTGGATTTACAACAGTACGTAATGTTGGTGCAGAAGGTTACAGCGTCATAGCCGTGCGTGACGGCATAAATGCGGGTGACATAGTTGGCCCTCGTATTTGGGCTGCAGGCCCATCACTCGGCATTACTGGCGGGCACTGTGATAACAACCGATTACCTCCTGAGCTTAAATATACTTCAAGTGGCGTCGCAGACGGTCCATGGGCTGCGCGTATAAAAGTACGCGAAAATATTAAATACGGGGCAAATGCTATTAAGTTTTGCGCCACAGGTGGAGTATTTTCAAAAGGGACTAAAGTAGGTGCACAGCAGTATTCTTTTGAAGAAATGAAAGCCATTGTTGATGAAGCCCATATGCGAGATTTACCAGTAGCTGCTCACGCACACGGTACAAGCGGTATAAAAACAGCCATTAAAGCAGGTGTTGATAGCGTAGAGCATGCGAGCTTTTTAGATGACGAAGCGATAGCGCTTGCCAAAGAGCATGGAACTTGGCTTTCTATGGATATTTATAACACCGAATACACACTCACTTATGGCGAGCAAAACGGCGTAGACGAAGAAAACCTTAATAAAGAGCGCCAAGTTTCTAAAAGGCAACGTGATAGCTTTAGCCGTGCTGTAAAAGCGGGTGTTAAAATGGTGTTCGGTACCGATGCAGCAATTTACCCGCACGGAGATAATGCAAAACAGTTTAGCCGCATGGTTGAATTTGGCATGACAGAACTACAAGCCATTCAAGCATCAACTATTAATAGCGCTAAGTTATTAAAAATGGATACTCAGTTAGGACAAATTAAAACCGGATTTGCAGCTGATATAATTGCGGTAAAAGCAAATCCTCTTAAAAGTATTAAAACCTTAGAGGCAGTACCTTTTGTAATGAAAGCAGGTGTTGTTTATAAAAACCAGTTGTAAATACACACTATTAAGGCTGAGTTTACTCAGCCTTAATAAAACTCTCACCTATCTTGAATATGCCATAAAAGGGACACCGTCCCCCTATTAGACTCGCTTTTGTCTATTAATTATCCGAACAGTTTTATTTAATCAAATAAAATGAACTTTCTATTCACTTTAAAAACAATAACCATTATCATTCGCGCAAACTCAATAACGCGAATAGTTATCACTCTATGAAAACGTTTAAGTACTCTCTTATTACTCTTGCTTGTTTAAATGCAAATATGGCATTTGCCCAAAATACACAAGTTGATGCTGATATTGAACGCATCAGCGTATACGAAAAGCAAAACCGCGTGGTGATGAGCTCTGGTCTTGCTACTAAATCAGACATGTCTTTAATGGAAACACCTGCACCGGTTGTAATTATTGACCGAGAACTGATTGAATCTCAAGGTGTAGATAGCTTACAAGATTTAGTTAGAAACGTAAGTGGCTTAACACAAGCAGGTAATAATTACGGTATTGGTGATAACTTAGTAATTCGTGGTTTAGATGCAAACTACACCTACGATGGTATGTATGGTGGTGCAGGCCTGGGTAATACATTTAACCCAACTCGTTCACTTACAAATGTTGAATCTGTTGAGGTTTTAAAAGGCCCTGCAACAGGTTTATATGGCATTGGTAGCGCAGGTGGCGTAATAAACCTAATTGAAAAAAAGCCAGAGTTTGAAGAAAAACACAAAGTATCGGCTGAGCTTGGCCAGTGGGATAGCTATTCATTATCGTTTGATAGCACTAACGCTATAACAGATGATTTAGCTTATCGTGTTATGGCTAAAACAGCGTCAAGTGACGGATTTCGCGATTTAAAAGAAGATCGCGACGAAATTTATACCTCGCTTAAATACGTGCTTAATGACAGACAAAACATCATGCTTTCTGCAGCCTATATAAAAGATGAAATAGCGGTTGATTCTATTGGTCACCCTATTCGTATTTACAATGCAGAAACTGCAAATGGTTTAAGCGCGGGTGAAGTAACCGGTGCCGATTTAGTAAACGATCCAACAGGAAGCGGCGTACAGTTAAGTGATGCACAACGCGACCAACTTGCTAATTCATTATCTGCATCTGAAGGCTTAACACCTTATAGCTTTGGCACAAATGGTATTATTTCACCAATGGCTGATGCTAACGAAGGTGAAGAGTTGCGTTTTAAATTAACGCATAACTATTACATTACTGACGATTTGTTTTTAAACCAGCAGCTACAGTACCGTAACTACACATCAAGTTTTGCGCGCCAAACAGGTGCATATAACTACGTCTATTCAACACGCGATGGAATAATTAATAACGACCCTCGTGCTCCATTAGTTGAAGACGGTGTACTATACCCGTATGCAGCACGCCGCCAAGAATACCGCCAAGTAGAAGCAGATGAGAAATCGTGGCAGTACTTCTTAGATTTACGTTATGACTTTATGTTAGGCGACGTAGATAACGAATTACTAGTTAACGCCAACTACGAAGATAGAGATATTCGTTTTAAACAATTCTCAATATGGGATCAAGATTACGTACTCACAAACAATGATGGTGATGTAACGTACCAAGGTTCTTTGCCGTATATTTACGATATAAGAGAACCAAATTGGCCAACCGGTAACTTTGAAGATTACGATCCGCTTAAAACAAGTGACTACAATAAAAAAGTACAAGCATGGGGCTTAGGCATTCAACATGTTGGTTACATAACTGAAGAACTTACAACGCGTATTGGTGTGGCATATAACCGAATTGAACAAACTTACGAGCACTTTGGTGTTGATGAGCGTTACAGTTCTAGCCGTGCAGAGCCAACACCTGAAGCGAGTACATCAGATTCTGGCTTAACGTATAACCTGGGGGCAACGTATCAGCCATCTGAAGATTTATCTGTATTTGTAAATCATTCAAAAGGTCGTACAGCGTATAGTGTATTAGGCTCTGTGGCAGGTAATGAAGCTGACCGAGAAGATTCAGAGTCTATAAGTAACGACCTAGGCTTTAGATTTAAAGCATTTGATGACCAACTACTCGCATCTGTTGTTATATTTGAAAGCTCTCGTACTAACTTAGAATATGCAAACCCGCTTTATGACGCTTTAACATCAAGCTCAGATGTACCTGAAAGCTATTATGATGGTAAAGAGCAAACAAAAGGTGTTGAGCTTGATTTAAATGCTTACTTGAACGATAAATGGAAAGTAAACGTAAATGGTATTTATCAAGATGCACGTGACAAAAGTAATCCTAACAGCAGTAGTTACGACACACGCCAAAAAGGTGTGCCTTACGTAACAGCAAGTACGTGGGTAACCTACTACGCAGATATGTTTAATTTACCTGAAGCTGTAAATATAAGTGGTGGTATTACATTTGTAGATAACAGAAGTACTAATTCAAGTTCATTCTCGATTCCTGATGGTTATGTACCAAGTTATACGACTTACGATACAGCTGTATCGTATACAACTGATAAATGGCATATGCAGTTAAACTTAAATAACTTGTTCAACAAAAAGTATTATTCAAAAGCGATGTTTTTAGGTGGTATGCCAGGGGAAGAGCGTAATGCAAAACTAAGTTTTAGTTACACTCTTTAACTTGTTAACCTGAACTTTGGATAATAAATCTATCTCAAGCAGAGCTCAGGTTAGTTAAATACTTAAAAAGCACGGTTTTCTAATTTAGAAGCCGTGCTTTTTTGTGTTTTATAAACGCTTAATCTAAATTAAATAGTAACCACTATGCGACCGTTAATTTCACCTTTGAGCATATCATCAAAAATTTCGTTAATGTCCTCTAAACGCTTTTCTTCAATAATTGCTTTTACTTTACCTTGAGCGGCAAATTCCAAGCATTCTTGCAAATCTTTACGTGTACCAACAATAGAGCCAACTACTGACACACCATTAAGGACAGTATCAAAAATAGGAAGTGGCATATCCTCTGCAGGTAATCCCACTAATACGCATTTACCGCCACGGCGTACACTTTTATAGGCTTGTTCAAACCCCGCTTTAGACACCGCAGTACACACAACACCATGCGCGCCACCTACTTGTTCAAAAATAGCTTCGCTTGGAACCACCTCTTTAAAATCGAGTGTTATATCTGCGCCTAGCTCTTTAGCAAGCGCGAGTTTTTCTTTACCTGTATCAACAGCTATTACATTAAAACCCATTGCTTTAGCGTACTGTACTGCTAAATGACCAAGCCCGCCCACACCAACAATAGCAACCCACTGCCCTGGTTTAGCACCGGATACTTTTAATGCTTTATAGGTTGTAACACCTGCACAAAATAATGGAGCAGCCTCAGAAAAGCCTAATCCCTCAGGTATTTTTACAACGTAGTCGCCATGCGCTAAACAATATTCTGCATAACTACCGTCAATAGAATAGCCAGTATTGTGCTGCGATAAACACAGTGTTTCTTTGCCATCTAGGCAAAACTCACAGTGCCCACATGCACTATAGAGCCAAGGAATACCCACTCTATCGCCAACTTCTAAGTGTTTTATATTGCTTCCGACTTTTTCGATAACACCGACACCTTCATGCCCTGGTACTAATGGCATTTTTGGTTTTACTGGCCAATCCCCATGACAGGCATGTAAATCTGTATGGCAAACACCACAGGCCGCTATTTTTACTAAAACATCGTTTATTCCCACCTCAGGAATTGGTAGGTCTGTTATTTCTAATTTACCTTTGTATTGAGTATTAATTGCAGCTTTCATAGTCATTCCATCGTATGTGAAAAAAAATTAAAAATAAGGATTTATTTACGTATTGTTGTGTACAACATATCCCAATATAGATGTATAAATATTAATCTAAATCATATTTTAGTCATTTAAATTAACCTATAAGCCTGCTAAGAACTTGCTATCCATAATGAGCGTGCTAGCATTTACTTTCTGAAATTACTGAAAGTTACTAAGCTATGAGTTTATCCGAAAAGAATTTTGCCTTTGTAATGCATTGTGGTGAGATGGGCAGCCGCTGGGGATTCAATCGTACGATCGGACAAATGTGTGGTTTGCTGATTATTACTAAAAACCCAATGACAGCTAATGAGATTGCAGATGCGCTTAGTATTTCTCGCGGTAATGTAAGTATGGGCATTAAAGAGCTGCAATCGTGGCAGTTAATTAAAGTACAGCATATTCCTGGCGATCGTAAAGAGTACTACGCCCCTGCTGGCGATATTTGGGATATGGCAAATCGCGTATTTGAAGAACGTAAAAAACGCGAAATTGAGCCCACCTTAACGCTACTACGCGATAACTTATTAGACGAAGCCAGTAACGACGATGAACTTTACGCACAAAAACAAATGGGTGAGATTCACAACCTACTTGAAACCGTCACTAAATGGTCATCAGAACTACAGCGTTTAACGCCAGAGCAACTTAATAAGCTAATGAAACTAGGTTCTGGAATTGGTAAAGTTATTGACCTAAAAGAAAAGATATTCAAAAAAGAATAAAGCCGCAATTGCGGCTTTATTTATAGGTATATTTTAAAAATTAGATTTTTGGGTAACCAATTCTATCCGACAAATAACCTACACTAGTAGCAAAGTAATACGAGCGATTCCAATGCATAAACACTTTGTAGTTATCGTACGCTAAGTACATACGGCCATTTATATCATCAGGCATAACCAGCGCAGCACGTACGTCTACATTAGGTAAATCAGAACCATCAGCTTTACGAACACCCAGTGCTTGCCAATCAGCTAATGAGCGCTCTGAGTCATTCCAATATTCTAACCACTGCTTGCGAGTTTTTGTACCACGCACTAACACGTATTTACTATCAAAGTTTTCAGGTAACTGAACTTGGCGACCCCACGTAAGAGAGTCGTTCCAGCCTTCCTGCTTTAGATAATTAGCAATTGAGGCAAAAGCATCTTCTTTTGTAGTCCAAATATCTTTACGACCATCGTTATTGTAATCAACCGCATAAGCATTAAAAGAGGTAGGCATAAATTGCGTTTGCCCCATTGCGCCTGCCCAAGAGCCTTTAAATTTATCAAGCGTTATGTGGCCCGACTTTAAAATATCCAGTGCAGCCCAAAGTTGGCGCTTATAAAGTGCTTCTCGGCGTCCATCAAAAGCAAGTGTCACTAATGATGAAATAACGTTATGACCGCCTTGAATTGTACCAAAGTTACTTTCAAGTCCCCAAAGCGCGACTATAAAGCGTGCTTGTACGCCAAACTCTTTCGCTACTTTTTCAAGTACCTCTTTGTTTTCTGCGTAAAGCTTACGTGCGCGGTCAATTTTCCATTGTGGTACACGTTTTGGTAAATATGTTTCAAGGGTTTCTTTTACTTCTGGCTGGTTTTTGTCAGCCGAAACCACTTTTTCTTTATACGTTGCTGTTGCAAACGCATCGTCAATAAGTTTGGCTTCGTAACCTTTTGCGATAGCTTCTTGCTTTAAATTCGCTAAATAATCTTGAAATTCAGCCTGAGTTTTTGCCATAACAGGTGAGCTTAAGCATACACCACATAATATAACGATAAGTTTTTTAATCACTATCAACTCCATTGTCTTTTCGTAATTGGCTTAGCAAATTTTGCTCAGGTGGTGGAATTTGTAAGTAGTAGCCTTTATCAGGGTTTGATAACGCTGCCTTTACAGTTTCTAAATCTGCCCCACCTAAATGCTCACGTTTTGCTAAATTGATGATCATCACATAAACAGGTTGACCAAACATGGTCATCAAAGGTTCCGGAACTTTACTAAAATCATCTCTTTTTTCAACAAATAAGAACGTATCCGCTTTTTTCTTACTTTTATATACTGCAGTGAGCATTATGGCCCTATAAATTCTTGCTTAACAATGCCGCACACTATAACATGAGAGTAATAATAAGTTAGAAAAATTAGATTAGAAATTTCAATAAAGGCCCTATTCAGCCTACGTTTATCTAAAATTAATTTCTAATCAGACAAATCAATTGAGCGTGTATGTCGGACCAAATTTTTGAGTTAAAAGGGAATCTTTTTACGTTATCAGTTTTGCATCTTTATAGTACTGATATAAACCTTTTAGCAGAACAACTGTATGTAAAAATAGCCCAGGCCCCTAAGTTTTTTGAGGGTGCGCCTATTGTCGTTAATTTAATAGAAATTAAAAACAGTTCACTTGATTTTGTTCACTTAAAATCATTAATCGAGCGAATGAGTTTTAATGCGGTTGGTGTGTGTAATGGCTCAGATGAGCAACATACTCAAGCAAAGGCCGCTGGCTTATCTGTTTTAAATTATTCACAAGACGTTAAGAGCGAACCTGTTAAACAAGAGCCCAATACATCGATTGTAGAAAAAACGGTGCATTTACCAGCGCAAATTATCAGCGGTACAGTTCGCTCTGGACAACAAGTTTATGCAAAAGATAGAGATTTGATAGTACTTGGCGCAGTTAGTCATGGTGCGGAAGTCATTGCCGATGGGAATGTGCATATTTATGGCACGCTACGCGGTCGCGCTATTGCAGGCGCAAAAGGTTTTAAAGAAGCACACATTTTTTGCCAAAAACTTGAAGCCGAGCTGGTTTCAATAGATGGTAACTACTGGATCAGTGATTCGCTACAAGGTGAACATTGGGGAAATGCAGTGCAAATACAACAAAAAGACGAATCATTAGAAATTTCAGCTTTGGTTAAAGGATAAATCTCATGGCAAAAGTAATTGTCGTTACCTCAGGTAAAGGCGGTGTTGGTAAAACAACATCAAGTGCTGCAATTGGCACAGGCTTAGCGTTAAAAGGCTATAAAACAGTTATTATCGACTTTGATATTGGTTTACGTAACTTAGATTTAATTATGGGTTGTGAACGCCGCGTTGTTTATGACTTTGTAAATGTAATTAATGGTGAGGCAAACCTTAACCAAGCGCTTATTAAAGATAAACGTGTAGATAAATTATTTTTACTACCTGCTTCACAAACACGTGATAAAGATGCTTTAACACGTGAAGGTGTTGAACGCGTACTAAATGAACTAAAAGAAGACTTTGATTACATAGTATGTGATTCACCAGCAGGTATCGAAGCTGGCGCTATGATGGCAATGTACTTTGCTGATGAAGCAATTGTTACAACAAACCCAGAAGTGTCGTCAGTTCGAGATTCAGATCGTATTTTAGGTATTTTACACAGCAAATCAAAACGTGCTGAAGAAGGCCTAGAAAATATTAAAGAACACTTACTATTAACACGCTATAACCCTGGTCGTGTTGAAAAAGGTGAAATGCTATCGGTAGAAGATGTGCAAGATATTCTGTCAATCCCATTATTAGGGGTTATTCCTGAATCGCAAGCGGTATTAAGTGCTTCAAACTCAGGCCAACCTGTTATATTGGATACAGAATCTGATGCAGGCCAAGCTTATTCTGATGCAATTAACCGCTTACTAGGTGAAACCGTCGATTTTCGCTTCTTAGACGTTGAGAAAAAAGGCTTATTTAAACGGATTTTTGGAGGTTAACGTGTCTTTACTTGACTACTTCCGCTCAGAAAAGAAAAACAGTGCGTCACTAGCAAAAGAGCGATTGCAGATCATTGTCGCGCACGAGCGTTCTCAACGAGGAACGCCGGATTACTTACCACAATTAAAACAAGATATTTTAGATGTGATCCGTAAATACGTGAACGTAAGTACCGATGCAGTTCAGGTTCAGTTTGATCAAAACGAAGACGATTTAGCCGTACTTGAGCTAAACGTTACACTACCTGATGAAGAAAAGAAGTAATTGAAGAAAGGGCGCTTTATAAGCGCCCTCTTTATTTTCCAAATCTCTTCTTTTAACCAAAGCAGCTGTTTATAAAGTATAAGTAAGCTTGTTTATAAAAATAATTTTTATAAATTATAGTTTTACTTTCACACCCAGCATAAACTCATGACTTGCTGCACTATCTATTTTAAAACCATCGGTAAAATCATCTTGCCCTGTTTTAACGTCACCAAACTCAATATATTGGTATTCAGTATAAACAGATACTGTTTTGTTAATTTCATAGTTAACACCAGCACCCACGTTCCATGTAAAATCTGTAGAGTTATCATCTGCGTAATTATCATAATAACCATCTACTGCACCATCAAAAGCATCGAAACCTGCAATACCAGCGCCACCAAGTTTAGCGGAATAACTATTATCAGCTAACCCTAAGCCTAATTTTATATAAGGAGTGAATGCTGTTGTATTAGTAAAGTCATAAAAGCCTTCTATCGTATAAGTCGTGCTTTGTAAGTCGCCATTTAATGAGTACTGCTCACCATCTCGAGCGCCAGATCCTATTTTTGATTCATTAAAATCACTATCGTGGTAACCAATGCGAGCCTCTAATCTAAATTGTTGATTAAATTTATAACCTAAACCAATAATTGCAACACTCCCGTTTCCTGCATCAAACTCTGAAGGAAAGTCTTCATCTACTGCTATATTATTACCGATTGCCTTTGAATCATTTGCCTGTGTGCTGTAACCAAGTTGTGCCGTACCATAAAAACCTTCAGCCTGTGCTAATAAAGGAGTTACAGAGGTAATTGCAAGTGCTAAAAAGATGCTTTTGTTAATTTTTTTCATTGTAGTTCCTGAAGTATTAATACTGCCAATTACGACTTTGTTAATGGCAAATTGAGTGTTGATTAATTCGGAAGTAATATAACTTTTAGTTATTATGATGAATATATACAATAAACATACTTAACAGTTTAAATAAACAGAACAATGATAAATCATTTACGCCATATGGCCGTTTTTACAAAAGTTGTTGATTTAGGATCTTTTAGATTAACGGCGAAAGAATTAGGACTTGCTCCCTCTCGTGTAAGCCAGACTATTTCTGATCTAGAAAGTTTTTTAGGAGTAACTCTACTTCATAGAACGACCCGAAAGCTTTCACTCACAAAAGAGGGCAACACATTTTATAAACATGTTTGTCAGATATCTAAAAGTGCAGAAGCTGGCCTTAACGATATAAGTTCATTGGCAGCAGAGCCTAAGGGGACTTTAAAAATATCTCTTCCAGCTTTTTTGGCTTCTTCTCATATGTCTTCTGCCATTGCAGAGTTTGCGAAGAAATTTCCTAAAATAACCCTGAACTTAATTTATTCAGATCATATTATGAATATCATGGATGAAGGGTTGGATTTGAGCATCCGTGTAGGTTGGCTAGAAGATAGCTCTATGGTTGCAAGAAAAATTAGCGAAAGTAGTAGGTTATTAGTTGCTGGAAAAGAGTTTATAAATAGATATAAAACACCTGTTCACCCTCATGACTTGAAAAATTGGGACTGGATACATTTTAGCATGCGGTCAAATACAATTGAGTTTACTTCCGCGACAAACGAAACTGTTAGCATTATAGAGAACTCACGTATTAACGTTAACAGCGCCTGGGCAATGAGCTATTTTGCTACAAAAAACCTTGGCCTTGCTATTTTGCCCGAGCATCTGGCACTGGAGCATATTGCAACCGGTAAACTCGTGCATGTATTACCTAATTGGACTTTAAAACCTCTTGGGTATTATGCAGTTTGGCCAAATAACTCGCGAAGAGAAAACCTAACTTTAATGTTAGTTAGGTTTTTAGCTGAACGAGGATTGTCATCTGACACCTTTTAAAGGGTTTAGTTATCCCACTCTTTTAAAGCGTCTTTAACGTAGGTATAGCGCCAAGAGCTTAATAAATCAGGCTTAATATGGCTTTGTTTTTGCTCATTAGTTAACTTCCAATTCCAACTAATCAATTGATTAATTTGCTTTTTAGAGGCCATAACGTCTTCTGGTATATTGTGCTCTTTAGCGACTTTAGTGATCTTTTGTTTAATATCTTTGGCTACTTTTTTATAGGTAGGAAAATCAATTAAGCGCTTAAGTACATCAGGATGCTCAGCATCTGGTATTGCTTTGGCAACTTCAATACACTTGATTATATCTACACCAGAGCGATTAACTTCAATAGCTTCAACTCCTGGAGTTTGACGTAGAGCATTTAAACTTGAAGGACCACGTTTGGCAATTTCAGTCATGTTATGTTCTTTTAACACAAAATTTAGCGCTAAATTTTTCTTAATGGCTTTGTTTCTGCGCCATACAGCAAGTTCTTTTAAAACCGCGAGTTCGTGCGGTTTGAGTTGCCATGCATTCTTAATATCTTTATATAAAAGCTCGTCTGGTGTTTGAAATGCACGTTTTTTAGCTATCAGCTCACTCTCGTTTATTACAATGTCAAAGAACCCAGCGGCATTAATACGCTCTATAATCAGCTCGAAACACGGCAATAAGTAAAAAGTATCTGCAGCAGCATAATCTAACTGTTTTTTAGTTAACGGACGTTGCAGCCAGTTAGTACGTGACTCACTTTTATCTATTTCAATACCTTGCAACTCTTTTACCATAAGGGCAAAGCCCATACAGTTACCTTCCCCAAGTAACTGCAACGCAAATTGTGTATCAAAAAGTGGGGATGGAACAAAGCCTGCGTATTTTTGAAAAACCTCAATATCTTCTGAAGGAGAATGCAGTACTTTTAAAACACTAGGATCTTTTAGTATTTCCCAAAAATCGAATAATGAGAGCTCAGCTAACGGATCGATAAGCGCTAAATGCTCACCATCAAAAACTTGGATAAGTGCAACTTCTGGATACAAAGTGCGACGACGCATAAACTCAGTATCAATAGCTAAAATAGGCTTATTTTTTATTTGTTCAACAAAAGTGTTCAGTTGATTTTGGGTTTCGATCAATTGGTATTGCACTTAATCTCCTACAATAAAAAAGCCGACATATGTCGGCTTTTTTATAGGTTGCTAATCTTTCAAGGCTCTTCGGAGTATTTTACCTACGTTAGTTTTAGGTAACTCATCCCTAAACTCTACCAGTTTTGGGACCTTGTAATTAGTTAAATTATCACGACAGTGACTTATTATATCTTTTTCAGTTAAAGAAGGGTCTTTTTTAACAACAAAAACTTTAACTTGTTCACCACTTACATCGTGAGGAATACCAATAGCAGCAACTTCAAGCACACCTTCGTGCATAGCCACTACCTCTTCTATCTCATTAGGGAAAACATTAAAGCCAGATACAATGATCATGTCTTTTTTGCGATCTACAATAAAGAAGAAACCTTCATCGTCATAAGTTGCAATATCACCTGTTGCAAACCAGCCATCTTTTAAACATTCAGCTGTTGCATCTGGTCGCTTGTAATAGCCCACCATAACCTGCGGGCCTTTCACACACATTTCACCCGGTTCACCTTTAGCGGCTTCTTCACCGTTATCAAGTATTAGCTTAATCTCAGTATTAGGCGCAGGCAAACCAATTGAGCCGTTATATGCTTCTAAATCATAAGGACTAATAGTAACTAATGGAGAACATTCTGTAAGGCCATAGCCTTCCATTAATTTTGAGCCAGTCACTTTTTGCCATTTTTCAGCAACAGGACGTTGCACGGCCATACCGCCACCAAGTGACATTTTTAAATGACTGAAATCAAGCTCAGCAAAACCTGGTGTGTTTAATAAACCATTGAATAACGTATTAACACCAGTAATAGCTGTAAATTTATGCTGACCTAGCTCTTTAACAAACCCAGGCATATCTCGTGGATTTGTGATTAATATATTTAAACCACCGTACTTCATAAACGTCAGGCAGTTAGCTGTTAAAGCAAATATATGATAAAGCGGTAAAGCAGTAACAACAACTTCTGTACCACGATTTAACACTTTGTCTAAACAGCCTGAAACTTGCTCAAGGTTACCAACCATATTGCCATGGCTCAGCATTGCCCCTTTTGATACACCTGTTGTACCACCTGTGTACTGTAAAAAAGCAAGATCGGACAAGCTCATTTCAGGACGTGTATATTTAGTTTCGTCTGCAGCTAAAACGTCTGAAAAGTTAATTGTGTTTGGTAAGTTGAACTTTGGCACCATTTTTTTAATGTGCTTCACAACAAAGTTAACTATGTGCTTTTTAAGCCCACCAACCATGTCGCCTACTTGCGTTACTACAATGTGTTTAACATCAGTGTGTGCAAGTGACTTTTCAAGTGTGTCAGCAAAGTTTGCTAAAATGAAAATAGCGGTAGTGTCAGAATCCTTTAGCTGATGCTCTAACTCACGCACAGTGTAAAGTGGGTTAACATTTACAACCACACAACCTGCACGTAAAATACCTAAAATGGTGACTGGTGTTTGTAGTAAGTTAGGCATCATTACGGCAACTTTGTCGCCTTTTTTAAGACCTAAATCATTTTGAATGTAGGAAGCAACTTTTTTTGTTGCTGTATCTATTTCGCTATAAGACAGCGTTTTACCCATATTAGTAAATGCAGGTAAATCGGTGTAGTCAGTAAAACTTTTTTCGAACACTTCGAGTAACGAGTTGTAATGCTCAGGATCGATTGTTTCAGGCATACCCTCTGGGTAGCGCTTAAGCCAGATTTTTTCCACTCTTAGCCCCTGTTTATAATTATATTTTTATTAACCTTAATCTAAGTAAGGCGCTTTAACAATTGAGCAAATACTCTAATGGAGGAATAATCCCACATTTTACGTAAACTTACAATTAACATGCACCATTTTGCAGCATAAAGTCTTGAATATGCTTAAAACAGTGTTCACTACTTTGCATATGACAGTGGTGCCCACCATCTACATTAATTACCTTTAAGCTATTGTAATAACTAATATACTTTGCCAGATTTTGTTTTACAAACGAATAACCTTCGTTACCTAAAATTAATTGACACGGTGCAACTAAATCTTTTATTGCACCAATACATTGCGCCTCATCAAACCTAAAACCTGAGTGATTTTTAAGCTTTGGATCAGTTGTTAATGTATAACCATCTAAAACCGATTTTATATTTCGCTGCATTAAAAGAGCAATAAGCTCATTATTCAAATCGGTTGTTTGAGCACGTGCTTCATAAATAAGCTCTTTCGATTTATAAACTCTCTGCTTCTTATTTTTTAAACGCGCTCTATTTAATACTGCACTTTTTAGCTGTTCACATACGCCTTCGCTAGGAGTTGTAACACACCCAATCCCCTCAATAAAGGTAACAGATTTTACATAATCACCAAAGCAACTAGCAAAAAGCCCTGCAACCATGGCTCCCATCGAATGTCCCACTAAATGAACTTTTTTAACACCAAGCGCATTAATAAGTTGGTACACATCATCAATATAATCAACAAAATAATAATGTGCATCATCACTTCGCCAAGATGATAAACCATGCCCCACAAAATCAATACAGTACCAAGAGTGCTTTGGCTTATCTTTACTTAACATTGGTATAAAACTGTGGCAGTTATCTAACCAACCATGCAACGCTATTACTATTTCATCCCCAGTACCTACTTTTAAGCCATGAATATTCAAGTTATTGGTTTCAATATTAAATGGCTGCACGGCAAGTCCTTTATTAATTTAGAGCATCATTATTTATAGCATACAAGCTGTCAGACCACTAACCGAGAAAATGGTGTAAAATTCGCTATTTAATTATCTTGATGATCTAAAGAAAGCAAAAAATATAAAATAAAATTTAAACAATATCATAAGTTTAATTACAAAAAAAATAAGCTGATCTTTTTAAATATGTTTGCTTTGTATACCTTTTAAACAATTAAAACGTGATAGCATTATATGTAGTTAAGCTATAACCAGTATAATTTAAATAAATAGAACTAACAGCGTTAACTACAATTCTATTCATATAACCCTAAATTATAAATATCTTAGATATTCATTTATTTATCATACTATCTGTATACAATATCAGCGGCTATTAAATAAGGTACACTCATAAGGTACACAACCATGAAAAAACAGATCAGCTTATTAGCGCTTTTATGCACCGCTTCTGGTGCTTACGCAGAATCAGCACCTAAAAATGTAATTTATATGATTGGTGACGGCATGGGTCCGGCTTACACCACGGCTTATCGCTATTTTAAAGACGACCCTGCAACAAAAGAAGTAGAAGGCACGGTTTTTGACACTATTTTAAAGGGTATGGCTCGTACCTACCCTGATGACCATACTTATGTGACAGACAGCGCAGCAGGTGCTACAGCACTCAGTAGCGGTCATAAAAGTTACAATGGCGCAATTGCAGTAGATACAGACAAAAAATCAGTTAAAACCATGCTTGAAATAGCAAAAGAGCGCGGTATGACAACAGCGCTTGTAGCAACTTCACAAATTAACCACGCAACTCCAGCAAGTTTTGCGGCGCATAATGAATCACGTAATAATTATAATGACATTGCCAATGATTACATCGACAACAAAATTGCGGGTAAATTACCGGTTGATTTAATGCTTGGTGGCGGTACTAAATACTTCATTCGTGATGACCGTAATTTAGTTGATGAATTTAAAGCCGCTGGTTATCAATATGGCGACGACATTAAAAACCTAGGGCAAATTACACAAATACCTGCAATTGGTTTATACGCATCTAAAGGCTTACCTTTTGCATTAGATGAAAACCCAACTCGTCTTACTCAGTTAACGTCTAAAGCACTTGGTTTATTAGATAATCAAAACAAAGAAGGCTTTTTTGTGATGATTGAGGGCAGCCAAATTGATTGGTGTGGTCACTCTAACGATATAGCCTGTGCAATGGCTGAGATGGATGATTTTGCTAAATCAATCGAAAAAGCAAAAGCCTATGTTGATAAAAATAAAGATACTATATTAGTCATAACGGCCGATCATTCAACAGGCGGGTTAACCCTTGGCGCACATGGTCAATACAAATGGGAAACTGATGTAGTAAAAGGTGTTAAAGCAACTGCTGGTAAATTAACTCAACTTTTACTGGATTCTGATGATTTAGAATCAGTATGGACTGCTAACACCAATATTGAATTTACAACTGAAAACCAAATAAAACTTGAGCAAGCTAAAAAAATGGGTGAAAAAGCGCTTAATTTAGCTGTTAAGAGTATTATTAGCGATGCAAGCTTTACTGGCTGGACAACAGGCGGACATACTGCTGTAGACGTGCAGGTATTTGCCTATGGTAAAGGCAGTGAACAATTTATTGGTTCACAAAATAATACTGATATAGCAGATAAGCTGATTGGCTTTATTAAGCAGTAAGCTTTACGTACTTTTGAACACAAAAAGCCCGAACAAATGTTCGGGCTTTTTATTAAATTTTATAGCTGTATTTATCTAAAGCGCTTAAATAAGCGTTAAGCGTATATATCAACGCCTATTAAATTTTGTACTTCTGCTCTGCGTTCTAAATTAGCAAATTCAGTATAAGTAGAAATCGCTTTGCTTACTTGAGCTGTCGGTTGGTCGTAAATTGTTTGGCTGTATTCATTGCTTTTAGCACTGCTTTTAAACAGCTGATTAGCCAGTTCAACACCCTCAACACTGTTTTTTACGTAATCGGTATTTGTTTTTTTAGCAGCCGGTTGGTCTAATAAACTCTGTGGTTTATTAGTAACAACTTGAGTAGAGCTAACCCTACCCGGAATATCTCCGGTAAAAAAACCTGAACCAATAGGCAGCGTCATTACGCGTCTCCAACCTTAATAATGCATAAAATTATGATTTAAAAACAACCAATTTGCAAATAATATGATTACTCACGTCCTGGTAGCTTTTTCCACGTTACCGTATCGCGCACATATTTAGGTTGAGCGTCACTCGCTTTTACAACGTCACCCGCTAAAAACGCGGCTTCAACATGCGCTAACATATAACGTGCATCAGGCAATGTAATATCAGTATTAATTGTCACGTTTTCAAAGTCATTAATCGCATCAGGATAGGTTTTAAAACCTGTGCCCACTGCTACAGATGGCTCAGTGGTTGCTATATACTCATTGTTTAGTAAATCAGGTTTTATAACGCATTCTTGGTTAACTAAAAGCATTAGATTATTTTGCGCTTGGTAATGTGCAAAGTATATCTCCCCCATACGCGCATCTATACTTGGATAAACACTCAGGCTGCCGTGTTGTTCAAATGTTTGTTGAGCCATAGTAGCCAGTGTAGACACACCAACAAGCGGCAAATTAGTTGAATACGCTAAACCTTGCGCTATAGCAACACTAATACGTACACCGGTGAAACTACCTGGCCCCTGGCCAAAACCAATTACGTCTAAATCTTTTAATTTACAGTTTGCTTTAGTTAACAGTTCATCCACAAGTGGAAGTATTTTTTGGCTGTGCTGCTGCGGACACTCTTCAAAATGATGAAACGTTTGGCCCTGGTAATGTAAAACAATTGAAAGTGCTTCAGTTGAAGCATCAAGGGCAAGGATATTACTTTTGATCATTTTAGTACTCTAATTAATTTGTTTTAAAAATGTATTGGCATCTTCTAAGCTTCGCGTGCGGCGCATCGGTGGTAAGCTTTTCAAAAATACTTGGCCATATTGGCGTGTAACTAAGCGATTATCGCATATTACAAGTACGCCTTTGTCTTTACTATCTCGAATTAAACGCCCTACACCTTGTTTTAGCGCAATAACAGCCTGCGGTAATTGTATGTGTGAAAAAGGGTCTTTTCCCTGCATTTGGCAATCTTGCATTTTAGCTTGTAGCAATGGATCGTCAGGGGCTGCAAATGGCAATTTGTCTATAATAACACAGCTTAGTGTACTGCCGCGTACATCAACGCCTTCCCAAAAAGAAGCCGTGCCGAGTAATACCGCATTACCATGGCGGGTAAATTTCTCTAAAATAATACGCTTAGACATTTGCCCTTGCATATAAACTGGGTAGTCTATTTGTGTAGTTAGTCCTTCGGCCACTAAGTGCATCATTCGATAGCTAGTAAATAGCACAAAACAACGCCCTTGTGCTGATTTTATAAGCTCAAGCGTTAGTTTTACGATTGCATGGGGCATATTATCAGCGTGCGATTCGGGTAAGTAACGAGGTAAACACAGCAGCGCCTGATTAGGGTAGTCAAACGGGCTATCTACCATCATGCTTTGTTTTGGCTTTAAACCTAGGCTTGCATTAAAATGCTCTAGTTTGTTATCAACCGAAAGTGTTGCAGAAGTGAATACAAATCCTGCGCCCGTGTCTTGCATCATTTGAGCAAACTTAGCTGATACATTCAATGGCGTTATATTAATTGTTAAATAACGGCGCGTTGTTTCATACCAATAACTAAAACCGGTTTGGGCTGTATCAAAAACCCGCTCTAACTGACCTTTAAACGCAAGTGCACGTTCAAATGGATGCTCAATTTTGTCGCTTCTATCTAGGCAAAGTTTAAGTACTTGGTAAACAAAATCTAAATCACTAATCACACGATGGAGCGCCGCGCAAATTTGTTTATCGCTTAGTTTTTCTCGCCAATCGCCACGGCTGCCATCAACACCAAATTGTAATCGTAAATCAGCAACGCTTGTCTCAAGCTTGTTTAAGCTTTTACCAAGTTGCAGCATATCGGGAATTTCAGCTCTATAAATAGCACGTAAATCATTAATTAAATCTACCAACTTTTTAGTGCTTACACTTTCACCAAAGTAATCACTAGCAATTTCGCTTAACTGATGGGCTTCATCAAATATATAAGCATCAGCTTTTGGCATGAGTTCAGCAAAGCCACTTTCTTTTACAGCCATATCAGCAAAAAACAAATGGTGATTAATCACAACCACATCGGCATCGGCCGCAGTTAAACGTGCTTTGCGTATATAACAGCTTTGAAAATCTGGACACTCTTTACCTAAACAATTATCGGCTGTTGAATTTACATAAGGCAGTACTTTGGCATCATCTTCTATACCTATACAATCGGCCAAATCGCCCGATTGTGTTTCGCTTGCAAACTTAGCTACCATAGCTAGTTGATGCATTACGTCAGAGTCGTCAGTAGGTACATGTGCAACATGTTGATTAAGTCGGTAGGTGCATAGGTAATTGGCGCGCCCTTTTAATAAGGCAGTTTTTTTTGAAGCACTTAAAGCTTTAACTAGTTGCGGTAAATCTCGGTGATAAAGCTGCTCTTGTAGAGCTTTAGAACCTGTTGATATTATCGTGCGCCCTTTTGACTTAAGTGCAGGGGCTAAATATGCAAATGTTTTACCCGTACCCGTGCCTGCTTCAACAACTAATTGCGAACTGTTTTTTAATGCATCCGCAACAGCTACTGCCATATCAATTTGTGGTTGGCGAGGCGTATACCCATCTAAAGATAACGCTAAAGGCCCGGTTGCACTAAACAGCTGTTTGATAATACCAATCACTTTAAAATAAATAATAGCGGGATTTTACGTAAGCAAAGCATTAAGGGCAAGTAATTACAAAACCCACTTTTACTTTACGAATTAATACGCACTTTAATAGTGAGATTAATCATTCGATTTTACAATACACTGTGTATTTATAACGTGCATTTAATTTAATAATGACAATATTTACAAAGCCTAATTTTCTATTAACTCTTACTAAAAATAATCCGTATTAAAAGCTATATTTAGGCATAAAAACTGTGACTCTGAAATATTACAGGAGTACCATACGCGGGTTTATAATCCTCTTTTTCGTGTGTCGTTAAAAAAATAGTAAGGTTAGCCAATGAATGCTTGGTATCTCATTTGTTTTCTCTCTGCCATTGCAATTTTTATTGCTTTTGCAAACCAATATATCCTCAAAATGCAAACTACAATTGCCATTACTACAGGCTCAGTTGTTATTTCTTTATTATTGATTATTGCCGTTAAATTATTAGGCGATCAAAATGCGTTAGCCATGACCCAAATTGTTTCCAGTATTAACTTTAACGAGTTATTACTCAAAGGTATGCTCGGATTTTTACTTTATGCTGGCGCATTGGAAATTAACCTTATGGCGCTTCGTAAACAGCGCTGGGAAATAACCGCACTAGTGCTATTTTCTACTATTGCTTCCACTTTTATAGTCGGTTATTTAAGTTTTTATCTATTTGCCTTATTTGGCTTTGATGTACCGTTTATATACTGTTTATTATTTGGCGCGCTTATTAGCCCAACCGACCCTATTGCTGTACTTGCTATTATTAAACAAATGCGAGCGCCAGAAGGAATCTCAGTTCAAGTAGAAGGTGAGTCGCTATTTAACGACGGTATTGGTTTAGTAATATTTACGACCATTTTTTCGGTTGCTTTTTATGGCACCGATGCACAATTTGGCGATATAGCAGAACTCTTTTTTGTAGACGCCCTAGGCGGCATTGCGTTTGGTTTGGTTATCGCTTTGGTTGGCCACTTTTTAATTATTAACAGCCGCGATGTAAACATTCGCTTATTGATAACCTTAACTATTCCTACCGCAGGTTTTGCTGCTGCAAATATTTGGGAAATATCAGGCGCACTTGCCATGGTTACGAGTGGCATATTGATGGGTAACATTACTCGTACTAAAGCAACTGAGCGCACGGGGCCTGAAGACACTCGTTACGTAAAAGATTTTTGGCATGCAACCGATAGCTTTTTAAATGCCCTACTGTTTTTAATAATAGGTATGCTAATAGTGACGATGCCAATCACGCTTGGTGAAATTGGCTTAGGCTTACTAATGGTACCTGCAGTATTACTAGCACGCTTTATTAGCGTAGGCGCACCCTTTGTTATCTTTAAACGCTTTAGAAGTTACGATAAACACAGCGTTAAAATTTTAACCTGGGGTGGGCTACGCGGTGGTCTTGCACTGGCAATGGCGGCAGCAATTCCACGCGAGCAAGTTTTTGTAGGCGGCTCTGACCTACACAACCTTATTGTTATTGTTACTTACGTTGTAGTTATATTTTCTATTATTGTACAAGGCTTAACTATTTCGCCGCTTATTCAAAGCAGCATTAAGTCAGCTGAGCAAGCAAAGTAATAAATGCTTTGTGAGCAATCAACTCAGTAACCAAGTTATTATACAAATCACTTGGTTACTGTTACTCACGTGTTACAAAAACACTTTAAAGTTCTATAAATTGTTATCCTTTTTATTTATCTTCTTTGTTTAAATTAATCCGCTTGAAATGCAAATGAAAACAATTATAATTTTGGCTTTTCCTCTGTAGGGCTTTTCAATGTCCAAAAATAATTCTCACGTGTTTTTTAATTTGGTATCTCTGGGCAAACGACAATTTCATTGTTTTTTTGTGCTTTTTATAATGGCTATGGCAAGCTTTAATGTGTCGGCCTCACCTAATGAGCAAACAAAAATAAAACAAATTGCACAGCTTGCAGAGTATGTAGGTGTAGATTACGTGGCAGCTGTTGGAAATGGTGAAATACTAGACCCCGACGAATATCAAGAAATGACTGAATTTTCGCACGTTATTATTGAGCAAGCTGGACAGCTATCAAGCCAAACCAATGAGTTTGATACAGTAAAGGCACAAGCTAAAGCACTGCATACAGCGATTGCTAATAAAGCGAGTGTTGCCGATGTACGTGCAGCAAGCTCAGCGCTTCGTGAGTCGCTGCTTACCTTTATGCCACAACTATCATTACCTACATCGCTGCTTCCGGTTGAGCAAACTAAAGCGCTTTTTGCTACTAACTGCTCAATGTGTCACGGCCCTAGTGGTCAAGGCGACGGTCCGCTTGCAAAAAATTTATCGCCAGAGCCTACCAACTTTACCGATGAAGAACGCGCAACTAACCGCTCATTAATGGGGTTATTTGACGCTGTAAGTAACGGCATTGACGACACGCCTATGGTTGCTTTTACCCAATTTAATGAACAACAACGATGGTCTTTAGCTTTTTATGTAGGTAGCTTGGCATTTAAAGATGTTCAAAAACCACAAAATGTAGAACAAAACATTACCGCTTCACAGATTGTAAACCTAAACCCTGCACAATTATCGGCAGGTCAAAGTGAAGCACAAGCACATTACGTTAAATGGCTTCGTGGTAATCCAGAGCAATTATTTAGCGCTAACAAAAATCCGATAACAGTTACTCGCACGCAATTACTTGCAGCGCAAGCCGCGCATGCTAAAGGCAATTACTCACAAGCAAGTGATTTATCAATTAGCGCATACTTAGATGGCTTTGAGCTTGTTGAAAACAACTTAAATGCCTACGACGAAACACTGCGTAAAAACATCGAAGTACAACTGATGAACCTGCGCCAAACATTCAAAAACGAAAAAGATACAGCCGTCGTTGCCGAAAAAGTAAGTGCAGCACTAACACAACTCGCTAAAGCAGATAGCATGCTAAACGAAACCAAGCTAACTGATGGCGCCCTACTTTCAGCGAGTTTAATAATATTACTGCGAGAAGGCTTAGAGGCACTCTTAGTTATAATTGCCCTTATGACTGTGCTTATTAAAACGAAACGTCAAGATGCGCTTAAATACGTACATATTGGCTGGGTAACAGCACTTATTGCCGGTGGCTTAACATGGGCTGCTGCGCAAACATTAATAGAAATAAGTGGTGCAAGTCGCGAAGTTATGGAAGGTGCTGGGGCATTGTTTGCCGCTGTAATTTTACTGTATGTTGGCGTATGGATGCACAGTAAAACAAGTGCGCAACAATGGCAAAAATATATAAAAGACAATATAGATAAGCGTCTTGAGTCGGGAACACTTTGGGGATTAGCGGGGCTTTCTTTTATTGCCGTATACCGTGAAGTATTCGAAACCGTATTGTTTTATCAGTCTTTATTAACGCAAAGCTCGCCTGCTCAATATTCATCTATTGCATCGGGTTTTGCGATAGCTGTAGCAATACTGGCTATTATTACGTGGGTATTAATTAAGTACTCAATTAAATTACCGGTTGCTAAGTTTTTTGCAATTACCACTTACCTATTATTTGCACTCTCGTTTGTGCTTATGGGCAAAGCCATTATTGCATTACAAGAGGCCGATATAATAGGTATTGCGCCGCTACCAATGAGCTTTGATATAGCATGGCTTGGTATTAAGTCGACATGGCAAGGTATTGTGGCTCAGGTATGTGTGTTCGCTATATTTAGCTTTTATATATTAAAAAGTAAAAGTCAGAACTAATTAGTTCAACAGAAAAAGGGAAGTCTATTTATAGGCTTCCCTTTTATAATTCTAGCAATATACAGTAACTGTAACCTATGCCCATGTATCTAAATGGGGGTTTTCGTCATCGTCTACGTTAGACTTTTTTTTACTATTTTGGTCGTCAAGCATATTGAGCTTTTTCTTTTTTTGTAGCTCACGCCTTTTTTTATTCTCTAGCTCAACTTTTTCAGCGGCCGATCCACTTTGCACACCCGCAATATGAAAAGCACTTTTTGACTCAACTTCTAGTCTGGTTATTCTTCCTAAATAAGGAATCATGATATCCATACACACTTCCTTAGTTTACTGTTAAATTATCTAAACGCTTGGTTTGGCTAATAAACAAACAAATATATGCAAAAATTGCACTTTCCTTCTTAATATTATCGACAGTTATAAGATATGCTTTAATTAAGCTAAAAAAAACTTGCCATAATATGGCTGTTTATGTTTTTATGAATGCGAAATTTATTTAAACAGATAACAACTGAACGTTACTATAACAACGAGCAGTTAAATAGGATAAAAAATGCGCTTAAACCTGACAACAGTACATCATCACCACCATTCACCGGAATAACCTGTCAGGTCTTTCGCTGAGAGGTTATTCCTAAAAGGAACCTCTGGCGATTCAAAAAACATTGATTCATTTTCGCCCTGAGGTTCCCCTCGGGGTTTTTAGTTTTTAAATTAAAGGAAAATGAATAATGAGTAACTCAAATCGTCTACGTATCGCCATCCAAAAAGGCGGCCGCCTATCTAAAGATTGTCAAGATCTGTTAAAACAGTTAGGTGTTAAACTTAACCTTCGTGAACAACGCTTAATTGCACACTCAACTAATATGCCAATTGACGTACTACGTGTGCGCGATGACGATATTCCTGGTTTAGTAATGGACGGTGTATGTGATTTAGGTATTGTTGGCGAAAACGTACTAGTAGAAGTTCAAGCAGAACGTGAACGCCAAGGTGTTCCAAGCGAAGTAAACAAACTTTCAAAACTAGATTTTGGTTACTGTCGTCTTGCACTTGCATGGCCACAAGAGCTAGGCGCTCGCGATAAGAGCTGGTTTGAAGGCAAACGTATTGCAACTACCTACCCAGAAATTTTAACTCAGTGGTTAAAGCGCGAAGGCATCAACGCAAGTACAGTAATGCTTACTGGCTCTGTTGAAGTAGCACCACGTGCAGGTTTATCTGATGCAATTTGTGATTTAGTATCTACTGGCGCAACACTTGAAGCTAACGGCTTAATTCAAGGTGATACAATTTTAGAATCAAACGCATGTTTAATTCAAAATAAAGATCTGCAAGACGCTGACAAACTAGCACTAATCAATAAGCTTATGCCGCGCCTACGTGGTGTTAGACAAGCTAAAGAAAGCAAATACATCATGCTACACGCACCAAAAAACAAACTTGATGAAATTTGTGAAATTTTACCTGGTTCTGGTCAACCGACTCTACTTGCCCTTGCGGGTAATGAAGAATACGTAGCACTGCACATGGTAAGCAGCGAAACAT
Source organism: Pseudoalteromonas distincta (assembly GCF_000814675.1). Taxonomy (GTDB): domain Bacteria; phylum Pseudomonadota; class Gammaproteobacteria; order Enterobacterales; family Alteromonadaceae; genus Pseudoalteromonas; species Pseudoalteromonas distincta. The sequence continues at coordinate 123,483 of NZ_JWIG01000010.1, read as the reverse complement.
TATTTTGGGAAACAATGGAGCAGTTAAAAGCCCTAGGCGCTAACTCTATTTTAGTTATGCCAATTGAAAAAATGATGGAGTAAGTACCATGCTTCGTTGGAATGAGGAATCTTCACAAGTACAAGCAGCGGCGCTAATGCGCCCTGCAGTTTCTGTAAGCGCAAAGGTTGAAGCAATATGCAAAACTATTTTAGCTAATGTAAAAGAGCAAGGCGATGAGGCCTTACTTAGCATGGCCAAAGAGTTTGATAATAGAGCTAACCCACGTTTGCGCGTACCGCTAGATGAAATTAACGCATCTGAGCAAGCACTAAGTGCTGAGCTTAAATACGCAATTGACACCGCTTATGCAAATGTTAAACGTTTTCACGAAGCGCAGTTGCCAAAAGATATTAAATTATCAACCCAACCAGGCGTTGTATGTGAACTGAAATATCAAGCCATCGAAGCAGTCGGTATTTATGTACCCGGTGGCAGTGCACCACTGCCATCGTCGGTTATTATGCAAGGTGTATTAGCACAGTTAAGCGGCGCTAAAACCGTTGTACTAGCTACGCCGGTACAAGGTGATAAAGCAATTAACCCTGCTATTTTATATGCAGCTAAGTTATGTGGCATTACTACTTTGATAGAAAGTGGTGGCGCAGGCGCAATTGCAGCAATGGCTTATGGCACCGAATCGGTTCCTAAAGTAAACAAAATTTTTGGCCCAGGTAATAGCTTCGTAACAATGGCTAAACAGCTCGTTGCTCAAACTATCCCAGGTATGGCAATTGACATGCCAGCAGGTCCTTCTGAAGTATTAGTTATTGCAGATGAACGTGCAAACCCAGAATTTATAGCCGCCGATTTACTCTCACAAGCAGAGCACGGCGCAGACTCGCAAGTTATTTTATTATGTAACAGCGAAAGTATTATAGAACAAACTCAGCAGGCACTTACACGCCAGTTAGCTAATTTGAGCCGTAAAGAAACAGCCGAGCAAGCGCTCGCTAATTCTTCACTTATTTTGGTTGATTCAGTTGAGCAAGCATTTGATGTATCGGCGCAATACGGCCCAGAGCACTTAATTTTACAGCTAGGCGATGCAACACCTTACCTAGATAAAGTTAAAAATGCAGGCTCAGTATTTGTAGGTGACTACACACCAGAATCTGCAGGCGATTACGCATCGGGTACTAACCACGTGTTACCAACATATGGTTACAGTGCAACTTACTCGAGTTTAAACTTGCTTGATTTTTTCCGTACATACACAGTGCAAACAATTACTAAAAGTGGTTTAACGCAGCTTTCAAAAGCAATTTTACCACTTGCAGATGCAGAAGGCCTTGATGCCCACGCTAATGCGGTTTCAATTCGTTTAGAGGCAATTAAAAATGAGCAATGAGAGCGCACAAGCGTCTAGCTTATTACCTAAGAATATTGCAGCCCTTGCTGCATACAGCTCTGCAAAAAGTGAAAAGCTAACCGGTACTACGTGGCTAAATGCTAACGAAAGCCCGTATGCTAAAAATCTTGAACTGAGTATTGAGGATTTAAATCGCTACCCTGATCCACAACCGCAACTGGTTATTGACCGTTACGCCGCTTATACAGAGCTTGAAAGCGAAAATGTATTAATGACGCGCGGCGCAGATGAAGGCATTGAGCTTTTAGTGCGCACATACTGTGAGCCAGCTAAAGATAGTATTGCGCTATTTTTACCAACCTACGGTATGTACAAAGTTACCGCCGATACACACAATGTTAGTATTAACGCGCTTACCCAAGAATTATTATTAAATGGCAGTGCTGACGAAATAGTTGCAGCTGTTGGCAGCTCAAAACTGGTATTTATTTGTAACCCAAATAATCCAACGGGCAGCCTAACACCACTTGATAAAGTAAAAGCGATTGCAACAGCACTTATGGGTAAAGCACTGGTTATTGTTGACGAAGCCTATATAGAGTTTTGCCCAGAGCAAAGCGCCACAAAACTTATTAATGAGTTTAGTAATGTAGTGGTTCTGCGCACGCTTTCTAAAGCCTTTGCGCTAGCAGGGCTCAGAACGGGCTTTACGCTTGCACAAGTGAGCGTACTAGCGCCAATTCGTAAAGTCATTGCGCCATATCCGGTATCAGGTGTTGTAGCAAGTATTGCAGCGCAAGCAATTGCACCCGATGCAATTACATCAATGCGCCGCCAAGTTACTATTTTAAATAGCTTAAAAGCTAAGTTGGTAGATTGGCTAAACGCCTCCCCTGCTGCATTAAAAATTCTCACTGGTGAAGGTAACTTTGTTACTTTAAAATTAGCCGATAAAAACTACTTTAAAATTGCACTTGAGCAAGGTTTGGTTATGCGCGCTTTTACACTATACGGTGAAGACGACTGGCTACGAATTTCAATTGGCAGTGAACAAGAACTTGAACAAGTAAAAATTTGGTTAGATGGCTTACAAACGCCGGCTACCGCAGCATCTTTAGCAGGAAACGAAGTATCATGAGTAACCCCTATTTATTTATAGACCGCGACGGCACTATTATTGAAGAGCCAATTACCGACAAACAGGTGGATAGCCTTGAAAAGCTAGCATTTTTACCTGGTGTTATTCCTGCGTTATTACAATTACAAGCCGCAGGTTACCGTTTAGTAATGGTGTCTAACCAAGATGGTTTAGGCACAGATAGCTTTCCTACTGCTGATTTTGATATAGCACAAGACAAAATGATGGACATAATGCAAAGCCAAGGCATTAGCTTTGACGAAGTATTAATTTGCCCACACTTTGATGAGCAAAACTGTGATTGCCGTAAACCTAAAACGGGCTTACTTACCGAGCTTATGCGCTCAGGCAAAGTAGACTTAGCGCGCTCTTTTGTTATTGGCGATCGCCAGACCGATATTGGCCTTGCTCAAAACTTATGTTGTGAAGGTATTTTATACGACGGCGATTGGAGTGCGATAGTGACAAAATTGACTACCGCAAACCGCGAAGGTCGTGTTACACGCAACACTAAAGAAACCCAAATTGATGTAGCCATAAACTTAGATCAAACTAAAAATGGCAGCATAGACACCGGCCTTGGCTTTTTTGATCACATGCTTGATCAAATTCGCACCCACGCAAACATTGGCTTAAACATTAAAGCCAAAGGCGATTTACACATAGATGAGCACCACCTTGTTGAAGACATTGGTATTGCTCTTGGTGTCGCACTTAAACAAGCGCTTGGCACTAAATCGCAAATTGCACGCTATGGTTTTGCGCTTCCTATGGACGAGTGTAAAGCTGAAGCACAAATTGATTTATCGGGCCGTGCATCATTTGTATTAAACGCTAACTTTAGCCGCGAAAAAGCCGGTGATTTAGATGTACAAATGGTTGAGCACTTTTTCAAAAGCTTAAGTGATAACGCCGCTATTAGCCTTATTTTATCGGTAAGCGACGGTAACTGTCATCACCAAGTAGAAGGCTTATTTAAAGCGTTTTCACGTGCTCTTCGTATGGCTGTAGCACAAGACACGACCCAACAAACAGCCAGCTCTAAGGGATGTTTATGATTGCCATAATTAATACCGGTTGTGCCAATATAAATTCAGTGCGCTTTGCGTTTGAACGCTTAGGCCAAACGCCAACAGTTATTACTTCACCAGAGCAATTAGCGGGTTTTGAGCGCGCTATATTGCCAGGTGTAGGTCACGCGTCGGTTGCTATGAAACGCCTAGTAGATAACGGCTGGCAACAAGCTATAAATGAATACCAGCGCCCGCTTATGGGCATTTGTTTAGGTATGCAGTTACTGTGCGAAAGCACCGAAGAAGGTAACGTACAGTGCCTAGGTAAAATACCAGGGCAAGTAAAAGCGCTTGATGTAGGCAATTTAACGTCGCCGCATATGGGTTGGAATAACTTAAGCGTTAACAAAGAGCATGCATTAACTAAAGGGCTAACGCTTGATGAGCAAGTGTATTTTGTTCATAGCTTTGCGCACACCGTAAACGACGCCACATTAGTGAGCGGCGAATATGGTCAAACCTTTTCAGCCATTGTTGCTAAAGACAATTACGCAGGCATGCAATTTCACCCAGAGCGCAGCGCAAAAGTTGGCGCACGTTTATTACAAAATTTTGTTGATTGGCAGTTGTAAGCTGCCCATTAACTAACAAAAAAGAGATTATTTGTGATTATTCCAGCATTAGACGTATTACAAAATCAAATTGTGCGCTTGTACCAAGGTAAATACGACACAGCACAGTTTTACCCTTTCGAACTTGGCGCGCGTTTAAAAGAATACGCCGACAGCGGCGCAGGTAAACTACACCTTGTTGATTTAGAAGGTGCACGCGATCCAAGTAAAAAGCAGTGGAAACATATCCAAGCTGCGACCAAAGCACTTAACGTACCGTATCAAGTGGGCGGCGGTATTCGCTCAGAGCAAGATGTAAGTGATTGGCTTAAAGCCGGTGCAAACCAAGTAGTTATTGGTTCAATGGCAGTAGAAAAACGCGAACAAGTAAAAGCCTGGATTGAGCAATTTGGCGCAGAGCATTTTGTAATTGCTCTTGATGTAAATAAAACAGCCACGGGCTGGGCACCTGCTACGCACGGTTGGTTAAGTGAATCTGAATTTGGTTTACTTGAGCTGGTAGATTTTTATGTGAGCTTAGGTGTTATTGATTTTTTATGCACGGACATCAGTAAAGATGGCACCATGACGGGCCCATCGTTTGAATTATATGAAGATTTAACTCGCCACAACAGCACAATTAAAGTGCAAGCCTCAGGTGGCGTAAGCTCACTAGATGACATTAAAAAGCTTAAAGAACTTGGTGTGGGCGGCGTTATTTTAGGTAAGTCATTGCTTGATGGCGCATTTAGCGTTGAGGAGGCACTGGCATGTTATCAAAACGCATAATCCCGTGTTTAGACGTTAAAGACGGCCAAGTAGTTAAAGGCGTTAAGTTTAAAGGCCATGAAATAGTTGGCGATATTTTAACAATGGCTAAAGCCTACAGCGAAGCTGGCGCCGATGAACTGGTTTTTTACGAAATCAGTGCAAGCGTTGAAAAACGCCTACTCGACGTGAATTGGGTAGAGAGCATTGCACGTAATATCGATATTCCATTTTGTGTAGCGGGCGGTATTAAATCAGTGGCTGATGCAGCGCGTGTACTTGAGCGCGGCGCAGACAAAATAAGTATTAACAGCCCTGCTATTGCGCGTCCTGAACTTATTAAAGAATTACACGATGAGTTTGGTAAGCAATGTGTTGTAGTCGGCATTGACAGCTTTTTTGATGAAATTACCGGCGAGTATTTAGTGTATCAATTAACCGGCGATCCTAACGCATCAAGCCGTACGCGCTATAAAACACAAGAATGGGTTAAACGCGTACAAGACCTAGGCGCAGGCGAAATTGTATTAAACTGTATGAACCAAGATGGCGTTCGTAACGGTTACGACAACGAGCAACTAAGTAAAATTCGCGAGCTGTGTGACATTCCTTTAATCGCCTCTGGCGGTGCGGGTAGTATGCAAGATTTTGTTGATGTATTTAAACAAAGCAAAGTAGATGGTGCATTAGCCGCCAGCGTTTTTCATAAAAATGTGATTAACATTGGCGAACTAAAACAATTTTTAACAGATAACCAAGTGGCAGCAAGATTATGCAAGTAACACAACAAAACCAAGCTCAGGTCGATTTCGCTAAAAGTGACATGATCCCTGCTATTATTCAAGATGCCCGCTCTGGTGTTATTTTAATGCAAGGCTTTATGAACAGCGAAGCACTCGCTGTCACGCTTGATACCAATAAGGTAACGTTTTACTCACGTTCAAAATCGCGTTTATGGACTAAAGGCGAGTCATCAGAAAACTACTTAAACGTAGTATCTGTACATACCGATTGTGACTACGATTCAATTTTAGTACTTGCCAACCCAGAAGGCCCAACGTGCCACTTAGGCACACAAAGCTGTTTTGGTGATGAAGCAAAACCAAGTTTAAGCTTTTTAGCACAGTTAGAAGATGTGATTGTTGCGCGTAAAAACGACGACCCTGAAAAAAGCTACACAGCGTCATTATTTGCAAAAGACTTAAGCCGTAGTTGTCAAAAAGTAGGTGAAGAAGGCGTTGAAGTTGCCCTTGCCGCTATGAAACACGATAACGATGAGCTAACAAACGAATCTGCTGATTTAATTTATCACCTTACAGTATTGCTACAACGCCAAGGCTTAGCCCTTGAAGATGTAGTTAAATGCTTGCAAGGTCGCCATAAATAGCATTAGTTGTGACTAACAAAGAGGCTCATATTTATATGGGCCTTTTTATTTTTACAGTAAATCACGTGTGATATAGTGCGTGGCTAAATTAATCGGTTACTGTGAACTATGAAAAACTATATTATTCCTTCTATTGTCGCATTTATTTTAGCAGGCTGTACCAGCAAAACTAATCAGACTACAACAACCACTACTACAAAGAATCAGTCTGTAAAAACCACAGTAACACCCGATGAATGCAGCACCATAAATAACCTTATAAGCAGTTATGATTCTGGTTTTAATTCAATCAAAACAGATAAAGTAAATAACCAGTTTACTAATCAATGGCGTACTAATACTCATATAATTGGAGCAAACTGTACGGTTACTTTAAATAAGTCAGAGCAAGCAAGCTACCAATGCCAAACACCTGTTAAAACACAAACGCAAACAATAAAGTCTCATCAAAAACTGGCTAAGCAATTACGCCAATGCTTAACCAAAACAGGTTGGTTGGAAAGCCAAAAAGAAACAGCAAGTTCAATTTACAGCACCTTTGTCCTTGATACTAAAACCCCAGTCATTACACTTGCTACTAATCAAGAAGGTATTGGGTTTTCTACTCGCTTTGAAATTGCACCACCGTTAGGACTTTAATATGCGCCAATTAAATCAAAACAAAAAACAATCTAAATTTAAAACTGATTGCCTAGGAATATGCGAAAGGCGCAGCGGTTACTGCACCGGTTGTGGGCGTACTAACGAAGAAATTTTTGATTGGATAATATTATCTGAAGATGAAAAAAAAGCGATTTTAGAAACACCACGAGCAGATTTAAAGTAGTAACTAATTGTTAAATAGAGGCTCAAAAACTGAGCCTCATTACAGCGTGTATTTATAGCAATCTCAACAATTGCGAACCAGGTAGGCCGCTTTGTGGTAATAACGCGGGGGTAACTGCAAATGCTTCTGGTATTTTACTTTTAATTTCATCCATCTTTTTACGGTTATTTTGTTTATCATAAACATAATATTTAAGGATATTTCCGTATACATCGTCTTTTGCATCAACCTGCTCTAGGGTTTTCAACGCTTTATCGTAATCATCAAGGTAAATGTATGCCAGTGCTAAGTTATCAGCAGAGCCAACATGTAGCTTACCTTCAAGCTGTTTTGATAAATCTTCAAGCTCTGCAACAGCAAGCTCATAACGCCCTAACTGTATATAGGCCGTTGCTAGTGAATTTTTTAAAAAGTAAGGTGGGTTACTGCCCGGCTCGTACCATTTTTCGTAAGCACTCAATATGTCTTCATATTGCTCAAGTTTAGAGTAAACGTGATTTAGCAACCTAAAGCTTTGTAGCTTGATTTCAGCTTCTTCAAACCCCGTAAGTTTGTCTCTATTCAAGTGCCAATCTTGAATGCCTTGCGCAGCTTGGTTTAACAGTTCAGGGGTATCACTTTTTGCCCCAGCAGCACTTTTTAGAAGCTGTGCAAGTTGTTGTTTATATTCTTCACTTTTAACAGGAGCCTGAGACGTATTATTACTTGGCTGCTTGTTATCTGAACTACCATCTACAATTTGCGCTGCAGCTAAAGCACTAAAAGACATTGCCGCCGCAACCATAACCAAATATTTACTTTTCATTGTTTTTTCCTTGTTTAACATTTTGATCCTCTGAATATTAAAACTCTTAGAATGAGCAATATTCAAAAGTGGGGGGGTAAAAAAGTTAGGCGAGCTTTTAGCACTTTGCTCTTGTAGCAATAAACTGGCTAAATCCAATTGGTATTTACCTTTTAGCTTCTGCATACACAACTCATCACAGCTAAGTTCGAGTTGCTCTTTTGCTAAACCTGTTAACTTTAAGCAAATAGGATTCCACCAAAAAACGCTTTCTATAAAACAAATAAGCCACGTCCAATAAATATCACCTTGTTGTAAATGAGTTACCTCGTGTTGAATGACTGAATCTAATTCTTCACGATTTACCATCGTCGACTCTAGCCAAATAACAGGCTTTATTAACCCGGTAGCAAAAGCAGGCTCTGTATGGGTTGTTAGTCTAATTGGATACTGATTGTTAATGTGTTTAAGTTCAGGACTTGGCTTTGAGTTAATGTATAAGTTTTTTATAAGCTTTACATAAAGGCTCATGCGTAATGAAAACAATCCAAAACCAGCTAAAACTAAAACCATAAAAACATTACTAAGTGATGGCAATAAGTCCCATATACCAATATCGCTTTGTAATTCGTCCTTAGTTGCTACTTGTTCAGCATTTGGTATTAATGCTTTAACATCGGGAATCAATTGCGCCACGTTGAATGTGTAACGATTTGCCCCTTCAAATAAGGATAACTGGGAAAAATATTGCCAAGGGACAAACCAACATGCCAAGGCAGTCATTAAAATGTAAAAGTTTAATCGTGCTGGGGCATTTTTTAGCCCTTTTACTGTAAGCAAAATACATAAGCTAATAAGTGTGCAAGTTAGTAAATAATCCGTCATTACCCTCTCCTTTAATCTAACTTTTTATTTTTTAAAAGCGTTTGTAAATATTCTATATCTTCATCATTTAGCTTTTCTTCTTTGATAAAGTGGGCGATTAAACTACGAGAATTACCTTTAAAAAATCGTTGCATAAAACTAGGCATAGCTTGCCCCGATAATGTGTCTTGAGTCACGATTGTTCTAAAAACAATAGCTCGCCCTTCATGTCCACAGCGCTCAATCGCCCCTTTGTGTTCTAACCTATCTACAATAGTTTTAACTGTTGTATAGGCTACTTTTTTATCTTTTTGCTTATCAGCTAAAAGCACTTTATGTAGTTGACTCGCGGTACAGGGTTCTTCCTGCCAGAGCAGCTGCATAATATCCATTTCAAAATCACTAAGTTTCATTGTCGCTCCTATTACTACACTTGTAGTGGTACTGTTACAAATGTAGTAGTAAGTAATCTTAGTGTCAATACAAAATTGACATTTGAATGAAAAACAAACGATAGAAATATAAAATTCTTAGGGAGGTTTTATAAAAAATGTATATAAAATAAGGGTGTATAGTTGTTAATTGGTTTTAGAAAAGCATAAAAAACGATAGTTTATTTTCAACTAACGCTTTTTTATGCTTTAAAGTTTTTATGAAAGGTAGTGAGGTAACTATGCTTTATCGAGCGCTTGGCTTACATCGGCAATTATGTCAGCAATGTTTTCAATACCAACCGATAAACGGATTAAATCGCGACTTACACCCGCATTAGCAAGCTCTTCATCATTTAATTGGCGGTGTGTGGTTGACGCAGGATGGCACGCAAGCGACTTGGCATCGCCAATATTAACTAAGCGTAAAATCATGTTTAGCGCATCAATAAAACGAGTACCCGCTTCTAGGCCACCAGCAATACCAAAACTTAAAATACCCGATGCTTTACCACTGGTAATTTTTTGACTCATTTCGTTATACGGGCTTGATTTAAGCCCTGCGTAATTAACCCAAAGCACTTTTGGATGATTTTCTAAATACTCAGCTAGCTGCTGTGCATTTTCGCAGTGGCGATCCATTCTTAAGCCTAAGGTTTCAAGGCCGATTAAAATGTCAGATGCGTTTTTAGGCGCAAGCGCTGCGCCAGTATTTCTAAGTGGCACTACTCTACAACGTCCAATAAATGCAGCTTCAGCAAAAGCTTCGGTATAAACCACGTTGTGATACGACGGATCGGGCTCGTTCATCATTGCAAAACGTGTAGCATTCGCTTTCCAATCAAATTTTCCTGAGTCGACAATCATGCCGCCAATGGCAGTACCGTGCCCGTTTATATACTTTGTAAGTGAGTGAACCACTATGTCGGCGCCCAGCTCAAATGGGCGGCATAAATACGGCGTAGCCACGGTATTATCAACAATAAGCGGCACACCTTTGCTGTGTGCAATACGTGCTAAACGTTCAATATCAACAATATTACCTGCCGGGTTACCAATAGATTCACAAAAAACAGCGCGAGTGTTGTCGTCAATTGCATTCTCGAACGCGGTAAAGTCATCGGCTTTAATCATGCGCGCTTCAATACCTTGCCTAGGTAGTGTATGAGCAAATAAGTTATACGTCCCACCATATACTTGGCTGGTGCTTACAATATTAGTACCGACTTCACACAAACATTGAATAGCATACGTAATAGCGGCCATTCCAGAGGCAACAGCAAGCCCACCAATGCCCCCTTCCATCGCGGCAATACGTTGTTCAAGTACGGCATTAGTTGGGTTCATTATGCGGGTGTAAATATTTCCAGGTACTTTTAAATCGAATAAATCAGCACCATGCTGCGTGTTATCAAATGTATAAGAAGAAGTGTGATAAATAGGCACGGCTGCCGATTTGGTCGTAGCCTCAGATTCGTAACCGTGGTGCAGTGTTAATGACTCTAATTTCATAATTATTTCCTTCAATTAATTTACCACTAAGCTAGCACTTCTTGGTTATAAAATGCACATGAAATATATTAAAAGATGTTGAGGTGATTTGATTTAAGTTAAAGGCGGATAAGAGCGAAAACCGGTCGTTCAAGTGAATCGTCATTAACTTAGTCAGAATAAGAGGAAACTTTCTCCTTTTTCACATAGTAAAATAACCTTTCCTAAGCTTAATATTTATAGATGGCAATAACTTACACTATTTGCTATTAATAGAAACTCATACAATAAGGATGTTTTCGCGCTAAAATAGGTAAAGTGTCCTCTGATAAAGCTGTTAAATTGCAATAGGAGTTCATATGTTATCAAATCTCATGAGAGACAAGGTCACTGTCCTTAAACAGAACGGTGGAAAATACGAAGATATTCAAGCTAGTGTTCAATCAAAAAAAACGGTTATCCAGCGTAGTGATATTCTGATTGAAACTGGTGATCTCATTCAACGTAAAATGTCGAATGGTGGCATTGAAACGTATGAAGTTATAGATCCTGGCTTCCATGAAGGAGGCTCAGTTATTCCTGCAGGTTACTATATTAAGCATAAAAATCTTGGGTTACCTGAAGCTGAGAAAGCAGTTCAAAGTATCACTTACAATTTGAATGGTCCTAACTCTCGTGTAAACAACCATTCAACTGATAACTCAACAAATGTAGTTAACGAAAATTCAGCTGTTGCTGAACATATCGAATTACTACGCTCCGAGATTAATCGCTTAGTGCAGTCCACTCAGGAAAAGCAGGATGCTCTGGAGGTGGTTGACACTATCGAGGAACAGTTTTCATCAAGTAAACCAAGTAAAGCTGTTGTAAATACGCTCATTTCATCCTTACCACATGCAGGTAGCATTGCGTCTATTGGATCTTTTTTAGTATCAGCTTTGGGTAGCTAGCAATTTAACGAACGTTTAAAGCGCGATTCGTAAATACGTACCATTTTCGCTTCACAACAATTTTTTGCACACATTCATTCACGCCTTAAGCGTACGTTGAGACTGTAATTACTCTTTTTTAAGAAAAATATCCTGTTTTATGGGTTCCAAATGCATTACCCAATGCTTTGAAAACGCTTAGCGTTAATTGCAGGATTTCGTTTTTTTATTAATTTTGGTTGTTGAAGTTATTCTACAGCCTCGCTAGAGCAACTATGAAAAAATCTAAAGGTTTAACTGAAAAAATTTGGTCTTCCATTGATGAAGATAAAAAAATTAAATGGAGGTTCTTTTCTGTAGTGACAGCTGTAATTGGAGTTCTATTAATAGAGAAATCTGGAAACGAATACTTTGATTGGTTCTTAAAGTTACTAACCACGATTTTTTTATTCGCGGTAATTCATACTCAACGTAGCTACAGTAAGATAACTCCAAAGCTTCGTAAATTTAACACAAAAGTAGCAATCATTTTGGGGACTTGGGCAATAGTAGTGTTTGGCTTAGCGATATACTTGCAGGTAATTATTGTGGTATCCGCACAGGTATTTTTACACGAAACTGAAAATATGATGAATCAAGGTCTTTCACAATATTATCAAATCACGTTGTTAATTGTTTTTTTAGTAGTCATACCTATTGCTACCATAAATACTTATAAATCGCTAAAAATAAATGATTTAATATTTCATTTACCAAAAGCTGGTTTATTTAAACTTTTAGCGCGTCGAGAACCCAAAGCTTCAACATTTATTGAATTTGCATATTTAGAGTTGGCAGCAATAATTTTATGTTTAATATATTTTTCCTCTATTGCAGTCGTGGCTCGCTCTTTTATAGATTTAATCATATTGTTAATGTCGCTGTTCTAACAAGAGGCTATTGTGCCACCGTCTGATTGTGGCACTTTTGAAAAGTAAGCGACTAAACTTTACATAGCAGTGTTCTAAAACGAACAAAGATGCGCCAGCATATAAGTTCTGTGATAAATAATAGGTTATGGAGAAATTAATTGATTAAATACTCATGTATATTACTAGGGATTATTTTTATTGTAGGGTGCAAAAGCACTGGTGTAGTACCTCTAGGGCAAAATAGTTATTACGTTGGTAAAAAAGACGGTTCGCCTGGTCTTGGAGTTTCCCTTGAAAATAAAGCTGCTGTTTATAAAGAGGCTAGACAGTTTTGCGCTGAACAAAATTTAGAAATCAAAGTTTTAAAAGAGACTGTCACTCCTGCTGCACCAGCTAAGCTTGGTTCCACTGAACTAGAGTTTTCTTGCATTCCGTTAGGCACTCTTGCAACACCAACAGAGCAGAACCTAACCGAATCATTGAAAAGCGGGAAATATAATATAAAGAACAACATACGCATTAAAATGGACGTTTAAAGCTTGGCTGGCGACTTCTCTTCCTGATTTTAGCCAAGCATTTTGACCTCATTAGCGAGGCGTTACTAATATCCGATCATGGCACTTAGCAGTCATAAATAAGCGAATCAAATACCAACAAAAAAGGCGCTTCCTTTACAGTAAGCGCCCTTCTGTTATCTCACTAATTACTTATTTTACGATTGTCATTTCGTCTAACAAGTTTTGTGCATTATCTACTTTATCCATTACCCACAGCATGTAGCGCGAATCAACGTGGATTGAGCGATTGAGCTCAGGGTTGTAATCCCAGTCACCAATAATACTTTCGTAAACACCGTCAAACAGTAAACCAACAAGCTCTGCTTTACCGTTAAGTGTTGGCGAACCTGAATTACCACCGGTAGTGTCTACATTTGATAAAAAGTTAACGGGTACTGTATTCATGCCACCCGTGTAATCACCGTAAAGCTTGGCTTTAATTTGCTCTTGTAACTTTTTAGGTGCATTAAATGGTTCAACATCGGTGTTTTTAGCGAGTAACCCTTCAAGCGAGGTAAAAGGTGTTGCTACCAAGCCATCTTGAGGTGAGTAGCCACCTACGGTGCCATAGGTTACTCGTAATGTGCTGTTGGCATCGGCGTATACAGGTTTGTTTTTAGCTTTGTTAAACGCAATTATTGCGCTCATTAGCTCAGGGCGAGCTGCTTGTAATTTACCTGCAAGTGCTTTTGATTTATCTTCCTGTGCTTTCATTACTTTAAATATTGCTTTAGCGTATTGCACAAATGGGTCTTGGCTTTGATTTAGCTGGCTAAACGATTGTTCAAATAATGAATTGCGAACAGTGGCATTATCGAGTCTTGACTGCTCATACATGCTATCAAGTAACGCGCTTTGGGTTGCTTTATCAAACCCATTTTGTACTTTAAATACGTTATCAACCTCGCTGAAACGCTCTTCTTTTGGAAGTGCTGCATACAGCTCTAAAAAGTGCAGTAAAATAGCTTTATCTACTTTGCTATCATAACGGCGCGTCATGCGCTCAAGCCCTGCTTTAATGCGAGGTAAGTCACGTTCTTGATAACCAGATTCACGTTCGCTATTTGGCTTTTGTTTTTCGTAAGCTAGGCGGTATAAACGTCGTGCTGTGCTGATCATCTGTGAGCGATGTACATAACCTAACATTCGGTCGCGTTCACTGTGCTCTTGTGATTGTGCAATTAGCTCAGATAGCTCACCTAATACGCTTCCGTATTGCTCTTTACGCTCACCATCACTATTGATCCATTGTGTTAACTCTTGCTCAAACTGTTTTTTGCGCTCAAGCATAGTGCCTTTTTTGAAGCTTTCGATCATCGAACCATAGTTTTTAATATAGTTGTTATAACCTGCAATGGTGCTTTCGTAAGCAATACGCGCTTTACTGCCGTCTTCTGAGTTTTCTTCAATAAGCGACACGTATTTTGAGTTATGAACACGTGCTTTAGGGTAGCTGTCGTTAAATACGTTATCTACCTCTGTTGCTATACGGTAGCGATTAGTACGCCCTGGGTAGCCTGTAACCATTACAAAGTCGCCTTCTTGCACGCCTTTAGCACTTACTTTTAGGTAAGAGTCAGGTACGTAAGGTACGTTGTCTTCGCTGTATTCTGCTGGTTTTCCATCTTTGCCTACATAAGCGCGGTAAAAACCAAAGTCGCCTGTGTGGCGCGGCCACATCCAGTTATCTATATCGCCACCGTATTTACCTACGCCCATAGCTGGTGCGTAAGATAAACGTACGTCTTTAATTTCAAGTGACTTAATTAGGTAAAACTCTAAACCACCATGAAACGAATACACGTTACAACGGTAGCTTTCGTCGGCTTCACACTGGGCTACTAGCGCTTTTTCGTTTTTTACTATTGCGTCGTAGCGTGCTTTACCGCTTAGTTCTTCAATACCTTTACTAACTTTGTCAGTCACATTAGTAACTGTTTCTGTGACGTATACGCGTGAACCCGGCGCTGCTGGTAAGTCCTCAGCAGGGCTTTTAGCTAAAAAGCCATTTTCTAAAATGTTGTTTTCAGGTGTTGAATTGTATTGCACCGAGCCATAAACACAGTGATGGTTTGACACAACTAAACCCTTAGGCGATACAAACGATGCTGTACAGCCACCTAGGCTAATTACCGCATTCATTGGGAATTCGGTTAATTTAGAAATAGATTCAACATCAATTTCAAGCCCTTTGGCTTTTAAAATTGATTCTAACTCTGGAAGTTGGTGTGGTTGCCACATGCCTTCGTCGGCTATGGCACTACTTGCAAGTGATAAAGAAAATGTGGCTGCTAATGTAGCTACAAGAGGTTTTAAACGCATTATAGAATCCTTTTTATTTGTTTCTATAACAGGTTACTCGTCAGTAGCTAATGAGGTCAATAGCCGTGCAATGAATTGTTACAATCAAGTGTTTAATCTTACTTATTATCAAAATTCATCGAAAAATCAAGAAACTGTTTTGCTGGTATGGGTTTACTAAAATAGAAGCCTTGCATAAAATCACAGCCTAATTCGTTCAATAAAGTAAGCTGCTCTTTTGTTTCTACGCCTTCGGCTACCACTGTCAGCCCTAAACTGTGCGACATGGCAATAATTGCCTTTACGAGATTACAATCTTCATTGTTTAGTACAATACCGTCAATAAAACTTCTATCTATTTTGAGTACATTAAAAGGGTATTCTCTCAAATAACTTAACGATGAATAACCTGTACCAAAGTCATCCATTGATAAGTTAATGCCTAATGCTGTTATTTCAGTCAGTATATCAACAACATTAGTGTGGCAACTCATCAGCACTCCCTCAGTTATTTCAAGCTCTAAATTTTCGGGATTTACGTTTGCTTCACTCAATGAGTTTTGAATAAAACTGAGCAGCCCTACGTCCCTAAATTGGCGAGGAGATAAGTTAACAGCCATGGTGTATTGCTGTGTGCGTTTACAAGTACTTTGCCATGTGTTTAAAAAATCTAATGCTTGGCTAATTACAAACTTGCCAATGGGTACAATTAATCCTGTATTTTCGGCAATAGGTATAAACTCATCGGGAGTTACATTACCTAGCACAGGGTTATGCCAGCGTAATAACGCTTCTGCACCAATGATGTGTTTATTTTTGGCGTCAAATTGGGGCTGGTAGAATAACTCGAATTCATTACGTTCAAGGGCGCCACGCATCTGCTCTTCTATTACGAGTCGGCGCTGAATAATTACATTCATCTTTTTAGTAAAAAATGAATAAGTATTACGACCATATGATTTTGCTTGATACATTGCAGTGTCAGCATTTCGTAATAAATCAGCAACGGTTGTACCATTTTCTGGGTATATGGCTACACCAATACTCGCTGTTAGTATGTGTTCCCGGCCCTCTATTTTAAAAGGGGCTCTAAAGTTATTGACCAGTTTTTCAGTAATTTTTAGCGCTGCATGGTGATCAGTTATACCTCGCAGTAATACGATAAACTCATCTCCACCTAGGCGCCCTACCGTGTCGTCTTTACGCAATGCCTCTTGCAGCCTTTGCGCTGATTCAATTAAAAGTTTGTCTCCTGTTTCATGGCCTAAGGAATCATTTATTTTTTTAAAGTCATCTAAATCCAAAAACAGTACCGCTGCTTTTTCGTTATTTCTTTGTGCTTCAATAAGTAATTGCGACAAACGATCAAGTGCTAAAAAACGATTTGGAAGTAAAGTTAGACTATCGTAATACGCTTGATGTCTAATTAGTTCATCTGATTTATGCTGTTCGGTAATATCTCGAATAATAACCATTAACTGGTTATGTTCTGTTATTTTATTTATTCTTGCTTCAAAAAAAACGAGCCCATGGGGCAAAGCTAGCTCGTATTTAAAGCTCATCATCTGCTCTTTTTCTAATACAAGGCTGATATAGGTTTCAAATTTTTCGGCTACATCGCGCGGGAGTACATCTCCCATTTTTTTACCAATAAATTGCTTGGGCTTGGTATAGAGATCTGTTTCATTACTGGCATGATACTCAATAATAGTTCCATCATTTTCCATCAAGAAAAATAAGTCAGGAATTGCCTCAAAAATAGTTTTTAGCATATCCTCATTAAATGATGCATCTGCTTGTGCCTTTTTAACCTCAGATAAGTCAATATCAATGCAATACATTTGTTTTGTATTATATTGATTTGTAAGCATAACATGGCTAGAAAAAACAGATACACTTTCGCCATCTTTACCTTTTAGGGTAATTTCGGATGCTGGAATTTCTATGTCTTTTTCTACCCAATCACTGTGTGCGTCAATTACAAATTCACACATCGGCTCTGGAATTATAAGGTCTTCTATTTTTTGCCCTATGGCTTCTTCTTTTGTGTATCCGTAAAGTCGCTCACTGCCTTCATTCCAATAAATAACACGACGTTCATTGTCATAACCTTGAACAGAAATTACATTTACCGCATCAAATAACTGATGCAAATAGTCGTTAATTACAAATTGGTTGGTTAAGTCTGAAGCAACGTCGTCTAATTTCATTTTGAGGCTATATCCATAAGTAATTTTATTTAGTAATAAAAAACACCAAATAATAATTAAATTTAATTTTAATATTAAATTTCCATGTACATTATATACGCCATTATACAAAACAAAAAAAGAGCCGAAGCTCTTTTTTAATAATTGTTAACTGTATTTAAACGCTATAAAAACTAAATTTATTTTTTTGTCACATCATTTGGATGTTCCACGCCAATCCATGCTTTGAAAAGCGCTTTTTGCTGTGGCGTTGCCTCTTTATCAGCAACTACTTTTTTAGGCTTATCAAAATCTTCTGATAATACTAATGTTAAGCTTTCAAGTGCATCGCGACGAAGATAGTCAACGGTTACTTTGTCGCCTGCCTTAAACGTTTCTAGGCTGGTTTTTAAATCTTTACCTACGTGATGTTTGTTTATAGCGACAATTTTATCATCGGTAGTTAAACCCGCTTTCCACGCACTGCCACCACGGCGTACATAACTTAACGTCAGTAATTCACCCGTGTTTTTAGCGGTAGCATCAATACTTGCAAGTGCTTTTGCTTTTTCAGGACGCTCAAACTTTAAACCTACTTTAGTAAGTAAATCGTCAAAGTTAATACTTGCAGGCGACTCTACATTTTCTTGCCACCAGCTTGAATAATCACGTCCTGTTAAATCTTTTAAGATATTAAGTACATCTGTATCTGTAAATCCAGCGGGCATTTTATGATTGTTATAAAGTGCTTTGTGTACGTCTCGGTAGCTTATTTTACCTTGGCTTTTTTCTAGTAAGTCGATATCTAAAGCAAGTGAAAGTAACGAACCTTCTGAATAAATATTGGTGCTGTAGTTACGTGCATGATCGCCACCTTGATTAATCCATTTATCAAAGCTTGTTTCGCTTGCGCTTTGCACTTCACGGCCCGGTGTTTGTAAATGACGATTAATGGTTTTACTCATCACTTTAAAAAATTCATCCGTTGTTTGAATGCCTGAGCGCACTAATAAATGATCTTCAAAGTAACTTGTTGAACCTTCTGCAATCCACAGCAGTTTAGAGTAATTCATATTAGTGTAATCGTATGGCACTAAACCTTGAGGGCGGTATGCTTTAACATTCCATGTATGAACAAACTCATGCGCAGCGGTGCTAATAAAACCTAGGTAATCTTCGCGGCTACCAAATCTATCGCGTGGACGTTGAATAATTGTTGAGTTTAAATGCTCTGTTGCACCACCCGCACCTGATGTTGCATGCACCATAAATACATAACGCTCATACGGATAGCCATCCCAAATTACATTACCCGTGGCAACTAATTTTTTAAGATCGGTAAGCATTAGATCTACATCGTAGTTACCATCGCCCCATATAACTAACTCGTATTCACGCCCTTCTACTTCAAATGTGTGTAGTTGGTTAATACCCGTTTCGATTGGTGAATCAACAAGTACATCGTAATCGGCTGCTTTAAATGAATTTTTGCCTTTTAAATTATTCATACCCGATACAGAACGCCACTTTTTAGGCACGTCTAAATTAACGGTTACAGGCTCTTGGCGAAACGAGTCACTAAACATAAAAAAGCCTGACGCATCTATAAATGCATGGCTGTCGTCAATGTGGCGAGCACGCTTACCAAGCTCATTTGCATACACCTGGTAGTCAACATTTACTTCTGTAGGTTCATTAAGATGTACACGCCATGTACTGTGATCTATTTTTTCCCATTTTAGTTCTTTGCCATCTTCATCTTTGGCTTTGAAGTAGCGAATGCCATTTGCAAGGTTTAACATTTCGTAGCGACCCGTGCGCCACGCAGGAAGTTTTATATCAAGGTGTGCTTGCGCTGTTTTTGGAAATTCAACACTTACATCACCTAAATGATGCTGTGGTTGCGAGATTTCTAAAGAATAATTTACATCGGCAAATACAGGCGCTGAACATGCAGCTAAAATTGAAAGGGCTAATAACTTTTTCATAGAGACTCTTAGTGGAAACTTAATTGCTTACAAGACTAACAAGCCCCTATTTAAAAGTGAATTAAATACGATAAATGACCCTATATACGAGTTTATAAGTAGTAGCTTATTAAAATTTCTAAGTTTTTTACTAGATTACTACACATAATAAAAATTTGTTGTAAACTGAAGATAATGAAATTAATTTGATGGCGGTATGCTTAGGTGTCACAAAGATCTAACGCAACAGATAAAAAGCTAAAACAAGCAATTGATGCGCGTATGGCTGTTGAGAGTGCTCGTAAACATCAAGTAGATGTTCTATGTGACTTTACAGCTAAACTATCGTTGAGCTGTAAAGGACTAGATATCGAGTTAGATAATCGCCTCGCCAAATTTAGAAGTGCGCTTAATAAAGGCATGAGTTTTGAAAACCTTGCTCCCCTTATTAGTGAAACTTTAGTCCTACTTAAAAAGCAAGAATCGATTCAACAAGCTCAGCAACGTAATTTATACAACAGTGTGCAAAGTGCCGGTAAACAATTACAAAAAACCAAAGGTTTACCTGACGATACTCGTAGGACTCTAAGAAATTTACTCGATCACGAGATTAATAACGTTCATTCAACTCATGGTTACATTCCGCTACTTGATCAACTTATTAGCTTTTATCATGAAGCGTTGCTTACCAAGCAAGACCCTCAAGTTGATCAGCAGCGCCCTGTAAAACAGGCGCGTGCAAAAAAACTGCTTGAGCTCGCAAATGAACTTATACTTGAAGAAGAAGCTACGCTACAAATTAATAATATAAAAAATAATATTACAGAAAGTGACTCAATCGATTCATTACTCGATGTTGCAATTAGTATTATTGATGTAGTGGTAAAAAATATAAGTAAAGAGCGTAAATCCGCGCAAAGCTTTTTAGTTTCATTAAATCAAACCCTCGAAGATCTTCATAACTCTATCGTCTCAACTAGCAAGCACTCTGAGTCTATGGAAGTTGAGTTTGACTCACTTAATAAAAGCATTGAACTAAAAATAAAAAATCTTAATGAGCAAACGCAAAAAGCTACATCAATCTCATCTTTAAAAGAACTCGTAGATAACGAATTAAAATCAATAAGCGAAGATTTTATAGCAAAAGAAAAGTTAGAACGAAAAGACAGAGAAATGCTTAGCGCAAGCTTTGGTCAAATAAATAATCGGATTGGTACTTTAGAAGGTAAGTTAACAACTTATAAAAAACGCTTAAATGAACAGCGCTTTAAAAGCTTACTAGATGGGCTTACAAAACTGCCTAACCGAGCTGCATTTGATGAACGTTACAGTCACGAAATGCATTTGTTTAATGTGCAGCCATCAGATGTTACGCTTGCAGTTATTGATGTTGACCACTTTAAATCTATCAATGATAGATTTGGCCACACCGCAGGTGATATTACCTTACAAGTTATATCAAAAGCGTTGCAAAAATCGGTAAGAAAGTCTGATTTTATAGCGCGTTATGGCGGTGAAGAATTTGTGCTATTAATGCCAGGTGTGTCGCTAGAAAACGCAACATTACCCCTGGATAAAGTAAGAAAGGTAATTAAAAATATACCTTTTAAATTTAGAGAAAAACAAATTGAGATCACTATTTCGGTAGGTGCAACTCAATTTAAAAAAGGCGATACCCTATTAAAGGCATTTGATAGAGCTGATGATGCACTTTACGAAGCCAAAAATTCAGGGCGAGATAGACTTTGTACCAGTAAATAATGTCATAGCTATTATAACTTTTATGACAAGTAGTTTTACGATTTAGTAGTAGGAGCACGTCTATGTTAATACAGTTAAACCCAACTGGTGTTTTAGATTTACTGTCGCAATTAGAAGTTGATTTATTAGAGCAATCGTCTGCTAGTGAGCGTTATAAATTATTTAGAAACTGCGTACTTGCAGTCCTCAATGTAGGTAGCCATACCGACGACAGTAACGATATATACGACAAATACAAAGATTTTGATATTCGTTTAGTAAGCCGCGAGCGAGGTATTAAAATTGAGCTTGAAAACCCACCCGAAACCGCATTTGTTGATGGCGAAATAATTACCGGTATTCACGAACATATATTTTCTGTTATTCGTGATATTTTATTTATTTGTCAAAAATACGAAAAAGATTTAAAAGAGCAAAAAGCCATAACCCATATGGTGTTCGATATGCTCAGAAATGCAGGTGCGCTGCGTGTTAAAAGCGAGCCTAACATGGTTGTTTGCTGGGGCGGACATTCAATAAACGAGGTTGAATATAAGTACACAAAACAAGTAGGTTACGAACTTGGTTTACGTGGATTAAATATTTGTACCGGTTGTGGTCCTGGTGCTATGAAAGGCCCAATGAAAGGCGCAACTATTGGCCACGCAAAGCAACGTAACACCGATAATCGCTACTTAGGTTTAACAGAGCCAAGCATTATTGCTGCCGAGCCACCAAATCCTATTGTAAACGAACTCGTTATTTTACCTGATATTGAAAAACGCCTTGAAGCTTTTATTAGAACAGCTCACGCAATTATCATTTTTCCTGGTGGCGCAGGTACTGCTGAAGAGTTGTTATATTTATTAGGCATATTGTTGCACCCAGATAATACTAAACAATGTTTACCTGTTATTTTAACTGGCCCCAAACAAAGCGAGGCGTACTTTAAAGAGCTATGCGAGTTCGTTGAAATGACCCTTGGTAAGGAAGCGTTGGATAAGTTTGAAGTAATTATTGATAATTCTGAATTAGTCGGTCAAAAACTAAAGTCATCGATGGCTAATGTTCGTGATTACCGTAAAAGTGAAGGTGATGCCTACTACTTTAACTGGACATTAAAAATAGATAACGACTTTCAACAACCTTTTGCACCAACACATGAAAATATGGCAAGTCTAGATTTACACCTTGATCAGCCTAAACAGCTACTCGCGGCTAATTTGCGTAGAGCTTTCTCTGGTATTGTTGCTGGTAATGTAAAAGACGAAGGCGTTAAAGCCATTAAACAAAACGGTCCATACATTTTAAGTGGCGAACCTGCCCTTATGACAAATATGGATAAATTATTACAGGCATTTGTTCTTCAAGGTCGCATGAAGCTCCCTGGTAGTAAATATGTTCCATGTTACAAAATAAAAGCATGAGTTTTATAGTTTGAAACCCCATTTACTTCTTATTGATGCGCTTAATTTAATTAGGCGCATTTACGCCGTTGACGCGAATCAAAAACATCATAGCGACGAGCAAATGATACAAACGTGCTGTGCACGTGTAGCCCACGCCTGTAAAAAGCTTTTAGATACAAGTAATGCAACCCATGCTATTGCTGTGTTCGATGGTGACAAAAGCTGGCGTTATCATTTTTATAAAGACTACAAACACTCACGCGCGCCAATGCCCCAAGTATTAAAAGATGCTCTATTGCATTTTAAAGCCGCAATTGAAGAAACAGGTATTGTAGTATTTGAGCCTATTAACGATGAAGCTGATGATATTATTGCAACGCTTGCCTTTAAGGCATCAAATAATCAAATAACGAGCACTGTTGTTTCTACTGATAAAGGCTTTTTACCTTATATTGGCCCTTACATTACAGTTTACGATTACTTTAAAAAGCTCTATCTAGATGAGACAAGTATAAAAGAGCGTTTTGGTGTTGAGCAAAATAAACTCGTTGATTTTTGGGCATTAGCGGGCGATAAAACAAATGATATTCCGGGAGTTAAAGGAATAGGTACTAAGTCTGCGCAGCAAATAGTTAATAACTATAATTCAATTGAACAAGCAGCCGTAGATGAGTCTCTAAGCTCGAGTATTAAAGCAAAGTTAGCCGCTAATATGGATATGTACGTAATTTCAAAGCACTTGGTTAGTTTACGCACCGATATAAATTTAGGTTTTAGTTTAAAGCAGTTAAGACTTAATTAGTCGCAAGTTAATAGCCTCTAAACATTACAAAACGTATACTGATATTAGTTACCGGAGTCAGAGTAAGCCATATTGAAAAAATTTATCCGATATTTAATTTTAGGTTTAGGGCTATATGCACTGATAGCTGCATTGGTGATTACCTTTTATAAAGACGATCCTCAAGCTATGATTTGGCAAGACCGAGAGGCTTTCAATAAACGTTACATTGAAAAACTATCACTTGAACAACCAACAACACTAAATAGTGTTCTTGATTACTTAGGCAGTCCCGATCTTACTTATGCCAAACGAGATGGTGAACAAGTATTTCAGATAGTTTTTTATCGTACACAACATAAAACATCTGACGGTATTACCACTATGGATGAATGTACTGGCCTATTATTTAAAAATGGGCAGCTGTTTTTATGGGGCCCGAGTGCATACAATAAATACCAAGAACAAAATTAGGTGAAGGTTTAATGGATGAAGCTGTTTCAACTACCTTAGAGCAGCTGCTTAATAATACGCAGCTGTTTTTAAGCTATTATAACAATAAACAAAAATGGACAGCTCTATATCCAATGGCAAGTAAGCTAGCTGAGCAATATAGAGTGCTCTACAGCAAACAGCCATTCGCATTACAATCCCGATTGACGCTTTATAACCCAAGTTATTCTTATGCAACAAATTTAGTTGTTAGTCAGAGCGTCATAACTGCTGCCCTGTGTAAATCTCAAAATTATAATAGTGCCTTAAGTGAGCTATACATAGCCGCTACTCTCATTGAGCATTTATGTGTTGGAGCGCAATTAAACAAGCTTTGCGAGCAAACACCTTTTCAAGATTCTGATAAAAAAATTTGGAAAATGCGTCATCAGTTAGCAGCAAAAGTAATGTTAGCTAGTGGTGATTCAGCCAAACCTGTTACGCAGTTACTAGCTAAATTAAATAAGTATAAACAAGCATTGGTAAGTGCTCCTAAAATAATGCTTTACGATGGAGGCATAACGCTAATTGCTTTAGCAAATATTATTAGCATGAACATTACGAGCAACACGGCTAATAAACATATTAGCTTATATAAAGCACTTACCGATTTGTACATTCGCACACCTAACTTGTTCGCACTGCAATTAATTAAATCACTAATAGCGCATTTAGGGCCATTATTACCGGGAAGCCGCGTTTTATACGCTGAGCAAACCATGATTTATTTAGCAACTGATGCACAACAACGGCATGTTTTAATTAGTACAGCAAATCCAAATAAATTAACTTGGTACAGAGTAAAAGCAACGCTTAACGATAATCCAAAACAATGGCATTGCACTGATAAAACCATTAGCTTTAAAGTATTTAACAGTGAACATGTAAAACCACAAAGTGAGCTTGAGGTTGATAAGGCACAATCTTTACTTGAGCTAATAAGTAATATTAAGTTACAGCACGAATACAGCTATAAAGGATTAAGCCTGCTGATGGTGCCTCACCCTCTCGTAATTGCTAATTTATGTGAGGCTGTAAAACCATATAATAAAGAACATCAGCCCGCAAAAGACTTAAAACATAGTTTATCGATGGTCGGTTATTATAATGCACCTGCAATAATTCAACGGGTTGTTTTTGAACAATTAGTTAATGTTACCCCACATCCATTGCAAGCCTACGTGACTAACAGATTAAATGGATTAGTAAAAATAATGGCTTTATTGGTTAGCAAAAATGATCACGACCAGTTTGAGCACATTACTTTACCTTTATACGCTTACGCCCATTTTTTATTAACGCAATGCAGTACACAACTTTCTCGTAAAACACTGATTGACGACACACCAAATAAAACATTGAGTGCCCCTATCTGCTCCTATTTTGGGGTAAATTCAATTAACACTGAACAACTAACACAACAGCTTACTCATTTATTGAGTGACAACCCATGGACTGCAGCACTCTTAGAGGCAGAGCAAACACCTAAAAAGCACTTAACTGAGGCCCATAAACTTTGGATCACACTTAAGATTGTTGCTCAAAATGTGTTTAAACCTGAACTTTCGCTAACTCCGTGGCAGCAGCAAACGTTAAATGAACAGCTTAAAATACTCAAGTGGCATAACCAAGCTGATTTTTATCAACAATTAGAATCTCTTGAGTTGTTTAATAGTATTTAGTTTATTAGAAGCTATTTTATGTCTTTATACCCATTATAACTTTCGTGTATACCCAGTATTTTTTGTATAAACTAGCAAAATGGGTGATAAATTGGTATAAATGCGCCCTTAAATTTTCAAGCACGTTCACATAAATGTTCTAACAAGCGGTTACTCTCTCAGAGTAATAATTTATGTGCAAATCAAACTCTTTAAAGGAAAAGTCAATGGCCAAACAAACCATCACAGTGATCAAAGGCGACGGCATCGGTCCGAGCATTATCGACTCAGCACTTGAAATATTAAAAGCCGCAGGTTGCGACTTTGATTATGAATTTGTTGATGCTGGCCTAGCTGCACTTGAAAAAACAGGTGAGTTATTACCGCAAGAAACAGTTGATACAATTGCTAAAAACAAAATCACTCTTAAAGGCCCATTAACTACGCCTGTAGGTGAAGGTTTTACATCTATTAACGTAACACTTCGTAAGCAATTTGGTTTATATGCTAACGTACGTCCAGTTAAATCATTTGTTGGTACTAAAGCGCGTTACGACGATATTGATATCATTACTATTCGTGAAAATACACAAGGTATGTACTCAGGTGCTGGCCAAGTAGTAAGTGAAGACGGTAATGAAGCAGAAGCAAAATCGATAATTACGCGTGAAGGCGCAGAAAAAATCGTAACTTTTGCATACGAGCTAGCGGTACGCGAAGGTCGTAAAAAAGTAACTGCAGTTCATAAAGCTAACATTTTAAAATCAACATCTGGTTTGTTTTTAAAAGTAGCACGTGAAGTAGCTGAGCGTTACCCACAAATTGAATCAAATGAAATGATTGTTGATGCAACATGTATGAAACTGGTAATGACACCTGAAGAGTTTGACGTAATTGTTACGACTAACTTATTTGGTGATATTTTATCTGACCTTTGTGCTGGTTTAGTTGGCGGTTTAGGTATGGCACCTGGTGCTAACATTGGTGAAGACGCAGCAATTTTTGAAGCTGTACACGGTAGTGCACCAGATATTGCTGGCAAAAACCTTGCTAACCCAACATCTGTAATTTTAGCGTCTATTCAAATGCTTGAGCATTTAAATATGGGCGATACTGCAGAGCGTATTCGTAGTGCTGTTGCTGATGTAATTAAATCAGGCGACCGTACAACTCGCGATTTAGGTGGCAGCCACGGTACAACTGATTTCACTCAATCAGTAATTGACCGTTTATAATTAATATTTGTTATTAATTTAAATAGCCCGCTAATTTAGCGGGCTTTTTTGTGTTTGCTAACTGCGTTTACTACCTAATGTATTTATGCAGGTTAGTATTAAACCTAAATAAACTTAACAGTAGTAATCCTAATAACCCCGCCAGTGATCCGCCACTTGAACCCGAACTACTTTGTTGTTTTTGTACAGTAGCAGATAACTCTTGAGTAAAAGTATCATTGGTTTGAGTATCAGTAACATTCAACGTTACGTTATAAGTCCCGTCAGCTTGATAAGTATGCCTTGGGTTTTGTAAATTTGATAACGCACTGCCATCACCAAAATCCCAACTATAAGTGTAACTATTAAAGCCGCCGGTTACTTGGGCATTAAATTGTGCGCTTAAATCACTAACTATAGCGTTTGCGTTTATGTTAAGCGGAACATTAGCAGTTACATCAATCGCTTTTGATTGCTCAGTGCCTTCGTTATCTGTCACTGTAAGCGTTACTTGGTAATCACCAGAGTACAAATAATTATAAGTAAGCGATTGAGTCGCTAAAGTACTTCCATCCCCTAGCTGCCAATTATAAGTATACGGAGCTACTCCACCTGTAAGCGATGCCTCAGCGGTTAAAGTTCCTTGGTTTATCTCATATTCAATTTCATTTAGAGTTAATGGTTCAACTAATGTAACTTGTGCTACAGCTACTTGCTGTGAAGTGCCATTATCTGCCATAAACTCAACGTTATAAGTGCCATAGTCTTGGTATTCATGAGTAGGCGTTAACTCTGTGCTGGAGCTCCCGTCGTCAAAACTCCACGTAAATTTGTCCGCAGGAGTAAGTGCAAAACCTTCTACATTAAAATTAACGGTTAAACCGTTTTTAGTAAAATTAATTCCCTTAGTAACATCGTAAGCAAGCTCTACTTCTATATCTTCACTGTCTGCTGACTGGCTTATAATACTAAACCCAAAACCAACCTGTGGAAGCACAACACCCGATGGTTTTTGCGCTGCAAAGCTATAATCGGTTTTATCAGTAAACCCGGTGATAGCTGATAAATCATCATCACCTAACCCTGCCCTTTGTTGATATAGGCTAAAAGCAGCATCACGTATTTGAATTGCTGAAGCAGCCGGAGTTTGCGTACTGCCTTTATTTATCGAGCGCTGATCAGCATCTACCACTAATGCAAAACCACTGCCTGGATGCTCGGTAGTGTTATTATCTGCTTGAGATTCATTGCTGTACCACAATAATAACCCCGGTGAGTACTGCTCTGCTTGCAAACTACTGTCAACGCCTGTGTATGAACGCAGTTGTAAATAGTAATGTGATGGCGATGCATATGTGTAACTACCTACTTTTTCAAAGCCATTAAACTCAGTGTTAACTTGATCTTGTGCATTATTTTGCCAAATTAAAGTATCACTTTGCTCAATGCGCATATCATCAACAACAAAACCATAATAATGTGTGTTCGCATCTGTTATGTATTCAATTTTTAAATCAATTGTTTGCCCAGCATAAGCTGATAAATCAAACTTATGGGTCAAATAGCCGTTAGGTTGCTTAGCATCACTATTAAGAAATGAATCACCTGAGATATACGGACCAATATCACCGTAGTATGGATTAAGCGCTTGCGTATAATTACTCGCGATTGGCTCGCCATCTACTTTTACTTGAACTAAATCGTAATCGCGCTCAATACTGTAATAAGCAATAAAGCTTAAAGTAAGTGTCTCAGTTGTGCTTGGTAGCGCTATTGTATTAGCTAAGCTGTTGCTAATATTGTCGCCCGTATTTGAATAGTATTGAAAATCACCTTCTACTGGAGCCCTAAATTTTTCGAGCCTTGGTGGTAGTGATATTTTTATTTGATTTTGCTGTTGTGAAGTACTCGCAGTATTAATTAATGTTTGCTGTGAGTTAGCCTCTATCTCATCCATATCAAGCGTAAGCTGGTTAACCCAGTTACCCTGGTACCGCTTTTGTAAATATTCAAGCGCATAAGGGCTAAACATAACTGGCTCTGAGCCTCTTGGCGAACCAGCCCAACTTCCTGTCGACATAACTGACCAAGACGCGACAGGCTCACCTACCGTGTTAGATTGTAAGTCGTATTCATCTAATAATCCTAAATCATGCCCAAACTCATGCACAACCACACCAATCCCGGCATCAATAGGGTTAATGGTATAACCAAATAGCTTAATGTTACTGCCTGCAATCTCGCTCGGCCCGCTATTTTCATCAAATACATAGTAGCGGTGCGACCAAATAGCATCGGTGCTTAGGTAACCGCCACCCGCTTCTTCGCCAATACTTGAATGAAATACCATTACATGGTCAATAATGCCATTAGGTTCATTAAGGATGCCGTCGCCATCAATATCATCTAAATCAGTTAAATCGTAATCCGCTAAATTAATATTAAACTTTGCAACCGCCTTCTCCACTGCCTCTTTAATTAAAGCAGGTGCATTTATATCCCGTGTACTGCCTTGGCGCTCACCATATATTTTTGCATTGCTATTAGCGGTTACCCAGCCATATACCTGCCCGCTAAAGTTTAAGCTGTTCCCCGAAGCCGCTTTATAATAATCAGCAGCCGTTTTTAAGCTTTGTCCATCAGGGCCTGTATAACCTTGAGTATTAAAAAGCATTTGCTGATAGTGCTCAGTTGAATAATCAGCATAAAACATGTCGGTGTCTTGCTCTACAAGTTGATTGTCGTCATGTTTAAGATCAGGAAAATCAATTAAGATAGCTAACACTTTTACATCATTAACGCTTTGATCTGGCACTAGCGACGTTGAAAAAGCGACCTGTTTTTTATTTGTGTTTGAAAAAACGTTGGAAGAGGATTTAAATTGCCTAAAACCATTTTTAATTGAGTGATTGGCAACGTCTTTGTTACTCATATATGACTTAAATGAACTATCTAACTCACTTGAAGGTATTTGGTCTCTTTTTTTAAGCCAATATAAAATACGCTCTTCGTTAGTTATACCAATATCATGCGGACTTAAGTTATTAGCCGCCACTATAGGGCTTAATAGCGTAGTTAAAAGCGCAATTAACGTCACTTTTTTCACTGTGTTTTCCTCAAACATAATTATGTAGCAATAATACCTAATAATAGAAATTTAAACATGCGATAAAAACATATAGTTAACATATGCAATTAAAGCTAATGGTCTCTCACACTCTTTTATATCTAAAATCGAACTTACAACCTAAAATGCATAATTTCTGCCAGTAAACTCAATTAAACATAGTTTTTCTGCAGGTTTAAATTAAAAAAAGCCACAAAACGAATTTAAAATGCAAAAAACAGCTTTCAAGGTTGACATGAAGGCTCAAAACCCTTAAAAATAAACCTATACAAAATCTTTAATTTAAAAGCAGTGTTTTGCTAAGTAGAGTAAAAACTATGAACACACACATTAATCTTTTAGTCGTACTCGTACTGGTCTTAGTTATAAGCCCAGCGGGGATGTATTAAAAGGTGATACTGCTTTTTAAAAACCCTCGCACTACGCGGGGGTTTTTTTATGCATAAAAAAGCGCACAGAGGAATGAGGATGAGCAAACAAGAATATAATGGTTCTGAACTAGTAGTTCAGGCATTAAAAGAGTTAAAGGTAAAATACATATTTGGCTATCCCGGTGGTTCGGT
Source organism: Pseudoalteromonas distincta (assembly GCF_000814675.1). Lineage (GTDB taxonomy): Bacteria > Pseudomonadota > Gammaproteobacteria > Enterobacterales > Alteromonadaceae > Pseudoalteromonas > Pseudoalteromonas distincta. The sequence continues at coordinate 92,978 of NZ_JWIG01000010.1, read as the reverse complement.
TTTAGACTTATATGATGCACTTTTTCAGCAAGATGACATTGAACATATATTAGTACGTCACGAACAAGCTGCAACACATATGGCTGACGGCTATGCCCGCGCTACTGGAGACGTTGGTGTTGTACTTGCAACCTCAGGCCCTGGCGCTACAAACTGTATTACAGGTATTGCAACGGCCTACATGGATTCAATTCCTATGGTTGTGTTATCAGGCCAAGTGCCTACAAATTTGATTGGCGACGATGCATTCCAAGAAACCGATATTGTGGGTTGTTCTCGCCCTGTAGTTAAACACAGTTTTAACTGTAGAAGTGCTAAAGACATCCCTACAATCTTAGCTAAAGCTTTTTATATTGCTAGCACTGGTCGCCCAGGTCCTGTCGTTGTTGAGCTTCCAAAAGATATGCTTAACCCTGCTATTAAGTTTGAATACGAATTTCCTAAAACCACCGAGCTGAGAACGTACAGCCCTAATACTAAAGGGCACTCAAAACAAATTCGCAAAGCCGTAACAGCTATTTTAGAGGCCAAAAAACTGGTTATCTACTCTGGTGGTGGTATTGTTATTTCAAATACATCAGAGCAATTAACGCATTTAGTTGAATCATTAAATGCCCCCATTACAAATACACTAATGGGATTGGGTGGTATTTCAGGTGTGCATCCAAACTTTGTAGGTATGTTAGGCATGCACGGCACGCTTGAGGCAAACAAAGCAATGGCTAACGCCGATGTAATTTTAGCGCTTGGTGCCCGATTTGATGACAGGGTAACTAATAATGTTCAAAAGTTTTGCCCTAATGCCACTATTGTTCATGTTGATGTTGACCCTACTTCAATTTCTAAAACAATTAAAGCACACATACCAGTTGTAGGTTGTTTAGCAACCGTACTTGAACAACTACAAGCGGGTATTGATAAAAGCCCAATTAAAATAGACCGCAGCGCGCAAGAAGATTGGTGGCGACAAATTATCAGCTGGCGCGAACAAAAGTGCTTAAGCTACAACACTGATGGCGACAAAATTAAGCCACAAGCTGTAATTGAAGCGGTGTATAAAGCCACTAATGGCGATGCTTACGTAAGTTCAGACGTTGGTCAGCATCAAATGTTTGCAGCGCAATATTATCCATTTAAGCATCCTCGTCAATGGATCAACTCAGGCGGCCTAGGCACCATGGGCTTTGGTTTACCTGCTGCAATGGGCGTAAAGCTAGCTTTTCCTGATAAAGAGTCTGTGTGTATTACGGGTGATGGCTCTATTCAAATGAATATTCAAGAACTATCAACCTGTTTACAGTACAACCTAGCGGTAAAGGTTGTATCACTTAATAACCGCTCTTTAGGTATGGTACGCCAATGGCAAGACATGGTTTACGGTGGACGTCATTCATCATCTTATATGGATTCACTACCTGATTTTGTTAAGTTAGTTGAAAGCTACGGCCATGTAGGCATACAAGTAAACACACTAGATGAGTTACAACCTGCTATCGATAAAGCAATGTCAATTAACGACCGATTAGTCTTTTTAGATATAAACGTTGATGAAAAAGAACATGTATACCCAATGCAAATTAAGTTAGGCGGCATTGATGAGATGTGGTTACGTAAAGGAGTAAAAGCATAATGCGTCGTATTTTATCTATTTTATTAGAAAACGAACCAGGTGCCCTATCACGTATTGTTGGGCTTTTTTCACAACGTGCATATAACATCGACAGCCTAACTGTGGGCACAACTGACGATCAATCACTATCGCGTATTACTATTACCACAATGGGTGATGACAGAGTTGTAGAGCAAATTACAAAGCAGGTTAACAAATTAGTCGACGTGCTTAAAATTATCGATTTAACAGAAATGAGTCACATTGAACGTGAGCTATTGCTTGTTAAGGTATTTGCTCAAGACGAGACGACTCGTGCAGCGGTTACGCGAGTAGTTGATGTGTTCCAAGGTGCTATTTTAGATATGGGCCGACAAAGCTATAGTCTACAACTAGTGAGCAGTACAGACAAAATAGAGTCGTTTTTAGACACACTTCGTCATGAAACCGATATTATCGAAGTTGTACGTTCTGGCGCTGTTGGCATTGGTCGAGGCGATAAAGCCTTAAAAGCGTAAATTTATAATATAAAGGCATCAATTGATGTCTTTATTAAACATAAAAAAAAAAGAGCTAAATAGCTCTTTTTTTAATTTAATTCGTTAAACCTATTAAGGGTTTACTTGGTCTTTAAGACCTTTACCTGCTTTAAAGCTTGGGATAGTTGCCGCTGCGATTTGGATCTCAGCACCCGTTTGTGGGTTACGGCCAGTGCGAGCTGCACGTTCTTTTACTGAGAAAGTACCAAAACCAACTAATGCTACTGAATCACCTTCTTTTAAAGAAGAAGTTACAGCGCCTGTAAACGCGTCAAGAGCACGAGTAGCAGCGGCTTTAGAGATTTCTGCATCAGTAGCAATTTTTTCAACTAATTGAGCTTTATTCATTGTTAGATTCCTATTCGTTATTATTTTGCCTTCGCAAAACCTATCTTTATGCATTTTTAAAGAGTTAGCAACAGCAAATTGCATTTTTTGCTTAAATTCTTAAAAAATGAGTAAAATTTAAATAATTCTCTGTAAAATACAGCGTGTTGGGTTAACAAAGACTTAATTTGAGTACAATTTTGGCGCAAGTTAAGCAACTGGGTAAATAAGCTATATTTTTTCGATCACTAAGGTCACTTCCCCGACCTCGACTCCAAACTTAACAATAGATGTGCGGTTTATCAAGCGCGATTGTGTAACCAGGTACATCCAATCATCAAAATTCACTTTTAAAGTACTGCCATCGTATGGAAGCTCTACATCGTAATTCCAATGAAATACGCTGCCATCACTTCTACCTTTTGCTGTACCTATAACATCATCTGCCACACCCGTTAAACTATTGTCTTCATTTAACGTTATTTTCCAAATACGCTTTTGAGTTTCGCCATCGTCATAAACAAAGTCTTCTTCAATAACGCCCTGGTTACCTTCCCAGCTCGCATTCATATCTACGACAAGCTTGCGGGTCAATTCACCCTTAAAGTCTTGTACAACACCGTAGGCTTTCAAATTTCCACTAAAAAATGTTTTAAAGTCAAAGTTTGGCGATGTATTTTTATAATGCTCTACATTTGGTGCCGAACAGCTTATCAGCAACAAAGCAGATAAGCTTACAAGAGCTGTTTTAAACGCGTTAAATACATTCATATTAATTCCCTAATAGTTGCTTTCGTAGTTTCGGCTCAGACGTTTTTTCATCCAGCCAAATGGCTAAAAAATCACTCGAAAATTGAGGTTCATTTATTTCGCCAATTTTTTCATCATTATGATAAAAAGTACTCATACCCTGCTCATTTGTGACTAACGTTAGCGAATCACCTTGTCTAATATCAGGCCAAATAGACAATAATTTACTGTCGTATTTGTCTGCTAGCTCTTTTTTTCCAATATGCTCCCACTGCTCATTTGTTGCTTTTACGATTTCTTTAGCTTCAAAGTCACGTAAATAGGTAAGTTTAAATTTAATAGGATGCGTTCCTGCGCTGTAATTACCTGAAGGGGTAAATAAAACCGCGTCATATACATCCCAAAATAAATACTCCATTCGTGCTTCGCCTACTTTATTAAATTGTGTGTCAGCTAAAACAATTGAAGTTGTAAGCAAATAAAAAGTAACTGCCTTTAGTAAAAATTTCAAAATAAGCTCCCTCGAGTCAATGGGTAATGTTACGAAATGGGAATTGTGGGCGATCAGCGATTGATGAATAACTTGATTTTTTGGTTTATAAAAAGAATAACAGTAAACACTGTAGACCAAAGCGCACCGTAAACGAGCCAAAACTGCCATAAAGGTAAGCCTAAGCTTATTACTTCAAAGCGCGCCCCAGCCCAATAACTTGCTGGCGCAAAAGCCATGCATACTAAAAAGGCCTGCCAAAGCTTTAATTTACTCAAAAAAACCATAGAAGTATTTAAAGAAAGTAATAACGCAGCCCATAAAAAGACGAGCCATAGAGGGAAGGGATAAACTTTAAATTCTAACAAGCCTGACTTTACTGCTATGAATTCTAACAATAGTGCTAAAGGTAGGGCTTTAATTAGAAGTAAGGTGTCTTGTTTTTTTTGTTTTGACAACCAAAACATTAAAACAATAATCAATCCGCTAAAAAGTAGCGAATCAGCTTCAAGCAGCAATGATAAAAACCACACTGCTTGAAATAAAACAAAATTAGTAACCGAGCGCAATATCATCGTTATCGCTAACAAAACGTGGTTTACGCGCCATTAAATGCACCGTACTTGTTGCTCTAGCTCTAAACGCGCCTTCGCAGTAAGCAAAATAAAACAACCATAAACGATAAAAACGTTCATCAAATTTTGAGCGGTCCAAATCAGGCCAGCTTTTTATAAAACGGCTTCGCCAGTCTGCTAATGTTCTTGCGTAGTGAGCACCAATATCATTAACAGTATGAATTACCATGTCGGTATTATTTTTAATCTGCTCACTCATCTCATTAAGTGATGGCAAACACCCGCCTGGAAAAATATACTGCTGGATAAAGTCAGAGTTTTTTAAGTAGTGCTTATAACGCTGATCGCCAATAGTTATAGCTTGTATGAGCATTGCACCGTCGTCTTTTAACAATTCACCACATTGGGTAAAAAAGCTAGGTAAGTACTCATGGCCCACCGCTTCTATCATTTCGATAGAAACAAGCTTGTCGTACTTTCCTTTCAATTGTCTGTAATCAAGCTTAAGTAATGTAATTTTACTTTCAAGACCAAGCTCTGAAATTTTATTAGCGACATAATCATGTTGCTCATCAGATATGGTTGTTGTTGTTACATGGCAATCGTAATGTGTGGCTGCATATATAGCAAAAGCCCCCCACCCTGTACCAATTTCAATTACTGAATCATTTTTTTGAAGCTCAACTTGCTCACAAATGCGTTTAAGCTTGTATTGTTGAGCCTCTTCAAGTGTGGCTTCTTTTGTAGGATATACAGCACTTGAATAAAGCATTTCTTTACTCAAAAATGATTCGTACAAATCATTACCTAAGTCGTAATGAGCAACGATATTTTTCTTAGAGCCCGATTCAGAATTTTTGTTTTTTATGTGATTAAACCGGTGCGCGATATTACTAAAAAATGCGAATTTCTTCTCAAACTCATCAAGTTGCTTCTCATTTATAGCAAATATCTCAATGAAAGAAGTTAAGTTGTCACAAGACCAATGCCCCAAAATATAGGCTTCACCAGCGCCAACGCTCCCAGATAATGCAAATGCCTTATACATAGCTTTATCGTTTACTATAATCGTTGCTTTTAGCACTGAAGATGGGTCACCAAAAACTGTACGCTCGTTTGCATCTACTAAAACAACTTGGCCTGTTTCAATTGACGAAAAGGCTTTAGTCACTAATTTTTTATATATGTTAGTTAACCAGTTTGTGCTTTGTTCGCAATTTAAGCTCGACACTTTATCCATTGAAATACCTATTAATTGTCCTGACTATCTATGTGCTTTATGGCTTGCCTGAGTGACCTAAAAAAGGAACTCGTTTTATAAACAACTTTAACGCTTGATAATAAATACCTTTGAAAATAGACCATGTCATGGCCGGAAAACGTTTAAATAACTTATTAACTTCTTCTTTAGTAAGCTCTTTACGTTTTAAGCGAAGTGTAGCATCAAATAATAGCTCTTCATTTCGCTTATTTTCAATGTGTATCAATGTTTTATCAAGCGATTGCTTAACTTGCCAATGATAGTTCATATCTAGATTCATAAAAGGTGATACGGAAAAAACCTTTTTAAAGTTCACTTTTTTTTCTAAAGGTACTAAATAATAATGACGTTCGTTCCACGGTGTATTACTTACTTCAGCAATCATGTATTTAAAACGGTTGTCGTTATGACCAAAAAAGTAAAAATTAACAGGACTAAAATACACACCAAAACAACGAAGTTGCCCAAGCATGTAAATATGAGAAAAGGTTTCAGTAATACCTAAATTGGCAAGTTGTTCGTGTGCACGCTCAATAAGAGGACGTTTAGCAAGCTGTGAGGTGCCTGTAAGATAATCAGCTTCATTAAACTTTAACGCCTTTAAGCCTGACGTACCTATGTGTTTATGCACACCATTTAGTTGTTGAGGATTATTTAAATCTACCCACATCATATATAAAGGGTAACTAAAGCGATGTTCTTTAACAGCAAAACGGCGATGTTTAACATCGCCTAAATACACTGCACTAGTCAAATTCGACCCCAAGTTGCTTGGCTACATCTACACCACTGTGTACGCCATCTTCATGAAAACCATTGTACCAATAAGCACCGCAAAAATAACTATTGTTGTGTCCATCAATACTGTGTTTAAGTTTTTGAGCTGCAATAGACTCTTGGTTAAATACAGGGTGGTGATAAGTAAACTCGCGCAAAATTTTACTTTGGCTTATTCCTTCAAGATGGTTAAGCGTTACACAAAACTGTGTATCTGATTGTATACCTTGCAAAATATTCATTTGGTAAGTAACAACAGCGGCTTTATCCGTGTTGTTGTTAAGTAAGTAGTTCCAGCTTGCCCATGCCGCTTTTCTATCTGGTAAAAGGTTTGTATCGGTGTGCAGCACCACTGAGTTCTCAGTGTAAGCTATTGCACCCAATACTGACTTTTCTTGCTCAGTAGCATCACCCAGTAGTGCAAGCGCCTGATCTGAATGACAAGCAAATATTACTTTATCAAATTTACTTTGCTCACCATTGGCAAACTCTATTGTTACTTCATCATTTTGACGCGTAACTGATTTAATATTTGTATTGAGGTTAATTTTGTCGGCAAAACCTCTGATCAGCGGCTTAATATACTGACGAGAGCCCCCTGGTACTACATACCACTGTGGTCTATTGGTTACATCTAAAAGCCCATGATTAAAGAAAAACTTAACAAAAAACTCAACGCCTACGTTTTCCATTTCTTTAATACTGGTAGACCAAATAGCTGCGCCCATAGGAAGAATATAATGGTATTTAAAAAAGTCATTAAACTGGTTATCGTTAAGCAATTGCCCTAATGATTGATCAGATTGGTAATCACCTTTTTCATGCATTGCTTTGCACAGTTTGTTAAACCTAACAATGTCGTACAATAATCGCCAAAACTTAGGTCTAAAAATATTACGACGCTGTGCAAATAAGCTTGTAAACGTATGTCCATTGTATTCAAAACCAGTGGCTTCGTTGTGCACACTAAAGCTCATCTGGGTTGTTTGTTTATCAATACCAATGCGCGAAAGTAGCTTTTCAAAATATGGGTAAGTTCGGTCATTAAATACAATAAAGCCAGTGTCTATTGCGTATTTGATGCCACACACATCAACATCAACCGTTGCTGTGTGTCCACCTATGTAATCATTTTTTTCAAATACGGTTACATCGTAATGTTTGTGAAGCAAATGCCCACATGTTAAACCAGATACACCAGTTCCTATTATTGCTATTTTTTTCAACGGGCTAATCCTTTTGCGATTTTAAGCCAAATCGGCAGTGGTAAAATGCGTAAAGCTTTTAATATAAGTGTAAAACGATAAGGGAAATGAACGTCTTTGCGGCGTTTTTGAATACCCTTAATCATGTAGTCAGCTGCTTTTTCAGCAGTAACGGCCATAGGCATCGGGAAATCATTTTTATTAGTAAGTGGCGTTTTTACAAAGCCAGGGTGAACTAAAGTCACATCAACATCATTTAAATCAACCGCTAAGCTTTTTGCTAAGTAACTTACACCCGCTTTTGATGCGCCATAAGCTTCTGAACGAGGTAGCGCAAGGTAAGTAACACTTGAGCTGACCAAAACAAGTTGGCCGCCTGGATTTATTTTAGGAAGTAATGCCTCAAGGCAATACCCCATAGAAAGTAGGTTAACGTTTATTACACGCTCAAACAACGCGCTATCAAAGTTGCGCGCATCATCTATATATTCACAATTACCAGCGTTTAAAATAACACGGTCAAAATGAGGAAAGCCAATAGTAGACTCTTTTATATCTTGCAGGTTAGTTGCATCAAACTTACATGCTTGGATATTGTCGTATTTAGCAAGCTCGGCGAGCTTATCACTATTACGGCCGCAAGCTATAACAGTGTCTCCTAGCTGTGCATATTTAATTGCTAGCTGCTCGCCAATACCTGATGTAGCACCCGTTATAAGTGTGATCATAATTAACCTGCCCTTTTATCAATTAGCTTTATAACGCTACCAAGTAAAGGAATGTGTTTGTATAACAACTCGCCCACATTAAAGTAGTCTCTGTGCTTAATAATTTTGCCATCTTTAAAAATAAGCTTGCTATGACCGTCTACCGAGATAGTTTTACCTGATGAGAGCTTTGGATGTGCATAATGCATAGTCCAATAAATAAAAGCATTGTTACCGCTATTAAACGAATCACTAATATCAAACTGGCAATGCTTAACATTGCTGTATAAGTTAGCAAAGTACCTGCGCAATTCTACAATGCCGTTAATTTCATGCATCGGGTCTATAAACTGTATGTTGTCACAGTAAATATCACTCAATAAATCAAGATTAGTACTATCAAGCTGTTGGTATATTTCAACAAATTTATCTACTGGTAACTGGTTATTCATATCACACCTTAAATGCAGCAAGTGCACGTTCTCGTGCCGCTTTATGATCAACTATTGCTGGCCAGTAACATTCCTTATCTTTGCCTGTTGCGGCTAAATAAGTGTGTGGAAAATGAATGTGTTTATCTGGCACGTTTTCAAGCTCTGGCAAATACTTACGGATAAACTTGCCCGTTGGATCAAAGCGCTCGCTTTGTCTGATTGGATTAAAAACTCTAAAATAAGGCTGAGCATCACAGCCCGTACTTGCAGCCCACTGCCAACCACCATTATTTGAGGCTAAATCGCCATCAATTAAGTGCTGCATAAAAAAGCGTTCACCTTCACGCCAGTCTATTAATAAATGCTTAGTTAAAAAGCTTGCAACAACCATTCGTAAACGATTATGCATCCAACCGGTTTGCTTAAGTTGTAGCATTGCTGCATCCACTAATGGGTAACCTGTACGCCCTTCGCACCATGCTTTAAAATCGCTTTCGCTTTTACGCCACACTACAGCATTATACTTTTCGTTAAAGTTATCGCCGCGCGAAAGCTTCGGAAATTCAGCAATTAAATGTCTGTAAAATTCGCGCCAAACAAGCTCGTTAATCCACGTAAACGTTTTACTTTTTGATGTAGTTAAAATATCAGGATAACGCTGCTGAATATTAATAAGCAGTTGCTTTGTGCTTACAATACCTAGTGCTAAATACGGGCTTAAACCCGATGTGCCTTTTACACTGGGAATATCACGCTGGTCGTCGTAACTTGTCAGTTTGTCGCATATAAAATTATCAACTACGGTAGAGAGTGTTTCGTCGTCAACCGGCCACTTATCTGAGCACCCATCACTTTTTAGTAAATCACTCTCGTCAAACTCAATAGGGTCAGAAGTTAAAGGCCATTGTGGCAAACTGAAGTGTGTATCTTGATACTGCTTTAACCATGCACGTTTAAATGGAGTAAACACTTTATACATTTCATTACTTTGATTTTTAACCGTTCCAACAGGTGCAATTAAATCACCTTCGTACAAAGTAAAAGTAATAGAAAGCTCATCGCATTCGTGCAAAATTGCTTTATCGCGGTTTACTTCATTAAGCTCATATTCTGTATTAGCAATTACGTGTTTTACATCGTTTGCTTTACAAAAGTTAATAAGCTCGCGCGTACAATCACAAAAGCTAGGCGCTTCAATAATATGTAAAGTAATACCGTAATCAGCAAGTTGTGATTGAAGATAAGTAACTCGGCGCTTGAGTAAGTCAATCTGAATAGGCGCAGCTTGGTGTTGTTGCCACTGCTTTTCAGACACAAAAAAAATGGCGTGTTTAGCGCCATTATTTAGCGCTTGAATTAACGCTTCGTTAGAAAAAAGGCGCAAATCGCGCCTAAACCAAAATAATGTATCCATTAAATACCAAATCGTAGTTTTAAATCGTGAGGGTATGGGTTAAAAAACACTTGTTTTTCAAGATACTCATTCGGATGAACTTTCAAATGGTGTTTTAACAAGGTAAGTGGTACATACAATGGCACCAATCCTTCGCGGTATTCATCTATCGCATCACGAAGTTCTTGTTTTTCAACCTTCGATAAATCATTTTTAAAGTAGCCTTGTAAATGCATTAGGGTGTTGCAATTATTTCTTCGAGAAGCAGGCTTTTTCAGACCTGTCATCAAACCTAAAATATATTCATCCGCAACTGCATTTATGTCGTCACCTACGAACGTTCCAAGCAGATTACCCAAATCTCGATAAGCTTGGTAATTGTGAGCCATCAACAAGTACTTATACTGAGAATGAAATTGAGTAAGCTTATGAACCGTTAGTGGTTCTTGTACTAACTTTTGCCAATTTTTAAATACGTAAATTCTCATTACAAAGTTTTCACGTAAATGCATGTCGTTTAAGCGACCGTTTTCTTCACATGGCAATAATGGGTTGTGCTTCATTATTTGCTCAGCAAAAAAACCAATGCCTTCAGAGGTATTACCCGTGCCTGCTTCGTTGTATATTTTAATGCGCTCCATGCCGCAGCTTGGACTTTTTGCGCAAAATACAAACCCGCTCAACTCTTTAGCTTGTTCTGTTGCAACTTTTTTACCATACTCGGTAAGTTGTTGACCTACGTCTCCAGTACCATCTGGGCGACATACTTTAATGGTATCTCCCACTTTAACTTGGCGAATAGTTGGTCGAGGTATTGGTAAACCTACCGCTACCTCCGGACAAAACCGTGTATATTCAACGTGTTTACCTAACTCATCCATACAGAAATTTGACTTTTTATGACCTGTGTCAAATCTAACTTTTTCGCCCGCTAAGCAGGCGCTTATACCTATTTTTATTATATCTGTGTGCATAAATTCTCTTAGTAAATCAAATTACCTATTGGATTTAGTAACTTGCTGAAGCCCTTATTAAAATGTAGCGCACTACTGACAACTGTAAAGCACAAACAACCATCTTTTGTTAAAGGAGTATGTTGGTGGCTACCATCTTGCCATATAAAGTCACCTGGGACATATTTTCCTTCTTCATCACTAAACTCGCCATCTAGGAGTAAAGTAACTTCAAAGCCGGTGTGCGTGTGTTCTGGTATTTCACCACCAGCATCAATATGTAACAAGCTAGAGCGTAACGGACCATCATCAAGTGCAATACGCGATCTCGCAAGCTTACCCACTTGGGTAAATTTACTGTGAGAAATACGCGTTAGCGCACGTGGAAGCTGATAGTTATGCTCATTAACTTTAATAGAAACAGGCTCTACTTCATAAACTTCGTCAATAGAATCATCAGACGTGATCATATCAAGCACATTCAATTCAAATTCTTCAAGTAACTCAGGTTGCTCAGCTTGAGGTTTCTCATATTGCGCTGGCTCTTCGCTAAATAATGCGTTTGCATTGCTTGCCTCAATTTTAGCTACTTTCGCTTGGCACACAGGGCACATATCTACATGTATAGAAACGGCTAAACTCAATGATGTAGCAAGTGATGCATCGCAATACTGTGTCAGTAAAGTTTCACTCGGGTGATGTTTAATCATGCTGATCTCCCATTTCATTACGTAATTTTTGCAAGGCCAAACGTAATCGTGATTTTACCGTGCCTACTGGAATATTAAGTTGATGTGCAAGTTGCTCTTGCGACATGTCTTGAAAATAAACGCCCCTTACCACTTCGCGTTGAGCAATAGGTAATTTATCTAAATAACGTTTAATTTGTTTATCTTCTAAATGATCACTGTATTCGTGATGTGTATCTTGTGATTCGTTTAATAACGGCCAAATATCTTCGCTTATATTTTCTTCTTTATTGCTTTTCATTTTACGAAGCATATCGAATGAAGCGTTACGCATAACGGTATAAACCCACGTAGTAGCCGCACCTTTATCACTGTGATACAAATGTGCTTTACGCCAAACAGATGTTAACGTCTCTTGCACAAGCTCCATTGCTTGAGCTTCAACACCAAATTGCTTAATTCCAAAGCGTTTAATTTTTGGCGCAAAGTATTCAAATAAATAGGAAAATGCTTTTTTATCGCGTGACTGTGCAACATCTATAAGCGCTTGCATGAGTTCTTTACTCGGCGTTTCTGGCATGGCAGTGTACTTACCTGTATTAGGTTCACAACGTGGTGATTGTTGTTGACTTACCATAATAATTTATCCCGTTATTGCTTTTGTATTAAGTAATACGGGCAATAATTAATTTAGGATCATAAAATTTAGGCAAATTCGTTATTAATCACAGTATGGAGGAAATTCAGTAAGTTATCAAAGTTCGTTTCAAACGCAAGTTGCTGTTTTTTCTCAATAGAAATAGGTAGGAGCTCAAGCCAACGAGCTGCAATCCAAGGAAGTTTGTCAAAGTGAGTTTTTTTGTACAGTAAATTAAGTTCCGGATTACTTTTAAACACGTTTAAAAGCGCATCATGCAATAAGTCATGTTCGCCAACTGAGTTGTTAGAATCCTTATACCAATATGGCGTATTACAAGGAGATACCAAACCATGTCGCAGTTCGTCCTCGTCTTGATAAACATCATTTATTTGAACACTTTGAGAAGCAAACACATCGATTAATAATACATCGTTGTCGTCTTGGTCAAAATCAATAATATCAACAAGGCAACCTTGCGCGCTTATATTAAATGGCGTGTCGTGCTCAAATGTACAAAGCACAAACCCTGTATTGTTTTTTAATGCGGTTTTAACCATATTTAAATAGCGAGGCTCAAATATGCGTAATCGCGTATAGCCTTCTGGTAACATAAAAATGGGTAATGGAAAAATCGCACGTTTCATAAAGTCTACTTCTTTCAAACACTCTGCCTTTATTTACGTGCGCTTTTGCTAAGTCGATCAGCTTTGTATGAATCGAATTAATTACCAGCTATATAATTGGCTAAAGATTAAACCAACCTCCCATAGCTTTAAACACTTGAACCGAGTAATAAGCGCTAATCATACTGACTACGGGTGCTAACATTAATGCAAATAATCCAAGTTCACTGCTCATCGTTTTAATCCTTTAAATAATTTATTTTGCGTTTTTAATACTAGTGTCAGTATTTTTAGGCGTTGTGCTATGTGTTAAAACGGGCTCATCTAATAAACCCTCTAAAACAGTTTTAGCATCAAAATAAAGCGTTTCCTTTAGTGATTTTTCAAGCTCGATTGTGGTTTGCTTTACGTAGCTTGCTACACTTTGAGTTAATATATCAGTTACATCTAGGTCCACTTCTGTTGCGTGTACTTGCGCAGAACCTAATACTAATAAACTTGCCATAGCGATTTTAATTGAATGTTTCATAATGGTATTCCTTGTTTGTGTATTGTTTAGACGTAGTTACATACTCAAGGGTTGTGCCAACATAAAAATAAATCGTAAGAAACTGTTATTAAAGAGCTTTACACGAGCCGCTTTAATTTAAAAAATTCATACCTTGTTAATTTAACCATTTAATTTAATTTTTTGACTACTTTTTAGTTAATAAATAAAAGGGTTTAAATGTATTAATACCGTCACACTAAATACATTTAGCGTTTATAAAAACGTCATATCTACCCGCTAAAGTGCACACCACTATAAATAATTCAAAAAGTGCAGTATGACCCTTTCATCACGTCGAAATTTTTTAAAAACCTCAGCAGCAAGCATATTTACCGTCGCAGTATCGAGTGCCATTACAGGTTGTGCTCAAACATTAACAAACAAACCACTATCGGCTATTGAATTTAAACACGGTGTAGCCAGTGGCGATCCGCTCAGTAATGCTTTAATAATTTGGACACGTGCAACTACTTCTCAATCAAATTTTGAAGTTACTGTTGCTTGGGAACTGGCAAGTGACTCTCAATTTAAAAACATCATTCGAAGCGGGCGCGAACAAACAGATAAAAGCAGAGATTTTACAATAAAAATAGATGTGCAAGAACTTGCTCCAAACACAGAGTACTTTTATCGATTTGTGGGTTTAAATACACAAAGCCCAATTGGCCGGGCTAAAACACTACCAATAAACAATGTTGAACAAATAAAAATGGCTGTTGTGTCGTGCTCAAACTACCCTGCTGGGTACTTTAATGCCTACACCGATGCCGCTAAACAAAAAGATTTAGATGTAGTACTGCATTTGGGTGATTACATTTACGAATACCCAATGGGAGGATACGCTACCGAAAATGCTGAAAACATTGGCCGCCAATTAGCAGCCGATAACAGCGGTGAAATTATTACCCTTAGCGACTATCGTAAGCGCTATGCCATTTACAGAACAGACCAAGGCTTACAAGCACTTCACGCTGCAGCGCCATTTATCGCAATATGGGATGATCACGAAGTTACCAACGATACCTATAAAAGTGGTGCTGAAAATCATACTCCTGATGAAGGTGACTTTTTTAAGCGCCGTGCAGCAGCTATTCAAGCCTATTACGAATGGCTGCCAATTAGGCCGCCTATGGGCGAACAAAGCCCGCAAATATACCGCACCTTCGATTTTGGTAATTTAATAAGCTTGCACATGCTAGATACACGCGTAATAGCACGCGATAAACAACTTGCTTACAGCGACTACAAAAATCTAGAGACCAAACAAATGGATGTTGCGCGCTTTGCCAGTGATTTAAATAATCCAAATAGGCAGTTACTAGGTAACACACAACTAAACTGGCTCACCAGTGCAATAACTAAATCAAATGCAAAATGGCAAGTATTGGGCCAGCAAGTATTGATGACTAAAATGTGGCTACCTACTGAAATATTCTCGCAATCCGATCGCACTAAAATACCGCAGGTGTTAAAAGAGCTTGTTACCATTAAAAAAGCCGTGTTAGCTAATAAAGCGGTAACACCTGAGCAACTCGCACGCGTAAATACTTTAATGCCTTATAATTTAGATGCGTGGGATGGTTACCCAAGCGAGCGCGAAGCATTATACAAAAGCGTTAACGCATTAAATAAAAAGTTAGTCGTGGTTGCAGGTGATACGCACAATGCGTGGCATGGCACATTAAAAAATGCAAAAGGCGAAAGCGTAGGAGTAGAATTTGCAACGCCTGGTGTTACATCCCCGGGGATGGAGCATTATTTAGCGCTTAATACAGCACAAGCAAAGCAAATGGCTGACTCGCTTTCATTGTTAATAAACGACTTAAACTATTGTGACTTATCACACCGTGGATATATGTTACTGACTATTACTAAAGAGCAAATCACAACCGATTGGCGCTATATAGATAACATAAACTCCCCTAGCTACAACATCACTGATCAACACCAAAGTGTTTATAAAGGCTAATACTTTTAAAAAGAAGGTAAATGTATTATTTACCTTCTTCACATATTTTATTTAACGCGCTTAACTACAGCTATAAATAAGCGTCCACGAAGCATCACTTCCTGGAATGCTGTTTGTATACCAATTTGCGCTGTATGCATTACCTTGATATTGCATTTTATCGTCGGTGTTATTGTGAGTAAACGGACCACCTGAGTAATCTTTTTTTACCCAATTAGGATATGCATTAATACCATTACAATCTGTTGAACTTACAACACTGCATCCGTTTGTATCAACACTTGTACCAGCGGGTGTATCTGGGCACTGATCAATATCATCATTCACTCCATCGTTATCCGCATCGCTTTGTGGTTCAACTACTTCAACAACGCAACCTACATTATTCACAGTTTCACCTGCAGGTGTATTAGGGCATTGATCAACACTATCGCTAATACCATCGGCATCGCTGTCAGTTACCTCACAACCAATACTATCAACCGTTGTACCAGCGGGTGTATCTGGGCACTGGTCAAGGCTGTCACTTATACCATCACCATCAGAGTCTAAAGCAACCGTACTACCACCCCAACCTTGAATGATCTCTTTAACTTTAGAGCCTGAAGCGGTTAATGAATTCCAACTACCGCCTGGAGTAAATAACGATGCACCTTCGTTTTTATCGTTTAAAGCCCAGTTAGCGTGGCTAATATTGTTTGTTTTAAAAAATGCCATCCATGCATCAGTTTCATTAATATTAACACCACCATTGCCATCAGCATTAACTGTTCCCCACTCTGTAGCAAATAGTGCAATGCCGTTATCGAGTGCTATTTGTGCTTTATTTCGATACGATTGACCATGCGTGCCAGCATAAAAATGCAGAGTGTAAGCAATATTGGCGCGATCTATCGGGTTTTGTGATGCCACATCAACATCTTGCGACCACGTAGGCGTACCAACCACAATTAAGTTATCAGGATCGATTGCTCTAATTTTATCAATAACTGTTTCTGCGTAAGGCTTAATATCGTTAGCCCATGAAATTTGTAACGGCTCGTTATAAATTTCATAAATAACATTGTCGTACTGCCCATATTTGGTAGCTACGTCTTCAAAAAAGCGAACTGCAGTCGCCTGATCGGTATGTGCTTCATGGCTATGAAAATCAATAATAACGTACATATCTTCGCTAATAGCTGCGTTTACAACAGTATCAAGACGGCTCATATTGCCCTCCCAATCAAAGTTCAAACTACCACCAGTACTCGTACCATGACCAATAGCTGCACGAATTAATGTTGCATTAAATTCAGTTTTTGCCTTTGCTACTGTTTGTGCTGTATAAAACTTTTCAGCGCCCCAACCGGTGTTACTCCAAAATAGGCTAGGTCCTGCAAAGCTTGTGTTTTCTCCACCTGCAAGAATTTGATTCCCACTCACCGTTAACTTTTCAACAGCGGCATTGGCCATAGTTGAGCATCCTAATAATAAAGCTAACGATAAGCTCGCCACTTTAAAATCCTTTCTTTTGTGATTATTTGAACTGTTATTCATCGTATTTCCTTAAATTGAAATTATCAGTCGTCATCGTTTGACGTAATAAATTGACACCAAACCAATACTTAATAGTTAAACAAAGTTAATTTGGCGAGCAGAAAGTATCATTTATTTATTAACATTAAATGAATAAAAAGGTACAAGGAGAAGGATTTTAATTAACTAAATATCAACAAGTGAGCGATTTAACGAGGTTTGAGGATTTTACTGGGTATATACAGGAATTTACACGATGTTTACATGGTGCAGGCGAAAATCTCGGTTACAAAAAATATGTATAAAAATGGAAAAAGCGGTAATAATAATTATTACCGCCATCAATAATAGCTAAATATCAGGGATAAATATGCGGGAAGAAAATTAATAAGCCAACCAAACCGAGTTCTGATTAACTGGCTTATTTTTTAGTGGGCAGCGCTTTTCTGCCCAAACGATATGCATCGGCTATGCTCAGCACCCAAATTATAATCATTAAAGGTACGTACTTATATTCAGCGAGCTGAGCGCAGGCGTTAGATGGTTGTTGCGCGGCTTTTAAAATGGCCGTAACCGACATGGGGATTTTTCCGTTTACAATTTCATTTGCAGTACACTGTGCAATCGCAAATATATCTTGAAAGGTTAAAATTAAAAGAACAGAGAATACACCCGCAAAAATAGCGCCTATAAGGTGTTTTTTTAAAGAAAAATGCCCCGCTCCAGGATAAACAATAGCGGTAAGTAAAGCAGCTTTTAGATCTTGTTTCATTTTTGCCTAATATAAATTCACTTTAACGTGATCACATAAAAAAGCCACTTTGCAGTGGCTCAATTAAAATATCAAGTAGTTAAATGTATTATTGTCCGCCAAACCCGAGAGTTAACTCAATACCAACAAAACGAGGTGCCCCTGCAACAAATGTTGGATTGCCAAATCCTCCTCCAGTATTACCTGCATCAACTAAATACTCTTTATCTAATAAGTTACTAGCAAATACACTAACAGCCCAGTCATCACCATTTGCGATACCTAAGCGCGCACTGACTAATCCAAGCCCAGGTTGGCTAATATCTAAGCCTGATATTGGCGCATTTGCTGGCTCAAAATACACTTCAGAGCGGTAGCTATATATTAAAGAGCTCGTTAAATTAAGTGAGTTCGACAATTCTGTTGAATAAAACAGCCCCGTACTAAACGTCCACTTTGGTTGTAATCTAAATTTATTGCCTGCGAGGTTACCGTTATTACTATCATCATCTATTTCAGCATCAAGGTAAGCCGCATTGGCAAATACCTCAAACTCATTATTAATTAACGCCCTTACTTCAGCCTCTGCGCCAACATTAGTGGCAGATCCCGCATCAGCAGAAAACGCAACGCCTTCATCATCCTGTAACGTAACCTGAAAGTTAGAGTAATCTTGATAAAATACAGCGACAGAGTAATCTAAACGTCCGTCAAGCGCTTTGCCTTTAATACCGGTTTCGTAGTTCCAAATAATTTCCGCTGGAACTTCTGATATAGAAGCTTCGACACTCCCTTGTTCATCGTTAGCCGAACTTACTTCAAGTACTTCCGAACGACGCCCTTTTGAAACAGTCGCATACATATTTGTAGTAGGGTTTATTATATAAAGCGCATTAAAACGTGGCAGCCAATCATCATAATCAGCATCGCCATAGAATGTTTCACCATTAGTATCAACCGTAAACAATGGCGCTTGTGTTAAAACACTATTGGGTGCAGCAGAGCTATAACCACTGCGCTTTTCTTCTTTAATATAACGAAGACCCGCTGTTAACTCCAGTGCCTCAGTTGCAGCATAAGTTACATCAGCAAACGCTGAGTACGCTTTGTTTTCACCATAGTTTGTAAACTCTAATGAATATGGCAACTCGTTTATTGCACCACCTGTTAATGCTGGCGTTAAAATATTAACGCTACCATCATTATTAATACAAGGAACACCTGAGCCCAATACGCCTAAGCAATTTAAGAATATAGACTCCTCTGTACTAAATGGGACACGCTGGCTACCATCTTCTTCAAAGTAACTCACACCAAAAATACTAGTAAACTTATTCTGCGTATAAACAGCGCGTAATTCTTGGCTAAATTGATCGCCCTCAGCAGCTTCTGCAAATTCTAAAAACCATGCCTGCGTACCATCAGCATCAAACACTTCTAAAGAATCAAAGTTACGCCCTGCAGTAATTGAGGTGATTGTTAAATCGTTACTTACATCCCAATTTACTGTCAAATTTAAATCGTTAACTGTGCGCTCTACACCTAAGTCTTTTTTTCAAACACAGACTCTGCATACGGACTACCTGGCATTTCAACAAAGCTATATGGACTTGTATCACCACCGGTTGGTGCATAAAGCCCATTTTTAAAAGATGTACCCGAGTCATCATTTTTTTCATACGTATACACCAAATCAATCGTTACATCGTCACTAGGTGTAATACGTAAAGACGGACGATAAGAAAAACGCTCAATAGCATGCATATCATCTTGCTTAAACCCAGCCGGATTTTGGGAGTTACTATTTCCTGCAATATTTTTTATAAACCCATCACGTTCACGATAAGTAAAAGCAACACGGCCTTGCATTAAATCATTACCACCCGTTACAAAACCACTAACACCTTTGGCCGAGTAATTACCAACGGATGCTTTTAATTGAGCCGAAAAATCTTTTTCTGGTTTACGTGTTGCTACACTAATAGCCCCCACAGAAGCTGCTGTTCCAAACAGTGTTGCTTGTGGTCCCTTAACAACTTCAATCCCTTCTACATCAAAAAGCTCAAAGTATGAACCACGAGAGCGTGATACATCTGCCCCGTTATAATAAATAGACACACGAGGGGATGATTGAGACGACCCACTATCAGACGTAATACCACGAATTACAAAGCCTGGGTTGTTAGGACTTTGCTCTTGAATAACAAGCCCAGGTGTTATTTCAGATAAAGTGTCGAGTTCACCAATACCTAAGCTCTCTAAAAAGTCGCCATCGTAGGCACTTATTGTTACAGGCACATCTTGTATTGATTGCGCACGCTTTTGAGCAACAACCACTATTTCATCAAGTTCTTTATTTATGGTTTGATCTGCAAAACTATTTGTTGATGTAACGCAAATCATCGTAACAGACAATTTAGTAAGTTTAAGAAATGGCCGTGTTTTTAATTTATTTTTCATGTTTTTCACTGTTCGTCCGGTTAATTGTTTTTAGGAATTACCAGTAATCTAACGAACTATTACGACTTTTTTACGTCTTATTAATTACGCATTGGTTAAATTGATGTTTCAACTTTATGAAAAATAATAAATTATTGTATTCATATAAAAATTATAGCATTGAAAAACTCAGCGTACACTTGTACACTAAAATTCATTCAAATAGTGGTAGGATCTGTCATGTCGTTAGAAGCGCCCTATTCTAAAAAAGAAGAACAACTAAACGTAATTAGCCATGCACTTGGTATTGTATTTGCCGTATTTGTTATGTGGGATTTATTTAGCCAAGCCACCAGCGCTAAGGCGTATGTTAGTACTGCAATTTATGGCAGCAGCCTATTTGTGCTGTTTTTGTCGTCCACTTTGTACCACGCCAGTATTCAACCGCGCTTAAGAGCCTTTTATAAAAAGTGCGATCACTGCGCCATATACTTATTAATTGCCGGCACCTACACCCCCTTTTTATTAATCTCATTAACCGATGCTTGGTCATGGGCAACACTTACATTTATATGGGCGGTGGCCCTGGCGGGCGTTGCGTACAAAGTATTTGTAAAAAACGGTAATAAAAAAATATCACTCGCCACCTACTTACTCATGGGTTGGTTTGCACTGGCTATAGTTTATCCGCTTTATTCAAGTGTTGATGTAAAAGCACTTTACTGGCTACTTGCCGGCGGTATTTTTTATAGTTTAGGCACTTTTTTTTACAGTGCTAAAAGCACCCAATTTAGCCACGCAATTTGGCACTTATTTGTTATTGCAGGGTGTGTTTGTCATTATATTTCAATTAGTAATTATGTTTATTAGGCAGGTAAAGCCAATTAGAGTGGTCTGGTTTGAGCGATAACCGGACATTCAGGTGAGTTATCATTAACTTAATAAGAGTCAGGGATACTTTCCTCTTTTTTACATGTTTATATAAGCTACATAAAGCATAATATTTATAGTTGGCAATAATTTACACTATTTGCTATTAGTATACGTTCATAAAATAAGGACGTTTTCACGCTAAAATAGGGAAGTGTCCTCTGATAAAGATGTTAGCAGTCTAAAGGAGTATCAAGTTATGGAGTCACTATTTAAATCTATTGCCGTCGGAGTTTTTGTTGGTGTAGCAGGTGCTTTATTTCTATATATATTTTCAGAGTACATATCAGAACAAAATGAAGCACTAGTATTCGGTGTTTTTGCAGGTGTAGCTTTTCTCCTTATTGACATTATTACTAAAAAACTAAAGTCAAATAGCCGAATAGACAGCTAACAAAAACATCATGGTGGGAATTTTACTCGCTGAAAAGGCGCTCCTAAAGTCTCCATATGTTAAGCGTTAGAGTGTTAATGGAGAACTATGGCAACTTGTAAAGCGTGTCATGAAGAAATACGTGATGATGCTACTGTGTGTAAACATTGTGGTCATAAAGAAAAGGTGGATGCCAATAGCGTCGGAATATACATTGGTGTTATTTTGTCTGTTATTTCCTTAGCTACAATTGCTTTTTCTACAGCGGTTAAATTATTTGAAAGTAAAAATGCAGATATTGTGGGCCAAGTCTTAAGTTTTGAAAACGATAAACTAGATTTATCACTTTCTAACAGGGGTAAAAGCTCTGCGGTTATTTGGGATTTGACAATTACCTACCCTGAGGCAGGTAGATGTAATCAAAAGGATTATGAAGTCACAACAAGGATGGAGCTCAAGAAATCAGTTATAGAGCCCAATAAAACTATAATCGTACCTTCAAAAACCAAGGATGAAAGTTCTCTTCATATAGCGGATATGTCTCCTGAAACTAGGGCTGATGAAGAGTTTAAAGATTTACTTAAATCAATTAGTTTTTATACTGCTAAAGTTATTTAGATTTCGATAATGAATTCAAAAATAAAGAAATAGCTTTTACTTGTGCGCCATTATCTGAGTGTATAGAACACTCTAACAAGTCGTTAAAGCAGGACAAATAACAGTTGGCTTTGCTCCTGCGTCGCTTATTTTAGCCAACAATTATTTGTCTCTGATTGAGGCGTTAGCTATCAAAGAGAGAGTTGTGAAATTATCACGTATATTGTTATTGACCTTTTTATTTAGTTTCCAATCAAATGCCGAAGTGTTTGATGCAAAATCCTTCTTTGAGTCATCAATTGATAATACAACAGCGAAAGCTCATGAATGTGTTGATTTATATTTAACTCAAAAAAACTTTAAAAAAGCGCATGAATTTTTATGCTCTGATATTGCGGAAAGAACTCCTTTATCAAGTTTGGAGGCTGTTTATGAGCAACTAAACAAGTTTGCTGACCTAAGTAAATTCAAGAACCCTGAAATTATTGATGCAAATGTTCAATTACATAAAACTGAGCCATACGGTTTAGTTAATTATGTTGTGGTACTAAAAGACAAAGATAATCAAAAGTTAACAGGTTATGTGAGTTTTAGAGCTAATAATGCTTGTATGTGGGGCTGGCGCTTTCAACCAATGATTACAAAGTCATTTAATAGCTAACAAGCTGTTAAAGCAGGACAAAATTCAAAATTGTGCATATTTTCTGGCAATTACTTTTCGCTAGATAAGGTATTTACCTGAATTAAAGATTTGTCAGTTATGTGAATTTCTATTAGCTACGGAATTTACTTAACTTCGGAAGAACTTAAATACAGAGGGTTGATGGAGTGTCTCAAGAACAAGATGCATGGGAAAAGTTTTTAAGTTCATGCCAAAAAGGCTTCATCAGTTGTACGTTTTCCGATGAACTTACTGAAGTCTGTGGTGGAGATGCTAATGTTGCTTCAGTGGTTTATTACCACAACAAAGACAATGCATTGAAATGGATGCGGTCAAAAGTGCCTGCACTTAAAGATAAAACTCCAGCATTTTGCGCAAGGTCAGATATGCCCTTACTAAAAACTGTACTAATGTCATTTCCGTGTTAATTTATCAGAAAGAAACATTTTATAAGGCCAACCACCCAAGCTCCGGTGAGTGATGGCGCGTTAAGTGCTAGAGGGTGAATTTGAAAATCTAACAAGTTAAACAAAAAATAGATTTACTGGAGCACTTAGGGTTAAAACTCGATTTGATAATAATTCACTCAGTAAGTTTGTTAAGTTTGTTAAGTTTTACGCACTCAAAAAGACAAGTGGTCAAATCATGACTTCATACATTACAACTACTGACCGTCTTCGTATGGCACATAAATGCCCTTGGAATTGAGCTTGAAACTGTTTCTAAATATTTGAACTAACAAGCAGTTTATTTGAGTTGAAAAATGACAAAATTTACATATTATAAAAATTTATCTCTATCAGTTATTTCCATCGCATTAGGCCTAGCCACCGGGTTTGTAAATCTAAATCAGGTTAATAGTGGCTTTCCTTTTAAAAGTGACCTTATAGAAAAAAGTGGTCTTGTTAATTGGGTTCAAGCACATGATTATGGAATACGCTTCGGGTTTGTTAGTGATCCAATGAATTTTAATTACCCGTCAAAATCAAATGGGCAAGGCATTGTTGAAGAGTCTCTTTTGAAATCAAAAGATCAGCTTGTTACTATTTTATTTGAGGCTTCTGATACGCATTCGCCAATCTACTCTTCGAAGATATATCATAATTTTTTTGAGTTAAAAGTGAATGGACTGCTTGTTCGTTCTTATGAAGAATCTGAACAAGCTTGGAAGTCAGACAACAAGTTGACACCTTTAATTGTTGCTCTATTTTTGTTTGGAGGAACATATATTTGGCGCAAAACAAAAAAAGAGTACAAATATACTCGATATTGAAACACAGCTAACTCTCACATCATCAGGCCAGAGGATACAAATTTAGACTTTACATATCATGATTCATCAATATCTGCTCATAACACTGTGCGACACACGCATATTGTTACATTTAGCTTTACCAAAGATAATAGAAAACTTAGTAATAGTAATATTTTAGGGAATTTGTTAAAACTATATAAAGCAGAAAAATGAGCGTGGCAACAGCAGAAGTATTCGTGATTAGCGCATTTTAAGATTGTTATGTGTAATGGAGTATACAGAGTATGAATATCGGAATATACATATACGATGATGCAGAAGTTCTTGATTTCTCTGGACCATTTGAAGTTTTAAGTACTGCAAATCGTTTAGGCAATAAAAATTGGAATGTATTTTTAGTTTCTGAAAAACCTGATGTTGTACAAGCTCGTGGTGGTTTTCCAGTGCACGGACATTTCTCATTTGAGACTCATCCGAATATTGATGTGCTTATAGTTGTTGGAGGTATACATATAGAGGAAGTTAAAAAGCCTGCTGTAATATCTTGGATTTCGAATGTTGCTAGTACATCAAAAAGAGTCGCATCTGTCTGTACAGGATCGTTCATTTTAGCTGAAGCTAATTTACTAAATGGTTTAACAGTTACAACGCATTGGGAAGATATAGCCGATCTCAGTGCGACCTACCCGAAATTAAATGTTGTGAGTGATCATCGTTGGGTCTCTCAAGGTAAATATATAACTTCTGGTGGCATATCAGCTGGAATTGATATGAGTTTACACTTAGTGTCAGAACTATCGACATTAAATTTAGCTGAGCAAACAGCTAAGCAAATGGAGTATCACTGGCAAAAATGCACATAACAGCAGGCTAAGTCGTCGTAGTCAGCTATGGCACTTACCTGCCCATAATAGTCATATCACTACCACCGGCACTCGCGCATATTTACTTTGTCGCTTTTAAACAGTACGCCTTCTGATAATAGCTTTTCGCGCTGTTCTTGGTATTTTTTGCTACCTTCAGGGAATGATATTTTACCTTGGCTATTCACTACCCTGTGCCAAGGTATAACTGAGTCGTTTGGCATCATTTTTAATAAGCGCCCCACTAATCGTGAGTTTTGCGGATAACCCGCAAGAGCTGCAACTTGCCCGTAACTTGCTACTTTGCCTATTGGTATACCTGCGATAACAGTATAAATAAGTGTTTCTTTATCAATATCAGCGTTCATTTAAATACGCCTCACTAAGTACTTTAAATTGCTCCCAAATAGTACGCGCTACAGGGCCGTGGTGCACTGCATGTTGTCTAAAGGCTCTAATTTGTGCGCTAAATTTATGCTCTCGGTCAGTTATGTGTATTTCTTGAAGTAAGCCTGCTTTTATTTCAGGAGCGCAGTGTTCTAGACTCATCATTGCCCAACCTGCACCTGAGAGTAAAAACGATTTTAAGGTCGATACATCATCAATTTTCATCATGGCGGAGCCTTTTGAGTACGATAGTCTGTCACTGTCGATACTCAAATCACTTTCAAACATGGCTAAACACGGATACGTTTGTAGTTCACTATAGGTTAGCTTTTGAGGAAGTACGCCTTTAGCGCTGACAATGCCAATATCGAGCCTGCCTATAGGTACGCTTTCTAAATCACCTGTCGCATGAAATAAATCAAACCACGGACCAATGCCTAATTCGGCTTGCCCACTATTTACTTGCTCTAACGAAATAAAGCGCTTCCCGCTTGTTAAGCTAAATTCGGTGCTGGTAAACAATCTAAAAGTATTACTTATGATCTCGTTGTAACTCTGCGTATGGCAAAGTTGTTCGTAACAAATTCTAAATTGGGGTTCATTACCGAGTGCCAATTCTTTAGCAAGCTGCGCTAGCTCGTCGTTGGCATGCAGAAGTTGCTGCGCCTCGCGGTGGAAAATACGCCCTTTTTCAGTAAGCTGTAATCGGTACTTACTTCTGTCTAGCAACTCAAACCCTATTTTTTCTTCTAGATTTTTAATAGCAAGTGTAAGCGCTGGCTGCGTTTTATGTAGTTTTAGTGCTGCCCCGCTTAAGCTTGCGCTTTGCACTATGGCATCTAAAATTATTAATTGATTCAGCTTCATATAGCACTCTGCAACATTATAAGTAAAACTTATTGAGTTTCTAAAATTTAATGATTTTTATTTTATATGTTTGCAGCGTATGCTGCACTTAATTATTTTGCCATCATTGCAACGGAGAAGACATGAAACTCTTTCGTCTATGTTTTTTAACTACGACTTTACTAAGCTTAATAGCCTGTTCTGAGCCAGAACAACAAGTTAAAGAAGAGCCCATTCGCCCTGTTAAATTATTCAACATAGGTCATGATTCTCAAACCAACATTCGCAGCTTTCCTGCTGAGGTTGTTGCAAACCAAGGCTCTTACTTGGCGTTTAGAGTAAATGGTGAGCTTGTTGAGTTTCCGGTTTTAGCAGGTGAAGAAGTTAAAAAAGGTCAGCTACTGGCAAAGCTCGACCCAGAAGACTTTCAATTACAATACGATGATAGAAAAGCCCGCTTTGAGCTTGCTAAGTCGCAACTTGGTCGTATTGAGCAATTACTTGAAAAAAGAATCGCAAGCCAATCTGAATACGATGAAGCATTAGCCAATATGCAGGTGGCAGAGTCTGCCTTTAAAATTGCCGAAACAAACCTAGAATACAGTGAATTACGCGCACCATTTGCAGGCACTGTGGCTAAAGTATTTGTTAAAAACTTTGAAAACATTCAAGCCAAGCAAAACATTTTACGCTTAGAAACACGCGACTTAATGGATGTAGAAATCCAAGTTCCTGAAAAAATAATAGCGCGCATTAAAAAAGGTACCGATTACCACCCTACCGTTGTGTTTGATGGCTTTGCAAAAAAAGAATACACCCTTGATTTAAAAGAGTGGGATACACAGGCTGATCCAACCACCCTGACCTACCAAGTTGTTTTTTCGCTGCCAGTACCTGATGACTTTAATTTACTTGCCGGTATGACTGGGCGTGTATTTATTGATTTATCTAAAGTTACTAGCTCGCAAGTAGCGTATACAATTTTACCTGTTGAGTCGGTTTTTTCAGAAGCAAAAGAAAGCGTGTCTGATAACGCGTATGTGTGGTTATACAACCCAGAAACAGGTGTTGTTAATAAGCAGGCTGTAAAAGTAGGGCAAGTTCACCGTGATGGTATTGAAGTACTTAGCGGCATAAAAGAAGGCCAAATGGTTGTATCTGCCGGTGTACATTCATTAGATGAAGGCATGAAAGTACGTCCATGGAATAAAGAGCGAGGCTTATAATTATGAGCTTTGCGCAACTCTCCATAGAGAAAAAAGTAATTAGTTGGATGTTTGCGCTGCTGCTGTTAATTGGCGGTAGTGTGTCGTATTTTGACCTAGGCCAACTAGAAGACCCTGAGTTTACTCTTAAAACTGCCATGGTTATTACCATGTACCCGGGTGCATCGCCGCAGCAAGTCGAGGAGGAAGTCACCTTCCCTATTGAAAATGCGATTCAGCAACTCCCTTATGTTGATTATGTGACCTCTATTTCATCAAATGGTAAGTCGCAAATTTCGGTGGAAATGAAAAGCACTTATCGAAAAGAGCAGCTGCGCCAAATTTGGGATGAAATGCGTCGTAAAATTAATGACCTTTCTCCTTCGCTGCCAAGCGGCGTTTACCCAAGCACTATTTTAGATGACTTTGGCGATGTATACGGCGTTTTATATTCGGTTACTGGCGACGGCTACTCATATGACGAGCTTAAAGACTACGTAGACTTTTTAAAGCGCGAGCTAGTCTTGGTTAAAGGTGTAAGTAAAGTAACTATTGCTGGTGAGCAACAACCACAAGTTATGGTTGAAGTATCTACACGTAAATTGGCTCAACTAGGTATAGCCCCAAGCCATATTTTTGGCTTGCTGCAATCGCAAAATACGGTGTCTAATGCGGGCAAAATACGTGTTGGCGATGAGTCTATTCGCTTTCACCCAACCGGGGAATTTAAAGATGTAAGTGAGCTTGAAACTCTGCTTATTTCAAAACCTGGTGCAAGTGAGCTTATTTATTTAGGCGATGTAGCAAAAGTATTTAGAGAATACGCCGAAGTACCTACTAATGTTATTCGTTACAACTCAGAGCAAGCACTGTTAATTGGTGTGTCGTTTATGAACGGGGTTAACGTAGTAGATGTAGGTAAACGTATTGACGAGCACTTAGCAGAGCTTGAGTACCAGCGCCCACATGGCATACATGTAGAATCGGTGTATAACCAACCTAAAGAAGTAGAAAAATCGGTAGATGGCTTTATTGTCAGCCTAGTAGAGGCGATTGCCATTGTAATCGTGGTACTGCTTATATTTATGGGTTTAAAAAGCGGTATTTTAATTGGCGGTATTTTATTACTGACCGTTTTAGGCACTTTTATATTTATGAAGTTGTTTGCCATAGACCTGCAACGTATTTCTCTGGGAGCACTTATTATTGCCCTAGGTATGCTGGTAGATAACGCCATAGTAGTAACCGAAGGCATATTAATAAATTTAAAACGTGGCCAAACTAAGTTAAAAGCGGCAGTTAATATTGTTGAGCAAACTAAATGGCCACTACTAGGCGCGACAGTTATTGGTATTACTGCATTTGCTCCCATTGGATTAAGCTCTGATGCCACGGGTGAATTTGCTGGCAGCTTATTTTGGGTGTTATTTATATCGCTTTTATTAAGCTGGATCACCGCCATCACCCTTACGCCATTTTTTGCAAACTTAATGTTTAAACAAGATGAGTTTAAAAAAGGTAAGAATGCTGAGGGCGAAGAGGAAGACGACGACCCGTACAAAGGCTTTATTTTTACAGGCTATAAAGCACTTTTAGATGTGTCTATGCATTATCGTAAAACAACTCTTGTTCTTATGGTTGTATTACTTTGCTCTGCAGTAATTGGCTTTGGTGCGGTTAAGCAGTCGTTTTTCCCTGCGTCTAACACGCCAATGTTTTATGTAGATTACTGGCAGCAGCAAGGCTCAGATATACGTGCAACCCTTGATGGCATTAAAAAGCTAGAAAACTACTTACAAAATGAAGAGCTCGTTGAGGAAATAACAAGTACAACAGGCCAAGGTGCGCCGCGCTTTATGCTTACTTATGCTCCTCAAAAATCGTACTCTTCTTATGGGCAGCTTATTATTAGAGTAAAAAACCGCGAGGCGGTTGCTATAGTAATGCAAAAGGTGCGTGAATACTCACAAAGTACGCCACTTTCAGCCGAGCTTAAAATTAAGCCGATGGAAATTGGCCCCTCTACCGATGCTAAAATTGAAGCACGCTTTACAGGCCCAGACCCAGTAGTTCTTAGAAAACTTGCAGCTAAAGCAGAAGACGTTATAGCAAAGGATGAAGGGGCTTATAATATTCGTGATGACTGGCGTGCGCGTACTAAAATGATTCGCCCGCAGTTTAACGAACAAAAAGCGCGCCGTTTAGGTATTAGTAAATCTGACCTTGATGATGTGCTGCTTACTAGCCTCTCTGGTAAACAAGTAGGCGTATACAGAGATGGTACGCAACTGTTACCTATTATTGCCCGCTCTCCTGCTAATGAACGTTTAAATGTAGAAAGCGTTCACGATTTACAAATATACAGCCCAGTACTGGGTGTATTTGTGCCAGTAACTCAAGTGGTTGACGAATTTGTGGTTGAATGGGAAGACAGCCTAATTATGCGCCGCGACCGTAAACGTACAATAACGGTAATGGCCGATCAAAACGTTTTAGGTGACGAAACCGCTGCTAAATTATTTGCCCGCATACGAGGGCCTGTAGAAGCAATAGAGCTACCGCGTGGTTATAAATTAGAATGGGGCGGCGAATATGAATCGTCATCTGATGCGCAATCGGCTATTTTTGGCTCATTGCCATTAGGCTATTTAGCTATGTTTGCGGTAACCGTACTGTTATTCAACTCGCTTAAACAACCTTTAGTTATTTGGGCTACAGTGCCACTTGCCATTATTGGTGTAAGTGCGGGTATGTTGATAATGAATGCGCCGTTTAGCTTTATGGCATTGCTTGGCTTATTAAGCTTAAGCGGCATGTTAATCAAAAACGGCATTGTGTTGGTCGACCAAATTAACCTTGAGCTTCGCGATGGTAAATCGCCTTATCAAGCTGTGTTTGAGTCTGGTGTTAGCCGTGTGCGCCCTGTAGCAATGGCAGCAATAACCACTATTTTAGGTATGATACCGCTGTTATTTGACGTGTTCTTCCAGTCAATGGCGGTAACGATTATGTTTGGTTTAGGCTTTGCTACAATTTTGACTCTAATTGTAGTGCCAGTACTTTACACGGTTATATTTAGAATTGATTACGAACCGCGTAAGTAGTTAAGCATATAATCGGTTAACATTAAAAAATGCCACTGGCTCAAGGTCAGTGGCATTTTTGTTTAATACCGATGAAAAAAGAAAGGCTACATATTTAGTTGTTAAGAAACTAACCGCAACACTTCTTATATTTTTTGCCGCTACCACATACACAAGGTGCGTTACGCTCTGGTAATTTATCAAATACTTGTGGTGTGGATTTACTAAGCGCAAAGTCTAGTTCGCGAATATCTTCTGGTACGTCTGCTTTAACTTCAATTGAAGCAAACAGCGAATGCTCTTCTAGTATTGCTTCTATTTCTGATTGTCGTTCAGCTGAGTTTACAATTAGCGTTAACGGGTGTAACTCTGTGCCTGGCTTGGCAGTACGTTTTGGTGCAAATCCATTACTGTTATTTTTACCCATTATATCGGGCTTACCCATAAAGAAAAATTTGGACATGTTACTTCTATAACCTTTCTACATTATTAAGACGGCGCATCTTAACAGCTTACCCTTCATATAACTAAGTGTACTTGTAAATAGCTTAACAACACGTCTATAAAGCAATTTTAACTTAAAAATTTAAATGGCCTGCAAAATAGGCTAACCACTATTATATACATTTACTATAAACTGATTAAATAAATGCGATTATTATCAATATTTAAATACTCTGTACACTTAGCTTCGTTATCTAAGCACTTACCAATTAAGCGATAGGTATGCTAACTAGGGCGATAGAAATTGCCTTTAACTTTTTAGCCTCACTTATACAGAGGCAATTTATTTAAGTAGAGAAAGTCATGTTTAAAAATTTTGGATGGATAGTAGAAGCTAAACTTAATGCTGGTGAACTTGAAAACTTTAAAGCGGTGATGAATTCACAAGTTAATCGCGCACTTAATGAAGTTGGCACTAAAAATTATCAATACTATATGTCTGATGCTGGCGATGTTTTTGTTTACGAACGCTTTGTTGATGCAGACTCTTCACACGAACATATTGAAAATTGGGACGACCATTCAGCACGTTGGATGGCAGCTGCTGCACCTACACGCATGGTGCATTTAGGTGAATTACCTGACGATGTTCGTGAGCGTCATGCGGCCTTAAGCCCTCTTTGGCTAAAACCATTTGGTGGCTTTTCTCGCGAAGAAGAACAAACGAGTCAAATTAACAAAAACGGTGATACGACATTTGATAATTTTGGCTGGATTGTTGAGGCCAAGCTAAACCCAGGCCAATTAGATGCCTTTCGTGAAGTAATGAACTCACAAGTAGAACGTGCAAAAATAGAGCCTGGTACACTAAATTACCAATATTACATGTCTGACGATGGCGATATTATGGTTTATGAGCGCTTTAGAGATTTAGAAGCATCGCACATACACATCCAAAACTGGGATGATCATGCAGAGCGTTGGATTGCTGCAGCAACACCAACACGCATGGTTCATTTGGGTGATTTACCTAAAGAACTAACCGATAAACATGCTGCACTGTCACCACTTCTATTAAAGCCTCTAGGTGGTTTTGCAAAGTAAATATGGATAAATACTAAATTCGTAATATAGTTAAGTGCCACTGACTAAACTCAGTGGCATTTTAGTATCTAACTAAATATCATGGAAAAACCTTGGAAAATTTTAAAACCGCGATACTAATAGCGGGCAGCGTTTTTATACTTTTTGGTTATTTACGCTTTATAACTGACGAGAATGGTAACGTGAACTTAAACAACTACCGTTTTACAGGTGGTTTACTGCTTGTGATTTCAGGCATGGTTGATGGCACACGCGACCTTGTTAAGCGCCTGCGCTCTAAAAACTCGTTATCGGCGATTGCAGTTTATTTAGGTATACTCTTATTTTATATTGGCTTTAGCATTTTATAAGTGAATACCCTTTGACCTTTAAGCAACTCTTCAACAGCGCCCTATTACTTTTAGCAACGGCTCCTCCACTGGTTCTACTTGCATGGGATGAACAAGCCGATCCCGCATTTATTCCCAACGGTATATATAACACCTTAACATTTACGTTATTTCCAATAACGGCGATAGTGTTGTCGATTGTTTTATTAAGGCACCTATACAAAAAATACAATAATAACTTTGAATTTAAACATACAGTTAAAAATTATATTGCTGAGCATGGGAAGTTCCGCAGCGCATTTATACCACTGTTTTTGCCTATTTTAATTTACTTATGGTTATGGACGTCAGTATGTATTTCTGTGAAATTATGGGCCAATAAACACAGCAATAATATATGGCAGCAAGAGCATCAATTACTTGAAGTAGGTAGTTGCCCAACTGATTATGAGTACAGTTGTGCAACGCTAACTGTGCTTAGTTTACAGAACTACAGAAAATACACTTTTAGATGGTATTTAGATAAGAATAAATTGGTGACTTTGCAAAATAACAATATAAATTTAGTGGGCGTTACAAGCCCACTTGGTAATATAGTACAAGAAATACAGTGGTAGTAGAATACCACTTAGCTGCAGATTATTTTTTTAAGCTAAGGGTACGCCCCGAGCTAGGTTTAGACTGTGACGACTTGTTCTCTTTAATACTTTTTGGCTTACCAACATACGTGGTAGAACGCTTTTGATAAGGTGCTTTACTACGCTCATTTTTGCGCTCGCCATTAGCATTACTGCGATCAGAGTTGCGACTTAAATTTCGCTCAGTACTTCGCTCGCCACTTTGTTCGCCTTTATTAAAACGGCGAGGATTTTCACCCTGAAAATCACGCTTTTTA
This sequence comes from Pseudoalteromonas distincta, assembly GCF_000814675.1. Taxonomy (GTDB): domain Bacteria; phylum Pseudomonadota; class Gammaproteobacteria; order Enterobacterales; family Alteromonadaceae; genus Pseudoalteromonas; species Pseudoalteromonas distincta. The sequence continues at coordinate 59,807 of NZ_JWIG01000010.1, read as the reverse complement.
GGAACCGACGGCGTATTATTTTCTGATTGTTTATTAGCATCAAGCGAATGTTCTTGAGTTTTACCTGAGTCAGAAATCGAGTCGTTTATTTGCGCCATTTCAGTATCAGATAAATGACGCCACTGCCCTACCTTTAAACCTTTTAATGTTACGTTCATTATGCGCGTACGCTTTAACGTCACCACTTCGTAACCTAAATATTCACACATACGGCGTATTTGGCGGTTTAAACCTTGGGTAAGTACTATTTTAAATTCTTTAGGGGCAGTTTGTGTCACTTTACACTTTTTAGTTACGGTATCTAAAATAGGCACGCCATTGGCCATTTTTGTAACAAACTGACGATTAAGCGGTTTATCAACCGTAACAACATATTCTTTTTCGTGGTTATTACCCGCACGCAAAATTTTATTAACGATATCGCCTTCGTTAGTTAAAAATATAAGCCCTTCAGACGGTCTATCTAAACGCCCTATTGGAAATATACGCGTAGGATAATTTACCGCGCGAATAATATTACTTTGAATTTTACTTTCGGTAGTACACGTAATACCAACGGGTTTATTGTAAGCAATATAAACGCGCTTTGGTGTGGCTTTAAGTGGCTTGCCATCAACCAATACAACATCGGTAGCAGCAACTTTTACGCCCATTTCAGGCGAGTAGCCATTAACGCTGACACGACCTTGCTCAATATATTTATCGGCTTCGCGGCGTGAACAAAATCCTGTTTCACTAATAAATTTATTTAAACGTTTTAATTCGGTCATGGCACTTATAGCGTAGTAATTTTTAAGGCGAGTAGTGTAAACCACCCACACTATTTTTTCGCCCCTAATTTAAAATTTATAGGTGTTTAAGCATTAATTTTTGCTTTCGTTAATTTACGCCATACAAATTCAAGCGGGCCTTGGTTGAAATAGCGGCTGTATATAAAGGTAAATATAAGCTGCAGTGCAACTAATGCCGTTGCAACTAACCAGTAGTCAATACGATCAAAATTGAGCACCCAGTGCGTAAATAGCACTTTATATAACAATAATTGTATGAGTGTTTGGCTAATATATAAAGTAAATGCTAAGCGCCCCGCTTGTTGAATAAGCGTGCCAACGTGTGCGCTGTTATTGCAAAATTTAACAATTAAATGAATATACAGCGTAGCCATACCTAGCGCCGCAAAAATATTTACAAATTCTTGCACCCCATATCCTAAGCTGCCATTAAGCTGTGATGCATAAAGCCTGATTCCACAAAAAACAAGGGTCATTGCACCGCAAACTATTAATTGCTGAGTCGTTAAGCCTTTACTAAAAACGTCTTGTTTATATAAATAAATGCCAATAAGCATAAGGCCCACGCACATCCACATTGTCATTATTGGCACCATAACAAGCATTAACGTGTTCATAGCAAGGTTACTAATAAAGTAATCAATATAGTGTGGGTTATATAATTCAATAAACTGTGCTGTATCGCGGTAAATTATTTCATCGGGTACGCTAGATATAACAAGTAAGGTAACTACACCCGACAACAAGGTAAATGCAAGCCCTCTTTTTAAAAGTACATTGCTATCACTTTCTAAATATTTAATAACAAACCAGCCAGATACACCGTAAACAAATAAAATATCACCGGCCCAAAGTAAAAAACCATGCGCTAAACCAAAGAGGATTAACCAATAGAGCCTGCTTTTTATTTGCACTTCAGACTTGTAACGTTGCCACTGAATGTAAAGCCCAGCACCAAAAAGCAAACTAAACAGCGTTCTAAAACGCCCGTCTACAAACACGCTGCTAAGGGTGTGAATAATTGAGTCGCTAACAGGAGGGTTAGTTAAGGAGGAATACCCATATTCAAAAATGCCGAAGGCGTAAGCATTCATGTAAACGAGGCCAAGCACGGCAACGCCGCGAATAAAGTCCATATTATAATTGCGCATTAAAGCTATTATCCGTTAAATATTATTCTTATAACTGTCAGCCCAATCGACTGACTGCTGGTAAAGTGGAGGTAGTATAGCACTGTCAATATTCAACAAAAGTACAGCTTGTTCAAGTGCCCACCAGCTTCCTGTTTCATATGCTTTAACAACGTTTAAAATATAATAAAGTGTGTTTTTGTCCCCTAATAATGCCGTTTTTATTTCATCAGGGAAAGGTAGCTTTTCAACAAGCAAGCTCATTGGTTGATCAAGGATTGCATCCAGTAACGAGAATAATCCTGTTAAAAATGCTTCGCCTGACTGACTCTTATTAACCTTTTTTGCCACCAGCTCACAAAAGCGAGCGCGTACAACACACACTTGCATTAGCTCTGCAGGTTTTTTACCCGCTGTATGAGCAGTAACAATAAGGCTCACAAACTTTTTAAGGCGTTCGTGTCCTAAATACACGAGCGCTTGCTTTAATGACGATATTTGGCTTTGTATAGGAAACACACCGCTGTTTATTAATCTTAGTAACTTATATGCGAGTGCAGCATCTAGCTCAAACAGGCTTGCGATGGTTTTAATGTCAGGGCTTTGCTTCATGATTTCTGCGTAAATAGCGACGACTAAACCATAATTATAATCAACGTCGTTTTGCTTGATCATGGTAGGCTTTGCAAAAAAATAGCCTTGAAAATAATCAAACCCCATATCAAAGGCAAGCTCATAGTCTTCTTGTGTTTCTATTTTTTCGGCTAGTATTTTTATTTGTTTATGCGCTTGTAACTTAGTAACTATGGGCTGTATTTCGCTAAGAGGTGTAATTGCAATATCAAATTTAATGAGCTTCACAAGCTTTAAAAAACGATCCCATTGTGGTTTATATACAAAATCATCGAGCGCGAGTTTGTAGTTACTATGAAATAAACCTCGGCATAGCTCATAGTTGTCGTCGGTAGGTTCTATGGTTTCGAGCAACTCAATCACAACGTCTTGACATGGTAAGAAAGCACATAAATCGAGTTTTAATGATTCAGGTCCTATATTAATAAGTGCTTTTTTGCCTGATGTAATATGGCGTGTACCTAAATTTAATTGATTTTCCATAATAAGCCTTGCTGTTGCTTGGCCTTCTGCAATATCTGGAAAATAATTTTTTGGACTATCACGAAAAAGTAGCTCATAGGCTACTACTTTTTTACTTCGATTGAATATTGCTTGCCTTGCAACAAATACAGACACATTACCTACTTCTTAGCTTTTATATAATACTAAGTAATTAAACCCTAAGCAGGTAGATTTGTCACTAAACTTTAAAGTACACAAACGTTTTACCGGTATAAGGTTGTTATATAATCAGTTGCCACTTGTGGCCACGAAAAACGCATTTGCTCTGCGCTGTGCTTAATTTTATGCCATCTTTTAGGATTTTGCTTTTTAATTAAGAGAGTTTCGTCTAAACAGCTAATTAAATTACGCGTTTGCGTTGCCAACGTGTCTCCATTAAAGCTAAAACCATTTTCGTGGTGTTTAACAGTATCTTTTAATCCGCCAACACTGTGTACTAAACACGGTTGCCCCGCTCGCATTGCTAGCATTTGGCTAATACCACACGGTTCAAACGAGCTTGGCATTAAAAATAAGTCACCTAATTGATACATTAAATCGCCAACACCTTGCCCATAGCCCTTTAAAAATAAAAGATTGGAATTACGCGCCATTGCTTTGGTAAATATGCTTTCGAGCTCTTTGTCACCCGAGCCGAGAATAATAAGTCTGCCGTTATGTTCATTAATTAATTGGCACACTTTATCAATAGCTAAAACCCCATTAACCTGCTGGCACAATAACAACACTTTTTGCTCAGTAAGACGGCCAACGCTTGTAACTAATGGACCGTTATTAACCGTTGCTTTAAATTGCTGTAGTCGTTGGTGGGCAATATAATAGCCACTTTGTAACTGCTCGCTATTTGCCATCCAAGTAAATAAAGTTTTCTCTGCTTGGCTATAAAAATCAGCGAGAGTTGCTCCTTCAAGTGCATTGATTGGATATTCGCAGCCATTTAAAATACCAACAAGCTTGCCTTGGCTTGCTGCATTTTGCAGATCTTGCTCAAGCCCTTCGCCACCAAAAAAACCATCTTCGTAATTGCTAGGTTCGAGAACCTCTTGGCTATAAGTTGGCGATACAACATGTATTTTATCGCATAGATTTATTGCACTGCGCATAGGATTAAAACAATGAGGGTAACGCGGGTCGCATAATTGCTGGCCATTATAACTAAGTGATGGAAACCACGCCTCTAAGCTTGAATCATCATGTTTGAAAGGTCTTATACCTTGCAGTGCAATATTATGCACTGTGAAGGCAATAGGTAAGGTATTAAGTGAGCTATAACGTGGCTCAAACTTAAGTAAAACTACAACGCAGGCACTGTGCCAATCATGTAAATGCAGCGCTGCAGGGCGCTTTAATACACCTTGTAATAACGCTTCGCAGACGGCTGCGTTAAATAGAGCAAATTTAGTCGCATCAGTTGCAAAAGGCCTCCCCGGTGCATCATTACAATATACACTGCCTGATTCACTAAATAACGGGTGGCTAATAACAATTTGGCTTACATTAGTTTGGGCTTGTTGTACTTTAAAAATGGTTAATACATGGGGTTGAGCATTAAATGCAACAGTTACTTCACCTACATAAATACGCTCAAGCGGCTCAAACCCGTAATCAGGAATAACAACATCAACCGTTATACCTTGCTTAGCGAGTGCCCTAGGTGCATCGCGTACTACATCTGCCACACCGCCTACTTTTGCGCCTGGTAACGCGTCATTTTCTGCTGCAACCATTAATACATGCATTAATTTATTATTTCCTTTAAACCTGTGTGAGCTTGCTCACAAATGAGCAAGCTATGTTGTCGTGCTTATCTAACTTGTTGTTACGCTAGCTTTTTATTTTCTCGCGCTTGGCGTTCTAACTTTTTTGCAAGCTCAGTGAGCATATCACGTGTAACAAGAACGATACCTTTTTTAGATACCCTAAAGCCGTTTTCTTCATCTGTTTTTTTGTCAAAACCGATTTCAAGACCTGCCGGTATTTCACAGCTTCTATCTATTATTGCGCGTTTTATTTTACAACCTCGGTTTATAACCGCACCGGGTAAAATAACCGACTGCTCAATGGTACAAAATGAGCGAACGTGAACGTTAGAAAACAATAGGGATTTTCTAACCGCAGAGCCCGAAATAATACACCCACCCGAGACTGTTGAGTCTAAAGCCATACCGCGCCTATCTTCGTCATCAAAAATAAACTTAGCAGGTGGTAGTTGCTCTTGATAAGTCCATATTGGCCACGTTGGATCGTATAAATCAAGTTGTGGTTCTGGCATTACCAGTTCCATATTAGCTTCCCAGAACGAATCAAGCGTACCTACATCTCGCCAATAAGGTTGCCCTTCTTGGTTTGGATCTCTAAATGGGAAGGCAAACACATTATGCTCTTCTATAATCGCTGGAATAATATCGTGACCAAAATCGCGTCCAGAGCCTTCATTTTCAGAATCTTTTTTAAGTTGCTCAAACAAAAATTCAGTATTAAAGATGTAGTTCCCCATTGATGCTAAACATGTACCTGGCTTGCCGGGTACGGAGCTCGGCATTGCTGGTTTTTCATCAAAACGACACACTCTATTTTCTTCATCAACGGTCATTACACCAAACGTGTCTGCGGCTTCCTCTACTGGGACTTCAATACAACACACTGTCATATCTGCGCCTTTTTGCACATGTTCAGCCAATAAAGCACCATAGTCCATACGGTACACATGATCTCCAGACAAAATCATCACATATTTAGGAAGCTCGTGACGAATAATATCTATGTTTTGAAAAACAGCATCTGCGGTTCCACAATACCAATCATCACCTTGGCGCTGAGATGCAGGTAGTATTTCAACCGACTCTCCTAGCTCTTTTTTAAAGTGCCCCCATGCGCGGTTTACATGGCGTATTAATGAATGTGATTTATATTGTGTAGCAATACCAACACGTCTCACACCCGAGTTAATGCAGTTTGATAGTGGAAAATCGATAATTCGATGTTTACCACCAAAGTAAACTGCTGGCTTTGCTCGCCAATCGGTTAACTCATGCAGGCGAGAACCGCGACCGCCTGCCAGTATTAACGCGTAAGTTTCTCTGGTTAGGCTACTTATGTAGCGATTTGCATAATTAGGCATAATACTCTCTCCATTTAGTCTAGGCTGTTAGTGGCATGGCTTTTAGTTGTCGTTAAGTCTGTTTCACTAATATTGAGGGGTTCTAAATGCCAAATATCTTCACTGTATTGGCTTATGGTTCTGTCACTTGAAAACATACCACTGGCTGCTGTATTTAAAATACTCATTTGTGTCCAGTAGGTCTGATCTGCGTAAGCTTTATCAACTTCTTTTTGAGCTGCTACATAACTTTCAAAATCGTGAGCAACAAGCCATGGATCGTGCGGGCTCTTAATTGCATTTGTTATGTCGTCAAATAAGCATGGTTCAAATAAATTAAAATGCCCGCTATCGAGTAATTGCATCACATTCTTTAAATCGCTATTTTGCGATATTAAATGCTCTGGATTATAACGTGATTTAATATCGTCAATTTCGTGCGCTTGTGCGCCAAACAAAAAGAAGTTATCAGCACCAACAGCATCTCTAATTTCAATGTTTGCGCCATCCAGCGTGCCTATTGTCAATGCACCATTCATCATAAATTTCATGTTGCCAGTACCAGACGCTTCTTTGCCTGCGGTAGATACTTGCTCTGAGAGGTCGGTTGCAGGACAAATAACTTCCATTGCGGTTACGTTGTAATTAGGTAAAAATGCGACGCGTAAATATGGCGCAGCTTGAGGATCTTTATTTATAACCTCTGCCACGTTATTAATAAGCTTAATAATTTTTTTAGCCATGTAATAACCCGGCGCTGCTTTACCACCTAATAGAACACAACGAGGAACAAGTCCTTGGGTATCTCCACGGCGAATACGGTCATATAAATGAATCACATGAAGTATGTTTAATAGCTGACGTTTGTATTCGTGGATACGTTTTACTTGTACGTCAAACATCATTGATACATCAAAATTGATATCGCAGCGCGCCTTAACTAAATCAACTAAACGTTGTTTATTTTCACGTTTAGCATTTTGCCACTGCTCATGAAATGCCTTGTCGTCATAAAAACGACGTAGGTCACTAATTTTTGTAAAGTTTTTAACCCAATCATGGCCAATTTTTTCACCAATTAATTCACTTAATACTGGATTACAAAGCGCAAGCCATCGACGAGGCGTTACACCATTTGTTTTGTTATTAAACTTATCTGGCCACAGTGCATAAAATTCTTTAAATAATCCCGCTTTTAACAGTTCAGTATGAAGTGCTGCTACGCCATTTACAGAGTAACTACCTACAATAGCTAAATATGCCATACGAATTTGCGGCTCATCACCCTCTTCAATCAGTGACAATGCACGTTGCTTTTCAACATTTCCCGGCCATTGCTGTGCAACTTGTGCTAAAAAGCGTGCATTTATCTCGTAAACTATTTCTAAAATGCGTGGCAATAATTTTGAAAACAACGAAACAGACCATTTTTCAAGCGCTTCAGGAAGTAGCGTATGATTTGTATAGGCCATTGTTTTAGTTGTGATTTGCCACGCGTCGTTCCAATCTAATTCGTAATCATCAATTAAAATACGCATTAGCTCTGCAACAGCAATACTTGGATGCGTGTCGTTTAACTGAAAAACATGAAAATCAGCAAAGTCACTAAAGCTCTCGCCATGTTGGGAAACCCATTGGTCTACTACGTCTTGAATACTCGCCGATGATAAAAAGTATTGTTGGCGTAACCTAAGTTCCTTACCATTTTCGCTGCTGTCATTTGGATACAGCACCATGGTGATCTGTTCGGCTAGATTTTTTTGTGCGACGGCTTCTGAATAACTGCCCGCATTAAATTCGGTTAAATTAAATTCATCTGTTGCCTCTGATTTCCACAGACGTAGTGTATTTACGATATTGTTTTTATAACCAGGGACAGGTACATCGTACGGTACAGCTAATACATCTTGTGAGCCCATCCATTGACGGTGCTCTCTGCCAAATTTATCTGTGTAACTTTGCACATAGCCACCAAACTTCACACGTTTTGCATGCTCTGGTGCGCTTAGCTCCCATGGATGTCCTTCACGTAGCCAGTTATCTGGTTGCTCAATTTGGTTACCATCTTTAATCGATTGATTAAACATGCCGTATTCGTATCGTAGGCCATAGCCAATAACAGGCAACGCTAAACTAGCACAGCTATCTAAAAAGCAAGCTGCAAGGCGCCCTAGCCCGCCATTTCCTAAGCCAGCGTCGTGCTCGGCGTCTTCAATTGTTTCTATTGTTGTGCAGTACTCTTGTAGTGCTGAGCTTACTTGTTCATCTAAATCTAGATTTAAAACAGCATTACCTAGCGCACGCCCCATCAAAAACTCAAGAGAAAGGTAAGCCGTTTTGCGGCGTTTCTCTTGCTTAATTTGTTGATTCGTTTCTCTGCAGCGGGCCACAAGTCTGTCGCGAATAGTAAGCGCTAATGCGTGATACAAATAATGCTGCGATTCACCCACCTTATCTCGGCCGAGGGTATAATAAAAATGCCGTGTTAAGTCATCTTTAAGCGTACTTTCATCAATAACGGGACCTTCTTGCCAGCCCTTTACTACACACACTTGATCACTTTGTTTAACCATGACTAACATCCTCTAAATTGGCACTAAAAACCCAACTACTTTGTGCTGAAATTTCAACCATCGCATCTTCATTACTGCTCACAGATGCATTATGTACACTTGATAGAATCATTTGCCACGGCGCATTAATTGGCGATGGGGGCATTTGACAAAAAATTGTTTTTTCACTGGCATTAAATACAATCAGCAATGCATGATTGTTTTGCTTATCAAGTAAGCTGTACATTAAAAACTGCCTGGTATCTTCATGCCAGTGAGCATCAGTCATGGTTTTACCCTGTTCGGTAAACCACTTAACGGTAAAACGCTCGTCTATATCATCTAAAAATACACTGTGTTTAAACGCACTGTGCGCACGTCTAATTTTTAATGCATCATCAATAAATCGTGTTAACGAATGATTAAGTTGAGAATCTTTCCAGGCAAGCCAACTAGTGCGATTATTTTGGCAATAAGCATTGTTATTCCCCCCTTGCGAGTGTGCCATTTCGCTGCCAGCGGCAATCATTGGAACACCTTTTGAGAGAATTAAAGTAAGTAAAAAGTTCTTTTGTTGCTGTAAGCGCAGTGCGTTTATTTTAGAGTCACTGGTAAAACCTTCTACCCCACAGTTAAACGAATGATTTGCACTGTGCCCATCTCGATTTTGCTCGCCATTAGCTTCGTTATGTTTATGCTCATAACTCACTAAATCGGCAAGGGTAAAACCATCATGACTCGTTATAAAATTAATGCTATTGAGCGGCCCACGTTGGCTGTGCTCAAAAATATCAAACGATCCATGCAAACGTTTTGCAACGTTGGCAATAATGCCTGTTTCACTTTGCCAAAAACGTCTAATTACATCGCGGTATTGATCGTTCCATTCTCGCCATGGCGGCGGAAATGCACCAAGCTGATAACCACCTGGGCCTATATCCCAAGGCTCACTTATTAACTTAACTTTGTTAAGCACAGGGTCTTGGGCAACTACTTGTAAAAAAGTATGTGCGGAGCTAAAGCCTGCTTTTGAGCGGCCTAAAATGGTCGCTAAATCAAACCTAAAACCATCAACTCCCATTACTTCAACCCAATAACGAAGGCTATCAAGTACAAGTTGCAGTGTTTTAGGGTGGTCAATATTTATGGTATTACCACAGCCGGTATCGTTTATATAGACGTCAGGCTGGCCATCTACTGTGCGGTAATAGGCTAAGTTATCAAAGCCTCTAAGCGATAGTATAGGGCCATCCGCCCCTGCTTCAGCTGTATGGTTGTAAACAACATCTAATATGACTTCTATGTCTGCAGCATGGAGCTCTTTCACCATTTGCTTAAACTCGTTTATATCGTCGTTTACCAAATAGTCTTTATGGGGCGTAAAAAAGTTAAGCGTGTTGTAACCCCAGTAGTTTTGCAAACCTTTCCCTGTTAAAAATTGCTCACTAATAAAAGAATGAACAGGCAAAAGCTCAACGGCTGTAACACCAAAGCTTTGTAAGTGTTCAATAAAGCTTGGGTGGCTTAACCCTAAAAACTTTCCTTGTAGAGATTTGGGAATTTTAGGATGACGACACGTTGTACCTTTCACATGACACTCATAAATAACCGTGTTTGACCAACGGTGATTAGGCTTTTTATGCGTATACAACGTAGGAGCCGCTACTTTTGATTTAGGTATATCAATTGCATTATTTACAGTGCTTTTAGTACCGATTGGCATTTGCCCGTAATGGCGTTCACTCCAAGTAAACTCACCAAACAAGTCTTTTGCATATGGGTCTATCAGCAGCTTATTTTCGTTAAACAGTTGACCATTTTTAGGGTTATATTCACCCTCAACTCTAAAACCATAAAGCGCACCGGCGTTTAATGGCGAAATATGAATACTCCAAATACCACCTTCGTTGATATTCATCGCCATTTTTAGTATTTCTGAATGGCCACTTTTATCAAACAGGCATACATAAGCTTGGCTTGCCCCAGGCGCATAAAGCGCGAAGTTAACCCCATTATCAATAACACTAGAGCCAAGTGGTTCTACATTACCGGGTGCTACATCAAATCGGTTACTCATCATCAACCTTTTGTAAATAAATAGTAGTTAAGCCACCAATGGCAATTGAAATACTGTGTTTAAAACCATGATTTGATTCGTTTATTGCCTGAACTATCTGCGATGAATCTTTAGTTACCTCAACGCCAGAGCCAAAAAACTGAGTATCATCTGTATTTAAAATGACCTTGTAACGCCCTTTACTCGGTACGCCAATAACGTAGTTTTCATAGGACGCGGGGGTAAAATTAGCAATAACAACCACAAAGTTTTTTGCGTTTTTAGCATAGCGAACAAAGCTCAAAATGCTCTGCTGATTGTTATTGTTATCTATCCAGGTAAAACCAGCCGCGCTCGAATCTAGCTCATACAACGCAGGTTGGTTTTTATAAACCGTATTTAGTGTTTTTACCGTTTGCTTTATACCATTATGGCTTTGGTGCTCAAGTAAATGCCAATCGATAGAATGATCGTGCCCCCACTCTTTTCGCTGTGCAATTTCACCGCCCATAAATAAGAGTTTTTTACCCGGGTGTGCCCACATAAATGCGTAATAAGCGCGTAAATTTGCAAATTTTTGCCAATCATCGCCTGGCATTTTTTCAATTAACGATCCTTTACCGTGTACTACTTCATCGTGGCTTAATGGCAATATATAGTTTTCGCTAAACGCGTATACCATCGAAAAAGTCATTTCGTGATGATGATGCTGACGATAAAGCGGGTCGTGCTGCATGTAATGCAAACTATCGTTCATCCAACCCATATTCCACTTATAACCAAAGCCTAAACCGTTGTGCTCAACACTTTGGGTGACACCCGGCCATGCTGTTGACTCCTCAGCCACCATCATAATGCCTGGGTTGTTTTTATAGCTGCGCATATTGACTTGCTTTAGGCACTCAATTGCACCTAAGTTTTCACGCCCACCGTAACAATTAGCAACCCACTCGCCTTCTTTTCGGCTGTAATCTAAATACAACATAGAGGCTACGGCATCTACACGCAGGCCATCTAAACCAAATTGATGTAGCCAATACATAGCATTTGATATTAAAAAGCTTTTAACTTCAGGACGGTCGTAGTTATAAATGTAGGTATTCCAATCAGGATGAAACCCTTGGCGCTTATCAGCATGCTCATATAAATGGGTGCCATCAAATCGATGTAAGCCATGCGGATCGCTTGGAAAATGCCCTGGTACCCAATCAAGTAAAATACCTAAATTAGCTTTGTGGCACTGCTCTACAAAGTATTTAAAGCTGTTGTAGTCGCCAAAGCGGCTGGTAGGTGCAAATAATCCAACAGGCTGATACCCCCACGAACCATCAAACGGGTATTCACTTATTGGCATAAGTTGCAGGTGAGTAAAATTCATTTCAAGAGCGTAGCTAACGAGTTTGTCGGCAAGCTCTGTGTAACTTAAATAGCGGTTGTTTTCGGCGCGTTGCCATGAGCCTAAATGCACTTCGTAAATACTAATTGGTGCATCAATATGGTTACGCTTTTGTCTGTTTTGAAGTGCCTGTTCGCCAAGCTTTATAGGTTCTGGTTTATACTGCAGTACACTTGCAGTGCCAGGTGCTTGTTGCATTTTAAATGCATAGGGGTCGGCTTTTTCGAGCACCTCTCCACTTTGCGCGGTAATTGCAAATTTGTAGCACATGTCAGCTTTAAGGCCTGGTACAAATAACTCCCATACACCACTTGCAGGATGAAAGCGCATAAAGTGGCGATTCGCTTGCCAAAAGTTAAACTCACCAATAATAGAGACACTTGCCGCATTAGGCGCCCATACACAAAAACGCACACCGTCTACGTTTTGTTGAGTACTAAAATGTGCACCAAAATGCGAGTAAGCATGTTCAAGGCTGCCTTCGTTAAATAAATACATTGCCTCTGCATCAAGTGTGCTTTCAAAGCTGTATTCATCATAAAAGGTAACGCTGCTATCTGTGTACTGAGCAATGCATTCATATGGCGCAGTGGGCAAAGCATCAACTTTGGCTATAAATAAGTCACTTTGCTGGTAGCGCTGCGCCTTAATAGTTTTATTATTTAATGTAACACTTACGCTTATTGCACAAGGTAGATAAAAACGAACTTCAACCTCAGCATCCGTTTTATGTGCCCCTAAGAAGCTAAATGGGTCTTTAAATCGCCCTGTATTTAATGCGTGTACTTGTGCATCGTAACTATTTTCATTAGTTGTACTGCTCATTTAACCTTTCCTTATTGAATCGATAGCAGCTAAAAGTGAGGCATTTTTGGTAAAAATTTCTTCACTGGTATGCGTTAATACACGTCGCCAATTAGGATATTCTTTATCTGTTCCGGGGATATTGACCGGATACTTCTGCTCATCTAAGTCATCTATTTGTATTGCAAATAAACGCGATTGAGAGCCTGCTAAACACAATGCAAGTGCGCTATAAACAGTCACTGCTTCACTATGTAATAAAAGCTCAGTTGTATTGCCATGGTGATTAATAAAACGTAGTAACCTTTGTTGCTCTTCTATTCGCTGTTGCTTTAGTTGCTCGTATTCATTGCAAGTTATAAGCTTATATTGTTGCTTAATATCTAAATCATCATGTTGCCACCAGCCTGTAAATGGAGGGACATCGTGATTGGCTATCATTAACAAACAATGTGTTGCTAGCTCATCTACCGATAAAAACTCTCCACTGTGTTGTTTCTCAAAATAAAATAAGCTGTTGGAAAAAATACCGCTAGATGCCAAAGCTTCCCTAACCTCTGGCGGTACGATGCCTAAATCTTCACCAATAACAATACTCTGATTAATATGCGATTCAATTTTTAAAATGGCAAGTAAATGCTCAAACGGATAATAAACATAACAGCCGTCTTGTTCGCCATTGCTTTCAAAGCACCACCATAGGCGCCTAATAGCCATTACGTGGTCAATTCGAAGTCCACCTACGTTTTGCATGTTTGCGCGAATGAGCGAGCGGTAAAATTGGTAGTGATTATTGATAAGGCTTTGGGGATTGAGGGCTGGGAGGCCCCAATTTTGACCTGCTTCAGCCCATGGATCGGGTGGAGCGCCTACACTTGCACCTTGGCTAAACAACGATTGCTGATTTTTAAATTCAGCCCCATCGCCGGCACAACCAACAGCTAAGTCGTTTATTAAGCCAATAGCCATGCCTCTCTCTGCGCAACTTTTTTGACACAGTGCCAGTTGCATATGCGCTTGCCATTGCAGGTAATAAGCAAATGTTAGGTTATCTGATTCGAGGGTATTTAACGTAGTAGAATGAGCATTACAAAAATCAGTAAACGCTTGGCGACGCTCATCACTTGCCGTTAATTCAAACTGATTATAAAGCGCTTCAAATAACGTATACTTTATACGACTTACATTTTCATAATCTATAAACTGATCATTACTTTTAATAAGTGCAGCGACATCATCTTGCTGCATAATGGCGTCAAGGTTTTCGTTATTTATTGCGTCTTCGCTTAGTACGATGGAAATATAAAGAGGATTTAATAAAGCGCGACTATTAGGGCTATAAGGACTGGCTCGCTCTGGCATATCAGCGAATAGCAAATGCAGTGGATTAAGTAATATGTAATCCATGTTTTGGGAGCTGCATAGTTTTGTAAGCGCTAATAAATCGTCAAAGTCGCCAATACCCAAATTCGCTCTATTTTTTAATGTGTAAAGCTGAATAGATAATCCCGTGCGCTTTGTGTCTTCCACTTGATAGACTTGCTCAGGCACGCACCAAATTTGTGTAATAGCGTGTTGCTCACCTACCTGAACATTAGCGTCATGATAGCCAATTGGCATATTATCAATGGGTAGTGCCAGCTCAATATAGCGAACGCCATGCAAGTAATATTCACCAGTGACGGCCAAGTTATAAAGATTATCAAATGCTATGTGCATTCCAAGTGAAGGGACATCAATATTAGCGGCTAAATATTGCTGACGTTCATCTATACGAAGCTTTAACAAACATGTACTTTGCTCAACTAAACTCACACTAGGTACTAAATCCAGCCAAAGCGATGCATCTAAATCATAAGTTAGTTGAGCTATTCCTGCTTCATTATTTGTATCAACACCACAACATTGCAAAGCACGTTTACGCGTTTCTTCGCTAAAAAACACCTGTTCACCTGTATACTTAGTGAATTCAAAGCCAATACCATGCAGGTAAAACAACTGCGAAAGAGCATCCATTGAATCGCCTTAATTAGTGCGTTGAGTATTTACTATGCTGTTTTCTGTGCCAAAAGTATTGCCGATATAACCGTCAGCTTGATGGTCGTTATCCCAAATGTCTCCATTAATCAGATAACGAAAGTGAAATTGTTGATCGATAGGTAAGCGTTGCTTAAATTTAAACACACCTTGTTTTTTATAAAGCTTCATTGGCACTGGTTGCCAATCATTAAATTCACCTAATAAGCAAACTTCTTCTGCCTCTGGATGAGAAAATTCAAAAGTAACTTCAGCTTCATCTTTTGTTTTAAAAAAACGTTTATTCAACATAGCAGGCTCCAACTAAACCAAAAAGGGTACTTAATCTTTGCCACAGGCCATACAACTAAACAAAAAGGCGATGTGGTAACCATCTAAAAATCATTAAACGTGTTATTAGTTAAACAAAACTTTATTTACGCTTTATTACAGTGCAAATAATATTTCAATTACACCAAAAAGGTGCATTAACCTTATATACAATACGCTTTAAATGATACTTAACATACAGAGCAATATTCAAACCAACAAACTATTAAAAACCTCATTAGTTCAATATATAAATATTTATAGCTGCAAATATCCGAAGAAAATTTAAAATCCTAAATTACTTTTTTTATATTACTTCATCATGGATAATACACATCATTCTAATACTCTGAAATATCATTAATTTCATGTTGAAAAAAACCATTTTAATAACTACCACCATCATTTTTTTAGTTGTAGCTGCATTTATTGGTACCTCAATTTATACCCTATACAGTAAAAAAGAAATCTCAGTTGATCCTAAATTAAAAGAAATATCAGGAATAGAATTTGATAAACAGCAACGTTTATGGGCTATTAACGACGGAGGCAATGAACCAAAGCTATATAGACTCAATAAAGACGGTTCTATTGCTAAAGAAATTTTAGTTGAAAACGCTAAAAACATTGATTGGGAAGACATGACCCAAAACAAATTTGGGCACTTCTTTTTAGGCGATTTTGGTAATAACAAAAACGATCGTAGATGGCTCACTATTTATAAAATAGAAAACCCGATAGATATAAAAACAGATACGACTCAAGCAGAAATAATTAAGTTTACCTACCCCGAAATGGATGGCACTCCTATAAAGCCTAATAACCGTAATTTTGATTTAGAGGCATTTGTAGCTCTAGGACGTCACTTATATTTATTTACTAAAAACCGCACAGAACCATTTGATGGTATTACTAAGGTTTATAAAGTGGGCGATCATGCCGCTAATTTTAAAGCCGAGTTAATAGATTCATTTAAAACATGTACCACTTTAGAAAAGCTATGCTGGATAACATCGGCTGCTTTAAGCCCTGATCGTAAAAAGCTGATATTACTTGATTCAACCAGTATTTGGTTATTCGAAAATTTTGAGGGTGATAAGTTTTTTTCTGGCGATGTATCAAAAATTGACTTAGGGATAGTAACTCAAAAAGAGGCTGTCACTTTTTTTGATGACAATACTATTGTATTTACAGATGAAGAGTTTAAAGGTATTGGCGGTAATGCTTATTTTATAAAGCTTGATGAAGCCAAAAAAGAAATTATAAGAAAAAAGCCGACCTCAGAAAAAGTACATCCATAATATAATGTTAGCTAAGCAAAAGTTCCAAAGCTTAGCTAACTTATGAAAGGTATCGAGTTAGTTACTCTTTTCGTTTGACGAATGGAGTGCTTTTTCTACATCAACACCTAAAATCAACACTCCAATATGACTATTATTATCATCTAAAACAGGAAAACTTAGCTGTACTTGAAAATGATGTGTTGATGCATCATATGTAACGCTATCAAAGTTATAGTCCTTTGACTGTTTAAATATTTTAGTAAACTTATTTTCATCTCCTTGCCAGTAATCACTGGTTAACTTACTTATTGCTATATTTTTTCCTTGGCTATCAGTCAATATAAGCTCAGTAACAACACCTTTAAACTGCGATTGCCATTTTTTAAATACCTTAGATAACGGTAAATCAAGCATAGTTAACCCATAAGCATGCCCAACGTGTTTACTTTCTTTTATCCATAGCTGGTCTCGTTTCTTAATTTCAGGCTCACTCAAAGGAGACTCATTACTTATTTGAACTTCTTCGACTAAACTAGGTAAGTTTAATAAGGTTTTAGCGCTACTGTAGAGCCTATCAAGTATTTGCTTTTCTTCACTTTTTGATAGTGAAAATGGAGCTTGCGCACAAGTATTTATATTTTCATCGAACTGCTGCATAAATTCAGGAAGGCGTTTGAGAAGTGAATGCGAAGCAAATAATCCCAAAGGTACATATCTAAAAAATTCTTTTTGGTACTCGTCTTTATTAATGCCTAGCTTAGAGGCTGCTAATTCAAAATCGTCTAAATCAAGTAGGATTCTATCAATCCGTTTATGGTGCATTACATTTACTATTTCTTCTAATGAATTTACTTCTACCTCAGCAATAATATTCTGAGTTTTAAACCAATTTGCTTGATAACTTCCTCTTACTGCACCGTAACGCATTTTGTTTTTTGGTTTTTTAATGCTCTCTGGGTGGGTAAACCAGTACCAGCTTTCTAAAAAAATGGGTGATGATATACGTCCATAAGCTTTCATTTCAGGCATTAAATGGGTTGTGAAATATCCATCTAAGCGCTCTAACTTTACTTCTCTACGTGCACGTAACCATGGCAAGGTTTGTAGCTGAAAAGGGGCTCCCATTTCAAATAAAATACACTCGACTTGGTTGACTGCATTATTAGGTGCCGTGGTGGGTAAGTTTGTCCCAAACTGGAGAGGCTCAGTTAAACCTAATAAAAGAGTAAAAAAATATGCGGGCATAATCTATTGCTAAATAATGTACAAATTAAAATAAGTGTAGCCAAACAGATTAAAATTGCATTATTTGCTGTAATTATTAGGTAACAGCTCTACTTTCCTCGCTATGCAGCGCTGACACAGTTAATAAACCGTTCTGTTAGCAGTGTTACTGTAGCTTTGTCTGTATAGTGCTGCTTAGCATTTTTCATAATATGCTTTGAGCAAACATTTTTAGATTCTTCAAATTGAGAATTGCAGCTAGCAACAGTATTACCTAAAGCTTCCTGATAAGCTTTATCTGCGCACATAGTTAAAGCAAAATCTGTAGCGCCAGCAATTATTTCATTGATATTTACTGAGGATGTTTCGAGTTTAAAATAGATATCACTATACGTATTAACTTCTGTATTCTTCTTTGAAGAAAAATGACTAGCTTTGGCAGTTAAATAATAGCCTATAAGTATGATTGATAATATCACTGTAAAAACCGTTTTCATAATTTCCCTTAAAATAATAATTAATATTATATTTTTTATAGAATAGTACGAATTTTTACATAAATACGAGGGAGTGAGACTCTCTACATCCATGTAAATACTAAATAAATCCTTGTTAAATAATTACTAAAAACGCAATTAAAAACTGTACCTGATTTTATCACTCAAGCGAAATAAAGCAAGAGTCTATAAACAATTTATTTAGCAATGTTTATAGTGACCCTAAATATGTAAACAGTATTTAACGACTCAAGTGTAAAGGGAGATTAACGCTTAAATTTAGTTTCTAAAATAACAGAAGATGTTGTTCGCTCCACCCCATCAAGATTTCCTATATCGTCTAACAAATGACTGAGCTGTTCTAAATTTTGAGCTTGTACTACAGCAATTAAATCAAACTCACCACTTATGGCATATAGCTGTGAAATAGCATCAATTTGCTTAAGCTCAATGTTTGTTTTAGTCGTTAATTTTTGTCTTACTTTTATAGACACATGAGCTGATACCATTTTACTAAGGTAGTCGTCACCGTAATCAACGCTATAGCCTTTAATCACACCGGTTTCTTCTAATTTGAGCATTCGGCTTTGTACTGTTGAACGAGATAAGTCAAGCATTCGTGCAAGATCAGAAATACTCGCTCTTGCGTTTGTTTTTAGTACAGAAAGTAGTTTCTCGTCTTGTGGAGTTATCATAATGGTTATTTTCTTCGTTATTTTGACTTTTATTTTAATCATTTTTCACAAAATAGCACTGCAATTTTAACAGCTAACCTTCGATAATGACCTCTACAAGAAATAATAACGTGTTTGCTGAAGAATAAAGGCTATATTCTTCTTTGAGTTAGCAACTAATCTTTTATCTAAGCCCATTAAATTTAGGTGTAAAAATGCAAGTAACAAGAGACTTATTTAACGACGTAATGGTACCAAACTATAACCCATCAGCAATTATCCCAGTTCGTGGTGAAGGTTCACGCGTTTGGGATCAAAATAACAATGAGTTCATTGATTTTGCCGGTGGTATTGCCGTTAACTGTTTGGGTCACTGTCATCCTGCATTAGTTAAAGCATTAAAAGAGCAAGGCGAAAAAATTTGGCATTTATCAAATGTTATGACCAATGAGCCAGCACTTCGTTTAGCTCAAAAAATGGTTGAAGCAACATTTGCTGATAAAGTTTACTTTGCAAACTCAGGCGCAGAAGCAAACGAAGCCGCGCTTAAATTAGCTCGTCGTTATGCATTGGACGTATATGGCGCTGAAAAAACGCAAATTATTGCATTTAATAAAGGTTTCCATGGTCGAACATTTTTCACAGTCACTGTGGGCGGGCAAGCTGCTTATTCAGATGGCTTTGGTCCAAAACCTGCTGACATAGTACATTGTGATTTTAACGATATAGCGGCATTTGAAGCGCTGATCAGCGATAAAACATGTGCTGTTATGATGGAACCATTACAAGGTGAAGGCGGTATTATTTCACCAACAGATGAATTTGCTAAAAAAGTACGCGAACTTTGTACTAAACATAACGCGTTACTTATTTTTGATGAAGTACAAACGGGTGTTGGTCGCACAGGCGATTTATACGCTTATGAAGGTTTAGGGGTTGTTCCTGACATTTTAACAACGGCAAAAGCATTGGGTGGTGGTTTTCCAATTGGCGCTATGATCACACGTACACCGATTGCTGAGCATTTAAAAATTGGTACTCACGGTTCTACCTATGGCGGTAATCCGCTAGCTTGTGCTGTAGCTGAAGCGGCATTTGATACAGTAAATACACCAGACGTACTAAACGGTGTTAAAGAGCGCGAGCAATTGTTCCGTGACGGATTAAACGCAATTAACGAAAAATACAACGTATTTAGCGAAGTACGTGGTAAAGGCTTATTAATTGGCGCAGTACTAAATGACAAATTTGAAGGACGTGCACGCGACTTTTTAGTAGCAAGTGCTAATAATGGTTTAATGAACCTTGTAGCGGGCATGAATGTAATTCGTTTTACACCGTCTTTAATTATCCCGTTTGAAGATATTAAAGAAGGCTTAGCGCGCTTTGAAAAAGCCGTTAGCGATGTAGTAAACGGTTAATATAGTTTAAATTAGCACGCCTACAGGCGTGCTATTGGAGCAAGCAATAAATGCAAGTATTACGTCCTATTACTGCCAATGATTTTGACGCGCTTAAACAAATAGCGATTGAATCCGGTCATGGGTTTACCTCTTTACCTGTGGACGATACACAGCTTAAAGAAAAAATTGAACGTGCTGAAAAAAGCTTTGCAAAAAACATTAACCAGCCACTTGATGAAAGCTATTTATTTGTTTTAGAAGACAGTGAAACAGGTGACGTTATTGGCACAACCGCTATAGAAGCCGCAGTAGGTTTATCGGTGCCTTTATATCATTATCATTTGGGTAAAACAGTACACCACTCGCCTACTTTAAATGTATATAACACCGTTGATATTTTAAGCATGTGTAACGACTACACTGGTTGCTCAGAAATATGTACATTATTTTTGCGCGAAAATAGCCGTAAAGGCCTAACGGGTCGATTTTTATCTCGTTCACGCTTTTTGTTTATGGCTCAGCACAGCGAGCGTTTTGCCGATACTGTTATCGCAGAAATGCGCGGTGTTAGCGACGAAGACGGTCATTCTCCTTTTTGGCAATGGCTACAAGAGCACTTTTTTAGTATCGAATTTCCACAAGCGGATCACTTAGTTGGCTTAGGCGATAAGGTGTTTATTAGCGAGTTAATGCCTAAATACCCTATTTATGTGAACTTGCTTAGTAAAAAAGCCCAAGCAGTGATTGGGCATGTGCATGAAAAAACGAAACCTGCGCTAAAATTATTAGAAAAAGAAGGTTTTGAGCACAGAGGCTACGTTGACTTATTTGATGCAGGCCCAACGGTTGAAGCAAAGCTTGGTAATATTCGCAGCATTCGCGACTCTCAAGTTTGCCCTATTACTATTGGTGAGCTTGATCACATATCACAAAATAGCTCTGATACGCTGGCTGTATGTAATCAAGGCGTAAGTGGCTTTAGAGCAACATTTACCAAAGACGCACATTACAATCATGCAAAACATACCCTCGTCATTAGCCAAGATGTGGCTAATGCGCTTAATTTAAGCCAAGGAGATGCAGCGCGATTTTTCCGCCTGTAAATAATTTATGAATACACACCTAATTAATAACCAGTGGCATGTGGGACTTGGTCCAGCATTTGAGTCAATCAATCCTAGTAATGGCGATGTGGTATGGCAAGGTAATGGCGCAAACGCTGATCAAGTAGGTTCTGCTATAAAAGCAGCCAGAGTTGCGCAATTACAATGGGCAGACAAACCGCTTGAAGAGCGTATCGCCATTTTAGAAAACTTCGCAGCACAATTAAAAGAACACAGCGAAGAATTTGCTACTATTATTGCACGCGAAACGGGTAAGCCATTATGGGAAACCCGCACCGAAGTGGGCGCAATGACAGGCAAAATAGCTATATCTGTAAAAGCGTACCATGAGCGTACAGGTACAACCGAAAACTCAATGCCCGGTGCTAAAGCGTTTATTAGACACAAACCGCATGGCGTTGTGGCTATTTTTGGCCCGTATAACTTTCCGGGGCATTTACCAAACGGGCATATTGTTCCTGCAATTTTAGCCGGTAATACTGTTGTATTTAAGCCATCAGAATTGACGCCGCACGTTGCAGAATTTACCCTCTCACTTTGGTTAAAAGCAGGTTTGCCAGCGGGTGTTATCAACCTTGTCCAAGGTGAAATTGAAACAGGTAAAGCACTTGCATCTCATAAAGATATAGATGGCTTGTTTTTTACCGGTAGCTCAAACACAGGTCACTTATTACATAAACAGTTTGCAGGACACCCTGGCAAAATTTTAGCACTTGAAATGGGCGGCAATAATCCTCTTATTGTAAAAGATGTGAGCGATATAAGCGCCGCTGTACACGATATTATTCAATCAGGCTTTATTACCTCAGGTCAACGTTGTACGTGTGCACGTCGCTTATTTATTGAAAAGTCGCTCAATGGCGATGCTATTTTAGAAAAGCTAATAAGCGCAACTAAAAACATAGTTGTAGACGACAGTTTTGCTACAGAGCAGCCTTTTATGGGTGCAATGATAAGCGAAAAAGCAGCACTGGGTATGGTTGCCGCGCAAAGTGAATTAGTCTCAAAAGGTGCACAAATCCTTGTTGAACTTAAGCAATTAAAACCAGGCACAGGTTTTGTAAGCCCTGGCATTATTGATGTAACAAGCATTACTGACATGCCAGATGAAGAGCATTTTGGACCGCTTATTAAAGTGTATCGTTACAACGACTTTGACAGCGCAATCATTGAAGCTAACAACACAAGCTTTGGTTTATCTGCAGGTTTACTTAGCGACAGTGAAGATGATTACACTCACTTTTTAAAGCGTATTCGTGCAGGGATTGTTAACTGGAACCGCCCTATTACGGGTGCCTCAAGTGCAGCTCCATTTGGCGGTATTGGCGCCAGTGGTAATCACAGAGCAAGTGCCTATTACGCCGCTGATTATTGCGCATACCCTGTAGCATCTGTTGAGTCAGACAAAGTGAGCTTACCGCAAACCCTAGCGCCAGGCTTGATAATTGAATAAGCAATAAAACCAAAATTTTAGATTTAAGGATTTAACATGCATACTGATGTAAACACATTATTTGAGAGCCTTTGGAAAAACTACTTAAACGTAACTCCATCGGCAGATAAAATTCATGACCTTTTAGGTTCAACGCAAAAAGATGACATCATTAACGATCATATTGCGCTGCGTACATTTAATATTGAAAAAGTGGGTCTTGAAAAGCTCGCAGCTCACTTTTTAGCAATTGGTTACAAAGAATGTGGTGAGTACCACTTTGAAGCTAAAAAACTTTACGCAAAACACTATGAGCATAGCGATCCTAATCAGCCAAAAGTATTTATCTCTGAACTATTAGTTGAAAAATGCTCGCCTGAGTTACAAGCCATCGTAACCGACATGGTTGACAAAATTGATGAAAGCGCAGTAACAGCAGAGAACTTTTTGTATTCAGGCACGCATTGGCAAGTAAGCACTGATACTTATAAACAACTGCTAGCTGAAAGCGAATATGCAGCGTGGATGTCGGCGTGGGGTTACCGTGCCAATCACTTTACCGTAAATATTAATACGCTTGCTAAGTTTGATAACATTTATGATGTTAACCAAGCTCTAAAAAATGCAGGTTTTTCACTTAATACATCAGGCGGCGAAGTTAAAGGCTCACCAGAGGTGTTACTAGAGCAATCGTCAACACTTGCTGATGAATACTCTGTTACCTTTAGTGACGGTGACATGAGTATTCCTAGCTGCTTTTATGAGTTTGCTATTCGTTACCCTAAAGCAGACGGCGAGCTTTATACTGGTTTTGTTGCAGCCTCAGCTGACAAAATATTTGAAAGCACCAACGCTCGATAGCAAAACCTAAAGTACCTTATTTTAAAAAGCCCGTTATGGGCTTTTTTTATGTCGATGTGTCGATAAGTTATATTGATGAATTATAAAAATAGCGGTTTATAATCGTTTTCTAACTTTTCAAACGACAAGTCGCCAATAAAACGGCCAAAGCTCAACCAAGTTGCCAAACCGCGTAAGTCTTTAAAGTGTGGTGGCACAAATTGTGGGCTCTCTATTACGCCTAAATCATGAAGCTGCGATATTAATCTAAAATCATCTATCGATATTTTACCTACCAGTAATAAAGGGAGTCTATCGATTCGTCCAAGCTGTATTGCAACGCGTATTAAGTTATAAACCAGTACAAAGCCTTTAATGTAGGCAATATCTTTTGTAAAAGGCAAGCCTGTTGGCGTACTGCCTCTAAATACACGCTGCGCAAGTGTGTAGCTGTCATCTTTTGATAAACCTTGCGCTACGTAATCACGGTAAATATCTACAAACTCAGCGCCATCTATTACCTTTGTAACGGCTTGAATACGATTCACTAATTTAGATAAACGCCTTGGAGTCGATTTTAAAGTAATAATTTCGGTTAGTACCGCTAAACCTTCTTGGGTAATAGTGGAGCTTGGCGTACCTTTACTCAAACACGTTAAATAAGGCTGAGCTAAACCATTTTGAGTGGTACCTACGTGTATCCACCCTTCGTGAACTTCTAAGATATCAAGTTCACGCTGCGAAAACTTAACATCTTGATTAAGCTTTATATTATTAGCACCTGCGGCTGCATCACTAACAATACCATCGCTAAGCATTACCTCTACGTTTATGCCTGCCATACTAGCGGTTACTTGCTCAGACAAAATACGCACTGCATCAACAGCATCAATATTTTTAGGGTCGTCAGGCAGTATGTCGGCTATAAGTAAATTTTGCAGCGGTTTATCTAGCATATTAGCTAGCTCAGAAAGTGAGGGCTCACCAGCATGAAATAAATCTTTAGGGTGACCAAATAACTCCACCGATAAGTCATGAAACTCTGGTGTGCCACGATACTCAAGCATACTTAATACTGTTTTATACTCTGTGCACATTTTTCCCATGTATTGAGCTATGGGATTTAACTGCCCCAATTGGTTAATAATGTTACGGTGCAAAGTAGAAAACGCTTGGCGTAACTCGCTAGGTACAAAACCAAGATCGCGCTGTTGATAGTATGCACGATCGATCAGTGGATTTTTTTGACATTTTTGTCTAAAAAACTCCTCTTTAGTTTGTTTATCCCAATTAATAGCATCGAGTATCCTAATAGGCGTTTGCAATGCAATTAATTGATCCGATAACTCACGAGTTTTTAGTAGTAACGCCTTGTCTATCATGGTGTAAGCTCAACAATAAATGAATTTTGAGCATAATTTAAAAAGGCCAAATTACAAAGCAATATCACATTTTTTTAGCTATTGTTTTTAAGATGATCGACCCTCATATCTATATCGTATTAGCTTTTTAATAAAAGGTATAAAACATGAAAAACGAAATCGACAATAAACAGATTTTAGCCGTATATGAACGCATAATTCAAAAAGGTGAAATGACTGATGAAGGCAAACA
Organism: Pseudoalteromonas distincta; assembly: GCF_000814675.1. Lineage (GTDB taxonomy): Bacteria > Pseudomonadota > Gammaproteobacteria > Enterobacterales > Alteromonadaceae > Pseudoalteromonas > Pseudoalteromonas distincta. Next base: position 34,404 of record NZ_JWIG01000010.1, on the reverse strand, counting down.
TTATCAGGGAGTTACTGCATATTCAGACGTAGACGGTTACACCGTATATCTACAAGGTAGCGGCGTAGAACTGCGCTTTGGTTTTCATAATACTTACCACCTTGACTACGAACATGAAAAGCATAAAGACGACTTTTTGAAAAAATTATATAACATTGCAAACGAGAGCTAATGCACCCACGAAAACTAAGACACCGCCCGACCAGTAAGCTCAATACTACTTTTATTAATCAAGTAGTAGAAGAGCTTAAAGCTAATCCAAGTAAAGTCTCTATTATTCAAGACAACCTAGAACAGTACCGTTCTCAAACTCATTTAAAGCGTGGTTTTTTACTGGCTATAGAACGCTTTGATTGGGTATTTGAAGCAAGCAAAGATATTGATTTCATTTGCCAGCAAATTTTAGCTGATGACTACATTGGCAATAGACTAAGACGTTACCCCCTACTTTTTAAAGGCGTTATTAATAATGCCTGACCTTTCAATACCAAGCGCTTTAAAACGATAAAACCACAAAGTTTACTCTCCATATAAATTTATTAGAGCACTAAGCAATTGCAGGTTTAGTGCTCTTTTGTATCAAAATAATACTATTAGTACTCTAACTATTATTGTTCTAATGGTTTTTTGACATTTTATTCATTTATTACTGTAAACAAATCATTACTATTATTGAATTTAAAAATTAAATTCTCAAGCCACTGTTTTAAATGAAATTAAACAAATAAAAACCACATCTTCTTTGTCCTATTAATTGCTCTTTTATTAATGATTAATCTACATTTTGGCATCTAGGTATTTACTTCAGCCTTGAATTGTTAGAGCTATTACCTTAAGCTTATGTTTATTGAACGTTCAATTAATAAAAATTATGCCTAAAGTCGGAATGGAACCTGTCAGACGTCAGCAGCTAATTGACGCAACTATAGAGTCAGTTGCTACTAAGGGACTACAAGGCACAACAATAAACAGCATTAGTAAAAATGCAGGTTTATCGTCAGGCATCATTAGTCATTATTTTGGTGGTAAGCAGGGGTTAATTGAAGCCACGGTTAGATACTTACTAACAAGCTTAAAGCAAGGCTTAATAAGTAAAGTAAATCATCAAACCACTGCCATTGAGCGTTTAATGTTTATTATCGAAGCCAACTTTGCGCTTGTACAACAGCGTAATGATACAACCCGAACGTGGTTAAGTTTTTGGGCGCAATCGATGCATGATGAAGAATTACACAGACTACAAAACGTAAACAGTAAACGCTTGCAAAGTAATTTAGCATTTTCTTTTAAGCAATTAATGCCTATTGAGCAAGCAAATCAAGCTGCAGAACTTAGCGCCGCAATGATCGATGGCCTATGGTTAAGAGCAGTACTGAGTAAATCAGACAATAATCAGTTTAAACACAGTGAAAAGTTAGCAAAAAGCTATGTACTTTCACTTATCAAGCAATATGGAGCCTAGCGTGACTACACCTGTCTATCAAAATTTTATTAACGGCCATTTTCTTGCAAACCAGAGCGGCAAAACATTTGATGTAACAAACCCAGCAACGGGTGAGGTTATTTACGCAGTAGAAATTGCCGATGAATTTATTCAAAACGCAGCCATTGCCAGTGCAAAGCAAGGTTTTGCTCAGTGGTCAGCAATGACACCTATTGAACGTAGTCGTATTTTATTAAAAGCAGTGGCTATTTTACGCGAGCGCAATGATGAGCTAGCACTTGTAGAAGTACTCGACACCGGCAAACCAATGCAAGAAGCTAATTGTGTTGATATTGAAACCGGCGCTGATGTAATTGAATACTTTGCAGGCCTTGCGCCAGCACAAGTAGGCCAACAACAAATGGTTGGTGAGGACTTTTACTACACACGTAAAGAGCCATTAGGTATCTGTGCGGGTATAGGTGCATGGAACTACCCACTACAAATTGCATGTTGGAAGTCGGGCCCAGCCCTTGCTGCTGGTAATGCATTTATATTTAAACCATCTGAAGAAACACCACTTGGCGCTATTAAACTTGCAGAGGTATTTGTTGAAGCTGGTGTACCTGCAGGTGTGTTTAATGTTGTTCAAGGCGCAGGCGATGTAGGCCAGTGGCTAACGCAGCATAGCGATATTGATAAAGTATCGTTTACGGGTGAAGTAGGCACAGGTAAAAAAGTAGTCGCGAGTGCTGCCGGTACGTTAAAAGATGTCACGATGGAACTTGGTGGTAAATCTCCACTATTAGTATTTGATGATGCCAACATAGAGCAAGCGGTTAGCGCTGCTATGTTAGGTAACTTTTATACGCAAGGCGAAATTTGCACTAACTGTACACGTATTTACGTTCATAAAAATGTATATCAGCAGTTTATTGATGAGCTTAAAGCGCGCACTGAGAAAAACATTATTGCTGGCGACCCACAAGATTTAAATACAAATTTTGGCGCACTTATCTCTAAAAAGCACCAAGAACTAGTGATGAGCTACGTTAATAAAGGCATCGAAGAAGGTGCAACGCTATTAACTGGTGGTACAACGCTTTCACCTGAATCTGCACCTAATGGCTATTTTGTAGCACCAACTGTGTTCATTGATTGCAACGACGATATGACAATCGTTAAAGAAGAAATATTTGGCCCTGTAATGAGCGTGCTTGCTTTTGACGACGAAGACGATGTTATTGCACGCGCTAACGCAACCCACCTAGGCTTAGCCGCAGGCGTATTTACTAGCGATATTAAACGTGCGCACCGCGTTATTCATAAGTTACAAGCTGGTATTTGTTGGATTAATGCATACGGTAACTCACCTGCTGAAATGCCAGTTGGCGGTTATAAGCAATCGGGCATTGGCCGTGAAAATGGTATACAAACTCTTGATCAATACACGCAAACTAAGTCTATTTATGTTGGTATGGCCGACATAGAAAGCCCATTTTAAGGCGCCCTACTATGAGTAATCATTACGACTATATTATTGTTGGCGCGGGTTCGGCGGGTTGTGTTTTAGCTAACCGTTTATCTGAAGATTCAAGTAACCGCGTGTTACTGCTTGAAACTGGCGGTAGTGATAAAAGTATTTTTATAAAAATGCCAACCGCGTTATCTATTCCTATGAATAGTGACAAATACGCATGGCAGTTTCATACGCAGCCTGAGCCTCATTTAGATAACCGTGAAATGCATTGTCCTCGAGGCAAAGTATTAGGCGGCTCGTCATCTATCAACGGCATGGTATACGTACGTGGCCACGCAAAAGATTTTGACGAATGGCAGCAACACGGTGCAAACGGCTGGGATTACCAATCGTGTTTACCGTATTTTCAAAAAGCAGAAAGCTTTTACCTTGGTGAAAATACTTACCGTGGTGGCAAAGGCCCGCTTGGCGTTAATAACGGCAACGAAATGAAAAACCCGCTTTACCGCACCTTTATCAAAGCAGGTGTACAAGCCGGTTACGCGTCTACAAATGATTATAATGCATCGCAGCAAGAGGGTTTTGGCCCAATGCACATGACCGTAAAAGACGGCGTGCGCAGCTCTGCTTCGCGTGAGTATTTAGACCCTGTTAAATCGCGTAGTAATTTAACAATTATTACAGGTGCACTAGCACAGCGCGTGATTTTAGATGGTAAAAAAGCCACAGGCATAGAATACAAAGTAAATGGCGACGTTAAAACTGCACATGCTGCAAAAGACGTAATATTAAGTGCAGGCCCAATCGGCTCTCCACATATTTTACAACTCTCTGGTATTGGTGATACTCAAGCGCTTGAAAAAGCAGGCGTTGAAGTACAGCATCATCTACCAGGTGTAGGTCAAAACTTACAAGATCATCTTGAGTTTTATTTTCAATACAAGTGTAAGCAACCTATCACGCTTAACGGCAAACTAGGCATTGTTTCAAAAGGGTTGATTGGTGCGCGCTGGTTATTAACGCGTTCGGGTTTAGGTGCAACGAATCATTTTGAATCGTGTGCGTTTATTCGCTCAAAACCAGGTGTTGAATGGCCAGATATTCAATATCACTTTTTACCAGCGGCTATGCGTTACGATGGTAGAAGTGCATTTGCAGGTCATGGTTTTCAGGTACATGTTGGTCATAACAAACCAAAAAGTCGTGGTAGTGTCACTATTGCTTCTGCGAACCCTGAGCAACCACCAACCATTTTATTTAATTACCTTGAACACCAAGACGATATTGAAGGCTTTAGAGCGTGCGTTCGCTTAACACGCGACATAATCGAACAAAGTGCCTTTGATGAATACCGCGATGAAGAAATTCAACCAGGTAAACATATTCAAACAGATGAAGAAATAGATGCCTTTGTACGCCAAGCCGTAGAAAGTGCCTACCACCCTTCTTGCTCATGCAAAATGGGTGAAGATGATATGGCCGTTGTTAATTCAAATACGCAAGTACATGGTATTGAAGGACTACGTGTTGTTGACTCATCTATATTCCCAACAGTTCCTAACGGAAACTTGAATGCGCCTACTATTATGGTTGCTGAAAAAGCAGCTGACATAATTTTAGGTAAAGAACCATTACAGAAATCGGATGTGAATGTTGCCATAACAACAAATTGGCAAGAAACACAACGTAGTTCGGAGATCTAACTTTAGCCACATGCTCAGGTTTAGCCTCGTCGGGCTAAACCATTGCGTGCCTTGCAGTGGCACACGATGTAAATAGGTTACGTTGTGTTAATGCGAGAATAAAACAATAAAATACGGAGTGCTTATGAATTATTTTTATTCATTATTGGAGGGTAACAATGACTATTTGGCTTAATGCAGGCATCATTTTTACCTTACTTGCTATTATCACTATTTTAATTAAATGGGGTAATGTTCGCGTAGTAGGTGTAACACCAGTTCGAACCTTTACGTTTATAGCAATACTATTTACTTCTGGCCTTGATGTTGGCCTTATTATGTTTCCTTTAACTGAGTTTGCAGGTTATGCAGACATAAAAGCAAGCCCAGAATACGCGTTTGCAAATCCACTGGCTATTGAGTTTGGCTACTGGGGATTTTTGATCTGGGGATTTTACTTTCTTACGTGCTTTTATTTCTGTGTAATAGAACCTAAAGTGAAATTTTTCGAAATTCCTTGGGTTAAATTTATCAATAACGTTGTAATTATTGGTACATGTGCATTTACCGCTTATTTACTGCTTACAAACCTACCATGGTATTTACCCGAATTAGGCGATGGAACAAGTATAGTTTCTGAGTTTTATTTAATTGTATTCGCGGCTATTTGTTTTGCTGTGTATTCAAGTACTGATATTAAATATGTACGTATTTTAAGTATTTCTACTACGTGGTTATTCTTAGCTTTAATCGCCTTTATGTGGGCTGGCGCATTTGTGATAGGTGATAGTCAAATGTCAGCATTTACAGATAACTTAGGTTCTATTGGTACTTACTTTGCAAACATTAATGAATTTGTTTTACCGCTTAATGATTACCATGAGTTTTACTTATTCTGGTGGTTTGCGTGGAGTATAATGATTGGTCAATTTACATCACGCTTTGTTGGTGGACTTAAAACATACCAAGTATTAGGTGCTATGTTGATTTTCCCTTCTATTCCTATCGCGATTTGGTTTAGCGTACTTTATCACTACCATGAAGCGGGCATCCCAACTCAAGGTATTAAAAACTTCGCTATGGTATTTGTAGGTATTGTATTTGTAATTAACTCACTTGATTCGTTAGTGCGTTTATATACAGATAACCTAAACTTTACCGTAAAGCGTTTTGGCAAAATGAAATACATAATCGGAAATGTTGTTGCTCTATCACTACTTACACTATTGTTTAAATTAGAATTTTTACAAATTCAGTGGGTAGGCGCATTAGTTATCGGCTTGTTCTTTATCTGTGCAGCATTTATTGGTTACAGTAAATTTAAAACAGTAACGAATATAGATAGCTCACCAAAAGCAAACGCAATTGATTACACAAAAATAGACACAGTACACTAGGGATTAATAATGAATAACAAACTAAAACAACTTGTCGTAGCACTACCATTTGCACTTTTATCAACAACTGCAGCAGCTGATTGGTCAACAACAATCACTGCAGCGTCTGACTACACTTTTAATGGTGTAACACAGACCGATAGCGACCCTGCAATTCAAGGCAGCTTAGATTATGCCTTTGATAGTGGTGTTTACGCTGGTGTTTGGGCCTCAAACGTAGATTTTGGTGACGATACTGATTTTGAGCTTGATGCTTACTTAGGTAAATATGTACAACTTGATGAGCAATTTAGCGTTGATTACGGTATCGCTTATTACACTTATCAAGGTAATAACAGTGACGGTAACTACGCTGAAGCTTACACTAAGTTTGGTTATGCAAGTGAATACGGCCAAACTGAACTTAACTTTTGGTACAGCTGGGATTACTTTGGAACAGGTGCGGGTCATGTAATTTCAATGGTTGCTCACACTTATGAACTAGCTCCAAATCACGCATTACGTGCAAGTTTTGATATTTCAAACTCACTTGATGGTGAGAAGTGGGCTTGGGATACAAACCAGAAAAAATCGTACAAGCACTACCGCCTAGCTTATCAAACAAGCTACGAAGGTTTTGGTATTGAAGTGGCTGCTGAAAACACTAGCTTAGATTACGATTATGCTGATGAGCGTATTGTACTTGCTGTTTCACGCACATTTGATCTTTAATACATTAATTACTGATTAAACAAAAAATGCCACTCTATTTAGAGTGGCATTTTTATTTGTAAAATAAATAAATAACTAACTAGCTAACAATATCCCACGCACTTGTACCCGATGCAGAAAGATTGCTGGTGTTATTACGTAATACTTTATTGCCTACATTAACTGATGACTCAGGACGGCTCACTAAATACCCCTGAACTGAACTCACCCCCATTTTTTTAACAAGCTCAAACTGCCCTATTTCTTCAACGCCTTCAGCTACAATTTTAAGGCCCAGCTTTTGCCCAAGCTCACTAATTGTATTTAATATATCGTTATATTTTTGACTTTTATTGGCTTGAGCTATGAACGAGCGATCAATTTTAATAACATCAATTGGTAGATCCGCTAATGTACTTAACGAGCTAAAACCTGTACCAAAGTCATCAATTGCAATAGTGATGCCTTCTTCTCTTAATCTACTTAGCTCTTTAATTATTCTAGGGCTGGCTTGAATAAATGTTGATTCGGTAATTTCAAGCATTAAAGACGTCGCCGGTAAGCCGGTTTTTTTGAGCTTATTCATTATCCAATCATAAATATCACGGTGCTTTAACTGAATGCCCGAAACGTTAACTGATATTTTTACTTTGCGCATACCTGCATTATGCCATGCGGCCATTTGCCGACAGGATTCAAGCATAATCCAATCGCCAAGCTCTAATATTAAATTCGACTCTTCTGCTATTGGAATAAATTCTGAAGGTGGGATCATACCCTCAACAGGGTGGTCCCAGCGTGTAAGCGCTTCAAAATAATCAATCATACAATCTTCAACATGCACAATTGGTTGAAAAGATAAGTAAAAATCTTTACACGCGAGCGCTAAACGCAATTCTTCGAGTAAATAATGGTAGCGGCGCATTTTGTTACCCATTTCTGGCGAGTAAACTTTAAATATTCCTTTACCATCACTCTTAGCTCTGTACATAGCAACATCAGCTAATTGTAAAAGTGCTTGTGGGGTTGACGCACTTTCTGGGTAAGCTGCAATACCAATACTGGCACTAATTTTTACTATTTTATTGCCAAGCACAAAATCTTTTTCAAGCTCACTTAGCACGTGTTTTGCAATTTCAACAACTCTGTCGCTATCATCAAGTAATTCTATAAATATGGAAAATTCGTCTCCTCCTAACCTTGATAAATTTTGCTCTAATTGGTTAGTGCTATTAATATTACTTAACTTATGGTGACGTAAAACATTTGCAAGTCGACTGGCCACTTGAACTAATATTTCATCACCAAAACTGTGGCCAAACGAGTCATTTACTTGTTTAAAGCCATCTAAGTCGATAAATAGAAGCGCACACTTGAGATCTTCCTGATTCGCATGATTTATTTGTCTGTCTATGTGTTCAATATATGCATGGCGGTCAATTAACAGCGTCAGTTTGTCTTGACAAATACTTGTTTGAGTTTGTTTTACATAATTAACTACGTGTGAATTTAAGCTATTTATAGATTGGCTTAAGCTGCTTACACCTAAAGGGTTCTCTGCCGGTTTAACTTGTAAATTAAATGCAGTAAGTAAGCTATTGGCTTGGCGGTTGAGTTCCGCTATTTGATTTTTATAATGACGTTTTCTACGTTCTCTACGTAAGTAGATACCTGAGCCAAATATCAATATACATAAAAATAAAAAGTTCATGGGTGATGCGAGCGTCATCATGATTAACTTATTAGAATCAGCGGCTACAAATTGGGTATCAGTGGTTTTAATAAGTAAAAAATCAGCTGTTGGCTGCTTAATTATATAATGGCCATTTAAAATGGGATTATACCAAGGAGCCATATCAAGGGAGGTATTCGTGATCTCGAAACTTCGTATATCAATATTAGTCTGAAATAGGTTTATACGGTTAATCTGATTAGTTAACTCTATATTTATGCAGAAACAAAATAGAATTATGACTAAGAAAATAAAACCAAGCGGCTTAAGTTTACTCATAAAAAAAATCCATTTACCTTACTTCTCCCTTAAACCTATTACCAAAAACGGATTATATCGCTTGCATTTAGTACTACGCAAGCATTGATATAACCCTAAGCCATTAAAGTAACAATAACGGATTGATTAACTATATCTTATATATACTATAGGTGGGATTAATAAAAATAAACAAAAACGTTTCAATTGTTTAAAATTTAATACATTCGGTATATAAGCTTTGTTGTTTTTTCTGCCGCATTAATCTATGCCTCACCACTACAGCTTTAAGTACTTATATTTACTCAACCTTAATCGCATTTGCTCCGCTGTTGTACATCATTTAAAAAATTATTCTTGCGCATTATGCATTGCTACTCAAACTAGTAGGAATTATCGCTAATAAAGTTATTATTAATATTTAAAGCTGCCATGCATAGCTAACTTTTGTAAATAAGGTACGTTGATCCCGCTCAATATTTTTAAGTGAATCGTCTTGGTAACCTCTATCTGAGTAACCCAAATAAAACAACGTTTGTGCATTAATTTTATATGAGTAAACAAGCTGACTACCATAGTCTTTGTTAATTTGACTCACTTGGTAAAAGTAGGCATTTTCGTCTCTATCAATATCTTCAAATTGTAAAATAAGCTTAAGGATTGAACGCATACTAAATTTATAATGAAGCCTAAAATCAACTAAGTTAGCTGTAAATACACGCTCTCCTTGTGGGTTATCTAATTGGCTATAGTTATGTTTTACATCGAGCTGCCAATGGTCGTTAATGTCCCACACCATTTGGGTTTGGGTGTCAAACGCATCGCCTAATTGCTCATTTGCATAATCAATGCGGCTAGCGTATTCAACATATAATGATAACTTTAAATCTTTAGTGGGTTTAAAGCCTGTATAAATGTAACCAATATTTTGGTTATAAAAATTGTCATTATAATTTTCATAACGGTGTACTAAACCAATTTCAAAAATAGATTGTTTTTGACCTTTAAAACTCAAAAAGCCTTCGTATTCTTCTTCAAGTAAGTCGCCATTTTGCGCCCACGTTTTATCCCAGTCAGCTTCGTATGACCATGAGGTAAGTAAATCAGACTCATCTCTGTACCATGTTTGTCCGCCACCAAAGCCTACTTTTTCATAATCGACTTTAGCTTGATAACCTAAATCAGTGCGGTAGTCCTGCCCAATATTTTCATAAGATGCAAATAATTTGTAATCACGCTTATCGCGGGTAAATTCTAGAGCATAAGCTTCATCTGATTGAGTTTCGGATAGATTATAATTTTGAATTAAAAATTCAGAGTTACGAGTATCAGCAGATGATACTTGATACAAAAGAGTATCCGATTGATTAAACCAGTAGCTACCATCCACTGATAATACAGTGTTGTGATAGTCATCACTTTCTCTGTGCGTGCTTGAAATACCAATAGTACCTTGCTGACCTAAGTCATATTGATAACGCCCTGCGGCTGCATTCGTTTTTTCGTTTAAGCTTGCAAAGCCAGAGCCCTGATTCGTTGGCAGTAAAATATTACTATTGTCGTCATCAGCTAGCATTAGCGCATAACTATGATCGCCCGTTTTACCCGTCAGCTTTGCACCTAAAGTAGGCTCTGCAATTGTACGTGTATATAAAAGCTCAAATAAGCTACTTTTAAAGTAAGAAGCACCATCTAAAAAGAAAGGACGTTTTTCAGCGTAATAAATTGAGAAGGTTGTATTTACATCAAGCTCTAAAGAGTCAGTTTCTACTTGCGAAAAATCAGGATTAATTGTCGCGTTTAAAACAGCATCTTTTGTTAAACCCCAGCGTAAGTCTAAACCCACTTCAGTATCTATATCACCCTTATCCCAATCACCTGGCAACGCAGATTTATTATCGTTACGCAGTGTGGTTAATGTAGGTGTTAATTGGATATTTTTACTTGATTCAATGTCACTAAAGCCAACTAACTTATCAAACTGGCAAAGGCTGCATTTCACATTTCTATCAAACCCCATATTTGATAGCTGATATAGCACATCACGTTGGTAGTTTCTCATTACAGAAAAACCCCACGTTAGCTCATTTTTATTTTCAGGAAAACGCAGTGCTTTAAAAGGAATGCGCATTTCAACAACATAGCCTTTGTCAGTAATTTGTCCTGCGCTATCCCAAATAGCATTCCATGAGGTATCAGAACTCCACCCATCGGTGTCGGTCATTCGTATATCGCCTTGCGCGCCCAGCGGGTTAACATGGAATTCATAACCACTGCGTTCATCATTAAATGTATCAATAACAAGAATAACTACGTCGTCTTCCCATAGCGTATCGCGGTCACGAAGTGATGCACGAATTTGCTCAGGGTTAGGATCCTCAGCAATAAAACTAACATATAAGTTAGTGCCATCTTCGTAAATAAAGGCATCAGTTTTTACAGGAGGAGTGCCTTTTTCGTTAGGCTCATCTTGGTAGAGTAAAGATATACGTGTTGCATTTTGCCAGTGCGCCTCATCCATAACACCATCAACGGTGATATTTGAATCAATACGGGATAAGGATACTTGCTGTTTTTTAGCCGCTACATCAAGGCTTGAAAGTAATAAAGCAAAACTTAAAAATAGGAAGGTAAACTTTTTTATTATAGTTATAAAGTACTGCATAAACATCCATTTAGACTGTAATTACTCATAAGGAGCAACTTAAGCTGAGGATTGTAATTTATCCAGGTACATTTGTTAATACTTTGAAATGAAAAATTAACTATTTAATGATAAAGGAGTAACTAATTGTTATATATTACGTTTCGAGTAGTTTAAGCTTATCGTCTATGCCATTCCATACATCAGCGTCCTCTGGAGCAGGTTTAACCTCTGTAATGCGCGGCCAGACCAGTGCAAGTTCAGCATTTAATTCAGTAAACTCTTTTTGAGACTCTGGTAGCTCATCTTCTTGGTATATCGCATCAGCTGAACACTCAGGGACACATAAACCACAATCGATACAATCAATCGGGCTAATTGCTAAAAAATTAGGGCCTTCAAAAAATGCATCTGCTGGGCACACTGATACGCAATCGGTGTACTTACATTTTATACAATTTTCGGTGACAACAAACGCCATACTATTTTAATACCTAAGATTTTGAACAACAGTTGTGGATCATACCCATCCACTCCAAAAATACAATAAATAAGTGCCATATCAGGCTATTTTAACGTAAAATGCGCGCCTAATGTTTGCACACTCGTTGTGCCCTGCATCCCCTTATTGTGAGCGGTAATAATACCCCGCTATGACACCTAAAAGAGATATAAATGATACGTTTAACCGAAATAAAGCTGCCACTTGATCATGACGAAGACGCAATTGGTCAAGCAATTGTAAATAAACTCAAAATCCAACCTGAACAATTGCACAGTTTTAATGTGTTTAAACGTGGTTATGATGCACGTAAAAAATCAGCTATTTTACTTATTTATACACTCGATATAGAAGTTGATAACGAAGCCGAGCTACTCGCAGCATTTGAAAAAGACCAACATGTAAAAGTAGCACCAGACACAAGTTATAAATTTGTAGCCCAAGCTAACAATAATATCAAAGAGCGCCCTGTCGTGATTGGTTTTGGTCCTTGTGGTTTATTTGCGGGCTTATTACTTGCTCAAATGGGCTTTAAACCCATTATATTAGAGCGCGGTAAAGAGGTACGTGAACGTACAAAAGACACGTTTGGCTTTTGGCGTAAACGCACACTTAATACAGAATCAAATGTACAATTTGGTGAAGGTGGCGCAGGTACATTCTCAGACGGTAAGTTATACAGCCAAGTAAAAGATCCAAAGCATTATGGCCGAAAAGTCATTACTGAATTTGTAGAAGCAGGCGCACCCGATGAAATTTTATACGTAAGTAAGCCACACATTGGTACGTTTAAACTTGTCACCATGATTGAAAAAATGCGCGCTCGTATAATAGAGCTTGGCGGCGAAATTCGCTTTAGCACACGTGTTGACGATATTCATTTAGACGACGGGCAAGTAACAGGTTTAACACTTTCAAATGGCGAGCAACTAAACACTCGACATGTTGTATTAGCCGTTGGCCATAGCGCACGTGACACGTTTGATATGATCCACAAAAAAGGGATTTATGTTGAAGCAAAGCCATTCTCAGTCGGTTTTAGAATCGAACATAAACAATCAATGATCGATGAATGTCGTTTTGGCACAAATGCAGGAAACCCAATTTTGGGCTCTGCCGATTATAAACTTGTTCATCACTGTGACAATGGCCGTACAGTTTACAGCTTTTGTATGTGCCCAGGTGGCACAGTAGTCGCTGCAACCTCTGAAGAAGGTCGCGTTGTTACCAATGGTATGAGCCAATATTCACGAAGTGAGCGCAACGCTAACAGCGCTATTGTGGTAGGTATATCACCAGAGCAAGACTTCCCTGGTAATCCACTTGCTGGAATAGACTTACAACGCAAACTTGAAGAGCAAGCGTATGAGCTTGGTGGTAGCAACTACGATGCACCAGCACAGTTAATTGGAGATTTCTTAAAAGGTAAATCATCTGCAGACTTAGGTGAAGTACAACCCTCTTACACTCCTGGTATTAAGTTAACTGACTTGAGTAAAGTGTTACCACAATTTGCAATTGATGCCCTTCGCGAAGCGATACCAGCGTTTAATAAACAAATTCGTGGTTTTTCAACTAACGACGGTTTATTAACCGGTGTGGAAACGCGTACTTCGTCGCCTATTAGTATTAAGCGTGATAAAACATTCCAAAGTATTAACACCAAAGGGCTTTACCCTGCAGGTGAAGGCGCAGGTTACGCTGGCGGTATTTTATCAGCGGGTATTGATGGTATTAAAGCAGCTGAAGCAGTCGCACTGTCTATGTTAGAAAACGCTTAAACCTCTTTTTTAAGCTGTTTATCGAAAAGCCTCACTTTGTGAGGTTTTTTTGTGCTAAATGTATAGAAAATAATGACAACTCAAGCACCTCAACAATGATCAAAACATTTACCTTTTCGTTGCTTAGTGTATTAGCAATTTTTAACGCTAAAGCACAAGAGCTAAAAACCATCGATGAAATCCACACTGCATATAAAAATAATTCTATTAATGCACAGCAACTCACCCAAAATTATATAGACCGAATTAATAAACTTAACCCACAATACAATGCAGTTATTAGTATTGAGCCTACAGCGACTGCTCAAGCTAAAACGTTAGATGAACTTGCCGCCAAAGGCACTTGGGCAGGTCCATTACACGGAATACCTGTACTTCTTAAAGATAATATAGAAACGAAAGGCACACTTCCCACAACGGCTGGCTCTTTAGCACTTAAAAATAACATTACTGATAATGATGCTTTTGTTGTTAAACAACTACGTAATGCGGGCGCTATAATTTTAGGCAAAGCTAATTTAAGTGAATGGGCAAATTTTCGTTCATCCTATTCATCGTCAGGCTGGAGTGCCGTAGGTGGACAAACACATAATGCGCACGATGTAACACGTAATCCATGTGGTTCTAGTGCAGGCTCTGCTGTGGCAGTCGCACTTAACTTTGCGCCCATAGCATTAGGGACTGAAACAGACGGTTCAATTACGTGCCCTGCCTCAGTAAATGGAGTTTATGCAATAAAACCGAGTATGGGCCAAGTATCACGCTCAGGTGTAGTGCCTCTTTCTAGCAGTCAAGATTCAGTAGGGCCGATGGCGCATTCACTTAAAGATGCACTGCTGGTTTTATCAGTTTTGCAAGGTGAGGACCCCCTTGATGCAACAACTACAGGGTTTGAATTAAAAGCAGGTAATCTAAAATCAAAATCGTCACTTATTATTGGTGCGCTACCTAGCGCTAAGTTTACAATTGAAACGCAGCGCCTTTATGCCAAGCAGCTACAATCATTAAAACAGGCTGGGCACACTGTTATTAATATAGATATTACTGATAACTTAGATACGCTATTTGTTGATGAATACTATATTTTACTTTACGACTTTAAAGCCGAAATTAATCACTACCTCGCAAGCACTCCCGCACAAGTAGCTGTTAAAAGCCTAAAAGCACTTATTAATTTTAATATTCAAAATAAAAATACAGAAATGCCCCACTTTGAGCAAGATATCCTAGTTCAATCGCAGGCTATTGATTTAACTAACAAACAAAAATACCAAGAGACTAAAGAACGCTATCGCACTTTAGCAACGACAGCCATTGTTAATGTATATAAAAACAACAAGCTTGACATTGTTATAGCGCCTACAGTATCACCCGCCTGGAAAACAGACTTAGTTAATGGTGATAATTTTAATGGCAGTAGTAGTTCGTTATCTGCTATTGCAGGCATAACGCACATAACCCTGCCGGTAGGCAAAGTAAGTGGTTTACCGGTTGGCTTGTCCATAATAGCAAATAAAGAGGACGAGCAAGCGGCTTATTTATACGCAAATATTATTGATGAGGTGTTATCGTCAGATACAAAAAAACCTGAGTAAACTCAGGTTTTTTTTAAACTAAACGGCGTTAACTATGACTTTTTAAGTGACAGTTTTTCGCCTTTTAAGCTTTTACGAACGCTTGAAATACGTGAGCGATTTACTGCTCTCGCTTCACCGGTTGCTTGTCCTGATAACTTGTTAGAACGTGTACGGCGTAAATGCGCTGGTTTTTTACCAATTTTGTCAATTAGTACTTCACGGTTACTTACTTCATAACCTTCTAAATATACACGTTTGATTTTTTGGCCGATTAGCGTTTCAATTTCAAACAAAGTGTTTTCTTCTTCACGGCTAACAAATGAGATTGCTTGACCTTGGCGACCAGCACGACCTGTACGGCCAATACGGTGAACGTAATCTTCTGCAAGCCAAGGTAAATCAATATTAATTACACGAGGTAAGCCATCAATATCAATACCACGAGCAGCGACTTCTGTAGCCACTAATACGCGTACCTTGCCTTCTTTAAATTCACGTAAAGCACGACGACGGTTACCTTGAGATTTATCACCGTGGCAAACGCCTGCCGGAATACCATCAAGGTTAAGCTCTTTAACAAGCTCATCAGCTGTTTCTTTCATGTTTACGAAGACAAGTACTTGTTGCCAGTTTTTCTTACCAATCAATTCAGAAAGTAGCTCTTGCTTACGACGTTCTTCGACTGGGTAAACAACATGCTCAACGGTACTTGCTGTACTGTTAGTTTGATCAACGCGAACAATTTCAGCTTGTTTTAATACCTTAGATGCAAACTGTTTAATTGCTGCAGGGAAAGTAGCTGAGAAAAGTAAAATTTGGCGCTCTTCTGCACAGCTTTTAATTACGTTTTGCATATCTTCGATAAAGCCCATATCAAGCATACGGTCAGCTTCATCAAGAACAAGGTGCTTAACACTTGCAAGGCTTAAGTTACCTAGGCGAATATGGTCAAATAAACGACCTGGTGTAGCAACTACAACATCAACGCCTTCTTTTAAAGCGTTTGCTTGGCCAGCAGTGCTCACACCACCAAATAAACTAACTACTTTAAGTGATGTATGCTTTGCAAAGTCTCTAAAGTTATTAGCAATTTGCTCTGCAAGTTCACGCGTTGGTGCAAGTACTAATGCATGAGGTGCATTAGTTGTGCTGAGTTCAGACTCAACCAATTTTTGGATGATAGGTAAAGCAAACGCGGCAGTTTTGCCGGTACCAGTTTGTGCACTGGCTAAAACGTCTTTACCTTTACGAACAGCAGGAATTGCTGCGCGCTGAATGGGCGTAAGAGTGTGATAGTTAAGTTCGTCCAACGCCTGGATGATCTCAGGAGCGAAACTAAAAGATTTAAAATTCATGCTGTATAACCTACGGCCACATTATCAAGGGTCGCAAATTATACAGCAAAAACGAGTCAACAGTTAGCTTTAAACTGGATTAAAAGCTAAAAATTAGTTTGTTAAGTCATTAAAATATTGATTATCAACTCAAGAAAGCGTTAATACCTCATTTTGTTTTAATAACTGTGCTTTACCACCGACAACTTCACGTTCGTTAAGCTCATTTATTAATGGCAAACCTACTTTTTGTTGCTCATCACTAAGCGGTAAATACGGTAATCTAAATACTGGATTTACTGCACCTGTCATCATCATCGCAGTGTTAATAGCAATAGGGTTTGGCTCACAGAACAACCAGTTCATTAATGGTTGTAATGACGTATTTAACTCATCATTTTTAGTATCCATTAATTGGCGAAACAACCCAGGAATAAGGTTAGAAGTAACCGAAATAACACCGTGAGCTTTGTGTACATGACGAGCGTCGTGTGCTTCATCGTCGTTACCCGACCAACACGCAATGCCTTGCTGCTCATACTGTGCAATGCGCTCATTGCCGCCACATTCTTTAATACCAATGAGGTTCGAGTGCTGTGCTAATGGTTCAATAATATCAGGTGTTAGGTCTTGGCCTGTGCGACCGGCTACGTTGTAAATAAAGGCAGGTCCAATATCAAGTACGCGTTTAAAGTGCTCTTTAACACCCGCGATTGACGTACGTCCGTAATATGGGTTAATTTGCAGTGCTGCATCCATACCGCTGGCAAAGCCATATTTAGTTGCTTTAATCGCTTCACGGGTGTTGTTACTACCGGTATTACCAACAATAACCAGTTTGTCACCATACTTGTTTGCACTGTGCGCTATAAGCATTAAATGCTCTTCCCAGTTCATTAACTGGCCTTCGCCTGTTGTGCCACCGACTACGATGCCATCAACACCCGCTGCAATTTGTATTTCAACGAGTTCATCGTACTTTGCGAGATCAATTTCACCGTTTGCTAAATATGGCGTTTTAATAGCTGTAATAAGGCTTGCTTGTTTAATTTGGTCTAGGGTGCGCATAAAAATTCATTATTTATAAAACTTGCGCTATTTGTAACATACTTGCCGGTACTTTTGGAGGTATAAGCGCACATTTAATTATAAAATCGCTTGTGTTATTGAGTTTGGTAATACAAAATGAATAACTGTATATATAAACAGTATTTTATTTTAACGATACCAGAGGCTTTATGCGTTTATCTGACTACTTAGCAACTCATTTTTATAACACCGATGAACTGTGCCAAGCATTAAACATAGATGCAGATACACTTTTAGCTTGGCAAGAGCGAAGTGTGTTCCCCAAACCAAGTTACTGTATTAAAAGTCAACTTAGCTGCAGCTCATATTCGGGTTTGTATGAATGCGAAGAATATGACGACTATTATCCGCGCGGCTGCGTTAATTGGGGGCAAGGTCTTTTAAAACAAAAAATAGAATCATCAAGCCATGCTTTTAATTATTTTGCGCAGCAATATACTGCAAGCCTAACTAAACTCGCTCAGCAAGGATTTACGTTTAGCGAAGAGCTATTTGGCTGTGAAATAGACGAGCACTTACAGCAAGTTTGGCAACAGTTTTTATGCAGTAAATATGGCGTACTTACTCAAAATGGATTAATAGACGAAATAGTCTCGGTAGACATTGGCAGGCTATTAGTTGACGACATTACAGAACTGCGCAGTAAAGCGAGTTTAAACCAAGAAGAAAGAGCGCTACTACACCCCGCCATGAAGCTTTTAAACAAAGCGTTAGGGCATGGCGCCGATCATGAAAAACGACATACATTACGCACCCGCTATATAGATGCACTTATTTTAAAATACGATTTATCTATTAAATAGTTTTGCATTAGTCTAATTATTTTAGGATTATTTGACGAAAAACAAGAGCTGTTAACTTAATTGTTACGCAAAAAATAATTTAAAGGCACTGACTCAATGACAATCAAAACACAAATAAGTGTAATTTCTGCTGTAATCACTATCCTATCTTTTAATACACCAGCTAAAGCTAACCACGAAATAGTAAATGACGACATAATAAAAATACAGCGTGCAGCGCTTGATAAAAACACCGCTAATAAAGGTTTTGGGCCACAATCTCCACGCAATATTGATAATTATAAAGGCGAAAACACGGCAGTTTTCTCTCATGCCCCAACTTCATCAAATATGAACTTATGTAATATACACTTTCATAAAAATGCTGAACATGCCGGTGGCGAATTTAGCAAATATGCAGGAAATGGTAATGGAAAAGGTTTTCAAAGTGGCTACTTATATTCAGGCTCTTTAACTAAAGGTGAAAGTAAACCAGCAAAAATTGAAATTTGTCCGAGCGATCACGGCGCGCTTTTAATTGGCGATACCATTGAAGTGCATAACGTTCATAAGTCAGCAATTGTAAAACCAGGCCCTACCTTGGGGAGTTGTTTAAGTGATTCGATTAAAAATCCGCAACTACGTGTTGAAGCTCAAGTATATGTATTAGTAAACGATGCTAACGCACTTGATTTTTCTCAAATAAGCGCCGTGTCATCTGTTAATGGTTACTATCAAGCTATTGCTACACCTACAAATACGGGTAAACCTGTTGTTTATAGCGGTTCAACTACTGGCCCGAGTTACAACGAAGCAGGTTCTCCTTTTCAAGTAACATGGTCAGTTAAACCAAAAGTAGCAAAGGTTGATATAAACAGTGTGGGTAAATGGTGTGAAAGTAACGCCTTTGATGAAGATCATGCCCACGGCGTACGAAATCTCGTAATAAACCCTGCATTACTCTCTAAAATCAAATAATTAAAATTTAGCCAAATAAAAACAACCCACTAATTAGTGGGTTGTTTTTATTATGACCGTTAAAATGAGTACTTCGCTTAATGGGATAAAAATGTCACATTAAATGTATTTAAATCTTCATATGTAATACATGTTTGCTCATTAGTATTAAGCTCAACAACACCACAGTAAGAACCAGTTATAAACACTTGCCCTGCTTTTAAGTTAATTCCCTTTGCTGATAAGTAATTAACTGCCCAATAAAGAGGAAGCTGCGCAAGTTCTGCAGGGTGCACACCTGCCAAGTTTAACTCCAGCTCAGTTTGCTTAACGTTAATATTTACAGTACTTGCGTTATACGCTTTGGTTTTATCTATTTGCGGGCCTAAATACACGCCTTGATTGGATAGGCCATCGGCCAGTTTTTCAATGTGAGTGCTTGGAGTGTCTTCATCAAACCTTTTTTGGATAAGCTCAAGTGCCAAGTGGGCGCTGGCAAATGCAGTATCTACGTCTTCATTTGTATAGGTTTTATTACTAGGTAAATCGCTTTGTAAAATAAATGCAATTTCTGGTTCTATCAGCGCTTTATTGTTTGTTGTATACAGTGGGCAATTTTCAGCTTGTTTTATAGGTGCATGTAAAAGAGGCGCTAATATAATTGAGCCATCATCTAAAGGCAGCATACACTTCCAGCCATATACAGTTTGCTCATTTAAATAAATCATCAACTTTTGTACTTCTATCGCATCGTCAGTCGAGTCTAGTACTAACTCTTTAGGAAAGTTTGAACGCGCTGGGTTTTCTTCTCTTTGTGCTAATAAGTGAGTAGCAATTAGTTTTAGCTGTATTGAGTTGTTCACATAAATCTCTTTAAAATACGTTACTGGTTAAACAGTAAATAGGAAGGATTACATTACTAATGTATTAGCTTAGGCATTAGAACATCATGTTAAATGCCTATAATTAAAATTGTATTTAAAACAAAGCGTGGTAATTATTTAAGTATCAATAGATTTAAGCGAACGTAAAAATAGCCCTAAGCCGCCAAATGCTAAAATTATAATAACAATCAAATCAAACGACGTCATAGTTCGCATACTAAATCGAACACTCGATATAACACCAAATATTAGTGCGGTTAACGAGCCAAGAGATAGCACCCAGCCTAAAATATTTTTAGAATTATAAAAAATCAGACCCACACCAAAAATAAACGGGATCATAACCATGCCGCCTGTAACGCCAAAGCCACCTAAAGCATTAACACTATAAATGCGAGAACTTAGTCCAAAATTAGAGGTCACCGAAATTGCGTTTAGCAGCATATAAAAGCCACCGCACATCATAATTAAACCAATAAAAAAATGCCCAATACCACCAGAGCTTCCACCCGCACCTTTCATTATTAATTATTCCTTTTATATTTTTAACTTAATAGTTTTAGATGGTAATTGCTCGAGTATTAACATTGACCGAAATATACATAATCAATGAGTGCACACGCGAAAATACTTATCGCGTAATTACATGCCAAATAACATAAAACCAAGACAAAAAACCGTGCAAAATTGCCCATAACACAGACTCATTAGCACTCCATGAAATAGCAATTGCTAGGGCCGTACCAAAAGAGACTCCATATTTTACTATCTCATTTCTTGAGTTTCTCATTAATTATATTCCTAGTTTTTAAATTATTAGCTGCTTGATTTGCTTACTAAAACTGACAGTTCTTTACCATCAATATTAATACTTGCTTCTTTACCTAGTTCAACAACTAAAGAGGGAGCCATATGTTTTCCACCTAGTTTTAGGTCAGTTGCTAAACTAACAGTAAAATCATCAATTGGCGTTACTGTAAGAGCAAAACTATACGAATTATCAACTGAAACTGACGCCTCTTCATTTGAATTGACTACTAAAACAGGTGAACCAATTAAGTTTTTATTATCATAAAATTTAGCATTAACTACAAAACTATCATTAGCTTGTGCAAATGAGGCAAAGCCTAACAACGCTACTATTGCGATTAATTTTTTCATTATTATCTCCATATAAATTATACAGTTTAAAGCTGTTAAGGCTTTATTGGCTGTGATTTTTTAGCTAGCAATTTACCAGCTAATGATTAAAAACTTATGTTTTAGCTCTGATGACATAACCAACGCCCAGCGAACTAATATAGAACAACACTCCAAATACACTAATATCAATGAGTAGCTTTAGAATGTCAAAAGTATCTGTAAACACAAGATACTCAAAAGAAAATAAATGAAATATAACTTTTGATCCAAAATACGCAGTTAATAAAGGAATTACAAAAATAAGAATAGATTGATTAGATTTATTAATTTCCATACCCATGTCTCCATTATTAGTTTAATTAACTCAGCTCTAAAAATATAACACACAAAAAATATATAAATAGTTTGCTATTTTGAGTCTCTTATTCAGTACCACTCGAACTATTTACGGCTGACTAAAATGCCATATTATATTTCTATAATTTACACCAGAGAACTTTAATGTAAACAACAAATTAAATAGGCTATTTATTAGAGTGGGTTGTGATACCAAAACGACTTTAATAAAGTTATAAACCTCTTTTGATTTCGACGCACTGTGCATTAACAAAAAAGAGTCCTAATAGGTTTCATTGATATTGGCGAAGTTGAGTATTTAGGCAGGTTGGAGTGTAAGAATAAAAGGTGATGTAAGTTAACAGCACCTATTTGAGTATTTACTTGGTTACACGTAATTTAGCTAAGTATTTTAATACGTACCATAATAGGCACTGTAAAAAGAATTTAACCAATTGATTTATATACATCAATACTACTATTGGTTAAAAGCCCAGTAACTTGCGTACCAAACGCTTTAAAGTGTGGCTCGTTTTTATGCGCTTCAAAGTGCTCGTCAGACGCCCACTGTTCGCTAACAACGTAATCGGTATGTTCATTATCACTTTTTACCGATAGTTCATAACGTAAGCACCCTACTTCTTGGCGCGATGACTTTTGTAAGTTTTCAAGTGCTGTAAGCATTACATCTGCATCAATATTTTTGCACGACAGTGCAGCTATAACCGTTAACATGTGTATTCCTTTTTAAAAGTTAAGGTGTAGATAATCTACACCTTAAAATATTTAGTTTAACTTTGCGTTTGAGGTAAGTTTACTGATCCCACTGCGGCGCAAAGTCTGGTGTTGCTTGGCGGTCGCCACAATCAAGACCATCAATGCGGGCTATGTCTTCATCATCTAACTTAACGTGGTCGTTAAAGTTATCTTCTAAGTTTTTGCGCTTAGTTGATGATGGAATTGTCGTCATGCCGCTTGCGTTAACCCATGCTAAAACAACTTGTGCTGGACTTGCATCGTGCTTTTTAGCAATGTCGATAATGGTTTGATCTTTAAGTACTTTACCTACTACAAATGGCATATACGCAGTTACATGTATATCGTGCTGAGCACAAAATGCGCGTAATTTAGTATTAGTTAAATATGGGTGAACCTCAACCTGATTGGTAAATATTTCACGCGAGTCGAGTGTTTGCATTGCTTCATTTAAGTTTGCAATGGTGAAGTTTGATACACCAATGTGCTTAGTCAAACCAAGCTGCTTCGCTTTTAGTAATTCAGTGAGGTATTCACTCATTGGCTCGTCGTTAGCAGGCGATGGCCAATGAATTAGCAGTAAGTCGACCGAATCAACTTGTAGCTTTTCAAGTGACTTTTTAACGCTTGGGATAAAGTCGCTTTTATTTAATTTGTTATTCCACACTTTGGTGGTTAAGAATATTTCACTGCGCGGAATATTACTATCTTTTATGGCTTGACCTACTTGCTCTTCGTTGCCATAAATTTGTGCGGTATCAATATGGCGAAACCCAACTTCGAGCGCCATTTTTACTGAGTTATAGGCCGTGTCGCCCTCTAAGCGGAATGTTCCCATACCGAGTTCTGGCATTTCTATTACACGTTTTGTCATGGTTTATCCTTATAAAATAATCGGTTAAAAATACAAACTTTTAAAAGTTTTACGAAATACACCTTTTACTTCTTATTAAGACTGTCACTTAAAATTCTATGACCTCATAACAGGTATGAGGTCATTAATTTTAGTTTCAAGGTTAGGGTCTGTTAATCTTTAGAGATTACATTTGCAGCAGTGTATTTGGTATTTAGGCAAGGCAGAGCCTATGCAGTGTGGTTGTTCCACATTAATAGGCGATAACGCAGCATAAATGCCAAATACGCGCTGCCTGTAGGTTCTTCCTAGGGTGGATTTACTCTTTGTCCCTCGATTTTTACTTAGCCCACTAGGTTACAAACCTCGCTCCGTGATTAAATCCTCCCTAGATTGAACAAATTTAATCCTAAAAGGTCAACAGACCCTGCTAAGGCTTTATGCTTGCTGAATTTCACGTTTATCAAGCATACCGCTGTAGCGTGTAACACCAAGTGCTAAAACAGAGATAACGGCGCCTATCCATGCTGTATCTTGCAGGGTCATGTTCTCTACTACGCTACCGCCAATAATTGAGCCAAGTGCAATACCAATATTAAATGCGGCTATGTTTAAACCTGATGCAACATCTACCGCATTGGGCGTGTGCTTTTGTGCTTGCTTTACTACATAAAGTTGCAAGCCTGGCACATTACCAAAAGCAAATGCGCCCCATACTAAAATAGTAAGTACAGCAGCAATTTTTGATTCCATCGTAAAAGTAAATATCAGTAAAATAATACTCAAAGCGCTGAATATAATGCTCAGTGCGCTAATTGGGCCGCGTTTGTCGGCCAACTTTCCACCCCAAATATTACCTACCGCTACCGATACACCGTAAACAAGCATTATTAAGGCAATAGCCGAAGGCGCAAAACCTGTTTGTTGCTCTAAAATAGGTGCTAAATAAGTAAACGCTGTAAACGTGCCGCCATAGCCCAATATCGTCATTAAATACACCAGTAATAAACGCGGTTTTACGATTACCTGTAGTTGCTCTTTAAACGTCGCTGGTATTGATTGTTTTAAGTTTTTTGGTACTAAAATAGAGCTGCCGATTAATGCAATTAAACCTAATACCGACACAACTAAAAACGTTGCACGCCAACCAAAGTGTTGTCCAATCCATGTACCTAGTGGCACACCAGTTACGAGTGCTACAGTAAGCCCGGTAAACATAATGGCTATTGCACTGGCTTCTTTGTCTTTGCTTACTAGGCTAGTGGCAATCATCGATCCGATTGAAAAAAACACACCATGGGCAAGCCCCGTTAAAATGCGCGCAAGTATTAATGTTTCGTAACTTGGCGCTTGCCATGCAAGTAAGTTACCTAAAACAAATAAGCCCATTAAGCTTATTAGTACCACTTTACGATTCCAACGACCCGTTAAAGCTGTTAGCACCGGCGCACCAATGGCAACGCCAACCGCATATAAACTTACAAGCAAACCTGCTGAAGGTAGGCTTACGCCTAAGTCGTTTGCAATGGTGGGTACTAATCCCACTATTACAAACTCAGTTGTTCCTATTGCAAATGCGCTTAAGGTAAGCGCCCACAAAGCCAATGGCATAGTTATATCCTCATTAATATTTGAAGAATGTAGTTTGGCTAAAATATCGTTTGCAAAAAATAGCATTAGTGACAAAATACTTTTGTTAATAATGCAAAGATGGTGTTGGTATACTTATGGCTGTTCATTCAAAAACTGAAGATTTAGAAACGTTTATAACGGTAGTAGATTGCGGAAGCTTTTCGGGGGCGGCTAATTTGCTTGATCAACAGGTGGCTAAAGTGTCGCGAGCTGTATCACGCCTTGAAAATACATTGCAATGTACTTTGCTAAACAGAACAACACGCCGATTAGAGCTTACCGAAGAAGGCCATACTTTTATAAAATATGCGCGCGAAGGGTTAAATACGCTTTATACCGGTGAAGAAGCCATAAAGCTTTTAAAACAAGCGCCAAGTGGCAAGCTGCGAATAGATGCTGCAAGCCCTTTTGTATTGCACCAACTTACGCCTTTAATTGGCGAATTTGCCAAGCAATACCCCCACATAACGCTTGATATAACCTCACACGACAGCATTATTGATTTACTTGAACATAAAACCGATTTAGCCATACGTATTGGTGATTTAAAAGACTCAAATTTACATGTTCGTAAACTTGGCAGCAGCCAGTTACGTATTGTAGCCAGCCCAGAATATATAAAAAACAACGCAGCAATTACACAAATAGATGACTTACAAAATCACAAGATAATTGGTTTTAGTGACTTCCCTAAATTAAACAATTGGCCGTTAGTAAAGCCCGCTTTATTTACGTTTTCGCTTAGCGCAAGCAGCGGCGAAACAGTGCGCCAACTATGTATTGCAAACCAAGGTGTGGCGCTACTTTCTCACTTTATGATTGGCAATGACCTAAAAACAGGTAAATTAGTTGAAGTGTTACCCAGTGCAGTTAGCTCACCTAATAACCGAGAGGTTGTACAAGCCGTGTATTATAAAAATAGTGCTGTATCGTCTCGCATTACAGCATTTTTAGATTTTATAAAACCTAGGCTTAGTTTATAAATTTTAGGCATTGATGTGCTTATCAAATATTTCACATTATTTTTTGACGCTTTTTAATAATCAAAAAGTATAAATAATAAAAGTAGTAATTAAAGGTATTAATCAAAATGGATTCTTTAACGCAGATAGCATTAGGCAGTGCTGTAGGTTATGCGGTATTAGGCAATAAAATAGGTCGAAAAGCCGTTTTATGGGGAGCAATTTTAGGCACACTCCCTGATTTAGATGTATTTTTGCCATATGGTGGCTCTGTAGAAGCATTTACTTATCACCGTAGCTTTAGTCATTCGTTATTAATACATTTATTAATTAGCCCTCTCATTGTATGGCTAATATTAAAAATACACGCGGGAATGCAAATTTATAAAGTACGCTGGTTTTGGCTAGTATTTTTAAGTTTATCTACACATGCCATATTAGACAGCCTAACGGTATACGGTACACAACTACTCTGGCCTTTTACTGAGTACCCCTTTGCGGTTTCTAGTGTGTTTATTATTGACCCCGCTTACACGCTTCCTTTATTAATTGGCGTAATATGTACGCTAATACCCAAAATACAAGCAGCAACGGCTTATCGTATAAATGCAGCGGCCTTAGTTTTAAGTAGTCTATATTTATTTTGCGCTTTAATTTTAAAAGTAAATATTGATGACAAGGTAAAAACAGCACTCAACAACAGGCAAATACCAGTAAATGCGTATATTAGTACGCCTGCCCCACTAACCACTATGCTGTGGCGTATTGTTGTGATGTCTGACGGACAATACTACGAAGGTTATGCATCAGTATTTGACGCGCCCAGCGATGTTACATTAACGCCTTATCAAACAACGCCTTCATTGTTAAATAATATTAGCGATGAATGGGCTATAAAACGCTTGCAGTGGTTTACTAAAGGGTTTTATTCGGTGCGCCAAAAGCAAAGCAATATTGTACTTTCTGATTTACGTATGGGGATGGAGTGCAACTATGTGTTTAATTTTGTAGTGGGTCAAAAAAATGATTTAGAGGTGAGCATTGGTAACTTTGAAAAAATAAGTCAAAGACCAAACTTAAACAATCTTCATAAAATATGGGACAGAATTTGGCAACCAAATGTGTCTTTAGCATCACCCGCTGCAAAAAATGACTGCAATAGCGAATAACTGCCTATTATAAGATTCGTACTAGCATGAGGAAGTTAAGTGAAGTTCAAGCAGCAATTAAACTAAATAGCTCACTAAAGTGATTGCTGCTTTTTTTGCTGATACATTGCAACATCAGCATCTTGAATCATATCCTCAACCGATTTACCTGTATCGTATTTAAAGTGTGTTACCCCTACACTGTAATCAATTTTGTATGGCTTATTTAAGGTATTATTGGCATACGCAATTGCATCCGCAAACCTTTGTAAAACAAACTCAGCTTTTGTTTCATCTAAATCACTTAGCATTACTACAAACTCATCTCCGCCAAGTCGACCTATTACTTCACAATCACAAAATGAACTAAGCATAATTTGCGCAAATTTATTCAATACAAAATCGCCTTCGTGGTGTCCATAAACATCATTAATTTGTTTAAACTTATTAAGATCAAACAAGATAAACGACATTGATACTTTGTTTCGCCTACATATATTTAGCGTATGCTCAGCAAGGTTCAAAAAGCCACGCCGGTTAGAGATTCTTGTTAACTCGTCAATTGTGGCTAGTTGAATTGATTGAATCTCTTGCTCAACCAACGTGCCTAAATCTTTTAGTAATTGTTTTTCTTCATCATTAAGGTGTCGAGGTTTATTATCGGCAAGGCATAAAGTGCCTATAATAACCCCTTGCCTTAATTTTAAAGGAAAGCCAGCATAAAAGCGTACTTTAGGATCGCCTGTAACAAAAGGGTTATCAAAAAACCTTTTATCTTGGACTGTATCTGGGATTATTAAGAGCTCGTCTTGATTTATGGTATGGCCACAAAATGAGGTTTCGCGAGGAAGCTCAGGCGCATCAAGCCCCTGCCTAGATTTAAACCATTGGCGGTCTTCGTCAATCAAAGTAAGCAATGAAATAGAAACATTAAACATACGCTTGGCAATACGAGTAACACGATCAAAGCGCTCTTCATGCGACGTATCTAGAATTTTTAATGTTTTTAACGCATGTAATCGCTCTGCTTCGTTACTTGGGATCTCAGGTTTAATCATTAAAGCTCAATTAATTTTAAGTGTTTTATGAATTACGAAATGGGAGCGAATATTTTCGAATATATAATCCGATAAACTTATCTAAACTATAAACAGCATACCAATTAAAACTAGAACATTACTTAAAAATAGCAATAAATGAATACTGATAAATATCAGTAACTAGTGCCTAAATAAAGATAATATTAAATCCGAACTTATGGTGTAAACACGTGGGGTTGTGATCAATAAAGCAGCGCTACTGGTTAATACAAAAGGCAGTAGTGGTTATTTAGTTTTATTTAAATAGCCACTGAACCTGGTATACGTACAAAAATACATACTCTAATTTTGGTGCTCATATTGTCCACGGTAAACTTCAAATACTTTTAAAACAGTATGTTGCTCTTTAGTTAGGTTATCAAACCAAGTATCAAACAATTCATCATCTTCTTGCTCACTTAGTGCCATATACCTTGCTAGTAACTCTACAATATCATTATGGTTGCAGGTTAACGGATTTACTTGTTGCGCCAAGGTACTGTGGTCGCGCTCTCTTAGGGTTTCCATCACCCCTTGGTCAATTTGTTCTTGTTGTTGTGTTGCGTCACTCATACATAACCTCTGTAATAACTTTATAACCGTATTTGTTAACGTTTTAACTCTTAAATATAGTTATAACAGCCTAAACGCCAATAGCCAGCATTTTTAATTCAAGTGCTTATTTTTTGATTTATTTGCACAAATAGCCAGCAATTACGCCCCTTTTGGGGAGCATTTAAATAATTTGCAATGAGAGAATAAATACGTTAAATTAAAATGATACATTATCACATATCATTTATTGAGACGTATTATGAAACCAAATATTCATCCTGATTACCAAGAGGTTGCTTTTCACGATACTGCTGCCGATTCTTACTTTATTATTGGCTCAACCATTAAAACAAGCCGCACAGTAGAAATAGACGGTAATACTTATCCATATGTACCTATTGACGTATCAAGTGACTCACATCCATTTTATACAGGCAAGCAAAAAACTGTTGCTACAGATGGCCGTATTGCACAGTTTAACCGTCGTTTTAAAAGTTTATCGACTGTTAAAAAGGAAAAGGTATGAAAGTATTAAGTTCCCTAAAAAGTGCGAAGCAACGTCCGGGGTGTCAAATTGTAAAACGCAAAGGTCGTGTATTTGTAATTTGTAAAAACAACCCACGCTTTAAAGCAGTACAAGGAATGAAAAAAAAATAAGTTAAGCCGTGGGGCACTATACATATTTAGGTAGCTTGTTAAAGCTACCTAATTTAGGGTGGATTACTTTACCACTACTGAAAACTCTGGCACTGCCTGAATTACTTTTTTTACCGTACAGGTGTTAACGGCTGCAATAAGCGCCTTTTTATATTTATCAGGAAAACCGTCTGGTAGGTTAATCTCAATTGAAAATAACTTTTTACCGTTATCATCTACATTTTCATTATTTTGAGTAAGCGTCATACCTTGCGTTGAAATATCACGCTGCTCACAAAATTTACGCGCATAAAAACCTGCACATAAAACCATACTTACTAAAAAGTAATCAAACGGTTCTGGATGCTCTGCGTTGCCACCAGCGTTTACACTTTGATCGCTGATTACTTCTAGGTCGCCAAATTTAGCGCTTTGCTTTTGGCCTTCTAACATTGAAACTGAAATTTCCATTGTGTTTCCTTATATTTATTGCTGCAGATACCTTTAACGCAATTAGCTTAAAAGTAGCGACTAAAGATACATATAGTTAGGTTTATGAACCGAACAGTAATTCAAAGAACCCTGGAGGCTCATGTAGCTCATGATATTTTTTACGTAAATTATCTATATTTTTTAACGGTTCTTTTGCTGCACTTAGACCCTGCTCGTTCGCTGCTTTTTTAGCAAGCTCAGCTTGGGCAATTACTTTATCAAGGCCCTGCAATGACTGCTCAGGTTTTTTGTAAAACTTACCTGTTTTACTTACTTTTACTAGCTTTATAAATTCATCAATCGCAGTATTAAATTCACTAAGTTGAGTTGCCTGTACTGCTTGTTTATACGCAAGGCCCGTATTTTTCATATTTATTTCAAGATCAACAGATTGCTGCGCAAAAGACATTGAACTAAACAACAAGGTAAAAATAATAACTAAATACTTCATGGTCAAACCTATTAATTAAAAACAGCTAAATTGTACCAAGTTTACGCGCTAAAGTAACTTAAGGAGCAATTGAGACCCCAAAAACTGTAAAGGGGGTTTACACGTTTAGATCTTTTTAAACATTAATAATGAAAAATATTCAAACTTCACTTTATTTGAAAATAAAGCCTTACATTAAAGTCATTTTAAAACGGGATTTACATACATAATACTTACAACTAAGTACATATAACACTCACCGCCTGCTCTTTATATAAATTAGAATATTCCTAACTACTTTTAACTAAAAAATAATTGCTATAAAAACCATCTCTAAAATTATAAAAACTATAAAGATGTAAACAGCATAAACACAAAACAAACCTACCATGTACATTAACCATAAAGAGCCACCTAATCCCCCCTCACAAACTAATGTAAAAAATGCAACAATAGCCATTCAAATTATTTCAAGTTGCTTATTTAACAGTAAGTTACTTACTTTTAATAAGATTATCAGCATGCAATAATCGCCGCCCTCATAACAAAAGTTATAGGTTTTTACCTAATACAAATTGTACTAGGTAAAAATAAATATTGTTTTAAATTACTATAAAATGTCCTTTGGGAAACACATGAAACGTCATAATTTACTTTCTACTAGCATTAAATGTGCATTAATTACTGCTGCTGCAACAGCAAGTAATTCTGTGCTTGCACAAGATGAGCAAGCAACAAAAATTGAACGCGTTGAAGTAACGGGTTCACGTATTTTACGTGAAGGTGCTATTGCACCTGCACCAGTAACAGTTATAAGTGGCGAGCAACTAATTAATACAGGCGCTGTAAACATTGGTGAAGCGCTAAACAATTTACCAGCACTTGGCAATACATATTCTATGGCTAACTCAGGCCGTTTTATTGGTACTGCTGGTTTAAATATTCTTGATTTACGTAACATGGGTACAGACCGTACCTTAGTACTTGTAAATGGTAAGCGTCATGTATCAAGCTCAGCTGGTTCTCAAGCTGTAGATACCAATACTATTCCAAGTGTATGGGTTGAGCGTGTAGAAATTATCACTGGTGGTGCATCTGCTGTATATGGAGCTGACGCGGTAACAGATGTTGTAAACTTTATACTAAAAGACAACATTGAAGGTATGGATTTTAGCGTTACCCGTGGTTTTGCCGATTTAAACAGCTACAACAACGAAAAAGCAACGTTCTCGTACGGCTCTAATTTTGATAACGACCGTGGTAATGCCGCTTTTGCTATTGAGTACTCAGGTCAAGATTCATTAAATGCACTTGACCACCCTTGGACTAGCACATCTTTTAGCAGCTTACCTAACCAAGCCCAAACGGATGAGAACAAAAATAGTGCTGACTTTCCTGATGATATTTTAACACCTAATGCGGGTTATTACGCCATCAATGATTCAGGTGTTTATGCACTTGAAGATCCAACTAAGTATATTAATAGCTTTAACCCTGATAGCAGCGCACGTGATTTATACATAGGCAATAACGCAGATCCATATTCATGTGCAGAATGTGACTTTTTTAACTTAGGTCAATTTGAAGAAATACAACCTGAGTTTGAGCGCTACAACGTAAACTTTAAAGTTAACTACGATGTTACCGACGACTTAAACGTTTACTTTGATGCAAAATACGTAAACAGCCAAGGCGAAAGCATAGGCCAACCTGCGTTTTTCTTTTTTGACAGCGACAATGGAAGAACAAGGTGTTGATTCGATCATGGTTAACCGCATGATGAGTGACCTTGGCCGCCGCATTGAAAACAATACGCGTGAAACAACGCGTTTTGTAACAGGCTTAAAAGGGACTGTTTTAGAAGATTGGGAATTAGATACGTCAGTTGTATACGGCCAAACTGATCTTGAGCGTGAAAACGGCGCTAACATGATTTTAGCCAACTACTTTAATGCACTTGATGCCGTTGAAGATACAAATGGTAACGTAGTATGTCGTAGCGCTGCTGCACAAGCTGACGGCTGTGTACCTGTAAATATTATGGGTTTTGGCGCACCATCTCAACAAGCTATTGATTACATAAATACGGTATCAGTTGGTACTTCAACAATTAAGCAAACAGTTGTTTCTGGCTCACTTGCTAATGGCGCTATTTTTGAATTTCCAGCAGGTTATGTAGGTATTGCATTTGGTGCCGAGTACCGTCAAGAAGAAAGCGAAACTAAAGAGCCAGATAACGCAGAAGGTACTTTCTTTAACGCACTGGGCGAAGATAAAGGCTCGTTCAACGTACGCGAAGTATTTTTTGAAGCGACGATGCCAATTTTAACTGACTTACCGCTTATTCAAGATTTAGTGTTTGATACTGCAGTACGTCATGCTGACTACAGTACGATTGGCGAAGCAACTAGCTGGAAACTTGGCCTTGATTGGACTGTAAATGATGAGCTACGTGTACGTGTAACTCAATCTGCAGCACTTCGTGCGCCAAACATTAGTGAAGTATTTGGGGCAGCAAGTCAAACTTTCTACAATGTAGACGACCCGTGTCGCGCCGACAACCTAGGTGACTTATCAAACGGTGCAACACGTACTGCAAACTGTGCCGCATTAGGTGTAGCGAGTGACTTTAACTCAGGTTACGATGCAGCCTCATTAGATGGTTTAACTAGCGGTAACCGCGATGTAAAAGGCGAAGAGTCAACAAGTACAACTGTAGGCATTGTTTACCAACCAGAGTTTCTAGAAAACGCGCTGCTTACTATTGATTACTGGGAAATTGAACTTGAAGATGCGATTGACACAATCGACGCGCAAGACATTCTTGATCGCTGTGTTGATAGCGCAACAGGTATAAACAATCAGTACTGTAACTTAATTACACGTAATGCTAATGGTGAAATTACTTTAATACAAAACTCTGTATTAAATGTTGCCGGCCAAAAAGCATCAGGGATAGATTTTGAACTAGGTTACGACTTTGACGCGCTTGAAGGTAGCTTTAAAACCCGCTTAATTGGTACTTACTTAATTGAACGTAAAGATTACCCGTTCCAAGACGATCCTAGTAACTACATTGAATACGCAGGTACTACAGGTGAAGCTAAGTGGCAAACTAACTTATCTGTAAGCTATGTTATGGATAACTTTTTCTCAACAGTTGAAACACGCTTTTTAAGTGAAGTAGATTTATATACAAATGTTGAGCTTGAAAGTAACTCGAACCCAAGTAACCAAATGTCTTACGGTAAATACTTTATTACCGATATGACTGTTGGTTACAACTTCGATAGCGGTTTAGGCGTTAAAGTAGGTGTTGATAACGTATTTAATCGTAAACTTCCGTACGGTTCACGTGGTACAAGCGCGGGTAGCGCAAGTTACGATAACATTGGCCGCTTTGGCTACATTAACTTAAGCTACAGCTTATAATTAATAAAATAACTTATAATTAATAAAATAACTTATTAGTTAAAATGTACTAGCTCAGACTTGATCTGACAGTTACCCGTTTTTTAATCGGTGACTGTCAGTCTAGATTTGAGCTAAATTTTTCTCAGCCCAGATCAATTTTCCATCTAATAAAGTTTCTAATGGCGTTCTGCCACAGCATATTTTTCCTTGATGAGTTCGGTCATTATTGTAATAAATCATCCATTCGTCCAGATCCTTTTGCAATTCCGCTAATGAGCTATATAGCTTTTTACGGAATGTAACTTGATAGAATTCATTGAGTATCGTTTTGTGGAAGCGTTCGCAGATACCATTTGTTTGCGGTGACATAGCTTTGGTTTTTGTATGATCGATATCATTAATAGCCAGATATAACTGGTAATCATGATGTTCGACTTTGCCACAATATTCAGTGCCTCTATCGGTTAGAATACGTAGCATGGGAAGCTCGTACTGTTCGAAGTACGGCAGTACTTTGTCGTTGAGTATGTCAGCCGCAGTAATTGGCGTTTTCGTGGTGTAGAGCTTAGCGAACGCTACTTTGCTGTATGTATCAACGAAGGTTTGTTGGTAGATACGCCCAACGCCTTTGAGATTACCCACGTAAAATGTATCTTGAGAGCCTAGATAACCTGGGTGAGCCGTTTCAATTTCACCACACGCTTCGTCATCATGTTTTTTCTTTTCAAGCGCAGCTACTTGAGCGTCGGTGAGAAT
>NZ_JWIG01000001.1:198470-916460 GCF_000814675.1 Pseudoalteromonas distincta | reverse complement strand
GTAACGGAGGAGCACGAAGGTTGGCTAAGTACGGTCGGACATCGTACGGTTAGTGTAATGGTAGAAGCCAGCTTAACTGCGAGACAGACACGTCGAGCAGGTACGAAAGTAGGTCATAGTGATCCGGTGGTTCTGAATGGAAGGGCCATCGCTCAACGGATAAAAGGTACTCCGGGGATAACAGGCTGATACCGCCCAAGAGTTCATATCGACGGCGGTGTTTGGCACCTCGATGTCGGCTCATCACATCCTGGGGCTGAAGTCGGTCCCAAGGGTATGGCTGTTCGCCATTTAAAGTGGTACGCGAGCTGGGTTTAGAACGTCGTGAGACAGTTCGGTCCCTATCTGCCGTGGGCGTTTGAGAATTGAGAGGGGTTGCTCCTAGTACGAGAGGACCGGAGTGAACGAACCGCTGGTGTTCGGGTTGTCATGCCAATGGCATTGCCCGGTAGCTACGTTCGGAACTGATAAGCGCTGAAAGCATCTAAGCGCGAAGCAGGCCTCGAGATGAGTTCTCACTAGACTTTTAAAGTCTCTGAAGGGCCGTTGAAGACTACAACGTTGATAGGCAAGATGTGGAAGTGGTGTGAGCCATTAAGCTAACTTGTACTAATTACCCGTGAGGCTTAACCATACAACGCCAAACGCGTTTTATGCGACAGTTTAGACAGAAGTTAATATAACTAAAGTAGACATTACTTAGAAAGACTTAAAAAATATTATCAGATATTTTCCAAATTCAAGAGGTGACTCTTAGCGCGTAGCGTTAACATTGAGGCACCTTGCGCAAAGAAAATGATAGCACTACGTGCTTGTCATTGATTCTTTGCACCTAATTTGCTTGGTGACAATAGCGTTTTGGACCCACCTGATTCCATGCCGAACTCAGTAGTGAAACGAAACAGCGCCGATGATAGTGTAGCATTTGCTATGTGAAAGTAGGACATTACCAGGCTTCAAATTGTAGAGACCCGTTACAGCAATGTGACGGGTTTTTTGCTATCTGGGATTTAGTAAATAGCCAAGAGCCCATGCCGAACTAAGTAGTGAAACCAAACAGCTCGAGGGCGAGCCCCGGCCAACGATAGTGTAGCATTTGCTATGTGACTCTCCACCGCTGTGGGCACTACGACAGTACCAGGCTTCAAATTGTAGAGAGCCCGACTAGAAATAGTCGGGCTTTTTTACGTCTGCAGAAAAGTAATTTAGGGATTCCTCTAGAGCGAAGGACTTCCTAGTAAATCATTTCTATCAATCAGCAATAATATTTAATCCATTTGAGAGGTTAAATCTGACCCTGACTGCGTTAAAAACCTCAAATATGAAACAACTGAATAACGAATTTTTGCCCTTCTTTTATCGACTCTGCTTAGTTATTGCTCTAATCTCAATTTATAGTCTGTTCCATTATCTCGTTTATAAAATGTGACAGAGTTCGTTTAGGTAAAATTAGAATAATAAGGGCTTACTCATGAGTAAAGTTGAAAACCATCCGCATGGTATTTTTTGTTGGTCAGAGCTTTGTACACACAATTGGAAAGACGGTAAGGCTTTTTATACATCATTATTTGATTGGGGGTATGACGATCAACCTATTGGAGAGAACATATACTACACCATGCTACAAAAGCAAGGTGATGATATCGCTGCAATGTACGAAATGCCTAAAGAGCAAATTAGTGCAGGGATCCCAAGTCACTGGTTGGCTTACATTGCCGTCGATAATGTTGATGATTGTGCGCTAAAAGCAAAAGAACTGGGTGCTGAAGTTCTTGCCGGCCCTCATGATGTTATGAATGCAGGTCGCATGCTTATGCTAAAAGATCCAGTAGGCGCAACTGTTGCACTATGGCAGGGGAATGAGCATAAAGGTTGTAAGCACTTAGGTGAATTAAATACGCCTTATTGGCATGAGTTAGCAACAAGAGATAGTAAAGTAAGTCGAGACTTTTACTGTGCTTTACTAGGCTGGGAAAGCGAAATAAAGCCTATGGAAGGGATGGACTACATTTTATTTTTAGTCGATGGACAACCAATTGCCGGTATGCTTGAAATGACAAGTGAATGGCCTGATGATACCCCTGCTCATTGGATGATTTATTTTGCAGTAGAGAGTTGCGATGTAATTGTTAGTAAAGCCGCTAGCTTAGGTGGACAAGTATGTGTTCCTGCAACAGATATCCCCGATGTTGGTCGTTTTAGTGTTATATGCGACCCTCAAGGTGCTGTATTTTCGGTGATCGAATCTGTTATGGATGACGTTTAAACACAGTTAAATTAGCTTTAGCGTTAATTTGCTCGCTAGTTTGATATAATACTCGTCAATTAAATCGTCAGAAAGTGCAGAGAACGCAATGGAATTTGAACAAGATAGTAATTTAACCCTCCCTTTATTTCTATTAGATGAATCATTAAGTAATAGAGACTTAGAGCAGCCTGATTTTGAAATATCAATTGGACTTGATGATGAGTTACTTGCTCAAATTTGCCAGAACCCAAGTGAAGATAGCAGTGTCGCTATTACTGTTAGCGGTTATGAGTTGCTTATAACTAATCCTCTGTACTTAGCTATATTAGATCAAGAGCACGATGCGCAGATAACATTAACGCATGGCCCTCTTTTAAGTATTGTTTTGAATACTAAAGGTCAGAATACATTCGTTTCTCCTCAAATGGATATGATGCCCACCTTTGATTTAGGTGATGAGGACGACGAATGAGAAAAATACTAATAAGTACGATAGTACTCATTATTTTAAGCGGTTGTGCATATTTGGGAAATGCTCACTACGATGATCTTTTTGGACCTGAACAAACACAAGAGAGAATGGTGCCTCATACAACAGGTGCTGGTGCTGATTTTTTACAAAATGTAAAACCAGTACTCGATACCCGCTGCGTAGTTTGTCATGGTTGTTACGACGCACCTTGCCAGCTTAAGCTCTCATCCCCTGAAGGTATTGACCGAGGTTTGAGTAAAGAGCTTGTTTACGATGGAACTCGTTTATTGGCAACGACCCCAAGCCGTTTATTATTTGATGCAACTAATACTCAGCAATGGCGAGAGAAAAACTTTACGCCAGTGCTAAATGAGCGCGTGCAAAGTGAAGAAGCTAACTTAGCGGGCAGTGTGTTATTTAATAGCCTGGTGCTAAAGCAAAGCCATGAATTGCCAGTAAATGAAGTGCTAGATGATGAGTTTGACTTTTCGTTAGCACGTTCGCAAACCTGCGCAACAATGGGTGAGTTTGATCGATTGGCAAGTGATCAACCTCATGGCGGCATGCCTTATGGTTTACCTGGTGTTTCGCGTGAAGAGTTTAATCACTTACAGAACTGGCTTAAAGGTGGTGGTAAAATGTCACATATTCAGCCACCAAGTAAATATGATCAGAATAAAATAGCGGGCTGGGAAGCATTTTTAAATCAAGATAGCTTAAAGTATCAGTTATCAGCACGGTATATTTATGAGCATTGGTTTTTAGCACATATTTATTTTACTTCAGAAAACCCACAAAGCTTTTTCAAACTAGTTCGCTCAAGTACGCCTCCTGGTGAGGAAATAAAGTTAATTAACACGCGCCGCCCATACGATGACCCTAAAGTTAGCCGTGTTTATTATCGTTTTATGCAAGAACGTACAACCATACTTTCTAAAACACATTTACCACTTGAGCTTAATGAAGCTAAATTACTGCGTTTATATGAGCAGTTTATTGCGCCAGATTATACTGTTACGAAAATGCCTAGTTATGAGCCTAAGGCAGCATCTAACCCTTTTAAAACTTTTGAAGTTATTCCAATTAATTCTAAGTATCAATTTATGCTTGATGAGGCAGAGTTAATTATTATGGGCTTTATAAAAGGGCCTGTTTGTCGTGGTCAGATTGCTTTAAATGTTATAAACGATCATTTTTGGGTGGCATTTGCTGATCCTAATAAAGTAGCGACTCCGGCTGTAGGGGAAATGCTAATGCAACATGAAGAGGCATTAGAACTTCCTGCTGCTGAGGAGAGTAATGCCTTACCCATTTCTAGCTGGGTTAAATATTCAGTTCGCGAGAAAAAGTATTTACAGGCGAAAGTTGAGCTTGCTAACAAAATGTTCAAAGGTGGTGAGCACCTTACAACAGACTTACTATGGAAAGGTGATGGGCATAATAAAAATGCGGCACTAACTATTTTCCGCCATTTTGATAGTGCAACTGTAGTTAAAGGTTTTATTGGTCAAGAGCCTAAAACCACCTGGATATTAGATTATGCTTTGTTTGAGCGTATTCACTATTTGCTTGTAGCAGGCTTTGATGTGTACGGAAATATAGGCCACCAATTAGTGACACGCCTATATATGGATTTTTTACGTTTAGAGGGAGAGCAAAACTTTTTAGCATTGTTACCTGAGGCTAAGCGTAATCAAATCAAAAAGCAGTGGTATCGTAATTCACCACCTGACTTATCTAAGTTCTTTAAAAATAACCGAGAATTTAGTCAGCCAAGTGGTATTAACTATAAAACTGATGATCCACAGCATGAGCTATATACTTTGATGAAAGAAGCCTTAGCGCCAGTTTTAAGTGAAAGATACAACTACACTGAAGTACCAAAGCCGTTAAATGTAGTAAGTAATATGCCAGCAAAAGCGGTAAACTTGTTACCTCAGCTTTCTTTTGTACTTGTAAAGCAAAAAGATAATAGTCATAAGGGCTACACTATTATTCATCATAATGCGCACTACAATATTTCTAGTTTACTAAACGAAGATGGTCAACGTGCTTATGATGAAGATACCGCAACGATTGTTCCTGGCTTTATCGGTGATTACCCAGCAGCTATTTGGTATTTAAATAACGAGCAGCAAGTAAATGCTTTTGCCGAGCAATTGCCTATGATGCAAATAGAAGCCGATTATGGTGCTTTGAAATCTAAGTTTGGTATTCGACGTACTCATCCACAGTTTTGGCAATACAGCGATATATTGCACGATACAGCTAAAAAGTATCGTGGGATAGAATATGGAATGTTCGATTATAATCGATTAGAGAATCGCTAATATAATTTTACTACTATGGCCCAGCTTGATGCTGGGCTTTTTTATTGGGTATTAATAATTCGCTTAATTATTTTGACTGATTCTTCGTTTTAAAAAATTAGTCTACACTTATATAAAAAACTGGTTTATACATGTTCAATATTATTAAAAGCGTGAGAACACGTTACCGATGGGCACTAATTGCAATAGCGCTATTAATAAGTGGCTCTGCTTTATTAATGCAGCATAGTTTTTCTGTTCAAAAGTTTGATGCAAAAATTATTAACATCGCTGGTAGCCAGCGTATGCTCTCACAGAAAATTGCTTGGCACAGTAACGCTATGCTTAACATCAGTAATTATTCGCCAGCTCATACTGAGTCACTTGAAAAGTCCCTCAATACATTTAAAAAGTCCCATCAAATATTATTAACTAAAAACTCTGATGACGAATACATTTACTTAAATCCAGCGTTAGTAGACTTATATTTTGGTGAAACGATTGGGTTAGATAAAGCGGTATTTGACTATATAGAACAAACAGAGCAGCTTTTGTATCAGCAAGGAGAGATAAACCACTCAGTATTTTCTATAAAGCATGTTGAAACGTTATTAACAAAGCTTGATAAGGCAGTGAGCTTATTTGAATCTCAAGCTGTTAAAAAAGTAAATTGGGTCGCCAACCTAGAGATACTATGCTGGTTATTGGCAATGATATTATTACTTATTGAGTTAAGATTTGTTTTTATACCAATGGAAAAAGAGGTTTCAGACACGCTTTTAGAGCTACAAAAACAAAAAGATTTTGTTTATCAAACAAGTCAAAATAAAGAACATTTTATTGCCAGAGCTAGTCACGAATTTAGAACACCTTTGCAGGGACTTATTACGTCTATTGAGGAGCTAGAGGTTTCTGATAAACAGCAAAGCGTTAAAACCCAAGCTAACTATTGCGCGCTTAGGTTAATAGCCATATTAGATGAATTACAAGACTTGCAGGCTTTAAGTGCAGGTAAATGGGTACCGCATTTAAATGACGAAAACCTTCTAGAGTCGTGTAATAAAGTAGTAATAGCTTACAAGCATGCGTGTAAGCAAAAAGGCCTAAAACTAGTTAGCTCTTTAGATGAATCGTTAAATTGTGTATGTAAATTGGATCATCAACGTTTGCAACACACACTTACAGAATTAATTAGTAATGCAATTAAGTTTACACAAAAAGGTGAAATTACTGTTTCAGCTAAGCTTTTAAATGATGAATTTCATTTAACGGTGAGTGACACTGGCAGTGGCTTTTCGAAGAAGATTACCAGTCTTGAATTTGACTCATTTAAACAAACCAATCACTTTCAAGGGTTAAGAACAGGCCTAACCCGGGTTCAATACGTTGTAAAAGCACTACATGGTGAAATTACTTTTACAAATAATAAAACTCATGGTGCTTTGGTGTCTTTGTATTTACCAGTGACAATAAGTAAAGCCCTCCCAACACCTCTTAAAGTAAACAACAAGCTAACGTATTTAGTCGTTGAAGATAACCCATTAAACACTATGTTATTAACCCGCATACTTAGCTTATTAGGTTTAAGCTATGATTGCGCAGAAAATGGTAAAGTCGCGTGTGATATGGTGAGTGAAAATCAGTACGATATTGTTTTTATGGACCTAAACATGCCAGTAATGGATGGGTTTGAGGCTATTAAAAAAATACGTTCCGATCTTAATAAAGTAATGCCAATTATTGTTATAACAGCAAATACCTCACAAAATGATATAGAGCGAGTTTATGAATACGGAGCTAACCTCCATATTCATAAGCCAATAAGCCAGCAAGCAATTAAAGACGCATTAAATAGTATTAGCGTTGTTAGGGCGTGTTGATCTTTGGTAGTTGAATTTGCAGCAGTATGTTTGGTTTTTAGGCAAGGCAGAGCCTATGTAGTGTGGTTATTCCCCATAAATAGGCGATAACGCTGCATAAATACCAAACATGCACTGCCCATTGGGTTCTTTCTAGGGACGATTAACTCTTTGTTGCCTACATGGATGTAGGTAAGGGGCGTGAGCAGGACGCGGAAGCTTTACTCGGTTTTGACTTATTCTTACATGGATGTAAGCCAGTAGAATAACGCAGGAGCAGTTATCGAGCCCACTAGGTTACAAACCTCGCGCCGCGATTTAATCTTCCTTGGATTGAACAAATTTCAATCCACAAAGGTCAATACGCCCTAGTGAAATAAATTAATTTTGCGGATAACAAGCTTGCTAAGCTCTTTTAATATGCGTTAACTTGCTGTTTTAAGGTTTATTAGGAAAAGTTAGTGCAGTCAATTACGCTTGAGCAATTTAATGGTTACTTACAAGGGCAAGGTAAAAGCCGTTACGATATATGCAACCTAGATTGGCAAGTAAACCTAGGAGAACATTGGTTACTTTTAGGTGCTAATGGAGCTGGTAAATCTGCTCTGACAGCTGCGTTAATCGGTGAGGCTAAGTGTGAAAGTGGTAAGCGTATAAGTAGTATTAATAAGCTTATGCTCGTGTCTTCAGATTCACATAAACAGTTACTAGCTCAAGAATTAGAGCATGAAAAGCACACCCTCGTTAAAGACCTTATTTTTACAGGGCATAGTAATAATGATGAATTATTAGCGCAGCTAATAGAGTTATTTAAATTTAGCTCATTACTAAATAGGCATTTTAGAGACCTTTCAACGGGTGAAACTCGTAAACTCCTACTTATAAAAGCACTCAGCTCCCATAGTGAGTTAGTCGTGCTTGATGAGCCATTTCATGGACTCGACGTACAATCTTGCCAGCAGCTCAATAAAATACTCATAGAACTTAGCCAAACTATTACTTTTGTTTTTGTACTAAACCGCCTAGACGAAATCCCTTCATTCATTACTCACTATGGCTATGTAAACCAAGGTTGCTTGTTACATACTTTGGCAAAGCCAAGTAGTGAGCAATTGAGTGATTTACTAAAACTACTTCATTTAGAACATACCTCATTGGATGTGCCATCTCCTGATACCGAACAAGAGCAAAAGGCATTCACCGGTAATACCTTAGTTAAATTGAGTAATGCTAAAGTTAGTTACAGTAATGTAAGCATATTCAAAAATCTCAATTGGACTATAAAAAAGCATCAGCATTGGCAGCTTACTGGAGCGAACGGTACAGGCAAAACATGCTTATTAAATTTAATAACAGGTGATAACCCACAGTGTTATAACAATGACATTGAAGTGTTCGGTTTTAAACGTGGGACAGGGGAGAGTATTTGGGATATAAAACAGCATATTGGTTTTATATCTAACGCGCTACATATGGATTACCGCGTAAGTATATCGGCTTTAAATACTGTTATTTCAGGATTTTACGACAGCATAGGTTTATATCAAAAACCGAGCGACGCACAAATTAATATTGCTAAGCAGTGGCTGGCATTTATTGGTTTAAGTGATAAGCAAAGCACCTCATTCACCCAGCTATCGTACGGCGATCAGCGTATGTTATTAATTGTGCGGGCTATGGTAAAACATCCAACGTTACTTATTTTAGATGAACCTTGCTTAGGCTTAGATGAAGCAAACAGGCAGCGTGTACTGCTACTAATAGAGAAAATTTGT
The DNA here is from genome assembly GCF_000814675.1 of Pseudoalteromonas distincta. Taxonomy (GTDB): domain Bacteria; phylum Pseudomonadota; class Gammaproteobacteria; order Enterobacterales; family Alteromonadaceae; genus Pseudoalteromonas; species Pseudoalteromonas distincta. Next base: position 907,797 of record NZ_JWIG01000001.1, on the reverse strand, counting down.
GCTGCCAATACAAGTACTGTGATTTATGTAAATCATCATGCGGCAGACAAAATTAAAGGAATAGAGAATTACTTAAAAATGGAAGACTTTCATTAAAAGCTTAGAGAAAGGTTGAGCGAGAATTCACTCAACCCATTTTTATTTTAAAGACGAGTAACGCTAAAGCCTTTATCTCGAAGCTGTTTAAGTAACCCGTGTTTTTCAGGTAAATGCAGAGCGCCTACAGCAATAAATAGCTGCTCGTTTGCTAAACGCGGTGTGAGTTGCTTAACCCAATTATTATTGCGGTTAGTTAGCATTACTTGCTCGCTAATTTCACCGTAATTACTGTCATCAAAACTCATGTTGTAGTAATCGGTTAGTGTGTCCATGTCACCGCTTTTCCATGCATTAACTAACTTGATAAAGTAAGTATTAATATCGGCTAGTTGCTCAAAGGTTTCTTCAATCATTTCATTGCTTAATAGCGCCATACCATCAAACATTTGTAGTTGTTGCTCTAGGGTTTCAAGCTCGCCAATTTTAATATTATGCTCTTTAGCATAACTAAGCACTTGCTTGTCTATGCCGGTTTTATCTGAATATCCTGCATTTTGAAATTCAATTTGCATCATAGTCACCATAACAGCCCAAGGCTTTAAGCCATTAAACATAGCAATATCAATCGACTTTTTAGCAAAGTAATCTTTTAGCTTGGTATAATTTTGCTTTGAAAGCTCAGTTTGCAGTGTTTTACCGTCACTTAGCATCATAAATGGCATTGAGCGCTGTTGCATTTCAAGTGGTGTAAGTTTGCTTATATCAACTTCAACAATCACTTCTTTGCTTACACTAATTGCATCGGTTACATTTTTAGGTAAGCCTTTCATGCTGGCATCACCAACGTGTACAGTGCCAAATAGGTAAGAACTGACGCCATTTTTTTCTATTTTATATAAGGCGGGAGCTGCGTAGCTGTTAAGGCTAAATGTTATAAGTAACGCCACAATAAAAAAGTGGCTAATACGGGTAAGAGCATTCATGGTTTGTCCTTAAAATCTCAAAATTAGTAGTGTAAATACTAACCTAAATTTACTTCAGAGGTAACGTTAATATAAACGTTAACGTATTGTTTTCGGTATTACTGGCCGTAATAGTAAAGCCATTTAAGTTACATAAGCTCTGTACAATTGATAATCCTAAACCATGGCGCTGATTATTAGTTCTAGATGAATCTAGCTGATAGAGCGGGTCAAAAATAGCAGTGAGCTGTTCATCACTTAGTGGTTTATTTACTTTGTTACTAACAGAGATGGTCATGTTTGTGCTGTTATTTACGGCAGTTAATTTAATTGGCGCCTCAGGAAGTCCATAAAATAGTGCGTTATCGATTAAGTTACATAAAATGGTATTTAAACTAAATTCGTCAGCATTAAGCGTAAGTTCGCCACTTATTTCGTTATTTAAACGCATTTTGATACTTGGATGCTTAAAGGTCAGCTCATCAATAATTTGATTTACTAAGTTATTTAGAGTGATATTTTGCGCATTCAATTGCATAGCACTACTACTTGAGCGCTGCAATAATAAGAGGTTGTTAACAATCGTTTTCATACGCTGTGAAATACTAAGTACATCACTTGTATAGGTGTCGCTAATACGTTTATCGTCAGGGTAGCGAATAGCCACCTCTGAGAGGCTTATGAGTTCAGCTATTGGGGTTTTTAGCTCGTGTGCAATGTCGCTTGTTAGGCGTTTTTCATTACTATAGAGTTGCTGATTAACGGTAATAAACTTATTTAGCTCGTTACGTATAGGTTCTATTTCTTCTACTTTAAAGTCGCTTTCTATTGTTTGCGCAACACCGGTAATATCGAGTAACTTAATTTGGTCGTTTAAATTGTGTAGAGGGTGCAGGCCTTTATTTACAATACGTGTCACTAAATAGCGCACACCAAACACACCAAGTACACAGGTTAAAATAAAGACCACATCAATAATAATCAGTACTTTATTAAGCTCAGAGGTGGGCGCTGCAATTGCAAGCGTCATGGTATTAAAAACAGCAGAGTGAGTGGGGTTTCTATCATCTTTTTGGGCTACAAAGTGACTTATAAGTGCGCGACCATCACGCCCGTTAGGAAGCTCGTAATCTATAATTTTAGATTCGTTTATCGGCATTTCTAAAAAAGGCAGGTTAGCATTTTCATAAAGCGCTAATGAGTCCGAGCGCTCAAACACATCACGGCCATGCCATAATTGGTAAAACTCCGTGGCATCGGCTGCTTCATATTCCGACATAAACTCACCAGCAAAATCAAATTCAACCACGTTGTTGTCATCTTCAACTAAGGTTTTTAAGTAGTTAGCTTTATTAGTTAAAGACTGATTGAACTGATCTTCCACCCAAGTATCAACACTTAAATCAACGGTTAAAAATATGGTGAACAAAATAACTGAGATCACAGCGCTAATATTATTAACGAGTTTACGTTTTATTGAGTGATTTTTATTTTGTTGTTGCGACATAACCAAATCCACGTTTATTTTTTATCGGGAGCTCGCCATCAAACTGTCTTACTTTTTTACGTATAGTTGAGATGTGTGCTTCAAGCGCATTTTTAGAGAGCATATCAAACTGACCTACCACCGCTTCACTTATAAGTTCAAGCCCCAATACTCGCTCTGGGGCGTTAAATAAGCATTCTATTATTTTGTATTCATTACGCGTGAGCTCAATAGCATGTTGCTTGTAGTGAAGAGTTTTAAGGGAGAGATCTAATACGCAATCACCTACGGTTAGGGTATTTTGTTGGTTTTGCAGTGAACCACGACGAAGTAATGCAAGGACACGAGCATGGAGTTCTTCAAACGAAAATGGCTTAGTTAAATAATCGTCAGCGCCTTTCATAAGGCCGTTAATTTTATCTTGAGGCTCACTTCGTGCCGATAAAATTAGCACACGGCTTTGGCTATTACTGCTGCGCAGTGCTTGTAAAATACTCATGCCATCAACGCTCGGTAGCATTAAATCAAGTACGAGGAGGTCGTAGTTTCCACTCAGTGCCATACTCAGCCCTTCTGAGCCATCACCAGTTTCATCTACGGTAAAACCAAGGTTGCTAAGGCCAACTTGCAAGCTGCGTCTTAGTGCTTCAGAGTCTTCAATAACGAGGATTTTCATGTTTACTCGGTTTATAAAAATAGCCTTGTTACTTTAACAAGGCTTTATTATCAAGTCACTTGGTTAATGATACCAACCATTTGTGTAGGCTAAATTACCCAAGTTCGCGTGGGCTAGGGCTTTTCTAACTAGTTGCTCATCATTTTCACATGGTACAAGCTGGTTATTGCTATACGTATAGGTTGTTGCTGGTTTTTGTGGTTGTAACACCACCACTTTATTATCGTGCATGTAGGCAAAGTTTTTGTCGTATTGCATCATTGCGCGTTGTTTGTTGTCGCTAATTGGCTTTGATAAATCATGACCTATCATTGGGTGCTTACCACTTGCGCCAATTAAAGACAGTAGAGTAACAGGAATATCGAGCTGGCTGGCTAGTTGGCTATCTCGTTTATGGGTAATACCTTTTCCAAAAATAACGGCCGGAATTTTAAAGTGATCCACCGGTACTAAATTTGAACCCGATACGCGCGAGTCGTGATCTGCAATAACTATAAATACAGTATCATCCCAGTAGCTCGATTTTTTAACTTTTTCGATAAAGGTGCCTAGTGCGTAATCGGCATACTTGGCAGCATTATTACGGGTTTGTTTTTGTTTATCGTACAGCGTTATTTTATCGTCAGGAAAGTCATACGGGCTATGATTAGAGCTTGAAAATATAAGGCTAAAAAAGGGTTTGTTTTGATTTTTAAGCTTAGTAAGTTCTATGTCGGCTTGGTCGTACAAGTCTTCGTCTGATGCGCCCCACGAGCCATTAAAGTCTATTTTTTTAAAGTTATTTGTATCTACGATACTTTTAAAACCGTTGCCTAAAAAGAAGCTGCGCATGTTATCAAAATGGCTTTCGCCACCATAAATAAACTGCGTGTTGTAATTTTGCTTCGCTAAAAAGTCAGCAATGGTAAAAAAGTCACGTTGTGATTTATCAAGCTTAACAACTGCACGCGAAGGCGTTGGTGTAAATCCTGTAATTACTGCCTCAATTCCACGTACTGAACGTGTGCCCGTGGCGTATAAATTATCAAACCCCCAGCCTTGTTTATAAAGGGCGTCTATATTAGGTGTAAGCGGTAAACCGCCAAGCGTGCCTACATAACGAGCACCTAAACTTTCTTGTAAAATAATGACTAAATTTTTGGGTTTACCTGTATTACTTGCGCCATGAAACGTTTTTGTAGGGGCGGTTACATCACTAAATGTGCCTTGCGTATTTTGCATGTTACTGCGCACAATACTAAGTAATTCATCGGTGGGCATTTTACCGTAATAGTCTTGGCTCGATTGCTCATTAGAAAGTTGCTTAACTGCAAACGCGACGCTATAAAGTGAGTTAAGGGTTAAGTCGTTAAGTAAATGATCGGTAGAAAACGAGACCATGGCGGGGTTAAGTGGTCTGTGTCCTAATGAGTTGCGGGCGCCAAAAATAGTTAAGCATACTAAAACAAGCGCTAAAATTGATTGGTTTAAGCCTGTTAGTGATGACTTGCTTTGCCATTGATTGCTAAACATTTTACTTGCAAATTTACAGCTTAAAATAAGTGCTATAACAGCAATAAATACTTCTAACTTATAGCCTGAAAAAATCATTTTTGAGACTTCTTTAGGATAAATTAAATATTCTATAAATAAGCGGTTTGGGCGTAAATCGTACTCGTTTATAAACGTAGGCGTAATCACTTCAAAAAAAACAAGTAAAGCAGACATTCCCACTAAATAAATTTTAATGAGGCCGCGTACTTTATTTTGCCAACCTACGCTTTGCATCAGTAAAGTAAGTAGTAATGCGGGCATAATAATGTAGCTTAGAGTGGCTATATCAACTCTTAAACCACCTATAAATATAGACAACCACGCATGCGATCCAAATACACGCTCCCCTTGCCATACACTTAATCCAAAGCGAGCAAGTGTTAAAAAGCTAAGTGCCAAAACAGTAAATACAACAAAAATCCATACAGGGCCAAGTGCATTTTGTATTTTAGGTATAAAAGTTAGCTTTATGCCCATAACACAGCCCACCAAATAAGAGCGGCAATTAGCATAGCTATAAACACGCTTGCAGAGGCAATATCTTTAGCTAGCCCCGAAAGCTCATGGTATTCACTGCCAATTCTATCAACTACAACCTCAACTGCCGTATTTACCAGCTCAGCAAACAATACAAAAAGCAGGCTGGCTATAAGCAGTAATTTATCCCTTAGTGCAATTTCTTGTAGCCACACAAACACACCGAGTAACGAAAACAGTGCTAGCTCTTGTTGGAACGCCGCTTCAAATCGACTCATCCATTTTAAGCCGTTAAAAGAATGGCTTAAGGTAAAAATAAGGCGCATTAAGCCTTGGCGTTTTATAACGGTTTTATTACTCATAGTTTTATTTCGCTTGGTGTTGTTTGGCAGCTAGCAAGTAAATCGAGCGATGCCTGATAGGTTTTGCTTTTAATGCCAATTAAATTTAAAAGGGTGTGAAAAATATTGTTGTGTGAGCGCGCAGCGCGGGTGTCTAAATTAGCTAAACAGGTATTAGTAATGCGCTGGTTATGCTCATCAGCCCACATATAAAGAGGAACGTGCGTTTGTGTGCTAGGTGCAAAGCTATACGGAAAACCATGTAAATAAGCCCCGGCTTCGCCAAGTGATTCACCATGATCAGAGACATATAAAAACTGCTTATCTATATTGTTTGGCAGCGCTTTTAATTGCTTAATTACCTGGGCGTTAACAAAGTCGCTGTACGCAATTGTGTTGTCGTAGGTATTAACTAATTCATCGAGTGAGCAGTTTTGAATGTCGCTTCTATCGCACGTAGGCGTAAATTGCTTAAACTTATCTGGGTAGCGTTTAAAGTAAGTTGGCCCGTGTGAGCCCATCATATGTAGGACGATAACGGTGTTAGCTTGGCTCAAATTAGCGAGTTTGCGCTTAAGTGGAGCAAGCAGTGCTTCATCAAAACAATATTTTCCATCGCAAAGCGCTGATGGGGTGGTTGGGATATCAATGTTAACAACACGGGTACATACGTTTTTACAGCCGCTGTTGTTATCAACCCACAGTACGTCGCTGCCAGCTTGTTGTGCTAAATCAATCAGGTTTTGTTGGTTGTCGGCTGCTAATCGATCAAAGTTATCTTGTGTTTGCAGTGAAAACATACACGGCACAGACACTGCAGTAGCGGTGCCACAAGACGCCACATTATTAAAATACGTCACATTATACTTTTGTGTATAAGGATTGGTGTTGCGCTTATAACCTTGATAAGAAAAGTTTTCTGCTCGTGCGGTTTCGCCAACAACCATAACTGTTACGCTGGTGGTGTTAGGCGCAATTAAGGTAGGTGTTGCATCTATATCTTTAAACTCCATATTGGTATACAGCAGCTGATCGCGCATATATTTATAACCGCTAGAGAGATACTGAAATGGGATGAGTTCTTTTTTCAAAATGCGGTTATTGCGGCCAGTGGCTGCGTAGTCGGCGTAAAAGTTTACGACCACTAAAGCAATTAGTGAGCAGCACGCTACAATAAGTTTTATACGACTAATCGCTTCTTGGTGAGGACGGGTAAAGTGTATTTTTACTTTGCTTAATATAAAAACAGGTAGCGCACAAAACAACAGTAAAAAGGCTATGAGCTGAGGGTTTAAATAGCTCAGAGCTTCACTTGAGTCTGTTTCGAACGTGTTTTGAATCATTGAATAGTCAAACACGACGCCGTAATTTAATGAGCCGTAAAGTACTGCACTCGAAATTATCAGTAAAAGGTAGTTAATTGGTTTTAGTAACCACCTAACCGACACTATTGAAAAGAAAATAATTAAAAGGCATAACAAAAGCAGTGGCACTGAAAGTAAAAATAGCCATGAAAAAGATGCAAGGGAGGTGATGGCGCTAAACGAACCTTGAATAAAAGGAATGTTTATAACTAAACAGTAATAACAGGCAATCATCACTACAAAGGCATTTGCACTACAGTGAATGTAAAACCGCTTACTACGATTTGGCTTTTTTTGTGCTGGTGTTTGGCTAGTTATGTTCATATTTAGGCTCGTTTAAAATAACAACGCCATGCTATGCAACAACACTTAAGAGTCGCTTAAGAGAACCTACGCATTACCTGAAGGAGATAAATAATTTTATTTATAAAAATATTCTCAAAAATTAATCAAACCTTAAATAAGGGATATAAGAATAGTGAATTTCTGAGATTAAAATTAGAGCATAAAAAAACCACTAGCAGCTTGTATAATGAATTTTAAAACCTGATAAATTGCCTTTTAGTCTTTTTGTTAGATTAACTTTGGTGTTGACTTAAAGGGCCTAGCGCGGTACTAATATAAAAAGAGAGCGAAGGAATAACCTTCGCGATAATTGAACAAAATTTGGTATTAATTACATGCTTACAAACGCACTTAACCTAGTCCTGATTATTATCGTGGTGATTATTCCCGCGAGGGCTTCGTAGTGCTTTAAAAACTTAAGCATTAAAAAAGCCCTCCGCACTTAACCGTTCGGAGGGCTTTTTAGTTTTAAGGGTAAAATTTGTAATTGGGTTGTCACTGAGGAATGAGGGTTTATTAATGACAGGCGCAGAACTAACAATCGACTTATTGGCCAAACACGGCGTAAATGAAGTATTTGGCTACCCAGGCGGAGCTATTATGCCAATTTACGATGCGCTGTATGGCGCGCCAGTCAAACACTACCTTACTCGTCATGAGCAAGGTGCAGGGTTTGCAGCTGTTGGTTATGCTCGTAGCACACGTAAATTAGGCGTATGTTTTGCAACATCGGGCCCAGGTGCAACTAATTTAATAACCGCTCTTGCTGATGCGATGATGGACTCAGTACCATTATTGGCGATCACCGGCCAAGTGCCTACTGCAGCGATTGGTTCAGATGCGTTTCAAGAAATAGATGTACTAGGTATGTCGCTTTCGTGTACTAAGCACAGCTACATGGTAGAACGAGCTGAAGACTTAGCAGAGATATTACAAGAAGCAATTCATTTAGCGCAAAGCGGCCGCCCAGGTCCTGTACTTGTCGATATCCCAAAAGATATTCAAATGGCTCAAGTCCCTTTTAAACCTTGGCTAGCAGCTGATGAATACTTACCAGAGTTAGATTTAAAGCAAGTTGCTATTGCTAATCAATTGTTGAGTGAGGCTAAACAGCCTGTAGCGTATGTAGGTGGTGGTGTACAAGCCGCTGATGCGCAAGATGAGCTAATGCAATTTTTAAATAAAACTCAGATGCCAGCTGTATCAACACTTAAAGCGCTAGGCAGTGTATTACCAGATTACGAACATTACTTAGGTATGTTGGGTATGCATGGTGGTCAAGCTGCTAATATCGCAGTGCAAGAGTGTGATGTACTTGTATGTATCGGGGCACGCTTTGATGACCGCGTAACAGGCAACTTAGCTAAATTTGCAGCTAAAGCTAAAGTAATCCATTTAGATATAGATGCTGCTGAAGTTGGTAAGCGAAAACCTGCTAAAGCTTCATTAATTGCCGATTTAAAAACGTCGTTACCCGCACTTGAGTGCTTTGTAACACCTAAAGCTTGGTGTGACACAAATAAAGAAATGAATATTAAGCATGCGTGGCGTTACGACTACCCAGGTGAGAAGGTTTTTGCACCGTACTTATTAAACCAACTAAGCCAACGCATGCCAAAAACAGGGGTTGTGTGCTGCGATGTAGGTCAGCACCAAATGTGGGTAGCACAACACATGAAGTTTACTCATCCGAGTAATCATTTAAGCAGTGGTGGTGCAGGGACAATGGGCTTTGGTCTACCTGCGGCTATTGGTGCACAAGTAGCACGCCCTGATGACTTTGTTATCACTGTATCGGGCGATGGTTCTATAATGATGAATATTCAAGAGCTGGCCACTATTCGTCGTAACAATTTACCTGTAAAAATATTAATTTTAGACAACCAGCGTTTAGGGATGGTTCGCCAATGGCAAGAACTATTTTTTGAAGGGCGTTATTCTGAAACTAACCTGTCGGATAACCCAGACTTTGTGCAATTAGCTGCTGTATTTGGTATCCCAGGGCAAACAATTACTCACGCTAACCAAGTTGATGATGCGATAACTGCATTAGTTAACAGTAAAGGTCCGTACATAGTACATGCCTGTATTGATGATAAAGAAAATGTTTGGCCACTTGTACCACCTGGGGCTGCTAACGACGAAATGATGACGGAGAAAGCAAAATGAAACATAGCCTAACTATTGCATTAAAAAGCCAAAGTATAGCGGTAGAGCGCTTTTTACGAGTGGTGCGTCATCGTGGTTTTGACCTTACGCATTTTCAGCTCAATATGGACGATGGTTTTTATAATGTAGACATGACGGTAGATAGTGATAAACCAATTCACCTTTTAACCAGCCAGTTAAATAAGCTGGTGGATGTCAAAGAAGTCACTTTACAAAATTTACAGCAACAACAGGCTGTGTAATTACGAACTGAAAAACAATTTACGAGTAACTGAATCACTCGGTTACTCACCAATTTTAGAATGAGGAATGCCCGCTTATTTTGCGGCAAAAACTGAGGTAACTATGGCTAAATTAAGAAGTGCAACAACAACTGAAGGGCGTAAACGCGCAGGCGCTCGTGCATTATGGCGCGCAACAGGTATGACCGACACCGATTTTGGTAAGCCGATTATTGCCGTAGTTAACTCGTTTACACAATTTGTACCAGGGCATGTTCACCTTAATCAGTTAAGTGAACTTATGGCTGAAACCATTACACAAGCCGGTGGCGTCCCTAAAGAATTTAATACTATTGCGATTGATGATGGTATTGCAATGGGTCACGGCGGCATGCTTTATTCGCTGCCTTCGCGCGACTTAATTGCTGACTCAGTTGAGTATATGGTAAATGGTCATTGTGCTGATGCGATGATTTGTATTTCAAACTGCGACAAAATTACTCCAGGAATGATGCTTGCAGCACTACGCTTAAATATTCCGGTAATATTTGTATCAGGCGGTCCAATGGAAGCAGGTAAAACTAAGCTTGCTAACATCGATATTAAACTTGATTTAGTAGATGCCATGGTTAAAGGCGCTGATGAATCGGTAAGTGATGCAGATTCAGAGCAAGTAGAGCGCTCTGCGTGTCCAACATGTGGCTCGTGTTCAGGCATGTTTACTGCAAACTCAATGAACTGTTTGCTAGAAGCGATTGGTTTAGCATTGCCAGGTAACGGCACGACGCTTGCGACTCATAAAGACCGTAAACAACTTTATGTTGAAGCGGGGGCTCGTATTGTTGATTTATGTCGTGAGTATTATCAAAAAGATAATCAAGATGTATTGCCACGTGCTATTGCTAACAAAACAGCCTTTATGAATGCAATGGTTGTTGATATTGCAATGGGTGGCTCGTCAAATACGGTATTGCATTTACTTGCTGCAGCGCAAGAAGCGGGCGTTGATTTTGATATGTCGCACATTGATGCGCTCTCTCGTAAAACACCATTTTTATGTAAAGTTGCACCAGCGACACCTGAATATCACATTGAAGATGTGCACCGCGCAGGCGGCATGATGGCAATCGTACGTGAACTTGGCAAAGCAGGCTTAGTTGATATGTCAGTTAATCATGTTGCTGGGTCAACTATGGCTGAGCTCGTTAAAAAATGGGATGCAACAGATCCTACTAACGAAGCAGCGCGCAAATTTTACCGTGCTGGCCCTGCGGGCATTCGTACTACTAAAGCAATGAGCCAAGAGTGTCGTTGGGACGAGGGCGATAATGACCGTGTTAATGGGTGTATCCGAAGTGTCGAACATGCTTTTCGTCAAGATGGTGGCTTAGCTGTACTTTCGGGGAATTTAGCAGTTGATGGCTGTATTGTTAAAAGCGCTGGCGTTGTTGATGAAATGCTACATTTTGAAGGTACTGCAGTCGTGTACGAATCACAAGATGATTCTGTAGAAGGTATTTTAAACGATGAAGTAAAAGCCGGCGATATCGTGGTTATTCGTTACGAAGGCCCTAGAGGCGGCCCAGGTATGCAAGAAATGCTATATCCAACTAGCTACTTGAAATCAAAAGGCCTAGCTGAAAAATGTGCACTTATTACTGATGGTCGCTTTTCGGGTGGTACTTCGGGTTTATCAATTGGTCATGTATCACCAGAGGCGGCAAGTGGTGGTGCAATTGCTTATGTTGAAAATGGCGACAAAATCATTATTGATATCGCAACCCGTGAAATTACGTTAGCGTTAAGTGATGAAGAGCTTGAAGCACGTAAACAAAAACAATTAGCACGCGGAAAACTGGCGTACAAACCAGTTGATCGTGAGCGCTATGTATCGTCTGCCTTAAAAGCCTATGCATTACTTGCAACAAGTGCTGATAAAGGCGCAGTGCGTGACTTAGCTAAATTGGAGGCGCTTAGTTAATTATGGTCTCTCAAGAGCTCGATTATTTTCGCGCTATTATTCAAGCAAACATGGAGCCTTTGGCTAAAGTTACCGAGGTCAGCGAAATGGCTGAGCTTGGTGCTAAATTAGGTAACCATGTTTGGTTAAAGCGTGAAGACCAACAGCCCGTGTATTCATTTAAGTTACGCGGTGCGTATAACAAATTAAATAAATTACCTAAAGGCTCAGTGGTTATCACTGCTTCAGCGGGTAATCATGCTCAAGGGGTTGCACTAAGTGCTTCTCACTTAGGGCATCAAGCCACAATTGTAATGCCAGTAACAACGCCTGAAATAAAAGTAAGTGCGGTACGTGCGCTTGGCGGTGAAGTTGTGCTACATGGGCATCATTTTGATGCCGCAAAAGCACATGCGCTTGAGCTTACAGAGCAACGAAACGGTATATTTGTTCCACCATTTGATGACCCAGACGTCATTGTTGGTCAAGGTACTGTAGCACGTGAGCTCATGCAGCAATTAAACGAGCTTGATGCGGTGTTTATTCCTGTTGGCGGCGGCGGTTTACTTGCTGGGATGGCGGTTTATATCAAATCGCTGCGTCCAGATATAAAAGTAATTGGTGTAGAAGCCGACGAAAGTGCATGTTTACAAGCGGCACTTAAAGCAGGTAAACCGGTAGAGCTTGAGCGCGTTGGTAGTTTTGCTGATGGCGTAGCGGTTAAAATTATTGGCACTGAAACATTTCGCTTAGCGCAAAAGTTTTGTGATGAAGTTATAACCGTCACCAGCGACGAAATATGTGCTGCCATGCAGGATATTTTTGTATCTACCCGTGCAATAGCAGAGCCTTCAGGTGCACTTGCAACGGCAGGGCTTAAAAAGTGGAGCCAGCAGTCTGGTTTAAAAGGGTTACATTTAGCGGCTGTTTTATCCGGTGCTAATTTAAACTTTGATCGCCTGCGTTATGTTGCAGAGCGCACTGCGCTGGGTGAAAAAAACGAAGCGTTATTAGCGGTTACTATTAAAGAAGAAAAAGGCAGCTTTAAACAGTTTTGTGCTTCTTTAGGTGGCCGTGCTATTACTGAGTTTAACTATCGTTATGCAGGACCTGGTGAAGCACAAATATTTGTAGGTATTGCCCTGCGCCAAGGCGAGCAAGAGCTTAATGAGCTAAAGCAAGACTTAACAAATAATGATTACCAATTTTGCGATCTGTCGGATAACGAACTCGCTAAATTACATGTGCGCTATATGGTTGGCGGAAAAGCACCCGAGCAATTACATGAGCGCTTACTTCGCTTTGAATTTCCGGAGTATCCAGGTGCGCTTGCACGCTTTTTAGATACTTTAGGTAGTAATTGGAACATTACCTTATTTCATTATCGTAATCACGGTGGTTCGATGGGGAATGTACTGGCAGGTTTTGCTATTGAGCCGAGTCAGTATGAGATGTTTAACGAGCACTTAAACCGTTTAGGTTACAGTGTACAAGATGAAACACAAAATCCGTGCTTTAGCCAATTCTTAACATCAAAGCCCCAAGCAGAAAAAGCCGAAAAACTCGCCTCAGTATAGCCCTTCTTTAAAGGCAGGCACCTAACTAGGGTGCTTGCTTTATTACACGTTTTACATATAGTTACAGGTAATCGTCATACTTTTTGAGGACACCTAGTTGCTATTTAAAGGATTAATCATTGGATTGTGCTTTTTTTGTAGCCATATCGCGGCGCAAGAATCAGTCACATTACAGCTAAAATGGACACATCAGTTTCAGTTTGCTGGCTACTATATGGCAAAGCAAAAAGGCTTTTATAATGAAGCGGGCCTTGATGTAACCATTAAACAAGCTAATCCAATGAAACCTGATACCTTTGCTCCTGTCGCCAGTGGCGAAGCACAATTTGGAGTAGGGCATTCTGGTATTTTACAGCAACGTATAAATGGCCAACCTCTTGTTGCTATGGCTGCCTTATTGCAATTTTCACCTTACTGCTGGATGGTTAAAGACACGTCTGATATTTTTCATCCACGTGACTTTGTTAATAAACGTATCACTGCGGTAAGCAAAAATGATGGCACCGAACTACTTATTATGCTTAAACGCAGTGGCGTTGATGTCGATAAACTCAAAGTTTACGATGGCGAAAATCCAGGCCAGGCTTGGATTGAAAACAAGCTAGATGCTATGCAAGTGTATGTTACTACAGAGCCTTATTATATGACTCAACAAGGCGTTGCTCATCGACTTGTTTGCCCACAGCGTTATGGTATGGACGTATATAGCGACATTTTATTTACCAGCGAAAACATGCTTAAGAAAAATCCTCAAACGGTCGAAAAATTCTACCAAGCGAGCCTAAAAGGATGGCGTTATGCAATGATGAACATGGATGAAGCCATTGCAGTCACCCAGCAAAACTATGCACCGGGTAAAAGCTTTTATCAGCTCGCTTTTGAGGCTGAAGTACTAAAAAGTTATATAACCCCACCCACCACCAGTTTAGGACATATGTCGATAGCAAAGTGGCGCTTAATTGCGGACTTATATGGTATACAGCAAAACGAATTTGACGAAGTAAAATCTCACTTTATTTATAAATACCAAGAACCTGAAAAGATGCAGTTATCGTGGATGCTCATGGCAGCTATTTTGGTAAGTATTATTTCAATACCTTTGTATTTACGGCTGATTTTTAGTAAAAATTAACTGCTTAGGTAATTCCCGAAACTGATATAATTAATTGTCTTTTTTATTTTTTAAGCTGTTATGACTTTAGCTGAGCAATTTTTAGCACTTGATTCACTTTTAATGCGTCATCGTCAGTATTGGCAGTGCACCGCATTTGATTTTGACACTATACCTTGGCCAGAGCTACAAGGCATACTTAGCGAACTAACTGATGATCAGGTAAGCGTTCTTGATAACGATCAAAACCAGCTATACCAACTTTTTAGCCAGCACATAAGCCAACTTGATGAACTTGCAAAGCTATGTGAGTTACCTAGCTCAGCCCACTCTCAAGCTGATTATCCATTTTGGATAAGTAACGGCATTAAAGGTCGCAAGTTTGCACAGTTACAAGATTTTGTATCTGCACTACCTAATACCAAGCAACCTGTTTTAGAGTGGTGCGCGGGTAAAGGGCACTTAGGTCGAATGCTTGCGTTTAATGGCGCAAGCAATGTGCATAGTATTGAACTGCAACAAAGCTTATGCGAGCAAGGACAAAAAAGTGCACAGCAACAAGGCTTAGCAATGCACTTTAGCCAAGCAGATGTATTAAAAGACGATGTCACTCAATTTTTTAATACAGATATGCATGCTGTAGCACTTCACGCATGCGGTGGCTTACACCAAGCATTTATGCGCCAAGCAAGTTTAGCGAAAGTACAGCAAATTAGCTTTTCACCTTGTTGCTACCATTTATTCACGGCTAATGAGTACCGTGCAATGAGTGAGGATGCAAATAAAAGTGAGCTTAACCTAACGCATCGTGATTTAAAGCTCGCATTACAAGAAACTGTCACAGCGCCTTCTCGTCTGGAAAAAGTGCGTAAAACAGAACTTGAGTGGCGACTTGGTTTTGATGCACTAAGAAAGTCGATCACTGGCGAGCAATATTACGTAAGCGTACCTTCGGTCAACAAAGCTATATTCTCAGATTCGTTTAAATCGTTTTGTGCATGGGCTGCAGATGAAAAGGCAATAAAGTTACCTCAAGACATTGATTATATTAAATATTTAGAGGTTGGGGTGGCTCGAAAAAAAATAACTGACCGAGTTGAACTGGTTCGACATGTGTTCAGAAGAGCAATTGAAGTTTGGCTTGTGCTCGATCGTGCTTTATATTTGCAACAGCAAGGTTATCAAGTAAGCGTTAAAACGTTTTGTGAAAAGCAGTTAACGCCTCGTAATATTTTGATTCTTGCTAATGTCCATTAAATTTCCGTCCTCGACTTAATAAGAGATGCAATGAGAAAGTTAAAAAATTTATTCGATAACAACAAACGTTGGGCTGCTCGTACAAGTGAAGCAGACCCTGAGTTTTTTAAAATTTTATCTATGCAACAAAATCCAGAGTATTTATGGATTGGTTGTTCAGACTCTCGTGTACCTGCAAATCAAATAGTTGATTTATTACCAGGCGAATTATTTGTACATCGTAACGTTGCTAACGTGGTTGTACACACTGACCATAACTGCTTATCGGTTATGCAGTACGCTGTAGAGGTTTTAAAAGTAAAACATATAATGGTAGTAGGTCACTATGGTTGTGGTGGCGTACAAGCCGTTTTAAACAATGCTAAATTTGGCTTTATTGATAATTGGCTACGCCATGTAGGAGATGTAAAAGAAAAGCATCTTGAACAACTTGACGCAATGCCAGAAAGCGAACGTTTAAGCCGCCTTATTGAGCTAAATGTAATTGAGCAAGTACGTAATGTGTGTCGTACTAACATTGTGCAAGATGCCTGGGAGCGCGGCCAAGAACTAAGCGTTCATGGTTGGGTTTATGGTTTAGAAAACGGCCATCTTCATGATTTAGAATCTGTAGTAACGTGCGCGAGTGAAGAAACGCAAAGCTACAAAAAAGCAGTACAGTACGTACTTAAAAAAGTGGGTGAAAATAAATAAATCCATGACTAAAACGGCGGTGTTGATAGGTGCTACAGGCTTGGTCGGTAATGAGTTGCTCCATAAGTTACTTAATAGCGATCGTTATACCAAAGTAGTTACGTTAAGTCGTCGGGCTTTGCCTATTACACACGCAAAGCTAGTTAATCACGTTATTGATTTTGAAAAATTAACTCAATATGTTGAGCT
The DNA here is from genome assembly GCF_000814675.1 of Pseudoalteromonas distincta. Taxonomy (GTDB): domain Bacteria; phylum Pseudomonadota; class Gammaproteobacteria; order Enterobacterales; family Alteromonadaceae; genus Pseudoalteromonas; species Pseudoalteromonas distincta. Next base: position 891,397 of record NZ_JWIG01000001.1, on the reverse strand, counting down.
TTTTAAAGGTGATGTATTGTTTTCGTGTTTGGGCACAACCCGTAAACGAGCGGGCTCGATACACGCTCAGCGTAAAGTAGATTTTGATTATCAGTTTATAGCGGCGCAGTTAGCGGCATGTAATGGCGTTACGCATTATTGCTTAGTGTCATCAAGCGGGGCGAATACGCACAGTAATAGTGCTTATTTGAAAATGAAGGGAGAGCTTGAGCAACATATTAAAGCACTCCCTTTTGATAAAATAAGTATTTTACAACCATCTTTATTATTAGGCGATCGTGAGCAATTTAGAGTGGCAGAAAAGATAGGCAGTATTATTTTTCCTGTTATTACACGATTTGCGTTTTTAAAGCGTTACAAACCAATAACTGGCGAACAAGTTGCGCAAAAAATGCTGAGTGTGAGTTTAGCTCAGCAGGCTAAGTTGTCTTATTATGTACTTGATGAGCTATTTGAATAAACTTGGTAAAACGCAAAAGGCAGCCTAAGCTGCCTTTTTTGTACATTAAATTAATACCAATTTTATTAAAAAAATGATCATTTTAGCGTATTAAATAACTCACTAACTACGTTAAAAATTATTTATATAGAACAACTATGTACCATAATTTTAGCCTTGTTATTGAGCTATTTTCTTATCGCTATAATAGAACACTAATTTAATGCAATTGGTATAATTATTCAGCGTCAGTTTTAGCGCTAAGTTGTTGCTCAAGCAATGAAACTTTAGCTTCAAGTTCGGTTAACTTTTCGCGAGTACGAATAAGTACTTGGCTTTGCACATCAAATTCTTCACGGCTCACAAAGTCCATCTCAGCAAGCTTGTTTTGTAGAACTTGCTTTGTTTTACCTTCGAGTGTGTCTGCTAGGTTTTTTACACCTTGTGGCATATTGCTAGTAATTTGCTTAGCAATTTCTTCAAGTTTTGCTGGGTTGATCATATTTGTCCCTTCGGCATTGCCTAAATGATAATAACTAATATTACCTTATACCCACGGTATTTAACACATGATCATCTTTACCTTAATTAATTAAGGCAATTGCTATGCTCGCTGTAATGGTTACGTTAAAATTGCGTGTCTTTTAAATTTCTTTGGTCGTTATGAAACTCAATCCTAAACAAGATGAAGCCGTAAAATATATTAGTGGTCCCTGCTTAGTACTCGCGGGCGCAGGCTCTGGTAAAACCCGTGTTATTACGAATAAAATCGCTTATTTAGTGAAAAAATGTGAGTACAAAGCGCGAAATATTGCCGCCGTTACTTTTACCAATAAAGCAGCCAAAGAAATGCGTGAGCGAGTACTGCAAACGCTCGGTAAGCAAGACGCTAAAGGTTTATGGGTATCAACGTTTCATACACTCGGTTTAGAAATAATAAAAAAAGAGTTAAGTACATTAGGGTTTAAACCCGGCTTTTCGTTATTTGATGATCAAGATACCAATCAGCTTCTTAGTGAACTCACCGAAGATGAGCTAAAAAAAGACAAGGACTTACTCAAACTACTTAAAATGGAAATTGGTAGTTGGAAAAACGAATTAGTACTGCCAGAGCAAGCAATACGCGAAGCGCGTGATGCGCAAAAGGCATTGTTTGCACAGTTGTATGCGCGATATCAAAATCAACTGCGTGCTTATAACGCACTGGATTTTGATGATTTAATTATGATCCCTACTTTGTTACTTACTAATAACGCCACATCTCGTGAGCGCTGGCAGCAACGCTTTAAATACTTGCTGGTGGATGAGTATCAAGATACCAATACAAGCCAATATCAACTTGTTAAATTGCTAGTAGGCGAGCGTGCCCGTTTTACTGTGGTAGGTGATGACGATCAATCAATTTACTCATGGCGTGGTGCTCGCCCGCAAAACTTAGTGTTATTAGGTAAAGACTACCCAGGGCTTAGACTTATAAAGCTTGAACAAAACTATCGAAGTGCAGGGCGAATACTAAAAGCGGCTAACATTTTAATTGCGAATAACCCACATGACATAGAGAAAAAGTTATTTAGTGAACTAGGTTATGGTGAGCCGATTAAAGTAATAGGGTGCCGCGATGAAGAGCATGAATCTGAGCGTGTGGTTGCTGAAATAATTTCACATAAGTTTATGAAGCGAACCAGCTATAAAGATTACGCGATTTTATATCGTGGTAATCATCAAGCACGTGGCTTTGAAAAATCACTAATGAGTAACCGTATCCCTTATAAAATTAGTGGCGGTATGTCGTTTTTCGCTCGCTCAGAAATTAAAGATATTATGGCGTATTTACGTTTGCTAGTTAATCAAGATGATGACAATGCTTTTTTACGTATCGTAAATACACCGCGACGCGAAATAGGTACGGTTACCCTTGAAAAGCTTGGTACGCTTGCTAATGAAAAGCACGCGAGCTTGTTTGCTACCTGTTTTGATAACGATTTAGGCTACAGACTAAAAGGGCGTGGCTTTAATGCGCTTGCTGGGTTTGCACGCTGGGTTGTTGAGCTATCTGATAACGCAGTACGCGGTGATACGCTCGAAGCTGTTAAAGACTTAGTGCGTAATATTAATTACGAGGCATATTTGTACGAGTCGTCACCGAGTGCAAAAGCGGCTGAAATGCGTATGAAAAACGTATCAGAGCTGTATCGTTGGATAACAGATATGTTGATAGGTGATGCCGACAACGAACCAATGACATTAGCCGAGGTTGTTAGCAAGCTAACCCTTCGCGATATGCTTGAGCGTAACGAAGAAGAAGATGAAACCGATGCAGTGCACTTATCAACACTACATGCATCAAAGGGCTTAGAGTACCCGTACGTATTTATGGTGGGTATGGAAGAGGGTTTACTTCCGCATCAGGTAAGTATTGATGAGGACAACGTAGATGAAGAACGTCGCTTAGCTTATGTTGGTATTACTCGCGCACAGCAGGAGTTAACACTTACTTATGCAAAGATACGTCGTCAATTTGGTGAAACCTCACAAACTGAATTAAGCCGATTTGTACAAGAGTTACCGCAGGACGATCTCGCGTTCGAAAACAAAAAGGCGCCAAATACCCAAGCAGAGCGCATGGAAAAAGGCCAAGCAAGAGTCGCTAACTTACGAGCGATGTTTAAAAAGCCTGAGTAATACCTCAGGCTAACTTTATAAAGACTGGGTTGCTTGCACTTCAGGTAACTCAGAACATACTAGAGCGTGTTGTTTTCCTACAAAAAATGCCAAACCGTGTTTATCTAATAAAGCTCTAAAATTAAGTATTGATGGGCCTTTAGCAATGACCTTCATTGCTTTGAGCTTTGTAATTGCAAGCACGCCCTGTAGCTGAAAATCGTAACTTTCTTGCTGTAAAACACGTTTACTAAAGGTCGAGCTAAGTAGTAAATAATCAAAATTAATATCGGTTAGTAAATTAAGTTCGCACCTGTCTTTAGCAAAATTGTTTAAACCAATTGAATAACCAAGTTGTGATAGCGTTTTGAGGTTTTTTATTTGCGTTGCACATGCGTGGCGAATTTCTTGTTCATCAAATAATAAACAGAGTTGGCTTTGTCCCTGTTGTTTATTTAGCGTATCTGTAAATAAAACAAATTCGTGTTCCTCAAGTAGCAAACCAGAGCAAGGAACCAATGCCATAGCTACATTTGCAGTAATTGCTTGTGCATAGGCGCGTTGTAATAGTTGTAACTCTACTTGCAGATGCTGCTCTTTATCTGATGCAAACTTTTTCAAAATATCAAAGCTAGTAAAGCCAAGTATTGGGTGTTCACCAAATGCTTCAAATAAAGATTCAGACTGTTGTTGCTCATCAAGCGTAATTATTTCTGAGCTTCTAAAACTCATAGGTAATATATCAAGGTGATGTTGTGCTTTTAGAGTCTGCGCAGGTATTGATTGCGTTAATAGCGGATGAAATAACTCGTAACGATTTTTTCCTGAGTTTTTGGCGTGATACATGGCGGCATCGGCATCACGAATAATTTCATCTGTATGCGTATAGCTTTTCTTTGAGTAGGTTATCCCTATACTTGCGCCACTTTGTAAAGACTCACCTTTGAGATAAAAGGGTTTTTTCATTAAATCTATAATACGATTTGCAACATCTTCTGCTTGTTGAGGCTCAGTTAAATGGGTTAATAAAATAACAAATTCATCCCCGCCTAAGCGTGCTAGTAAATCATGCTCGCGTATACATTGGGCAAATAACTCACTTACGTTAATTAAAAATTGATCGCCTGCATGGTGGCCAAGCTGATCGTTAATATCTTTAAATTTATCTAAATCGATAAACAAAACAGCAAAGTGGTGCTCAGGAAAACGTTGATAATGTTGTAGCGTTTTTTCGAGCTGAGTTAAAAATAGACTGCGATTAGGTAAGCTCGTAAGTGAATCGTGATGTGCATCATGATAAAGCTGCTGCTCTATTTTTTTTCGCTCATCTATTTGCATTTGTAAGTGCAGATTAGTTTGACGCAATTCTTTGGTTTTTTCGTTTACTCTAAATTCGAGTTCTTGATGGCTTTTTGCAATTGCTTGATTGACGAGCTTTGTTTGTAAAACAGCTGCAATTTGATGCGATACAAAGGTAATTAACTCGCAATCATCTCGGCTGAAAATATGTTTGTTATCGTAGGCTTGGCAAACAAGAAGACCGATAACACCTTGAGCTGTTTTAAGTGGAGCGCCTAACCAGCTAGTGGCCATTTGCTCTTTTGGTACAGGTGCTGAACGTTGTACCACACCGCTTTCTATTAATTCTTTTGCTCTACATGGGTGTATTAGTTGTGTTTCTTCGGTGCTTATTACCAGTTCGCTATAACCTTTAGCAAAGCGTCTTGGCTGTGTATTTTCTTTAAATTCATCTACGCAATAAGGAAAACTAATCCACCCTGTTTCTTTATCATAAAGTGCAATATATAAGTTTTCTGCGTAGGTAATTGTTTTTATTATTTCGTGTATCTTAAAATAAGCGTCATCAAGGTTTTTAGCTTGTGTTGCTATCTCAGATATTTTAAATAGAATTTGTTGGCGTTGAAGTGCGCGTTTACGCTGCTCTATTTCAAGGTTTAGTGCATCGTTACTTTGAGTGAGTGCGCGGGTGCGAATTTTAACTTCTGACTCAAGGAGCTCTCGTTTTTTTACACGCTCTATTGCTGTTGCCAAATAAAGCGACATAAACTCGAGTAATTGTATTTGCTGTGAGCTATAGCCTTGTTTTGTATCGTAACTTTGCGCTGCTAATACACCGATAATATTGTGTTCTTGGTAAACAGGTACGCCTACCCAATGTTCGGCAGGAGTGCCTAATGCTTTAAATAAACCTTCTGCTGCAGCATCTTGCATTTGCTGCTTGGTAAAACATGTGGTTTTACCCTGTTTAAATACATAACCCGTGGCGCCTTCATCAAAGCTATTTGATTGGTTAAGGGCGACGGCAATACCATCTTTTTCATCTGAAAAGTAAGAAAGTTCCAGTGATTGACTGTATTGATTTAGCAGCACCACATAAAAACTTTTACTAGGTACGTACTTTTGTAAAATATCATGGATGGCGGGGTATAGCAGGGTTAGCTCGGCCACAGTACTTGCCTGCTCTGATAATTGGATCAGGGCATTTTGTAAGTGATGTGATTGTTTGTATTTCTCGAGAAGCGCTCTAAGGCGTTTATTTTGATACGCCAATTTACTCGATACTGATAGTTTATCTTCCAATGATCTAACCGGCTATTTTTATTGTATAGTTATTAGCCTTATACTTTCACTTTTAGTGCTTATCGTCAAGTTGATATTCCTACTAAAGCAGTAGCTAGATACACTATTTTAGGCATTAAAAAAGGCTTACAGAAGTAAACCTTTTTTGTATATTTCAATCGAGCTTATTTAGATGTCATAAAGTCGATAGCAGCGCTAATCTCATCATCAGAACAATCCATACACGTGCCTTTTGGAGGCATAGCATTAAAGCCATTTAGCGCATGCTCAAGTAAAGTATCTTTACCTTTAGCAATACGTGGAGCCCAATCGTCAGCCGATTTAGGCGCGCCTAGTGCACCAGTGCCGTGACATGCAAAACATGCACCTTGATATACTTGCTCACCAGAACGAGGACCTGTAGGCGCCGCTGCAACTGCAGCTTTATCGCCTTCAAGGTATACAGCACCAACCGGCGCGAGACGTGCTTTAATTGCATCTTCAGTCATAGAGTTATCATATGGCTGTGCGTATGCAGTGGTTGCTAGCAATAATAATGCTGCAGCTGTTAATTTTTTCATTTGGCCTTGCTCACTTCGATTTGAACGTGATCAATCACGATTAAAGATGACGGAAATTAAACCGATTATAACTCTCTGAGCCAATTTATAAAATGCTAAGAGCCGTTTTTATTAATAAAACTGACTACTTTTTGCGTTAACGCAATAAAATTTAATTATTTACTGTTTTTTGTTAAGCAATTTAATAAGCGCAATCAGTCATTCAATTAACTTTTTAGATCCTAAGATCAAAATCAATTTATTGATAATACGCTACTAACTAGTTTTGCGATCCCTGCGTCGGCTTCAAGAATCGATTCTGCCAACATGTAAGCAGGGGTGGTAACTAACTTATTTGGTTCATCGATAACTACACCGTCAACCGCACAATCTATATGTTTAGCGCCTAATGTGCTTAGCGCTTGTGCTGTCTCTACATCATTACCAATAGTAAGTGCGGCGTTATCGTAAATAAATGGGATCAATGTGGGTGCGATACACATATAACCTGCAGGCTTATTCGCTTTTGCAAATGATTTACAAGCATTAAGGACGTCCTGATTGATATTTGCTTTTGCGCCTTTAATTGCAAAATCGCATAAGTTTTTTGCAGCACCGAAACCGCCAGGTACAATTAATGCGTCAAACTGAGTCACGTCTAGTTCAATCAGCGATTTAATGTCACCTCGTGCAATGCGAGCAGCTTCTGTTAATACATTGCGTTTATCAGGCATCACTTCACCTGTTAAATGGTTAATGGTATGAAGTTGTTCAATATCTGGTGCAAAACACTGATACGTTGCGCCATTTTTGGCTATATGTAATAAAGTTAAAATTGCTTCATTAATTTCACTACCATCGTACACACCAGACCCTGCTAATATTACTGCTACTTTTTTCATGCTTTTGTGCCCCTAAAGTCTTTTTTATAAGTCGATCGGATGAAGTTTAACATGCTCAAAATTTCTCGCGAAAATAAATTTTTAGTACAAAAATCATTCGCAGTGCAAGTCGTTTTGCGGTTTATGCCATTTGCGATCACTTTGCCTTTAAAAAAATTATAAAGGATCGCTATGATCTTCGATCCATTGTGCTAGAATACTCCTCCGGTTATTTAAATGGACGCGAATAATCAAAGTGAATAACAACAGAAGCAGTCGTTAGAAAACCTTTTTCCACATTGGTTTAAAATAATAAAAAAAGAACCTCGTATTATCTTTTTTAAATTAAAACATACAGTTAAAGTATTTTCTAGGCATTTTATAATGCTTTGGAAGAATAGCTCGTGGCTGTTATCTACACACTTATCCACAGCTTGCTCTAGTTTTAATAACACGATAAACAGTAATTCACAGTCGTTTTATTTACTACCTTATGGCATGCTTATAATTACCTTAATTTTTTGCATTTAGGATCCAAATTCACCATGGCTCAGATCCCCGAAAACCCACTTATTTTAGTTGATGGCTCGTCATATTTATTTCGTGCTTATCATTCTCCGCCGCATTTAACTAATTCTAAAGGTGAGGCTACGGGCGCTATTTATGGCGTGATCAACATGCTTAAAAGCTTGATCAGACAATATGATCCCTCACACATGGTGGTTATATTTGATGCTAAAGGCAAAACGTTCCGTAACGATATGTATAGCGAATATAAGGCAAATCGTCCGCCGATGCCGGATGACTTACGTACGCAAATAGCACCAATACATAGCATTATCAAAGCGATGGGTTTTCCGCTAATTAGTATCGAAGGCGTTGAAGCTGATGATGTTATTGGCACATTTGCACGCATTGCAACTGAGCAAAAACGGCATGTCCTTGTCTCCACTGGTGATAAAGATATGGCGCAACTTGTAAATGAACACGTTACATTAATAAACACGATGACCGACAGTATTTCAGACCCTGTTACCGTAGTTGAAAAGTTTGGTGTAGGCCCCGAGCTTATTATCGATTACTTGGCACTAATGGGCGATAAGGTCGATAATATCCCAGGTGTTGAAGGCTGTGGTCCAAAAACGGCCGTTAAGTGGTTAGAGAAATATGGCTCGTTGCAAGGTGTAATGGATCACGCAAGTGAGATTAAGGGCAAAATAGGTGAAAAGTTAGCTGCAGCTCTCGATCATCTGCCTTTAAGCTATGAGCTTGCAACAATTAAGTGCGATGTTGAAGTCGAATCAGATCTTGATACGTTCAAACTACAAGAGCCAAATAAAGATGAATTAATCGCACTATATGGTGAGTGCGAATTTCGTCGTTGGTTAGCTGAGTTACTAGATAACCCCAAAGATGCAGAAACACATTTAGCTGTACCTACCGAAGCCACTGAATTACCAAAAGTAGAAGATGCTCATTACGAAACTATTTTAACGCAAGCGCAATTTGATGCGTTAATAGAGCAATTAAATAGTGCCGAGTTATTTGCATTTGATACAGAAACTACCAGCCTTGATTATATGAAAGCGCAATTAGTGGGTATGAGTTTTGCCGTAAAAGCGGGTGAAGCTGTGTATTTACCTCTAGCGCATGATTACCCGGGTGCGCCTGAGCAATTAAGTCTTGAATTTGTAATGCAAAAGCTAGGTCCAATTTTGGCCGATGAAAATAAAGCTAAAGTAGGGCAAAACCTTAAATACGACAAAAGTGTATTAGCGAATGCAGGTTTTGCGCTAAACGGTATTAAGTTTGACACCATGCTTGAGTCATACGTATTTAATAGTGTGGGTACACGCCACGATATGGACTCGCTAGCACTTAAATATCTAGGTCATAAAAATATTAGCTTTGAAGATATTGCTGGCAAAGGTAAAAAGCAACTTACCTTTAACCAAATTGAACTTGAAAAAGCTGCGCCTTACGCTGCAGAAGATGCCGATATTACTTTGCGCCTACATGAAGTGCTTTGGCCAAAAATAGCGGCTGATGAAAAGCTAAAGTCTGTATTCGAAGATATAGAAATGCCACTTGTTAGTGTGATTTCTGATATTGAACGAACCGGCGTTGCAATAGATAGCAATATGCTTGCAGCGCATAGCATGCGTTTAGGCGAGCGTTTAATTGAGCTTGAAAAAGAAGCATTTGAAATAGCAGGCGAACCATTTAATTTAAGCTCCCCTAAGCAACTACAAGTACTGTTGTTTGAAAAGCTTGGCCTGCCTATTATCAAAAAAACACCTAAAGGTGCACCTTCTACCGCAGAAGAAGTATTGCAAGAGCTTGCTCATGATTATCCACTACCTAAAGTAATTATAGAGCATCGTGGTTTATCAAAGCTTAAATCAACTTATACCGATAAATTACCATTAATGGTGAATGAGAAAACCCAGCGTGTACATACGTCTTATCATCAGGCAATTACAGCGACGGGGCGCTTGAGTTCAACCGATCCTAATTTACAAAATATTCCTATTCGTTCAGAAGAAGGGCGTCGAATTCGTGAAGCGTTTATAGCTGCAGATGGTTATAAAATTGTCGCTGCCGATTACAGCCAAATTGAGCTGCGTATTATGGCGCACCTTTCACAAGACAAAGGTTTATTAAATGCATTTGCTAACGGCTTAGATGTACACAGTGCAACTGCCGCTGAAGTATTTGGTGTAGAGCTTGATGATGTAACTACCGATATGCGCCGCAAGGCGAAAGCAGTAAACTTTGGCTTAATTTACGGTATGTCTGCATTTGGTTTAGCACGTCAACTAGATGTGCCACGCCATGAAGCGCAGCATTACATAGATAAGTACTTTGAGCGTTTTCCAGGTGTATTAGAGTACATGGAAACAACACGTGAAAAAGCAGCTGAAAATGGCTATGTTGAAACAATATTTGGTCGCCGCCTACATTTGCCAGAAATAAACGCACGTAATGGCGCGCGCAGAAAAGGAGCTGAACGTGCTGCTATTAATGCGCCAATGCAAGGTACTGCTGCTGATATTATTAAAAAGGCAATGCTGAGCGTTAACCGCTGGGTACACGAACAGGCGCCAAATACGATTAAGTTACTTATGCAAGTACACGATGAATTGGTATTTGAAATTAAAACAGACTGCGCACCAGAATACACAAAACATATTTGTGAACTGATGTCGCAAGCTGCAACGCTTGATGTGCCGCTTATTGTTGAAGCCGACGAGGGTGACAACTGGGAACAAGCCCATTAATGCAATTTGAGCATTTTAATTAAAGCGCCTTTTGGCGCTTTTTTTATGTTTAATAAAAAGGGCGAATAACAGCTATTTAATTAGCTATATGCAAGCTTTAGTTAAAATAAGGTTAATTTAAGCAACTATTTGTATTAAATAGTTATATGTTCGTCAATTCGAGCTGTTTTACAGGAATATGATTGTATTTTAATGCGTGCTTTTGTTAAAGTCCCGCCTGTCCTATCCTGTAGGACATCCTGTTGATGATGCATCTGAAAGGGTGCAACAAATTGATAGCTTCTCCCCAGTTTGCTATACCGGCCTACCAACTTGTTTGGTGGGCCGTTTTTTGTTTTACGCCTAAAAATCCTATCTAATTAATTCTTTTTTGCGCTATACCAATTGTATTATTCATTCGTCACTTCGAGGTGGTTTGGGTACATCGCAGGTGATACCATCGAAGTGCTATCATTTTTATTCTTTTCATTTTATTACTAAGGAGTGCGTTATGTTTAAAGCATTAGCTATTGCAGGTTTTTCTTTATCAAGTTTAGTTATTTCTAATGTTGCTCAGGCCAATTGGCAGCTAGTGAATGATAAAAGCCAACTAAGCTTTGTTTCAATTAAAAAAGATTCGATTGCTGAAGCTCACCATTTTACTAACCTTGAAGGTATGCTTTCTGATAAAGGTGAGTTTAGCGTTAATGTTGATTTAACATCAGCCGAAACTCTAATCCCTATTCGTAATGAGCGTTTAGCTACATTTTTATTCGAAGCGGCTAAATTCCCCAATGCTGTTTTAACTGCAAATTTAACTAAAGAGCTAAGTAATATTAAAAAGCCTGGTCAATACATATTGAAGGGTATTAAAGCTGAGCTTGATTTTCATGGTAATAAAAAACCATTGGCAATTGATGTACTCGTTAACAGCACGCAAAGTGGTGATTTAACGGTATCATCATTAACACCTATTATTATTAATAGTGATGATTTTGGTGTAACCGAAGGCGTTAAAAAGCTGCAAGAGTTAGCGGGCTTGCCTTCAATTGCAACAGCTGTGCCTGTTACATTTGCAATAACACTTAAAAAACAGTGATTTCTTTAAGTGAGCTTAGCAAGCGATTAAGCGAGCCAAGCAAACCTTTTGATAGTTGGCAGCCTAACCATTGCGGGGAGCTGCCAATTGTTATTAATAATGAAGGGAAATGGTTTTACGATGGCAGCGAAATAACACGCCCAGCCATGGTGAAGCTGTTTGCTTCTGTATTGTGTAAAGAAGATGAGCAATTTTATTTAAAAACCCCTGTCGAAAAAATAACAATAACGGTTGAAGATGTGCCGTTTATTATTGTTGATTGGCGTTTTGAAAATACAGCGCAAGGGCAAGTGTTGTGTTGTATTGATAATTTAGCTAGGCAGTGGCTAGTGAGCGCTCAGCAGCCCTTGCATATAAAAGACTACAATGGTTCAAAGGTGCCTTATTTAAAGCTACCGTATGGTTGTAGTGCGCGAGTTTCACGCAGTGTATTTTATCAGTGGGCTGAAAAAGCCGAGTCTGATAAGCTCGGCTATTTTATTAAATCTGCAGGAAAGCAGTTTTATTTATCGTAACGCCAGCGTTTAAGCCTCTGGGTTTGTTTCGTCTGTGATTGTTTCATCGCTAGGTGGTACAGCAATAACAGGACCTAAAAACCATTCATCTAGCTTTTTAGCTACTTCTGGTAAACCGGTGCCTTTTAATGATGAAAACGCATGAACTGTAATATCCCCATCAAGCGTGCTTAATTCACGGCGAACTTGCAGTACTTGTGATTTACGAGGGCCTTGCTTTAGTTTGTCGGCTTTAGTTAATAGTGCCAATACTGGAATTTCACTACCAATTGCCCAGTTAATCAAATCACGGTCTAAATCTTTTAATGGATGACGAATATCCATTAAAATAACAATACCTTTTAAGCTTTGACGCTTTTGCAGATATTCACCTAACGACTTTTGCCATTTCTTTTTCATTTCGATTGGTACTTTAGCAAAGCCATAGCCTGGTAAATCGATAAGGCGCATATCGTCGACATCCGCTAAATCGAATGTATTGATTAGCTGAGTACGTCCAGGTGTTTTACTTGTACGTGCTAGCTTCTGATCGGTTAATGCATTTAATGCACTCGACTTACCTGCATTGGAGCGACCGGCAAACGCAACTTCAATTCCCGTATCAGCAGGTAATTTAGTAATGTCGGGAGCGCTTGTTACGAAAGACGCAGTATTATATTTGATACGAGATTTGAGCACAGGCTCTCCTAAAACTTAAAAAAATAACATTGAGTAAACCAAATTCACTCAGGGCGCGTATTTTATACTATAAAGGATGTATTAAAAAGCGTATTTAACCACCTAAAAACAGCACCTATGGTACATTTAAAACATGTTAAAGCTTAATCTAAGTCAAAACCCTGTAAATTATAAGCTTAATATGTGTAGAAAACGTGCCAGAGAATTTATTATCGTGTAGAATATATGTATTACAACATCACGATTGTAGATGATACAGGGTCGGAAACAGAGAATTCACCATGAAAAAAATAGCACTATCTTTAACAATATTGCTTGGTGCGTTGTCAGCAAGCAACGCAACAGCATTTGATGGCGATGTAAACGCAGGTAAAGAAAAATCAGCAACGTGTGCGGCTTGTCACGGCCCAGACGGTAATGCGCCGGTTAATATTTACCCTAAAATTGCAGGTCAACATCCAGATTATATCCTTAAGCAACTTCAGGATTTGAAATTAGGTATGACGTCAGGCGGCAAAGAAGGGCGTATGGATCCAGTAATGAGCGCTATGGCTATGCCACTTAGCGAGCAAGACATGAAAGATCTAGCTGCTTATTTTTCTTCAATGAACATGACTGAAGGTGCTACACCTAAAGATGTTGTTGAAGTTGGCGAAATGCTCTTTAAAGCAGGCGATGCGGGGCGTGGAATTCCATCATGTGCAGCATGTCATGGTCCACGTGGTAACGGTTCATCACTTGCTAAGTTTCCAAAAATTTCTTTTCAGCATCCTGGATATATCAAGTCTCAACTTGAAAAATTCCGTGATGGAACTCGTCACAATGACTTAAATGGCATGATGGGCGATATAGCGAAGAAATTAACAGATAAAGATATTGAAGTACTTTCTCAGTACTTAGGTGGTTTACACTAAAGTCGTATTTATTTAGCAATTAATAATAAATACACTACAATGTTTTACAAAAAGCAGCCCGGGCTGCTTTTTTTGTGTGCAAAATTAACGATATCACCCGTTTAAATGTAAGACATTGACTATGCGTGAGTGTGAGAAAAGTCTTATTTTTATTTTTTATCTATCATTAACTTATTGTATTTTATTGTTTATTTGATTTTAAAATGTAATAAGTATAATAAAAGTTATATAAACCAGTTGTAACAAAATCATTAACGAGTAAATTAACCACTGTCGCAAAAGAACAATAACAAAATGGAAACAAGCTATAAGGAAAGTGGCGCGGCATGACTACATAGCACAAGATTAGTGCTACTAAAGGAAATAATAAAAAAGTGTCAGGATGACCGAAAATAATAAAAAACTCATGGAAGTTTAATAACAAAAACAAAATGGAATGTAACAAGGAACGTAAAAATAATAACAATACGGACTGATAATAATAAAAATAATAAAGACTAAAAAAAGTCGAAGGGAGAAGTGTCCAGATAATGGCGCTCAGATTAGCAGGCGGTAGAGATGTTTTCTCTACCGCCTTTTTATTTGTCCTGTTACAATACCCACCGTTTAAAATTAGCGATTAATTAGCTAAGGCGCTTTTAAATGAGAAACCCAACCTCTATAGCGCAAACTGAATTCTTCTGGCTAGGCCAGCACTGCGATGCCCATTAATTTGCGCTTCGCTCAAAACCTCTTAAGTGAGATGATCAAGATATGAGTAGAACTAAAAAGTCACGCAAAAGCCCAGCAAACGGACCTGTTCGTTTAAGCCAAGATAAGCTTAAAGAAATGCGCGCATTAAAAGAGCAGCGAGTTAAAAAAACCAAAGGAGCAAAGCCCGGTTCTCGTAATGCGCCAGATTTACTAGATAGCGAAAGCCAAAATAGTAATCACGCGCCTAAAGATAAGCGTGTAGGTAGTAAAAAGCCTGTGCCGTTAATCGCAACCGCGCCGGAGCCTAAAGTTGAAATGAAACGCAACTTAAAGCCAACTATTGAGCTGAAAAAAGTAATCGAGCCTGAATTTACACCTGAACAAGAGCTAGAAGCACTTGAGAATGATGAACGTTTACTTAAATTAGTAGAGCGTCATGAAAAAGGTGAAATGCTAACAGGTAAAGATGCTAAGTACTTTAATAGTCGCATTGCTCGTCATCAGGCGTTATGTGAAATTCTTGGTATTGAAGATGAGGACGAAGACGAGTTTGAAGATGACCTTGAAAGCCAAGGCAATTCTGATTTCGATCAATACTTATCTGATGATTTAGCCAACGAATGGTTAGATGAAGACGACAAATAGTAAGGATAAATAATGAGTACCTCGGTAATTTTAGCCTTACTTTTAGGCGCTGCTATCATAGCTGGTTTGGCATTTTATGCGGGTCAGTTGCTGTATAAGTTAAATGCGCAAAAAAAGTTAATTGCTAAAACGCAGGCTGAACAAAAGCAAAAGCTTGAAAAGTCGCGTTTAAAGCGAAACGCAAAACTAGCCGATAGTATTCATTTAATCGCACGTGCAATGAATGAAGAGCAGTGTGAGTTTTCTGAAGGCTGTTTACGCATTTGGGTACTTATGTCTCAGTATGCCTTTGAAAGCGAGCGTGATTTAACGACGCAGTATCCTGGTATTTATAAAATGTATCAGGTAGTTAAAGAAATGCCGACGCACGATGCACGTAAAAAATACTCTAAAAAAGAGATTTTTAAGCTAGATAAGGCTCGCTGGCAAGCTGAAAAAACACTTAAAGATGAAGTTAAAGCGGATTGCGCTAAAATTATCATCGAGTTTAAAGCCGCTCCAGGTAGCGATAAAGTCGTTTTTAATTAAAGCTACAACTTAAATACAAAAAGCAGACCTAGGTCTGCTTTTTTTGTGTCGATGTATTTATTATCCAGAGTTCAGGCTAAATCACTCTTGAAAAGCGCGTTGCGTTAATTTGTTTTTGTAAGTGAGCATCGAAGCACATACAAATAATACGAATGAATAAGTTACCGCGTGGTGTTACGCTAATTTTATTATCAATTATAGTTACTAGTTCATCTTTTATAAGTGGCGCCAGCGCTACTAATGCATCCTCAAAGTAGTCATTAAATATAAGCGCGTGTTTTTCACTAAAGTCTTGTATATCTAATTCAAATTGGCAAATGAGCTGTTTAATTGCATCAGCCCGAATTACATCATCATGTGTTAAGTGAATTCCTTTATTAAGAGCACTACCGCTTTGTGTTTCTACGCTGTGGTAATAATGTTTTAATTCTTTTTGATTTTGTAAAATGGCGGTGCCAATCTGCGAAATCGATGACACGCCTAAACCTAATAAATCACAATTTCCATGGGTTGTATAACCTTGAAAGTTACGATGTAACTTGCCTTCATTCTGCGCAACAGCTAGTTCATTATCAGTTTTTGCAAAATGGTCCATACCAATAAATTGATAGCCTGCTTGCGTCATCTGCTCCAGCGTATTTTTAAACATGGTGAGCTTATTATGAGCACTGGGTAAATCTGCATCTTTAATCTTACGCTGTGCGGCAAAGCGCTCTGGTAAATGCGCGTAGTTAAACACTGATACTCTGTCAGGGCTTAACTCAATAAGTTGCTCTATAGTTTTCTTAAAGCTCTCTGGCGTTTGCAGAGGAAGCCCGTAAATCATATCTGCATTAATAGATTGAAATCCCAGCTCGCGAGCTTGTGTAATTAATTGCTTAACGGTATCTGCATTTTGCGGGCGATTAACAGCAAGTTGTACGTCATCGTTAAAGTCTTGAATCCCAAATGAGACACGGTTAAAGCCAAGCATCCTTAAATCAACAAGCATATTATCGGCAAGTGAGCGTGGGTCTATTTCAATACCGCGTTCTGTTGTGCGTGTAAAATTAAAGTGCTGTTCTAAAAGCTTAATTAAACGGGTCATTTGTTTTGCGGTTAAAAAGGTGGGAGTACCGCCACCTAAATGTAATTGCTCAACCGTGTAGCTTTTAAATAAAGGCGCTTGGGCAGTAATTTCTTTTGCTAAAAAGTCGAGATACGTATCTGCCTTAGATTGATGACGGGTAATTATTTTATTACAGCCGCAGTAGTAGCAAAGCTGACTACAAAACGGGATGTGAATATATAAAGAAAGAGAGCGACTTGTTGACGATTCTATAGCGCTTAGTAGGTCTTGTTGCTGATATCCGTCACGCAGTGATAAAGCCGTGGGATAAGAGGTATAACGCGGACCAGACACATTATATTTGTTTATTAGGGTTTCATCCCATTGTGGAAGTTTAATCATCACGCGCACCTAAGTATTTATTTAGGGGTGATTATAAAAAAGTACTCAGGAAGGCGGTTTGATCTACAACAAAAAAGGTGCCGAAGCACCTTTTTTAATAAAATATAACTTAAGACAACCTAATTAATACGTAATAGTATGAGCATCTTTAAGGTATTGAAATAATTCTTTATAACCTTTACCTGGCTTTTCAGCTTTCGCTTCTTTTGCTGCATTACGAACTAATTGGCGCATTTGTTGGCGATCAAGAGACGGAAACTGCTCAATAGTCTCATTGATAAGGTCATCACCTTGTTCAATTAAATCTGAACGTAATTGCTCAATTTTTTTGACCAATACTTCAGCTTGGTTATTTTTATTAAGCATCACATCGATAATCGCTTTAATATCATCAATGTTTTCTACAGTACGCAGTGTTTTAGCGATGTAATTTAAGTGGCGGCGGTACGCGTCGCTTTTGTTACTTATTTTATCAGCAACAACCATCGCTTCTTTTAAATCGTCATTTAATGGCAGGCGTTCGCGCTGTTTTTTACCCATTTTGGCAATTTCAGTACCTAACTGATGAAACTCTTGCGCTTCGCGTTTAAGCTCCGTTCTTGATACATATTCAATTTCTTCTTCAATTTCAGCAGGCTTGCCTTTTTTCTTTGCCATGGGATGCTCTTAAATAAAAATAACTTTTGCCATTATACATGAATATGATACTTAGGAATATTAGCTGATGTGATGCATTGAGTGTGTTAGCATTTAAATATAAGAAATGCGTGCATTATGCCTCTAAGGCTCAGGACTTAATTTATGAAAAGCCAACAAAACGATCCAATTTATTCTCAAATATCGCAAGTTAAAGATGCGGTAGCAGAAGTACTCGAACATGCTAAAAAATTAGGCGCTACAGCTGCAGAAGCTGCGATGTCTAGCACGTCTGGTTTATCGGTTAGTACACGAATGGGTGAAGTAGAAACCATTGAGTTCAACCAAGACGGCGGCTTAGGCATTAGTGTATATGTTGGTAATAATAAAGGCTCGGCGTCAACGGCTGATTTAAATCCAAAAACATTGCGCACGGTAGTCGAAAAAGCGATTGATATAGCCAAATTTACATCTGATGACCCATTTAACGGCGTTGCTGATAAAGAGTTACTTGAATTTAATCCTAAAGATTTAGATTTATATCATCCTTGGGATGTAAGTCCTGAGGAAGGCATTGAGCTTTGTCATGCTGCTGAGCAAGCTGCATTAAATGCAGACGAGCGGATTGTTAACTCTGATGGTGCGAGTTTTTCATCGCATCAGGGATTACGTGTTTATGGTAACAGCCACGGTTTAATTGCAGGCTTTCCGCGTACTCGTCATAGTATTAGTACTATGGTAATAGGTAAAGATGGCGAACACATGCAGCGCGACTCTGCTTATACAGTTGCTCGCGATCAGGCTGGTTTAAATGATGCGGCGGCAGTGGGCCTTGAAGCGGCAGCTGAAACCTTAGCTAAATTAAACAGCCAAAAGTTAGGCACAATGAAAGTGCCTGTTATTTTTAGAGCAGATATTGCAAATTCATTGTTTGGTCACTTGGTGTCGGCAATTGGTGGTGGCGCGCTTTATCGTAAATCAAGCTTTTTACTTGATAGCTTAGGTACTCAGGTATTTAGTAATTGTGTGAATATTGCTGAGCGCCCACATATTTTAAAAGGGTTGGCATCGTCACCGTTTGATAGCGAAGGTGTTAAAACATTCGATAGAGAAATAATTCAAGGTGGCGAGTTACAAACTTATTTATTAGCAAGTTATGCCGCACGCAAAATGAATATGACGCCAACAGGGCATGCAGGCGGTATACATAACTGGCTCGTTGAGCAAACTCATAACGATTTAACAGCACTATTAAAAACCATGGGTACTGGCTTATTAGTTACAGAGCTAATGGGGCAGGGCGTAAATACCGTAACGGGTGACTACTCTCGTGGTGCTGCAGGTTTTTGGGTTGAAAATGGTGAAATTCAATATCCGGTAAGTGAAATTACTATTGCTGGTAATTTAAAAGACATGTTTAAAGGTATTTCTGCCATTGGTGGTGATATAGAACGCCGTGGTGGTATTCAAACAGGCTCAGTACTAATAGAGCAAATGCAAATAGCCGGCGCGTAGTATTAATACGCAGTGTATACTTAGACCCAGAGTATTATCTCTGGGTCTAAGTGAGTTTTTACGAGGTGTAAAATGGCTAAAGATAGATATGCACCAAAACCGCTAACCGATATTATGGCGGGGTTAAATAATCGTTTATCGGCTTATGCAGGCAAAAGCCAAGCACTTGATACACAGCAAACCTTATTAAAAGATTTTTTAGGCCCTAAATTGGGTGATAAATGCCGAGTTAGTAATTACCGAGACGGCACGCTAATGATAGAGGCTGTGTCTGCGCCTATCGCGCTTAGGCTTAATTATTTAAAAATGGATATGCTTTCACACTTTAGAGCTGCTGGAATGGCAGAGCTCGGGCAAATAAAAATAACTGCAAATCCTCAAGCAACTCAGCGATTAAGTACCGCGAATAAATCGGGCAGCCCTACAGTTACCAACTCTCGGAAAATGAGTGAGCAAACCGCTAATTACTTAAATGCGATAGCGGCTTCTGCCCCCCCTTCATTAAAAGAAAAACTAGAGCGTTTAGCGCTCCACGGGAAGAATAAAAGTTAGCCTTAGCCACCCGCTATATTGTTATTGGTAGGGCTATTTTTGCAGCTCACCGCATTCAAAATACTTTGTTACATATTCCATTTTATTGTTGGTCTAATGAGGTTTATGATACTGCCTGGTGTGCTTTATTATTTAAAGCTCCCTTGATACCCATTCCATTAAGTAAAAGCGTACAGGCAGTGCTATTTTTACTCCTGCTATATTCAAGAATTTAATGGAGTTGGTATGTGATACCAACCTGCATAAATCTTTGATCAATTTAACGAATTAAATTGCACTATAACGTCGTTAAAAATTTTTTATTTAGAACAACTAGATACAAAAACTTTTGCCTAGTTCTAGCGTAATTTTCTTAACGTTAAATAGACCCCATACATAAGCAGATTGGTATGATTTAATTCTAACTAACAAACGGAATCATTATGAATAAAGTAACAATGGCCGCTGCGAGCATAGCGCTTGCACTTGGTCTAGTAGGTTGTGGTGAAAAACAACAAGAAGCTAAAGTAACCGATACTCCTGTAGTAACAGCACCCGCTGAAAAGCCACTAGAGCTTGGTATTGAACTAGCGAATATGGATAGTTCAGTACGCGCACAAGACGATTTTTATTATCATGTAAATGGACAGTGGTTAGCAAAAACTAAAATACCAGGTGATAAGTCTAACTACGGTTCTTTTTCGCAGCTATATGATGAGTCACAAAAAGCGATGAAAATTGCCCTAGAAAACGCAGCCGCGAATAAGGCCGCTAAAAAAGGCAGTGATGAGTATAAAATTGGCGCATTTTATAAAAGCTACATGAATCAATCTGCGCGTAATGAGCTAGGTATTACGCCATTACAACCGTCATTAGATACGATTGATAGCGTTAAATCTAAAGCTGATTTAGTGGGTTTAATGGCTAAAATTCAAAAACAAGGCGGTACTTTACCGTTTGGTTGGTTTGTAAATAACGATGCTAAAAACTCGAGCGAGTATGCATTGTATTTATCTCAGTCGGGTCTTGGTTTACCAGATCGTGATTATTACTTAAATGATGACGAAAAATTCACTAAAATTCGTGCTTCTTACGAGCAATACATCACAGATGTTTTAGCAAAATCAGGCGTTAAAAATGCAGCAGAAGCTGCCAAGAGCGTACTTGCATTTGAAAAAACACTAGCTGATGCTCAGTGGAGCCGTGTGCAAAGCCGTGATGCAACTAAATCTTATAACAAGATGACAGTAGCAGATGCTAGCAAGTTGATGGGGGAGCTTGATTTAGCTGCATTCTTTAAAGATGCAGGTGTGAGTGCAAGTGACATTATTGTACGTCAACCAAGCTACTTAGAAGCACTTGCTACTATTTACAAAGATACTGATTTAGCGACGTGGAAAAACTACTTAAAATTTCATTTTGTAAGTGGTTATGCAGAGCTACTTAGCGAAGATTTAGTTAACCTTAACTTTGACTTTTACAGCACAACACTTCGTGGCGTAGAAGAACAAGCACCTCTTTGGAAGCAAGCGGTTGATGCATCTAACAGTGTACTTGGTGAGATTTTAGGTAAGGTATACGTTAAAGATAACTTCCCGCCAGAAGCTAAAGCACGCATGGAAGAGTTAGTTGATAACGTAATTAAAGGTTATGGCGTTGCTATCGAAAATCTTGAGTGGATGAGCCCTGAAACAAAGCTTGCAGCGAAAGAAAAATTAGACAAATTTACGCCTAAGATTGGTTACCCAGACACGTGGAAAGATTACTCAGAGCTAGAGATTAACTCAGACGAGCTAGTAGGTAATTACATCCGTTATAGCGAATGGGCATACGCAGATATGATTGCTAAATTGGGTAAACCAGTTGATCGCTCTGAATGGCACATGACTCCGCAAACAGTCAATGCGTATTACAACCCAGTAAACAATGAAATTGTATTTCCAGCCGCTATATTACAACCACCATTCTTTAATTTAGAAGCGGATGATGCTGTAAACTACGGCGCAATTGGCGCGGTAATTGGGCATGAGCTGGGTCACGGTTTTGACGACCAAGGTGCTAAATACGACGGTGACGGTAACTTACGTAACTGGTGGAGTGAGACTGACCTTAAGCAATTTGAAGAGCGTACAGCGGCTTTAGTTGCACAGTATAACGAATATAAACCGTTTGAAGATGCAAGTGTTAATGGTGAGCTAACGCTTGGCGAAAACATTGGTGACTTAGGTGGTTTAACCGTTGCGCATAAAGCGTATATGCTATCTTTAGGTGATAAAAAAGCACCCGTGATAGATGGTTACACAGGCGATCAACGTTTCTTTATGGGTTGGTCACAAATCTGGCGTCGTAACTACCGCGATGAAGAGTTACGTAATCGTTTATTAACAGACCCTCATTCACCAAGCCACTACCGTGTAATCGGTATCTTGTCGAACATGCCTGAGTTTTACGAAGCGTTTGACGTAAAAGAAGGTGATAAAATGTATATCAAACCAGAAGATCGCGTAAAAATCTGGTAATTGCATTGCTATAAATAACAAAAAACCAGTAAGTTTTTAGCTTACTGGTTTTTTGTATCTTGAATTTTTTCATCGACTAAGCACGCGTGCATCCATTCTTCGTTACTCAGTATGTTTTTATAAAGCGCGAGTTGGTTTTGTGCTCGCTCTAAATTATGCTCTGCATGAGATACTTTAAAGTACACATCGTTATTTAAGTAATCAGTTAAAAAGCGCACACTTAACATGAGTGGCATTATTTTAGCGCCTAATAATAAGCTTTCTTGCTCTAGTATACTCATGCTGCTTTTTAATGGCGTTACATAGCCTTTAACAATGGCTGAAAATATATCTTTTCGAATAACAACATTGTGTAAGTTTGTTGAATCCTCGGCTTCGGGGGAGCAAAATGTACGTACCATGTCGCCAAAGTCATAAAGCCAAAATCCTGCCATGCAGGTGTCTAAATCAATAACTGCTTTTGCTTTGTGAGTTGTATTACAAAATAGCATATTATTTATTTTTGTATCGTTATGACACACTCTAAGCGGTATGTGTTTAGCTACCTGACTAAGCTCAGTAATTAAATGCTGCTGCGTTAAGCAATACTCTATTTCACCATTGCAGTGCTTTACTCTATTAACTACGTTGTTAGTGATTGCGGTATTTAATTGCTCAAAGCGCATCGCTAAGTTATGAAAATCAGGAATTACAGTGTGTAACTGTTGCGCATCAAAATCTTGTAATGCCTGAGCAAATACGCCAAAGGCGTAAGCCGCTTGCTCGCTCTGCTGGGTATTTTTAACAACGTCTTCGCTGTAGCTACCGCTAATATAGTTAAGGACGCGATAATACGCATTATCAATTTTTATTAAGTGTTCGTCGTTTTGTGTAGCTATATGTTTGATTATTTCAAGAGGGTAATTATTTTGCAGTTGTTTAGCATTTAAATGCTGCTCAATTAGTTTTGCATTACTCACTAACTGAGCAGGGTTTTTAAATACCTCAGTATTTAGTTTTTGCACAATAAACTGTTTATCAATACTTGTAAGTAGCCATGTACTATTTATATGGCCGCTACCAATCGCACTAACTTGAGTTAACTCAGGAGGCAGTGCTAACAGTTCGCTTAGCTTATTTTGTATTGAGATATTCATTGTGCTCACTTATGCTCTTTTTTATGCGTATCGGGCAACTATTTTTTCGATAATTTCAGCATTCGCTTCAGGAAAATCATAATTTTCTAATTCAGTAATTGCTACCCATTCGCTAGGTTGCCCTTCAGCGCCATGTGCTTCACCGCTAAAGTTACTTACTACGTGTACATCTAATTTAACGCATTTATCGCCGTAGTCATGTTCAATCACCATCAATTGGCTAGAGCTGTGAATGGTTAGTCCAACTTCTTCAATAAGCTCGCGTTTAAGTGCAACAAACACACTTTCTCCAGCTTCGACTTTACCACCAGGAAATTCCCATAAACCGCCTTGATGTTGTTCATCTGCACGTTTACAAATGAATATAGCGTTATTTTTCTTAATAACACCAACAGCTACATGTACAATTTCTATAGTCATTACTTTAAAACTCCATAAAAAAAAGCGACGCTAGCGCCGCTTTTTAATAAGCTACTGACAATATTGGGTTATTTTAATTTACCGCAACACTGTTTGAATTTTTGACCTGATTTACAAGGACAAGGGTCATTACGACCTACTTTTGGTTCTGTACGAGCCATTACTGTCGCTGTTTCTGGCGCTTCGCCACCTACGTGCTCAGCTTCTTCATGTTGGTATTCGCGAGGAGCATTTTCACTTTTACGGTGTTGCTCTTCTACTTTTTCAACATCTTCTTCTGCGCGTACTTGTACTTTACTTAGAATGCTTACAACATCTACTTTCAAGTTTTCAAGCATTTCGGAGAACAGCTCAAACGATTCACGCTTGTACTCTTGCTTAGGATTCTTTTGCGCGTAACCACGTAAATGAATACCTTGGCGTAAATGATCCATTGCAGCAAGGTGATCTTTCCAATGCTGATCAAGGCTCTGTAACATAATCGCTTTTTCGAATTGACGTAAAACAGAATCGCCAACTTGCTCTTCTTTTTGCTTGTATGACTGCTCAACCGCCTGCTCAATACGCTCACGAAGCTTTTCTTCGTATAGTTTATTGTCATCTGCTAACCACTGAGTAATAGGTAACTCAATTAAGAAGTCTTGTTTTAAACGCTCTTCAAGGCCAGGAATATCCCACATTTCAGCAAGGCTTTGCGGTGCAATGTACTGATCAATTGTATTGCTAAGTACGTCACCACGAATTGCAGTAATAGTTTCTGAAATATCACCTTCTTCAAGTAGTTCGTTACGCTGAGAGTAAACAACACGACGTTGATCGTTTGCTACATCATCGTACTCAAGTAGTTGCTTACGAACGTCGAAGTTACGTGCTTCTACTTTACGCTGTGCATTTTCAATCGCACGGTTAACCCATGGATGTTCAATTGCTTCACCGCGTTGCATGCCTAATTTACGCATCATGTTCGTCATACGCTCACCGGCAAATATACGCATTAGCGCATCGTCCATCGATAAGTAAAAACGGCTTGAACCAGCATCACCTTGACGACCAGAACGACCACGTAACTGATTATCGATACGACGAGATTCGTGACGTTCAGTACCTATGATATGTAAACCGCCGGCATCAATTACTGCATCATGGCGAATTTTCCAAGCTGCTTTAATTTCAGCAATTTGCTCATCAGTTGGGTTTTCAAGTTTTTCAACTTCACTGTTCCAGTTACCACCTAACACGATATCGGTACCACGACCGGCCATGTTTGTTGCAATTGTTACTGTCCCTGGTAGGCCAGCATCTGAAACGATATCAGCTTCTTGCGCGTGAAATTTAGCATTAAGTACATTGTGCTTAATTTTTTCTTTGCGTAAAAACTGCGATAAATACTCAGAGCTTTCAATTGAAATAGTACCAACAAGCACCGGTTGTCCGCGGTCTTGGCAGTCTTTAATATCAATTAAAATAGCTTCGTATTTTTCTTCTTGCGTTAGGTAAACTAAATCGGCGCGATCATCACGAATCATCGGCTTATTAGTTGGCATAACAACAGTATCTAGGCCATAAATTGACTGAAACTCAAATGCTTCAGTATCGGCTGTACCTGTCATACCTGCTAACGTTTCGTATAAACGGAAGTAGTTTTGGAACGTAATAGAGGCAAGTGTTTGGTTCTCGTTTTGAATTTTTACACCTTCTTTTGCTTCAACAGCTTGGTGTAAACCTTCTGACCAACGACGACCTTCCATTGAACGACCAGTATGCTCATCGATAATAATTACTTCGTTTTCTTTTACAACGTAATCAACATCTTTTTGGTATAGCTTATGAGCACGAAGGGCGGCATAAACATGGCTTAGTAGCGTAATGCTTGCTGCTGAATAAAGCGAATCGCCTTCTTCAATTAAGCCGCGCTCAGTAAGTAGCTCTTCTACTTTAATTTGACCACGTTCTGTTAAATGAACTTGCTTAGATTTTTCATCGATAGTGTAATCGCCGTCACCTTCAATGCCTTCTTCGTCTTCTTTTTCTTGAAGCTCAAGTAAAGGAACGATGGTGTTTATTTCAGTGTATAGCTCAGAGCTATCCTCAGCTGGGCCTGAAATAATAAGCGGGGTACGTGCTTCATCAATTAAGATTGAATCCACTTCATCGACTACAGCATAGAATAATGGACGTTGAACTCGTTCATCAATGCTAAAAGCCATGTTGTCACGAAGGTAGTCAAAACCAAATTCGTTATTAGTACCGTATGTAATGTCGGCAGTATAAGCGAGCTTCTTTTGCTGCGGCATCATACCAGGTACGTTACAGCCTACTGTAAGGCCTAAAAATTCAAATAACGCACGGTTGGTTTCAGCATCACGTTTAGCAAGGTAGTCATTCACGGTAATTACGTGAACACCTTTGCCTGTTAAGCCGTTTAGATAAGCTGGTAGAGTAGCTGTAAGTGTTTTACCTTCACCGGTACGCATTTCTGCAATGCGACCTTGATGTAAAACCATACCACCTAATAACTGCACGTCGAAATGACGCATGCCATTTACACGCTTTGACGCTTCACGTACCACAGCAAAAGCCTCTGGTAGAATGTCGTCAAGGCTTTGTCCGTTATCGTAACGTTCTCTAAACTCAGCTGTTTTAGCTCTTAAATCTTCATCAGAAAGCGCTTCAAGTTGCGTTTCTAGCGCATTGATTAGCGCGACCGTCTTTCTTAAGTTTTTAATAGTGCGGTCATTGCGACTACCAAAAAGCTTGGTAAATAAATTAGATATCATGATAAAACCGTTACAATGTATTCTTTGTCAGCCGAGTATCGGCTAACCCATTTTTAACAATTGGTAATTAATATGTGCTTTTAAGTAACACTTAGAACATATTAATTAGCAATTTTGTATTAAACCGTTCAAAAAGCACTGTTTATTACGTGCGCTACTATACCAGACTCTGCCAAACAACAAACTATCTCAATAAAAAGATCGGTGTATAAAATCGAAAAATTTGATCTGGTTCGTAAAAATCACTTTGTATTACTCAATTACAGTAAAAATAGCAGCGAACTGTAAAGATATGGTGCTAAATAAATTAAAAACAAGGGTTATAGTTGCGCTTAAGTTTTACGCTTAAACACAACTATAAAATGAATGTTTTATAATTTAAATTGATTAACCGTTTTGTTAAGCGCCGCAGCTAAATCACTTAAGTCACGAGCTTCGTCAGCGAGGGTGTGCGCATGGTCAGCGGTACTGTTCACTAAGTTATTAATTGCTGAAAGGCTCGTATTAATATCTTCAGCAACAACAGTTTGCTCCTCGGTAGATGTGGCTATTTGATGACTTTGGTCTTGTACTTTAGTAACCGACTGCGCAATATTGTGAAGTGAGCTAAGCACTTCTTTAGTTTGAAGCACTGAGCCCTCGGTTTGATCTTGTCCTTGTTGCATCATTACTGAGGCTTGTTGAGCTATTTGCTGCAAGCGCGAAATCATATTTCGAATATCGTCTGTTGATTCTTGTGTGCGACTTGCTAGTGAACGTACTTCATCAGCTACAACGGCAAAGCCTCTACCGTGTTCACCTGCACGAGCAGCCTCTATAGCCGCATTAAGTGCAAGTAAGTTGGTTTGATCTGCAATGGAATTAATTACATCGACTAACGCACCAATGTTATTACTTTCTTGCTCAAGACCTGCAACCACTTTAGATGCTTCGCCAATATGTAATGCCAGTTCAGTCATTACTGTTTGCGCCTGTGTAGAACGGCTAGCTCCTTCAGCTGTAATTGCTTGTACTTCTTCAGCTGCGTTATTTGTGTGTTGTGCGTTACGTGATATTTCAAGCACAGTAGTCGCCATTTCAGTTACCGCTGCGCTCACGCTATCAACTTGCTGCTTCTCTTGCTGAATTTCAGAATTTGTTTTCTCAGAAACACTTCTTAGCTGGGCCGCTGCATTACTTAGTTGTTCTGCTTGCGCTGCGGTATCAAGCATCATGGCGTGCAACTTATCAATAAAAGTGTTCATGTGGTTGGCCAGCTGTCCCACTTCATCTTGACTATTAATATCAATTTTTTGAGTAAGATCGCCTTCGCCCGATGCTATATCACGCATAATGTGTGTAAGCGTTGTAATGGGTTTTGAAATCATGTGGGTAGCCCATAAAATCATGGCTAATATAATGATTAAGATAATAATTACCGCCGTTGTTGTAGCGGTTACTGCGGCATTTACGGGCTCTTCAATCATAGTAGTTGGGATAAGTAGACCTACATACCAATCTATATAAGGCTGCTCTAGCTGCAAACGATGGTAAACCACATAAAACTGCTCACCTTTAAAAGTAACCATTTGGCTGCCTTCAAGGTTATTTCGCATTTGTGTATTTAACTCTTTAAAGCCTGCTGTATTTGTAAATTGTTGCTCAAGCGCATCGAGCCCTTCTTTACCGTTTGCACCTTCATCTGTAATTGAAAGTTTATGCCCAGTGGCCTTTGAAAAATGTACTACTTTTTGATTGCCATCGAGTAAAAATCCATAACCTTGGCCGTTAAAGCGAATATTTTCGACCATGTCGTTAATTTTGTTTAATTGTAAATCAACACCGCCCATACCAATGAGTTTTCGCTGAGCGTTATAAACAGGTTGTTGTACTACTGCGGATGCTACGCCTGTGGTTAAATCAACAGAGATTG
Source organism: Pseudoalteromonas distincta (assembly GCF_000814675.1). Lineage (GTDB taxonomy): Bacteria > Pseudomonadota > Gammaproteobacteria > Enterobacterales > Alteromonadaceae > Pseudoalteromonas > Pseudoalteromonas distincta. Next base: position 863,048 of record NZ_JWIG01000001.1, on the reverse strand, counting down.
GACCTACGTAAAGCTTGTTAACTTGCATGGCTTCTTGCCACCACCCACGCTTGTAGGCGTAATAAGGCTGGCCGTTGTAGTGACTTGTACGCTCGTTTTCTTTAAAGTATTCACCGGTGGTTGCTGAGGCAAAAAAGGCCGATAAAATGTTTTCGTCATTTGAGCTTAAACGCACAAAGTCTTGGTTTACTTCGTTGTAACCTGGCGCGCTTTCGAGTGCTTGATCGCGCGTATCCCAATTTTCAAAAAAGTTGATTAAATGTGGGTTATTAACAAAGGTTGATACCATTTTACCGTACATCGCGAAGTAACTTTGCATTGAAAGTTGCTCGGTCTGTAGATAACTTTGTGCTTCGTTTTCTATGTTTTCTCTAGAGAGATTGGCAATGTGTTTAACAAAAAATGTTGAGGCGATAATTAGTAAAACGGTAATTGTTCCACCAATCAATAATAATATTTTCTTCCGTAATGATAAATTATTTAGCATGAGTACACATATTTTTATTATTTATGAAATTATATCTAATCATATCTTACTTAAAATCTCTATAAAGTTAGATAGAAAGAACTAATTATGCGTTTAAAATAAAGGCTTATACAAAAATGACAAATAAAAGTAATAAATTAGTAGTATTAGGTGCAGGCTGGTTAGGACATGCTTTATGCGTAAGTGCACAAAAAGCTGACTGGCAAGTACAAGGAACGCATAGAACAGATATACACGAGTTTGACTTTGAGCGTCAGTTTACACTTGAAGATGGACAATTAAGGCATCAAGTTGATTTACAAGATGCTTATTGGGTATGTGCTATTCCACCCCGTAGCAGACACAGTGAAAGTAATTATCCTGAAACACTCACCGCAGCGCTTAAGCTTTCAAAGGAGCTAAACGCAAAGGGCTTTTTATTGTGCTCATCAACCGGGGTGTACGATCAAGAGCCTGGTGTATATAGCGAAAGTAGCGATATTTCATGCACAAACGAGCGCCAAATAAAGCTTTACGAAGCTGAAGAGCAAGTGCTTGAACAAGATGGCAAAATACTTCGTTTAGCTGGCTTACTAGGGCCTAATAGAGAACCGGGGCGTTTTGTGGCAGGTAAAGAGCTCAATACATCAAGTGAGCAAGTGGTAAATATGGTGCATCAACAAGATGTAATTAATGCTATTTTTGCGGTGATAGAGCACTGGCAAGTAGGGCAAAATATTTATAATGTGGTTAATCCTGCGCACCCCAAAAAAGCTGAATACTACGCTATGAAGTGTCAGCAACATGGTGGTGAAATGCCAACGTTTACAGGAACTGATTCGGCTGAGCGAAAAATATTAGGCTCAGCCATTGAAGCCTTAGGGTTTAGCTATCAGCACGGTATTTAATATGCTGAAGGCAGGGGACTGCTCTCTATAAAGTCGCATAGCTTACCTTCACTTAGTAATGTGTTAGCAGCTTCGATATCGGGAGCAAAGTAGCGGTCTTTATCATAATAACTCACATGCTCGCGTAACAACGCTTTAGCGCTTTGCACTTTATTTGATGGTTCAAGCGGCTTTCTAAATTCTAGCCCTTGAACCGATGCTAACCATTCTATTGCCAAAACACCTTGGGTATTATTGGCCATTTCATCTAAGCGCCTTGCTGCAAAGGTTGCCATAGAAACATGATCTTCTTGATTTGCAGATGTAGGCAAGCTATCGACCGAAGCCGGATGCGCTAATGATTTGTTTTCTGATGCAAGCGCTGCTGCGGTAACTTGGGCAATCATAAATCCTGAATTTACCCCCCCGTTTTCAACTAAAAATGGCGGTAATTTGGATAGGTTTGAATCGATAAGTAATGCAATTCGCCTTTCTGCTAATGCGCCAATTTCGGCAATTGCGATTGCTAAGTTGTCAGCGGCCATAGCAACGGGCTCTGCATGAAAGTTTCCGCCCGATATTATGTCGCCTACATCGGCAAAAACTAGCGGATTGTCGGTTACACCGTTCGACTCGCATAGTAACACTTCTGCAGCTTGGCGTATCTGAGTTAGGCAAGCACCTAGCACTTGAGGTTGGCAGCGAAGGCAATAAGGGTCTTGTACTTTTTCACAATTGACGTGGGAGTTACTAATTTGAGAGTGCGTATCGAGTAGCTCTCTAAATACTTGAGCGGTGTCTATTTGACCACGTTGGCCGCGAATTTCATGAATACGTGCATCAAATGGCGCGCGACTACCCATTGCAGCTTCTATGCTAATTGATCCGATAACGCAGCTTTGTGCATATAAGTTCTCGCTTCTAAATAGGCCTTGTAGTGCAAACGCAGTCGACGCTTGTGTGCCATTTAATAATGCTAAGCCTTCTTTGGCTGCAAGTGTTAGGGGTTCAAGTCCCGCTATTTTTAACCCTTGTGCTGCGCTAATTATTTCTCCTTTATGTCGCATTTGACCTTCAGCTAATAAAGGTAGACACATATGCGCAAGAGGAGCTAAATCTCCCGATGCCCCCACGGAGCCTTTTTTAGGCACGCATGGATATACTTCGCTACTAAGCAGCTGCATAAAAAATTGGATTACTTGCAGGCGAATGCCCGAATAGCCACGTGAAAGTGAGTTTACTTTTAAGGTGATCATTAACCTTACTGTGCTGTCATCCATGTATTCGCCAATACCCGCAGCGTGTGAAAGTACAATGGAGCGCTGTAATAATTCAAGTTCGTCGTCGGCAATTTTGGTATTGGCTAATAATCCAAAGCCGGTGTTAATTCCGTATACAGTGCGGTGTTCATTGATAACGTTTTGAACGGTTTGCGCGCTGGCTGCTATTTGCGACTCGGCATGCTTTGCAAGGCTCAATTTTACCGGTGAATTATTAATTTTTCTTAGTGTGTTTAAATCAAGTGATCCGGGTGTGAGAGTAAGTTCGAACATGATCATTCCTCGTTTAACATAGGTAGGTCTAAATTTTGTTCTTTAGCGCAGTTTTTTGCTATGTCGTATCCGGCATCAGCATGGCGCATTACACCTGTTGCAGGGTCGTTCCACAGTACGCGAGCAATACGCTCTTTAGCTTCATCAGTACCATCGGCAACAATAACTACACCAGAGTGCTGACTAAATCCCATGCCTACACCGCCACCATGATGAAGCGACACCCAAGTAGCGCCACTAGCGGTATTAAGCAGTGCGTTGAGTAATGGCCAATCTGATACTGCATCTGAGCCATCTTTCATGCTCTCTGTTTCGCGGTTAGGGCTGGCAACTGAACCAGAATCGAGGTGATCGCGACCAATAACTATAGGGGCTTTAAGTTCGCCATTTTTAACCATTTCATTAAAGGCCAGTGCAAGGCGTGCTCTATCTTTTAGGCCAACCCAGCAAATACGTGCAGGTAGCCCTTGAAATTGTATGCGTTCCCGCGCCATATCAAGCCAATTATGCAAATGTGCATCATCAGGAATAAGCTCTTTTACTTTAGCGTCGGTTTTATATATATCTTCAGGGTCACCTGATAATGCTACCCATCTAAATGGTCCAATACCTTCACAAAATAAAGGGCGAATATAGGCAGGCACAAATCCAGGAAAATCAAACGCGTTGGTAACACCCTCATCAAACGCCATTTGACGAATATTATTACCGTAATCAGTAGTGGCGGCACCGGCTTTTTGTAGTGCCAGCATAGCTTTAACTTGGACTGCCATTGATTGTTTAGCGGCTTTTACTACGGCTTTTGGATCTTGCTCACGCATTTTTGCTGCGTACTCCATTGTCCAGCCTTGTGGTAAGTAACCATTTAATGGATCGTGAGCAGATGTTTGATCTGTGACTACATCAGGGGTAATGCCTGTTTTAACCAGTGTACTAAATACATCGGCAGCGTTACCTAGTAAACCCACTGAGAGGGCTTTACCTTTTACACATGCATTGGTTATTAATTGCAGTGCGTGTTCAAGATTTGTTGCTTTTACATCAACGTAGCCTGTTTTTATACGAAAATCGATACGGCTTTCATCACATTCAACAACCAGTGCACTAAACCCAGCCATTGTAGCTGCAAGTGGTTGCGCACCGCCCATACCACCAAGACCACCTGTTAATACCCATTTACCACTAGCGCTACCTGCAAAATGTTGCTTTGCCATAGCTACAAAGGTCTCGTAAGTTCCTTGTACTATGCCTTGCGAGCCAATATAGATCCAAGAACCCGCCGTCATTTGCCCGTACATCATTAAGCCTTTTTTATCGAGCTCGTTAAAGTGCTCCCAATTTGCCCAGTGTGGAACAAGATTTGAGTTAGCAATAAGCACGCGAGGAGCATTACTGTGGGTTTTAAATACACCAACGGGTTTTCCTGATTGTACAAGCAGGGTTTCGTCGCTTTCGAGCCTATCGAGGGTTTCTATAATTTTGTCATAACTTGGCCAATCACGAGCTGCTCGGCCAATACCACCATATACAACAAGTGCATGAGGATGCTCTGCAACTTCAGGGTCTAAATTATTCATTAGCATGCGCTTAGCAGCTTCTGTTTGCCAGCTTTTAGCACTTATTTTATCTCCATGAGGTGCACGTATTACGCGACTTGTGTCGAGTCGGTTGTTCATGTTTTGCTCCTGTTGTATATACAAGGTGATTTGTTATAAAAAAAGCGCAGTAAGCGCTATTGTTTGTTATTTTTTAAATGTTAAGTGGCCACCTAAGCGATATTTACTGCCTGGTGATACAAGGCGCGCAAAGCTTACAATGCCTTTAACAGACCAGGTGCGTCGGATCACTTGTAAGCATGGCTCTTCATTATATAAGTTTAACCATTGGCACATTTCGCTGTTTGGCATAATGGCCTCTACGGTATGCCTTGCTTGAGTAAGTGGAGCAACACTAGATAAATATTCATGTGGTGTAAGCATGCTAAAGTCTTGTTGTAAGTAGCCAGTCGCAAGGGCAGGGTTTACAAAACGCTCTTCTAGCTGCAAAGGGCTGTCGTTTTCGTTATGCACAAGTACACTTCGATATACAACACTGTCAACCTCAACACCAAGTGCAATGGCAATAGGTGCGACTGCATTTATTGATTCGAGTATGAGTACGCTACAGGTGTAGTTGCCGTTACGCTCTTTTACTTCATCAGCAATATTTTTTATTTCAAGTAATGATGACTGCGATTTAAATGTAGCTACAAATGTACCTAACCCTTGGCTGCGGGTTAAAATACCTGCCTCGGTTAATTCGCTTAGTGCTCTGCGGGCTGTCATCCTGCTTACACTAAATTGACTACTTAGTTCGTTTTCAGAGGGAACACGTTGGTTTTCTTGCCACGTACCGCTGCGAATTTTATCAACAATGAATTGTTTTATTTGCGCAAATTTAGGTGTCGTCATTAAATTTATGGTTACATTAAAAATAAACTATATAAATAAGATGACACAATTACCTTGTATATACAAGATGGGTTGTTAGACTATATTTTCATCACTCTGGGCGTAAAAAGGGCTGAAAAATGCAAAGCACAACACAAAATTATGAGTTAGAAGAAATCGACTTACTTTTAACTGATGCCAATATTGCCACTATGGATAGCAATATAAATGCCCCTTATGGCGCAATTGAAAATGCTGCTATAGCCATTAAAAATGGTAAAATTGCGTGGATTGGAGAGCAATCAACATTGCCTAGTTTTGATGTGTTTGCAACGCCGACATTGAGTGTAAAAGGGCAGTGGTTAACGCCGGGCTTAATAGATTGCCATACTCACTTAGTATTTGCAGGTTCAAGATCGCAAGAGTTTGAACAGCGTTTGCAAGGCGTAAGCTATGAGCAAATCGCAGCACAAGGCGGTGGCATAGCAAGTACGGTTAAAGCCACAAGAGCAGCCGACCGTGAACAATTGTTTGTTGATGCAAAAGATCGCTTAAATACGTTGTTAAAAGAAGGTGTAACCACCGTTGAAATAAAGTCTGGTTATGGGCTAGATACTGAAAACGAGATAAAAATATTAGAAGTCGCTCGTTTATTAGGTGAACATCACCCTATTGATATTAAAACTACTTTTTTAGGGGCGCATGCTCTACCGCCTGAATACAAAGGCCGTGCTGATGAATATATTGATTTAGTGTGTACTGACATGCTTGATCAGGTAGTGGCTAATAATCTTGCTGATGCAGTCGATGTATTTTGTGAAAATGTAGGGTTTAGTTATTCGCAAACCAAACGTGTTTTCCAGGCGGCTAAAAAGCACAACCTCCCAGTAAAATGCCATGCTGAGCAGCTATCTAATCAACAGGGTTCTCAGCTGGTGGCGCAGTTTAATGGCCTTTCGGCGGATCATATTGAGCATCTAAATGAAGAGGGTGTAAAAGCAATGGCAGACGCTGGGACGGTAGCGGTGTTATTGCCAGGTGCATTTTATTTTTTAAGAGAAACTAAATTCCCACCTATAGAATTACTTAATCAATATAAAGTACCGATAGCTATTGCGAGTGACTTTAATCCTGGTACTTCACCGCTGTGCTCAGTGCACTTGATGATGAACATGGCATGCACATTGTTTAGATTAACACCTGAGCAAGCATTAGCTGGTGTTACTCGAAATGCAGCTAAAGCACTAGGGTTAGACGACCGTGGTATTTTAAAGGTTGGCGCAAGAGCTGATATTGCGCATTGGCAAATAAGTCATCCATCACAATTAAGTTACCAATTTGGCGTAAATAAACTGTTAAATTTATGGATTTTGGGTAGAATTAATTAGTTTGTATTATTTTTGCTCACATATAACTTGGTTTAAACTTTCTTAGCGAATACGGATGCCGTTAATTTGAACATACTAACCGACAGTAATTTCCCAATATTTTTTAGTGGTGCACTATTAATGGCGATGATCGCCACTTTATTTGCTGTTAAAAATACCAGTATTAAATTTAGTTATTTATGCACAGCTGCTGTTGGTTTAGCTATCTTAAGCAGCGGTGCGGCTTGGCTTGCTATTTTACTAGCCTTTGGATTTTGTTTTCACTTATGGCAAGCATTTGAGCGAAATAATTGGAGCATGATAATTACCAGCTCAATGGCTGGTCTTTTATTTGTTGTTCTATTTTCAGCTCATTTATTATTGGAAGTTCCGCTATTTTGGGTTGTGTTAGCAATATTATTATTAGCTATTGTTGGCTTTTTAAATGATGAAAGTGCTGAAATAGAAGTCGTTATAGAGCCAGAACCTGAAGGTGATGCATTTATTGAAGAGTCTCCGCTTTCAGTTTTTGCAGATAGAAAACAGTTACGCCAAGGTTATTATACATGGTGCGACAACAAACAAATAAGCGCAGCGTTAATCGTTATTCGCCTTGAAGGCTTTGAGCAAGTTAACCAGCATATTGGACGCGACTTTGGCGATATACTGTTAGCGCAATCGGCTAATCGAATAAAAGAGCTACTTTCAAGTGACGAAATAGTGACTTTAACTGGGCAAGAAAAGCTAGCCCACTTAGGGGGTCTTAACTTTGCATTTATTTGTAGTTTCGCGAATCAAAAACACTTACATGAATTAGTTATTGACCAAATACTGGGTGCAACGCTTAAGCCATTTAATGTTGCTAACTGCACTGTAGAAGTAAAAGCGAGAGCGAGTTATGTTGATTGTAATGAGCAAGATAACAACTTTGATAATTTAATATCGTACGCATACCTAGCACTCGATAGCCACCCAGATCGCAAGGTTGTGCCTTATCATCAACAAATGATGATTGAATTGCGAGAGCAACAAGCGCGACTAAAAGAATTAGCAAATATTGATTTCTCGAGCGAGTTAGAGCTTTATTTTCAGCCTATTATTTGTAACGAAAACGGTCAAATTGAGTTTTTAGAATTACTACTGCGTTGGCAGCACCCTAAGCAAGGAATTTTATCCGCTAACAGATTTATCGACGACATTAGAATTGCAGGGCTTGGTTATCCACTCGCTAAATTTGTAATAGAGAGAGCCGCTGAGCTTGCAATGGCGCTTAGAATAGAAGGTATTTCTATACCGCTTAGCATTAACGTATTTGGTCCTGAAATGCTTAACGAAGAGTTTATTGAATTTGTTGATGTTGTTTTAAGTGAGCATCACTTGGAAGCTGGCGATTTAATTGTTGAATGCCCTTTGCATATTTTTGCGGGACTAGATGATAAAGGCAGAGGCATGATCGCAAGGCTTAATAACATAGGCTTAAAAGTATGTGTTGATGGACTTGGTGATAACCCGGTACTGCTTTCTAAGTTACCAAGTTTAGCGGTAGAGTATATTAAGGTTTCACCTTCACTTACTGCTGACTTTAGTAATCAAAACAATATACGCAGTTTAGTTAGCGGAATGGTTGAAATGCATAGCCAACAAAAAACAAAAGTGATTTTTGAAGGGGTAGAAACACTTGAGCAACTTAAGTTTGTAAAAAGCTTAAAAGGTTATGCTGCCCAAGGTTATTACTTTGGTCACCCGCTAAGTAGTATCGGTTTAATGAGCTGGCTAAAAGAGTGGCGATTAGTTCAGCAGCGCTAAGTGTTTTCTTTGGCTTGTAGGTAGCTATTCACAAGTGCACTGATCACTTGTCCTACATGGGCAGCTCCTGCCTCAACTCCGTTAGGGTGCTGTCTAGGCGCTGCTTCACATAAATGTAAGTACTTAGAGTGGCGATGGTTTGCTGCTAAATGCACAAAGTGCTCAGTGTCATTCACACTAAATCCGCAACATGTGTACGCACTAACCGGCATGTAAGTAATACTATCTAAATCAACTTCAATACCCAGTGGTAAATCGTTAAAATTACTTAATGCGTTTTCAATTACCTGCGTGAGTGTAATTTTTCGCTTAACTTGTATTGATTGATAGCTATCAAACGTAAAGTTAGCTTCACTCATTGCATCTATAATTGCTTGATTGTTTTTTATCTCATGTAAGCCAATAACGTGGTAATTACTTAGATGTTGCTCGTTATAAGCGTAGCGAAAGCCATTGCCGCTATGGCGACCTTCACATTCTCTAAAGTCGGCATGAGGGTCAAAGTTGATAGCATTAATAGGTGTATTTTTTGACTTACTCAGGGCACGGATAATTCCCAAGCAATTGTTATGACCTCCGCCAATAACGATTGGCTCAAGCCCCGCTTTAAAAATAAGGCTCAATACCGACTCTACGCGTTCATCAAGCTGTTGGCATAAATCTCGTAATTGAGTTAATTGCTGGCCTTGCTGATTATTAAGCTGGTTGCTTTGCGCCATTAAATCATCAGTATTAACTTCACCCAATAAAAGCACTTTTTGAGTGGCAATAAATTGATTGTGAGGTTGGTTTAAAAAGCGTTTTAAAAAAGCTGGCCATGCTTCGTTTGCACCGCCATTTCCTAAGTTTGCTTTTGGGCCGATATCTTCGCAAATACCCAGAAGTACATAGCGGATACCAAATTGAGCAGCGTCAACAAGTGCTTGTTGCAGGTTTACTTGGGTGTCGAGCAAGGCCATTGATTGCCATGCTTTTTTCTCATTTGCGCGGGTAGAGCAAAGTGTTCTAACCGCGCTTTCATCATATACTTTTAAATGGGAGGTCACGTTATACTTCTACAACTTCCAACTCTAATTCTTCTGCAGATAAAACAATGCCTGTGCTATCAGCATAAATAAAGTCGTCATCAAAAAATGATACCCCAGCAAAGTTAACGCCTATAGCATCTTCACCAGCACCTTCGCTGTCGGCTGCAACAGGGATTGAAGCAATTGCTTGAATGCCTAAATCAAGCTCTTCAAGCTCATCAACGTGGCGTACTGCGCCGTAAACAACAATACCATTCCAGTTGTTTTCAAGTGCTAGCTCAGCCAGTTCAATGTCGATTAGTGCGCGACGAGTTGAGCCGCCACCATCAATAAGAAGTACTAGGTCTGTACCATCTTGAGAAAGTAATTCGCGGATGAGTTCATTATTTTCAAAACATTTAACCGTTTTAATGCGGCCACCAAAGCTGTGTCGACCACCAAAGTTGATGAACATAGGCTCTAGCACGTCAACCACGTCAGCAAAGTGGTCGCATAAATCAGAAGTGCTGTAATCCATTATTTTATCCTCAAAAGGTACATTAATTTATATCTCAGTATACCCTCCTTATAAGCAATAACAACGACTTAATCGCAGTAAATTTAGGCAAAACAAGCGCTAAATCATTAATCGCAATAATAGTGTATTAAAAGCGTCACTCAATTGTTATTTACAACACATAAGCTAAATCGGTGTTCATATGTTATGCAATGAGGGATGGTGATGAATAATAATATGCTTAAAAAGGTAACTCAGATAGATGAGCAATTATTTTTAACTTTGTTTAATTGCAATTCACCGAGGTGGTTTAAAACAATGGCCTTTGGTTTGTCTAAAAGCGGTGATGGTGGGCTTTATATATTAATATGCTTAGCAGTGTGGTGGCTTAGTAATAATGAACAGCACCAATTATTGCCTGTCACTATATTAATTGGTTTTGCTATAGAAAGACCTATTTACCTACTAGCTAAAAATAGATTTGCTCGGATCCGTCCATGCGACTGCTTAGTAACAAATGCCTATATAGTACCAAGCGATAAATTTAGTTTACCATCGGGTCACAGTGCAGCTGCCTTTTTAGTGGCAATTATATTAAGCCATTTTTTTCCAGAATATGCATTACTACTATTTAGTTGGGCTACCGGCGTTGCTATGTCTCGTGTGGTATTGGGTGTGCACTTTCCTGCTGATATTATAATAGGCGCAACGATTGGTAGTTTTTGTGGTTTATTTGCGTTAGCACTCGTGGTGCCTGCATGAAAATATTATATGGAGTACAAGGTACCGGTAATGGTCATATAACGCGCGCTCGGGTTATGGCAAGCTGCTTTAATAAGCTCGGTATTGATGTTGATTATGTGTTTTCAGGGCGCGCAAATAAAGATTACTTTGATATGCACGAATTCTCAGATTATAAAGCGTATCGTGGTTTATCGTTTAGCACTGAAAATGGGCAAGTTAAAAATTTAAAAACACTTAAAAACATGCGAATTTGTAAGTTGGTGAGTGATATAAAATCGCTTGAGATAAAACAGTACGATTTTGTACTTAACGACTTTGAGCCTGTTACAGCATGGGCTGCAAAACGGGCAGGTATACCCGTTATTGGCATTAGTCACCAAGCAGCATTTTTGTCAGATAACGTACCTATGTTTGGTCGTGGCGTCCTGAGAAAATCGCTTATCAAGCATTATGCACCAGCGACTACCTACTTAGGCGTGCACTGGCAACCATTTGCAAATAATATAATACCGCCTTTTATTGCTCATCATAATCACGACAACCCTGTAGCCGTAATGAACAAGGTATTGGTATATTTACCTTTCGAAAACTTAGATAGCGTTGTTGATTATTTAAAAGACTTTCCCGAAAAAGAATTTTATTGCTATCACCCAAATGCCAGCAATCAGTCTTTTGGACACATACATTTACGAGCCCCTTCACGTTCTGGCTTTTTAAACGACTTAGCAAACACAAGTGGCGTTATTGGTAATGCGGGATTTGAGCTTGCCAGTGAAGCGCTTAAGTTAGGTAAAAAGTTACTATTAAAGCCTTTAGATGGTCAGTTTGAGCAAGCAGCAAATGCACAAACTTTATTTGCCATGGGCATGGCGCATGTTATGAACTATTTAAACCCACAAGCCCTTGATGATTGGAATAGCGCGCCGCAAAACAAGCAAATAAATTACCCCAGCGACCCCGCGCCTTTAATTGATTGGTTGGTTAAACAACAATGGAATAACACACAATCGTTACATAAAGGTTTGTGGGATAGTGTCGCCTTATAGCCATCATATTTAAACTGTTTAAAATTACCAATAATAAAAAGTTAAATTAATTAGTCGCTTTTGATCTATTAGCTATAATAAAAATGCATATTTAAAAAAGGCGTTAGCGATGAATTTTTTACAAAACTTAACAATCAAACGACGTTTACAATTAAACGCAGTCGTTGTTGGTTTAGCAATGGTGGTCCTTTTATGCGTGATTATTTTTGAATCACGTACAACCCTGAGCTTAAACAAGACTATTCAATTAGCAGAAGAGCTCAACGTACATGCATTAGCATTGCGTAAACATGAAAAAAACTTTTTGTTTTATAAACAAGAAGACGCGTTAACTGCATTTGAAACGGATTTTGAGCAGTTAAGTGATAAAGTAAAAAAGTTACAACAGTTAATGGCTAACCAAGGTATTGCACAGGGGCAAGTTCAGCGCTTTGAGCAACTAATAAATAGCTATAATAATGATTTTAATACTGTTGTTAAGCTTCAAAAAGAGATTGGTTTAACCCCGACCGACGGGTTATATGGCAAGCTTAGAAGCTCGGTTCATGAAGTTGAGCAACTATTAAAAGAGCAGCAAAATTACCAACTGCTGTCGTCAATGCTGCAACTAAGACGCTCAGAAAAAGATTTCATGCTGAGATTTGATATTAAGTACCTAGGGCGTTTTAATGAGGGAATTAATACATTTAAGCAGCAGATAGCTGCAGCACAGCTGCCAAGCGACTATAAAGCACAAATTAATCCTATGATTGATATATACCAAAGCGAATTTCAAACACTTGTGCAGGCGCAAACTAAGCTAGGGCTAGATCTTGAGTCAGGCGCACTTGGAGTAATGCGTGACAGTGTAGATAAAAGCGACGCCATTGTTTCTAAAATCGTTAAAGACACTAAGTTACAAGTAGAACAAAGTGTAGAGCAGGCTCAATTTTTAGCTATTTTGGTATTTGTGATTGCTGGTGTGATTGTATTAGCACTCGTTTATTTTACAAGCCACTCCATTATCGTACCTATTGAGCGGGTTTATCACACCATTAACGACATTCGTCGTAATAATGATTTGAGCGTGATGATAGAGCAAACTGGTAAAGACGAAATTACCACCATGACGGTCGACTTTAATAGCTTAATAGGCGATTTTAAGAACTTAATTAACGAAGTTAATGGTGCTTTAAACACGCTTAATGTAGCAACAGAGCATTTATCAGAAAGTACCGCAGCAACAAGCTCTGGTATGCAAGAGCAACTACATGAAGCCGACATGGTTGCAACTGCAGCCACCGAAATGCAGGCGACGATTCAGGATATTTCACATAATACTGAAGCGGCTGCGAAAAAAGCAGAGTCAACAAATTTAAGTGCACAACAAGGGCGTAGTGAAGTAGATTCTACCGTTAAGCACATTAGGGCCCTATCTGATTCGCTGGGGAATGCATCAAATGTAGTGTCGCAACTTGAAAAAGATGGTGAAACAATTGGTTCAGTGCTTGATGTAATTCGAGCGATTGCAGATCAAACAAATTTACTTGCACTTAATGCGGCAATAGAAGCGGCCCGTGCTGGTGAGTATGGTCGTGGTTTTGCTGTTGTTGCAGATGAGGTTCGTTCATTAGCAAAGCGTACTCAAGAGTCTACAAGTGAGATTGAAGGTATTATAAGTACCTTACAGCAGCGTACTCAAGAAGTGGTGAGTATTATGCACAAATGTCGCTCTCAAGGTGATGAAAGTGCCTCACAAGCAATTAAAGCAGGTGAGCTATTAGGCGCAATTACAGAAGATGTACAAACAATAATGGAAATGAGCTCTCAAATAGCAGTTGCTATTGATGAGCAAAGCCAAGTGGCATCAGAGGTTAATAAAAATGTAGTAAGAATTCGCGATATTGCACAAGACGCAACTGAACATGCCGCTAACAATGCGCAAACAAGTGAAGAAGTCTCTGAGCAGGCTCGCGTTCTGTTCTCTGCAATTGATAAATTTAAGGTTTAATAACGCTTAATAGAACGGGCCTATAAAGTTTAAGGAACAAATTTTATAGGTACGCTATCTTTACTTTTTTCGTGTTCAGTTACCCGCGCTAAATATTCACTCCATAATGTATCTTGTTGCTGTTGTAGTTTTTCAAAGTAGCGCCAGCTAAATAGACCGCTGTTATGGCCATCGTCAAAACCTAGACGAAGTGCGTAATGCCCAACAGGTACAATACTTTTTATTCCTACAGCTTGCTTATTAAGTACTAGCTTCATTGGGCCAGAGCCATGGCCCTGCACTTCAGCTGAAGGGGAGTGTACACGTAAAAACTCACAGCTAAATACAGCTTTACTGTCATCATCAAAGTAAACATCTAGATTTTTACTCACACTGTGGTAATGCACTTTTGTTACGTGTTTCATTTAATATATCCCATTAAAAAGCCCCCAATTTGGAGGCTTTTAGTATAACGTTTATATTCGTTTTATAGAATAAAGCGGCTTAAGTCTTCATCTTCAACAAGTGCACCTAAGTGTTTTTCAACATAAGCTGCGTCGATTACTAATGACGAGCCTGCTTTTTCAGAAGCATCGTATGAAATTTCTTCCATCAATCTTTCCATTACAGTGTGTAGACGACGAGCACCGATGTTTTCGGTTTTCTCGTTAACTTGCCAAGCTGCTTTGGCAATACGCTCAATTGCATCGTCGCTAAACTCAATCGATACCTGCTCAGTTTTAAGCAACTCTCGTTGTTGCTCGGTAAGCGACGCATGAGGCTCTGTAAGGATGCGTTTAAAGTCATCTGCAGTAAGTGCTTCAAGTTCTACTCGAATCGGTAAGCGGCCTTGTAGTTCTGGGATCATATCTGATGGCTTCGCCATCTGAAACGCACCAGAAGCAATAAACAACATATGGTCAGTTTTAACCATTCCGTGCTTAGTATTTACAGTTGAACCTTCAATTAGCGGTAGTAAGTCGCGCTGAACACCTTCTCGGCTCACATCTGGACCTGAAGAATCGCCGCGCTTACAAATTTTGTCTATTTCATCAATAAACACAATACCGTTTTGCTCTACTGCAAAAATAGCTTGCTCTTTTAGCTCTTCAGGATTTACTAATTTAGCGGCTTCTTCTTCCGTTAATAGTTTGAAGGCTTCTTTGATTTTTAGTTTACGCTTAGTGCGCTTATCGCCGCCCATGTTTTGAAACATGCTTTGTAGCTGGTTGGTCATATCTTCCATACCAGGAGGCGCCATAATTTCTACGTTTGGTTGTGCTTGTGCTAAATCGATTTCAATTTCTTTATCATCTAGCTGACCTTCACGTAGCTTTTTACGGAACGCTTGGCGAGTTGATGAGTTATCATCACGCTGCGTTTCGCCGTATTGATCTTTCGCTGGTGGTAAAAGGGCATCTAAAATGCGCTCTTCTGCTGCTTCTTCGGCGCGATGTTTAAATTTCTTAGTCTGCTGTTCGCGAGTCATTTTAATTGATACATCGACTAAATCGCGGATGATAGTCTCAACTTCTTTACCAACATAGCCAACTTCAGTGAACTTAGTCGCTTCTACTTTAATAAAGGGTGCGTTAGCAAGTTTTGCTAATCGGCGGGCAATTTCTGTTTTACCTACACCGGTTGGACCAATCATTAAAATGTTTTTTGGTGTTACTTCGCTGCGTAAATCTTCTTTGAGTTGCATGCGGCGCCAGCGGTTACGAAGTGCGATAGCCACTGCTTTTTTTGCTTTAGCCTGACCTATAATGTGCTGATCTAGCTCGTGAACAATTTCTCTTGGGGTCATATCAGACATGATAGTTCCTATTATAATTCTTCGATTGTTTGGAAGTTATTAGTAAATACGCAGATGTTGCCTGCAATAGTTAAGCTCTTCTCTACTATTTCACGAGCGCTTAAATCTGTATTTTCTAAAAGGGCGGTTGCAGCTGATTGTGCAAAGTTACCACCACTGCCAATTGCAATTAGGTCATTTTCAGGTTGAACCACATCGCCATTACCGGTAATAATTAAAGAGGCTGTTTCGTCTGCTACAGCGAGCAGAGCTTCGAGTTTTCGAAGTGCACGGTCGCTGCGCCAATCTTTAGCCATTTCTACTGCGGCTTTAGTCAGGTTTCCTTGGTGCATTTCTAATTTGCTTTCGAAGCGTTCGAAAAGAGTGAAGGCATCAGCAGTACCGCCGGCAAAACCAGCGATTACTTTGCCATTATAAAGACGTCGAACTTTACGGGCGTTGCCCTTCATTACGGTATTACCAAGAGACACTTGGCCATCGCCGCCAATTACAACCTTGTCGCCACGGCGTACACTTACGATAGTAGTCATGTTATTCCTCATCATCGAGCTGCAGAGGCAACTCGTAAAAAACGATTATGAAGAGGTTATATGGGTGAATGGTTTATTTTCAAGTCCAGCCCCAAATTCCGCAGCCGACTATTTTTACACGTTTAAGTTTGTTTTTATCACTTTCGGCTTGGCGTTTGGTTTTATAAGGGCCTAAGCGCACTTTATACCAAGTACCATTGCTGCCTTCAGCCTGTTTTATTTCAGAAATGAGGCCTGCAAATGCTATTTTAGCTTTTAGCGATTCCGCTTGTGCGTGGGTTTTAAACGAACCACACTGCATAACGTAAGGGCCTTTTTGCTCAAGTTCTTTCACTTCAACTTGAATCTCGTGGTTTCTAATTTCTTTAATAAACTCTGGTGTGCGTGGAATAACCACTTCTACTTTTGCGGGCGCAGTGGGGTTTGCTTGTTTTTCGACAAGTTTTGGATCTGCATTACTTTTAATAAACCATAATGTATAAGCAAAACCACCGACGAGTAAGATGGCTATGACAGCTAAAAGAATAGGAAATGGTTTTTTAGCGGGTGCGTTTTTTTTACTGTTTCTGCCTGCAGGCTTTTTGTTAATATAATCGTGCTGTGCCATGGTGTTATTTTGGCCTTAACCTAAATCATGTCTATAGGGTCTACGTCTAAGCTCCAGCGTACTTTTTGTGCAAGTTTACTTGAACTTAAATAATCAACCATTTGCGCAAGGTACTGATGTAATATGCGGCGATCTTGCGCTTGAATATGTAATTGAAAACGATACATACCTGCGACTTTTTCAAGTGGAGCAGGGATCGGACCGAGCAATTGTATACCAGATACCCCATTCACAGGAACCAAATCCGTCAAAAAATCGACGACTAGCTTAATGCTGTGTCCTTGTGCACGGACAATAGCCATATTTGTAATGGGTGGTAAGTCTGCATCATCGCGTTCACTCAGTGCAAAGCGAGCAAAATCTTGGTAACCATTATTAACTAAGTCTTGTAAAAGTGGGTGTTCTGGAAAGTGTGTTTGTAATAATACTTGGCCAGGTTCCCCTGAACGCCCAGCTCGCCCCGCGACCTGAGTAACTAACTGTGCTAAATGCTCTGTCGCCCTAAAGTCGCATGAGTATAAGCCGCTATCTACGTCTAAAATTATAACAAGGCTTACATCTGCAAAGTGATGGCCTTTGGCAAGCATTTGTGTGCCTACTAAAATGCGTGCACCGCCTAGGTTTATTTCATCTAGTGCTTTTTCAAGGCTGCCTTTACGGCGAGTTGAATCGCGGTCTATGCGAGTAACGGGTGTATCTGGAAACTCGGTCGATAAAAACTCTTCAATTTGCTCTGTACCTTTGCCATTTGGAAATATTTGCGTACTTCCACAATCAGGACATTGGTGAGGAACAGGGTATTGATCGCCACAGTGGTGACAAATCATTTGCCCAATCGCTTTATGAAATGTGGCGCTGGTACTGCAGCGTTTACATTCACTTAGCCAGCCACATTCATGGCAAATAAGAGTGGGTGAAAAACCTCGACGATTTAAAAACACCATAACCTGTTTACCGCGGTTTAAGTGTTGGCGCATAGTGGCAAGGCTTGCATGTGCAATACCTGCTTGGTCGGGCTGACCTTTCATATCGAGTAACTTAAATTGGTTATCTGTCGCAGTTTGCGCGCGCTCGGTTAAACTTAGTAGCTGATATTTGTTATTAATTGCTTTGTGAAGTGTTTCAAGTGCGGGTGTAGCACTGCCTAATATAAGTGGTATTTTATGCTGAAAAGCTCTGTATGCGGCCAAATCACGAGCATGGTAACGAAGGGTATCTTGTTGCTTAAATGATGAATCGTGCTCTTCATCGACAACTATCATACCGAGTTTTAAAAATGGCAGAAAAATACTCGAACGTGTGCCTATAACTATTGCACAACTGCCTTTTTCGCAAAAACGCCATGTTTGCAATCGCTCGTTGTCGGTAAGGGCTGAATGCCAAAGCATAATGGGAGTATCAGGAAAGCGGCGACGAAAACGGTTTACAGTTTGTGGCGTTAAGCCTATTTCTGGCACTAATACTAATGCTTGCTCGCCACGTTTTAATACTTCTTCTAGACACTGTAAATACACTTCTGTTTTACCACTGCCAGTTACGCCTTCTAATAAAAAGCTGCTAAATCCACTACTTTGATTTATTGCTGTACAAGCAACCGCTTGTTCTTTATTAAGTACAGGTTTACTACCGACAGTTGGTGCAACGCTTTGCCATTGGTTATCGTGTTCAATAGTTTGCGTAATGAGTTCTTTATCTATTAGGCTATCTATTGTTTTTTTACTAAAGCCAAGAGCTTTTAACTCAGTTAATGATGACTTACCTGATTGCGATAACTGCTTTAATAGGTTGAGCTGTGTTTTAGCTTTTAATGACGGTACTTTTGCACCTTTTTCTGTCAGGGCAACCATATTAATACTGGTTTTATCAGGCGATTCACCTTGGCGAAGTGCACTCGGTAGCGCTATGTGAATAGTTTCGCCTAAGGGATAGCAATAATAGCGGGCAGTAAAGCTAAGGAGTTCTAAATGTTGGGCACTTAAAATAGGGGTATCGTCTATTACCTCTATAATATTCTTAATTTTATTTAAAGGGACGTCGGTACTGTTTTTAATGCCCAGAACAACAGCCACTTTTTTTTGATTACCAAAAGGTACTAAAACCCGCATGCCCGGTAGTATTGGGGTTGATAAGCCACTGAGCTGCTCTTCTATTTTATAATCAAAGGTGCGTGGAAGCGGGACTTTAATAGCAACTTCAACAAAACTCATAACAACTCAACCCGTAAAATTAATGCTGTAATGTACTAAAAATACCGCTAAAAACCTACTAGCAATAGTACTTGAGAAAGAGATTGTTCACTTTTTTAGCGAAAAGATAAATAAATACTTGTGCAGGGGAAGGTTGTTGGATAAAATCCGCCACCAACAAATTTGTTTTAACGACGTATGGTGCCAGACTTCGGGTTTGGAGAGCGATGCGGCCTTAACTAGAGGTTCCTATGAAAGAAGGTATTCACCCTAAGTACGAAGTAATTTCTGCAACATGTTCATGCGGAAACAAATTCGAAACTAGCTCAACTCTTTGTAAAGACATTCACTTAGACGTATGTTCTGCGTGTCACCCGTTTTACACTGGTAAGCAAAAGATTTTAGACACTGGCGGCCGTGTTGATCGCTTCAACAAGCGCTTCGGTGCACTTAGCAGCAAGAAGTAATTATTGCTGTTTAGTTAAAAAAAGCACCTTAGGGTGCTTTTTTTGTGTCTAAAATTTACCACTTCTGATCTTATTTAGCTTGCTCGAGCTACATCACACCTTGCATAACTATTTCCTAATCTTATTCTGAGTATGCATAAACCTTTACAGACAAATCGATAGATATTCTCTATATTTTAAATAGTACAAATTTTAACTAGGTTGATAAAAGTAGCTAACGTGGGCTTATCTGTTTTTAAAGTAGTGTAGTAGGCTGTTATTTTAAGTTTATGATGATGCGTTAAACATAGATTTTTTTAATATTTTAATAGACATAAACGCACCTCAAAACTTACTTTTTTGGTGAATTTTTATTTATCAAATGTTTATATAATCCTGCAAAGTTACTGAAAAACCTCTTAAAATTAAAGGATATAGCATATAACAGGATAGACCTGATATTGCTTGGAATTTAAAAATAATAAGGGTATCGTACCCCAAGACTCCACCTCTCACTTTAACTTAAATTGCAGGATACCATCGCGTTATGTCTGACTTTCGTGAACAAGCACTACATTATCACTCACATCCCGTACCTGGTAAAATTAGCATTGAGCTAACAAAACCAGCTGAAACAGTTCAAGACTTAGCCCTAGCCTATAGCCCAGGTGTCGCTGAACCTGTACGTGAAATTGCCGCAGATCCTGCAAATGCATATAAATATACCGGTAAAGGTAACATGGTTGCGGTTATCACTAATGGTACTGCAATTCTCGGCTTGGGTAATTTAGGTCCTTTAGCGTCTAAGCCCGTAATGGAAGGCAAGGCGTTATTGTTTAAACGTTTTGCAGGGCTTGATTCTATTGATATTGAAGTAAAGCACAAAACAACAGAAGACTTTATTAACACGGTGGCCAATATTGCTGACACATTCGGTGGTATTAACCTTGAAGATATTAAAGCACCAGAGTGTTTTGAAATTGAAAAAGCATTAATAGAGCGTTGTAGCATTCCTGTTTTTCATGACGACCAACACGGCACCGCCATTGTGACGGCTGCCGGCATGTTAAATGCGCTAGAAGTACAAGGTAAATCAATTGAAGATGCAATAATTGTATGTTTAGGTGCAGGCGCTGCTGCAGTTGCGTGTATGGAATTGTTAATTAAGTGTGGTGCACTGCGTGAACACATTTATATGCTTGACCGCAAAGGTGTTATTCATACTCGTCGCGATGATTTAAATGAATATAAACAGCTTTTTGCTAACAATACCGATAAACGCACATTGCAAGATGTAATTGCAGATGCTGATGTGTTTGTTGGTGTTTCGGGTCCTAACTTGTTAGCTGCCGAAGATTTAAAACTAATGGCAGAAAAGCCGGTCGTGTTTGCATGTTCAAACCCAGATCCAGAAATCGATCCTGCACTTGCTCACGGCGCACGCAACGATTTAATTATGGCAACAGGGCGCTCTGATTACCCTAACCAAGTAAATAATGTTTTATGTTTTCCGTTTATTTTCCGTGGTGCGCTTGATGTACGTGCAAGCGCGATTAACGATGAAATGAAAATTGCTGCAGTTGAGGCTATTCGTAGTATTGCCAAAGAGTCTGTACCTGCAGAAGTTTTAAAAGCCGCAGGCGTAGATAAGTTAGAGTTTGGTGCGCAGTACATTATTCCAAAACCAATGGATCCGCGTTTACTACCGCGTATAGCTAAAGCTGTAGCACTTGCTGCGGTAGAGTCGGGTGTTGCGCAAATTGACTTACCTGAAAATTATATGGCGTAATATATATAACGCTTAAACAAAAAAAACCTCAGCAATGCTGAGGTTTTTTGATTAAAAAGGTAACGATTTATTCTTCGTTTAAAATAGGCACTTCTAAACCCATTTCTTGCATTATCTTTTTAACTTCTTCTGGTACTTTTTCTGCGTTGTCTTTACGTAAGTCATCGTCATTTGGTAAAGGTTGACCAGTAAAGGCATGCAAAAACGCCTCACATAGCAATTCACTATTTGTTGCATGGCGAAGGTTGTTGATTTGACGACGCGTACGCTCATCCGTTAAAACTTTTAATACATTTAGCGGGATCGAAACGGTGATCTTTTTAACTTGCTCTGATTTTTTCCCGTGTTCTGCGTATGGGTGAATATACTCACCATTCCATTTAGCCATAAGATGTATCGTTGCCTCAGATTATTAATTTCTCACACGGTATAAAAAGCGTGTAAATATGCGTGAAATTCTATCGATTTAAAAAAGATAGTCAAATAATAGATACCGATCTATCTTAATAAGCCTATTTGGGATGTAAAAATAAGCTCACTTTTGTGAGTCAAAATGTGATACTAGCAAACGCCTTTCCTAACTTTAGCCATCTAGAGCTTTAAAATCCTTTGACTTATTAAAATGGATAACTTACTATTTTAGACGTCTAAACATCCAAATTAATCAGGTGACGAATATGAGCGAAAAAAACAAAGCGACCATTGCTGTACGTAACGGCGTTGATGCTGATAAACATCATGGTGCAGTGGTGCCGCCAATTTATTTATCAACGACTTATTCGTTTGCCGACTTTGATACCAAGCGTGAGTATGATTATGGCCGCAGTGGTAACCCTAATCGTGATATTTTAGCAGAGACGCTTGCTAAGCTTGAAGGCGGCGCTCGCGGCATAATTACGGCCACTGGTATGGCAGCCGTGCATTTAGCTACTCAGCTACTTAACAGTGACGACACGTTAGTAATTCCACATGATTGTTATGGTGGTAGCTATCGTTTATTTACATCGTTACAAAAACGCGGACTATTGAAGCTTGAAGTATTAGATTTAACAAAAGAAGAAAGCCTTCAACAAATTTTAGCAATTAAACCTAAGCTTATTTGGATAGAGACTCCAAGTAACCCAGTACTTCGTTTAACCGATATTAAAGCGGTTACCGATGTTGCTAAGCAATGCGGTGCATTGGTTGCCGCAGATAACACGTTTTTGTCTCCTGCCTTACAAAACCCTATTAAGTTTGGTGTAGATATTGTGGTGCATTCAACTACTAAATACATTAACGGGCACTCAGATGTAGTGGGCGGCGCTGTTATTGCTGCAACACAAGAGCTTGGTGATGAGCTTGCTTGGTGGGCAAATAATATTGGTATTACGGGCGCCCCTTTTGATAGTTATTTAACGCTTCGTGGTCTACGTACTTTAAATGTGCGCTTAAGGCAGCACCAAGAAAATGCGCTAGCAATAGCTAAGTACCTTGAAAGCTCCAATTTTGTAAGCCAAGTTTACTATCCAGGACTTGAGTCGCATCCTCAGCATGAGCTTGCTAAAGCACAACAACTTGGCTTTGGTGGCATGGTTAGTTTTGATATTAAAGGCGATATAAACGACGCTGCAGCATTTTTAACTAGTCTTAAAACGTTTAGTTTAGCTGAGTCACTAGGTGGCGTAGAGAGTTTAATTTGTCACCCCGCAACTATGACGCACGCAGGCATGGAGGCAAAGGCACGTTTAGAAGCGGGTGTGGGCGATACGCTTATTCGTATTTCGGTTGGGATTGAAGATATACACGATTTAATAGCTGACTTTGAACGAGTATTTGAACTTGTAAAACCAGGGCAAAATAAAAATGTTGGCCGTGTAGGCAAAGGTGCTGGCACTTCTGGTGGAAACGTTAAATTAAGTGCAGCCCGTCCAGCGCTTTGGTAAGTAATACCAATCCGCAATAATACCTAGGGCGTGTTGATCTTTGGTGGGTGAATTTGCAGCAGTATGTTTGGTTTTTAGGCAAGGCGGAGCCTATGTAGTGTGGTTATTCCCCATGAATAGGCGATAACGCAGCATAAATACCAAACATGCGCTGCCCTTTGGGTTCTTTCTAGGGACGATTAACTCTTTGTTGCCTACATGGATGTAGGTAAGGGGCGTGAGCAGGACGCGGAAGCTTTGCTCGGTTTTTACTTAGCCCACTAGGTTACAAACCTCGCGCCGCGATTTAATCTTCCTTGGATTGAACAAATTTCAATCCACAAAGATCAACACGCCCTAATCAATTTGAGGGATTAAACCGCACGATAACATCGTTAAAAATTCCTAATATAGAACAACTAAATAACGAAATTTTTGCCTTATTATCGATACGGTTTTCTTACCTCAAAATAGACAACTTAATTAAGCTAATTGGTATAAATATGGTCAATTGTGTACATAAATTTGGTGGTTCAAGCTTAAGCTCTAGTGAGCGCTATCAAAGCGTAGCTAAAATAATTATTGGGCATACTCAGCCGGGCGACTGTGTTGTGGTGTCTGCTGCAGGTAAAACTACAGATACACTTGTGTCGTTGTGGCAAAGTTATCAGCTGCAAGACACGCAAGCTGTCGCTGATATTTTACTGCAGTTAAATAACCATCAAAGCGATTTAATTGAGCAGTTATTACAAGCTGATTTAAAGCGCTGCGCACTTAGAACACTAAATACCGAGCTTAGTAATATTGCAGAACTTGCTCAAGCTGAGCAGCTAAAAGAGGCTGCGTTACTTGCGCATGGGGAACTGTGGTCAGCACGTTTACTCGCTACTTATTTACAGCAGTTAAATATTGAGGCGTGTGCTCAAGATGCCCGTAGTCTTTTTACCTTAAACGATGGTGAATTAATGCATGCGCAAAATGCGCAGCAATGTCGACAGTCAATTTTGCCTAATAAGATAAATGTTGTTACTGGGTTTATTGCCGCTGATACGAAAGGTGAGACCGTAACACTTGGACGCAACGGTAGCGATTATAGTGCAACACTACTTGCAAATTACTGTAATGCTAAGCAAGTATGTATTTGGACCGATACACAGGGAGTGTTTAGCACTGATCCTCGTAAGGTAAAAAAAGCGATTAAATACGGCAAAATTTGTCGCGGGCAAGCTAATTTATTAGCTCGTTTGGGTAACCCTGTATTACATGCAAAAACACTATCGCCACTTAAAAACAGCGATATTAAGCTAGCTGTTCGTAGTAGTTTTGATGTGCAAGCAAGCCCAACAGATATAGTAAAAGAAGGTTCAGCAAAGAAAAAGCGCTTTATAACCACGCTGCAAAATGTTGATTTATTAATGGTTGAAGGATTAAGTGAAGGTGAGGTCGCAAGCGTTAGTCAGCTTATTCAGCATAGCCTTCATCATTTTAACCATAATGGTGAAGTGTATTTAGTAGTACCGGCTGCACAAACATATCAAGTTATTAATTACTTTGCTGGTAGAGCTAATATTAGTGAGTCAAATTTAAATGGCTGTGCAATTGTTGCCCCTGAGCAAGACGTTAGCGTACTAAAACTGCAAGCTTTAGAGGTATTAGCTGAACAGACTATAAAGCCGCGTTTTGTGCATCAAGATAATGGTTATGTTTTATTACTAACAGACCAATTTATAGATAGCGATATACAAAGCGCCTTACACGATAAGCTAATCAATAAAGGCCAAGAAATAGCCGTTATAGTTGCGGGCCTTGGCAATGTAGGCGATGCTTTTATTGAGCAGTTATCGGCACAATTTGAGCGTTTATCAGACGACTTTAGTATTAAATTGGTAGCGCTGGTTCGCTCTAAACATATGTTATTTAATGCAAGTGGCATAAATATATCGCAATGGAAAACTCAATGGCAGCATGAGGCGAATAGCTATGAAGCTGCGGATTTACTTAATGCGATAAGCGAGCTTGACTACGAACATAAAGTGTTAATTGATATTACCGCAAGTGAGCAGTTTAGCTTTTTATATTCAGATTTTGTAGACAGAGATTGTCATTTAATTAGTGCTAACAAATATGCAGGTACAGCACCGACTTCTTGGTATAAAGCACTTCGTAGTAACCTTGGCGAACGTAATTTACATTGGCGATATAATACAAGTGTAGGCGCAGGCTTACCTATCAATTTTGCTTTGGCTGATTTGCAAAATAGTGGTGATAAAATTACGCGTATTGAAGGCGTATTCTCGGGTACGCTTTCGTGGTTATGTAGTAAGTATGATGGTACGACTGCTTTTTCTGAGTTGGTATTAGAAGCACAGAAAATGGGGTTCACAGAGCCTGACCCTCGCGAGGATTTATCTGGACGAGATATGCAGCGTAAGTTACTTATTTTAGCCCGAGAGTTAGGTATAGAGCTTGAGCTTGATGATATTAGCTTATCGGCATTAATGCCCGGTGAGCTTGCGCTAGGAAGCTGGGAAGACTTTCTAAACAATAAAGCCCAGCTAGATGCGTTCATTGAAGAGCATGCTGATACAGCAAAAGCTAATAACTCAGTACTGAGATACACAGGCCTATTAGATATAACAAAAACTGAAGTTATCGCTAAAGTAGGAATTACGTATGTGCCTAATGGGGATGCGTTAGCAAACCTTACACCTGGCGATAATATTTTTGTAATTAATAGCAAATGGTATAGTGATAACGCGCTTGTGATTCAGGGGCCTGGGGCTGGGAAAGAAGTAACCGCTGCGGGTGTACACTCTGACTTATATTGGCTTGTTCAAAACTTAAAATAAGCGATTATTTAAAATTAAAACGGCAGCTTAAATAAGCTGCCGTTTTTGTATTACAGAGATATTATTAAAATAGCTCTTCTTCGGTTTTTGTGTCTTCTTCAAATATATCGTTAGGCTGAGATAGCACATACTTTGTCGGTGCAGTGCCTTTTTCGAAGTATTCAAAGCGGCTGGTGTAGTCATTTTTGTGGCTTAGTAAACCAGTGGCTAAATCAATACGAATCGAAACAAGCCCCTCAGGAGGCTCAATTGGCGCTTCAGGTGTTCCCTCAAGTGCGGCTTTCATAAATTCAATCCATGCAGGCTGCGCTGTTTTAGCCCCCGATTCAGCACCAGATATTTGGCTGCTATCTAAGTTGTTATTGTACGTAGAACGGCCAAGAGCGTTACCTGGGTTATCAAAGCCCACCCACACAGAAGTCATTACTTTACTGTTAAAGCCACTAAACCAGGTGTCTACAGAATCGTTAGTTGTGCCTGTTTTACCCGAAAGATCTCGACGTTCTAAAGCTTGTGCGCGCCAACCTGTACCACTCCAACCAGTTTTATGGGCCCAACTACCGCCGCCCCAAATACCACTGTGCATTGCATCAGCAATTAAAAATGCATTCTGCTTAGAAATAATTCTCGGTGCACATTTTTTTGTTGGCTCCACATCAGCACTACTATTATGAAGTGAGAATTCATTATGTGTTGGTAGAGCCTCTTCGTCACAGGCAAGAGCAGGGTTTGCTTTGAACAATACATTACCGTAAGCATCTTGAATTTCTGAAATAAAGTAAGGTTCAATTAAGTGGCCACCATTGGCAAATGCACTCATGCCACGAGCAAGTTCAAGTGGAGTAATGGAAGCACTACCCAGTGCTAGTGATTCACTGCGATTAATGTCTGAATCTTTAAAGCCAAACTTTAATAAATGATCAGCTGTACGTTGTAATCCAACGCCGCGTAGTAAGCGCACCGAAATAACGTTTTTAGACTGTGCTAAGGCACGGCGAATTCTTATCGGACCATTATATACAGCAGGGCTGTTTTTAGGGCGCCATGCTACGCCTTGGCTTTTATCCCATTGGTTTATAGGAGCATCGTTTAATATAGACGCAAGCGTGTAACCTTTTTCAAGTGCTGCTGAATATATAAAAGGTTTTATATTAGAACCTACTTGACGCTTTGCTTGTACCGCTCGGTTATATTGACTTTGCTCAAAGCTGTAACCACCTACAATAGCTTTAATTCTTCCATCTTGTGGGTCGAGTGACACAATAGCACTTGATGCTTCTGGTATTTGGCTTAGTAAGTAGCTGTCATCTTCATTTTTACGCACCCATATTTGCATTCCTGGCGTTAAAATATCTGTAGCTGCTTTTGGAGCAAAACTTTGGCGGTAACGAGTAATATATTTACGCGCCCATTTTAAGTTATCCCAAGTAAGAGTTGTGCGCTCGCCACTTTTAAGTAATACCGACGCTGTTTTGTCATTAACACTAAGCACGGCTGCTGCTTTCAAAGTACCCAACTCATTTACGCTTTGTAATTTATTGAGTATTTGTTGCTCAGTTAAAGCAGGTTGTGTTTCAGGGTCCCATAAAACATCTGTTGGTCCTCTAAAACCATGGCGCATATCATAATTATGTAAGTTGTTTACAAGTGCGTTTTGCGCTGCTTTTTGAACTTTAGACTCTACCGAGGTGAAAATTTTAAAACCTGAGTTGTAAGCTTTATCTATTCCATAACGCGAGACCATTTCAGCGCGCACCATTTCAGAAATATACGGGGCGTATAAGTTTATTTCAGCACCATGAAAATAAGCGGTGATAGGTTGGCTCGTTGCTTCGTTATATTCTTCTTGAGTAATATAATTTTCAGTTAATAAACGCCCTAAAACAACATTTCGGCGTGCTTTTGCACGCGTTGGGTTACGAATTGGGTTTAAAGCTGAAGGGGCCTTTGGTAAACCTGCAATCATCGCCATTTGTGCAAGTGTTAAATCTTTTAACTCCTTACCGTAATAAACTTGTGCTGCAGCACCAATACCAAAAGCGCGATTACCTAATTCTATTTTATTAAGGTAAAGCTCTAAAATTTCGTCTTTTGTTAATA
Organism: Pseudoalteromonas distincta; assembly: GCF_000814675.1. Lineage (GTDB taxonomy): Bacteria > Pseudomonadota > Gammaproteobacteria > Enterobacterales > Alteromonadaceae > Pseudoalteromonas > Pseudoalteromonas distincta. The sequence continues at coordinate 835,030 of NZ_JWIG01000001.1, read as the reverse complement.
CACCTTCGATATGTAGCGCTATAAATATTTCTTTAACTTTACGAATATATGCTTTTTCGCGAGTTAAAAAGAAATTACGAGCAAGCTGCATAGTAATAGTACTTGCGCCTTGTTTTTTCTCGCCGGTAGATATAAGAACAATAGCCGAACGTACAATACCTATAGGATCTATGCCTATATGATCGTAAAATCGATTATCTTCTGTCGCTAAAAATGCATTAATGAGGGTTTGAGGAATTTCATCAATAGTCACTGGAATACGACGCTTTTCACCAAATTGATTGATTAAAAGCCCATCTTTTGTGAATACTTGCATAGGAGTTTGTAATTGCACGTCTTTTAAAACTTGCACACTGGGGATATCAGGTTTAACGTAGTAATAAAGACTGACCAAAGTGATCAGACCAATTAACACACAAATGATAAAAAATTGTAAAGTTCGTTTTAATAAAATCACTTATATTTCCCTAAATGGACTCCCAATTGCGAGTTTTGACTGCTAGTATATATTGATTAAAAAATGAATAATATTTTTTCAGATAAAAATTATAACTTGTTTATTATTAAAACAAAGGCCAAGTTGAAACATGCTAAGTCAACTATTTCAAAAACCGTCCCCGATGATGGTAGGAATTGATATTGGATCGCACTCTATCAAAGCGGTGCTTTTACGTGAAATTGAAACTGGATTTCGACTAGAAGCACTTGCAATTGAGCCGATGCCAAAAGGTGCGATGAGTGAGCGCACAATCCAAGATATTGAAGCGATTGGTAACGTTATTACAAAATTAAGAAAAAAATTACCGAAGTCGTTAAAATCTGCTGCAGTGGCTGTTTCTGGCCAAACAGTTATTACAAAAGTGATCTTCATGGATGTATCGTTAACAGATGCTGAACTTGAATCGCAAATTGAAATTGAAGCTGATAGTTTAATCCCTTACCCGCTTGATGAAGTGAGCCTCGATTTTGAGAAGCTTTCGACGAATGAGGCCGATCCTAGTAAAATGAATGTATTGCTTTCGGCTGCTCGTACTGAGAGTGTTGAAGCACGGGTGGGCGCTTTAGAAGCCGCAAATTTAGAAGCCAAAATAGTAGATGTAGAAAGCTACGCATTGAGCCGTGCTATGGATGTTTACTACCAACAATTACCTAGCGATGCATTTAATAAGTGTGTGGCTGTGGTCGATATTGGCGCAGTTTTAATGCTTGTGAGTGTTGTGCAAGCTGGGGAAACCATTTATACCCGTGACCAAGTTTTTGGTGGCGATCAATATACAAATAGTATTGTTGCTTATTATAATAAAGGCTTTGATGAAGCCGAAATAGGCAAAACATCTGGTGATTTACCGCCAAACTATACCTTTGAAGTATTAGCCCCTTTTCAAACTTCGTTACTTCAACAAGTTCGCAGAGCTGTGCAAATGTTTTTAACAACCAGTGGTAAAGAGCAAATAGATTATATTGTATTAACGGGCGGTACATCGATGATAAAAGGTATCGACCGATTGCTTATTGAAGAACTCGGTATCCACTCCGTTGTTGCAGAGCCTTTTGTAAATATGGAAATTTCCCCAAAGGTAGATCGTAATATAATGCAGCGTCACAAAACGCAGTTTGCAATTGCAACAGGGTTGGCATTAAGGAGTTTTTCAACATGCCACATATAAATCTACTGCCTTGGCGTGAATCACAACGCGAAGAATCGAAAAAGAAATTTGTAACTATACTTGTTGGTGTCGTTATACTTTGTTTTGCAAGTATGTATTTATTAAGCTCTTTTTATAGTGCTTTAAAAGACGGTCAAAACTTAAAGAATAATTATTTAAGCTCAGAAATTAGCATGCTAGATAAAAAAATAAGTGAAATACGAAGCTTAGATAAAAGAAAGGAAAATTTACAACAGCGTATGAGGCTCATTGAAGAATTGCAAAGCAGCCGTAATTTGGGTACGCAAATAATGGATGAAGTTGCCAAAATAGTGCCAGGTGGTGTTTATTTAACAAAACTGGAGCGTAAAGGCAGCCAAATACATGTTTTAGGACGTAGTGAATCTAATAACCGCCTATCAACAATGCTCCGCCAAGTACAGAGCTCATATTTACTAGAGAACCCTTCAATGCAGGGCATTGTTGCAGGCGATCAATCTTCGCGTTTACTTAGTGATTTTAATATGGAATTTTATGTAAAACCATTTGATAAAATTGGTGAGGTTAGCGATGAACCTTGATTTTAAAGCACTGAGTGAAATTGATTGGAATGAAATAGAGCTTGATAACATTGGTGATTGGCCAATTGCTGTTAAAGCAATTTGCTGCACATTTGTTGCGGGCCTTGTATTGTTTTTTAGTTATAGCCTATTAGTTTCTGATGAAATTGACAGCTACCATAGTGCCGTGGCAAAAGAAGTTGAACTACGAACAACTTATCGAACTAAGTATGCAGTAGCGAGCAAGCTTGAAATATATCGTCAACAAATGATTGAAATGGAAGATAAGTTTTCACAGCTATTAAAGCGTCTACCCACTTCGAACGAAACTCCTGGTTTACTTGATGATTTATCATATGTTGGGACAACGAGTGGTCTGACTTTTTTAAAAATAGGTTGGCTGCCAGAAGTTGAGAAAGAATTTTATACCGAGCTGCCGATTAAAATCGAAGTAATAGGTAGCTACCATGAGTTTGGTGAGTTTGTAGGTAAAGTGGCCCAGTTACCCCGGATTGTAAGCTTACATGACTTTTCTATTTTATCATCGGGCGATAAACAGTTAACATTCAGTGTTGTTGCAAAAACATATCGTTATGAAGAAGGGGTTAAAAAATGAAACTCCTTCGCGTAGTACCTTTAGCTATAGCATTTGTTTTAGCGGGTTGTAATGATGACACTTCTGAGCAAAAAGAATTTATTGATCAGGTAAAAGCAAGCACAACTCCAAGGGTTGAGTCGATCCCTGAACTGACAAAGTTTGAAATATTTGAGTACAGTGCTGGTCAGCTACGCAGTCCGTTTGTAGCGCCTCAGCCTGAGATTATTCAAAATAAACTAACGCAAGTAAAAAACTGTTTGCACCCAGATCAAGAGCGCCGCCGCGAACCGTTAGAGAAATACCCGCTAGATAATTTAGCAATGAAAGGCACAATTGGCTCTAGTGGACAAATATGGGCATTAATTACAGCAACAGATGACACTTTGCACCGCGTAACGGTAGGGAATTATCTTGGAAGTTATGATGGCAAAGTAAAAAGAGTAAGCAACGACTATATAGAATTAGTGGAATTAATCCCTGATGGGTCTGGCTGTTGGAAAGAGCGCCTGACGAAATTAGAAATGTTAGAGGCGGCAACAGATGGCGCAAATTAATAATAAAAAAGGTAAAAATAGGATGCATAAGGATGTACTTTGGCTTCATCGTATTTCACGGACATTACTGGCTGCTGTTGCTTTAGTCACTGTAAACTCAGCCATAGCTGGGCCATTGCTTTATGATGTTCGTTATAATCCATTACTTAAAGGCGAAACTGAATTACAGCTTGTTTTTGATGAAGAGTTAACCTTTGAACCAAAAGTTCAAGTGTTTAATAGCCCAGCCCGAATCGAAATGTTTTTTGATACTGCAGAGTTAGAGGTTGGTTTAAATGATGTTGAAGTTAATCAAGCTGGTATTAGCAGTGTTACTAATGTTTTAACTAACAGTGGTTTAAAGGTAACGGTAAACTTAGATAGATTAAAAATTTATGAGACTGAAGTTCATAACAATTTAGTATCGATACGTGTCTCTGATAACCCTCTTACAGAATCTGAAAATGAAGATGTAGTGATGGATTCAGGTGATGTAAGTGGAAATTACATTAACCGTATCCAGTCAATTGATTTTAGACGTGGTGAGAAGGGTGAAGCAAAAGTACTTGTATTTTTACAAGACACTCAAGCTGCAATTGAAGTCCATGAAAGTGGCGGGAAAATTTACGCTGACTTTCATCACACCGATATTTTAGACGATCTACTTTATGAATTAGATGTATTAGATTTTGGAACTGTTGTCAGTAATATCGAGACTTTTAAAGAAGATGGTTTAAGTCGTGTTGTTATCGAACCTAATGCTCAGTTCACGTTTACGTATCAGCAAATAGATAATATTTTAACGTTGACAGTAGAAAAAGATGAAACGCAAAATGCGTACTTAGATGGTGGGGTTGAGTATCAAGGTCGCCCTATGACCTTAAATTTTCAAGATATCTCTGTGCGCGCAGCACTGCAAATTATCGCGGGTTACAACGACTTTAACTTAGTAACCAGTGATTCAGTAACGGGCAATATAACGCTGCGCCTAGATGGTGTACCGTGGGATCAAGCGCTTGACGTAGTACTACGTATTAAAGGGCTAGATAAGCGCATGGATGGCTCTATATTAATGGTAGCGCCTGCAGAAGAACTTGCAGCGCGTGAAGCCAAAGATTTAAAAGCTAAACAGCAAGTTGAAGACTTAGAGCCTCTATATAGTGAATACATCCGATTAAACTATGCTAAAGCCGAAAATTTTGCTGACTTATTAAAAACAGATACAAACAGTATTATAACTGCCCGTGGTAGTGTATCTGTTGATCAACGTACAAATACATTGTTAGTAAAAGATACTGTTAAGAGTATAGAAAATATCCGCCGCATGATTGAAACGCTTGATATTCCAGTGCAGCAGGTTGTAATAGAATCTCGAATGGTAACGGTACGCGATAACGTTACCGAAGACTTAGGCGTACGTTGGGGCTTTAGTGACCAAGGCAGTAGTGTTGGTATTTCAGGCTCTCTTGAAGGCGCAGAAGGTATTTATAATGCGACATCTACTTCAAATGCACCAAGTATTTCAGACCGATTAAATGTAAATTTACCTATCACTAACCCTGCGGCTAGCATTGGCTTACACATAGCAAAACTGGCTAACGGTACGCTGATTGATTTAGAACTAAGTGCGCTTGAGGAAGAGAATAAAGGCGAGATTATTGCTAGTCCACGTATCATAGCGGCTAATCAGCAAAAAGCCCGAATAGAGCAAGGTACTGAAATTCCTTATACTGAGTCAGCTTCAAGCGGTGCTACTACCGTAAGCTTTAAAAAAGCGGTACTGAGCTTAGAAGTTACACCTCATATCACACCTGATAATAAAGTAATTCTAGATTTAATTATTACTCAAGATACACGTGGTGATACCGTACAAACAGGTACTGGTGAAGCTGTGTCTATTGATACTCAAGAAATTCAAACACAAGTGTTAGTCGAGAATGGCCAAACCGTAGTACTCGGTGGTATTTTCCAACAGCAAATCATTAATACTACGAGTAAAGTGCCAATTTTAGGTGACATTCCTTACGTAGGAAGACTATTTAAAACCACAAGTGAGTTTAATGAAAAGCGTGAATTACTTATTTTCGTGACACCGAAAATACAAATTGATTAAAATACAGTGGTTTTATGTTAACCAACGGGTGATTATTTAGATTAATTGCTCGTTATATGGCTTTTTATTCTAATTGACTTGAAATACCCCTGCAATTACTGAGATAATCCCCTCCTTAATTTTGGGGCCAGGTCGTTAGGCGGGGTTTTATTTCAAATTTTAGAGTTTGTTTGTACTAAAAGATATGGCTGAGAAACGTAATATATTTCTAGTTGGCCCCATGGGGGCTGGCAAAAGCACGATTGGTCGTCACATCGCTGACCAATTACACCTTGAATTTGTTGATTCTGATCAAGAAATCGAACGCCGCACAGGTGCAGATATTGCATGGGTATTCGATCTTGAAGGTGAAGAAGGCTTTAGACTTCGAGAAGAGTCTGTTATTGGCGATTTAACCGAGATGCAAGGTATTGTACTTGCTACCGGTGGTGGTTCAGTAATGAGCAAAGAAGTTCGAAACAAGCTTTCGGCTCGAGGTATCGTTGTATACCTAGAGACACCTATAGAAAAGCAAGTTGCACGCACGCAACGCGACAAGCGTCGCCCATTACTGCAAACTGAAGAAGCACCTCGTAACGTACTAGAGCGCTTAGCAGAAGAACGCGAGCCCCTATACAAAGAAGTTGCCGATTTTGTTGTACGTACCGATGAGCAAAGCGCTAAAGTTGTTGCTAACCAAATCATCGAGAAATTAGATTTTTAAAAACCAATAATAAGGAAATAACTAAGCATGCTTAAATTAACAGTTAATTTGGACGAGCGAAGTTATCCTATTTATATTGGGCAATCTGCACTTCAAGATAATGGCCGCCTGGTTCACCACATTGGTGATTGTCGGCCTATCATCATTACTAATGACACAATAGCGCCTTTATATTTACAAGCGTTACTTGACTCATTAGCAGATCAAAATCCGCTATCTTTTATTATTCCTGACGGTGAACAATATAAATCACTTGAATGGTTTGAAAAAATATCAGCATTTTTACTAAAAAATAACTGTGGCCGAGATACGTGTTTAATTGCGTTAGGTGGCGGTGTTATAGGTGATCTAACTGGTTTTGTAGCAGCGTGTTATCAGCGCGGCGTACCGTTTATTCAAATACCAACGACAGTGCTTTCACAGGTTGACTCATCGGTAGGTGGTAAAACGGCAGTAAATCATCCTTTAGGTAAAAATATGATAGGGGCATTTTATCAGCCTCAAGCGGTTTTTATTGATACACAAACATTACACACCCTACCAGCAAGAGAGTTTGCAGCAGGTATGGCTGAAGTAATTAAGTATGGTCTGATTTACGATACCGAATTATTTGCATACTTAGAGCGAAACGTAGCTAATTTGCAGCAACTAGATGAAACGTGCTTACAGCACATTATTTTTAGATGTTGTGAAATAAAAGCACTTATAGTTGCGCAAGATGAAAAAGAGCATGGTTTACGTGCTTTATTAAACTTAGGTCATACATTTGCCCATGCAATTGAGGCAGAAATGGGCTACGGCGTTTGGTTACATGGCGAAGCTGTTGCAACAGGCATGGTATTAGCAGCTAAACTTGCTAAGACACGCCAAGATTTAAGCGCAAGTGAAGTTGATCGAATTATTAAGCTGCTTGAGCTATATAATTTACCAACAGAAATTCCAAAGAAAATGACTAGCGAGCAGTTCCTAACGCATATGCGTAAAGACAAAAAGAATAAAAGAGGCACTATACGCTTTATTCTACCTACCCAATTTGGCCAGTGTGCATTAGTTGATGATGTCTCTGATGACCAAGTTAGAGACTTAATCGAGCAGTAAATGCAGTCACAAATTTTACCAAGCCGTGCGGCTTTGGTGGATAGAATCGCACTGCAATTTGAGTACGGACAAAATTTAATAGTTTTACTTGGCACATCGGGGCTAGGTAAAAGTTATATGCTCGAAACCTTCATTACAGATAAATACAATGACTTTAATAAAGCGTTTGTGCAAGTAAGTGCACAAATGACTGACGCTCAGCTAATGAGCGATTTATTAGAGCAAAGCTTTAATTCCCCTTTGGTTGATCATAATTTAAGTTTACCTGAAAACTATTACCAGCTGCTTGAGCAACAGCAGTGCGGACCTTGTTTATGGGTGCTTGATGGCGGTAGGCAACTATCTGAAGAGATACTAATTGAGCTTGAGCTGCTTTCTAAAAATAGCCCTAATACGTTGTATATCATAATTGCATCACAGTCTAAACTTGCTTTAAATGACGCTGTCGAAATTTACTTGGAGCCACTAACGCTTCGAGAAAGCAAGATGTTATTGCAGTGGTACTTTACTGATTTACCTTATGATGAAGACCCTGTTTTTAGTACTTTTTTAGCCGAGGCTCATGGTAACCCCAGTTTATTGCTTGCTTGGCAACCTAGTGAGCACATAGCCGATATTATCGCTAAAGATAAAGTATCTTGGCGATTGCACTTATTGATTTTGATGTTGTTAATTATGCTTTTAATTATTGGTCTGCTTTATAAGTCTGATATGACGCAGTGGTGGCAACAATATTATCAGCAGGAAGAAACACAAGTCCTAAATACAGCAATATCTGTAGAGGAATTAAGTGAGCCGGTTATAAAGCAAAATGACTCAGTAGTTACCTTAAATGACCCTGAAGTAGTTGAGCCAGATATTGAGCCTGAGAGCGTACACATTAATGATGTGCCTGCTATCATGCAAAGTCTTACCGAACCTGCAAATACCGTTAAGGTATTAGACAATGCTATTGATAATAGCGTTAAAAACAAAAGCAGTGAAGCAGGTGACGTTGTATCTAAAGCTCTAAAAGTAGAGAAAGTAAATACAGCAGAGCAAACTCAGATCAGCCAAGATAATATTTGGTATATGCAGCAAGCAGATACAAATAGTGTTATTCAATTATTAGCGGTAACTCAGCAGGAAGTTCGCGATAATTTCATTGCTCAATTCAATCTACAGCAGCAAGCACACACTTACCAAACGAAGCGAAATAACCAAATATGGTGGGTTGTTACATTTGGCAGCTTTGAGAGTATAAACGAGGCAAAATCAGCAATGGATACTTTACCCCCAGGGGTTAGAAAAAATAAACCTTTCTATAAAAAAATTAGTAAAATAAAGCAAGAAATAGCAGTCGTTGATCAGTAAAACACACTGCTTTAGTGTAAAATCGCGCAACACCAGATTGAAGTAAAGAGCCAATGCAGCAAAAAAGTAGAGCCTTCCTTAAATGGGCCGGCGGAAAATACAGCCTAGTTGAAAACATTAATGCGCGATTAAACCAAGCTAGCAAGCATGCTGATACTTTGGTTGAACCTTTTGTTGGTGCAGGCTCTGTGTTTTTAAATAGTGACTTTAAGCACTATATCCTTAACGATATCAATGCAGACTTAATTAACTTATATAAAGAGCTTAAAAGCTCTCCAGATGAGCTTATTAGTGACGCTAAAAAGCTGTTTGTTGATTTGAATAATCACGCAGATGCGTATTACGAATATCGTGTGCAGTTTAATCAAAGTCGTGATGTATACGAACGTTCAATCTTGTTTTTATACATGAACCGCCATGGTTACAACGGACTGTGTAGGTATAATTTAAAAGGCATTTTTAATGTGCCTTTTGGTAAGTATAAAAAGCCTTACTTTCCTGAAAAAGAAATGTATTTTTTTGCTGAAAAAGCACAAAAAGCAACGTTCACTTGTTTAGATTACGATGACGTTTTTAAGTTAGTGCCTAACAATGCTGTTATTTATTGCGACCCACCTTATGTGCCATTAAGTAAAACCGCTTCTTTTACGTCATACGCTAAAGGGGGTTTTAATTTAGATGATCAGGCTAACTTAGCTAATTTGGCAGAACAAGCCGCATTTGAAAATAACACACCTGTGCTTATTTCAAACCACGATACCGTGTGGACGCGTAAAATTTATAGCCAAGCATCGCTTGAACAAATTCAAGTAAAGCGCACTATTAGCCCCAAAGGCGGCTCTAGAAATAAAGTTGACGAGTTGATGGCTATGTATTTAGCACCCAAGCAACCACTGCGTAAATTGCGATAACAAAAGCAACAAATAGTACAATCGCAATTAAAATGATGGATAAAGGGGAGTGTTGTTGAAAATCGACTTGGCGTTTATTTTCAGATTGAACACCAAAAAATGCAGCTAGCACACTTTGCAACGCGCTAAAAAATTGTAGCATTATTTAAAATAAAGGTTTTAAAGAAGGAGCGTTTTTAGAATCTTCAGAACTAGTAAGTAGTTCCAGTAAATCAAGGTAATGAAACTGAGCACTACGGCTATCGCCTGTTAACCACGAAAACCATGATGACTCTTCTTCAGCTTTAATACACGCAGTTAAAGTGTTTTGAGTACTTACCAGTTGTGTATTATGACAATTACTCACTGAGCTTAATTCTTGCTCAGAGCTTGAACCAAAGCTAAACGCCCCGATAAGCAGTAATGCCGACGCAATTAATATCCCAATTTTAAAAGCACGCATGATGAAATCCAATAATTTGTTACTTTTTTAATCATAGCAAATATTGGTTAAATATCAAACTTAAAGTTACCTAAAATGGGGGCTATTACGCCATATTACTTGGGTAACATCTTCAATTAAGTTACATTAACGCAATACACTATTTATTGATGGAGTTAATCATGTTTAACCCAGAGCAAAAATATTTAATAGCCCCTTCTATTTTGTCTGCTGATTTTGCAAAGCTAGGCGAAGATGTTGATAAAGTTCTCGAAGCGGGTGCTGACGTGGTTCACTTTGATGTAATGGATAATCACTATGTACCTAATCTCACAATTGGTCCTATGGTGTGTAAAGCACTAAGAGATTACGGTATTACAGCACCTATCGACGTACATTTAATGGTTAAGCCTGTAGATAGCATAATACCTTTATTTGCTGAGGCTGGTGCTTCTATTATTACTTTTCATCCAGAAGCCAGCGAGCACGTCGATCGTACAATACAGTTAATTAAAGATCACGGTTGTAAAGCAGGCTTAGTGTTTAACCCAGCAACAAGCCTAAGTTATTTAGACCATGTTATTGATAAGCTAGATACTATTTTACTAATGTCGGTAAATCCTGGGTTTGGCGGGCAAAGCTTTATCCCTCATACGCTTGAAAAATTACGCCAAGCAAAACAGCGTATTATTGAATCAGGCCGAGATATTCGCTTAGAGGTTGATGGTGGTATTAAAGTCGATAATATTGCAGCAGCGGCTCGAGCGGGTGCTGATATGTTTGTTGCAGGCTCAGCTATTTTTAATCAACCTGATTACAAAGTAGTGATTGATCAAATGCGTGAGCAGCTTGGAAGTGTTAAGTAATGAAGTACGATGTCGCCTTATTTGATTTAGATGGTACTTTGGTTGATAGCGTTTACGACTTGTATATCGCTATTAATTTAACCTTGAGCGATTTTGCTTTTCCTATTGTTAGTCAACGCTTGGTTGAAAGTTGGGTTGGTAATGGTGTTGAAGTCCTTGTAAAACGCGCTTTAAGTGGCGATATGCAAGTGAGTGAAAATTTAGATGAGTCACTTAGTGGCAAAGTAATATTACAGTTCTATAAGTATTATGAACAGCAAGTTGGTGAGTATAGTGTTTTGTACCAACATGTAGAAACAGGGCTTGCAGCACTTCGCGGTATGCCTAAAGCATTAATCACTAATAAGTCTCGAATTTTTACAGAGAAACTACTCGAAAAATTGGCACTAACGAGTCATTTTGATGTGGTTGTATGCGGTGACGACATGGCAAAAAAACCATCGCCAGAACCATTGCTATTTGCCTGCAAAAAACTAAATGCGCAGCCTAATAAAGCAATAATGATAGGTGATTCTAAAAGCGATATACTTGCAGCTAAAGCCGCTAATATAGACGTAATTGCACTTAGTTATGGCTATAACCAAGGTGAAAGTCTTGAGGATTATAATCCGCAGTACCTATGCGATAACTTCTTAGATATAATACCTGTTCTAACGCAGCGTTAAATATTATTCATTAAGCAAAATAAAGGAAAATCATGAGTAAACCAGTAGTTTTAAGCGGCATTCAGCCAACCGGTGGTATGACAATAGGCAACTATGTTGGCGCTATTAACCAGTGGCTAAAGTTACAGGAAGACCACGAAAGTTTCTTTATGTTAGTAGACTTACACGCTATTACGGTTCGCCAAGAGCCTGAATTACTGCGCTCTCGAGTGTTAGATGGTATTGCTCTTTACGCGGCATGTGGCATTGATCCTGAAAAATCTGCGTTATTTGTACAATCGCAAGTACCTGAGCATGCACAATTAGCGTGGGTACTAAATTGTTACGCGCAAATGGGTGAGCTTAATCGAATGACTCAGTTTAAAGACAAGTCATCTAAGCACGCAAATAACGTAAACGTGGGCTTATTTTCATATCCAGTGTTGCAAGCTGCGGATATTTTATTATACCAAGCTGATCAAGTACCAGTAGGGGATGATCAAAAGCAACACTTAGAGCTGACTCGCGATATAGCCACACGCTTTAATAATTTATATGGCGACGTATTTAAATTACCAGAGCCGTACATCCCTGAGTTTGGTGCACGCGTAATGAGCTTGCAAGACCCACTTAAAAAAATGTCTAAGTCTGACGAAAACCCAAATGGTTACATCATGTTATTAGATGAGCCTAAACAAATTGTGAAAAAGCTTAAAAAAGCAGTAACTGATTCAGATGAACAAGCACGTATTTATTTTGATCGCACAGAAAAGCCTGGCGTATCAAACTTGCTTACTTTATTGAGTGTTGCAACTAAGCGCTCAATTGAAGACCTAGTTCCTGAATATGAAGATAAAATGTATGGCCATTTAAAGAAAGATACAGCAGATGCAGTTGTAAATATGATTGAGCCTATTCAAGCACGCTTTAAAGAGATCAGAGAAGATCAAAACCTACTTGATGGCATAATGAAGTCAGGTGCTGAAAAAGCAAGTGTACGTGCTGAGAAAACATTGAAATCGGTATACGATGCGCTTGGTTTTATTCCTCGCGGGTAAGTTTATTAAAATAAAAAAATGCCGCTTGTTAGCGGCATTTTTTATATAGCACATATCAACATGATAGACCCAAATAGAAACAGTAGCGATATAGCTAGTTTGTCTGTTTTATCCATTATTCAGCCCCTCTTACAGTTATATCTGCCGTGCTATCAATATCAACTAGAGAAACTTTATAACCCTTGTTTTCAAGCAAGGTAAGTAAACTATCTTGTCCTGCAAGATGGGCAACTCCAACAAGTACAAACTCATTTTTATCGTTATTAAACATGGCTTCTACTTTTGGTAACCAATCATTATTTCTATCTGTAATGAGTTGTTTATAGCTATTCGGATCATTTTTCTGCATATCTTCAAGTGCTACTTTATTTAGGGTGTCTGTATCACCTTTGCGCCAGGCAGTTAAAAGTCCTTTAAACATATCGCCATAGTTGTGAAGCTCGGCTAAGTTACGTTTAATGAAATCGTTTTCGTTGCCTTGACCCATTGTTTTAAAAAGCTCTAACTGAAATTCGATTGTTTCTAAGTAATTTTTTGTTTTGTTATCTTCAGTCGCTTTTTTAGTAAAGTAAGCATCAACCCCTTCACCCATTAAATTTTGCTTTTGAAGCTCCATCGACATTAAGACAATACTAACCATAGCAGGGCGAAAACCATCTAACTTAGCGAGGTTAGCGCCAAACTCGCTAAGCTTATTTTCAAGTGATGCCTTAATCTCGGGTTCAAGTTTTTGACTTAACGTTTCGTTATTTGTATACGATAATGCGCCTAACATTTGCATTTGTGCATTGGTGTCGGCTGGGTCAGTTATCGGTGCTTCTAAAATAATTGTATCTGCTTGTTCATAAGCATGGTTGAACTCAGCGGGTAGTGGCATTTCAGCTTTAGGTAGTATGTGAACTGTACCGCCAATAAATAGCGAGTCATTACCATTGCTTACTTGCCATACAGAGCTTTGGGCCTGTGCTGTATTTGCTAAAAGACTACAGCTAAGTAATACGCTGGCAGATACTAATTTTTTTGTGAATTTTTTCATGATAATTCCTTTATGTAACTTTTAATTTTATTGTTTTTAGTTCGATAACACAGTGCTGAAATATGCAGTGATTGAGGATGTTACCTTTGAAAGGTTTTTATCAATTTGCGAGTTTATTTTGCTCATTGAAGAGTCAAGCTCAGCTGATATTTTTTCATCTATCGAAGAAAGTAACGTTTGTGTATCAACATTACTTTTTAAAGACTCAGTGGCGTCTATGTTGTTTGTTTCTTGCTGCTTTTTATTAACTGGGTTAATCGCTTCTACGCTTTCACCAATTATGCATTGATTAAAATTACTTTGAACGGTGTGTTGTTTAGCGTCAGCTGCAATAACTGAAGTTGTATTAAAAGCAGTTGCTAGTAGTAAAGCCGGTAGTACTTTTTTCATTGTGCTATTCATAATTAAACCTTTTATATTTTTAATTGCAGCCAATTTAGAATCACAAATGATTTTTTACTAAGCTGCTTGTTGATGACGGTTTAAAGAATATCGCTGAATTTATTGAGAGTCGCTTATCTAGTTATGAGCAATTAATAGATAAGGTTTTTAAATTAAATAATTGTTTTAATTTAGAGGGTTAGCCTTAAACCTTATAATGCTAATATAAGGTTTAAAATGCTTTTTCTATAAAATAAAGTGTAGATATGATACGGTTTATAAAAATAAAAATACGTAAAGACTATGAATTATCAAATCGGACCTTGGCAATTTATTAGTAATCGCTGTGTGATTACTTCAAACCATTTAGAAAGGGAATTAGATCCACTCTTAGTAAAGCTATTACTTCACTTTATAGACAAGCCTCAACAAATTGTTTCCCGCCAAGAGCTTATTGAGAGTGTATGGCAACAGAGCTTTGTTGATGATAATGCGATTAACCGTGCAATCTCAGAGTTAAGAAAGCAGCTTGCCCATCCAATTGAAAAAGCGCCGCTTTTAAAAACGCATTACCGTAAAGGATATAGCCTAACAGTAATACCTGAGCGTTTAACGCAAGCAAACGTTTCTAATGAGCCTGCAAACATTTTGCCTGACTCACCAGGTATTTCTGCCAAAAATGAAGAGATAGCTACTGCAACTACTTCTCAACCAGTTCAAAAAAAGAACAGTAAAAAGTTTTTGATTTATTCTTTACTCGTCATTATTTGCCTGTGCTCTTTAGTATGGTTTGGGTTGTTTTTTATTAATGCACCTTCTAGCGAAAAGATTAAACCGATCACGGTTAATAAGGTAGCAAGCACGTGGAATATAGGCAGTGAGGTTCACCCTGAGATGTCCTCAGATAAACAATATTTAGCTTATACAAATGTTGAACCTGAAAATGACATAATGCATGCATTTGTAAAGCGACTATCTGATCAAAGGGAAGTTGAAATTACCTATCCTGGCTTTCAAGTATCTATTTTATCGTGGCAGTTAAATCAGCACTCTGTGTTGTTACAAGCGACCAACTTAAAGCAGCAAAAGTGTGAAATGGTTCTCGTTGATTTAAGCCAGTTTCCTGTTATAGGAGAGGCTACTTTAATTAAAAAGTGCGACCTTAGATACACAGGTTATGCGCAAGTAGACGAAAGTGGTGAGCATATTTATTACACCGAATATAAAAATGAGCATGAGGGTTCAGGTTTATATAAATATGATTTAGAACTTAAAAAAGAATTCATAGTGATCCCACCACCAGGCGTCATGTATGGCGTAATCATGCCTCGTTTATCTCATTCTGGTAGTAAAATAGCATATGTACTTAGTCAAAAGGGTAAGCCTTTTTCTGTATTTAGCTACAACTTTGAGACCCATGAAACCAAGCGGTTATTTAAAGCAAAGAAAAGCATAATTAGCTTCGCGTTTGACTGGCTTGCAGACGATAAAGGCGTGATTGTTTTTGAAGACTCTGACCTTTCAACCATTGTGTTTGATGAAAATAATATTATTAAACGCACACTAACGGTTACCCCAGCAATCTCACCTTATTATATTGCAGTTCAATCTGCTAACAGCCTATTTTACTCGGAAAATATGACACAGGCATACTCGCTTATTAAAGCTACAGACCCTTTTGGTGATAATCCTGAGTATGAAGCACTTTATAAAAGTGATAAAGACGAGTACAACATTGCTGAAATAATTAATAAGGAAGGGACAGCACATGTTTTTGTATCCGAGCGTTCTGGCAGCAGTCAATTGTGGCTCTCTCAAAATGGTCTTACAAAGCAACTTAGCTTTTTTAATTACGATGATGGCTCATCAACTTTTTTATTAGGAGGACTAAGAGCCTCTCCTAATAAGCAACGCATGATATTCATGAAAAATAAAGGTTTTTCACTTTATGACGTAAACGCTCAAAAATTTTATCCATTTGAAGAATTTAATAAGCATAAAATAGTAAGCTATATTTGGTCAAAAAATAGCGACAGCATTATTTATGTTAAGCGACTTGGTTCAAAAAATATATTGGCAGAATTTAATTTAGTAACACGTGATACACGTGTAATAGAAGGTATAAAAGCTAATAAACTCATTTCAGATAGTAAAGGTAACGGGTACGTAACCAATGATAATCAGTTAATTCGCCTTTCAGATAGGCAAAGCTGGGAATTACCTAAAAACGCCAAAAAGTCAGTTGCGTATGGAGTTAGCAAAGACTATTTCTATTATTCAGATTCTATTTCTAGAGTCGCTAGACTAAATTTACACGATCAAACTATACAAGATATTCACGTGGACTTTCGACCTATTGGCTTTGAAGTGAGTTCAGATAACGAAATTTTATTCACGGGTGCTAAATACAAAGATATGCAAATTATACAAATTAGTTGGGATGAATAAAAAGTTTATCAAGGACTAACAGTCGGGAGCTAAATATAAAAAACACCAAGTAGTTAAACTACTTGGTGTTTTTTATTGGTATTAAAGCAATGGCTTTAGGTAATGACCTGTGTGCGAACGCTCACATTCGGCCACTTCTTCTGGCGTACCAGCAATGAGTATTTCACCACCGCCAGCTCCGCCTTCAGGTCCTAAATCTATCACCCAATCTGCTGTTTTAATAACATCGAGGTTGTGCTCAATAACAACAATTGTATTTCCGTGGTCGCGCAAGCGATGAAGTACAACAAGCAGCTGTTCAATATCAGCAAAGTGTAAGCCTGTTGTTGGCTCATCTAATATGTAGAGTGTTTTACCAGTATCACGCTTTGATAGCTCGCGTGCTAGTTTTACACGTTGCGCCTCACCACCTGAAAGCGTGGTAGCGGCTTGACCTAAGCGGACATACGATAAACCAACGTCCATTAGGGTTTTAAGCTTACGGGCAATAGCCGGTATTTTGTCAAAATACTCATGCGCGTCTTCAACAGTCATTTCAAGCACTTGGTGTATGTTTTTACCTTTGTATTGTACTTCGAGCGTTTCGCGGTTATAGCGTTTACTCTTACATACATCACACGGTACATACACATCAGGTAAAAAGTGCATTTCAACTTTAATTAAGCCGTCACCTTGGCACGCTTCACAGCGTCCGCCTTTAACGTTAAAGCTAAAGCGACCTACTTTGTAGCCACGTGAGCGCGCTTCTTGTGTACCTGCAAATAACTCACGAATGCCGGTAAATATCCCTGTGTAGGTTGCCGGATTTGAACGAGGAGTACGACCAATTGGGCTTTGATCAATATCGATCACTTTATCAAAATGATCTAAACCGCTAATTGATTTATACGGTGCCGCTTCGGCAGTGGTTGCGCCATTTAGCTCTGTATGAGCAAGTTTAAATAAAGTATCGTTTATTAGCGTTGATTTACCTGAGCCCGATACACCTGTCACACAGGTCATTAAACCAAATGGGATTTTTAAATCCACATTTTTAAGGTTATTACCCGTTGCGCCAAATAGCTCTAGCCATTTGTCGTTCGTTGGGTGACGCTCTTTTGGTATTTCTATTTTACGTACGCCTGATAAAAATTGGCCCGTAACAGATTCTTTGCTTGCTAAAATATCGTCGCGCGTACCTTGTGCAATAATATGCCCACCATGAACACCCGCACCTGGACCAATATCAATAATATGATCAGCGGCTCGAATAGCATCTTCATCGTGCTCTACCACAATAACGGTGTTACCTAAGTCGCGCAAATGGACCAATGTTTGTAATAAACGGTCGTTATCGCGTTGATGTAATCCAATAGATGGCTCATCTAGTACGTACATTACACCTACAAGGCCTGCACCAATTTGACTGGCTAAGCGAATACGTTGAGCTTCACCACCTGATAAAGTATCGGCGCTACGTTCAAGTGATAAATAATTTAGGCCAACGTTAATTAAAAACGATAAGCGGTCGCGAATTTCTTTTAATATTTTTTCAGCTATTTGGCCTTTTTGTCCGGTTAATTCTAAACCTTCAAAAAATTCCATGGCTTCACCAATACTCATGCATGTGATTGCAGGTAAGTTGGTTTGTCCAATAAATACATTTCGAGATTCTTCGCGTAAGCGTGAGCCATGACAGCTAGGACACGCTTGGCTTGTTTGGTATTTAGCAAGTTCTTCGCGTACAGAGTTTGACTCGGTCTCGCGGTAGCGGCGATTCATGTTATTTAAAACGCCTTCAAACTCATGGTTACGCGTAATTAAATCGCCACGGTCGTTACGGTAATTAAACGCAATTTTAGTGCTACCAGAGCCATCTAAAATAATTTTTTTCGATTCGCTGTCTAAATCTTGATAAGGCACGTCTAAATCAAAATTGTAATGATCCGCAACCGCTTGCAGCATTTGATAGTAATAAAAGCTGCGTTTATCCCAGCCTTTAATTGCACCGCCAGCAAGGCTTAACTCTGGGTTATGCACTACGCGATTAGGATCAAAATATTGACGTATACCTAAGCCATCACAGGTTTGACAAGCACCAGCTGGGTTATTAAACGAAAACAAACGCGGCTCAAGTTCAGTCATTGCATAGCCACAAGTAGGGCAGGCAAAATTTGCTGAAAATAGAATCTCTTCAGCGCTGCTATCGTCCATGTATGCTACATGTGCAACACCATTAGACATTTCAAGTGCAGTTTCGAACGATTCTGCTAAGCGTTGTTGTAAGCCATCTTTTACTTTAAAGCGGTCTACAACAACTTCTATTGTATGTTTTTTATGAAGCTCAAGCGTTGGAGGATCAGACAAGTCACATACTTCACCGTCTATACGGGCGCGAATGTAACCTTGGCTAGATAGCTGTTCTAATAACTTAACATGCTCACCTTTACGCTCTTTTACTATTGGCGCAAGCAGCATTAATTTACTGCCCTCAGGTAGAGCCAAAACAGTATCTACCATTTGGCTAACGGTTTGCGCAGCAAGTGGTAAATCATGTGTAGGACATCGTGGTTCGCCAACGCGGGCAAACATAAGTCGTAAGTAATCGTAAATTTCGGTAATAGTACCTACGGTTGAACGCGGGTTATGAGACGTTGACTTTTGCTCAATAGAAATGGCAGGAGAGAGGCCTTCGATGTGATCCACATCAGGCTTTTCCATGAGCGATAAAAATTGTCTTGCGTACGCAGAGAGTGATTCAACATATCGGCGTTGTCCTTCTGCATAAAGCGTATCAAATGCAAGTGATGACTTCCCCGAACCAGATAGACCCGTAATAACTATTAATTTATCACGTGGGATGGTTAGGCTGATGTCTTTTAAATTGTGCGTTCGGGCGCCTCGGACTTCAATGTTTTCCATGCTATCTCGTTTATTACCAAAATTATTTACTCAGTATCGCATAATACGAAGCAATATTAATCCTTGATCAATGAAAAATCCTTACTTATAGGCGATTAATTATTGCCAAGCTTATGGTAGAATCCCAACCTCAATTTTTCATAGAGTAAGATCACGCAGATAATGACCGCATCTTCACTTAATTCACGAGAAAAACGCGCCGCTGTATCACTGGCGAGTGTGTTTGCATTTAGAATGCTCGGCTTGTTTATGCTGATGCCTGTATTGGCTATTTATGGACAATCGCTTGAAGGTTTTTCGCCTATTTGGATTGGTTTTGCCATTGGTGCGTATGGTTTAACGCAAGCTGTATTACAAATACCTATGGGTCGATTATCCGATAAGATTGGTCGTAAAAAGGTTATTGTTGGTGGCTTAGTTGTATTTGCTATTGGCTCTATAGTTGCTGCATTAGCTGACTCTATCCAAATGGTTACCGTAGGCCGTGCTTTACAAGGTATGGGCGCAATAGCCAGTGCGCTACTCGCGTTTGCTTCAGATTTAAGCCGCGATGAGCAACGACCAAAAGTAATGGCCGTTATTGGTATGAGCATAGGAATGAGCTTTGCTTTTGCTATGTTACTTGGGCCAATTGTCGCCGCTTCGTGGGGTATTGCTGGTGTATTTTGGTTGACTGCTATTTTAGCTGTCTTTGGTATATTTATAGTGACCATGCTAGTGCCAAAGGCGGCAAATAAAGCGCCCAAAGGCGATACATTAGCAAGCTTCAGCGACATTAAAAAATTAATTAAACACCCTCAGTTAGCACGATTAAATGCAGGTGTATTGTTATTGCATTTAACGCTAACCACAATTTTTGTGGTACTGCCGAGTCAATTAATTAAAGATGGCTTGGTTGCCGACCATCACTGGTATTTGTATATTCCAGTGCTATTTTTAGCATTTTTATTAATGGTACCAATAATGATTGTGGCCATTAAAAAAGAGAAAGAAAAACAAGCATTCATTGGCTCAGTAGCCTTGTTAACTATTAGTATGTTAGCAATGTCGGTATGGGTTAATAGTGTAGTAGGCATTGCTGTGTGTATGCTGCTTTATTTTGTGGCGTTTAACTTTTTAGAAGCCACTATGCCTGCGCTTGTATCGCGAATAGCACCTGCAAGCCAAAAAGGTTCAGCAATGGGTGGCTACTCATCTAGTCAGTTTTTAGGCGCCTTTTTAGGCGGTATGTTAGGCGGCTATGTAGCACAAACTACAACGACGCAAGCTGTGTTTGCGGCAGCGGCACTTGTTGGGTTAATATGGCTTATTATTGCGTGGAAAATGCAAGTCCCACCCAAGAGTAAAGTTATTAGTTTAATGACCAAATTAGATTCTGAAGAGCATGCTCAAGTACTTGCTTCTCAGTTAGTTGCTTTACCAGGTGTAATAGAAGCAACTGTAGTTCGCGATGAAAGTCGCAGCTATTTAAAGATTAATGATAAAGAATTTGACCTAGACCAAGCGCGTAAAGTCGCTGGTTTAATCTAACATTTATAGGAGATGGTTCCATGGCACGCGGTGTGAACAAAGTAATTTTGGTTGGTAATTTAGGGCAAGATCCTGAAGTTCGTTATATG
Source organism: Pseudoalteromonas distincta (assembly GCF_000814675.1). Lineage (GTDB taxonomy): Bacteria > Pseudomonadota > Gammaproteobacteria > Enterobacterales > Alteromonadaceae > Pseudoalteromonas > Pseudoalteromonas distincta. The sequence continues at coordinate 814,141 of NZ_JWIG01000001.1, read as the reverse complement.
CCTAACGGCAACGGTGTAGCAAATATTACCCTAGCAACTTCGGATAGCTATAAAGATAAGAACACTGGCCAAATGGTTGATAAAACTGAGTGGCACCGTGTTGTATTTTTTGGCAAGCTAGCTGAAATTGTTGGTGAATATTGTCGTAAAGGTTCACAAATTTATGTTGAAGGTAAACTTCAAACACGTAAGTGGACCGATCAACAAGGCCAAGAAAAGTACACTACAGAAATAGTCGTAGATGGCTTTACTGGTCAAATGCAAATGTTGGGCGCACGTGGTGGCGATCAACAAAGTGGTGGTTACCAAGGTAATCAATCACAAGGTGGGCAACAAGGTGGTGGTTACCAAGGTAATCAAGCGCAAAGTGCTCAACAAAGCGGTGGTTACGGCCAAAATAATCAAGGCCAAAATAACCAGCAACAAGGTGGTTATGCTCCACAACAGCAAGCAGCACCTGCAGCGCAACCTCAGTCAGCGCCAGCACCACAACAAAATAATCAATACCAACAACCGCAAGGCGGCTTTGCACCACAACAAAATAGTGCACCGCAGCAGCAAGGTGGTTTCGCTCCTAAACCACAAAGTGCTCCGCAAGGTGGTGCATCAAACCCAATGGAACCAACCATTGATTTTGATGACGATATCCCGTTTTAAATGATATAAAGTTATCAGTGTAAAGATAGTTAGATTCTTTACACTTTTTACTCTAAACCCAGTATTCGTACTGGGTTTTTTATGCGTATTGCGCTGTGATGATAATCAAAAAACTATCAATATAAGACCTCATTAGGCTGTAAAGTGAAATAGTATTGTTGGTAATGTTAAATTACAGTAAATTTTATCTTGTATTTAATTGATATATATATCGTTAACACTTACCATTAAACTACTTTCCCCTGATTACACAATGAGAAACATGAAAACTAATATCTTATTTTTATTTCTTGTTTTTCAATTCTTGAGCCCTAGTTCACACGCTCAACCTCCTTCAAATGTTACTCATATTTTATTTATAAATTCAACAAATCAAGATATGCCTTGGTATAAAAGTGTTGAGCTTGGACTGCGTACAGAGCTTACAAAACGTTCTTTTAGTTATGAACTATTTGTCGAAAATATGGATGTAAATCGCTTTGATGAAGTTAATCAAAAACAGTTAATGAAAGACTACCTCAAACAAAAATATAAAAATAAGCACATCGATATCATCGTTACTCAGTCGCCATCTGCAGCGACGTTACTATCTCAATTAGATGATTTTTTTATAAATGCTCCACGAATATACTTAGAGCCAGGCGCCCAGTTTAATCTACCAAAAAAGACCAGCGGGGCTGTGATCCAAGCTAAATTAGATTATGCGCAAGCAACAGCAAATGCTGTTAATTTAATGAAGCCTAAAAAATTGATCGTGATTTTAGATACAAAAAACGATATTGGTATGAGCTTTCATCGAGGACTATTTTCGGTTATTAACCGTGATTTTTCGTATTTAAATGTAGAAAAGTGGTTTGATCTTCCATTACCAGAATTACTCACCAGAGTAAGAAATGCCCCAGCAGATTCAATTATTTTATTTACCCCCATTTTTAGGCGTTACGATAATAAATCACTTAGCCCTTATCAGCTAGTAGAGCGATTAACTGAAGAAAGTCCGGCGCCAGTGTTTAGCTATTGGGAAGTACTATTAGGCTCGGGTGTTGTTGGTGGGTATGTTCTGTCGGGTGAAAAAATAGGCAAACGTATTGCCGATTCAATAGTTTTTTATAATGAAAACAAAGCGTTAAATGAAATTGGTGGTGAAGGGCTTAGTACATACTCATATGATTGGCGACAATTAAGTAAGTTTAATATTGCTCCGCAGAGCTTGCCAGAAGAGTCAATTATCTCTTATTACGAGCCAACTTACTTTGAGAAAAATAAAATATTAATTTACAGCGCTACTGCAATTATTTTTATTCTTAGCAGTTTTTTAGTTTTTGTTTTGTTTTTAAACCAACGCCGTATTCAACTTTTAAAAGAGCTTGATGAAGAAAAGCAAAGATTAGAGTCGCGCGTTAAAGAGCGCACTGAAGAGCTTTTGCACGCCAAGGAAGAAGCAGAGCATCTGACATCCGCTAAGTCTGAGTTTTTAGCAAATATGAGTCATGAAATTAGAACCCCTATGAGTGGGATTATTGGTTTGACTAATATTTTGCTCGAAAAAGGTTTACCTGGTGAGTATGAGTATTATTTAAATAAAATTAAATATTCCTCAGATCAACTTCTTGTGGTTATTAACGATATTTTAGACTTTTCAAAAATTGAGTCTGGAAACATTAATCTTGAAGAATTTCCTTTTTCTGTAAATTCGATTGTTGATTACATCAAAGCAACCTTCAATGAATTGGCCAAAAGTAAAGGGGTCACATTTGATATTGTCATTGATGAGGCAGTTAAACTGGACTTAATCGGCGATGTAGTGCGAATAAATCAGGTGCTGTTAAATTTATGCTCCAACGCAATTAAATTCACCCCTCACGGCACTGTATCGGTTTTAATTGAGTCAAGAAAGTTATTAGACGATCCGCAAAGTGTTTGCTTATATTTTACAGTTAAAGACTCAGGTATTGGCATCGCTGAGGATAATCTTACCAATTTATTTGAATCATTTACTCAGGCAGATAGTTCTACAACTAGGAAGTTTGGTGGTACAGGGTTAGGTTTAACAATTAGTAAGCGTTTATGCCAATTGATGGGTGGTGATATAACGGTACACAGCACTCAAGGTGTGGGTAGTGAGTTTGTAGCTTCGGTGGAAGTTAAATTGAACAACCAAGCGTTGATTGATGATACGCCTAACCTAATCTTTACTGATCCGTTTGATGTATTAATTATAGATGATAATGAAGATGACCTTAAAGTAATTGAAAATCAGCTTACAGCTATGGGTTTAGTATGTACTGCGTGCTCGTCTGCTAAGCAAGCTATTGATATTATTGAACAGAATAAAGAAAAATTTAAAGTCATTATTGTAGATTGGATAATGCCAGCGATGAGTAGTGAAACATTTTTAACGCGTATTTATAATATTAATCCCCAGCTTTGCAATAATATAATTGTACTTACAAGGGATCATGAGGTTTTACTTAATGATGTGGCTAACAAAATAAATATAAACACAATTTTGCAAAAACCTGTTTATTCGAGTGTCTTGTATGAGGAGGTGAAAAGTAGAGTAGTCGGTTCTTTTAATGAAGTGCCTAAATTAAATACTGTGAGTGAACAGTCGCTGGCGGGTATTAAAGTATTAGTTGTGGAAGACAATTCAATCAATCGACTCATAGTTACCAACATACTAGAAAATAGCGGCGCTCAAGTTTACTTAGTTGATAATGGATTAGAGTGCATCCAAACAGTAAAATTAGAGCCGTTTGATATAATTTTAATGGATATTCATATGCCTATCATGGACGGTGTTGAGGCGACTCAAATTATTCGTAATGATAGTGATGAAACTATCGCAAATATTCCAATAATTGCCTTAACAGCTAATGTTATGAAAGATGATATTACACGATACTTATCCATTGGCATGAATGCCCATGTTGCAAAACCCATTAAAACGCAAAAACTACGTGAAACTATAATTCGCTGTTTAAATAAATAGTTGCGCTATATAAATAATTTAATATTTTTATCAAATACCTACCGTAATCCCTTCCATTGGCTTGAGCCAATTTTTTAATAACTTAAAAAATTTATAAAATAGAATTTGACTCACGTGTGTTTGTATGTGAAATTTCATATATTTGATTTTTCGTATATTAACTTGATAAAGGTTGAGTTATAAATGTCAGAAGTTAATGGGTTACCAAATACAAATAAAACACACAGCGTTGTTCCACATACTAAAAATTTTAACGTTAGTTTTTCTGAGCACAAACCTAAAATTTTATTGTTATATGGATCATTAAGAGCGCGTTCTTATAGTAAGTTGGTAATAGAGGAGAGTGCACGTTTATTAACGTATTTTGGTGCTGAGGTTAAAATTTTTAATCCTGAAGGTTTACCTCAAACCGATAGTGAAGATGAATCACACCCTAAAGTACAAGAGTTACGAGATTTAATGCTTTGGTCAGAAGGGCAAGTATGGTGCTCTCCAGAACGTCATGGCTCAATGACGAGTATATTCAAAAACCAAATTGATTGGATACCACTTAATTTAGGTGGTGTAAGGCCAACGCAAGGTAAAACACTCGCAGTGCTACAAGTTTGTGGTGGTTCGCAATCATTTAATGTAGTGAATCAGCTGCGTGTATTGGGGCGTTGGATGCGTATGGTAACAATACCAAATCAGTCCTCAGTGCCACAAGCTCATTTAGAATTTGAAGAAAATGGGCGCATGAAACCCTCTCCACTTTATAATCGGATTGTTGATGTTATGGAGGAGTTGATAAAATTTACTTTGTTATTACGAGATCAAAAAGATTACTTTGTAGATCGTTATTCTGAACGTGTTGAATCTGCAGAAGAACTTAGCCAACGCGTTAATCAAAGCTCTATTTAGGACAGAACAATGGGATTATTTGAACGTTATCTTTCTGTGTGGGTAGCCTTAGCTATTACTGTTGGTATTGTAGCTGGTTATATAATGCCAAGTGCATTTAGCTTAATTGCTGGTTTTGAATATGCCCATGTAAATATTGTAATCGCAGTACTTATTTGGTTGATGATTTATCCAATGATGGTGCAAATTGATTTTTCATCAATTAAATATGTAGGTAAAAAACCAAAAGGGTTAGTGCTCACTATCGTTATTAATTGGCTTATAAAGCCCTTTACTATGGCGCTACTAGGCTGGTTATTTTTTAAGGGTATTTTTGCCGATTTTGTTGACCCACAAACAGCTACAGAATATATAGCTGGTATGATTTTGTTGGGTGTTGCGCCATGTACCGCTATGGTGTTTGTGTGGAGTCAATTGACAAAAGGCGATGCTAATTACACCTTAGTGCAGGTATCAATAAATGACATAATTATGATTTTTGCCTTCGCACCTATTGCAGGGCTATTACTTGGTGTGACTGATATTACTGTACCTTGGGATACACTGTTATTATCGGTGGTATTGTATGTACTTATCCCGCTGGTAGCCGGTGCTGCTACCCGTAAAAAGCTTGATAAAGAAGATGACCATACGTGTTTAAATAACTTTTTAAAGGTAATGAAACCTTATTCTATTATTGGCTTACTCGCGACAGTAGCGCTATTGTTTGGTTTCCAATCGCAGACATTAATAGAAAAACCAGAGGCAATAGTTCTTATTGCAATCCCGCTCTTAATTCAAACTTACGGTATTTTTGCGATTGCTTATATTGCAGCTAAAAAAATGGGGCTTGCACATAATATAGCGGCGCCTGCATGCATGATTGCCACTTCAAACTTTTTTGAGCTAGCTGTTGCGGTTGCTATTTCATTATTTGGTTTACATTCTGGGGCTGCGCTTGCCACTGTGGTGGGTGTGTTGGTAGAGGTCCCTGTAATGCTAAGCTTGGTATACTTTGCAAATAAAACCCGCCATTGGTTTAATTAAGGCGGTATGCAGCATAATCTCTGCTGGCATACTTTTTAAAATGATCTGTTGATGGCTTTCATCTATTTATAGAATGAAGGGCATAGCTGTTTATTTTTGTAAGCTCTCGTTTATCTGAGTGTTTTTTGTTTAGTGCTATTAATAAACGTTTAAACTTAGTTTGCAGCCTTGTGCTTCTATAGATATTGAACAACACTTTAGTTATTAATATAACGAGTGGCAGGCTATGCAAAAGAGTAAACTCTGGCTTTTAAAGTACTTCAAAGGTATCTCTTTTGTTTTGTTTTTGATGATACTTATTAGTTTTAATTTCATTTTAAATGATGCATTACATCAAAAAGCACATGTTTCTGGGCAGCAGTTTGTTAAACGCGTTTATGAATTAAATTTATCTCCCTCTATAAATAACGAAGTGTTGGTCGCATTAGCTAAAAATGAAGGCTTTAAGTTAGAGGTGCAAAATTCTTCAGATCACTTTAGGAACTTAGTAAATTTAGAACGCGAAGTTTTTACTTTTAAAACGTTAAGCTTGAGCCTTTATCACTATCCAGTGTGGGTAACACAAAGCTACTTATTTATATTTTTGAATCTGATTATATTAGGCGCTGCTAATTGGTCTTATCGCTGGTGGAGCCTGTTAAAAGTAAACCGTAAAGTAATGCTTAAAAATACAGTTATACAGCCGACTAAAATTATTCAACAAAGGCATAAAAATACTCAACTAATCGAACAGGCAAAAAAATGTGATTTAAGTTCTTTGTATGGAGTTAATACTGCATCACATAACTTATTTTTACTTATTGAGTGTGATTGTAGCTTTGATAAAAAAACGGATATAGAAGCCAATTTTAAAGTCTTAATTACTAAAAAATTAGCCGAACTTAAAGATGTGTCGGTAAAAATACTAAACTCTAATTACTTAGCGGTTACCTTACCAAACATTTCTATTAGCGAGTTGAATAGCTACGTTGAAAAGCTTCATAAAAATGTGTTTTTAATATGTCAACATCATCAAAAAAATATTACTCATAAAAATATTAAAATAGGTGCGTGTGATTATCAATTAGGCGCTGAACAAGTGGCGGTTTATAAGCTAGCAAAATCAGCACTCGCGCTATCACAAAGCAGCCTATTACAGCATTGCCATCGTTTAACGTTAAATCACTGCCAAGAAAAACACCTCTCTAGCAAACAGGTTATAGAAAACATTAAAAAGAATAAGTTTATATTATTCTTTCAGCCTGTATTTGAACTCTCTAGTGGAGATATCCTGCAGCATGAAGCTCTTATTCGGGTTAGGCATAGCCAACTTGGTTTACTGGCCGCTCGTTATTTTATTAAACAGGTTTATAGTGATCAAGACGCTTTAATATTAGATAAAGCTGTAATAACACAAGTCAAAAAGCTAATGCTCAGTGAGTCTTCGGCTTTAACAGTTAGTGTAAATCTACACCCTAAAAATTGGTTCAATACTGTATTTTGGGAGTGGCTAGCCAATCAAATGGCAGAGCTTAAGTTAAATACTAAATTACAATTTGAAATAAGTGAGGCAGAATTTTTTACTCATAGAGAGTCGATAACTAATGCACTTAATGTTATTAAAAAAGGGCATTCACATATTGTGATTGATAATGTAAAAAGCAGTGAGAAAGTAGCCATGCTAGTTGATTATAACCAAGTATGTGGGCTTAAGTTATCTTACGAACTGGTTCATTTATTAAATGAAAAAATTCAAAATCAAAAGAAAATAAAAAAGATAGTCGAAGCCGCTAGTCTTTTAAATCTACCCGTATACGCGGTGGGCGTAGAGACTCAAAAAGAGCTACTTACGCTTACCAAATTGGGAGTGGTAGGAGCTCAAGGTTTTTACTTTTCAGAGCCGCTTCAAGAGTTTACGCAAGCGGTATTTAATTAAGATCTAGATTAACCCTCTATATTTAAGCCCATTTAATCCTTGAAGCCCGCCGGTATGAACAGCAATAATTTTACTCCCAGATGGGAAATAATCTTGCTCAATAAGCTGCCACAATGCATACATCATTTTTCCGCTATAAATAGGCTCAAGTGGCAGATTATGAGTGCGGCCCATATCTTGGCAAAACTGCCATAACTCAGGTGAAAACTTACCATAACCCTCATCATGAAACTCTGTGAGTAACTGCCAGTTAGTTTGGTTATTAGCTCTAGCGCTCAGCTTTTTTATTTCTTCATTTAAGTATTCAGCTTGTTTTAATACCGCTATACCAATAACTTGTGTTGTTGAAGCACTGCCTTCTATTAGTCCAGCAAGCGTGCCACCACTACCTGTAGGACAAACTAAGTAGTTATGTTCGGGTAAGCTTTGTACTAACTCTTGACACCCTAATAAAGCATGTTCATTTGTACCACCTTCAGGGATGATATAAGCGTTTGGAAAACGCTCTTGCAGAGCATTAAGGTATTCGGTGTCGTGACGTTTTCGATATTCTATACGATTAACAACATGTAGGTTCATACCACAATGTTTTGCAAACTGAATTGTTGGATTGTTGTTATCAAGTTCTGGTCCGCGGATAATCGCGTGAGTTTTTATATTAAATTCTTTTCCCGCAGCTGCGCAGGCGTGAATATGGTTTGAAAATGCACCACCAAAAGTCAGAAGTTCTGTCTTATTTATCTTTTGCATGTACGCTAAATTATATTTTAATTTACGCCATTTATTGCCACTTATTAACGGATGAAGCAAATCATCACGTTTTATACCTAAATAAATATTTCTCTTTTTTAGAAACGAGCTATCTATTTGTTGTATTTGGTTATTTTCATCTATTTTGAATGTTTCATGCATTTTTTTGGTTTTCAATTTGGCAAAGTAGTTAAAATGTACGACACTTATTTCATACATAATTAACATTAGTAGCTATATGAAAGAAAAGCTGTTTTCGTGGTTAAATCGTAGTTTAGATCCAAATACAGCTATTGGTGTTGCAACTTACGCAGATACTGTTAACGCAGTATGTTTAAAAAAACAAAGCGACCAATGGATGGTTCACAGTTCTCACAGTGTTAATGTGTCTGAGCAAACTGATTATACCGCTGCAATTGTTGCTTGTACAAATGAGGTTTCTACTGATATTTGTGCCGTTAATTTAGTTATACCGCACTATTTTTATCAAATAGTGCAAATGGATAAACCAAATCTCAGCGATGAAGAAATAATTCAGTCACTCCCTTGGACTACAAAAGATTTAGTTGATATAGCCCCTGAAAATATTGTGGCTGATTTTATTGATTACCCAATAACACTCACAATGCAAAGCAGCAAAATGAATGTATTTATTACTAATAAGCTGCAGCTGCTTCCGTTTATAGACAGCTTTGGACAGACCAAGCCCGTTTTACGTGCAATGACCTCTGAGGAGATGGTGTTAGTCACCTTGTTTGGTACGCATAAAGAGGCACACATGCTGATTGTGCAGCATGCTAGTCATGAGCCTCGAATCTTAATTATTCGTGATGGGCAATTAGTTTTAGCTAGGCGATTAAACGGTTTTTTAGGTATTGCTGATAAAGATCAAAACCAAGAGTTAGTAGATGCGTTAGGGTTAGAAATTCAGCGTTCGATGGACTTTTTTGAAAGCCAGCTCAAGCAACCACCAATTCGCAGCATTCAGTTACAGTGCGACGATTTATCGTCATTAACTCTTAGAGCTGGCCTTGCAGAGTTTTTACAAGTAAAGGTTGTAGATTTTGAGCCTAACTTAGAACTAGCGCAGCAATTAGAGCCAAATTTTTATTATGCACTCGGTGCAGCCTATCAATTAACAGATCCTGAGTCTGTGCTATGAAAACCCGGATTAACTTTTATCATAAAACCCTTCGAGTGCGGCGAGACCCAGTCCCTTTATCGGGAATGATTACGTTGTGGTTAGGTGCGCTATTAATCATTGCGATCACGTGGGCTTTTTATAGTTATAAAACATATTCTAATAAGCTTGATTTAAAACAAAATAAGGAATACCTCAAGCAAGGAAAAGCTCAGTTAGAAGTTGTAAAACAGCAGTTAGCAGAGAAGCAAAATAAAGCACTATTTATTAATGAGCTAAAAACACTTCAGCAAGAGGTTTTGCATAAACAGCAAATATTTACCTATTTAGAGCTAAGCACAGATCAATCTACAACCGATTACGCTCTGGTAATGCAAGATTTGGCAAAGTATCACGAACCTAACATTTGGTTGACCCACATTAAGTTTGCAGGGAAAAGTGTGACGCTTCAAGGGCAAGTATCGCAGTCAAAATTTTTACCTATTTGGTTTAGTAATTTAAAACAATCGTCATTTTTTATTGATAAAGAGTTTTCAGTTTTAGAGCTTTCGACGCAAGGCGGTGTGAGTAAATTTAACGTAGCGACAGACCTTAGTGATGAGGGCGATAGACCATGAGCCAAGAAGCAATTAGCCCGAATAATAAAAGCAAAGGTTGGCCATTGTGGGTCAAATATAAAACACAGTTTGCATCGCTACAAAAACGTGAGAAGTATTCCACCTTATTTGTTGGTCTGTTTATAGTGATTTACCTCGGTCTCTGGTTTGTTATTTTTCCACAGCAAGATGAAGTTGCCAATATACGTTCAAAGCACAATATAACGCTGCAAGAGTTGCAGCAGATAAACACACAACTTTCTATGTTAAATCAAGCACTAAACTACGACTACACTAAGGTTTTACGCGGGCAAATTGCACAAACTAGAGACGAATTAGCCGAAATAAATAATCAACTTAGTAGTTTTAGCCAAGGCTTTGTTGCTGCTAAAAATGTACCTGCCGTTTTAAAAGATTTGCTCGTAGATAGTAGCGATGTGAAAGTAAGTAGCTTTAATGTCAAACCAGCACGAGCTATCGATGTAGAAAAGCTCGGTGAGCATGATACGCAAACATTATTTTTTGAGCATCAAATGGTGGTTACTTTACAAGGCAGCTATTTCAACTTACAAAAATATTTAGCTGCATTAAAAAACAATCAAAATAAGTTATTAATACAAGAGTTTAGTTATCAGGTACTAGAGTACCCTCAAGCTGAACTCGTCCTACATATAGCTACAGTGAGCGCTAATGAAAAATTTATCGCGTTATAGTATTTGTACTTTGGCTCTTTACATTATTGCGCCGAGTGCGCTTGCGCAACTTCGCGATCCGACTCAGCCAAATATGTTCGTGAGTAACAATAGTCCCACTAAGCAAAGTACAGAACTTAAATTGCAATCTATTATTAAAAACAGTACAGCATTTAAGGCTATTATTTCCGGCCATATTTATCGAGTGGGTGATGTTGTAGACGATTTTCGGGTGCTAAGCATTAACTCAAAACACGTTGTGCTAGCAAATGATGATAAACAAATAAAATTAGAATTATATGACTATGAAATTAAAAAATAATTTATCTCACCCGTGGCTTGTTCTCTTTTTGTTGCCTACGTTTTTAACGGCTTGCCATAGCTTTAAACCAGGTAAAGAGATTAAAACGCATATAGAGCAAGAGTTAGTAGAAAAACCAACAAAGCCTAAAGCCATTGCGCCTCTACAAATGCCAAGCGAACTTACACAAAGCTTATTGTCATCTATAAATAATGAGCAAACGATAAGTGATGATTTATCTATCAAGCGTTTTGATGTTGCTGCAAATGATGTTGAAATAGGCGCTTTTTTTGCAGGCTTAACAGACGATACTCCTTTTAGTGTTGCTGTACACCCAGAAGTAAATGGCACAATTAGTTTAAACCTAAAAAGCGTTACGTTTAACGAAGTCATTGCTGTTATTAAGCGTATGTACCCTTTAGATATTGTAAATGAAGGGCGAATTGTACAAGTATTACCAGCCAAAATGCGCACAGAAACGATACCTGTAAATTATTTGATGATGCAACGTCATGGTCAATCTACAGTGAGTGTTGTTGCTGGTGGGGTTAGTCAGTTTGCACAAAGTGGCAATGGATCGAGTAGTTCAAATTCAGGCAGTGGTAACCAACAAAATAGTAGCTCTGGTGGTGACAACCAAAGCTTAGATTTAAATGGCTCTCGAATCCAAACAATTAATAAAAATGATTTTTGGCAAGAATTAGAAGTTGCTCTTAAGTCCTTAATTGGCGCAAGCGATGGGCGCTATGTTGTTGCAAGCCCACAAGCTAGTTTGGTTACAGTAAATGCATTGCCCAGTGAAATTAGTCAGCTAAAAGAGTTTTTACGTCAAAGCCAAGAAAACCTGCAACGCCAAGTTATTCTAGAAGCAAAAATAATAGAAGTAACTTTAAAAGATGAGTACCAACAAGGAGTTAACTGGGAGCGTATAGCCAGTGGTTTAGAAGGTGGGATTTCGTTTGCTACAACAGCGGGTTCTACAATTAGTAATAGTATTTCGGCTGCAATTGGCGGAGCGTCATCGCTAACCATTCAAAAAGGTGACTTTAACGGGGTTATTAATTTGCTAGAAACCCAAGGCGATGTGCAAATGTTATCCAACCCTCGGGTTACGGCTACAAACAATCAAAAAGCAGTTATAAAAGTAGGGCAGGACGAATATTTTGTTACTAACGTATCAAGTACGACGGTAACAGGTACTGCTACAACTACTTCGCCTGAGATTGATTTAACACCGTTCTTTTCTGGTATTGCGCTTGATGTAACGCCGCAGATTGATAAGTATGGCTCAGTCATTTTGCATGTTCACCCTTCAGTAACTGAGACAGAGGAGCAACTAAAGGTAATTACTTTAGACGATCAACGTTTTGAGTTACCTCTAGCGCAAAGCAACATTCGAGAGTCAGATACCGTTATTCGCGCTCAAAGTGGCGAAATAGTGGTTATTGGTGGCTTGATGCAAACGTCTACTCAGGATGAAGAATCTAAAACACCGGTGCTGGGTGATATCCCGCTATTTGGCAATTTATTCAAAAGTATTCGTAAACGCCAAGAGAAAAAAGAGCTGATTATCTTAATCAAACCAACCGTTGTTATGCCCGACACTTGGAAAAAACAACAAGGTGAAAGCCGTCAGCTTTTAAAAACATGGTATGAAAACTAACTATGTATTTAAGCTTTTTTAATTTAAGTGAAATGCCTTTCACGTTAACCCCTAACACACAATTTTTTTGTGCGCTTGAGCCGCACCACGAAGCGATGCAAGTGTTAACAACTGCCATTGAAATGGGGGAGGGGTTTATTAAGGTTACCGGTGAAGTTGGGACTGGTAAAACATTGCTTTGTAGAAAGTTATTAAACCAACTTGAGCCAGATTACATTGTGGCTTATTTACCTAACTCTTATTTAAGCCCAGAAGAGCTTAGATGGGCGATTGCAGTTGAGCTGGGCATGGATGTAGATAAAGCATTGGATCAACAAGCACTAGGGCAACTTATAAATCATCATTTACTCGACTTACAAGAAGACAATGAGCGCGTAGTACTTTTGATAGATGAAGCGCAATGCTTGAGCTGGGAGACTCTAGAAGCGCTTAGATTATTTACAAACTTAGAAACAGAAAGCGAAAAGCTGATTCAAGTAGTGCTATTTGGACAACCAGAACTTGATGAAAAACTGGCAAATAATAAAGTAAGGCAGTTACGCCAACGTATCAGTTTTTCGTATAAATTAAGGGCGATGACTGGCGCAGAGGTTGTTTATTATATTAATCATCGCTTACAAGTTGCAGGGTTTAATCGGCCTCCTTTATTTAATAATAGTATGGGGCTTAAGATTGCCAGAGCAAGCCGTGGTATTCCTAGATTAGTTAATATTTTATGCCACAAAGCACTATTACAAGCGTACGGTGAAGGATTAAATACAATAACAAATCGCCATATTCAGCTTGCCATAAAAGATACTGAAGACTGCGCAAAATACCGGACAGGCCAATATTGGAGTTACAGCGCGTTAATGTTTAGTGTTTTAGTTATTGCTGCTATATGGGTTTGGAGGCAGTGGTTATGAGCGTTATAAATAATATGCTTAAAAATATTGAGCAACGTGAAGCTAAGCAAGTAAGTATTCAAGAAGGTGTAAGCGTAAAGCCAATATATGATGTAAGAAACATTGTATTTAAAGCCGTAATTTTACTTATTATGCTAAGTGTTATTTTTTTAGCATACCTGTATTTACCTACCGCCGACAAAAAAGAGACCCAACGTGAGCCTGTATTACCACAGCAAAAAATGGTTGCGGTTATAACCTCTAATTTATCTGACTCCCAAGATAAAAAAAGCACTGCAGAACCTATGGTTGAGCAAGAAGCTGTGAAGGCAGTTATGCCAATTGAGCAAATAAAGCCAAAAGTGAATGATTTAGCTGAACCCAAGTTGAGTGAAGCTACATTATTGGTTTCTCAGCCAGTAGTTGAGCCGGTTGTAATTGCCGAGGTTAAACAAAGCTCTGCACTAGCTAATAATAAAGAGTTAGCCGCTAGCGAAGTTACTGTGAGTAAGCCAAAAATTACGCTAATGACTAAAGCTAAGCCTCAAAATACTATGATTAAAAGCGTGGCAGAAGCTAAGTCGCCACAGGCTTTATTGGTTGAGCAATTAGCGGCAGCTAAGCAGGCAATACAGTTTGGCTTATACAACGAAGCTATAAGTGATTTAAACGTGATTTTAGCGCAATCGCCTTTACATGTTGAGGCTCGAAACTTACTGGCTGCAACTTACTTTAAACAACAAGATATAAATTCTGCACAGCAGGTTTTGCAAGCGGGTATTCGCCAAAATCCTAACGTACTTGAATGGCGTGTAATGCTAAGCAAAATTCTTATTATGCAACAACAGTATGAAGGGGTATTGCTGCTTTTAAGTGATGAATTTGAGCCTCAAGCGAATCTTGATTTTTGGGTGCTGCAAGGGACTGCCGCGCAAAGTGCAAGTAAGCACCATAAAGCACTTGAAAGCTTTAAACATCTTACAAAGCTTCAGCCTAGTCAAGCCAAGTGGTGGCTTGCACTTGCAACCTCAAAAGATGCACTGGGAGAATACCTGGATGCTAAACAACTTTACAAAGTAGCTCTAGATTTAGGTGGATTAAATACTGCTATGACTCAGCATGCATTACAGCGTTTAGTTGCGCTAAAGGAGGCCGTATGAGACCTAGTTTAAAAATGCGCTTAGGCGATTTACTTGTTCATGAACACATGATCACCGAAGCGCAACTAAGTGAAGCATTAAATGTTCAAGCAGCGACAGGTCGTAAATTAGGTTCGACACTTATTAGCCTTGAGTTTATTAGTGAGCCACAACTATTACGCTTTTTAGCGCAGCAATTACAGGTACCTTTTTTAGATATATCACAGCGAAAAATATCACATGATGTATCTAAACTTTTATCTGAAGTATATGCGCGTCGTTACAGAGCATTAGTAATTGAAGATAATGGTGACTCTGTTTTGCTCGGGATGAGCGATCCTGCTGATTTAAGGAGCCTTGATCAACTTGCGACTATGCTTGCTCCTAAACGAATAGATTTAGCTGTTGTTCAAGAAAGCCAAATTATGGCTGCGTTTGACAACGTATATCGCCGTACAGATGAAATTACCAACTTTGCAGCACAACTTCATGAAGAATATCAAGACGTAGAAGAGTTTGATTTAAATTCTTTAGGTGATGAGACATCAGATGCAACCGTTGTAAAGTTACTGCAATCAATATTTGAGGATGCTGTACAAGTTCGTGCATCCGATATTCACATTGAGCCAGATGAAGGCTTGCTTCGCATTCGTCAACGTGTAGATGGCATATTGCAAGAGCACACTCTTAACCAAGTAAAAATAGCATCGGCATTAGTGCTACGTTTAAAGCTTATGTCGGGATTAGATATATCTGAAAAACGCCTGCCTCAAGATGGCCGGTTTAATATAAAAGTGCGCAGCCATAGTATTGATGTGCGTTTATCTACCATGCCGGTTCAGCATGGTGAGTCAGTCGTAATGCGCCTGCTTGACCAATCCGCAGGATTACTATCGTTAGATGAAACGGGTATGCCTGTACACATATTAAAACGTGTGCGCAGCATTATAAAACGTCCCCATGGCATGGTTTTAGTTACCGGGCCAACAGGTTCGGGTAAAACAACCACACTATACGGTGCACTAAGTGAGCTAAATCAACAAGAAAGTAAAATTATTACAGTAGAGGATCCTGTTGAGTATCGTATCGGTCGTATTAACCAGGTACAAATAAATAATAAAATAGGGCTGAGCTTTGCCGGTATTTTACGGACCGCTTTAAGGCAAGATCCTGACATTATAATGGTTGGTGAAATGCGGGACCAAGAAACCGTAGATATTGGGTTAAGAGCCGCTTTAACAGGTCATCTTGTGTTATCAACGCTACATACTAATGATGCAATCACTAGTGCTATGCGGCTAATTGATATGGGGGCACCGGCTTACTTAGTGGCAAGTTCACTGCGCGCTATTATTGCCCAACGATTAGTAAGACGAGTATGTAATGACTGTAGAGTACCGTACTTGCCAGATCATCAAGAAATAAGCTGGCTAAAATACTTAGGCGAAGATGTTACTGAAGCTCAATTCTCCAAAGGGCAAGGTTGCACTGCATGTAACCATAGTGGTTATAAAGGGCGTGTAGGTATTTTTGAGTTGCTCGAAATGGATGATGCAATGATGGATGCATTACGAGTTAACGACACACAAGGTTTTGCAAAAGCCGCTAAAAATAGCGCGAATTTTTCGCCGCTCTCAACAATGGCATTAAACTACGCCAAGCAAGGTATTACCTCTTTAGATGAAGTATTTAAAGTGGCTGAATATATCCCAGAAATAGTAGGGGATATTGATGCAACTATATAGCTACAAAGCGAAAGACAGCAAAGGTATGTTGGTTAAAGGCCAATTAGAAGCGAGTAACCAAGCTGGCGTAGCTGATA
Source organism: Pseudoalteromonas distincta (assembly GCF_000814675.1). Lineage (GTDB taxonomy): Bacteria > Pseudomonadota > Gammaproteobacteria > Enterobacterales > Alteromonadaceae > Pseudoalteromonas > Pseudoalteromonas distincta. The sequence goes on along the minus strand of NZ_JWIG01000001.1, from coordinate 797,663 downwards.
GTTTAATGAAGCGTCAATTTATACCAATATCAATCTCTTTAGTTGAAACAAAAAATAACATCAAAATTTTTGATAATTTATTTGTCGAAAAAATAACGCTAGACGACATGATTATGTTTTCTAGGCAAATGTATTCGCTATTAAAAGCTGGTATACCAATTATACGAGCAATGGTTGGGCTGGCAGATACAACGCAAAATAAAAAATTTAAAAATGTACTAATAGAAGTTACCAAGCAGCTTGAGCAAGGCCGCGACTTATCCAGTGCAATGGCGATACATAACGAGGTATTTAGCCGTTTAACAGTATCAATGGTAATGGTTGGTGAAGGCTCTGGACGATTAGAAGATGCGTTTTATCAACTCGCTATTTATTTTGAGAAAGAACAAGAAACCCGAAAGCGTATAAAAGCAGCTATGCGCTACCCTACTTTTGTTATTTTGGCTCTAGTAGCGGCTATGATTATTTTGAATATTTTTGTTATTCCTACCTTTGCCAGTATGTTCGAAAAATTTGATGCTGAATTGCCATTAATGACTCAAATATTAATTGGCACTAGCAGCTTTTTTGTTAACTACTGGTGGTTATTATTGGTGATGGGTATTGGTTCTGTTTTTGCTTGGAGGCGTTATTTAAATACAGAGCCTGGACGCTTTAAGTGGGATCAATATAAATTAAAAATTCCATTTATTGGGGATATTTTAAAACGGACATTGCTTGCGCGCTACAGTCAAAGTTTAGCTATGGTATTGCGCTCCGGTGTGCCTATGACCACTGGTTTATCACTAACAGCGCATGCCGTAGATAACAGCTATATGGAAAAAGCGATTATTACTATGCGCCAAGATATAGAAAAGGGCGATAGTTTGCTTAGGGCATCAAAAAGTTCTGAGCTGTTTTCTCAGCTTGTATTACAGATGGTGGCGGTAGGTGAAGAAACGGGCCGGGTTGATGAGCTACTTCAAGAAGCTGCTGATTATTATGAGCGTGAAGTTGATTATGACTTACGAAGTTTAACCGCAAAAATAGAACCTATTTTAACTGTGTTTGTTGCCATTATGGTGCTGATTTTAGCATTGGGTATTTTTATGCCTATGTGGAACATGATGTCGGCAATCAAAGGGAATTAAAGTGAACACAACAATAACTTTCTCAAAAGGTTTCTCATTATTTGAGTTAGTTATTGTTGTTATTTTACTGGCAGTCATTTTGAGCTTTGCTATACCTCAATATATAGGTATTAAAAATCAAGCGCATAATGCAAGCGTTGACGCTATAGCAGGTAGTTTTTCATCAGCTGTTGGCATGGTTAGAGGACAATGGGAGTTAGAAGGTAGGCCAAACAGCAGGTCAAACAAAACATTTGTTAACTATGCAGGGGTAATAGTTGGTGTTGATGGGACGTTAGGTACACCAACAAGCGATGAAACAGAAAAAAAAGATACTCGTGCAGAAGTTATAAATGCGAATAAATGCCGCCAAGTTTTAAATATAATTTTACAAGATGCACCCAGTAGTACGTTAAGTAATGAATTATCGATAATAAAAAGTGTAAGTTTTTTAGTTAGGTACAATGCAGAAAATACGCAATGCGTCTATTATTTAACTCACACCATTGATGTTAAAAGTATACCTACCAATACGGGGGAAATATCAGGTCTAACAGGTTTTTCATACTTTGCTAAAACAGGCAAAGTAAAAATATTTAAAAACTAAGTAATTAAAAAGAGGCTTATTTATGAAAACGCAATCGTTAAAAAGTTTACCAATAAATAAACAAGCAGGTTTTACACTTGTTGAATTGATCATCGTAATTGTTATTTTAGGCATTTTAGCTGTTACCGCAGCGCCTCGCTTTTTAAACTTACAAGGTGATGCCAATGCTTCAACACTTGAAGGCTTACAGGGCTCTATTCGCAGTGGTATGAATATTGTGAATGGCAAATCTATTATTGCTAGTGATCACAAAAAGGATGAGGCTACAGTTGTTTTAGGTACTGATACTGACGCTAGTGGTGGTGAGATTGATGTTGGTGTGCCTACCGTTTATGGGTACCCTGCAGCAACCGAAGAAGCCTTTGAAGCATTTTTAGATGTTAGTTTCGCTACTGATGATTCTGCGGATTTTAATCTAGATGATTCAGCAACCGATGGTACTTTAATCATTTACCCTAACAGTTATGTAAAAGGAGATGATTGCCGTATTGATTATAAGCAAGCTACTGCGACGACAGGCCCTGTAGTTGTAACTCCTCCAGTGATTACACTTGTTACTACGGGCTGTTAATTACATAAATGATAAGCAGTAGTAGGCAACGATTGCGTGGCTTCACACTCATTGAGTTAATTATTACTCTAGTGATATTGGGAATACTGTCGGTAACGGCAGTTCCCAAATTTCTGGGCAGCTCAACAGAAGACGCCTATTCGTATCGAGACCGTACTTTAAATGCACTTAGGACAGTGCAGCTACGTGCAATGCAAAACACAGCAACAACAAGTTGCCATACCCTTTATATAACCTCCACACTTATTGCTCCCCCCACACCTGATACATGTAACGGTGGCGCTGATGTAAACAACACCGATCATTTAGTGGTGCAAATAGACACACAAAGAAGTGATATAACATTTAGTGCTTTAGATAGTAACGCGAATATATTTACCCAAATTAGTTTTGATCCATTAGGCAAATCAAATCAAACCTGCACTACGCAATGTCGAATCGATGTTGGATTAGCTGGTGTATGCATAAGTGGAGAAGGGCTAATATATGCGTGCCCTTAAAGTAAAAGGTTTTACTTTAATTGAGCTTATTATTGGCATAGTCATGTTTGCGATTGCATTGAGCATTATTACCGCTTTAATTGCCCCACAAGCCAAAAAAAGTGCAGAGCCGATTGTGGCTTTAAGAGCCTCTGAATTTGGTCAATCACTAATGAACGAAATTCAAAGTAAATCATTTGATGAACACAGCGACAGAAGCTCTCCTTTTAAGCGGTGTGGCGAAATATCTATAGGTGCTGAGGCTTGTACCGCACCTGCTGACTTCGGAGTAGATAACTCAGAAACCAGAACCAGTTATAACGATGTAGATGACTATATTGCACTGTCTAACCAGCCTATTACTAATAGCCTAGGTGAGGTGTTAAGCCAATACAGTGACTTTAACTTAGTTATTACAGTCCAGTACGATAGCGACTTTAACGAATTGACCATTAACGATGGCACAACCTTTAAGCGTATTACTATAGAAGTAACATCACCCTTAGGCGAAGTTTACGGATTTAGTGCATATAAAGGGAATTACTAATGCAAAGAGCCAAATATCAAAATGCATTTACCCTTATAGAGCTATTACTTGTTATGGTTATTATTGGTATTTTAGCCGTAAGTGCATTTTCGTTTATTGGTGCCGGAGTCAGTATTTATTCGCAAGGGGTTGAACGCCAAGAAGCTGTAGCCCAGGCCCGCTTTTTAATAACGCGACTTAGTAAAGAGTTACGCCACGCCACACCAAATTCATTAAGGCTTTCTTGCGATAACAGTACTAGCGGAGCATGTAGTGCTCAGCAGTGCTTAGAGTTTACGCCGTTTTTATCGGCCACTCACTATACAAATTACTTACCAACCGTAGCGCCTTTTAATGTTAGCGCTGTCGATTTTGAACTTAATAATTTAACGCAGCCGCAAGCTGGAGATTGGGCAACAATTTACCCGTTAAGCAGCGCTGATATATACGACGAGGATAATAATAAGCGCTTAAAAATATCAGCATTTAATAGCTCCACCACTAGTGCAATTGATGAGTGGCAATTTAGTAAAGCGTTTGCCCAAGAGTCGCCAAGTAAGCGCCTTTATTTACTCTCTCAACCTGTAAGTTTTTGCGTTGAAGGGCAGTATTTATATAGATATACCAATTACGGTTTTACTGTTAATCAATTAGATGCCGTGAGCTTACAAATAAGCAGTGATGTTAAACGTGATTTATTAGGTATTTATATTGCTAACAATTTAGCGAGCGATTCATTTTTTACTCTTGATGCGCTCTCCCTACAAAGAAACGCAGTGCTTAATGTGAATGCGCAAATGCAATTTAACGGTACTGAAGTAATGAGCTTTAACCATGAGGTACATATTCCTAATGTACCTTAAAAAAAATCCTCCCGGAAAAGCCTTACCCAGTAAACAAAAAGGGAACTTAATAATAGTTTCTTTGGTAATTATTGTTGCTTTATTAGCACTAGGATTAGCATTAGTTAAAGTGCTTTCTGGTGCATCTCAACAAAATACCATTGAGTACTATGGGGCTCGCGCTTTTATGGCAGCACAAAGCGGATTAGAAAGTGGCTTAACGCAACTATTTCCAACAAATAGCTCAGTTCAGAGCTGTACATCAGTTGCTACTGATTTAACCTTCCAAACTGCATATTTAGCTAACTGTAAAGTAGTGGTAAGTTGCAATGAATATATAGACTTACCTGATAGCAGTACAACAAACGGGCTTGTAAATATATATTACTTACAAAGCAGTGCAACGTGCGCCGCAATTGATTGCCCTGTAGGGAGTAGCTGCAAAAAAGATTATTGGCAAACACAAAGAACGCTCAGTGTGGAGGCTAAAACCTTACCATGATGAAAAATGTATTGGTTACTATATTTTTTAGCTGCGTGTTACTTTGTAATTACGCAAATGCAGTGCCTCCAAAAATCGAAGGCCGTTATATAGAACTGCAAGATACATATACATCGCCTGTTTGGACAAAAGTTAATTTTCAACAGCAATATATAACGCCTCCTGCTGTTTTTATGCTTTCGACAAACCAAGGCGGAAACCCTGCAATAATAAGAATACGTAATATAACCACAACTAGCTTTGAGGCTCTACCGCTTGAACCCTCTGGGGAGGACGGCGGGCATATTAGTATGGGGGCGCACTATTTAGCTGTTGAGTATGGTGTGCATCAATTTCCTGATGGGACAATTATGGAAGTGGGCAGTACAGACTTATTACTCGAATTACAGTATGGCTCTAAATCTGGTTTTGCTCCACTGACACCTAAGGGATATAAATCACTGACATTTGCTGAACCGTTTACTCAAAGGCCAAACTTTTTCCATTCATTACAAACACTCAATAGCATAGACAGCAATCCACCAACGCAAGCATTAATACCATTTTTAACAGTTGCAGTAGAAAGTAATTCTCTATCTGCCAGCGGCGTTAATATTGCTTTAGAAGCATCTGAAACAGCACTTGGGGTTATAAAAACCGAAACTGTTGCTTATATGGCTGTAGAGCCTGGAAGTAATCGCACATTTTCTGACGATAATGGCGTTGAGGTATCATGGGAAACCTTTTTTACCGGCTTTGAAGTCGACGGCTGGAGCAATGGCTGTAATTACTTTAGTTTTACTAATAATTTTAGTGTGGCTCCGTTAGTTGTAGCAAGTAAAAACTCACGCCAAGAAGATGATGGCGGATGGCTACGTAGCTGTAACCTAAGGACTGACAGGCTAGGGCTTGTTGTTGACGAAGATCGTGATGGCGATAACGAGCGCCGTCACGTAAACGAGGAAGCATCAATACTCGCCATGACCAGTACCTTTGTATTTAACGGTGATATTTTAGATTGTGATACGTTATTCCCTGGCGCTATTTCTACCTATAACAATGGTGAGGTGCAGTTAGTTCAGGGGGTAGAAATAACAGATGGCAATGCGCAGTTTGTCACCACTACAAACTTAATTTCTACAGCGCTGACGAGCCCTCCTTTGTGTAATGGTCAGGCGTGTGTTGCTGGTGGCTATAACTCTTTAGAGCCAAATCAAGCAGCGCAGGTGCCAACGGTTACAAACGATGGTAGCTCAACAGGGCCCGTACCTACTTCTTTAGCTGGCGACTATTTTTACGATGAGTTGCAGTTAAGTATGCTGGAAACAGAGTACAGAGTAATAGCGCCTACACGTATTTTTTTAAAAGACACAACCTCACTATTATCAACTTCATTTTTGAATATCGGTAAAACAAAGATAGTGGTCGAAACTGGCGCGTATTTAGCGATTTATGTTGATGGTGCGATTGCTATTGCAGCCGATGCCAATATTGCGGCCTATATTGTTGCCACTGGTGAGGTAAGAATCGCACAAAATGTAACGTATCAGGGGTCAATTACATCGGCTACTCAAATTATTACCGAAGGGAGCTCAACGTTTGACGCTCTACCAGTACCCGAAAGTATCCCTGGTTTTTGTGGTATTTATACACCACAAACCCTAGATCATTATCGTTTAACAATAAGCGATAACAATGCTCTAACGTGTGAAGCTAAAGAGATGACACTTACAGCCTGCGCTAATGATGCCTGCGACTTATTATTTGCGAAACCCTCTAGTTTAAACCTTTCTCCAGATAATAGTGGGCAACAAAGCTGGGTTACAGGAGAGAATATTAATTTTACAGGATCAGCGGTTGTCGAATTTGCTAAACGCACCACAGGCAGTGTTACATTTGGATATAACACTGCAGAGCCTTCTGCCCCTCTGCGTTGTTATATTGCAGGTAATAATGTTGGATTAAGCGGCTGTAAAGTTACATTTTCTGATGCCGGATTTATTTTTAATAATGATACAGATGTAAATACTACCATTCCTACTCAGTTATCAGCAAAGCCTTCAAATACTGGATTTAATGCAAAAGCGCTATCTATTCAAGCGGTAAAAACTAATACCACTACGGGCGTATGCGAAGCTGCATTTCCTGCTGGTGGCGATGTAAGCTTAGATTTATCGTATACATGCAGCGCGGGTGCAAGTTGCTCTGATACGGTTTCACTTAGTAATAACAATAATACCTTTGCGGTAGAGCAAGCTTCTAAATCGTTCATACTAAACTTTGATAGTGAGTCTAAAGCCCCGATTGTTATAAATTATCCCGATGCAGGTAAGTTGAGTTTAAATGTAAATACCAATTTAATTTTAGACCCAGTCACTAATTTATCAGTAAATCTAACGGGGAGTTCAAATGAGTATGTTGTAAAGCCATTTGGATTAGCGATGGAAGTTGCAAGTGATGGTTATGCAGCAGACGCTGATGGGAGTTTATTTAGACTAACGGGCGAAGCATTCGATTTAAAAATGAATGCGGTGCAGTGGCAAACAGGTCAAGACACTAACAACGATGGTTACCCAGATAACTACAGCAATATTACAAATAATACCATTGCCAAGCATTTTATTACAGAGCAACCGCTTGTAGAGGCATTACTTAAAGCGCCTACGCCAGGCGTTCAAGGTACGCTTGAAGCGATGAGCACTGTTGTCTTTAGTGACACAGGCAGTTTGAGTGAATCTATATCGCAGTATAATTACGACCAAGTTGGCATCATTGATTTAACAGTAGGTCTTCAAGATGCCGATTACTTTGGCGCGGGAGATGTAAAAGGTGAATTATATAACGTTGGTCGTTTTGCACCTTCGCAGTTTCAGGTAGTGGGGGTTCAAGCTGCCGCACAATGCACGCAATACGGCAGTAATTTAACTTACCTTGATCAACCTTTTGAACTTGGCTTTACAGTACAAGCACAAAATCAAAATGGTGAGCTAATGGCTAATTATAAAGAGGGCTTTGATAAGTCCAGTGTAGCCATTAATGCCGAAAATAATGAAGTAGCCAACTATGTACCCGCAACTAATTTTGCTAGCCGCTTAGTAAACATAGGGAGTAATAACTGGGGAGATATAAGCGACGGCCAATGGCAAATGAGCCAAATAAACACCACACTTCAAAGATTAGGTGTAGGGCAAGCAGATGGACCGTTTGCTATGGTGAGTTTAATGGCAACGCTTTCTAACATAGAAGGAGCAACGCTCATTGACGCAAATGATAAACCTAATACACAAGCAGCATGCTCGGGTGGCTGTAATAGTGTACGACTAAATACATTACCAATAGAGTTTAAATTTGGACGTTTAGTACTTGGTAATAACGCAGGCTCCGATCTCGACCCTTTACTTATTCCTATGCAGGCTCAGTATTACAACGGCAGTGGATTTGTAAATAACGCAGAAGATAACTGTAGTGTATTTGATCATACCCAAATCACTCAAATATCACCTAACAGCCCGCAGTTAGCCTATGAATATGGAACGGGTGTATCTGGCCAGTTAGAGGCGGGAGTGTATCCGGCAAACAATGGTATTTATGCACAGCCAAATGGTTTTGGTGAATTTACCTTAGAATATAATACTTATGATTGGTTAAAGTGGGATTGGCAGGGGGATGAAACACAGCTTGATCCTCGTACTATTTTACAATTTGGACGCTTTCGAGGAAATGATCGGGTTATTTACTGGCGTGAAACACGCGAATAGTTGTAAACTAAGATAATAATTGAACAAAGCTTGTGTTTTGTGCTGCAAGTACATAGCATAAGGCTTTAATTATAAAAAATAATAACGACCAAATAATTGCCGCTTTTTGGGACTGGAATATATGCGAATTACTCCTTTATCTCTGTTAATTTCAGCTAGTTTGTTAGCTAGTAGTGCATTTGCACAAGACACAGCTACAGTAACTGGAATTGAGTCAGAGATTAGTGTTAAACAGACAGAATACGATAACTCGACAAGAATACTTGAAAAACATCTTAAAGAAGAAAGTCAGTTACAAAATCAACTAGAGCTACTTCGTTCTCGTTCTACAGAGCTAGATAAAGAAAAAAACCAAGCGCTCGATGCGATGAACGAAATGTACCGTCGTTTAATTGACGATCCCACTATTAATATTAGTGCGGCTCAATCACGCTATCAAAAAGCGGTGATTGATCATAAGCAAAACAAAGATGATATTTCTATGCAGTTGGCGGCAATTGCATCCCACCGTAAAGATATAGAGCAAATTCGTGTTGCTAAGCATACGCTTTTAAATACTTTAGAGAGCTTAAAAGAGCAGTTAACTACAGCCAGAGTAGAGCGTTTACGTAACGAGTTTACACGTGAAGGCACGCTTGAAGTTAACCATACGATTAACTGTAAGCGAACAGAAACGCTAGCAGCGTGTGAGCAACGCGGTCAGCAAATGGGGCTACAAAAAGCAACTAAACGCTTTGTAGATCAAATATTTGCAAACTTAACAGAAGAGCGCATTGTTGAGCCAAAACGTAATTTGGCGGGCGCTCAAGTACAAATATTAAGTAGCCATGTAGTTAACAGTGCATTTAGCGGCCAAGGTAACTACAACGTTAACTTAAGCGTAACCATGCGCGGCGAAGTAAACAGTAGCCGTTTATGTAGCTTATTAAGCATTGATAACCGTTATTGTTCTGAGTACGGCACGCCACTTACTGCTGCTTATCAACCCGCGTATAACAATACATTTACTGATAGTCAGTTAACATTCAGTAATAGCGCGGATAATAGTAACACGGTATCGGTTTCTCGTTTAGAAAAGCAGCCAGTACGTGATTATTCAGTTAAACCTGCATCGGTGAAAAAAGATTACCCTTCTATCCTTAATAAGAAGAAGGATCAATCAATAGAGCTGACATTACGATCAAACGTATACGACGATGAAGTGTTTATCGATGGTGTAAGCTTTGGCTCAACACGCTTGATCACACGTTTACCGCCGGGTATTCACAACATTGAAATCCGTAAACTTGGCTATAAGCCTTATCAAGTTCGTGTTGATTTGAATAAAGCACAAACAATTAATGCAAATTTGGTAAAAAAGCCTAAGTCGATTGCTGCACCGACCTATACTCGAGAGCAACCAGAAGTAACAACACGCCAGGTTAATGAAAACGTTAATGTATTAAATGCAAACGTTGAAACGCCGGTTGTCGTTATTCCTGCAGGCAAATTTAAAATGGGCGATATCAATGGCAATGGTTTAGCTAATGAACGTCCAGTAATTGAAAAAGTAATAGCAAATTCTTTCGCTATGCAAAGTAAAGAAGTAACCGTAGGTGCCTACGAAAAATTTGTAGCAAATACAGGTTATAAAACTCAAGCGGAAAAAAATAAAGGGTGTGCGTATTATTTAAATGGCGAACCAGTATGGGAAGCAAATTTAAATTGGCGTAATCCTGGTTTTGAGCAAGGCAGTGACTTTCCTGCTGTATGTTTAACTTATAACGATGCAAAAGCTTACGCTGAGTGGTTATCGGGTCAAACAGGGCAGCAATTTCGTTTACCTAACGAAGTTGAGTGGGAATACGCAGCACGTGCAGGAACCGAAACAGAATACCCTTGGGGTAACGAAATTGGTAAAAACCTAGCTAACTGTGGTTGGTGTGGTAGTGAATGGTCAAATAGACGTGCATCACCAGTAGGTTCTTTTTCTCCAAATGCATTTGGATTATACGATACCGTAGGCAATGTATGGGAATGGACCGATAAAGAATCAGGTGAGTCTGATGTAGCAGTAAGAGGCGGAGCGTGGAATTTTGCACCAAGCCTTGCTCGTGCATCTACGCGTTTAATTTTAGCGCCTGATTTTAGATCTAACTACATTGGTTTTCGCTTAGTTCGCGAACGATAAACTCAATTAAGGAAGCTTTGCTTCCTTTTTTCACAAATTCACAAAGGCGCTGCGCTTTATATTGCTCATATAGTTGAGCATGTTAAAGTGAGGCAGCTAATATAAGAACGTATTTCAAAGGTCATCCAGCCTCATGTTTAAAAAACTCCGTGGTATTTTTTCTAACGATCTATCGATCGACTTGGGTACAGCCAATACCCTAATTTATGTAAAAGAAGAAGGTATTGTATTAAACGAACCTTCTGTTGTTGCTATTCGCCAAGAACGCGCTGGTGGACCTAAAAGTGTTGCATCTGTAGGTACAGAAGCAAAACAAATGCTAGGTCGTACACCGGGAAATATTAAAGCAATCCGTCCAATGAAAGACGGTGTAATTGCTGATTTTTATGTAACTGAAAAAATGTTACAACACTTCATTAAGCAAGTGCATAACAATAACTTTATGCGCCCAAGTCCGCGTGTACTAATTTGTGTACCGTGTGGTGCTACTCAAGTAGAAAAACGTGCAATACGTGAATCTGCAATGGGTGCTGGTGCTCGTGAAGTTTACTTAATTGAAGAACCAATGGCAGCAGCTATTGGCGCAGGTTTACCAGTATCAGAAGCCACAGGTTCTATGGTTGTTGATATTGGTGGTGGTACAACTGAAGTGGCTATTATTTCACTTAACGGTGTTGTTTACTCATCATCTGTTCGTATTGGTGGCGATAAGTTTGACGAAGCTATTATTAATTATGTACGTCGTAACTTTGGTAGCTTAATTGGTGAAGCGACAGCTGAAAATATTAAACATCAAATTGGCTCTGCGTTCAAAACTGATGAGCCAATCGAAATTGAAGTGCGCGGTCGTAACCTTGCCGAAGGTGTTCCGCGTTCATTCACGCTTAACTCACACGAAATCCTAGAAGCTCTACAAGAGCCGTTAATGGGTATTGTGAGTGCAGTAATGGTTGCACTTGAGCAATCACCACCTGAGCTGGCATCAGATATCTCTGCGCACGGCATGGTACTTACTGGCGGTGGTGCATTGTTAAAAGATTTAGACCGTTTATTAATGGAAGAAACGGGTATTCCGGTTGTTGTAGCTGATGATCCACTTACGTGTGTTGCGCGTGGTGGTGGTAAAGCATTAGAAATGATCGATGTTCATGGTGGTGACGTTTTTAGTTACGACTAATGAAATTAATGTTTGGACGCACAGTCTCTTTGCAACTGCGACTTTTTGTCGCAGTGCTTTTGAGTATCGTACTCATAGTTGGAGACAGATATACGCAAGGTGGTACCGTTGTTCGTACCAGCCTTAATACTCTAGTTAGCCCACTAATCTATGTTGCTAATTTACCCTACGAATTATTTAGCTTAAGTGCTAAAAGCCTGCATACGCGGGATCAACTTCTTACCGAAAACGAAGCGCTGAAAAAAAAGCAAATGCTACAAAGCGAGCAACTTCAGCAGTATCAATTTCTAGCCAGAGAAAATCAAAAACTGCGCGCCTTATTAGGCTCATCTGCAAAGCAATCAAATCGTAAAATTATTGCTCAGGTACTTTCTGTACATTCAAACCCGTATAGTCATCAGGTTGTTATTAACCGTGGTACAACTGACGGGCTTAGTGAAGGCCAAGCTGTAATTGATGAAATGGGTGTAGTAGGGCAGCTTACAAAGGTTGGTTCAACAACTTCACGCGTGCTACTAATGACCGACACCACACATGCTACACCTGTGCGTATACTTCGTAACGATGTACGAACGGTTGTTGAAGGCATAGGTAAAATTAACGTCGTTAAGCTCTCTCACGTGCCACACAGTTTAGATGTGCGAATTGGCGATGTACTTGTTACATCGGGTTTAGGGGGCACATTCCCCGAAGGATACCCGGTGGCAGTAGTAACCGAAATAAATCGTGATGAAGGGCGACCGTTTGCACAAGTTTTTGCAGAACCTATTGCGCAACTAGATCGCATTCGTTTGCTGGTTATTTTATGGCGTAATCAACAGGAGCAAATCAGCGATGATTAACCGTTATTCATTGTTAATTGCGCTAAGCATCTTTTTTGCGTTAATAATGGCACTAATGCCACTTCCATTTTCGTTTGAACCATTTAGACCTGACTGGGTTTTACTTGTACTTATGTATTGGTCGCTAGCAGTACCGCATCGTTTAAATATTGGTACTGCTTGGGTTGTTGGTTTATTAATAGATTTAGCGTCTGGCTCACCGCTGGGCGTGAACTCGCTTACATTCTCGGTATGTATTTTTGTAACCGCGAGCAACTTTCAAAAAATTCGTAACTTTTCGCTTTGGCAACAAAGCCTACTAATTGGTTTATTTTTAACGCTGTATCACTTAATGCAGTTTTGGCTAAATCACTTTTTGTTAGGGGTTTACTTTAATCCACAGTACTTATGGCCAGTAGCAACCGGAATGGTTAGCTGGTTTTGGGTCTTTTTACTACTTCGTAAATATCGCAGACATTTTAGGATCAGGTAATGACTACCGCAGTATATTTGGCATCAGCCTCTCCCCGTCGTAAAGAGTTATTAAGCCAATTAGGTGTCGAATTTACACAATTTAGTGTTGATGCAGATGAAAGCCCACTTCCAAACGAGCAACCTAGAGCACTTGTTGAGCGTTTAGCGCGCTTGAAAGCCCAAAGCGGTGTAGAGCTTGGTTATACCGATCGCCCTGTACTTGGTAGTGATACCGTGGTTGTTATAGATAACGAGTCATTGGGTAAACCTCGCGATAAAAACGATTTTACACACACGTTAAAACGCCTATCGGGTAACACGCATCAAGTTCTTACCGCAGTTGCATTTGCGACGCAAAATGATGTGCTTAGCTGTGTTGTAAGCACAGATGTTACTTTTAAAACCTTAACAGATGAAGAAATTAATGCTTATTGGGAGTCAGGTGAGCCACAAGATAAAGCCGGTGGCTACGGTATCCAAGGTTTAGGCGGCCGCTTTGTAACTCACATTGCGGGTAGCTATTTTTCTGTTGTAGGCTTACCTTTATATGAAACCGAACAATTACTACAAACATTCTTAAGAAGGTAACATGAGTACAGAATTACTGATCAATGTCACACCGAGCGAAAGCCGTGTTGCCCTAATAGAAAACGGTGTACTGCAAGAAATACAGCTAGAGCGAATCGGTAATCTAGGTATTGTAGGCAATATTTACTTAGGAAAAATAAGCCGTGTACTTCCGGGTATGCAGGCTGCTTTTGTTGATATCGGCCTTGAAAAAGCTGCATTTTTGCATGCATCCGATATTGTAAATAGTGCCTCTATTGTTGAAGGCGTAGACGACGTACCAATAAAAAAAGTACAAGATATTAGAGAGTTAGTTCGTCAAGGCCAATACATTATGGTGCAAGTGGTAAAAGATCCGCTAGGCACTAAAGGCGCAAGGCTCACCACTGATATAACTATTCCTTCTCGCTATTTAGTGTTTATGCCTGATGCGACCCATGTAGGGGTTAGTCAGCGTATAGAAACTGAAGAAGAGCGCTCACGTCTTAAAAAAATAGTCGCAGAATATGGCGATGAAAATGGCAGCTTTATCGTACGTACAGCAGCTGAAGGTGCTAGCGAAGCTGAATTACGGCACGATGCTGGCTTTTTAAGAAAATTATGGGAAAAAATAACATCACGTCGTAGAAAAACGAGTAAAGCCAGTATCCTACACGAAGATTTAACGCTTGCCTTTAGAACCCTGCGTGACTACGTAGGCGAAGATATGGAGCGCATTCGCGTTGACTCTAAACTCAGCTATGAAGAACTAAAGTTATTTACAGAAGAGTTTGTTCCACAGCTTTCTCAAGTGCTTGAATACTACCCAGGCGAGCGACCTATATTTGATTTGTTTGACGTTGAAAACGAAATTCAAAAAGCACTACATCGTAAAGTTACGCTAAAATCGGGTGGTTATATAATTATTGACCAAACAGAAGCAATGACGACTGTTGATGTTAATACTGGCGCATTTGTAGGACATCGTAATTTAGAAGAAACCATTTTTAATACCAACGTAGAAGCAACCTCTGCAATTGCCCGCCAGCTCAGGCTGCGTAACTTAGGCGGTATTATCATTATCGACTTTATCGATATGGTAAGTGAGGATCATAAGCGACGGGTGCTTCATTCACTTGAATCAGCCCTTGCAAAAGATCGCACTAAAACGAATATTAATGGGCTTTCAGCGCTTGGCCTTGTTGAAATGACGCGTAAACGTACACGCGAAAGCTTAGAGCATATTTTATGTGATGTATGCCCAGCATGTTCCGGTCGTGGTTCACAAAAAACAGTTGAAACGGTTTGCTACGAAATACTACGTGAAATAGTGCGTGTTAACCGAGCATACGCAGCGGACAAGTTTATGGTGTATGCAGCGCCTGCTGTAAGTGAGGCCCTACTGAACGATGAGTATCATAACCTTGCTGAGCTTGAACTATTTATTGGTAAGCAAGTCAATATTCAAACCGAGAGCTTATACAGCCAAGAACAGTTTGATGTGGTAATGATGTAATGAAAGCAAAAGCGGTCTGTTTTTTTTGTTTTAGAAAGTTATGGCAGACTTGCGCCATAATTTTGGTATTACTGGCCGTTATTGTTTCAATTTTAAAATATACCCTCCCGTATGCAAACGAATACAAAGGTGACATAGAAAGCTATTTACACGAAAAGTTTGAAATAAGCTTATCTATTGGCGAAATATCAGCTAGTTGGCAGGGCAGTGGTCCTGCATTAGTGCTAGAAGATTTATCGTTTAAAGATAACGAAACCGCGCCAATATCACTCACCATTGCTAAAACCAGCTTAGAGCTAAACCTATGGGAAAGCTTAAAAGCACTGCAACTTAGATCTAATTATTTTGTTATTAATGGTTTTCATACCAGTGTAAATATCACCAACTTATTTAAAACCGGTGATAACGACGAAGTTTCTTTTGAGCAAAAAGAGCTAATTGAAGAACTGTTTTTGGGTAAAACGGGTCATTTTGCAATAGAAAATTCCAGTATTAACTTTATTTTAGAAGACGGTAAAGAACGTAAATTACTTCTTCAAAACATTGTTTGGCAAAATGAAGATGAGCAGCATCTTGGTAGTGGAAGCTTAGCACTGCCGGGTATTTCGGTCGGAGACTTTGACGCGCGCATAGCACTTACTGGGGATACTCTAGAGCAAGTAGCGGGCGACATTTATGTACAGGCTAATAAGGTCGATGTATCTAACTGGTTAGCGCAATATATAAATACGCAAAAACAACAACTGCATAGCGATATTAATTTACAAGCATGGCTAAAACTAGATAAAGGTTTTGTAAGTGATGTGAAAATGCAGTGGTTACCAAGCTTTGTACGCTGGCAGCGAGAAGAGCAAAGCCACCAAGTTAGTTTGAGTGAAGGTGGATTCCATCTATATCCAGAACAAAATAGCTGGCACTTAAAAAGCACCGGTTTAACATTTAATAGTAACGATAAAGCATGGCCAAGTTTAGAGTTTGAAGCCCAACTAGGGCTGCAAAATAAAGTGTGGCTGCATCAAGTTGATTTTGAATTACTGAGTAACCTAGCTGGGCTAAGTAATTTTAATGCACTTGAACCATTTTTAGAACGCCAACCTAGTGGGCAAATAGATCAAGCTTATTTAAGTTTTTCTAATGCACAGCAATGGCAATTATGGTTTGAGGCTAACAATATTGGCTGGCAAGAATTAAGATCGGTACCTGCCGCACAAGGACTTAGAGTAAATGGTTTACTTACCCAAAGTACTGGTCGAATAAATTTATTTGGTGAAAGTGGCACATTAGTTACAGGCGAAAGCTTTAGTAACGACATAAATTATAATCAGCTAAATGTAGAACTAGATTTAGCTAAGCGAGATGATGGCTGGCATATAAGTAGTGACAATATCTGGTTTGATAATGATGAAGTTACTCTTGCTGCAGAATTACAAATTAGCCTAACAGATGATCCTCGATTAGATCTTTACGCAGAAGCGTTCGCTCCAGATGCCAATATTGCAGGTCATTACTTCCCATTAAAAGCGATGAGCCCTGAACTTGTTAGCTATTTAAATGGTGCAATTAAAGGCGGAGAAGTATCTAAAGCACAGGTCTTATTTGCAGGGCCTTTGTCTGGTTTCCCATTTACTGATGGTAGTGGTCAGTTTGATGTATTAGCACAAATAGACAATGCAACCTATGAGTTTGACTCTGATTGGCCTGCGGTCACTAATGCTAATGTACAGCTACATTTTGCTAATGAGCGGATGGACATATATAGCCAGCAAGGCAAGTTGGTTAATTTAGATATTGGTAATAGTGTACAGGTGAGCATTGCAGATTTAATGAATGCTGATGAACTTATTGTGCAAATTGATAAAAAAGCAGAGATGGAAAAGTTACATGATTTTTTTGCAGCGACACCTATTGCCAAACCTCTTGCTGAAATTTTTAGAGTTGTACAGGGCAAAGGCGAAGCCGATGCCAGTATTGAGCTTTTAGTAGGCTCTAAGTTTAAAGGCGGAGCCAGTGTTAGCGGCAAAGTTAATTTAAATGACTTACCAGTATTTATAGCAACGCCAGGTATTGAGCTTAAAAACTTAACTGGCGAGCTTAATTTTAAAAACGACAACATCACACTTAAAAATGCGACTGCGAAGTGGTTGGGCATGCCGCTAAATATTAATTACAGCAGTAAAAGTGATGCAAAAAATTACCAAGTAAACATAGATATAAACGCCAAAATTGACGCCGATACACTAATTGATAGTGGACAAGGTATATTAAAAAATTATTTAAGTGGGCAAAGCGATGTTGATATTGGTTTGGTACTTAATTTTACCGAACAAGGCTTTAATTACCGTGCACAGGTAAACTCAGAACTACTTGGCTTAACGAGTAACTTACCCGCACCTTATAATAAAAATAGCGAACAAGCGTGGGCGCTTGATGCAGTAGTTCAAGGTGATGATATTTCTAATCTCATTACAGCAAACGCTAATCAACAGTTTTACTTTAATGCTATTTTAGAAAATGGAAAATCACAGTTTAGTAATGTCCATTTTGTGCTCGGAAAACAGGATTTAGGATTAAACCAAAAAGACTTAAGCGTAAATATAAATCTTGAGCAGAGTGAATTAGTGCCTTGGTTTGATCTGATTGATCAAATAATTAAAGCAGGTAAAGCAAACCCAGATCAAGAATCAAAAGGGATTATGCCACCGCTTAATGAGGTGGTCGCAAATATAGGTATGCTTGATGCGAGTAATATCATCTTTAATGATTTTGAAATGCGTTTAGCACCATCAAAAGACGATTTATACCTAAAGCTAAATGCTAAAGAACTTAGAGCTGGGGTTTTTATTCCTACATCACAACCTAGCCAGCCTATACGAATTAATGCCGATTACTTAAGGCTTAATTTTGCACAGCCTAGCGAGCAATTAATTGAAATAACAGATGTACTTCCTGAGGAAGACTTGAGCTGGCTTACTAAAATACCTGCCATTGAGTTTGAATGTAGTGACTGCAAAATTGATCGCTATCAGCTTGATAAAGTGAGTGCGTCATTATTAGGTGATGGCGAGCGCTTATCGATATCAGAACTTGTAATCGATAAAGGAGATCATGTACTGCGCACTAAAGGGCAGTGGCAAAATGGTTTAACAACGCTAAGTGGTGAGCTTAAAAGTGATGATATAGGCGCATTGTTTGGCGAGTTTGATATTACCTCTGCAATTAAGGATTCTAAAGCTGATCTAAATTATGATCTTACTTGGCAAGCAGCACCTTATGATTTTGATGTGAAAACTTTAAGTGGTGAGGTTACTTGGGATTTAGGGGAAGGTCACTTAACTGAAATAAGTGATGGTGGTGCACGCGTATTTTCGCTGTTGAGCCTTGATTCACTCGTACGCAAACTGAAACTTGATTTTAGAGATGTATTTTCAAAGGGCTTTTTTTATAACAGCATGCAAGGCTCTATGCAGTTAGAAAACGGTATCGCTTACACTAAAGATACTAAAATGGATGGTGTGCCTGCCGATTTAACTATTAAAGGCTACGCAAACTTAAATACGCTAGATATAGATTACGACCTTGCTGTAGCGCCACAAGTAACCTCAAGCATTCCGGTTATAGTTGCGTGGATGGTTAATCCAGTAACAGGGCTTGCTGCTTTAGCACTTGATAAAGTTATTCATTCTGCGCGCGTCATCTCAGAGATCAATTTTAAAGTAACGGGTAAAATGAACGATCCTATTGTTCAAGAACTCGACAGAAAAAGTCGTGAAGTTACACTACCTCAAGCTGCGCAAAATCAGCCACAAGCATCAGTCGATTTAAAACTTAAAGATGCACAAGTAACAGTAACGCAATGAACAAAACAGCAAGCATAAGCACACCCACAATAGTTGCCCTACAAATGTGTTCAGGGCTAAACCCTGATGACAACATAACAAGCTTAAAGCGCGCACTTAAAACACTCCCCGCAAAAAGGCCATTACTTGTTTGCTTGCCTGAGGCTTTTTTAGTGTTTAGTAAAACTGGTAACGATATGTTACGTGTTGCTAAGCAAGTTGAGCAATACAAATTACAACTTAGTGAATTGTGCCAACACCATAATATTTGGTTAAATGCAGGCACAATGCCTGAGCCATTTAACGAACATAAGTATTACGCAGCATCGCACTTATATAATAATCAAGGCGAGCTGGTTGCAACGTATAACAAAATACATTTATTTGATGTAACCGTAGATGATAAAACAGGTAGCTATCGAGAGTCAGATTTTACCCAAGCAGGTCGCGATGTAGTGGTTGTTGATTCTCCCTTTGGTAAAATTGGCTTAACAGTATGTTATGATCTGCGCTTTAGTGGCTTATTTAACGAACTAGTACGCCAAGGCGCCGATATTATTTTAGTACCCAGTGCATTTACAGTCCCTACAGGGCAAGCGCATTGGCAACCGCTATTAGCAGCTCGCGCAATAGAAACACAATGTTATGTAGTTGCAGCTGCTCAGTACGGTACACATGAAAATGGCCGACAAACATATGGCCACAGTATTATTATTTCACCTTGGGGCAATACCCTGAGTGAATTGCCAACAGGCACCGGTTTTATAAGCTGCAACGCAGATTTAGACCAGTTACAAAAAATTAGACGAGATATGCCCGTGCAGTCTCATCAACGATTTAGAGAGCATTTATTATGAATTCGGTTGAACAGCATTTACTACAAGACAGCCAGCTAAATAGAGAAGAGCTCGAAAAAACGCTCGCTTACATACATCAGCATAAAGTGGATTACGCCGATTTATATTTTCAATCAAGCCACCACGAATCATGGGTGCTTGAAGACGGCTTAGTTAAAGAAGGCTCTTATAACGTTGAACGTGGCGTTGGTGTACGTGCTGTAAGCGGCGAAAAAACAGGTTTTTCTTACTCTGATGCAATAAATCTTGAAGCACTTAATAAAGCGGCTACAGCGGCTCGTAGCATCGCAGATGCTGGCGAAGATAGAGCGATTAAAGTATTTAGTGATGTTAAAGCTAAAGAGCAGTTTGCACCGCACCAGCCAATTTCGAGTATGAGCGATACCGACAAGGTGAGTTTATTACGCGAACTTGAAAACTATATTCGTGAACTAGCACCCGATGCAGAGCAAGTAATTAGCTCAATGTCAGCGGTATACGAAGAAGTATTAATCGCAGCAAGTGACGGTACGTTTGCCACCGATATTCGCCCGCTTATTCGTTTAAACTGCTCAGTGCTGCTTGAAAAAAATGGTCGCCGTGAACGCGGTGGCGCAGGTGGTGGTGCACGTTTAGATTATGGTTACTTTAAAGAGCTTGTTGATGGTAAACCACGTTGGATGGAATTTGCTGAAGAAGCTGTACGCCAAGCTAAAGTAAACCTTGAAGCTATTGATGCACCTGCAGGCACGATGGAAGTTGTACTTGGTAATGGTTGGCCTGGCGTGCTTTTACACGAAGCAGTAGGGCATGGACTTGAAGGCGACTTTAACCGCAAAGGCGCGTCTGCGTTTAGTGGTAAAGTGGGCCAAAAAGTAGCATCTGAGCTGTGTACAGTTGTTGATGATGGCACTATGGCTGATCGCCGTGGGTCACTTAATGTTGATGATGAAGGCACACCAGCCGCGTACAACGTACTTATCGAAAACGGTATTTTAAAAGGCTATATGCAAGATAAGCTAAACGCGCGTTTAATGGGTGTAAATCCTACCGGTAACGCACGTCGTGAGTCTTATGCGCATTTACCAATGCCTCGCATGACTAACACCTACATGTTAGGTGGTGAGCACAGCCAAGCCGATATTATCAGCTCAGTTAAAAAAGGGGTATTCGCGCCTAACTTTGGCGGCGGACAAGTTGATATAACCTCAGGTAAGTTTGTGTTTAGTGCATCAGAAGCGTATTTAATCGAAAATGGTAAAATTACCCAACCAATTAAAGGCGCAACGCTTATTGGTAATGGACCAGAAGTAATGCAGCAAATATCTATGGTTGGTAACGACTTAGCACTTGATAAAGGTGTTGGTGTTTGTGGTAAAGATGGTCAAAGCGTACCGGTAGGCGTAGGCCAACCAAGCCTTAAGATTGATCAGTTAACGGTCGGTGGTACAGCTTAAATATTACTCAAGCGCGAAGTGAATTCGTACCTACGTGCTTGATGTTTATTGTAGGTGAGGTTTCACACCTCGCTTTTTAAATACAGACTTAGAAACTGAGCGCGAAATAAATTCGCACCTACGATTTGTATTTTTACTTTGGGTAGGTGAGGTTTCACACCTCGCTTTTTAAATACAGACTTAGAAATAGAGCGCGAAATAAATTCGCACCTACGATTTGCATTCTTACTTTGGGTAGGTGAGGTTTCACACCTCGCTTTTTAAATACAGACTTAGAAATAGAGTGCGAAGTGAATTCGCACCTACGTGCTTGATGTTTATTGTAGGTGAGGTTTTATACCTCGCTTTTTAAATACAGACTTAGAAATAGAGCGCGAAATAAATTCGCACCTACGATTTGTATTTTTACTTTGTGTAGGCGAGGTTTATGCCTCTCCTTCACCTTCTTTATTTTTTTCAGCCTCTTTGTACCATAACGCAAAAAAGCATTCTGTTAATTTGTGCTCTATCTCAAGCGCTTTTTCTGTCGGACAAAACAAGGTAAAGCTTGCTTTAAATTCACCTAAATCGGTTGTACCAAAGTGAATTACCGGCTCTGGGCCAGATATTTTTGCATCAAGTTTACGCTCAATCATCGAATTATAACGGCTTGCTACTTCTTGAAACTCTTCGCAGTACAGTTTAGCTTGCTCAGTGAGTGTGTCGTGAATAGGGTAAGGGTTAAAGCTCTCTCTTCGGACAATAATAAAATGATGTGTAACAAAGCGTTTTACAAAGTTTAAGTTTTTAATAGAGCTGGTAATCAGCTTATTATTAGGTATGTATATGGTTTTTCTAGAAAATTGATAAGTATGTATATCAATTTCATGCATGGTTGTTTTTATCCAATCCGTTTCAGCTACTTCACCAAAGTAATCACCTACTTGTATCCAATCACCGACTCTAAACGGGCGAGTTGTTACGAGGTAAAAAAAGCCTATTACACACTGAATAAACTCACGCGTTGCAAGTACAATCGCCACGGCAAAAGCAGCAATAGAAAGTGCAAAGTTTTGAATTTCGGTCGACCACACAAATAGCAGCGATATCATCATTACAAAATTAATAAAGTGCTTAATATTGTGTGCGATGTAACGGATGTCTTTTTCTTTTTTTTCTGCGCGACTTTTAGCGAGCTTATCAACAAGCACTTTTAGTACAAATGCAATTGTGATCATTACAATTGAAAGAAGAAACGGATGCAGCAATATATCTTTAGTCATGGTATCCAATTAAACGTGAGTTGATAAAAACAGGCTCAGTATATTGATTTATTAAACCAATTAGCAAATTTAGTGTAAAAAAAGTAACCAATAAAAAATGTAGCTACGTTATTGAGTTACTTGATCAGTGCAATGCTTGTGATTTTTAGCCATTCTTTTTCGGCATATGAGTACAAGCTCAATGGCTGAAATAAAAATCAAAGTATAGCCAAGCGTTTCTATACCTTCTTCAACAATGTTTTTTACCGCACGTACATAGTCATCACCCATTACTGAATGCCAAAATGCGCCTTTGCCCATCATTCGCGAAAATGCGAGTAAAGTAACCATGCCTGATAAGCAAATTCCATAACTAGGAGTGAGGCTATAGGCTTTTAAAGAGTTAAAAATACTTCCTCTGTTTGTTATTAAATAAACAAACACGCCAGCTAAAATTGAATAGACGATACTTTGCCAAGCGCCATCAAAAAAGTATAGGTCGAGGTAGGTATCAAACTCTCTCACAAACATCATTGCCGATAACGCAGCTAGTAATACAGCCGGTATTTTGAGTTGAAAGTTAATTCGCGAAGCGTAAAAAAATAAAATACAGCTTAAAAAAGTTAAAACATCTTGCATATGTTCGGTAAGAGTTTCTTCACTGTAAAGTGCATCCTGTTTTAATTCAAACCCTTCAAGTTGAATTAAATAAGCAACACCCGCTAGGCATAATAAATAAATAAAAGATCGCAGTAAAAACATAAATAACCAAGAAAAACTATAAATGCGCGGGATTCTAATCGTTAAAATGCTTTAAAGCCAAAACAAAATTTAAACTTTTAACCTTTTTATCGGTCTAAAACTTTTGCTGTTAAAATAATGGCTTAGATGTTTTTTTAATGTTGAATGGATGTTTTTAATGTGACGTTTTAAGTGGTTTGTTGTGCAAAATATAACAAGCATTAAAAAAGCCCTTACTAATTACTTAACAAGGGCTTTTTATAATTGAGCGCTTAGAGTTTAGCGCCTAGCGCATCGTTACAAACTCTTCAGAACCTGTTGGGTGAATCGCAACAACGGCATCAAAGTCAGCTTTAGTAGCGCCCATTTTCATGGCAACTGCAAAACCTTGAATCATTTCATCAACCGCAAAACCAATACCATGTAGGCCAACTACTTTTTCGTCTGGGCCGGCACATACAAGTTTCATTTTACAAGGCTGGCGATGTTTAGTTACCGCTGTGTACATAGCTGTAAAACCAGATTGGTAAATCTTAACGTTTTCTTCGCCATACTGAGAAATAGCTTCTTGTTCAGTAAGGCCAATAGTACCAATTGGTGGGTGACTAAATACAACAGTAGGAACTAGGCTGTAATCCATTTTTAAATCATCAGGTAGTTCTTTATTAAATAAACGCTCTGATAAAGTACGCCCTGCTTTAACTGCTACAGGCGTAAGTTCAATACCGTTTTCGATAATATCGCCAACCGCGTATACATTTTTAGCTGTGGTATTTTGAAACTCATCAACTTTAACAAAACCATCGCTGTTAACTTCTACGCCGGCAGCGGCTACATTAATTGCATCTGTTGTTGGCTGGCGGCCAATGGCCCAAATTACTTGGTCAACGTTATGAGTTTTGCCATTATCTAAATGTAGCGTTACAGAGCCATCATCTTCTTTAACTAATTTATGAGGTACAGATTCTGTATGAAGAGTAGGGCCTTCAGCAGCCATAACATCAACAAGTGTTTCAACTATGTATGGGTCAAAGTTACGAAGTGGAGAATGCTTACGAACAAATAAATGTGTTTCAGTACCTAAACCATGTAATACACCAGCAAGCTCAACGGCTATGTAGCCTGCGCCTATTACTGCAACGCGTTTAGGTTGCTCTTTTAATTCAAAAAAGCCATTTGAATCGATACCGTGTTCAGCACCTTCAATATGCGGAATGCTTGGGCGTCCACCTACTGCAATTAATATATGATCGGCTGTGTAGTGCTCGCCGTTTACTTCAACTGTTTTATTATCTACAAATTTAGCAAAGCCTTTAATTACAGTAACGCCATTGCTAGCAAGGCCACTGTCGTAACCTTTATGAATTCGGCCTATGTAGGCTTCACGGCTTTCTACTAACTTGCTCCAATCAAAGCCTTTAACTTCAACATTAAAGCCGTAATCTGGGGCATATAAATTAATTGCTTCAGCAACCTGAGCACCGTGCCACATTACTTTTTTAGGTACGCAGCCCACGTTTACACACGTGCCGCCCATGTGTTTTGCTTCTATAAGTGCTACTTTAGCGCCACGCATTGCCGCTCTATTTGCAGAGGCAATACCACCACTGCCACCACCGATTGCAATATAATCAAAGTGTTGTGTCATTTTATGTCCTTAGGCGTTGAGTTTTATGCGCATTAGCATAACATTAAGTTTTAAAAATAAAGAGTGTTTAGGTGACCTATGTTTAGTAAAAAAACATTCGAATTTCTTGCTCTGCTTGATCAAAACAATAATAGAGACTGGTTTAACGACCATAAATCACAGTATGAGGAATACGTAAGAGAGCCCGCTTTAGATTTCATTAGGCAAATGCAAGCACCACTTGCTGAGGTTTCTAGCCATTTTGTCGCATCAGATAAAAAAGTCGGCGGTAGTTTAATGAGAATCCATAAAGACGCGCGTTTTAGTAAAGATAAAACCCCATATAAAATTAATGTAGGGATTCAATTTCGCCATTTTATGGGAAAAGACGTACACGCCCCTGGTTTTTATTTTCACTTAGCAAATGACGAATGTTTTGTAGGTGCTGGTATTTGGCGACCAGAATCAAAGGCGCTTAATGCAATTAGAACCTGCATAGATGAAAACCCAAATAGCTATAAAAAAGCAATTTATGATGAGCAATTTAAATCTATATTTGAAATGTCAGGAGAGTCGCTAAAACGCCCACCAAGGGGTTTTGAAAAAGATCATCCCTTAATAGATGAGCTCAAACGAAAAGACTTTATAGCCATTAGCCCACTTACTCAAAAGCAAATATGCAGTAATAACTTAGTTGATACGGTACTAGAACGTTATAAAGTGGCCGACTCATTAATGGGTTATTTGTGTTTTGCTTTAGAGCAACCATATTAAAATTAAACAACTTAAAAGCGGCTGAGTTGTTTTTTTACTTTTAGACCCAATTTAAAACGTAATGCATTAACGCAAAGAGAGTATTTATGAGCAACCCACTAATTGGCCTTGAAGGCTTACCACCATTTTCAAAAATAAAGCCTGAGTACGTAGTACCAGCACTAAAAGACGGTATTGAGCTTTGTCGTAAAGCCATTGATGACGTGCTAGCGAAAGGCTCGTACACGTGGGATGACTTAGTATTACCCCTTGAAGAAGCGGACGATAAATTATCGCGCATGTTCTCCCCTGTATCGCATTTAAATTCAGTAATGAATAACGACGAATTACGTGAAGCTTACGAGCAGTGCTTACCATTAATATCTGAATATTCAACATTTGTAGGTCAGCATCAAGGATTATACAACGCGTATAATACGCTTTATAACAGCGACGAATTTAAAACGCTGACTACAGCACAGCAAAAAACAATTACTAATGCGCTTCGTGACTTTAAATTATCGGGTATTGCATTAGCGCCGAAGCAGCAAAAACGCTACGGCGAAATTAGCGCGCGTTTATCGGAACTTGCCTCAAAATTTGGCAACAACGTAATGGATGCCACACTTGCTTGGCACAAACATATTACTGATGAAAGCGACTTAGCTGGCTTGCCAGAATCTGCTTTAGCGCTTGCAGCTGACACAGCTAAAAGTAAAGAGTTAGACGGTTGGGTATTTACCCTTGATTTTCCGTCGTATTTACCAATTATGACCTATGCAGATAACCGCGAACTCCGCAGAGAAACTTACACCGCGTTTTCTACGCGCGCATCAGATCAAGGCCCTAATGCTGGTGAATTTGATAACTCAGAGATTATGAGTGAGGAGCTTGCGCTTCGCCATGAACTTGCACAGTTACTAGGATTCAACAGCTACGCTGAAAAGTCACTGGCAACTAAAATGGCCGAAACACCGGCGCAAGTATTCTCGTTTTTAGAAGACCTTGCTGCTAAATCAAAACCACAAGCAGAACAAGAAGTGGCAGAGTTAAAAGCCTATGCTGAGCAAAAACATGGTATTTCTGAATTACAGGCATGGGATTTTGGTTACTACAGCGAAAAACTTAAGCAAGAAAAATACGCTATTTCAGATGAAGTACTACGTCCTTACTTCCCTGCAAATAAAGTATTAAGTGGCTTATTCGAAACCGTTAACCGCTTATTTGGTATTAGCGTAAAAGAAGTTACTGATTTTGATACTTACCACAAAGATGTACGCTTTTTTGAAATTGTAGATAGCAGCAACACCCTGCGCGGACGTTTTTATCTCGATTTATATGCACGCGACCGTAAACGCGGTGGGGCGTGGATGGACGACTGTATGGGCCGTAAAGTACGTGCTAACGGCGAACTACAAACTCCAGTGGCTTATTTAGTGTGTAATTTTAATAAAGCGGTTGGCGATAAACCTGCATTGTTTACTCATGACGAGGTGACAACCTTATTCCACGAGTTTGGTCATGGTATTCACCACATGCTTACACAAGTTGATGCTGCTCCTGTTGCGGGTATTAATGGTGTAGCGTGGGATGCGGTAGAGCTTCCTAGTCAGTTTTTAGAAAACTGGTGTTATGAAGAAGAAGCACTGAGCTTTATTTCAGGTCATTATGAAACGGGCGAACCGTTACCTAAAGAGCTACTTGATAAGCTACTAGCGGCTAAAAATTATAACTCAGGCATGCAAATGCTACGTCAAATTGAGTTCTCGTTATTCGACTTTAAAATCCACAATGATTATAAAGCAGGTGAAGAGTGTCAAATTCAAGCAGTACTTGATGACGTACGCAGCCGTACCTCGGTCGTTCAGCCTCCTGAGTTTAACCGTTTTCAACATGGCTTTAGCCACATTTTTGCAGGCGGTTACAGCGCTGGTTATTACTCATATAAATGGGCTGAAGTACTCTCTGCTGATGCTTATTCTAAATTTGAAGAAGAAGGTATTTTTAACCCGCAAACCGGTCAAGCCTTCATGCAAAATATTTTAGAAAAAGGCGGTAGTG
The DNA here is from genome assembly GCF_000814675.1 of Pseudoalteromonas distincta. Classification (GTDB taxonomy): domain Bacteria; phylum Pseudomonadota; class Gammaproteobacteria; order Enterobacterales; family Alteromonadaceae; genus Pseudoalteromonas; species Pseudoalteromonas distincta. Next base: position 770,034 of record NZ_JWIG01000001.1, on the reverse strand, counting down.
AAGAGCCAATGGAATTATTTAAAAAGTTCCGTGGTCGTGAGCCTAATGTTGACGCGTTACTACGCCACAGCGGTATTGCAGCTTAAAAACTAATATTTAGCACAAACCAAATTAAAGCGCCTAAATGGCGCTTTTTTATTATTTGTAAATTATTATCTAATAATTTTTAGTAATTTCATCCTGTCGTACTATGCTTTTAGCACACCTATTAAAATGGATTAAGGCATGGCAAAGTTGGTATTAGCAATTGATGACGACAAATATGTTCATCATATAATTGAAGAGTCTTTAGCAGGGTTTTGTAAAATAATTCATGCAAAAGATGGCGATGAAGGATTAAGGCTAACCAATAAATATAACCCTGATATTATTTTACTCGATATTGAAATGCCAGGTATGTCAGGCTATGACGTATGTAAAACGATAAAGCAAAGTGAAAGCACTCAAGATATTCCCGTTATGTTTCTCTCATCTAAAATAGAGTTAAGCGATCGGGTAAAAGGTTATAGTGTTGGCGCATCTGATTACATTACTAAACCCTTTAACGCAGAAGAGTTAATAGCGCGTATAAAAGTGCTTTACGAATATCGACAGCAATGTGCAAAGCTAAAGCTGGATATAGCAAAAGCGAATAAAACAGCGGAAATAGCGATGACAGAGTCGGGCGATATGGGCCGTATAATGCGCTACGTTGGACAAAGCTATCACGCTAATAACTTTCAATCGTTGAGTGAGCACTTTTTTGCCTTTTTTGCTCCTTTAAATTTAGATGTTGTGGTTGTGTTTTGGTATCAAGGAACAGGTGTTTTTTATAGCCAGCAAAGCGGTGTTTGCCCGTTAGAGCAAGAGCTGCTGGAGCAACACAGACAAGCTCAACGATTTGTTGATATTGGTAGTAGTACTATAATTAATTACCCCAAAGTATCCCTTTTGATAAAAAATATGCCAGTTGATAACGATGCTTTGTACGGGCGCTATAAAGATCTGTCCCCGCATATATTAGAAGTAACCAACGAGAAGGTTATTACCATGGAAAGAAGCGAAAGCAGTTATGAGCAGGCAGCTCAAATAAGTACAGCCCTTCAAGATATTGTTAAGCAGTTAACTACTCAAAATATAGAGCAAAACAAAAGTACTAAAGTGTTTATAGAGCAGCTACATGAGCTTGACTGCGCCATTAAGCTACAACAAACACAAGCAAACCCTGCCGATCTCACCTTATATATATCTCAATTAGATCAAACAATGCAGTTATTTGTATCGGCTAATAGTGATTTAGCTTTTATCAAATATCAGCTTAAACAAGTTGCCGAAAGCCGCAATGAGCTTATATCTAATTTACGCACTAAAGCGGAAGCCGCAAAGGTCAATACTAATCATCACAGTGATATAGAGCTATTTTAGTGCTTTAAAGTAAAGCGGTTGATATACTACAGGCGTATTTTATCGTCGGAGTTTATTGTGGTTATTCAGTGTGCTTTTAAAGAGTTACGTCCTTATTTAAATGAATTAGAAACACGCTTTGGTTTAGCCCAATGGGCGCAAAATTGCAGTGGCTTTAGCTTACATTACGACGATAAAGGGTTAAGCCTATTTAAAACCGATGAGCCTAAACTAGGTGCAATTAATGTTGATTTTGTAACAGGTGCGGCCGCCCATAGGCGCAAGTTTGGCGGTGGTAAAGGGCAAGCTATTGCCAAAGCAGTTGGCTTAAATAAAGGTGCAACGCCTGTTGTACTTGATGCTACCGCAGGCCTTGGACGAGACGGCTTTGTACTTGCCTCGCTAGGGTGCAAAGTCATATTACATGAACGTCATCCGGTTGTTGCAGCCCTTTTATACGATGGGTTAAAGCGAGCCTATAGCGATATTGAAATTGGTTTGTGGATGAAAGAAAACATGAGCCTAATATTTGGCTCAAGCCATACTTTGCTCTCTCAGTGCGAAAGCATGCCCGATGTTGTTTATTTAGATCCTATGTTTCCGCATCGCGAAAAATCAGCATTAGTTAAAAAAGAAATGCGCGTATTTCAAGAGCTAGTTGGTGCAGACAACGACGCTGACGATTTACTTGATTTTGCTTATCCACTTGCCAGTAAGCGTGTCGTTGTAAAACGCCCTGATTACGCGCCATTCTTAAACGAAAAAACCCCAAGTATGCAGATCAAAACCAAAAAGAACCGTTTTGATGTTTATGTAAAGGCGGCAATGGTTTAAACATCAAAACAAATTGGTGGTTTATCCCTAGAATTTACCCATGTAAGAATCGTTATATTGGCTTGGATCTTAGGATCTAGCCTTTTGAATCTAGGATCTTATTACATTTTCATGTTAGAATTTGCGCAATTTTTTGGCATAGCAAAGTAGCACAGTAATGATCTTAGATGATATTCGCATTGTTTTAGTTAACACGTCACATTCGGGCAATATTGGTTCGGCGGCTCGCGCCATGAAAACCATGGGTTTATCAAAACTTTATTTAGTTGATCCTGCTTGTGAAATAGACAGCCAAGCAAGTGCTTTAGCTGCAGGCGCAACTGATGTTTTGGGCAATGCAGTTATTGTAGGTACTGTTGAAGAAGCTATCGCTGACTGTACATTAACAATTGGCACAAGTGCGCGTTCTCGTACGCTTTCGTGGCCAATGGTTGAACCACGTGAATGTGGTGAAAAACTCGTTGCTGAAGCTGTAAATGGTCCTGTAGCGCTAGTATTTGGTCGTGAAAACAGCGGCTTAACTAATGAAGAATTACAGCTTTGTAATTACCACGTATGTATTCCTGCTAATCCTGAATACAGCTCGCTAAATTTAGCTATGGCGGTACAAACACTTAGTTACGAAACACGTATGGCGTTTTTAAATCAACAACCTAAAAAGGTTGAAGAAGACGATGCTGTTTACCCAAGCTCAAAACAAACAGAACTGTTTTATGAGCACCTTGAAGAGACGCTTTTCAAAACCGGCTTTATTATCAAACAGCACCCTGGTTTAGTTATGACTAAATTACGTCGTTTATTTAACCGAGCTCACCCTGAAGATGCCGAAATGAATATTTTACGCGGTATTCTCACCTCAATTAATAAGTCTATCCCTAAGTAACTTAGGTATAGCTATTAGTTATAAAAACCAATGGGTAAATAACTAGCTAATACTTGACTAAAATACTCAGGTAATTACAATGGCTGTAATACTTGACCAAAGAGGTCAAGTATTGAAAGTTTGTTAACTCTACAATTTAAAAAGTAAGAGTTTATAAATCAAATTTTTATCAAGTGATAATACTTGACTAATTTACTCTGGTAATTAAAATTTGCACTCTTTTGTGCAGGGGGCGTTATGAAGTTAACATCAAAAGGCAGATATGCCGTTACAGCTATGCTGGATGTTGCACTACACACAGGTGTAGGTCCTGTAGCCCTTGCTGATATTTCACAAAGACAAGAAATTTCTTTGTCTTACCTTGAACAATTATTTGCTCGTTTACGTAAAAATGGCCTAGTAAGTTCTGTTCGTGGACCTGGTGGTGGTTATTTACTAGGGCGTGAAGCGGGCGTTATCTCTGTTGGCGATATTATTAGCGCCGTAGACGAATCGGTCGATGCAACACGTTGCCAAGGTGCCGATACCGGCTGTCAGAGTGGTATGCGTTGTTTAACACATAATTTGTGGTCAGACTTAAGCGCACGCATAGAAGAATTTTTGAATAATATTACCCTTGCTGAATTGGTGGAAAAATCAGATGTGAAAGAAATAGCATCGCGCCAAGATAACAGTATCAATAATGCAATTAAGCAGTTGGAAAACATTCAAGTAAGCTGTCAACTTTAAGGTTGACCTGCAGCGGAGAGAGAAATGAAGTTACCGATTTATTTAGATTACGCAGCGACCACGCCTGTTGATGAACGTGTTGCTAAAGAAATGATGCAGTGCCTGACAATGGACGGTAAGTTTGGTAATCCTGCGTCACGCTCACACCGTTTTGGTTGGCAAGCAGAAGAAGCTGTTGACCAAGCGCGTACAGATATTGCTGATTTAATTAATGCAGACCCACGTGAAATTGTTTTCACATCGGGTGCAACAGAATCAAATAACCTTGCTATTAAAGGTGCAGCACAGTTTTACAAGAAAAAAGGTAAGCACGTTATTACCGCTAAAACTGAGCATAAAGCTGTAATCGACACATGTCGTGAGCTTGAGCGCCAAGGTTTTGAAGTAACTTACATGGACGTTGAAGAAAACGGCCTACTTGATTTACAAAAACTTGCCGACACAATGCGTGACGACACAGTACTTGTAAGCATCATGCACGTTAATAACGAGCTAGGTGTAATTCAAGATATCGCGACTATTGGCGAAATGTGTCGCGAACGTAAAATTATGTTCCACGTAGATGCAGCGCAAAGCGCGGGTAAAGTATTAATCGACGTGCAACAGCTTAAAGTTGATTTTATGTCGTTCTCTGCACATAAAGTGTATGGCCCTAAAGGTGTTGGTGCACTTTACGTTCGTCGTAAACCACGTGCTCGCCTTGAAGCGCAAATGCACGGTGGCGGACATGAACGCGGTATGCGCTCTGGTACACTAGCAACTCACCAATTAGTGGGTATGGGTACTGCGTTTAAAATTGCTAAGCAAGATTTCGAAAAAGATCACGCACACATCAGCGCCTTACGTAATCGTTTAATCGACGGCATTATGGCTGACATGGACGAAGTATACTTTAACGGCACACAAGACCAATCAGTACCGGGTATTGTAAACATCAGCTTTAACTTTGTTGAAGGTGAGTCGTTACTTATGGCAGTAAAAGACATTGCAGTATCGTCAGGTTCAGCCTGTACATCTGCAAGCTTAGAGCCTTCTTATGTATTACGTGCACTTGGCCGTAACGACGAATTAGCACATAGCTCAATTCGTTTTAGTATTGGCCGCTTTACTACCGAAGAAGAGATTGATTACACCGTCGAATTAATGAAAAACTCTATCGGTCGCCTACGTGAGATGTCTCCACTTTGGGAGATGCATCAAGAAGGTATTGATTTAGATTCAGTTGAATGGGCTCACCACTAATAGTGTGAGCACATACCCTAGCAGGTAATGAGGATAGAATAATGGCTTATAGTGATAAAGTAATTGACCACGTAGAAAACCCACGTAACGTAGGTACTCTAGATAAGAACGATCCGTCAGTGGCAACGGGTATGGTAGGCGCACCAGCATGTGGTGACGTAATGAAACTGCAAATTAAAGTATCTGCCACTGGCGTTATTGAAGATGCAAAATTCAAAACCTACGGTTGTGGTAGCGCAATTGCTTCATCTTCACTTGTAACAGAGTGGGTTAAAGGCAAAACGCTAGACGAAGCAGCGACAATTAAAAACACTGATATCAGTGCAGAGCTTGAGTTGCCACCAGTGAAAATTCACTGTTCAATTTTAGCCGAAGACGCAATTCAAGCAGCAATTGCAGACTACAAAAGCAAACAAGCGAAGTAAGAAGAGAAACTCATGGCAGTGACATTGACAGATGCGGCAGCAAACCGCGTACAATCATTTTTAGCAAACCGCGGTAAAGGTTTAGGCCTGCGCGTTGGCATTAAAACGACGGGCTGTTCAGGTCTTGCTTATGTACTTGAGTTTGTTGACGATTTAAACGAAGACGATGAAACTTTTGCGGCTAAAGGTGTTACATTAATTGTTGACGCTAAAAGCTTAGTTTACATTGACGGCACAGAGCTCGACTACACTAAAGAAGGCTTAAATGAAGGGTTTAAATTTAATAACCCGAATCAAGCAGATGAGTGTGGTTGTGGCGAAAGCTTTACCGTTTAAGCTTTAAATATCTTTGTAGTATAAATAAGCCCTGCCAGTTAATGTAGGGCTTTGTTATTTCTGAATATTATTGGTTGAAGTTATGCGTTACTTTGAATTATTTGCAGTCCCCGTTGATTACAATATTGATTTAGCAACGGTTAACAAGCACTACTTGGAATTACAGCGTACTGTACATCCCGATCGCCACGCGAATGCGAGCAGCCGCGATAAGTTAATGGCTGTGCAAAGCACTGCCGAAATTAACGATGCGCTACAAACGTTAAAGCACCCAGTAAAACGTGCCGAATATATGTTGAGCGAGCTAGGCGTTGATATTCGTGCAGAGCAGCAAACCTTGCAAGATCCAATGTTTTTAATGCAGCAAATGGAACTTCGCGAAGAACTTGAAGAGCTAACATCAGCTAGCGATCCTGATACCGCCATTGCAAATTTTGAAAAACAAATTAAGCAATTAAACGCGCAATACAGTGCACAACTTGCTGAGCAATTAGCAAGTAACGATGAGCAGCAATATCAACTTGCCGCAGATAATATTCGTAAACTGAAGTTTGTTTATAAGTTACGTGAAGAACTAGAGCGTATCGAAGACAGTTTATTTGACGATTAATTACTTGCTGCAAAGCGAGCAACACGAGTTTAAAGAGCATTATGGCATTATTGCAAATTGCTGAGCCGGGGCAAAGCGCGGCACCACACGAACATAAACTAGCGATTGGTATTGACCTTGGTACAACTAATTCTTTAGTTGCAACAGTGCAAAGTGGCGAAGCCCGCACGTTAACTGATGATCTTGGCGCGGCTATGTTACCGTCGGTTGTTCGTTATCAAGCAGGCGGTATTACTGTTGGCGCAGAAGCTGCACAAGCAGCAACGCAAGACCCTGCTAACACACTTATTTCGGTTAAGCGTTTTTTAGGTAAAACTCAGGCTGAAATAGAGCAAAGTTATGGGCAACTACCGTATGAGTTCTGTGAGCACAATGGTGCGCTAGCAATAGAAACTGCGGCAGGTAAAATTAGTCCAATTAAAGCATCAAGCCATATTTTAGCTGCATTAAAAGCACGAGCTGAGCAAAGTTTTGGTAACCAAGAAATTTTAGGGGCTGTAATCACAGTACCAGCGTACTTTGATGACGCGCAGCGCCAAAGTACTAAAGATGCCGCAGAGCTGGCTGGTATTAACGTACTACGTTTATTAAATGAACCAACAGCAGCAGCGGTTGCTTATGGTTTAGATTCAGGCCAAGAAGGTATTATTGCTGTTTACGATTTAGGTGGTGGTACGTTTGATATATCAGTACTTAGATTACACCAAGGTGTATTTGAAGTAATGGCAACCGGTGGCGACTCTAGCCTCGGCGGCGATGACTTTGATTCGCTCCTTGTTGATTACTTTAAGCAGCAAACAGGTGTGTCAGCATTATCACCTTCAGTTTTGCGTTTATTCATCAATAAAGCAAAAGCGTGTAAAGAAGCATTAAGCCAATACGCTAAAGTAAACGTGGGTCTTGAGTTTGACGATCAAAAATACACCGTTGAAGTAACGCGCGAAACGTTTGATGAAATGGCTATGCCACTAATTAAAAAAACGCTGCGCTCGTGTCGTCGTGCTGTAAAAGATGCTGGCATTGAAAACGAAGAAGTGCTGCAAGTTATTATGGTAGGTGGTTCAACCCGTATGCCATTGGTACGTAGCCAAGTACAAAGCTTTTTTGATAAAGAGCCGCTAACTTCAATCGATCCTGATCGTGTTGTAGCCTTAGGTGCCGCGCTTCAAGCCGACGTGTTAATTGGCAATAAGCCCGATTCTGACATGTTATTGCTTGATGTATTACCGTTATCGCTAGGCCTTGAAACTATGGGTGGTTTGGTTGAAAAAATCATTCCGCGTAATACAACGATTCCGGTAGCACGCGCACAAGAATTTACAACGTTTAAAGACGGTCAAACAGCCATGTCATTACATGTGCTGCAAGGTGAGCGTGAACTTGTTGATGATTGTCGATCGCTTGCTAAGTTTAGCTTAAAAGGTATTCCACCAATGGCGGCAGGCGCTGCGCATATTCGTGTAACCTTTAAAGTTGATGCTGATGGCCTATTAAGTGTTTCAGCTATGGAAAAATCAACAGGTGTACAAGCTGAGATTCAAGTTAAGCCTTCGTTTGGTTTATCTGATGATCAAGTAGCTAACATGCTAAAAGAATCAATGAGCAACGCTAAAGGCGACATGCAAGCGCGTATGCTTAAAGAGCAACAAGTAGAAGCGTTGCGTGTTATAGAAGCGCTTAATGCATCACTTGAAGCCGATGGTGCATTACTTGACGATATGCAACTAGCTAACTTACGCGCTGAAATTGCAGAACTGGTAAAAGTGCGCGAAAATGCACAAGAGCCTGGCGAAATTAAAGCAGCTATCGAAAAAGTCGATAATGCGAGTAGCGACTTTGCATCGCGTAGAATGGATGCATCAATTAAAAAGGCCCTTACAGGGCAGTCAGTAGACAACATTTAAGAGAGATTAGAATGCCACAAATTGTTTTTCTTCCACATCCTGAATTATGTCCTGACGGCGCTGCAATTGAAGCTCCTACAGGTCAAACGGTACTCGACGCTGCGCTTAAAAATGGTATTAGCATTGCGCATGCTTGTGAAAAATCGTGTGCATGTACTACGTGTCACTTAGTGATTCGTGAAGGATTTGATTCACTTGAAGAAAGTGATGAGCTAGAAGACGACATGCTAGATAAAGCATGGGGCTTAGAGCCTGAATCACGCCTTGGTTGCCAAGCAATTATAAGAGATGAAGACCTAGTGGTTGAAATACCTAAGTACAATCTCAATATCGTTAATGAAGAGCACTAGTTTTTAACGATGTATATATTAAAAGCCGCTGTTTGATACAGCGGCTTTTTTGTTTGTGAATTGTAGGCGTGACAAGCAAAGCTCGTAAGTTATTTTGTAGGCAAGCAAAGCTTGCTGGCGTTATGTGTTTTAACTCTAGGTTATAAATATAGAAGCTGCGCTTCTCATGTGAGCAAGCTCAACGTCTACAGCAAATTTTAAATTATATATTTATTTTGTAGACGAACAGCTTGCTGGCGTGATGTGTTTTAGCTCTAGGTATAAATATAGAAGCTGCGCTTCTCACGTGAGCAAGCTCAACGTCTACAGCAAATTTTAAATTATACATTTATTTTGTAGACGCACAGCTTGCTGGCGTTATGTGTTTTAACTCTAGGTTATAAATATAGAAGCTGCGCTTCTCACGTGAGCAAAGACCCTAAAATGTTAGTCTTGGCTCTATGCCACGCATTAAAAGCTAACACCTTAAAACGTAATTTTGGAGGTTTATTTTGAGTAATCTTATTTTTTCTGACTCATTTATTAACGGCGAATTTTATAAAACTGATACGCGCTTTAGCGTTAACGATCCCGCTACCGAAAAAAGTATTGTTGAAGTAAGCGATATTGACGAGCAGGGTGTAAATAGCGCAATAACCGCAGCTCAATGGGCTTTTGTTAAGTTAAAAACGACAAATGCCACTGAGCGAAGCGAAACCTTGATGCGCTGGTATGAGCTAGTAATAAAACACAAACAAACACTTGCAGAGCTGATGACTAAAGAGCAAGGCAAACCACTCAAAGAATCTCTTGGTGAGATTGATTACGGTGCAGGTTTTATCAAATGGTTTGCAGAAGAAGCCAAACGTAGTTACGGAGATGTAATTCCGCCAACAGATGACTCGCACCGTTTAACCAGCTTTAAGCAGCCTGTCGGTGTTGTAGCTGGTATAACGCCGTGGAACTTCCCTATTGCTATGGTTACTCGTAAAGTAGCGCCAGCTTACGCTGCGGGCTGTAGCTTTATATTAAAACCTTCTGAGTACACACCACTTTGTGCTATTGCGCTTGCTCATCTAGCCGATCAAGCTGGTTTTGTTAAAGGTGCATTTAATGTACTGGTTTCTCAAGATGCCAAAACAGTAGGCAAAATGCTGACTGATTCAGAAGTTGTGCGTAAGTTTACATTTACCGGTTCTACCGGTGTAGGTAAGCAGTTGCTATCGCAATGTGCAGACACAATTAAACGCACCTCGATGGAGCTTGGCGGTAATGCACCTTTTATTATTTTTGATAATGCTGACTTAGATGAAGCTGTTGAAGGGCTAATGGCGGCTAAATTTAGAAACAGTGGGCAGGCATGTGTTGCTGCAAACCGTATTTTTATACAGCGTAATATTCTCGACAAAGTACTGTCAAAAATCACGCCTAAGGTTGCAGCGTTAAAAGTGGCAAATGGTTTTGAAGACGATGTTGATATTGGTCCACTCATTTACCCTAAAGCCAAAGAGAAAGTGCAGCAGTTAGTACAAGACGCACTCGATAAGGGCGCGACGCTGATTGGCGATAATAGTGACTTAGGTGGCAGCTTTCAAAATCCATTAATAGTAAACAATGTCACTACAGAGATGGATATTTACCACGAAGAGGTATTTGGTCCAGTATTGACGGTTATTCCTTTTGATGAAGAAAGTGAAGTGCTTGCGCTTGCTAACGATGTACCATTTGGCCTAGCAGCATATTTTTACAGCCAAAACATTAAGCAAGTCTACCGAGTTAGTGAAGGGCTTGAATTTGGTATGGTCGGCGTAAATGAAGGTGTTATATCAAACCCAGTAGCGCCATTTGGTGGTGTTAAGCAATCTGGTTTGGGTCGAGAAGGCGGTCATCAAGGGCTTGATGAGTACTTAGAAGAAAAGTACGTGTGTATTAAAATATAACGCCCGTTAAGTTTATGAGCGCGAATTTACTTCGCGCTTTTTTATGACGTTAATATGGCAGATATATGAACTTTACCTTTTACTGTTGCTACACAAAGCACTAAATGCTACCTTTGGGCACATATTTTTTGTTAATAAAACAATACAAAAAAACAAATAAAAAGTAAAAGTATTTCTATAAGTAGAAATAACCCCGTGTGTAAATGCCACCGTCAGGTGGCATTTTTTTGTTTGAATAGTCATAGACTGTAATAAGCACATTTTGAATAAAGATATTACTTTATAGGTGCTAACTTATAGGTGTGTAACCAGGTAAGTTATCAAAATCTACCTCATCTAGCTGCTCTGGGTTAGCATATTCGTTGATATAATTTTTATAGACTTCTGACTCAATAAAAATAGCAAAAATATCAGGATCAAGGTGATTATTACTAACCATGTTCCCTAGAATATTCAAACATTCACTTACCGGTTTTGCTTTTTTATAGGGCCTGTCTACGGCAGAGAGTGCTTCAAAAATATCCGTAATAGCCATTAACCTTGCAGGCACCGACATTTGTTCTTTGGTTAAACCTCTTGGGTAACCAGTACCGTCAAGTTTTTCATGATGACCTAATGCATATTCAGCTACATTACTAAGATGTTTAGGGAACGGCAAAATATCTAATATATTTTTAGTTATATCCATATGGCGTTTCATGATTTCGCGCTCACCTTGGGTAAGTGTACCGCGTCGTATCATGAGGTTTTCTACTTCATCATCAGTCAGTAGAGGTGTTTCTTCGCCGTTTATTTTAAGCGAATACTGTTTTGATATTCTCAGTATATGGGCTTGTTCTTCTTCGCCCAAAAACTCACCGCCAATATTTACCCGCTGTAATAATGCACGGTCGAGAGCTAGTTGTTTAAGCTCAGTTTCAAGCAATCGTTCAAATTGTAAAACCTCAACCGACTTATTCTGTTTTATTGCTGAAATAATTTGCTGCTGATAAGAGAGTTCTAAATCTCGACTAATTATTTCAAACTTAGCATCAATAAACTCTATGCGATCGAAAATAGTCTCTAACTTGGTCGACTTTTCCATAATATGATCAGGAGTAGCAATTTTCCCACAGTCATGTAGCCATCCCGCAACACTTAGTTCATGGCGATCCTCTGGGCTCATTATAAAATCTGCTAGTGGACCTTTATCTATTTTATGCACTGCATCAGCAAGCATTAACGTCAGTGCTGGTACCCGCTTACAGTGGCCGCCCGTGTGAGGAGACTTTTCATCTATTGCCATTGCGATAGCTTCGGCAAACGTTGAAAAAAGCACTTCCATATCTTTAACTAAAGTAGAGTTAGTTAGTGAAATAGCGCCTAAAGAGGCAAAAGATCGAATTAGAGTGACGAGCTCTTCACTAAAAGGAATGTTTTTATTTTGCGCATCTTTTACATTTATAAGCTGGATTACACCAATAATGTCATCTTCATGATCTTTTAAAGGAATTGTTAGCATGGACTCAGAACGATAACCCGTGCGAGCATCCATTTTGCGTGCAGCGCTCATATCAAAAGGCAAGGCATCATACACGTCAGGAATATTTATTACTTCCCCTGTATTAACAGAATGCGCAACAATAGCGGTGTCATTTGGTTTGCCATCAATAAAAAGATCTATATTAGGAAAATCAACAGGACCACCTAATGTGCCGCCTAAATAAAGATTCAATGATTTGTTTATTACTGTTTCAAACTTTAGTTGTTTGTTTGAGGTAATAGAGTAAATGCTGCCAGCATCAGAATTTGCTATCGACATTACAACTTGCAGTATTTCATCAAGTAACTTAGACGAGTTTTTTTCGGTTGTTAGTCTAATGCTAATATCGATAAAGTGTTGAAGATTTGTTTTGTCTTTAATGTGCTGTCGCATATGTTTACTACTTTTGAGTATGTTTGAAGGCACCATTCCAATCCTTAGCTAGTGTTTGCAAATCAGAGCCCTTAATACGTTCAATAAAAATGGCATAAATGTTGGGGCTAAATACGGTTGTACTGTGTAGTTCTTTAAATAAGCTAAGTGCTTGTGGCCAGTTTTTATTATAAAAAAGCGTCATGGCCTGCTGCGACTTTTTAACTTCATTTAACTGCTCTTCATTGAGCTTATCTGTAAAGTTTATAGGCTCAAACAACTGTACAGCAGCTGTTTTACCAACAACTTGCACTTTATCTATTAAACGAAATGAAATATGAGGGCATTTTTTCATTGTCTCTTCTGTAACAAGAATAGCTACGCCATAAAATTTGGTCAAGCTTTCTACTCTAGCACCTAAATTAACAGTATCACCAAGAACTGTATAGGCTTTACGATAAACCGAACCCATATCACCTACATTCATGTCACCAGTACTTAAACCGATACCTATTTTTATTGCAGGCTGGTTGTTTTCTGCAAATAACTGATTTATTTTCGTTAACCCGTGGATCATAGACATTGCGGCTTCAACACCATGGCGAGCGTGGTTTTCATCTTTCAGTGGGGCATTCCAAAATGCCATCACCATATCGCCTACGTACTTATCAATAGTTCCGTGATGATCAAATATGATTTTGGTAATAGCTGTAAGATATTCGTTTAAATATTCACTTAACTGATGAGGCGACATACTTTCTGATAGTGAAGTGAAGCTACGTATGTCGGCAAACAACACCGTCATATTTTTTCGCTCACTTTTTTGAGATAAACTTTTACCTTGCAGTATCATTTGGTTTATACGCTCAGGAGGAACATATTGGTCAAACATAGATTTTATTTTTCGGCTGTGTTTCATTTCAGCGATAGAGCCTACAATGATGTAATAACCGGCTAATATAATGATGAGTAAAAGAGGCATTAATAAAGGTAAACTAATTTTTTGTACTGACCATAAATAAACGTTTAAAAATATAACGACACTTGTGACTGTAAGAGACAAAACAATAATAAAACGTGCGCTCTTAGCGTGGCTAAAAAACGACAGTACGCAACCCGTCAATGCAATAATTAGTAAGCTTGCTCCCTGTGACCAATTAGGTTTAGATGGCAGTAGCTCTGGGTGCATTAACCCTTCAAATATATTGGCATGAACCTCCACACCAGGGTATTGCAAACCAACAGGTGTTGATCTTAAATCAGCAAGCCCTACGGCGGAAGTACCAATAAAGGCTACTGTGCCTTCTAATTCATCTAAACCAATTTTTTTGGTCAAAATATCGGTAGCCGAATAATAGGGAAAGCTATGCGCACGCCCTTTGTAAGGAATTAATATTTGCCCATACTCATCAGTTTGAATCCACTTATTTTGAAACTTTATACCTTCGAATAAGGTTATACCATCTAACCTATTGGAACGGGTTTCTATGTTTTCAGCAAGAGTATAAAGTCGAGCAACTTCAAGTGCTAAAGACGGATAAAGCTTATCGCCAACTCGATTTATAAGAGCTGCTTTACGTATAAAGCCATCTTCGTCAATATGTGCATTAATAAAGCCGGTGCCCGTTGCAGCATTTTGTAACTGTGGAATATTTACAATAGCACCAGGAAACTGGTTTATTTGTGAATTAGCGTGCTCTTCGCTTGCCCATACAACACTGTTTTTAGCTGGCAAGTTTTGATTAGTTAGTTGTTCATCAATTAGTAAAAAACCAAGAACAGTATCATTTTTAGATAATGCGCTTGCTAGTTTTGTGTCTGCATCGACTTGTTTAGTAATTTCAGCAAAGGGGATGGTGTACTTTTTTGATAAATCAGGAATTTCAGACATAATTTTTGTAACAGGGTTTTCTTCCTGTTCAGAAAAAAATATATCGAATGCAATAACAATAACACCTGCATCGCTAAGCTTTGTAACAAGGTCTGCTAATTTTGAGCGACTCCAAGGAAAGCGTCCTTGTTCTTGCATGCTCTTTTCATCGATATCAATTATTACAACGGTTTCATCTATGCGCCTAGGCGTCTCTGAAAGCGTCAGTAATAACCGAGAGTCGTATATTATACCTTCTACACGGTTAACTAACTTTGCAAGCGACCCAGTTGAAAATAACTCTATTGATGCAATTAATAATGTAATAACAGTGCCAATAAAAAAATGCTTTGAGGTAATGGGTTTTAAGAAGCTAATGAGTAACGCTCCTTGATAGACTAAAAATCAAAAACTCGTCCTTCTCGGCCGCATTCTATTTTTAGCTGTTGAGCGTACTGCGTGTGTAAATATTTTTCTATAGCGACTAACTGTTCATCGGTTCTTGATGGATCGTGGCTAATAATAATCACATTTTTAATACTCGCTTTTATAGCAAGCTCAGCAACCTGATCTATGGTGCTATGACCCCAACCATGCTTTAGAGGCAAGTCTGCATCTATAAATTGAGCATCGTGAATTAGTAAATCGGCGCCTTCAATAAAATTGCTCCATTCGCAAATACTTGTGTTTACCTTGTCTGGCGGGTTTAGCTCATTGTCGGTAACGTAGGCTATCTTTTTTTCATCTGCTTTAATGCAATAAGCAGTACCGCCACCAGGGTGATTCAGTGGGGCTGTCGAAACCAAAAAACCGTTAAGTGTAAACTGCTTTTGAGACGATAAATCAGTATTTAGCGTAATGCTGGCAGGTAAATCCTGATAACACACAGGAAAGTACGAACCACTCATTTGCTTTAATATGGCATCTTGGCTTTTTTTATCATCAACGTTGCCAGCTACAATGGTTATATTGCGGTTGGGCTGGTAGATAGGCTTAAAAAAAGGAAACCCTTGAATATGATCCCAATGATTGTGCGTTAGCAAAATATTGATAGGACTTTGTGTTTCTAGTAAACGTGCACCGAGTTCTACAATACCGGTACCAGAGTCTAAAATAAGATCTTTACCGTTGTTTTGTTCAATGTACACACACGAGGTATTTCCCCCAAAAATGTGTGTATTACTTCCAGCTGAAGGCATCGAGCCTCTAACACCAAAAAATTCAACTTTCATAATTTAAGGCTAAGCTCCATCTGCTTCAAAATTGAATTTAGAAATACTAACATTGTTAGAGTTAGTGTCATTACAGGTGCTACTTACAACAACTTGGGTATCATTTTGCAGGATGATTGAAGTAAACACATGTGTACTGACACATTGGCTTGCTTCATAAAAGCCGGCACCACTGGCTCCAAACGTATTATCCAAAGTACCGTCAGTTAAAATGCGCGCTAACATGCCTTTATTGTTGCCCATACCAACTAAAACAATATTGTTGTTGGTATCAAAAACGGCACTTTTTACTTCGGTATCTCCCGTTGAAGCTAATGTATATTGGTCTAACGGGTAGCTGTCATCAATTACTCCAGATGCGAGTAATCGCGTAATACTAGCTTTATTAGGCGTATCTACAACGTTTGCAATTAAATATAATTTATTTGATTCGTCGACTAATACTTTTACCATTTTATTCTCGGAATCAATGGTTGTTTCACCTATGTATTTGTAGGTTTGCTCACCGTCAGAGTCGAGCTTTAATGCTATTAATTCTGAACTGGCACCTGATACAGATTTACCACCAATAAAAATACTATCATCACTGATAAAAACACTTTCATAATATTCAAAAGGTGTTCCTATAATTTTTCCATTGCTACCAAAGTCATCGTCAAGTGTACCGTCAGAATCTAGCATCATGATAAACGAACTAGGAGTATCGGCTATAACTACAGAGCCAACTGCTACAACGTTGCCATCATGTAGTGCTAAATCAGTTAAGTTAAGCTTTTCAGCACCTGAAATAGAAGTAGAGTAAATACCATCACTGGCGAATGAGGTATCTAAATCACCATTTTGATCAACTTTAGCTATAAAGCCCTCTTCACCGTCAGTTTTGCTTTTAGATCCCGCAATAAATAAGCTGCCGCTATTGTGTTCAACCAACGCTATATTAGGTACGCTCAAATCTATGGCAATTTCTTTATGACCACTTTCGCTAAAGCTAGTATCTATAGCACCCGTACTCGTAAAGCGTGTTAATACTAACTTAGTAATTGAGTTCGATTTAGCCGTTGATGCAAGAATATACTTACCGACCTGAGGGCCATTGCTCAGTTGTAAAACGTGCATTGATTGATCGTCAGATTCTGCGCTTATAGTATCAAAAGCAAGATAACCAACGTCTGCAAAGTTACTGAATAATGTGGCTTGCTCGTCAATTGCTGCAACAAATGGTTTAGTGGTTGAGTCGTCAATAACACCCGATACCCATACTGTATCATTCGCATCTATAGTTGCCGATTTGGCAAATTGCTTACCATTGATACCTGAAATAATATTAATACCTGATGCACCATAAGTACTATCAAGTGAACCATCAGACATTAAAATACGGGCAGAAAATAGTTTTTCACTAGCAGAAACTCCAGTAGTGCCAGATAACGTAATTCCATTTTTAATTTGCTCATATTTTACGCCGGTTACACTCGCGCCACCATCACCACTACCACTATCACTATCAATATCGTAAATAGCAGTACCTGCATCACCAAAACTCGTTATAAGAGTACCCGTTTTATCAATAGCCAAAACCACGGCTTCTTTTTCACCACTATTACGAGTTATGTAACCACCTACAAAAGCTGTAAAGTCGGTGTTTTTAGCGCCGCCAATTGCAAATAGTTCGTCATCTTTATTATTCTTGGACAAGTCGAGCGATAATGCTGCGCTACCATTAAAACTTCCATTGTTTTCACCATCAGAAATTAAATAACGAATAAGTACGTCTTTATCACCAGTTGCACTTGTGACACTGCCAACAACCATAAGATCAGAGCTATTAAAGTTTTTAATAGCAAACGCTTCGTCATCTCTACTAGCGCCGCTCACATCGACAATTTTAGGGCTTCCGGCTTCATAAGCGAGCGTAGATATATCGTATTTTATCCATAAGCTATCGCTGTCGTTACCATTAAATGACTTACCAACAGCCTGAATTTTATTGTCGCTAAATTCAAGGTCATTAATCACGAGGGTGCTTGCTAATGCGGTACAGTGAATACCTGAATTATTATCTCCAGAGTTATTACTTAATACGCCAGCGGTATTCATTTTCAACAAACATGCTTCGGTATTTGTGCCATCAAAACTAGTGTAAGCAACAAAGAGGCTTGTACCATCAGAGATGATAGCTGTTGCTTGTTCATCATTTTCTAAATCTAATACTTTAACGCCATCACCATTAAATGCTGTATTTATCACACCACTCGTTGTATACGATGCAATAACGATATCTTTGTCGCTGTTATTACTAAAACCTACAAAGTAAAGGTTATTATTTAGCTCAATACTGTCATTAAATTCACCGCTTGAAAAAACTCCAGAAAGATCAAGTTCACCTGTTATAGGGCGACCAAATGTTTCATCTTCAACAGGAACTAGAGGCTCCGTATCATCAGTGATATCAATTATTATATTAATAGTAGTTGTTTCGTTAGGCGTACCATCATCAGTAATAGCTAGGCTCAATATGTACTGAGGAGTTGTTTCAAAATCAAACGGGCTTTCTCCTTTTACAGTTAATAAGCCAGAATCATTATTTATTTCGAATATGGGGGCACCACTGAGCAGGGTGTAACTTAAATTTTGGTTCTCAATGTCTGAGGCACTAACAGTCCCAATAGTGTCGCCATCGGTTGCGTTTTCCCTAATATTAAAACCTTGGTTTGACGCAACTGGAGCATCGTTAATAGGAGCAATCGTAATTGACAAACTACCAGTATCTGTAGCGTTATTCCCATCATCAACAGTATAACTGACAACAACAATACCGTTGGTATTTGCAGCCGGTGTGTACTGTAGTTTGTTATCAACAACGGATACTGAACCGCTATCGGCTGACGCTGCTGTTATGCTTAGGCTATCACTATCAGCGTCTATATCATTAATCAACACATCAATGAGTAGCGGTACTGCATCTTCATCCATCGTTGCCGTGTCAGCATTTGCTATTGGAGCATCATTTACAGGTGTAATAGTGATAGTTAACGTTGTTGTACTGGCACCGCCGTTGCTATCGCTTACAGTATAAGTAACTGTTGCTGAGCCGTTGTCGTCGGCTGCCGGTGTGTATTGAATTTGATTGCCAACCACTGAGACTGAGCCAATATCAGCTGAGACTGCGCTTATGGTAAGGCTGTCGCCATCCTCATCTGAGTCATTGGCTAATACGTTTATTAGTATTGGCGCTGCATCTTCATCCATAGTTGCCGTGTCAGCATTTGCTATTGGAGCATCATTTATAGGTGTAATAGTGATAGTTAACGTTGCTGTACTGGCGCCGCCGTTGCTATCGCTTACAGTATAAGTAACTGTTGCTAAGCCGTTGTCGTCGGCTGCCGGTGTATATTGAATTTGATTGCCAACCACTGATACAGAGCCAATATCAGCTGATGCTGCGCTTATGGTAAGGCTGTCGCCATCCACGTCTGAGTCATTGGCTAATACGTTTATTAGTATTGGCGCTGCATCTTCATCTATTGTAGCTGAGTCTGCGTTTGCTATTGGAGCATCGTTTACGGGAATAATAGTAATTGTTAAGTTAATAGTTGCAGTACCGCCGTTACCATCACTTATTGTGTAGTTAATAATTGCTGTTCCATTTGTATTAGCAGCAGGCGTATATTGGATTTTATTATCAACAACAGATGCAGAACCTCTATCTGCAGTAGCTGCTGTTATCACAAGAGTATCGCCGTCAATGTCGGAGTCGTTAGCTAATACGTTAACTAATAACGCAGGAGCATCTTCGTTCATCGTTGCTGAATCAGCATTTGCAGTCGGGGCATCATTAACGGGTGTAACAGTAATCGTCACACTTGCTGTTCTGTCGTTTATACCTTCATTACCAGTGCTATAACCATCAGTAATGGTGTAAGTTAGTACTATTTCACCTGAAAAATTTGCTGGTGGAGTAAACTGTATTTTTCCGGCGACAATAGTCGCTTCACCAGCAGTATTTTCTATATTAGAAATACTTATTGTATCGCCATCTGCATCAGTGTCGTTAGCTAGCACATCGAATAAAGATGCAGAGCTGTCTTCGTCTAACGTATATTGATCGTCATTGGCTTGTGGAAAAGTATTAACGCCGCTTTCACTTAAGGTTACTTGAGCTGTTGCAGTTAAGCCTTGCTCATTTGAAATTGAATAGGTAAAGCTATCTACACCAACAAAACCTAAGTCTGGCTGATAGGTAAATGAGCCATCAACTTTTAATGTAAGTTCGCCATTTTGAGTTGCATTAATTGCCGTGGTATTAACAGATAAATCGCCAGCCTCAATATTAAAGTCGTTAATTAATAAGCCATTTTGTACTGTTACTTCAAATAGTTTATTTTTGCTAAATTGATAGGCATCATTTTGTGCAACAGGGTTATCGGGTTCGCTGTTTATTACTAAAGTTACTGTGGCTGTAGAGGTTGCACCTAATGAGTCTATAGCTTGGTATTGAAATTGATCAACACCATTAAAATTAGCATCCGGCACATAACTAAAGCTGCCGTCAGTTGCTAATAATAGTTGACCATGTGTGGGTGCCACCATAAACGTTTCATCAACTGAAAAACTGTCATTATTTGGGTCAGTATCGTTACTAAGCACACCATTGGCTGCTGTAACCACAAGTGTTTCATCTTCGCTTAAACTATAGCTATCATTTTTTGTTACAGGGGCTACGTTAGTGTTTGAACTTACAATGGTTACATTTGCAATAGCCTGAGCACCTTGTGCATCAACAACTCTATACTGAAAGCTGTCTTGGCCTTGCATATTTTGCTCGCCTTGGTATTCAAAGCCACCATTATCAAAAAGGGTTAACTGTCCTCTTGTTGGTTCGCTAACCGGCGTTGTATCAACAGTTAAGTCATCTAAGTCTATATCGCTATCGTTTATAAGTAAGCCTGGCGATAGGACAACTAAGGTTCCATTGTTTGTAATGCTGTAAGTATTATCAAGCGCAATAGGAGCGTCGTTAACAGCTAAAATGGTTATCTCTACAACTGCGGTGTCAGTCATACCTAGCTCGTTAGCAACTTGATAGCTAAAGGCATCTTCACCATTAAAGTTTGCAATAGGGATATAAGTAAAATCCCCATTTTCATTTATATTAAGAGTGCCATGCTGCGGTAGAATTAATGCATCTGCATTTACACGTAAATCGCCACTGTATTGATTCGTATCGTTTGTTAGTACGTTACCTTGCAGAGTTTGATCTTCATTTATCTGAAACTGATCGGCATTTGCCTCTGGTGCAAATGCAAGCTCTCCACCCATTGGCGCTATGTTTATTATATTAGCAAAACCACTTTCACCACTGCCATCAACACCGGTAATAAGTACTTGATAACTTTTATCTGTAAGTGACTCGGTAATGCTTAATGCAGTATCTTGAATACTTAAAAATTGTTGCCCATTCTCTAATTCATTAATATTAGTAGATGAGACTCCAGCTTGAGTTGCAATATAAACGTTGTAACGATTAAGTTCGGGGTTGGCCTGCCACGAAAGATTAATATTATCTTCGTCTCGTTGTGCTGTAACACCTTCAATTTGATATGGTTGCCAGTTAAAAGTGATTGCATCAGCAAGTACTTGATTATTTAAAGTGTCAGTTATCCATATTTCAAGGCGTATTTCCCCTGGAGTTACGCCATAAAGCGCAGGACTGAGGCCTATAATTGACTTTTCGTAGTCAACACCACAATCAGAAGAACAAAGTGATATGCTTTTATTAACGCTAGGGAGTACTAAATTAACTTCAGCAATGCCATCAGTATCCGAAGCTTCAAGCAAAAAAGAAACATTACCTTGTACGGTGTCGTTTGTTTGTGAAAAAACAATATTAGCGCGAGTATTAGCTAAACTTGCTCCAACAACTCCTCTACTTGAAGTGACAGCACCTAAAACTTTTGTACTCTTGGTTTGATTACTCGCTATAACACCAGCCAAATTAATATAGCTAGTCACCGTTGGCGGTATTACTTCAGCCGTAGGTGATTGTATTGCCTCTTGAGTGGGGCTTTCTTCTGAGCCTCCACAGGCACTTAACAAAAACACCATAGAACCAAGCAAAAATATATTTTTTGCTGTCATTTTAAATACTCCATAATAAAAGCTTTGTATCCAATGTGTTTATGGTTCTAATTTAAAAGAACCGCTAGCATTTACATCAGGATTATTTATTTCGTTAAGATTAAAGTTGCCAGTAATGTTGTCTAAGTCATTCAAAAATATTGCATCAACATCGCCCTCGGCTTTATTGTTACCATGGGATGCAAATGTAACGGCCAGCTCAAGTTCGCTTAAATTTATTAAGCCGCTGTAAGCTGCATACCAATTTCCACCGGCGTCATTAAAACTAATTTCGCCATCAGGCACGGTGCCATTATCAAAATCAACTGCCATAGTCATAGCAAAGTCAGTAACAGCACCCACACTCGAATTTACATTAAAGCTTGATGCCTCATAGTTAAATACACCTTGGCGCTGAGCTATTTGATCGACTAAAGATGCGCTGCTAACAGTTTGAAATTGTTGTTCAGAATATATATCCATAACACCTGTATCTGCTTCAAAAGCATTTACTTCAACTTCAGTTACCGATGCTTGCTCAGTTTCTTCTTCGTTGTCGCCTTTAGGATCAATTGCTACTATATTTTGATCAAACACACGTGCCGCACGTGTCGTTTTAAATACTTCACCAGTGGCTGTAATTTGTGCAAACGAAAATGCCTCGTTATCACCCAAAGAAACCACGTTATTATTTTCTAACGTTAAATCTATTGCGCCATCCCATACCGCTAAAAATACATCGCCTTTAACCAGCTGAACTTCAAAATGCGTTCCGCGTATGCCAATAGAGCCTACGGGAGTTTTTACACTATAAGAGCCGCCATTTTTTTTAATTGCGCCGGAAATAGAGCGCAAACCGCCTTTAAGTAACTCAATAGAAGCAGAGCCCTGTTGGGTATTGTCATTAAATTCGTAGTTAGCAATATTTAATTCTGAGTTTTCTTTTAAGGCTATTAAACCACCATCCAACATCGAAAATTGCGCTTTGCTTTTCTCTCCAGTCGTAATACGATCTATGCCAAAAACAGTATCTCTGCGCTGCAATTGTCGTTGTT
Source organism: Pseudoalteromonas distincta (assembly GCF_000814675.1). Taxonomy (GTDB): domain Bacteria; phylum Pseudomonadota; class Gammaproteobacteria; order Enterobacterales; family Alteromonadaceae; genus Pseudoalteromonas; species Pseudoalteromonas distincta. The sequence goes on along the minus strand of NZ_JWIG01000001.1, from coordinate 747,251 downwards.
GTTCATTGCTTCCATCAAGCGCGAGTACAGAGCCTCGTGCTAAAATAGTTTTACCAGCAGGGTCGTTTGCTTGTGTATAAAAACTTACACAAAGTAAAGTGGTAATTACAGGGAGTAAATGTTTCATAAATACCTTAAATTAAAATGAGTAAGAAGCGCTTAAATTTATATCTAAACGGTCATATTCGAATAAAGAAATATTACTGGATTTATCTTGATAGTTGGCAGCCAACTGTATGGCTAAATCGCGATTAACTAAGTAGCGAACAGAAGTTGAGAGCATAAAGAGGTTATCGGCACGTTCTTGTAAAAATAAAGGGTGATCATCTTTATAATTAATCCATTGGTATCCAGCAAGAGATAACAACTGCCAATGTTGAGCCAACTGAGTGTTCACTTGGTAGTACAAGCTCGTAATATTACGGCTATTAAATTCACCCTCTGTAATGTCAGCTTCCTCGCTTTTAGCGTTAATGCTTAAGCTTTGAAACCAATTTTTAGCTGCATAGCTAGCACCTGCATTTATCGCATAAAATGAGTTATCGAGCTTTTCATCAAATCTATTGTTTAAAACACCCGCAGTCAAAGAGCTAAATAAATTAACTTGTTTATTTAGCGTAAAATTAGCTCCGGCCGTTAAAGCTGATTCAGTACGATAAAGTTTACCGTCAAGCATCAGTGGAGTGGTAGCAACTCGTGCAAACCAACTTATGTCATTTTGTTTATATTGATAGGCGGCATTAATGTTCGCATTTACACGATCGTATTGACTGAGTTCATCAAACTTGTACCACCCGGTATCAATACTTAAAGTGATTAAGCTTTTTTGGTCAATAGGGTGAGAGTACTTTCCTCTGTAATTAAGTCGTGCATAGTTGTCCTGCGTACTTTTACTTTCTGGCGATAACAAAAATTCACCAATATTAGGAATTATAATCGTATTTTCTGCAGTACCTGCGTTTACGTTGCCATCTACGCCAAGCGCAAGCTCAATATTTTGTTTATAAGAGCGTCCAGCCTCTTGTTGCTTAAGTGCAGCAGTTTCTAGCAATGACTGTGCTGAAGACTTTATATTATTAGGTGTGTCAGGTGAGTTAATTAGTATTAAAGCTTGAGTATCGGCAGCAGGTAAATTATTAACTGTTAAATAAGCGCGAACTAAGTATAAGCGAGCTTCATACCATCTAGGATTATTTTCAACCACGCGTTCAAAGGCAAATACAGCTGGCGCCGCATGCCCTGTTTTAAGTGCACTGACCCCTAATAAAAAGTCGTATACGGGTTCGCCTAGGTACTGATATTCGCTATTACTTTTTTGATAAGCCTGAGTGTATTTTTTTTCAGAAACTAATTTTTGAAGCTCAATCAATAGCTTATTGAATTCATCATTGCTTTGAGCCAATGAGTTAAAGCTCATTACAGCTAAACAACTACACAGTAAATTTCCTAAAACCTGTTTAATCATGCTTAATTTTATATCCCAGTAGAAGTTTGATGTTTTGTAAAAAGTGATGCCAACATTAGAAACCTACCACTTTTTGTAGCTAAGTATAGTTAATACAGTCACATTGGTTAATTAATTGTAGATAAGTAATGAGTTATACCAATCCGCGATAATACTTAGTCATTTTGCGGGGCTAAACGTGTCGCTACCTGTGTTAAAAATTCTCATATACGACTGCATGGATGCAGAAGGTAGAGCAATGCAGGAGCAATTGCCGAGAACAATGAAATAGCGAATTTTTTGCCTAGCTATCAACATGTTTTTCCATCCTCAAAATAGAACACTTAATTAAGCGAATTGGTATAAATACTTGTTTATTAAATATTATTACTAATTAGGGGGTGTTGAGCTTTGTGGGTTGAAATTTTTTAATCTAGGGATGATTTAATCGCTGCGTGAGATTTACAAATTAGTGGGTTTAACTAGAGTATGAATAATTGTGTTGTAATCTTAATATAGTAAGAGGTTTTAGAATTTATATAATAGGATAATTAATAGGGTATAAATATGAGGCTTACTAGGAAAAAAGTGGGGCGATTGACGGGGCTTGAACCCGCGACAACCGGAATCACAATCCGGGGCTCTACCAACTGAGCTACAACCGCCACTACACACCTCGTTTGGTGTGGCGCGCATAATACATAAAATAATAATTGTTGTGAAGCCTAAAAGTGAAATAAATTAAAATAATTTAAATCAGGCAAGTATAATTAGTATTTAGTCGTTAATATTTTTCCAAAGTAGGCTACATTTTATCGGATAATTGCCTCTAAAAAATCGAATATACTTGCATTTAATAGTATTAATTCATTATTCCATGAGAATAAATTGTAAATTAATGTATAATAATGCCCGAAAACGCTTAATAAAAAACATTTGGAGTAAATATGGATTCAGTACTTAATTGGCTTAACGATAACTCAGGCCTAATTTTACACTATGGTATTCAAGCAGTTGTTGCGCTTGTTATCTTTTTACTTGGTAGTCGTGTTGCTAAGTTTTGTTCTAACTTAACTGAAAAAGGTTTTGCTAAAAAGAAAGTAGATAAAGCTGTCGGTTCATTTGTTTCAAGTATTGTGTACACACTTGTATTTGCTGTAACTATTTTAATGGCACTTTCGCAAATTGGCATTGAAACAACTTCGTTCATTGCTATTTTAGGTGCTGCCGGTTTAGCTGTGGGTTTAGCATTGCAAGGTTCATTATCTAACTTCGCATCAGGCGTACTAATTATTTTACTTCGTCCATTTAAGTCTGGTGACTTTGTTGAAGCAGGTAATAAAATGGGTACGGTTAAAAAAATCGAAATATTCTCAACTGAACTACGTACTCCAGATAACAAAGTAATTATCGTACCAAACTCTCAAATAATGTCTGGTGCTATTACTAACTTCTCACGAGAGTCTACTCGTCGTATCGATTTAGTTATTGGTGTTGGCTACGATGCTGATTTACGTCACGCAAAAGAAGTATTAAAATCTGTATTAGATGCAGAAACACGCATACTTAAAGATCCAGCTTACAATGTATCTGTAAATGAGTTAGGCGATTCAAGTGTTAACTTTATTGTTCGTCCTTGGGTTAACGCTGCTGATTATTGGCCTACTTACTGGTCATTAATGGAAAATATTAAAATCGCATTAGATGATGCAGATATTACTATCCCATTTCCACAAATGGATGTTCACTTTCACAAGCAAGACTAATTTTAAATAGTTATTTAATTAAAGTTATCTTTAATTGTTATAGTGCTAAAGAGCTATTAAACATAAAATTTTCATGCGGTATTTGCTGCATGAAAATTTTTTACATCATTACTTAGTTGTTTAGCTTGCTCTAACAAGTAATGCTTTAATAAAATAGATGTACATTTATACAAAGGTTATTTTTTAATGAAATTAAAGCTTTTATCAGTTTTAGTTGCGGCTTCTGCTGCAACAAACGCATTTGCTGCAGACGCAGAACAAAGAACATGGGAAGTTACCAGTGAATTAGGTGCTATTGTCACAAGTGGTAATACAGAAACGACCACACTTAAAGGTGGCATTAAAGTTCAGCACAACCTTGAACACTGGAACAACGAATACAAGCTAGACGGCATCTACAAAGAATATGAAGTTGAAAATGCTAATGGTGACAAAAACAAGCAGCGCACTAACGAGAAGTATTCAATTTCTGCACAAGGTAATTACAAATTAAATGAAGATCATTCTCATTTATTCATTTATGGTTCACACGTTTCAGATTATTTTGGAGCGTATAGAAGTGAGTCAGTAATTTATGCAGGTTACGGTTTACGTTTATTAAACGAAAAAACTATGTGGTTAAGTGCTGAAATTGGTCCTGGTTATAAATACTTTGAATACCCAGATGACAGCACTGAAGTTGATGACAACGGTAACTCTCTTGCTGGTGAATTTGAAGGCGAAGTAATTGCCTTAGGTAAGCTAGATTACAACTGGCAAATTTCTGAGAATGCACGTTTTACTCAATTAGTTGCTGTTGAGTACGGTGATACAAACACTAAAACCCGTTCTGAAACTGCATTACTTGCAAAAATAAACGGCTCGTTACAAATGAAAGTCGCTTTTAATGTCACTAACAACTCAGATGTTGCTGACGACAAAGAAAGCACTGACACAGAAACGTCATTCACGTTGGTTTACAGTTTTTAACCAATGTAGTTAAGTTAATGACATTTAAGTGACAAAAGGGACGAAAGTCCCTTTTTTATTTGCTTATAATTAAGGTATTATAGCGGCCAATTTTGGTTGTAGACCTAGGGATATGCCTACTCGTGAAAGTTTTTACACAATTTATTAGTGCTTTTATTCTACTTTGTAGTTTTAGTACTTTGGCTTTTACGCCAACAGCGTCTCAACTTGAGCAGTTTAAAAAGCTACCAAAAGCTCAACAAGAAGCGCTAGCAAAACAGTATGGTGTTGATATATCAACGATCACTGGTGCAAACCAATCTAATACTCAAAATAATACACAGCAGCAAAGTAGTATTGGTGAGCGTACCGAGCCTGAAAAAGAAGAGCTTACAGATGAAGAGCGCTTTAAACCAAAAATAGACGAACTTAAGCCATATGGCTATGAGTTGTTTGCAGGTGAACCTACTACGTTTATGCCAAGCGAAAATGCCGCAGTACCAGATACATATATTGTGGGCCCTGGCGATCAATTAAAAATAAACTTTTACGGTAAAGAAAGTGAAAGTTTTGAAGTTATAGTTGACCGTGAAGGACGTATTAGTATTCCAGACTTAAGCCCTGTGGAAGTGGCTGGTTTAACCTTTGCTGAAATTAAAGAACTAATAAAAGTAAAAGTAGAGCAAGAGGTAATAGGTGTAAAAGCGTTTGTATCACTTGGTCAGCTTCGTAGCATGCGTATTTTAGTGCTAGGTGAGGCTTACAAGCCTGGTAGCTACAGTGTTTCATCATTAACAACCGTTTCGCACGCATTATTTGTAAGTGGTGGTGTGTCTGATATTGCTTCTCTACGTAATATTCAAGTTAAACGCGCAGGCAAGGTTGTAGCAAATTTTGACCTTTATGACTTACTTATTAAAGGCGATAGCAGCAACGATATCGTATTAAAGCCGGGTGATGTCGTATTTATACCATCAGTTGGCGCTCAAGTAAAAGTTGAAGGTGCAGTTAAACGTCCCGCTATTTTTGAACTTAAAAAAGGTGAATCTGCTAAGCAGTTATTAGCAATGGCCGGAGGCCTCAAACCAAATGCCTATGCTAAAAATGCAGTGGTAGAGCGCTTCAACTTCGACCGTAAAGAAGTACTCTCGGTCGATTTTTCAAAACCACAAATTAACTATATCCCGCAAGATGGCGACCGTATTCGCTTTAATTCAGTTAGCTCGCAATATCAAAATTCAATTAGCTTAATTGGTGCAGTAGCACGCCCAGGTAATTATCAATGGCACCAAGGCAAGCGTATTTCAGATGTACTTAAATCTATACGCGGTGACCTACTACCGCAAGCCGATTTAAGCTACGGCCTCGTAATCCGCGAAATAAATGTAAACGGTGATATAGAAGCGCATCAGTTCGACGTTGCTCAAGCGATTATTAAAAATCCTGAAAACAACTTACAACTTAAAGCTAATGACAAGATAGTTGTATTTAGTCGTTTTGAAGAAAAAGAAGCAGAGCAATCAGCTCTAGCAAATATGGCCCTTAGCCAAGAGCAACAAGAGCAGCAACAAAAAGCAGAGCAATGGCACAAGTTTGAGCAAAAAGAGTTCGAAAAATATATTGGTGTTAATCAAGAAGACGAAGAGCTTGTTCTTGAAGACAATAAAATACTAACAATTGCTGAAATTTCTAAACGCAAAGCAAAAGAAGAAGAAGACCAAGAACTCAAACCTGAAGATTACGCATTATTTAGCCGCCATAACTTATTAGCGCCGATTATTGCTAAATTTAAACAGCAAGCATCAGTGCAACAAGCAATGCAATTAGTTGAAATCAGCGGGAATGTTACTTTCCCTGGTATTTATCCACTAATGATTGGTGGTGAGGTAAAAGACTTAATAACTGCAGCCGGTGGTTTATTGGAGTCTGCCTACGTAAAACAAGCTGAAATTACACGTATTGTAGCCAGCGATGGTTCTAAAATAGAACACTTACGATTTGATCTTGAAAGCGCCATGAAGGGCGATCTTCAAAGTAATATTACGTTACAAAGTAAAGACAGCATAAACGTTTTCGCTATTCCAAACTGGCAAGAAAACGTAAAAGTAGAATTAAAAGGTGAGCTTAAATTTCCAGGTACGTACACGATACGCCGAGGTGAAACGCTAACTGAATTACTGGAACGCGCGGGTGGTTTTTCACAATTTGCAGAGCAAAAAGCAGCTGTATTTACCCGTACATCAATTAAAGAACAAGAACAAAAACAACTAGCGCGTTTATCTACAGAGCTTCGCCGCGATATAGCTTCTAAAAGCTTCCAAAACTCGGTGAGTAGCAGCACACTTTCTTATGAAGAAATGAACATGCTGTTAAACGACCTCGCAAGTGTTGAAGCTGTAGGGCGTTTAGTAATTGACTTACCTTTAATTGTAAATAATCAACAAAACTTAGTATTACAAGATGGCGATACACTTTATGTACCAAGTAAGCGCGATTCAATCAGTGTAATAGGTGAAGTTAACTACTCAACATCACATCTTTATAAATCAGGTGTTAGTGTTGATGATTATATTGCGCTAAGTGGTGGCCTTAAAGAGCGTGCTGCTGAAGATAGAATTTACATTATTAAAGCCAATGGTTCAGTGAAAATACCAAGTACAGGTGGCTGGTTTGCAGCTAATAATGCTGAACAGTTAGAACCCGGTGACACAATAGTAATACCAATGGATGCAGGGCACATGGATAAGCTAACGCTTTGGAGCACAGCAACGCAGATTCTTTATCAGTTAGGTGTGGCTGTCGCTGCTATTGGAAGTTTGTGATATGTATTTTTACATTACAAATACTTTAAATTACGTAGCAATACTAAAAAGGTTTCATTAAGTCATGGAAAATAGCAGCTATATTCAGTCCAAGGAAGGCTTAGTTAAAAATGATGAAGTTGATCTCAGAGAGCTCTTCATCTTTATATGGTCTAAAAAGCTATTAATAGCATTAATAACTTCAATAATTAGTATTGCAGTAGTTATATACGCACTACAGTTGCCAAATATCTATAAGGCTGAGGCTCTATTATCTCCAGCTGAGCAGCAACAAAATAACGGTTTAGCTTCCTTAGCTGGACAGTTTGGTGGTATCGCTAACCTTGCTGGAGTAGATTTAGGTGGTTCGAGTAGTTCGAGTAAAACAGGTTTGGCAATTGAAGTTTTAAAATCAAGAAAGTTCAGTAGTAAATTTATAGAGCAGCACGACATTCTTAAAGACTTGATGGCAGTTAAAGAATGGGACTTATATCAAAATAAAATTACATACGATAAAGAAATATTTAATACCGAGACTCAAGAGTGGGTAAGAGAAGTTAAGCTCCCTTTTAAAGCTAAGCCATCTATGCAAGAAGCATATATCAAATTACAAGAAGCCATGAGTGTGGAGTTAGATCCTGATACAGGCATGATTAAACTATCTGTAGAGCATTACTCGCCATATATTGCTAAGAATTGGGTTGACTGGTTAGTGACAGATATAAATGAGGTTATGCGAATTAGAGATGTTGATGAAGCACAAAAAAGCACCTTGTTTTTAACCCAGCAGATTCAAAACACTGAAATATCAAATATGAAATCAATTTTATTTACCCTATTAGAAGAGCAAGCAAAAATAATAATGTTTGCAAACGTTAGAACTGAATATGTATTTAAAACGGTCGATCCCGCGATCGTTCCCGAAAAAAAATTTAAACCAAGACGATCTTTAATATGCATTTTGGGATTTTTAGCTGGACTATTACTATCGCTATTTATCGTTTCAGTTATGTACTTAAGTTCTAATCCAGAAGAATCTATTAATGAACACACTAATGGGTAACTTTTCAGTGAAACGATTTAAATCAAAAAAAGAAGTTTTAAAACAAAATACTATTTTCATTTTTTGTCCCGAAAATAGAACTGAAGAGCTTCAAAGCATACTTAAAGAATATGAATTTGAGCTGGTTTTTAATGATTATTCAATAAAAGACTTTAGTTTAAAAGTTATTTGTCACTTTGAAAGTACAAATTTGAGTAAAACTCAAAAAGACTATTTAGTTAAAGCAACTGAGCTTGGTGCGTGGGTAGAGCCATTAGTTAGTTATTTAGATAATAGGCTGGGTTTTACTGAGGTACAGCTTCTCCAAAGTAACTATTTTTTACATCAAAAAGCATTTTCTATCTTATCAGTGAAAAAAACGCAGGTAGCAAAACGATTTATTGATGTGCTGAGTGCAATACTATTAATTTTACTTACATTACCTATTGGTATCTTATTTGCGATTTTAATAAAATTGGAGAGTAGAGGTCCTATTTTTTATAAGCAAACCAGAACAGGGCAATATAATGAAGAGTTTGAAGTAATAAAATTTCGTTCGATGTCTCGTGATGCCGAAGCCGATGGAGCTCAGTGGGCTCAAGCAAATGATTCAAGAGTCACTAAAGTTGGTAGGTTTATTAGGAAGACAAGAATCGATGAGCTACCACAGTTTATCAATGTACTGCGTGGTGAAATGTCAATGGTAGGACCTAGACCTGAACGGGAAGTGTTCATTACAGAGCTCGAAAAAGAAATACCGTATTATAGGTTTAGACACGCGGTAAAGCCGGGTGTAACTGGGCTTGCGCAGATAAGTTATCCTTATGGTGCTTCAGTAGATGATGCTATATGGAAACATAAATACGATATTCACTATATTAAACATCATAGTACTTTTGGTGATTTAAAAATAATGTTTAAAACGATTAAAGTAGTTTTGTTTGGTCTGGGGCGTTAAATGGACCCAATGGTTTCTATTATTATGCCGACTTATAATTCTAGTCGGTATATTACTCAGAGTATCGAGTCTGTAAGGCGGCAAACATATCTACACTGGGAGTTATTAATTACAGATGATTGCTCACAAGACAATACACGTGAATTAATTAAGCAATTTCAGCAAATAGATTCAAGAATAAAATTATTTACGAGTAAGGTTAATGGTGGTGCTGGTTGTGCTAGAAATAACTCAATTGCAGAGGCTAAAGGACGCTTTATAGCTTTTCTAGATTCCGACGATATGTGGGCACCTAAAAAATTAGAATTACAAATTGAATTCATGAAAGCTAATAAAATAGGTCTATCCTATACGGCCTATCAAAAGATAGACAGCCAGGGGAATTCTCAAGGTATTATTACTCCTCCAAAGCAAACCACGTATTCTAAATTATTATATGGGAATGTAATTGGTTGTTTAACTGCAATTTACGACACCGCAATTGTAGGTAAAAAATATATGCCTACAATAAGAAAGCGTCAAGATATGGGACTTTGGCTTGATATCCTAAAAGACATACCACATGCTGAGGGGCTTTCTGATGTTTTAGCGTCATATCGGCATGATTCAGGTATGACGAAAAATAAATTTAAGATACTGAAATGGCAGTGGGCTTTTTATAGAGATGTTTTAAAATTTGACATCTTTCAATCTTCTTATTATTTCTTTTTTTATGCTTTTAACGGCTTTTTTAAAAATAAAAAATAAGTACTATGCGCTATTTTTATCTTTAAAGTTTGTAGGATTATACTATTTTCGTAAAAGTATGATGCTGATTGAACGTTATAAAGTATGCCGGATAAAGCACGAACTTAAATAAGATTATAGACCTATGACACATGTAACAGTGGTAATACCTTTCTACTCAACTATCCCTGGATTGTTAATAAAAGCGGTGCAGAGTGCGCTTAAGCAGACAATTAATAACATTCAGGTCATAATTGTTGATGATTGCTCTCCACTTGAAGCTAAATGTGAACTCAAATCTATTACTGACCCTCGTATAAAAATCATACGCAACGAATATAACCTACATGGTGGGCTATCGAGAAATGTGGGTGTAAGAAATGCTGAAGGGCAGTTTGTTGCGTTTTTGGATTATGACGATATTTGGTACCCAACCAAATTAGAAAAGCAGTTAGAGTTATACGAACAAAAGTCAGTTTATCTAGGGAAAGATATTGTTATTTATTCTACATGTAAGATTATTGATGGATCTCGAGAAATAATCCGCCCTACACGTAAAATTCAAGAAGGTGAAACTGTTGGTGAATACTTATTTAAAGCACAACAAATAATCCAAACTAGTGGCATATTACTTCCTACAGCTTTAGCAAAAATAGCACCATTTCATAACTTAAAAAGGCATCAAGATTATCAATTTTGTTTATCACTAGAGGAGTGTGGTGCAAAGTTTGTTCTGCTAGAAAGCGTTGCATATGAGTTTATACAAATTCCTAAATTAAATGATTATAATTTTTCATTGGAATGGCTAAATATGTATAAAGATTTATTAAGTAATGATGCCACAACAGGTTTTTATTATTTAGTTATTTTACGCTCAATGATATCCCATAAACACTATAAAAGAGCGTTAGTCTTTTCCTTAAAACACAAACTTTTGGCTAAGTTTATTAAAGCGATATGTTTAAAATTTGCGAAACAATTACTTAAAACATTTAGAGTAATTAAATAACAATGAGCTGGCATATAAAAAAAAGAGACTTTTACTTATTTTCTCTAAAATTAGTTTTATTGATCGTTTTATTTTTATTTATGAATTTCGACAAAGCATTGAATGTTGATTATCCAAACTATCTAGCAAACTATAAAAACGATTGGTGGCAATTTGAGTTAGGTTTCGAGTCTATAGCCTATCCTTTTAAAGTATTTAAGTCTGAATTTTTGAGCTTTTGGATCTTTATTTTAGTTCTAGAGGTTATACTAATAGCGTTTTTATATAGAAATAACGCAATATTTTTGTTTGCCTTCCCAAACCTCATTTTCATCTCTCAAGGTTTTTTGGGTACACAAATCAGATTTGGTTTGGCTATATCACTATTTTTAGTCGTTTTTTCTTTTTTTTATAAGAAAAAACATTTCTGGTTGATTTCACTTTTTCCCATTTTATTTCACAATGCGATAATTGTTGTTTATTTTTTATCTAATTCGGTTAGGTATTTATTGAATGACAAAAGAAAGATATTTTTGAAAAATAACCTATTTTGGCTAGGAATTTTTATTGTTGCATCAGTAGGTATAAGTATATTAATGAATCATATTCTTATGGCCACTGGTTACTATTATTATGTCGGTACAAAATATCAAGAAGGCAAGTCAATCTCATCTCTGATTTATCTTTTCATTTCCATGCTTTTACTGCTTTTTTTATTATGTAGAAAAAGCAACGCTCAATATTCTGAGTACATCTACTTTGGTTTTGTTATAGTGGTCTTTAGCTTGATTTTTTCGAAATCGTCAGTTATTTCGGGACGTTTTACTTTGGTTTACACAATGCTTGAGCCATTTGTTTTGTATTACTTCTATCAAAATATAGGTAAGAAAAAGTACTTCTTTCCTATCTTTATTCTTTACTGCGTGATTTGTTACATAAAGCTAATTACCGTTGACTTCAAGGTTTAATTTTCATGAAAATAGTTGCATTCGTAGGTGAGACCTTCGATTCGTATAATGGTAATTATTATACCAAACAAACTTCAGCTGCATTTTTGCAAGATGCGATAGGCACTGAGTCTGTATATGTATGCTCACCGGTAAAAAAAGTTGCTTCATTGCCGCTTAGTTATAGTACAGAGGTTAATGAAAGTCATTTTTATCCATTCCCAAGCTATTCTTCTACGAAAGACTTTGCGATTAAGAGTCTTTTTCAACGAGGTTATATTAAAAGCTATAAACTAAATGCTGATAAAGTGATCGCAGAGCATAGTGGCGCATACTTTTGGATTAGGTCACCATCAATGGGAAGCTTACTTTTTGGTATTCAAGCTTTAAATGCAGGCGAAAAAGTTTTACACCATATGTGTGCTGATTCTTCTAGTACTTGGAAAGATCCAAAGTATTCATTTTCAGAAAAAGTTTTTGGATTTCTTTTTTCAAAGTATTTACGTATTAAACTCAAGAAAATATGCGAACATAAAAATACAATTAACTTATGCACAGGGGATGTTTTAGAGACTTTCAGTGCTAAATACTCACCTAAAAACACATATCAGTTTGTTGATTTAATGGCTAAAAAGCCGGGAAATATAGCGCCTACATTGAAAAGGAAAACATTATTTAAGATGCTGTTTCTTGGACGTATAGTTAAAGACAAGGGGGTATTTGATTTAATTCAGGTTGCGAATCAACTAAAAGAAAAAGTAGAGCTAACTATTATAGGTGATGGTGCTGATTTAGATGAGGCTAAGCAATTAGTTGATTCACTTTCACTACAAGAAACTGTTACGTTTACAGGGTTATTACCCAATAGTGAACTTAGCGAATACTACAATCAAACAGACGTTGTAGTCGTGCCTTCAAATAATCATTATGAAGGCTTTCCTAGGGTAATTATGGAAGGTTGGGCCTTCAATAAACCAGTTATCGTTTCAAATACAGGAGGCGTTAAAGCTTTTGTTAAGCATAACGTAAATGGACTGATATTTAGTCCTGGGAACATGCAAGAATTAAGTGATTCAGTTAATAAACTTGCTACGGACGAAGTTTTATATAGTCAACTACAGGCTGAAGCTAAAAAAATGTCAGTTTATTCAAGTCAACATTATTGGATCGATTTTTTAAAGTCTTTAATCGCTAAGTAATCTCAATTTTCTTAGTCGTGTGGTCTATTCTTAGGTAAGAAAAATTTATCGATAACAAGAAAAAATTTCGTTATTCAGTTGTTCTTTATCAGAAATTTTTAACACAGTTAACGACAGGTTTAATCCCTTAAATTGGTTTAGTATTATTCTGTAATCATTAAAGATCAAGGTTGTATATAAGTGCTACTTTTGACTTCGTACAACCACCCAAAGAGTATAAATTTCTTTATACAACTATTTTAGTTATATCATTGTCACCATTATTTACACAATAAAATTTAACGAGTCATAAATAGTTCATTTTAAATAATGCAAATTTTGGCTTTAGATAGGCGATTAAAATTAATGAAAGAAAATAAATTATTGTATAAAGCAATTGGAAAAAGTGTTTTAGGTAGATATTCGGTTTACTTAGTAAATCTAATATCAATGATGATTTTGGCTCGTGTCTTCACTCCTGAAGTCTTTGGTATAATTGCTGCAATAATGGTTTTTTATCTTTTTTTTCAGTTGATGGCTGAGGCGGGCTTAGGGCCAGCAATAATAAACCTTACTCAATTATCCAATAAAGAGAGAGATGGTATATTTACTCTAACTTTAATTATTGGGGTTATCCTAGCCGGACTTTTTTTATTGTCCTCTGACTTTTTAGTCTCTTTTTACCAAATTAAGGGGATTGAGCAAGTTGTCCCATTTGTCTCAGTGTCTCTAATCTTGTTTGCTATCACGATTGTGCCAAACGCTTTACTGCTTCGTGAGCAATCGTTTTATAAGATTGCGATATCAGGTACGATTGCAGAAATTACATCTACCTCTATAGCTTTTCTATTAAACTATTATATAGATGCGGTCTATGCTCTATCTGCTAAATATTTAGCAAGTGCATGTATATCATTCTTAATGCAATTTTATTTTTCTGCTAATACGGATTTCGGTAGACCTAAAATAGGAAGTCAACTATCAGCCATAAAGCCTTTGCTTTCTTTTTCACTTTACCAGTTCGGTTTCAACTTTATAAATTTCTTTTCTAGGAACTTAGATAATATTTTGATTGGTAAATTTTTAGGTGCAGCATCACTAGGAATTTATGATAAATCATATCAGTTGATGAAATACCCATTAATGTTATTAACATTTGCTATGACACCAGCAATACAGCCTGTTATACGTCAAAATAGAGATGACAAAGATAAAGTAGAAAAAATTCATATGGCATTTACTTTTAAACTGTCTATGGTTGCTATTGCTGCTGGCATCGCAATGTTTTTTTTATCCGAATTTATAGTACTAATAATGCTGGGAGAGCAGTGGAAGGAGGTAATTCCTATTATAAAAATATTAGCGATTTCAATACCAGTCCAAGTTGTTGCTTCAACGAGTGGAAGCTTTTTTCAAGCAATGGATAAAGCCGGTGTACTATTTTTAAGCGGTTGTTTATCTGCGGTACTAATGATTGCAGCTATCGTAATAGGGATTTTTGAAAGAGATATTTTATCAATCTCATGGTACTTAGTAATTGCGATGCATATTAATTTCGTTCAAACATATTTATTAATGTATAAAAAAGTGTTTAATCAATCAGCTATTTTGTTTTTTGTAAAAATGCTACCAATATTTCTGGCTGCTACACTAATGAGTTTAGCAATGTTAAGTGGGAAAGTGTGAGATGCTAAAGATATTTAATTCAGCTATTATTGTAATTATTTATAATAAAGAAATTCACCAGTCAAAAACGTTAAACAGGCTTGCCCAATCTAAATTGTCTTTTAGTAACTGTCAGTTAGTAATTTGGAATAATGGCCCATTTTCATTAGATAATCGTAATGTTAGCCAGTTAATATCTCGAGGTTTTAACGTTGAAATACAAGAAACTATTAAAAACGAATCACTAGCAAAAATATATAATTTATTCATATCTCAGTTTGATTCAAAAAGTTATATTATTTTAGATGACGATACAGATTTAAACGATCAATATTTATCTGAAGCGCTAAATCTAGGCGAATCAGAGGTAGGCATTCCTACAATTCAATTTGATAATAAAACTGAAGGTCCAATAATAAATCTCACAATTATTCAAGATCATAAGTATGTATGTAAATCTAAAGATAAAATTTTTGCCATAGGAAGCGGGCTAGTTATTGGAAAAAACATATGCGACGAAATAAAAGAGGTATACGGTTCTGTATTTGATAATAATTTTTATTTATATGGTGTAGATACGGCTTTTTGTTTTAGGCTGAATAGACTAGAAAAAAATGAAAGAGTAACCATTCTTCCTCCGCTATCTCACTCATTATCAAGGTTGGAGTCAGAGTCGGGTGGAATAAGTAGGTTTCGGGTAAAAGAGAGAGGCTACGATGTGGGTTTACAATGGAGGTATTACTATCCCCTTCATATAGCCTTTTATAAAATTTCAAAGTTGGTAGCAATTAATCTCCTTAGAGTATTGAAAATCAAAAAAGGTCCACTCAACCTAAGTTACACATTAAAAGCATTTATATCTGGTTCCCATTATAGGAATGAAAAATAGCTTTAAGAAATTAATTTTTCCTTTTAAAATAAACGTCTAAGTTGATTTTTTACCAATACTCATACAAGGCTTTTCAATCAATAAAAAAGTAGCTGCTGATATTAAAACTACGGCTACTGAAGTCAAAGGCATGAGTAGTAAAAAGTCACTTAACAGGCTACTTGAAGCTTCAAGAGGAAATGCTACCGTGAATAAGAGATATAAAATAACTCCATGGAGTAAGTAAATACTATAGCTAATTTCACCTAAGATAATAGAAGAACGCAATGTAAATATTCCAAAAAGATCGTTGCCTAATAGCGTTAGTAAAAAAACAATAGCTATAGTAAAAACGTGAAAAATATCTAATGTATTTGGGTAAAGCATTGCAATGATAATAAACAGAAGATTAATGGTTGAAGCTATTTTACCTGTTATCTTAAAATTGGGTTTGTAGTTTTTTATTAAGTAGGAAGCAAAGCCACCAATACAAAAGAAAATGAAATAACTTGTTTTAAATGAAAAAATATAGAACGGTTGAAAAAATAATATTAGGGTAGCTGCTACTAATAAATATATACCAACTTTTTTAAGTTTGCTTATGCATAGTGATATTAGAGGTAAACAGATGTAAAAAAGCCATTCGTACTTAAGGGTCCAATCTACACCGGCAATAATTTTTCGAGTATCTGTAAACCCATTCAAACTCCCCCCGTGAAATAGTCCCCATTTTATGTAGTCTTTAATAAGCATCGGGATAGACACGTGCAAATTAAATTTAGAACTGGCAAATACAACTAATGAAATAACTACCAAAGTAAATCCATACAAAGGAACGATTCTAAAAAACCTAGATTTATAAAGGGATACCCAGTTAGTTGTGCTTTTTTTAGTTATTTTAGATATGAATAGGAAGCCAGTTATAATAAAAAAAATAGCGACACCAACACTGCCGAAGTTATCAAACATCTTTTCGGGAGGTGATGCCCAAATATCGTTTTTTTTCCAATAATAAGTGATTACAAAATGATGAAAAAATACTGATAACGCTAAAAACCCCCTTATACCATCAAGGCTCTTAAAACGGTTTTCTCTTGCATTGAGAAAATTAAATGCGGGAGTTTTACCTAAAATGTAAGCGGTCAAAATACATATTAAAAATGATATTATCGGTATTGTTACGTTTAATGTAGTTTGCAAAGCTTGCTTCCTAGTTTATATATTGGAGCTAAAGTGCAACATTGTACAACAGCGTAAGGGGTATGGAGTGTAATTTTATTTTGTTATTACTCCAAATATTAAAGTTTTTGGGAAGAAGATACCGGTAAAAGTGTTTTCCTTTGCTTAATGACTGTTAGAGTGCGCTAAGTTGCTATACTTGAGGTTATTTACCTATCTCAATTTTAACTTCACTACTTAACACTTCCTTGTACTTTGCTGCTAACGCGCTTTTTGCATCATCATCGCCATGCACAATTTTTATATGACTTGGCTTTTTATGCATACCCGTTACAAACTTAACTAATCCGTTTTGATCGGCGTGGGCGCTATAGCCACTAATTGTATGTACTTTGGCGTTTATAGTAATGCGGGCATCATTTATAAAAACATATCCATTACGTGGGCCATATTTTTGAATTTCACGGCCTAGCGTTTTGTTTCCTTGGTAACCTACAAACAATACATCGGTGGTTTTGTCATTTAAAAATCGCTCAAGATAATTAACTATTCGCCCACCAGTACACATACCACTTGCCGCTAATATTATGGCTGGCGTTTGCCGTGAACTTAAATAGTTAATAACAGCCATGTGCTCTTTGTGTGAATCAACCGTAGTTAGGTTTTTAAAATCGAGCGGGTGCCTACCGTTTGCAACTTTGCGTTTAGCTTCGCTGTCCCATAAGTGTTTAAAGTTTTTGTATTGCTCAGTAAAATTGGCTGCCATGGGGGAGTCGAGTATTACGTGAATGTCTCGCCACTTAGACTTTTTAGATGAGCTATGTATGAGCTGCTCAAGCTCATATAGTAGCTCTTGTGTGCGGCCAATACTAAAAGCAGGAACTAAAACAACGCCGTTGTCGGCTACGGCGCGTTCAATAATGTTTTTTAGCGTTTGTGTACGCTCTTTACGGCCTTGATGATTTTTATCACCGTAGGTTGATTCAATAACGAGGGTGTCGGCTTTATAGGGCGCTTTAGGTGAAGGAAGTAGCGGGGTATACGGTGCGCCTAAGTCTCCTGAAAACACAACGCGATGTTTGTTGTTATCATTATTTGTAACGTCAATTTCAACGTAGGCAGAACCTAATATATGCCCAGCACGCTGTAATCTCGCCTTAGCTTTATCGGGCGCTTTGCAAGGCAGTTCAAACCACGTTTTATAATCAACAGCAACTATGCGTTTATTTAATAAGCTTAAGCAGGCAGCTATAATTTTAGGGTCGCGGGTTACACCTACTTTTAAAGCATCTTCAATTACTAAAGGTAATAAGCTGGCCGATGCAATACTTGTAAAAATAGGGCCTTTAAAACCTGCTGCTAATAAGTAAGGAATTCGACCAACATGGTCAATATGGCAATGGGTAACAATAAGCGCAGTTACATGGGTAATATCAAATTCAATTGAAAGATCTGCTTTAGAATCCTCACCCTGAAATAATCCGCAGTCAATAAGTACACTTGTTTGCTCGTCAATTACCAGCTCGTGACACGAACCTGTAACCCCACTAACCGCTCCGTGATGAAGTATTTGCATTATTTTCCTTATTGACACGTATTTATTATATTGGCATTTAAGGTAGGAGCTAAAGTATAAATATTCAAGGTAAGTTACAGCGCTGTTATCTTACGATAAAGGTAAAGTATAGGTATAACTAGAATTACATAGTGTTCAGGTTGTGTTTAAGTATGCTTATCTATCTTATGTGCTGGTACTGATCAGATTAGCGTGTATCGCGCATTGAGCTATTATTTGTGATACCCTTTTTGGCGCAATAAATTATTCTAAGTTTTTTTTGGTATTTATTTATTGGGAACATAGTTATAATTAACTGCATATAAATATAAGGTTTTTGCATGGTTATGGATGATAAGTATGCCTAAGTATTTCCCCCTATTTACATTGATGGATAAATAATGGACTTTTGGTTCCCTCTCTTAATTACATTCACTATCTCACTTGTTGCCATAAAAGTGATTAACCCCATAGCTATAAAAACAGGGTTGGTTGATTTCCCTTGCGATCGAAAAATACATAAAGGAAACATTCCTTTAGTTGGCGGAATTGCAATTTATTTAGCTGTATTAATTACTTCAATGTTATTTATAGAGCACAGCCGAAACTTAAATATTTATTTAGTTGCATCAGCGTTGGTACTTTTTTTGGGTACCCTCGATGACCGTTATCAACTCTCGGTAAAAATTCGCCTTGTTGCACAGGTACTTGTAGCCTCGTTAGTTATATTTGGAACAGAGATATATTTACACAGCTTAGGGTATATTTTAGGTTGGTTTGAACTAAAACTAGCAGGGTTTGGGGTAATATTAACGATCATTGCAATAATAGCGGGAATAAATGCTATTAACATGATGGATGGCATGGACGGGTTAGTCGGTTTACTCAGCTTAGTCGCATTTACTGCTTTAGCTTTTTTACTAAGTCGAGTTACTAATGCATGGTATTTGCTACCTTTTTTATTTATTGCCGCCTTATTGGGTTATTTAATATTTAATCTCAAGCTGCATAGTTCAGTCACAAAAATATTTATGGGTGACTCTGGCAATATGCTCATAGGCTTAACTCTAGTTTGGCTCATGGTAATAGGAATAGAATTAGATGCGCCAGCATTAAGACCTGTAACCGCTTTGTACATAATTGCAGTGCCTTTAATGGACATGGCAACAGTAATAATGCGTAGAGTTAAATCAGGAACATCCCCTTTTCAGGCTGACAGACAGCATTTGCATCATTTGTTTGAATCTGCTGGTTACAGCCATCGTTTTTCGCTTATTGTTATTTCTGCTGGTGCAAGTATACTAGCCGCACTAGGTTGTCTAGCTGAAGTTTATGCTGTAGCTGAGTGGATAATGCTAGTGTCTTTTTTATTGTTTTTTATGTGCTATTCGGCACTTACTAGACATGCATGGAAAAAGTTAACGCAAATTTAGCTGCATCAAAGGAATTTTATTTTGTTACTTACCAATAGATTAGAAAATAAATAATGAAAAAAAATAAAGTTATACTATCACTTGTCCCTTTTCTTATTTTAACAGGCTGTGCTACAGCACCTCCAGTTCTTCATGCAACACGGGCTTTAATAGACGAGCCAATAAAGTCTGCTGATACGAGCGTAGTACCACAACAACTAAGCGAAGTATTAGAAACTCAGCAACAAGGCTATACAGGGCAATATAATAATATTGAGTTTATATTAGGCCAGCAATATACGTCAGCACTCGGTGAATTATGCACAGTAGTATACCTAAAAAAATCAGAGCAATTAGCCAAACAAGAGCGCAGAGCTGCATGTAAAAATGCTAATCAACAATGGGTAATTACGCCTCAGGTAATTGAAAATAAAAACAACCAAATTAGCTTTGGAGCTTAAGCCTTTTATGAACATGTTAAGCAACGCATTTAAAGCATTTTTAATATTAACCTGTTTTGCAGTAAGCTCATTTAGTAATAGCGCTATCGCTGCAGAGCAAATATCTTTAAGCCAGCTTGAAAACGCAGGTACAACCCAAACGCAACTACCTAATGCTTCATTACAAAATGGGACATACAATAAACAAGGGCGTTCAGGAACACTATTACCAGGCGAAATGTCAGCAGCCGAATTGCTGCCTACTTCAGAGTTAGGTTTACCACCACCGTATGGTGCAAACTTATTTGCAGGCGGCTACGAAAGCGAGCGTCAAGACGGCTTAAACGACGATTACACAATAGCCCCCGGCGACAAAGTTTCTATTTGGTTATGGGGAGCAATAAATCAGTCAGAAGTTATTACTGTTGATAACCAAGGAAATTTATTTATAACGAATGTAGGCCCTGTATACGTGGCCGATGTTAAAGCAAGCCAGCTAAACAGCTATGTAAGTAATAAAATAAAAGAAGTGTACAAAAGTAGTGTACAAATATACGTAAACTTACTGACAGCAACACCAGTGAGTATCTACATAAGTGGCAGTATTGTTCGCCCAGGGCAATATGCAGGTATAGCTTCCGACAGTATTTTGTATTACCTAAAGCGTGCCGGCGGAATTGACTCTGAGCGAGGCAGCTATCGCTCTATAAAAGTATTGCGTGACGACAAAGTAATTCAAAATATAGACCTATACGACTTTATTTTAAGTGGCTACCTCCCTAAATTTAACTTTAAAGATAACGACGTAATTTTAGTTGAGCGCCAAAAGGCAACAGTTGTTGTATCAGGAAGTGTAAGAGCACCGTTTAGGTTTGAGTTTAAAGAGAATCAAGCAACGGGTGAACAACTCGCAAAGTTTGCTTTGCCACTTGCTAAAGTAAGCCACGTAGGAATTGTAGGCGATCGTAAAACAGGCCCATTTTCGGTTTACTTACCTTACAATGAGTTTAAAAGCTTTACACTTAAAGACGGCGACCGCCTTATTTTTAACGACGATATACGTGCACAAGTGCTCGATATTCAAGTAGCGGGTAGTTACTTAGGACCATCGTACTTTGCGGTAAAAAACAACACCCGCTTGCACGATCTACTTGCCAACATACAAATAGATAAAGATCTTGCCGATTATCAATCAATTTATATTCAGCGTAAAAGCGTAGCTAAAAAACAAAAAGAGATGATTGACCAAGCGTTGGACCGATTAGAACGCAGCATCTTTACAGCACCTGCATCTTCCGACGGAGAAGCCAAAATAAGAGCCGAAGAAGGCAAAATGATTTTAGAATTTACAGAACGTGCCCGTAAAGCGATTCCGCTTGGCAAGGTTGTAATTTCAGATCAAGGCCAAGTAGCTAATATTCGTTTAGAGCAGGGTGATGTAGTTTACATACCAGCCAAAACAGACCTAATACACATAGGCGGCGAAGTACTTATGCCGCAAGCGCTAGTGTATAACCCAAATGCAACAATAGATGACTACATCGCATGGGCTGGAGGTTATAGCGAACGCGCTAATTATGAGCAAATAATGGTAATACACCCTAACGGCATGATAGACGTAGACGCCTACGGCAACTTAAAACCAGGGGATCAAATATTAGTATTACCAAAAGTCGACACTAAGTTTTTGCAATCGGTTAAAGATATAACGCAAATAATTTACCAAATTGCTATTGCGGCAAATGTAGCAACTTAATTATGACTACCGTACTTAAACGTAGTAATTGGGCAATATGGCGCGACGTTATATTTGCCCTTTTTGTCCGTGAAATTCGCACCGGCTTTAACGATAGATTAGGGCTGGCATGGGCTATATTTCAGCCGTTAAGCTTCATTTTTTTGCTGTCTTTTTTACGCGGTAAAATGGATGGTGGCGATACGCATACAATCCCAACATTCGAATTTATGATGTATGGCATGTTGCTAATACAGCTGTTTTTAGAAACACTCACAAACTGTGCCGCGGCTATTAAAAAAAATAAATCGTTATTTGCTTTTAGGCAAGTGCAACCAATAAGTAGTGTTTTGGCATCTGCCTTATTTAGTTTATTAATTAAGCTATCGGTTTTTGCATTAATATTTTTGATTATGTACTTTTTAAAAATGGATTTTAAATTAGACGATCCACTATTTATACTACTAAACATAGTTACACTTTGGATGTTTGCCTTATCGCTTGGGCTAATGTTTGCAATAGCCCAGTGCTACGTACCTGAGATAAGTAAAATACAAAGTGTGTTATCTCGGCCAATGTTTTTTATATCGGCAGTGTTTTTTTCTATGCAAGATGTACCTAAAGAGTATTGGCCATACCTCGACTGGAATCCTATTTTACACGCAATAGAGCTAACCCGCCATGCAGCTTATAACACGTACAGCACAGAGGCTGTAAGCGAGTTTTATCTGTTTTTTTCAGCCTTAGTTGCCCTGTTTTTTGCAGCAAGTATTTACCACATCTCGTGGAAACAGGCTATAAGCAGGTAAGTAAATGCAACAAGGAATATAGCGTTGATAAAACTACAAAACGTCACAAAATATTACCCCTCAGCATTGGGGAATCAGTATATTTTTAAAAACTTAAATTTTGAAATTCCATCAGGCCACAATATTGCTATTTTAGGCTCTAATGGTGCGGGTAAATCTACGCTATTTAGGATGTTGGCTGGCAGTGAGTACCCAAACAAAGGTAAAATTATAACTGATCTTCATTTGTCGTGGCCGGTGGCATTAACTACGGGGATTCACCCACAAATGAGTGGCGCCGAAAACGCCCGTTTTATTGGTACAATTAACGGTGTGGCCGATTTAGACACATATGTACAACGTGTTCGTAAATTTGCAGAGTTAGGCCGTAAGTTCGACCTGCCAGTAAATACATACTCAAGCGGTATGAAGCCGCGTTTAGCATTTGCGTGCTCAATAGGTATAGATTTTGATGTGTATCTTATAGATGAGGTTACCTCAGTAGGCGATGCAAAATTTAGAAATAAAACTCGCCGAGCGCTTACACAAAAGAGTAAAAATGCCAATGTTATAATGGTTAGTCACGAAATGGATGAGTTAAGACATTTTTGCGACAGCGCCATAGTATTACACAAAGGTGAACTCACTTTTTACAACGATTTAGAGCAAGGAATTGCTCATTACCAGGCATTATAATTATGAGTCAACAAGCAGTTAATACAATAGAAAAACGCTTTAGCGAACTACACAAAAAAACGAGTCCAGAAGTTTGGAATAACGCCGATGAGCTATTTAAGCTTTCTCAACAATTAGAGAAAACAGACATTTATCTAGCTCGCAGAGTTATGCAGCGTGTGCGCATTTTACAGCCAGATAGACCAAAAATAAAAATGCACTTAAAGCGATTAAGTGACGAAGTGGCCTTACATGCTAAACAAACGCAAACTAGCACTTCTACTGAGCCAAGTACAAAGCAAAGTGAAAATAAAAAAAACAGCGAAGAAAAAAATAATAAATTGGATAACTTTTTCAGTAAATTAAATAATAATTTCAGCTCAAAAAAGTGGGCCCAGCCTTGGGTTTTGTTACTAGCTGTACCGTTTGTGCTATTTGCATTTTACCAGTTAGTTTGGGCTGCACCACGGTTTGAAAGCCGCGCGCAATTAATAATTCAGCAGCCAGATGGCATGGCAACAATGGACCCGTCAATGGCGCTACTGAGCGGTTTGGGTGTAGGCGGTAACTCAACAGCTGATACCGAAATAGCAAAAGCGTATATTCACTCAGAAGACATGCTAAATTACTTACAAACACACAATAACTTAAAAGAACATTACCAAAATGGTGGCGATGTATTTTCACGTTTAAGCAGCGACGCCAGCATAGAAGATTTACTAAAGTTTTATATAGATCACACCACAGTAGAGATTGACGAAGCGTCTGGTGTAATTAAAATTTTAGTACAGGGCTTTACCCCCGAATTTGCTAACACCTTAACGCAAGCAATTGTTAACCGCGCAGAGTGGTATATAAACTCGATAGGCCACCAATTAGCTGACGCGCAGTTACAGTTTATAAGGTTAGAGCATGCAAAAGTTGAGCAGCGCTTACGCGATGCGCAAAAAAACACCCTAGCTTTTCAGCAAAAAAATAACTTACTCGACCCAGAAGCCGAAGGTTTAGCACTTCAGCAAATAACTTACGGGCTTGAAGGGCAAATTGCGACTAAAAGTGCGCAGCTAAAAGGCTTGCGTTCAACCATGACCGAAAAAGCCCCGCAAGTAGTTATGCTAGCCTCTGAGCTTAGTGCGCTTAAAAAGCAACTAGAACTGGAGCGAGACAGGCTATCTACCCAGCAGGGCACTAACAATAATATTAAAAACAATGGAACCTCAGTAAGCGAAGTGCTTGCGCAATTTTCTGATTTAAAAATAGAGTTAGAGCTGGCGCTTAAAGGCTATACATCTTCTGAGGTATCTTTAGATAAAGCTAGAATAGAAGCTTATAGGCAGTTAAAATATTTAGTAGTTGTAGAGTCGGCAACACTGCCGCAAGACAACAAATATCCAACTACTTTATATAATATTTTATTATTCGCAGCGTTACAGCTAATGCTGTTTGGTATTGGCAAAATAGTTTTAGCTACAGTAAAAGAGCTAAGATAAACTAATAAAAGCTACACAGCTTAAAAAGTATTTAATTAAAATTGATAGATAGGACTCTACATGTATTCATTAAAAGCCCCTGTAAATAAGTCAGCGCGTAAAGGGATCATTTTAGCCGGTGGTTCAGGCACTCGCTTATACCCACTTACCAAAGTAGTAAGTAAACAACTAATGCCGGTATACGATAAACCAATGATATTTTACCCGGTATCTACCTTAATGATGGCCGGTATTACCGAAATATTAATTATATCAACACCTGCTGAATTACCTCGTTTTAAAGAGCTATTAGGCGATGGCAGTGCATGGGGTATTACATTTGAATACAAAGAACAACCAAGCCCAGATGGCCTAGCACAAGCGTTTTTATTAGCTGAAGACTTTTTACAAGGCCAATGTGCAGCCCTAGTATTAGGCGATAACCTGTTTTACGGTCACGATTTATCGTTATCACTGCAAAATGCAACAAGTTGTGAGCAAGGCGCTACAGTATTTGGCTACCATGTTGCTAACCCTAAATCGTATGGTGTGGTTGAATTTGACGAAAGCGGCAAAGCCATTTCAATAGAAGAAAAACCAGACAAACCTAAATCAAACTATGCTGTACCAGGGTTATACTTTTTTGATAGCCGCGTAGTGGAGTTTGCTAAAAATGTAAAACCCTCTGAACGTGGCGAGCTTGAAATTACCGACGTAATAGAACAATACCTGGCCAAAAAAGAACTAAACGTTGAAATAATGGGACGCGGTACAGCCTGGTTAGATACCGGCACATTAGATGATTTACTAGATGCTGCTAACTTTATTCGCGCGATAGAAAAACGCCAAGGCTTAAAAATTAACTGCCCAGAAGAAATAGCCTATCGCATGGGTTACATAAATGCAGATCAACTTAAAAAGCTAGCAAAGCCGCTTAAAAAGTCGGGTTATGGTAAGTATTTACTATCGCTTTTAGATCAAACTGTATTTTAATAGGCAGTAATAATGAAATTTATTGAAACTAGCATCCCCGATGTAAAAATAATCGAACCTCAAGTATTTGGTGACGAGCGCGGTTTTTTTATGGAAACCTTTCGCACAGAACTATTTAACCAACACTGCGGCGAGCGCACTTTCGTGCAAGAAAACCACAGTAAATCTGCACATGGCATATTACGCGGCCTGCACTACCAAACTCAAAATACCCAAGGTAAGTTAGTACGCGTAACTCAGGGCGAGGTTTTTGATGTTGCAGTTGACATGCGTAAAAGCTCGCCAACATTTGGGCAGTGGGTAGGAGTGTTATTGTCGGCTGAAAACAAACGCCAGCTTTGGGTGCCAGAAGGTTTTGCACATGGTTTTTATGTAACCACCGAGAGCGCTGAGTTTGTATATAAATGTACTGATGTTTATAACCCAAATGTTGAAGTATCAATAAAATGGGATGACCCAACTCTAAATATTGACTGGCCATTAGTGGAAGGTAAGTTACCACAGCTGTCTGCCAAAGACGAAGCTGGCCTTAGCTTTAAAAACGCCCCAGCATTTTAATATTCAATAAATTAAGTAGCCATCATGAAAGTATTAATAACAGGTAAAAATGGGCAATTAGGCTCAGAGTTACAAAAAACCTGCCCAAGCAATATAGAGCTAATATGCTTTGGGTCTAAAGATCTCGATATTAGTAATGTAGAGCAAGTAAACGAGCTATTAATAAGCCATTCGCCAGATATAGTTATTAATGCTGCTGCATATACTGCGGTTGATAAAGCAGAAACTGATGTTGGCCAAGCATATGCAGTAAATAAGCAAGGTGCAGCTAATTTAGCAAGTACATGCAAGCATATTAACGCTAAGCTTTTGCACATATCGACCGACTTTGTGTTTGATGGCACGAGCACTTTGCCTTATACCGCAAGCGATGCAACAAACCCATTGGGTGTTTATGGTGCGTCTAAACTAGCTGGTGAACAAGCTATTAACGAGGCTTTAGGGTCGCAAGCAATCATAGTGCGTACAGCATGGGTGTACTCAGTTTTTGGTAATAACTTTGTTAAAACAATGCTGCGCTTAATGAGCGAAAAAGAGCAATTAGGTATAGTGGGCGACCAAGTTGGCACACCAACATGGGCCGCTGGTTTGGCTGACATGCTTTGGGCATTGGTTGCTAAAACAAGTGATAATACAATTAATGAGCAGCACAGTAGCGCTAATAATTCGTTAATACTTAATTGGACCGATGCAGGTGTAGCCTCGTGGTACGACTTTGCTGTAGCAATACAAGAGCTCGCGGTAGAGCAAGGGTTATTAAGTAAAGCGATACCTATTAGTGCAATACCTGCGGCAAGCTACCCAACACCGGCTAAACGCCCAGCATTTAGTGTGCTTAATAAAGCACAAGCAGAAGAGCTAAGCGGTGTAAAAACGGTGCACTGGCGTGCACAGTTAAAAGCAATGCTAACAGAGTTAAAAGCGCAAGCTTAAATTACATATATAGGCGAGCAGCGCCTCTGTGGCGAAATTGTCTTGGGCTAAAGATTATATAAAGTGATTAAGACATTGTTATCACCACCGAGAACACAGAGAAGTGAAGGAGAAGATCTAATTACTTCTCGGTGAAGCGCGCAGCGCCTCTGTGCCCTCGGTGGTAAAATTGTCTTGGGCTAAAGCTCATAAAGTGATTAAGAGATTGTAATCACCACAGAGAACACAGAGGACACAGAGAAGTGAAGGAGAAGATCTAATTACTTCTCGGTGTAGCGCGCAGCGCCTCGGTGCCCTCGGTGGTAAAATTGTATTGAGCTAAAGGTTATAAAGTGATTAAGACATTGTAATCACCACAGAGAACACAGAGGACACAGAGAAGTGAAAGAGAAGAGCTAATTACTTCTCGGTGTAGCGCGCAGCGCCTCGGTGCCCTCGGTGGTAGGTTTATTTTTAAGTAAAAACTAAAGTGATTTTATCACCACAGAGAACACAGAATTCACAGAGAAGTGAAGGAGAAGAGCTAATTACTTTTCGGTGTAGCGCGCAGCGCCTCGGTGCCCTCTGTGGTAAAATTGTATTGGGCTAAAGCTCATAAAGTGATTAAGAGATTGTTCTCACCACAGAGAAGGAGATGATCTTTTTCTCGGTGTAGCGCGAAGCGGCTCTGTGGTAAAATTATTTTGTAGGTGAGAATTTATACCTCGCTTTAAAAGTAAGTAAAGTAATTATCAGTATTAAAGAGAGCGCATTAAAGGTAAAAATAAATTACCTTTACTGTTTTACTCTTTTGTAAAAATTTGTAGTCTTACGGTTTACAGCTTATGACTCGTCCCGGTGACATAAGACTTAAAGCCAAAATTTGTAAAATGGAATAACAGATGACAGTTAAAAACTTATTAGTAACAGGCGGTGCAGGTTTTATAGGTGCAAACTTTGTGCACTATTGGTTAGCGCAAAACCCACAAGATAAAGTAATAGTGCTAGACGCACTGACCTATGCAGGTAACAAAGCTAACTTAGACTCAGTAGCAAACAACCCAAATATGACCTTTGTACATGGCGACATTTGCGACACAGCGTTAATCGAAAACCTAATCGACACTCATCAATTAAATACCATTGTACACTTTGCAGCAGAGTCGCATGTAGACCGCTCAATTACAGGGCCAGATGCCTTTATTGAAACAAACATACTTGGTACATATAGCTTATTAAAAGCAGCTAAAAAAAAGTGGATAGACGAGCCAAAAGCTGCAGGTAATGAGCCATTAGAGCATCGCTTTCACCATGTAAGTACCGACGAAGTATACGGTACACTAAGCGCAACCGATCCTGCCTTTACCGAAGAAACAGCGTACGCACCAAACTCACCTTATTCTGCGTCAAAAGCAGCGAGCGACCACTTAGTACGTGCGTATCACCATACGTACGGGCTTGAGGTTACAACATCAAACTGTTCAAACAACTATGGCCCGTTCCACTTTCCTGAAAAGTTAATCCCTTTAATTGTAACTAACATATTAAACGACAAACCACTACCTGTTTACGGCGATGGCCAGCAAATTCGTGATTGGCTATACGTAGAAGATCACGCCCGTGGTATAGAGCTAGTGCTTAAAAAAGGCCGCATAGGCGAAAACTACAATATTGGCGGCAACAACGAATGGGCCAATATAGATATTGTAAAACTAGTGTGTAAAGTTATGGGCGAAAAGTTTGCAACCAACCCAGAGCTTGCAAAGCGTTTTCCTAATGCAAAATCGGCCATTGCTAATAACGTTGAACAGCTAATTACTTACGTAACAGACCGCGCAGGCCACGACCGCCGTTATGCTATTGATGCAACTAAAACAAACAACGAATTAGGTTATGTACCAGCCGAAAGCTTTGAAACAGGGTTTGCTAAAACCCTTAATTGGTATTTAGATAATGAAGCTTGGTGGTCGGAATTGTTAACCAAAAAAATAGCTTAATAATTTAAGGAAGCTGCAAATGTGGTTTAAAAGTGCACATAATAAAAGCAAAGGTATATCTACACGCAAAGAGACACCTGCAGATACTTCAGACAAATCTGTTGTTACTAACGATACTGAAGTAAACGAACTGACTGAAACTATTGAATCACCTATCCAGTATTGGATAGATATTTGCGGCTTTGTAGAGAATGAGCAATTACTTATTCGCGGCTGGGCCATAGATCAAGAAAGCTCGGTATCAATTTCATTACTTGGTGAAGACAAAATACCAGTCTATTTGCAAAGTTCTGTGCGTGAAGACCGTGAAGATGTTTTAAGTCATTTAAACTTAAAAAGCAGAGATTTAACCCCAGGCTTTTTTCAATTGTACGATTGCGAGTTATTAACAGGCCAATTTTACTTGCAGCTTAAAAGTGATAAAAATGAATTAACGCTCCCTTTAGATATGACAGAGGTTAGTGAAGAAAAGCTAGCTAATACATATAATGAGTTTTTATCACTTCAACCAAATAGTAACTTAGGTAACCTAAGTGATGATTTTAACGAAATAGATGAAACAGACGAAATACAAATGCATGAAGTAGAAATGGACGACGTAGAAATGAGTTTAACAGCAGCTCATCAAGATAAAGTAGAAGAAGAACCTTCCGACATAGTACATTATATAGAACGAGTAGGGACTTTTAAAAATAAGTTTGTAATTATTAAAGGTTGGTGTGCAGATACAGTAAAAGACTCTGAAATTGTTTTTTCGGTTAAGCTACTAGACTCTCCTTTAAGGGTGCTTACATGTATTAAGCGAGAAAGGTTAGATGTAGCACAAAGCTTAAAACTAACAGGCACGAAAGAAAAGCACGGCTTTTTATTAATAGTAGAGCTAAATACCCCAACAAATAACAATTTAGAATTAAAGTTTGAAAGCCTTCAATCAGAAAAAGTGACAGACTTAGACGTTGCTAATGTGTTTGACCACAAAGAACTAGAAAATAAGCTGTTAGATACAAATAACTTTAGCTTAATTGAAGCTAGAAGGTGGTTGATAGAAAACTTAGGAGCAAGCTATTTTTCAGAGGTTAAAAAAGAGTTTGTTGATATAAATGAAGTGACAACAAACATACAGGTAGAGTCTGCAATAACATGCGGACAAAATGGTACTTTTTTTCGTGGCTGGATAGATAATCACTTTAATACTTTATCTGCAATTTGCGTAAGCAATGGTACTAAAATTAGCGAAAACTTACTGCCACTATTATGCCTAAAAGTAAGACCAGATGTTAATGATGCTTTTGAACACTTACCAAGTAATTATAAAGGCGGCTTTTATTGCTATAGCGCGATTAAAAAGGAATCATCAGAGCTTGCAATTTTGTTGTTCGAAAAATCTGGCGCGATAGTACGTATCCCGTTATCAGTTATGACAGTGAGTGATAACGAGGTAATGGCTACTCAGCACGTATTAGTAGACGTAGAGCCAACTAACAACAATGTTGTTGCATGCTATCAAGATCACATAATGCCTGCATTAAAAGGAATTTGGGCTGATAGAGTAGCGCTACCAGAACCTTCAGAAATTAAAACTTATGAATTTGGTAGCTTAAACACTGACCCAGAATGCACAATAATTGTACCACTATACGGGCGGTACGATTTTGTGTTACACCAAATAAGTCAATTTGAAAAAGACAGTACATTTAATAATGTAGAATTAATTTATGTATTAGATGACCCCCGCATAGAGCATGAGTTACTGCTATTGTGTGAAGATGTTTCGAAACTTTATTCAACTCCTTTTAAAGTTATAACATGCGGACGAAACCTTGGTTTTTCTGGTGCCAACAACTTTGGCGTGACCCAGGCAAAGGGAAAAAGGTTATTATTATTAAATTCAGATGTTATTCCTTCAGAGTCTGGCTGGTTACAGCGAATGCTAACTAAGTACAGTACTACAAACAACATCGGTGCGATGGGTGTTAAATTAGTTTATGAAGATGAAACCATTCAGCACATTGGTATGCAATTTAACCAAAGCCGCGAGTTTGGTGGAATATGGCTAAATGAGCACCAATACAAAGGAATGCCTGCAAACTTAGCTCCCAAATTTGAATTTAATAAATCAGACACTGTTACCGCAGCATGTTTATTAATAGACAAAGAAAAATTTGAACAAGTAGGGGGCTTTGAAACGCGTTATATATTGGGTGACTTTGAAGACTCTGACCTATGCTTAAAACTAGTTGAGCAGGGATATGAAAACTACGTGTTAGGTTCTGAAAAACTTTACCATTTAGAAAGGCAATCGCAATCGTTAGTTGACCAAGGCGATTGGAAATTCAAACTTACTTTATTTAATGGTTGGCAGCATACTGCACGCTGGAATAATATGATTAACGAATTAAGAGAAAAAAATGTCTAACAGTAAAGTTTTAGTAGTCTCACACGGGCACCCAGATTTAAGTAAAGGCGGAGCAGAAGTTGCTGCTTATAATCTGTATAGTGAATATAAAAAAAGAGGAATTGAAAGCCTATTTTTAGCCCGAACAGATATACAAGCGCATGGCGGCTCTACATTCTCTACTCGAAATGATGAAAACGAAGTGCTGTACCATACTGCTATGGGCGATTTTTTCTTGTTTCAGTCGGCTTATAAAAAGCATATTTGGCAAGACTTTAAGTTGTTATTAGAGAGCTTTAAACCGACCGTTGTTCATTTTCATCACTATATTCATATGGGGTTAGAAATGATACAGCAGGTAAAAAACTCGTTACCAGATGCCAAAATAATCGTTACCCTGCATGAATATTTAGCAATTTGCGGAAATAACGGCCAAATGGTGAAGCCGGGTCCACAAATGAAGCTGTGTTATAAAGCAGCGCCGAGCGACTGTGCAACCTGTTTTCCTGAGCGCTCTGCAGCAGACTTTTTCCTACGAGAAAAATACATAAAGTCTGTATTTGATAATGTAGATAAATTTGTATCTCCAAGTGACTTTTTAGTTGACCGCTATGTTGACTGGGGGCTGCCAAAAGAAAAAATAACCATGATAGAAAATGGTCAACCCAAGGCTGATTTTTTACCACCAAGGCAATTAGCTAAAGGCGAATGCCGTGGCCGTTTTGCTTTTTTTGGACAAGTAAATCCTTTTAAGGGGATTGATGTGCTACTGCAAGCGTTTAGTGCATTGCCAGAAAAGGTAAAACAGCAAGTCCACTTAGATATACATGGCGCTAACTTAGAGCACCAAACCGGTGAGTTTAAAGAAAAAGTTAAAGAGCTCTTAGGGGAATTAGAAGGTACTGTAACTATGCATGGCTCTTATGAGCCACATGAAATGCCAGGCTTACTAGCACAAACCGACTGGGTTATTATTCCTTCGGTATGGTGGGAAAACTCCCCTATGGTAATTCAAGAAGCGTATAAACATGGTCGCCCGTTAATTGGTAGTGATATTGGTGGGATGGCCGAAAAAATTAAAGATGGAGAAACAGGAATACTATTTAGAACTAAAAACCCTGTTGACTTAGCAAGTAAAATTAAGGAAGTTGTAAGTAATAGCACATGTTGGAAAAAGTATGTTGATAATATACAGGTTCCTATCACGATAGAAGAGTGTGCTGACATTCACTTAAAAGAGGTTTATTAATGGCCAAGCTCATTTTACATGTAGGTATGCCTAAAACGGGTAGTAGTTATATTCAAGGCGTACTGAATAAAAACCATAAAGTTATTGAAGAAAATGGCAATATTAGAATATTGGGGGGCATAAAGCCTCACCTCCTAGCTTGTTATTTAATTGACGATAGCCGCTTGGGAATAAGAACAGATATAAATGAGCTAAAAAAACAATACACTAATGACATTGAAGAATTGCTTAAAACCCAATCAGCTAACGCAGAAACGGTAGTTATTTCATCAGAGTATTTTATTTTATGTGGCATTAATAAATTAAAAGAATACTTTAACCGTATTTTTGAAAGTATTGAAGTGGTTATATCGGTAAGACGCCAGGATAAATTAATAGCCTCTGGTTTTAATCAAGATGTTAAAGCGCTAGCTAGAACTTCTAATCTTACATGGGATAAAACAAGCAGCCAGCATATGGATTACTGGGAGTACTGTGAAAAATGGAGCGCTGAAAGCATAGACGTAAAGGTAATAGATTACGATTATGTAAAAAAAGAAAAAGAAGGGCTGTTAATTAGCTTTTTAAATATATTAAAAATTGATTACAAAGCTATTCAAAATAAACTAGTAAGCCCAGATAGTAACTCGTCGAATTATTCTCTGAGCCATAGCGAGGTATTACTTAAATTAGCTATGAACCGTAACGGTATGGAGAATCAAACAGAGTTACTTGAAGAGTTTAGAAAGGACCTGAAAAAAAGCACAGAGTTTAAACTACCTGTAGCTTACGAAAAGGTAATAGCTGCAAATTACAAACAAAGTAACCAAAAGTTTATAACTAAGTACCTACAAAACAATACTAATAGTGAATTGAGTTTCCATAATGTGAGCCCGGTTAATACACCAAATAGCTTTTCATGGAACCCATTGAATGGTGTTGAGGATGTACTCGAATTTATATTAAAAAAAAATACAAGTGGAACAAAATGAAAATAGCTTTTTTGGGTGAAGATCCTAACTTCCGTTCAGCTTTAGTTGAAACTGAAGATGCATACAAACGCTCTGGATTAAATGTTGGTAACCATGCTTTTTGGAATGCTGTAGATAGCCATATAATTGGTGAGAGAGAATATTTAAATAATTGGGGTTTTAATCCTAGCTATATCCGTGATAATTTCGATATCATTGTTATTCCTGCCTCTAATTTTTTACACCCTGATCGTGACCTTGGTGCTTTAGCCGATAAGTTGCAAAAAACAAAGCTGCCTCTACTCGTTATTGGCATCGGTGCACAAGCCCCCGCTACCGGCTCTAAAATAGCTCTAAAAGAAGGTACGGAGCGTTTCATTTCTGTTTTAAAAGATCAAGCCCTCCATATCACGTGCCGAGGTAGCTACACCGCAGAAGTACTTCATAGCTACGGTGTAAAGCAAGTAACGGCTTTAGGTTGCCCTTCTAACCTTACAAATCTAAGTAACAATTTAGGGGTTACTATTGAGAAAAAGCTTACAGAGGTTTTAAAGGGCGAAATACCTGAACCAAGTATCCTACTTAATGTTGATACACACCGTAAAAAGTTTTATGCAGAGTACAGAAAGTTAATTGAGCTAGTATGCAAAAATAGCTTTAACGTTGTGTGCCAAAATCCACTTGAGATAGTTAAAGCAGCAAGGGGTGATGATTATGATAAGTCATGTCCTCATATGCAATTTCAAGAAAAGCTATGGAAAAATTTATATACATCAGGCAAGTTTAAACAATTTATAACAGACAAGTTTGTCACTTTCTTTGGTGCAAACTCTTGGATGGAATATTCCAAAAAGTTTGATTTATCTATTGGTACCAGACTCCATGGCAATATGCTTGCGTTCCAATCTGGCGTACCATCAGTTTTCCTATCGCATGATAGCAGAACAAGTGAGCTGGTCGATATAATGAAATTGCCTAATTGCAGTATCAAAGATTTAGAATTCACTTCGATCGAAGAGATATATAAAAAATTGAATTTTTCAGGCGTCGATTACGATACGAATCGAAAATTTTTAGCTAAAAAGTATGTCGAAATTATAGAGTCAACGGGCTTAACTGTGACAGCAGCTCTGAAGGAGTTTAGCGATGAGTCTTAATTGGTCATATGTTGGACCAGATCATGGGCAGACTATATACCCAAAGAACAGTAGTGAATTTCAGCGACTATATACTGGAAATACAGGTAATTTAGTTTATTACTATGCCACTCGTTGTTGTATTGCTTTCTCCAACCGAAAATTTGGCTTCGGCGCTAAGCCTGAAATTATTAATAAGATTGGTAATGGTTTAGTATTTTCTCTTGCAAACCAACTTGGTTCTCATACTGATCTTGGAAAAAGAGGTATGAGGCTTGAACAATTAGACGTTCCTGTTGTGGGGCTTGGCTTAGGTGCGCAAATTAAAGAACAAACTGAAGATTTAAGTTTTATTCCTCAGGGGACGGTTGATTGGATCAGACAATTAACAGAGCGGTCTATAGGCTCTTCCCCAAATTTAACTGTAAGAGGCGATTATACTTACTCCATTTTAGAAAAGTTGGGTTTAGCTGATAAAGCATTACCAATTGGTTGCCAGACAAATTTTATAAACCCAAATGCTAATTTAGGTAAAACTATAATAGATAGATTCAACTCCACAGGTATGAAAAAAATATCCATAGCAGCTGGGAGTCCATATAACAAAGATTTTTCAAAACTTGAAGGATCTTTACTAAATTTAGCAATCAATAATAAAGGCCGCTATATTGTTCAACACCCTATGGATTTGATCAATGTAACTATTAATTACTCAAAAGAAGATTTTAAACACTCTTTTGAGCGTATTTTACCATTTTATCAAAAACTTGGCTTTTCCGAAGAAGAGCTCGTCGAATCGATTGAAAATAAATTTAGAGTATTTGTAGATCCCACCCAGTGGATGCTCGAACATCAATATTCGGATATTGTTATTGGTACACGTATTCACGGCGTTCAATCTGCTCTTCAGGCTGGGGTGCCAGCAATTTGTTTATATATAGACTCTAGAACTAAAGAATTATGTGAAAAAATGAAAATACCACACGCAAATGCTAGAAACTATCCACAGGGAATAAACCAAGGCAATATCAATCAAATAATTAATGATTGGAATTACGAAGATTATGATATTTCACGCGTAAAGTTAGCTCGTCAATTTAAAGAGTTTCTTAAGTTAAATAATATTAATCCTTCTACTAGTTTGACGAGCTTAGCTAACGCTAGTTAAGAATTTATGCAAGCTGATGATTGTGAATGTCGTTATACTTCTTAGGTTTTTAATGCTCAAACTGAAAACTTTGAACGCACAATAAGTATTATAGGATTTAATTATGAAAAGAACAGTATTTGCCTTGGGGACTTGCCGGCTTATGGCTACTATGAAGCACTTGCATAGACAAGGTAAAGTTGACTTAGCCAATATAAACTCTTCCTGGTATGCTCATAACATATTGGAAATAAATCAAAGAATAGCTTTAATGGCGGGGGAAAAGAGCATTCCAGAAGACATACACCATTTAGTTGTAAATAGCGATAGTTGCTCTTCTAGTCTAAGTTCCGTAGAGTGCTTTCAATTCCCTGGTATTGCTCTAATTGAAGTGTCTACTCTAGCCTATAGAACTTTTGATGGTGTACAGTTACATAGTACATGTATTTCTAAGGCCAAATTCAATGACGCGGAGAACTATATTATGCCTCTTGAAAATTTAGAAACCGAAATAATGGGGCTATTTGGTTATTTCAAGAAAATAGTGTTGGTATGTAATATAGAAAGAGACAAAAATTTAATCGAATTGGATCCTTATAGAGTAAATTTAAACTTAATGCTTAAGTCATTGTCTGAAAAATATGACAGTTTATCATTATTTAACCCAAATATCTTTTTAGAACAGTATGATGCTTCAGAATTACTTGTTGATCGTGATCATTTTAAACCCAAATTCGTGCGAATTTTACTAACTGAATATAATAACTTTATAAATGGAATTGATCTAAAATATGATAGATGACAGTTTATCCGAAACTTTCTTACTTGAAAAAGATGTTTGTTATTCTGAGGACGTTAAAACAGGAGTTTCTTATTATTACTCTAAGTTAGACGCAATTACTGAAGGGCTTTCTGTCAATATAAAGCATGGTAATGATAACAAAATCTATTTTGGTAAAAATTGTACTATTTTAAAATCTCGAGCCTTAATCGCAGGTAATGGGAATACTGTAATATTTGGGCCTTATTGTGATTTGAGTAATTTAGATATACGGATAAAGGGAAATAATAACACGATAATTATAGGTGCTTTTACGAGTATTGGAAGTGCTAAGTTAATAGCTATAGGAGGGAAAAGTATAAATATTGCTCCTTTTTGTATGTTTTCAACAGGGGTAATAGTTGATACTTCTGATCACCATTCTATTTATAATTTAGATACAGGATTGAAAATTAATATAGATGCTGATGTGAAATTAAACGAGAAAGTTTGGATTGGTAGAAATGTTGTAATAAATAAGGGCACAGTTATAGGAGCTAATACTGTAATAGCTCAAGGTTCAATATGTACCGGTAGTATAAATTCAAATTCAATTTATGCAGGAGTTCCAGCCCGGCAATTAAAAAGCAATATTACTTGGTCTAGAATGCCAGCAAGTAGTATAGAAGAGATGGAAAGCTCCGCTAGGAATGCTAGGTGGGAAGAAAAAGTTGCTAATCTTAAAAGTTATCTTGCTGTAAGCTCTATTGACAAATAAAGGAAGATAATAGATGCAAATCACTTTAGAGGACTGTAATGATTTACAAGTTGAAAATGGGGTTGTAATTCTTAATGATAGTACTTTATTTTTGCGACAAAAAAATAAAGCCCAGAAACAATTTGATTATATGCTTGGTAATATAAAACTTAGCAAATCTAGTATTGAAAATTTTCAAGAAAATATGGCGAGTAATATAAGCTTTACCACAGCCAATAACTGTAAGTATCATCATATAATCTTCCCAACAAAGGCTATGGCTTATATTGCTGACTTTTCAAATTTAGGTTTGAGCATTTACCCTATTGTCAAAGATGAACACCTAACCTATAAAGTCTATTATCCTAATGCAGCAAGTTTAAAAAAGGATTATTACGTAAAGGATGGTAATCACTGCTCCTGTATTGGGTACTTTAGTATAGTAGAACCTGTTTTGAATAAATTAGGCTATAGTTTTCAAGATATTGTTTTTCAATTTGTTACAACTAATAGACTGGGTGACTTAGGTCGAATGATTGGTGCTCAACCAATAAAGCGGAAGTATATCTCCGGCGCCATTGGTCATGAAAATATACAAAGTTTTTCGAATTTAGCTGCTTTGAAAGGTAATACAGGTGAATTTCGTATAAAAATTAATAATGATGCAGTATATAAAGAAAGACTACTCCTGTTTGGGGATAGTTTTTTTGTAGGGTGTTTAACTATTCTAAGTGCGTTATTTGAAGAAGTTATATATGTCAGGAAACCTTATGTTGATCAGGATTTTTCTAATAAATTAAAGCCAGATGTGATACTTACAGGTAATGCTGAGAGGTACTTGGCTAATGTTCCTGATAGTCGTGATGATAAGCCTTACTTTTTAAGTTTAATTAACCCAACAGTCGATATGTCTAAATTAAGCCCGGAAGATACTGAAGCTATAAATATGGTTTTTTTACCTAGAAACTCGCAAAGGTATAAAACATGGAAAAAGAAGTTCTTTGAATGAATTTAAAGTGCAGACCTTTATCATAATTTTTTATAATTGCAGAGGTAGGTTGTTTTTAACGATTATTACCCCGTTGTAAAGACGAATTTTTTATTAAAGAGTTTGTTGACTATTATCTCTGTGAAGGGGTAGACCATATTTATATCATTGATGATGATAGTAATGATAAGTCTATCTATAATGATGTAGAAAAGTACAATAACGTAACGATTTTTTTTGAAAAAAATATCATAAAAAGTAACTTTGCATCTTGTGTTTATAAGCAAATTCGAGAGCTTTTTGGATGGATTGCATATATAGACGTTGATGAATTTATTACATCGAATAAACATAAATCACTTAGGTTAGTTGATATAATAAAGACTGAATTTTATGCAGTTGATTGTATAAAAATCCCCTGGGTGATGATGTCATCTAATGGAGCAATTTCTAACCCAAAAAGTATACTACAAGCTAAGGTTTGGCGTTGGAATCACGATATTAAGCACCCGCATACGGTATCTAAATTTCGTTGTAGGTATGAAAAAATTGAGGTTAAATGTATATTTAAAACAGCATCATTTACCAATATATTCGACCACCACCCTCTAAACTCTAGCACTCCAGCTATCATAGTCGATTCTGTCGATAAAAAACCAAGTAAACTTGATTCTTTTTATGAGCAACTAACTGAAGAAAAAATTAAACAAGCGCATTTAATATGCTAGCACTACCGTATTATTTCTAGGCAAAATAATCTCAGTAAATTAAAAACTAATAAATGGTGACACTTTGAGTGACTTAGAAAGTAGCGGTTACCCAGAAATATTTGATGATTCATTAAGGATAAGGTCTATGCAAAGTCAACCTGTTATTGTGTGTACGGGGTTTCATAGGAGCGCCACCTCAACATTAGCCAATTACCTAGCTAATGCTGGGCTAGATTTAGGCGAAGACTTAGTTGCCCCTCATATAAGTAATGTTAAAGGCCACTACGAAGATTTAAAGGCCGTAAAGTTACACGATGAGCAGCTAAAAGCTGTTGGTAGTAATTGGCAGTTCCATGATGAAGTAGTACTAGACCCAGGGCCTGATTTTTTATATGAATATATTAATGCACGCTCGGCCAAAAGTTATAGTTGGAGTGTTAAGGACCCAAGGGTTTGTTTGTTTTTAGAGCAGTGGGAGCAAGCGCTTGGTAGCTTGGGCAGCTACGTTTTTATTGTGCGCCATTGGAGCGGCTGTATTGAATCTTTACTTAATAGGCATAGCCGTGAGCTTGCTTACGGACTGATGGATGTTACCGGCGAAAACCTCCATTTAAAAATTTGGGCGCAACCGGACATTGCGGCAAAAGCATGGCTTGCTTATAATAAGCGAATGCTTAAATTTGCTAAAGCTCACCCTGATAAAGTGATTTTGTGTACGCAACGAGCTTTATTTGAGGGAGCCCCAATAATAAACAGTATAAATACACGCTTTGGATTTGAACTTGATACTAATATAGAGCCGCCATTTGATAGTAGTTTATTTAACGATAGCGCATCTACAAATGTTAAAGACTCACTATCATTAGCATTACAAAGACAGCTTGATTCTGTTTGGGAGGAGCTACTTAATATTGCTAATTTTAGTTCTGCGAATGAATTGCCAGCTTATTCTTTTTCTGCAGAGCAGGATGAAAAGTATTACTTAGAATATAAAGATAAGGTAACAAAGCTTAGTGTAACAGCATCGGTTTTTAATAAATCACTACTTAAAAAAGAGGTTGATATATCTTTATTAAGTACATTAGATGAGAACATATGCATTGATTACTTAGTTGACCTTAGGTCTCAATCAATTGATGAACAAAGCTTAAATAAAGTTAAGGTGCATTTTAATGAGGCTGTTGGTAAAGTGCAGCTTGAATTAGCACGGTTACTTCAAGTAAATAAACGTTTTATTGATGCTATACATGTGTATCACAAGTGTATTGCGCTTGGTACTAATTACCCTTATGTAAATATGTTACTAGGGGAGTGCTATCAAGCTATAGAAGAATATGAACTCGCTTTGTACTATTTTGATAAAGCGATAGCCGCTAACCTAAAAAATCCTACATTTTATGTGAAAAAAGCAGGCTGTTTAATAAAGCTAAGTAAGCCTGAACTGGCAGAAAATGAATTTTTAATAGGGATTAAACTACTTGGTTACTTAGCACCCCTCGCTCTAAATTACAGTGAGTTTTTAGTTCAGCAAGACAAAATTGAACTTGCTTTAGAAGTGCTGGCACAGTCAGAAAAAACACACCCTGCTGTATTAAGTAAGATTGCGCACTTAAAATTAGCACGCGATTACAAATCAGGGGTGAGTACTTATTATGAACTTATGGCTCAACAAGTTAAAGGAAAAAATAAGTTTAGCTGGCTCAACA
This sequence comes from Pseudoalteromonas distincta, assembly GCF_000814675.1. Taxonomy (GTDB): domain Bacteria; phylum Pseudomonadota; class Gammaproteobacteria; order Enterobacterales; family Alteromonadaceae; genus Pseudoalteromonas; species Pseudoalteromonas distincta. Next base: position 706,409 of record NZ_JWIG01000001.1, on the reverse strand, counting down.
AAATAACAAGTAATATCAGCTGCGCCAATGCAGAGCGTGATTTTGTTGTACGCTGTTTTAAGCATTGGGCGAAGCTGTAAATTATTTTTTACCCTTTATATTAATGAAAAACTATCACTATGAAAAAAACTCTGATTACGACCTCGCTTAGGTTAATACCTAAAACACTTCAAAACAAAGCTTTGTGCAAGGCGTTAAATTATTTATTTTTAAGTGCGCCTTTGGGTAACTTAAAAGGTCAAGTTGTTAAGCTAAACGTGACTGATATAAAAAAAAGCTGGTTTGTAAGCTATGGCGATGCAGGTTTTGAAGCTACTAAGTTGCGTAAAGTAAGCGCGGAAATAAAAACTAAGCTTAATGTAGCAATGAGCTTAAATGATAAACAAGTGATTATTAACGCGCTAAAAAACGATGAGCTACAAGTTACGGGCGAGCCAAACTTAGCAGAGGCTATAACTAATAGCTTATATGCGCTTGACGAAAAGCGCTTAGAAAGCATATCAAACCATTTATTTTCGTTTTTTAATATAAAGAACAAACAACCCCAAAAAGCGCCGCGTTTAGATATACATAATATTAAAGATAGTGATTTAACTGATCCGCTTAATGTGGATTTTATTCGTGATGAAGCTATGAGGCTTGAAAGTACAGATTTGAAAAAAGCATTGCAATTAATGCTGTTAGCTCAAAAAGTTCGCCCTAATGGCAAGGTAATTAATAATAAAGTGAAGACCTACCAAGCCAAGCTAGCCACCACAAACTAATAACATGTTTGGTTTTGTACCCTATAAACAAGGGATTAAGACATTGTTATCACCACAGAGAACACCGAGTGCACAGAGAAGTAAAAGAGAAGAACTTTTTCTCGGTGTAGCGCGCAGCGCCTCTGTGCCCTCGGTGGTAGATTTATTTTTAAATATACAACGAAAGTGATTTAGAGACTATTATCACCACAGAGAACACCGAGTGCACAGAGAAGTAAAAGAGAAGAGCCAATAACTCCTCGGTGGTAAATTGTTTTTGGCTAAAGCTCATAAAGTAATTAAGACATTGTTATCACCACAGAGAACACAGAGTGCACAGAGAAGTAAAGATAAGCTCTAATAACTTCTCGGTGTAGCGCGCAGCGCCTCTGTGTTCTCGGTGGTAGATTTATTTTTAAGTAAAAAACTAAAGTGATTTTATCACCACAGAGCTCACAGAGAAGTAAAAGAGAAGCTCTAATTACTCCTCGGTGTAGCGCGCAGCGCCTCGGTGTTCTCGGTGGTAGATTTGTTTTGGCTAAAGCTCATAAAGTGAATAAAACATGTTATCACCACAGAGAAGTGAAGGAGTAAGATCTGATAACTCCTCGGTGTAGTGCGCAGCGCCTCGGTGTTCTCGGTGGTAGATTTATTTTTAAGTAAAAAACTAAAGTGATTTTATCACCACAGAGAACACAGAGTGCACAGAGAAGTAAAGATAAGCTCTAATAACTTCTCTGTGTAGCTGTTAGAGCTGGCTTTTCTGCTAAGTTAGATTTTAAAACCTCGTAACAGTAAAAATTGCTAAAAACAAATAGTTAATCTATATCTACTGAATTAATACAAATAGCTTCAATACTAAATTAAAAGGTAGTTATGGAAGACTTATTAACTAGAAAAGTAATTGGTTGCGCAATAGAAGTGCATAGAGCGCTGGGGCCAGGGCTCCTAGAGTCTACCTATGAGCGCTGTTTTATGTATGAGCTTCACGATGCTGGCTTACTAGTTAAAAACCAAGTACTTCTTCCAATAAATTATAAAGGTAGAGCAATAGATGCTGGTTACCGGCTAGATATTTTAATACCAGGTGAATTAATCATAGAATTGAAGGCTGTTGATAAACTACTACCAATCCACTCCGCTCAACTAATTACATATTTAAAGTTGTCTGGTATTAAAACCGGGCTATTAATAAACTTCAATCAAGTTAAATTGTTAGATGGCATTAAACGAATTAGCGTATAGCATCATTTAATTACTCCTCGGTGTAGTGCGCAGCGCCTCTGTGCCCTCGGTGGTAGATTTATTTTTAAATATACAACGAAAGTGATTTAGAGACTATTATCACCACAGAGTGCACAGAGAAGTAAAGATAAGTTCTAATAACTTCTCGGTGTAGCGCGCAGCGCCTCTGTGCTCTCGGTGGTAGATTTGTCTTGGGCTAAAAGTTCTTAAAGTAATTAAGACATTGTTATCACCACAGAGAACACAGAGCTCACCGAGAAGAAAAAGAGAGGCTCTAATTACTCCTCGGTGTAGCGCTTAGATGGTAACAATACTTTAATTACTACAAAGGCAACACAAGGGAAGTGGGGCAAAGCATAAGCATAGGTTTGCACCAGATTAACTGGTGCATAAACCATCTCTACTAAATCTTATATAATTATTTGAAGAGCTAGTAGCCGCTTTGGATTAATTTACCAAAGGGTCCAAAATGTTTTTAGGTAAATTATTAATACTGAAACGCTCCCAATTATTAGCGACTTTACGATTAGATAAAACTTTACCAGAAGGCTCTGCACACAAATAGCATTCTTCAGTTTTTATTAGGTAGTAGCCGTCATCGGTATGAATTAATTCGGAAAGGCTTTTAAAGTTATTATTAGCACTTTTCGTAAGACCTTTTTTTGATATAAATAAAGGAACTAGATCAGTTTTGTTTTTTATAGTAAAAAACGAAACTTGGTTTGAAGCGGATATATTCAATGCAACTAATGATAGGTTGTCGTTATGGGCCTTGGATTCATTTACCGTAGTACATTTATTTTTAATATGATCAAAATATAATGCTTTCCCAGCTTTACTTTTTATTTGCTTACATTTTTCTTCTTTTAAATTATTTTTTAGTGATAACTCCATAAAGCCTAGAGTGTATTCATTGACTTTATTAATAATAAATGAGTCTTTAGGGCTTAGCTCTAATGCAATTTTCATCAGGTTTAGTGCCTTTTCAAGGCTTATTTTTTCTAAAGCTAAAGCTGAATCTCTAATTGTATTAATATTCTTTTCTGATTGCTTTTTTATGGGTTTTACTTGTGGTGAAGTGACAAGTTTTTCAAGTTTTTCTCGGCTTTTTAGTAGTGTTTTATTTTTTGGTTTTTTTACTAAAAGTTTAGTGTAGTAATAGCTAGTTGTTCTGAGCAATTTACCTTTTTTTCTTAGGTTTGTTATATCTACTTCTTGTTTATTTATGAAGTCATTTAACATTTCTTTAATTAGATCGGAATGCTGTGCTAAAAAATAATATCCTTGGCTATGCCCGTATCCATACATTTTTATATGTTTTAAATTAGGGAATCTATTTGCATGTTTTACGTCAATTGGATTGAGGGGGTCGTATATTACAAAACCCTTGCACTCCCCCATATTTACGTCTCCGTAAGGGCCTGACCAATCTAGGTGCTGTGAAGCTTTAGTTGTAGCTTGGTTGTCCCACGGAACTAGAGCTATATTTTTTGTACTGACTGGATGAAATAAAATTGCATGATCTAATTTTAGCGCGTTAGCATAAGCCCCAATTCCAAATCCGCCCTTACTATTTGCGTACCCTAACCGTATTTTAAAAGGCTTTAATGCAACCCCTAACTTTTCTATAAATGCTGAAAATTCTGGATGCATAAAATAGTTATCTTTATGGGCTCCTAGTACACCAAAACATACAATATTTATATCGTATCGACATAAAAAGTTAAAATTAAAAGGGGCAATATTCGGATTGTTATTGATTGTTTCTCTATTGGGGGGAAAAGTGATTACAATTGGCTTATTTAAGTCTTTTATTCTGTATTTGTAATACATGTCTGCGACAGTATCTTGGCCATTGTGTACTGTACTTAAATCAGCATTTTTTAGCACTTCCAATATTTTCACGGTATCTCCCTTTACGTTCAATTATATTTTTTATGTATGAACAGAAGTACTACAGACTCCTTTTCATAAAGCTTTTTATGGGCGTATTCTATATGTATCATCATGATGACGTAAAGATTTTATAACTCCTCGGTGAAGCGCAGCGCCTCGGTGTCCTCGGTGGTAGTTTTGTTTTTTGTAAAGTGAATAAGACATTGTTATCACCACAGAGAACACAGAGAAATGAAGGAGAAGAGCCAATAACTTCTCGGTGTAGCGCGCAGCGCCTCGGTGTCCTCGGTGGTAGTTTTGTTTTTGTAAAGTGAATAAGACATTGTTATCACCACAGAGAACACAGAGAAATGAAGGAGAAGAGCCAATAACTTCTCGGTGTAGCGCGCAGCGCCTCTGTGCCCTCGGTGGTAGTTTTGTTTTTGTAAAGTGAATAAGACATTGTTTCACCACCGGAGTTTTTAGGGTCTGTCACTCAACCGGTTGACTTTTTATGGAATAAACTAGAAGAGTGTATTAATGAGCACCCAAATAAAACTATCGTTTTGAGTGCTGAGCACTTTAGTTCAAGGCTAAGAGAGCATGCACTAAAATACATAAGAGATTTTTTTGAAAAGTTAAGTATTACGCTACAGATAATAATATATCTTAGACCTCAAGCTGACTATATAGAATCATCATATTCAACTGAAATTAAAGCAGGTAGCCCTAAGGTTTTTAAAAAGGTTATGGAGCAGTATCAGTCACAGTCTTTGCGATATGACTATGAACAGCTTATTGATCTTTGGGCAAGTTTTTTTAATAAAGACTCAATTAACATTATTCCCTATGAAAAATCATCTATTGGTGATGATATAAGGCTTAATTTCCTATCGGCTATTGGAGTTACAGAGCTTTCTGGACTGGATTTAGCTAAGGCAAAGCTTAACGAAAAATGGAGCAATCCAATGTTAGAGTTTGCTCGATTAGCTAATGCAAGAATGACGCATATTACTGGCCAACAGAGGTTAGACTTTTTAACATTTGCCCAAGAGATAATTGATATTGAGTTAAATCCACAGCCATCACATTTAATGACTATTGAGCAAATACAACGAAGTTATGGCATATTACGAAAGTTCTAATGCTAGAATGTGCAAAAAATATATGCCTAATAGGCAAGTGTTATTTACGGATGAAGTAAAGTTAAATCCATTTAGAGAAACTGTATCAACCCCTTTTTTAACACAGTTTGATTTTATTAAAATTATTTATACATTATTTTTAAAAGGGTATAAGTAAACCGTTGGCTAGTTTAAGTTGTGGTTTACTATTTTTAGTACATAACATAAACTAACTCCCTCGACTCAAGGATGAAAAGTTGCTGTAATTAAAGTGGCTATTGAATTCCGGTGAATATATTTTAGTTTTAACTATCATGGTATTAATCAAAATGGAAAGTATTGCAGAACTGCAAATTTCACAAGCTCGTTTTTCGTCTTTTGGCACTTCGTTTATGGGTCCTACGCTGAGCTTTTTTTCGCATAATTTAGCAAAAAGTACACCTAAAAACACCCCACTTTTCTTTCTTGCTAGAGAAGGGTATTGGCTCGAAAAGGCTTACCAACAGTATTTATCGGGTAGTGACAAACAAGGTAATAGTTGTTATTTACTAGCATCACGCGCCTTTTTATTTAAATTACTTTTGAGTGATAGCAGAAGCTATGAGTATTCTTTAAAAGGTGACTTTAATGGCTCTTTTTTTGACTTAATGCGCACGCGTTTTTTACTTTCAAATACAGAAATACGGCAAGTGTTTAGTGACGATATTATTCAGGAACTTTTATATTTACCTCACGACAGAAAAAAAATAATAGACGTTTTAACTCAACATAAAGAGTTACTTGATAACGTTATTTCTTCTATTAAAAAACCCTATTTAGCTTATTTAGCATCATTAGGTGTTACTGCTCAAAGTACACTTCATTTAGTTGATTTAGGTTACTCAGGGACTATTCAGTCATTACTGACTATTTTATTGGATAAAGACACGGTTGGTCATTATCTAATATCTTCTAAACCTGGAGAACATCGCATAGCCGATAACACAGCAACAATGAAAGGCTATTTAAAAGAAGGCGTGAAATTAGGCGAGGGATACTTGCCATTGGACCGTTCTATGTTTTTGGAATCTTTGTTAACAGCGCCTTTCGGGCAGTTTAGAGGTATTAGGTTTAATACATTTGATAAAAATACGTTTGATTTTTACTATGGGCGCAAGGTGTCATCACAACGTTACTTTTATGAATTAGAGCAAGTTATGGCTGGAGCACTTGAGTATTGTCACCATACAGGTAAGCATCAAATAGAGTTTAATAGTGATGAGTTAGAGCTGCTACTAAATAATTATTTAAGTAAGCCGAATATGATTCCTAGAAGCACTAAACATATATTTGATATTGACGATGACGTGACAGGTAATGGTACCGTCAATGCACTACAATTTTTTGGTTTAGCATAATGATAAATAAACAACTTATAAAAAAAACGATGCCGGGTGTATTTAACTTTGTTAAAAACCAGCCACAATTATTTAAATTAGCAAAGCGAGTTGATGAACGGATACAAACCCGTGAGTACGCTAAATTAAACGCTAATGATAAAGGGTATACAGCTAAAGATATTTCATATTTGCTAAGTAGAGCGAAGCAGGCCGGTTTATTTGATTACGCTTGGTATAGCGCGCAGCAGTGTCGTACATTTAGCTGTGAGCTTGAAGCCTTTGAAGATTACTTACATAAAGGAAAATTTAGCTGTGTTAACCCAAGTCCAAATTTTGATACAGAGCTTTATTATAAATGTAATACAGACATATATTTACAAGGCGAACATGCATTAGTCCATTACTTAAACCACGGTCAGCAAGAAGGACGTACATCGCTACCTGCCACTCAAAAATGGCATCCAAAAGCAATACAAAGTACTGCCGACGGTGAGGCTACCTCATTAAAAATAGCAATGTGTTTCCATGTTTTTTATGGTGAGTTTATTGATTACTACTGTGATGCTTTGGCTAAATTTCCACAATCAGTAGATGTTTTTGTGAGTGTCGCTAGTGATGAGCTTGCTAAAAAAGCAACAAACGATTTCGAAGCTTGTGCAAAAGTAAATAACGTGACGGTAAAAGTAGTGCCTAACCATGGTCGAAATTTTGGACCTATGCTTGTTGAGTTTGCAAGCGAGCTACAAAGCTATGATTTGTTTTGCCATATGCACTCTAAAAAGTCTCTGTACTCAGGTCGAGCTCAAACACAATGGGCAGATTACTTAGGTGAGTATTTGTTAAAAGACCAGCATGTTATTAAGCAAGTACTTAATCATTTTAACGATAACCCTAAAAGTGGTATGTATTACCCAACCTCGTTTTGGATGATGCCTGATTGGGTTAATCATTGGCTGAAAAATAAGCCTCATGCACAAAAAATAGCAAAAGAGTGGGGCATAGAGTTAAGTGATGACTTTTTATCTTACCCTGCTGGTGGCATGTTTTGGGCAAGGCCTGATGCATTAAAGCAGCTTTTAGATAAAAGTTATAAGTATGATGACTTCCCTGCCGAGCCGCTCTCTAATGATGGTTCAGAACTGCATGCGCTTGAGCGAATGCTTGGTCTACTGGTAGAGAAAAACGGCTTTAAACAACTATATTACTATCCAAAGTCGGGACAGTTAACGTTTGATAATAGCTTTATTTTAGCCCAATACGTCAACACTCAAGAGAATTTACGCCACCAACTTGGTGCATTTGATCATATTAGCTTTGACGTATTTGATACGTTAGTGAGGCGCAAGTATCACGCCCCAGATTATGCTAAGTTATTACTCGGGAAGTCTCTTGTAAAAAGTAAAACAGTAAGTGATGCCCATAGCTTTGTTAAAGCACGCAATAACGCTGAGTTTGAAGTTAGAAAAGAAAAAAACTTTATTGGCGACGTTGATATTTTTGAAACATATCAATACTTGGCAAACCAACTAGGCTGGACTAAAGAGCAAGCTGTACAGTATGCCGAACAAGAATTTGCCTATGATTTAGATATGATTGTGCCTAAAGACGAAATGGTTGATCTATTTAATGAGCTTATAATAGGTGGCAAACACGTAACGGTTGCCTCAGATACTTACTATACGCAAGACCAGGTGTCGCTGATGCTTGCTAAAGTGGGGGTCAGTGTTGGGTTTGAGTTATTGGTGTCAAGTAACTTGGGTAAGCGTAAAGACAACGGTACTCTTTGGCAGCATATATAAAGAGAGCCTACCAGCAAAACAAAGTTTTATTCACGTTGGTGATAATGCTGTCGCTGATGCACAAATACCGGGCGATTTTGGATTGCAAAACTTGCATATTCTTAACCCATTAGATAAGTGGCACGCAGGCGGGTTTAAAAATCCATTTGTGGGTGATTCAAGTTTAGATGAAGCGCAGATCCTCAAGTGGGGGCCGCTGGTCAGTGATTTTGGCCGTTTTCCGTTTTTAGGTGAGTAGTAAATGAAACGTAAATTATTTTTACATGTGGGGCCACATAAAACAGGTACAACTTTAATTCAAAAAGTGTGTTTAGATAATCAAAATGAATTATTAAATAATGGTGTGTTTTATCCCAAAAACTATGTTCGTATTTTTGGTCATCACTTAATTCGTGATCTTATTAAAGAGCAAAAACTGACAGATACTGACTCAAAGTTTTTTGAAGAGATAGACTCAGATATTCTATTATCTAGTGAGGATTTTATTTCTTTTACGGTAAAAGACTTTGAATATCTAAAAAAGCAGTTTAGTAATTTTGAAGTTCATATTATTTACAGCTGGCGAAGAGCTAGTTTAAAAATGTACTCAATTTGGCAAGAGTTAATTAAGCATGGTAAGTCTGTATCATTTTTTGAGTTTTATCATGAGCACTTAGCTAAACCCGCACAAAGCTATATGCTGTCAGCAGATCTCCAAATAGAGCGCTTTGCTAAGGTTTTCGGAATTAAAAAAGTACATTTGATTGACTATGACAAAGCGGCTAAAGATAAAAATTTATTAGAGCTATTTTTTTCAATAATAAACTGCGAATACTCGACAAAGTATCTTGAAAAGTCTGAGAGTCGAGTATCTAGCAATCGTTCTTTAAACCCTTTTGATACTGAGACTATCCGGATCTTAAACAAGATAATGTCATCGAAGTATGGAATGCATGGTAATGATGTGAGAGAAGCATACCTAGCCCATTACTCTGAGCTGGACATTACTGAACTGCATCAAATAATGAATACGCAAGTAACTACCTTACCTGTTGGTAACTACTTCATAGATAAAAAAACTGAAAAGGTAATGTATAGCAAGTTTAAAGAAAACTTCATAAATTTTGAGCAAGCACAATATAAAAGCTCGATAACATTGATACAAGATAGTTGGCTTATGAACCCTGAAGCAATCACATTGATAAATAACCTTGCAGATAGACTTCATGAGAAGGTTAAAAGTGACTAATATGGAATCCCAGCTTGAACTAAAAATAAAATTAGTAGCTATAGCTAAAGATGAAGCCGCCTACTTGCCTGAATGGATATTTCATCATCTATATTTTGGTTTTGATGCAATCGATATTTACGTAAATAATACAACAGATAATACTCATGAATTAAGCCAGTATCTCGCACCTTTAGAGTCAGTAAGTTTTATTGATGGTGATAGCTACTTTTTAAGCGGGCTAAAAACTCCTCAGCAAAATGTTTATAGTGGTGCATTTACTAAAGCAAAAGAACAAGGCTTTAGTCATATCATGTTCTTAGATATTGATGAGTTTTGGACCCCTCTTGATATGAGTACTACTATCAAAGATTGTCTAAACTTACTTATGGCGGATGTGATTTCATTTGAATGGCTTAATAAATTTGAAGATAACAAGTTCTCGCCTGCTTTAGAATCAAAAATTTCTGGTGAGCATCATAGATTAGTGAAAACATTGATGAGCTTAAATTTAAATTCTGAGAAATTAGATATTCATAATATTGAGGTTGAAGGTGCTATTAACGTTCTTGCTGATGGTACTAAGCCTATATTTTCTGATGGAAACCAGCAGTTATCAAAAGTAGGAGAAATTAAGCCTTATCTTATTATACACCGAATGTATCGAAGTAGCCTTGAGTACGTTTCTCTTTTAGGGAGAGGTAGGCCTCGAGGTGGAGGCGTTTTCAAAGATAATCGCAATGGATTTTGTTTTTTAGAATATGAATTTAAGACAATTCAGTTACCAATAGATAAAATTAAGGAATATAACCTTCAAAAAGAAAGCTTTCTAAAGATATATACTACCAACAGTTATTTTATAAAGGCCCATCTTTTTATTGAAAAAAGATTTAATGATGTATTAAGTCTAATAGAGTCTTCTTCTCTGAGTGAATTCAAGGTTATCAGAAAGGTGCTGAGGAATATTAATCTTTCAGAAGTAAACTTCTCTTTTGCGACTTATCTACAGGAGGTATGTAAGCATTTGTCAGGTGATGTCACTGACAATCTAAGGAATGCGGCTGTAATATTAGAGAAAAGAGATTTATATAAATCTCTAAAAATGATGGAAGTTGCAAGCGAGTTGAGACCGAATGGTCCGTTTATTATTAAAAAAATCGCACAATATAAAAAAGAAATTAGTAGAAATACAGACTGATGAATCAGGTAATTATATCGTTAACCTCTTATGGGGAGCGTATTAATAGTGTTCATCATGTTGTTGAGTCATTAAAAAACCAATTATGCAGTGCTTATAAAGTTATATTGTTGGTAGAGAAGAAAAAATTATCTCGAATTTAATTAGCAAAGATAAAAAAGAGTTAAGAGCTAACCTATTTAGCTTTTAATTTATGTTTAAGGTTTATTAATGTCAGTTAAGGTAGTTATACATATAGGTCCTCCTAAAACAGGGACCTCTGCAATACAGTATTGTTTACAGCATGATAGGCAACGCTTAGCTGAAAATGGGATTTATTATCCAAAGCATACTACTGATGTAAATGGGATCAGTTCAGGTAATTTAAATAGTATATATGACGTTACAGCTAGTTTAGGCCGCTCTATTAATAAAGGTAAGGTTGATAAGCTAATCAACCTTTGTGAAAAGCTGAGCATGCATACCTTACTTTTAAGTTCAGAGTTTTTCTTTGAAAATATGAAAGAGGTTAGTTGTGCGTTCCCTAATGCGATATTTATAGCTTATATTCGTAACCCACTAGATAGTTTTGAATCTTTATATAACCAGTCGGTAAAAAGGCATCATAAAGTCGACCCTATTAAAAACCTCCCCAAGTTGCCTAAGTTTTATTTAACTAAACTTGAGGCTATTTTAGATGAAATTGGCGCTAGCCATTTTATTTTACGTGCATATAGCAAAAGTGCATTTGTAGGAGGGAGTATTATTGATGATTTTTATAGTATTTTAAATGTTACTCCACCACTGATAACGAGTAAAAGTATTAATCCTTCTTATAGCTTTGAAGCTTTAGAGTTTAAGCGATGGATAAACCAGTTTTGCTCTCATAGCTTAGCATTAAAAGCTGATAAAATTTTACAAAACTTTAAAAGTGATTTAGGGCCTTTTTCTCTTATTGAGCCAAAAACATATGAGCTATATAAAGAGCAAGCTGTGTGTTTTTTAAATAAGCTGCAAAGTAAGCACTGTATCTTTGGGTTTGAAGGCTTATTAGATGATGTCCATAATGCGAAGCAAAAATTATACAAAAATCAAAAGTTAAGCGAAAAAGATTTTAATCGGGTGGCGAACTATATAGATCACAAAGCACCAGAGGTTTATAAATCTATTTGTAATGCACTTTACCTTTCTAGTTATCGTTCTTGTTACACTGGCACATATGGGCAGGCTTTTATTAAAAAATATAAGCTGTCTGATATTTCGGATAAATATATGTATAAAACACAAGTGATAAATTTTATAAAGCGCTTACTAGGTAAAACTACGAATGCTGAAGAGCTTCCTTTTATGCTTCCAAATTCAGGTGATATTAGTAGACTAAGAAATACACTTCGATTAAGTGATGATGTTAGTGATGTAGATATATTAAGAGAGCTGGCCTTTGTTGCAGAAAAAAATCATGATATTGGGTTAGCTTATATGTTTATGAAAAGAGCACAAAAGTTAAGGCCTAATGGGCCGTTAATTAACAAAAAAATTAAATTGTACGAGCGCAAGATAGATAGCGCCAATACAGAAAAGCAGATCCCCAAGTGAAAATATTAAGAAAGGCTTTAGTAAAAACGTTAAAAGCATTCATCGGTATTTTACCTCTTAGTATTATCGATAAAGCAAAGCAACACCCGAGCTTAGTAGCTGCTTATAGTCGCAATTTGCACAAAAGTGGTTTGCTCTATCAATTACAAACTTTAGATGAGCTGGAGCGTTCTTACGCTGATTATATTCATCAACATAGTAGCTATCTTACAAAGCAAGTTGATTGCTTTTCCAATGTAAATAATAGTGGTTGCTCGTTAATAGTTTGCGTAACCGATTACAGTCCTAGTAAATTACTTGATACCTTTAACAGTATACGTGAGCAGCATACCCCATTTGTAAATATCGTTGTGTATTGCCACAATAATAATAAAAGCGATATTAGTGATTTTTTAAACTTAAATAGCAAATTAAATTTAAATGTCGTTTGTTCGTTAAGTGAACAGGGGGGGGCTAGTAAAATAATTAACGAGCCGTGCTTTTTTGTATATGCTGGTGATGTATTACACCCGTATTTAGGGTTTGTACTTGCTACAGAGTTGTCGCAATCAACCGAGCTGACTTATGTTGATACTGATTTATTAAGTATCAAGGGTAAAAAAAGAGAGTTTGCTGATTTTAAACCTAGTTGGAATCCAGATTTACAGCTGACTAACGGTTATATTAGTTCGGGTATTTGGGTTAAACAGCTAAGAGGTTTTGATGCTGAAAAGCTTCCTATCAATAAATTTATGCTGAGTATATATGTATGTACTCGTCATCTTAAAAATCCTAGTTTAAAGGTTGGACATATAGCTCAGGTATTACTTTCAAGAGAGCCTACACTACCTGATTTTAGTGATGCTAAAAGCCAATTAAGCGTTTTATATGACTCATTCGCGAGTATTGTGCCATCAAGGCTACCAAGTGTTTATTTGCGATGGCATTTAGATAAAAAACCATTAGTGTCGATTATTATTCCTACGCGTAATGGTTTGGATTTAGTAAAAAATTGCATTGACTCTATTTTAAGTAAAACTACTTATGATAACTATGAAGTTTTGCTTATTGATAATGCTTCAGATGATCCTAACTGCATTAAATATTTCAATGAGTTAAGCAAGCATTCAAAAATAAAGGTGTTTAATTATCCGTCAGAATTTAACTATTCGGCAATAAATAACTTTGCAGCTAGAAAAGCAAATGGCGATGTGTTGGCGTTAGTTAATAATGATATTGAAGTAATCGAACCTGACTGGCTATTGAATATGGTTAGCCATGTTATGCGTGAAGATATAGGCTGTGTTGGCGCAAAGCTGTTGTATTCAGATAATCGTATCCAACATGCCGGTGTTATTATGGGTTATGGAGGCGGCGCCGGGCATGGACATAAGTATTTCCCAAGCGATCATTATGGTTATATGAACCGCTTGGTTGCGAGTCAAAATTACAGTGCGGTTACCGCTGCATGCTTGCTTGTTAAAACAGATGACTTTTGGGCTGTGGGTGGTTTGAACGAAGAAAAGCTAGCAATAGCTTTTAATGATGTTGATTTTTGTTTAAAGGTGCTGCAATTAGGTAGACGAAACCTATATTGTGCAGAGGCTGTTTTATACCATCATGAGTCTGTATCGCGCGGACACGAAGATACGCCTGAAAAGGTGCGACGTTTTAATGCTGAGCTTAATTATCTGCAAACTACCTGGTGTGATTTTATTGCTAACGACCCAGCATATAATCCTAATTTAACTCGCAAACGTGAAAACTTTGCGATTAAGCCTTTTAGGTAGTTAATAAAAAGTAAAACTAGCGTTATTATCCGTAATGTTTTTGTGTGCTTAATTAAAGTAAGCTAGAATTGCTTTTAGTTTGTAAATGACTGTTTATTTGAGTTGTTTTATCTTTTTATAGAGAGAGTGTGGTTCCTATTTTGACAACCAATAGCCAGTTTATATTACATTCGACTAACCCAATTGCAAGCGATGTGAGTGTGGTTTGTGGTATGTCTGTTTATATAAATGATCGCTTAGAGTGGGTTAAACAAGCTGTTGAAAGTGTATTAAATCAAACAATTCCACCCGATCTTTTTATGATCGTGATTGATGGTAAAGTGTCGGATGATATTTCAATTTATCTAAAACACGCTGAAAAAACACATGCGAACTTAGCTCTAGTACATGGAATAAAAAACCAAGGTTTGAGTACATGTATGAATCATATAATTGATTTTACTTTACCTTTAAAACCCAAATATTTTTTTAGAATGGATGCAGATGACATATGCGTTTTACATCGCTTTGAAAAGCAAATTAACTTGTTAGAAAAACATCGCGATGTTGATGTACTAGGGTCTGCGTTGTGGGAAGTGGACGAACAAGGTAACAAAGCGGGTATTCGAAGGCTTCCATTGAGCCACTCTAAGTTGTTACTGGCTTTTTCACGTCGCTGTCCTATAAATCATCCTACTGTCGCTATTAGATATAGTGTATTTGAACGTGGACACCGCTACTTATCGACAATGCGTAATACTCAAGACTACTTTTTATGGATTGCTTTAGCTAATGATGGCTGTAAATTTGCCAATGTAAAAGAACCATTACTACATTTTAGACGCATTAATGGTTTTTATAAAAGGCGTGGCAGAGGTAAGTCGGCAAATGAATTTAAAGCAAGGTTACTTGCTATGGAGTTACTTTCACAAAAGTCGGTCAAAAATTATTGCTATGCGTTATTTGTTTTGGCATTGCGCATGATGCCCTCTAAAATAATAAAACTGGCGTATAAAGCTGATCGCTTTTTACTTAATTTAAAGAAGCATAACTAAATTATGATTGGTGCGGTGTTAGTTGTATATAAGCCAGACTTGCCTTTAGTTGAGCGTTTGTTAACTCGCTTATACGGCCAAACAGAAGAGGTGGTTATTGTTGATAATAGCCCAACACCTCACGATTTTAGTAAAATTATTACTCACTACCATTATATACATCTCTCTTCTAATTCAGGCATTGCTTCAGCTCATAACGCAGGTTTAATCTATTTATTAGAAGCGGGTTGTGAGTATGCGATTTTACTTGATCAAGACAGCCTAATACCCAGCGATATGGTGTTTAACCTAAGTAGCTTACTTAAAGCATCTAATAAAATGAAGCAAAATGTAGTTGCTATTGGGCCTAGGATTCGTTGTAGTTTTTCGGACAAAAAAGTAAACCCTAAAGTTCAAAAAGAAGTTTTTGAATATGATGAACTGGTAGGAGTTACTCAAATTATTGCATCCGGGATGATGATAGATTTAAGTGCTCTTGATGAAATCGGTTTAAAAGACGAGTCCTTATTTATTGATGGCGTTGATCATGAGTGGTGTTGGCGAGCCCGTAGTATGGGTTTTGATATCGCTAAGGCTAAAAATATTGAAATGATTCATCGTTTAGGCGACTCCCGTAGTAAATTTGTGGGGATAACTTATAAAGTCGGTGCCCCAATTAGGTTGTATTATCAGTTTAGAAATATTCTATTGCTGAGCCGCAGAGCGTACGTCCCTAATTATTGGAAAGTAAGGTGTTTGTTTTTTATGCCGATACGCTTTTTTTTAAATTCTGTTATGCAAAAGAATAGGCGTAAACGTTTTGGGTTTATGCTAAAAGGTATTTACGATGGATTGATAGGGAGAAAGGGGCCTTATGACAAGCATTGGAAGTAGTGCTTTAGTAGTTTTTTGGCAATTTAATACAATCAAGTTACAGTTTCTCTTTTAATTACGCCATACACTGACAAAAAATTTAAGTGAGATGTTATTGTAGTGAAGCTAGGGTGTAAGAGTAGTTCTTCTTTTCTTTAAAAGGAGGAAAAGCACGTTATCGATAATATAATGTTATACGTATATACCCACATTGCACATGGCGTTAATTAAATTTAGAATAGGGCTACATAATAGTTTTAATTTAGCCGAATCAAGTAATGACATAATCGGCTTGAATGGATTTTGATAATTTAGGATATGAATAAACGTTATGAATGAAGAAAAGTTAACCCACCTTAAAGCGCTCGAAGCAGAGTCAATACATATAATGCGTGAAGTTGCCGCAGAATTCGATAACCCGGTAATGCTTTACTCTGTAGGTAAAGATTCTTCGGTGCTATTACACCTAGCCCGTAAAGCTTTTTATCCTGGTAAAATCCCTTTTCCGTTAATGCATGTAGATACAAACTGGAAATTTAAAGAAATGATTCAGTTTAGAGACCAGATGGCTGAAAAGCATGGTTTCGATTTAATTGTTCATAAAAACCCTGAAGGTTTAGAGATGGGGATTAGCCCATTTGTTCATGGAAGTGCTAAACACACTGACATTATGAAAACTCAAGGTTTAAAGCAAGCACTTGATATGAACGGTTTTGATGCTGCATTCGGTGGTGCTCGTCGCGATGAAGAAAAATCTCGCGCTAAAGAGCGTGTTTATTCATTCCGTGATAAGAATCATCGTTGGGATCCTAAAAATCAACGTCCAGAACTTTGGAATGTCTATAACAGCAAAGTAGATAAAGGTGAAAGCATTCGCGTATTTCCACTTAGTAACTGGACTGAGTTAGATATTTGGCAATACATTTACCTTGAAGGTATTGAAATTCCGTCATTGTATTTTGCACAAGAGCGTCCAGTAGTTGAGCGTGATGGCACATTAATTATGGTTGATGATGAACGAATGGAGCTTGAAAAAGGCGAAGAAGTTCAGCAAAAAATGGTTCGTTTTAGAACGTTAGGTTGTTATCCATTAACGGGAGCTGTTGAGTCTGTGGCTCAAACATTACCTGAAATTATCCAAGAAATGCTGCTTTGTACTACTTCAGAGCGCCAAGGCAGAGTAATCGATAACGATTCAGCTGGTTCTATGGAAAAGAAAAAAATGGAAGGTTATTTCTAACCATACGTTAGAGATTTTAAGAGACAAGTTATCACTAAGTTATAAATAAAGTATAGATAACTGCTTGTTATTAACCTATTACGAACCAAATTTCAGAGAAAATTATGTCACAAGATACAAACTTACTTGCAACCGATATTGAAGCTTACTTAAAAGTTCACGAAAACAAAGATATGCTACGTATTTTAACATGCGGTAGTGTAGATGATGGTAAATCAACTTTAATTGGTCGCTTACTTTACGACAGCAAAATGATCTTTGAAGATCAGATGGCGGCTATCGAAAAAGATTCAAAACGCTTTAACACTACGGACAACGATTTTGACTTAGCGCTTTTAGTTGATGGTCTTCAGTCGGAGCGTGAGCAAGGTATTACAATTGATGTTGCATATCGATACTTTGCAACGGATCAACGTAAATTTATTATTGCCGATACGCCAGGACATGAGCAATATACTCGTAATATGGCAACGGGCGCTTCAACATGTGATTTAGCAATTATTTTGATTGATGCTCGCCATGGTGTGCAAGTTCAAACACGTCGCCATAGCTATATTTGTTCTTTGTTAGGAATTAAAAATGTAGTTATTGCCATTAATAAAATGGATGCAGTCGACTACGAGCAATCTGTTTATCAAAACATTAAAAAAGATTACCGAGAGTTTGCTGAAAAATTATCTTTTGATGATATACGTTTTGTACCAATTTCGGCACTGCGTGGTGATAACGTAGTAAATGAAAGTGAAGCGATGTCTTGGTACCCTGGCTCTACGCTAATGAAGCTTTTAAACACGGTTTCAGTGACACATGCTAAAAATGATGAATTTAGACTGCAAGTACAATATGTTAACCGTCCTAATTTAGATTTTCGTGGCTTTAGTGGCACTATAGCTGCTGGCGATATTAGAGTGGGGGATACTGTTGCGTCATTACCTTCAGGTAAAGAAAGTAAAGTTAAATCAATAGTTACTTTTGATGGCAATCTTGAAAAAGCTTCTGCTGGTATGGCCATTACGCTAACGCTTGAAGATGAAATTGATGTAAGTCGTGGCGATATGCTAGTGCGCCCTCATCAAAAACCTCATTCATCTGCTAATTTAGAAGCTGATGTGGTGTGGATGACTGAAGAAGCATTACAAGTTGACCGTGAATATGAAATAAAAGTTGGCAGTAAGTCTGTTTTTGGCCACGTAGAAGCTGTTAACTATAAAGTTGACGTGAATACGCTAGAGCAAAAAGAAGCGTCGCAGCTAAACTTAAATGAGATTGGTAATTGTCAGTTTGCTTTAACGGCACCGGTACAATTTGATGCTTATGATCTGAATAAGCACACTGGTGCGTTTATTGTTATTGATCGCTTAACTAACGTAACTGTTGGTGCTGGGATGATACGTAAGCCTCTGGATGCTAAAACGAATAAATCGCAAAGCCAACATTCTGTTTTTGAAGTTGAGTTTAATGCGTTGGTTCGTAAACACTTTCCTCATTGGGATGCAAAAGTAATTCGTTAGATTACTCATGCTAAGCATTGCGGGCTCTTTAAGCCCGCACTTTTGTTTTATTAACTATGGATGGCTACTATAATTATGCCATTAGATGCTTATCTAACGCTTATTATTTTTGCACTTACGGTTACTGGATTAATTGTTATTCAAGGAAGGCCAGTCGCTGTTTTTGGGGCGACACTCGTTGCTTTGATAGCTTGTGATTTGGTCACTAAAGAACAATTTTTAACAAGCATTGCAAACCCTGGTTTAGTGACTTTAATCTTACTTGTATTGTGTTCTTTAGCACTTGAAAAAACACGTTTGTTAAGGGTTGTAGCATCTAAAATAATTGTGAGTAGCTACCATTCTACTTGGTTTAGATTATTTGGAGTTACTACACTTTTTTCGTCTATTTTAAATAATACAGCTGTTGTCGCTACGTTACTTTCTCCTATACGCAATAATCCTCACCACTTTTCGAGTAAACTACTGTTACCTCTTTCCTACGCTTCTATTTTAGGTGGTACTTTAACGCTAATAGGAACTTCAACTAATTTGATTGTTAACTCAATGTATATTGAGGCCTCTGGGCGTTCACTGTCGTTTTTTTCGTTCACAGCGATAGGGGCTATTTTGGTCGTTAGTTGTGGTGTTGTTATGTATTTTTGCACGAATATGTTACCGAGTATTGAGCAAAAAAAAGCGACATCCGAAGGCTATTTTATTGACGCTAAGGTCACTAAAAACTCTGAGCTTATAGGGCGTTCCGTTGAAGCTAATGGCTTGAGGCATTTAGAGTCATTGTTTCTGGTGGAAATAGTGAGAGAGGGGCATTTAATTAGCCCTGTCTCCCCTTCGGAGGTTATACACTGCTCTGATAGGCTTATATTTTGTGGAGAGATTACTAAGTTACTTCAATTAGGGCAATTTACAGGCTTGGAAATTTTTGCTGAAAAAAACGGTACGTTAAATAGTAATTTAACTGAAGTAGTGGTTAGGCAGGAAAGTATTATTGTTGGTAAGACCTTAAAAACAACAGGGTTTAGGGCTTTATTTGATGCCGCTGTAGTTGCAATTAGACGCGATGGTGAGCAAGTCTCTGGTAAGCTAGGAGACGTTGTAATCCGTTCTGGTGACTTTTTAGTCCTAGCGGTAGGTAAAGATTACAAAACAAGAACTAATATTAATAAAAACTTTTTAGTGCTTTCTGGCGTTGAGCCTGAATCAAGAATAAATGGGTGGCGTGCTTGGCTATCTATTGGTGGGTTTATTTCAATCATTGTGCTGGCCGCTTTTGGTATTCTTGATTTATTAGAAGGTTTGGTATTATTGCTCGGAGGGCTATTATTCACTCATAGTTTAACTACGAATGAGCTGGTTAGGCGCTTTCCGGTTGATATTTGGCTGGTTGTCTCATCGGCAATTTTGCTTTCAAATGCATTAGTTAATTCTGGTGTAGTAGGTACATTAGGCGATTTTATTGGACAGTATAACGATCCGAGCTATGTATATGTAGCGTTAATCTTTGTTTATATAGCAACTTGGTTAATGACTGAGTTTGTGACTAATAACGCGGCAGCTGCGTTAATGTTTCCTATAGGTTATACCATTGCTCTGGGGTTTGGAGTAGATGTATTGCCATTTGTTATGACAGTTGCTTTTGCTGCAAGTGGAAGTTTTATAAGCCCTTATGGCTATCAAACTAATTTAATGGTTTTTAACGCTGGTAATTATAGGTTAAATGACTTTGTTAAAATGGGCTTACCTGTCAGTGTTGTTTATGCTGTGGTAGTTTTAGTTTGTATTCCGGTATTTTTTCCGTTTAAGTAAGTATTTAATGCACTTTAGTGTCGCATTTAAAATTATATTACGCCAGTGTGGGGTTATCTCGCACTGTATAAGAATTAGAGTAAGGTATATTAATGAGCCAGGATGAAAATATAGTATGGCACACACAAACGGTGTCACGAGAAAAAAAGCAAGTTCACAAAGGACATAAGCCTGTTTTGCTTTGGTATACGGGATTAAGTGGCTCAGGTAAGTCTACTATTGCTAATGCGGTAGAATCAAAATTATTTGAATTAGGTTGTCATACTTATTTGTTAGATGGTGACAATGTTCGTATGGGCCTAAATAAAGGGCTTACATTTAGCGATGAAGACCGTATTGAAAACATTCGTCGTATTAGCGAAGTTGCTAAGTTATTTGTGGATGCAGGATTAATAGTATCGACTGCATTTATTTCTCCATTTGCTACAGATCGTGCCCAGGCTCGCAGTATTATGGCTAAAGGTGAGTTTATTGAGGTGTTTATTGATACCCCAATAGAAGTATGTGAAAGCCGCGATCCTAAAGGTTTGTATAAAAAAGCGAGAGCTGGTGAAATACCTAACTTTACTGGGATTAGCTCTGCTTTTGATGTACCAATATCACCAGAGATACATGTTAAAACAGCACAGCAAAGTATTGAACAAAGTGTTGAGCAAATTATTCAGTATTTAAAGGAAAAAGAAGTTATAAAATTATAGGTATTCAGATTTTGATACCAGAATAATTTAAAGATTAACTGCTTAGTTAAGCAAAGTACTTTGATTTCTGACTTTGAGACTACTATGAAATATGATGTTTTTAATGGTGATGCTGATGGTATTATCGCATTGCTTCAGTTACAACTTGCTAACCCTACAGAGACAGTTAAAGTAACTGGGGTTAAGCGTGATATTCAGTTACTAAAAAAAGTAACACCACAATCAGGCGACTGCATTCGTGTGCTTGATATTTCAATGGAAAAAAATATGTCAGCTCTTCATGATGCATTAACGGCTGGCGCAAAAGTTATGTATGTTGACCATCACAAAGCAGGTGACATTCCTAATCACGCAAATTTATTTCCTCATATAGATCTGGATGCAAATATGTGCACCAGTTTAATTGTGAGTGATTTACTTGATAAGCAATTTCACCTGTGGGCAATTACTGCTGCATATGGTGATAATTTATTTGCAAAGGCTGATGCAGAAGCTGATAAGTTAAAACTGACTGAATTACAAAAATCGCAGCTAAAAGCATTTGGTACGTATATTAATTATAATGGTTATGGGAGTGAAGTTGCTGATTTACATTTTCCTCCAGAAGATCTTTACGAGCAACTTTTGCAATATAAATCGCCGCTTGATGCCATAAACGATGAAAGCTCAGCTTACTATACTTTAGAGCGTGCTTATAAAGCTGATATGAAAAAAGCTGCAGGGGCCAAAGTTCTGCATGATTGTGATACTGCCAAAGTTATTTTATTAGATGATGAGCCTTGGGCGCGTCGTGTTAGTGGGGTATTAGGTAATGATTTAGCTAACCAAGCTCCAACGAAAGCGCATGGTGTTGTTACAAGTAATAATAAAGGAAGTTACACTGTTAGCGTTCGCGCTCCGCTTAGTAATAAGCAGGGGGCTGTTGATATATGTAGTAAGTTTGCAACAGGTGGTGGGCGTGCGGCAGCTGCTGGAATTAATGAGCTGCCTGAGTCGCAACTTTCAAATTTTATAACTGAATTAATAGGTTACTATAAGTAATGTATTTAGATGAGTTCTAAATCTTATTTATTAAGTGAATACTCACAAAGTGAATAAGTAATAGTTATCAACATGGAGGGGACAGAGAAGTGAAGGAGAAGATCTAATAACTTCTCAGTGCAGCGTGCAGCGTCTCTGTGCCCTCGGTGGTAAAATTGTTATGTAGGTGAGGTTTTATACCTCGCTCATAAAGTAATTAAGACATTATTATCACCACCGAGAAATGAAGGAGAAGATCTAATAACTTCTCAGTGTAGCGCGCAGCGCCTCGGTGTTCTCGGTGGTAAAATTGTTTTGGGCTAAATGCTCATAAAGTAATTAAGGCATTATTATTACCACTGAGAAGTGAAGGAGAAGATCTAATAACTTCTCTGTGTAGCGCGAGGCGCCTCTGTGCTCTCGGTGGTAAAATTGTTTTGGGCTAAATGCTCATAAAGTGATTAAGAGATTGTTATCACCACAGAGAATACAGAGAAGTGAAAGAGAAGAGCTCATTACTCCTCGGTGTAGCGTGAAGCGTTTCCGTATCCTCGGTGCACCCAGTTCGTGATGAAAATTATCTTAAAGGGTATAAACATAAATTTTTGATGTTCAATATCTACTTTTTAAGTAATTAAAAAGCAAAATACGCGTTTTCTTTATATTCACTTTTATTACTCAACTACTATTGTGATTCAGTTTAGATATAAGTTCAAATTGCTAAGTTAAAATACTAAATATAATAAAGGACTACCCATGAAAGCTGTTATACCGGTTGCCGGCCTTGGTACACGTATGTTACCTATGACCAAAGCAATTCCTAAGGAAATGCTTCCAATTGTAGATAAGCCATTGATTCAATATATCGTCAATGAATGTGTTTCTGCGGGTATAAAAGATATTGTATTGGTTACACATAGCTCTAAAAATGCTATCGAAAACCACTTTGATACAAGCTATGAACTTGAAGCAACGCTTGAAAAGCGTGTAAAGCGCGCATTACTTGATGAAGTGCGTTCAATCTGTCCATCTGATGTAACGGTTATGAGTGTACGTCAAGGTGAAGCGAAAGGGTTAGGGCATGCAATTTTGTGCGCTAAGCCTATCGTTGGTAATAATGACTTTATAGTATTGCTCCCTGACGTTATTTTAGACGCTTATACCGCGGATCAAAAGACTGAAAACCTAGCTGCGATGATTAAGCGTTTTGATGAGACTCGCGCTAGCCAAATTATGCTTGAGCCAGTTGCCCGTGAGGATGTTAGTAAATATGGTATCGCTGATATTGGAGGTGTTGAGCTTACTCCAGGACACAGTGCTGCAATTAAGACGATGGTTGAAAAGCCGGATGAAGATGCCGCACCTTCCAACCTCGCTGTTGTAGGGCGTTATGTTTTAAGTAAAAATATATGGCCTTTACTAGCTAAAACACCAGTTGGAGCTGGCGGTGAAATCCAGCTAACTGATTCGATTGATGCGTTAATGATGAAAGAAACTGTAGAAGC
The DNA here is from genome assembly GCF_000814675.1 of Pseudoalteromonas distincta. GTDB lineage: Bacteria > Pseudomonadota > Gammaproteobacteria > Enterobacterales > Alteromonadaceae > Pseudoalteromonas > Pseudoalteromonas distincta. The sequence goes on along the minus strand of NZ_JWIG01000001.1, from coordinate 682,829 downwards.
ATTTCATATGAGTGGGCGTTCGCATGATTGTGGCGATAAGCTTGGCTATCTTAAAGCTATTGTTGAATATGCAATGCGTGATGACAAGTTAGGTACAGACTTCAATGAGTTTTTAAGCCAAGTGAAAAGCTAAAATTGATACGTTTAGTAAATTACTTACTAACTATAAGTTGTAGGTACATAGCCTCATTTTAGTTGTTTCTAAGATGAGGATAAATGTTTATTAATGTTTAGCTGAGAACAAATTAATTGAACGAGTTGTTTATTCGTTTTACTTTAGATATCTGGTAAAATCAAATGATTAAAATTATAAACTTTAAGGGAATAAAATGAAAATAGCCGTTGTTGGTACAGGCTATGTAGGCCTTTCTAATGCTATGTTGTTAGCGCAGCACAATGAAGTGGTTGCATTAGATATAGACGACCACAAAATTGCGCTTTTAAACAATAAGCAATCGCCTATTGTTGATACTGAAATTAGTGAGTTTTTAACGCGCAGTGATTTAAATTTTACAGCCACAACTGATAAAGTAGCCGCATACAAAAATGCCGATTTTGTAATTATTGCGACTCCAACCGATTACGATGTTGAAAATAACTACTTTAATACAAACTCTGTAGAGGCTGTAATTAAAGATGCAATAGCGCATAACCCAAATGCAGTTATGGTGATTAAGTCGACTATACCGGTTGGTTTTACGCAAAATATTAAAGAGACGTTGGGTATTAGTAATTTAATATTTTCACCAGAGTTTTTACGTGAAGGTAAAGCGCTACACGATAACCTATACCCATCGCGTATTGTTGTTGGTGAGCAAAGTGAGCGCGCCAGTGTATTTGCTAACTTACTTAAGCAAGGCGCTATCAAAGAAGATATTGAAGTACTTTTTACTGACTCAACTGAAGCCGAAGCTATTAAGTTGTTCTCAAACACTTATTTAGCAATGCGTGTAGCTTACTTTAATGAGCTTGATAGCTACGCTGAAGCACATGGCTTAAACTCTAAGCAAATTATACAGGGTGTTAGTTTAGACCCACGTATTGGTGATCATTACAATAATCCATCGTTTGGATATGGCGGTTACTGCTTACCAAAAGACACTAAGCAGTTACGTGCAAATTATGCAAATGTACCAAACAACATTATTGGTGCGATTGTTGATGCTAATACGACACGTAAAGACTTTATTGCGGACTCAATAATTAAGCGTAGCCCAAAAGTGGTTGGCGTGTATCGTTTAGTAATGAAAACAGGGTCTGATAACTTCAGAGCTTCTGCTATACAAGGTATTATGAAGCGCATTAAAGCTAAAGGTATTGAGGTAGTAGTTTACGAACCAGTACTTGAAGAAAGCGAATTTTACCATTCTCGCGTAATTAAAGATTTAAATGAGTTTAAGCAAATATCTGACGTTGTTGTGTCTAACCGTATGGTTGAAGAACTCAGTGATATTGCAGACAAAGTTTATACACGCGATTTATTTGGTAGTGATTAAACTACTAACAAGCTATTAGCTTCTTATTGTTTAATACGTATGTAACCCCGTGGTAATCACGGGGTTTTTTATATCTATATAGTGTGAAGGTCTATAGCATTAAGTGCTATACATTTTATTTGGCTTAATAACAATAATACTTAATAAATTTGAGGGGTTAAATCTGACGCTAACTGTGTTAAAAATTCCGATATATAACAAATAAATAACGAAATTTTTGTCTTGTTACCAACACGATTTTATTACCTCAAAATAGATCACCTAATTAAGCGAATTGATATAATTTAAATGTAAGCACAAAACAGCTATTACTAATTAAAATTGGCCGTAACACCTAATTTAGCAAATGAGTCACCGTATACATCCTCACCGCCATAAAAATCTACACCCCAGCTTTTAACTCCCCAAGCTGCTCTAGAAAGCTTTCTATTATAAGTTATTTGTAACTCATAGCTGGTCGTATAAACATCACTTTTGTTTTTTAAACTGCTAAATGTAGTTTGTAGACTCTCTTTTCGATTCAATTGCCAGTTCCAATTTAAGCTAACGGCCTTAGCTGCAACATAGTCGTCGTAGATATGCTCATCACCAGCCCAGTGGCCAATTACATTGCCGTTATTTCTATTTCCATCTAGATATATACCATTGGCATACCAAAGGTCTTGCCAGTTACTGTGTTCGATACGTAAGCTGTGTTTGTCGCTGATAAATGGAAGAAATAAACCAAAGCTATATGCATTATTGCGATCCCCTCCAAGGGTGTCTTCTAATGCTATTTCTGCATATAGTTCATAAGGTGTATTATAGAGTGTGTTTGAATACTCAAAAGCAATAGCACCTAGTTGATCACCTAATTCAAAGTTAACATCGTTTGTGTCATCTTCGCCAACATTATCTTTGCTTCCGGGGCTAAAAAAGCCTTCAGCAAAATCTTTTAATGATACATCTCTTGGACCCCCACCGAACTGCATGAGACGGCTTAAACTAACAGTCAGATTGTCAGTTATTGCCAAGCTAGTATGCAGGCCGAATAAGTAAGGTTTTCCGGGTTCATATTCTCGATCTTCTGCGTTTTCGACTCTTTTGTTTTTTAAGATACCTCTTTGCTCAGAGAGTTGAGTAATAAACATATCGTATCGAATATTAAAGCTAGTTATGGGGGTTACATTACTTATGGATATAGACGGAGTTGTTTCGGCTTGTGTGCTGAGTAACATTGCGCTGTTGCTAAAAGGTGAATACCAATGCTCTCTATAACCGATATCAAGTTGTGCATATTTGAAGCCTAAATACATGATACTTTGCGTTAGTAATATTTCATCCTCGTTGGCTATACCCACAGCACTCATACCGAAGTAATCACCAAAATTAGAATAAGCACCACCTTCAACTATTAGGTTTGTTTTTGTTGTTTGGCCGCGTTGATTTGGTATGTTCTTTTCATTCGTGCCTGCTGATAAAGTTACTTTAGCAAGAGTGGTTGCGCTTGATTGTATATAAGGATTAATTTGATAAGTAAGTGTGTGGTAAAGCTCAGGGTAGTCATACCTTATGGTTTGTAATATTCGATAAATGTCGTGAGACTTATAAGGTTTACTCATAATGTGTGTGTTTTTACTTACAGCTAAAAGTTGTTGTACTAAGTGCTCAAGTTCTGGGGCTTGATTTAAAGGTAAGTAGGGTGATACGCCACCTTTAGCAACAGCATTTGCACTGATTGCCATCCCGATAAACAGTGATATTTTTTTGAGCATAATTATTCCGTTAGCAAAAAATTGTTTAAGTAAAAACGTTAACGCGAGGTTAGCAATAAACGCCTAAGTAAGGAAGAAAAAAGCGATATATTAGTAGTTAGTAATTGATGTATATAAGTTGTAGATGAGGTTTTATTATCTGGCTTTGGTAAAATTAAATTACATAAGCGCGAAGTGAATTCGCACCTACAGGGGGCATATATTGTAGGTGAGGTTTTATACCTCGCTTTTTATTTTATATAAATACAATCCCAGTAAGGGTATAAAGCAATTTTATCTACGATTTTAGCCCGCAAAGGGTTAGCAATAATATATCTAGCATTGTTTAGTAAATCATTTTCATTTCTAATCATGTGATCATAGTAGTTACGTTGCCATAATTTATACATACCTAAGTCGTCACGGGTTGCTTTAGAGCAACGGCCTTTAAATAACTTAATTACATCAGACAGCGTTTTCTTAGTTCCTAATTGAATTAGCCAATGTATATGATTTGGCATAATTACAAATGCTATTGTTTTAGCTGCTTCTTGCGTTTCTATCTTTTTCATTTCTGTGATTATCAAACGATTAATATCCATAGAAATAAATATGTTTTCTCTTTTGTGTGCCACTAGTGTGATTGAGTAAAATCGATTTGTTAATGATACTCTGCCTTTTCGCAATAAATCAGAACGATACATTTTTACAGTCTTTCAATACTTTTTATTAAAGGTAGCAGAGGTTTCAAATTAAGAGAGCGCGAAGTAAAGTTAGGTTAGATGAGCGCGAAGTAAATTCGCATCTGCAGGGCGTGCATATTGTAGGTGAGGTTTTACACCTCGCTTTGGTAAAGTTAAGTTGGATGAGCGCGAAGTAAATTCGCACCTACAGGGGGGATGTTGTAGGTGAGGTTTTATACCTCGCTTTGGTAAAGTTAAGGTAGATGATCGCGAAGTAAATTTGCACCTACAGGTGGCATATATTGTAGGTGAGGTTTTATACCTCGCTTTGGTAAAGTTAAGGTAGATGATCGCGAAGTAAATTTGCACCTACAGGTGGCATATATTGTAGGTGAGGTTTTATACCTCGCTTTGGTAAAGTTAAGGTAGATGAGCGCGAAATAAATTCGCACCTACGGTGTGTGTGTATGTTGTAGGTGAGGTTTTATACCTCGCTTTGGTAAAGTTAAGGTAGATGAGCGCGAAATAAATTCGCACCTACGGTGTGTGTGTATGTTGTAGGTGAGGTTTTATACCTCGCTTTGGTAAAGTTAGGTTAGATGAGCGCGAAGTAAATTCGCACCTACAGGGTGTGTGCATGTTGTAGGTGAGGTTTTATACCTCGCTTTGGTAAAGTTAGGTTAGATGAGCGCGAAGTAAATTCGCATCTGCAGGGTGTGTGCATGTTGTAGGTGAGGTTTTATACCTCGCTTTGGTAAAGTTAGGTTAGATGAGCGCGAAGTAAATTCGCATCTGCAGGGTGTGTGTATGTTGTAGGTAAGGTTTTACATCTCATTCCTAAAGTTCTTATAAACAAAAACCCCGGTGGTACTGTGTACCATCGGGGTTTTTTAATCGTTTTAGTAAACTTAAACTTTAAATTCGTCTACCGACAAGCGAAGCTCTTCAGCAAGTTTTGCTACTTCTGAACTTGAGATATTAGTTTGGTTTGCGCCTTCGGCTGTTTGCTCTGCGATGGCTACAATCGACTCAAGGCGTTCGCTAATTTCTTGTGCTACTTGTTGTTGCTCAAGTGCGGCAGTCGAAATTTCTTCACTTACGTCGTGGGCTTGCGAAACTGCAAATGTAATCGAATCAAGTGCGCTACTTGCTAGGTCGGTTTGCTCAACACACGATACAGCGCGTTGCTTACCTTTGCTCATTGCCGTTACGGCAGCTTCAGCGCCTGTTTGTAGCGACTCAATCATTGATTGTATCTCTTGGGTCGACTCTTGAGTTTTACTTGCTAGAGAGCGTACTTCGTCAGCTACAACAGCAAAGCCTCTGCCATATTCACCAGCTCGTGCAGCTTCAATTGCGGCATTTAGAGCAAGTAGGTTCGTTTGATCCGCTATTCCGCGTATTACATCTAAAATGCTGCCTATTGATGCGCTATCTTGATGCAGTTTATTAATTACTTGTGAGGCGTCGTCTACTTCACGTGCTAGCTGTTCAATTGTAGCTTTATTGTTATTTGAAATACCTTTAACACGCTCAGCTTCTTTATCTGCATTTTTAATTTCGCTAAGTGCTTGTTGAGCACTGTTACTAACTGTTTGCGATGTACTGCTCATTTCGGTTGTTGCAGTAGCTGCTTGTTCAACTTGTGCTTGCTGGTTACGAATTGCTTGGCTTGATTCTGAGGTAATGGCCGATGTTTGCTCTGATGCTGCTGCAAGCTGAGTAGAGCGCGAAATAATGCCTTTAATTAGGCTGCGTAGGCTGTCAATTAGTGTATTACAACTTTTAGATAGTTCGCCAAACTCGTCTTTAGCGCTGTCGTCTAAACGTTGTGTCATGTCGCCACTGGCAACAATATCTAAAATGCGATTAACTTCGGCAAGTGGTTTAGTAATGCGGCTAACAGTAATAATGGCAATCACAATTGCTAAAAGAGTGGCTATAACCATACCAACCCAGGTCCATAAATTAGCTGAGTCTACATCGCTGCGCACACCTTGTTGCAATTTAAACGCAACGTCACTTGCTTGATTAACTAGCTCGTCAATTTGGTTAAGTGCCATTTTGGTGGCTTGCTCTGACTGTGCAAGCTCTGATTGCGTAAGCGTAATCGAATCAATTAAACGTTTTTTGTTTGCTGCTAAGCTGTTACTGCCCTTTATGTTATTTTCTAAAACATCAACATACTCTTTTAGGCTTGAATATAAGTCGCTATGCGTTTGCTCTATTGCTGGCTTAATTAAATCAACGGTACGTATTACTTCTTCAAGGTAATACGTTTGCTCGTTTTTAACAATATCGAGAGTGTTAAGCGTTTTAACAGTCAGCATGTCGGTGCTGTTACTAACTACCGACATAAAGTTGTTTTCTAAATTATTTGCAGCTTGATAAGCGCGAGGGTGGTTTTGTTCAAACCCATCAATGTCGGTAATGTCGAGTACAACAGAGTTAGCATCTTCTGCACTTAGTTCTATATTTTCTAATTGTGCTTTTAATGTTTTATTTAATGCTAGTTGCTTGCCTTTGTCTTCTAATAAATTTTCAACGGTGCTTAAAAAGCTTAAATAAGTTTTTTCTACATTTTGGCTGCTTTGATTAAGTGCAGCATCGTTTTTTACTACATCTTGAAGCTCTCGGTGCAGCGTGTTGAATTGCTGTTTTTGCTCAAAGACCTGTGCTTTTATTGGCGCAAGTTCACTGGCTGATGTCGTGTAAAAACTCGCTTGAGCGGCTTTGCTCATTAAAATAAATTCGGCTTGTAGCTCAGAGCTTTTATTTAATGCTGGGAGTGATAGTTGGTTCACTTTTTGAGTGGAACGGTCAATATTTGCAATTTTTATTAAGGAATTACCACCAATTATTAATAATAATAGTGTGATAAATATAAAACCACCCCAAATACGCTGGCTTACTGTCAGGTTCATAAGATTTCCACTCAAAAGTACTTCAATTAAGACTTATCGGCGTTTGTACCAATAAGTTAAGTAATTAAAATCAATTACTTTAATTAATTTTAACTATTAATTGATAAATCTAACAGATGTATTGTTTTTTTTCAGTTTATTTAGACGAAAGGTGGGATTTTTCTACAATTACTTTTTTAGTACTCAGCTCCATTAGGGTCATGGTGTTACCCCATACGCAGCCTGTATCTAGGGCGTGAACCCGTGAATTACCTGTTCTACCTTCAAGTGCGGCCCAGTGGCCAAAAATAATATCGTGTTTAGATTTAGCTATATTGGGGTGGTTAAACCAAGGAGTGAGAGTTTCGCTTTCGGTTATTGCACCCTTTGCATTAAGCTCGAGTTTGTTATCACTTGTTAAAAAACGCATGCGGGTAAAGTAATTAACTATGTATCTAAACTTTGCAAAGTCATCAAGGGTATTAGACCACTTTGCGGGGTGAGCCTGATACATGTGTTCAAAAAACGCTTTTGCGTTACTTGATTGATAACAGCTTTGTGCAAATTGCGCTTGTTTTAGCGCATCTTCAACAGACCAATCGGGATTTAACCCCGCGTGAGATATAAAGCAGTTATGTTTTATAAGCTCTAAAGCCAATGGCTGGGTTTGTAAAAAAGCGATGTAGTTAGCCAATTTAGGGCTTTCAAATATTGGGTTTAATTTATCTTTTGGATTAGTGGGTTTGTTAAGAAAGTAGCAGGCAATCATGTGAAGGTCGTGATTGCCTAAAGTGATGGTCATGCTATTTTGATGTTGGTAAATATAGTCTAAGCAGGCTAGGGAGTCTGGCCCGCGAGCAACTATGTCGCCAACTAAATATAGGTGATCTTTACTTGGGTTAAAATCAACCCGTTGTAAAAGGGTGTTAAATTCACTAAAACACCCTTGTAAATCACCTATCGCATAATCTGCCATCTAAGTGCTTAATGCAAAATGTTAGGGCAAGCCAAACGAAACACATTAATAGGCGCCTGAAACTCAGAGCCAAACTCGTTGCGTAACGTGTAATGGCCTTGCATAGTGCCTACAGGTGTATCTAAAATTGCACCGCTGGTGTATTTATAGCTTTCGCCTGGTGCAATATCTGGCATTTCGCCAACAACGCCTTCGCCTTCAACCTCTACTTGTTTGCCATTTGCGTCGGTAATTAACCAATAGCGGCTCAGTAATTTTGCACTGCATAAACTATGGTTTTTAATTGTTACCGAGTAAGCAAATACGTATTTTTCAAGCTCAGGTTGAGATTGGCCTTCTACGTAAAATGTTTCTACAGATACCTTTACAGGCGATCCAATGTTACTGCTTGTTGTCATAAATCCAGTTAGCTATATCAATAAATTGTTGTAAAGATAAGCGCTCAGCACGCAGCGTTATATCAATGCCAATGCTAGTTAGTTCTTCTGCGGTAAGTAAGTTACCTAAACTATTACGTAGCGTTTTACGGCGCTGGTTAAATGCTTCTAAACACACTGTGTTTAAAATTTTAACGCTTTTTGCTGTACGTTGCTCTGGCTTTTTAGGTATTAAACGAATAACAGCAGAGTCAACTTTTGGCGCTGGTTTAAAGCACTCAGGTGGTACTTCAACAACCGGCATTGCATTACAGTAGTATTGAGTCATTACGCTTAAGCGACCAAATGTTTTACTACCAGGGCCTGCTACCATGCGTTTTACTACTTCTTTTTGAAGCATAAAGTGCATGTGCTCAATATGATCTGAAAATTCAAAAAGGTGAAACAATAACGGTGTCGAAATATTGTAAGGTAAGTTACCAAACACTTTTAATTTTTTGTCATCGCGAACCAAGCTTGCAAAGTCAAACGTCATTGCATCGCCTTGGTTAACGGTTAATTTAGGACCCAAAAATGGGTGTTCAATTAATCGTTGTGCTAAGTCTTTATCTAATTCAACAACCGTTAAATGGCCGCTTAAGTCGGCTACTGGCTCAGTAATTGCGCCAAGGCCGGGGCCAATTTCTACTAAGTTGTCTTCTGGTTTAGGATCAATCGCAGAGACTATTTTATCGATGATAGATTCATCAAATAAAAAGTTTTGCCCAAAACGCTTACGAGCGCGGTGTCCTAAATGTACTTTATCGGTCATTGATTTTGTGCTTTTTCTTGGGCGAGCTTAATTGCTTCGCGGATCGCTAATTCAAAACTGCCAACGTCAGCTGTACCAGTCCCTGCTAAATCGAGTGCAGTACCGTGGTCAACTGAGGTGCGGATAAATGGTAAGCCAAGGGTAATATTTACCGATTTACCAAATCCTTTGTATTTTAGCACAGGTAATCCCTGATCGTGATACATAGCAAGTACTGCATCTGCTTCAGATAGGTATTTATGTTGAAATAAGGTATCGGCCGGTAGTGGGCCAATTAAATTCATCCCTTCGCTTCTAAGTATTTCAAGCGTTGGGGTGATTGTTTCTATTTCTTCACGGCCTAAATGGCCATCTTCACCTGCATGTGGGTTTAAGCCACACACTAAAATACGTGGTTTTTCTATCCCAAACTTAGTTTGTAGGTCGTGATTTAAAATACCCGCTACTTTAGTTAAGCGCTCAGGAGTAATGGCACGCGATACATACGCAAGTGGAATATGCGTGGTTACAAGTGCAACGCGTAAACCTTCAGTTGCAAGCATCATAACTACATCTGCAGTATTTGATTGCTGCGCAAAATACTCAGTGTGTCCGCTAAATGAAATGCCCGCTTTGTTAATAATGCCTTTGTGAACAGGGCCCGTAACAACCGCATCGAACGTGCCATCCATGTTTTTTTCACTTGCTATACGCAAGGTATCTAACACGTATTGGCCGTTACCGTCATTTAGTACGCCAAGCTCTACATCCGCACCTAAATCAACCTGATGAATATACAAACTGCCCGCAGGTGCTGCTATGGCGGGGGCATTATCATCAAATTTAATTAAGTTTATTGTTAAGCCTAAATGCTTTGCACGCTCTTTTAATAGTTTGCCATCAGCAATCGCTATTAGTTGAGCGTCCCACGCTTGCTGAGCAAGCGTGAGTAGTAAATCTGGGCCAATACCGGCTGGTTCACCCGGTGTAATAGCAATTCTTAGAGTCATATTTATTGGTCTATAGGGAAAATTTCAACGTGAGCTTGCTCGCGCATTTCTTGCTGCCAGTTAAAACTTTCTTCCTTAAATTTACGGTTAAACAACATACCGTGAGCACGGTTACGTTTAGCTAGTTCAGTTTTATCAGCTACACGTTTGCCAAGTAACTGCACAATATGCCAACCAAACTGTGTTCTAAACGGTTCGCTTATTTCATTTTCTTTAAGAGAAAGTAATGTATCTTTAAACGCAGGTACGTAGGTAGTTGGATCTGTCCAATCGTACTCGCCACCTTTAAGTGCAGAGCCAGGATCTTCTGAGTACTCTTTAGCAAGTTCACCAAAGTCGGCTGTTCCTGCACGTAAGTCTTTTGCAAAGCCTGCAAGCATTGAGCGTGCTTTTTCTTCACTTAAAATAATTGAAGGTTTAATAAGTATATGGCGTGAACGTACTTCAGTTGTTTCTACAACTTGTAGACCACGAACGTCTTGTACTTTAATGATATGAAAACCAGCACCAGAGCGAAGTGGGCCAACAATAGCGCCTTTCTTTTGGCCTTTTACTGCTTCAGCAAAAAGCGATGGCATTTCGTTAATGCCCATGTAACCAAGTTGTCCACCTTCAAGTGCTTTAGAGCCGCTTGATGATGAAATAGCAATACGCTTAAATTCTTGGCCATCGTTTAATAGCTCAATAACTTTATCTGCACGTGTTTTTGCATCAGCAATTTCGTCAGCTGTCGCATCGTTAGGGATATCTATTAAAATATGACCAATGTCGTACTCTTCAGCACTTTGACCTTGGGTTTCCATAATTTTTAAAAGGTTATCAACTTCTTGTTCGCTAATATAAATACGACGATCAACGCTTGCACGTGTTACTTGCTGCGTTGTGATTTCTTTACGAATTTCTTCACGGTAAGCTTGAAAGCTTTCGCCCGAACCTTCAATAGTGCGGCGTAAGTCGGCAATTGTTCCGCCTTGCTCTTTTGCCATGTTAGCGAGAGTTTGATCGAGTTGGCTGTCTGAGATTTGTAACCCCATACGCTCAGCCATTTGCATCATAAGCGCTTGATTAACTAAACGCTCTACAGCTTGTACACGAAGTGTTTCATCTTTTGGTAATTGCTGGCCTTGTTCTTGTGCTTGCTTTTTAACACGATCAATTATGGTGTCTACTTCGCTTTTTAAAATTACGCCTTGGTTTACAACGCCAATAACTTTATCTATTTCTACTGGTGCAGCCATTACACTTTGACAAAGGCTGGCACTTAAAACTGCTGATGTTAATAATTTTTTTAAATTCATATTCTTTTTACTACTCTTGCTGATAGTACTCTAGTTACTAAGAAAATACGGTCTACGATAGCCAAAAATACCTTGTTGTAATAATTTTTGTGCATCATAACGGCTTTTACTGCCAAGTCCTTTTAATACAAAATTCAAACTAATACCTGAATCAAAAGTTGCTTGTTCTTGTCCTATTGACTGATTTAAATCAGTTTCAATTTGGCGATGGCCAGTAATTTGGATAGCCCAACAGCATGATTCATACTGTAATCCGCTCAATACTTCGATACTTCTGTTGTTTTCAAGATCTCGATGATAGCTCGCAATAAATTGCCATTCGTCGCTAATAGGAATACTTGTAAATACACCTGCTTGCTCGATTGTATTTCCTGAGACATCATTTGCATAGCGATGGTTCAATTGTACTAGCTGATTATTATCACCTTTATAATCAAGTGTTACATTTGACTGTACCATTTGCTTGCCATCTGTATCATATTGAATACCTCCAGCGAGGTACCAACGGCGGTGCCAATGTAACATGGTTTGAGCTGCAAATAGTGCATTATAATTAGTGTCTGAGTTTAAGCCTTGCTCTGTTGGCTTGGCATCGTCACTTAAATAAAATATTTGGCCCGCACTAAAGTTAAACACTTCTTCTTGTTTTTTATCAAATAAGCGCGTTGTAGCACCTAAAGTAAACTGATTAGCAGCTGCTATACGGTCAACACCCGAAAAGCGCACGTCTCTAAATAAACCATAATAATCATCTTGCAGTTTAGTTGTATCAAACAAGCCAATGTCTGACTGATCTTTATTAGGTGTATATAAATACTGAATTTGCGGCTCTAGTGTTTGTATACCATCTTCAAAAAAGTAAGATGCGTCACGCTCAAAGTTAAGCTGAGAGTACAAACGTACTTTTGGGATAGTACGCGATACAGTATCGCTGTATTGCGTGCCGGTTAAGTTTCCGCTTTGCTTATAATTTGTTTGTAATAAGCTTACTTCAGATAAAAATGACCACGCATGCGTAGCGTAGTTGTAGCGTGCTTTTGGCTCTACGTGTACACGAGTTGCGCTGTCTATGGCCACTTCTGATGAATCATTAGTAAAATGGCTTATCTCGCCCGACACACTAAAGTCAAAATTATCAAAACGCCAAGGCGCTGTTTGCGTAAAATTAACTTGTGGTATTGCAGTGTATGACTCTAAGTGATCGCCGAGTACTTCAAAGTTTTGCACTTTAATATCGGTTCGCCATGTATCACCTAAATGGGTAAGTGAACCAGTACGATACAATTGAGTATCGGTTTTACTTGCGTAGTTTGAAGTTAAGTCGGTGATGTAGTTATCATCGCTCACATTGGTTACATCAACGTTTGCGCGCCAGTTTTCACCCAGGTAGCTTTGCTGTTGCCAATGAAACATGTAGCGTTCATTTAAATCAGGCTCAGAATCATCACTATCTAAGTATTCAATCCCTACTAAGCCTTCGTGTTGCTCTGTTAGGTATCTAAACTCTGTTTGTAATTGCAGCCCTTTGTTAGACATATAACGAGGCGTAATAGTGGCATCAAAATTAGGTGCAATATTTAAATAATACGGCGTAATTGTTTCAAGGCCGTATTTGTCAGAGCTTGAAATAGTCGGGGTAAGTAAGCCCGATTTACGGCGTTCATCTAGCGGGAATGTAAAATAAGGTAAATATAAAACTGGTGTATCTAAAATACGCAATACGGCGTTATATGTTTCGCCCCAGCCTTCTTCGCGTGAAAGGTTTATTTCGTCAGCTTCAATTTCCCATGCTGGGGTGTCACTTGGGCAAGTAGTAAAGCTTGCATTCATGAGTAATAGGCCAGACTGATTAACAGTGAGCTTTTCAGCGCCGCCTTTACCTTGTTGTTCGGTTAGACTGTAGTCGGCGCCTAACAAACTGACTTCTGAATTATTTAAATCGGCATTTAATCCGGTGCTGTTTACTTTACTTACGTAGTCTTGATAAGTAATTGGCCCCGTTGCATTTAATAAACCACGCTGTTTGTCTATCAACGCAGTTTGTGCGGACAAACTCATCTTAAGGGTGTTAATATCAACATTGCCGGTAAATTCAGCGCTTTGAGTGCCAAGTAGCTCAACATCATCAGCTTGGATATCAACTTCACCAAGGTTAAGGCCTTCAAGTGGTTGCCAAGCTCTGGTTTGCATTGAAATGCCACAAAGGTTGTGTGCCAGTTCAGTTTCGGCAAGCGATGGTGCGCTAACTACGCTTAGCATCAATATGCCCCAGGTTTTGCTCATTTATCGACCTTAATACTTTGTGTTTAATATAATATACACATAATAAAGGAAAATAATGGCAATTACAGTAATTGACCTATAAAAATAGATATCTAATAAAATGACACGCTTTGAGAATTTACAACAATTTATAAACACACACCTTAATGCCAAGTCGCATACTTTAAACGCGATCACGGGGGATGCTAGCTTTCGCCGTTATTATCGTTTAAATCACGATAATAAGCATTTAATAGTGATGGACTCAGATCCAAAAAAAGTGAATAACGAACCTTACATTTCGCTAAACCAGGTGTTTGTTGAGCAAGGTTTTTTACTTCCCACTATTATTGCAAGCGATGAGAAACAGGGCTTTTTTGTTCTCAGTGACTTAGGCAGTACGCACCTAGCTGACATGCTTGATGATGCAAATCGCACCGAGCATTACCAAGCACTAATTAGTTTAAGCGCTCAGTGGGCAAAAACGCCCACAGCTTCTGCTATGCAAGCGTATAACGAAGATTTTATAAAGCTAGAGCTTGATATATTTAGCCAGTGGTTAGTAAGCGACTTTATTAATGAGTCACTCAGTGCCGAACAAAAAATAATGTGGCAAACAAGTTCAGAGCTATTAATAAAGGCGATGCTTGAGCAACCTACGGTTACCGTTCATCGTGATTACCATAGCCGTAATATTATGAACAGTAACGGCCAGTGGGCAATTATAGATTATCAAGATGCTGTACGCGGGCCGCTTTGCTACGATTTAGTATCGCTACTGCGCGATTGCTACTTTAAATTGCCAGAGCAAGAGTTAACAAGTTTACTTGATTTTGCTTATCAAGAATTTACAGCTCAAAATTTACTGGCTAACACTTCATTCGATGAGTTTAAATATTGGTTTGATTTAACCGGATTACAGCGCCACTTAAAGGCTGCGGGTATATTTTGTCGATTGTATTTACGCGATGGTAAAACAGGTTATTTAGATAATATTTTACCGACGCTTGATTACATTATTGAAGTAACAGCAATTTACCCAGAGCTTAAAGCATTGAGTGAGTGGACAAAAAATACCATAGTGCCAAAAGTGACTGAAAAGTTGGCAAAGGAGCGCTCATGAAAGCAATGATTTTAGCTGCAGGGCGCGGGCAAAGAATGATGCCGCTTACGCAAAATATGCCAAAGCCAATGTTAAAAGTGGCAGAAAAACCACTTATTGAGCACCATATAAATAACCTTAAAGCAGCCGGCATTACCGATATTGTAATAAACCTTGCGTGGCAGGGTGATAAAATAAAAGACTATTTTAAAGATGGCAGTCAATTTGGCGTAAATATACTTTATAGCCAAGAAGTTGAAGGTGGCCTTGAAACGGCCGGCGGTATTATTGAAGCGTTACCGTTGTTGGGCGACTCGTTCATTGTAATAAATGGCGATGTATACACCGACTACGATGTAAGTGCGCTAATGCAACTTCATTTACAACCTGGTGAGGCGCACATAGTGCTTATAGAAAATCCGCCACACAATCCAGATGGCGACTTTGCATTAAGCCATTTGTCGGCCGAGAGTCAAAAATATACCTTTTCGGGGATTGGCCGGTATCAGGCTGATTTTTTTAAAGGATTAACGCAAGGTATTCGCCCTTTAGGGCCTATTTTACGTGAAAAGCTAAATGAACATTTAGTCTCTACTGAGCTCTATATAGGGCAGTGGGATGACATTGGTACACCAGAGCGTTTAAACCAATTAAACACGCGCCTTGAGGCGTAACAACTCAATTTTTAAGAAGGCAGTATTATAGATGTGGGGAAAAATTCTCGGTTTTTGTTTTGGCTTTATGTTTGGCAAAATATTTGGTGCTATTTTAGGTTTATACCTAGGTCATTTATTTGATAAAAGCTTAAAAAATAACTTTGATAAAGCAGGCGGTTTTTCTAGCTTATTTAGTGGTGACGATGTTCACGAGCGCCAAGCTTTATTCTTTTCAAGCTGCTTTGCTGTTATGGGGCACATTGCAAAATCGAATGGCCGAGTGAGCGAAATACACATAAAAGCGGCTAACTTGTTCATGGACGAAATGGGCTTAAAGGGCGAAGAACGCCGCGAAGCACAACATGCATTTCAGTCAGGTAAAGAGAGCGACTTTTCACTTAAAGAAACAGTACACGATTTTAAAGAACGCTTTGCTAAACGAAACGATTTAATACAGTTGTTTTTAGAAATACAAATTCAAATGGCGTTTTCTGACGGGGTATTAGCCGAACAAGAAAAGCAATTATTAGCAGAAGTAAGTAAACAGCTAGGCATTTCTAAAACACACTTTGCATTTGTATTAAAACGTTATCAAGCTGAGTTTAACTTTAGAAAGCAACAACAGCGCTTTAATCAACAGCAACAAAGCCAAGGTCAAAGTAGTAGCTATCGTGAGGGCTCTGGCCATCATGTACCGCCAAATAATAATATGAACCGTGCGCAAGCATTGGCGTTATTAGGCTTAAATAGCGATGCAACGCAACGTGATATAAAAGTAGCGTACCGTAAACTTATGTCGCAACATCATCCAGATAAATTAGTATCGCAAGGTTTACCAAAGCACATGATGGAATTGGCTGTTAAAAAGAGCCAAGATATTCAAGCCGCTTATGAGTATTTAAAAAAGTCGGCGTAAAAACCCGTCTATTTCTTTTGTTAGGCGTGCGTGTTGAGCAGGTTGATCGCGCAGGCCAAACAATTGGCGTTGGCGGTAATCAAATTTTGCATTTCGCTCAACCCAGCGCTGACGACTTTTAAGGCTCATTAAAATGTCTGTGCTGTCATTTGCGTAGTAAATATCAAGCAAGGCGGGTGTAACAAGTGACGCTGTTTGGCTCAAACTTTCGTTACGTTTAGTATTAGGTAAGTAACCGCTCAAACTTATAAACGCATCTAGTCTCTCATCTGGAAAATCTGCATAGTACTCCAACAACACACCCGCACTAGTACCTTGTGCAATAACCACTATATTACTCGAATCTTCCATAGCGGTTTGATACAGCGCATTAAACCGA
The DNA here is from genome assembly GCF_000814675.1 of Pseudoalteromonas distincta. Taxonomy (GTDB): domain Bacteria; phylum Pseudomonadota; class Gammaproteobacteria; order Enterobacterales; family Alteromonadaceae; genus Pseudoalteromonas; species Pseudoalteromonas distincta. The sequence goes on along the minus strand of NZ_JWIG01000001.1, from coordinate 666,248 downwards.
GAAATGAGATTTATTTTATAGTTATCAAGTATGTCGTCAGTTACTTTTTCAATTGCATTTACGTAATGAGGTTCTTCTTTTATTTCTGCAGGCTGTGATTGTGCGTTTGTTGCTGTGTCGGGTGATGCAGGTTCATCGGTTTTACTAGGCGCAGCTTCGGTTTCGCTGGGCATTGCTTTGGCCATTTTACTTGCTTGCCAATCAATGTCGGGTACTGTCATTGCGTAGGTGCTGTAACCTAAATTATTAAGCTCTTTACGCAAGTAACTCATACCTGAGTTATTGGTAGGTGAAGAATGCCAATCGGGTATAAGTATTACGATACCTCTAAAATTACTACTCATATATTCGCTGTAAAGGCTTAAAAATTCTGTTTCACCCGCTAATATTGGCTTTATTTCATCACTTGGAAGTAGTCGCTCAATATCGCTATTTTCAATACTTGATAAACTAGGTGGGGCAATATGTTCAGCCGCGTAGGCGGGGTTAGCTAAAAGTAGCGCACAGCTGAGCTGTATATAAAAAGCCCTTTTTAAAAACCGTGAAAATAGCATAACGCACCTAACTAATGACAATTAGTTAGGTATCGGCAAGGTTATCTAAAAGTTTAATAATTTACGAAGTATTTGCGCCGGTTAAAATTCTGGCTCAGCTTCAAAAGTAAGTACTTGCTCAGTTACAGGGTGCTTTAATTGCAGCATTTGTGCATGTAATTGTAAGCGAGGGGCTGCAGCAAGTGCCTCTTTGTGGGCGTAAAGTCTATCACCTAAAATAGGATGACCCAGGCTTAACATATGCACACGTAGTTGATGCGAGCGACCAGTGATGGGGGTTAGCTCTACACGGGTTGCATTTTCTTCACGCTCAAGTATTTTAAAATGCGTAAGCGAAGGTTTACCTCTGTCGTGATCAACCATTTGTTTAGGGCGATTAGGCCAATCACAAATAAGGGGTAGATCTACTGATCCTGCTTCAGCTTCAAGGTGTCCGAATATACGTGCTATGTAACGTTTAGCTGTTTCGCGCTCTTGAAACTGCATACTTAAATGTCTGTGCGCGGCTTTATTCATGGCAAGGCACAGTATGCCAGAAGTCGCCATATCTAAGCGGTGCACTATTCTTGCTGTTGGAAAAACACGATTAACACGATTAATTAAGCTGTCGGCATGTTTAGGATCTTTACCTGGGACAGTTAATAACTCACTTGGTTTATTAACTATCAGTAAGTCGTCATCCTGAAAAAGTATCGTTAAATACGGACTCATAGGGGGATTGTAGTTAACTAACACGGCCGACCTTAGTAATTTTGAAGGGCGCTATTTTAGTAGAGCAAGCCAACAGGCTCAAGTAAAAGTTTGGCTATATTGTTTTAACTAATAGTCCAAGCCTTAGGCTCCTTTAAAGCGCTTTTATAACTTAATTTCTTCGGGTGTTAATAATCGATATTCACCACTAGCCAAGTTTTCATCTAGGGTAATCCCCGCAATCTGCTCGCGATGTAACTCAACCACTTTGTTATCTACCGCGTAAAGCATACGCTTAACTTGATGATACTTTCCTTCACTTATTGATAAACGCAGTCCGTAATTAGCAAGTCGCTCGGCAATAGCTGGGCGGGTTAAATCTTTTTCGTTATGCAGCATGACACCTGTACGTAATTGCTCAAGTGCTTCATCGGTAATAGGCTCTTGAGTTTCTACTAGGTAGGTTTTAAATTTATTGCTTTTAGGCGACGTAATTTTATGTGACCAATCGCCATCATTAGTAATAATAACTAACCCTGTGGTATCTATATCAAGACGACCTGCTACGTGAAAATCGCTCATATTTGGCTCATCAAGTAAGTCAAAAACGGTTTTATGTAGCTCATCGCTGTTAGCGCATACATAGCCAACAGGTTTATTTAGCATGTAATAGCGCTTACCTAAAAATACCAAAGGCGTACCTTGGTGCAGTACTTCATCTTGTTGGGCTAGCTGAAAATTATGTGATGTGATTATTTCGCCATTCACGCTTACTTCTTTTCGCTTAATACTAGCGCGAGCTTGGGTGCGCGGTATTTCAGCTAAGTGGCTAATAAATTTATCTAAGCGGCAAGGGAATTTCATTTTGGTTCACATTTTTAGTCGGCTACAATGGGCGCGATTATAGCCGATAGTGAAATACCATGACAGTGCACAGCACACAAATTTTAAGCCTTTACCAAGCAAAAATAGACACGGGTGAACTGTGTTTTGATGCAGCGCAGCAAAATGCGGTGGAAGCTTTAAATACGCTAAGCGAGCAACTTCAAGCTCACACATCATGGTGGCAAAAAGCGCCCTTAATAAAAGGCATTTATTTATATGGACCCGTAGGGCGTGGTAAATCCATGTTAATGGATTTATTTTATAAAAACCTACCTATTGAGCAAAAGCAGCGACTGCATTTTCATCATTTTATAGCACAAGTGCATGCCCAACTTTCGCAGCTACAAGGTCAAAAAAATCCACTCATTCTAATTGCAAAACAGTGGGCTAAAAATATTCGAGTACTGTGTTTTGACGAATTTTTTGTGAGCGACATTGGCGATGCCATGATTATGGCCAGATTGTTCAATGCATTGTTTGAACAAGGTGTTGTGCTGGTGGCCACATCGAACGCAAAGCCAGAGCAGCTTTATTACAACGGCCTGCAACGAGCGCGGTTTTTACCTACTATTGATTTAATTAATAACCATTGTCATATAATTAACGTAGCAGGGGAGGATGATCACCGCTTTAGATATGGTAAAAACAGTCGTCACTATTTTATTAATTTATCAACTCACGATTTTGAAAATAAGTTTTTAGCTTCGTATCCGGCTGTAACATGCAGCAATACAGTTAGTGTGCATGGGCGCGATTTACCTTATTTATTAAAAGCAGATAACGCCTTGATGATTGATTTTATGGCGCTATGTTCAGGCCCACGAAGTGCTAACGATTATATTTTTTTAGCAACGCAATTTGATGTGTTATATGTATCGAACGTGCCGCAAATGGGTGTTAAAGCAACGGGTAAAGTTATTGTTCACGGTATAGAAGATAGCTACCAACGCGAAAAACAAACGCTTGATGAGCACACATTTGACGACGAAGCACGGCGCTTTATTGCCTTAGTAGATGAGTTTTACGATTGCCATAAATTGCTGGTAATAAATGCGCAAACCGACATTGAACATTTATATAAAGGTAAAAAGTTGAGCTTTGAATATGCGCGCACGCAATCACGCATAGTCGAAATGCAAAATTGGTAACGCTTTAATATATATTGTAAACGAGCTTGCTCAAGTGAGAAGCGCAGCTTTTAATATTTATAACTGATTACTTTGCTTACTTATTGGTTTCTCTAAAGCGAAGCGCTCTCTAAACCTCTTTGTGAATAAATCACTTAAAACCTTATTGCACAAAGAGAAGCAAAAGAGGAGTAAATGAGAAGACATTAAAACATAGTAATTATGTATTTTTACCTCTCTAAAGCGAAGCGCCCTCTCAACCTCTTTGTGAATAAATCCCTTAAGATCTTATTGCACAAAGAGAAGTAAAAGAGGAGTAAATGAGAAGACATAAAACAATAGTAATTATGTATTTTTACTTCTCTAAAGCGAAGCGCCCTCTAAACCTCCTTGTGAATAAATTATCTAAAAACTTATCGCACAAAGAGAAGTAAAAGAGGAGTAAATGAGAAAACATAAAACAATAGTAATTATGTATTTTTACTTCTCTAAAGCGCAGCGCCCTCTAAACCTCTTTGTGAATAAATCACTTAAAACCTTATTGCACAAAGAGAAGTAAATGAGAAGACATTAAAGCATAGAAATTACGAGCTTTGCTCGTCACGCCAGCAAGCTGTGCGTCTACAAGTCAGTTTAACCACGGCGTCAAATTTTTACTGGTAGGCGTTTAGCTTGCTCACGCGAAAAGCGCAGCTTTTAATATTTATAACTGATTACTTTGCTTACTTATTGGTTTCTCTAAAGCGAAGCGCTCTCTAAACTTCTTTGTGAATAAATCACTTAAGATCTTATTGCACAAAGAGGAGCAAATGAGAAAACATTAAAGCATAGAAATTACGAGCTTTGCTCGTCACGCCAGCAAGCTGTGCGTCTACAAGTCAGTTTAACCACGGTGTTAAACTTACCCTTCTTGGCGCACTATATTCTCAAGGGCGCGAATATTAGTAATTAAATCCTGGCGTTGTGGGTTAGCTTGTAATGCTTTTCTAAGCTGCTTTAGCGCACTCGGGTAGTCTTTAGAATCAATCGCTATTTGCGATAATCCAAGCCACGCCGATAGTTGGTAATCAGGCAGAGCTTGTGCACGAACATACATAAGTTTAGCTTGGGTGAGTTGGCCTTTACTACGATATATACTTGCTAAACTAAGTAGGGCATCACCTAAATTCGGGTTTATTTTAAGTGCATTATTTAAGCTTTTAAGAGCACGTTTAGTATTACCTTGTTGCATAGCAATTTGTGCGTTGTATACAGAAAACTGCGCTTGTTCATCACGGGGTAGCTGCTTAGTTAATCTTTTTGCGCTGCCTATTAGATCTTTAGCTAAATCCCATTTTTGTTGAGATACAAGCCAGCCTAAAGTTTGCATCGTGGTATTAATAACTTCAACTTGCTGCTGTTTAGTGGCGTGTTTTAAACCTTGCTTTAATAAACTCACTGCGCGTTCAGTGCTGCCTTCAGTTAAATGCAGCTGGGCTGCTAAAAGCTGGTTACTGGCATCTTTAGGGTTGAGTTTTAGGGCTACTTCAATAGCAGCTAGCGCCTGCTTTTTTTGATCAAGCTGTAATGCTATTTGTGCACGTTGCAGCCAAAGTTCAGCTTTATCAGGGGTTTTATTGAGTAATTCTTTTAATAATGCATTTGCCTGACTTAAATCACCCGATTCAATTAACGCAAACAATAGCCCTTGTTGATACTGCGCTGTTTGAGGAGCAAGCATCAGCGCTTGGCGGTAGGCCGCTACTGCGCTCCAAGGTTGGCTATGCTGCACGTGTATATAAGCAAGTTGCGCATAACTTTGTGCGTCAGCTTGGCCAAGTTCAATACTGTGAACTAGGTGTGTTTGTGCTTTGTCATACTTTGCTTGTTGCATGTATAAAAGGCTCAAACCTTGGTGTGCTTTTACTAAATCAGGTGAAGCTTTTAAACACGCTAGGTAAGCTAGTTCAGCGTTATTAAAGTCTTTTGTTGAAAGCAGTACTTGTGCACGTAATAAGTTTAAAGCAGTGCTATCTTGGCTTATATCTCGGCCTTTAAATAGCGCCGCAACTTCACTGTAATTACCGGCTTGTAATAGTGGTTGTACTTGGCGAGCAAAACCGCGCTCGGTCGGCTCAATAAGAACCTCTGTAGGGCCTAGTAATTTATTATTTATAGCCAACTGCCATGTTGGATCGCTAGGCGATAAAGTTACTTTTAGTGGCGCACTTTTTAATGGCGTACTAGCAGCGCTTGCATGCACGCTACTTACACCTAATAAAGGGAGTGAGCACATTAAAGTAGTGATAACTGCGCGAGTTAATGGTTTTAGCGTTTTAAATATATTCATATTTTTCATTTTAATAGGCTTAAGGTTTAAATTCGATTGGCCAAATAAAGCGAGCGCGTACGGTTTCACCTTCTTTTTTAGGTGCACTAAAGCGGCTTTGTTTAATAATTTTGTCGATAGCTGGTTTAAGTTCAGGGTATGGGTTTTGTACTACCTCAATTAAACTTAACTTGCCACTTTCATCAATAAATACATCGAGTTTTACAGTAAATACATCAACACCTCGGCGGGTTAAGCTTTTTGGTAAAACGGCCTTGACGGGAGTAAGTAAAGTGGGGAGACCATCGAGTTGATTTAAGCTAAATGCATCCCAATTTACACTCATTGATTGCCATTGTGGCGCGCTTACTTTTACGTTGGGTGTATCGGGTTTTACAATACTTAAATCACTCTTTATCTTAATTTTTACGGCTTGAATTGACGCGCCTGCACCTTCTACCGCTAAGCTTTGCATTGGCTCACTTGTTTGCTGTTGCGATATTGATGGAGGTGGCGGAGGTGGCAGTGCCACCATGGCAATCTCACGTACAACCACTTTGTCTTGCATATGATGTTCTGCAAGTTGCCCAAGCCATAAAAGCAGTAATGCAGCACTAAGCACAATGAGGCTAAGGCCAAATGCAAACAGCGGATGGCGATTGTTTTTTGTTTTTTGAAGCGGGTTAATCGTGTGCATATTATTGTTTCGTAGCTAAGTTAACTTGCGCTGCGCCTGCCAGCTTTGCTTCGTCAATTACTTGAACAAGTAACTCAGTAGGTACTGTTTTATCAGCTTGAATAACCACAGGGCGTTGTTGCTGCTTTAACATTTGCTCGACACTACTACGTACGCCAGCCACACCAATTTGGCTGCCATCAAAAAATACTTGTTGGTTGTCGGTTATTGCTAAAAATATAACTTGCTGCTCAAGACGACTGGCCGATACGGCTTGTGGTTTATCAACCTCAACGCCGCTTTCGCGTACAAATACGGTTGTAACAATAAAAAATATTAGCAATATAAATACCACATCAAGTAGCGGCGACATATCGATATGTTGCCCCGCTTCTTGCTCTAGCTTGTGCTTTAAACGTGATTGCATAGTGTTACCCTAACTGTTTACTTAACGTATGTAATTTAGGATTACGCTGCGAATACGCTAAGTAAGCTTGCATTAACCACGCAGGAATAGCGCACACAAGGCCCAATTGAGTTGTTAGTAATGCATCACCAATGGCGTCACTCATTAACTCGTTATGGCCCAGCGCCATTACTTTAAATGTATCAAGCAAACCAACAATGGTGCCTAATAAACCAAGTAGCGGAAGCGCTGCAGTTAAAATAGAGCTAACTTCTTGCCAATAACCTTTGCGCTGTGCTTGGTATTGTTTAAGGTGCAGTAAGTCATGAAAAATCAGCTGGTATACAAATAAAGCGAGTAAAAGAATACACCAGCAAATAGGGTTACTAACTATTTTTTCAAACATTGTTTGCTCCTTTTTCTAGTTGGCTTAGTTGTAATGCAAAGCCTTCTAGTTGGCTGTAGTACGCTTTTGCTTTACGCGATAACAGTGCATTTAAAACGAGTGCTGGTATAGCAACAACTAAACCTAACTCGGTTGTTATAAGTGCTTGTGCAATACCGCCCGATACAACTTCTGGATCGCCTGAGCCAAACAAGGTCATCATTTTAAATGTTTCGATCATGCCGCTAACAGTGCCTAATAACCCAAGTAGAGGGGCTACAGCAGCCGTAACGGCAATAGCGCCAATAAAGTTATCGAGTTTATGCTTATCATGAATTAACTGATTAAATAATTGATCGTCTCGTACTTGGCCTTTTTCGCTTTGTAGCGTTAAGTTAAATAGCTGCTGCTGCATACCTGCAAATTCACTGCTATTTTCAGCTTTAAAAAGTTGCTGTAATTGCATTTGAGAGTGCATTTTAATTTTACTTAAACGTAGTAGCTGTGCGGCTTTTAATAGCGCAATGGTAAGTGCAAAGCAGGCAAATAAAATAATAGGGATAGCCCATAAACCGCCTTTTTCTAGGTGTTCAAGCGGACTTTCTTGTTGGGCTTGGCTAGTTACTAAGTGCGTTAAACTAGGATCAAAAGTAAGTAATGTAGAGCCTACACCGTTTTGCTTTAAAGTATTGTCGAGTGGGTTGTCGTCACTTGTTGATTGTACTAACGCTACTTTTAATGCATTAGATTCATCATCTAAATTTAATAAACCCATAAGTTTAGGTGTTTGCGTACTAAACCATGCAACAGGCCCTACTTGAAGGGTATTAGCTTGGCTTAATTCGCCATTACTTAGCACAACCGATTGTTTTTTAAACTGTGGATAAAGTGCCTGCTCTTGATTATTAATTAGCGATACAACATGGCTTAATAACTCGTTTTGGCTATTAGCCGACTCGTTACTGCTAGCACTATTGCTGATATTTTGGCGAACAAAACGGCTAAGTAAGTTTAATTGATATTGCTGCTGCTGTTGCCAAGTGTCTAATCGGGTTTGTAACTGATCAAGGCTTAATGTGTTTTCGTCAGCTAGGCGGCGATTAACGGCGGCTTGTTCGCGTAATTTACTGAGCGATTGCTGCTTGGTAAAAATTTGCTTTGCAAGGATTGCTTGCTCTTTTGAAATACTATTTTGAGTTTTATTTAGAGTATGTTGCGCTGTTTTAATATCATTTAAAATACTTTGTTTGGCATCATCACTGCTAGCTGCAAAAGAAATGTTTGCACTAAAAAGTAAAACTGTGGCGCTAAATACTTTAACTATGCTGTTAGTCGCCATTATTTAGCCCCTTGCTGGTTTTTATTTACATAACTTAATATTGGGAGTGTTACCCAATCAGCAGCGCGCTTTTTTTGCTGTACAGCAATACCCAGTGCAACTTGTTCTGCATTAATGCTTGAATCAAACTCCCACTGCCAACCTAAATCACTTGGAAAACCAATACCTACATAACTTAAGTCTTCGCTTACAAACCATGCTTGAGCTGCACCTAAATAAAGCTGCTTAACCCATACTTCTTGCCCGTCAGGATGCTTAATAGCCATTTCGTGAATAGAAATACGTTGTTGAAAATCATTAAGTAGAGTCAGCATTTTTAGTGCTGTTTGTAATTTGTCAGTTGTACTGAGTTTTGAATCGCTTAAATCACCGGCGTTTTTCCAACTACTCAAAAGTGGCGGGGGGAGCTGCACTTGTAATGAAAGTAATTGCCCAGAAATACGTGCTAGTTGATCATTTAATTGCTGTTGAGCATTTTCAAGTTCTGATTGCTGAGTTACAAGCTGTTCGCGTTTTTGGGCAAGCTCACTGGTGCTTTTTTTTCTACGCTGATTAAGCTCGCTAAGTTGCTGCTGCTCGGCATTAAGAAGCGTTAAGGTTTGCTCCATACTGCTTTTTTGTTCAAGCCAATGAGTATTTAATTCTGTGTTTTGATTTTCTATTTGTAGCCATTTATTAACGAGTTGTTCTAGCTCACTAACAGTGTCGGCTTTTACTGCCATAGTGCTACAAAGCGCGATAACTACGCTAATTGGTTTAATTAAGCTTCGCATTACTTAACAACAATCCTGAAAGTTACGACGAGCAATTACAAGGACGTAATTACTGTTAATTTTTGAGTGTGTATACAATATAGGAATTCACATAACAATGCAATTGATAACAGTTATCGTTTACATTGCGTTGTTTGAGTGGTAGGATTTCGCCGAAATTAAATATGTACCTTAAATTAACAATAGTTAAGTGCTTAATAAAAACTACGGAGTAACCATGAGTAAGCCATCGAATAAAGGAAATGCGTACGTGAAGCCAATTGCAGCGGTTGTTACAGCTACGCTTTCAACTTGGGCAAGTGCACAGGATGTTCAAGAACTATCGGTAACCAAAGCAGAAACTAAAACTGAGTCTAGTTATGTTGTAGAAAAATCAACGTCGCATAAATACACTCAACCGCTACTCGATACAGCTAAAACGGTAACAGTAATCAACCAAGCGGTAATGAAAGACAGAAACGTAGATAGCCTACGTGATGCTTTGCGTAATGTTTCAGGTATTTCTTTAGCAGCAGGTGAGGGTGGCTCACCTACTGGCGATAGCATGTCGATTCGTGGTTTTAGTGCAACAAATGATATTTTTGTTGATGGTATTCGCGATGTTGCAGGTTACACACGTGATATTTACAACATTGAAGCCGTTGAAGTTGCAAAAGGCCCAGGCTCTGCAGTTTCTGGTCGTGGCGCAACAGGTGGTAGTGTTAATTTAGAAAGTAAAAAAGCGAAGTTAGACAACTTTAACGACGTTTCTCTACGTTTAGGTACAGAAAACGATTACCGTGGTCGTTTTGATACTAACATCCAAGTAAACGACACAAGCGCACTACGTATTAATCTTCTTACTGATAAAGGTGATGTTGCAGGTCGTGATCATGTTGAAAACGAAACAAATGCTGTTGCGTTTGCATTTGCAACAGGGCTTGGTACAAACAGCCGTTTTGATTTAAACCTAGAGTATCAACGCCAAGACAATTTACCAGATTATGGTATTCCTTGGGTTTACAGTGATACGCCAGTAGCTGAACTAGCAGATAGTGCACGCTCACCTTCTCCTGTCGACTTTGATAACTTTTACGGTAATATTTACCGTGATTACGAAGATATTGAAGCTTACTCAACAACAGCTCGTTATGAGTATGATTTTTCTCAAAATACTACGTTACGTGTGCAAGGTCGTTTAGGTAAAGTTAAGCGTGAATCAGTAACAACTGCACCGCGTTATTTCTCGGTTACAACAGACACTGACATTACCTTTGCAGATGAAAAAACACGTGATACTGAAAATTCACTTGCTGCACTTCAAGTTGATTTAATTGGTAACTATGAGTTTGCTGGCTTTACTCACGACGTAGTAGTGGGTGTTGAACTTGCAAATGAAACGTTTACACGCCATAACTTTGTTGCAACTACGCCTGATAACCTAATTGAAGATGGAATACGTAACGACTTATACAAGCCTGATGCAACAATTGCATTTACGGGTGTGTACGGCCGTGACGGTACAAGCATTGAAGCTAAAGCTAAAAACCAAGCTATTTATGCATTTGATACAGTGACGCTTAACAAGCAATGGGAAGTTACAGGTGGAATTCGCTTTGATAGCTTCACTACGGATTATCACAACGATTACAATGATCCAAGCGCTTTAATTTCTACAAGTGACGACTTATTTAGCTGGAATGCAGCTGTAGTTTATAAACCTTCAGAAAACGGCAGTGTATATTTAGGCGCGGGGAATTCATTTAACCCATCGGCGGAAAGCCTAACGGTATCTACGCGTTCAAATGCAGCTGATTTAGACGCAGAAGAAAGTCGCAGTTATGAATTAGGAACTAAATGGAGCCTAATGGATGGCCGCCTGCAAACTAATGCTGCACTTTTCCGTACTGAAAAAACCAATGCCCGTACTGATGACCCATTTGCAGATAGCTCAAGTGACGAAATACTTGGTGGTGAACAGCGCGTTCAAGGTTTAGAGCTTTCAGCAACGGGCCTAATTACTAAAGAGTGGACTGTAATTGCTTCATACACTTACCAAGATAGCGAAGTAACAGAAGCATTAGGCGACGACGCAACTCAAATTGGTAACGAGCTTGCACGTACGCCTAAAAATAGCGCGAGTGTTTGGACTACGTACGATATGTCGGATAAGTTATCGTTTGGTTTAGGTGCGCAGTATGTAGGTGAGCGTTACAACGGCACTACGTCAACACGCTCTCGTGCGCCAGGTTATACTATTTTTGACCTGATGGTTGCGTATGACATATCAAAAGATTTGAGCCTGCAGCTTAATGGTGAAAACCTAGGTGATAAAGATTACGTTGATCAGTTAGGTGGTGGACACTTTGTACCAGGTGATGGTCGTAAGTTTAGTTTAACAGCGAGCTACTCTTTTTAATTTTAAAACAAATTAAAAAATAAAAGTAAGCATAAGGGCAGGCCTATTACCTGCCCTTAATTATTTGATGAAAATGTGAGAGGGCGCACATGATAGTTAAAATTCCAGAGCTATTAACGAAAGAAGAAGTGGCGTATTGCCATGAGGTTTTGCTTAAAGCGCAGTGGGCCGATGGCAGTATTACCGCAGGTCATCAATCAACCAAAGCAAAAAATAACTTACAGCTACCTGAAAATAGCCCTGAATGCCAAGAGCTTGGCGATATTATTATGGCAGCACTTGCGCGTAGTAATTTGTTTATGTCGGCTGCACTTCCTGCAAAAATTTTTCCTCCGTTATTTAATTGCTATCAAGGCGGGCAATCGTTTGGTGTGCATGTAGATAATGCAATTAGACAAGTGCCGGGTACGCCAGTAAAAATTCGTACAGATGTATCAATGACGTTATTTATTAACGACCCTGAAGACTATGAGGGCGGTGAACTTGTTATTGAAGACACTTATGGCTCACACAGTGTAAAGCTGCCCGCAGGCAGTATGGTGTTGTACCCTTCAACGAGTTTACATCGTGTAATGCCTGTAACGAGTGGGCGCAGATTAGCCTCATTTTTTTGGCTGCAAAGCATGGTAAACAGCGACGAAAAACGTGGTTTGTTATTTGATTTAGATATGTCGATTCAAAGTTTGCGCAGCAAAGTAGAAGATAGCCCAGAGATTATTCAATTAACAGGTGTGTACCATAACTTACTAAGACAGTGGGCACAGACATAACGAATATACTCGTTATTAAATACTAGATATAAGTAATTAAATATAAGTAATTAAAAGCTGCGCTTTTCGCGTGAGCAAGCGCTACGCCTACAATTAAAACTTAACGCTGTGGTTAAATTACCTGTAGACGCGCAGCTTGCTGGCGTAACGAGCGAAGCTCGTAATTTCTAGGTTTTGGTTTCTTCTTATTTATTCCTCTTTTTCTTCTCTTTGTGCAATAAGGTTTTAAGTGATTTATTCACAAAGAGGCTAAGAGGGCGCTGCGCTTTAGAGAAGTAAAGAGTAAGTGACAATCAATTTTAAAAGCTGCGCTTTTCGCGTGAGCAAGCGCTACACCTACAGCCAAAACTTAACGCTGTGGTTAAATTACCTGTAGACGCACAGCTTGCTGGCGTGACGAGCGAAGCTCGTAATTTCTATGTTTTGGTCTCTTCTCATTTATTCCTCTTTTACTTCTCTTTGTGCAATAAGATTTTAAGTGATTTATTCACAAAGAGGTTAAGAGGGCGCTGCGCTTTAGAGAAGTAAAAAGTAAGTAACAATCAATTTTAAAAGCTGCGCCTTTCGCTTGAGCAAGCGCTACGCCTACAGCCAAAACTTAACGCTATGGTTAAATTACCTGTAGACGCGCAGCTTGCTGGCGTAACGCGCGAAGCTCGTAATTTCTAGGTTTTGGTCTCTTCTCATTTACTCCTCTTATACTTCTCTTTGTGCAATAAGATTTTAAGTGATTTATTCACAAAGAGGCTAAGAGGTCGCTGCGCTTTAGAGAAGTAAAGAGTAAGTAACAATCAATTTTAAAAGCTGCGCTTTTCGCGTGAGCAAGCTTCACGCCTACAGTCTGAATTTAACGCTGTGGTTAAATTACTTGTAGACGCCCAGCTTGCTGGCGTGACGAGCGAAGCTCGTAATTTCTAGGTTTTGGTTTCTTCCCATTTATTCCTCTTTTACTTCTCTTTGTGCAATAAGGTTTTAAGTGATTTATTCACAAAAAGGCTAAGAGGGCGCTGCGCTTTAGAGAAGTAAAGAGTAAGTGACAATCAATTTTAAAAGCTGCGCTTTTCGCGTGAGCAAGCGCTACACCTACAGCCAAAACTTAACGCTGTGGTTAAATTACGTGTAGACGCGCAGCTTGCTGGCGTAACGAGCGAAGCTCGTAATTTCTAGGTTTTGGTCTCTTCTCATTTATTCCTCTTTTACTTCTCTTTGTGCAATAAGGTTTTAAGTGATTTATTCACAAAGAGGTTAAGAGGGCGCTGCGCTTTAGAGAAGTAAAGAGTAAGTAACAATCAATTTTAAAAGCTGCGCTTTTCGCGTGAGCAAGCTTCACGCCTACAGTCTGAATTTAACGCTATGGTTAAATTACCTGTAGACGCACAGCTTGCTGGCGTGACGAGCTTGCCCTTTTTACTTAACCCTTATAACCATTTGGGTTATTTGACTGCCAGCGCCAGGTATCTTGCATCATTTCATCAATACCGCGCACTGCTTCCCAGCCAAGTTCATTAAGTGCTTTTTCTGGCGCTGCATAACACGCTGCAATATCACCAGGGCGGCGAGGTGAAACCTGATAGGGTACAGCCTGATCGCTTGCTTTAATAAATGCATTAACCATTTGTAGTACAGAGTAACCATTACCAGTACCTAGGTTATAAACTAATGCACCCGTACTGCTGGCAATTTTATCAAGCGCTTTTAAATGACCAATAGCTAAATCTACAACGTGTATATAGTCGCGTACACCTGTGCCATCAACTGTGTCGTAGTCATCACCAAATACAGCGAGCTGCTTTAATTTACCTACCGCTACTTGTGCGATAAACGGTAAAAGGTTGTTTGGAATACCATTAGGATCTTCACCAATTAAGCCCGACTCATGTGCACCCACTGGGTTAAAGTAACGCAAAATAGCAAACGCAAAGCGCTCATCTGATTTAGCGATATCTTGTAGCATCATTTCAACCATTAACTTAGATGTGCCGTAAGGGTTGGTAGTACCGCCTACAGGGAAATCTTCTTTGATTGGTAAGCTTGCAGGGTCGCCGTAAACCGTGGCTGACGAGCTAAATACCAATTTAAATACACCCGCATCGCGCATCGCATCAACAAGCGTAAGCGTACCTTGAACGTTGTTTTGATAGTATTCAACTGGCTTTGCAACCGACTCGCCCACTGATTTTAAACCCGCAAAATGTATAACACTATCAACCGTGTGTTTTGCAAATACAGAATCTAAAAAGGGTTTATCGAGAATATCGCCTTGGTAAAAAGTGGCTTCTTTACCTGTTATATTTTTTACGCGCGCAAGTGATTCTTGTGATGAGTTACTTAAATTATCAATAACAACAACATCGTTACCTTGCTGTAAAAGTTCTAAAACAGTGTGCGAGCCAATATAGCCTGCGCCACCGGTTACTAAAATAGTCATGAAAGCTCCGTGGGTACCTTTTATCAATTAAGTTAATTTCACCATAAATAGAGGTGATTTACATGTTTTATCTGTAATTTATATGATTTTAATCGTATTTTTTTATATCAGCACATTAAATACTTTTGATTGCATTTTGTGCAAAACAAGTAACACTTGATTTGTAAGATTAAGTTATAGTTAATAAACAAGTGCTAAAATAGCTCTAGTAATAGCTAATACTAGGTTTACTCCAATCCACACTTTTGTGATTGGTTACCTCTTTGGAGAAAGATATGAATTTAGTTAAAAAAATAGCAACAACAATGTGTATCGCATTACCTGCGCTTGCCCATGCTGGTGAGTCTGTTGTTAAATGGAATGACTTTAATGATTATCGTGATGTGCGAGCGTCTAACCAAGCTAAGGGCTCGTATCACAAAAGTATTGCGGCAAGTTTTGAAAAACATATGTCTAAATTAGCTGAGCAACTACCAAAAGATTATAAGTTAAACGTAGAGTTTACTGATTTAGATTTAGCGGGAGATGTGCGTTATGGTGGTATGGAGGAAATTCGTGTAGTAAAACCAATATACTTTCCACGCATTAAGCTTAATTATTCGTTAACCGATAACGACGGTACAGTGCTTAGTAAAGATACTGATGTGGAGCTCAAAGATATGGGCTTTATGGATAAAATTAAAATGGGCCGCGACGAATCACTATATTACGAAAAACGCTTATTAACAGAGTGGTTTGGTGAGCAAATATTACCAAGTTTAGATTAACTTAAAATAAAAATGCCGCTAAATAGCGGCATTTTTATTTTTAAGCTTTACTTAAAAGTAGCTAACAGCGTGAGTATTTGTTGTAACTTAATAACGGTTGTTTTAAGTTTTTCTTCATCAAAACCATCGTTAGATAAGCTTTCAACGTCAGCGGCTACGTCAAGAACGTACGGCTTAAAACGTTTAGCTTCAAAGCTAAAACCAGCATCTTGTGCAAATAAGGCTTTAAATTTGCCATGGCCTTGCTGTTGTAGTTCATCGAGTTTTTTGTCGGCATCAAGCGCCTGACGATAAACAATTTTTAAATTAGTATTGAGTTGTTCAATAATTGAATCCATGGTTTTCCTAAAGCTTTGTACTGCATGGCCGACATAATACTTGGATTACATTTAAAAGTCAGGTTTGTTATATGAATATATCAGGCACAAGTTTACCCGCTGTTTCTGGCTCAGGCCAAGGCAGTGAGCTTTATAGCGCTGCTTTATCTAAAAAGCAGCAACTAGCAGATGGCGCAGCAGCACTTGCACTTATTGAAGGTGCTGCACAATCGTCAAGTGCACAAACACCGGCTAAGTCGGTAACTGCATCATTGGGTAACAACGTAAATATATATGTTTAAATTAGTTTAAGATCGATAGGTGTTTTGCTTTTTTGACCACCTATTTCTCTCACTAACTTAGGCACTAAAAATCCAGGCAGGGCTTTTAATAGCTCTGCCATTATTTTTATTGCGTCTTCTTCGTTAATATCAAAGTGGCTGGCCCCTTCAACTTTATCGAGCAAATACAAATAATACGGTAATACGTCTGCGTCAAATAACGCTTCGCTTAAATTTATTTGCGCATCGAGCGTATCGTTCACATCTTTTAAAATTACAGCTTGGTTTAAAAGCGTTACGTTTGCTTGTTTAAGCTTTTGCATGGCTGCTTTAAAGTCAGCGTCTATTTCGTTGGCGTGGTTTATATGATTAATAAAAATAATTTTTAATGGCGATTTTGCTAATCTCTCACATAACTCATCGGTAACCCGCGTGGGTATAACTACTGGCAAGCGGCTATGAATTCGCATTCGTTTTATTTGTGGTAATTGCTCAAGCTCATCTAAAAACCAACTTATTGCATCGTCTTTGGCCATCAGCGGATCGCCACCACTTAAAATCACTTCGTTTATATTGGCATCTGATTTTATGTAGCTTAGTGTTTCAAGCAGGCTTTTTTTATTAAGTTGGTTTTCTTGATACGGAAAATGCCTTCTAAAGCAGTAACGACAATTGACTGCACAGCCGGTTTTAAACATTACTAAAACACGTGATTTATACTTATGTAAAAGGCCGGGTTGTTCGTTATCTTGCTCAAGTAGGGGATCTTTATTAAAACCCGACTTAGTTAAAAATTCTTGATGACGTGGCATAACTTGTAGCAAAAGAGGATCGTTTGGATCGCCTTTGCGTATTTTTTTTATAAAAGGGATAGGCACGCGTACCGGAAATAAACTACGGGCTTTTAGGTCGTTTTCATGGACTTGGCTCGATAAACCGACCATTTCAAGCAAGGTTTTTGGGCAGGTAACTACATTTGCTAATTCTTTTTGCCAGTTTTTATGCAAATTTGCTTCATTTCTTTGTATCATTGGCATGTAGATTACTCGAAAAAATATAAATAGAGGAAACGATGGCGAATTATAGCACCAACGAGTTCAAGGGCGGCCTAAAAATTATGATGGACGGCGAGCCTTGCAGTATCTTAGAAAATGAAATGGTAAAACCTGGTAAAGGCCAGGCGTTCAACCGTGTTCGTATCCGTAAACTTATCTCTGGTAAGGTGCTTGAAAAAACCTTTAAATCGGGTGAATCAGTTGAAGGTGCTGATGTAATGGATACAGATTTAGCGTATCTATACACAGACGGCGAATTTTGGCATTTCATGAACAACGAAACATTTGAGCAAATTGCTGCTGACGAAAAAGCACTAGGCGATGCAGTTAAATGGTTAGTTGAAAATGATTTATGTACAATCACATTATGGAACGGCAGCCCTATTGCTGTTACACCACCTAACTTTGTTGAGCTTGAGATCACTGAAACAGATCCTGGCCTTAAGGGCGATACAGCGGGCACTGGTGGTAAACCAGCAACGCTTAGCACAGGCGCTGTGGTACGAGTTCCATTATTTGTACAAATTGGCGAAGTAATTAAAGTAGACACTCGTAACGGTGAATACGTAAGCCGTGTTAAGTAAGCTTTAACATTGTTTATAAAATCCCAGCTTAAGCTGGGATTTTTTTTGGAGAAAATATGTCAGCAGATCTTTGGGCCCCAAGCGCAAGCATTGAAACACTAAAACAACGTGCAGCGATATTACGTAGCATTCGTGAGTTTTTTTATGCACGTGATGTAATGGAAGTAGAAACGCCGAGCTTAAGCAGTGCCAGTGTAACCGATGTGCATTTGGCCAGTTTTAACACCACATTTGTAGGTCCAGGGCACGCAGGTGGGCTCCCTCTTTTTTTACAAACATCTCCAGAGTTTGCTATGAAACGCTTGTTAGCAGCAGGCTCAGGCGCTATTTTTCAGCTTTGTAAAGCATTTAGAAATGAAGAAGCAGGTAGTCATCACAATCCCGAATTTACAATGCTTGAATGGTATCGCCCAGGCTTTGATGAATTTGCACTTATGGATGAAATGGATGAACTAATGCGGCTTGTTTTAGATGTTGAGCCGGCAACAAGGCTTACTTATCAGCAAGCGTTTGAACAAGCACTTGGGCTCGATCCGCTAACAGCGAACATAGAGCAATTAAAGCAACTAGCGTGTGAGCATGGATTTGCTGATATAGCTCAAAATGAAACGCATAAAGATACCTTACTACAATTATTATTTTGTATGAAAGTGGAGCCTACAATAGGACAAGATAAGCCATGTTTTGTGTATCATTTTCCAGCTTCTCAAGCGGCACTTGCACAAATTTGTGAACACGATACACGCGTAGCAGGGCGCTTTGAGCTTTATTATAAAAATATGGAATTGGCGAATGGCTTTAACGAACTCACAAATGCCAGCGAGCAAGCTAAGCGTTTTAATGAAGATAACGCATACCGTGCTGAAAACGGTTTAAAGCAAGTGCCAATGGATACGCGTTTAATTAAAGCGCTGGAGCATGGATTACCTCAGTGCGCAGGGGTGGCTTTGGGTATAGATAGGCTTGTAATGCTCGCTACAAATAAAGAAAAAATTAAAGACGTAATCGCGTTTGATGTGCAAAGAGCCTGATGCTTGACTTGTAGGTGTAGGTGGAAAACCTGTAGGTGCGAATTTATTTCGCGCTCATGTAAATTAACTTTATAAATAAGCGAGGTATAAAACCTCACCTACAATAAACATCAACCCCAACAACCTACGGCAAACCTGTAGGTGCGAATTTATTTCGCGCTCATGTAATTTAACTTTATAAATAAGCGAGGTATAAAACCTCACTTACAAATAAAAACACCGCGTTTAAATTAAACGCGGTGTTTTTTTATTGCTTGCTGTAGCTTTCATTTGAAAGCCAACGGCTATGCTTTACAGATTAAGTGTAAACGTAACACCTGCTACGCGAGGCTCACCTAATTGTGTGTAGGTATGCGTTGCGTAACCATCTTGTGGATCGTTACCAAACTCAAAACCACGTGTAGGGACTGTTTCGTCAAACACGTTACGAGCCCATGCGCGTACTGCCCACATGTCAGCTTCGTAGCCAAAGCTTAAATTAACTAAGTTGCTGCTTGGTGCTTGTGAATTGTGACTATCTGAGAAGTAGTAATCGTCCTTACCTTCAATACCAACCATACCGTAAAATGCATTAGTAAAGTTATAGCGAGCAGTAAACGCATACTGGTATTTAGGTGACTGTGCTTGCTCACGACCGTCTTGATTTAAGCCTGACTGTGTCACAAAGTCGTCTATTTCGGTGTTTAAGTAACCAGCACTACCTGTTAAAAATAGATTATCAGTTAGTTGGTAACTACCTTCAACTTCAAGTCCGTAGTTGCTACCAGAACTTGCGTTATCAACATAACCGGTAAATTGCTGACCTTCTACTTGCCATGCTTTTAACTGAATATCGTCGCGGTGCATGTAAAATGCTGCTAAGCGAAGTGTAAATTTGTCATCAAGTGATGAACCTTTAACACCAAATTCGCCGCTCCATAAATATTCAGGGTCGAAACTGGTGTGTTGCTGGAAAAAATCAGCGCTTAGGTTTAAGCCTTCATCTTTTGCTTTAGCGAGGGCTTCTGAATTAATACCGCCGGCTTTGTAGCCACGGGTTATGCTGGTGTAGATCATAGTGCGATCAATTACTTGATATTCAAGCGCTATTTTACCGCCAACCATTACATCGTCAGTATCTTGTATAAAGCCATTGCTATCGGTGTAGTCGCCTTGGTATTGCTCTACACGTAAACCTGTAATTAATGTTGTTTTAGGACCAATTGGTGTCGCTACTTGACCATATACTGCAACATTACTCGTTTCGTAAGTTGAAGAAAATGGGCTTGCTAACCATGTGTATTGGCGCTCTAAATCAACGTCACGGTTTTGGTAATAAATACCCGCAACCCAGTTACCTGTTTTAGAGTTAAATTGTAAATCTACAGACTGATCGTCGCGATCGCGGCTGTAAAGATCGGTTGAGCTGTATCCATCAGGATGTAAACCTGCAGCACATAACTTTGGCTCACTTGTATCGTTACATACCCAGTCTTCGTCAAAGCTGTAAAGTAATTCGGTATCAATAGCCGACAGGTTTAAATTTACATCAAAAGCGTCAAAACCCGTGTAAGTATTATTAACGCCTATTGCGTAGCTTTGTTGATTATCTTGGCCTGGTTCATCGGCAACACTATTGCGGCTGTTATCAAGCGTAAACGCATCATAGCCGTTGTTTATATCAATATAGTGAAGGTTTAACTCAGTATTTAAATGCTTTGTAAGCTGGCTGTTTAATTTAAAGCGGGCTACTTGTTCGTCTTGATTTTGTGTTTCGTCATTTAAGTACAGATTATCTACGTAACCGTCTGACTTTCTGCGAAAGTAGCTAACGCGTGCGCTAGTGTCATCTGTTAAGCCTGTGCTTGCTGCAATGCCTGCTTCGCGGGTGTTGTATGTGCCAGCACCTACTTGTAATTTTAAGCTTGGATCGCTTGTGGCTTTAGCTGAACCCATTTGGATCATACCGGCCATACCGTCTGCGCCAAAGCGTGTACCTTGTGGGCCACGATAAATTTCTACTTGGTCTATATCAAATAATAATGAACTGCCACCAAGGCCAGAATAGTTAATACCATCAATAACTAAGCCTACAGATGGATTAATAGGGTCTACAAATTGTGAACGAAGTCCCACGCCACGAATTTGAATATAACGACCACGTGATGCACCAGATGCAAAATTTACATTGGCGGTACTGCCTAACATTTCGTCTAAGTAACTTGCACCACGTTGATTAATTTCATCTTCGCTGAATAAGCTCGCACTCGCGCTTAAAGTTTGAATGCTTTCGCGCTGAAAATCGCCAGTTACAACAATTCTTTCTAGGTCGCTATCATCAGCGTTAGCTGCAATTGGTGCACCAAGCAGCGGTAAAAGTGCGGCAGTAATTAAAGACAAACGTAAGTTCATTGGGTTACTTAACTCCATTTTAGGGACTCGTATGGTAGCAATTATTTAAACACATGTGCTATAAACGCGGCAATTATACGTTAAATAATCAGGATTACTAATATGACCTTTAAAGTTGACTTCAAGGTACGTGATTACGAATGTGACTTACAAGGTATTGTAAACAACAGCGTCTATTTTAATTATTTAGAGCATGCTCGACATGAGTTCTTGTACGCACACGGTATTGATTTTGCTCAGTTAGCAAAAGATAAAATTAACCTAGTCGTGATGCGCAGCGAAATGGATTATAAGCATTCTCTATTACCAGGTGATGAATTTTATGTGGTTGTAGAGCCGCAGCGTATTAGCCGTTTAAAATTTGCCTTTAAGCAAACGGTTATACGTAAAAACGATGAAAAAGTAATGCTCAATGCACTGGTTATAGGAACGTCTGTTAATGAAAAAGGTAGGCCATTTTTACCAGAGCAAATAGATAACGTATTCAAAACTACAACTTAGTACTTAATCGGACAACTTTTAAACTATCATAGAACAAAAATTTACATTTAAAACATGCATTTTTAACGGATAAAGGGCATAAATATTGTTACTATTACATTAATTAGACAATTAGTTAGTAGTAGCATGAAATTAGCAGCAATACCGATGCTTATAGTCGGTTTATGTGTTGGTTGCGCATCAACAGGGACGGTTACCAGTGAGCAGCTTAAATACACCCAATGGCAATTATCACGTGTTGATGGTTTAGCAATTCCACCTTCGTTTAATGCATCAATGAGCTTTATTGAAGCGCTGCAAGTAAACGGTTTTGCTGGCTGTAACAAATTTTTTGGTGAGGGCTCGCTTGAAGAAAGTAACCTTACCGTAAGTAAATTAGGAATGACGCGCAAGTCGTGCGGCGAAGACCTTGATGAGTTTGAGCAGCAGTTATTACAAGCCTTAAAGCAAGGTGCCGAGCTTAAAATGCAAGACCAGCAATTAGTCATGCAAGGCGAGCAAACATTTGTGTTTATCCCTAAATAATTTTAAGTTTTTGAAAAACAGCCCCTTGCGGGCAGTTTTTAACTGACGTACACTCAGCGCAGATTTGATGGATAACACCTTCAAATTAACGAACAGAATTTATATATCAATACTTGTCGGAGTGCCAAAGCTAAGTAATTAGTTTTTGGCTGAGATCGCGAAAGCGGGATCCGTGAACCTGATCAGGTTAATACCTGCGTAGGGAACAAGCTGCCTAAAATGGGACGCTTGTGCGTCTTTTTTTATGCGCACAATAAAGCGATTTTGTTTATTTTAGGCTGCAAAGTAGCATGTACGCTACTTTACGATCTTTCTCTATTCCTCGGAATATCTGACAAGACAACCCTTAAGCAATGAGGCAAGTCATGTCAAATACTACAAATAAAGCGTCACGCCGAGAAACTCGTGCTGCCGCGTCTGAATATATTTATAACTTAACGGGTCAACCGTTTCCAAATTCTCATAAAGTATACGTTGAAGGCACTCAACCTGGCGTGCGCGTTGGTATGCGTGAAATCACATTAAGTGATACGTTTATTGGCGGTACAGATGAAAACCCTGTTTATGAGTCAAACGATCCGCTACGTGTTTACGATACGTCGGGCCCGTATACCGATCCTAATTTTGAACTAGATGTACGCAAAGGCTTACCAAAATTTCGTGAACAATGGATTGAAAGCCGTGGTGACACCGAAATTTTAGAATCAGTGACGTCGCAGTTTTCGCAGCAGCGCATGGCAGATGAAGGGCTGGATCATATTCGCTTTGATCACCTTCCAAAAATTCGCCGTGGTAAAACAGGCAAAAACGTAACGCAAATGCACTACGCACGCCAAGGGATTATTACCCCTGAAATGGAATACGTAGCTGTTCGTGAAAATATGGGACGTGCAGAAATTCGTAAAGAATTACTTGCCGCGCAGCATAAAGGCGAGTCGTTTGGTGCGAGTATTCCTGAATTTATTACCCCAGAGTTTGTACGCGACGAAATAGCCCGTGGTCGCGCTATTTTACCAAATAATATAAACCATCCAGAAACAGAACCTATGATTGTAGGCCGTAACTTTTTAGTAAAAGTTAACGCCAACATTGGTAACTCATCAGTAAGCTCATCTATTGAAGAAGAAGTAGAAAAAATGGTGTGGTCTACCC
Organism: Pseudoalteromonas distincta; assembly: GCF_000814675.1. GTDB lineage: Bacteria > Pseudomonadota > Gammaproteobacteria > Enterobacterales > Alteromonadaceae > Pseudoalteromonas > Pseudoalteromonas distincta. The sequence continues at coordinate 642,905 of NZ_JWIG01000001.1, read as the reverse complement.
GCTGGGGCGCAGACACCGTGATGGACTTATCAACGGGGCGTTACATTCACGAAACGCGCGAATGGGTTGTACGTAACTCGCCTGTACCTATTGGCACAGTACCGATTTATCAAGCGCTTGAAAAAGTAAACGGTGTGGCTGAGGATTTAACGTGGGAGATTTTCCGCGATACGCTTATAGAGCAAGCCGAGCAGGGTGTTGATTACTTTACTATTCATGCCGGTGTACTGCTTCGCTACGTACCAATGACGGCTAAACGTGTAACCGGTATTGTGTCGCGCGGTGGCTCAATTATGGCTAAGTGGTGTTTAGCGCATCATAAAGAAAACTTTTTATACACGCACTTTGAAGACATTTGCGAAATTTTAAAACAATACGATGTGTGTTTTTCACTCGGTGATGGACTTCGTCCAGGCTCGATTGCTGATGCCAACGATGAAGCACAGTTTAGTGAGCTGCGCACATTAGGTGAACTGACTAAAATTGCGTGGAAGCACGACGTACAAGTATTTATTGAAGGCCCAGGGCATGTGCCAATGCACATGATTAAAGCCAATATGGACGAGCAATTAAAACATTGTGACGAAGCGCCATTTTATACTTTAGGCCCGTTAACGACCGATATTGCACCAGGGTACGACCATATTACTTCTGGTATTGGTGCCGCTCAAATAGCATGGTACGGCTGTGCAATGCTTTGCTATGTAACACCTAAAGAGCATTTAGGTCTGCCAAATAAAGAAGATGTTAAAGAAGGCTTAATTACCTACAAAATTGCAGCGCATGCCGCCGATTTAGCAAAAGGGCATCCTGGCGCGCAAGAGCGCGATAACGCGCTATCAAAAGCACGCTTTGAGTTTAGATGGCATGACCAATTTAATATTGGTTTAGATCCAGAGCGTGCTCGTGAGTATCACGACGAAACCCTGCCGCAAGAGTCAGGCAAAGTGGCTCACTTTTGTTCTATGTGTGGCCCTAAATTTTGCTCTATGAAAATTAGCCAAGAAGTACGCGATTACGCTAAAGATTTAGAAACACGCGGTATTGATCCAAATGACGCTGGCGACGCTATTGAAATAAAAATGATTGATGTAGAAGCCGAAATGAAAGCTAAATCTGCCCAGTTTAAGCAAACAGGCTCAGAAATTTACCACAAAGCGGTATAGCAAGAAGTTAGATACAGATGTAGGTGAGGTTTTATACCTCGCTTCTTTAAATATTGAAGAAGTGCGAGTGAATTCGCACCTACTAATAACTGCTTTTGGAGGTTTTATGTTTTATAACATTGCTGTGGTGGGTTTTGGTTTAGCAGGGCGCTTAGCTGCCCTTGAGCTAAGTAAGTTGCATCATGTAACGGTGTTTGAAGCAGACGATGAGCAAACCCCAAATAGCGCCGGTAAAGTGGCAGCAGCCATGCTGGCACCGCTGGCTGAGTCGGTGTTATGCGAGGCTGATTTAGCTTTAATGGGGCTTGATTCAATGAAGCGCTGGCCAGAAATAGTGAGTGGACTTGAGGGGGATGTGTTTTTTCAGCAGCAAGGCACATTGGTCGTTGCGCATCAGCAAGATAAAGGCGACCTACAAAGCTTTACCCAGAGAATAAAGCCTATAGCAGGGCAAAGCGCTCAGGCATTGAATGCTCAGCAAATAGCGCAGTTAGAGCCAGAGCTTGCTAATCGGTTTAATCAAGGTCTATTTTTACCCTGCGAGGGGCAAATAGATAACCAAGCCTTTTATAAAGCAAGTTTTACCATGCTCAACAAGCGCAAAGTTAAGTGTGTGTTTAACCAGCGCGTAACCATTAAAAACGGCGAAATAAATAATCGGCCATTTGACTATATTATAGATTGTCGTGGGCTTGGTGCTAAAAGCGATAAACCGCTTAGAGGTGTGCGCGGTGAAGTCGCAAGACTATATGCACCTGAAGTAAATTTAACGCGACCTGTGCGTTTAATGCATCCGCGTTACCCAATTTATATAGCGCCTAAACCTAATCATGAATATGTAATTGGTGCGACCGAAATAGAATCGCAAGATAGCGGCGCCGCAACAGTGCGATCAACTCTTGAGTTACTTTCAGCGGCTTATACCGTACACAGCGGATTTGCCGAAGCACGGCTACTTAATATTCAAACCGGATTACGCCCTGCATTTAGCGATAACCGCCCAGAAGTATCACAAGTTGGCAATGTAATTAGCATTAACGGCTTATATCGTCATGGTTATATGCTGGCACCGGCATTAGTGGCGCAAGTAGTTTCACGAATAGAGTGAGAATAAAATGAACATTACAATTAATGGCGAGCTACTTAATGTTAATAGCAAAGCGCTCGTTGAGGTACTTCAAAGTTTTGGTGCAGTTGCGCCTTTTGCTGTGGCTGTTAATGGCGAATTTATTCCACAAAGTCGGCACAGTAACTATGTACTTAATGAAGGCGACAGTGTTGAGTTGCTGTCACCCATTCAAGGCGGATAAAGCTCATGCAAACTAAAGACTGTTTAACTATTTATGGTGAGCAAGTAAATAGCCGTTTATTAATAGGCTCTGCGCTTTATCCGTCGCCTGATATCATGACCCAATCGATAGTCGCCTCTGGGGCTGAAATTGTTACCGTGTCGCTTAGGCGCCAGCAAAGTGCAACAGCAGGTGATGACTTTTGGCAGCTAATAAAAAATACAGGCTTAAAAATATTGCCTAATACCGCCGGGTGCCACAGTGTTAAAGAAGCGACAACCCTTGCAAAAATGTGCCGAGAGGTATTTGCCACCGATTGGATTAAGCTGGAGCTGATTGGCGATGATTACAATTTACAGCCTGACCCTTTTGCGCTACTTGAAGCCACAAAAATATTAATTAATGATGGCTTTAAAGTATTGCCTTATTGCACCGATGACTTAGTACTTTGTCAGCGCTTAAATGAGCTAGGGTGTGAGGTGCTTATGCCGTGGGGGGCGCCAATAGGCACAGGTAAAGGCTTGTTAAATAGCTATAATTTAAAAACTATCCGAGAGCGTTTACCCGATACCACATTAATAGTAGATGCAGGTTTAGGTTTGCCATCGCATGCCTGCCAAGCACTCGAAATGGGGTATGATGCGGTATTATTAAATTCAGCCATTGCAGGGGCGGGCTGCCCAATTACTATGAGCCGCGCATTTAAAGCCGCAGTTGAAGCAGGGCGCTTTGCATATCAAGCAAAAGCAATGCCTGAAAAAGACGTTGCAGCCCCATCAACCCCTACAATGGGTATGCCATTTTGGCATCAGCAGTGAAGGAAAGAATATGAATAACGTAGTGTGGACAATTGCCGGATCTGATTCGGGCGGCGGTGCAGGTATTCAAGCTGATATAAAAGCAATGCAAAGTTTTGGTGTACATGGCTGCACGGCAATTACGGCGCTTACTGCACAAAATAGTTTAGGCGTAGAAGCTATTAATGCGGTGTCTACCGATATTATTGAATCGCAGTTACTTGCGCTTGAAAAAGACATGAAAGCCAAAGTAATAAAAATTGGCATGCTTGCCAATGTGCAGCAAATTCAGTTGATCAGCGAACATATAAGTCATTATAAAGCTAAGTGGACTGTGCCTCCCGTTATTGTATATGACCCTGTTGCGATTGCTTCAAGCGGTGACTTACTAACAGAAGAGGACACGGTAAGTGCAATAAAAGAATGTTTACTGCCGCTGGTGGATGTAATAACCCCAAACACCCACGAAACACAGTTATTAACCGGTGTGTATTTAATTGGCCCGGCTGCAATAAAAGAAGCGGCTAATAAGCTATTAAGCTGGGGCGCAAAAGCCGTTGTTATTAAAGGCGGACATTGGGATTACCCAAGTGGCTACTGCATTGATTATTGTATTGATAGTAATACACAAAATGGCGAAGAATATTGGTTAGGCAATCAAAAAATACAAACACCGCATAACCACGGCACCGGATGTAGCATGGCTTCGGTCATTGCTGCGTGTTTAGCTAAAGACTACCCATTAAAAGATGCCTTTATTTTAGCTAAAGCGTATATAAACCAAGGGCTAAAACAGTCGGTACGCTACGGCGAAGGGATTGGACCGGTTGCTCATACATCGTTCCCCACTAATTTAGCTGACTACCCACAAGTAATTGAGCCCGGTAGCTGGCTGGGTGATGAGCTTGATTTTGATGTGCCGCTTGATTTTAATATGGCTGCTGATTTTGCTCCATGTGAAAGTAAATCGCTTGGCTTATATGCGGTTGTAGATAGCACAGATTGGTTAGAAAAATGCTTACAACAAGGCATTAAAACAGCGCAGTTACGCGTTAAAAATAAAACGCAAGATGAGCTTGATGGGCTCATTAAGCAAGCTGTTGAGCTGGGCAAGAAATACAACGCACAGGTATTTATAAACGACTACTGGCAGCTAGCTATTAAACATAGTGCGTATGGTGTGCATTTAGGGCAAGAGGATTTAGACATTGCTAATTTAGCGGCAATTAAAGACGCTGGATTAAGGCTTGGGCTTTCTACTCATGGTTTTTATGAAATGCTACGTGCGCATAATTATCGCCCTAGTTACATGGCATTTGGTGCTATTTACCCAACCACCACTAAAGACATGACAGGTCAAATACAAGGCCTTGAAAAGCTGATTAAGTTTGTACCACTTATGCAAAGCTACCCAACAGTAGCAATAGGCGGTATTGATTTAAGCCGTGCTGAGCAGGTAGCGAAAACAGGCGTAGGCAGTGTTGCAGTAGTGCGTGCGATTACCGAAGCTGATAATTACGTAGAGGCTATAAGCGCTCTGCAAGTGGCCATAAGCAGTGCCAATTAAAACTAACAAGGGTAATACTAATAAGGCTGATAAACGTGAGTGAGCTAAGCGATAAAGAAACCCTGCGTTACAGCCGCCATTTATTGCTTGAAGAAGTTGGGCTTGAAGGGCAATTAGCACTTAAATCCTCAACGGTTGCAGTAGTGGGGGCTGGTGGTCTAGGTAGCCCAGCGCTTTTATATTTAGCCGCTGCAGGTATTGGAACGCTTATTTTAATTGACGATGATGAGGTTGAGCTTTCAAACTTACAGCGCCAAGTGCTTTATAAAATAAACCACTTAGGGCAAAGCAAGGTCGCCGCAGCGGGTAAAGTATTAGCGAGTCTTAATAATCAAATAAACATAGTAACGCATTGCCAAAAGTTAGATGAGAATAATGCAGTTAACATTTTAAAAGGTGCTGACATCGTACTTGATTGCTCTGATAACTTTAGCACTCGCTATTGCGTTAATCGTTATTGTATTGCTAATAAAACACCGTTAATTTCTGGTGCTGCATTGGCAACTAAAGGGCAGTTAATGGGCTTTGATTTTAGGCAAAGTGATAGCCCATGTTATGGCTGTGTTTTTCCACAAAGCGAAGCTACACCAGTTATCAATTGCAGTAACGCAGGAGTGATTAGCCCGCTACTGGGTGTAATAGGCTCTATGCAGGCGCAACTTACGCTTAACTTATTGCTAGGGCATGCAGAGGGGGGGGAATTTATAACCTTTGATGCGCTTACTTTAAAGCAGCAGCATTTCAAAGTGATTAAAGATTCAGAGTGTAAAGAGTGTGGTAAATAGGTTTTTGAGGGAGTTGTGCCTTTTATTAAATGTAGCGTTAAAGAATTAAAAGCTGCGCTTTTCGCGTGAGAAAGCTCTACGTCTTGTATCTCTCATTGATAAATGATTAGCTATCATTTATCACATCGAAGTCAGTGAGCTTGCCTTTACGTCTAGTATTTAATACTGCGCTGTAGATAAAGCCCTACAACATATCAAACTTTTGCACCAAACTTGTAGACGCACAGCTTGCTGGCGTGACGAGCAAAGCTCGTAATTTCTATGCTTTGGTGTCTTCTCATTTACTCCTCTTTGTGCAATAAGATCTTAAGTGATTTATTCACAAAGAGGTTAAGAGGGCGCTGCGCTTTAGAGAAGTAAAAATAAATAATTACTATGTTTTATGTCTTCTCATTTACTCCTCTTTTACTTCTCTTTGTGCAATAAGGTTTTAAGTGATTTATTCACAAAGAGGTTAAGAGGGCGCTGCGCTTTAGAGAAGTAAAAATAAATAATTACTATGTTTTATGTCTTCTCATTTACTCCTCTTTTACTTCTCTTTGTGCAATAAGGTTTTAAGTGATTTATTCACAAAGAGGTTAAGAGGGCGCTGCGCTTTAGAGAAGTAAAAATAAATAATTACTATGTTTTATGTCTTCTCATTTACTCCTCTTTTACTTCTCTTTGTGCAATAAGGTTTTAAGTGATTTATTCACAAAGAGGCTAAGAGGGCGCTGCGCTTTAGAGAAGTAAAAATAAATAATTACTATGTTTTATGTCTTCTCATTTACTCCTCTTTTACTTCTCTTTGTGCAATAAGGTTTTAAGTGATTTATTCACAAAGAGGCTAAGAGGGCGCTGCGCTTTAGAGAAGTAAAAATAAATAATTACTATGTTTTATGTTTTCTCATTTACTCCTCTTTTGCTTCTCTTTGTGCAATAAGGTTTTAAGTGATTTATTCACAAAGAGGTTGAGAGGGTGCTTCGCTTTAGAGAAGCCAATAAGTAAGTAAAGTATCAGTTATAAATATTAAAAGCTGCGCTTTTCGCGTGAGCAGGCTTTGCGCCTACAAAAATAAAAAACCGCGTTTAAATAACGCGGTTTTTTTGATTTCTAATTAACGATTGATTTAGTCGTTAATTTTTGCAAACGCAGTACCTAAGCGAGTAACCACTTCTGGTAGTTGGTCATCCAGTATTTCGGCTTTATCAGCACCCCATGCTAGTACCACAGTAGAGCCTAATTTAAAGCGACCCATTTCTTCACCCTTTTTAAGCGTGATAGCGTTATCGCCAGTGGTTGGGTATTTCCAACTAAATACATCGCTACCAGCTGGTGGCGTGACAGTGCCTGCCCAAATAGTTTCAATGCTGGCTACAATTGTTGCGCCAACGAGTACCATTGCAAGCGGACCAATCTCAGTTTCAAAAATTGCGACTACCCGTTCATTACGCGCAAACAAGTTAGGCACGTTTTGCGCGGTAAGTGGGTTTACTGAAAATAAATCACCTGGCACGTAAATCATTTTGCTTAGTGTACCATCAATTGGCATATGAATACGGTGGTAATCTTTAGGCGCTAAATAAATAGTGGCAAACTTACCGCCTAAAAATGGTGTTGTATCATCTTGTGAGCCGCCTAGTAGCGCTTGTAAGCTGTAATCGTGACCTTTAGCTTGTATTAGCTGTCCGTCAACAATATCGCCTAGCTGGCTGATTGCGCCATCCACTGGATGAATGATGATATTGCTATCTTCTACCATTGGGCGCATGCCGTCTTTTAAAGGGCGAGTAAAAAATTCATTAAAGCTTTTATAATGAGCCGGATCTGGGTATTGGGCTTCGCTCATATCTACTTTATATTGCTTAATAAATAGTTTAATTAAAGTCGTTGTTAAAGCGCCTGCTTTAGCTGCGGCTAATTTACCGACTACGCGTGAAATAAAATGTTTTGGCATTGCGTACTGCATTGCGATTTTAAATTTGTCTAAACTCACAGTATTTATCCTAAATTATACGCGAGGCGCACGGGCGCCTGCACGGCCATCGGCCATTGTTTCTAAAATTCGGTGGTAGCTGTCAAAGCGCAATTGAGAAATTTTGCCATCTGCTACAGCTTCTTTAACTATACAGCCCGGATCGTTTAAATGTTTACAGTCTCTAAAGCGGCATCCGCCTATAAATTCTCTAAACTCTTTAAAGCACCAAGTTACACGCTCAACATCTAAATGCCATAAACCAAACTCACGAATTCCTGGTGAGTCGATTAGGTTACCGCCACTTGGTAAATGGTGAAGGCGTGAAACAGTTGTTGTATGCTGTCCTAAGCCGCTGTTTTCAGATACTTCTTTAGTTAATATTTCAGCGTTAGGTAATACAGTATTAACGAGGGTGGATTTACCCACACCACTTTGGCCAACAAAAATGTTATTTTTACCAACAAGTACTTCTTTTAATTCATCAATACCATTGCCCGATATATTACTAACAAGGAGTACTTGGTAATCAAGTTTACGATAGATATCGAGAACTTTTTGTATTTCGCTAAGACCTGCGTCATCAATTAAATCTATTTTATTGAGTACTAAAATTGGCTCAATACCCATATCTTCACAGGCTATTAAATAGCGGTCGATAATACTTGGGGTAAACTCAGGTAATACCGCCGATACCATGAGTATTTGATCAATGTTAGCTGCAATAACTTTTACGCCGTCGTAAAAGTCAGGGCGGGTAAGTTGCGAGCGACGCTCTTGCGTGGCTTCAATTACTCCGGCTAAATCACCTTCACTTACTTTGGCACGGCGAAACAATACCTCATCACCACACACTAAATTTGACACGGTACGTCGTATATTACAACGAAGTACATCGCCATTTTCAGTTTCGACATCGGCGTGTTGGCCAAAACGACTGATCACAATTGCGCTCTCGACCTGACCTAAATTATCGGTTTGCCACTCTTGCGCGCCTTTTTTAGCTGGTTTTGAGTCTGCACTATTAATGCGCTTTTGGTGGTTGGCCTTGATCTGACGCGATTGGCCTTTACTTAATTTTTTCTGTTTTGCCACTGGAGGCCTATAACCTTAGTTAAATGTCGCTTTTCCTAAAAAAAGCTTTAGCTCGACGGTTGATGCTAATATGATATATCGAAATGCGTTGGATCTAAAGGAAAGCACCGCTTAGGTAATTATGACTATTAATAAATCAAATTTAATTTGGCTCGATCTTGAAATGACAGGACTCGAACCAGAGACCGATAAAATACTCGAAATTGCGACGGTTGTCACTGACGCAGACCTGAATATATTAGCTGAAGGACCAACTATAGCTATTCATCAAAGTGATGAATTACTAAATGGTATGGACGAGTGGTGTACTACGCAGCATGGTAAGTCGGGTTTAACAGCGCGCTGTAAAGCAAGTACATTCGATGAAGAGTATGCCGTGGCACAAACGTTAGATTTTTTAAAACAGTGGGTGCCTGCAGGTGTATCACCAATGTGTGGTAATTCAATTGGGCAAGACCGCCGCTTTATGAATAAATACATGCGTGAACTTGAAGATTTTTTTCATTACCGCAATCTTGACGTGAGTACTATTAAAGAATTAGCACGTCGTTGGAAACCTGAAGTGCTTGCAAAAGTGAACAAAAAAGGTTCGCACCTTGCTTTGGATGACATTAAAGATTCGATTATGGAATTAAAAGTCTATAGAGAAAATTTCTTTAATTTGTAAAAAACACTTGCAAACACATCGGATTATTGTAGAATCCTGCCCCGCTCAAGACGATAACCCACGCGGGGTTAGTGTGTTTGAGTGATTGAATTACCATCAATAAATGCGGTACTAGCTCAGTTGCTAGAATGTTGAACGCGACCTGTCGCACCAACGTAAAATAACTGAAGAAGTGAAAATGCGGTACTAGCTCAGTTGCTAGAATGTTGAACGCGACCTGTCGCGCACCAACGTAAAATAACTGAAGAAATAAAAAATGCGGTACTAGCTCAGTTGGTAGAGCGCGACCTTGCCAAGGTCGAGGTCACGAGTTCGAGCCTCGTGTACCGCTCCAATTTCTAACCAAAAGAAATTGTAGTGTTGAATGAAAATATAATGCGGTACTAGCTCAGTTGGTAGAGCGCGACCTTGCCAAGGTCGAGGTCACGAGTTCGAGCCTCGTGTACCGCTCCAATTTCTAACCAAAAGAAATTGCAGTGTTGAATGAAAATATAATGCGGTACTAGCTCAGTTGGTAGAGCGCGACCTTGCCAAGGTCGAGGTCACGAGTTCGAGCCTCGTGTACCGCTCCAATATTTTTATATCCTTTCAAAATTCTCTGTATTAAAAATCATAAATAAAATTATAATTTAAAATCTCTCTTATCTACTTTATTCTTTGTGCAATATTCAGCATTAAAGTTTTGGTTGTTAGAAGCTATGGTTTCTCGCGCGAGCTATACGCCTACAATAAAGGTGTTGTACTTTGAAGTTATGAGGTATGAGTGAGGTAAAGAGTCAATACTTTGAAACCGAGAGCTTTTATTAGAATAGCTCCCCCTGAATAGTTGCTATAACTCGTCTAGAACCACCAGAATCGCGATGTTCACCTAAATAAATACCTTGCCATGTACCTAACGCTAAATAACCATTTGAAATAGGAATATTTAACTGGCAGCCTAACGTGCTGGTTTTTATGTGTGCAGGCATGTCGTCGTCACCTTCATAATCGTGGCGATAATAAGGTTGACGCTCAGGAACGAATTTATTGAAATGGCTCTCCATGTCCATACGAACAGTGGGGTCTGCATTTTCGTTTATTGTAAGGCTCGCTGAGGTATGCTGAATAAATAAGTGCAACAAGCCTATTTTGTAACTCGCCAGTTCTGGAAGCTGAGACAATATTTCGTCATCTATTATATGAAAACCTCGCGGGCGAGGCTTTAATGTAATTTGTTTTTGCTGCCAACTCATAATTTATCGAAACTAACTTCAATGTTTGCATTACCAGCATCACAGCTAAATGGCATGATGATTTTTTTACCTTGGCTTTTGTGAGTAATTGTATGACCCTTACCCGATACCACAATAGGCGTTGCCATATCAAAGTCGAAGCCTTTCTCGCCAAGTAAATTTTTAGCACCACCGGTCACCATGTTGGTTATTTCGCCAACCATATCGGTAACTTCTTCATCTATAGCATCAGGGCGTTCGCCAAGCATACGCTCCATGATGGTGAGTGCTAATTCTTCGTCGAATGTAATTGAAAATGATCCTCGCGTTTGCGGGCCAACCATCCCAATCAAACCTGATACATCACCACAGGCTATCTCATCAGTTTTAATGCGAGGTTTACCTGGCTTCAATTGAGTTTGAGCCATAGTGCTCAAAACATTAATTAAAGAGGATAAAAAGGGATTGATGAATTCTACATTCATAGTGGCTACTCTTAAATTTGTTCTGTGAAATGACTATATAGTTTGAGTATAGTCACTAAGGATAACTTTGAAGGATTATGATGCTCTGCAAGATTCACATTTACCATGTGCTTCTATTGTCTGCCCTGATACAACAAACCCACCTTCGGCAGCTAAATTATTTAGCTCATGCGAAATTACACTCGAGTGTAATTCTTTGACAAAACCACAGGTATCGCAAATTAACAATTGTACTGGGTGTATATGATCAAAATGATGACACAGCATAAATGCATTTGTGCTTTCAATTTTATGAATAAAACCTAGCTCAGCTAAAAAGTCTAATGCACGATAAATAGTTGCAGGTTTAGCACCCGTTTCAGTTATTTTTAATTGCTCAAGCAAATCGTATGCACCAACACCACCTTGTGCGCTGGCTAATAGGCGAAATACTTTCTCGCGGATAGGCGTAAAACGCGCGCCACGGTTGTCACAAACTTGTTTTGCTTTACTTACGAGTGATTCTATATTCATCATTACTCTTATCCTTATGCTACCGTGATATACTAACATACTGTGTTGTAGTTGCAGCGTTTTTATTAAGCGCTTTTTACCTAGGAAACCCAGTAATGCACGAACTATTAGCTATATTTATTTTCTTTTTTGCGGTTATTGACCCCATTGGTACTGTACCTGTATTTATTGCAGTCACACGTGGTGATGATGAGAGATTTAAACGTAAAGTTATATATAAAGCGGTAGGCGTATCTGCATTAGTGCTCTTATTTTTTGTACTTGCAGGTGAGCAATTACTTAACGCAATTGAAATTCCGCTTTCGGCTTTTCAAATAGCCGGCGGTATCATATTACTTATTTTCGCGCTCTCAATGATATTTGGTGAAAGTAAACCAGAAGCCGAAATTAAAAGTGTACGCGACAGCACTGAAACCGCTATTTTTCCGCTTGCGATTCCCTCTATCGCGAGCCCTGGCGCTATGTTAGGCGCCGTATTAATGACTCGTAATGAAGAATATACTTGGGTTGAGCAGTTACTAACGTCTTCGATGATGCTTGCTGTATTGGCTGTTGTACTGGTTTTGTTACTGCTTGCAACGCATGTACATAAATTAATTGGTGACAGTGGTGCAAGTATAATAAGTAGAATTATGGGGCTTATTTTAAGCTCGGTTGCGGTTACCAATATTTTAAATGGCATAGCCCATTATTTTGGCTTGCAGGTTTTCTCTTAACATTGATGCTCGCTAGGCTTTTGTGTAAAATGCAGCGCCTTTTAAGCTGTGCTTAATAACTTTAATACCCTGAGGTTTGCTTTGAATAAATGTACTTTGGATAGACGCTTTTCTGTGGCCCCAATGCTTGATTGGACTGATCGCCATTGTCGTACTTTTCATCGCAAAATGACTAAACATACTGTGCTTTATACTGAAATGATAACCACAGGGGCTATTTTATTTGGTCGCGGCGACTACTTACATTTTAATAAACACGAAGGCCCAGTTGCACTGCAACTTGGTGGCTCTGATCCTAAAGCGCTTGCGCAATGTGCAAAGCTCGCAGGTGAGCGTGGCTATGACGAAATAAATTTAAATGTAGGTTGTCCGTCAGACAGAGTTCAAAATGGTCGATTTGGCGCATGTTTAATGGCTGAGCCTCAATTAGTTGCTGAGTGTGTTGCAGCAATGAAAAACGAAGTAAGCATTCCTGTTACCGTTAAAACGCGTATTGGTATTGATGAGCAAGATTCGTATGAGTTTTTATGTGCGCTTATTGAAGCGTCGCATAAAGTAGGGTGTGATGATTTTATTATTCATGCTCGTAAAGCATGGCTTAATGGTTTAAGTCCAAAAGAAAATCGTGAAGTTCCACCGCTTGATTATCCACGTGTTTATCAACTTAAAAAAGATTATCCGCAGCTAGACTTAAGCCTAAATGGCGGTGTTAAAACAATTGAGCAGAGCCTAGAACATTTGCAACATATTGATGGCGTAATGATTGGGCGTGAGGCTTACAGCAACCCATTTATGCTCAATGACGTTGATGAGAAAATTTATGGTGATGCTGCAAACACGCAGTCACGCCACGACGTAGTGCGTTCAATGTATGACTACATTGAAGAGGAAATGCGTTTGGGTGCTAATTTTTGGCATATTGCACGTCACATGCTCGGTATTTTTCAGGGGCAGCCTGGTGCGCGAGGTTTTAGACGCCACCTTTCTGAAAGTGGTCACGGTAAGCAAGCTGATTTATCGGTAATGGATAAAGCATTAAGCTTTGTACCAGAATAAAACTAAGCTTTAAAAATTCTAAATTTAAGCCACTTTCGAGTGGCTTTTTTGATCCTAAAAATTAGTCAAAATCATAATTTATTGGCCAATTCCACTCTATGTTGTTCAGCTTAAAGTCACTAAAATTTAGAGTGTTTGTTATTTACCATTATGATTTTAAATGCTTTATTTTGTTTTTGATGGACTTGGCACAACTCTTGGAATCTTCTTGTTGAAATTAATTAAAAATCAACAGGAGAATACCATGGGAATATTTAACCGCGTAAATGATGTAATTCAATCAAACATTGTCGCCATGCTTGATAAAGCAGAAGATCCAGAAAAACTTTTAAACCTAATGCTTACCGAGATGCAAGATGCATTGAATGAGTGCCGTAGTACAGCAGCCGCTTTATTGTGTGAAGAGAAAGTAATTAATCGCCAAATTGATACTAAAAAAACAGAATTAGCAGCTTGGCAAATGAAAGCAGAACGTGCGGTTGAGAAGGGCAGTGATGACCTTGCTAAATCAGCTTTACTTGAGAAGCAACGCGTTAACGAAAGCATTGAAAATAAGCAAACTCAACTAGAAACATTGCAAGAGTCTATTGCAAAAATTAAGTCTGATTGTGAACGCTTGCAGCAAAAAATGGCTATGGCTAAAACTAAGCAAGCTCAGTTAATGCAACGCCATAATGTTGCTATTGCTAGAGGGCGAATCAGTACGCAACTACAAAGCGATAAAGTAGCTCATGCGTTGTCTCGTTTTGAGCAAATAGAGCAGCGTGTTGAAGGTATTGAAGCTCAAGTAGAGGCTTATGAGCTGACTGATACAGCAAGCTCTACCAGTGCCCAAATTGAGTCGTTAGTTAAAAATGAAAAAATTGATGCTGAGTTGGCTCGCTTAAAGGCGAACTTAAATACTAATTTAAAACACACTGCTTAGGAGATTGCTATGAACAGCTTTAATCGTCAACAAGGTTGGTATAAAGATACTCTGAATAAAAAAATATCGGGTGTTTGTAGTGGTTTAGCCCATAGATTGGACTTTCCGGTTTGGGCAACCCGCCTAGTTACTATTTTATTATTTTTGAGTTTTCCGTTTGCAGTTGCACTTGGCTATTTTATAGCGCATTGCTGCCTTGAAAATAAAGAGTATTAATACCAATAGGCATAAATATTTGAACAATTTAACGAATTAAATCACCCATAACGTTGTTAAAAATTTTAATTTAGAACAGCTAAGTATAAAAATTTTTGCCTAGTTATAGCGCAATTTTCTTATCGTTAAATAGGCCTCATATATAAGCCGGTTGGTATAAGGAGAGTTACTATGAAAGCTTTGGCAGTATGTGTAATTATCTATTTATTACTGTTTACTGATTTAATAACGTTTGTGCAGATTGATTCTTGGCAGTTGCCGTTATGGATTGCTGATATTAGTTGGGCTGGGCTCGAGCTTGTAGGTGCTTTGGCCGCAATTATTGCTGTAGTTGCGGTAGTGGCTTTAATTACTATGGGATTAGTTGGTGCGGGTGTAGTGGCATTAGCAGGGACTGTTTTAGCGCTTTTATTCGGATCTATAATGATTGCATGGCCGTTACTATTTGTTGCAGTGTTGTGTTGGCTTGTTGCCGATAACAAAAAAGTAGCCTCTTAATCCTTAATTTGACTGACTATTATAGGTTAACTATGTTAAATTTAGCCTGTAATTTAAAGTTTTCATAAGGATAAGAATGATGACGAAACTATGTTTTTCGATGGCTTCTGCATTAATATTTAGTTTTTTTTCGTCATCGTTGGCGGCGCACTCAGGGCACGATCATGGTTCTGATGTGGCTGTGCTCGAAGTAACTAACGCGCAAGTTAGAGAGTTTTTACCTGGCAGTACTTCAACTGTAGGTTATTTAACCCTTATTAATCACAGTGGAGCCGCAGCAACTTTAACTAAGGCAACTATTGATGGCTTAGGGCGTGTTGAAATACACGAGCATTCACATGTAGACGGCATGATGAAAATGCAACAAGTTGAATCGGTTGAAATTAAGGCGCACGAAAGTGTCAGCTTTCAGCCTGGCGGTTATCATTTAATGGCATTTGAACCACAAGAGCCATTAAAAGTAGGACAAGAACGTAAACTCACACTATATTTTAGTGACGGTAATCGCTTATTTACTAATGCTCAAGTCGTGTCGCTTGAAGCGCAAGCTAAGCAGTCAAAATCATCTACTCAACACGCTCATCATTAGGAGTACACATGTCGCAACATAAAGGAAAAATAGCAGGAATAATTGTTTTACTGCTTATCATTTTTTACGCAATTGCTGTTTATTGGAGCACAGAACCTTCACGTTTTGACGTTGTTGCAAACGCGAAAGAGCAAGCGCAGCTTCGTAATGAAAAAATAGTAACGGGTTATGTAACTACTTCTACATTAATTACGGTAGCCAATACCTTACTAGATAAACCGGGTGGCTACTTATCAAATGATGTAATACCACCAAGTATTATTATGGATGATATGCCAGCGTGGGAATATGGCGCACTAGAAATGGTACGTGATTTATCGCTTTCTATGCGAAAAGATTTTAGCCGTTCTCAATCACAATCAACGGAACATGAAGCCCTTAAAAAGGCGCAGCCGCAGTTTAATATAAGCTCTGAGGCATGGGCATGGCCAAGTGCCGAAGGTGAGTACCAAAAAGGTATTGACTACTTAATGGTATATCGTGGACAAATTGCTAATGAGCATGAGCGCGATAGCCAATTTTACGCACGAGCAGATAACTTACGTAGTTGGCTTAAAGAAGCTGAAAAACGTTTAGGTAGCTTAAGCCAACGTTTAAGTGCGAGCGTAGGCCAAGAAAAAGTGAACACCGATTTAGCGGGTAATTCATCTAATAAACAAGCAACTCTTGCGCCACTGCAGCAGCAAGTAAGAACACCATGGTTAGAAATTGACGATGTGTTTTACGAGTCGCGCGGTGCAACTTGGGCATTACTGCATTTTTTACAAGCGATAGAGTATGACTTTAATGACGTACTTGAAAAGAAAAATGCACGTGTAAGCTTACAACAAATCATACGTGAACTAGAGGCGACTCAAGAAACAGTATGGAGCCCACTTATTTTAAACGGCAATGGTTTTGGCTATGTGGCAAACCATTCTTTAGTTATGGCAAATTATATTTCTAGAGCCAATGCGGCTTTAATCGAACTCAGCGAACTACTAGCTCAAGGATAAAAAATGAAAAAGTATTGTTTAGCAGCAGCCCTTTCAATGGCATGTTTAGCACCAGCAGCGCAAGCTGACACTCTACTAGGTTTATACGTAGGTGTTGATGGGTGGAAGTCAGATAACGATGGTCAATTTTCTTATAAAAATAATGCATCTCAAGATTTTAATTTTGAAGATGAGACTTTTGTAAGTTACTACGCGGCACTTGAGCACCCTGTACCATTAGTTCCAAATATTAAATTAAAGTATACCGAGCTTGAGTTAAATGGTTCTGCGCTACTTACAGATACATTTAGCTTTAATGGCTCTGATTATGTTGTAGGCTCTACGGTAAATACGGTAAGTGATTTAACACACATCGATTACATTTTTTATTATGAGATTTTTGATAATGACTTAATCTCAATTGACTTAGGTTTAAATGCTAAGCAGTTTGATGGTGATATTGTTGTAAATGGTACTACTCAAAATGGTGGTACTAACTTTACCGAAACAAAAGACTTCTCTGGTTTTGTTCCTCTTGCATACGGTCGTGCCGAAGCAGGCTTACCATTTACTGGTTTAAGTGTATTTTTTGAAGGTAGCTTTTTGGCTATTGACGATAGCAAAGTACAAGATTACCAAGTAGGCGTAGCGTGGGAACTTATTGATAACCTAGCAGTAGATGTTGCTGTTAAAGCAGGTTACCGCTCTATGGTATTAGAACTTGATGATGTAGATGATATTACTACTGATATTGATGCATCTGGCCCATTTGCGGGTATTCAGGTTCACTTTTAATTAGTATTTTCTAATTAAACAAAGCGTGGCATATTATTTTATTGCGTGCCACGCTAAATCAAACTCTCCCTCCAGCGCATTATTAATTAACTGCTTATAAATTTTATTTACAGGAAAATTAATGAGTTTAGATAACTCATCACCTGTTTGCGTGAATTTATAATAGCTCAATACCAAATCACTACTTTTTGCTTTTAACGTTACTTTTTGCGATAAAAATGAAAGGGTAAGTTCTTGTCCCGCTTTAAGCACTGCAGATTCAATTTCTTTTCTATACAGTAAATTAAGATCCATAAGTGTTAAAATATCAGGAAAACTAATACCTGTTTTACCTAAATTTAAAGATACTTTATTGCCTTTTCGTAGCAAATCAAACAATGACGGTTTTTTGTAAAAGCCGAGTAAAATAAAGTGGCTGTCGTCTTTTTCGTTATAGCCTGAGAGCGACACACATTTTTGCAAAGAGTCAGCTTCTCGCTGTGTCATATGCTTTAACGTTTGCAGGCTTTTAATTGAAAACGTACCAGGGTTGAGTGTTTCTCCCGTTAAAATTTTGGCCCATAAAGTTTGCATTGACGCATTTGAAGTATCTTCGCACAGTGCGATAAAATGCTCTACCCAGTCAGCATCAGGTTGTTTAGTACTTGCTACATCGGGGCAAAACCCCATAGCCATTGCTAAAATTGACTCTATATTTTGTTGTTGTTTTATTAGTAGTAAATCTTGGCGCTTTTGGGCACGAGCTAAAACAGAGTTTTCACTGTTGATATGATAAAGCGGCTTAACTTGGCCTTTAATATCGTAATTTTGTTCGGGGGTAGGCAGTATTCCGTTACTGCCTATTTTTGTTATAGGGTAACCAAGTAAGGATTCGATAATGTTAGCAAGGTTAATTCTCGCTTGTGCTGTCTTGACTGGCATGGCTGTGCATTGTCCTTTGTGAATGACTAAGCTGAGCAACAGTTTTAAGGTTATTTAACCCCATTGAAACTGTATTACGGAGCACATATTCGCTCAAAATTGCGGTGTAACCCGATATTAAAGGGGCGGTTGTTTGTCCGTTAATCTTACATATTAAAGTGACGATACCGTTTTGCTCACTAAAATTAAAAGTCCCCCTAATAATATGCTCAGCATTTAAAAGTATATTAAAGCTGACCTTATTTTGACTCACCGAAGTTATGATCATTTCACCATACCCCCATTTGCCCTTCCAAGACTGATGAGCACCCAGGCCAGAGCTTGGTTCGCCCAAGGTAAAACGTATACTGGGGTCTACTTTTTCCCATGGAGACCATTTTTGCCATTGATTAAAGTCAGTAATAAGCGGTTTTACTGCGTCAATATTTGCATTGATTTCTATTGTTTTATTTACATTATAACTTTGGGGAAGTATCAGCCCTACCAGCACTAATACCAATAACAATAACAGTACGCCTTTGATTAATATTTTTAATGGTTTAATAAGCACACCTTTTATTAGTTTTTTGAGTTGAAATACAACAACTTTTTATTAATCGACTATAGTATGAATTAGATTATAAACCAAAAATAATTTATAAATTGCTACCTAGGAGAGCGAATGTCGTCAGATCAAAACGATTTTTTATTTTTTGAACAAGACTATGAAGATGATGCAGTAATTGAGCCGACTAAGTTTTGGGATATTTTAATTGTTGATGACGAACCTGAGATCCACTCTGTAACAAAGTTGGCTTTGTCTGGGGTTGAGTTTTGGGGGGCAGGCTTGCGATTTCATGATGCCTATTCGGGAGCTGAAGCAATAGAGATTTTAGCTAAAAATAACAATATTTCAGTTATTTTTTTAGATGTTGTTATGGAAACTGACGATGCTGGCTTGCAGGTTGTAAAAAGGGTGCGTGACGAATTAAATAATCAACATGTAAGAATTATTTTAAGAACAGGGCAAGCTGGTAATACACCAGAGGAAAAAGTAATACGTGAGTACGACATAAATGATTATAAAACTAAAACAGAACTCACTCGCTCTAAATTAGTAACATCGCTCATAACCGCTATTCGCTCTTACGAGCAGGTATGCCAGCTTGAATATCAAAGTAATGCAATGAACACGATTGTTTCTGCATCAAAGTCTATTTTAGGGCTTACTGATATTAAGCAACTATGCAAAGAAATCATCAAGCACATGAGTATTATTTTAAAGTGTTCACCTCGAGGGCTTGTGTGCAGCAAATTAGATGGCGATGACTTTATTCAAGTCTTAGGTGGTTGTGGGCATTACGAAAATTACTTTGGTGAAAAATTAATTAATGTTGATAGCAAAGTATTTAAACAAGTCGAGTCGTGTTTTGATTTATCAAAGCATCAACATACAGACTCAAGTGCAACATTTGTATTAAAAAGTAAGCATAGAAAAGCGGCTTTATATATAGAATGTGACCATGTTCCTTTGCAAGCACAATTGCAGTTTGCTGAAATCTTCTTAACAAATGTGAGTGTGGCCCTCGATAATATAAGGCTGTTTGTAAAGTTAAGAGATGCAGCTTATAAAGATGTGCTTACAGGTATTTCAAATCGTACCAATTTTATTGAACGGGTAGAGCGTTATCAAAAGCCGCACGTGAATGATTATGTATTTGTACTACTTGATATAGTTAATTTTGCAGATATTAATAACGGCTTAGGGCAAGAGGTCGGCAATAAAGTATTAATTGGCATTGTGCAAAGGTTAAAAGAAAACTACCCAACAGCTAAATTACTATCTCGTATTGGTGCTGATGTTTTTGGTTTTATTATTCGTCAAGGCGAACTCGACTTAAAAAAATTGAATGAGCAGTTAGGTGTTCCATTTTGCGCAGAAGAGCATACATTGCCTATCGATTTTAGATTGGGTTTATGCCAACAGCAAGACTTTCAAAGTAGCGGGATTGATACACTTAAAGTTGCTTATATTGCACTTAATCAAGCTAAAAAAACAAAACACAAAGAGGGAATTTATTACAGTGTAGACATGCAAGATAAAATGGCTTGGCGCATAGGAATTATTAGACAATTACGTCATGATTTTGCTCGAAACAAGTTAGAGGTATGGTATCAACCTCAACTTTCATTAGATGACTTGTCTTTAATTGGGTGTGAGGCATTACTTAGGTGGCCCACCGGTAACGGATCATATATATCGCCAGCGGTATTTGTTCCACTTGCAGAAGATGCGGGTTTGATTGTTGATATAGGGCAGTGGGTTTTAGAGCAAGCTTGCCAACAACAAAAGCGCCTAGAAAATATGGGTACCGAAATTTGTATTGCGGTTAATGTGTCTGTTCCGCAGTTTAAAGTAAAAGGTTATGCTCAAAACGTTAAAAATACATTATTAAAATATGGTGTTAAGCCAAAAAACATAGAATTAGAAGTCACTGAAAGCGTAGTAATGGATGAACTCGAAACTGTTATTAATACACTTAGAGAGCTTCAAGAGCTAGGGATGGAAGTTGCTATTGATGACTTTGGGACTGGCTTTTCATCGCTTAGTTATATACAAAGTTTACCCTTGGATAGATTGAAAATAGATCGTGCATTTATTAAAGATCTGCCAAATGATGACACTGGCGCTATTGCTGCCTTAGTTATTTCTCTTGGTGCTAAGTTGGGTTTAAAAACGATTGCTGAAGGCGTTGAAACACAAGAACAAGCCCAGTTCTTAAAAAACTTAGGCTGTGATGAGGTACAAGGTTTTATGTATGCTAAACCCATGCCTGAGCATGAATTGATAGAATTTATAAATAAACGCTAAAAAAGATTAACTTATTATTTAAGCTAATGAACGATTTAGAATTTAAAGCGCGATATGCTTTGACTACTTTGTATATATAAAGAATTTAGTAGGGTATAATTCGCGCCTTTTGTTATTCTACGGCCACAATTATGAGCACACTCAAAGCTAAGCGCGCCTTATTTTCATACCCTAAATACTGGGCTGAATGTTATGGCACCGCGCCATTTTTACCAACTACACGTGAAGAAATGGATGCACTTGGCTGGGATAGTTGCGACATAATAATAATTAGTGGCGATGCGTATGTTGACCATCCTAGTTTTGGTATGGCGGTAATCGGCCGTGTACTTGAAGCGCAAGGCTTTAGAGTGGGTATTATTGCCCAACCTGCATGGGACTCTAAAGATGCATTTATGGAGCTCGGCAGACCGAATTTATTTTTTGGTGTAACAGCCGGCAACATGGATTCGATGATCAACCGCTATACAGCGGAAAAACGCATGCGCCACGATGATGCTTACACGCCTAATAACGTTGGCGGTAAGCGCCCAGATCGCGCCGTGATGATTTACTCGCAAAAATGCCGTGAAGCATACAAAGGTATCCCAATTGTTATTGGCGGTATTGAAGCCAGCCTTCGCCGTATTGCTCATTACGACTATTGGCAGGAAAAAGTACGTCGTAGTATTTTGTTTGATGCAAAAGCCGATATTTTAATTTACGGTAACGCAGAGCGCCCGCTAGTTGAAGTTGCACACCGTATTGCGGCGGGTGAAACGATGGATACGATTCAGGATATTCGCGGCACGGCTGTTATTCGAAAAGAGCCTCTACCTGGTTGGCGTGGCAGTGATTCTACCGCTATTGATAAAATTGGTAAAATCGACCCTATCCCAAACCCATATGGCGCGGATGATGTTGGCTGTAGTAAATCTGAATTTAAACAAGCAGGTATTGATTTAAAAGCAGAAGCGGCAAAACCAATCATGGTTCAGCCTGCACGTCCTAAGCCGTGGGAAAAAACCTATGTTAAGTTACCTGCTTATGAGCAAGTAAGTGTTAACAAACCTTTATACGCCCATGCCTCGCGAATTTTACATCAAGAAACAAACCCTGGTTGTGCAAGAGCGCTTTACCAACGACATGGCGATCGTTCTATTTGGGTAAACCCGCCAGCATATCCATTAGAAACACATGAGATGGATGCTGTATTTGGTTTGCCGTATCAGCGTATTCCTCACCCAAGTTATGGTGATGCTAAAATACCTGCTTACGATATGATTAAAACGTCAGTTAATATTATGCGTGGCTGTTTTGGTGGTTGTTCGTTTTGCTCAATTACAGAGCATGAAGGGCGCATTATTCAAAGTCGTTCGCAAGAATCTATTATTGAAGAAATTGAACAAATTAGAGATAAAGTTCCCGGCTTTACTGGTGTTATTTCTGATTTAGGTGGCCCAACGGCGAATATGTATAAGCTGCGCTGTACGAGTAAAAAGGCCGAGAGTACCTGTAGACGCTTATCATGTGTGTATCCAGATATTTGTAAACACATGGATACAGATCATACGCCAACAATAGATTTGTATAAAAAAGCACGTGAAGTTAAGGGTATTAAAAAGGTATTGATTGCTTCAGGTGTACGTTACGATTTAGCTGTACGCGACCCGCGTTACGTTAAAGAATTAGTAACGCACCATGTAGGCGGTTACTTAAAAATAGCGCCAGAGCATACAGAGGATGGTCCATTATCAAAAATGATGAAACCAGGTATGGGAGCGTACGATCAATTTAAAGAACTATTTGATAAGTACTCTAAAGAAGCTGGTAAAAAGCAGTATTTAATTCCTTACTTTATATCTGCTCACCCAGGTACAAAAGATGAAGACATGGTAAACATGGCTTTATGGCTTAAATCAAACGACTTTAAGCTTGATCAGGTACAAAATTTTTACCCATCACCTATGGCTAATGCGACGACTATTTACCATACAGAGATGAACTCTTTGCGTAATATAAAAAACAACTCAGAAGTTGTTCCAGTACCTAAAGGCGCACGCCAACGTAGATTACATAAAGCTATTTTACGCTACCACGATGCAGCTGGTTGGCCAATGATACGTGAAGCTCTACGTAAAATGGGTAAAGCTAATTTAATTGGTAAAGGGCCTAACTGTTTAGTGCCAGAAGAAGGGCGCGATGAAAAAGCAGGTAAAGGTGGTAGTAAAGGCGGACGTCCTGCACTAACGCGACATACTGGTTTTAGCCAATTTAAAAAGGCAAACACTAAACCAAAAGTAGGCGGTAATCGTCAAAGCACACGTTAGTAATTTTATTTGCTAATAGATAAGGGTAATTGCGGTACGCGTTTTTTAGCTTTTTATACGTAAATTAAGTAAGCTTTGCTCTTTATTACCTATATTATTGTAGGTGATAAAGGGTGAGGTTTTAGAGCCCCTCTTTTTAGATATCCTGTGCTAAGTTTAGCTTTTTTTAAAGCATTGATGATAACCACAAACGCAATTTAAGTGACCATAACGGCTGAATGCCGGTGAGTCCTTGCGTCATTTTATTATCTTTTAAGATTATATAAGATGGCGTGACTTGTCCCTGCCAATCGGAAAATATCTCCCCGTGTTGATCGTTAACAGTACTGAAGCTGTAGCCTTGCTCATTTAAATAATCATGCAGCTCTTGATCAGAGCCTGATTTTATCGCGATGCTCACAACAGGGTATTTATTCTCGTTTGCGAGTTCGTTTATGGCAGGGGAGGTAATACTACAAATAGGACACCAAGTTCCCCAAAAATACACAAGCGTGGGTTTATCTTGGCTCATTGCTGCTAAATTAATGTTTTGCCCTTTATAGTCGATTAATTGTAATTGAGGATTTGCTGGCATGACAGGTTGCCGCCACCAATTGACGGCGGTATAAATGACGAAAAATATAGAGCCATATACCAGTAGACTTTTTAATATGGATACGCTTTTTTGTTTTAGCGTTTTTTTAGGTATGTCATTTTTATGTTTGGTATCCGTTGCCATAGCTACTGATTTACCCTAAGTATTTTTGCTGTAGTTTTTTACATTTAAAGCGTTTAATTTATATCAGCAACCATGTAGCAGTACCTAAAAAGGCGAATATACCAACAATATCAGTCACCGTGGTTAGCACCACACTCCCTGCAAGAGCAGGGTCTATATTCATTCTTTTAAGAATTATTGGAATACTTGCACCAGCAACACCTGCCACCACTAAGTTCATAAACATAGCGAAGGCGAGTACGCCACCAAGCATAAAGTCCCACTGCCATAGCGCAATAACACCCGCAATTAATAGTGACCACAAAATACCGTTTAGCGCGCCAATGGCCAGTTCTTTCATCATCAAGAAACGTTGGTTTGTTTGGTTTATATGACCTACAGCAATACCACGGATAACAAGCGTTAATGATTGGCTACCAGCAACACCACCCATAGAAGGGACAATACCGTTAAGCACAGCCAAAATAGGGAGCACATCTAAAGTGCCTTCAAAAAAGCTAGCTACAAAAGCAGCAGCAAGTGCGGTTAGTAAATTAACTCCTAGCCAAACTGAGCGTTTTTTAGAGCTTTTTAGTACAGGCGCGAATGTATCCTCTTCATCATCAAGACCGGCTAGGCTTAATAAGCTATGCTCGGCATCTTCTCGGATTACATCAACGATGTCATCGATAGTAACACGACCGAGGAGTTGGTCGTTATCGTCCACTACAGGGGCCGATATCCAATTATGACGCTCAAATAATTGCGCTACTTCACTTTCATCCATAGAGATTGGGATAGACTCACAATCTTCATCCATTAAATCGCGGACAATTTTTTCTGGCGGATTAGTTAATAATGTACTCAGCGATAAAGCGCCTATAAAGCAGTTATGTTTATCAACAACGTACAAGTCATCTGTACCTTCTGGTAGCTCACCACGCAGTCTAATATAACGAAGTACAACATCGAGCGTTACATCAGGGCGAATGGTCACCGTATCGGTGTTCATTAGCGCACCAGCTGAACGCTCTTGATATGACAGTGCTTGCGTGGCACGTTCACGGTCTTGAATGTCCATCGCACTAACAACGTCTTTATAGACGGTATCTGGCAGGCTACGTAATACTTCACCTAAGTCATCGTGGCCCATATCTTCAGTTGCGGCGGCAATGTGCTTAGGTTCCATTTGGGCAATAATGCCTAAACGAACATCTTCAGATAATTCTTCAAGAACATCACCCTGCACATCAGGATCGACCAATTGCCAAAGCAGTCGGCGAATTTTATGCGGTGATGATTCTAATAATAATGCGGTATCACAAGGAGCCGTTTTTGCGAGCATGCGCCTAACTTGAACAAATTGACCACTATTGAGTGACTTCGTCACCTGTTTTAGTTGCTGTAGTGGGTAATCTTGTTCAAAAGCTTCTGGCATTGGCGTCCTTTATAAATTGTTATATTACTTTATGGGGGGAGGTGAGTTAACTGGCGTTACTAACCTATTTATTTTATATATCTGTTTTAATTGAAGCATTAGTAATGCGAATATTGTTTTTATAAAACAGGTTATTCTTGTTCATTAAAGCGTTGTGCTATTAATTCTCCAACAGCGTGTAAAGCTTGCTCAGAATCAGGGCCTTTACAAACAACTTTAACTTCTTTTCCTTGGCTACTTTCAAGTAACATTAATGCAAGTACGCTATCGCCTGCGGCTTCTTTGTCATCTTGGAATAATGTGATTGTAGCATCAAATTGTACTGCTAATTGCGCAAGCACAGTAGCTGCTCTGGCGTGTAAGCCTAATTTGTTTTTTATTAAAAAGGTATCTTCACAATGCATAACTTACTCTACCTAAGCTGAACAGGTGATTATTCAGCTATATTATTTTTCTTGCTCGCGATGGCGAATTTTTACATTGGGATGTGTCATTGCAAAACTTTCACCGATAGTTTGCGCTAAATACACAGAGCGATGTTGCCCGCCTGTACACCCAATAGCAATGGTTAAATAACTGCGGTTATTTCTTTCTAAATGCGGTAACCACGTTTGTACAAATGTTTGAATTTGCCATGTGAATTTTTGCACTATGCTGTGATTAGCTAAATAGTCTTTAACCGGTTGATCTAACCCATTTAAAGGCTTTAACTCTGGTTCCCAGTGTGGATTTGGTAAAAAGCGTGCATCAAATACGTAGTCTGCTTCTTTTGGTATACCGTGTTTAAAACCAAATGATTCAAATGTGACAATCAGTTGCTTATCTTTTTTACCTAAAATCTTTTCACGAATAGATTCAGCGAGTTGATGAACACTTAAATCAGTCGTATCTATCATAAAGTCGGCGCGAGTGGTTAATACATCAAGTAATTCTTTTTCTTTTTTGATGGCTAAATCAAGAGGCAACGAGTCTATTGATAGTGGGTGTAATCTGCGTGTTTCAGAAAAGCGTTTGATCAATGTCTGATCGTCACTATCTAAATAAAACAACGTAGGGTTTGCAAAGCCAGGCAAGTATTCAAAAATATCGTTAAATTCATCTTGTTCTTTAGGGATGTTGCGCACGTCTATGCTAACAGCAATTTTATCGTAGCTATTAGATACACTGCGAACTAATGAAGGTAGTAGGTTTACTGGAATATTATCTACGCAATAATAACCTAAATCTTCTACAACGCGCAAAGCAACCGACTTTCCAGAACCAGAACGGCCGCTTATGATAATTAACTCCATTTAACACCCTTTATAAAACTATGATTGATCGACAATAACTTGGTAAAGCTCAGTATCAGATTTTGCACTGCGTAACTGTTTACAAAAATCTTTGTTGTTTAGTTTATCAGCAATGGTTGCTAGAGTCTTTAAGTGCTGCTGGTTATCGCCATCTGGTACGATGAGTGCGACAAAAATATCAACAGGGCGATTATCGATTGCATCAAAGTTTATTGGAGTTTCGCTAACGAGCACTAAAGCCAAAGGCTCTTCTGCACCGCTCATTCTTCCATGAGGAATAGCAATGCCACGTCCTATACCTGTACTACCTAATTTCTCTCTGCTCATTAAAGCATTAAGAATATCTTGTTGCGGTAAATACGGAAGTTTGTCGTGAGCAAGTTCGCTAATGAACTCTAAAATTCTTTTTTTGCTATTAAAAAGGACCGCAGCTTTGCTGCAGTCCTGGCATATAAGTGAACTTAATTTCATCATATTAGTGTCGAGCAAGCTTCTCTTTGTGTTTGATTACTTGGCGATCGAGCTTGTCGATCAACGAGTCAATAGCGGCATACATATCTTGATGTTCTGTAGAGGCAAATAGCTCAGCACCGCTTACGTGTATTGTGGCTTCTGCTTTTTGATTTAATTTTTCTACATCGAGAATGACATGAACATTATTTATATGATCAGAGTGTCTTTCAAGCTTCGCAAATTTAGTATTAATATAGTCTCTTAGTGAATCGGTTAATTCTACGTGACGACCAGTTAAGTTTAGTTGCATAAGCATTACCCTCTTAGTTTAGCGTCTTAAATCAGACTTTTACGCTGATTTGACGGTGGAATAGCAAGAGATTCGCGGTATTTTGCGATTGTACGTCTTGCTACTTTAATTCCTTGCTCAGCCAATATATCCGCTATTTTGCTATCACTCAATGGTTTTGCTGAGTTTTCTGCTGCGATTAATTTTCGGATAAGCGCACGTATTGCTGTAGATGAACATTCACCACCGTTTTCAGTACTTACATGGCTTGAGAAAAAGTATTTAAGCTCAAATATACCACGGGGTGTATGCATGTACTTTTGAGTAGTTACGCGTGAAATTGTCGATTCGTGCATTTCTACCATTTCAGCGACATCATTTAAAACCATTGGTTTCATGGCTTCAGGGCCATGTTCAAAAAAGCCTTGTTGTTGCTTAACAATACAATTAGTAACTTTTAATAGCGTGTCGTTTCTACTTTCTAAGCTTTTAATAAACCATTTAGCTTCTTGTAAATGTGAGCGAATAAACTGGCTGTCACCACTTGATTTTACAGTGCGAGACATTGCCGCGTATTGGCTATTAACACGAATTTTAGGCATGCTATCTGGGTTTAATTCGACAACCCAGCGGCCTTTAATTTTTTTAACTGACACATCAGGAATAACATACTCAGATTCTTCCCTTACTATAGTATCTGCAGGTTTTGGGTTGAGAGTATGTATTAGTGTCATTACTTCTTTAAGCTCTTCTTCTTTGAGCTTAGTTTTTTTCATTAATGTACGATAGTCGCGAGCTGCTAATAGATCAATATGCTCGGTTAAAATCATTTTCGTTTCATTAATGTAAGGTGTTTCTTTATCAAATTGATTAAGCTGAATACACAAACACTCTTGTAAACTACGTGCAGCAATACCAACAGGATCAAACAGTTGGATGCGTTTTAATACCGCTTCAATTTCATCAAGTTCAACTTCGTTATCATCTTCGTTTTCTTGATTAAAGCTTTCTAAAATTTCTTCGCAACTGAGAGTTAAAATACCTGAATCATCGACGGCTTCTACAATCGCAATAGCGATGGCTTCATCGGTAGGGCTAAATGGCGTTAGTTGTAATTGCCACATTAAATACTCATGGAGCGTTTCAGTAGAGGCGCCTTGGTATATTGATTCGTCTTCAGGCATTGGACCTGATGAGGCTGCAGGAGCGGCACTCATGTACTCATCCCAACTAACATCCATAGCCATGTCGTCACTTAGCGTGTCTTTTGCAAGTGCTTCACCAGTATCTTGTTCATATTCGCTCGGAGCATCATCAGCAGATGCGCTAACAGTTATGTCATCGGTATCAGCTTTTTGCTCGTTTTTACCAGCAGCGTCTTCGGAATAGTCTGCCTCTTCAACCTCTAATAGTGGATTACTGTCGAGAGCTTCTTGTATTTCTTGCTGGAGATCCAATGTACTGAGTTGCAACAAACGAATAGCTTGTTGCAGCTGTGGAGTCATTGTAAGTTGCTGGCCCATGCGCAGCTGTAGTGATTGCCTCATGTATCTCTAACAATCCTTTTATGTTGTTATAATTAATACTAGCAGATGCTTAAAGACATGGCGTAAATGTTACAGCCTAAATTGCTCGCCTAAGTAAACATCGCGTACTGTTTTATCATTTAATACGTGTTCTGGAGTACCTGATGCAATCAGCTCCCCATGAGAAACAATGTAGGCTTTTTCACAAACATCAAGGGTCTCTCTTACGTTATGGTCGGTAATTAATACACCAATCCCACGATTTTTAAGATGTTCTATTATTTTCTTTATATCTAATACCGAAATAGGGTCAACACCGGCAAACGGTTCATCCAGTAGTATAAATTTAGGATCTGCTGCCAGTGCTCGTGCTATTTCTACACGACGACGTTCTCCACCCGATAATGCCATACCTTGGCTATCACGAATGTGTTGTATGCTAAATTCATCTAATAAGTTATTGAGCGTGTCTTCTCTGGCTTGTTTATTTAGTTCTTTGCGCGTTTCTAAAATGGCCATTAAGTTTTGATAAACAGTCAGCTTTCTAAAAATCGATGACTCTTGTGGTAAGTAGCCTATGCCTAATCTAGCACGACTATGCATAGGTAAAAGAGTAATATCGTTATCATCAATAGATATTTTACCTTTGTCGCTAGGAACAAGCCCTACAATCATATAAAAAGTCGTTGTTTTACCAGCACCGTTAGGGCCAAGTAAGCCAACTATACTGCCAGCTTGTACTTCAAGGCCGACGTTTTTTACAACTTCACGACCTTTATAGCTTTTTGCCAATAGTTCTGCTTTTAATGTGCTCATGGTTGACCTTTATCGCCTTTTTTACTTTTTTTAGTTTCGATCGGTACTAAAATTGTGTGAACGCGGTCAGTTGAGTTTTCATCTTTTTCGGCACTGATTAGCTGCTGCTCTATATCGTAGGTAATGCTTTTAGCATTTATTTTTTGTCCCGCTTGCGATACTTGTGCATTACCAACAAGCGTTAAAAAACGCTTAGATACATCATAACGCACTTCGTCAGCACTGGCGCTCATAGTCGTGCCATCTGATTGCTTTTCTTCAAAGTGCGCAGGGCTACCTGTAGCAATTAATAATTGTTTATTATCACCAAGTTCATCGCGTTTGTGCACTTCGAGGCGATCGGCTGTAATGCGGCGATTACCGTGAATAATCTCAACGTTTTTCTCAAAAATACCCACATTAGCTTTTAATTGACCTTCTTGCTTGTCGGCACTTATTGAAATTTGATTGGCAGCAGGTTGCGTGTTTTGCTCTGCAGCACTACTATTAAACGCTAGTATAAGTGTAGGAATTATCAGTGATTTTAATATTTTATTGGTCATAATATATGGTTCGCGTATGGTTAATTAGTTTTATCACTTCGGTTTTTAAGTCGGCCTCTAGGCCTTTACCAGTGATTTTTAAATTGGGTCCAGTGATAATGACGGGTTGCTCCGAACGCATTGTTAATAGCTTTATATCTACCTGAATATTATCAGCATTGATTTTGTCTATCATGGCGTTATCGGTTAAATTTTTGGCAACCACATTACCTTCTAAAATTAATTGTTTATCTTCGTATAATGTTGCTTCGTCTGCATTTATTTGCCACGTTTGTTGTTCGTTATATAAAGTAAAAATGGGTTTTTCGAAAAACGTGAAACCTAATTGCTGGTATAGCTCCATTTTAGCCGCAGTGACTTTGTGGCTAATTTTACCTTGCTCATCATAGGCTGTCTGTTTGAGCTCAATAGCTATGTAATCAGGCTTAGCAATAACTTCTGGCTCAGCCTGAGGCACAATATTTGTTTGTGTAAAATAAGGGTACCAAAGCCAAACCATACAGCTAATGAATAAAACGCTTAATATTATGCGCGCTGCATTCATGAACTAGTGCCTTGTGTAGTCAATGCTTTACCATTTTCAAGCATGAGCAAATCGGTGAGTTCTCTCACAGCACCAAAACCGCCAGGCATTTGCGTTACATAATGTGACAAACGCTTAATAAGTGGGTGGGCATCATTTACTGCAACGGCAAAGCCTACTAACTCCATAACAGGCATGTCAGGACCGTCATCACCAATATAAGCAATTTGTTCATCGCTAAGGTTGAGTTTATCTTTTAATTCTTGATAGGCAATGAGCTTATTTTCTTGGCCTTGATAAATATGCTGTACGGTTAAGCTGCTCATACGTTGTTGTACTATCTGTGAATGACGACCAGTAATAACAGCTACTTCAAAGCCACTGTTTATAAGTGCTTTAATGCCAAAACCATCTTTTGTATTAAATGCTTTTAGCTCTTCACCTTGATTGCCAAGGTAAATACGGCCATCAGAAAATACACCATCAATATCGCATATAAGTAGTTTTACTTTTTTAGCGCGTGCTTTTGCATCATCGCTCAGCGGTTGATAGAGTTCTTCAAATTGCATTTATAACACTCCTGCTTTTAATAGGTCTTGCATATTTAATGCGCCAATAGGTTGGTTTTTCTCATTGACGACGATTAGGCCATTTATACGTTTACGTTCCATAATATTGAGCGCTTCAGCGGCTAAAATATCTTGCGTAGCTGTAGTGCATGACTTAGTCATAACAACATCTATTTGTGTTGTATGAATATCAATTCTTTGTTCTAAAATGCGACGTAAGTCACCATCGGTAAATAACCCTACGAGTTGCTGATTTTCATCAACAATGGCTGTCATACCTAACCCTTTAGCTGACATTTCTATTAGGGCATCTTTAACTGTTTGTGAAACATCAATAATAGGTGTATTTGCGCCGCTGTGCATAACATCTTTTAAAGTAAGTAATAAGCGCTTGCCTAAACTACCACCTGGGTGAGATAGCGCGAAGTCATCAGCTGTAAAGCCGCGAGCTTCTAATAATGCAACTGCCATGGCATCGCCCATCGCAAGCGTTGCAGTGGTACTTGATGTAGGGGCTAGGCCCAATGAACAGGCTTCTTTTTCTACTTTAATGCACACATGTACATTAGCAAGGGTTGCCATGGTTGATTGCGTATTGCCAGTCATCGCTATCATTTTGGCACCAAGTCGTTTTAAAACCGGAATGATATTTAAAACTTCGCTGGTTTCCCCTGAATTAGAAATAAGCATAACCACGTCATTTTTAGTGATCATACCTAAATCACCATGACTTGCTTCACCAGGGTGAACAAAAAACGCAGGGCTGCCAGTACTTGCAAGGGTTGCCGCTATTTTATTGCCAATATGGCCTGATTTTCCCATGCCAATAACAATAATACGGCCTTCACAGTCGTACATTAATTGGCACGCGTTATGAAAATTTTCATCTACATATTGTGCAATATCACTAAGTGCTTGGCGCTCAACATCTAAAACGCGAAGGCCTTGTTCAATAAAGTTTAGCGTTGCCATCATTTACCCTACTTGACTAAAAATATACCCTTGGTAACCCAAAAACGCTATTAGCAATAAGCCGCCTTCTACCCTATTGATACGCTGGGTGCCTCTAAAGTTCAATGACATAATAATAAGAGCAAGTGTTGCACCAATCATAATTAATATATCTCGGCTTACTAACGATGGATCAATTGCTGAAGGATTAATAATACCTGCTAGAGGTAATACAGCTAAAATATTAAATATGTTTGAGCCAACAATATTACCTAGTGCTAAATCATCTTCATTTTTAAGTACACCTGCAACCGAGGCGGCAAGTTCAGGCAAGCTAGTACCAATGGCTATAATTGTTAAACCAATGACTAAGTCGCTTAAGCCGAAGTATTTAGCAATATCAACAGCTGAGCCGATTAAAAAATGAGAACTAACCGGCAGGAGTATCATGCCGACAATTAACCAAAATACCGCTTTTTTAGTAGGTACATCGTTTGGTACATCGTCGCAGGCTTCTGAGACAAATGGGTCATCTTGGTTTTTTGCACGCATAGATACAATAATTAACCCACCGATGAATACGATAAAGCCAACTAAAAGCGCAACACCTTCACTAAATGAAAAGTAGTTATCTGAGAACACATACCAAGTAGCTAAAGATACGAGCATAACTAATGGCATTTCACGTTTTAACGTACTAGATGAAACTGAAAGAGGGCGAAATAGAGCAGTGATACCTAACACAAGTAAAATGTTTGTAATATTAGAGCCAACAGCATTGCCAACCGCTGTGTCGGTTTTGTTAGCCAGAGCGGCAGAGGCTGAAACCATCATTTCAGGGGCTGAAGAGCCCATGGCTACAACGGTCAAACCAACAATAAGTGTAGGTACACCAAAGTTTTTAGCAAGAGCCGCAGCCCCATAAACAAACCTATCGGCACTCCAAACAAGAGCTGCAAAACCAAGAATTAAAATAACAAACGAGGTAACCATTGTGTTAAGCCAGTTATACAAAATACGGATGGCGCGAATAGTAACAAAAGCTAAGATGAAAGTATAAATAAAAGAGTAAGGTCAACTAGGTAACAATGTTGCTTTTAAACAGCTAATTTAAAAATTTAAGCCGGGGTTAAGCTGTTTTGAGCGAGTCTTATAATCCTTTTCATGGGTGTATTACAAAATCTTACGAATTGTTTTTTCCATCTTTGACAAAAAAGCTTTAAAATAGGGGCACTAGTGAACATTTTTATGGAGAGCGACTTGTCGCAATCAATAGTAGAAGTCAAGGATGTTAGCTTTTCGAGAGGCAATAGAACCATATATAAAAATATGAATTTTAGCGTTCCTAAAGGTAAAATTACTGCGATTATGGGGCCAAGCGGAATTGGCAAAACCACTATGTTGCGTTTAATTGGTGGTCAGCTTAAACCAGATTCAGGTGATATTTTATTTGAAGGTGGCAGCATTCCTAAAATGTCTCGTAAAGAGTTATACGAAGCACGTACTAAAATGAGTATGCTTTTTCAAAGTGGTGCGTTGTTTACTGATATGTCGGTATTTGACAATATCGCATTTCCTATAAGAGAGCACACAAAGCTAAGTGAAGACCTGATTCGATTAGTTGTGTTAATGAAATTGCAAGCTGTTGGACTACGTGGCGCTAAAGATTTAATGCCCTCTGAGTTATCCGGCGGTATGGCAAGGCGTGCTGCACTTGCACGCGCTATAGCACTTGATCCAGAGCTAATCATGTACGATGAACCATTTGCAGGGCAAGATCCTATTTCGATGGGCGTATTGGTTAAGCTAATTAAGTCGCTTAACGAAGTATTAGGTTTATCGTCTTTAATCGTGACGCACGATGTAACAGAGGTAATGAGTATTGCCGAACACGTTATAATTATCGCCGATCAAGGGGTAATTGGTTCTGGTACTCCAGATGAAATGCGTAATCATGAATCTCCTTTAGTTCAACAGTTTTTAAAAGGCTTGTCGGATGGTCCAGTACCATTTCATTTTCCGGCTCAGGCTTATGCAGACGAACTACTTGGAGAAAAATCATAATGTTGGATTTATTTCAAAAGCTAGGACATAAAACGCTAGGACGCTTTGCGGCCCTTGGCCGTTCTGCTTATATGCTGTTTAGTGCATTAGCGCATGTTCCTAATTTTAAAAAAGGCACACCGTTACTTGTTCGCCAGCTTTATATGGTCGGTTCGCAATCGTTACTCATTATTATGGTGTCGGGTTTGTTTATCGGCATGGTGTTGGCTCTACAAGGTTACACCGTATTGGTTGGTTATGGCGCTGAGGATAGTTTAGGGCCGTTAGTGGCACTGAGTTTATTACGAGAGCTGGGCCCGGTTGTTACTGCATTACTATTTGCAGGACGCGCAGGTAGCGCTTTGACAGCTGAAATTGGCTTAATGAAAGCAACAGAGCAACTTTCATCACTTGAGATGATGGCAATCGATCCGCTAAAACGTATTATTGCACCGCGTTTTTGGGCGGGTTTTATAAGCATGCCATTGCTTGCATTGATATTTTCAGCTGTAGCAATTATAGGCGCTCATTTAGTAGGTGTAGATTGGCTGGGGGTTGATACAGGTAGTTTTTGGTCAATCATGCAATCGCAAGTGTCGTTTCAGCAAGACATACTAAACGGTATTATTAAAAGTTTTGTATTTGCCATAGTGGTGACCTGGATTGCGCTTTATAAAGGATATGACTGTGTGCCGACCTCAGAAGGGATCAGCAAAGCAACCACCGAAACGGTTGTTCATTCGTCATTAGCAGTTTTAGGTTTTGACTTTATTTTGACAGCGGTAATGTTTACCAGCTAATAGGGTATAGATAATGAATTCACGGAAATTAGAAATTTTAGTTGGTTTTTTTGTAGCACTTGGCATTTTAGCTTTTGCGATGCTTGCACTTAAAGTTGCCAATTCAGGTATTAGTGGCTCTGGCGAAACATATACGCTTAATGCCAAGTTTGAAAACATCGGCTCGTTAAAAGCGCGTGCGCCGGTAAAAGTAGGTGGTGTTGTAATTGGTCGTGTTGAATCAATTTATGTTCACCCACAAGAGTTTTTACCAGTCGTTAATATGACCATTGACGCACAGTACTTATGTCGTTTTTCAGACACAAGCTCAATCTCTATTTTAACGTCGGGTATTTTAGGTGAGCAGTACTTGGGTATTCACCCTGTAATTTCTCCAGATTCTGCTAAGCAACGTTGTTTAGGCGAAACAGTGACAGAAAACAAGCAAGATGAAGCAATTGACGATTTATTTGGTGTGGAAAGTAAAGCACTAGGTGATGGCGATTCAATCACTGATACTAAGTCTGCCATTGTACTTGAAGAATTAATCGGGCAGTTTTTATTCAACCAAGGTAGTGAGTAATTATTATGTTGAAAAAGTTTTTAGCTATTGTAGCAATTGGCACAATGACGCTAACTCAAAGCGTAAGTGCAGCAGATGTGAAATTAGTAGATCCTAATAAAATGGTACGCCAAGTTGCTGATAATACATTTGCGCGCATTAAAAAAGATCAGCCATTAATTGTTAAAGATCAAGAATACCTTCGCGTAATAGTCGAAGAAGAATTAATGCCTTATATCGACTATAAATATGCAGCACTTCGTGTACTTGGCAGTGAAGTATCTAAAGTACGTGCAATTACCGACGAGGCTGAAAAGGCCAAAGCAATTAAAGAAATTCAACGTTTTATTGGTGTATTTAGAGAGTACTTAGTTGCTACTTATGCAGGTGTATTTACTCAATACACAAACCAGAAAGTTGAGTTTGGTGCAGAGCAAGCGTTTAAAGGTAAAGACGTTGTTGTTGTTAAGACTAAAATTATTGAAGACGGTAAACCTGATATCAGAATCGATTTTAAAGTACGCGAAGACCGCGACGGTGAGTGGCGCGCGTACGATATGATTGCCGAAGGTATTAGTCTACTAGATGCAAAACAAAGTGAGTTACAAGGTATTTTGCGCCAGCAAGGTATTGATAATGTAAGTAACCTTTTAGAGCAAAAGAGTCAGCTACCAGTTCAGTTTAGAGGCAGTAACTCGAATGACTAAATTGGCAATAAGCCAAGTTGATGGACAACATTTTGGAGTAAGCGGTGAGCTTACTCGAAATTCAATTGGCGATGAACAGCTTCTGAACAATAAGTTATTAACTAAGCATAAAATCATCTATTTCGACCTAAGTGGAGTATCAAGGGTTGACACAGCAGGCTTAGCTTGGTTAATTCACTCTTTTGCAGAATTAAAGCAGCAAGGCATTCGCCTTGAATTGCAAAACCTACCTGAGCAATTGCAAAATTTAATGCAATTGGGTCAGGTTACAACCCTATTTGAGTGAGAGTTATGGAAACTAGCCAAGTCGAAACATTATTACGCGAAGAACTTCAATTAGCTGAAGTACATGTAAAAGCCAATGGTAGTCATTATGAAGTTGTTGCGGTAGGCGAATGCTTTGACGGTTTAAGCCGAGTTAAAAAGCAGCAGCTAGTTTATGGTCCATTAATGAATACAATTTCAGATGGGACAATTCACGCAGTATCTATTCGTGCATTTACTCCTGTAGAGTGGAAGCGTGAACAAAAATTCATTTTACCGCAATAACTAGGGCCTCCTAATGGATCAATTTGTAATTCAAGGTGGCACTTCACTTGCTGGTGAAGTGACTATTTCGGGCGCTAAAAATGCCGCACTGCCTATTTTATTTGCTTCACTATTAGCTGATGGCAAAAGTATATTTACTAATGTACCGCGTCTTCGCGACATAGTGACCACTGAAGCCTTATTAAAAACTTTAGGTGCAGATGTTAATTGGCAGGGCGATACCCTAGTAATTGACGGTGCAACGGTTAATAAAACATTAGCGCCTTACGACTTAGTAAAGCAAATGCGTGCCTCTGTGCTTGCATTAGGCCCTCTAGTTGCACGTTTTGGTGAAGCTCAAGTGTCTTTACCTGGTGGGTGCGCCATTGGCGCTCGCCCTGTTGATATTCATATTCAAGGTTTGGAGCGCATGGGCGCACAAATAAACGTTGAAAATGGTTATATTAATGCCAAGGTAAATGGTCGCTTAAAAGGCGCTGAAATTTTTATGGAAATGGTAAGTGTAGGCGCTACCGAAAACCTATTAATGGCAGCGGCCCTCGCTGATGGTAAAACCATACTTGATAATGCGGCACGCGAGCCTGAAATAATTGATTTAGCTAACTGCCTAATTGCTATGGGCGCTAAAATCACAGGTGCAGGTACTAGCCGCATTGAAGTTGAAGGCGTTGAGCGTTTAGCTGGCTGTGAACACAGTATTTTACCTGACCGAATTGAAACTGGGACGTTTTTGGTCGCAGCAGCAATGGCTGGCGGTGAAGTACTTTGTAAAAATACAGACTTTCATTCTCTTGAGCCTGTGATTGAAAAGTTACGTGCTACGAATGCACACCTAGAAGTACATAACAATAGTATTTATCTTGATATGCGTGGCCGAGAACT
Organism: Pseudoalteromonas distincta; assembly: GCF_000814675.1. Lineage (GTDB taxonomy): Bacteria > Pseudomonadota > Gammaproteobacteria > Enterobacterales > Alteromonadaceae > Pseudoalteromonas > Pseudoalteromonas distincta. The sequence goes on along the minus strand of NZ_JWIG01000001.1, from coordinate 604,907 downwards.
TAAAGCCGTGAATATTAAAACAGCTCCACACCCAGGTTTTCCTACGGATATGCAAGCTCAGTTTACAGCATTGAATGTAGTAGCAAATGGTAGTGCAACGATCACAGAAACGATTTTTGAAAACCGTTTTATGCATGTACCAGAGTTGCAGCGTATGGGCGCTAATATTCGTTTAGAAGGGCATACCGCAATTTGTGGTGAGACTGAAAGCTTAACGGGTGCGCAAGTGATGGCAACCGACCTGCGCGCTTCAGCTAGTTTAATTTTAACGGGTATAGTGGCACAAGGTGAAACGGTTGTTGACCGTATTTATCACGTTGATAGAGGTTATCAGCGCATTGAAGATAAACTAAGTGCATTAGGCGCAAACATTAAACGTAGAAGTAGCTAAGTAGATAACTAGTTAAGCTATTTTAAAAAGGTCGGATACGCAAATTGCTATCCGACCTTTTTATTGGCGATTGGTATTATTTATTAAAGCTTTGTTTCAAGCTCAGCTACCACCACCATGATTTTTTCTATTTTCCCATCTCTGTATAGCTCAAATTCTATTTCTTTACCGGGCTCCGTATTACCTATTTTTTCAAGCACTTTTTGTGGGTTTGCTACCGAAAGCCCTGCAATTTTAATGACGATATCTTGCTCTTCAATGCCTGCTTGCCATGCTGGCCCCAAAGGGTCTAAATTAGTAATGCGCATGCCGGTAACCGGCGTTAGGCTGTCGTTTACTTCTTTACCTGTACTATCTACTGCTGTGCCTTCAAAGCCTAAATAGCCGCGTACAACCCGACCGTGACGAATGAGTTTACCCATCACTTTTTTAGCAAGTGAGTAAGGAACCGCAAAAAATATTCCTTGAATATTCAAGTTCTCACGCGTTTTAAATTGTGCAGAAGTAATGCCGACTAAATCACCATTGGAGTTAACTAATGCGCCGCCGGAGTTGCCCACGTTAATAGCTGCATCCATTTGCAATAAGTTATTGTAAGGGCTATCTGTAATTTTTTGCTTACCCGTTGCACTAATAATGCCTTGAGTGATTGTTTGTCCTAAGTTAAGCGGGTTGCCTATAGCAAGTACAACATCGCCTACATTTGATACATAGCTATCGTTTACGGGAATCACTGGGAGGTGATCTGCATTGATTTTAAGTAAGGCTAAGTCAGTAATGGTATCAAAACCAATTAGTTGCACATCAAAAAAGCGTCGGCCATCGGTTAAGATAACCATAATTTGGTCTGCATTATTCACAACATGGTAGTTAGTAAGAATATAACCGTCCTGCGACATAATGACGCCAGAGCCTAGCTCTTGTACCGTGTTTTTTCTTTTATAACGAGGTTCTTTGGAAATGCTTTCTGAAAAAATAGTAACTACAGAAGGAGCTGCTCGTTTAACTGCATCAGAAAAACTCAGATGACTCGCACTCATCGCGCTTGGAAGGGGAACATTAGGAAGTAAGGCGGCTCGCATATTAGGGCTGAAAAAAACCACTAAAAAAGCAATACTTAGACCTGCAAATAAAGGGGGAAGAATAAATTTTATTAATTTCAGCACAGTTTTCTTATTATGTAAGTGAGCAATCTCTTTATGATGACATAAAAAAAATAACAGCGGCAAGTGCCACTGTTATTTTTATTACATTAATAGTGCTATTTATTACTGAATTAAAATAAATATAGACTCACGACCACGTTGCACACCAAGTACGATATTACCTTTGGTGTTTTCGATAATCTTATTCATATCACGAATAGTCTCTACTCGTTGGCGATTCACTTGCATAATAATATCACCTTCTTCAAGGCCAACACGGGCAGAAGGTGAGCGAGGGTCTACAGACGTAACCTCAACACCTTTATTACTGTTTTTTTGCACGTTTTCAAGTGTCGCGCCTTGGAACGCAGGATGCAGCTCTTCGCCTGTCGCTGTAACACCTGATGCACCATCAAGAGTTACTTTTACCGTTTTAATTTTACCATCGCGGTAAATACCTAGTTTTATTTCGCGGCCTTCACCTAGCGTAGCAATTTTGCTGCGTAGTTCATGGAAACCACTAATATCACCGCCATTAATGCTAACAATTACGTCACCTGCTTTTATACCTGCTTTACTTGCGGCAGTGTCGTCCATTACTTGCATTACATAAGCACCTTGTTTAACGTCAAGTTGCTGCGCTTTAGCAAGGCCTGCATCAAGTGGGCGGCCAGAAATACCCAGCGAACCTCGGCGTACTTCACCGTGTTCAACAATTTGATCAACTAAGTTTTTCATCATGTTTGATGGAATGGCAAAACCAATACCCACGTTACCGCCAGAAGCACCTAAAATAGCAGTGTTAATACCAATCAATTCACCGTTTAAGTTAACTAATGCGCCACCAGAGTTGCCTTGGTTAATAGCAGCATCGGTTTGAATGAAATCTTCGTAGCCCTCAATATTTAAACCACTACGACCAAGAGCACTAACAATACCAGATGTAACTGTGTGGCTAAGTCCAAATGGGTTACCAATAGCGACAGCAAAGTCGCCCACTCGTAAACTGTCTGAATTTGCGAGTTTTATTTCAGTTAAGTCATCAGCGTCTATTTGTAAAAGAGCGATGTCTGATTCTGTATCAGTACCAATTTTAGTTGCTTCAAATTCACGGCCATCTTCGAGGGTTACTACCATTTTTTCGGCATCTTGGATTACGTGATTATTAGTGACTACATAACCCTCATCAGCATCAATAATTACCCCAGAGCCTAATCCACTAAATTGACGCTTTTGACTGCGAGGCTGTTGCTGTCCAAAAAAGTATTCAAGCGGATCTGCACGGCGGCGTACTTCTTTTGAGCCTGAAACTTGGATACTTACAACACCTGGAGATATTTTCTCTAGCATGGGGGCAAGAGTTGGTAGTTGTTGACCATTTACTGCAATTGGCATTTTTGCATAAGACGCTACAGGGCTCATTAACAAGCTTGTAGATAGAATAGCTGCGCTGATAAGTGATAATTTCATTTTCATAGTCTGGGGTAACTCCACTTAAGATAAAGCAAAACAAAAAGGGCTACTTTACAGCAGCCCTTTTCGGTTTATTAAGATAAAACAACAAAGCTGTTATATCTAAAGACTATGGGGTCAAAAAAAAGTTCATCAAGATGCTTTAGAATGTTCTGAAACTTTATTTTGACCAGCAAATAAACCTGATTCACCTGATACATAATCAGCTGGTTGTGCTGCGGCTGTAGAACGATCGCATTGACGCTCTTTTAATGAAGCCTGCAGTTGTTCTGTTGTTTCTTTTGAAAAGAATGGTTCAGCTGGTGCTTTATTTCTATCTTCTAGAAGAAGCTGGTTTGTTTCTTCAACGTGACTAAGCAGTTGATCATAGTTTTCTTTCATTTTATTTACGAGCTTACCAGTATTCGCTAAATGATCAGCTACATCTTGACGATACTGCTCTAACGCATTTTCAGCTTGCTCTGCTTGCTCTTTTAATTCATCTTGTTTGAACTGTTTTTTAGTAACAAATGCGCCAATAAAAAATGCTACAACAGCAACAATAACAATCAAACCTACCCACATAACTGTGCCCATAAAAACTACCCCTTTGGGAAAATAACTAACGAATGCCGATTCAATTATAAATCATACTAAGTGTAATATACCCCGAGTTATGATGCGTGTTAATATGCTTTGCAAATTAAACTGTGTTTTAACTGTAAATAGATATGACTCCTTGGCAAACATACCAACAAGACTTAAAGCGAGATGACTTTGTACACGACGCAGCACAAGAAAATGCTGTGCGCCATTTACAACGTCTATACGATGACCTAACTCAGACAAAGCCAAAACAAAAAGGCTTTTTTGCTAAGCTATTTAGTAAAGAAGAACCTGCGCCTGTAAAAGGTTTGTACTTTTGGGGGGGAGTAGGGCGTGGTAAAACTTATTTAGTTGACACTTTTTATGAATCATTACCGGGCACACGTAAAATGCGTGTGCACTTTCATCGATTTATGCACCGAGTGCATAATGAGCTTAAAAAGCTAAATAATACGGCTAATCCATTAGAAAAAATTGCTGACACTTTTAAAGCAGAAACAGACATTATTTGCTTTGATGAGTTTTTTGTACAAGACATTACTGATGCCATGCTATTAGGTGGCTTAATGGAAGCGCTATTTGCACGGGGCATAGTACTTGTAGCAACCTCTAATATAGTGCCAGATGAACTTTACAGAAATGGCTTACAGCGAGCGCGTTTTATGCCAGCAATCGAGCTTGTTAAAAAAAATACCGAGATAGTTAATGTAGATTCAGGTATTGATTACCGATTACGTACTTTAGAGCAAGCTGAAATTTTTCATAGTCCGTTAGATGAAGATGCGGATAAGAACCTATTTGAGTACTTCGATAAGTTATCGCCAGAGCCTGGGCAATTAGATGAGCCGATAGAGATAGAAGGGCGAAAAATCAAAACGCGTAAAGTAGCTAAATGCGTTGTGATGTTTGAGTTTAGTGAATTGTGCGAAACAGCACGTAGCCAGGTCGATTACATGGAGATTAGCCGCTTATACAATACGGTGATTATTTCTAACGTAAAACAGCTAGGGCAAACTAATGATGATGCTGCTAGACGCTTTATTGCTTTAGTGGATGAATTTTATGAGCGCCATGTAACTTTAATTATATCGGCTGAAAAACCTATTACCGAACTTTATACCCAAGGTAATTTAAACTTTGAATTTAAGCGTTGTATTAGTCGTTTACAAGAAATGCAATCCTTAGAATATTTAGCTAGAGAGCATTTAGTTTAAATAAGTAAGTAAATGTGTAATAGGGCAACTATAAAAAAAGAGGTACATATATAGTACTTCTTATTTCTGAAATTTCTTGTGGAAAAAACAACCGGCGAGTAGCAATGTGTTTTAAGTGCTGGTATACTCCCGCGTCTGCCACGTTGCGTTCTATGTCCTCATATAGTCTAGCCACTTGTGAGCGGCGCAAAAGTCTAAAACTCGAAGGGGTTATAGCAAACTTAGAGCAGTAGTTAATATTAACTACTTGTGGTTTTAATTGAAAAACATTGGATTTTTATAAATGAAAACGTTTGTTGCTAAACCAGAAACAGTAAAACGTGACTGGTACGTAGTTGACGCTGAAGGTAAAACTTTAGGTCGCATCGCTACTGAAATCGCTCACCGCCTACGCGGTAAGCATAAAGCTGAATACACTCCTCACGTAGATACTGGTGATTACATCATCGTTATCAACGCTGAAAAAGTTACTGTAACTGGTAACAAATTCAAAGATAAAGTGTACTACGCTCACTCTGGTTTTCCAGGTGGCCTTAAGTCTACTACTTTTGATAAACTTCAAGCTGCAAAGCCTGAAATGATCATCGAGAAAGCTGTAAAAGGCATGTTGCCACGTGGTCCTTTAGGCCGCGCTATGTACCGTAAACTTAAAGTTTACGCAGGTACTGAGCATAACCATGCTGCACAACAGCCTCAGGTTCTAGACATTTAAGGAGCACCATCATGGCAAATCAATACTACGGTACAGGTCGTCGTAAAAGTTCAAGTGCTCGCGTATTCTTACGCCCAGGCACTGGTAACATCGTAATCAACAAACGCTCTCTAGAAGAGTATTTTGGTCGCGAAACAGCACGCATGGTTGTTCATCAAGCTCTTGAGCTAGTTGATATGACTGAAAAATTTGACCTTTACATCACCGTTTCTGGTGGTGGTACAACTGGTCAAGCTGGTGCTATCCGTCACGGTATCACTCGTGCACTTATGGAGTTTGACGAGTCACTACGTCCACAACTTCGTAAAGCAGGTTTTGTTACACGTGATGCACGTAAAGTTGAACGTAAGAAAGTGGGTCTTAAGAAAGCGCGTAAGCGTCCACAGTTCTCAAAACGTTAATCTATACGTTATCAAGAATTCAAAAACCCAGCTTATGCTGGGTTTTTTGTTTTCAAATCAAAAAGTTTACATTTGCTACTTAATTTAAATTTGTTTATAGCGGTCGCCATACTTGGTATTGCTGTAATTAATGATGATCAAATTTATCAATAACTGCGTATTAATCGAACGAAAGTTAAAAAACACTCAGATAGCTGCAAAAAAGTTAAATAATTATCGTAATTAGTTTAAATCCATCAGTTAATTGGTGGAATTTTTTGCTACAATTGGCGTGGAAGTAAAATGAGTGAGTTTAACGACACTATGTACAGTTTTTACTGTTTCCTCTTAGTGGTGTTGATCTCGGTCAGTATATTGTTTTTACAGAAGCGTTATTATAGTCGTTCGGCTTTATTCTCGAGCTAGCTTAATCAAATTTTTGATCAAGTCAGGTTTATTCGAGCATGGGGCTTTGAATAACCTTGTTTTAATCAAGGGTTTTAATTATGATCGCTTCTATTTTAAAAATTTCGAATAATTAACCTGCTGTAACTGATGTTCTCAATATAGCAAGTGTTGAGAATCATAGTGGAGATAAGTGGATGAGCAATGCGCCTGTAGACAATGGCCGACGTCGCTTTTTAACCATAGCTACCTCTGTTGTAGGTGGTGTTGGTGCGGCTGGGGCTGCTGTTCCTTTTATTGCGTCTTGGAATCCAAGTGAGCGAGCTAAATCTGCGGGTGCGCCTGTAGAAGTAGATATCAGCAAACTTGAGCCTGGACAATTAATACGTGTCGAGTGGCGTGGTAAACCTGTATGGGTTGTATCACGTACCCCAAAAATGCTTGAGCAGATGAAAGAACATGAAGGTCAACTTCGTGATCCGCAATCGCAAGAGCCACAACAATTAGAATCATCAACAAATGATTACCGTTCATTACGTCCAGAAATATTTTTGGCTGTAGGTATTTGTACGCATTTAGGATGTTCACCAGGCTTTTTACAAGGTAATTTTGGTGAGAAAGTAGAAGGGACTGATGACGGTTTCTACTGCCCGTGCCACGGTTCTAAATTTGATATGGCTGGTCGAGTATTTCAATCGGTACCTGCACCATTAAACTTAGAAATACCACCTTATACTTTTCTAGATGACACCACTATTTTAGTGGGCGAAGAAAGAGGGGTAGCCTAATGTTTGGTAAGATTATTGGTTGGATAGACGACCGAATCCCAATGACACGTGTTTGGAACATGCACATTGCACAGTATCCAGCACCTAAAAACTTTAACTTCTGGTACTTTTTTGGCTCACTAGCCATGTTAGTACTAGTAAACCAAATCCTAACAGGTATTTGGTTAACGATGAACTTTGTTCCGTCTGCTGAAGGTGCTTTTGCTTCGGTAGAGTACATCATGCGTGATGTAGAATATGGCTGGTTACTACGTTACTTGCACTCAACAGGTGCATCAGCGTTTTTCATCGTTGTATATATGCATATGTTCCGTGGCATGATCTACGGTTCTTACCAAAAACCGCGTGAATTACTGTGGTTATTTGGTATGTTCATTTTCTTAGCGCTAATGGCTGAAGCATTCATGGGATACTTATTACCATGGGGCCAAATGTCGTTCTGGGGCGCACAAGTAATCATTTCATTATTCGGTGCTATTCCGGTTATTGGTGATGACTTAACACTTTGGATCCGTGGTGACTACGTAATATCAGGTGCAACGCTTAATCGCTTCTTTGCATTACATGTAATTGCACTACCACTGGTTATTGTAATCTTAGTTTTCTTACACATTGTTGCTCTACACGAAGTGGGTTCAAATAACCCTGAAGGTATTGAGATTAAACGTAAGAAAGGCTCAGTAGCTGAAGAAGATAAGCCTAAATTTAAATTCCATGAGTATTACACTAACAAAAAAGACATTGTTGATGCGATACCGTTCCACCCTTACTACACAGTTAAAGATATTGTGGGTGTGGTTGGTTTCTTAATACTGTTTTGTTGGGTTGTGTTCTTTATGCCGGCGATGAATGGCTTCTTTTTAGAAGGTCCAAACTTCGAGGCAGCTAACCCACTTAAAACACCTGAGCATATTTTCCCGGTTTGGTACTTTACGCCATTCTATGCAATCTTACGTGCAATCCCTGATAAGTTAATCGGTGTTGCGGCGATGGGGGCATCGATTGTAGTACTTGCATTACTACCTTGGATAGACCGTGGTAGAGTTAAATCGGTTCGTTACCGTTGTGGTTTCCATAAATGGAACATTGCAGGCTTTGTTGTAACTTTCGTTCTTCTTGGTTGGGTGGGTGCAACTCCACAAACTGATATGAAAACGATTATTTCTCAAATCTGTACTGTGACTTACTTTATGTTCTTCGTGCTGTTGTTTGTATACAGTAAGAACGAAAAAACTAAGCCATTGCCAGAGAGGTTAACGAAATGATGAAGAAGCTTATTATTGGTTTATTTGCTTTATCAGTAAACTTGTTGTCTAACATGGTTATGGCAGCAGGTCCGTCGGTTCCTTTAATGGAAGCGAATAACGACCTTACTGATCAACCATCTTTACAACGCGGTGCAAAGTTGTTCATGAACTACTGTCTTGGTTGTCACCAAATGCAGTATCAACGTTATGAACGTACTTTTCGTGATATCGGTATCCCAACAGAAGTTGGTTTAGAGCAGTTAATTTTTGACGGCTCTAAAGTAGGTAGCCATATCACCAACGCAATTACAAAAGACGATGCAGCAAAATGGTTTGGTGCGGCTCCGCCGGATTTAACTCTTATTGCACGTGTAAAATCACCAGATTATATTTACACGTACCTAAAATCGTTTTATAAAGATGAATCTCGCCCGTTTGGAGTTAACAATATTGTTTTTCCATCGGTAGGTATGCCTCATGTTCTTCAAGAACTACAAGGTTTACCAACGCCTATCACTAAAGAAGTAGAAGAACATGGCCACACTGTGACCAAAGTTATTGCTACTGAAACTGATGGTACGGGTGAATTAAGCGTAGATGAATACGACCAAGCGGCTCGTGATTTAACAAACTTCCTTGAGTACGTGGGTGAACCTTCACGTCTTGAATCGGAAGCGCTAGGTATTAAGGTAATAGGATTCTTAATAATTCTATTTATCTTGGCATTTATGCTTAAGAAAGAATACTGGAGAGATGTTCATTAAGTTGAACATTTTTAAAGGTAATTTTGCAATAGGGGCTTAAGCCCCTTTTGCTGTTTTAGTTATTTAATGGAGGTATAGGCATGGCCGTAGCTGCCAATAAGCGCCCTGTAATGACCCTTTTTTCTGGTGCTAACTGTATGTATAGCCACCAAGTACGTATTGTACTTGCGGAAAAAGGTGTAAGTGTAGATATTCATTTGGCTGAAAAAGATAACTTGCCAGAAGCACTTCACGAAATTAACCCTTACGGCACAGTGCCAACACTGATTGACCGTGAGCTTGGTTTATACCAGGCAAACATCATCATGGAATACCTTGATGAGCGTTTTCCTCATCCTCCACTAATGCCTGTTTACCCGGTAATGCGTGGTCGTAGCCGCTTAATGATGCATCGTATTGATACTGATTGGTACAGCCTAGCTGACAAAATCAGTAACAACACGTCAGATGCTGCTCAAGCTCGTAAAGAGCTAACAGAAGCATTACTTGCTGTAGCACCTATTTTTAGCGAAGCACCTTACTTTATGAGTGAAGAGTTTAGCTTAGTAGATTGTTATTTAGCTCCACTATTATGGCGTTTACCAGAGTTTGGTATTGAGCTTAATGGTGCAGGTTCTAAAGAGCTTAAAGAGTACATGATCCGTTTATTTGAACGTGAGTCATTCCAAGCCTCTTTAACTGAAGCTGAGCGTGAGATCCGTTTATAATGACGCCTAATCGTCCTTATTTATTACGTGCTTTTTTTGATTGGATAGTCGATAACGAGTGTACACCGCATTTAGTGGTAGACGCTGGGTTTGCAAATGTACAAGTGCCAACACAGTTTGTTCAAGACGGACAAATTGTTTTAAACATAAGTCCATCAGCGGTCACACAGTTTTCGTTAGACTTAACCCAACTTAGCTTCAATGCGCGCTTTGGTGGTCAGCCAATGCAAGTGTATGTGCCTCTAGGTGCTGTGCTTGCAATATACGCGCGTGAAAATGGCGAAGGAACAGTCTTTACTGCAGATGAGTTTTTAGAGGACGAAGACGATTTTGTGCCTGAGCTTGAAAGTGTTGATTCATCAGCTGAATTTATTGATGAAACACCACCAGAAAAGCCACAGAAGAAAAAAGGCTCTCATTTACGCGTTATTAAATAATAAGTAAATGCAAAAAAAAACCGCTTAATAAGCGGTTTTTTTATGTCTGTATTTTACTTTACATATATTCAAATACTTTAATTACACGCTCTACGCCAGATACATTTCGGGCAATGTTTACAGCTTGAGTAGACTCAGAGTCAGATACTAAACCCATTAAAAATACTTCAGCGTTTTCAGTAACTACTTTAATGTTATTACTGCTAATGTCTTTTGCTGTTAGTAGCTGAGCTTTTACTTTAGAAGTTAACCAAGAGTCATGCGTTTGTGTAGTAATACCAATATTTGAGCCAATACGAATTTGGTTATGTATCTTACGAATACCTGAAACGCCCTCAATGGTACGCTGTGCTTCGTTTCTCATTTCTTCATTAGATACTTGGCCTACAAGTAAAACAATACCGTTAACGCTTACAGCGCTTATATTGGCAAACTTTTCAAGGCGTTCTACTTCGCTAAGTGCAATACTGGCTTTTATTTCAATATTGTTATCGTCAATTTGAGAGCCAATGGTACGGCGATCGTTCGCTGCAGTTACTGCACTGGCTGTACCTGCAACAACAGCAGCTGCGCAGCCTTGTAGTAATACAACAGTACCTAAAACAATAAGAGAGCGTTTAAACATAATTTTCATCCTGAGGGAAAAGCGTTAAATCAACCAGTTCGCTTAAACAATGTAAGTTAACTAAATGGGATTCGATAATGCGGCTAGGGCGTTTAGATGGGGATCTAATTTCAACATCGTTAGGGCCAAGTAGGCCAACCAACTCACCACCATCATCACCAACCATAACTATGACCTTCATATCTTTAGTTAGTGCAGCTTCAACGGCAGAAATAACATGTTTTTCGTTACCGTTAATAGCCAGTACAAGCAATAAATCACCTTGCTGAGCAAAAGCGCGGACTTGGCGAGCAAATGTATCGTGATCGTCTACCTGAGTACTTTGTCCAAGGTTAACGTTTTCTTGCGATAGAGCAATTGCGGGTAAACAAGGACGCTCGGTTTCATAGTGATTAACCAATACACCCGCCATGTGCTGGGCGAGCATGTGGCAATTAGCAGTACCGCAGCAAATGAGTTTATTTCCGTTGATCAGACTTTGTGCAATAGTAAATGCAGCTGACTCAAGCGCACTAGGTAGCACTTCACCAGCAGCGATTTGAACTTGAATGCTTTCTGTAAAAATTTCTTTAATTGTGTCTTGCATAGCCTACCAATAATTTATCTTTGTATTTGCGTTTAAAATACATTTTTAAGCCAATTAATATTAGGAGATGCTTCTCCTGTAATGGCTACATAATCAATTCTTAGTGCTTGGTTAGTTAAATTTTTAGCTGCTAAGTAATGATAAATACTACGTTTTAATCGAGCTTGTTTTTGTGGGCTAAGTGCATAGTTGGCACCGCCACGGGCATTATTTTTGCGAAACTTGACCTCAATGAATACAAGGGTGTCGCCTTCTTTCATAATGACATCAAGCTCGCCAAAGGGGCAGTAATAATTACGTTCAATGGGTGTTAAGCCCTGAGTAACTAAGTATTTTTGCGCTTCAAGCTCATAATACTGGCCTTTTTCGCGACTATTGTGCCACAGCTCTTTAAACCACGACATGCCGCCCCCTTAACTTAATAAAGTTTAATTTATAGTTTGTATATCACCCGCTGATTGCATAAACAATGGTACCGGGCGTTGTGTTTCTAATTGCACAGGCTTAATGCGACGGTTTGTATATTGAGCCCAGTCGAGCATACGTTCTATATGGCCGCTGGTATTAACAGATAGCTTACCGCTTAAACCACTATATTGATTGCCTGGCATTACGCTTAACTGTCTAATGTCATGTAATATTGATACAGCATCGTATGCCATTGCAAATAAGCGTTGGCTAATATCAATTTGCTCTGGCCATAGAGAGTTGTACTGCTGGCGTAAATTATGTTGTTTAATTTGTGAATCAAGCATCCACGGTAATTCTGTGAAGTATAGGCCGTCTAAATCGCCTTTGTCTGTACTGTCAATTTGTTTGCTATGACTTTTAGAGCTTGCATAAAGTGGGATACGATCAGCAAATGTACTGACGTTTACATCAAGGTAAGGTTTAATTAAGCGAGTTTCTATTGCATCACCCAAAATATAAATAACGTCTATATCACTGCGTGAACGCGTTTCGTTTTCTACTTCTTGCTTAAATAATGCTTTAACTGTTTGTATGCGATCTTTTGACTTATCAACTTCTAATAAGCTGGTAATTGTGTTTGGCATATCTTTTTTATCGTTATAAAAACCGATTTGTGGTTTGGTTTCGCTGTAGCGTTGCCACTGTAGGTTAAAATAATCAACTAAACGTTGGCCATTTGCATTATTTGGCGCAAGCAGCATAGGCTTTTGATAGCCCTTAGTTAAAAAGTGTTCCAGAGCTTGCTGTACTTCGTGCTCAGGGTTTAATGCAAAGTAATAATGCTGAAGCGAAATGCGCTCACCATCAAAGGTGTTTAAATGCAGTACCGGAGTATCAATAAGAGTTTGTGCATTGGCTAGTTTATCAATATTTGCTTTAAGTAGAGGACCAATTACAAAATCAGGCTTTATTTCTTCAAGTTGCGCTGCGATTTCCTCAGTGCTTAGGTTTTCATCAATAAAAATAGTGTCGTTGATAGTTTGCGTATCAAGTGCAGCTAACACACCCGCTTTAAGCGCATCACCTAAGCGTTCGTTAGGGCCTGATTGTGGAAACAACACAACTAAACGCTCTATATTAATAGGGGCGAGCTCAGTAAGCATTTCGTCTTGTTCAGGTAATACAGAAAAAGCCGGATGCCCAATATAGCGCCTGCGCCAATTATTAATTGCTTGGTCTAGCTCCACGCCGCTACTTGCATATACTTGATAGTATAGACCAAGGTTTACCCAGCCTTGCTGGATAACCGAACCACGGTTAAAACGTTCAAGCGCATATGAAGAGAGCTGTTTTAAGTTATCCCACAAATTTTGATTGAGCTGAGGGATTTCTATATTGTTTTTTGTTGCTGTTTCAGAGGCTCTAAAGAAATAGGGGGCAGCTTTTTTAGGAAAATTTTGCGATGCATAAATACTGGCTGTTAAAAACTGATGCCAAGCAAAATGCTCAGGTTGAGTAAGTTGTCCGTCAAGCGATTGTAAAATCACCAAAGCTTGATCATTCTTATTCTGTTGTTTTTGTGCAAATGCGATATAAAGACGGTTTTGGATTTGATCAACACTTGCGGTTAATTCAAGCTCATTACCAATTTTCTCTAACAAAGGCCAGTTTTGCTCACTAATTGCAGCATCACGGGCGCTATACAATAACTGTATTTTATCGGCACCTTGGCGGTTTTGCGCCAATTGGTAGATAGATTGCGCACTGGTTGCCTGATTTTGCAGTGCATTAGTGCGGTTACTTACGTTATCGCTGTTTTTAGTTGGTTTTTCGGTTGTGCTACACGCCGATAACCCTGACAATATAATTAATAGACTAACTAGTTTAAGTCGCACAATGATTTCCCAATACGTTAACGCGATTTGCTTATATTACTGACTGACGCAGGAGACCTCAATGTTAAATGAGGAGAATTCACAGAAAATTGGCACTCTTTACATTGTTGCCACCCCAATTGGCAATTATGACGACTTAAGTCACCGTGCCATTGCGACATTATCGCAAGTTGACTTAATAGCTGCTGAAGACACTCGCCATACCGGCAAGCTACTTAGCCACTTTGGAATTAAGGCAAAAACGTTTGCATTACACGACCACAACGAAAAGCAAAAAGCACAACAAATTATTGATCAACTTAATCAAGGTTTAAATATTGCTTTAGTATCTGACGCTGGTACACCGCTAATTAGTGATCCAGGCTATGCGGTTGTAAATCTATGTCGCGAACAAGGCGCTCATGTTACACCTGTTCCAGGTGCATGTGCTGCAATTACAGCCGTATGTTGTTCAGGCTTACCAACCGACCGTTTTCAGTTTATTGGTTTTACGCCAGCTAAAAGCAAAGCTCGCCAAGATTTTTTTACCGAAGCTGTTAACTCAGGCATTACCAGCATAATGTACGAAAGTACGCACCGTATTATGGCAAGCCTTGATGATTTAGCACTAGCCCTTGGTGATGAGCAGCAAGTTGTGTTTGCTAAAGAGCTAACCAAAACCTTTGAAACATTTTTTAATGGTAGTGTAAGTGAGCTTAAACAGTTTTTAACTGATGATCCTACTAAGCAGCGCGGCGAAATAGTGCTGATGCTTGCGGGCAAACCAAAGCAAATAGACGATGTTCCGCCTGAAGCGCGCAAAATGCTGGCACTTCTTGAAAGTGAAATGCCAATGAAAAAAGCCTGTGGCGTTGTAGCTGAATACTTTGGAATGAAGAAAAACGCTTTATACAAAACAATTATTGAAGAAAAAGAGTAAATTTTACTGCGCTTGGTATTAGCCTCATGTATACTGCGCGCCGAGTCAGCCAAGATGATCGCTGCCTGTGACGAAAATGATCAGGGGGAGGAAAGTCCGGGCTCCATAGGGCAGAGTGCCAGCTAACGGCTGGGGGGCGTGAGCCCACGACAAGTGCAGCAGAGAGGAGACCGCCAATTTTCGGATTGGTAAGGGTGAAAGGGTGCGGTAAGAGCGCACCGGGCCGCTAGTAATAGTCGGTTGCAAGGTAAACTCCACTCGGAGCAAGACCAAATAGGGTTCTATCATTTTAAATAATGAACGCGTGGCCCACGTGAGAACCGGGTAGGTTGCTTGAGCCATAGAGCGATTTATGGCCTAGACGAATGATTATCACTTTCTTCGGAAAGGACAAAACCCGGCTTATAGGCTGACTCACTCATTCAATAAAAAGCCCGCAGTTAACGCTGCGGGCTTTTTTGTGTCTAAATTTTAGGATAAGTATTAGTTTTTGACTATCTGTTTGCAGTACTCGTTAGAATTTCAGCAAAGAGTGATAACCGGGCAGTGAGAAATTATGATGTATGAAGTCAAGATTTGACCCCATTGGCACATTATCTTTCGCTCGTTAGATGTTTGAGCCAATCATTGACAGTACAAAGTTGGTCGTTTTCAAACCACATTAACCCTACATTCATCCACTCTAAAAACGTTACAATACTTTGGCTTGGTCGCTCAGGGAGCAAAATCGCTATATTTGGAGAAGTACCCCCTTTTAATTCATACCAGTAATTGAATAGTTGACCTACTGCCATGCGGATATGCGGTGTTTCGGTTGAGCTTTTAACCTCTATAAGTAGGTCTTCTTTATCTTCATTGTATTTAGGAATCAAAGCATCAAACATACAGGATTGGTTGCAGCCTTCAAGTAATGTGTAATTCGAAAGAGAGTTTTTAAGCTTGTTAGTTAACTGATTATGAATCCTTCTTTGTTTTATTTTTCCTGCTTCCCAAATGGCCTCAACGTCGTCTTCATCTTTCAACGGTAGCTCGTTCTCGTTATTTGTTTCTTTCTTTTTAAGCAAAGCTTTCTTAGCTGGCTCGCTAGCTGTTCCGATAAAATCTGAAAGCTCACCAGTAACCTGATCAAGATCCGCAGCATCTTGTATACCTCCAGTACCATAGAGTTTTACCATTGCTGAATATTGTGTAACTAATTCGCTATTTCCTACACCAAGCTTTTTTAATAAAGCTTTAACACTTTTATTACCGTTTATTAGGGGGAACTTAATATCTACATCGAGTAGGAAAAAAGCTGGAGTCAGAAAGTATTCAGGGCTCATTAAAGAACCTGGGTGATTTGCTTTAGGGATACCTGGTAACACAGCGATAGATTCAACTATAGCTTTTCTATCAGTTGAATTTTTTGCACTATATGCAGCCTTATATAGTGGGAGTAACTCGGTGAAATTGTCATTTACCCAGTTGAATACACTATTTCTATAAGCTTTATAGAAATTTGTGAAACCAGTATGGCTTTGCAATAGATTGAGAACAGTATTATCACCAATAATTTCACTTATTTTTATATACACTTCATCATGAGGTATGTTCTTAAAGCTACTATCGAATATCTTTTCTAAGGCGGGAATTTTTGTGCTATTGATATAGCTGGCATTGTCCCCTTCGTAGCTATTAGTTATCCATGAAAGTTTTGATAAGCCGTAGAGCTGAGCTGGAGTGATATTATCTTGTTTAAACATGTAACTAGCGAGCTTTCTCACTAGCTTATTAGTTCTTCTTTGTCTTAAAGCCCAGTCTTCTGCCATGATCGATCCCTGTAAGTTATTAATATTTAATATGCGCAACAGATACTTTAATATCGTTACTTTTCGTGTTGACATAATGCCAAGTTAAATTACCGAGTGATAATTATTCATAAATTAGGAGTTTATCTTAGCTTGCCAAAACCAAATTTAACCATATTTAATGGGGATATTCGTTGCGACTTTAACCTAAAATAAGACTTACTTATTCAATTCGTAATCAAATATTCTTTGCTATTCAAAATTAAAGCATAGAACAATATTTTTTAAGAAATCTATCGTTTCAAATTTCTCTGCTAATAATGGAAATATGTGAGTTGCAACTTGTGTTACCAATAAAACTAAAAGCCAAAATGAAGCACTGATCATTAGTGCATGTGTCATTTTAATATATGTTACTTTGTCATTAGTGAGGTCATAGTTTTTACGTAAAGCTGTTAGTGTATATTTTGCAAGCTCTAATGACGGCTCATTTGTTTTTCTGCACTCGAGTAAATCTAATGAATTTAAAGTATGAAATGCAGATACCTTTAGTACGTTTTGTGCCCACATCAATGCTCTTAGAAGATTGGTTACACCTAAGCTTAGAGATGTAATGCTTAATATTTGTGTAAATAAATAAATATCATTTTTAAGCACTGTTGGTAATTGAGTAATTAATATGGAGAGTAGGGCTAGGACCGCTGCAATATAAACTCCAGCTTTATTATCAGCAGATGCTCTCCTACCTATTTCCTGATCATATAGCCGTCTTGCCTCTTCTAATAGTAGATCAGATCCATTGTCTGTTTCATTTTGAAAAAAAGATAGCATTCTATTTCTTTTATTTTTCGACGCTTCTATATCTTTAATTGCAGCTAAATCAATAGATTGATTTTTACTCTTAGCAGTAGCGCTTTCCTTTATAAGGTGAGGCCAGAACAAGTCTAGATTCATATTTATTCTCCCTGACTTATTTTAACTAACTCATTAACGATAGTTTCTGAAATGGGTAAATCTGTTTTATTTTCTATCCAAGCAAATTGCCCATTAGGATTTATTTCTAAAAACCAAAAGTTATCTTCTCCATCACATATAAAGTCAATAGCACCAAACTTTAAATCGAGTTCTTTAAGAAGTTTGTAACACATACTCTCCACATCAGTCGGTAAGTTAATAACGCTATGCTTTAAGTCTGTTTTACTTCCTTTCCGCCAATCGACAGTAGTCTCTTTGGTCACCTGAGACCAAATACCTACCGCAAAAACCTTGTCAGCGACTACGGTTACGCGGACATCAAATTTTTTATTTATTTCATTCTGAAAAATTATTGGTGCCATTGAAATTGCAGCTGAATCTTTAGCTTTTAATGGCTTTAACCTACTAGTAAAAATGACTTTCTCTTTAGTTCCAGATAAGAGTGCATGTTTTAATGGCTTCGCTATTATTCCTTTTTCAACTTGTAATTTTACTGCTGAGTAATAATCATTAGTAATGTATGTATTTGGTATCTTGAAGCCAATTTCCTTTGCTATTACTAACTGTTTTGCTTTGTCTTCAGACAGAAAAATACTGGTTGGGGAGTTGAGCCATTTTTTATCTAGCCGCCAATAAAGGTTTTTTAATACTGAGAGCCACTCATTTTGTATGTATTCTGCATCACTAAGATTAAGGCTGGATGGCATAACTTGAGGAATTTCAGGCCTTCTAAAATATGCAGCCTTAACCTCAAAACCTGATATTTCTTTTTCTTTTAGACTGATAGTCCAGTCATTGATATCGGCTATACCAAAAACAATTTTATATTTAGGAAGATCTTCTGTATTTAGCCTATAAAAAGGTATATTTTTTTTGCTTAGCTCTTTAACTATGTAATCCATAGTTAAATCGCGCTTATTAGTTAATAGGAGAATCATTTACTTTGATACCAAAATAAGTCATCAGCACATGTATCATCTGATTCTTGAACTACATCTGTTTTTGTGAGGAGTTGATGTAAGTGGCTTAGCCTTGTATCTGAGTCATCTCTTTCAGAATCTAGATTAGTTTTAGTCATCAACTCTAACGCATGCACTGAGTGGTCGTCTTCCTCAACATTAACTTTTGTTTTTGTCATGAGTTCGGCTAAATCAGAAGTATCAATTATAGGTTTTTGAGTCTTTCCATTGATCCACATTTGTTTATTACTGCAATAGTGACCGGTTAAATCCTGTGGTATTGATGTTCTATTTGTAGCGTAATTTACAAGAAATGGCGTTATGCACATGTAGTTAGTCCTTTATTTATGGGAGCTTAGATTTATAACATAATATTAGACAGTAGGCTTTTTGAATTTTGATTACTGTAGCAAATTGCAGATCTCTATTGCTAAATATAAAACAAGTATTTTAGATACCAACTAACATTAATACATATTAACGTTAGTTGGTTATTTAATTATTGAGTCGAGAGCGCTGCTTATTTTATATTGAGCTAAATATATACAATTTAAGCATTATTAAATAATATTTTTACCTTGTTCTGGATCGCGAGATTGCTCTGCTTGTTCACGTATTTCGTCGGTATCACTGCTCACATCATCAAGTGTTTTAGTTTGATCAACTGTTTCACTTTTTTCGCTTTGCACTTGCGATGGTTGTTTTTCCTCTAAATTAGAAACATTTTCACTAGGGTCGGTGAGTATAATTCTTTCTCGTGCGTCATCAGGCATGCTGATGTTTTGTTTTGTGAACTCATTGACTAATTCGCGCATAAGCTGGGAAGCTACTTTTAATGGACTGTGTTGCTCGCTATTAACCCAAAAATACAAAACGAAGTTAATAGTAGATGAGCCTAAGTTTTTTATTAAAACTTGCGCGGGTGGATCGCTAAGCACCGCATTTTGTTGATTGGCAATATCTAGGGCGAGGGTTTGTGTGCTGCGTATATCGTTATCATAGCCAATACCAATTTCTACTTTTCCGCGCATTTTTGGATTGGCAGTCAGGTTTTTAATGGTATTTTTATATACCGTCGCATTGGGTATTTGAATATGATTGCCATCGTAATCAACAAGTGTGGTTGCTCTTGCGGTTACTTTTTTAACAACACCTAAACGATTGTCTACTTCAATTACATCGTCGATTTTGAAAGGCCTTTGTATGCTCAGTAATAAACTAGCGATAAAGTTCTCAGCTATGTCTCTAAAGGCAAAACCTAATATAAGTCCTATTAGTCCCGTGCCACTCATAATGGCAACAGCAAACTCGGTAAGCCCTGCTAAACGCAGGAATAAGTACACGCCAAATAAAATAATTAAAGTGCTTATACTGCGCCTTACAACTAGATGAACTAGTTTACTGTCAGTCATGTAGTCAATAGGCTTTATAAGCAATCGAGAAAGTGGCCCTGCAATTAAATAGCTTAATGCTAAAAGTATTATACCGAGTAATAGTGTGGGTAATATTTGCGCTGTTGCATGAAGTAATTGCACAGCTTGTTCATGAAAAAACTGCCACGTAAACACATCGCCTTGAAAACTTTGCGTGCTGGGAGGCGTATTGTTTAAAGCTATAATGTTTGATTGGCTACTAGGCATGGCTTATCGTCCGTGTTTGATTTTTATAATCGTTAATACTAGGTAACAGCAAGTTTAGTACCAAATACTTTATTTAACTTGGCAAACATTTTGCTGTAGTAATGTAATACAAATATTGAGGTTTAGAATGAAAGAAGCTAAACGAGGACAGCAAGCTGAGCAGCCTGGTCATATCCCTTTTATAGGTTGGTGGGATATTGTTAAGCGCATTTTTAAGCAAATGAGTGAAGATAACTTATCTATAGTGGCAGCGGGTGTGGCATTTTATGCGTTACTTGCTATTTTTCCGGCCATTGCGGCGATGGTATCTGTGTATGCGTACTTTTCATCCCCTGCAGATATAAGTGATCATTTAAGTAAAATAGTTACTTTGCTCCCACCAAGTACCAGTGAGCTAATTTTATCTCAGGTTTCTAGCCTTGCAAAAACATCAAGTGCCAGCTTGAGCTTAAGTGCAATCGGTACGCTTATACTTACTATTTGGAGTAGTTCTAAGGGCAGCCAAGCACTTATTACTGCGTGTAATATTAGTTATCGTGAATATGAAAAGCGTTCATTTTTTCAGGCTCAATTAGTACGCTTTTTATTTTCAGTAGGGGCGATTGTTGTCGCAATTTTTGCGCTACTAATTATTGGTATTTTACCTATTGTGCTTAATTTAGTGGGACTAAAAGAAAGTATAGATTTATTAATTAAACTCATTTCTTGGCCATTATTAGCTTTTACCTTTAATTTTGCATTGGTACTTTTATATCGTTATGCCCCACATCGTAAACCGGCCAAATGGCGTTGGATCACGATGGGGTCGTCTATTGCTACTGTGCTTTGGATTTTGGCATCTATAGGTTTTTCTTTTTATGTGTCGCGTTTTTCTAGTTACAACGAAACTTACGGCTCACTAGGTGGTGTAGTGATCATGTTGATGTGGTTGTACATCAGCGCTTATATAATCACATTAGGTGCTGTTATTAATGCTGCAACTGAACAGCAAACAGGTAAAGACAGTACTATAGGACCAGCTAAAGAGCGTGGGCAGCGAGGCGCCTATGTGGCAGATCACCTCGATGTAAAAAACGAATAGCCATTAGCTAGCTAAGTTAGTGAGAGCCGTAAGCTGCTCTTTAAACTCTTGTGCTGCAGGACCAAGCCTGTCGTTGTCGTTGCACATTAAATATAAATTAAGGGTACGGGTTGTACCTTGGTCTAAATTTAGTGGGACGAGCGTTTTATCTTCAATTAAATGTGCTATTTGTGTTTTTGGCAGCCAAGCGTAACCCAAATTTTGACTAACCATATCAATAGAGTTGCGTAAATGGCTGACTGTCCAGCGCATATCAGCACCTAACCAGCCATCATTGTGACTGGTGTGGGTTGCTGAGTCGCGAACTACTATTTGCCGGTGTAGCTTTAAATCGCGAAAGTTGAGTTGTTCAGTTTGTTGGTGTAATACATGGTCTTTATGCGCAACGGCTATAAACTCTATATCGCATAACGTACTGCAACTAATTCCATAGATAGGAATTGATGAAATGGCTAAATCAACCACTGAGTTATGTAATAATTCGTTTGCACCGGTTAGCACGCTTTCTACTAAATCAATTTTTAAAAGCGGGTAAAGTTCACTCGTTTTAGCAAGTGCCTGGTATAAAATGGTGTGTGGAAAAACCTCATCAACAGCTATTTTTAACGTGCTTTCTACGCCTTCGCTTAGTGTACTTGCTACCGATTCTATTTTAGTTGCTTCTTCAATTAAAAATTCAGCTCTGCGTAAAATTAGTTTACCGCTATCGGTTAAAAATGCTTTACGACCTTTTACTTCAAGCAACTTAATTTGCAAGGCGGCTTCAAGTTTTTGAACAGCATGGTGTACGGTTGACTGACTTTTATGTACAGCCGCACTTGCGCCTGCAAATCCGCCGTGATCCACAACCGCTTTAAACATTCGCCATTGCTCTAATGTTGCTTTTGCCATTTTTAAATCCTGTTACTACTTATATCTGATTGCTTAACTTGACCGCGCAGACGCATTATTTATTGCGTAACAGTGATTTTTTGTTTATTTATTTAAATAAAGCGACTTTTTTATCAGCTAGAAGTGCCATAAAACTGCTTTTATTTAAAGGTCTTGAAAATAAATAACCTTGTCCGTAATCACATCCGGCTTCAAGTAATAGCTGCATTTGTAATTCAGTTTCAATTCCTTCGGCGATTACTTTTAAGCCCAGTTGATGCGCCATAACAATTATTGCTTCACACAGTGCAAGTTCTTGACTGCCTACTTGGATATTATCAACAAAACGTTTATCTATTTTTAAATAGTCGGTATCCATTTCTTGTAAGTAAGCGAGTGACGAATATCCTGTACCAAAATCATCAAGGGCAAGCTGCATACCTGATTTTACTATTTCTTTTAAGCGACGTTGCGTTAATGCTTCGGGGTTAATCATTAGGCCTTCAGTTATTTCTGCCACAATTGAGGATGCAGGTAATTTTGCAGCTTTTAGCATATCGTACCATTCATCTATACCACTCTCTGGTGTGGATAACTGTACTGGCGACACGTTTACACTTATTTGAAAAGTATCATCGGTTAGGGTTTTTATATCGTTAAGCGTTTGCAAGGTTTGAGCAAATACAAATTGGCCAATTGCATTTATTTGCCTAGTTTCTTCAGCAAGAGGAATAAATGCGACAGGGCTAATTAGGCCTTTTTCGGGATGTTGCCAACGAATAAGTGCTTCAGCTTTATGAATATGTAAATCATTCAAAGCAACTATGGGCTGATAAAATAACTCAAACTGTTCAAGTTCTATGGCACTTCGTAAGTCTTTTAATAGCACCATGCGTGCGTGTGCATATTCGCGCATGTCAGCAGAGAAAAATTCAAAACAGTTACGACCATTACTTTTTGCTTTATACATAGCCTGATCGGCTGCTTTTAAAAGCTGTTCAGTATTTTCACCATCATTAGGGGCGCATGCTATGCCCATACTGGCGCTAATAAATAATTCTTCGTTTTCAAGATGTAAAGCAGACGATAGGCTAAGCAAAATATTACTGGCAATTTGATTAATATGACGCGTACTTTTTATACGATTAAATACAATAACAAACTCATCACCACCAATACGTGCCACAAACTCAGCATTTTTTGCCGACTGAACTATGCGTTGCGATACGAGTTTTAATAAGTTATCGCCATAGTGGTGGCCTAATGTGTCATTAATATCTTTAAAGTGATCAATATCTAAAAGCATGACAACCAATTGATTGTCGGGAGTAACAACGTTTGAAAATCGTTGATTTAATCGCTCCTTTAACTCTAAACGATTTGGTAAGTCAGTTAGGTGATCATAGTGAGCTTGTCGCCAAATTGTTTCATCGGCTTGTTTTTTCTCAGTGAGGTCTGTAAATATCGCGATTCGACGAATAGGTGCGTTGTTTGTATCATAAACCGTATCGATTGTGAGCCACTCAGAGTAAAGCTGCCCGTTCTTTTTACGGTTAATAACCTCGCCTTGCCAGCGGCCTGTTTGCTGTAATTCAGACCACATTTTATTGTAAAAATTCTTATCATGTTTTCCTGATGAAAGAATTGAAGAGGAGCGCCCAATAACTTCTTCTTTATTATATAAAGTTGTTTTGCAAAACGCAGGGTTTACATCAAATATTATTCCCGTTGGATCGGTGATTGCCATGCCTTCACTACTGTTGTTATATACTAGCGAGGCAAGGTGGAGTGCTTCTTCATTTATTTTTCGTTGTGTTATATCTCTTAGTACAACAACGTATTCATTTTTACTTTGCATTGCACTAATACGCGCTTCAAAGCTGCGTTTAGGATTGGATTTTTCGAGTGTAAATTCTAAATTACTCGAAACATCAAGCTTAGATAACTGCGATAACAAAAGCTGCACATTGTTGTGAGAAAGTATTGATGATAAATGAGGTGCTGCAGTGCTGTTTGGGTTTACTTGAGGCTTAAATTGCCCCGTTATGTTGAGAATATCGCCATGGATGTTAATTCTAACGTAACTGTCGGGTAGAGTATTAAGCAAGCTGGTAAGCTCATCGTGCTTGTTTTTTAAATTAGCCTCGGCTGTTAACCTGGTTTGCGCCATTGATTTAAAGCGCTGATAGAGAGTATTTAGCTCTGGATTATTTGGCTGTATTTTTTGTGACGGCATTTCGCCCTTAGCCAACACGTTTGTTGCATTTGTTAGATTATTAATTGGGTCGATAATGCTGGTTTTAAGCAGCTTACGGGCAATTAAACATAGCACTAGCAGTGATAAAATAAACACACCAATCGCTATAAAAAAATTATTATTTATTTGCTTTAAAGCATGAGTAATAGGAAGTGCAATATGTATATTTAAGCTGTTATTACTCGGATCTTTATAAATAATAGAGTGATGAAGCATTCGATCTTCACCCTCAATAGATTTTATTTTTGTTGATGCCTCATTATCAATCGAAGAATCAGTTGCTAATAAAGTCTTTGCAATATTATCGCCAAGGGCTGCAGTTGTTGGTGGGTAACGCGCTAAAATTTTTCCATTAGAATCAGCGATTGCAGCAATAGAGCCAGGTGGCAGTTCAATATTATTAAAAGCATTGTTCCACCAGTCAAGCGCAACAACGATAACTACAACGCCCTGAATTACATTTTTTTTATTAATGATAGGCAACGCAAAGTTAAGGGTGTTTTTTTGCAGGCTTCGGTCGTGCTGAAAATAACCTACCGACAATTGGTTACTTTTTAAGGCATTTTGAAAATACGCACGATCTGCAATACTTATTGTTTTGGCTAGTCCGCTTGTTGTACACATGACAATGCCATTTGGATCTATAATCCCGATATTGGCAACATGGGCATAAATAGCTCTAAATTGATTAAAATAATTAGGGCAGGACGTTGCTAAATTTTCTTTTTTACTTTCCTCTTTAGCCAAATAACGCGCTAAACGGTCAATATCATCGACTAAGTGCTTTTGCTGTAAAATTAATTGCTTAGCAATGTTTTCTACTTTTTTTTCACTTTGCTCAATAGAGTGGTGGCGTTCAAGCAGCAGAGTAAAAATAATTACAGCGGTGCCCGGAATACTTAGCAGTATGAGCAAACGATAAAGCTGATGTTTGAGAGAATAAGTAGAAATAACCATTCCTTAGTTTCGTATTTTGCAATAACAATTGTAGCCAAATTCACTCCAAATAACCATAGTAATTATAAGGTTGAAAATATAACCAATGAATCAATGTTGTTCTATTTTTTAGAACCTTAAGCTCGATTTAAAGACATAGTTGTTTTGTTTAATGAATGATTTAATAGCCTCATAAACTTATTCTTTAGAGTGAATTAAAAAATGAAAATATCAAAAATACTTACAGCTTATGCAACTCAAGATGGCGATGGCGTGAGCATTAGCCGTATACCTGGGTTTGATGGTAAATATTTAGATCCATTTTTGATGATTGATGAACTTAAGTCAGATGACAAAAAAGATTATATGGGAGGATTTCCTGAGCATCCGCACCGAGGAATTGAAACGTTTACTTATATTCTAAAAGGTGGCTTTGAACATCGTGACCAAATGGGTAACAAAGAAGCAATTAAAGCAGGCGATGTGCAATGGATGAGCACAGGGCGCGGCGTCATGCACAGTGAAATGCCACTCGCTGATGCTATAGATGGTCTGCATGGCTTTCAAATTTGGATAAACATGCCAAGCGCAGAAAAAATGCGTGATTCACGTTATCAAGATACGACTAAAAACCCAGCTCCTAGTTTTACAAATACGCAAGGCGTGACGTTAAAAGCACTTGCGGGATCGTGGCAGTTCGAAGGTGAAACGCTTGCAAGCGAGCTGCAAAGTTTAGCTGCTAATGCGGCGCTCGCTGATATTACACTACCTGCTGGTAAAAGCACTTATTTAGAGCCTCTTAGCCAACAAAAAGTAATGCTTTATATTCATAGCGGCTCACTAATAATGAGCGACAATCAAACAATACCAGCGGGCAAGTTACTTATTTTAGAACCAGGCAGTGATATTAATATTAGCTCTGAGCACGGCGCTGGTGTTTTGGTTTTAGCAGGCGATCCACTTAATCAGCCAATTGCTCATATGGGGCCGTTTGTAATGACGACGCAAGCTGAAGTACAGCAAGCGGTACGTGATTATCAAAACGGCGAGTTTGGCAAAATATAACGGTATTTTTAGGAGAGTTTTATGGGATTATTAGTTAACGGCCAATGGCAAGATAAATGGTATGACACAGATTCAAGTAACGGTAAGTTTGAACGCGAAACGGCGCAGTTACGTCACTGGATAACTGTTGATGGTAGCGCCGGAATAACGGGCGAGGCCGGATTTAAAGCACAAGCGAACAGGTATCACTTATATGTATCACTTGCGTGTCCTTGGGCGCATCGAACGCTTATATTTAGAGCGTTAAAAGGGTTACAAGATTTAATTACGGTGTCGGTTGTTAGCCCTGATATGCTTGATAGTGGTTGGGCTTTTGATACGCAAAACCACAGTACTGGTGATGCTTTATTTAATAGTAACTACTTACATCAAGTGTATACAAAAAATAATCCTAAGTATTCCGGGCGAGTCACCGTACCTGTATTGTGGGATAAAAAGCTAAATAAAATTGTCAGTAATGAGTCTGCCGATATTATACGTATGTTCAATAGTGCGTTTAATGAGTTAACAGGTAATAACGATGACTACTATCCAGAGGCACTACGACCAAAAATTGATGAATTAAATGCGTTGATTTATCCAAATATAAATAATGGTGTTTATCGTACGGGATTCGCAACAACTCAAGATGCATACGAAGAGGCGTTTAACGATTTATTCAAAGCACTCGATAAAGTAGAAGGGATACTGAGCAAGCAGCGTTATTTAACAGGTAATAGGCTCACCGAGGCAGATTGGCGATTATTCACTACTCTCATTCGGTTTGATAGTGTGTACGTTGGCCATTTTAAATGTAATTTACGCACAATTGAAAGCTATCCTGCATTAAGTGGATACCTTAGGGAGCTATATCAAGTTAAAGGAGTGGCTGAAACAGTTGATTTCTATCATATTAAGCGTCACTACTATTTTAGTCACACAATGATCAACCCAACACAAGTTGTGCCAAGTGGTCCAAGTATTGATTACTTATCAGATCACGGTAGAAATGTTTAGCGCTTAAGCTATCAAGTTCACTAGCCAGCCGTATTTTCTTACGAAGCTAGTTTCGCTTTTACCCGCTTGTACTGCTGCACCTGCGATAAAGGCACTTGAAAGCCCAACTTTGGTTGCGGCAAAACGCTTTAGTCTATATTGGAACGCTGCATGATGTTGGCGTTTCAATTCACTGCGCGTATCCATTTGCTTACTTAGAGCATCAACGTTTTCATTAGGTGCTTTAATTAAGTAGTTAACTAACATACTAATTTCCTTGTAGGTTAAATAGCTGCTTTAAACTTTTAAGCGTTTTACTAAAGCCAATTTTATTGCTTAAGTAAACTGTATTTTTCCAAAGCCATATTAAACAAGCAACTTGTAGTAAAGTAGCTGTTGCAATACTTAGCCATACCGACCCAAAAACATCGTATACACCGTATCCAACAGCACCTAGAAATCCTGCCCACAACAAAACCAAACCACTGGCAAAGCATCCTAAAAATATAGTGATCAATGCAAGCGATCTAAGCGATAACCGCCATTCAGCTTTAGCAAGCTGGTGAGTGATCTTTCCTTGAGTTTGGTAATCATCCTTGAGCTGCTTAGAATACTCTAAAAGCATTGCAACATGATCTTGCCAATCGTCCTTATGGCTATGTTGCTCAGTAGTTTGGTCTTGCACATTACCATCCTTGGTTGCTGTTGTTTGTGGGTTACTCATCACTAATTACTTACGACGAAGTAGTGATGTGATTAACATACCCGCAGCAAAAGCAATACCCGCAGTTGCTAATGGGTTTTCAGAAGCAAAAGCACGAGTTTTTGCAGTACATTCACTTAGTTTTTCACGTGCAATAAGTTGTTTTTCGCTTAATGCATCTGCTGAGCTAGAAGCTCCTTTACGCACACTGCTTTCAGCTGTTGCAGCTTTGCTAGAAAGTGCATCTACAGCATCGTGCGCCGCTGATGTTGCTTTCTCTGTAAGAGGAGACTCAGTATTTGTTAGTTTAACGTCAGGCTTAACATCTGAAGTTGTATTTGGTTTCGTATTCGTTGCAGTAGCCATAATCAATCCTTAATAAGTTAAAAATTTAAATAGTGATTTAGATGATGCAATGATTAAACCAAACTTGTTATTTATTTTAACTGACTGAATTTGATGGGTTTTGTTTGTGTTTTTTAATTTTTGATAAGTAGTATATTTAAAATAAACAGTAACTATTACTACACGGCTAGGTAAATTTTACAAAGAGGATAAAAACGCCTTAAAAATTGTAAATATTCATTGGTTATTCAGTAAGCAATGCATGTAAACAGAAAGTTATAAAAGCAAAGCTGATATTTTTCTTTACCTCAATCCCACTTTTTCCCACGTAATTCAAACGCTTCGCTTGAGCCCTTATTTTTTCTAGCTTTGAGACTCACTAAAGCTGGTCAGCTTACTTGACAAAATGGCTTGTCAAGCCCTAAACTGGAGCACTGTGGTAAAAAGTGGTTTTTAGTGGATCTCATTGGATAAAATAAACAAAAAATTGAATAAAACAATTTCAAAGTAGGTTTTTTATGTTTCGTGGCGCGAGTTCACTGAGTTTGGATGATAAGGGGCGTTTTGCGGTACCGACAAAGTACCGAGAATCTCTGTTGTCTGAAGATCAGGGGACAGTTATTTGTACCGTCGCATTAAATGAACCGTGTTTATGGTTATATCCATTGGCTGAGTGGCTCGAAATAGAAAGCCGTTTAGCGAAAATATCTAATATGAATCCACGAGCTCGACGAATGCAACGTATGTTGCTAGGTAACGCTACAGAGTATCAACTTGATAAAAATGGTCGAATTTTGCTTGCGCCGTCATTACGTGCCCATGCATCTCTTGGCAAAAAAATCATGCTGGTTGGTTTGATGAATAAGTTTGAAATTTGGGACGAGGCGCGTTGGCACGAGCAAATGCAGCAAGATACTGAGCTTGAAAGGCTTGGTGATTTTGAACCTAACCAAGATTTAGATAATTTTACACTCTAACGGCACAAAAAAAGGCACACAATAGCTAATGACAGCGCAATTTGAACACGTATCCGTATTAATGGATGAGACCATCGATGCCCTTGCAATTAAGCCAGACGGTATATACATGGATGGTACATTTGGACGTGGTGGCCACTCTGGGCAAATTTTAGCACGCCTTGGTGATGAAGGTCGCCTGCAAGCAATTGACCAAGATCCACAAGCAATACAATCAGCTGAAAAATTTGCTGATGACCCACGTTTTGCAATTGCACATACTCGCTTTTCAAACTTATACGAAGTAGCACAGCAAAACGATCTAATTGGTAAAGTGGATGGCATTTTATTAGACATTGGTGTTTCGTCACCACAACTAGATGACGCTGAGCGTGGCTTTAGTTTTATGAAAGACGGCCCACTCGATATGCGTATGGACCCTACAACAGGTCGCAGTGCAGCACAGTGGTTAGCAGAGGCTGAGTTGGATGATATTACCCACGTAATTAAAAAATTGGGCGAAGAAAAGTTTGGTAAACGCATTGCACACAAAGTACTTGAAGTTCGTGAGCACACGCCAATCACAACTACCAAGCAGCTTGCTGACCTTGTTGATGAAGCTGTACCGGTAAAAGATAAGTTTAAACACCCAGCTACCCGTACTTTTCAGGCTATTCGTATTTACATTAATAGTGAGCTTGAAGAGATTCAAACTGCGCTACAGTCTGCAGTTAAAGTGCTAAAGCCAGGCGGACGTTTAGTGGTGATTTCGTTTCATTCTTTAGAAGACCGTATTGTAAAACAGTTTATTAGAAAACAGAGTAAGGGAGAAGCATTACCCAGAGGTCTGCCTTTAACTGATGCACAAATAAATAAAAATCTGACGTTAAAAGCAGTGGGTAAAGCTATTAAGCCAAGTGCTGCAGAAGTAGAGCGTAATCCACGTTCTCGTAGTTCTGTACTTAGGATTGCACAGAGGTTGGGATGAGTAAAAAAGCGAGCTATCGGCAACCTAATTTATTCTTTGAAATATTAAAAGGCCTAGGAGCTAATAAGCTAACCTCGGCCTTGTTGGTTGTGATATTCGCTTCTAGTTTAGCTGTTGTGCAAACAACCCACTTAGCTCGTGGCCAACTTATACAGCAAGATCAATTATTACAAGAACGCGATGAGCTCGATTTAGAGTGGCGCTACTTACTTGTTGAAGAAGAATTTTATTCGCAACATGCACGCATTGAAGAAGTAGCTACATCACAATTGAAAATGAAAAGACCTACGAGTCAAGATGAGCAGGTAATAATAGTACAATGAGAAATAGAGGCAAAAAACCAGTCACTAATTTAATCACATGGCGCTTTATGCTGGTGTGTGCAGTTGTGTTTATGGTGTTTGTAACACTCGTATCTCGCGCTGCTTATTTACAAGTAATAGAACCTGATAAAGCACGTTCAGAAAGTGACAAACGTACCGTGCGCGTTGAAAAACTACATGTGCAACGCGGGATGATTTTTGACCGTAATGGTAAAGAGTTAGCGGTAAGTGTGCCTGTTGTAAGTGTATATGCTGATCCTAAAGCATTGCACAAGTCGCTAGTCTCTAAAGTAATTAAACAAGCACGTAAAAGCGGCGAAGATCATTTATCTTTAGCTGAAAATACCGCTGAGCTTGATAAGCGTACTGCACTTTATTATAAAAACGATTTACGCTGGCGTGAGCTTGCTGATGTATTGCGTATTGATCCTAAGAAGATTAACTCTCGACTATTAAACGATCCCTCGCGTCGCTTTGTTTATTTAAAGCGCCAAGTTACTCCTGCTGTAGCAAATTATATTGGCGATTTACGCCTACCAGGTATTCATTTACTAGATGAATCTAAACGCTATTACCCCGCCGGTGAGGTTACCGCGCATGTTATTGGTTTTACTAATATAGATGGTAAAGGCATTGAAGGCATTGAAAAGCTATACGAAAACGCTTTAACGGGCGAGGAAGGCCGCCGCACTATACGTAAAGACGCACAAGGGCGTGAAGTAGAAGTGCTTGACGAGCGTGAGCGCGTAGAGCCAGAAAGTATAGAACTAAGTATTGACCAACGAATTCAAGCTATTGCCTACAAAGCTGTAAAATCAGCTGTACTGACTTACAAAGCCACATCGGGCTCAGCTATGGTAGTTGATGTTAAAACCGGTGAAGTGCTGGCAATGGTAAATAGTCCTTCATTTAATCCAAATAACTTAAGCGATGCTGCACCTCATAAGCGTCGTAATCGCGCAATTACAGATTTGTTTGAACCAGGCTCAACTGTTAAGCCTCTAGCCATTTTAGCTGGGCTAGACTACGGCGCCATTCAGGCAGATGACACGATTGATACCTACCCAGGTTGGATGCGTTTAGGTGGTAGTTTAGTTAGAGATACTCGTAATCACGGCGAACTAACACTGCGCGAAATACTAAAGTACTCCTCAAATATGGGGGTTGCGAAGGTTACTCAGTTAGTGCCTAAAGATTACCTTGTAGGCTTATATCAAAAAGTAGGCTTTGGCAGTGACACCGGTACTGGAATGGTAGGTGAAAGCAGTGGTTTGTTTTATCCAAATCGTCGTTGGTCTGACTTTGAAATTGCAACTTTATCATTTGGTTATGCAATTTCGGTAAGTACTGCGCAAATGGCGCGCTTTTATACCATGTTAGGCGCTGGTGGAGTTAATCGACCACTGACTATTTTAAAGCAAGATAATATACCTGAAGGCGAACGTATTTTTAAACAAAAAGACGTAGAAGCCGTAGTCCACATGATGGAAAGTGTATTTGAAAAAGACGGTACTGCTCGCAACATAAAAGTTGATGGGTATCGTGCTGCTGGTAAAACAGGTACATCTAAAAAAGCCGTAGCAGGTGGTTATGGTGATGAATATGTAGGTTACTTTGCAGGTGTAGCACCGGCAAGTAATCCTCGTTTAGCCGTGGTAGTTATGATTAATGAACCAGGTGGTGATGTGTACTATGGAGGTGCCACCGCTGGCCCTGCATTTGCAGAAATCATCTCTAACGCATTAAGAATATTAAACGTAGCGCCTGACAAGGAAGAGGTTGCGTACGTACAAGGTAAAGATAACGATGCGTGATTTAAAGGATATTTTAAAATACATCGAAATAGATGCGCCCTCGCAACTGGTTAAGCATTTACGCCTTGATAGCCGTGAAGTAACGCCAGGTGATGTATTTGTTGCTATTAAAGGCCATACACTTGATGGCGGACAATTTATTAATAAAGCAATTGAAAATGGCGCAATAGCTATCATTGCTGACAGATTATGTGAATTTGAAAGCAGTTTTGAGCCACTGTATTTAGTTTCGGAGCTTGATAAAAAGCTTCCAGAATTAGCAAGTCGCTTTTATAGCCAACCAAGTCAGACTCTTGATTTAATTGGTGTAACAGGTACAAATGGTAAATCGACCACCACAGCAATGATTGCCCACTTAGCACAGTTTTGTAGTACTGAGTCGGCTATTATAGGTACTTTAGGTTATGGCCATCCTGATAACTTAATTCCACTGATAAACACTACGCCTTCAACAGTTGATTTACAGCATATTTTGAGCGATTTAAATTCGCAGCATAAAAAGCTGATAGCCATGGAAGTATCATCTCATGGGTTAGTGCAACAACGCGTTGCTAAATGTCAGTTTAAAGCGGCTGTGTTTACTAATCTTTCGCGCGATCACTTAGATTACCATGGGGATATGGCAAGTTACGGTGATGCGAAATTAATGCTTTTCCGTGATTTTGAGCCGCAAGTTGTAGTGCTCAATCAAGATGACTTTCAAGCTGAGCAATGGCTTGAAAAGTATGATTTTAATAACCTAATTTGTTATGGCCGCAAAAACTTGGCACCTAAGAATGCCCGATATGTTTATTTTTCTGATGTAGAATATTCAAGTGAAGGTATTTCGGCGCAGTTATCGACGAGTTGGGGTGATATTTCAATTAAATCGCCTCTGTTTGGCGAATTCAACTTATATAACTTAACGGCAGCGCTCGCTACATTACTAGGGCTAGGTTATCCGCTTGAGCAGCTAGTTGCTGGTTGTGCGCAGTTACAGCCAGTCGCTGGTCGAATGCAAGCATTTAGTCAAGCTGGCATGCCAACGTGTGTTGTTGATTACGCCCATACACCCGATGCACTTGCACTTGCATTACAAGCATTGCAGTTGCATGTGCCAGGTGGTGTAAGTTGTGTATTTGGTTGTGGTGGCGACAGAGACAAAGGTAAGCGCGCATTAATGGCGCAAGCTGCTGAGCAAAACGCTAATAAAATTATTATTACCAGTGATAACCCTCGATCTGAAAATCCTGATGACATTATTGCAGATGTAGCAGGCGGTCTAACCCATCCTCAAAATGCACATTTAGAGGCTGATAGAGCAGCTGCAATTCGTTTTGCTATAGAAAACGCTACAGCTGATGATGTTATTTTGATTGCAGGTAAAGGCCACGAAGATTATCAAATTATAGGCGATAAGCGGATCGACTTTTGCGATCGCCGCTATGTACAAGAACAACTAAAAAAAGCAGTAAGAGGGATAACACAATGATCCCAATGGATTTTGATTGGTTAGCTAATGTGCTAACAACCGATTATCAAGGTGATAATCAACACGTGCTAAATATAAATACTGATACTCGTACAGTGTGCGATGGCGAAGTGTTTTTAGCACTGAAAGGGCCAAATTTTGATGGCCATAAATTTATAGCTGAGGCTAAACAAAAAGGCGCTATTGGCGTTATTGTTCAGCACAAAGTTGATGTAGATATTCCACAATTTATAGTAAGCGATACACGTATTGCACTAGGTGCAATTGGCACTGCGGTTATGGCGCAAGTGGCGCCTAAAACAATTGCAATTACAGGGAGTGTAGGCAAAACCACCGTAAAAGAAATGTGTGCGGCAATTTTGTCGGTTCACGGTGATGTATTAGCTACTAAAGGTAATTTTAACAACGATATTGGCGTCCCACTTACGTTATTGCGCTTAGAGCCTCAACATCGTTTTGCTGTTATTGAGCTAGGTGCAAATCACTTAGGTGAAATTGCTTACACAACGGCAATGACAAAACCAGATGTGGCCGTTGTATGTAATGTTGCAGCAGCTCACTTGGAAGGTTTTGGTAGCTTAATGGGCGTTGCAAAAGCTAAAGGTGAGATTTTTGATGGCCTAAAAAATGACGGTGTTGCCATTGTTAATTGCGATAGTGAATTTAGCCAGTATTGGTTAGATAAACTTGAAGGGCGTAATGTTAAACGCTTTTCTACAACCGAAAAACTAGATATTTGGGCAGAGAACATCACGCTTGATGGCAATGCGCGTGCAAGCTTTACGCTTTGCACTAAAAACAAGCAAGTGCCTGTTACTTTGGCACTACCTGGTAAGCATAATATTAGTAATGCACTTATCGCTGCGGCGCTGACCAGTGAATTTGATGTAACCCTTGAAGAAATAGCCAATGCACTTGCCACAATGGGTGATGTAAAAGGGCGCGTTAATTTAATTGAAGTGTCTGATTTACTTACCGTGGTTGATGATACTTATAATGCCAATGTTAAGTCGGTAAAGGCTGCGATTGACTTGTTAAGTGATATGCAAGGTCACCGCATTTTAGCACTCGGAGATATGGGTGAGCTTGGTGAAGATGCACGTAAGTACCATCAAGAAGTTGGCGAGTATGCACTTGAACAAGGGATTGATGAGTTATTTACATTAGGCGTGTTAAGTAAATACGCAAGTGATGTGTTTGAACTTCCTAATCGCCACTTTTCGAGCCGCGAACAGATGCAGCAAAAAATTCAAGAAAGTATTAATAAAGTGAATAAAAAAACAACAATAGTAGTGAAAGGATCGCGCAGTTCTCGCATGGAATTATTAGTAACCGATTTAGTTAATGGCCAGCAACAAGCCATCAATGGAGTATCATAATGTTAGTTTGGCTGGCAGAGTATTTAACACAGTATTTTAGTGGTTTTCATGTTTTTTCGTATTTAACGCTACGTGCCATTTTAGGTATTTTAACTGCGTTAATTATGTCTCTTTATTTAGGGCCTAAGTTAATTCGTGGTTTGCAACGTATGCAAATAGGTCAAACAGTTCGCGACGATGGTCCGCAATCGCATTTGTCTAAGTCGGGTACACCGACTATGGGTGGCTTACTTATTTTAGCGGCTATTTTTACAAGCACGCTACTTTGGGCCGATTTATCAAATAAATATGTGTGGGCAACACTGTTTGTAATTGGCTCATTAGGTATTGTTGGCTTTGTTGATGATTACCGTAAAGTTATTCGTAAAGACCCAAAAGGTTTAATTGCTAAGTGGAAGTACTTTTGGCAATCGGTCATTGCATTAGTTGTAGCTACTGCTTTGTACTTTACCAGTGCTCAAGCATCTGAGACATCTCTTGTTGTTCCATTTTTTAAAGACGTATTACCACAATTAGGTTTGTTTTATATTGTGCTTACGTATTTTGCCATAGTAGGTACATCAAACGCGGTAAACCTGACAGATGGTTTAGATGGCTTGGCGATTGTGCCAATTATTTTGGTGGCTGCAGCATTGGCAATTATTGCTTACTTAACAGGTAATATTAACTTTTCGGCTTACTTACATATTCCACATTTACCGCTAGCGAGTGAGCTTGTGGTTGTGTGTACTGCCATTGTGGGCGCAGGGCTTGGCTTTTTATGGTTTAACACTTACCCAGCACAAGTATTTATGGGCGATGTTGGCTCATTAGCACTTGGTGGTGCATTAGGTATTATTGCTGTTTTAGTACGCCAAGAATTACTGCTTATTATTATGGGCGGTGTATTTGTAATGGAAGCACTATCGGTAATATTACAAGTGGGGTCGTATAAATTACGCGGACAACGCATTTTTAGAATGGCGCCGATTCATCATCATTATGAATTAAAAGGTTGGCCAGAGCCTCGCGTTATTGTGCGCTTTTGGATTATTTCTGTTGTGCTAGTGCTTGCTGGCTTAGCTACTTTAAAGATTCGATAAATGCAGTATTTAAACGAGATAAAAAACAAACAAATAACAGTGCTCGGACTCGGTGTAACCGGTCTGGGCATTGTGCGTTTTCTATTATCTCATGGCCTCGCCCCCAAGGTCGTTGATAGCCGAGCAACCCCGCCGGGGATTGATTGGTTAAAAGAGCATGCGCCAAATCTAGATACCCACTTTGGTAATTTAGATGACGCTGAGCTTTGTTCAAGCAATATGATTATTATAAGCCCTGGGCTTAGCTTAAAAATACCAGCTGTTGCAAATGCAATTAACGCAAGTGTTGAAGTGATTGGCGACGTTGAGTTATTTGCTCGTATTAATACAAAACCAGTTGTTGCTGTTACGGGCTCTAACGGTAAATCAACCGTGGTTACGCTCGCTTATGAAGTATTAAAAGAAGCCGGCTATAAAGTTGCTTTGGGTGGGAATATTGGCACAGCGGTGCTTGATTTACTCAACGATGATTTTGATGTGTATGTACTTGAGTTATCTAGTTTTCAGCTAGATACCACAACGAGTTTAAAACCTGTAAGTGCAACGGTATTAAATGTGTCAGAAGATCACCTTGACCGATACGACAGTTACCAAGCTTATATAGACTCAAAGCTAAGTATTTATGACGGTGCAGAGCTTATTGTTGTCAATGCAGACGATATTCAAACACATCCAGTTGAGCGCGGTACAACTCCCCTAATCAGCTTTGGTGCTCAACAAGGTGATTACCATTTAGCGCAGCATAATGGCGAAACTCATTTTATGCTTAAAGGCGATGCCTTTTTACCTGTTGATACGCTTGCGGTAGTGGGTAAGCACAATTATTTAAATACGCTTGCAGTAATGGCGCTTTTAAGTCCGTTTGAAGTAAGTAAAGATCAATATAAGAACGCGTTAGGTCAATTTAATGGGTTGGCTCATCGCTGCCAATTTGTAGCTGAGCTTAACGGTGTAAAGTATTTTAACGATTCAAAGGCAACGAATGTTGGAGCGACCATTGCAGCAATAGATAGCTTGGCTAGTGATGGTGAAAACCTGATTGTTATTGCAGGTGGCGATGCTAAAGGCGCTGATTTAAACGCACTTAAACCCTACATAGAACAACATGTAAAAGCATTAATTTGTTTTGGTAAAGATGCAAGTGACTTAGCTGCGATTACCAATAAGAGCTATTTAACTAACAACATGGAAGAAGCCGTTGCTTTGGCCAATGTACTGAGTAGTACAGGCAATATTGTTTTGTTAGCACCTGCATGTGCCAGCATTGATATGTATAACAACTATATGCAACGCGGTGATGACTTTATTCAATGTGTTATGGCAGGGCAACTATGATTGCTTTTTCCGATATAAGAGATGCATTAACACCAAAACCTTCAGGTCAGTTGTATGATGTACCGCTGTTGTACTGCGTAATTATGTTAATTGGTGTTGGTTTTATCATGGTAACCAGCGCTTCAATGCCGACCGCAGAGCGGTTATTTGATGACCCATACCATATTACTATTCGCCACAGCATGTTTTTGGCAATGTCTTTTGTGCTTTTTTGGATAAGTGTTTGTGTGCCAATGGATTGGTGGAAACGTTCCAACCCTTATTTATTAATACTAGGCATGGTGCTGTTAATAGCGGTATTGATTGTTGGGCGTGAAGTGAATGGTGCTAAACGATGGATACCTATTGGCCCTGTTGGTTTTCAGGTGGCTGAGGCCGCTAAATTATACTTTTTTAGTTATATTGCGGGTTATTTGGTAAGAAAACGCGAAGAAGTACAAGAAAATATTAAAGGCTTTGCAAAGCCAATAGCTGTATTTGCAGTGTATGCGCTGCTTATTTTGCTGCAACCTGATTTAGGCACAGTGGTTGTTATGTTTGTAACAACGGTTGGTTTACTGTTTTTAGCTGGCGCTAAATTATGGCAGTTCTTTGTACTTATTCTAACTGGCGTCGGTCTGGTTGTATTACTGATTATTGTTGAACCATATCGAATGGCGCGTGTTGTCGGCTTTTTAGACCCTTGGGATGATCCTTTTGGTAAAGGTTATCAGTTGGTTCAATCGCTAATGGCTTATAGCCAAGGTGGTTGGTTTGGCCAAGGCTTAGGTAACAGTGTACAAAAACTGCAATATTTACCTGAAGCGCATAACGATTTTATTTTTGCTGTAATAGGTGAAGAACTTGGTTTAATAGGCGTTGTAAGTATTTTAATGGTATTAGCTACTTTAGTATTTAGAGCGTTATTAATAGGCCAACAAGCGCTTAAGTGTGGCAAAGAATACGAAGGCTATTTTTCGTTTGCCATTGGTATTTGGTTTGCATTTCAAACCATGGTGAATGTAGGTGCGAGCGCGGGTATTTTGCCAACTAAGGGTTTAACCCTGCCATTTATTTCTTATGGTGGTTCAAGCTTGTTAATTATGACCATTGCCACGGGTATTTTATTGCGCGTAGATTTTGAAACCAAAATGGCAACCAAACAAGCCACCTCACGTGGAGGCAAGCGATGAGTAAAAAATTAGTAGTAGTGGCTGGTGGAACTGGCGGACACATTTTTCCTGGTATTGCAGTGGCTGATTATTTAAAACAGCAAGGCTGGCAAGTTAGCTGGATTGGCACACCAGATCGAATGGAAGCAAGCGTTGTACCTAAGCATAATATAGATATTGATTTTATTAATGTAAAAGGTGTTCGTGGTAACGGATTAAAACGTCTTATTAAAGCCCCATTCATGGTAGTTAATGCAGTATTGCAAGCGCGTAAGGTATTGAAAGAACAGCGTCCAGATGTAGTACTCGCAATGGGCGGTTATGTTACGGGACCCACGGGAATTGCCGCAAAGAGTTTAGGTATTCCGTTAGTTATTCACGAGCAAAACGCTGTAGCGGGTATGAGCAATAAACTGCTAGCTAAGGTGGCTACACGTGTATTAGCAGCATTCCCAAGTGCTTTTGCACAGGGTCAAGCCGAGCTAGTAGGTAACCCAGTTCGCCAAAGCGTTATGAATATAGTCAAACGCGATGTATCAAGCCCTATTAATATTTTAGTGGTAGGGGGCTCGCTCGGTGCACAAGTGCTTAATCAAACATTACCAGAAGCATTTAAAGTACTAAATAATACAGCTCCTATAAGCGTATGGCATCAAACAGGTAAAGGTCATTTATCTACTGTAGAAACAGCTTATAAAATGCATGGCTTTGCGGATGGTAATACAAAAATAGCTGAATTTATTGATGATATGGACGCGGCGTATAGCTGGGCTGATATTGTTGTTTGCCGCGCTGGTGCATTAACTGTTAGCGAAATTGCAGCAGCAGGTAAAATGGCTGTTTTTGTTCCTTTTCCACATGCCGTGGACGACCATCAAACAGCAAACGCACAATATTTAGTGATGGCTAATGGCGCATTATTAATGCCACAAGGGCAGTTTAATAAACAATCAATTGTTGAACTATTAAGCCCATATTTAGCCCAACCTTCATTAATTACTGAAATGGCTACAAATGCAAAAAAACAAGCCATTTTAGATGCCACAGCAAGCGTAGCAACGCACTGTGAGCAAGTAACAAATAAGAGAAAATAAGTGAAAGAAACGTCAGTACAAGAAAAACACACGCGCCCAGCAATGCGCCGAATAGAAACCATTCACTTTATTGGTATTGGTGGAGCCGGTATGGGCGGTATTGCTGAAGTACTCGCTTTTGAAGGCTACCGTATTACAGGTTCTGACATTGCTCATAGCGCTATGACAGATCGCTTAATTAAAGCCGGTGCTGAGGTATTTATTGGCCATCATGAAAATAACGTGAAAGATGCCAATGTAGTGGTTGTTTCAAGCGCGATTGATGAAACAAATCCTGAAATTATTGCAGCTAAAGCCGCAAGAATCCCTGTTGTGCGCCGCGCAGAAATGCTCGCAGAACTAATGCGTTTTCGCCACGGTATAGCGATTGCGGGTACGCATGGTAAAACAACGACAACAAGCCTAATTGCAAGTATTTATGGACAAGCAGGGCTCGATCCAACTTTTATTATTGGTGGCTTGTTAAATAGCGCAGGTAGTAACGCAAAAGTAGGCAAAAGTGATTTTTTAATAGCAGAAGCTGATGAAAGCGATGCGTCGTTTTTACACTTGCAGCCAATGGTCTCGGTGATCACAAATATTGAAGAAGATCACATGGATACTTACGGCGGCAGTCTTGAAAAAATGAAAGACACGTATGTAGATTTCATCCATAACTTGCCGTTTTATGGTTTAGCTGTTGTATGTATTGATTCTGAAGTTGCTGCAGAGCTTATCCCTCGCTTTGGTCGCCCAGTTATTACGTATGGTGAATCGAAGGATGCTGATTATCGCATGAGCGACTTTAGCCAATCAGCTAATACGTGCACATTTACAGTAACTAACAAACAAGGTGAGTGTTTAACTGCCACATTGAATATGCCAGGTAGACACAACGCACTTAATGCAACCGCTGCGATTGCTGTTGCAAAAGATCAAAACATTGCGAATCATGCAATTTTAGAAGCGCTGCAGAAGTTTGAAGGCATTGGTCGTCGTTTTCAGCACTATGGTGAATTTGAAAACGAGCGGGGCAACGTGATGTTAGTTGATGATTACGGGCATCACCCTTCAGAAGTTGCAGCAACAATTGCAGCAGTGCGTGAAGGTTGGCCTGATAAGCGTTTAGTAATGGTTTATCAACCTCATAGGTTTTCTCGTACACGCGACTTATACGAAGATTTTGTAAAAGTTCTTGCTGATGTAGATCAGTTACTATTGCTTGATGTGTATAGCGCTGGTGAAGATCCTATTGTAGGGGCCGACAGCAAAAGCTTATGCCGTAGCCTTCGCCAACGTGGCAAAGAGCCGCTGCACGTAGCAACAAATGCTGAGCTTGCAGGTGTTTTGGCCGCAAATTTACAAAACAATGATTTAGTATTAACCCAAGGCGCTGGTAATATAGGTCAGTTAGTTAAAACATTAGCTGCAACGGGTATGTCGATAGAAAAACTTAAGCAAGGTGAAGTATGACTCAGGTAAACACACAATTTGGTAAAGTAGCGGTACTGCTAGGTGGTAACTCAGCAGAGCGTGAAGTGTCTTTACGATCGGGTCAGGCTGTTTTAAATGCGCTGCAAAATAGTGGTATTGATGCAATTGCATTTGACCCACAAAGTCGTTCTTTGTGGGAGTTAAAAGAATTAAATGTAGATCGCGTTTTTATCGCTTTGCATGGCCGTGGTGGCGAAGACGGCACAGTGCAGGGTGCACTTGAATTTATGAACTTGCCTTACACGGGCAGTAATGTACTCGGTTCAGCACTTGCTATGGATAAAGTACGTTGTAAGCACTTATTTAAATCAGCGGGTTTAAGTACTGCACCTTATACCGTAGTTGATGCTAAAAAAGGTTTTGATGCTAAAGCCATTATGGATGAGTTTAAAAAGGTAATGGTTAAGCCATCGCATGAAGGTTCAAGCATAGGTATGGCGCAAGCAAGTACAACACAAGAGCTTGAAGATGCACTAGCTAATGCATTTAAGTTTGATAACCAAGTACTTGTAGAGCAGTGGATCACTGGTCGTGAGTTTACAATCACGGTGCTTGGCGACGATGTACAACCAGTCATTGAGATGACGACACCTAATGGTTTTTACGATTACCAAGCTAAGTATCAATCAAATACAACCCAGTATCATTGCCCTGCAGATTTATCAGAGCAAGATACTAAGTACTTACAAGCCATATCGCTAGATGCGTTTGATTTAGTGGGTGCAAGTGGTTGGGGGCGTGTTGATGCTATGCAAGACGAGCAAGGGAATTTTTACCTGCTTGAAGTAAATACAGTACCAGGCATGACTGAAAAGTCACTAGTACCGATGGCTGCAAAAGCGAACGGGGCAACTTTTGAGCAATTAGTTGTTCGCATTTTAGAGCAAACGCTTTAATATGCATCCCCTTTTAGAAAAAGCTCAACAACTAAAACAGCAACTTAACTTTAATTGGTCGCTGATTTTTGGAGTGAGTTTTTTTCTGGTTGTGGTTATAGGCTTAGTACAAGTAACCACCGGTGTATCTGATTGGTTAGTTGAAAATAAAGATGCTCAAATTAAGCACCTTACAGTGCAAGGGCATCCCAAATACACAGATGAAACGGCAATTATAAAAGCAATTAAAAAAGCCGATTTAAGTAGTTTTTTTGAACTTGATGTTAAGCACGTGCAGCAGCTAGTTCAAGACTTGCCTTGGGTTGCTACCGCTTCGGTACGTAAACAATGGCCTGATACTATACAGGTTTATGTAGTTGAACATGAAGTAGTTGCTCACTGGAATAGCGACTTGTTGCTCAACCAAAGTGGCCAAGCATTTCAAGCCAGCAGCGATAAGTTAGATGATAACTTACCACAGTTATATGGCCCAGAAGGTAGCGAAGAAGAGGCGTGGGTTGCTTTT
This sequence comes from Pseudoalteromonas distincta, assembly GCF_000814675.1. GTDB lineage: Bacteria > Pseudomonadota > Gammaproteobacteria > Enterobacterales > Alteromonadaceae > Pseudoalteromonas > Pseudoalteromonas distincta. The sequence continues at coordinate 562,163 of NZ_JWIG01000001.1, read as the reverse complement.
AAGCAATTTGATGAAATGCTCAGAGTTAATGGTTTAACATTAACAAGTTTGGCATTATCGGAACGTTTTTCGTGGCAACTTTGGCTAGATAACGGGATTCGCTTAAATTTAGGGCGTAAAGATAAAGCCAAGCGTGTACAACGTTTTATAGACGTTTATCCACGAATGGAACAACGTGCAGATGCACAAGTAGATACAATCGATTTACGGTATGATACCGGCCTTGCAGTAAGCTTTAAGCCAATGCAAGAAGAACAATTACAAAATAAGAGTAAGGCATGACTAAGTCAGCAGAAAGAAACCTAGTAATAGGATTAGACGTTGGCACCTCGAAAGTGGTTGCCACGGTAGGTGAAATCACCGCAGATAACAAGCTCAGCATTGTTGGTGTGGGCAGCCAAGTATCTCATGGTATGGATAAAGGCGGCGTTAACGATTTAAACTTAGTGTCTGAGTCTATTCGACGAGCAATAGACGAGGCCGAGTTAATGGCTGATTGTCGTATAAGCTCTGTGTATTTGGGTATTTCTGGCAAACATATACAGTGTCAAAACGAAAGTGGCGTGGTGGCAATCAATAACACCGAAGTCACTGACGAAGACATTGAAAACGTAATACATATTGCGCGTTCTGTGCCTATTTCAGCAGAGCGTAAAATGCTGCATGCATTGCCACAAGAATACAGCATTGATATGCAAGAGGGCATTAAAAACCCACTAGGCATGAGCGGCGTTCGTATGGAAGCGCGTGCACATATCATTACGTGCTCAAACGACATGGCAAAAAATATCGAAAAATGTGTAGAACGCTGTGGTCTTGAAGTCGATCAACTTATCTTTACTGCACTTGCGTCATGTTATTCTGTACTAACAGATGACGAAAAAGAGCTAGGTGTTGCAGTACTTGATATTGGTGGCGGTACTATGGATATCACCATTTATATCAATGGCGCACTTCGTCACTCTGCCGTTATACCTGTAGCGGGTAACCAAGTTACTGGTGATATTGCAAAAATATTTCGCACACCTATATCACATGCAGAGTCACTCAAAGTACAATACGCATGTGCTAGTAGCCAAATGGCAAGTAGCGAAGACACAATTGAAGTACCAAGTGTAGGCGGGCGACCAGCAAGATTAATGTCGCGCCATACATTATCTGAGGTGGTAGAGCCTCGTTTTAGAGAATTATTTGAGCTTGCGATGGAAGAAATTCGTCGTTCAGGCTTAGAAGACCAAATTGCGGCAGGTCTCGTTATAACAGGCGGAACTGCTAAAATGACTGGCGCGATGGAAGTGGCAGAAGACATCTTCCAAATGCCAGTAAGAATAGGCAAACCAATCGGGATGGTTGGTTTGACAGACTATGTAGATGATCCTTCGTACGCAACCGCTGTTGGTTTGTTACAATACGGGCGTACCATGCAATCGATGAATGCACAAAAGTCGAAAGCAGAGGATAACAATAATTGGTGGAACCGCATTACTAAATGGTTCCAAGGCGAGTTTTAAGACTCAAGTCGGAGAGTAAACATGTTTGATATAATGGAACAACACAGCGAAGAAGCTGTAATAAAAGTAATCGGCGTGGGCGGTGGTGGCGGTAACGCTGTTGAGCACATGGTAAAACAACAAATAGAAGGCGTGCGTTTTATAGCCGCTAATACGGATGCGCAAGCATTACGTAACTCTGCTGCCGATATCACAGTTCAACTAGGCACGCAAATAACCTCTGGGTTGGGTGCGGGCGCAAACCCTGAAGTAGGCCGTAAGTCGGCTGAAGAAGATGCAGATACAATTCGTGCCAGCCTTGAAGGCGCCGATATGGTATTTATTGCAGCCGGTATGGGCGGTGGTACAGGTACTGGTGCAGCACCGGTAGTTGCTAAAATTGCAAAAGAACTCGGTATTTTAACTGTTGCAGTTGTAACACGTCCTTTTGATTTTGAAGGTAAAAAACGTGCAGCCGCCGCTGAACAAGGCATTAATGAATTGTCAGAAATTGTAGACTCACTTATTACAATTCCTAACAATAAATTGCTTAAAGTTTTAGGGAAAGGGACTACACTTCTAGATGCCTTCGCTAAAGCTAATGACGTATTATTTGGTGCGGTACAAGGTATAGCAGAGCTAATTACACGTTCTGGTTTAATTAACGTGGATTTCGCCGATGTTAGAACTGTAATGTCTGCAATGGGTACTGCAATGATGGGAACGGCGTCTGCGTCAGGTCCTGATCGTGCACAAGAAGCTGCAGAAGCTGCTATCTCAAGCCCACTACTAGAAGACGTTGATTTAACAGGTGCTAAAGGTATCTTAGTTAATATTACCGCTGGTATGGACATTGCGATTGAAGAATTTGAAATTGTTGGTAATCACGTTAAAGCACTTGCGTCAGAAAACGCAACGGTTGTTGTTGGTGCGGTAATCGACCCAGAAATGACTGATGAGCTACGTGTAACGGTTGTTGCAACTGGTTTAGGCGGCGATCGTCGTCCACAGTTTGGTATTGTTGATAACGGCTTTAAAAAAGCATCAGGTTCTGATGTTGCAAGCACATCAAACCAAACGAGCAGTATGTACGTACCAAGCTTTGCAAGCCAAGATACAAACACTGAAGAAAATACGACTAAAGAGCAAGCGCAAAGCAAAGAAAAAGCGCCTTCAACGAGTTCAAGTAGTTCAAGTTCTTCAGCGCAAAATAGTAAAAAAGCAGATAAATCAGAAGGTGGTGATTATTTTGATATTCCCGCTTTTTTACGTAAGCAGGCAGATTAACATTTAATAATACTTTTGTTTGAAATATGTACAAATATTGAAAGGCAAAAGGATTTATGTTAAACTCCACCGTCTAACTGTAACTGATTTAAAAGTGAGCATACCTATGATTAAACAGCGTACGATTGCACAAGTAGTCAAAGCCATAGGAATTGGACTTCATAAAGGTGAGAAGGTCACAATAACTCTCCGACCTGCGAGCGCAAATACTGGGATTGTATTTCGTCGTGTCGACCTTGATCCGGTTGTTGATTTTGAAACAACACCTGAAGCCGTTGGTGATACGCAGTTGTGTACCTGTTTAATTAACAAAGATGGTGTTCGCTTATCAACTACTGAGCATCTTATTGCCGCCGTGGCTGCAATGGGCATTGATAATCTAATTGTAGAATTGGACAGCTCAGAAGTGCCGATTATGGATGGTAGTGCATTACCATTCATATATCTGTTACAAAAAGGCGGAATTGAAGAACAAAACGTTGCTAAACGCTTTATCCGTATTAAAGAAAAAGTACGCATTGAAGAAGATGGTAAGTGGGCTGAAGTTGAACCATATGATGGTTTTCATATCGACTTTGAGATTGCATTTAACCACCCAGCTATCAATGAAAGTCGCCAACGTATTGGGTTGGATATAACAACGCAAAGCTTTATTGAAGAAATTAGCCGTGCGCGTACTTTTGGATTTATGAAAGATATTGAATACATGCATGCAAACAACCTAGCGCTAGGTGGTAGCATGGATAGTGCTGTGGTACTTGATGAATTCAAAGTTTTAAATCCTAATGGCTTACGTTATAGCGATGAGTTTGTTAAGCACAAGATATTAGACTGTGTTGGTGACATGTTTATGACAGGTCATAATCTTTTAGGTAAAGTAACAGCATTTAAATCGGGTCATGATTTAAATAATAAATTACTACGTAAAATTATGGCTACAGAGTCAGCATGGGAGTGGGCAACATTTGAAACGCCTGTGACGATGCCTGCACCCGGTCTTGAGTTAGCTCCAGCCTAAAAGCAGTAAAAGAACAGCTCACAAACAGTTATAAAAAATGACGCTAATTAGCGTCATTTTTTTGCGTAAAATTTACTCTATTATAACTCTAAAAGAGCTTGTAACTGATTTAAATGAGTTACTGTATAGGTTGGCTTTATTCCTTCGGCTAATTGCTCACCAGGGTGTTGTAACCAGCAAGTATCAATACCTGCATTGTTGCCGCCAAGTATGTCGCTTGCAGCAGTATCACCCACCATAAGTATCTCGCTTTTATCTGGGTTACCCATTAGCTCAAATGTGTGCTCAAAAATCGCTTTATTTGGTTTTGCTATACCCACAAGTTCAGATATTACTAACCATTCAAACATATCTTTTAAGCCAGTATGCTCAAGGCGTACGGTTTGTAAGCGGGCAAATCCGTTAGTAATAATACCTAATCGAGCATTTGGCTTAAGTTTATTTAAAAGCTCAATAGCACCAGGTAATGGCTCGCAAATTTGCGCCATAGCATCTAAAAAAGCATCGTTTAGCTCTTTTGCGGGCACATTAAGTTTTGAAGCCCACTCATTAAAGCGTGTTACTTGTAAGTAATCTGCGCTAATAGTGCCATTTTGATAATCAACCCACAGCTGCTTATTGGTTTTTTGATAATGAACATAATCGTCTTGGCTAAAATCTACGTTGTAAGCTTTAAACATGCGAGTCATGCCCGCTAAAATATCAAACCTAAATAAGGTTTCGTCTGCATCAAACAATACATAGTTGTATTTCATTAAACTTCCTAAATTAATTTGTTTGGCTGTAGAGATCTACGTGTAGAAAGGGCGCCATGGCTAAAGTGAGTGCTTGTGTGTAGGTGCTTTCGCGCGTGGCGTGATTGTTTGTAAGTAACCCAATAGCGCCCCCTTTTTGTTTAACGTTGGTGGTATTAAATGCTTTGTCCATTACATCGCCAAGCTCTTCGCCATTAAGTAATGCGTTATAAAGCACTTGAGGCAAGGGGAGGTTGCTGCTGCGCCCTACAACCTGATTTAAGGCATTATCAATAACTACGTAAGCAAAGGTTGCTGCACCATAGCTAAATTGCTCTGCACCGCCTTCCATTGCCACGTAGTAGTGAGCTTGGTAATGCTCTTTGCAATAATTAACACGGTTTTGTGCGCCAACACGTGTTTCTTCTTCGCCAATAGGTTGATCTGGCACATTGGATGGAGCATCAACACCTTGGCAATCAATTTCATGTTCAGGGAAATACATTGCAAAAATATGTTTAGCAGCGTTAATTTTTACAGGGTTTTTAGAACCCACAATAATTTTTAATGAGTACAACACAATGTCCCTTATTGTTACTAAAATCAGCAGTGTACGTGAGAGAGCTCAATCTTAGAAGAGGAGTTAAATAGGTATATCCAAAGGTGCTAAGTTTTCCAGTGCACGCTTTTTCAAAATAATATCTTTAATAAGTGGAGTAAGAACCAGCTCCATAGCTAAGCCCATTTTGCCCCCTGGTACTACAAGCGTATTAATACGAGACATAAAACTGCCTTCGATCATCCGTAAATAATAAGGAAAATCAACATCATCAATACCCCTAAAGCGAATAACTACAAAGCTTTCATCAAGAGATGGAATATCTTTGGCGCTAAATGGGTTTGATGTATCAACGGTCGGCACGCGTTGAAAATTAATATGGGTACGAGAAAACTGCGGGGTAATATGATTTATATAGTCATCCATACTGCGCACAATAGAGCCCATAACCGCTTCGCGAGAATGGCCTCGTTCGGATGTATCGCGTATTAATTTTTGAATCCACTCAAGGTTAATAATTGGAACCATGCCTATTAATAAATCGACATGCTTTGCAACGTCTACATCTTGATCAACTACACCACCGTGTAACCCTTCATAAAACAAAATGTCAGTATTATGGTCAAGATCTTGCCAAGGTGTAAATGTACCAGGTAATTGATTGTACGGAACGGCTTCATCAAAGGTATGTAAGTAGCGGCGTAACTTTCCTTGACCTGTTTCGCTATAGTTTTCAAACAGCGTTTTTAAAGCGCCAAAGTCATTGGCCTCTCGGCCAAAGTAGCTAATATGTTTACCTTCTTGTTGTGCTTCTCGAACTTTTTTATCCATTTCGGGGCGAGTGTAACGATGAAAGCTATCTCCTTCGACAAAAGCCGCTTGAATATTAAGGCTACGGAAAATATGTTTAATTGCATTCGTTGTGGTGGTTGTACCCGCACCAGATGAACCCGTAATCGCAATAATAGGATTTTTAGCTGACATGTTAATTCTCTTTTTTAGGACCAGGTTTTATAACCAGACTAAACTTAACATTATTTTAAGTCGTTTGGGTATCTTAAGAGTTGACTGACTTAGCTCAAGTGACGCCATCAGCAAATAACGTTATCATGAGGTGCTTAAAATTAAAACGAGAGAAAGCATGAAACTTATTAAACCATTACTTGGATTATTTTCTATAGCAGCGCTGAGCCCAATAGTGGTGCAGGCTAGCATGCCAAAAAGCCAAGTATTACTTGCTGATTTAAATACACCTTTCGGGGTACAAGTTAGTATAGTGAGCGATAAAAATAGTTATAACAACCAACCGCACTTAACAAGTACAGGTTTATACTTTACTCATGAAGTAATTAATAAGGGGCAAAGCCAAACTGATATTGCTTATTATGATTTCACGTCAAAAAAAGTTACCAATATAACTAACTCTCCTGTAAGCGAATATTCACCAACGGTTATGCCAAGTGGTGATGCGATATCAGCGATTGTTGTAGAAGCTGACGGTAAGCAAAAATTGTGGCAATACCCACTCAAAAATCAAGATGCGCCAAGTCGTATTTTTGATTGGATTGAACCTGTTGGATACCATGCATGGGGTGTCCAAAATGATTTAGTGATGTTTATTTTAGGAAAGCCTCACACTCTTCAATATACTTCTGTTGCACAAGCGAAGGGGGAAATAGCTGCCAGTAATATTGGCCGAACGCTTATTTATAACAACTCAATGGCTGCATTTTTATTTAGTTACACTAAAAACGAGCAACACATTTTAGCGAGTTTTAATCCACAAGATAAACAAGTTGAAGACCTATTAAGGTTACCGGCTCAAGTTCAAGATTTTATTTTAAAAGATAATACGACCATTGCTTATGCTATTAAAAACCGCGTTTATCAGCGTAAACTTGATGGAAGTGATGAAGTATCGCAATGGCTTAATTTAAGCACCTACTGCGAAACAAATATAACAAGAATGAGTTACAACAATGAAAAACTCGCTTTTGTATGTGATATAACAAAGTAAAGCAGGCAAATAAATTCAGATTTTATTGTGTGTATGCGTTAATCTAATACGCAAATTAACTAATAGGGATTACACGTGGCTTATAGTGCAGACGAGCTGACAGAACAGCTCATTAAATTACAGTGCAGAAGTAATTTTAAGATTAAAAATATTGCAGAGTACATGTTAGTAAACTCTAAAGAAGCATTTTATACCCACAGCGAAAGCGGCAAGGGTAAAATAGTAATTCGCCCAGCATTTGAAGTATTTAGCGATGATTTTAATGATATTGATGGCGTAACACGTGCGCAAGGGTACTTCCATAGCAGTGAGATGACACGCTTTCCTACGCGCATTTTTAAAAGCGCCCAACCTATTCACTATGGTGTAGCGTTTAAAATAAATTCTGAGCAAGCAGCCAAAGATTTTATAGCCAAGCTAACTATGATTATCGGTAATTAATAAAGCAAAAATATAAACGTAAACATAAACGTAAAAAGCCGCTGAATTTATATTCAGCGGCTTTTGTATTTTTATAGCTCAATAAACCTAATAATTACTTACTTTTTAAAAAGCTATTAACCGATTCAAGTTCACGTGTTTTAAGCGCGATACAATCATTTGTGCTTTCTTCAAGCTTACTTAGTGTACGAGCGTAACCAGCTACATCAGCTACTTTTTCGTTAAAGAAGGTTTTTGTTGTCGCTAAGCTTTCTGCATCACAGCTTGCAGTTGTAAAGTACGGCAAGTTAGGTATAAAGAACGGCGGTAAACTTGCTGTTACTTTATCGTAGTTACTGTAAACCCAATCAATAAATAATGCTTGGCGCTCATCTGTGTAACTTTGACCTGACAAAATAGTACGCATGTCAGATGCCGTTACTTCATCCGTTAAGCTATAAGCTAATACTGCTTTTTGTAACTCAGGTTTACCAAAAAAGCCCATAGCTGCAAGCATGTTTGTGCGTACTTGCGGATCTTTAGTCGTTTTGAACGTTGTCATGAATTGATCAAGCAGTGCTTTATCACCATGAAAAGCAGCAAGAGTTAAGTACGTACCCGCTAAGTATGGGTCTACTTTTTGTGGATCATTTAAATAAACTTGCGTTTGTTCTTTGGCTTTATTGATGACGTTTTGATCTTCACCATCAAAACCTAAGCGTGATACAACGGCTGCACGAAGTTGTGCAATAGCTCCGTCTTCACCCGCTTTTGCTTCTAAACCATATTTTTTAGCAGCAGGCGTTACTGCACCGCGAATAAATTCAGGCCATAGGTCTTTATTGCTATCGTCTTTAAAAGTGCGCTGTTGCGATACTAAGTAACCTAGTGCAGTATTTGCTACGCGAGGGTGGCTATCGCTTACGAACACTTCAAGTGTTTGCATTAACTTAGCAGCAGATATAACACCAGCATCAAGTAGCGCATCAGTAGCCGATAGTAACGCTAAGCGTTCACGGTCACTCAGTACGCTTGGCGCCTTTTTAATAAGCGCGCTAAATTGTGCATCATCCATTACCCAGCGGTAGTAGCCTAATGCACCTTGGTCAGGATAAATCCACTCTGGTTCAAAGTCTAAATCTAGTGTTTGGCTTTGTTTATTAAGTAATACGTTTGCTGTTTTTACTTTATCGCCAGCACCATATTTAATTGCAACTGGTACATTCCATAACTGCTCTGGCGCATCAACGCCTGCGTTTACAAAGCGGCTTTGTGAAATAGTTACTTTGCTACCTTGTTGAGTTACTTTAACTAGTGGGAAAGAAGATTGCTCAATAAACGATTTTAAAACACTCGCTACGTCTTTATTTGACGCTTTACCAAGTGCTTCCCATAAGTCGGCTGCTTCAGCATTTTTATATGAAAACTCTTTTAAGTAGCTTTGAATACCTTTTTGAAATGCATCTTCGCCAATCCAGTTTTCAACCATAGCAAGTACTGAACTCCCTTTACTGTAAGCAAGACCTAAACCGTCCATAATGTCGGCTTCGGTTTTAATTGGCTTACGAATAGGCTTGGTGCTTAGACGTGCATCAAGTGCCATTACGTTGTTTTGTGGCAGGTCTAAGTGCGATTCAAACTCAGGGTTAAGCTGCTTAGTAATTTTTGCAGCCATCCAGCTAGCAAACGCTTCGTTTAACCATAAGTCGTTCCACCATTTCATAGTTACTAAGTTACCGTACCATTGGTGAGCAAGTTCATGAGCAATAATTGATACATTACGCTGTTTTTTACTGCGTGTTGCTGCAGCTAAATCAACTAATAAAATATCTTCTCGGTAGGTTACTAAGCCTGAGTTTTCCATTGCGCCAAATGGAAACTCTGGTACCGCTACTGAGTCTAATTTTTTGTAAACGTAAGGAATACCAAAATACGCTTCAAGTGCGCCCAGTACTTTTGGCATGTTTTCTTTTGCGTATTGGGCTAAGTGAATTTTACCTTGAGGGGTAATTACACGACCAGGAATTGGCATGCCTTTAATATCTAACTCTTCAAATGGGCCAACAGCCATTGCGACTAAGTATGAAGGAATTGGCGGCGTTTTATCAAAGTAGTGTGTGGTCATATCGCCATCAACAGTTGCTTTAAGCTCAGGCGTATTTGAATATACTTTTTGTGATGTAGGTGCAGTAATCGTTAACTGAAATGGAATTTTGTAACTTGGCTCATCAAAAACAGGAAATGCACGGCGTGCATCACTCATTTCAAATTGAGTAAATAAGTAAGGTGTTCCTTGGTCTAACGTTTTGTATAAACCAACACTTTGACGGTTATATGGCGCTGAAAAATCAACTTTAAGGGTGTATTTACCTGGTTGGATTTGCTCATCACAGCTAAATTTAACTTTACCTGTTTTAAGCATTTCGTTGTTTAAGTCACAGTTTTCGTCGCCAAGCAGTTGCGCCATTTTAACAGCGTAAGCTACGCCATTTAATTCAATGTATTTTGTTGGTTTTAGTACTTCTAGGGAAATCTCAGTCATCCCTGTGAATGTATCTTGGCTCGGATCGAGTGTTAACGATACCTGTTGAGAACTTGGTTTTGCGAGTTTTTCAATTACGAATTCGTTAGCGTTTGCAGCACCCATTGCCAAAGCAACGCTCACTGTTAAGAGGCTTTTAAGAAACATAGTGATCCCTAGATTGTTGTTGTTAGAAACTACCCTAAATAGGCTTTTTTATGCTCATATTATTAGGGGGTTAGATATCCTAACAGTTTTTTTAAATAGAGTAATTGATTATAACGGTGACTTTAAGGGGAAATAGTAACAAAGTTTGTCAGTGGCTTTCGCGTGTTATAAAACGCTGCCAATGCAGGTGTGAGTTAATAATACGTATTTTTTGGATCACGTTATTTAATAAAAGCACGTCCTTAAATTCATTATGTGGGTATTCGTTAAATCCCATGAGGTAATTAAAGGCGTCTTTAGAGTTGGCTTGCAGAGCATGTATACGCACTTGTTGTTCAAAGTTAAGACGAAGGCTGCTTACGGCTGTTTTCATACCGAGTTGATCAACGTTTGGTATATCACACTTTTGTAAATAGCCGGCTCGCTCACCTTCACCTGAAAACCAAATACGGACTTTTTCACTGTATCTGCCAGTTTTAGCGGGTAAGTCGAACATTAATCGTTGTTGATTTTGTGATTTTATGAATGCTAAATATTCATTAAACCCGGCATCTATAAGTGCCTGATGCACAGGAACTAAGCGAGGTTTTATCTTACCGTGAGTATGAAAATTAAAACATAAGACATCTTTTTCAAGAGACAGATCATCAAGCGTTAGATAGCCAATTTCATCGCTATATGCACCACTGTAATATGCAATTAGAGGAAGCCAAAAATGCCAGTGTTTTGGTTGCTCACGTGCAACTTTAAAATCACCGTATATATATCCATTATAAAGAGTGTGCAGTTCCATGGCTGAAAAGGGCCGGCGACCAAGATGGGTTTTCAACGTAATACCTTGAAAATAATGATGTGTTTTATTTTATACCCAACTAGCAGTAGATGCTAGTCGGGTTTTATCCGCTCTTAAAATAAAGCGTATAAAGTATTATTCACTTAATGCGCGAGCTAAACCAGTAGGTTCAATCTCTGTACATACTTGGTCATCATTCCAGTTAATGCCAACAAGTGCGTTATCTTCATTTAAATCTTCAACCCATGCATCTAAAAATTCATCAAGATTTATTTCTACAGGGCTGTAGTCTTTCCACTCTTCTTTACATTGCGCTTTAGCTGCTTCTTCACTTTCCCAAAGCAGTAGTACGTCAGTTTCGTCAAATTGGTTAGAATCGCACACTACAAAGCCATTATCTTCTGCACCAAGTGCCCAAATTACTTCGCTAACACGTACTTTTTCTACAAAGTTAACTAGTTGTGATTCAATTTCGATATCGCTCATGTGTTTACCTTTTTAAATTAGTGACGAGGATTAGTATCTATTGCTGCTTGACGCTTGCCATATTGCTTATGAAAAGCAACAAGCTCTGAATACTGACTAAAGTCAGTTAATTCACGAAAGCAAATCCAATCAAGCAGGCAGTATAAACTGATGTTGAGGTATTCACAGCTTTTAAATTCTTCATCGCTTAAATGGGTATTTAAAAAGCTTAATGTTTGTTCAATTCGTTCATTTTGCAAATTAAAAAAGAGTTTATCGCTTTTGGTGTCAAATCCAGAGCGTTCACATAGCAGCATTTCTACTAGCGAATCGTTACAGGCATTTATAGTCGTAAGTAAGTGCTCTTGTGGCCAAGTTAGTTTTGGTTGACCTGTTTTTTCAAGTAAATAGCGCAATATAGAATTAGAGTCACTAAGTGTTAAGTTGCCATCTACCAGAATGGGAATCTTTCGAGCTGGATTTTTACTGGCCATAGTAGGGCGATCTTGCTCAGAAAATATATCAAGACTCACAAGCTCTAGTTTACAGTTGTTTTGTTGTGCCCAAATTCTAATTCGGCGCACGTAAGGTGAAGGTACAGAACCAATTAATTGCATAATTACTCCATAAAAAAGCCGCATAAGCGGCTTTTATAAAACGTTACTTACGATACAGTTAAATTTATTCTGAACGGCTAGTAACTTCAAGTAAATGATAACCAAATTGAGTTTGCACAGGGCCTTGTACTTGGTTAATTGGAGCTGAAAACACAACTTTATCAAACTCTGGAACCATCATACCAGGACCAAACTCACCAAGAGCACCGCCATCTTGACCTGATGGGCAGTTTGAATGCGCTTTGGCTAATTCAGCAAAGTCTTCGCCTTGCTCAATTTTTGTTTTTAAGTCTAAGCATTGTGCTTCACTGTCTACAAGTATATGTCGTGCGCTTGCTACTGTCATAAAATCTCCCGAGTATAGTGTGGTGTTTTTTTAACCGAATTAAAATATCATTCTAGTTAGTTTCAACTAATTGTACCAGTATAAACTTATTTATCAGAAAGCACAGTTTCAATTGCAGCAATCATTTGTTCTGAATCAGGTGCTGCTTTGCTGTTAAACCGTAAAACCGTCTCACGATCAGCAGACACTAAGTACTTATAAAAGTTCCAATTTGGAGAGCTAGTTTGCTCATTCAAATATTTAAAAATTGGATTCGCTTTACTACCACGCACTTCGCTTGTAGCAAACATAGGGAAGGTTACACCATAATTTACAAAGCATACTTTTGCAGTTTCTTTTTCACTATCCTCTTCTTGAAAAAAATCATCAGAAGGGAACCCTAATACGACTAAACCTTGTTCTTTGTATCGTTGATATAGCGCTTCAAGGCCTTTAAATTGGGGTGTAAAACCACAGTTGCTTGCCGTGTTTACTATTAATAAAGGCTTATTTTTAAATTGGCATAAATTAATAGATTCTTTTGAGCGAAGCTTTCGAATATCGACATTGGTAAAATCTTGACAGTCTTGGGTAGAGGTTTGGTTGATAGTTGATGATGTTTCAGCGTGGAGTGGGGCATTAATAAATAAAGCCATTAATCCTATTATAATTTTTTTTAGCATTACATTACCTAAACTTTTCAATTGTTTGATTGGATAATCATACGCTAATATGAAACAAATTGATCAACCTTTGAATGACCTATGACAACCCGTTTAGCAACTATTGATGATCTTAATGAAATTGTAGCCATTTATAACGAAACCATTGCAGGGCGAATGGTAACTGCAGATACCGAAGAAGTTACTGTTGACGAAAAGCGTGACTGGTTTAATAGCCATAACGATAAAAGGCCTATTTATGTTTACTGCGAAAATAACCAAGTACTTGCTTGGGTAAGTTATAAATCGTTTTATGGGCGTCCTGCTTACGATGGCACAGTAGAGATGAGCATTTACATTACCCGTAAAGCACAAGGTAAAGGGCTTGGTAAAAAGCTAATGATATTTGCTCAAACACAAGCTAAGCAATTAAATATTAAAGTATTGCTTGGTTTTATTTTTAGTCATAATTTACCCAGTGTTAAATTATTTAAGCATTTTGATTTTGAAATATGGGGCGAGCTGCCAAGCGTTGCCATAATGGATAACAAGCCCTACAGCCTGACTATTTTTGGAAAGCATCTTAAATAAACTGTTTTTTGAAAGCTTGTAATATTTTTTTACAAAATAACGATAGGGCTTTATGCCAATTAAATAAAAATAGACTACGCTATTAGGATATTAAGTTTATTAATTTGAAGTGTGGCTTGATGATTCGAAAAATATTAATTATTGATAGTAGTAGTGTCATCGCGATGCGTGTGAAAGTGCTTTTAGAATTAATAGGGTGTGAGGTCGAATTAATTCATTTCAGCATGCTAGACATGTATACCAATATAGGCGATTACGACTTAGTTGTTGTTGCCCATGGTGTGCCTGTTGATTCTATAAAACCGCTTGTAAGCGAAGTAGCGCAAGAGCGCTTTATGCTGCTTGCGCCAAAAGCACAAAGCGGTGAACAACTAACTGCGTTTAGCGAGCTAAATCATATTGCGCCTGACGCAACCGTGGTCTACCCATTTTTTTCTAATAAAGAAATTACTTCTCTTTTAGAGAGCCTATTAGAATTAGGCTCTAACCATATTTTGCAATTACCTACTATTTTACTCGTCGACCATGTTCCTGAACGTCTCGAAAAAATGAAAAATAGCTTAATCGGTGCTCATATCGAGACTCATACTGCAACAACCTCCGCAGAAGCTTTAGAAATTAGTAAAGAAAAGCAAATAGATATACTGATAAGCGATTTTGTTTTAGATGACGGAACAGGTTTAGGAATTTTTTCAAATTTAAAAGTAACCCAACCGCATTGTCGTTGTTTGTTATTTACCTCACGCCCTGATCAAGTTTCAATGATCGAAGCAATTCGTCAAGGCGTAGAAGATGTACTTATTAAACCTTTAAACGATAGCTCACTATTACAATCAATACATAAATTATGGCAAACAGAGTTATTAAAACGTCATAACGCAGAGCTTGTAGAAAGGCTACAAGATACGGTTGATGCCCTGATTGAAAAAGACAGCCTACTTCAGGTTATTTATAAACATACGCCCGATGCAATTATGTTATTTGAAAAGTGCGGTAGAGTGATAGAAGCTAATGATGCTTGCTTGAGACTATTTAACTTACCGTTTAATGAACTCGAAGGTAAATCAGTATTTGATTTTTTAGATGATGATTCAATTTTAGGTATTAAAGATAAGATTTCGACATTAAATAGTAATCGACAATTTAGCTGCGATTTACGTTTATCTAAAACAGCCGGAGGTTATATACCTTTAGTTGGCTCTTTTAATGAGATAGATCACCATGGCGAAATAGCACTTGCGGTCATATTTAAAAATGTAACCCATCTTAAACAAAAAGAGGATTTATTACTTGAAGCAAAAGATGTTCTTGAAGAGCAAGTAAGAGCGCGTACTTCACAACTCGAGCATGCTAAAAATGTGGCTGAGGCTGCAAACTTAAGTAAATCAGAATTTTTAGCAAACATGTCGCATGAACTTCGAACACCTATGCACTCTATTTTAAGCTTTTCGCGTTTTGGTTTAAGTAAATTAGAAGCTGGAGATTTTGCAAAAGAAAAACTCATTAAGTATTTATCGCGAATAGAGAGTAGTGGTGAGCGTTTACTGTCGTTACTAAATAATTTACTCGACCTATCTAAGCTAGATGTAGGTAAGTTTCCATTTAACCCTCGTCCCTATAATTTAGCGAATATTATTAAAACAAGTATTGACGATGTGTCTGGTACGGCAATGGAAAAAGAAATTGAGGTTATATTTACCGCACAGCCATTACCTGTAATTGCACAATGTGATGAAGAGCAAATAAACCAGTTACTTCGAAACGTACTAGGTAACGCACTTAAATTTAGCGAACCTAAAAGTAAAATACGGGTAAATTTAGAGTCAGATAATAAGCTTGCTACTATAGAGGTTACCGATAATGGGGTCGGTATACCAGAAGATGAGTTGGAGCATATTTTTACTAAGTTTGTGCAAAGCAGTAAAACAAATAGTGGTGCTGGTGGCACAGGGTTAGGCCTTGCATTGTGTAGAGAGTTTGTATCTTTACACCAAGGTGAAATCACTGCACGTAACAACGAAAATGGTGGTGCAACTATATCTATACAAGTGCCATTAGAAATAAACTTAGACGAGCATTTAGCTGAAGATCAGTTAATACAACACAGTAATTAATTGTTTTTTGGCATACCAAGTAACTTTTTAAAGAATTTGAATGGATGATAAATTATGGCCTTAACTAAAATACTTGCCGTTGATGACGAACCCTTTAACCTTGAAATTATTGAGGAAATTTTAGAGGAGCTTGATTTTGAATTACAAGTAGCAACAAGTGGTCCTGAGTGTTTAAACATGGTTGAAGGTTATATGCCTCAGGTTATATTACTCGACGTAAGTATGCCGCAAATGAACGGCTATGAAGTATGTAAAGCACTTAAAGCAAATCCAAATACCGCACACATTATTGTTATGTTTGTTTCTGCTCGCGGCACTGTTGAAGAACGCATGGAAGGCTATTCTGTTGGCGCAGAAGACTATATTGTAAAACCTTTTGGCCATGACGAACTTAAATCTAAGCTTAAAAATTTAAATCAAGTACTCGTTGAAAAGCAAAGCCTAGAAAAGCAAGTTGAAGATGCAACATCAACTGCATTTAATGCAATGGCCAATAGCAGTGAAATGGGGCAAATAGTTAACTACGTTGAAAACATTGGCTTTATTAACGATCCTCAAGAGTTAGGTAAAGCGCTTGTAGATTGCCTTCAGTCTTTTGATTTACAAAGCAATGTAGAATTTAGAGAAAATAATGAAATTAGCCACTTTGCACTAAACGGCGTGTGTTCACCTATTGTGGTGGAGCTATTTGAAATGCTGAAAAACAAAGGGCGCTTACATGAGTTTTCGCACCGAATTTTAGTTAACTATGAATTGATTAGCTTACTTATTTTAAATATGCCCGATCATGATCCTGATAAGCATGGCCGTATACGCGACCACGTATGTTTTATTGTCAGTGTTACCGAGCAGCAGCTACGCGCCATCATGACCAAGAAAATGCTTGAATCACAACGAGCGAAACTTAATGCTGTAGCAAGTACTGTTCATAGTAAGTTTCATAGCTTAATTAGCTTGTTGAATGAAAACCGTCAAAACAACGAAAAAGTGTTTAAACAGTTACAAGAAGAGCTCGAAGAACGTATCCCATCAATGGGACTGGATGAAGATCAGGAGGTGTTTATTTATAAAAAAGTAGATGAAACTATCCAAAACTCAGTAGCAAGAGAAGAGTCTGTTAAACAAGTCAAAGCAGCCTTTACAGAGATAGAACAAGATCTATCGTTACTTTTGAAAAACTAGTTACTTCGCAATATAAAGGTTTACTTAAGCGGTGCTATGCATCCCTTGGTAAGCCTTTTTCTACAATTCTAATTAACCTAGCTGTTTTACGAATTTGTAATCGTTGTTTATCGTTTTGCTGAGCAAGTGCCCATTCAATATGCTCTAAAACAAGTTCGCTGCATATTTGGCTTTTATCTTGTAAGGCATTAATAATAGCGGGACTAAACTCTGCATTACCTAAACCAACTGCTAAATTACGTAACCAACGTTCGTGGCCAATGCGACGAATAGGGCTGCCTTCGGTATTTTTTAAAAATGTAGGCTCATCCCAAGCAAACAGCTCAAGTAAATCTTTATCTTTTAATTGAGTGCGAGGATGAAAATCATTTTCGTCAGTTATTTGTCCATAACGATTCCAAGGACATACCAACTGGCAATCATCACAACCATAAACACGATTGCCTAATAAAGTTCGGTATTGCTCTGGTATTGGCCCTTGGTGTTCTATGGTTAAATACGATATACATTTACGTGCATCAACAACGTAGGGCTCTACAATTGCACCTGTTGGGCAAAGAGTAATACAAGCAACGCATTTACCGCAGCCTTCAAAGGTGTTTTCTGCATCAATTGGTAGAGGTAAATCAATAAATAGCTCGCCTAAAAAAAACCACGACCCAGCTTCTTGGTTAATTAATAAAGAATGCTTACCACGCCACCCTAAACCGGCTTTTTCGGCAAGTTGACGCTCAAGTACAGGGGCTGAATCTACAAAGGGTCTAAAGCCATACTCGCCAATTTCTTGCTCTATTTTTTGGCCGAGTTTTTTTAAACGATTACGCATTAATTTATGGTAATCACGACCTAATGCATAGCGGCTTATATATGCTTTTTCTTTATTTTTTAAGGTTTTTGCAAAGCCAGCATCGGGAGGCAGATAATTCATTTTTACGGATATAACACGCTGTGTACCAGGTACTAATTCAGCAGGGCGGGCGCGTTTCATACCGTGGGCAGCCATATAATCCATCGAGCCGTGGTAGCCTGCATCAAGCCAACGTTGCAATTGGGCTTCGTGCTTAGATAAGTCAATATCAGTAATGCCCACTTCGCTAAAGCCAAGCTCTTGCCCCCAGGTTTTTATTTGTAGGGCTAATTTTTCATAGTCTGGGGTAGGGTTGCTCACACGCTTTACACACTTAAATTAATAGCTGCGTAATTTACCATATTTCTCTGAGCCCGAAAACGCTTCTTAGTGCACAAAGCGCTTTAACTGTTGTTGGGTTTGCAAGCTTAACTGTTGAGATTGCTCGCTATCGGCTAATGCCGTATCTATTTGCTGTTTAGCTTGCTCCCCTAAAGCTACGATTTGCTCTACCGATTGGTGAGTCGTACTTTGGGTGCCCTCAAGCAAATGTACAGCACTGGCTATTTGCTGCAGCTGCTGCTGGTTGTGCTCAAACTCACTAAGCATTTTAGTAAAGCCATCACAGGTTGCACTAATTGAGCTTTGTGCGTTATTAGAGTGATTCATTAATTGCTCTGACTCTTTATTTGTCTCGTTTACCAAATCATTCATCTGACTTATAAAGTCGCTAATCTGCCTAGTTGCGCCACTTACCTTTATTGAAAGCGTGCGTACTTCGTCTGCAACTACGGCAAATCCTCTACCTGCTTCACCCGCTCTAGCTGCTTCTATTGCGGCGTTGAGGGCTAACAAATTAGTTTGATCAGAAAACTCTTCAACCATTTTTAAAATACTACGAATGTTTTCACTGTTTTCTTTCAGTCCCGCAATTGTATTTGAAAAGCTACCTAGCATATTAGTAATAAGTTTTACCTGCTCTACTAAAGCAGCGAGTTCTGACGCAGATAGTTTTACAAAGTTAAGGTGTTCATTATTAACGTTATGTACGCTATCTGTATTATTTACTATGTCTTGTAAGCTTTGGGTTATTTGCATACTGGCATTAATAATACTGTGGCTTAACTGTATTTGTTGCTCACTTGATTGCTCAGTATTTTTCATCGATTCAGTGACTTGTGTATTGCTGTGTGCACTAGCTTGAGCACTGTTATATGTTGTGCTGAGTAACTCACTTAAATGGGCAGTAAATATATTGTATTGTGAACTTAAATCTTTAAATTCGTCATACGAAAAGTGGGGAAGTTTTGCTGCTAAATTTGCATCTTGTTGGTTTATTTCTATCAAAGTATCGCGCATAGCAGTAACAGGGCGAACAATTAAAAAACGCATATAAAAAAGAGTAAAAATAAAACCAGATATAATCACAAGCGTAAGCAGCCAAAATAGCCCTGTACTTTGCTGTTGTTCGCTTAAACTCTGATGCAGCCAAAATAACGTAATTGCTTGGAACAATAATACAAAACTTAAGTTACCGACTATTTTACGGGTTAACGTAAAAAAGAATGTTTGCTCTATATAGTTGTAAATTTTCATAAAACCACTCATTATGCTCAAGCCCTACGATTGTTATTTAAGTGAGGGGAATGTAAGTTAGCCTTTTTGTAACGACAACAAGTAAGCTTTGGTTCGCGCTGGGTAATTTGTAAAAATTCCGTCTATGCCATACTCAAGCATTAGCGCTATATCTTCTTCCCTATCGACTGTATAAGCATAAATCTTTAGGCCTCTTTTTTTTGCATCCTCTGCAAAAGCCTTATTTATAAAGGTTTTATCTGCATGTACGCTATAAGCGTTTAAATCACTAGCAAACTTTGCATAGTTAATTGGAATAGAAGAAGTAAGGGCGCCTATTTTAAGCCATGGTAGCTTGTTTTTAAGCCACTGTAGTTGATGATGATCAAACGATGATACTAAAATATTGGCTTTCGATATTTTTTTAGCTTCAATGTTTTGTTCTAATTGAGCCACAAACCTTTCTAGTGCAAACGTGTGTTTAAGCTCAATATTTAATAAAGATTTATTGTTATTCCAATCAAACAGCTGCTGAAGAGTAGGGATTTTTTCACCATTTCCAGCATCAAGCTTAGAGAGCTCATGAGCGGTAAAGTTACTCACCCTACCTTTACCGCTGGTGGTTCTATCAAGCCATGAGTCGTGTATTACCATGTAATCATCTAAGGAACTTTGAATATCTACTTCAATACCATCAACATCTACTTTTAACGCTTCTAAAATAGCGCTTTTGGTGTTTTCAGGAAAATCCCCACTGGCACCACGGTGTGCAAATACTTTCATTGTCGAGCCTTTTTAGTGATTGACCACGTTTCAAAACAAGCGGCACTCACTATGAGTGCTCCACCAACTAACGTCATAATAGTAGGACGTTCATGAATAATTACTATAGCCAGTATGGTGCCATAAAGTGGCTGCAAGCAAGAAATTAACCCAGCGGTTGCCGCTGATAAATGCTTTAAACTTGCTGCAAATAACGAGTGCGGTGTAGCTGTAAATATAACACCCGCTACAGCAATTAAAATCAGGTCGTGATTACTAACCTCATACACTGGTACTTCTATAAATGCACACAACATAATGCTTGCCACTAAGGTTTGATAAAACATCGTTTGCGGCCCGCCATATTGGCTAAAGTAGCGCTTATGAGTAATGTTTCTTATTGAAAAAAACAATGCTGATATCACACCTGTTATTACACCTAGTGTTACATCATCGCCTAAGTTTGCACTTGGTACTAATAAGTAAATACCTAAAACAACCACCGCTGCACTTATTATATCTTTTGCTTTTGGCCTGCTTTTATTAAATAAGGGTTCTAAAAACACCGTCATTACGGGATAGCTAAAAAATGCCAGCATTCCAATAGTTATACCGGCCATTTGCATACCAGCAAAATAGGTAACCCAGTGAATACCCACCGCAACACCTAAAAATAATGCAATAAGATAGTCTTTAGGTTTGTTGAGTTTAATTTGTTTTTTTTGAAAATACAGCATGGCTAAAATAGCCATTCCTGCAATTGCAGTTCTGTAAACGGTAATATCTAAAGCATTTAACCCAATAAGTTTGGCAAATAGAGCGGTCCCGCCAAAAAGTAATACCGCTATGTGTAAATAAATTAAACTTTGTTGCTGAGGCTGCATTTAGTTTCCTTGTTGTACTTTTTGAATATATTAACATTGCTTAAAAATTCTTAAGATGAATTTTTTCCGCATGACAAAAGTCATTAAAGTTGATGACACTTCACACTCTTATTATTTTTGTACGCGGGCATAGTTACCTTACTCAACAGGAGATAATTATGAATTCTTTAATTTTAATCAGCTTAACTATTAATGAAGTGCTAGAGGCGTTAAGTTTTACGGTTACGTATGCAGATTGCTTTATGCTGGTATGCATTTTTATGTTATTTATATTTATTAATAAAAATAGTGCTATAAGTAAAAATAATATGCCTGAGGTATTAGTATGAGCTCGTTAAGCAGCTTTTCTCAACAAAGCGATAAAGGTTTTTGGAAATATGGGCATTTAATTTTTACCGGCTTTTATTTACTCCCGCTAATAATTAATTTTGCGAGCTTTACAGTTAACCAAATTGTTATGTCTTTAGCCTTCTATATTGCCTTTATTCTTTTGTATATAAAAGCAATAAACTGTAAAAGTGCAGGGGTGACTAAGTTATTTTTAGCCATGCTCTTAATTTGTTTTTGCGCTACTTTTTACACCACAGGTACGCCTACTTTATTTGGTTTCGTAGCCTATATAGCAGGCTACTCTTACAGCTCCCGTCAAAGAATTTATGCTGCGATCGCAATTATATTCACGGTTTTATTAAGCACATATATTGGAGATATAGGTAAGGTTCAATACTTTTTAGGCGTTGCTTTGATTCTATGCGCCACATTATTTAGTTACGGTATTGCAGCAAAAAGAGAAAGCTTATACAAAAAGCGCGAACAAGAAAGCGCTAACCAACTAGAGCAATTAGCAGCTATTGCAGAGCGAGAACGAATAGCTCGCGACTTGCATGATATTTTAGGCCACTCATTATCATCTATTGCTTTAAAGGCTGAGCTTGCTAATAAATTAAATCAAGGAGAGCGCTACACTCAAGCAAATAGCGAAATTGCACAAGTGGCCGATTTGGCAAGGCAGTTACTTAGCGATGTAAGAAGCGCCGTAAGTGATTTAAAACAGCTTAATCTTGTCAGCCAAGTAGCGCAGTTAAAGCAAAGGTTAATAGAGCAAGGGTTTAACGTTTCATTTAATGTGGTTTTAAATGCTCTGCCCGCTAAAGTAGAGGGTATAGCAGGCCTTATAATTAAAGAGGCAGTTACTAACTTATTACGCCATAGCAACACAAAAAATTGCGAAATAAATATAGAACAAACAGCGCAGCAGTTACTTATAACCGTAATTGACCATGGTCCGTGTAGTACATTGAATTCGGGCAATGGCCTAAATGGTATTAAAGAGCGAGCAGAGCAACTAAATGGCAGTGCAGCATTTACCTGTGGCGATAATTTTACTTTAAAAGTAGTGCTGCCAATTACAGCTAAGGATTTATAATGATCAGAGTATATTTAGTGGAAGATCAGGCGCTTGTGCGCGACGCAGTAGCAGCATTGTTAGGGCTTGATTTTAATATTGAGATTATTGGGCAAGCAAGTAACGGGCAAGATGCACTTAATGCAATTGAGGCGCTTGATAGTGATTTGCATCCCGATATAATTTTAACCGATATAGAAATGCCAACCATGAATGGTATAGAGCTTAGCGAAAAAATAGCCGCTAAATTTCCTACTATAAAAATGGTTATTATGACTACATTTTCTCGTGCGGGTTATATTAGGCGAGCGCTTACGACTGGCGTTAAAGGTTTTATTTTAAAAGAAGCACCGAGTGAAGAGTTAATAAATGCACTTAAAAAAGTAATGCAGGGACAAAAGGTAATTGACCCAGAGCTTGCTATTAATGCATTAGACTACGCAGATCCACTTACCGATAAAGAACGCAAAGCTCTTAAACTTGCAAGCGATGGCCTTAAAACAAGCGACATAGCCAAGCAGTTATTTATTAGCGAAGGGACTACACGTAATTATTTATCGGATGCCATTGCAAAATTAAACGCCACTAACCGCATAGATGCTGCACGTATAGCTAAACAAAAAGGGTGGCTTTAATTAGCGGGTTTATAAATTATAAGCAAAGTATTACTATGATATGTAAAAGTAACGAACAGCGCTTAAAATTAGCTTAAAAAGCGCTAAAAGAGGTTTTAATGGCAAGCTTAATAGAACTAACAACTAAAAATAATATCGCTATACTCACCATGAATACCGCTGAAAACCGCCACAACCCAGCGTTTTTGGCTGAGTTTAATTTACACCTAGACCACATTGAAGCAGAACAAAATATTAAGTCAGTTATTTTAACGTCTTCAAGTGATAAAAACTGGTCATTGGGTATCGACCTTCAATGGATGTCTAATCCAAGTATTTTACCTGCAGCAATTTCTGACTTTATGATTCAAATAAGTGACTTATTTAAACGTATAGTTACTTTTCCTATGCCTATTATTGCTGCGTTAAACGGGCATACCTATGGTAATGGTTCTGTACTTGCGTGTGCGTGCGACTTTAGATTTATGAAATCAGACAAAGGCTTTTTTTGTTTTCCTGAAGTGGATGTAATGGTGCCATTTGTTCCGTCGATGTTTCCTATAATTAATAAGGCAATTTCGCAAACCTTCTTTAATCGCCTAGCTATGTCAGGGGAGCGGGTTGGTGCACAGCAGTTGCTAGAGAACAAAGTAGTTGAAGCTGTGTTTGCAAATAACGACGAACTACAAGCGGGTGTACTTGAGTTTGCCCAGCAATTTAATAAAAATCGTTGGATTTACGCTCAAAATAAAACACAAATGAATAAGCAGATTTTACTTACGATGAAAGAAGAAGACCCAAGCTTTATTGATAATATAAGTAAACTGCAGTGGAAAAACCTACAAAAAAAATAGTATAGGTTTTAGCATTGCTACGAGATAACTAAACACTTTGCAGTTAAGGGATCGTTAAGCCCCATTGCGCTAGATTTTTAAACTATACAGCAAGGTAAAAGTGCTTTCTTAAAAGTTTAATAGCTTTTACCTGTCTCATTATAACTATATGGGTTAAAATACCTACATAACCAACTAACAAGATAGTGAATGTCAAACCAAGATCCAAATCTCAGTCGAGAACAAGAAAAGTACGAAAACCCAGTCCCTAGTCGTGAGTTTATACTTACTCACCTTCAAGAGCGTTCAAAGCCTGCTAACTACGCGCAATTATGTGAAGAACTAGCAGTAAACGATGACGAACGCCAAATAGCATTTAAACGCCGCCTTCGCGCTATGGAGCGTGACGGACAGCTGTATTTCAATAAATTTAAATGCTACGCCCTAATTGACGAAGCCGGTTTAACCAAAGGCAAAGTAATAGGCCACAGAGACGGTTTCGGCTTTTTAGAAGTTGAAGGCGAGAGTAAAGATTGGTTTATTGCTAAGCACCAAATGAATATGGTGTTACATGGCGACATTGTACTAGCTAAAGGCACTAAACGTGGTTCTGGCTCAAAATGCGATGCACGTATTATAAAAGTGCTTACTAACGAGCGCGCGCCAATTGTTGGCCGTTACTTTGTTGAGCACGGTGTTGCTGTTGTAGTCGCTGAAGACCCGCGCATAACGCAAGATATAATGATTTTACCAGGCAACGAAAACGGTGCCCGCCATAACCAAATGGTGCAGGTTAAAATTACGCAAAACCCAAGCCGTAACATGAACGCGGTAGGTAAAGTTATAGATGTACTTGGTGAGCATTTAGCCCCAGGTATGGAAATTGAAGTTGCACTGCGCAATCACGATATTCCACATGTATGGCCAGAAGAAGTTGAAGCACAAGTTGCTCATCTAGGTGAATTTGTTGAAGAAGCTGACAAACAAGGTCGTGTAGATTTACGTGATTTACCACTTGTAACTATTGATGGCGAAGATGCACGCGACTTTGATGACGCCGTATATTGTGAACCTAAAAAATCAGGTGGCTGGCGCTTATGGGTTGCCATTGCCGATGTATCGCATTACGTAGGAATGAACACGCCGCTTAACAAAGAAGCAATTTTGCGTGGTAACTCAGTGTATTTTCCTGAGCAAGTAATTCCGATGCTACCAAAAGTGCTTTCTAATGGATTATGTTCGCTTAATCCCAAAGTAGATCGCTTATGTATGGTTGCCGAAATGACCGTGTCGAGCGCGGGCAAACTTTCGGGTTATAAGTTTTACGAAGCGATAATGAACTCGCACGCACGTTTAACTTACACCAAAGTAAATGCCATTTTACAAAACGACGAAAAACTACGCGAAGAATACTCAGCCG
This sequence comes from Pseudoalteromonas distincta, assembly GCF_000814675.1. Classification (GTDB taxonomy): domain Bacteria; phylum Pseudomonadota; class Gammaproteobacteria; order Enterobacterales; family Alteromonadaceae; genus Pseudoalteromonas; species Pseudoalteromonas distincta. Next base: position 536,860 of record NZ_JWIG01000001.1, on the reverse strand, counting down.
TTGTGCCACATTTAACTGATTTACAGCAAATGTACATGGCACTTAAAGCATCACGCCAAGACCGTGGTGCCATAGAGTTTGAAACCCTAGAAACACGTTTTGTATTTAACGCTCAGCGTAAAATAGAATCAATAGTGCCTGTTATTCGTAACGACGCGCACAAACTTATTGAAGAATGTATGATTTTAGCCAACGTATCAGCGGCTAAAATTCTTGAAAAGCATGAAGCGAGTGCGCTTTATCGTGTGCATGACGAACCAGATCAAGAAAAACTAGGTAACTTTACTAAGTTTTTAGGCGAGTTAGGTATTGAAAGTACATTAAGCGACGAGCCAACACCAAAAGAAATAACGCAAGTATTAGCGCGACTAGGTGACCGCCCAGAAGCTGAACTTATTCAAACTATGTTACTGCGTTCAATGAAACAAGCTGTATATCAGCCAGATAACATTGGTCACTTTGGTTTAGCGTTATCGGCTTACGCGCATTTTACATCGCCAATACGTCGTTACCCAGATTTAGTCGTGCATCGTGCTATTAAAGCAGTAATAAAAGCACAAGGTCAGCAAACGTCTGGCGAATATGCTTATACCGACGACGAAGTTGATCAACTAGGTGAGCAGTGTTCTACAACAGAGCGTCGTGCTGACGATGCAACTCGCGAAGTAGCTGATTGGCTTAAATGTGAGTTTATGCAAGACCATGTAGGTGAAGAGTTTGATGGTGTTATTTCATCGGTCACTAACTTTGGTTTGTTTATTCGTTTAGATGATTTACAAATTGATGGGCTTATACACGTTACTAATTTAGGCGACGAGTTTTTTGCGCATGATGCTGCAAAACACACCCTAATAGGTGAGCACTCTCACAAAGTTTATCGCCTTGGCGATAAAGTAACAGTAAAAGTTGCGTCGGTTAGTTTAGACGATCGCCGTATAAACTTAACGCTTAAAGGCGATGTTGCACAAGACAGATACTCACGTCGTCGTGCACCAAAAAAAGGTTCAGGTAAGTCTGAGCATGCGCCAGCAAGTGTGCGTTCGCAATTAAAAGCAGGCAAAGTACCAGGTAAAAAGTCGCACAGCGATGACAAACCAAAAGGTAAAAAAAAGCCAGCAAATAAAGATAAAGGCAAGCCTGCAAATAAGTCTGCAACAAAATCTGCAGATAAAAAAGCAGCAGACACTGCCGTAAAGAAAAAACCGAAGAAGAAGGCCGTTAAAAAGCCTAAAAGAGCAGGCAAAAATGCCCGCAAACGTACTAGCCCAGGAGCAGACAATACGTGAGTAATGAATTAATTTTTGGCTTTCATTCTGTTGAAGCAATTTTAGAAAGCGAACCAGAGCGCTTTGTAGAAATTTACGCCCTTAAAGGTCGTGACGACAAACGCTCAACTCCGATTATTGATGAAGCACGTAAATTTGGTATTTCAGTACAGTTTATGCAGCGTAAAGCCCTTGATAGCAAATCAAAGGGTGAGCAGCATCAAGGTATTATTGCCAACGTAAAAGCAGCGCCAACGTTTAATGAAAAAGATCTTGATGCGATAATCGCTCGTGAAGACACACCGTTTTTACTTGTGCTTGATGGTATTACCGATCCGCATAACTTAGGCGCATGCCTACGTAGTGCAGACGCGGCAGGTGTTCACGCTGTGATTGTACCTAAAGATAAGTCGGCTAAGCTTAACGGTACCGCACGTAAAGTGGCCTGTGGCGCAGCCGAAACAGTACCGCTTATTCAAGTGACTAACCTTGCACGTACGCTTCGCGAAATTAAAGATGCAGGCGTATGGGTTGTAGGTACCGCTGGCGAAACTGATAACCACGTATTTGATGCAAGCTTAACGGGGCCAATGGCTATTGTTATGGGCGCAGAAGGCGAGGGCATGCGACGCTTAACGCGTGAGCATTGCGATATGCTTGTTAAAATTCCAATGGCGGGTACTGTTTCAAGCTTAAACGTATCGGTAGCCACGGGTATTTGTTTGTTTGAAGTATTACGCCAACGTAACGCAAATAACTAATATATAAAACGATAAGTTTTATGTATTAAAAAGCCGAGATTGAAATTCAATCTCGGCTTTTTTGTGTCTGTAATTTACGCTTTAACTTTGTAAGCTTTGGTAAACGGTTTAAAAACAAGGCAATAATTTTTGGTCTTACATAAAAAATTATTAACGCTGTTAGTGAACCGTTTAACCAGCTTTCAATTTAGAATGAGTAAGTGTAGCCCATCTGTACAGTACGCGGCTTACCTGGTTGAATGCCACCGTTTGAACGGTTAGCAACGTATGTTTTATCAAACAAGTTATCAACGCTTAGGTATACTTTTTGATTTTCATCGATTAAGTATTTAGCAGCTAAATCCCATACTACGCGGCTATCAATTGCGTTTAAGCCCGCCTCAGTTAAGTTAGCATGCGCATCAGATACGTAACGTATTTGGCTGTTAACTACAAACGCAGAAAACTCAGCACCTAACGATAACGCTACTTGGTTTTCTGGTACGTAAGGCATTGCATCGCCTTTTTCTACCGCGCCCCAAATTTCTGAATCAAAATCGTTTTTAAACTCAGAGTCTGTGTAGGTGTACGTTAATTTAACTGGGAACATAGCTGTATCAGTTGCAAAAGTACGTGCTGCACTAAATTCAAAGCCCGCTACTTCTACTTCACCGTAGTTGTATTGGTCGCCAATGTTGTCGTCGCTACAACCAACCGCTGCAGTACAGTTACCGTGCATGTTGTCGTAATCTGAGTAAAAGGCAATTACTTCACCGCTAAAGCCATCCATATTGAAGCGAGAGCCAAACTCAATGTTTACACTTTCTTCTTCTTCTTGGTCAGCATTACCAGGTGCTGCTGGTGCATAACCTTTTTGAATGCCCGCAAGTAGCGTTACGTTTTCGTTAAGTGTGTAAGTAGCACCTAGTGACGGCACTAAAATTTCAGTGTCGTTCGACACATCTTTAGTTAAACCGTTGCTGCGTGTTGGATCTGATTTAGACCACTCTTCACGCGTAATAGTAATGTCTTCATAACGAAGACCTGCACTTACTACTAATGCATCAATTGTCCACTCGTCTTGAATAAACAAGGTACTTGCTTCTGCGCTATCTACGCGGTTGCTATCAGAGCCCGGAACGCCTTGCTCTGTAAGTGTTAAGCTTAGGTCTTGATTAAGTGTGTATTTGTCTTCCCATTGAAAACGATCCATTTCGTCTTCGTGGTAACGTACACCAACAGTCACATAGTGATCGCCTGCAGGAATATGTAATTCAGACTGAATACCTTTAGCTTGGTAGTCGCGGTTATTAGCTTTAACGCCAATACCTTCAATGCCTTCGCTTGTTGGGTTTGCTTCAAATTCACTGTATTGCTCAAGGTAGCTTTCGCTTACTTTGCTGGCTTTATACCAGTTACGATGAAAATCGTTTAAGTAAGCCGTAGCTAAAAACTCATAGCCATCACCAAAACGGTATGCATAGTTAAGTTGGTATGCGTTGTGGCGCGTATTCATTTCATCGTTTTGCGATGCAGCATAACGACGATAAGGACTTTCTTGATAGTCTTCGTCAGTTAAGCCCATGTATGTTTCGTCTGATGTTTCGTCAGAGTACTTAATTTTTAGCTCAAGATTATGCGCATCGTTTTGACCAAACGTATGGCCAAACTTTAATAGTAAATCTGTTTTTTCAAAGCCGGTGTTGTCATTGCCTACTGGCAGCTCTTTAAAGCCGTCTGCGCCGTAAGTAAATACTTCAATTAAACCTGCTGTGTTATTTTTTTCTTTACCAAAGTAAGCGTGGCCTTTGTAGTAACCGTCGCTACCAAGGGCTGCATCTACCATACCTTTTGAGCTATTTGGCTCAGTTGGTAAGCTGCGCGAAAGTAAGTTTAAAACACCACCCGTAGTACGCGGGCCGTACTTAACTGAGGCTGCGCCTTTTAATACTTCAATAGATTCCATACGACCCATAGTAGGGAAGTAGTATGCAGAAGGTGCTGAATATGGTGCTGGTGCAACTAATACACCGTCTTCCATTACTGATATTTTATCGTTACGGCCAGTACCTGTACCGCGCATACCAATGTTAGGACGAAGGCCATAACCGTCTTCTTCTTGCACGTAAACGCCCGGAACAGACGCTAAAACGCGAGAAATATCGGTAAACTGGAATTTTTGAAGCTCTTCTTCAGAAATAAACGTAGCTGAACCAGGAATATCGTTAATTGCTTGCTGAGAGCCAATAACAGTGATTTGTTCAAAGCGTTGTTCTTTATTGCTGGTGTCTTTTGCTATTGCAGTAGCACTAAAAGACAAAGCAACCGCAGTTGCCAAAGTAGATACTAAAAACTTAGGGTTCATTGTGTTCCTAATCATGTCAATTATCTTAATTGGCGTAATTTGAGCACGTTAACGAATACGAATCAATGTTATTAACTATTTAATTATTCAGTTTAATAGAACTAAAAACACCTGCTTATGCAACTTAATTAACTAAATTGTTTCTTTTGTATTATTTTGTAATTACTTTACTAACTATAAAGGCTGAACGAATTATATGTGCTACGTAAGCGCTAGCCCAAGCGTAGAGCTATAAATTCAGCGAGTTTATCTACCGCATTTTCCGACTCACCCGAACTTTTAACCAAGCTAATACCAATATTACCAAGAGCCGGTAAATGCTTGGTTTGAACCTGATAGTTAAGCTCACTCGGTACTGTACTTTTAGCAAGTACCGTAATACCTAAGCCTTCTTTTAGTGCAGCTATAAGGCCGGTTAAATCGGCGTTGCTATAAACTATTCGGTATTTAATGCCTGCACTTTTTAATGCATCAGTAGCACGGCGACGATAAATACACCCCTCTGGTGCGGTAACTAGGGTAACCACCTCATTATGCGCAAGTGACAGGTCGCCCACCCACACTAGTTCGTCTTGCATAAAAATAGGAAACTTATCAGAGTTGAGTCGCTCATTTAGCGCAAGTACTAAATCAAACTGATCTTGCCTTGAGGCCGAAAGCAAATGCTTACTTAAACGCGACTTAACCTCTAACGACACCTCAGGGTAGAGCGCCACAAAGTCGCCAATAATAGAAGGTAGTATGCGCGCTGCAAATTCGCTCGGAATACCCAAGCGCACTTTACCTGCGATGTTTTCTGAGGTGAACTGCTGCAAAATAGCATCGTTGTGTTGCATCATTTGTTTTGCCATAGGCAATAATAGCTCGCCGTACTGGTTTAATACTTGGCGCTGCCCTTGTTTTTTAAATAGTTTATAGCCAAGCACGTCTTCTAAGCGCTTTATTTGCAAACTTACAGCAGGTTGCGACAGGCCAAGTAAATCGCCTGCTTTAGCAAAGCCACCTATTTCAACTACCATTACAAAAGTACGTAAACCGTCTGTTGATATGTTTTTCATATTTAAAATTACAATTTATATAGCCATATATATAAGTATTATTTATCAATTGATAAATAATTACAATTTGTTGTTGATAGGCGTGGGCAATATACTTTTGTAATCGAAAATACACAGGTGTTTGTTATGACTTTTAACCCAATAATGTTTGCCCGCCACAGCAACGCAAGTAGTGCGGTTACTAACGCTTTGCAAACTAACAACAATCACGTTGTAATGGATTTTAGCGGCACCGAAACCAGTGTATTTTTAAGCACTATTTTAGGCCTTGATTTAACTAAGCTTACCGCCAGCGGTTTAGGCTTAAAAGGCACGCTTGATGGCGACTATAATTCTGACTACAGTTTTGCTGTTTATTACTTTAGCGAAACCGCCTTTAGATTCGTACTACCACACAACGCAAGCCTTCAACTACAAGCGCTTATAAACGAGCAGCAATTACGTTTTGATATTGATTATGTAGTACGCACCGACCTAGCAAGCTTTATTTTAAGTGGCGACAACGCATTTGATACCCTAGTTAATGCTTTTAAATTAACACCAGGTTTGCGCCTTTCTGACGCGCAACTTTGCTACGGTGCACAAAGCGGTGATGTATTTATTACCGTCATTGATAAAAACGACGAACAACACTTTGTATTAGTAGCTAAACAACAAGAATTACAAAAATGGCAAAGCTACATGCAAGCGCAAGGTTTTGCACTTATGCATAGTGAAGCCGCATAACGAATAAAAACAACAGGCGAGCATAACAATGTTTACCTGTTTTTATATCTATTTAAGCCACGCCCTAAACAGGGTTAATTTAAACGTGAAGGAATGTTATGACTTCTAAAACTGTACTACATGCTAAGCACCTAGAAGCGGGCGCAAAAATGGTTGATTTTCATGGCTGGGAAATGCCAATCAACTACGGCTCACAAATAGAAGAACACAATAGCGTACGTACCGACGCAGGTATGTTTGACGTATCACACATGACTATTGTTGATATTGAAGGGCCTCAAGCAAAAGCATTTTTACGTAAGCTAGTAGCTAACGACGTTGCAAAATTAACCGTACCAGGCAAAGCGCTTTACACAGGCATGCTTAACGAGCAAGGCGGTGTAATAGACGACTTAATTATTTATTTCTTTAGTGAAACGTTTTACCGCCTAGTTGTTAACTCAGCAACGCGCGAAAAAGACCTAGCGCATTTGGCTAACGTATCGAGCGACTTTGACGTAACTGTTACAGAGCGCCCAGAGTTTGCAATGATTGCAGTGCAAGGCCCTAACGCTAAAGCAAAAACAGCCACTCTTTTAAATGCTGAGCAACAAGCTGCTGTTGAAGGTATGAAGCCGTTTTTTGGTGTTCAAGTAGGTGATTTATTTATTGCCACAACGGGTTATACTGGCGAAGACGGTTACGAAATAGTAGTACCGAACGACCAAGCAGCCGATTTATGGCAACAACTGCTAGACGCAGGTGTTAAGCCTGCTGGTTTAGGTGCACGCGACACGCTACGTTTAGAAGCAGGTATGAACCTTTACGGCCTAGATATGGACGAAAGCGTATCACCACTTGCAGCTAACATGGCATGGACCATTGCATGGGAACCAGAAGATCGTGACTTTATTGGTCGTGACGTACTTGTTAAGCAACGCGCAGAAAAAAGCACTGACAAACTAGTTGGCTTAGTGTTTGAAGAAAAAGGCGTTTTGCGTAGCGGTTCTAAAGTAATTGTTGATGGTGGTGAAGGTATTATTACATCAGGTACTTTTTCACCAACACTTGGTTTTAGTGTAGCCCTTGCACGTGTACCACGTTCAACAGGCGATACAGCTCAAGTAGAAATGCGTAAAAAATTAGTCAACGTTAAAGTAGTAAAGCCTAGCTTTGTACGTAACGGTAAATCAATAATTTAAATAATTTGGTTATATCAATCAGTGTAATTACAGTGATTGATATCCTCCCAATATAAACCAAAGGACAAATAAAATGAGCAACATTCCTAGCGAGTTAAAATACGCACCTTCACACGAGTGGGTTCGTAACGAAGGCGACGGTACATTTACTGTTGGTATTTCTGAGCATGCGCAAGAGCTTCTTGGCGACATGGTATTTGTTGAATTACCAGAAGTTGGCGACGAAGTAGACGCTGGCGAAGACTGTGCAGTAGCAGAGTCAGTTAAAGCAGCATCAGACATTTACGCACCTATCAGTGGCGAAATTGTTGCTATTAACGAAGAACTTGAAGACTCACCAGAAACAGTAAACAACGACGCTTACGGCGACGGTTGGTTATTCCGTATTAAAGCATCTGACGAGTCTGAGCTAGACAACTTATTAGACGCTGAAGGTTACTCGCACACTATCGACGAAGAATAATTATTCTTTGTAGATAACTAAAAGCCCCGCGTGTTTTATTTAGATATCGGGGCTTTTATGATTTTACAGTTAACTTTTCCATACAAAGTAAGCTGTTAAATTATAAGAATTTTAAGTTATTGCTGTTTACCCATCAGCAGTAGCCACATTTTTTGGATCATAGGAATCTGGACACATGTCAAACGCCAAATCTCTTGAAGAACTAGAGCAAAAGCAAGACTTTATTCGCCGCCATATTGGGCCAAGCCCAGCACAAGTAAGCGATATGCTAAGTGCTTTAGAAGTATCGAGTGTGCAAGAGCTCATTGACCAAACTGTACCGGCTAGCATTCGTCTAGAGCAACCGCTAACAGTTGGACAAAGCCGTACTGAAGTTGAAACACTAAGCTACTTAAAATCAGTAGCAAGCAAAAATAAAGTTTTCAAATCGTACATTGGCCAAGGCTACCACCCAACTAACGTACCGCACGTAATTTTACGTAACGTACTAGAAAATCCAGGTTGGTATACAGCGTACACACCGTATCAGCCAGAGATTGCACAAGGGCGTTTAGAATCATTATTAAACTTCCAGACTATGACCCTAGATTTAACTGGTCTTGATTTAGCAAGTGCATCACTACTTGACGAATCAACAGCCGCTGCAGAGGCTATGGGCCTTGCAAAACGCGTATCAAAAGCTAAAAAAGCAAATGCCTTTTTTATTGCCGACGACGTACACACACAAACAATCGACGTAGTAACAACGCGTGCCGAGCAGTTTGGTTTTGAAGTAATTGTAGGTAAAGCAGAAGATGCCGTAAACCACGACATTTTTGGCGCATTGTTCCAATACCCAACTACATCAGGCGAAGTGGTAGACATAACTGACCTAATTGCTGGCGTACAAAGCAAAAAGGCCATTGCCTGTGTTGCTGCCGACATAATGAGCTTATTACTATTAAAAGCACCGGGTAAACTAGGCGCAGACGTAGTACTTGGTTCGGCTCAACGTTTTGGCGTACCTATGGGTTACGGCGGTCCACACGCTGCATTTTTTGCAACACGTGACGCATACAAACGTTCATTACCAGGTCGTATTATTGGTGTATCTAAAGACCGTTTAGGTAACGACGCACTACGTATGGCAATGCAAACGCGCGAACAACACATTCGTCGCGACAAAGCCAACTCAAACATTTGTACAGCACAAGTATTACTTGCCAACATGGCAGCGTTTTACGCGGTGTACCACGGCCCACAAGGCTTAAAAACTATCGCGCAGCGTATACATCGCTTTGCTGATATTTTAGCAAGTGGCCTTAAAGCTAAAGGCATCGCACTTAAGCACAGCACTTGGTTTGATACGCTAACAGTAGTAAGCGATAGCAAAGACGACGTAATAGCGCGTGCAATTGCAAAAGGCGTAAACTTTGCAACAAACCACGAAGGCGAGTACTCAATTTCGGTATCAGAGACAACAACACGTGCCGATATTACTGAGTTATTCGATATTATTTTAGGCGAAGGGCATGGCCTAAGTGTTGACGCTATTGCAGCCGACGTTGAAGAAAATGGCAGCGAGTCAATTCCTGCAAGTTTAGTACGTGATGACGAAGTACTAACGCATCCAAACTTTAACAGCTACCACAGCGAAACAGACATGCTTCGCTACATTAAGCGACTAGAAAGCAAAGACTTATCGCTTAATCACTCAATGATCTCGTTAGGCTCATGTACCATGAAACTAAACGCGACTGCTGAGATGATCCCAATTACGTGGCCTGAGTTTGCAAACCTTCACCCATTCTGCCCGCTGGATCAAGCAGAGGGTTACCAAATAATGATTAACGAGTTACACGACTGGCTAGTAAACATTACCGGTTACGATGCAGTATCACTACAGCCAAACTCTGGCGCGCAAGGTGAATACGCAGGCTTAATCGCGATTCGTAAATACCATGAGTCACGCGGCGATGCACACCGTAATGTATGTTTAATCCCAAGCTCTGCGCACGGTACTAATCCTGCATCAGCGCAAATGGCGAGCATGAAAATTGTAGTAGTTAACTGCGACAAAAACGGTAACGTAGACATGAACGACCTTAAAGCGAAAGCAGAAGAAGTGTCTGAAAACTTATCGTGCATCATGATCACATACCCGTCTACGCATGGCGTATACGAAGAAACAATTCGCGAAATTTGTGACATTATTCATGAACACGGCGGCCAAGTTTACATGGACGGCGCAAACATGAACGCGCAAGTTGGCGTAACAAGCCCAGGCTTTATTGGCTCAGATGTATCGCACTTAAACTTGCATAAAACATTTTGTATTCCACACGGTGGCGGTGGTCCAGGTGTTGGCCCAATTGGTGTTAAATCGCATCTTGCGCCATTTATGCCAAACCACAGCGTAATTAACGTACCAGGTACTAACATCGGTAACGGTGCGGTATCGGCAGCGCCTTACGGCTCAGCCGCTATTTTACCTATTTCATGGGCTTACATCACCATGATGGGGAGCGAGGGCTTAAAACAAGCCACTGAAATGGCCATTGTGAACGCTAACTACTTAACGCATGAGCTAAGCAAGCACTTCCCAATTTTATACCGTGGTCGTAACAACCGTGTTGCTCATGAATGTATTGTTGACTTACGCCCGCTTAAAGAGCAATCAGGCATTACTGAAATGGACGTAGCTAAGCGCTTGCAAGATTACGGCTTCCATTCACCAACTATGTCGTTCCCAGTAGCTGGCACATTAATGATTGAGCCAACTGAGTCTGAATCAAAAGGTGAGATTGACCGCTTTATCGAAGCAATGGTGTCAATTAAAGGCGAAATCGAAAAAGTAATCTCTGGCGAATGGTCAATCGAAAACAACCCGCTAGTGTTTGCACCGCATACACAAGGCGACGTGTTAGGTAACGAATGGGACCGCGCGTACGACCGTTTTTACGCTGCATTTCCAGTGCCTGCCGTGGCTAAAAACAAGTTTTGGCCAACCGTTACACGTATTGATGACGTATACGGCGACCGTAACTTAGTATGTTCATGCCCAGCGGTTGAGACATATAGAGATTGATAATTTTTAAAATTTCCAATTAAAGATTGGGAATTTATAAAATTGAAAAAGCCGTTGCAGCAATGTAGCGGCTTTTTTGTGTGTGTTTAAACATTGTAGACGCACAGCTTGCTGGCGTGTTGGGCGCAGCCCAAAAGGTGTTTAATTATTGAAGGCGCATACTTTGTTTGCTTTTGGCTCATTGAGGGATTAGAAACCTTATTCAAGGTTTTGTCGCGCTGGCGACGGCAGCCAAAGAGGGGCTGACGCTGGTCCCTCTCTGGACACTCTCAGCGCACCCGAGCATCACGCTTAACCCTTCAAACCACAATTGATGTGAACGTAAACGGCGAAGATAGGCCATCCATGGCCTAGTTTCGCCTTATCGCGCATCCATGCGCGATATTACTCATCAATTGCTTATTTTCGGGCGTGATGACGGGGAAGGGTGTTAAACGTGAGGTTAGTGTTTGGTCTTGGCAAGAAGCAAGACTGACCCTCTGTATTTCCTCTAGGTTGAGTGAAACGAAACTCAACAAATCACAAATATACTTACTCGCTCACAAACCAGGAATATGTATTATTTATTGTAGGCGTACAGCTTGCTGACGCGCGGGCGACAGCCCGAATAAGTATTTGAATAGGTGTTTGAGGTTACTATTACAGATAGCGCGAATACGTTTTGCACTTCTAGAAATCAGAAACCTTATTCAAGGTTTTGTCGCGCTGGCGACGGCAGCCAAAGAGGGGCTGCCGCTGGTCCCTCTCTGGACACTCTCAGCGCACCCGAGCATCACGCTTAATCCTTCAAACCACAATTGATGTGAACATAAATGGCGAAGATAGGCCATCCATGGCCTAGTTCCGCCTTATCGCGCATCCATGCGCGACATTACTCATCAATTGCTTATTTTTAGGGCGTGATGACGGGGGAGGGTGTTAAACGTGAGGTTAGTGTTTGGTCTTGGCAAGAAGCAAGTTTGACCTTCTGTATTTCCTCTAGGTTGAGTGAAACGAAACCCAACCAATCACAAATATATTTACTCGCTCAAAAGCCAAGAGTATATGTTACTAGTTGTAGGCGTTTAGCTTGCTGACGCGCGGGCGATAGCCCGAATAAGTATTTGAATAGGTGTTTGAGGTTATCGTCACCGATAATGTGAATGCGTTTCGCGTTTCACACTTCTATAAATTAGAAACCTTATTCAAGGTTTTGTCGCGCTGGCTTGGTGAGCCAATGTGGGGCTATAGATTTTCAAACTTAACGCTGCTGCAAGTAATTCATCCATGAAGCTGGGTTACTGTCGGCATCCATGCCTTCACTTCCTCATACTGCGAAGCTGCGCTTCGGTTATTCGTCACCTCTCAGCGCACCCGAGCATCACGCTTAATCCTTCAAACCACAATCGATGTGAACGTAAACGCCATGAAAGCACATCCATGTGCAAGCATGGCTTTCATTTCATCTATGAAATGCATTACTCATCAATTGCTTATTTTCAGGGCGTGATGACGGGGGAAGGGTGTTAAACGTGAAAGTGGTGTTTGGTCTTGGGGGAATGCAAGGCCTGATATTATTGCTCTATTTATATTTAAATATTACTTGTTGAATTAATCTACCCATTATTGTTAAATTAAGACATTGAAAGATAGTCAAAAATATCAAAGGAATTGAGATTGAACTTCAAACTGAAAATGAATGGTGCTCTTTGGGAAAGCTTCTGTGAGAGGATGCTCCGGCACGAATTCACTTGGAAAAATTTTACTAGTGTTCCTCACCATGACAGAGGCGATCATGGAATAGAGTTTTTTACAAATTGTGGTGTCATTTTTCAGTGTTACTATCCTGACCCTTCGTACTCAATGGATGAGTATAGAAGGCATGTTCAAAAAAAAAATAAATGAAGACCTTAAAAAGTTAAGTAAGCATGAATCAGAAATTGAAAAAATGCTTGGCGATATCAAAATATCTTGTTGGGTACTCGTTATCCCTGAAGTTAGAACAAAAGAATTACTCAAATACTGTAAGTCAAAAGAGAAAAAAATCCCACAACTATCATATTCAATCCCGAAAGGCATTTCTGTAAAAATAGAAACTGACGACTCATTTCCATCGGGATCTATTTTCTCTAGGAGATACATTGGAGAGGAAATAAATGTTGATATATCTGATATAAATACTGAAATAACAGAGATATGGAAATCTGAGAATAGTACTTTTTTTGACAATATTTGTAGGAAAACAAATAAATTTAGTGAAAGCGATCTTGAAAGGCTTAGAACAAGCCTGATTCGACAGTATATGCAGGTTGAAGAATTGATGGATGCATATAGAGATCAATTTCCTGATTTGTATACGGAAGTAACTTCTATAGCTATAGTTAATTTGGAAGCTTTAAAAAATGAAAGCTTATTTGTAAGAGATGAGCCTAAAAATATATTAATGTCGCTTTTACAAAAAAATAGAGATTCTATTAAAACTATAGAGCAATCAATCTCAAACAATAATATAGAGATATTTTCTAGTGGCTTAATAGCTCGGTGGTTAGCCGAATGTAAGATGGACTTTATTATCAATGAATAACGAGAAGGAACTTCAACATAAAACAGCTACAGCTATCTTTAGTGATACTAGCTACCCATTACCTATTGAATTGAGACCTATATGGCGTATTGGCTTAATGTGTATTGCAATTAATGTAGTAGGTACAGGTGGTATATCATTGAAACTCACCAAAATGAGAGTGCTACTTTGGATGTTAATACGGCCTCAAAACTGGAGTGATTATTATGATTCTTTACATTCATATTCTAATTCGGTTTTGTCAATGTCATCTGACAAGTCAACAGACAAAGCGATAGAACTAGCGATGGCAAAAGGTTTTTTGCAACTAGACTCAGAAACCTTAATATTAGGAGAAGAGGGGTATAAATTATTACATTTGGTAAACGACCTAAGCTTATTTAACAATGAAGTTGAATTCCTACATTCAATAAAAAATAAGGTTACAGAAAATTATATAAAAAGGATTTTAGGACACTAAAAATGCTAGGACTAACTTTAAAAAAATTAAAAGTAACTTCTGTTACAAATGATGGAGTTTATTCAACTGAAATTCCTTTTTATAAAGGATTAAACATCATACGTGCAGAAAACTCATCGGGTAAATCTACTTGTATTAATTCAATAGCTTATGCTTTAGCTTTAGATGCCATCTTAGGTCCAAGTAGAAGAAAACCTTTTCCAAGATCTATGCATCAATTTTTAGAATCATCAAAGGTTGATGCCACACCGCATTTTGTAAGTCAGTCATATGTTGAATTAGAAGTAGAAAATGCAACTGGGCAATATGCAAAGTTCAAAAGAGATGTTGAAGGTGATAAGGATAAAGTTACAGTCTTTGATGAAAAAGGCACTTTTGAAGATTATTTTCTGGGTAGTGCAGGTAGCGTAGGATCAGCAAAAAGCGAAAAAGGGTTCCACTTTTGGCTTGAAAGATACCTAGGTTGGAATTTACCAAATTTAGTAACTCATGAAGGTAAACCAACAAGACTTTATCTCGAATGTGTATTTCCTTTATTCTTCATTGAGCAAAAAAGAGGCTGGTCAGAATTACAGGCTAATACACCGACTTATTATGGTATTAAGGGAGTGAAAAAAGCCGCACTAGAGTTCTGTTTAGGAGTAGAAAATTATAGTAAAAAAAATAGATTAGCGGAACTGAATGCGATAACGAGTAGCATTGAAAGAGATTGGGAAAAAATTATTAGTTCAGCCGATTCTTTAGCTGAATTTGGTGGTATGAAATTACAATTGGATTGTACTTTGGAAAAAGAGAGCTTTTTTCCTTTAATATCTTTTTTAGTACCTCAACAAGATCAGTTTACTGAGATCACGCCTTATTTGGGTGGACTGAAAGCTGTATTAATTGATATCAAAAATAATATTAAAACGTGGCCTCATTATAATGACGTCTCAGAGCTAACTGCGAAGAAGAGAACATTACTCAGAGATTTTGATTCTCTAGTGCAAAAACAAGAGAGCTTTTTAATTTCGATCCAGAAGATGGAAAATAAGGTTTCAAATATTGCTTTAGAGTTAGACCGATATAGACAATTAAAACGGTTACATGATGTAGGAAGTGAGGTTAACTTCGAAGCGGAAATTGGTTCATGTCCAGTTTGCGATTCAGATATGTACGATAGCTTGGCTAAAGTACCAGTAAAAAGTAAGCCTTTAACTGTTGAACAAAATATAGGTTACTTAAAAAATCAAGTTGACTTCTATTCCGGCATTAAAAAAAGACATGAAAAAGACTTAAAAAAAATAGAAAAAGAACAAGCCTTATTACAAATTTCAATAATTAAAATTCAGTCAAGTATTGATGAGCTTAAAACAGATGAAGCCGCATTTATTGAACTTTATGGAAAAGACCTTAAAAGAAAAGTTGAATTAGAAAATGAGATTAATGGGTTAATAAAACTAGTATCGAAACAGACTGACTTTAATGAGCGAGCTAAAGATCTTCATCAGCAATGGCTAAGATATACATCAGAATTGAAAAAATTGAAGAAGAAAAGTACAGATGATGTTTCATTTAAGGTTCTTAAAGTATTAAAAACCCGCTTAATTGAAAACTTAACTGCTTTCGGTTATAAAACCGCAAATCAGCATTTTCTTCAAATATCAGAGCAAACCTTGCGCCCCGAACTTGATGGTTACGACATTGTAGCTGATTCATCTGCTAGTGATTATATCCGGATAATATGGTCCTATACCCTTGCATTATTAGAGTTAGGTATCAGTCAAAGCAGTGTGAAACATGGAGGTTTTGTAGTCTTTGATGAACCTAGACAGCACGAGACTGATAAATCTAGCTTTGCATCTCTATTAGATAAGTCTAGTTCATTATTGGACTCTGGGGGACAAGTGATAGTTGCCACCAGCATGAGTACAGATGAATTGAATAGCTATGAATTGAAAAAGGCTAATATTAAGATATTCAAGGATGGAGAGTATATTCTCAAAAAAGAAGAGGGCCATAGTTAACTTGTGTGATTCACTGACATCATTCCCACGTTTTAAACCAATGTAAAACCAAAGGCACTAAATTTTTATTACACATCAAATACCTAGCTTTTTAGTTTATTGCTCATCGAGTCAATTACTCTGTCTAGACCACGACGAGTAGAGTTTAAGAATGCGTTTACCATGTGATTAACCGTGGGAGAGTGCATGAGAAAATAAAGGGCAATATTATTGCCCTTTATTACGCGCTTAAATTGGTTGTTATAAACTATAGCGCTACTAAGCTTTGCTCTAGCATTGTCTTTATTTGTTTTACTATTTTAGCTTCTGTTTCAGGTTCGAATTGTTGTATACGTGGGGTATGAATATGCCCTGTAGGTATACTTGAATTAAGCGCATCGCGCAGGCGAATACTTCGGTACGATATTTCGTTAGACAAGTAACCACCGCCGCCCCCATTTACCGCAATACTATTTTTAAGCTCGCCGTACGAACCCGCTTTATAGGTTTTTTCAAGCGTGGTGACTTCATGATTGTCGATAACTTTATAAGGGCCTTTGGCTTTTTGCATGTAAGTTACAGGCAAGCTAAATTTTACAAACTCGTTGCCCGGGAGTGGTCGGCCATTAAGCTTTGGTATTACTGGGTTTGTTTGCGTTCCGCCATACACAATATTGGCATTATCGGGGGCGGTTACACTGCGACGTTTACCTGGAAAGTGCTCTAAATCAAATTCTGTTCTGCCCATACTTACGGTGACTACCATGTCTACATTATTAAGTGCGTAGTAGGGGGCAAGTAGCGACTCTATTATGCCTTGATCAAAGTCTTCGTAGCGTACAGGCACCATAACGGTGTTAATTTCTGCGCTTATGCCGTTGTAATTAATAACTTGGCCGTCGAGTAATAACGCCGCAACACCTGAAGGATTACTTTGGTTTATGTTTTTATCGAGTAAAAAAGGGTCAAAGCCTGTGAGTAATATTTTTTTAGTGCTGCCTGATGAAAAAGCAAGATCGGTACGGCCTCTACTGCCTTCCTCAAGTAGGGTTAGTAAAGTATTTAGTTGAGCCTGCGTAATTGAAAATTTAGGTGGAGTTGTGCGTATTACTTTGCTTGAAAGCAGGCGTGCCCAGTAAAGCTCTCGGTCGTCGTAGTTATTGGTTTTTATTATGCGTTGTTTTGCGTTTTCCCACAGTTCAAAGCTAAAGCTTTGTACTAATGCTTTTGCACTTTTAAAGTCGTTTAATTCTTTAAATTGTTGCTCAAAACTTGATACTTGTGGGGTAAATGTATTTAAAACATTTGGCATTGCTGATTGGGCTTTGTTGATACGCTGTTCTTCAACAGTTAAAGGATTACTTAAAGCAGCGAATGAAGAGGCAATTAAGCTGGTCGCTAATAATACTTTGATCATAATACTCCTAAGATAAAGCTATTGTTTTATGTGTAATTTACTATCCTACTATTGCTAACTTAGGGCAACCAATTAACGTTGAATCAACTAATATTTGCTTTTGCCGTGCATTAGTATTGTTTAACGGCCAATTAGTATCATCGGCTAATAAAAATCCCTGAGTCAAAAATTGATCTTTATAGGTACTACTTTAAGCTCTGATAAAAGTAAAAAGCCGTTACAGCAATGCAACGGCTTTTCATTATGGTTTTATGCGCTTCGGCTACACGAGCGAAAGGCCTTATATCCCTTTAAAACCCTCTATTAATCGTCAGGTCCTTTTAAGGTAAACACTAAATGTTTACGCATATCTTTTAAAATCACGCCCTTTTTAAGCATTGCGCCGCTTAAGCGTTTTTGCCACTTTAATAAGTCAGGCTCTGCGGCCGCTAAGGCTTGCTCGTTTTCAAACTGAAAGCACAGCAGTAGTGTACTTGGAAATAAGTGGTATTCCACATCAAACCAGCATTGCAGCATGCCTGGGAGCTCAGCACGGCCTTGTTCTTCTAATTTTTCAGCAGTATTAAGTACAAGTGCTTGCTGTTTTATTTGCACTGCAGAGAGTTTTTTCATTATTAAAATCCAAGTTAGCGGCTAAAAAATGCAGCCGGAATGCGTGCATTATACGCAAGCTTGTAGGCAGGCAACAACTTTGAAAGAGAGTTAATGTTTAATAGAGTGTATCTGCTTAAAATAAAGGGTCATGTTGCAAGGCACCTCCAGTTTTTCAACCTATGTAGGTTGGATAAGCGGCGCAGCCGTGCCATCCGACTTTTTAAGTTTCACCACTGAACCTCGATTTGGGTATTAATATATTTTTTAGCTCAATAGTTAAGTAATCTTAACCTAAGCTTTTGCCAAGTTGCTTGCGACAACTGGGGAGTGGTTGTCGCAAGCCGCCTTTAGAGCCTTACCGTATTACGCTTAATACTTATAAGAGGTATTAATTGGGTAGGTTTATTTGGAGCGGCGCTTGTCTAGTACGTAGCGTACGGCCATTCTTGCAACACCCGCGCCAATACCTGAAACTACTGCCCATGTAACGGCCTCTTTAAGATCTGTTTCTTCGCTTGGTCTATCTTTTGGAGCTGGTTCGTTGGTAACCTTTTCCCACGATTTTTGTAAAGTTTTCCTTGTTAACATACCTGCAGATGCAGCGGCGAGACCTATACCTATTGTCGTAATTAGTTGTTTATTACTCATAATGTTCTCCTTTTTATAAATAACGGCAGCGTTATTTATGTATAACTCTTTAAGTAAGAATATTAATAACAGCAATTTATGTACCGATAGGCTGAGGCGCTTTTAAATCAGGGCGTTCTTGTTTTATGCAAATTAGTCGTTTAAAACCACACTCACATCACACTTTCACTACATTTACACACAAGCTAAATAACCATTGTAGAGCGTGCGCAACTCTGCTCAAAATCTTCTTTTTAGATATTAACTCTGCAATTTAACTTACCTTCTAGGCGGCTTATCGCACTCATTGCTGTACAGATAGTAAACACTTTCACCCTATGCTTTAATATTAAAAAACAAGGGAGGGCGTTATGAGTAAAAATCGATTTTTATTTAATAAATACGTTTTGGTAATGGCTGTGTCGGGCACTTTGTTTGCACCGCTATCTGTTTATGGCAAGGATGAGGGGCCAGTAGTTGAGCAGCTTTGTGCTAGTTGCCATAGTTTAACTAACCTTGAGCGCAGCGCGGGTTATAGCCAGCAGGACTGGCAAACATTAATAAGCTATATGGTTGATGCGGGCGCAGATACCGCGCTTAATAAAGATATAAGTGCTTATTTAGCGGAGCATTATCCTGTAAACACTAAGCGCGAGTCTAAGGTTGTTTCCGGCGATTTAAAGCTTAGCTTTAAGTACTGGCAAGTGCCAACGCTTGGGCAGCGCGCTCGCGATCCGGTGCAAGGTAAAAATGGCATTATTTGGTGGGTTGGCCAGTGGGGTAATATTTTAGGCAGGTTAGACCCTCAAACCGGCGATATGAAAGAGTACACACTGCCAAGTGGTACCTATGCGCACAGTGTGTCGCTTGATAAAAATCAAACCCCTTGGTTTTTAGGCAATAAAAATGGCACGGTTGGATATTTAGACTTAAAAACCGAAAAATTTAAAGTGTATAAAATGCCAAATAAAAATGCCCGCGACCCGCATACTGGTGTATTTGATGAAGCCGGAATATTTTGGTTTACCCTCCAGCATAGCAATATGATTGGCAAGCTAGACCCTACAACTGGCGATATTCAATTGGCTACTTTACCCACTAAAGGCTCACGCCCATATGGTATTAAGCTCGATTCAAACGGTTCGCCGTGGGTGTCGTGTAATGGTAGTAACTGTTTGGTTAAAGTTGATAAAAATACCATGGAGCTTAGTGAGATTAAACTCCCAGGCGCTAAAACGCATACTAGGCGATTAGCCATTACGCCTGACGATATGGTTTTTTATGTTAACTCTGGTATGGGTAAACTTGGCCGCTATAACCCCAAAAACGGTAAAATAACGCAGTGGGATAATCCCAGTGGTGAAAACAGTCACCCGTATGCAATTGAATATGCCGATAAGGCCATTTGGTTTAACGAGTCAGCCAAGCGTCCTGAAACCCTAGTAAGGTTCGACCTTAGTACCGAAACTATGCAGAGCTGGCAAATTCCGAGTAAAGAAGGAGTCTACTCTGGCTTAATTAGGCATATGCGCATGGGGAATAATGGGCTGATCATTCATCAAACAGCGACCAACCAATTAGCTGAAATTACGTGGAGTAAGTAATAATTTATTTTGATTTAAAGCTGCGTACTGCTTACTAGTAAGTTTTCTTATATTAGTAGGAGTTTTTTACAAAGCTTAGCAATTTTTACCTTTTAAACAAGTAAATCGATACAATTGCCTGTGTAAGGTGTTGATTTTTAACAGTTAAATTTGTGGTTTGGGTTTTGCTTAGTAGTAAGTGTATTTTCTTAAATAAAATAAAGGAGTTATTATGAGTACCGTTATTACTGGGTTGTTCGAAAGTGCATCACAAGCAACACTCGCAATTTATAGATTAGAAGCTTTAGGTATTAATGAAGCTGACATAAGCATTGTAGCCAACGACTCATACGCAAAGGAAGATTTTGCTGTAGACGAAGGTACAAAAGCCGCTGAAGGTGGCCTTGTAGGCGCGGCTTCAGGTGGTATTCTTGCTGCAATTATTGGCGGTTTTACTGCAGTAGGTACTGTAGCAACAGGTGGTACGGGCTTATTAGTTGCCGGACCATTAGTCGCAGCATGTGCTGCTGGTGGCGCAGGCGCCGCAGTAGGTGGTACTTTAGGTGCTGCAATTGGTGCATTTATTCCTGAGCACGAAATTAAGTATTATGAAGATGCCATTGAAAAGGGCTCTATATTAATTGGTGTTAAGTACGATAGTGACAACAAAAACGCTATTGAAGAAATACTTAACAATGCAGGCGCAAGTAACGTTTCTACGGCTTAATGCTAACTAATTAGTTTCAAAATTAATTAAAAAGGTGAAACTTAGTTTCACCTTTTTTTCGTTTTTAACGGCGGAGCAATTATAAATATTAACGTAATTTTTTGTCATTAAATAAACTCCATATATAAGTAAATTGGTTTTAAACATGCTTTGATTATAGAAAAGACTTATTTAGATAGGCGCTTTTTATTACATGTCGTAAGGCCTCCCTAACAACACCAACTCTCGAGACTACCGCCTATATAATAATGGCCTTTTTAATAGCTACTTTTTAACTTGGCTTGTCTTTTTGGGTTGGATCGTCGGTAATCTTCTTTTATGAGTTTTGTAAAGTTGCCATTCTGTTTGTAAATATGCCTTGGTTTTTGCTTAACTTTTGGGTGAAAGTCAGTTTTTTTAATTAATTAGCTATTTATTTAAACGTAATAAAAACTATAAATTTACTTTTTAATCAATAAATTAAAAATAAATAATACATAAAATCATGTTTACGCGTAGGGCTGGTATATACATTGAAACTACTTGTTTAATAGTCGCTTAATTTAGCGTTATTGCTTTATTAATTTGATACTAACGAGGAGATGATGATGAATTGTTTGCAGTTTGATTCAAACGCTAAAAGACCTTTAACCCGCGTTTTAAAACCAGCTTTTGCGATACTACTTACCGGTGTGTTACTACAAAATAGCGCACTGGCTAATGTAAAAGTTCAAATGCACCAAGTAACTAAGTCAGGTCAAGGGCAATCACTAGGTACTATTACACTAACAGAAAATGATAACGGTGTTGTTTTTACACCAAGTTTAAAAGGTTTAACATCGGGGATGCATGGTTTTCATGTTCACCAATTTGCTAGTTGTGAACCCAAGAAAAAAGGCGATAAAGTTGTGCCGGGGGGCGCCGCTGGTGGGCATTTCGATCCAAAAGCTAGCGAGCATCATGATGCTCCTTGGGGGGATAGCCATTTAGGCGATTTACCGGCGTTGTATGTAAATGAAAGTGGCCAAGCTAAATCGCCTGTTTTAGCACCAAGGCTCACGCTTGAAAAACTTAAACAACACGCAGTAATGATTCACGAAGGAAGTGATAACTATGCAGATAAGCCAAAGCCATTAGGCGGCGGTGGCAAACGTGTTGCTTGTGGCGTAATTGAGTAAATACAAGGAGCAAGTTATGCCATATAAAAATCGTGATGAATTACCTGAGTCGGTAAAGAGTAACTTACCTAAACATGCTCAAGAGATATATCAAGAGGCGTTTAATAGTGCGTGGGATACCTATAAGGACCCTAGCGATAGAAAAAACGATGATGACCGCGAAACAACAGCGCACAAAGTAGCTTGGTCGGCGGTTAAAAATAGTTATAGCAAAAATGATAATGGAAATTGGGTAAAGTCGAGTAATTAGTTTTGATCAAACTAACAACAAGGCTGAAGCATTAAAAAGCCGCCATAGCTGATATAGCGGCTTTTTATATAAACGTTTTATAGTTGCGATGTTTATACAATACTTTGCAGTATGTTTGAGTAAAAACTGGTAAGAAAAACCATAAGTACTGCTTTAAACACGAATGTGAGTTTGGTTTAAATTTGCGTTATTATTTATTTGTATTAGCCAATCAGAGAACACTTTGAATTATTTAGCTCATCTTTATTTAGCGCAGCCCACAGCCGATTCTCATTTTGGGAACCTGTTGGGTGACTTTGGTGGAAAAAGACATGTAAAGCACTTACCAAACACGGTTAAAAATGGCCTCGATAACCATTATTTAGTTGATAAATTTACCGACTCTCACCCAGTAGTAAAACATGCTAAACAATACTTTTCACCCGAGCGTAAACGCTTTGCTGGTGTGGCTATTGATGTGGTGTTTGATCACTTTTTAATTGTGCATTGGCAACGATTTAGCAAGCAACCTTTAAGTGATTTTAAGTACACCAGCTATCAGCTTTTAAATAACCGTATACCTGTTATGCCAGCGCGAATGCAGCATGTTGTAACAAGTATGACTAAAAACGATTGGTTTAAAGAGTACGAAACCGTTGAGGGAGTAGGGCTTGCGCTCGATAATATAGCCAAACGCATTCGTTTTACGAACACTTTTGCGGGCGCGGCTGATGATATAACGCGTAACTACAATGAATTAGAAGCCGTGTTTTTAACGTTTTTTCCGGAGCTGGTTAAGCATGTAAGTGAGTTTGACCTTGAAAGCACCCCAAAAAATGGCATAAAGCGCATTATTTAAATTTTTCATCAATTGTTAATCTTTTGTGATAAGTTAAGGTGAAAAAAACGCTACTCTAATACAAATTAATTTTTGAGTGTTTTTAATGAATCGCAATTACTTAGTTATTGTGGGCTTTGCCGTTTTATCGGCATTTCTATCTGGTTCTGTATTAGCTTTTGACTTCGACTTAAAATCGGTACGAACCACTATTTCAAACCCAAGCACTAGCCACGCGCTAATATACGACGACTTGGCTGGGAGTAATCAAAAAACACTGTTTTCGTTAGAGCCCATAAATAACCAGCGTGTGGGTGTGTTTTTTGATATTAACGACATTGAAATTGGTTACTCAGCCGATATTTTTGAAGATGATGTTGAAACAAAAACACAAGATATACTGCTCTCGTATAGAAAATTTAAAAATTCTAAAATCACATTTAACTATCAAACGCTTGAAGGGCTGCAAAGCACGGCTAGCAATTTAAGCGGCAATCAAACAGATCAAATTTTCTCGCAAAATACACGTTCAACCAAGTTTGAGTTATCTGGCCAACACAACTTTTATACCTTCAATAATAAAGCGTCTTTGTTTGAGCATTTTTTTCTTAATAGGCCAAAGCTAAGCAGCAAATTTGATATGTCGTTAAGTATTGTTGGCGCGTGGTCTTTCAAGCATGTATCTCTTGAGAATAAAGATAATATTGTGTTTCAGGCTGATTTTTTAAATTCGTCTGCACCACAGGTCACTAAGTTAATTTCTAATTCGTACGGGGCGAGTATTGGCTCGCTTTTATCATTTTCGTTACCGCATAATGTTCACGTATTTGCTGAATACAAAGTAGGTAAAGGGCATATTCAAAACACAAACCCTGGGCTGGGGTTAAAAGATTCGGGCGCCGAAAAAGTTGAAGCATACGGCGGTGGAATTTCTTGGACTTCCGACAATAAAAAACTTATGGTCGTACTACGCGCGTGGGAGCAAACAGGCCGGCATATAGATACTTCTTTTGGTGATTTGTCAGTAATTAAGTTTTTTTAGTATTGATCACCGAAATAGTAAATTTATCAGGAATACTATGAGTAAGAATAACGCAGTGCCTCAGGCTTATGTGAAGCAAGAGGAAGGGTACCGAATTAAAGCCTTAAGATTGTACCCTTGGGTATGTGGGCGTTGTGCCCGTGAGTTTGAGTACTCTAATTTACGTGAGTTAACGGTGCATCATATAGATCATAACCATAGTAATAATCCAGAGGATGGCAGTAACTGGGAGTTATTGTGTATTTATTGCCACGACAATGAGCACAATAAATACCACGAACATATTATGTATGGCGGGTCGACTACAGAGCGAAAAGTTGAGGCTGCAACGCATTCTCCATTTGCCGATTTAAAAGCGATGCTTAATAAATCAAAGTAGCTTTAGAGAGAGCTATTTAGCAAGAGCGAAGCATTGTGTGCCTCGCTCAAACTTGTCGCTAAATTTTAATCGCCTCAGTGGGCGTTGTTGATAATCCACTAAAATACTTCATTACTAATTGGCCTTGGCTGTCTTTTTCTATTACTAAGTAATTGTTTGAATTAGGATAGTAAAAGCTATTTTTAGACATGGTAATTAGTTTTGTTTTATCGCCACCGGTGCGCTTAGAGTACAAAACGTCATTTTCAAAAATTAGGCTGCGTAAGGTGTTTTTATCAATACGGTAATCACCCAATACGGGCGCTAACTGCTGCGCTGTTACATCTGCTTTTTTAAACACGGGGAGCGCAATACCCAGTGCTTTGGCTGTGAGTTTTTCGTTGATAAAAATAGGGGTTATGTGGTTTGAATTAGCCAGTACTGCAACATATAGCTTTTGCTCTGGAATATAGCGTGCATGTGCTAAAAAGCCATTTATTCCGCCAGTGTGTTTAATTACGGTGTATTCATTCAAAGGCTTAATAATTAATCCGTAACCATAGGATGAAAAGCTGCCGTCATTGAGTTTAAAAGGGCTGACCATCTTCTCATAACTTGCTTTACTAATGAGCCTGCCAGACGATAGGGCACTAAACCAAATGTTTAAGTCAGTTGGAGTAGATATAAGCGCACCAGCGGCATATGGCCAATCCATATTAATGTAGCTGGTGTTGATAAATCCTTGCTCTGTTTGCTCATAGCCAGATGCGCGATGGGCAACAAGTTCTTGCCCTTCATAACTACTCTGGTTCATTTTTAGCTTTTTAAATATGTGTTGTTCAATAAAGTCTTTGTAAGACTGGCCACTTGCCACTTCAATTATTTTACCAAGCAGTGAATAGCCGGTATTTGAATAAGCCATCGCTTCGCCGGGTTTAAACACCATTGGGTGTTTGGCAAATCTCGCTAACGCATCGTCAACGCTGGTGGGTACTTGTATTTCTTTATCAAAGAGATCGTCGTCATCTGTGTAGTTGGCGATGCCTGAGGTGTGGGTTAATAAGTTTTCGATTGTGACGAGGTTGCCTTCAGTAGGAAAGCTTGCAACATACTTATGAATATCATCGGTAACCGCTAGCTTACCTTGCTCTTGCAGCATCATAATTGCAGCTGCAGTAAATTGTTTTGAAATAGAACCTAAACGTAAAACGCTTTGCTCATTAAGTGCAATGTTATGCTCAAGGTTGGCAAGCCCGCGCGCTCCTTTAAAAAGTACTTTGCCATTTTTACTTATAATTACCGATACCCCGGGCTCGTTTTCAACTAGGCTCTCGTTAAGAATTTCCTGATACTGCGAGGCTGTCGGGTTTGCTTTTACAAGGCTGGGTGTTAATAGCGAGAGGGCTAACAAACAGCTAGCGTAAAATGGCTTAATCATATTCATCCTTTTAGTTTTTATACCAAACCTGTAAATAGGTTTAGCAATCCTTGTACTTATTAGTGAATTAATATTGCACAGCTAAAAAGTAAACACAATTATCAGATTTTATAGGGACTCAGTAATAGGTATAATCGCCGCGTTTATTGGTTTTTATTATTTTCTTACAAGGAAGTTATTTATATGCCTGATATAACGGCTCTATTTTATATTGCGATTATGGCTTTTTATTTATTACACAAAAACGAAGAGGGCAAAATATTAGTGCCCATAATAGGTTTTGCTGCAATTCCTCTTTTTAGCAACGATTACTGGCTATGGTTTAAGGTAAGCGTAGGATTAGGAATTTATGTATTGATGGTGGAAAAAGCTAAAGCAGGGTATACCGGTGGCGGGGCTGTTTCTGCATTTGCTATGTTTTTTATGGTGGCTTTTTTAGTTAGTATTATTATAAAAACTATTTTTTCTGTTGCTATTAATTTTAGTTTTTAAAATCTGCTCTAAATACTTAAAAGTAACTTTGCTAAGGTTTTTAGCTAGGTAAGCTTTTATTAAAAAGGCCGAATCCCATTTAATGATTCGGCCTTTTTAAGATTTAGGTTAATAACAATAAGAGTTATTTTTTCTTTTCGCTTGGTGCTGGTTGGCCATAATTAGGTGAACGAGGTCCATATAATAAGCCGTTGTAAACATCTGAAGAAAGTAAGCGTGTTGAAGTCATTGCTGCGATTTCAAAGCCTTTATCGGTTACCGTTTCAGCAATTTGATTGATTGCTGCAATAACAAGCATACCTACAAGGCCACCACCGCCATTACTTTGTTGTTCAGCTGAAGAGGCTCTTGCTTTGCCTTGCCATAATTGCTCGCCAGTGCGTAAATCAACTAGTGAGGCTGACACAGTTACAGCTGTTTCGCTAGAAATTACAACATAGCTAGTGCCGTATTCTTCAATAGTGATGTAAAGCGCAGAGTCTGCACCAAAAATTTCATGTAATTTATTCACCGGTACTTGGTGTACGTCGCTTGCAACAGTGAGGCCATTACCTTTAAAGGTTTGATCAACTAAAGCTACAGGAAAAACATAAAAACCCGACTCAGCTATAGGCGCGACCATTTGAGTCATCACACTGTATGGTGCAATTACTTCAGGTGTATTATTTAGCGGAGGTAAAATAATAACTGAGTGAGGGTCTGCTTGTTTAAATGCTGTGTAGTCATGTGCTGGTGGAGGTGAAACACAACCAGCGAGTAATGCGACTAATGCGATCGCTGTGTATGATTTTAAATTAAGCATATTAAGCGCCTTTCGCAGATTTTAGAAGGAAGTCGATGTAATGAACTGATTCTGGGAAAAGTGATTTCTCAGTTTCGAAGTGAGTAGTGCCTAATGAAGGATTACCCGTTTCAAAGTACAGCATACCTAGGTGAGCATGTAGGCCAGGTGCAACATTCTTACTTTTGTTTGCGGCATCGGCAATAATTTGCTCAAGCATACTAATTTGCTCTTCGGCTGTTACGTCATCTGCTTTTAAATAGGCGTATACGGCAGTGCTATAGTCACCGTAATAGTAAATAGGTTCTTTCGTTGAGTTACAACCCGTTAGGGCTATACAAACAAATGCTAAGGTAATTAGCTTTTTCATTATTTATTGCCCCATTGGCCAGCTTCAAGACCAGTAACTAACTTGTTAACGACTTCGCGAATAGCTAGGTCAAGTACTTTGCCATTTAATGTGGCATCGTATGAAGCTGTGCTACCAAAACCAATAACTTCACGTTCTGATAGGCTGTATTCACCAGCACCTTGCACTGAATAAATAACTTCTGATGTAGTAACATCAACAACATTAAGCGTTACTTTAGCATAAGCAATTTGCGATTTACCTTTACCCAATAAACCAAAAAGCTGGCGATCGCCAATGGCTTTACGGCCAAACTCTGTTACATCACCAGTTACAACAAATTTAGCACCGCTAAGAACTTGTTTTGTACCTGTTAACTTTGCTTCTTCTGCAAGGGCTGCCATATTGTCGCGATCAAGCACACTAAAGCGATTTGTTTGTTGTAAGTGGCTCATTAGTGTTGTTTTTGCTTGGCTGCCTAAACGGTCTTGGCCTGATGAAAATATACCATTTTGAAAGCTCGAACGGTTTACAAACTGACCTACGACTAGTTTGCTTTTTGTACCTGAGTAGGTTGTGTTATAGCTAGCAACAGCTGGTGTTTCTATTACTTTTGATGATGTTGTAGCACACCCAGCTAAAGAGGAAGCTGTAATTGCAGCGATTACAATTGTTTTAATGTGGCTTTGGTTAATTCGCATAAATTTTTGTCCATATAGATAATTGCAGAAGTTTTTATTGATAGGCGCTTGATTTTTATACTTATAAGTCAATTACTTATTTCAAGAGTCCATTCAACTTACTTTATAAACAAAAGTCGATGTAAATACAATGTTATTTATGTTTTATACAGGTACACACAATAAAAAAGAATAAATTCTTTGTAATAACAATGCTAATTCATTAGTTTTTAAATTATTGAAAGCCTTTTTCTATAGTTGATATACAGGGACATTTATTGCGCGCTGAGTTGTTAATTAGTAATTTTATTCAATTAACTTTAATTTTTAAAACCAATCGGCTGCAACTTGTAGTGGAGTAGGGTCGCCTTTTTTAGATACCCAAAACACTAAGGCTTGCTTTGTTGGCGATATTTTTTTAGCGCGAGGCATGGTCAAGTCAGTTAATGATAATTGCTGCTTGGTCTGCATGTCACTTTGCTCGTAGCCAATAACAACAAAGTCGTGTTTTAACTTATGGCCTGCGTTTTCGCCGCTGTGTATTTGTGTTTCTATGCCAAAGCCTAATAGAGCTACATGGGCTATTAAGTTTTGGTTAGTATTATCTTCGGTATTAACAGTATCGTATTCGAGATTAATTTTACTGTTGTTTATAGTCGCTTTTAAATTACCTGAATAACGGGCTTTAGCTACAGGAATAGCTTGTTTATAAAACCAACCTTGCCACCCTTTGCCGTTAACCATAAATCCTGGAGTAGCTACAATCCTACTTTTACCGAGTGCCTTATACGTGCGTTGTCTTTTACTAAAAACAGCAGAGGCAAATTGGTCTTTCCATCCTAAATAATCCCAATAAGTAACATGAAAATTAATAGGGATTAAATCAGTCCATAGTTTTTCATCATCTGTAAACGTTGAAATCCAGCGCTCTGCTGGTGGGCAACTACTGCAACCTTGCGATGTGTAAAGCTCTAAAAAGGTAGTCGGATTAGCTGTACTAGAAATAGTTACTTGCTCAGCAGCTTGGCTTTGAAAGCAAAAAATTATTAACCCAACAAGTGAGATTAAAAATGGATGGGATAGTGCTTTAAAAGGCATGTTACTTCTCGCAAAGGCTGATATTGCATTCAGCCTAAATGATATTTACGAATGAAGTATCACGAAATACTCACAATTAAATCACGTTTTAACTGTGTATTTTACTTAGTTAAAACTTAATTTGAACACCCGCTCAAGTTGTGCTTTAATCGTTGCTCAATTATTGAGGAACTTTATATGATTAAATTTTATTTTCACCATACTCCTAACCCAATGAAGGTTGCGCTCTTTTTAGAAGAAACAGGCTTACCGTTTGAACTTGTTCCTCTTGATACTTTAAAAGGTGAGCAACATACACCTGAATTTAAAGCAATTAATCCAAACGCTAAAGCGCCAGCAATTGTTGATGGTGAAACGCGTGTGTTCGATTCGAATGCTATTTTAATGTACCTTTCTGAAAAATATGGGAAGCTTGAAGGCAAGGGCGATGACCGCGCTGAAATGCTGTCGTGGTTAATGTTTATCGCATCGGGTTTAGGTCCGTATTCAGGGCAAAGTGTTCACTTTAGACATATGGCGCCAGAAGGGCTTGATTACGCGGTTAATCGTTATTTACGTGAAGCGCAGCGCCATTACGAAGTACTTGATACGCACCTTGAAGGTCGTGACTTTATTGTGGGTGATACGTATACCATTGCTGATGTATCTGCATGGGGCTGGATTGATAAAGCACCGGTTGTATTAGGTGAAGAGGGGTTAGCACCGTACCCAAATCTTAAGCGTTGGTTTGAAAGCATTGATAGCCGCCCAGCGGTTGCACGTGCACGCGCAATTGGTACAGATATAGCCTTTAAAAAAGAGTTTGATGAAGACGCTAAAAAAGCGTTTTTTCCTTCAAACTACCCAAAAGTATAAAAAGTAATTAATACTAAACAGCAGATCAGTTAGCTGATCTGCTTATTGTATTTTATTGCTGTGTGAGCGGTTCTTTATTTTCGTCTGACTCAAACAAGCTAACCTCTTGCGTGTGCTGGCTTACGCTATTTCTTTTTAGGGCGATGTATAAGTCTGAGTGAATATATATACCTTCTTTTCCTGACTTCATTCCTGCAATATCAAACCACGAAAGTAACTGACGTTTTCTACCTGCAAGCTCAAGCCTTATATCGCGCTTTTTAAATATAACGTCGAGATCTGCAAGCATGGCCATTACACTTAAATCTAAATGAGTAAAGCAGGGCACAGCGTCAATTATTACACATTGAGTGTCGTCTTTTTGCCTTGCGTATTGCTCAAGTAATCTGCGTTTAAAGTAGCTGGCATTAAAGTAAGTTAAAGGTGAATTAAAGCGATAGATAAACACGCCTTGCACCGATTTTGCTTTATCTGTGGCGTCTAAGCTTCTTACTACACCGTTAACATCTACGCCTAATATGTTGTCTGTTGGGCGCATAACAGTGCGAATAAATTGAAATAACCCTAGTAATACAGCAAGTGTGATCCCTGGTATAATGCCAATAAATAACACCGCAAGTAAGGTGGCTGAGGCGAGATAAAATGCCTGTTTGTCTTTTCGTTTTAATTGCCAAACAGCTTTTAAATCGAGTAAGTGTACAGAGGCAATAATAAGTACAATACCTAGCGCTGCGCTTGGAATAAATTCAAGTGGGGCTGTTAAAAATACAGCTATGACAGCAATAATGGCCGCTGCAATTATTGATACTAACTGCGTTTTACCACCTGTTGCATCGTTAACAGCGGTGCGTGAGTCGGCGCCACTGACGGCAAAACCTTGCGAAAGAGCTGACGCTATATTGGCAATACCTAACGCTCTAAATTCTTTATCGGCGTCTATGTCGTAGCCATTTTTAGCAGCAAAGCTGCGGGCAGTTAGCATCATACTAACAAAGCTCACGATGGCTAAGTTAAGTGCGGGTACCACCAGCTCACGAATAATCCCTAAATCAAAAACAGGGGTATTAAAAACGGGAAGCCCGCCAGTTACGGTGCCAATGGTTTTTATATCAAATTGTTTTAAATCAAAAATCCATACCAAAAGCGCACCAAAGGTAATAGCAAACATAGATGCAGGCCACGTGGGCTTTATCCGTTTCATGGCAAAATAGACCACCAGTGTAAACAAAGCCATTAATAAGGTTGGAACGTGTGTTTGCGCTAGGTACGTGGGCACACCACCGAGGCGTTCAAGTAAGTAGCGCTCATCAAAAGTAAAACCAAATACTTTAGAAAATTGACCCACAATAATAGTGATGGCTACGCCGTTTAGTAAGCCCATTAAAATAGGTTTAGATAAAAAGTCGGCTAATACACCTAACTTAAATTTACTGGCTATAAAGCACCAAAAGCCGGTCATAGCGGTCATGGTGACAACAAGTTGCCAATGCTTAAAGCTGTCACCTGCAGCAAGAGGTGTTACTACAGCGGCAATAACGGCGCAGGTTGCGGCATCAGGGCCGACTATTAATTGTTTTGAAGTACCAAAAAGTGCATATAGCATCATTGGCAGTATGCAAGAGTATAACCCTACGGCGGCGTTAACACCGGTTAGTTGTGCGTAAGCAATGGCAACAGGTAAAGCCACTGCCGCTACTGATAGCGCCGCCCTTACATCATCAGCAAACCATTGGCGTTCATAGTGCAGCAATGTATTTAAACCGGGCATAAAATTATATAAACGCGACAGCACTTTAGTTTTCCTGCTAATAGTTACAACGTTTTGATAGTAAATTTAATATTCAAATAAGTATAGCTAGGTGGGTGTGTTTTTTACGTAATATAAAGCCACTTTTTTATAGACGTAAAAAAGCCTGCATAAAAGCAGGCTTTAGTTTTTAGGGAAAATTAAAATTTAGCGCGAATACCAAAGCTGTAACGGCGATCCGCTTCAGTGTACTTCCAAGCACCACCTAGTTCAGATAGGTAAATAGAAGGCTCACCCGTTAAGTTGGTCGCATTACCTACTAAGGTCACGTTTTCGTTAATGTCCCAGCTTGCTGAGAAGTCTAACTGGCCTCTGTCGTCACGGTAGTTATTACCGTAAACAGTACCTTCTGCTGAAATACTGCCGTCTGAGTTAATATTTTCTACACGTTTCTCGTTTTCAGTATCTAAGAAACTGTCACGGTAGTTATAAGCTAGGCGAGTAGAGAAACCTTCGTATTCCCAAAATACTTGTAAGTTATACGTATTTTTAGAAATATCTAATAACGGGTTACCGTTTGGTTGTTCGCTGTCTGCGTATGTGTAGTTTGCGTTAATGCCTAAGCCAGAAAATGCACCAGGTAGGTCTGTAAAGAACTGTTGATAACCAACTTCAAAGCCTTGTACTGAGCCGTTTTCACCATTTACATTTTTAACAGTATCGATACCCGTTAGTCCTGCGTCACGTAAGCCTGCAACATGGTTAAAGCCATCAGCATCTACTGGGAAGTCAGTTGCATCCGAGTAAACTAGGTTATCTTGTGAAACACCTGCAACGTCAAGCTGACATACTTGGTTCCATTGAGTTACGTTTTGACCTGTTGAAGTGCTTGATGCAGCTACACAGCTACTTTCGTTACTTAAGAAAGATTCAACATCTTTATAAAATACTGCGAAAGAAATTACGTTACCTTGGTCAAAGTAATGCTCTACAGATAAGTCGTATTGCGTTGCACGATATGGTTCTAAATCAATAGAGCCTTGCGTTGCACCTGTAATGTCGTTATTAACGTCAAATGCAGGGCTTAGTTCGCTAAAGTCAGCGCGGCGCATAACTTTTGCAGCAGCAAAGCGGAATAATGTTTCGTCTGAGTAGTTATACGTAACGTTTAAGCTTGGTAAAAAGTCGCTGTAGTCATTGTCGCCAGTTACTTTTTCGCCATTAAGAAATACGCTAGATTCTAAATCTGTAGTTACATAACGACCACCCACAATCGCAGTGATGTTATCAAAGTCTAAGTACGCTGATATATACACGGCAGCTGTATCTTCAACTACGTTGCGGTATGCGCTTTCTTGGAACTCTTGGTTATCTGAGAGACTCCCCGTTGACGCTAGGTTAGTACCTGCAAGTAACTGCTGAAGTTGAGCGTAAGTATTGGCCGGGTTAGATAAACCGTTGTAGCTTAAAAAGGTTAGTAGGTCGTTTTGTCCCGAATGACCTAGTTGGTCAAAAGAGTTGTCGTGGCTAACTGTTGTAAAGCTATTTGAAAAAGCAGCGTTGTAGTCATCAACCCATAAAGTGGCTAACGAACCGTCTGAGTCGTTAAATGCATTTTTATAAATGTCTTTAATTTCTACTTTGTATTGCTCATATTCGTAATCGCGGTTAGTAACACGTACACCCGCTTTTACTTTAGATACCCAGCTTAAGCTGCTGAGAGGTTCAAACATTTCAACATCAAAACGAATAGCTGTTTCGTCATTGTCTGTTCTTCTATCTTCACTTTTAAACGTACGAAGTGCTAAGTTTTGTGGGTCAGTAAATGCATTAGGATCTGAATGAATGATGCTTGGTAATTTATTACCGTTTTGAGAGAATGCACCATCATATAAATGATTTGTTAGCTGAGTTCCGCCACTTGCTTCAAATGTTGATTTTTCGATTGGGCGAAGTGTAAATTCAGAATCAGGTCTTACGCTTTCTGATGATGCTACCGCAATTTCACCAGAGATTTTGATGCTGTCAGTAAGATTCCACTCTGCACCAAGTGCATTTGAAAACGAGTCAGTTTCACGAAAGTCACTGTATGTTTTAGGAATACCAAACTCGTTTGTTAACGTGTAATTATTTACGCCGTTAGCATCTTGAGTTGTATTTGCATCTGTTGATAACGAACCTGCGACACCTAAAATAGAGTTACCAGCTTGTTCACCTGAGCGCTTTGTGCCGCTTAAATCAAGATACACCATGCCATTACCAGATTGTGGTGCCCATTGAAGAGATAAATTTACAGCAGTTCGTTTACGTTGTTCTACATATTGTTCAACACTGTGCTCGTCTCTTACGATAGCGTTGCCACTAGGTGTATTACCTTCTTGGCCATTAATTTCGATATCTTGAGGTTTAACACGGCTAGACGTTTCATCTTGGCGAATTTCGCGATCTTGGAATGAAAACATAGCAATGGCACCAAAGGTACCCATTTCATCAAAGTCCCAGTTGTTACCAATTGAACCACTAAAAATAGGAGCTACATTTTCTGTCTTATCAGCGTATTCACCATCTAATGAAACTGCGCCTGTTAGTTTATCTAACTCTAATGGGCGAACTGTTTTTAAACTAACTGTTCCGCCTAATGCACCCTCAATCATATCGGCAGTAGGAGACTTAACTACTTCTACTGTTTTTAAGAAGCTTGATGGGTAATCTTGCAAGCTAATGCCGTCACGAGAGTCACCAATAGTAGAGCGACCATTTAATTCAACACGGTTTTGAGGTAAGCCACGAATCGAAACACTGTCACCCACACCAAAATCGGTATTAATAGATACGCCAGTAATACGTTGCAGTGCTTCTGCAATATTATTATCAGGTAACTTACCAATATCTTCAGCAACAATTGCATCTACAATACGTCCGTCAGTACGCTTAAGCATAGCGGCGGCTTTCATACTACCTAGCATGCCTTTTACTTCAATAACCTCAATGTCTGCAGCTGCCGTTTCTGAAGCTGCGGGAGCCTCTTGCGCTGCAATATTTGAAGAAGCCATTAGTAAAAGGGCTGCGGCACTGATTGCTGTAGAGCTACTTCTTTTATGTTTATTAATTAATGTTGAAGTAATTTGATTGAGTTTCATGTATCTCTCCCGTTTGGGTACGACTTGCGTCATTGTGTGTGTGTTGTTACTTGGCTTGGTTAACCAATTTAACTGTTTCTTTCCTGTAGTGTGTCATACAGGTGGTATGGTTGAAATTAATCCAATTCAACTTTATTTACAACCTTTGTTTACCAAAATTTCACAATATGTATTACAAAAACCTCTTTTATTTTTCTTATATTTAATAAATTTAATGGCTTATAGTGTGTTTTTATTTTTTGTATTTTGAATGAATTTTATTGAAGTATCTTTACCAAAGGCATTTTTATATATTATTTGTACTATTTAATACATTTGTTAGTACTATTTTTAAATTTTATGCCGTACTTTTATACGTGTTTAGTTTACTTTTTAAGTGATATTGAATTGGAAGAGCGACCATTAAAAGTTCTAAATGATTTATAAATTTGCGAAATAGTGGAGAGGTTAAAATAATTAAAAATCATTTTGGTAATACCAATTCTCTATTGTTTTTATATTGATTTTGTACTAGCTGGGGTGGGGGCGATACACTAGGTAGCGATAAATAGATTTTTACGCAAAAAAAAGCCCAGCATAATAATGCTGGGCTTTCTTACTTTAGATGTATTAGCTCTGTAATTCGCCTGTAGATGATTCTAAATGTGCTCGTATGAACCACTGAAATTGCTCTAAATCGGCTAGTTGGCTGGTGATCATATCTTCAGAGACCGGATCTAGCTCAGAAAGAGTCTCAATTGCTTTACGGTGATCGGCATTAACGCCGTTATATACTTTATCAAGCGCAGCCAAATGCTCGGTGACTAGGCCTTTGCCTACAGAGTATTCGTCCCAAGTACGGCGATCTACAATTGATTTTGGTGTGCCAACAGGTACTGCACCAAGAGTCGCAATTCGCTCTGCAATTGTATCTGTCATTTCGCGCACAATGTCTACTTGTGGGTCTATCATTTCGTGTACGCCAATAAAGTTAGGTCCCACTACGTTCCAGTGAATATGCTTTAAAGTAAGCTGTAAATCTATCAATGCAACCATGCGGTTATCGAGGGTAGCTATTGTTTTTTGGGCTGATTCGTCACTCATACCTGGCGCGGTAAATTTAGTTGTTTTGTTTGATTCGTTATTGTTACTCATAATTTCTCCTACATTAAGTAATGTGTTGCTCATATAATATGTTGCGTTATGAGCATGACTTAAACTTAATGAAGCAACTGTTATGCCGTAAGTTGATTGTTTTTAAAAGTAATTTAAAAACATGGGGTTATGTTTTTATTTGAGATTTTAGAAGCTGGAGGGGTGATTGGGTTTTTGAAAAGCCTGCATACATTTGTAAAATCTGCAGACTTTAATTTAATAACGCTTAAGTGTATTTAAACGTTGGCTTTATATTCGTGCGCTTTTAAAACATCGAGCGGCACTATTTCTAATGATTTTTTATTTGTGGATTCAAGTACCACCGGTGGCGCAACGTTTGCTGAAATAGCATGAAGCCATCTTACTGCACACAAGCACCATTTATCACCGGCTTTTAAACCTTCGAAATCGTAAAGAGGGTTCGGGGTTATTAAATCGTTACCTTGTGATTTTGAAAACTGTAAAAACTCATCAGTCATAATTGCACACACACTGTGATTGCCAAGATCTGATTCTGGTACATAACAAAACCCTTCACGTGTGTAGCCACCATTACCGCAACATAGTTTTAAGCGTGTGCCGAGTACATTAAATTGATTCGCCATGAAATACCTTAATTTGTGGTGTTTAATAAATTTACTCTATCAGGAGTAACTCGCTCGAGATAGCTATAAAATTTAAAAGAGGGAAGGGCTACACAAACTTAAGCCCGCAGCAAAATTGCGGGCTTAGTATTATTTATTTAATACGCAGCGCCATACAATCGCTATGGCCGTTTATGATCATGCTTTTATCAACACGCACGCCACCACCAGAGTATTTTCCGGCGGCGGTAAAACTACATATTTGTACAAAGTAGTCATCTACTTTAGGCAGTGCAAATAGTTGTTGGTATATTTGGTCTTGCTCGGCAAAGTGCCCCATTGTTTTTTCAATAACTTGTTGCTGCTCATCAACGAGTTGAATATTAGCGCCACAGCGTCCCACTATTGGTTTAACTACATATCCGGTTTGTAATAACTCGTCGTTAAGCTCAAACGCGGTATTAAGTAAATATTTATGATTAGGGAATAAGCTCCACAGTATTGGCAAAATAGCCTTGTTACTTGGAATTAATGTCCACAGTGGTTCAAACACCATGATATTTTTACGTAGTAATACATCGACTAAGCGTGGCGTTTCACCAGCTTTGAATTGTGGTTCAAAGTTATCACCTAATGATTGGTCAGCTTCACACTCTTCACGAATTTGATCAAGTGCGGTTTCCCACGACCACGTTTTCCACACATAACTCAGTTGTGCGCCATCTGCATCTACTATGTTGCCTGACTCATTCCAGCTAAGTGTGCTTAAGCCAATTACTAACTTACATTCAAAGCCTGCGGCTTCAATAGCTTCTTTCATAAATAATGCGTGGTAATGTTCTTCTGGTTCATCATCTTGCAGAATATGAACAAGACCTTTTACCTCACTTTTACGCCATGCTTTTACGAGGTCTTTAAATAAATTTTGGCCTGCATCTACACCTGTTTTAACGCCAAAGTGTTTTGCCCATTTACCCTGAACTTTGCCGCTTTCCATGTAACACGATGCCGAATCGCAATTGTATTCGTAAACTTTTAAACCTGCTGCTGTTAAGGCAAAGTCAAACCGGCTGGTAATTAATTGGTTTAAGCGGTTATCCCACGATTGGCGAATTTTATTAAGCACAACATCGGGTAAATTAAACTTTTTTAATAACTCAGGGTGCTGCAATACATAGTCGGTTGCATGCATAAATAAGCCATGCAGCTCATTTGTTGCATGCTCAATGCTTTGCTGCGCCGTTTGAGATATTGCAAAGTAATTATGTTGATCCTCATCTACTGATGTAAGTTTATGGCCTTGCATCATTTCTACGTAGGCAGCTTCATCGTCATTCGCAATATTTAACCATGACTTGTTTGCTTGGCCTGTATCTACTGCTTTATGGGCTTCTATAATAAATAAATCAGTGTTTAGATCAGACGTTGGCTCAGCATATTCTGTTTCATCAGTTTGTGTCATCCAGCCTAAAATAGTGGCGTCGCTGTGAGAGCACTCAATCCAATAGTCGCCATCTTTAGTTACTTTTGCTTTTAGTTCACGGCACCAGTTTTGATTTGTTGGCCATATTTGATGCCCTACATTTTGCTCAGCAAGACGTATTTTATCTTCATGCACTTCAACAATGACAGCAACATGGCCTGTTTCTTCAAATTCGCCGCCTTCTTCCCAAATAAGTAAACTACCTACTTGAGGGTGATGTTTAGCACCATTTTTAAACGCGTTTAGTGGCAATCTGTTTTGGCTATTTACATCGCGTACTGAACGCAGCTCAAAAATATCGTAAGCCATGGCTATGTCATCAAAAATATAACCATGGTTGAGGTACATCCATCTACGGGCAAACTCAACGCATTGCCATTTATAGCCCATGTAAATACCGTCTAGGTAACTACGATAGGCGCTACGATTAGGATAAATGCTTTCGTCAGCCGTATCATAATCAGATGAGTAAACAGCAACATTACCAGGTGCATAACCTAATAAAGTACCAAAATCACTAACAGGAGCAGAAGATTTCATAAACAAAGATGTTAAAAATAAGGTGTGATAATTTGCTGACTATATGAGTCAAACTGCGTTATAGCAAGATATTACTGGGTATAATCTTTAATTAAATATTGGTGCTAAATAGGGCTTAAAATTATATTTTATTAATCCATCGTTTTAAAAGCAGTAGTTAAGAAATCCCTCCTTCAAAGTGCTTATACATGTAAAACTGAACCTATATTCGTACTCTGGTTAATTTTTTGTTAAACTGTTGCGCTTGGTATAGCAAAACTAGCTAAAATTAGTTAAAAGTTTTTAAAACAGGAAAAACAATGGAAGACATAATAAACAACATTGATATTAATCAATATTTACCCGCTGCAATTACGTGGGCAACCAACATATTACTAGCAATTGCAATTTTACTTGCGGGCTTATGGTTAGCGGGCAAAGTACGCAATTTAATTATTGGGTTATGCCACAAATACACTCATCTAGATGATACGCTTTTTCGCTTTTTAGGCAGCATGGCTCGCTACATCATATTAGCGTTCGTTATTATTGCTGTGTTAAATCGCTTTGGTGTACAAACAGCCTCTATTATTGCTTTGCTAGGTGCTGCGGGACTTGCTATAGGCTTGGCGTTACAAGGTGCAATGTCGAACCTTGCAGCAGGCGTTATGTTGCTAATATTTAGACCTTATAAAGTAAATGACTTTATTGAGGCTGCAGGGCGTTTTGGTAAAGTAACAGAAGTAGATATGTTTACTACTATTTTACAAACGTTCGATAATCAACAGGTTATTATACCAAATAGTCAAATTTGGGGCGCGCAAATTATAAACCATTCACATCATCCAATTCGTGGTGTTGATATGCATTTTGGTGTTGCTTACGGTGAAGATACAACGGCTGTACGTAAAGTTATAGATGCCGTACTTGCAGCGCACCCACACATATTAAAAGATCCAGCTCCTTTTGTTGAAGTAGAAACACTTAACAACAGCTCAGTAGACTTTTTAGTAAGGCCATTTTGTAAGGGCGAGCATTACTTCGATATTCTTTACACGGTGCCAGAGTTAATTAAAAAAGCACTTGATGAAAACAACATTGAAATACCTTTCCCACATCGTAAAGTTATTTTAGTTAACGAAAGCAAAGATTAATTAAATTTAAAAATGCATAAACCTAAGAGCACTTTTAAGTGCTCTTTTTTTGTGTGAAAAAGTTACATACCTGTGTAACCTTTTCTTTTATAAATCACCTCAAATACTACATTGTTATCTGTACAGCCCTTTTTTACTAGGTTGGATGGCTGGTCTTTATTTTGCATTTGCATAGTCGCTTTTAGCTTTAAAGCTCATAAAAACTATTGACCCATTAAATCAAACTGTATGAAGGACTAAACATGGCTGAATCATTTAAATACGCAGGTAATAAAGGGCATGGCGGTGAATTGCATCAAAAAGCGTCGGATGAACACCCTACCATGACCACCGCGCAGGGCTGCCCTGTAAGTGACGATCAAAACTCATTACGTGCAGGAAAGCGTGGCCCAGGATTATTAGAAGATCACATAATGCGCGAGAAGATCTTTCACTTTGATCACGAACGCATTCCTGAGCGTGTAGTGCACGCCAGAGGCTATGGTGCACACGGATATTTTGAAACTTACGACACGCTTGAAGATTTAACCTGTGCAGATATTTTTCAGCGAAAAGGTGAAAAAACCCCAGTATTTACTCGCTTTTCTACGGTTGCAGGTAATAAAGGGTCTCCAGATTTAGCACGTGATGTACGTGGTTTTGCGGTAAAATTTTATACCCAAGAAGGAAACTGGGATTTAGTGGGTAACAATATACCGGTATTCTTTATTCAAGATGCGATGAAGTTTCCAGACTTAGTTCATTCAGCTAAAGCCGAGCCTGATCGTGGTTTTCCACAAGCGCAAACAGCACATGATAACTTTTGGGATTTTGTGAGCTTATCGCCTGAGTCAATGCACATGGTTATGTGGGCAATGTCTGATAGAGCTATTCCACGCTCTTTGCGCTTTATGGAAGGTTTTGGTGTTCATACCTTTAAATTTATTAATGCCAAAGGTGATGAAAAATTTGTTAAATTTCATTGGAAACCAAAAGGCGGTATGCAATCGGTAGTATGGAACGAAGCACTTAAGCTAAACGGCGCGGACCCTGATTTTCATCGCAGAGACATGTGGGAATCTATTGGCAACGGCGACTTCCCTGAGTGGGAGCTAGGTGTACAGGTGTTTGATCAGCAATTTGCTGATGAATTTGAATTTGATGTTTTTGATGCCACCAAGCTTATACCTGAAGAGCAAGTACCAGTGCAAATTGTTGGCCGTATGGTGCTTGACCGTGTTGTAGACAACTTTTTTGCAGAAACAGAGCAAGTAGCATTTTGTACTCAAAACATTGTACCGGGGCTCGACTTTACACCCGACCCGCTACTGCAAGGTCGTAACTTTTCATACTTAGATACTCAAACCAAGCGTTTAGGTGGTCCTAACTTTACGCATATTCCGGTCAATGCGCCTAAATGTCCAATGCGTCATTTTCAGCAAGATGGCCACATGGCAATGCACAATCCAAAAGGGCGTGTTAATTATGAGCCAAATTCATGGAGCGCAGGCGAAAAAAACCCGCGCGAATGCCCAGTACATGGCTTTAAAAGCTCAAAGGAACCTGAAGTAAGCGGCGGTGACAAACTGCGTTATCGCTCAGAAACATTCAGCGATCATTACAGTCAAGCTCGTCAATTTTATTTAAGTCAAACAGAGGTAGAGCAGGCGCATATTCAATCTGCGTACGTGTTTGAGCTGTCTAAAGTTGAGCATTTGCCAATACGAGAACGTTTGGTATCGCACTTGTTAAATATTGACGAAACCCTCGCAAATAAAGTTGCCGAAGGACTTGGCTTGCAAGAAATGCCAGACCCAGCTGAAGCAGCAATGCCAACACGTAAAGACTTACCTGTATCTGATGCGTTAAGTATTTTGAAAAATGCGCCTAATACCTTTAAAGGCCGTAAATTAGGTATTTTAGTAAGTGATGGCTTTAATGCAGAAATTTTTGAATCGGTTACCAATGCACTTAAAAGTGAAGGTGCAAACTTTGAAATTATTGCCCCACAAGTTGGCGGTGCTAAATGCAGTAAAGGTAAGCACTTTAAAGCTGATCAGGTTATTAATGGTGGTCCATCGGTTTTATACGATGCGGTACTTGTACTCACCACCGAAGATGGAGCTGAAAAACTAGCTGCCATTGCAGAAGCTAAAGACTTTGTAAGTGATGCGTACGCACATATGAAATTTATAGGCTTTACAAATGAGGCTAAGCCTTTATTTAAAGCGGCAGGCCTTGATGGAAAAGCAGATGATGGTTGGATAGATTTAGAGGTACATTCAGGCGATAAATTTATAAATACATTACGTAATTTAAGATATTGGAAACGTTAGTAAGCTCAATAATTAAAAAACCACAGCATGTAATTGTTGTGGTTTTTTTAAGCTCACCTAGTTAAGGTATTAGTTCAAGCCAACAATAAAAAATTGGATATATTATGAAGCTTAATGGCGCTTGTCACTGTGGCAAAGTGGTATTTACGGTCAACTCAAAACACCCTTATCCTTACAATTTATGTTACTGCTCTATATGCCGTAAAACCGCAGGGAGCGGCGGGTTTGTTATTAATTTAAACGCGCAATACAGCACGCTTGAGGTTACAGGGCGTGAACACATAACTATTTATCATGCAAAAATAGGCGATAAAATCAGCCCTGCAGAGCGTCATTTTTGTAAGCATTGTAGTGCTAACTTGTGGTTATACGATGCACGTTGGCCTGAGCAAGTTCATCCCTTTGCTGGTGCAATAGATAGTGAGTTACCCATACCGCCAGAGCGCACTCATTTAATGCTTGGTAGTAAAGCAAATTGGGTAAATGCGCCCATTAATAAAGGTGACAAGCAGTTTGAAGAATACCCTGATGAAAGTATTGCTGCTTGGCATAAGCGTTTAAACCTCGAAAAGTAACGCAATTTTTTGTATGAGCTAAGCTTAAATTTAGGGGCAATTAAACGCATATTTAGTTAATTAAATATTAAAAATCACCGCGTAAGTAAAGGATAATATTATGGCAGTCTCAGCAATACCAAAAGGGTTTCATTCAGTTACACCTTATTTAATTATGAATGACGCACAAAAAGCGATAGATTTTTATTGTGATGCATTTAATGCTGAACACGTAATGCAGATGCCTTTACCTGATGGTGGAATAGCCCATGCAGAAATAATAATTGGTGATTCGCATATTATGCTTTCAGATAATGGTTCTGAAGAGCATTTAAAAAACCCAAAAGAGCTCGGTGGTACAGCGCTAAGCCTTATGCTTTATGTTGAAGATGTTGATACCGTATTTAAAAAAGCAATTGAGCTTGGTGCAACACTAATAAGACCCGTACATGATCAGTTTTATGGTGATAGGACCGGCACGCTACAAGACCCATTTGGTCATATATGGATCATTGGTACACATAAAGAAGATGTTAGTGACGAAGAGTTAAATAATCGAATTGGGAATATAACAAATCAAGAGCAAGACGCATAACTCGCATGCTAATTAGATTTATGTACCTTTCTAATTACGTTGATGGCTTTAATGGAAGGCTTGTGGCTTGTGGCTTTTGCTTCAGCTTAACTAGGTTTTACCTTGTTATCGACACGGTTTTCTTAACTAAAAGTAGCTCACTTAGTAAAGCGAATTGGTATAGATTACTAGTTAAATTTTAGGCATAAAAAAACCTCAGCCAATAATTAGCTGAGGTTCAAAAAGTGGTACCAGCGGCCGGACTCGAACCGGCA
Organism: Pseudoalteromonas distincta; assembly: GCF_000814675.1. Lineage (GTDB taxonomy): Bacteria > Pseudomonadota > Gammaproteobacteria > Enterobacterales > Alteromonadaceae > Pseudoalteromonas > Pseudoalteromonas distincta. The sequence goes on along the minus strand of NZ_JWIG01000001.1, from coordinate 493,243 downwards.
CTCCTTTCGGAAGGGGATTTTGAATCCCCCATGTCTACCAATTTCATCACGCTGGCATAATTTTTCTTTAATCTTTTAAGCATAAAAAGATAAAGAAAAACCACTTAAAATAAAAAGGATACTTATATACCTCTTATTCTGTATCCGCATTATACAAACAAAAGAGGGGGCGGCAAGCCTTTTCTTTTATTTGCATAAACAACTGGTTGATAATTAATCGTTTATAGCAAGGAGACTCCATCGGTAAATTTTTTAAGTCTTTTTGGGCTGATATATAAAGCGAATATTTTGGGTTATGAGTGCTATTAAACTGTTATGCGATTGAATAAATAAGCAATTGAACTATTGATAATAGTGAATCGTATTATAATAATTCTTCCTGCTTTATGCCGATTTTGCGTTTAATTCAGGTATTATTTGTACAACAAGGCTTTTAAGATATTAGATATGACTCAATTAAGTGCCAAGCAAAATATTCAGGCGATTGTGAAAGCCATAAAAGCGGAAGAAGCATTACTTCGTCAAAAATACCCATTACTTGCACATCAAAATACCTTAGGGTTAATTATTTTATTGCTGTCGCTTAGCGCATTAATTGGTGTTGGTGTTTTATATTATTTAGCCCTAATACCCGCTTGGGTGTGTATAGTGCTTGCGGCTATTGCTGCGTCTATTTCCCATGAGTTAGAGCACGACCTTATACATAAACAATACTTTAGCAATCAGCCGTTTATGCATAATTTTATGATGCTAACAGTATGGTTAATGCGGCCAAATACTATTAGCCCATGGTACAGACGTAAAATGCATTTACACCATCACAAAACCTCAGGCACACAACAAGACCTAGAAGAACGCTTGGTGGGAAACGGTATTAAAAATCCATTTTTACGTGCGCTAGTTATTGTAGATGGGTTATTAGGGCTAATTATTTCTACTAAACGTTTTAGAAAAGAAATTAATGGCTTTAGTTTTTCGAGTGTTTTTAATGCGGGGTTTCCGATAGCGACTGCGTATTTCGCTATTTTATATAGCGTTATTGTATTTCATATTGTTGATTTATTTATACCACTTTCGCTTAATTCGCCTAGCTGGGTACTAAGTATAATGAACGTGTTCGAATTTTTGATGGTTGTGCTCATTGTGCCTAATATTATTCGCTCAAGCTCGCTTAACTTTGTTACCTCAAGCATGCATTACTATGGCGGCGTTAATAACATGCTTGAGCAAACTCATGTACTAACGAGTCGTTTATTTATGCCGTTTCACTTATTTTGTTTTAACTTTGGTAAAACACATACCATTCATCATTTTGTGCCAAATCAGCCGTTTTATTTACGCCAAATGCTAAGTAAAAAAATACTTAAAGTAATGGCGCAGCATAACGTGCGCTTTAACGATTTTGATAGCATTAAAAATGCGAATGCTTATAAAGCCTAGATAAAGCTAAGTGCAATTAACGCAGTGAAAACAGACAAACATTATTACATGAGTGGTTTAATTGCTAATGTTATAAAAGGCTTTCTGCTGACGCCATTGTTTGTATAATTCTTGGCATAGAGACGAAGGCATATAAATAATCCTTAGCTCTAAAGTGGTTTGTCTTTATCTTCTCGTGTTTAGAAAGTTAAAGCAAAATGACGCCAGCGTGATGAAAGTGGTAGGCGTGGGGAATTCAAAACCCCCTAGCGAAAGGTGTGTCGGTGCGAGCCAGCCCGCTGGATGAATTAATTACTCTTACTACATTTGAATGTGCTTATGTGAGCTTTACTTAGCACTAAAAGCTCCGTACGCTTACTTACCCTCTAAAAACGCGATGAACTCTCCAGCCGATACATACCAAATATCATCTTTATTTGAGAGTGTCTGAATAAGCTGCTCGGCGTAATCCCAGTTATTGTTTTTTGTATTTTTATCAAACTCCCACGAATGGCCCCAAATCATCATCACAGTGAGTTTATTGCTGTTTAGCGCTAAGTATTGCTCTATTAATGGCATTGCGTTTGAGTGGTGAACGGTTGGGTGCCACGCCATGTAGTTAGTAGGGAGTTCAAAATTAAGGGTGTCGTTTACTGTTCGGGCATTAGTAAAGCCAGCTTGCTTTACTAATTTCATCGCAGCTTTATCGTACGAGCCTAAAGGGTACGCAAATGATTGCAAAGGGCTGCCTTTAATTGGCGATAAAATTTGCTTATCACGGGCTAATTGTAATTTCAGCTCTGCTGTATCTAAGTCCGCAAAGCCGGGGTGTGAGTAACTATGGCTTGCTATTTCATGACCTTTATAAAGTGCTTTTACTTCACTTTGTTTAATATATTCGCCTTCTTTACCGGTAAAGGCTTTCATCCATGGTAGCTTTTTAGCAAATAATCCTGAGTTTAAATTAAATGTGCCAACAACCTGGTATTTATTAAATAGCGCCACGAGCTTTCTGTCTTGTGTAACGCCATCGTCGTAACTAAAAATAACGGCTTTAGTCGCGCCGTTAGGGTAGCTTTTTGCAGGCACTTTATTGGCTGTACAAGTAAAGCTTACCGCCATTAACATACCAATTAATAAGTACTTCATTTTAATGTCTTCATTATAGGTGCAAGTTGCTTAGCCCAAAGGGCATAGCCTGCCTCGTTTAAATGGGTACCATCGGTAGTGAGCGCTTCATTAAGCGTGCCTTGTGCGCCTAAAAATGCTGGGTGTAAGTCTATGTAGGTAAATCGTGCGTGCTTAATTGCTTTAATTTGCTTGTTAACCGTTTGCGCCATTTGAGTTATAAAATCGCGATGATCTGGCAAAATACTTTGTACATAAATTTGTGTATTAGGTAGCGCCTCATTGAGCTGAGTCACTATTTTTTCGATATTTTCACTTATCGACGATAGGTTTTTTACTTGCTTTATATAGTGAAAATTAAAAATATCGTTTACGCCAATTTTTAAAAATATAGCTTTAGGAGGGGCTGCTTTTAATTCGTTTAAACGCGCTAAAACACCGTAGGTCATATCGCCACTAATACCGCGGTTTCTTACGCGTAGGTCGTTAAATCTAATGGCCCAATTCAATCCTTGCTCAGTAATGCTATCACCAACAAATACAATATCGCCTTTACGTAAAGGTTGCAGCTTAAAGTGCGCTGTGCGCTCGCCATAGTGGTTTTTTAACCACTGCGACTGAAAAGGAATGAGCGTTTCAGCATTGGCTTTAAAACTAATTAAAGCCGTCCACATTATGAACGCGATAAATATAAAATAGGTGTATTGGTGTGTGTTAATACTTGGTTTATAATTCATAAAAAGCTGCGCTTATAGACATACTAATTTTTCAATGTATCTATAAACGCCGGATTTTGATATATGTTGCATTCGTATTCAGGCTTTGTTTTTAAACATTCCTTTTATTAAGCCTGCTAGTTTGGCTACCCCTAAAGTAAGTAACATCGGTACGCCTATTAAAATAAGCTCTTTTACAAATGGTAAAATATACATCAATACCGGTGCTATATTTGGCTTTTCTCCTTCAGGTGAGCCGTGGCTATAACCTTGTAGGTTTATTTGCATAGCCCAATCTGTTCGCTCCAAAGTCACCAATATCAGGCTCACTAAAACAGATACAATTAAAACGATGCTGGTGCGGGTTTTCCACTGTTGTTTTAAGTGCTTCATTATTTAGCCTCCTTGGCAAACATACGTTTGGTTAGTTTTACAATCCAGCTCAAATTAAGAGCTAAGTGTACGCCTAACATTGGCATGATTAAGGTGGCTGTATCGTGGTGCATCTTTGACCAAAAATCTTGAATGTTTAAACTAATGTGAAGTGCTGGTAGTAAAGCAACCGACACTAAAAAGCCACTCACAAATACCAATAACATCATTATATAAAGTAGGTAATCCCACACTATGTTAAAACGTTCTCGAGCACTTAATTTAGATAATAAGCGCTTAAAGCTGCGCTGTATCCAATCCCAATGTAGTAATAAGTGAATTGCAAATGGCACTATAAAAAACAAACTAAACCATTCATGTAAAGGTACGCCCGTTGCTTGTGGTGCACTTACTAGCATAAAGCTTATAAGGAGTAGTGCATCCATTACATAGCGGAATTTTTGTAAGTTTTGCTTCCAGTTAGACATTATAATATGACCCTAATATTGATTGCCGTTTAATTGCCACTGTTTAAGGTACGCCCTCCTTAAACAGTAAAAGGCTCAATAAAATATTGAGCCTTAAATTATTACTGAGCTTTTAAATTAAAAAACGTACGACGCGCTTAATTTTACATTGCGACCTGCTTCGTAATCTTGCACGGTGTCGCTTGAGTATGACGCGTGTGAGTAATAGGTTTTGTCAAAAATATTCTCAACACCTAAGGTCATGCTAAGTGCTTCAAGCTGACTTGGTAGCCACTGCATGCTGATGTTATGAACTTGATAGCCTACTTTATGGATATCAGCACCGCTTGATACCGAATCATCCGTTCTGTTAATTAGGCTGGTCCAGTTAAACTTTAAATCATACTGAGGGACTTCGTAGCCTAAATTTAATGAAATACTATCGCCTACTTCGTAGCGTAATTGTTCATGCGTTTCTAACTGTTCTGAATCAGATTTCGAGTAGCTTAAACGCGCACTAAAGAGCGCTTTACGAAGTGAGAACGTGGATTCAAAGCCATCAATATCGTAATCGCCCGAGTTAGCATAAGTACCAACTGGGCGGCCTTTACCTATTGCCCAGTTATCTATGTAATCTTCAATGCGGGTTTTAAACACATTAAGTGAAAAGCCTAAAGAATCTAAGCCCAATACATTACGTTCTTTGAAGGCAAATCCGATGGCGTTATTTACACCTGTTTCTGCTTTTAGGTTTTTATCAAAGTTAGTGCTGTAATCAACGTAACTTTCACGAAGGCCAGGCCCTTGAAATAACTCAGTAGAGCTTGCGCTTATGCTCCAGTTATCATTAACAAGGTATTTAGCAGCTAAACCAAACGTTAGTTCGTTCCACGATTTATTTAATGAATCGTTAGTACCAGCAGAGTACATATCTACTTTAAAATAGTTGTAGCGCACGCCTGGGGTCACAAATAACTGTTCGGTTAGGGCTATTTCGTCTTCAATATAAATAGCATGAGAGTCAGCTGTGTCTTTGTTAGTTTGAACGTGGTTTGCAATACGTTTTGATACTTGCTCATAGCCTTCACCGCCGTAGCGTAAAGTATGCTCAAAACCAGCCAGTGCTAATTTTGATGTTGCAAGTGCTGTATAACCTGTATGCTCAGAGTTGCCTTCTGTGCCTAATGCAATATAGCTCAATTCGTTACGGTAAACGCTGGCACGCAGAGTAATTGCATCGCCTTTATTTAGCTCATAAGCAAGTGATGTACTTGTGCGAGTGTAGTCAATATCTTCTGTTTTAGCGTTTGAGTCTTCAGCAAAGCCAGCACCAAAGTTAGTTTTTACGTAGTAATCGCCTTCGTCGTTATATCTATCGTAAGAAAATACTAAACGATTGCTTTCGTTTACATCCCAACCAAGTTTGAATATTCCGTCAATTGTACGACCTTCGTTACCGGTTACTTCTTTGCCATTGCCGTTTTCAAAATTATTTCTGTCTGTAGAGGTGTAGTAGGCTAGGGCATCTACGTTATCAGTTAGTTGGCCATATAATGCGGCAGAGCCTCCAGCATAGTCGTTAGTGCCTAAATTTGTATATAAACGAGCACCAAAACCTTGCCCTGGCTCTAGTAAATCTTTAGCGTCTTTGGTTTCAAAGGCAACACCGCCTGAAAGGCCACCGGTAAGCACTGAGTTAGTACCTACTTTTATATCAACCGCTTTTAAAATATCAGCGTTAATTAATAAGTTACCCGAGTGATGAAACATGTTGTTGTTTTGGCTAATTCCATCAACGGTAATATTTAAATCTAAGTCGTCAACGCCACGAATATTAATGCCTTGGACTATTGAATGCGAGCCACCCACGTCAATACCAGCTTGGTCGCGTAATAAGTCGCTTAAGTGATTTGCTTGTTTTCTTTCAATGTCGTCTTGTAATAACGAATTGTTAGTAATAGTTGTGCCCCAAACTTCGATTGTTTCTGATGTATCGGGAGCTTGTTCGGCCAGGCTAGCGAATGACATACTGGCGCATAAAGTACTGACAATAAGAGGGAGAGACTTTTTATTAAATGGGAGCATATTTATCATTGTTGATCTTTTATTTAATTTTTAACATTATTAAGAATGATTCGTATTAAATAGATCGTAATGGTGAATGGCAATTCAAAGAATATGCTCATAATGAATAGCGGTTATTTATATTTTAAATACTTTGCTTTTAACTAGCTCTCTAAACCATTGGCAAACAGGGTCATTATGATGGCGTTGATGCCAATATAAATAGACTTCATCGTGCTCTAAATCTAGTTCTGGAGGGACCACTCTTGCAACTACATCATGATGGCGACAAATATCATTAGCAAAATGGTCCGGTACAAAAAATATTAAATCGGTATTTTGTGCAATGGTGCCAATACTATAAAAGTTTTTTAAGCGTATTGGCGTATTAACATTATCAATCCCAAGTGCTGCAAAGCAGTGGGCAATAGAAAGTGACTTTTCTCCCTGAATCGATATTTGTCCAAAGTTACAGTTACGTAATAATTCAATATTCAGCTTTGTATTAGCTAGTGGATGAGTACTTGCCATTATTAATTTAAAGTCGCGTTCAAACAACGCTTGGCGATACAGTTTGTCCTCAGAGCTTGTAGGCTTGTGCCCTGTTATTACAAAATGAGTTTCGCCTTTTAGTAAATCTGAAAATTGCGGTTTTGGTAACGTGTCTATTTCAAGAGTGATATTAGGCGCTTGTTCGCGCACATCTTTAATAATGGTTTCTATTAGTAAGTGCATTTGTGGTGGCAAGCCAAATAACTTAATAATGGCTTGGCTGGTTTTAGCATCAAAGGTTTGCTTATTAACCAGTGTTTCGACCATATTCAAAATAGAGTTTAAATCTTGCTGAATCGACTGTGCTTTAGGCGTTAGTTCATATCCACCGGCCATTCTAATTAGTAATGGGTCGTCAAATAAACTACGTAACTTACTTAAAGACCGACTAATTGAAGGTTGGCTCATACCTAACGTCAACGCAGTATTACTAATGTGTTTTTCGTTTAATAGCTGTTTTAAAATAATGAGTAGGTTTAGGTCGAGCTGATTTAAATTCATAATTTGGTTTTATAATTAGCCTGTATTACAAGCTGTTATCCTAGCATTTATATTTGCGAAGTACGTATAGGTCTTTTGTTTTTAGGAATTTAAACATGACTCTTAAAAATAAAAAACAACCTTAATTATATATAAAATGTATAAAGTGATTTGCTATTTACCCTGATTATCAAACCTTAAAGTAAACAATATACTGGTTGTATCAAATTAAACTAACAGGATACAACACAATGAAACCACTTTATTTTGCAGCAGCGCTGCTAGCAACAGGGCTTTTTAATAGCGCATTAGCTGAGCCTACAAAACCAGAATTGTTAACGCCTGAGTTATTAGTCGATTTACCTAACACCTTTAATTCGCCAGCCAGTAGCGATATGGATAAAGAGGGCAATGTATATATTACCTCGCCAAACTTTCATAACGATACACTGATTAAAATAGGCGAGATGCAAACACCTGCTGCGCCCCGTATAGGCATGCTTGATAAAAATAACAATTTTAGTAATTGGTATACTTTTACTAAGCAAGATATGGCGCCATCAACAGGTAAAATTGCACCTATGGGAATTGCATTCGGCCCAGATGGCAATGCTTACGTAGCTGACATGCAAATGTGGTTTGATGGCAGTTATAAATCGCGAATACTACGTATTAATGTTGTAAATGGAAAAGCTGTAAGCACGGATGTTGTTGTAACAGGGTTATTATTTCCTAATGCAGTGGTATTTAAAGGCGATGATCTGTTTATTTCAGAAACAGTATTAAAACTTGAAGGTACTAAGCAGTTAAGTGGTGTGTATAAGGTTGGCATGAGTGAGTTAAATGCTCAAAAACCAGCGCATATAAAACCTTTTTTAAGTACTCAAAATCATGACTCACATCTGTTTGATACATTTGCCTCTAACGCGACACTTAAGTTTGGCGCTAACGGCCTAACATTTGATGGAGAAGGTAATTTATACACCAGCATTATGGAAGATGGCAGCGTAATTAAAACCACTATGAACGAGCGCAATGAAAAAGTTAAAACAGAGCTATTTGCAAAAGGCCTAGTTGCAACCGACGGTTTAAAGTGGGACAAGCGTACTAACAAAATTTATATTACAGACTTATTTGCTAACGCTATTTATAGTATTGATATGCAAGGTAAATTAGAGTTACTGGCACAAAATGGGAATACCACAGGACTTCATGGGGAGCTTGATGCACCATCTGAATTAATTGTTCGTGGTAAAGATATTATTATTATGAATTTCGACGCCGTGTTCGACAGCCCTAATATGGTTAACAAAAAAGCTGATAACCCACATACTTTATCGGTAATTAAGCTTAAATAACAGATTGCTAGCTGTTTAAAGTTACTAATTTAAATAGCTGCTTAGAGCAGCTATTTTGATAACAGGGCTTCAATTAATAACCTGGTTGAATTGTTACATCAAGCAATCTGCTTTAGCTCTAAATATAGTCGACTACATCAAAAGCTTTACCTGTTTGGTTACTTTCAATTGCGTGTCTAAATGCTTTAGCGGTATCAGCTGCGGTTATACCATTGGTGCTATCCATACCCATTATCTCCATCGTTTCCTTTACAAAATGAGGACTTACGGTATTTACGCGTAATATGCCTTCAAGTTCTAATGCCGCCGCTTTAGCGAATGAATCTAGCGCTGCATTTACCATGCTTACAGCTGCTGAACCAGGCGCAGGATTTTGTGCTAAAAAGCCTGAAGTAAAAGTAAAACTACCGCCTTGATTAATGTACTTAGTTGCCACATGAAATAGTGTAATATTACCCATTAATTTATTACCTACAGTTGTTGTGTAATCTTGCTCACTTATCTCGTTTATAGGTGCGAAGGCAATTAAACCTGCAGTAGATATAACCGCATCAACATTTCCTACTTTTTTAAATAATGCTTCTATAGAGGCTTTATCTTGAATGTCTACCGTGTGTTCGCTGTTTTTAAAGCTCGCTTTAATAACTTGATGATCATGAAGGTCTGCCGCTATTGCTGCCCCAACTATGCCTGATGCGCCTATTAATAATACTTTCATTTTTATTACCTTTAACAATGTATTTTGTGAATGTAAGGTAATAATAAACTCATCAGTAAAGGTGAAAAATAACAAATAAATAATATTATTTGTGATATTTTTAGAATAATAGCCAAGTGTAATTTAGCGAGTAAGTAATGGATTTATTAAAATCAATTCAGGTATTTGAGCAAGTAGCCCAGCAGCAAAGCTTTAGCCGCGCTGCCGAGAGTTTAAATTTAGTGCCCTCAGCCGTTAGCAGGCAAATTAACGAGCTTGAAAAATGGCTCGATATTAGGTTAATAAACCGTACTACACGCTCATTAAGTTTAACCGAAGACGGTAAAGCATATTTACTTAAGCTCAGTGATATTCGTGCACAAGTCACCGAACTTCGCCGCTCCAAAACACAGCTACAACAAATCAAAGGGCTTATAAAAATTACAGCTCCCATAATGATTGGGCAATATATGCTGCCGGTTGCATTAGCTGAATTTAAAGAGCTGCATCAGGACGTTGATTTAGCAATTTCACTTATGAATCGTAAAGTAGAGCTGGTGGAAGAAGGCTTTGATTTAGCTATACGCGTAGGGCACTTAAACGACTCAACAATGGTCGCGCGTAATATTGGTAATATGCACTTTAAAACGGTAGCAAGCCCTCACTATATTAACACTCACGGCATGCCCAGTACGCCTAAAGATCTTAAAAACCATCAATGTTTAATAAATACCGCAGTAACTAATGCCAAGCGATGGTCGTACTTAATTGACGGAAAAAGCACAGTAATAAAAGTAGCTGGTAGCCTTGAAGTTAACGATTCTCAAAGCTTAAAAGCCTTTGCTATAGCTAATCAAGGTATTGCTCAGCTGCCTAGTTTTTACGTTGATGCGGCAATTCAATCCGGTGAGTTAATAGAAATATTAAGCGATTATGTGCCAAGCCCATTACCCGTGAATTTACTCTATCCATCGCAACGTTTATTAAGCCCAACTGTCCGCGCTTTGGTGGACTATTTAGTGCCATTTTTAAATCAACAAAAGCAAAAGTGGTAGGCTTAATTAGCGCTAAAACTTCAAACTAAAAATAGATAAAACCAGTGAAAAGTGAAGTGGCCCTTCATAGTTGGGCATCTAGCTTAAATGGGATTGATTATTGTAGAGCCTTCAGTAATAGTGGTTATAGAGCAAACTAATTATGTTCTCAATAATACATAAGGGCTCGTGCTCATCAATATTATAAAACCAATAAATATAATAAGGACAAACAGGATGAAAAAATCACTAATTTCAATAGCGCTGGGCTTTGCTGCCCTTAGTGCGTTTAATGCCAATGCAAACATTGATCAGCAAGTTAAAAAGATAGAGCAACAGGTTATTGATTGGCGACGTGATTTTCATCAAAACCCTGAGCTTGGAAATCGCGAAACCCGCACAGCAGGTATTGTTGCTAAGCACTTAAAGTCGCTGGGTATGGAAGTACAAACAGGGATTGCTTATACAGGTGTTGTGGGGCTATTAAAAGGCGCAAAGCCTGGCCCGACAGTAATGCTACGTGCAGATATGGACGCGCTGCCAGTTACTGAAAAAGCAGATGTTGATTTTAAATCAACTAAAACCACTAATTACCGTGGTGTAGATGTAGGCATAATGCATGCTTGTGGGCACGACACGCACGTGGCTATGCTAATGGGCGCTGCACAAGTGCTTGCAAACATGAAAGATGAGCTACACGGTAATATTATGTTTGTATTTCAGCCTGCAGAAGAAGGCGCACCTGAGGGGGAAGAGGGAGGCGCTGAGTTAATGCTTAAAGAAGGCATATTTAAACAATACAAACCAGAAGCTGCTTTTGGGTTACACATAACATCTAGTTTGCACAGCGGTAAAATTGGCTATAGAAGTGGCCCTGCAATGGCCAGTGCAGACCGATTTGAAATAACAGTACATGGCAAGCAGGCACACGGCTCTGCACCGTGGACTGGGGTTGACCCCATTGCCGCAGCTGCGCAAATAGTAACAGGCGTAAATCATATTGTTAGTCGCCAAATCAACATTACCAAAGAGCCTGCTATTGTCTCGTTTGGTAAGATAGCGGGTGGGGTGCGTAATAATATTATTCCTGAAGAAGTCGAAATGGTAGGCACAATTCGTAACTTTGATATGGATAACCGAGCACAAATATTTGAAAAAATAAAAACCACAGCCACGCACATTGCTAAATCGTCAGGTGCTACTGCAGAGGTACACATTCACGAAGGTTATCCGGTAACGATTAATAACCCAAAGTTAACTGCGCAAATGTTACCTAGCCTTAAAAAAGCAGCAGGTAATGAAAACGTAGTTGAAATGGGAAAAATAACCGGCGCAGAAGACTTTTCGTTTTACGCATTAGAAGTACCGAGTGTATTTGTATTTTTAGGCGGCACACCAAGTGAGCAAGATTTAAATACAGTGGCTAGTAATCACTCACCTTATTTTTATGCCGACGAATCATCGTTTAAAGTAGGCACTAAGGCGCTTAGCCTGTTAGCTGTTGATTATTTAAACGCACATAAAAGATAGCTTAAACACACCACGTTACGCTATTAGCTTAACGTGGTATTGCTGTTTTATTTAAAACATCGGATCATGTTTTTAGCACTTGCTCAACTTTTAAAATCACTCTCAAAAATTAAAAATCTAACCGAACATACAAATGAACCGGCGAGCAGTTTTTTTATATTTTAAAAATAATGAATCGATATTGCCGGTCTTATATCTCGATTCAATCTTCATAAGCATTAAGGATTTAAATAATGGAAATTACTGGAAGCTGTTACTGTGGTGAAATTAAATACCAAGCAAAGTCTCAAAATAACAACGCACTTGTTTGCCATTGTAGCGATTGCCAACGTATGTCGAGCGGCCCATTTAGAGCAGTTATAATTGCAGAGCCAAATTCGGTCGTGTTTACCCAAGGTGAGCCAAAAGAGTTTGTTAAAACAGCGCAAAGTGGTAACAAGCGTGCGCAAGGTTTTTGTGGTACATGTGGTACAACACTTTATGCAACTAACGAAGCTAAAGCTGACCGTGTATATGGCTTGCGTATTGGTGCGGTTGATCAGCGTGATCAGTTTACGCCAACAGCACAAATTTGGGCTAAATCAACATTGAGCTGGTTGAGCGGCTTACACGAAGTACCTGCGTTTGATACAACCCCACAAAACTAGTTATTTGGGGTTATCAGTATTACTTTTTAGTAAGCGGTTTGAAATTTATTTAACCAAATGACTGTCTACTTATAAGTCAGTCATTTGGAGAATAATATGTGTAGTTCACCTAAAAGCAGCCGAGCAGTGAAAAAAACAGCCATTAGTTTTAATGATGAGCTTACTCAAGAGCAGCGCTTGCGTTTTGCTGCAAAGGCTAATTTAGCACAAGAGCGCCGTGAACAGCGCGAAGCAACTAATAAACGCTACGAGCAAAAGCACGCGAGTAGTAAACCTTCGTCTGGTTTATTTTCGTGGTTACAGCAGCTAGTTAGCTGATTTAGCTAAAGTGGTGTTTTTACCACTGCCTAAACCACATAATGCACACAGTACTCCAGCAATAGCGCACAGCCATAATGGCGCACTCCAACTGCCTGTAGTCGTGTGTAATGCACCAGCTAGCATAGGACCAATAGCCGCAAGTAAATAACCTACGCTTTGCGACATACCTGAAAGCGACGCTGCTTGTTGCGAATCGTCAGTTCGTAAACTAATAAACGACAGCCCCAATATAAAACATGCCCCAGAGCAAAAGCCCAGCATTAGGGTCCAAACAAAAGCAAAGCTAGGCATGTAAAGCAGCCCCAAAGCACTGAGTGCACTCAACATGGCTAAAATAAAGCTAAGCGCGCTTTGATCTTTTAATTTGGCAAGTAACGGGATTAATATTAAACCCGGTAATGCAGTCGCTATTTGAAAAGCCCCATGATAAGCACCTGCTTGGGTAGCTGAGTGACCAGTTTCGGTTAATATGCTTGGTAACCACGTAATAATTATATAATTTAAAAACGAGTTTAAGCCCAGCAGTAGGGTAATTTGCCATGCTAGTAAATAACGCCATACACTTTTTGACGTGTCAGCGTGTTGAGCAATACTCGCGGGTTTTGTGTGCTTACTTAATTGCGACATCCATACAATAATACTCGCCAGAGTAATAAGAGCTGATGAGCCCAGCGCAAGTTGCCATCCTAATCCGTTTAACTGACTAAGCGGAAATACTAAAGTAGAAAACCCACCCGATACCACGCCCATAGTCAGCACGTAGGCTGAGGTCATTAACGCAACCTTTGCAGGAAAGTCGCGCTTAATTAAACTTGGTAATAATACGTTTGCGATGGCAATGCCCACACCAATAATAGCGGTGCCTACAAAAAGCATGGCTGAGGTATTTATTACCCGCGCTGCAACCCCTGCAAGTATAAATAACAAAGCCAAAAACAAGGTGCGCTCTAACCCTTGCTTTTTAGCAAGGGTTGCGGCCATTGGCGATACAACCGCAAAGGCAATGAGTGGCAATGTTGTTAAAAAACCAGCTTGCGATGCGCTAAGCCCAAAGTGATTAATAATTTGTTCAAGCACAGGTGCAATACCTGTAAATGTGGCGCGTAAATTTGCGGCAATAAGTAATATGCCAAGCACAAGTAATATGCCAGCAAAGCGTGATTTAGGTGTGTTATTTAACAAAAGGGAAGACCATTAAAGCTAATACTTAATGGGCGCTAGTATAAAGGCTTAGCAAAAACTATAATTTAGAGATAATGACATTAAATAACTAAAAACAGACAAAACTATGTTTGATGCAATTGGCTGGGACGACATTAAAAATTTTGAAACTATGGCGCAGCCCATAATAGCCAAAATAGAGCATGCCCATGCAAGTCACGAAATACCACTACATACTCATCCAAAAGGGCAATTAATTTTAGCGCTACATGGTTATGTAACGTGTGAAGTGTCGGCAAAAATGTGGATGGTGCCTACGCACAGTGCAATTTGGATCCCAGCACAAAAGGTGCATAGTAATAGGGCGTCTGATAACGCGCAGCTTTGTCATTTATTTATTGATAGTAGTAAAAACGGTATGCCGTTAAATACCTGCACGTTAGCCATTACGCCGCTGGTTAAAGAGCTAATGTGCGAGTTGGCTGGGCATAATCAGCACTATACTTTAAATAGTAAAACAGCGCGTTTAGCTCAGGTGTTATTTGATCAACTTATTGATATGCCCGTACAACCACTTGATTTTGTATTATCTAAAAACGAGGTAATTCAAACTATGAGCGATCAGCTTATAAACAAGCCAAATAACCGAAAAACACTACCACAATGGGCTAAGCAGTTTGCATTAACAGAGCGTACATTAGCGCGGTTAATTAAAAAAGAAACAGGCATGACATTTGGAAAATGGCGTACGCAATTGCATATAATTACAGCCTTAAAAGCGCTTTCTGATAAGCAAAGTGTGCAGCAGGTGTCGGAGTTATTAGGGTATGAGTCGGTGAGTGCATTTATTACTATGTTTAAAAAGGTAATGAAAAAGTCGCCCATGAAATACATGAGCGACTTAAATCAGCTAAATTAGCTTAGCTCTTAAATAAGCACTACCACGTATAAGTTGCCGAAAGCATCGCGTTACGTGGTTTGCCAGGGAAGTATCTGTCACCGGTGAAACTGGTGTAATCGGCGCGCTCCGCATAAGCCTCATCAGTTAAGTTAATAATACGAGCAAGTAGCTCAAGATTATTAGTAACTTGCCACTGAGCGCGCAGGCTTAAAACATCATGCCCTTGGTATTTATTTAAGTTTTCTGGGTCGGTGTAGTAGTTACCAACGCGGTGCCACTGCAAAGCAAATTGCGCGTTGTTTAATGCCTGCCATGTTAAATCGATATTAGCAATATTACGCGGCGCGGTATCTATGTCGTTGCCGTTTATATTTAAACCGTTAAGTATTTGGTTGTTAGTATAAGTATGCTTTGCGTGAGTGCCTGCAAAGTTAAGCGCAAGCGACTTGGTGAGCTGGTAGTTAAGCTCAAGCTCAATACCACGATGACGAGAGCTGCCATTATTTACCGTAAAAAAGTCGCTATCGCGGTAAATCGTATTGTGTTTACTCATAGCGTAAACCGACACGCCATAACGTAGTTTTTCGTAAATCCCTTTAATACCCAGCTCTGCGTTATTCGCTATTTCGGCGCTTAAATTTGCAGTGGTTTGCTCGCGTTGTAATTGGTATAGCTCAGCCGCTTGTGGCGCTCTGTAACCGCGAGAAAAGTTTGCATAAAGCGTGTTATTTGTATTGTACTGATAACTAACCCCAAGCTTTGGCGATAGATTACTAAAACTATTTTTAGCACTCGCTGGGCGGCTGTATCGGCAGCCACCAAAGCCGCATTCTGTGCCATCGTCTTTTGTTCTACCTGCTAGCATATTATTGGTGTAGTCGTACTGCATATGCTCGTAGCGCACACCTACGGTAAGTAACCACTTATTTAATTGCCAATCAAGCGATGCAAAAGGGGCATAAAGCGTGGTGTTTACATCGTAATCGTAATGCTTACCTTGGGGTACTGTAGCAACTAAAAATGCAGAACCTTGAGTGGGCTCGTTTTGGCTTTGAGTAAAGTCGGCTTGCGTGTATTCGCCATCAAGCCCTAGGTTTATTTTTATATTACTTTGTAAATTATGTTGATAAAGTGATTGCACACCAAAACCAGTTTGACTGTTTTTTTCAAGCGGTGTGCCGGGTAAAAAGTGCTTAAAAAAGTCCATGCTTTGGTCGCGAAAATATAACGTAGTAGAGAGCACATCATCGTTATTTAATTGCCATGTTGCATTGCTCCATGCTCTAAATGCACGTGCTCTTCTAAATGCGTCAGGGTCAAAGTTTTTTTGCGCGAGGTCTTCGTTTTTATAGCTTTCAAAGCCTGTAATAAATCCCGCAGTTTGCTGATCAAGATTTGTGTAAGTAAGGCCTGAGGTAAGTAATAAATTATTATTTGAATAGCGATGGCGAATATTTACTTTTTGTTGCTCTACGCTTTCGTCGTCGCGGTAACCGCTATCATCGGTAACACTTGCGTTAATGCCGATACCGCTGTTGCCGTAATCTTGTCCTGCACGTAATTTGTAGCGAGCATAACCGTATGAGCCATAATCTAAGCCTACTAAGCCACCGCCTTGTGTGGTGTCGGGCGTTATTACATTAATAACACCATGCACGGCGTTTGAGCCATAAAGTGCAGAGCCAGGGCCTTTTAGTACTTCAATGCGCTGCGCCATTTCGCTGTGCGCCTCAAATAGCTCGTTTATGTTACAAAACCCAGCGGCTCTCAGTGGTATGCCATCCTCCAAAGTCAATATGCCACCACAAGCGCCAGCGCCCGAAAGTACCGGAGAGCGAAGTGCGGGTAAGTATTCTTGGCCATTTCCGCGTTGAATATTAGCTCCTGCTACACGTTGCAGGGCTTCTTCAATATGGGTAGGCGCTATGCTATTTAGCTGCGCTTCGCTGAGTGTACTTATTGATAAAGGGAGTGGGGTAGATAGCGCTTCAATACGTGATGCCGTAGTTGTTATGGTTTCTATTGCATCGTTGTTTTGATTATCAGCAAACGCAGCGTGGCTAAAGGGTAATATCAGCGGCAAAAAATAAGGTTTCATACATTCCTTGAAAGTAATCTATATTGCATTGCCTCTATAATATGCGGTTTTAATATGCATTTAAACTTGTTGCGTTAAAGCGTACGCAGCCTATAAATCCGATACGTAATTGATAAAACAAAACAAGCCACAGCAGGAACCACCAAAGCCAGCACTAAGTAATGCTTAAATAAAACGTAGCCGGTTATACCGCCTAGTAAAAAGCCTGCAATAATGAGTAAAAACATAACGCCTTTACGGATATCAAATTGCTCACCTTTAAGCGCTTTGCCTAGCATTAAACCAAGGTCAGTAAAAATACCCGTTAAGTGTGTGGTACGAACTACTGCGCCACTGTAATTGGTGGCTAGCGCATTTTGTAGCCCACACGCAGCAGACGTTAAAACAATACCGTAAACGAATGTGTTTTTGAGTAAATAAGCACTCGCAAGTAGTAGCAATCCTTCAATAAAAAGCAAAGTGTCGTAATGACGACCAAGTTTTAATGAGCCACCAGAGAGCAAAAAGCCCGACAGTGCCGAACCCAACATAAAGCTAACAATTATTGAAAGTAACAATAAGGCAGTACTGGGATTAGTTATTGCTTTAATACCAAGTAAAGTAACAGAGCCAGATACATGCGAAATAGCCTGGTGCTCAAATCCTAATAAGCCTACAGCGTTTACTATGCCCGCTATAAATGCGAGCGTAAACGCGCCATATTCAACCCACTTTGGTAGTTTTGTAAACATTGGTTATCTCTTAACGTGTACAGTGTTAATTATTGAGTTTGTGCTTTAAAACGCTTTATTTGCTCATCAACTAATTTTGTATCTATTACGCCACGCTTAAAAGCAATGTAAGTAGGAAACGTAAACTCATTGAGCTGCCTAGCGTATACGTTTTTATATTCCTTTGAGTACCACAAACCCGCCTGATAGTTAGTTATTGCGTATTCAACGCGATTTTTTTCTAGCAGCTCAAAAGTGTCTTTAGTTGAAAGTGAGCGAAGTAGATTATTCTCATCAAGGTTATACTTTTTAGCAATAACCTCAGGCACAGCAACACCGCGTAGCATCGCTATTGGGGTATTTGATAAATCGTCAGTGAGCAGTTTATCTTTGTTTAAAGCAAATAAACCATACTTAGTAGTATGCAAGGGCACGCTTGTAAAATCTAAATACTCTGCTCGCTCTTTTGTATTGGCCAAAGAGAAATAGCAGTCGTAGTAGCCCAGCGCCATTTCTTTTTTAACGCGCGCCCATGGCAGATGAATTACGTCAATTTTAAGATTTAAATTACGCTCAATAAAGGTTAAGTATTCAATATCTAAACCTGTGAACGTATCGCTTTTCTCATCAAATATAGTAAAAGGCGGGTAGTGAGTTGTTACGCAGCGCAGGGTTTTACTTGGCGCTGCAAGTAATAATGAAGGTAAAGTTAAAGCTAAAAACAGAAATATTGCGCGCATAAATAAAAATTCGATATCTTTTAAAATACATAAATTGAACGCCAATTATACAGTTACTGAGCTTAATTGCATTGATCTAAGTATTTTTACCTAGCGTATAAGTTAAATTTTGTGAGATATACCATGTTTAACGCAGAGCAGCAGTCACGCATTATCGAAATGGCGTGGGAAGATAGAACCCCTTTTGAGGCAATAGAGCAGTTATACGGATTAAAATACTCCCAGCTGGTGGTATTTATGCGCGAACATATTTCAAAAGGCAGTTTTAAAGTGTGGCGTAAACGCCATGCTGGTCGTAAAACAAAACACTTAAAATTACGCGATCCCGCTATTATGCGAAGCCACTGTAAAACACAATATAAACAACGTTAAATAAGTGTAAGCTGTTTCATATGATGTTCAGCCGTGTTTGTTAATCTTTAGCTATTAATTATGCTAGAGATTATTTATGAGAGCACTAACATACACAGCACTAACATACACAACACTAATAGCATTGGCTTTATGTTCAATAAGCGCAGATGCAAAACCGCATAAAGATAAGCATGGTCATAAACACGGCCATAATAAGCATCATTCACATAAACACAACGACAATGACTACCTTTCTAAAAAAGAGGCTAAGCAGTTAATTCGCGCAGGTTGGACGCCACCAGGGCTAAGTAAAAGCTACCACCGAGGCGACTATTTAGATCGTGATTTATATAAACGAGGTAGAGTGATTGAACGCTCTAGAGATAGTGGTACAGTGAGTATAGAAATAGACCGTACAGTTATCCATATGGTGCACGACACCCGAGAAATACTTTCAATTTTAAGTCGCTAAATTAACTTTATAAGGATATTAAAATGCTTATTGCGCTGGCTATAATTATTGGCTTTTTTTTACTGGTTACCTTGTTGCCTATGTCGTACAGCCAGCATTACTTAGTGCGTAGCTGCGACTTTGTGCGCTTACAGGTATTTTATATTGCCAGTTTTGTAGCCGTTACATCGTTGTTTTTATTATGGCAAAGTAGCGCAATAGGTTATGTATTTATAGCCTTAACCTCATTGCTTATAATGATTTTACAAGGTAAATGGATTTATCCGTATACGTGGCTTGCTAAAAAAGAAGTGCAAAGCGCACCAAAGCATATAGACCACAGCGTACGAATTATGTCGGCAAATGTACTGATGTCGAACCATAAAAGTGAGCAGCTAATTAGCCTTGTAGATGAGCACCAACCCGACCTACTTATTACACTTGAGAGTGATAGCTGGTGGGAAAATAAATTATCAGTCATTAAAAAAAATTACCCGTATTACATAGAATGCCCTAAAGATAATCGTTATGGCATGCACTTATACAGCAAGTTTAAAATACTCGATGCACAAATTTGTGAGCTAATAGAAGAAGATATTCCTTCAATTCATATTCTGTTTGAAAACGATGAAGGCCTGCAAATGCAAGGTCACTTTATTCACCCCGCACCGCCAAGCCCCACTGAAGAAGATTCATCGCGCCCACGCGACTCTGAGCTAATAATGGTGGCTAAAGCACTTAAAAACCCAACACGACCTACCATAGTTGCCGGTGATTTAAACGACGTAGCATGGTCGCGTAGCACCCGTTTGTTTATGCAAATAAGTGGCTTTTTAGACCCTCGAAAAGGCCGTGGTTTTTATAACACCTTTCATGCAAGCTACTTTTTTATGCGTTGGCCGCTCGATCACTTATTTCACAGCGAAGGCTTTAAAGTAAAACGTATTAAGCGCTTAGCTAAGTATGGCTCTGATCACTTTGCGCTACTGACTGAGCTTTCTTACGAAAACGCTAATCAGGAGTCACTAGAAGATAAACCCGAAGATCTAAAGCATGAAGAAATCCAAGAGCTTGCTATGAATAAGGCAGACAAGCGAAAAGTGCCGAGGTTTGAGGAAAAGTTATAGCTATTAGGCAGTGTTGGTCGGATAAGTGGCGAAGCCACGCCATCCGACAAAAATAATGAATTGGCTAGCAACAACCCGACTTACCGTGTTTATGTTGTCGAGTGGCTAGAAAGTGCCATAAGCGGACATTCAAGCGTAACTCGTTTCTGCCCCAAAACGTGTTTAGACGAATGCCGCAAAAGAGCAAACTACGGACGTTGGCTGTTAAGGTTTTAGCGACAGCGGCTAGCCAATTGCGGACATTAGGCATTTGCAAATTCAAGAGAATATTTAGTGCTGTATAACTATATTTTTTGATGGCTAATCTTAATTTTTTTTTGAGGTTTGATTGTTTGTATCAATAGGCATAGTGATACTAAAGCTACGCCTATCCAACCAATTACTTTAAATTTTTCACCAATAATGACTATAGCTAAAACAGTTGCAACTAACGGTTCAATTAAGGTGATTAATGTCGCTTTACTTGCATCTATATAATTCAAGCCAAAACCAAATAATAAATATCCTAAAAACATTGGAATTATTGCCATATACAAAGATACGAAAGCATTAGTTGAGCTTGAAAATAAGTTATCACCCGTAAACCATAATGATGGAAGTAACAATAGTGCAGCACAACCGAATAGCCCAGACATGGACGATTTTGATTGAATGCCACTTTCAATTAAACGCCTTGCTGACCATGAATAACCTGCATAAGTTAAACCAGCAATACAACCTAAAAGAATCCCCAAACCTTGTTGATTAATACTGTAAGCATTATTGCTCTGGTCTTTACCTAAAGTTAACAGAGCAATACCTATAGCACCAATGACAAAGCTCAACATCCATTGCAATGAAATGTCCTTTTTACTAATAAGACGCTCAAGGATTGCGGCAAAAAAAGGTGCAGTGGCTATAGATACTACAGTACCAATGGCAACACCTGATAAACGCATTGAGGTATAGAATACTAATGGGTAAATAGCGACAGAAACGGCACCTAAAAGAAATACTACAGGCTGTTCGAGCATCAGCTTATAATCTATAAGTAGCTTTTTTCGAGCTGTGATTACAAGCAACACCCCTCCTATCCCCATAGAGAATGCACCAATAGCCAAAGAGCTTACATCTGGTGAGTAGCTTGCAGCAGTACCAGTTGTCCCCCACAAGAAACTAGCAACAATAATCGCCATAACACCTTTAAAACTTCCGTGATGATTTTCCATAATGAGACCTATTTATAATAACTTCAATACAGAAATAGTATGCTAATTATGTAGAGTGTTTTTAACAATTAAGACGCAATCGTTATCAATTCCGACTAAGTTTACTTTTTGAATTTAATTGGTGATAGACCAAAGTATTGTGAGAATTTTCTGCTAAAGGCTGAAGGTTCTTTATAACCTACTTTTTCACCAATAAATGGTAGCGGGTAATCTGTATGTGTAAGTAAGGCTTGGGCTTTTTCCATTCGAAGTTTTGTTACGTACTTCATCACGGTCATACCTGTTTGTTGTTTAAATAGTTTCTTAAACTGTGTCTCACTCAGGAAAGCAGATTCAGCTAAACATTTAATTTGAAGCTGCGCTGCAATATTTTTCTCTATGAAGGATATTGCTGCTCCAATGCGGTTATCTACTTTTGGTAATAAAGGTTGCTCTGCAAGCAATAGGCTGAACATTTCGAACATCGCCTGTTCTAATTGGGCATTAACTTTGTTTTCTAGTTGGTTTTCGATAAAAGTTAAGTAACTTCTAAGAGGTGAGTTAATTGCAAAAACAATACATTGTGAAGATGAAATATTTAGCGGAAGATTTTTCATATCTGCGACTACAAACCTAGCTTCAGTGTTTGCGGTGAACAAGTGCTCTTCGCTGGCTTTAACTACAACACATTCACTAGGAGCAACTTTACCATTAAAATCACCAACAGATATATTTATGACACCACGTAAAGGTAGAACCAACTGATTAAATTGATGTGAATGACGAACTGGCTTTGTGCTATAGGAACGGATGGATAATAGATTTTTCATAATAATAGAAAACGTATTGCCTTATTTCATCCTGAGATTAGGATTATACATCTTAGAGCAATGAATTCTAAAGTGAAGTATTAGTTTCTACTGGGGCTTTAAATTAAAGTCTCTATGGTGGCTTAGTTTACATACAGCCTTAAAAGGAAATCGACAAACGTTATGATAAAAACACCAGTGCTTTTATCTACTTAGGAAAGTCTGCTATCGTATCATTGCTGTTTTTTTGAATTAAGTGGCCAGTTTTCGCTATTGGCACAAAGCACGCCTTAGTTCTAAATCGTTTTTGTCCAAAAACGAGTTTACTCGACCGTCTGCTTCTCGCTCATTGTTGCCTGTCAGGTTAAGTCTAGTGAAATAGATTGCATTGCATAGTTAAAGTTTTTATATTGTTCGGCAATATTTTATTTGGTGCTAATAAAGCACTGCGTGCAAAGGAAAGCATGTGAATTATAAAAAAATGTACTACCCAGTTAAGGCGCTTGCTGTTTTATCTTTAGTTGCTGTTGCTATTAAGTACTGGATGCCAACTGAGATTGGCTTTGCGTTTATGCTGTTGCCTTATTTGCTTCTATATTTTTTAGCTAACGCTAAAAACTATAAAAATAAACGGCTCATTTTTATTAGAATTATAGCTGCATTATGTACTATTACTTTAGCGCCAGTACTTGTCTTTGGTATTGAACCTGACCCTCAAGCTGGGATTGGTATTATGTTTTTGCTGATAATGCAGCTAGCTGCAATTAGTGCCTCTGAATTTATTATATTATTCTTTTATGTTGATAATGATTAAAAAGCAAACTGCTCATTTACAGTTATTACTGTGTAGTTGCTTTGTGGTTTGAACTTAGTAGAGACTAAGCTCTTCTGTAATCTAATTTTAAAGTTAAAAAACCTAAAAGCGGTTACCCACTTTTAGGCTTTCTAATGTATTAGTATTTAAAGCTAAATTAGCTATTGATCATAATACATTTGATATTCACAAATTCGCGCATACCAAAGCCGCCGTGCTCTCGGCCGTAGCCACTTTCCTTAACACCACCAAACGGTAGGTTAGGTTGTGCTAAACCGTAGCCGTTAATATTGATCATACCGGTGTCGAAGTACTTTTTAGCTAGTTCAATGGCTTTTTTCTCATCTTTAGAGAAAATACCGCCGCCTAAACCGTAGCGAGAGTCGTTAGCGATGCGCATTGCATCGTCGTTGTCTTTGGCTTTAATAAGCGAAGCTACTGGGCCAAATAATTCGTCGTCATAGGCTGGCATACCAGGGGCTAAGTTATCTAGTAGTGTAGGTGGGTAGTAATAACCTGTTTGCGAAGGTATTTCGCCGCCCGTTACTATGTTTGCACCTGCTTTAACTGATTCCATTACTTGGTCGTGAATGCCGTCGCGTAAATCTTCACGAGCCATTGGACCTAAGTCTGTGTCATCAGCCATTGGGTCGCCCATTTTCATGGCTTCAAATTGCTCTTTAATTTGCGCTTTAAAGTCATCGTAAAGTGACTCTACAACAACAAAACGTTTAGCTGAAACACACGTTTCACCGTTATTGATCATGCGCCCGGTTACACAGGTTTTAACTGCAAGCTCTAGGTCTGCGTCATCAAGTACTAAGTAAGCGTCGTTACTACCAAGCTCTAACACTGTTTTCTTAACGTGTTTACCTGCTTCTTCTGCTACTTTTTTACCTGTTGCATCACTACCGGTAAAGGTTACGCCGCTAATTGCTTTGTGCGAAATTAAAGAACTGGCTGTTTTGCCGTCGATAAGCAGATTGTTAAAGCAATACTCTGGGAAACCAGCTTGTTTAAATAGCTCTTCTATTTTTTCAGCCATGCCAAATACATTACCAGCATGTTTTAATACGGTTGTGTTACCCGCCATGATGTTAGCTGCACTGTAGCGAATTACCTGATAAAGCGGAAAGTTCCATGGTTGAATACCTAATAGTACACCTGTTGGTTGGTAGCTAATAATTGCGCGGCCGCCGTCCATATCACGTTCTTCGTCAGCAAGTACTTCTGGGCCTTGTTCGGCTGTGTAACGACAAATTCCTGCACATAGTTCAACTTCTTGAAAGCCTTGCTCGTAAACTTTACCCATTTCTTCGGTCATGAGTTTTGCAATAGCTTCTTTTTGATCTTCAAAGAGTGAGGCTAACTTATTAAGGTATTTTGCACGTTCAGTGAATGACGTTAATCGCCATTTTAAATATGTTTCGTGAGATTTTTCGATTACCTGTTCTGCTTCCTTTTGAGAAAGTAGTGTATAGGTTTCAATGGTTTGCTCAGTTGCGGGATTAATCGTTTTAACTGTGTTACTCATTTCTATCTCCTTACAAATTTAGTTATTTAAAAGGTGCAAGGCTAGAGCCAGTTTTTAAAAAAGTTGCTTTTGTTTTTATCCATCTGATTTTATTAGTTAAATTTATATTTTTGCTGAAGGGGTATTTTTTAAATATAAAAATTGAGGTGCTCGAGGTAGTAAAATATTCTGGGCGTTGCAAAATTTACAACACCCTCTGGGGCAAACACAGAGCTTTATATTAGCTCCTTTGCAATGCGCTTTAATAAGTAAGTTTCTCGTAAAATAGAAAGCCCTTGTTTTTCACTGTTAGCAATGGTGCGCTCGTTATGTGCAATTGCGTCGTTAATATCAACCCATTTGGCTGTCATGCCATTTTGCTGCTCGTAATGCTCTAACTGCGCTTTGCCAAACTCGTCGGCAATACTGCATACAAAGCAATACGATTTAATATGAATAATATCAAAATCGTCTTTATACCAAGGGCGATACTCTTCATAGAGTCCAAAAGCTTTAACTACACTTATTTGTTGTGCACCGGTTTCCTCGCTTAGTTCGCGAATTAAGCCTTGCTCAATACTTTCGCCGTCATCTACTCCACCGCCGGGCAGGCTGTAGTCTTCATAACGGTTTGTATACATTAAAAGTATTTTATTATTTTTAATTACAATGGCGCGAGCTGTTAAGCGTGTAAATTGAGTACCTTGGTCAATATTAATACCTGAATGTATTAAGGTTTTTAATTGCTGCATTTCGTCTCCTTTTTTAGGTTTTTAATAATAATAGTTGCTACCATTCTATAAATAGAAACGATTTTAATTATTAATCATAATTTGTGATCGATTTTTTTCAGCATACGTAAATATTAGGTTGGTAACATTAATAGCATTTAATCGCTTAAGTTTATTTTAAAAATTAGATTCTGGGCGCACCTTTAAATTAATATCAAGGATGCGTAGAATAAGAAAAAAGCATAGGGATTTATCATGTTAGACATACTTTTAGTAGATGACGACGTTGAATTTAGTGACGTTGTTTGCCACATAGTCGAATTCCTCGGCCACAATATAAGCACAGCTACCAGTTTAAAAGAAGCACATCAATGGTTTGAAAATAATGCCTTTGATCATGTGCTGCTTGATTTTATGCTGCCTGATGGTAGCGGTTTGCACTTACTTGATCACTTAAAAACGATTGGGCAATCTCCAAAAATTACACTTATTTCGGGCCACCCTTCAGTTAAAGGTATTTTAGCTGATATGTGTGAGCCAAATGTAGGGCATTTATTAAAACCATTACAACGTGAAGATTTAGAACTCGTTTTAAATGGCCCTAAAAAAGCAGTTAAAAAAGCAAAGTCGAGCGGTATTGTACGCCACTTTGGCGGTTTGATTGGTGAATCTGAGCCAATGCAAAAGCTTTACAACATGATTGAACGTGTAGCTAAAACAAATGCTAACGTGATGCTTATGGGTGAAAGTGGTGCAGGTAAAGAAGTAGTGGCTCAAGCTATTCATAACGCAAGCCAGTGCGAAGGGCCATTAGTTGCTAGCAACTGTGGCGCACTTTCAAAAGAGTTAATTGGTAGTGAGTTATTTGGCCACGAAAAAGGCGCATTTACAGGCGCAATTGCACGTAAAGAAGGTGTATTTGAGCAATCAAATAACGGTACTTTGTTTTTAGACGAAGTAACTGAAATGCCAATTGATATGCAGCCAAATTTACTGCGAGTGCTTGAAACTAAAAAGGTAACACGCGTAGGTGGTAACAGAGAAATACCAACCAATTGCCGTGTTATTTCAGCCACTAACCGCTCGCTTACCGATTTAGCACAAAATAATGTTATTCGTGAAGATATTTACTTTAGGTTGGCTGTTTTTCCTATTGATATACCGCCACTTCGCGATAGAAAAGAAGATGTACCTTTATTAGCGAAAGCCTTTTTAGATCAACTTAATGACGAAAACGGCACTGCCTTTAGTTGGACTGCCGCACAGCTCAAAGAGCTGCAAAGCTATGAATGGCCGGGTAATGTGCGAGAGCTCCGCCATGCTATACACCGTGCATTTATTATGAGCGACCCACAAACTAGCGACATTATTTTACCTGATAACTTAGAGTCACCTTTTTCGCGCGTTAATAATCAAGCTGCCGAAAAGCCTGTATCAGCAGGGCAAACAATTGAAGAAGTTGAAAAAGAACTTATTCATGCAACGCTTGATAAGGTGCAAGGTAATAAAACGCTTGCTGCACAAATGCTGGGTATTAGTACTAAAACACTTTATAACCGCCTTAATGCATATGGCGGTATTGGCGAATATAAATAGATTTGAGGAAGGGCATGACATCCGATAACCAAACAGAGCAACTCAATAAATTAGTACACGATGCAAGAGGGCCGCTAAATCGTATTTCGATGAATGCTGAGCTGATTAAATTGGTACTTGAAAACGATATGCCAAAAGAAAAAGCGTTAGATGCACTTGATAAAATTATCAATAATTGCCAACAGTGCAGCGAAAGTTTGCAAAAAATATCAGACTCTCAATAAATATTAAGTGTTGTATAAACTTTAATTCGGGAAGCTAAATGAGCAAGAAAAAACAGCAAAGTAAGGCGAATATCACTTGGGCAACATTTATGGTGGTTGTGCTAGGTATTATTGTGGGCAACGCATTTTTAGCATTGAATACGATTCAAGGCTTAACACAAACCCAAAAAAGTTTAGACAACACTAGCATGCTAACCACTGCAATTGAGAAGCTGCATCTATCCATAGTGCAGGCTGAGTCAGGACAGCGTGGTTATTTATTGACAGAAGAGGCTGATTATTTAACGCCGTACTACGATGCTGTAGCCCAAATTGAAGCGCAAACAGATCATGTCAAGTCGCTTCACTCTGAGATTGACGGTCAAGCTGAGCGTATAGCTCAGTTGTTAGTTCTTGTAGATAGTAAAATTAAAGAATTAAAACAAACTGTAAACCTTGCGCTAGATGACAAAGAAAGACGTGCGTTGTATGTATTAAATACGCATAAAGGAAGAAAGCTTTATAAGCAAATTAGAGAGTATGTTAATGAAATTCAAGACCGCGAATTACTCTTTAAAGTAAGCCATTTTTCTAAATTAGCACAGATTAAAAATGAAGCTAAAATTACATTCGCTATAACAGCAATAACGAGTGCGTTACTGATTATTGGTATGTTTATTATGACGCGCCTTAATTTAAGAAATGCAGCACAATATCGTTTTGAGCTTGAAAAACAAAACGAAACATTAGCAATGAAGGTTTCTGAACGGACACAAGAGCTAACATTATATTCAGATGAATTGAGCCGTAGTAACCGAGAGCTTGAAGAGTTTGCTTTTGTAGCAAGCCATGATTTACAAGAACCTCTTAGAAAAATCCAAGCCTTTAGCGACCGTCTTGAAACCATGTTTAAAGATGAATTGGGTGAAAAGGGGATGGATTACATTGGGCGCATGAAAAATGCAGCGCAGCGTATGTCTAATTTAATAAACGACTTATTAGAGTTTTCGCGAATTACAACGCGTGGTAAAGATTTTGATGACACGAATTTAAATGAAGTTGTAGCTGATATATTAAGTGATTTAGAGATAGCGATAAAAGAGTCTGAAGCACAAATTGATGTAGATGATTTGCCAGTTATTCAGGCAGATAAAAGCCAAATGCAGCAGCTGTTTTTAAATTTGTTGTCGAACGCTGTTAAATTTAGGCGTCCCAACGTAAACCCACACATAAAAATTAGTTATCAAGATGAAGATATTTTCAGCTCTGATCATAATACTCATTTAAGTTTTCAAGTTATTACCATAGAAGATAACGGTATTGGTTTTTCACAAGACTATGCCGATAAAATATTTGTACCGTTTCAGCGCTTGCATGGACGCTCACAATATAAAGGCACGGGTATTGGCCTTTCTGTATGTAGGCGTATTGTGGAGCGCCACGGCGGAACAATTACAGCCCAAAGTAAAGACGGTGAAGGTGCAACCTTTATTATAAAACTACCTGTGGAAGCTGAGCTTTTCACATTGCAAGGAGAGGCTTAAATGCCCTATTCAAAAGTAAAACCGATTACTATTTTAATGGCAGACGACGATGAAGATGATCGTTTGTTAACACAAGATGCCCTTGCTGAAAGTCGTGTACTTAACGAGCTTCATTTTGTTGAAGATGGCGTTGAGTTGCTTGAGTATTTAGAGCGTAAAGGTAAGTTTGAAGACAAAGCAGTTTCGCCGCGTCCTGGACTTATATTACTTGATTTAAATATGCCTAGAATGGATGGCCGTGAAGCGCTTGAAGCTATAAAAGGAAACCCTAACTTAAAGGGAATTCCGGTTGTTATATTAACTACGTCTAAACAAGAAGAAGACATGGTTAAAGGGTATAACTTAGGTGCTGCATCTTACATTACAAAACCAGTAACGTTTGATGGTTTGGTTGATTTGATGAAAACGCTAGGAAAATACTGGGTAGAATTTGTAGAGCTACCGACAACATTTAACGATTAATGGAGATTGTATGTTAGATAAAGTGACTCAGTTGCTGCTTGTAGAAGACGATGAAGATGATTACATACTCACCTGCGACTATCTGGACCAATTGGATTCACACACGTTTAACATTCAATGGATAAGCTCCCCTGAGCAGGCAATTGCAACGCTTAGCAAAAATGAGCACGACATTTGCCTGCTTGATTACCGCTTGGGTGCATCGAATGGTTTAGATGTATTAAAAGAAGCAATTGCCAATGGCTTTAGCGGACCCATTATTATGCTTACCGGGCAGTCAAACGACGAGTTAGACTCGGCGGCGCTTGATGCCGGTGCAGTAGATTACTTAATTAAAACAGAAATGAGTTCGAGCCGCTTTGCACGTGCTATTCGTTATGCTTTGGCACGTAAAGATGTTGAAGGCGAGAGAGTAGAGCGCTTAAAAGCTGAAGCCGAAAACCGTTCAAAAGATCGATTTTTAGCTCATTTGAGCCATGAGTTACGTACTCCTCTATCGTCTATTTTAGGCTACACCGAACTGTTAATGCAGAGCGATTTTAGTCAGCAAGCTGAAAATGAATTGGGTGTTATTTATCGAAATGGTAAACACTTATTGAGCTTGTTAAACGACGTGCTCGACTTATCTAAAATAGCAGCCGATAAACTGGAACTTACCCTAAGCGAAGTTAACCTTGATAGCATGCTTGCCGATGTATACACGCTAATGCGCGTATCGGTGCTTGATAAAGGTCTTACGCTGCGCTTTGAATCTCATCAGCCATTACCTTTGGTTGCACGACTTGATGCAACAAGAGTTCGTCAAATTTTAATAAATCTAATAAACAATGCGGTTAAATTTACCGATAAAGGCGAAATTGTTGTTAATGCGTGGACGCAATGGGTTGATGATCGCGAAATGCTATTTTTTAGCATTAAAGATTCAGGTATGGGCATTGCCCCTGAAAAACAAGAACTTATATTTAAGCCATTTGAACAAATAGCAGATGTAGAATCACGCTCTGTAGGTGGCGCAGGCTTAGGTTTGGCAATATGTGCTGAATTGTTAGCGCGTATGCACGGTGATATTAGTTTGCACTCTGAAATAGGCAAAGGTTCTACATTTACGATTTCGGTATATCCAGGTGATATTAGCGAAGTAGAACGACAAGTACTTAATTTTAGTAGTGCCCCACAATTACAAAGTAAATCGGCTCCATGCAAAGTGCATGGGCGAGTATTAGTGGTTGATGATTTACGTGATTTACGCATGCTAGTTGGTCATATGATCAGTACCTGTGGTGCGCGCGTAGATTATGCCGAACATGGCCAGCAAGCACTTGAAAAAGTACGCATAGCAGATGCGTATAAAGCGCCTTACGATATTATTTTTATTGATATTCATATGCCTGTAATGGGCGGCAAGGAAGCTACCATAGAGCTTAGAAAAATGGGCTACAAAGGCCCAATAATTGCGCTCACTGCCGCTACTATGAAAGGCATACATGAGGAGCTTGCTGCACTTGGTTTTAACGATGTAATACCAAAGCCTGTTGATAGCGCGGCTTTATATCAATGTTTGCAAGATTACTTGGTAGCGCCAGAGCATGCACCGCAAGCTAAAGATATAAATTGTAGTAATGGCTTAACCGAGAAAAAGCAGCGCTTTTTACTTGTGGAAGACGACCACGATGCAGCGCAAATTACGCAACTACTTTTAGAAAGTTTAGGCGTTGAAACCGTCATTGCGTCTAGCTGCGCACAATGTTTGCAAATACTTAATCACGACCAGCAATTTAATAAGGTATTGTTAGATATGCATTTACCTGATGGTCGTGGCGTTGACTTAGGCCAGCAAATTAATGAACGATACCCTGAATTACGTTTAGTGATTGTAAGTGGCGCAGAGCCAGATCCAAGAGAAATAAAAGATTTAAATATTGACCGAGTTTTACTTAAACCTATTAATTTGAGCTTACTTGAAACGCTTATTAGCTAGGGACTATTTACTCTTTGTTGCCTACATGGATGTAGGTAAGGCGCGTGAGCAGGACGCGAAAGCTTTGCTCGGTTTTTACTTATTCGTACAGGGATGTAAGTCAGTAGAATAACGCAGGAGCAGTTATCGAGCCCACTAGGTTACAAATCTCGCGCCGCGATTAAATAGCCCCGAGATTGAACAAATTTTAATCCTGAAAGGTCAACAGGTCCAATAACTGAGACATTATTTATATGCATTCAATAAAGTTAGTATCTGAAGAATTAACACCATCAAAAGTAGTGTGTGTTGGTCGTAATTATACAGCACACATTGCAGAGCTAAATAACGAAACGCCAGATCAAATGGTTTTATTTAATAAGCCAAATAGCGCAATTACTAATACGTTATTTGCAGCTCACAACGGCGATACGCTGCATTATGAAACCGAGCTATGTTTTGTAGTTAAAGATAAAAAATTTGCAGGTGTTGGACTCGGCCTTGATTTAACTAAGCGTACTGTGCAAAGTAAATTAAAAAATAAAGGGCTTCCATGGGAGCGCTCTAAAGCGTTCGACGGCTCTGTAATTTTAACTGATTTTGTAGCGCTAACTGATGCAATGAAGCACTTTACCTTTGAACTTAAAATTAATAATGAAGTGATTCAGCGAGGTGATACTCATTTTATGCTGCACAACCCTGACTCAATTTTACAAGAAATTAGTGAATTTATGAGCTTAGAAGACGGTGATGTAATAATGACAGGTACACCGTCGGGCGTAGGTGAGGTAACAGCTAAAAGTATTTTTGCAGTGGCGCTTTATGCTAATGATCAGTGTTTGCTTGAGCATCAGTGGCAAGTAAGTAAAAATTAATGACTTGCTGTTGGTAGTGTTTATCAAAGTCAGTAAAGGTGGTTTTAAGCCAATTATGCTGACTTTGTTGATACTCAGGCGATTGAAGTACATTATTTTTTAATGCGCGGTTAATTTTTTTAAGGGCTTGCTCTGCAAAATTATTAGGTGCTTTAGCCGCACAGCCTATTGCTCCTCTTATAAATTGAATGTCATTTTCTGCAATTGGCACACTTTCTATATTCGTATACTCCCCTTGTTTATTAAAGTAATCAGCCATAAACGGGTAATCAATTGAGTAGTCTAAAAAGCCGTGACTCAAGCGTGCTATAACAGCCTGACTTTCATTTTCGCTACTCCAACTTAACGAAGACTCTTTATCTCGCTTTGTATTTTCAATAATTGTATTAATTTTAGTTGTAAATTTACGAGCAGCCGCTTGCCCGTATACATATTGCGGGTCGGTTAATAAATTAATAAGGTGAATAGGCGAGCCGTGCTTTTCTTCTAATTGTGGCTTTAGCTCTTTAGTCGTGATAATTGAAAATGGGGGATATACCGTTGTTGGATTTGAGTAGTTAAGTTGTTGGTTATTATTTTTTTTATAAATAACACACGGAAAACATACATTTTTTCCTTCATTTAAATATTTATTTATACGCTGCTGAGGAACAATTAAGCGGGTATGTTTTACATCAGTTATGGTTCTGATGAGTTGCTCGGTTAGGTTGTCGCAAATACCGCCTTGTGGTGCGCTTTCACTTTTAGCTATATGAAAAGGGGGCGTGTAACTTTGCAGCCAAATAATCTCTTCTAGAGGTTGTACTTTTTGCTCAACGGCGTGCGCGTTGAATACAATTAATAAGCAAAATGCATAGTATCCCTTTTTCAGCATTGATAAATGTTCGTTGAATTAAGAAAACCTAATAAAAGTATAGTGTTGGTTGTAGTAGGGTCAAATATTTTAGTTAAAAGCAACCTCATTCAAGGCTGCTTTTAACTCATACATGCTTAATAAGGCATCGGGTGGTTTCTAAATATAGTGTTAATCTCACTAAGAATTTCGTCGTTTAGCGTTATGCTAAATGCGTCTATATCTTCCTTTAATTGAGCTATAGATGTTGCCCCAATAATTGAAGAAGTTACGCCATCTACTTGGTTACACCATGCTAAGGCTAGTTGTGCTGGAGTAATATTGTTTGCATGAGCCAGCTCAACATACTGCTTAGTGGCTTGCTCTGCATTGGGTGTATCTCTAAAAATACCGTTACGCTGCATGAAGGTCCAACGAGAACCTTCTGGGCGAGCACCATTTAGATATTTACCCGTTAATAAACCGGCCGCTAAAGGCGACCACGGTAAGTAGGCAATATCTTCGTGTACACATTGTTCTATTAAATACGGCCAGTCTTTAGCGTGCGCTAAGCTAAACTCATTTTGAATAGATACCATACGCGGTAAGTTATGCTCTTTGGCCAAACTTAAAAACTGGCTTATACCCCATGGCGTATCGTCAGATAAACCGCAGTGCTTAATTTTACCTGCTTTAACACATTCATTAAGGCCTTCTAGAATATCAAGCATACTAGCTTGTTGCTCTTGTGTATTTACATCGGTAAATTTAAGAGTGCCGGGCCATTGTCTGCCAAAGTGAGGGGTAGAGCGGTTTGGCCAATGTAGTTGATATAAATCAATGTAGTCTGTTTGAAGTCGCTTAAGTGAATCATCCACGGCTTCTATTACTGTTTGGCGAGTAATATTGCCGCCATCACGTACCCACGATAATCCATTGCCTGCAATTTTTGTAGCTAGTACTACATCGCCGCGTTTTTGTTTATTACGCGATAGCCAGTCGCCAATAATCTCCTCGGTTTTACCATAGGTCTCTGGCGAAGGAGGTACAGCATACATTTCGGCTGTATCAATAAAGTTTACGCCTTGCTCTAGCGCGTAGGCTATTTGTTCATCAGCGTCGCTTTGAGTATTTTGTTTACCCCAAGTCATACTCCCTAGGCACACTCGAGATACGTTTACGCCACTGCTACCTAGTGGGTTGTATTGCATAAAAATTCCTTAACTAAATTAGTTTTGAGCATGGCTGATTAAAGCCGATAAAAGAGGCTCGGAGATTGGGGCTTTTTGCCCTGTAGTAAAATCAAACATTACAACTTTAGATGCACCCGTAGTCGTTATTGCTTTTTGTGCATGGCTGTAAACGGTGTAGTTCATGGTAAAGCGATCTGTTTTAAGATCTGTAATTGTAACGCCTACAGTGAGTGTGTCGGGAAAAGTTACTGGGCGTTTATAGCGAACGTTATTTTCGCTTATTACTGGGCCCACACCGTTTGGGCTTATTGTGTCGAACAGATTTATTTTATTTAAAAAGTCGATTCGGGCTATTTCAAAGTAACGTAAATACACTACATTATTTACGTGTTGTAGCGCATCCATATCAGCCCATGCTACGGTGATATCGGTATGAATAGGGTGCTGATCTTTAAACGTTTGCATTATTTATTGGCCCTTGATTTTCAAAGTACTTAGATTATCAACATGGTGTTACGAGCTCAAGGTAATTAATGGCATGTTTTTTTTATAAGATGATTGTACCTGTTTAATTTTAGGTCTACAGTTAAATTACACAGACAAACACAAAAACACACAAAGGTAAAAATATGCAGAATATAATTAATTGGTCCTTAGCTTGTTTGGTTTTTATAGCTTCTTTTACCTGTTACGCGATGGGGAATGAATCTGGCGCTATCATTTTAATGTTGGCAGGATTTTTATTTGAGGTTATGTATTGGCTACGTGGTTATAAGAGAACGGAGGATAATAAACACTTTTTTTAATCGTTAACTAGGGCCTGTTGACCTTTCAGGATTAAAATTTGTTCAATCTAGGGGCTATTTAATCGCGGCGCGAGGTTTGTGACCTAGTGGGCTCGATAACTGCTCCTGCGTTATTCTACTGACTTACATCCCTGTAAGAATAAGTAAAAACCGAGCAAAGCTTCCGCGTCCTGCTCACGCCCCTTACCTACATCCATGTAGGCAACAAAGAGTAAATTGCCCCTAGGCAGAACCCTTCGGGCAGCGTATGTTTGGCATTTGTGCTACGTTATCGCCTGTTTATGGGGAATAACCACACTACATAGGCTCTGCCTTGCCTAAATACCAAACATACTGCTGCAAATTTAACCTCGAAAGATAAACAGGCCCTAGGCTTGCTTATCGCATGTGATTCTATAATAATGACTGTATAAATAACCAGTTATCGTTGTGGTGATGAAGAAGTTTATTCACATAGACATGGATTGCTTTTATGCAGCAGTAGAAATGCGAGATAATCCAAAACTTGCATGTGTACCGCTTGCTATTGGAGGCAATAGCCGACGAGGCGTGCTCTCAACCGCTAACTATATAGCTAGGGAGTATGGCGTACGATCGGCTATGTCGAACTATCATGCTAAACAATTATGCCCCGATTTAGTTATTGTCCCAGGGCGCATGGCTGTATACAAAGAAGCTTCAAACCAAATACGTGAAGTATTTAGCCGCTACACAGACTTAATTGAACCCCTTTCTTTAGACGAAGCCTATCTAGATGTAACAGACAGCACCGCATGTAAAGGCAGTGCCACACTTATTGCACAGCAAATAAGAGCCGATATTTACAATGCTACAGGGCTCACTGCATCAGCAGGTATTGCACCGATTAAATTTATTGCCAAAATAGCCAGTGACGAAAACAAACCGAATGGTCAATTTGTCGTTTTGCCTGATGAGGTCGATGACTTTTTAGCGCAATTACCGCTGGGGAAAATTCCAGGAGTGGGCAAAGTAACGCTCGAAAAGCTAAATTTAAAAGGCTTATATACCGGCAAGGATGTACGTGAAAAAGGCGTTAACTGGATGCAGCAACATGTGGGTAATTTTGGTGTGTCGCTATATCAAAAATGTGCAGGTGAGTATGTTGGTAAAGTATCCACAGATCGCATAAGAAAATCGCTGAGTGTTGAACATACCTACGAGTACAACAAAACAAGTTTGCAAGAGTGCTTAGATGAGCTGCCAAGGTTGTTAGAGGAATTAGTTTTAAGGCTTAATAAACAGCAGTTACAAAATCGTATTAATAAATTGAGTGTTAAGGTGAAGTTTGCAAATTTTGTAGTGACCTCAGCCGATCAGGTATATCACGAGCTAAATACAGAAATATTTGTTCAACTACTTACTAAGGCCTACCAGCGAGGGCTACAACAGCCTGTAAGATTACTTGGCATAGGCGTTGGGATTAAAAACGAGCCAGAACAAAACTTCCAACTTAGTATTCTCGATTAAGCTGTAAAGCCTGTAACTCCAAGTTGCCATTTATTGACAGGTTATGTGATTAGCTCATCGCTCCTTGCTGGTCTTCAATATTTAAATCGACGATAATAGGGGCTTATGTTTTCTAACAGGACCTTATTTATGGCATACCCTCAAGCGGTTAGTGCAAGCCTTGAATGCACATCTCATGATGCGCTTATTATTATTAGTAATGACTTTTCTCAGTTACCAAATAACTCATTACGTGATGCTATTTTAGCTCAAGCAAACGTAGATTCTCGCATCGGTAAGCAAGTTACTTTATTAGTAATTGAAAACAAGCGCGTTGTACTTGCTCCAACCGGTCCGTTAAATAGAGATTACGACGACGTGCGTCGTTATTTTGATGCTGCTAAATTAGCAATTAACGAAGCAAAAGCGTCGGGCAGTGTTAACCCTGCATTATTTTTACCAAATTTAAATGGCGATAGCCGTTATCAGCATGCTTTAGAAGTTGCTTATTTAGGCGCTTGCCAAGCCTTATGGCAGCCATTAGAAGCGCGTGAATATCACGGTGAAAGCATTGAACCTATTACACAGATTGGTTTAGTTGGCGCAAGCGAGCAAACGATTAAAGCTGTTAATGCCATTGCAGCTGGCCAATATGCAGCGCGTGACCTGTGTGGTACTGAACCTGAGCGTATGGCTCCTCCACGTTTTGCTGATTACTGCGTTGAATTGTTTAAAGGCTCAAACATTGCGGTTGACGTAATTGATGATATTGCAGCTATTGATAAAAACTATCCAATGCTAAGTACAGTTGCTCGCGCATCGTATGCAGTTGAGCGCCATCACCCACGTGTTGTTAAGCTTGAATATGTACCAGAGGGCGAAATTACTCGCACACTTATGTTTGTAGGTAAGGGCCTTGTATACGATACAGGCGGTGCAGATTTAAAAGTAGGCGGCCATATGGCAGGCATGAGCCGTGATAAAGGCGGCGCAGCTTCTGTTGCGGGCTTTATGAAAGCCGTTGCTGATTATCAGCCTAAAGGCGTTAAAGTGGTATCGTACTTAGCTGTTGTTCGCAACTCTATTGGCTCAGATTGTTTTGTGCCAGATGAAATTATTACTAGCCGTGAAGGTGTTCGTGTACGTATTGGTAATACCGATGCAGAAGGGCGTTTAGCAATGGGCGACCTGCTTAGCGAAATGAAAGATTTAGCTAAAGGTGAGATTAATCCAACGTTATTTACTGTAGCTACATTAACGGGTCATGCGGCACGTGCAATGGGTCCTTACGGTGCGTATGTTGAAAATGGTCCAGCTCGTAGTGCTGGTGTCTCACGTCAAATAGCTGACCTTGGAGATTTGTGGGCCGATGGCGCTGAAGTATCGCGTTCACGCCGTGAAGACTACGACTTTATTAAACCACGTACGCTAGCTGACGATGTTTTATCTAGCAATAACGCAGCATCTGCCGTTACAGCTCGTGGACATCAGTTCCCTATGGCGTTTATGGCTATTGTTGGTGGGCTTGATAAGCACGGTAACGACTCTGCACAGCCTCTACCTTATGTTCATATGGATATAGCAGGTAGCGGTGTTGAAGGCGGTGATTGGCAGCATGGTAAGCCAACAGCTGCATCAGTAACGAGCTTGTTTGCACGTTATTGTTTGTAAGCTAAAAAATTACATGTAATAAAAAAGCCCTGTTAATTCAGGGCTTTTGCATTTTATGAGAACGCTATCGATTAATCTAATTTAAAACGATTAACTACGCTCGAAAGACCTTCGCTACTTTGTTTAAGGTTATCACTGGCATCGGTAAGCTGCTTAGTATTATTTAATGATTGCTCAGTTGATTGAGATAGCTCATTAATACGCAAATTAACCTCGTCGGCAGCTTGCGTTTGTTGCTCTGTGGCACGTGCTATTTGGCTGTTCATTTCGGTAATAATTGAAACAAGTCGTTCTATTTCATTAAGTGAAGTATTGGCTGATGACGCCTGCTCCACGGTAGAAACTGAAAGTGCTTGGCTTGATTTAACTGCTTCTACTGCTGCTTTTGCACCTTCTTGTAGTTTAGTGATCATGGTTTGAATTTCGTCAGTACTTTGCCCTGTACGACTGGCCAGTGTTCTTACTTCATCTGCAACAACAGCAAATCCTCGACCATGCTCTCCTGCGCGAGCAGCTTCAATGGCAGCGTTTAATGCTAGTAAGTTTGTTTGTTCTGATATGCTTCTTATTACATCAAGCACAGAGCCTATATTATGGCTTTCGTTGGCTAAATCTTCTGTTACACGGCTGACTGTTTCAATGTTGCTTGAGAGTGTTTCTATTGCTGTAATTGTTTGCGCAACCACATTTTTACCCGTTGATGCGTTTTGTGCTGCATCCTTGGCTGCTTGCTCTGCGGCTTCAGCGTTACGGCTCACATCGTGTATTTGGTGAGTCATTTGCTCCATGGCAGCTGCAACTTGGGTTGAACTATCGTTTTGAAGCTCAATAAATGAGTGGCTTGTTCTACTTGAGTCGTCAACTGTATGCGCATGTTCGCTTACATCGTTTGCACTTTGTGCTACATGAACAAGTGACTCTCGCATTTTTAGAGCAAATAAATTAAATGAACGTGATAGTTCAGATATTTCATCATTACCGGATTCATTTAATTTACGGGTTAAATCGCCTTCGCCTTGTGAAATATCTTTCATCATATCGGCCGCTAAGCGAGTCGGTATTAAAATACTCTTACCTATAAAGTAACTAAGTAAAATAACAGCAATAATCATAATTATTGCACTGACGACTATAAGATTACGTTGCTCACTAAATGCTTCGTCAATTGAATCAAGGTAAACACCCGAGCCAATAATCCACTGCCATTGATTAAAACCTTTAACAAATGCGATTTTTTCAACCGGTTTATCTTTACCTGGTTTTGGCCATTTATAAGGGATAAAGCCCTCGCCATCTTTTTTCACTATATTTACCATATCAACAAACAATGATTTGCCGTCAGGGTCTTTGTTATTGGTTAAATCTTTTCCATCAAGCGCAGGTTTTATAGGGTGCATAACCATTGTTGGCTGATAATCGTTAATCCAAAAGTAATTGGTTTTGTCGTAGCGCAGTGCTCTTATTGCATTAAGTGCTTGTGATTGAGCTTGTTGTTGAGTGAGAGTGTTATCTTGTTCAAGCGCATAATAGTGTTCGATTATACTGTACGCCGTTTCTACTACATTTTGTGTTTTTATGTATTGCTCGTCTTTTAGCGAACTATATTGATGAGTTAGGCTCGATATACTAAGTATTATTAGTCCAAATACAACGATGGCTATTAACAGTGAAAAACGCTGGGATATACTAAAACTTCGTAGATTAGGCATACATTTATCCTCAAAAAGTGTGCGCTTTAGCGCATAGAATAAGCGTAGCTAAAAAAAGAGTTTAATCTAGGCTTAACGCCTATTAATGCAAAAAAAAGGCTGATTTATCAATCAGCCTTTAGTCTGTTATTACTTTACTTGCTTATTTAACGTCAAAATGGCGATTAAAGAAGTTTGTAATTGTTTGATGTAAGTGTGTTTGCACTTGTTTACCGCGTAGGCTGTGCTTAGATCCTGGGTAGGTCATCATTTCAAACTGTTTTTCGTTATCTTGCAGTTGTTTAAATAACTTAGTTGAATGCGTAAACAATACGTTGTCATCAGCCATTCCATGGTAAATCATTAATGGGCCTTTTAAGCCATCTGCATATGGAAATACTGCGCTGTCTTCATAGCCTTTAGCATTTGTATCGGGGTGACCTAAATAACGCTCTGTGTAATGTGTATCGTATAGAGCCCAATCGGTTACTGGAGCACCCGATACGCCGGCTTGAAAGTAATCGCCCGCTTTAAACATTGTCATAAGCGCCATGTAGCCGCCGTAGCTGTGGCCATAAACACCGATGCGTTGTGGGTCAACGTAATCAAGTGTACGTAAAAACTCTACGCCTTTAATTTGATCGGCAACTTCAACCACACCTAAATGTTTATAAATAGCATCTTCAAACTTTTTACCACGGTTGTACGAACCACGGTTATCCAGTTGAAAAATTACATAACCTTGTTGCGCCATGTACTGAAAGTACAAGTTTTTACTGCGCCAGCTATTCGTCACTCGTTGAGCATGCGGGCCGCCGTATACGTTAACAATAACAGGGTGCTTTTTGCCATCAGCAATGTTGCTAGGCTTAAATAAACGGTAATGCATAACTTGGCCATCTTCGGCTTTAATTGTGCCGTATTCTGGTTTTGTTAAGTCGCTTAAATAAGGGGTAAGCGGATGGTTACTATCAAGCTTATTTTCTTCAAGCCAGGTAATGAATTCGCCGTTTACTTTACGAAGCGCTGCTGAGTTTGGTTTATTATCAGACGAGCTATTATCGATAAAGGTTTTATTGTCTTTTGCTAGCACAACATTGTGGTACTGACCTTTTTCGGTAATACGTTTGGCATCGCCTTTTTTAAATAAAGGCGCGCTGTATAAATGGCTTTCAAGCGGTGTATCTTTTCGACCGGCAAAATACACAATGCCTTTTTTCTCATCAATACCTTTTAAGCTATCAACAGCCCAATCACCTGAGGTAATTTGGCGAACAAGTTGACCGTTTGTGCGATACAGATATAAATGTTTAAAGCCGTCTCGCTCAGATGCCCATACAAAATGTTTTTTGTCTTTTAAAAACTCAAGATCAAAATGTAGGTTTATCCACGTTTCGCTGTTTTCGGTCAGCGCTACTTTTTGGGCTTTAGTTTCGCTGTTATAAAAACGCAGTTCTAATTTATGTTGCGAGCGATTTTGCCATTGGTACGACAGTGTATTGCCGTCTTTTAGCCATTTTGCGCGTGCAATGTAAATGTCTTCATCTTTACCTAAATCAATCCAATCTACTTTTTGGTCGTTTAGCTTAACCACACCAAGTTGAATTTTAACGTTATCGGTACCTGTAAACGGGTAGCGCTGGTTAAATAATTTAACTTCGTCAGCGTAAATTTCGTTACGGATAGCTTCTTTTACAGGGGTTTCGTCAACGCGGGTATAGGCAATTTTAGTTTCATCACCTGACCACCAGTAACCTGTCATACGGCTCATTTCTTCTTGAGCAACAAATTCGGCCATGCCGTTTTTAATTACGCCGCCGCCATCTTTACTAAGCTGAATCTCTTTACCTGATTCAAGCTCTAAAGCATAAAGGTTTTGCTCTCGAATAAACGATACGTAGTTACCTTTAGGTGAAAAGCGTGCATCGGTTTCAAATGCTTCAGTGTCGGTTAGTTTTTTACTTTTAGCTGAGGCTAAATCGTAATAATAAAGGTCACCATTGAGTGGGAATAAAAGTGCTTTGCCATCTTTAGACCAT
The DNA here is from genome assembly GCF_000814675.1 of Pseudoalteromonas distincta. GTDB lineage: Bacteria > Pseudomonadota > Gammaproteobacteria > Enterobacterales > Alteromonadaceae > Pseudoalteromonas > Pseudoalteromonas distincta. The sequence continues at coordinate 451,529 of NZ_JWIG01000001.1, read as the reverse complement.
TTGTATTCAAGTATGCCTTTACCAAAAATACGTTGGCGTTCGCGGCGTGCTTTTTCTTCATCTGATAAGTTTTCTGGGCCTGAAAATAACTTTGCTGAATCAACTAGCACACGGTTGGTGTTATCTTTTAGATTGTATTCCCATAAATCGTAGCGGTTGTAGTCATCGCTTTTGCCTTGTAGGTAAGTTACACGGCTGCCGTCAGGCGAAAATTTAAGTTGTACAGGTGATTTACCAGAAAGGCTCGGATCGTCAAAAATTCGCTCCAGCGATAAAGGTTTTGCTTGAACACTAATAGCGCCAACCATTAACGGTATAGCTAGTGAGAGGTGTTTTATTTTTTTTAGCACAAGGTTGCCTTAGCTTATTATAAATATTGCTTTGATGGTAAAGCCAAGCGTGTGCAACTGCAACTAAATGCTATAAAGTGGCGATTATCAAAGACAAAGTAGGACATAGCAATGACTCACCCTGAATTTAAACTAGCGCCAGAACTTAAACGCGACTGTATAGAACTTGCCGATTGGCCGTTGTGTAAAGTGCTTTTATTGAACGACAGCTTGTATCCGTGGTTTGTATTAGTGCCTAGGCAGGCTAACTTAAAAGAGATAATTGATTTATCTGAGGGTGATCAAATTGTTTATTTAAAAGAGTCAGCCAAGCTAAGTAAATTATTAATGGATGTATTTAAACCTGATAAATTAAACATAGCGGCTTTAGGTAATATGGTGCCGCAATTGCATATTCATCATATAGCGCGTTTTACGAATGATGCTGCATGGCCTGCGCCAATATGGGGTAAACACCCAGCAGTGCCTTATACAGATCTACAAATCACAGAGCTAAAAAAAGCGCTGCAGTTTTAAGCTGCAACGCTTTTTTAGGGTTTAACTAAGTTTAACTAAACTTATTTAAGCCCTAGTACTTCCTTACCTTGCTTAAATGTTACATCTACAGGGATATTAGCTTTACTTAGTTTTTCTAAGTCTTTAGCAAGTTCTTCTTTAATGTCGCCATGCGTTGCAATTAGTTGATCTACTTTTTCATAATCGCCATCACCTTGTAAGGTTAAAATTAAGCGAGAAAGCTTAGCCATTGCAATGCTCATTTTTTCCATATTAACGCGGTATAAGCCTTCTTCATTTTTAGAAAAAGCACCTTCTTGAGCAAAAAAGTTAAAGCGGATCATATTTGCTTTACCATGCGCGCTTGATGCGCCAAAACGAACTGAGCGGAATATACCTGCCATGAAGGTCGTGTAATAATCTTCAATAGTGCCTTCAGTAATTTCGCCTTTTTTAAGTAACTGTTCAATCATGTATAGACCTAAAATATCGGCTTTACCTTCTTCAAGGGCACTTGCGTGTTCCTGTAGTGATTGACGAACAGTACCTTTACCTGTGATTGTATTTTTAATACCTAAACCGTGAGCCACTTCATGGAACATCGTGTTGGCAAAAAATGCGTCAAAAGTAATGTGTTTACGCTGCTCTGGTACAATTAACTGCTCTGAAATTGGCACTAAAATTTTATCAAATTTAGCACGCATTGCGTTTTTAAGTTGCAGACGACGAGTTCCTTTTTCTAGCTGTACTTGCTCATCGTTTGGTAAGTTAATTGCAATTGTTTTACTACCCGCGTTTGAATGTCCAGCGTAGTAAACAACATCATATGCATTTAGGTCGGCGTCAGAGCCTGGTACTTCTTGTTTGTACTTAGCATCTACAGGTAAGCCTTTTTGAAGCTCAGGTAAAAATGCTGCAAATTTAGCTAAGCGTTCGCTCCATTTTAAATCTTTAATAAGTACGTAAGATTCATAAGCTGCGCGGTAACCAAATAATTGATCTTCATAAGTTTCAATTGGACCAATAACCACATCTACTGGGTTATTTTTCATATCCATCCAAGCAAAGTCAGATACTTGGAAGTCATCTTTTTGTAGAGCATCGGCACGCAAGTTTAGATAGTTAGCAAATTCTTTATCGTCAGCAAGTTTGCTTGCTTCACGTAAAATATCAGCGGCTTTTGCAAGCTCATCAGCGTATTCTTTTGAATATGGCACGCTGTAAAGCTTACCTTGCTCATCACGCTTAATTACAGAATAAAGCCCTGTTTTGTCTTCAACGTCTGCATTGTTTAACTCTTCTTTGGTTATATCAGCAGGGTAAAACTGTGCGCCAAGAGGTTTTTCTTTATAGCTGGATAAAAATGCTTCATCACCATTTAAACGATCCCATGGACCATAGTTAATATCAGCAAATTTACGTACTTTTTCATCGTTTAGTTTTGCTAAAAAAGCATCTTTATTTTCACCAAATGCTTGCTTCCAAAATAACTCATCCATTATTTTTGAAGCGTCAATAAGCTTTGCAACCATTGCTCGTTGATTATCGCTTAAGTGCGATAAATCACTTTGTAAGCTAAAGTCGGTGTAAATATCTAAACGTTGTTTATCTGCATTAATAAGCTTAGGGCCTGACTGTGCACTGCTTTTTTGAGCAAGCTCTACGGCTGTGTTGTCGGTAGAAGACGGCGCTTGTTCAGAACATGCGCTAAGAAAAACAACACCAGAGAGCATAATTGCTTGGCTAATTTTATTTAAGATCATTATATTGCCTGTTAAAAAGTAAGTTTAATAATTTGTACTGCTTTAGTTAAAATATTAAGTATGTACAAACGCTTCCTTATTGTGAGTGCATTAAAGCAAAACTAAATGGTAAATAGCAAGTATTTGGCGTTGTAAGGCAAGCATGAGCGGTAAAGCATTATAAATAAAAATAAACTTCTATAATTTTCTTAACTTTATCGGTAAGTTAGACAATACTAATTATATTACTAATACGAAAATTAACTGCCTGAGTTTGCAGTTACTTTACAGGCTGAACACAAAAGGATGGCAGCTTTATGTCTACAGAAAACGCTTTATTAACGATTCTAGTCGATAGAATAAATAACGATACGTTGGTTTTACCAACGCTACCTGAAGTAGCGATTAAGGTTCGCCAAGCTGCAGATAACCCAGATGTGAATTTAATCCAAATGTCAGATGTGATCTCACAAGATCCAGCGCTTTCAGCTCGTATGATAAAAGTAGCTAATAGTGCGATTATGGGACGTTCTGTAAAAGTATCTAATTTACAACAAGCAGTGACTCGTATTGGATTACGTCAAATTAAAAACATTGCTACAGCTATGGCTATGGAACAATTATTTGTATCAAATAATGAGCTAATTAAAGGCTACATGGGTAAGGCATGGCAAAAAACATTAACCGTTGCTAGCCATTCAATATCACTCATGGAGTTTTATTTAAAAAATAGTAAGCACACGTCACTAAACCGCGATTCTATTACACTCGCCGCACTTGTTTATAATATTGGTGTATTACCAATTTTAACTGAAGCTGAGCGCCACCCAGAGGTATTTGCTAATCCAAGCTTTTTGGCTCATGCAATTCAAAAGCTTAGCGGAAAGGTTGGCTCATCTATTATGCAAGCGTGGGAATTCCCTAAAGAGTTTGTTGATGTAGCTCAGAGCTGGGCTGACCCAAGTTACAAACCTGAAAAAGTAAGTTACGTGGATTTTATTCGAGTAGGGGCTATTTTAGAGGGCACGTTACAGGTTTCTGATAAGTCTGCAGCGCTGCAAACGTATATAGACAAAGGCGTTATACCGTCTATGCAGCTATTCACAAGTGATGAGTACAACGACATGCTAAAAGATGTGAAAAACATGTTTAGCTAAAAGTGCCTTCCTACACAACCAAAAAGGGTTAACTTGCGTTAACCCTTTTTTAGTTTTATTTTTCGGTGGTATTTTCTGTCTTAGTTTTTTCGTATCGCTTTATTCCTGCTACCCATGTTTGCAGTACATTTGTTTTGTATATCTCGTCAACAGGCACTTTAAAGTAGTCTTTATCAATTAAAATAAAGTCGGCCCATTTACCTTTTTCTAAACTACCCACCTTAAATTCTTGATGAGCTGCATAGGCGCCACCAAGAGTAAATGCACGTAATGCATCTTCGCGGCTTAGTACTTCACTTGCGCGCCAGCCGTTTTCCGGTAGTTTGTTATGATCCATGCGTGTAATGGCTGAATACAAACCATCAAATGGATTTGCAAGCTCTACAGGGTAATCAGAGCCTGCCGCAACCACCGAACCTTGCTGTAAAAATGTTTGCCACGCGTAGGCGCCGCTTAGTTGTTTTTCAGTTAAACGCTGCTCTGCCATATGCATATCTGAAGTGGCATGCACCGGCTGCATTGAAGGGATTATTTTTAACGCTTTAAAGCGAGGGATATCATCAGGGGTTACAATTTGGGCGTGCTCTATTCGGTTTCGTAGTAATATACCGCCCGTTTTTTTAAACACATTTTGATAGGCATCAAGTACTACTTTATTTGCTTTGTCGCCAATGGCGTGAGTATTTGCGCTAAAGCCGCTTTTAAAGCTTTGTGTAAAGAGTGCTTCGAGTTTCTCTTGTGTTTCAAGCATTAAACCATGGTGACCCGGTCTGTCTGCATATTCTTCAATAAGTGCTGCACCACGAGAGCCCAATGCGCCATCGGCGTAAACTTTAACACTGCGAATTTCCATAAAGTCATTTTTGTCGTGGTATCGGCCTGCCTTTAACATTGTGTCTAAATCAGGGCTTGCACCACTTAACATTGCCACAATACGTAGCGGTAAATTACCAAGGTCGCCGCGCTCTTTGTAAACCTCCCATGTGGTTTTATCAATACCTGCATCGTGAGTAGAGGTAATGCCTAAACTTAATAAATGTTTACCTGCTGCATCTAGTGAGTCACTTATATCTTGTTTAGAAGGGGCTGGCATATGCTGGGTAATTAGCGATTCTGCTTTGTCTACAAAAATACCCGTAGGATTGCCAAATTCGTCTTTAATTATCTCACCGCCTTCAGGCGCTTTTGTTTGGGCGTTAATCCCAGCAAGTTCGAGCGCTTTTGAATTAACCCAAATGGCGTGACTATCAACCCGCGAAAGAACCACAGGTCGATCGCTCACTACTTTGTCTAAATCTTTAGCTGTAGGAAAGCGTGTATCAGCCCAAAGCTCTTGGTTCCAACCTCGCCCAATAATCCAACCTTGTTTGTTATCGGCAAATACTTTTAGTTTATTTGTTATTTCATCAACCGATGTTGCACCGCGTACATCAAGTTGCGATAAATTATCGCCAAGGCCAATAACGTGCCCATGAGCATCAATTAAGCCTGGTAATAAGGTATTACCGTGCGCGTCAATTAGCTTGGCATCTGGGTAGCTATCTTTAAGTGTATCGCTACCTAGTTTTACTACCTTGCCATTTTTAATAACGAGGGTAGTAAACTGCTGTACTTCACCTTGATATAAAGGGGTATAACCATTGGCGTTATAAATTACTTTTGTTTGTGCAAGAGTGTAACTAGAACTAGCGCAAAGGCTGGCTAGTATGAGTGGTTTGATTATTTTTTTGAGCGGCATAGTTACTGAATTTTTATTGTTAATTTACTTACATTAACAAACTTGATTTTATAATACCAATGAATTGATAGGCCTCATTTTAAGGTTTTTCTCTATACTAACTGTTTACAAAATAGGTAATTGATGTAATTATTTAGTATGTAAAACAATCAATAAAGCATAAGGAAACGCTATGAAAGCCCTCTATTTATTACTCCCATTAACTTCATTACTTGCGGCATGTGGAGCAACACCTACGACAGAGAAAACTGTTGAAAAAATAGATTATATAGATTTATCAAGTGTTGAGCTGCGCGATAGGGTGAAAGACTATTGGAGTATTTTAACAAGAACAGAACCACGATATCCAATAAAAGCTGCAAAAAAGGGTCTTGCAGGTTGTGTAGAACTCATGACTATCATTAATTCTGAGGGTAAGGCGCAAGGGTATAAAGTAATTTCCTCATATCCTAAAGGGTTATTTGATGAAGCCGCAGCGCGATCTTTAAATACATGGGCCTGGCTGCCTACTGCCGTAAATACAACCAAACAACCTATACTTACTCATATTAGAATTGATTTTATGATTGATTCAATACCTGTAGGTAAAAAATATCTAAAAAATTGTCCGGCTGGCGAAACATTTCAAGTAACAGGTAAAATTAAAAAAATCTCCTACTGATGAACATTTCAAGTAAAGTGAAAATTATAGGTTTGAAAAAAGTATTTCTTTACCTCACTTTAAAGTTACCTTCAGTGTGTGTAATATTTTGGATCGAACTTTTATAAAATCTGATGGGTATGAGTTTAATACGAATATTACAAATAACTAAATAAGCATCAAGAATAAGGAAATGCTATGAAAGCCCTCTATTTATTACTCCCTTTGAGCATGATGCTGACAGCCTGTAGCTCTATGTCTGATAAACAAGTAAACGATGAAATGCCGAGTTTTATTGATTTATCAAGTCCTGAACTGCGAAGTAAGGTAGGTGAATACTGGGATGTTGCTAAAAGAGTTGAGCCGCGATATCCGATAGAAGCTGCAAAGAAAAGCATTTCAGGCTGTGTTGAGTTTGCTATGTTAATTAATTCACAAGGTAAAGCACAAGGGTATAAGGTTATCTCGTCTTACCCAGAGGGCGTGTTTGATAATAATGCGGCAGCTGCTGTGGGTTTATGGCGCTGGAAAGCGACAACTGAAAATACGAGTAATCAACCTGTTCTAACTTATCTCAAAATGGATTTTATGGTGAGCCCAAAACCTACTGATGCAGAGTATTTGGCGCATTGTTCTAAAGATAAAGCCTGAACGTAATTAATAGATATAAATATAATAAGCTAGGTGTTTTTTACCTAGCTATAAAACTACTTACTTGCATATAAGCCATATTCATTTAATGCTAATTTACCGTCTTTGTCACTATCGTAGCTTGAAAACCGTGACCATAAAGCCGGGTCTATAGCGGTTTCTGAACGTGATAAAAAACCGTCTTTATTCCTATCTAGCTTTTTAAATTGCTTTGCAATGTCATTACTTGCGGCAAAACTAAATGTGCTAAAAATACTAAACGCCAGCAGCGTTATATAGCTAATACTTTTCATACAAATCACTTAGTAAAGGTTGTTAGTTAGATAACTTTTAAATTCGACTAGCGAAATTTGGTTATCTTGGTTTTTGTCCCATTTTACAAATGTGTTTAATAGTTGTGGTTGGGGAGCAAGTTCGTCATGCGTTAAATAGCCACTTTTGTCGCTATCGAGGTGATCAAAGCGTTGCTTTACATCAAGTGCAGCGGCATCAAAGCTTAATAGCATTAAGATGCTTATAGTAAGGGGAAGTATCTTCATGGTGTTCCTTCCAAAAGATGTATTTAAAGTTTGTGGCTAAAATAAAGTGAAAAGGAAAAAGCACTTGCCGTAATTTAACTCCCAACATTAAATCCTTTTACACACTCCCTCAGGGATTATGGCAAATGCTTTTAATTCCAGTTTACCTATAACAAGCTTAAGTAAAGCTTAATCAGTAATTACTCATTAAGGTTTAAAGCTTTCAAATTCTTTTTTTGAGACCTTTTCATCACCGTCTTCATCTAAGTCGGCAAATTGTCTCATTACTTCCTTGTCTTCCTTTGCTTCTGCAATTGATATTTGTCCGTCCATGTCTTTATCTAAGTGGGCAAAACGCACATTTGTTGGCGATGCAATTACGGTGGCACTAATTGCTAAAAACATTAATGAAAAAGCGGCTATAAGTTGTTTCATAATCACGTTCCTTATTAAATGAGTTTATTGAATAAATTTTTTGAATTCATCTAGCGACAATTGCCCATCTTGATTAGTATCAATTTGAGAAAAATTCTCGTGTAACACAGCATCTTCACCTGCTTCGGCTTCACTTAATGTGCCGTTACTGTCTTTATCAAGTTCGTTAAAAGTCGCGTGAACGTCCATTGCGTGTGCATTAGCGCCTAAAAAGCCTAAAGCCAGTAATGATGAAATTACTAAAATGCGTTTGTTCATAATTATTTCCTTATTGATTAAAGTTATTACTCCTATTACAAAAATGGTGCCAATAATAATTGTTGTTATTTTTCAACTGGTTATTGTTTTAGCTTTAAGCCAGTGAGAAGTTTTTACTGGGTTTATTGTAATTTTTGTGCGCCTTTTGCAACACTATTTAATGGGGTTAAAAGGGAGTTTATTAAAATCAACGAGTTACGTTGTCTCTATTTGGCGACACATTGTTTTGTAGTGCTGGCTGTTAATCGTATTAAATATAATTGCTGGTTCAGCTAGTGTATAAGGTAAGCACTTAATAATAGAACGCTTAACTTAAAAGGACTAAACGAAATGCCAGCAACCATAGCTAAAAAATACCAAGCAATGCTTAACTGGCGGCCTAATTTAATTGGGCAATTTGCAATGAGTATGCTGCTTTCGCTACTTCCGCTTTCTATAGTGGTGATCGTATTTTTAAATGCGCTTAATAAGCAATTAGCGGTTACTCAAAGTATTGTGAGTAGCAACTACCAAGTTACCAAATCGTTTAACACTTTAAAGCAAGAGCTCAACAGCCTTGAGCGCGCCACTAGGCAAAACTGGGTATTAAAAAGTGAATCGCTAGATAAGCTCATTGTCGATAAATGGCAATCATCCCTACAAAGCATTGATGAACTCAAATTTGTAAACACGAATAAGGAGTATATTCACCAATGGCAACGCTTATATACCACCTTACAAACCGCGCATGTAAAACTCGTTGAGCAAAAACAACAACAAGCTGAGCTATTTGTGCCAGTGAGCGATTTAATTGCTGAGCTTACTTTATGGTTACGTGATAAAAACGAAGCGCAAATTACCAATAACCAAAATGAGCTTACAAGCCTGCAAGCGTCATTTATAAACTGGCTGGTGGCACTTATTCCACTGACTTTAATTGTTGGGGGAGGTTTTTTATGGCGCATAAGTGGGCGGCTAAAAGGGTTAACTACGGTTATTGATAAGCTTGGGCAGGGGCATTGGCAGCAAAAAATATCTGTGAAAGGTTCAGCTGAGCTTGTTGAGCTAGGAGAAAAGCTCCAATGGGTACAAGAACAGCTTCATATGCTTGAGCAGCAAAAAGATACTTTTTTACGCCATGTAACTCATGAGCTAAAAACGCCGCTTGCTTCAATGGTTGAAGGCACTGATTTATTAACTGATGAAATAGTAGGCCCAATTACCGCTGAGCAAAAAGCGGTGCTTGAGCTCATTAGCCAATCTATGGTGCGCCTTCGCACAATGATTGACAGTTTGCTGAGTTATAATGCGATTCGCACCAGTAAAGACAGCTTAAGCGAAGTTGAATTTAGTCTTCTTATTAATAAAATTAATAGCCATTTTGAGCATCGCTTAACTGCGCGTCAGCAAGCTCTGCAGTGGCAAAATACTTTACCGAACAAACCGCTTGCTTTACCTAGTGAGCTTATTGAGATGATTTTAATTCAGCTTATTTCAAATGGCTTAAAATTTTCAGAAGATAAGCAAAGCGTTACTATTAATTTAGCGCTTGAGCAAAGCCAGCTTTGTATCGTTGTGATTGATAAAGGGTGCGGTATTAAAGAGCAAGAAAAAACTCAAATTTTCAGCGCATTTTATCAAGGTAAACACAGTAAAAATGTTACGCTGCAAGGCAGTGGACTGGGTTTAACTATTGTAAAAGAGTCTGTTGAACAGCTAAGAGGTACACTTAGTGTTGAGCATAACGAGCCACATGGTTGCCGGTTTTCAATTAAAATTCCCATAACAAAAAATCTAGGAGTTAATTAACATGCGCTTGCGTTTAATCGCTATTTTATGTGTGCTCAGTAGCAGCATGGTTATATCAGGTTGTGAAATTAATAATGGGCAAGAAGAGCGTGTGTCAATTACACCTGCACCTGTGGTCGATACAAAAAAAACGACCGACAAAAACAGTAACCCTAGTCCAAAACCTAGACCAAAAATTGAACCAAGCTATCCTCCTGCAGAGCAGGTTATTGCATGGCATGCTAATCAGTGTGGTGGATTCAAATTGGTACCTAGCAAAGATGTTTTTACAGGCGAAAACGAGCTTAAACGCTTTTTTAAGTTCATGTGCTTAAACATAAATGATGATCCAAATACGGTAATGACTCAGTTGCTAAAAATCGATCTTGCTTACTTTTGGCCTGATGACATAAAGCAATATTTATGGCTTCAAAAGCAGCAAGTAACTATGCAAATAAATGCTAAAAAAGAGCAGCAAGCACTTAATAATAAAATGCAAGAAACCCTCTCATCGTTAGCAACGATTGAGCAGCAACTTTTACTACGAGAAGAAACGAAGGAGCAGTAACGATGGCCGCAACTAAAGTACAAGGTGCAAAAGTATTACTCGTAGATGACGACGCTAGCTTATTAAAACTGCTCGCTATTCGTATTGAATCAAAAGGATACGAAGTAACAACCTGCGAAAGCGGCTTAACCGCACTACAAATACTTAAAAGCCAAGTGTTTGACGCCGTAATAACCGACTTACGCATGGATGAAATGGATGGTATGGCACTGCATCGTCAGCTGCAAAGCCGCTACCCAGCATTACCTGTCATTATGATGACAGCGCACGGCTCAATTCCTGATGCCGTAGAGGCAACTAAGCAGGGCATTTTTGCATTTATAACTAAACCAGTGGATAAAGATGAGCTATTTGACAGCCTTGCTAAAGCGATAGAAATTCATGGTGTTAACGCCGATGAAGCTGCACCTAAAAGTAATATAGTTACGCGCAGTGGTGCAATGCTGCACTTGTTAGAGCAAGTAAAACTACTTGGGCCAACGCAAGTTAATGTACTTATTTCGGGGGCTAGTGGTACTGGTAAAGAGCTACTCGCACAGGCGATTCATCAGCATAGTCATGTAAGCGGTGGCCCTTTTGTTGCAATTAACTGCGGCGCTGTACCTGGGGAGCTTTTAGAGTCCGAATTATTTGGTCATAAAAAAGGCTCGTTTACGGGTGCAATTAAAGATCACCAAGGTTTGTTTCAACAAGCACAGGGTGGCACGTTATTTTTAGACGAAATTGGCGATATGCCGCTTAACTTACAGGTTAAGTTACTGCGCGTATTACAAGAAAAAACAATTCGCCCAGTAGGTTTTCAAGAAGAGATAGCAATTGATGTACGCATAGTGTCGGCAACACATAAAAATCTTCCTGAAGCTATTTTAAACCAGCAATTTAGAGAAGATTTATACTATCGCTTAAACGTAGTTAATTTAAAATTACCGCCACTGTGTGAACGCCGCGAAGATATAAGCTTATTAGCACAGCACTTTAGTGCAAGCATTGCTAAGCGCATGAACCAGACTGAAAAACACTTTGCAAGCGATGCTATGCATGCGCTTGTACGTTACGATTGGCCAGGTAATATCCGCCAATTACAAAACGTAGTAGAGCAAGTTGTAGCATTAACGCCAAGCGATGTTATTTCAGAGCACTTAGTGTTAGCTGCGCTAAATAGTAACGAAACAAACGTAGAACCATTATCACTAAACGACGCTAAAAAAGAGTTTGAGCGCGACTATGTAATTAACACTTTAAAAATGGCAGGTGGTAACGTAGCTGAAGGCGCTAAGCTTGCCAAGCGCAATCGCTCAGATTTTTATAAGTTGATTAAAAAGCATAATATTGATGTTGATAATTTAGGTTAAGGAAAAGCATGCAGTTATTTATGGTGTATTTAGGTGGCCGGATTCAAGGTTGCCACATTGAAATGCACGATATTCGCTTTGTAGTAGGGGAGAATATAGAGCAAACCTACTCAAAGTTAAAAAGCCAATGGGTAGGCGACAGAAGTAGTGTTCACATGGATAGCTACATGGCAATTAATCATATTGATGGCTTTAAAGTAGAAGTTGTTGATAGCTATGTGGAGCAAAATAAACAACTCTATTTTGTAAATTTAGGCGCTTACAGAAGTGATTCCATGGCTGAGCAACATGACTTTGCACTGTATGTTGCAAGCAGTAGCCATGAAGCTAAAGAGCGCGCTAAAAACGATTTGCTCGCAGGGCTTAGTCATATTCATAAAGATGATTTACATGATGTAGACGATTGCTTTGCCATTGATTTACTCGACAGCCAGCTAAACATTAAGCTCACGCCTAGTGGGCAAGCTCAAGCAATTAAACCAGATTGGTTTGGGTACCACGTACTTTAAATAAATAGAGCGCTCTAAAAAGATAAAGCAGGATTAAGAATCCTGCTCGTTTTGCTCATCTTTTTCGCTTTTAGCCGCCATTTTAAACGCCACAATAACCAACCCAAACATAGCAAACGGCAGTGCTGCCAACATGTATTCAACCACATTACTGTCTTGAAAATTTGCTTGTAGTAAAAAGTGACCCGCCACACACATCAAAATAACCACTAATAAAATGGGTAGTAACATGAGTTCTTTTTTTGATGAATGGTTTTTCATTAATTGTGAGGCTATAGCTAAAAATAATGCGCCATTGTAATGAGCTTACTTAAGCTTGGCAAATACCGCAGAATTTTTTAATTAATGATATGATTAGCGTCAAACAATTGGGCAAGTGTTATTGGGAATAAAGTGAAAAGTAACTTAAAACAAGTTTACCTCGTTGGCGGTGCAGTGCGCGACAAACTGCTAAATATAAAATCAAAAGATAACGACTATGTAGTGATTGGGGAAACACCAAAAACGATGGAATCGCTTGGTTTTGTGCCAATAGGTAGTGACTTTCCGGTTTACTTACACCCAAAAACAAAAGAAGAATATGCACTAGGGCGCACAGAGCGTAAAAGTGGCAAAGGCTATACTGGCTTTGTAGTTGATGCCAGCCCAACGGTAACGCTCGAAGAAGATTTAGCAAGGCGCGATTTGACCATAAATTCAATGGCGCTTGATGAACACGGTAATATTATTGACCCGTTTAATGGCCAAACTGACTTACAAAATAAAACACTGCGCCACACCACTGAGGCATTTGTAGAAGACCCTGTTCGAGTACTGCGTATTGCCCGTTTTTTAGCGCGCTATGGCAGTGATTGGCGTATTCACCCAAGTACCTATGCATTAATGCGCGAGCTTAAAAATAAAGGTGAGCTAAATCATTTAGTACCTGAGCGCGTGTGGCTTGAAACTGAAAAAGCACTGGGTGAAAAGCACCCTGAGCTTTATTTTGAAGCACTGCAAGGTTTAGGTATTTTTCCAGAACTTGAGCGCATGGTTAATGTACCGCAACCGGCAAACCATCATCCTGAAGGGGATGTGTTTGTGCATACTATGTTGGTACTTAGGCGTGCAGCCGATTTAAATTTTAACTTAGAAGCACGTTTTGCTGCACTTACCCATGATTTTGGAAAAGCGCTTAGTTTTAAAAAGCATGGAAACCTACGTGGGCACGAACGCGAAGGTGTTGCAGTTATTGAGGCGTTTTGTGAGCGCTTAAAAGTGCCTAACCGTTTTCGTGATGTTGGCGTACTCACCAGTGATAATCACACCCTTTGCCATACAATTGATCAGTTAAGGCCGCAAACCATTCACAAGCTAATAGTGACTAACTTAAATGCGTTGGTACACCCAGAACGTTTTATAGCGTTTACCCAAGCATGCCAATGTGATGCACAAGGGCGTGGTGAAACACTGGTCGATAAGCCATACCCGCAAGCAGCTAAGCTGCGAGCAATTCATACTGAACTGCAAAAAATGGATAAGAAACAAGTAGTGCAAGATGCACTTAAAAATGGCAAAAAAGGCCCTGAAATAGGCGAAGAAGTAAAACTTGCAGAAATAAACTGTATTAAAGCATTTTTAGAACATGAGAAGTCCCAAGCGTAATAAAATTAGACTAAGTAGTGCGATACGCCTTGGTTTTTAGTCGCGTCGTGCTTTCTTAGCTCTTTGTAATTGGTGTTTTTTGGTTTTACCTCTTCAGACTTGGGCTTTTTAGAGGGCCAGTATAAGTCAAAAATAAAGTCTAGTTCTTCACGCTCTAGTGATGGTTTCATGAGTATTCCTTCAATTTAATACTTTAATATGATGTAGGGTATGGTCATTCGACTGAATAAAAAGTGAATAGTTACATTTGAAGTTGTACTAAATTGTAACCGGCAGGTTTTAAGGGATGAGAGGAGTTTATTTGTTAATTTATATGGAGTTAAGGTAAATTAAAGTAACTCTTTTTAACTAAAAATATACAGCTGAATTTAATTTATTACGTACTTACTATTTGCATATAATGCAGTGGCTATAAATATAACGGTATAAATACAGCCCTAACCATTAGCTAACGGCAGTGTTACGGTAAACACGACACCATCACCTTGTTCGTTGTTTTGCGCGGTTACACTGCCTTTGTGGTAGTCGCACACCAGCCTTACAATATAAAGCCCTAATCCCAAATGTGGCTGTTGCTGCATTTGCTGGCTACGTACCGACACCATTGAATCAAAAATATGCTCAGTTAACCCTTCGGGTAAAGCAGGGCCTGTGTTCCTCACTGTTAATGTTGCTTTGTTTTCGCTCTGCTTTAGGCTTACATTAATAGCCGTATTGGCTTCACTGAACTCCAGCGCGTTATTAATAAGTTTATCAAGCAGCTGAGCTATAAACTCCGGTGCACCTTGCATTGGTAATTTGTTTTGGCATACATCAAGCGTAAATAACTGGTTTGGGTAAGTAAGCTGATAGCCTTGCATACAGCCATTTATTACTTTTTGTAAATAAAAAGGCTCAGGCTCGTTGCTTTGAATACTCTGCTCAAGGCGAGTGGCTTCGCTCATGGTGGTTATTATTTTACCTAAGCGTTCAACGCCTTCGCTGGCGCGATCAAGGTATTTTTGACTCAGCTCGTTTTGTGGCAAGCTTTGTAAGTTCTCGAGTGACGAGCGCACTACGGCAACCGGCGTTCGCAGCTCATGCGACAACCGCGACGACATATTCTCTAAGTAATCGGTATAGCCACCAAGTCGGCTCACAATGTTTGAAAAACTACGAGACAGGTCGCCAATTTCATCGTTAGCGTCGCTGTAATTAATACTGCCAGTAACACGCCCTTGTGCATCAATTGCTTGCTCAGCTGTATCGCGCAGCCGCCTAATTCGGTTCGATATACGTGAGGCAAAAAAGAACAAGGTGACAGTACCAATTAGCATCACAGCTAAAATAACGTTAAAGAGTTTTTCAAGTGACTTGTTACGCAGCGTACGTACGCCGTTTGTGGTTTCCTCTGCTATTACCGCGCCAATTACTTGGTCTTGAATCCAAATAGGGTAAGCGGCCGATAAAATAACGGCTTTACTGTCGGGTGTTAATCGCCAAGACGATGCTGGTTGTCCTTTTAATGCTTTCGCTAAATGTGTGCCCTGCATAGAGGCTACATCGTGCAGGGTATCTAAAAACTCATTTTCGGGGCGCGTTAATATTTTATAGTAAATTGGGTGTAAGTAATTTTGCTCAAAGCGTTGCCACCAAGTTTCAGGTGCTTTATTAGCAAGCCCATCAGCCCATACGCCATCTGCATTTTGAATAGTACCCGATTGCGCAAGTACACGATGATGGTTATCAACCACCCAAATGCGGCTACCACTGTGGCCCATACCTTTTAAAATACGGCTAATTTCTGGGGAAGGGACTAATACCGAGCCCAAATCGTTTGGGTTATTTAAGTTTGAGGTCGACATTATTTTAGGCTCTAATAATGCCTCTTTATTATCAACGTCAACAATAGCAAAGCCAAGTTTGTTGCCTAGCATGCTAATAGGAAAGCGCAGCTCTACGTTATAACCTGATTCAGTACTTTCAAAATAGCCCTGAATTTTTGTAAAAGGGGCTTTGGTATTTGCATCAAACGCATTAACCCAGCCATCTTGGCGCGGCGCAATAATGTAAGTATTAAACTGGCCGTTAGGCGTTTTTAAGCCAATTTGTAAATAATCGTTATTGGTAATGCTTAAGCTATTTTTAGCGCGATAAATAAGGGTATTGTCGGTTACTTTAAATACGGCGTATAAGTAGTTATCAAACTTTCCTACCATGTGATCGAACGATAAGTCACTGGCTTGATGTTTGTTATCTGTTTTTTGTAAGTAGCGCTTGTCGTAATGCCAAAATAGCGGTTGATAGCTGTCCCAATCGTTAAGTTTACCGTCGAGCTGAATAGGGTTTTTAAGATTATAAGCGTATAAATCGCGACCTTTTACAACTTGGTCTAAAAAGTTGGTTTGCTCGTCAAATAATGCAGGGCGCTCATGTAATGCGGTAGCAAGTGCGCGAGTAGTGCCTACGAGGGTTTTTTCTTGGCCTTGGCGTAAAAACTTTTCCATTTCCCATACGTACTCGTAGCCAAGCCACGGCAGCAAAAACAAAAAACATGAAAGTAATATAAATTTACTGCGCAGACCAAATCGTAGCATTAGTGTTGTTCCCACCGATAGCCCATACCGTACACAGTATCTATACAATCAAAGGTGCTATCGAGTGCTATAAACTTTTTACGAATACGTTTTACGTGTGAAGTAATAGTGCTGTCGTCTACATAAATTTTTGCATCGCTCATTAAATCGTTACGGCTTTTAACATGGCCTGGTCGCTGGGCGAGTGAATGCAGCATCCAAAATTCGGTTACGGTTAAATCAACTAATTGTTGCTGCCAAAATACCTGCATACGTTGCGTGTCGAGCGTTAACTGCCCGCGTGTTATGAGGGCGTTTGCATCAGCGGGTTGTTCAAGTGCTTCCATTCGGCGAAACAGCGCACCAATACGTGCAGCCAAGTGAGCCAAGCTTATGTCTTTTGTTAGGTAGTCGTCGGCGCCCATGCGCAGGCCGCATACAGTATCTATTTCGCTATCGCGGGCGGTTAAAAAAATAATAGGCAGTGTTTTAGAAAGCGAACGCAATGTTTGGCACAGTAAAAAACCACCATCTATTTCATGGCCTAGGCCAATATCAACAATGGCTAAATCGGGCAGGGCGTTTTTAAATGCAGCTTCAGCGCTGGCGCGATTTTCAAAGCCACTTACTTGGTAGCCCTGTGCGCTCAGCATTTCTATGTAGTTTTCGCGGATTGCGGGTTCATCTTCAACGATGGCTATTTTTTTCATTTTAATCATTATCCTATCGGCTCTGTTGTGCACTATATCGAAGTTTTTAAGCTAAGTAAGGTTAAAAAGGCAATTGCCACTTTTTTGCCACAATTGCTCAGCAGTTTGCCATTTTTGATCCCCTTTGCTGCCACTTGAGCTTGTTTTAATACACCCATCAAAACAAAACATCACAAATTAAAAAGTAAGTTTAAGGATCAAATCATGAAGAAGACATTAATTGCGTTAACACTCGTTGCTAGTTTTTGTACTCCAGCAATTGCCTCAACATCTAACACGCCATCAAAAGAAGCCCATAAAGAAACGGCTATTGGGCTAGGTGCAGGCGCTATTATTGGCGGCGTAGTGGGCGGACCAATTGGTGCGTTTATTGGGGCATTTGCCGGTGGCTTAATAGGTGATTCAAAAGTAGCTGATAACAAAATTGCAGAGCAAGAGCGTGCAATTACGGTCATGAAAGAAAAAACCAGCGATTACCAACACGTGCTTAACCACAATAATATGTTAGAGCAACAGCTAGAAGTGCTTGCCAATCAAAATGAGCAGTTAACTCAAGTTCAAATTAATAACTTATTGGCGATGACGGTGCAATTTAAAACAGGTTCAAGTGTTATTGCCCCGCATTTTGCGCTGCAGTTAGACCAACTCGTTACCTTGTTAAACAACCAACCACAACTCGCACTTGATTTAAGTGGCTTTGCCGATCAACGCGGCGATAAGCAAGCCAACCTTTTACTTTCTAAAGCGCGTGTAAATGCCGTGCAAAGCTATTTAATAAAACACGGCGTGAGCCACAAACGCTTAAGTACGCAGGCATTTGGCGAGCAGCAAACATTGGCTAACAGCAACACGGTGGAAGATAACTTTTTTGATAGACGCGTAACGCTTACCACTCGCTCAATGAACCCTGTAAATGGCCAAACGGCGAGTAACTAAAACTATTTAAAACAAAGCGTTCGATGGAGTGATTTTATGTTGAGTAAACCAACCAAAATGCTTACTAAAGTAAGCATTTTTATATTCATAGCGATTGTGCTGTTAGCGAGCTTTAAAAGCCAAGCGCAATCACCCAAGTTAGAACTTTTTGATAGCAATGGTGCGCCAGCAGGCCCCGCAATAATATTAAAAAGCGACGCCAATATGACCTTAACCGGCCTAATTAATCATGTTGTAGTAACGCAAACCTATCAAAACGAAAACCCGTTTGCAGTTAACGCGCGCTACGTTTTTCCATTGCCAGATGAAAGCGCTGTGCACGCCATGACAATGCGTATAGGTGAGCGAGTCATTAAAGGCCAAATTGATAAAAAAGTGGAAGCCGAAAAAAAATACGAGGAGGCTAAAAAAGCAGGTAACCAAGCGGCCCTTGTACGCCAGCAACGCGCCAATATGTTTATTACTAATGTGGCAAATATTGGCCCTGGTGAGCAAGTGATTATTGAGCTTGAGTATCAAGAAATAATTGATTACAGCAGCGGTACATTCGCTATTAGGTTTCCTACTACCATTACACCGCGTTATCACGCGATTAGTGGTGAGGTTGAGGTGAGTACTCAGAACCAAACGCATGTTAACTCACTCCCAACGGGATGGTTAAGCCCTGTTTACAGCATTCAAAGCAGTAATCAAAATGATAACGTACCAAGCAGCCAATTTAGCTTAAACATTGATATAGACGTAGGCTTAGAGCTGGTGGATATCAATTCTAAATTTCATAATGTTGATGTGCAAAACACCGCGTTTGGACAATATAAAATAGCGTTAAATGAGACAAATACAGTTAATCGCGACTTTGTACTTGAGTTTAAACCGCTGCAAAAAGAGCAAGCTCAAGCTGCATTTTTTACTCAGCAGTTTGAAAATGGTGACCGATACGGGCTTGCTATGCTAATGCCACCAGGGGATCATTTTACACAAACTCAACGCTTACCTCGCGAAATGGTATTTGTAGTTGATACGTCAGGCTCTATGCACGGGCAATCTATGGAGCAAGCTAAAAAAGCGTTGTTTTATGCACTGTCATTACTTGATAGCGACGACAGCTTTAACATTATTGGTTTTGACAACATAGTGACTCCAATGAGCGATAAACCACTTATAGCCAGTGACTTTAATTTACGCCGTGCAGAGCGATTTATTTATAGCCTAGAAGCCGACGGCGGCACAGAAATACAAGGTGCGCTTAATGCCGTACTTGATGGCAGCGAGTTTGATGGTTTTGTACGCCAAGTTGTATTTTTAACTGATGGTAGCGTAAGTAATGAAGATGCATTATTTAAAAATATTCAAAATAAATTAGGTGATAGCCGCTTATTTACAGTGGGTATTGGCAGCGCACCTAACAGCTTTTTTATGCGCCGAGCGGCAGATGTCGGTAAGGGCTCATTTACGTTTATAGGCAGCACAAGCGAGGTGCAACCTAAAATGCAGCAGTTGTTTGATAAGCTTGCACATCCGGCTATTACTAATTTGGCGCTAAGCGATGAAAGCGGTAACAACTTAGATTTTTGGCCATCACCACTACCTGATTTATATTTTGGCGAGCCTATTATGGTCGCTATAAAACTTAATAATGCTAAAAGTGTGGTACTTGCTGGGCAAACAGCACAAGGGCCTTTAAGTATTAAATTAAGTACACAAAATAGCTCAAGCGCTCAAGGTATAGCAAAACTGTGGGCGCGCCAAAAAATCAAGTCATTACTTTTATACAACGAGCAAAGTGTAGTTAAAGGTGAAGTACAGGAGCTTGCGCTTACTCATCAATTACTTAGCCCGTTTACTGCTTTTATAGCGATTGAACAAACTCAAATAAAAGAAGTGGCAGAGCAAACGGCGCAAGCTACTAATGCAGTACCGCAAGGTATGGCAATGCGCTTACCGCAAACCGATGGGCAAAGCAGGTTACATATATTGCTAGGTTGTATTTTATTATTGGGATTTGGCGCCCTTAAAATAAACCGATCATTTAAATTAAGCAGGGCACGTAAATGAAAAAGTGGCTAAGCGTGGGTTTACTAATAGCTGGGCTTGGATTATTTGGTCACGGCGCTTATATGCAGGCAAAAGCATGGCTTGCTCAAGTATTAATTGAGCAAGCATGGCAAGAGGCACTTAAATCACCCAGCACCAAAGTAAAACCGTGGTATTACTCCGATAGCTACGTGACTGCAAAGCTTGATTGGCCAAGTCATAATAAAACATTAAGTGTATTGGCTGGAGCGAGTGGTCGTAATTTAGCGTTTGCGCCTAGCCAATTTTTACCTGCAGGGGAGCTGGGCGGAAAAGAGTTTGGAAACGAAAAGGGCGCGTTAATAGCAGGGCATAACGACACCCACTTTGCATTTTTACAAAAGGCCAAAGTGGGAGAGGCGTTTACTTTGCAACTGCAAAGTGGGGTGATTCAAAATTATAAGGTAACGGGGATTGAGGTTATTCATCAATCCCAAAACTCATTTTTACAAACACCTGGACTGTATTTGCTTACCTGTTACCCTTTTGATTCGCTTGCCTCGGGTACTGATTTAAGATTGCTTGTATCTGCGCAAATGTCTTCGCCTGATTCACTAAGCGGTATATCAACCACGAGTTCTTGATGGCGCTGGCTTACCATTACGCCAATAAATACCACAAATATGCTCAGCCATTGCCAAACGTTGAGCACTTCGCCCAAAATAATAGCTGACAAAATAAGTGTAAAAATAGGAATTAAATTAGAGTACGCAGCAGCGGTTAATACCGATACCTTGCTAATTGCATAGTTGTACATGCCGTAGCCGCCAAGGGTTACACACGAACCTAAATACAAAATGCTCATGAGCGCAGTTAAGTCGTGTTGATTTTCGCTTGGTAGGTCGATAAAAAATAAAAACGGCGCAAAAAACAAGCTGCCGCTAATACCTTGCAACGCAATTAAAGTCAGGGGCGAGTAGCGATTAGCTAAATGTTTAATACTTACGGTATAAAATGCAGCGCACACCATAGCCATAAGCTCTAAAAAGTTACCTAGTAACGGATTAGGTGCTTGGTCGGTACTTGGTGAAAGAAGCGTAAGTAAAATACTGCCACCTATACACAGCGTAAAACCGACAACAATGGCTTTGCTTATATGCTCTTTAAGTAATACAAAGGCAAGCAACGCAATAATAATAGGTAAGCAAGAGACAATAACACCGGCCTGCGAGGCTGATGTGTATTCCATTGCATGGCCTTCAAATAAAAAGTATAAGCAAGGCTCAGCAAGCGACATACCCACTAAATACTTCCAGTCACCTTTTAAATACTCAAACCGAATAACGTAGCGCCATAAACAAAGCGACAAAACTAACGTGGTGAGCATGCGTAAAAATATCACCAATGCAGGGTCGTAAATAGCAATGGCGTATTTAAGCGCAATAAAAGAGCTGCCCCATAAAAAGGTGGCAATAATTAAACATAAACTGGCAGGCATAGAGAGTAATTTACTTAATTTAATAAAATCAGATCCTAGCATGAATATTTTTAACTTGTTCAAAAATACCGAGCTGGTATAAATTAATTCATCTTTAATTAATCAGTAGTAAAAAGCACATGCAAAGGGAACAGGTAATAGTTGTAAAGCTTGGTACAAGCGTACTCACTGGCGGCACCGATAAGCTAGACAAAGCACATATGGTTGAATTAGTACGCCAATGCTGCGAGCTTAAAAAGCAGGGTCATCACGTTATTTTAGTATCGAGCGGTGCAGTTGCTGCTGGGCGCGAACAACTATTAAAACCCTGTGGCAGAAGCTTAATTGATAAACAAATGCTTGCTGCAATTGGACAAGGTCAACTTATTCATATTTGGCAGAGCTTGTTTGCTTTATATGGGGTAAATGTAGGGCAAATGCTGCTTACTCGCGCTGATGTAGACGACAGAGAGCGCTACCTTAATGCCCGCGATACACTCAATGCGTTATTAAATTACGACGTTGTGCCCATCATTAACGAAAATGACGCAGTCGCTACCAGTGAAATAAAAGTAGGCGACAACGATAATTTATCGGCACTTGTTGCTATTTTGGCTAATGCTAATAAATTATTGCTACTTACCGATCAAGAAGGGTTATTTACCAGCGATCCTCGCACCAATGCCGATGCCACCCTCATTGGTGAAGTAACACATATAAACGATGAGCTGCGCCAACTTGCTGGTGGCAGTGGTACAAATTTAGGCACCGGCGGTATGGCGACTAAACTGCAAGCCGCCGACATTGCAAGGCGTGCAGGTGTTGAAGTTATTATTGCAAAAGGCGCAGGTAAAAACGTTATTTTAAAATGCATGAGTGACGAGTTACCTGGTACACGCTTTTTAAAACTCACCGCCCCAAAAGATGGCCGTAAAAAATGGCTACTAGCTGGGCCTAAAAGTACCGGCCAAATTGTTATAGATGCAGGTGCTATTAGTGCCCTTCAAAATAAAGGTGCAAGCTTACTTGCTAAAGGCGTTACTAATGCATTTGGACGTTTTGAAAGAGGCGATTTAATTGATTTAATAGATACTAAAAATCAAGTAATTGCACGTGGCTTAACGCGTTTTAGCAGTACCGAGGTAAATAAAATCAAAGGCGCACACTCAAATCAAATAGGTGAGTTACTTGAATACGATAGTGGTGCAGAAGTATTGCATCGCGACGACTTAGTATTACTTTAATACCTATTCTAAAGGATTAGTTAATAAGTATTACCTCATAACTTAGTAAATTCATGAGTATTGTCTAGACTAATAAAAGTTTAATTAGTTTAGGCAGTGTAATGAAGGCAAATAAGTGTGGGCACGAATGGATTATTAAGCTTACCCAGCAAGAGGAAGAAAGTGATTTAGATAGCGCATTAATACAAATAATTAGCGACTTGCTCGAAGTTGATAATTTTGCCATTTACGTCAATAAAAATTTTTCAGCCCCCATACCCCCTACTCTTATTAATCCAAATAGTAATTTAGAGCAATTAAGCCCAGATGAAGCATCATTGTTATTACAAAAGGTCACTCAAAATAAAATTAGGGTGAGCTATGCCTTTAGTAGCACAACAAGTTACGTGCCTATTTATCATTTTGGAAAAGTAGTCGGCACTTTATTAATAGAAACCGAGCAAGAATTACCAGAACGAACAACTATGTTAGCTGTACATATTTTAAATATTTATGCTAATCAGCTTGGGCTATTATATAAGTCGCGGTTAGATCCACTTACAGAGCTTTTAAATAGGCAAACATTTGATAAAAAAGTAATTGAGATTGTATCGGGTAACGGTTTTTTGTTACCAAGAAATGATAACAATAAAAAGCGACGTTGGTATTTAGCTATTGCCGATATCGACAACTTTAAAAATATTAATGATAACTACGGGCATGTAATTGGCGATGAGGTTATTTTACTTGTTGCACGGCTACTAAAAAATAATTTTAGAATAGAGGACTATGTATTTAGGTATGGCGGTGAAGAATTTGCAATGTTATTTCAAGCAAAAACAGAGGCTGATGCACATGTTGCACTTAACCGGTTACGCCTTAATGTTGCCCAATACCCCTTTCCACAAATTGGCCAATTAACCATTAGCATTGGTTTTTTAGAATTAGTGAGTATTGATACTGTATCGAGTATTGTAAATCAGGCTGATTTAGCGCTTTACTACTCTAAAAATACTGGCCGTAATAGAGTTACCTCCTACAGTGAATTAGAAGTTAATAACGAACCAAAGATAGATAACAGTATTGAGCTTTTTTGATTGTAAATTTGTGCTAAAATCTGGCTCCTTAAATTGTTGTAAGCAGAGCACAGAACATGAAATTAGTTCGTTGGTTTTTAGGTTGTATAATCTTATTCTTTAATTTTGTATTTACTCCTCGCAGTAAAAAGCGTGCAAGCGACGAGCAAGCACAGCTTGATCAGCAAACCTCACAATTTAAACTGTACCAATTTAAAGCATGCCCGTTTTGTGTAAAAGTACGCCGCGCTATTAAGCGCGAAGGCTTAAACATAGAAACGCGTGATGCAAAAAATAATGAGCAATATCGTCAAGAGCTTCTTGAGCAAGGCGGCAAAGTTAAAGTGCCTTGTCTGCGTATAGAGAAAAATGGCCAAGTACAATGGCTGTATGAATCAAACGATATTATTGCTTACTTAAACAAAGTAGCTGCATAAACCACTTTTATTATCTCACTTATTTAAAGAGAATTTACCATGACAATTCGCACCCGTGTTGCCCCGTCGCCAACTGGTGACCCGCATCTTGGCACCGCTTATATCGCCTTATTTAACTACTGTTTTGCTAAACAACAAGGCGGTGAATTTGTACTTCGTATAGAAGATACAGACCAAGTACGTAGCACGCCAGAGTCTGAACTTGCAATTATGGATAGCTTACGCTGGTTAGGGCTTGAGTGGGATCATGGTCCTGATGTGGGTGGCGAATTTGGTCCTTACCGTCAATCTGAGCGTAGCGATTTATATAAAAAATACGCGCATCAGTTAGTTGACGATGGTAAAGCGTTTTACTGCTTTGCAACAAGCGAAGAGCTTGATCAAATGCGTGAAGAGCAAATGGCAGAAGGCTTGCGCCCTAAATACGACGGTCGTGGTTTAAACCATACTGATGAAGAAATTAAAGCAAACTTAGCGGCAGGCAAACCTTACGTTATACGTATGAAAATTCCAAGCGAAGGCACATTTAAGTTTAACGACTACCTACGAGATGAAATTGAGATCCCGTGGGAAAACGTAGACATGCAAGTGCTTTTAAAAGCGGATGGTTTCCCAACGTACTTTTTAGCGAACGTAGTTGATGACCACCATATGCAAATTAGTCATATTTTCCGTGGCGAAGAGTGGATTAACTCAGCACCTAAGTTATTAAAACTTTACGAAGATTTTGGTTGGGAAGCGCCAGTACTTGGTCATTTACCATTGCTACGTAACCCAGATAAATCAAAGCTATCTAAGCGTAAAAACCCAACATCTATTAATTACTATAAAGAAATGGGTTACCTGCCAGAAGCCGTGCTTAACTACTTAGGTCGTATGGGTTGGTCAATGCCAGATGAGCGTGAAAAGTTCACACTTAATGAAATGATTGAAAACTTTGACATGAAGCGCGTATCGCTTGGTGGCCCAGTATTCGACGTGGATAAATTAAGCTGGTTAAACGGCATGTGGATCCGTGAAAATCTAACCGACGAGCAGTTAATTCAGCGCTTTGTTGATTGGAAGTTTAACGGTGAAATGTTAGCTAAAGTATTACCAGAGGCTAAAACGCGTATTAATACCCTTTCGGATATGGTTGAGCTGGCAGGGCACTTTGTAGGTGGTATTCCAACTTACGATCCTGCGCTATTAACAGCTGGTAAAGCAGACGAAAACGTAATACGCCAAGCCCTACAATTTTTTGTATGGCAGCTTGAAGGCTTACGTAGCTTTGATAAGCCCGCTATTTTTGCAATTGCAAAAGAAGTGGCTACATTCCACGAGCTTAAAATTAAAGACTTTTTAGAGCCAATTTTTGTCGCAATTACAGGCAAAACATCAAGTACGTCAGTGCTTGATGCAATGGAAATATTAGGCTCTGACTTATCACGTGCTCGTTTACGTGTAGCGCTTGCTCATTTAGGTATTTCTAAAAAGCAGGCTAAAAATATAGAGCGTGCGTACCGCGAATACCCAAGTGCATAATTGCTAAACAATGTACTTTTAAAAGCCGAGCTTAGTAAAATAAGTTCGGCTTTTTTGTTTCAGGCTGTTTAGCTATATGACATCGTATTTTGATATTGTTTAACTAAAGTATTAGTACTTAGCCCAATGATACAATAGGGAATATAAACTCATAGGAGGCAGTATGATTGCACCTGTAAAAAACAAAGCCATTTTTAGCAGTAACACATTTTCGATAAACCTTGTTACTTACCCACCCAATCACAGCGTAATGAACCATATTGACCCTGTGCAGCAAGGGCGCTATTACAAGCTCAATTTTGTATTAGAGAAACCTAAAGCGGGTGGGGTATTTAAATGCTCAAAATGCATTATAAATTTATTTAATCGCGTGTATTTCTTCAGACCCGATAAGTACGAACACAGCGTATCTAAAATCGAGTCTGGAAAGCGTGTGCTACTGAGCTTTGCGCTTAATATATAATTTGCACTTTTACTTATTAATAGTCGTAGGCCTGTCCGGTGCATAAAACAGATAGGTCGCAATACGATACAGAGGTTTCACTACAGGAATTAATAGTAAAAGCATTCCCGCCTCTGCGCATAGCATCAGCTTTAAGTAAATCAATCGCGTTTGATTTAGAGCGATTGTAACTTACATTATTGCTGCCCATACCGTCGCCATCACAGCTTTCACCTTCTATTCGGCCTAAAAGTGTTGCGCCACTTTCGTGTGCTTCTTGGTCGCTATAAAATTGCTGTAAATCTCTTTTATTAACGTAGGTGCCAATTTCTTGAGATAAAACACCGTTGTCTATATCTGTATGATAAGTCATGCCTGAACAACCAGTTATTGTGGCCAGCACTGTTATTGCCATTATAAAACGTAGCATATTTATTAGTCCCTTAATTTATTATTTAAAGTAGTAAATTACTAACAAAATCAAATGCTGGCAATGTTTGCCAACGGGTAAATTGTTAGCATTTGTAAATGTATTTAGATTTTACTGAGCATAGGGTAAGTAAACCAAAAGAAGTGGCAAACATTAACTAACCAATGGCACATAATGGCCCACTCTAAGCGCTGCGTTTTATAAAAAATATAGCCATATCCTAAGCCTGCAATAAATGAAACCAATACATAGTTAAATCCTCCTGCAAAATGTGCCAAAGCAAACACTGCTGCTGTCATTATTGGAGCAAGTAGCGCTGGGCGAGTAGATGTGATTATTTGGCTAAGTTTGGTTTGTAATAAACCTCTAAACAAAGCTTCCTCAGCTACACAGGTAAATAAAAGATTAATAGCAATAAAGGCTAACCAAAAGTTGGGCACTTTTGGGTTAAAGCTTACAAGTCCAAGTGTTAAAGCCGCAGTGAGCGAAGCTAAAACAGTAGCAATAATTATAAAAATAGGTTGTTTAACGTTTAATGGGCCTGCTTTATTAGAGTCTGCTTTTAAAGCTTTTTTATTCGAATAAAAGTAAGCACAAAGAAATAACCCAGCCATAGCTTTATCAAAATTAGCATAAAGGGTAAAAGCAATCGCATCGCTTGTAATACGCTCATCTATAACAATAGGGAGGTTATTAAAACCAGGCACCCAATGAAGTGCTAATGCCAGTGAGGAAATTATAAAAACAGTACTTAAAATAGCGCGTATTATTGCCCACTTTGCATTTAGCACACAGTAGTATAAAACAACGTAAAGCCCAGTGCTGAGCAGAGCATACAAATTTACATAACCTTGAAAATACCCACTTACTACACTTAAAGCCATTAAGTAGTGCCAAAGGGGTTGCCGCATTATTGATATTTTGCAGTACGGAAAAACACATATAATTGATAGTGCTAATAAATAAAAGGTCATTGTTTTTTATTACTCTGTTTTATTTAGCCATTAATCTAACAGATTCGACCTCTCAATATTTTTTTTCTGGTAATATAGATAGGTTATAAGCAGTTTAAGCAGTGAACAAACTATGTTAAGTCCTTTTTTTCAGCAGCATGCTGATTATGTTTCTATCTCTCGTGAGCAGGGTTGTCGCTTCGCTAAATGCGTTGCTGACGATTACAATCCACTTCATGACAAAGATGCCAAAAAGTTTTGCGCGCCAGGAGACTTACTTTTTTCATTGGTACTAGACCGCTACGGTATTAGTGAACAAATGGAATTTACTTTTGCCGGTATGGTTGATGAAAACACCAAACTACATTTCCCTGAGGGAGCAGATGAGTTTGATGTTACCAATGGCGAAAAAGTAATTTTAAAGGTAAAGCGCAGCGGTAAAACCAGCCAATGCCCAGCACTAACTAATAGTCTAATAAAAAATTATGTTGAGTTTTCTGGTACTACCTTTCCGCATGTAATTATCCCATTAATGGGCAAGCAAGAGGTAATGATAAACCCTGCTCGTCCGATGGTAATTTACGAATCAATGCTTATTAATCTTGATAACCTTGATATAACAGCGCCAGTACTTGAATTTGCAGAGCCAAGCTTTGAGTACGCCGGTAAGCGCGGAAAAATTACACTACGTTTCAACCTGTTAGAAAACGGCGTTAAAGTGGGTTGTGGTGAAAAGCACATGGTGGTTTCGGGTATTCGCGAATACTGCCAAGCAACAGTTGACGATTTAATAGCGTTTTACAACGAACGTAAAGCGACACTAAAGCCAGCTTAAAGCTACAGCAAATTAAAAAAGGCGCTAAATACAACAGTTATTTAGCGCCTTTTTTATTGTTTTAGCGCTAAAGCGAAAGAGAGCAATCACGATTAAATACTTTTCTGGACTGGTTAATTTACGCAGTACAGTAATATGCGTACAATAGCTCTCTTTGTTATTTTAAAGCTAAGCCTATGTCTGCCACTACGTTCTCATCACTTAATCTCGACCCGTTATTATTAACAGCGATTGAGCAAAATAATTACACTCAGCCTACCGCAATTCAGATTAAAACTATTCCGCCTATTTTAGCCGGAAGTGATGTAATGGGCAGCGCGCAAACAGGTACGGGTAAAACCGCCGCCTTTGTTTTACCTCTATTACATAAGCTTTTAAATACCCCTAAAAAAGATGAGCAAGGCCTTGCCCGCGTTGTAATTTTAACGCCAACACGAGAGCTTGCTCAGCAAGTATTTGCCAGCTTTGAAAAGTACGCACAAGGCACTAACATCAATGGTGCTTTAGCCTATGGTGGTGCAAGTATTGGCCCTCAAATAAAAGCACTTAAAACAGCACAAGTTATAGTGGCCACACCAGGGCGTTTGCTTGATCATATAGTTAAAGGCAGTGTGGTACTTTCAAGCGTAGACTCTTTAGTGTTTGACGAAGCTGACCGCATGCTTGATATGGGCTTTATTGATGAAATTAGACGTATATTGCGACATATCCCGGGCGATCGCCAAACTTTACTATTTTCAGCTACGTTTGATGACAGCGTGTTTGAACTCAGTAAAAAACTACTTAAAAACCCTGAGCTAATTGAAGTTGATAAACGTAACTCAGCTGCGGTTGAAGTAGAGCAAGTTATTTACGCTGTAGATGAAGATCGTAAGCGCGAACTTGTATCGCACATGATTGGCATGAAAAACTGGCGCCAAGTGCTTATTTTTACTCGCACAAAACAAATGGCCGATCAGCTTGCTAAAGAAATGTGTAAAGATGGGTTAAAAACCGAATCAATCCATGGCGATAAATCGCAAGGCGCACGTGACCGTGCATTGCAAAACTTTAAAGAGGGTATTACACGCGTACTTGTTGCAACCGACGTCGCTGCGCGTGGTTTAGATATTTCTACACTTAGATACGTAATTAATTTTGAACTGCCTTACATTGCTGAGGATTACGTACACCGTATTGGCCGTACAGGTCGCGCTGGTGAACAAGGGCTTGCTATGTCATTGGTAAGTCTTGATGAGCAATGGCTGCTAGAAGAAATTGAAGTATTACTCGATACGCGTTTAACGCCGCAGTGGTTAGAAGGTTACGAGCCTGACTTAAATAAAAAGCCCAAAGATAATCGTAAAAATACGAATAAATCTCGAAAAGATCGCGATAAAAAACGCATTACAGGTAAAAGAGAGCCAAGTAGACGTCGTAAATAATAGCTTTTACTTTACTTTTTTGCCTATACTGGAGCTATTAAATAGCCGAGGTAAAGTTAATGTTTGAAACTGATAAATGGGCATTCTCTGGTGTTGATGGCCAAATATCTTTGCATAAATGGCAAAAAACAATGGACCTTATCACGGGGCTTTTTTCAGCCCCGTCTGGTTATATAGTTCAGGCAACAAGCAAAGGCTATCGCGTTGTTATTAGAAATAACGAAGGTGGCTCAAGCTTTGAAACCAACCCGATACTTCCCCCTCAAACACCTCTTTTTTGTCGGCACGTCGCTGAAACTAATAATATTTTATATATTAATGATGCAAGCAATAACGATGCATGGAACACCCTGCCAGAAGTAGTTGAGGATGGTGTTGAATCCTACCTAGGCTTACCTATCCATTGGCCAGAAGGTGAAGTATTTGGCACGCTATGCTTAAAAGACACTAAAATAACTAGCTATACTGATGAATACTTTGAGCTCATAGAGCAATTACGCGATTTAATTGAAGACGACCTAGCGCTTGTGTATAGCTATGAGCAAATGCGCGAAATAGCCATGTTAGACTCATTAACAGATATTTATAACCGTCGAGCACTTAACTTACTAGCTCAGCAAAAGCTAAATTTAGCACTGCGTTTGGGATTCGACGTATGTTGCTTGTTTATAGATATAAACGACTTTAAAAAATTAAACGACACCTTTGGACATGAAGTAGGTGACAAAGCCTTAATTATTTTGGCGGATACGCTAAAAAACCATTTAAGAGATGCCGACATAGTAGGGCGTTTAGGTGGTGATGAGTTTGTTGCAGTAATGCAATTAAGCGATAAAAGCAAAATTAGCTACATCATGGATAAAATTTCGACTGAGTATACAAATGCTTTACTAAAAGAAGGTGTTTGCGATTTATCGCTCAGCATTGGTTATAGTTTTACTAATAAACAAAAGCAGCCCTTTGAAGCGCTATTAAATGATGCCGACCACGCAATGTATAAAAATAAACAAGCGTATAGGCTCGCTAAAAAAGCACAATAATAAAAGGAAGTTCGTCATGACTCATGCCACAAAAACTTGGCTGGTTTTTTCTGCGATAGGTTTTATTTTTTCATTAGCAATAATAAGCTTATTTGAAGCGCTTCCTAGCATTAGATTTATATCTGATGAGGGAATTATTTTTGGTGTTATGTGCTCCTCTATGGGGTTTGCCTTAAAAAGGCTTGAGAGTAATAACCAAAAATAGCTTTCATGGATAGCTTAAGCTGCAAATTTTTACTTGTACTTATTAATTTATTTTTCAAAGTACGGACATAAAAAAGCAAGCCATTAGGCTTGCCAAGAAGGGTGTTAATTCGCTCTCACCTAGCCTTTAAGCTATTAGCTTTTCAGCAAGGTTTAATTCCATAATGGCTTTTAATAAACGGTATAAGTTAATTGACGCGTCAATTTCTTCTTTACGGTTTGTTAAGCTTTCAATATTTAAACCCAGCGGCACGTCTAGGTGGGCACAGCTTTTAAGTATTAAGTCGAGGTTTTCGCGGCAAATACGGACTGATTCGCTTAATGTATTGTCTGCATCAAGCATACGCCATTTAGTTGCCTCTGGCACTGAGATACCCAACCATTGCATAAATTCTAAGGTTTTTTCGCCGCCGCACGGGGTAAACGTTAATATAATACGTTGAGGTGTAATCCCTTTTGCTTTACATGTACGTGCGTAGCTAGTAATTAACTCTATAGTAGCTTGTGCGTCGTAAACAGCTTGCGATATAAAAAACTGACAACCTTGTGCTGTTTTTTCTATTAATCGTTCGTGCTCATTTCGTTTACTTGAATGGCGCTCGGCAATCGTAACGCCACCTAAAAAGAAATCATCTGATTGCTCAGCCAATGCTTTATACG
Organism: Pseudoalteromonas distincta; assembly: GCF_000814675.1. Classification (GTDB taxonomy): domain Bacteria; phylum Pseudomonadota; class Gammaproteobacteria; order Enterobacterales; family Alteromonadaceae; genus Pseudoalteromonas; species Pseudoalteromonas distincta. The sequence continues at coordinate 419,766 of NZ_JWIG01000001.1, read as the reverse complement.
CATCTGGCAGGCTTAGCTTTATATCGCCTATCGATGATGGGCTACCTACTAAAACAACATTTTGTAAATCGTAGTCGTTTTTAGTTTCACTTAGCCAATCTTTAAATTCGCCTACGCCACGCTGCGCCACACTTTTATAAGTAATCACATCTTGTGCAGATAAATTACGAAGTAAATGGCTGTATTCACGCGGATCAACGGTTTGTTTAAACGCAAATGGACGGTCTTGATTAGTTCGGCTGCTTTCGTCTTGAATGTCGTAAATTATCACGCCGTCGTATTCAATTTCGTGTAAGCGACCTAATAGCTTTTCTGCAATGGTTTTTAATTGCGCTTTATCGGTGCCAATTTTAGGCGGGGTAGTACCAATAAGATAAACACCTTGGTTGGTGTCCACTATCTTCTCTTTTAGTGATAAAGCCATAATCCTCATTCCAGCTAAGTTTGTTTTGATGGATTTAATATAGCAGCCATTTAGACGTCTAGATAGATTTATTTAATGAAAGTTTTTCAATTAACATGATGTTTATTCATAGTGCTTGTTCCCATTATTTATAATTGACACAGTTGTTTACATAATAAATTCCCTTGGGGCTCTTATATTTATTGGCTTTGGGGCATAATTAAAGAGTTAAATCTGACAACAAATTTGCTCAATTTAAAAAGGGACAACAATGAAATTTAAATTATTAGCAACCAGCTTAGCGGTATCGCTGGCGTTAACAGGTTGCGCCATGCAACAAAACCAAAGCACGCAAACAACAGCACAAAAAGAACAAGTAAATAAAGCTGATGACCGTGTTTTTTCGCAAGATTACTTAATTGAAGAGCTAGAAAACGGCTTACGTGTCATGGTTGTTAAAACCGATTACCCTGATGTAGTGTCGCTGCAAATTCCGGTATCGGTTGGATCGCGTAACGAAGTTGAAGAGGGTAAAACAGGCTTTGCTCACTTTTTTGAACACATGATGTTTAAAGGCTCACAAAAATACCCTGAAGATGTGTACTCAGACATATTAAAAAATTCAGGTGTTGATAACCGCGCTTATACAACAAACGATTACACAAATTACCATTTAAACTTTTCGAAGCAGCACCTTGATAAAGTACTTGAGCTTGAAGCTGATATTTTTCAAAACTTAACCTACACCGAAGAGCAATTTAGAACCGAAGCACAAACGGTAAAAGGTGAGTACTTAAAAAACAACGCGAGCCCAATTCGTAAATTATTAAGCGCTGTACGCGAAGAAGCGTTTGATAAGCACACGTATAAACACACCACTATGGGCTTTTTTAAAGACATAGAAGCCATGCCAGATCAAATGGCCTATGGTAAAGAATTTTTTGCTAAGTTTTATAAGCCTGAGTATGTGTCACTTGTCATCGTGGGCGATGTAGACCCACAAGCAACAATGGCAATGGTTAAAAAGCATTGGGGCAGCTGGAAAAAGGGTAACTATGTTGCTGACATTAAAGCAGAACCTGTTCAACAAGCACCAAAATATTTGCACCAGCAAGATGAAGCGCTACCAGGACACTGGTTACTTGTATCGTACAAAGGCGCTGCGTGGGAGCCTGCTAAAAAAGACAGAGCGGCACTAGATTTAATCTCACAGCTTTATTTTTCTAGTAATTCAGATTTATATCAAGAGCTAGTGGTCGACAAACAAATTGCCAGCCAAATGTTTACCTATAACCCAGAGACTAAAGATCCGGGTTTATTACACGTATTTGTTAAAGTAGAAAACGCAGACGATTTAGCCACTGCGCGCGATGCCATTAACCGAACTTATGCAAAAGCACGCACTGAGCTTGTTGATGAGCAAAAGCTCAGTGATTTAAAATCGAACCTTAAATACAGCTTTATAAATGGCTTAGATTCGTCGCAAGCGATTGCATCAACACTTGCTAGTTACATGCATTTTGAGCGCGATCCTGAGGTTATAAACCAGCTGTATAAATCGGCAGATAACATTACCAGCGCAGATATTAAAGCCGTTGCTAATAAATACTTTACTGATAACGCACGTACCACATTAACAATGTCGGCACTTGATAAAGCCCCAGGTTTTGAGCAAGAAGTTAATTTAAATGCGCTTACTGCAAAGCTTGAACAAGCACCTGCGAAGCCTACATTTAAAGTACTTGATAAAACCAATAGCTCGCCATTAATCGATGTTAACTTTTTATTCAATACCGGCGCGGCTGCCGACCCACAAGGTAAAAAAGGTGTTGCTGCGTTAACTGCGGCTATGCTTGCACAAGGTGGCTCAGAGGCGACAAGCTATAAAGATATTCAAAAAGCACTTTATCCGCTTGCGGGTAGCTTTGGCTATCAAATAGATAAAGAAATGCTGTCGTTCCAAGGGCGCATTCATAAAGACAATGCAGCGCAGTGGTATTCACTTGTGAGCGATCAATTATTAAACCCAGGCTTTAGAGACGATGACTTTAAACGCCTTAAAAAAGAAATGATCGATGGTATTAAATCAGGCTTAAAAGCATCTAACGATGAAGAGCTAGGTAAAGAAGTGCTATACAGTGCACTTTACAAAAATCACCCTTACGAAAGTTACAACTACGGTGATATTTCGGATTTAGAAGCGTTGACACTAGATGATGTTAAAGCGTTTTATAACAGCGAGCTTACGCAATCTAAACTCACGGTTGGCTTAATTGGGGCTGTGCCTGCAAACCTTAGAGCTAAAATGATGAGCGATTTTGCAACGCTACCAAAGGGTGAGCAAAGCCGTTTAAGTATTCCTGATGCGCCAGCGCTTAAAGGTCATCATGCAACTATTGTAGAAAAGTCAGCGCAATCGACGGCGGTATCGTTTGGTTTCCCTATTGATACAATTAGAAGTAGCGAAGACTGGACAGCCCTTTGGCTTGTGCGTTCGTACTTTGGTGAGCACCGTAGTTCTAACAGCTTTTTATATGAGCGCATTCGTGAAACTCGCGGCATGAACTATGGCGATTACGCATACATTGAATACTTTCCACGTGGTATGTTTCAAACCAAGCCAGATGCAAACCTAGGGCGCTCAGAGCAAATATTTCAAGTGTGGTTACGCCCACTTCGCTCTAATAACGATGCGCACTTTGCAACACGTACCGCTTTGTTTGAGCTAGATAAGCTAATTAAAAATGGTATGAGCGAAGACGACTTTGAAGCTACGCGTAACTTTTTAATTAACTTTGTGCCGCAAATGGTTGCAAGTCAAAATCGCCAATTAGGTTACGCGCTTGATAGCGAATTTTACAACATTGATAGCTTTGTAAGTTACGTAACTAATAAACTTAAAACGCTAACGCTTGCTGATGTTAATCGCGTTATTAAAGAAAACTTACAAACAGACAATGTTCACTATGTATTTATTACTGGTGACGGCGCTGATATGCAAAAACGTTTAGCATCGCAGCAAACATCGCCAATGATTTACAACACTAATAAACCTGCTGAGTTGGTTGCTGAGGATAAAGTAATTGCTGATTATAAATTAGCAATTCCTGCAAAAAATATTGAAGTGATGAAAGTCGATAAAGTATTTCAATAATTTAAGTGTTTTTTAAGCGTTAAAATAATGCCTCGGTGCTATAAGCGTCGAGGCATTTTTATTATTTAATAATGAAACTTAATAAACAGTTATACCTAATAACCAGAACAAATAACTAAGGGATTAACACCTTGATGGCTAAATCCGTTAGACTTGGGAAAAGGCTATTTTATATCAACTTAAGGCAGTGCAGTATTATGCGTCATGCAATTTGGCAACAGCTTCGCGACGAAGCTAACGATGTAGTAAAACGTGAACCATTATTAGCAAGTCATGTTTATTCATGTGTTTTAAATCATGATTGTTTAGGTTCGGCATTGAGCTTTATTGTTGCCAATAAGTTGGCTGATGCGGTGGTATCTGCATTCACTATCCGAGAGCTGTTTGACCAAGCATTTGTAAAATGTGACCGTATGCTATCTTTTGTTGCTGAGGACATTAAAGCTGTAAAAGACCGCGACCCTGCATCAGAAACCTATCTTACGGTTATATTAAATCTAAAAGGTTTTCATGCTATTCAGGCGCACCGTTTGGCTAATTGCTTGTGGCAACAAAACCGCAAAGAGTTAGCGCGCTTTATTCAAAGCCGTAATTCTGAAGTGTTTGGGGTCGATATTCACCCTGCATGTAAAGTGGGTAAAGGCATTATGTTTGACCACGCAACCGGTATTGTTATTGGTGAAACAGCGGTAATTGAAGATAACGTATCAATTTTACAATCTGTAACGCTTGGTGGTACAGGCAATGAGCAGGGCGATCGTCATCCCAAAATTAGAGCGGGCGTATTAATTGGCGCCGGCGCTAAAGTACTGGGTAATATTGAAGTAGGTGAGGGCGCACGAATTGGTGCGGGCTCAGTTGTACTTAGCAATGTTCCACCACACACAACCGCTGTTGGCGTACCCGCTAAAATTATTGGTCGACCGGATTGTGAGTGTCCGGCGCAAAGTATGAACCAAAATTTTTTAGCAAATCCTGAGCCTGAAAACGAATCGCACACGAGTGCAATGTTATAAGTAATTAAAAATAATAAAACTTAAAAGGAATTAACATGAACAAGAATAGTTTATTGGCTCTAGGGATTGGGTTTATTGCGGGTGTAGGTTTAACTTGGAGCTACTTTAACGCAGCTTCAAGTCATCCAGAATCTGTTAAGTCGCAGCCAAGTTATGAAAAACAGCAAAAGCTTCATACTGAACAACAAAGTAATGAGGTATTAAGTAATGCAGACTCTGTAGTACCTGAGCAAGTCGCTAGTATAGAGCCCGCTGAAGACACGCCTACAACCAATTCAGAAACCCAAATGCTTGATGAACTACCTTTAGAAGAGCAAGTAACTCAGCTTAAGCAGCAACTCGCCGAACAGAAAGCGGCGCTCAAAAGTGTTTTAAAGAAAATGAGGAGCCCTTCAGATTTTGAGCAGATTTTACGTGATAAATTTGAAAAGCAAACGCGCGACGAAGAATGGGCTTATCGTACTGAAATGGCATTACAAGATTTTTTATTAACAGCTGATTTATCAATTATTCCTGACGTTGTTAGTGCAAAATGTAAAAAAACAGTATGTGAATTTGAACTTGCCGCTCCTACTGATAACGACACATTTGGTAATGCTCAATGGCGAGAGCTAAACGATAAGTTGATGGAACAAGAGTTTTGGCAACAATTTAAAAGCACTACCTCCACATCGAGCGATAGCGAACTTAAAATGTTGCTAAGTACAGAGCTTTAAATAATTTGTGATTCTATAGAGCCATCAACGAGCTCTGTAACTAAAACATCGCCTGTTTTAATTTGCCCCACAGATTTAACTACTTTCCCTTGCTGTGTTTTAGTGATGCTATAACCGCGCGCTAAAACATTAAGCGGACTTACCGAGTCTAACCTGCTTGCTTGCAGTGCTAAGCTATTATTCGCTTGTTGTAACTGATGCTGTATAGCTTGGTGTAGCCTAGCTTGTAATTGCGAGAGTTGATGGCTTGCTGAAGTGAGTTTTTTATCAGGTGATTGGCGCATCAAACGCGGCGTTAAGTTATTGAGTGTGCGTTCTTGTTGGTATAAACGATTACGCATAGCTTGTTGCAGCGCAATGCTTAGCTCATCCAAACGTTGTGATTTTTGACTCAGCTGATTACGCGGATGACACAAATTAAGGCGGTGTTGTAACTGCGTTGCTAATGCGCGTTTATCGGCAATACCGTGCTTAAACGCGTTAGATAAACGATTAACTAATTGTGTTACTTTGTTGTGTAACTCTTGCGTATTTGGGCTTACAAGCTCAGCTGCGGCTGATGGAGTTGCTGCACGAACATCAGCAACGTAATCGCTAATGGTTGTATCTATTTCATGGCCTACTGCACTTACTATAGGTAATTCACTTTCAAAAATAGCCCGTGCGAGCTGTTCGTGATTAAAGCACCATAAATCTTCAAGTGATCCGCCGCCTCGTCCTAAAATAAGTACGTCTACTTCATCACGAGCATTAGCTAATTCAATTTGATTAATTAAATGTAGGTGTGCTTCTTTGCCTTGTACCATAGCAGGGTAAATGATTACTTCTAACTGCGGCGCACGGCGTTTAAGTACCGTTAAAATATCTTTTATAGCAGCGCCGGTTGCTGAGGTAATAACACCAATACGATTAATATTTTGCGGAAGTGGTTTTTTATACGCAGAGCTAAATAATCCTTCGGCGGCCAAACGCATTTTAAGCGCATCGAATTCTTGTTTTAGCTGACCTTCGCCGGCCGGTTCCATATGCTCAACAATAAGCTGGTAGTCACCGCGAGGTTCATAAAGTGATACACGCGCTTTTACTGTAACTTGCGCGCCATTTGCAGGGCGATAGCTTTGGTTGCGATTATTCCCACGCCACATAGCGGCTTTAATTTGTGCTTTATCGTCTTTTAACGAAAAGTACCAATGGCCGGATGCAGGGGTAATAAAGTTAGAAATTTCGCCCGTGAGCACTAAAGATGCAAAACCTTGCTCAAGGATTGTGCGAATTTCTCTATTAAGGCGCGACACGGTGTAAACCGTCTGCGAAGGCTTCGAAAACATAAAAAACAACCTAAAACTATTTATTGCACTACTTTATCATAAATATTTGCGAAATATTATTTACTCATGCCAACAACGCTGTTAAAATTTGGCCGCAATTCCTTATCTTAGATCCACATGTGAGAAGTTGCCAAAATGCTTAGAATCGCTAAAGAAGCTCTTACCTTTGATGACGTACTTTTAGTACCTGGTCATTCTACTGTTTTGCCACACACGGCAAATATTTCAACTCGCTTAACGCGTGGTATCAAACTTAACTTGCCGCTTATTTCAGCATCTATGGATACTGTTACAGAAGCTCGTTTAGCTATTGCCCTTGCGCAAGAAGGTGGTCTTGGTTTTATTCATAAAAACATGACTATTGAAGAACAAGCGAAAAACGTACGTAAAGTTAAAACCTACGAAGCAGGTATTGTTTCATACCCTGTAACGGTCACTGCCGATTTAACAATTGCAGATGCAATTGAGCTTTCGCACGAAAAAGGTTTTTCAGGCTTTCCGGTTACCGACAGCAACAATGTGCTTGTAGGCATTGTTACTAGTCGTGATATGCGTTTTGAAACTAAGCTTGAACAGCCTGTTTCTACCGTTATGACTAAAAAAGAAAAGCTTGTTACCGTTAAAGAGGGCGCAGCACGCGAAGAGATTTTAGGCTTAATGCACGAACACCGCATTGAAAAAATCTTAGTTGTTGATGATGAATTTAAACTTAAAGGCATGATCACAGTAAAAGATTACCAAAAAGCCCAAGACAAACCTGACGCATGTAAAGATGACCAAGGTCGTTTACGTGTAGGTGCTGCTGTAAGTGTTGGCGCAGGTACTGATGAGCGCATTGCTGCATTAGTAGAAGCGGGTATTGATGTTTTACTTATCGATACATCGCATGGTCACTCTCAAGGCGTTATTGACCGTGTTACTAAAACTCGCAAAGAGTACCCAGACTTACAAATTATTGCAGGTAACATTGCAACAGCTGAAGGTGCGATTGCACTAGCTGATGCCGGAGCGGATGCAGTTAAAGTAGGTATCGGCCCTGGTTCTATCTGTACTACACGTATTGTTACCGGTTGTGGCGTTCCACAAATTACCGCTATTTCAGATGCTGTTGAAGGCTTAAAAGGTCGCGACATTCCTGTTATTGCTGATGGTGGCATTCGTTTTTCTGGTGATATTGTTAAAGCACTTGTTGCTGGTGCATCGTGTGTAATGGTGGGTTCTCTTCTTGCTGGTACAGAAGAAGCACCAGGTGAAGTTGAATTGTACCAAGGCCGTTATTACAAATCTTACCGTGGTATGGGCTCATTGGGCGCGATGGATCAAAAAGAAGGTTCATCAGATCGTTACTTCCAAAAATCAAATGAAGCTGACAAGTTAGTACCTGAAGGTATTGAAGGTCGCGTAGCTTACAAAGGTCCTATTGCAACGATTATTCATCAGCAAGTAGGTGGCTTACGTAGTGCTATGGGCTTAACGGGTTGTGCAACAATTGAAGAGCTTAATACAAAACCACAATTTGTACGTGTTACTTCAGCGGGTATGGGTGAGTCGCACGTTCATGATGTGCAAATCACTAAAGAAGCACCAAATTACCGCTTAGGTTAAGCAGCGTAATTAATTTAATATACTGGGCTTGCTTTGCAAGCCCTCTTTTTAGTCGTTTACATTAACAAACGGCATTTAGCATCAGACTTTACGAGATACTCCATGAGCAAAGATATTCACGATTCACGAATTCTCATTTTAGACTTTGGTTCACAATACACTCAATTAATCGCCCGTCGTGTGCGTGAAATTGGTGTTTACTGTGAACTTTGGGCATGGGATGTGACTGAAGAGCAAATCCGCGAGTTCAACCCACAAGGTATTATTCTTTCTGGTGGTCCAGAATCAACAACACTTGAAAACAGCCCGCGCGCTCCTGAGTATGTATTTAATGCAGGCGTGCCTGTGCTAGGTATTTGCTACGGTATGCAAACAATGGCAGCTCAACTTGGTGGAAGTGTACACAGCTCTGATAAAAAAGAGTTTGGCTACGCACAAGTTGAAAAAGTAGGCAGCTGTGCATTATTTGATGCAATTGAAGACCATATTACTGATGGCGGCAACGGCATACTTGACGTATGGATGAGTCATGGCGATAAAGTAATGGACATTCCAGCTGATTTTACAACAACAGCTAAAACATCTACTTGTCCACATGCTGCAATGTCTAACGAAGAAAAGCGTTTTTACGGCGTACAATTTCACCCAGAAGTAACGCATACTCATCAAGGGTTACGTTTGCTTGAGCGTTTCGCTATTGATATTTGTGGCTGTGAAAAATTATGGACTCCTGCAAAAATCATTGATGATGCTATTGAGCGTATTAAAGAAACTGTAGGTGATGACGAAGTTATTTTAGGTCTCTCTGGTGGTGTTGATTCATCAGTTGTGGCTATGCTTATTCACCGTGCAATTGGCGCAAAGCTAACATGTGTATTTGTTGATAATGGTTTACTTCGTTTAAACGAAGGTCAGCAAGTGATGGACATGTTTGGTAATAAATTTGGCTTAAACATTGTAAAAGTTGAAGCTGAAGAGCAGTTTTTAAATGATTTAGCTGGTAAGTCAGACCCAGAAGATAAACGTAAAGCCATTGGTCACACGTTTATTAATGTATTTGATGAGCAAGCCAAAAAGCTTAAAAATGCGAAATGGTTAGCGCAAGGTACAATTTACCCTGACGTTATTGAATCTGCGGCATCTGCCACAGGTAAAGCGCATGTTATTAAATCTCACCACAATGTGGGCGGATTACCAGATGACATGAAAATGGGCCTTGTTGAGCCATTGCGTGAATTATTCAAAGATGAAGTGCGTAAAATTGGTCTAGAACTTGGTTTACCGTACGACATGCTTTACCGTCATCCTTTCCCTGGACCAGGCTTAGGTGTACGTGTACTTGGCGAAATCAAAAAAGAGTACTGTGATTTACTACGCCGCGCAGATGCGATTTTCATCGAAGAGCTACACAAAGCTGAGCTTTACCATAAAGTAAGCCAAGCGTTTACTGTATTCTTACCAGTTAAATCGGTAGGGGTTATGGGCGATGCACGTAAGTACGATTGGGTTGTATCACTTCGTTGTGTAGAAACAATCGACTTTATGACAGCACGCTGGTCACATTTACCATATGAATTTTTAGGTGTGGTTTCAAACCGTATCATTAACGAAATTGATGGTATTTCTCGTGTAGTTTACGATATTTCAGGTAAACCACCTGCAACTATCGAATGGGAATAATTAATTTTAGTTTTAATTAACTAATTTTAAGTGATTAAAAAACGGCGAATTAGCATGCTAATTCGCCGTTTTGTTTATTTAAAAAGCAGTTAAACTAAAAGAGTGATTTTTCTCTTTACCTTTGGCGAAACTTCTCTATAATTCGTCGTCATTGCAGGGGCGTAGTTCCAATTGGTAGAACAGCGGTCTCCAAAACCGATGGTTGGGAGTTCGAATCTCTCCGCCCCTGCCATTTCTTCTTTACATCGTTTTTATTACTTCTTATATTGTTCAAATGTCTAATCTACTGAGTTGTTATGCATCCACGTTACGCAGCTATTTTTGATATAGAAAATCTTGAACTCAATCAGCATTATTGTCCTCAAGCAAATGACCAAGCTAATACTTTATCGCAAAGCACGATAGCTAGTTCTTTAACGCTAAATGAGCAACTACTTGCAGACATTAAACTCAGTGCAGAACCTATTATTATAAATAGCGTTGTACAGGGCAGTGAGATGCAATTAAACGACAATCAGCTTACATTGCCAACCCCACAGCTCAACGCCTCTGAGAAGCGCGCTTTATGGGCTTTAATGAGTGAACACCTTGATAAACTTTAAATCAGTAGATGAAACTGCAATACCTCAATTAATGGCCATCGAAACAGCATGTCATAGCCATCCGTGGACTTTAAATACAATGAGTTCATGTATAGGCGGGCGCTATTTTAATGTTGCCGCATTTGATGAGGTGAGCATGATTGGTTTTTATATTGGTGAAAAAGCAGGGCCTGATTTTACGCTTATGGATATTTGTGTAACACCAAGCCACCAGGGTAAGGGTATTGCAAGGCAGTTGTTAGCCCAGTTTATTGAATATGGTGAACAGCAAAATGCTGAAAACCTCTTTTTAGAAGTACGCGAATCTAATACGCGGGCTATTGCGCTATACGAGAACGCTGGCTTTACAGAGATGTCAGTGCGTAAAAACTACTATCCAAGTGATAATCCGGCCAAAAATGGCTTTGAAGACGCTATTTTAATGGGCATGGCATTAGGTTTAAACTTTTCATAATTAAAGTCGGTGATTAGCGTTTTAAGCATAGAGCGCTAACGCACCGAACTTGTACTATTTTGTAAATTTTCTTTTAGGTTACTTTGCCACTAATTGCTTGCTCAATGGCTGCTATTAATTTATTTACCAGCTCGTCTCTTGGCACTTTATTGTTACTTTTTAAATTTTCTTCAAGTGCCGCAGCGCTGTGATAAATTTCATCAAAATTAAAGCACCCAGAACTACCTTTAATACTGTGCGCTATACCTCTTAATGCTTCCCAGTCATTACAATGTTTCAGAGTTTTAACTTCTTCTAAATAAGTAGGTAAGTTGGCTAAATAGTTATCAGTAATTTGCTGAAACTTTTCGCTTTTTAATAAGCTGTCCCACTTATTTTGATTATCCTTTTCAAGATGTAGGTAGCTTACGAGTACATTTTCCAGAGCATCTTTATCAATGGGTTTAGCGAGTGCTTTATTGCAGCCAGCTTCTAGGTAAGTGCCTATATCGTGATTCATTACGTTAGCAGTAAGGGCAATAATGGGGCCATCGTATGCTGCATGACGAAGCATTTTAGTCGCTTCTAATCCGCCCATTACAGGCATTTGCATATCCATTATAATAAGCTGATAGTCATTAACGAGTGCCATTTCTACAGCTTGTGCGCCATTACTAGCAATATCGGGTTCAAGGCCCCAAGTTTGCAGTAATAATTTAATTAATAGTTGGTTATCAGGGTTATCCTCAGCGACTAAAATATTAGCCTCAAAGTTATTGGTCGCAAACGATAAGAGAGGGTCTTTCTCTGGTATTAACTGGCTTTCCTGCGTTAAAAACTCAAGCATTGGTTGATCATCAGATAACTGACACGACACCCTAATTGTAAAGCGGCTTCCAACACCAACTTCACTTTCAAGCGTTACATCGCCACCAAGTAACAGTGCTAAATTTTTAGAAATACACAACCCAAGGCCTGTACCACCAAAACGGCGTGTGGTTGTGGCATCGGCTTGCTCAAACGGTTTAAACACACGCTCTATTTGATGCTCAGACATCCCAATGCCGGTATCTTTAATTACAAATTCTAGCTTTTGACTTGCTTGTAAATAATGCACGCAAATAGACACACTGCCATTTTCGGTAAATTTAACAGCGTTATTTGCAATATTTATAAGTATTTGTTTTAAGCGGGTCACATCACTATAAATGGTGCGAGGTAGCGGCAGTTGGTAATCAATATTAAGGGTTAATTGTTTTTCTTGTGCCAGTGGTTGAATAATCGATTCAATGTCATGCACAAGCTGCACTACGTTTAACGCAGACAAATCGACAGCTAGCTTTTCAGCTTCAATTTTAGATAAGTCGAGTATGTTATTTATTAACTCTAGTAAGTGTTTTGAATTACGTAAAATAGTGCTTAGATGTTGTTTGTCGTTGGCTACTTTGTCGTTGTGGAGTAATTGCTCTGTAAAGCCCATAATAGCCGTAAGTGGCGTTCGTATTTCGTGACTCATATTAGCTAAAAAACGACTTTTAAGCTGATTAGCTTGCTCGGCTTGGCCAATTGCAAGCTCTAGTTGGCTGTTCATGGCTTCAAGTGCTTTAGTACGACTTTCTACTTTATCTTCAAGGTGGTGTTTATATTCTTCAAGCTGCTGCTGGTAGTGTCTAATTTGATTAACCATGTGGTTAAAGTCGTTAAACAAAACACCCACTTCGTCATTTGTATGAGCTGGTAAGTGCACCGACAAATCGCCATCACCAACACGGTGGCTTGCAGCACCTAATAATTCAATTGGGTTAAGTAATAAATTACGTACCACTATAAAAATTAATATTGGCAGGGTGATTATCGAAATAATAACAATTAAGCCTGTTATTAAGCTTATGGCTTTACCTGATTGATAAAGCACACCTTTGGGAATGGTTGAAACGTAATAATATCCACCGGGCATTTGTACGGCAAAAATCATTCGCTCTATTTTATCTATGCTTGAGAGTTCAATGGTAGAAAGCATGCCTATATCGGCAAGATCGTGTACTTGGTTAAGTTCATATTCGCTTATGTATTGGCCGCGCATGTTGTAGTCGGAGCTAAATAAAATTTTCCCGTCTTTGGTCAACATTAAATTAAGTGTGTTGTTATATGGCGCTTCTAAAATACTGGAGTTGAGTATTGAAGGCTCTATATGTATTACAATAAAACCAAGCTGCTGTGGACGTTTCAAGTAGTAATCAACGCTGTCAATTCGTTGAATGAAATATAAGCTCGTGGTGCCATCGTCCTTTTGAATCATAAATTGCTGTGTACTTAAATTACTTTGCAATACTCGATTAAAAAATGGATAGCTTTTAGGCGCTGTTGTTAGGTTATTAGAGTAGTAGGCATCACTTTTCCCACTTGCTGAAACTAAATTAATGCTAATTATATCTGGATAAGCTTCGCTGTAACTGGCAAATACATCCATAAGCGCGCCAAGTTTTCGGGTGTAATTACCGTTGGCGCTAATATCGTTTGCTAAAAAGTCACTAAGTACTGGCGAATTTGAAAGTAGTTTTGCAGTAGAGTGAAAAGAGTCGATATAGTTGAATATTTTTTGCTGTTGTTGCTCAACAAAACGGCTCATTATTAAATCAGCTTGTTTTTGTGTTGAATTAGTGACATTGGTGAGCGTAAAGCCACCTAAAAATAGCAGTGGTAGAATAACAAGAGGTGTTATATACCATAATAATCTTATACTTAACTTACTGGTTTTCATGACCAAACGACTTATCCTCCATGCAATCTGCCAATAATATGCGTTACGACCTGATTACACAAGCTTATAGCGGTCTTGGTGGCTAAATTACAATCATTAGTTGCATGATCTTTAGCTCTTTTTTTTATGTTTAAGTTATTTAAATTTAACAAATTACACTGAATAATATCAATTCAGTGTTTAAAAAACTTACATAGTTTTACATTTTTTAAAGTTACGAATTTATTGCCAAATTGGGAAGCATCTTTTGTAGAGCGAAATTTGCACACAAAACACTCCACATGCTTTTATATTTTTGCCAAGCTGCTCTCCATAGTCGATTTACTGCCACGAGTTTATATATTGATGCATAGGTGAAATAAGGCTGTGAGGCTGAGAAGGCATAGCAAGGTTTAATACGATGATTTTGAGTGTTTGTTTAAAACGAACACGTGTAAGAAATACGCATTCGTAATAATGTTATTACCTATTAAATAATTACATATTTAACAGCCGTATGAGCGTACTAAAAAGTCGATGGTTATTTCAACCCATCGATCAATCGCATCTTTAGTTATTGGTTTATCCGGATGAGTTAGATATAACAAATGCAGTTCGCTGCGCATTAACGCAACAAATACATCGGTAGCTTCTTCAATGCTAATAGTTTCAAAGTTAAGCTCGTTTGAAGCGACTGCATCTGTTAAGTACTTAGAAACTTTACCTTTAACTACAAGCGGACCTGAGTTGTAAAACATATGACCAAGAGCAGGAAAGCGGGGAGCTTCAGCTATTACGACGCGGTATAGCGCCATTGCAGATTCCGCCAAGGCGACTTGTAAGTAGGCATACCCTAAGCGGCGTAAGTTTTCAGTTAAGTTGCCCGGTTTAAAAGTAATATTATGAATTGAAGCCGTAAATACTTCGCATTCACTTTTTATGACTGCTAAAAATAATGTTTCTTTATTTGCAAAGTGAGCGTAAACCGTCGATTTTGATACCCCTGCTTCACGTTGGATCATATCAGTAGTTGCACCGTTAAACCCATGAGTTAAAAATATTTTACGAGCTGCTTGTAATACTGTCCTTGCTTTTGCGCCAAGCTCTAGCTCACTAGGAGGCGTAGTGCTTTGGGAATTAGTAAGCTCTTTTGTCATTACATTTCACCTTGACATGATATTAAATTACGAATAGCATACCAAACCGAGCGGTACAGTTCAATTTAAGCTTTGAGTTTTCTGTAACTAGTCCACTTCAGTAACGCTAATATAACTTAGCTGATTGTTTCTAAAATACATTCATGATTGTGAGCTTGCTAATATTGATTTGTTGAATTTTTCTGTTAATAAGTCAAACCGAGCGGTACAGTACATGTTTGTTGCATTGTTAAATTTGGGATATCGAAATGGCAATTCTGCGTTTTAATAAAAGGCTTTTTAACTATTCACGGCACACAGCCATAGCACTTACGTCAATTGCTATTTTATCGGGGTGTGTTGTAGGTCCTACATTTGAAGAGCCTAATGCAAACATAAATAACACGGTTGTAACGCCTACAGCCGACTTTGGCCAAGGCGAGCAAAGCAACAAAGCTGAATTAGTATGGAACTGGTGGACTATATTAAACGACCCTATTTTAACTGAATTAGAGCAAAAAGCGCAGCTGGGTAATCTTGACTTACAAATGGCTTCAAGTCGAATTGCACAAAGTCGAGCTGCGTTGGGTATAGCATCATCAGAGCGTTTGCCAAACGTATCTGCTGGATTTGATTACAAACGTGAAGGTCTTAGCGAAAACGGTAAATTTGTCGCACTTGGTGCGCCACCAGATGCTGATAACTTTTGGCAACTAGGGTTTGATGCCAGTTGGGAGCTGGATTTATGGGGTCGTAATAAACGAATAGAAGAGGGCGCAATCGCTATGTTGCAAGCGTCATTATTTGAACGTGAAGCTGTGCGGGTCAGCCTCGCGGGCGAAGTTGCTAAAGCCTACTTGTTGCTGCGAAGTGCGCAAACACAATTAGAAATCACACATGAAAATAAAAGCATTGCAGAGCGTATATTAACCCTTGTGCAAAGTCGTGAAAAAAATGGCGTAAGCACGCGGTTTGAAACTATTAGTGCCCAGGCAGAACTAGCAACAATTAATGCGGGATTACCAGAGGTAACACAGCGTCGTAATACTTTAATGAATGCACTTGCATTATTAATTGGAGAGCAACCGCGTGCATTAAATGCTTTATTAGCAGCACGTATACCACAGCCACATATTCCTACTGGTATACCTAAGGTGATCCCATCTGAATTTGTAAAACGTCGCCCAGATATTTTACAAGCTCAGGCAAATTTACACAGTGCCGTAGCCGCTATTGGTGCAGCACAAGCAGATTTTTACCCGCGTATTACGTTAACGGGTACATTAGGTGTTGAAGGTTATGCGCAGCACGATTTATCAACGTGGGACTCACGCGTATTTTCTGTTGGGCCCAATGTATATTTGCCTATTTTTCAAGGTGGACGCTTAAAGTCACAACTTAAATTAACAAAAGAACGCGAGAAAAATGCGGCATTAAATTATCGCCAAACAGTACTCAAAGCATGGCATGAAGTAGATAACGCAGTAGATGGCTGGGCGGCACAGCAAAATCACCACGATAAAGTAGAAATAGCATATAACTTTAATAAACAAGCACTACATAGTGTTGAGCGAGCTTACCAGCAAGGTGCTGCAGATTATCTTAGTGTACTCACTGCACAGCGCCACTTACTGGCAAGCCAAACTAATTTAAACAATAGCGCCACTAATGCATCACTTGCGGTGGTTAGCTTATATAAATCATTAGGTGGAGGCTGGAATCCTGATATTTTGCCTAAAAAAACATCAGCGAGAAATGAAATAGTTGCGGAGGGGGAGTAATGAATGCAGCCACAATTAATGTGCCCATACAAAACGCGGATCCCATTGTAAGACCCGCAGGACCTTCTAAACAAGCAATTGCCGGGCTCTTAGGTATTTTTATTGCGGCAATGATGGCCGGTTTAAATAATCGTGTCGGTTCTTTAGGTCTTGTTGATATTCGTGGCGTGTTGGGCGCAAGCCTTGATGATGCATCGTGGCTATCGAGCGCTTACACCGTAGGAGAATTAATAGCAATGCCGTTTGCTTCATGGTTTGCTATTACGTTATCGGTTAGGCGTTTTCATATTAGTATGGTGACAGTATGTGGTTTTATAGCCGCAATATTGCCGTTTATTCACAACTTAGATTTACTGATCGCTTTACGCTTTATCCAAGGTGTAAGCAGTGGCGCGTTAATCCCTATTTTAATGATGGCCGCACTTAAGTTTCTACCTCCTCATATTCGTTTACATGGTTTAGCTTTATATGCAATGACTGCTACATTTGCACCTAATTTTGCTATTTGGTTAAGTGGCCAATGGGTTGATGGGTTATCTGATTGGCGCTTAATTTACTGGCAAGTTATTCCATTGTGTCTTGTAGCCGGCTCTCTAACAGCATGGGGCTTACCAAAAGAAGGTGTTAAGTATGCTCGCTTTAAAGAAGGTAACTGGTTAGGTCTAATATGCGGGGTTTCATCACTTGCGTTAATTGCTACAGCTCTCGATCAAGGAGTTCGGCTTGACTGGTTTAATTCATCACTTATTACCGTATGCTTTAGTGCTGGAATTGTTTTGTTTGGATGTTATTTGTTTACGGAGTGGCATCATAAAACCCCATTTATGAAGCCTCAGCTAATCGGTAAACGTAATTTAGGTATTGGCGCGGTGATACTAACGTTATTGTTGGTGGTTTTTATGTCGGGTTCAATGCTTCCTTCAGTTCATTTAACAAATTTACATAACTATCGAGCATTACAGTTAGCGCCTATTGGGTTGCTTATTGCTTTACCGCAGTTAGTGCTGGGATCTGTTGTTGCACTTTTTTTATATAAAAAATGGGTTGATGCACGATTTGTTATGGCAATAGGCCTGTTCTTAATTTCTCTTGCTTGTTTTAGTGGTACTCAAATAACGCCGCAATGGCATGGCGATCAATTTTTAACAGCCCAGTTATTGCAGGCATTTGGCCAGCCAATGGCCGTTGTCCCTATATTATTCTTAATGACTAGCGTGTTAGACCCAAGTGAGGGCCCTTACTTTTCGGGAACTATAAATACCTTGCGTGTTTTTGGGTCGCTAATTGGTGGTGCAGTTGTTGGACAGTTGATCGTTGTTCGAAGTCGTTTTCATAACGAAATGTTATTAGATCATGCTTCACTAGTTGGTAACTCTCTACCACAAAGCGCAACACCTGCGGAGCTTGGTAGTGTTATTGCTCAGCAGTCTTTAGTTTTATCTATTGCTGATGCGTATTTAGTGTTGGGAATTATAGCCCTTGTCTTAATTCCGTTGGCACTGTGCATGGACTTTGTACCTGCACCGAATCTAAATAAATCTTAAACCTTATTTTTAAAATTGAGTAATAAATTATGGCATTATCAAAAGCAGTTAAATTTACCGTGGTAGCAACCTTATTTGCTGTTGTTGCAGGTAGTATTGTTTATTTAAATACACCAGAGTCATCGGCTTCAAAGCAAACAACAGATGACGCATATATACAAGCCGACTTTACATTTGTATCGCCTAAAATATCAGGTGTCATAAATGAGGTATTAATTAAAGATAATCAGCGTGTAGAAAAAGGCGATGTGTTAGCAACGATTGATGACCGCGATTATGTAGTTGCTATTGACGCAGCTAAAGCACGGGTTAATAGTGCACAGGCAAATATTAAAAGCCTAAAAGCAAAAATTATTTATCAGGAGTCTGTAATATTACAAGCAGAGGCCGGTATTGAAGCTGAAAAAGCAGGGCTTGAATTAGCAAATGTAAATCTAACTCGATACAGTAATTTAGCGTCTGATGGCTCGGGCACTGTTCAAGCGCTTCAAGAAGCACAAGCAAAGCTAGCAATTCAAAAAGCTAACTTACATAAAAAAGAAGCAGCACTAGTTGCAGCAAAGCAGCAAACAGCTATTTTAAATGCTGATCAAGATAAAGCAAAAGCATTATTAGCTCAGTCAAATGCCTCATTAGAAGAAGCATTATTAAAGCTCTCTTACACAAAAATTAAAGCACCTGTTAGCGGTATTGTTGGTCAAAAGGCTGTGCGTGTAGGTGGCTTTGTAAGCCCAGGTAAGCCACTTCTCGTTATTGTGCCATTGGATAAAGTGTTTATAAGTGCAAATTATAGAGAAACACAACTAGCTAATGTAAAAGTTGGTCAACAGGTTGAAATTAAAGTTGATGCATTGCCAGGCGTGACATTAAAAGGACACGTTGACAGTCTAAGTCCAGCAAGTGGTGTAAGTTACTCCACTATTGGTGCGCATAATGCAACAGGCAACTTTACTAAAATAGCGCAGCGCCTACCGGTAAAGATTAGTTTAGATGCTAAGCAGCCTTTACTTAGTCAACTACGTGTTGGAATGTCGGTTGTACCTACAATTGATGTTGTTAAGTAACTACTCATTTTTATTTAAACGATCTACGACTAAATTGTAGGTCGTTTAAATATCGCTTGCTGTACACATTTATTTTAAAGCTAAGATATTTTTAAGTAGATAGCACACTTTTATACCGACTCCTGTTACAATTGCCATTATTAAAAAATCAACTATTGACGCTTTATTATCAGCTGTTTGCAACGTGAAAATCAGCGAGAATAGTAGTTAATTACGATCAACATAACGGGTTTACTCGCAGACGCTTATTAAAATGCATTCAACCCCGCATATAAACTAAAAGAATTTATCAATGGCAGACCAGACTATTATCAATGAAATCAGCAAGCGAAGGACCTTTGCTATCATCTCTCACCCGGATGCTGGTAAAACAACGATTACCGAAAAAGTATTGTTATTCGGACAAGCTATTCAAAGAGCTGGTACTGTAAAAGGTCGCGGCTCTAACCAGCATGCTAAATCTGACTGGATGGAAATGGAAAAAGAGCGTGGTATATCAGTTACTACGTCTGTAATGCAATTTCCATATAACGACGCACTTGTTAATTTACTTGATACGCCAGGACACGAAGATTTCTCTGAAGATACGTACCGTACATTAACAGCAGTAGATTCGTGCTTAATGGTTATTGATGCGGCTAAAGGTGTAGAAGACCGTACCCGTAAGCTAATGGAAGTTACACGCCTGCGTACCACACCTATTGTTACATTTATGAACAAATGTGACCGTGATATTCGCGACCCAATGGAAGTGCTGGACGAAGTTGAAACAGAGCTAAATATTGCCTGTGCACCCATTACTTGGCCAATTGGTTGTGGTAAAGAGTTCAAAGGTGTTTATCACATTCATAATGATGAAGCTGTTTTATATAAAACGGGCCAAGGTCATAAAATTCAAGATGTTCGCACAATTAAAGGCCTTGATAATCCAGAGTTAGATATAGCCATTGGTGAAGACTTAGCTGCGCAGTTACGTGATGAGCTTGAGCTTGTTATTGGTGCATCAAACGAATTTGATTTAGATCTGTTTTTAGCCGGTGAGCTTTCGCCAGTTTATTACGGTACCGCACTTGGTAACTTTGGTGTTGATCACGTGTTAGATGGTTTAACTAAGTGGGCGCCAACGCCATTACCACGTGAAACCGAAGACAGACTAATTGTTGCAACTGAAGAAAACTTTACCGGGTTTGTATTTAAAATTCAGGCCAACATGGACCCTAAACACCGTGACCGTATTGCATTTATGCGTATTGTATCGGGTAAGTACAGCCAAGGCATGAAAATGAATCACGTGCGAATTGGCAAGCAAGTGAGCATTTCTGATGCGGTAACCTTTATGGCGGGCGATCGTGAACGTGCCGCAGATGCTTTCGCTGGCGACATTATTGGCTTGCATAACCACGGTACAATTCAAATTGGTGATACGTTCACGCAAGGCGAAAAACTTAAATTTAGTGGTATTCCTAACTTCGCCCCTGAACTATTTCGTCGTATTCGCCTTCGCGATCCGCTTAAGCAAAAGCAATTGCTAAAAGGTTTAGTACAGCTTTCTGAAGAAGGGGCTGTACAGGTATTTAGACCACTTATTAATAACGACTTAATAGTAGGCGCGGTAGGTGTACTTCAGTTTGATGTGGTTGTAGCGCGTTTAAAAGCAGAATATAACGTTGATGCTATTTATGAAGGCGTAAACGTGAATACGGCACGCTGGGTAAGCAGTGATGACGTTAAAAAGTTTGAAGAATTTAAACGTAAATGCGAAAGCAATTTAGCACTCGATGGCGGTGATAACTTAACTTACATTGCACCGAGCCGTGTAAATCTTAATTTATCGGTAGAGCGTTACCCAGAAGTAACGTTTAGCCATACACGCGAAAACTAGAGCTCATTTACAAGAATTAAAAGAAAACCTGCTTTGGCGGGTTTATAAAGGTAAAAAAATATGAATATTCGTACTATTTTAATTGAAAAAGCCATTGCAGCTATGGTCGGTGCAGGCTTACCTGAAGACACAAACCCGGCAGTAACGCAAAGCACGCGTCCACAATTTGGTGATTACCAAATTAATGCAGCCATGGGCGCAGCTAAAAAAATGAAAAGCAACCCGCGTGAGCTTGCACAAAAAATTATTGATAACCTTGATGTAAGCGATATTGCACAAAAGACTGAAATTGCGGGTCCTGGTTTTATTAATATCCATTTAAAGCCTGAGTTTTTAGCGCAAAGCGTTAAAGCGGCTAACAATGATGCAAAACTAGCTGTAAACGAGCACGCTAAGCCACAAAAAGTTGTTGTTGATTATTCATCACCAAACCTAGCTAAAGAAATGCACGTAGGTCATTTACGTTCAACTATTATTGGTGACTCAATTGTACGTGCGCTTGAATTTAGAGGCGATATGGTTGTGCGTCAAAATCACATGGGTGATTGGGGGACGCAATTTGGTATGTTAATCGCGCATTTAGAAGATCAAATTAGTCAAGGCGTTGACTTAGATACTGTTGCGCTTGCTGATTTAGAAACTTTTTACCGCGACGCTAAAAAACGCTTTGACGACGAAGAAGGCTTTGCAGATAAAGCACGTGACTACGTTGTTAAATTACAAGGCGGCGATGCGCATTGTGAAAAACTTTGGAAACTATTTATAGCCACCTCAGTTAAACACTCTGAAGAAGTATACAAGCGTTTGAATGTAACGCTTACTCAAGCCGATATTATGGCTGAAAGCGCATACAATGCAGAGCTTAACGATATTATTAGCCTACTTAAAGATAAAAACATTGCCGTGGAGTCGCAAGGCGCGCAAGTGGTGTTTTTAGATGAGCTAGCTAATAAAGATGGCGAGCCATCAGCGTTTATCGTACAAAAATCTGGCGGTGGTTTTTTATATGCAACAACAGACTTAGCGGCATGTGACTATCGTTCAAACAAATTAGGTGCTGATCGCATCTTAATTTTTGTAGATGCACGTCAAAATCTACACTTTAACCAAGTAGAGCTAACAGCGCGTAAAGCTGGTTTATTAAGAGACGAAACAAGTTACGAGTTTTGCCCGTTTGGCACCATGATGGGCGCCGATAATAAACCATTTAAAACACGTACTGGCGGCACAGTAAAACTTGCTGATTTATTAGAAGAATCAATTAACCGCGCAGCAGCAAAATTAGCTGAACGTGAGTCTGATTTAAGTGATAGCGATCGCAGCGAAATTGCACGTAAAGTAGGTATTGGCGCAGTTAAATATGCCGACCTTTCTAAGCACCGTACCAGTGATTACATTTTTAACTGGGACAGCATGCTAAGTTTTGAAGGCGCAACAGCTCCTTACTTACAATATGCTTATACACGTGTACGCAGTATTTTCCGCAAATCAGGCGTTGATGCTGCTACATTAAATTCAGACGTTGCAATTGTTGAGCCTCAAGAAAAAGCACTTGCACTTAAGCTACTACAGCTCGAAGAAGTACTTGATTTAATGATCAGCGAAGCAACACCGCACGTACTATGTGGTTACTTATACGAGCTTGCAAGCTTATACATGACATTTTACGAAGCTTGCCCAGTACTTAAAGAAGGCGTAGAGCCAAGCGTGCGCGATAGCCGTTTAGTGTTGTGTAATTTGGTTTCTAAAACACTAGAAACGGGATTGGATTTGCTAGGCATTGAAGTTATGGAGCAAATGTAATCACCGTCGTATTTTAACCTAATACTGCGTTATCCACCCCGACTTACCCTAATCACATACAAACCGTATGCTCATAGGGATAAGTCGGGTTGGATGCCTTGTCTTAGGCTAAACTACTTAGGTGAACCGTCTGCTGCGTGTAGTTCGCTTTAGCTGCGTTGGTAAAACTATTTAGCCTAAGTCACATACAAACCGTATGCTACTTGGCATAAATAGTTTTACCGCCTTGCTAGCACTCCTACACTTGCAGAGATGTGTAGTTTGCGTTGTAGGTTGGGTTGAGTGAAACGAAACCCAACGATACACCTGAGACTCTATGTTTACTGCTATCGAATACACTCGAGACTCGGTGTTATTACTATCGCATATACCTGAATCTTAATATTTGTTATTACTCAATATCTATTGTTTTAAGCGCGCTACTCTAAGCTCTTTTCTAAGTCTTTATTTAAAGGATTTGTTATGAAACTCGAAGATATCCGCCGTGAATACCTGCAAGACGCGTTAAGCGAAGATAACTTGCAAGATGACCCATTCAAGCAGTTTGAAACATGGCTTGAGCATGCTGTAGCAAGCCAATTACCCGACCCAACAGCGATGGTTGTAGCAACTGTTGATGAAACCGGTCAGCCTTCACAGCGTATAGTGCTTTTAAAGCATCTGGATGATAACGGCTTTGTATTTTTTACCAATACAGGTTCGCGTAAAGCGCAGGAGCTTAAAGGCAATAACAAAATTTCCTTGCACTTTCCGTGGCATCACATGGAACGCCAAGTTATTGTTTATGGCGAGGCTAAACCATTACCAACTTCTGCTGTGGCAAAGTACTTTTTATCTCGTCCTAAAGAAAGCCAATTAGCAGCGTGGGCATCAGCGCAAAGTCGTCCGGTGTCATCACGTAAAGTACTAATGGAAACCTTTGCTAATATGAAAAATAAGTTTGCTAAAGGTGAAATTCCATTACCTGATTTTTGGGGCGGTTATTGTGTAGTGCCCACTAAAATTGAGTTTTGGCAAGGTGGGGCGCATCGTTTACATGATCGTTTTATGTATCAACGCCAAGCAGATAATAGCTGGCAAATTACACGCTTAAATCCTTAATAAATAGATGAGTAAGTAACCGTGCAATTTATTGACTCTCATTGCCACCTCGATTTTAGTGAGTTTGATTCAAGTCGTGAATCGCTCATAGGCGAGTGCGTCGCAAAGGGAGTTAATCAGTTTGTTGTACCGGGTATTACGCTTGCTCAATCGCATACTCTTATAGAGCTCAAAGCAACCTATCCAAGTATAAAAATAGCGGCAGGGCTACATCCTTACTTCTTAGAGCAACATAAAGAATCGCACATAGAAGCGTTATTTGACTTTGCAACTACAAATAAGCATCAGCTGGTGGCTATTGGTGAGTGTGGGCTTGATAGAAGCATTGAAAACCTCTCTAAACAAACTTATTTATTTGAACAGCAAATAAAGCTTTCTAATGAGCTAAGCTTACCGCTCATTGTACATCACAGGCAAAGCCATGATTTAATTGCGCAAGCGTTTAAACGTTGTAAGCCAAAAAATGGGGGAGTGATTCATGCATTTTCAGGTTCAATCCAACAAGCGAAGTACTATATCAAACAGGGCTTTAAGCTTGGCGTAGGCGGTGTTATTACCTATGAACGTGCAACTAAAACCCGTGCTGTTATTGCCGCTATTGAGCCCGAGTACTTAGTGCTTGAAACAGATTCACCTTCAATGCCGTTAAGTGGCTACCAAGGGGAGGTTAACACGCCATTACATATACCTAATGTGTTTGACGCACTATGTGATTTAAAGCCACACAGCGAAAAAGAGACGCTTGCAAAGCAGCTTTATGATTCTTGTTCAGATGTTTTTTGCATATAGCGGTTTACCTGCCAACGTTTTAACCCTCGGCCTAACTGCCACGTAAATATACAAGCAATCACTAGCATTAGTAAAACCTGCCTGCCTAAGTCATGAAAATGATTATGGCTGTCGGATATTGCAGCGCGAGTTAAATAAGTAATAGATACAAAACCTATAGGGCGGTCATCATCGCTTATAACAGGTTCCATAAAAGGTGTTTTTAACTTACTTATTCCGGGGGTAGAATCAGAAAGTTGACCATAAACATGATGCGACTGCCAATTGTCGCTACTGGCTAATAAAATACCCTGTTGATCGTAAATAGTGGCCGAAAGCACGAACTCATCTTTACTTATATCGTTACAAATTGCATTGAGCTGGGGTTTGTTTTTTTCGATTAAAGGTGTTTTAACATTTAAAGCCATAAACTGAGTGAGGCTTTTTGCGGTGCTGTCGGCGCTATCGTAAAGTAACTGGTGACTCTGAAAACTACTATTAACACCCACCCAGCTTAGTAATACAAAACAGCCAGCCGCAAGAATTAAGCGAACGAGTCGCTTTCTTTGGGATGCGCTTATAGGGTTTTTAATATGGTTATTTTTCATAGTCACCGTTTATGCTACTGACAGCATTTTGATTTGATGTTACAACTACACTAACTATAACCTTAAACCCCACCTGATGGCGAATTTAGTGTTGAGAATAGCAGTTTTGAGATGCCAACTATCAGGAAAATAAAAATAAACACGGAGATCCCATGTCGCAAATCAACATGGCACAGCAAGCTGCTGAGCAACCATTACAACACTTAACTCTAAATAAATGGTTTAGCTATAGTGGTGGTGTATCTACACCTCTCGATTATATTCCAAACAAAGCATTAGGGTTATTTAGCATCGCATTTGCAGGTGATTTTGAAGAAAAACACATTGCCAGTATTGTTGACTTTTTAGCGACACATAACCAAAACGTCACCGCTATATGCCAATACCAACCTGATTTAGGGCTTGCACCAGCACTGTGTTTTTACGCGCAAAATGCAGATAAAACTATAAACCCGTTAGTACTACAAGAATTTTCAAACACGCTTGATTGTCAATTAGTGCAAGTTACTACGCCGCCTAATTTATATGAGCCTGGTTTATTGGTTATGGATATGGATTCAACTGCAATAACTATTGAGTGCATAGACGAAATAGCACGCCTTGCGAACGTATACGATGAAGTTGCCTCTGTAACTGCACTTGCAATGGCGGGTAAACTTGATTTTAGTGAGAGTTTATATCAGCGTGTAGCCAAGCTTGAAGGTATTGAAAAAAGCTTAATTGAAGAACTGAAAAGTACATTACCATTAATGCCTGGTATTAAAATACTGTGCCAAATTTTAAAGCAACATAACTGGTATTTGGCGATTGCCTCAGGTGGTTTTGTGCCTTTTGCAGAGCGTGTACAAGAGCTGATTAATTTAGATGAAGTGCACGCTAATGTGCTCGAATTTAAAGACGACAAGCTAACAGGTAAAGTACTGGGTACGATTGTCGATGCGCAGCAAAAAGCGGTCGTATTAGAGGTGCTTCAGCAAAAGCTAGGGCTTAAAAAAGCACAAACTGTAGCTATTGGAGATGGCGCAAATGATTTAGTGATGATGGCAAAAGCAGGCCTAGGTGTGGCCGTGCATGGTAAGCCTAAAGTGGTTGAGCAAGCACAAGCGGCTATTTGTGAAGGGTCATTATTGCAATTGTTGTATATGTTGGCTATTCCGTTAGAAAAACAACCAACACTTTAAAATAAATTAAGTTAAACCGCTTAACGTAAGCGGTTTAACCAAATTAGCTTACGGCGGCTCATTTGTGCAACTTGCTCTTTTTTAAGTTCTAAATGGCTTAGCGCTTCTTCAGTTATATCTACTACATCACCCACACCAGCTACGGCCCATAAGGCTTCTTCTAAATCTTTAGCTTTGTGCATTGCGTACTGACTTACGTATTTTAGCTCATTAGAAAGATAATCAGTATCGGGGCGACCTGTGCGCGATATATACAAACGCATTACGAATATAAGTTGCGATGTAATGCCTTTACTAATTTGTTTATAAAAGCTTGAGTAGTCTTCACCTAAAGCGCATTGGCTAACAATAGCCTCTTCAATACTGCCTTTTCGAGGGTCGAAGTTAATAGCAAGTGTAAAAGCAAGTGGTGCATCTTGGCGGCTGCGATCTTTGATATTTGGTGTTATTACATTAATAATTTGCTCTTCAGTCAGAATGCTCGAAAAGTCAGTTTTGTTACTTAATAAACCAAAGTTTTGCAAAATTACGTGAATAGGGCTGGCGTATAACCCATATCCAATTGCGCCGGTTTTAAAGTGTGCAGCTTCTTTGTGTAAATATAGCGGAAATTGGCAAACGCTTTTTGTAACCATATTTCTAAGTGCGGTAGATAAGCCTTCTACTTTAGGTGCTTCTTCAGATACTTTAAGTTTGTCTTTATTACCTTCTATTAGCTGAGTGAAAAAGGTCACGCCAGCATGGGGTAAATCAGCAATACGATTTGCTTTTAGGTTAATAGTAGTAAATGACTTACTGATGGCCATTACTTCGTACTTTAGTTCACTAAGCTTATGCTTTTTAGTTATTTTTTGAAGTTCAGGGAATGCTAAAAGTACTATATCGCCTTTTTTAAATGTGGCAGGTTGTTCGCACTCTAACTGCAAACCCATTACCGAAAAGTCACGTGTATAGCCATTAAATACCTCATCATTAATAGTAACACTAACTGGTGTTTTATAAAGATAGCGCTTATGCGAGCGTAAATTTACGTATTCAAGTGGCACAATATCTAAGTAGGGTGGTGTTTTGTGTTTTGCGTGGCCAAAGTGCTTAAGCTGATTTACTAATGCTTTATCAAAAGTAAGTTGTTTATAATTTGCTTGTTCAGCTTTATTGCCAATATTTGTAAGTACAACAATATACTTAACATCTTTTATAAGGCCTTTTACACGAGGTGAAGGTGGCTTATTTAATTTTTCTATATTTTCACCGGCACTATTGGGTAGTGAAAGCGGTATAAAAGAATCATCTGGATGACTTGGCATTATTTGTATTTTAAAGCACTGCCAGCTCTCTTTTTGGCTACCAAAACCTAAAAATAGATCACGTAATTTAGGGTTGTTATTTAACTCTGTACGCGTCGCTGAGTAGTAATAAATTTTACCTGATGATATATGTGTAAATGTATAGAGGTAATCTTCTTTTACTGCGGTAATTTGAGTTAGTAATTGTGTAATACGCTGATGATTAAGAATATTGTACAAGCACGGTACTTTTTTTTCATCGGTAAAGTAGCGCTGAATAAAAATATTATTTTCAGTGGTAAGGCTGAGGCTTGGGTAATATTGCTCCTTTTTTTTACTTAAAAACACATATAATGACGTTACGCGAGGAATGTAGTACTGCTCATACCCCTTTGATACTACAGCATCGAGCGTATTATCTAGATTTACTTTATAACGACGCTTATTACCATGAATAAAACTTTCTAAAAAGTCATTAAAGGCATCGTTGTTTTCTATATAAGTGCGCTTTAAGCGGATGTGATTAAATTCACGAGAGATATTTTCTACTGCAACAACTTCGTATTGAATACCGTTTTTTAGGCCAAGTTCAAAGTCTTGCTCAAGGCCTACTAAGCGCATTGCGATGAGTTCGCCTTTTTTTATAGAGTAGCGCGTTGCAAGCTTAACTTTACAACCGCTTAAAGATATATCTGAGGTGCTAGCAGCAATGTTCTTTTTATCTTTGTAATCAATCGTTACTTTTATTGAGTAATTCATCCGTTCTTCACGGCGGCTCTCGTAAGAGGCAAACTTAATTACTTCAGTGTTTAAGTTATTTTCTAGCTCTTGTAACTCTGATTTTTCGGCTGCTTGTTTTTGTAATACGCGGTGGTTATTTTCTGTATTCATTACGGCTTCGTAAACAGCTAAGGTGTATTCACCATGTTGTTTAAGCGCTTTTTCAAACACTTCAATGGCTGTGTCATCCATAAAGTGTTGCTTGCCGTTATGCTCATATGGTTTTACTTGGCCTGTCACTAATCCACGAAGATCAACAAAACGTGCCACTGGCTGAGATAAACGCGACATTTCCATTTTCATTAAAAATTGCTCAGGTTTGGTTAACCCTGCGGTTTTTGATTTGAAAATTAGATCAAATTTAGCGTTGCCTAAATATGTTTTTAACTCATTCACGAGGTCTTCGTGTTTGAGCATTATGTCATCAGCCATTTATAAAACCATCACCGTCTAATTGAAAAAGTAGGTATACTGTTAAGTCCATTTATTAGAAGTTCAATAAACGTTAAATCGCTCTATGTTATTAATATAGGTACAATTATTTGAGTTACTACTGTTTAGCTCTTGTTATGTATGTGTTATTTGCCATTTTATTGGCAAGTTACTTTAAACTATTACAAAGCAAAAAGTATGCCCTAAATTATAGCTAAAAAGAAACACCATGTGTATTTATTGATTGTGACGCTAGATTTTTAAGCAGGCAAGAGTTTGTTGCTAAGTAAATGCCTGAAATGGCAAAATAAGCGCTTAATAGTAAGAATTTTTTTAATTTAAAGAATAGTAGGTAAAGTTATCAATGGCTAAAGCGGCAAAAGTAGAATTTGTTTGTACCGAATGTGGCATGAACTATCAACGTTGGCAGGGTCAATGTCGCTGCGGTGCGTGGAACACATTAGCGGAATTTAAGCCTTCAGCAGGGCACAGTAAAAAAGCATCAATACGAGCAAACGTTGGTGGTTATGCTGGTGGTGTTGGTGGTGGCTCTAAAAAAATCAATGATATTGCTACATCAGAGGCTGAAAAGCAGCTAACTGAAATCGGCGAGCTTGATCGCGTACTAAGCGGCGGGGTGACTACTGGCTCTGTTAATATAATTTCGGGCGATCCGGGGGCGGGTAAGACAACTTTGCTATCTGACTTAGTGGCGAGAATGTCACAACGGATGCCGTCACTTTACTGTACGGCAGAAGAATCTTTATCGCAGTTTAAAAACAGGGTAAAACGTTTAAAGTTAAACTATAACCCGGACGAGCTTTATTTACTTTCAGAAACGAGCGTTGAAACCATCATCGAAGAGCTCGAGAAAAATAAAATTAAGTTTGCTGTTATTGACTCTATTCAAGCTGTTGTAACCGATACGGCAAATGGTAGCCCAGGTTCGCCTTCGCAAGTAAAAAGCGCCGCCCAAGCATTAACTCAGTACTGTAAGCAAAATGATGTAACCATGTTCATTATTGCTCACGTAAATAAAAATAACGAAATAGCAGGCCCTCAAACACTTGTACATATTGTTGATGCGCTTTTACACATAGATACCAACGATGGGCAAATACGAACCCTTAGGGCAAATAAAAACCGCTTTGGTGATATTGATACTGTTGGCATTTTTAAAATGTGTGAACGTGGGATGTTAAGCGTTGATAATCCAAGTGAAATATTTTTATCGGGTTCAACCACTGACTCACCTGGCTCTACTATTACCTGTATTCGTAAAGGGAATCGTAATTTATTGCTTGAGATTCAATGTTTAACTACCGAAACAGAAGCTGAATTTCCGCAGCGTGTTTGTGTTGGTTTAAATATGAATCGTATAAAAATGCTGACCGGTATATTACGTAAGCATACTAAAACTAAAATATTTCACGATACGTTTTTTAATATTGTGGGTGGTTTAAGAATTGATGAGACAGAAACCTGCATCGATTTAGCATTAGTAACCGCGTTACTTAGCAGTTTAAACGAATTTGTTGTACCTCGTACCACGTGTATTATGGGAGAACTTAGCTTAAACGGCGATGTACGCCCAATAGACAGTGGTGTACCGCGTGTTAAAGAGGCTGCACAACATGGTTTTACAGAAATATATATTCCATTTCGTAATTACCATAAATCGATGGAAGGGCTAGGCGCTAAAATTACCCCTGTAAAAACCGTACATGAGTTACTTAGTTTGATTAATTAACACTTATCGGTGATGTTCTTCAGTGTTACTCTTAAGTTGAGACACTTTATAGAAAGAATTAAATAAGGAAATGACATGAAAAAATTAGTTATAGTTGCAGCTCTTGTGGCCGCAGGCGTGGGTGGTGTTAGTTACGCAAACTACGTAGCAACTCAAGAAGTGCGTGCAGAAGTAGATAAGCAACTTGCTTTAGTAAGCGAGCAAACTGGCGCTACATTTAAATACGCTGGTTTATCGGCAAGTGTTATTTCAAAGAGTGTAGAAATAACAAATATGGAAGTAATAAGCCCTGAAGGTGACAATGTTGCTAATATTCAAAGCATTGAAATAACTGGCTACGAGTCGGATAAAATATCACCACATACATCATTTGATGTAAAAAGCTTTCAGTTTGATAAAAGCTTCGTATCAAAATTACCAGCTGATACAAACGAAATGTTAGCGTCGGCAAGTTACGACTTACATTCATCACTTGATTACGATGAAGAGTCTGGCAATAGTGATGTAGTAGTTAAGCTTGATGCAAAAGACATTGTTAGTTTTAATATGGATATGGGTTTAGCTAATTCAAAAGCGTTAATGGATGCTTCATTGGCTATTAGCAAGGCGCAACAAGAAGCGGGTGATCAACCGCTGACGTATGAGCAAGAATTACAGCAGCAAACACTTGTTATGCAAGCAATGAGTAAATTAGAGCCACGTAATGTTAGCTTTGCCTTAAATAACCAGGGTAAATTAAAAGATTTACTCTCAAGCGAGCTTGAAAAGCAAGGTATGACGCTTGAGCAAATGGAAATGACGCTAGAGCAACAGTTACAACAAGCTCCTGTAACTGAAGATATTGCAGAGGCTTTAACTAGCTTTGCGAAAGGTTTAAATTCATTCAGTGTGTCTGCAAAGCTACCTGAAGGTAAAACTATGATGGAAATTAACCAACAAGTTATGATGCTAGTAGGGCAACCTGAAGAACTAGTTAAGTTTATTAACTTAGAAGTTAAAGGTGATTAGGCCTTAGTTCTGTATTAATAAAGGCGCCAATTGGCGCCTTTATTGTAATCTTATTAGTTAAAGCAATTTGCTTTTATAAGATCAGTGATTATTTGTTGTGATGGTTTTATTTTTTCCATCGCTAAAAATTCATCAGGCTGGTGTGCTTGGTTAATTGAGCCTGGGCCCATTACAATCGTTTCACAACCGAGTTGCTGGATAAACGGCGCTTCAGTGCAGTAATTTACCGCGACCGCTTTTTGCCCCGCTATTTTTTCAGCCATTTTTACTAAAGCACTGTCGGTGCTACCACTAAATGCCGGTATTGGTTCATGTAAATCAATAACGCTCACCGCATTTGGGTATTGCTGATTTATCTCTTTCGTTGCATCGAGTACTAATGCTTGTAGTTCTTGTACACTTAAACCTGGTAATGGGCGCATATCTATATGCATTTCACAGCAACCACAAATTCTATTCGCGTTATCGCCGCCATGAATATTACCTAAGTTTAATGTTGGATAAGGGATTTCGAAGTGGTTTATTGAATACTTATGCTTTAATTGTTCTTTTAAGATCATCAATTTTGTAATCACTTTATGCATTACTTCAATGGCGTTAAGACCACGTTCGGGATCGGAGCTATGCCCAGAGCGACCAACTACTCTTATTGCTGTACTCATATGGCCTTTGTGCATAAATACTGGGGTCATATCAGTAGGTTCGCCTATTATACAACGCGCAGGTTTTAAATTCGGGTGCTTACATATTTGTTGTGCACCAGCCATCGTTGTTTCTTCGTCGGCGGTGGCAAGGATTAAAATAGGCTGAGTTTGCTGCTTTTCATCAAGTTCACTAATCGCTTGTAATACAAAAGCAAAAAAGCCTTTCATATCAATACTTCCTAGCCCATACAATTTGTTATCGAGTTCGGTAAGTTTAAATGGATTATGATTCCAACGACTGTCATCAAAAGGCACTGTGTCGGTATGACCAGCTAGCATTAATCCGCCATCACCTTCTCCGCGTTTTGCTAATAAATTATAGCGCCCTTTACCTCCTTCTAATTCTATAATTTCACACGTAAAACCGATTGTTTCGCACCAACTGGCTAGGAGTTCAATTACGTTTTTATTGCTCATACACAGGTTGTCTTCAATAGCACTAATAGAAGGGGCTGCAATCAATTGTTGGTACATGGAAATAAACGAAGGCAAAGGCATAAAAAAATCCAAAATTATTATTCAATTTAATTGCATAACAATATAAAAGTATTTATGATGAATATCAATTCACTTTTTAAGCATAAATATATTAAAAGTAACGCCATGAAAATAATGCGACGATAATCAAAATTCATTAATAAAAAAGACTTAATTAGCGTCTAAGCTAGTTTAAGCGAACATTATAGATAAGTAGTAATTAATTTTAAGATAACGAGTAACAAATGAATGTAGTGATTATTGGCGCAAGCGGATACAGCGGCGCAGAGTTAGCAAGTTTAGTTGCTAAGCATCCAAACTTAACTTTAACAGGCTGTTATGTATCAGAGGGTAGCTTAGATAAAAATAAATTGCTAAGTGATTTATACCCAGAGCACCTTGGCTTACTAGACTGCCCTTTACTTCCTCTTAGCGTATCAGCTTTTGATGACATTCAAAGTGATGCTGATTACGTATGCTTATGTACCGATCACAAGGTAAGTGTTGATTTAGCGCCGCAATTTTTAGCTATGGGTAAAAAGGTATTTGATTTATCTGGTGGCTATCGTTTAGCAAACAATGACGACTACGTTACTTACTATGGTTTTGAGCATCAACATCCAGAGCTTTTAAATGAAGCGGCTTACGGTCTAGCTGAGTGGAACCATGATGCTATCGCTAATGCAAAGCTAATTGCTGTTGCAGGTTGTTACCCAACAGCAGCGCTTAATGCGTTAAAACCGCTTAAGCAAGCAGGCTTATTGAGCAGCGAAAGTATTATTATTAATGCGGTTTCGGGCGTTACAGGCGCAGGGCGTAAAGCCAGTGTAGGAACACATTTTTGTGAAGTGTCGCTTGCACCTTATGGTTTGTTTAACCATCGCCACGGCCCTGAAATTGAACAACACCTTGGCCACAAAGTGTTATTTACACCGCACTTAGGTAATTTTCCGCGCGGTATTTTAGAAACTATTTATGTACAGCTTAAGCCAGGCGTTACCAAGGAAAACGTTGCATCGGCTTATCAAGTACTTTCGAGCGAGCCATTAATTCGTTTATTAGGCGATAAAGTACCTTCAATTAAAGGTGTAGCTAAGCAGCCATTTGTTGATATTGGTTGGCAGCAACAAGGCACGCAGTTAATTGTAATGTCTGCCATTGATAACTTATTAAAAGGCGCTGCTGGACAAGCTTTGCAGTGTATTAATATTTCTATGAATTTAGATCACACTACGGGCTTAAAAGGAGCGTTTTAAATGAGTAAAAAAACGTGGGTTATTAAACTCGGTGGTGCAGTACTTAATACAGAAAATGCAGCCAAAGCGTTATTTGACGTGCTAAGCGAGCAAAAAAATGATGAGTTTGTCATTGTTCATGGCGGTGGCGCTTTAGTTGATACATGGCTAAAGCAAGCGGGTTTTGCTAGTGCTAAACACCAAGGTTTACGTATTAGTCCAGCAGAGCAAATGCCTTATATAGTGGGTGCCCTTGCAGGTTGCGCTAATAAACAATTAATGACTCAAGCTATTAGTGCAGGGCACAAGCCTGTCGGCTTAAGCCTTTTTGAGGCAGGTGTTACTGCAACTCAAAAGCTAAAAGCGCTTTGCTTAGTGGGTAAATGTAAAAGCAACGACGATTCTATTGTTAATGATTTACTTAAAATCGGTCGCCTACCCATTGTTAGCTCTATAGGCTTTGATGAGCAAGGGCTTTGGTACAACGTAAATGCAGATGAAGCAGCAGCGGCTATTGCTAGTAACTTAAATGCTGAGCTTATTTTTATGACGGATGTTGAAGCAGTGCTTGACGAAAATAAACAGCCGTTACATCAACTTGACACAAAACACATTGATACTTTAATTACAAATGGAGTAATTGTGGGCGGGATGGAGGTCAAAGTTAAGACCAGCCTTCACGCTGCCCAACATTTACGACGCGGTGTGTATATTTCCAGCTGGCAAAAGCCAGAAAATTTAACTGCTCTGCTACAAGGCGAGCATGTCGGAACTAAGATTACACCATAGGTTTATTATGTTTGAGAATTTTTTAACGGGTTTAGAGTTAGACCAAGAAGGCGCACTTAATTTATTAAAGTTAGCGCAAGATATAAAAGCAAAACCAGAAAAATACAGCAATGTATTAGCGGGAAAATCAATCGTAACATTGTTTGAAAAACAAAGTTTACGTACTCGCTTATCGTTTGATATAGGTATTAACCGCCTTGGTGGCCATGCAGTTTATTTAGATCAGCAAAATGGCGCTATGGGTGCACGTGAATCAATTAAAGATTTCGCACTTAATATTTCTACTTGGGCTGATGGTATTGTTGCACGCGTAAATCAGCACAGCACATTAACTACATTAGGTGAATACGCATCAGTACCGGTAGTAAATAGTTTGTGTGATTTATACCACCCATGCCAAGCTCTTGCTGACTTTTTAACGCTTCAAGAAGTTCACGGCGATGTGAGCGAGCTTAAAGTGGCTTACTTAGGTGAGGGCAACAATGTAACTCATTCATTAATGCTTTTAGCGGCAACGCTTGGCACTGATTTTGTTGCTGTAACGCCGAAAGGCAGCTCGCCTGACTCGCAAATCCTTAAAAAGGCAGAGCAAATAGCGGCAATGAATGGCGCATCAGTGATGGTAAGTGACCGTGTTGAAGCGGCTGTTGGTGCAAACGTTGTATATGCAGATACATGGGTATCAATGGGTGATACAACACCGCTTGAGCAAGTTAAAGAAAAATATATGCCTTATCAATTAAATCAGGCATTGCTAGATCAAACAGGTGCAACTACGGTATTACATTGCCAACCGGCACACCGTGAATTTGAAATTACCTCTGAGGTAATGGATGGTCCAGCATCGAAAATTATTCAACAAGCAGAGAATCGCATGCACGCGCAAAATGCTTTGCTAGTTACATTACTAAATCCAAATTTTGTTAAGGAACACCTATGAGTTCAATTAAAAAAGTCGTTTTAGCCTATTCAGGTGGTCTTGATACATCGGCTATCGTGCCATGGTTAAAAGAAAACTACGGTTGTGAAGTTGTTGCGTTTGTAGCGGATGTAGGTCAAGGCGCAGAAGAACTTGAAGGCGTAGAAGCTAAAGCAATCGCTTCAGGTGCTTCAGAATGTTACGTAGTTGATTTAAAAGATGAAATGGTAAGTGATTACATTTATCCAACACTTAAAACGGGCTCGATTTACGAAGGTACTTATTTACTAGGTACGTCTATGGCGCGTCCTATTATTGCTAAAGCACAAGTTGAAATTGCACGTAAAGTAGGTGCTGATGCACTTTCTCATGGTTGTACTGGTAAAGGTAATGACCAAGTTCGTTTTGAATCATGTTTTGCAGCCCTTGCTCCAGATTTAAAAGTAATTGCGCCATGGCGTGAGTGGGACTTATCGAGTCGTGAATCATTACTTGATTACTTAGCAGAGCGTGACATTCCGTGTTCAGCATCTGCTACAAAAATTTATAGCCGTGATGCTAACGCTTGGCATATTTCGCACGAAGGTGGTGAGCTTGAAGATCCATGGTGCCAACCAACTGAGCAAGTATGGACTTGGACTAACTCTCCAGAGCAAGCACCTGATAAATCAGAACTAGTAACTTTAAAAGTTGTTGAAGGCGAAGTAGTTGCTGTAAATGGCGAAGAACTTAAACCATATGACTGTTTAGTTAAATTAAACGATATTGCATCGCCTCATGGCGTTGGACGTGTTGATATTGTAGAAAACCGTTTAGTTGGTATGAAGTCACGCGGTTGTTATGAAACACCAGGTGGCACAGTAATTATGGCTGCGCTTCAAGCCATTGACGAGCTAGTGCTTGATAAAGCAAGCCGTAAATGGAAAGAAGTACTAGGTGGTGAATTTTCACATTTAGTGTACGACGGACGTTGGTTTACACCACTTAAAGATTCTATTTTAGCCGGTGCAGAAGCACTTTCTAAAGTGGCAACAGGTGAAGTGGTACTTAAGCTATATAAAGGTCAAGTAACTGCGGTTCAAAAGCAATCACCAAATAGCTTATACAGCGAAGCATTTGCTACATTTGGTGAAGATGATGTGTATGACCAGTCACACGCTGAAGGCTTTATTCGTTTATTCTCGCTTTCAAGCAGAATTTCAGCATTGGCTAAAAAGTAAATTATTTATAGCCCCTTATAAAAGGGGCACTACAGGGTTTGGAGAGATTTCATGGCATTATGGGGCGGACGTTTTTCTACGGGTCCAGATGAGGCGTTTAAGCAATTTAACGACTCTCTTCCCTTTGACTACCAGTTAGCAGAGCAAGATATTATTGGCTCTGTGGCATGGGCAGGTGCACTTGAACAGGTAAATGTACTTTCAAGTGATGAGCATACAAAATTAGTTGCTGCATTAAATGAGCTACTTGAAGAAGTTAAAGCTGATCCACAATCAGTTGCTACTTCAGGTGCAGAAGATATTCATTCACACGTTGAAGCTGCTCTAATTGAAAAAGTAGGTGATTTAGCTAAAAAATTACATACAGGCCGAAGCCGTAATGACCAAGTTGCCACCGATTTTAGACTATGGTGCCGTGATACAGCCGATCATTTATTAGATGCCATTGCACAGCTAAAAGGCGAATTTGTAGCGCTTGCAGAACGAGAGCTTGGCACAATATTGCCAGGTTACACGCATTTACAGCGCGCACAACCAGTATTGTTTAGCCACTGGTGTATGGCGTATGTAGAAATGCTAGAGCGCGATGAAAGCCGCCTGCAAGATGCTAAAGCGCGCATGAATTTTTGCCCATTAGGCAGTGGTGCATTAGCAGGTACAGCTTATCCGATTGATCGCCAAGCATTAGCCCACGGATTAGGTTTTACAGCGGCTACAAAAAATAGCCTTGATGGCGTATCTGATCGTGACTTCGTGTTAGATCTTTTAAGTTGTGCGTCTATTTCGATGATTCACTTATCTCGTATGTCTGAAGATCTGATTTTTTATAATTCGGGTGAAGCCGGATTTATAGAGCTTGCTGATAACGTCACGTCAGGCTCATCGCTCATGCCTCAGAAAAAAAATCCTGATGCACTCGAGCTTATTCGCGGTAAAACCGGACGTGTATTTGGTGCATTTAGCGCTATGATGATGACATTAAAGGCACTGCCACTTGCATACAATAAAGATATGCAAGAAGACAAAGAAGGTCTGTTTGACGCTATGCCAACATGGCTTGCATGTATTCATATGGCGCAAGCATGTATTAAAGGCGTAAAAGTAAATGGCGATAAAACGTTAGCAGCGGCAAAAGGCGGCCACGCTAATGCCACCGAACTTGCAGATTACTTAGTTGCTAAAGGTGTGCCATTTAGAGAAGGGCATCACATTGTGGGTGTACTTGTACAGCTTGCGATTAGCGAAGGTAAAACGCTTGAGGAGCTATCACTTGAGCAGTACAAATCAGTAAACACTGTATTTGAAAACGATGTTTACCCAGTACTTGAAATTGATGCGTGTATAAAAGCGCGTCAAGCGCTTGGTGGGACGTCTATTGAGCAAGTAACTAATGCTGTTAAAGAAGCCAAAAAAAAACAGCAAATAACGGTACGTGATGCAAATTTAGATGATGTAGAGGCAATTGCCACACTTATACAGCATTGGGCAACGGTAGGCGAAAACCTACCTCGTGCAAAAAGCGATATGGTGCACTCTATTAACGAGTTTGCAGTTACTGAAATAAATGGAAAAGTGTCAGGTTGTGCATCGTTATACATTTACGATACCGGCCTTGCTGAAATACGCTCATTGGGTATAGACCCAAAAAGTAAAGTGACGGGGCAGGGTAGACAGCTTGTAGAGCACCTACTTGCTAAAGCCAAAAAATTGGCACTTAACCGAGTTATTGTATTGACCCGTGTACCCGATTTTTTTGAACAACAGCGTTTTACTTTTTGTAGCAAAGACTCTTTGCCTGAAAAAGTAATGAAAGATTGTGAACTTTGCCTTCGTAAAGAAAATTGTGACGAAGTAGCAATGGAATATATTTTGAAGCTAAGTACACGTGCGGAGATCCCGTGTAAATACGTAGCTTAAACTCCCTGGATACAAAAAACGTACGGTTATCCCTGTGCGTTTTTTTATATTTGCAGTAAACTGGTCGGAGTTGTTTGGTTGGGTTATATTTTTTGAGTGAATTTTAATGTGTCAAAAAAAGTTGGCACATTGGTTGCTATGTATTAGATAGGTAGCAAAATAGCTATCACTGCTTAAAACAGGTAATGCATTTATCTACATAATAATGTGGTTAAAAGTTGCACCAAATATAATTAAAACTTTTATAAGGATCAATCACATGCAAGTTTCAGCTAATAGCCAATTACAAATGCAAGCATACAACAAAACACAACAATTAAAGCCTGCAATGGAACAAACTGCTAGCCCTAAAACCCTACAATCTGATACAGTAAGCATCTCACAAGAAGCGATGACTGCTGCGAGTAATGAATTGCAGCGTGGTGGTGGTTCTATTCTTTCAGGCCAGAAACCTAAATAAATGTAAGGTATTGAATGTTTTTAACTGAGTTCTTTGGTCTTTTTTCATTATCAGCTTTTGTTATGTGGGCTTTTTTAATGGCCTTCTTTTTCAATATTTTTGTATATAGCCTAGGCGTTAAAAGAAAGACGACTTTATTACTCAGTTCATTCGTTATGATGGTATCTTATACTGCGACAGATTATTTTTATACTTGGCTTTCCTATTATCAAACAACCTATCTTGACTGGGCTTTACACGACATAGTCACAATCTCTTTTCTTACAACTCTATTTTTTGTGATAAAGAAAACGACTCCCTCTTTTTTGTACTTGTTAATCGGCCTTTTTATTAACACTACCTTTTTTATTTTGATGTACTTAGATGTTTATTTTTATGAGAACCTCGAACCTTGGTGGTTTTGGAGCCTCTATCAGTTCACTATAAATATTATCGATATATTAATGGTTGTATCATTAATAGTAGATAGAGACTTTTTAGGGCTTCATAAGTTAAAGAACAAAACCCTCAGTTACTTCAAGTCTAACGATACCAACAAAGTAACCTAGTTCAAATGTACGTTACTGAACCCCTCATGGTTTATGTAAAAGCCTTCACTCAGTGGGGTTTTTTAATGGCCTTCCTGTATTGTTTGACCTCTGCGATAAATAAAGAAAATAAGTCTCCTGTTTATTTATCTACGCTTATGCTCTGTTCATATGTTTTTAGTGGTTATATAGACTTATTAGAAAGTCTATATTTAAACTCGGCGCTCTACGATTTTATTACAATTTTAGCTTTGTTAATTTTAGAGTACTTTAAAGTACTTCACCGCTCTATAGCTTTTCACTTCATCATCTTTGCGTTAATAATAAATGCTGTACTCACCTTAATATTACATTACGATCTATACGTCTTATATAACTATGAGCCTTGGTGGTATTGGAGTGTTTACTCTATCGGTGTAAATATGTTCGATGTTTTAATGATTCTGTCACTAGTATTCAATAAGAATCTCAAAAATAATGGATAATATTCTAGTTAATCCAGCAATTTCTTTTTACATAGGTGTATTTGTACAGTGGGGCTTTTTAATGGCTTTTTTGTACTCACTAGTTGTAAGTATTAACACACCTAAAAAAGAAGCTGTATGGTTATCGTTGGTTATGTCAATTTCTTACTCCTCAAGCCTGTTTATAGATATACAACACATATCGTATCTTCAGCTCTTTTTGTTTGATATAACAACTATTTTCGCCATTATTATTTTAAGGTTGTTCATTATTAAAAATCTTATATCGATCTACTTGTTGTTAGGGTTGATTATAAACTCATCATTATTTCTTGGTATGTATATAGATGTGTCAGTTTTTAATAATTACGAACCTTGGTGGTTTTGGTTTTTTTATTCAATTGTTGTTAATTTAGCCGACTTTATGATGGTAGCTATATTTTTTATAAACAAAGATTTTTTAGGTTTGTATAAACTAAAAGGGTGGTTGCGAAATAATAAATTCATAAAGGGGCATGATGGCTGACATACTGTGGGATCTGGTAGCGATTAGAGATTATGTAGGTATTTTTATTACATGGTTCTTTGTAATTGCATTTCTTTATAATTTGTCAGCAAGCATAAACAGTCCCTATAAAAATACAATGTACCTTTCTGGTATTATGATGATTTCGTATACCTTAAGTACACTGTTCGATATGGTTATAGTGTCTCACTTAAACTATTTTTACTTCGATATTGTAACTCTAATCATTATTTTTACGTTTCGGTACTGCAGTCGTGGCCCAATTCCTAACGCATTTTATTACCTTGTTTTTGGTCTGAGTATTAACGCATCTTTATTTTTAGCTATGCATTACGATATAGAGATTTTAGGCACTCTATATTATTTGTGGTTTTGGAACGTTTATGTATTTGGTATGTACTTTACAGATTTGATAATGCCATTAGCGCTTATCTCTAACAAAGATTTTTTAGGTCTAGTTAAGCTTACTAAATTTTTAACTGAAAAATTTAAAAGGTCACGCAATGCATGATTTTTTATGGCAGCTGGTTGGTTTATACGACTATATAATTATTTTTATTACATGGTCTTTTGTGCTCGCTTTTTTATACAATTTGT
Source organism: Pseudoalteromonas distincta (assembly GCF_000814675.1). Classification (GTDB taxonomy): domain Bacteria; phylum Pseudomonadota; class Gammaproteobacteria; order Enterobacterales; family Alteromonadaceae; genus Pseudoalteromonas; species Pseudoalteromonas distincta. The sequence continues at coordinate 378,130 of NZ_JWIG01000001.1, read as the reverse complement.
CTGCAAGCATTAACAAGTATGACAAAAGCTGCACACAGCTTGCATTCATTATGATGGTATCTTACACCTCAAGTATTTTTATGGATCCCTTTAGCAACACACCTCATTTGACCCTTTTCATATTAGATATCGTAACTATATTTTTTCTGATTATATGGCGGATATACTTTAGTAAAAACCTCCCCGTAGCCTTTTATTATCTTTTAGTTGGACTTAGCTTTAACGCATTTGTTTTTTTTGGAATGCACTATGACAGTATTGTTTTAGGAAATTTAGACTACTGGTGGTTTTGGGCCTTATATGCAATAGGGCAAATAATTTCTGATTTAACGATGCTTTTAGTTCTCCTAATTAATAAAGATTTTTTAGGTTTGGTTGCATTAAAACGGTATTTACTTAATCGTAGAAAAAGCACTCATCAAAAGGTTGAATAGAATGGAGGATCTATTTTGGCAATTAAATTCAATTAACGTGTATTTTGGAATACTTATTACATGGCTTTTTGTTTTTGCTTTTTTGTTCACTCTATCAATTGCCATTAATAAGCAAGATAAAAGCCGAGTTCACCTTAGCTTTATTATGATGGCTTCGTACACATCTAGTTTATTTATGGACATAACTACTGCAGCTCCGCATTTAAAGATGTTTATATTTGATGTACTAACAATTGCCGTTATTTTTATGTGGCGTATTTTTTTAGGACGCAAAATACCGTACGAATTTTATTATCTTATTGTAGGGCTTGGTATCAATGCCTCACTGTTTATGAGCATGTATATTGATAATACTCTTTATGGCAATCGGGACTTTTGGTGGCTGTGGATGCTGTATGGTTTTCTTATGCCTATTATTGATATCACTATGGCGCTAATACTAATTATCAATAAAGATTTGCTAAAACTTGTTTGGTTAATTAAAAAATTAAAATTATCATCTATACAAAAGCCGAATTAGCGCATACAAGTTATGCGCTAATTCGGGAAGTGTTATTGGGCACCACAGCCCAGTTTAGTTTTTAGAGCTTTGACAATTACAGGGTCTACAAACTCGCTTACATCACCATTGTGACGAGCTACTTCTTTAACAAGCGTTGATGAAATAAATGAATTTCGCTCTGCGGGTGTTAAAAATACACTTTCTAAATCAGGATTCAGGCGGCGGTTCATGTTAGCTAATTGAAATTCATAGTCAAAATCAGATACAGCCCTAATACCACGAATAAGCACATTAGCATTGTGATCGCGCGCAAGGTCAGCCAATAAGCCAGAAAAACCAATGACCTTAACATTATCTAAGTGACTTAAAATAGAGTTTGCAAGTTCAACACGTTCTTCAAGGTTAAAACAGGGTTTTTTACTTGGGTTGTTCGCAACCGCAACTAATACGGTATCAAACATTTTAGCTGCACGTTGAATAAGATCTGTATGACCATTGGTTAGTGGATCAAAGGTGCCCGGGTAAATTGCAATAACTTTCATAATGTTCACTATTTATGATTTTAGCGCTAGTTTAACAGTGTTTATGCCACAAAGCAGCCTAGCTAATAAAGCATATAAACACTTACTTTCTTTGAACAGGTCAGTCCAAGGTTTGAGTGTTTTAATGATTCATATTTGTTTATACTGTTTAACTCTTTTGAGTGTAATGTAGCCTATAGATAATTTGAGTATTAGCATATGAATACCAAGGATAAAATAATACACACCAGTATTTTGTTGTTTAACGAAAATGGTGAGCGTGCAATAACGACAAATCATATTGCATCAAACTTAGGGATGAGCCCGGGTAATCTTTATTATCATTTTAAAAATAAAGAAGACATTATCCGTCATATTTTTGCGTTGTATCGCGATCATTTAAATACTCACTTTAAACCTATTAATAAAGATGATGATGCATTTAATCATTTAACGGCTTATTTAGATTCGTTATTTGAATTGATGTGGCGTTACCATTTTTTTTACGACAATCTTGGCGATATACTTGCCAGAGACACTGAGCTAAAACAAGCTTACATTGATTTTCAGTTAGAATTATTAGAGCAAGTTCGTAAAATTATTCTAGGTCTTCGCGATAGTGAAATGATTGCTATTGATGAGCAAGATGTCATTGATTTAGCCCATACACTAAAGTTAACTGTTAGCTTTTGGACGCCTTATATTAAGGCTCGTAGGCCAAGCGGTACCCTTGCTGAGCAAGATATATATCACGGTATTTTAAAAGTACTTACATTATTTAGAGCGTACAGTACCGATAAAAGTATTGATAAAATGAACCTATTACGCGAAAAATACACTGAATTAGCGCAACAAGCCCCAACTGTTGTTTAGCCGTTGCCTTTTGGCTGTTTCCTAGACGCTGAATTTTTTGCTATAATCGCGCGCCAAATGCCTGGGAGCGCGAATTCCCGCAGTCTAAGAGTGAACTATGCTTAAATTTATCGTCAAACTACATCCTGAAATAGCCATCAAAAGCCGTTCGGTCCGTAAACGCTTTACTAAAGTGTTAGAAAATAACATTAAAATTGTATTGCGACGTCTTGACGAAAAAGTACAAGTAAGAAATAACTGGGATAATATTTCAGTTGTTACAAAGCTTGAAGATGCACAAGTTCGCCTTGATTTTATCGACAGCCTTAAACGCATACCTGGTATCGTTCAGTTTATTGAAGTAACTGAGACGCAATTTGAAACTCTCGATGATATCTATCAAAAAACAATAGTGTTAGTGGGTCACACAATTGTGGGTAAAACCTTCTGTGTGCGTGCTAAGCGTATAGGCCAACACGACTTTACCTCGACTGATTTAGAGCGTTATGTTGGTGGTGGGCTAAATCAACATATTGAAGGCGCAAGCGTTAAACTTAGCCGTCCAGAAGTAACAATACGCTTAGAAGTAAAAGACGATAAAGCTTATATTGTTTCGCAAACGCATTTTGGTATGGCGGGCTTTCCACTACCAACGCAAGAAGACGTGCTTTCTCTTATGTCGGGTGGTTTTGACTCTGGCGTAGCAAGTTACCAAATGATTCGTAAAGGCGCACGTACGCACTTTTTATTCTTTAATCTAGGTGGCGCAGCGCACGAGATTGGTGTTAAGCAAGCGAGCTATTTTTTATGGAAAAAATACAGCTCAACACATAAAGTGAAATTTATAACAGTTGATTTTGAACCTGTTGTTGCTGAAATTTTAGAAAACGTTGAAAACAGCCAAATGGGTGTTGTGCTTAAACGTATGATGATGCGAGCAGGAAGTGTAGTGGCTGAAAAGTTAAACATTCAGGCGCTTGTCACTGGTGAAAGTATTGGCCAAGTATCTAGTCAAACATTAGCGAACTTAAGCGTGATTGACCGCGTTACTGAAACGCTTATTTTACGCCCGCTAATTCAAAATGATAAACAAGAAATTATTAATCTTGCTCGCCAAATTGGTACAGCTGAAATGGCTGAAACGATGCCTGAATATTGTGGTGTTATTTCTAAAAAGCCGACAGTTAAAGCCAAAATTGAAGTAATAGAAGCCGAAGAAGAAAAGTTCGATTTTGATGTGCTAGATACCGTAGTAAATAACGCGCGCATAATGGATGTACGCGATATTGACGTAGAAGCAAAGCAAGAGCTAAAAGAGGCTGAGTCGGTTGCTGATTTACCTGCAGGCTCTGTAGTAATTGATATTCGCTCACCAGAAGAAGAAGAAGCTGCACCGCTTGCAATCGATGGTGTTGAAGTGGTGCATTTGCCGTTCTTCCGTTTAGCTACTAAGTTTGGTGATTTACCAAAAGACACCGACTACTATTTATATTGTGACAGAGGCGTAATGAGCCAACTACAGGCACTTATGCTGCACGAACAGGGCTTCGAAACTGTAAAAGTTTATCGCCCGTAAAGTTAAAAGCTTATATAAGCGTGGTTTATACCACGCTTTTTTTTGCCTGAATTTTGACTAACAACTCATCGTTGTAAGGCGTTGGAATACTGTGAAGTTTACCTTGTTGGCTAATATAGCCACATATAGCTGATATTTCAGTTTCTCTATTGTGAGCTATATCTTGCTGCATTGATGAGTAATTATTTGCGGTTAACTCCATTATTTTATAAGCGGTATTGAGAGCTTTAATTAATGGGATATTAAGCCCTTGAGCCTTTGCAATATTGCATGCTTCAGTGAGTGCATTAAAAATTATTGTATTGTACTTAGGTGCACGTAATTCGCCATTTTTTACATTACTTAAAGCGCTTAATGGATTAATGGCAATATTGACGAGTAGCTTTTCAAAACGAAGCTGCTGAATGTTATTAGTAAACTTTAGATTGGGTATTACTTTAAAAATATCAGCTATTGGCGCGCTATTTTGAAAAGCTAATTCATTACAAGCACCAATAACGCTTTGTCCCTCACCAGTGTGCTGCACAATGTATTGGTTTGATTTAAAGCCAGCTATGCTTGTCGTTAAAAAGTAGAGTGCTTGGTGAGTGCTTAGCTGGCTATTTACCTCATCAACATTACCCATTCCGTTATGCGAAAGTACAACAGAGCAATGATTTGGTAAAAATGGCTTTATTTGCGTAAATGCATCAAGTACTTGAAAGGCTTTAACGGTAAATAAAACAACATCAAGTTCAGCCGCTTTATTTAGCTGATTTAATGAAATAAATTTAGCGTCAATTTTTTTAGATGCACCCTTTCCTCTGCTATAAAAGCGGGTGTTTGTTGGGTTTTTACGAGTTAAAACGCTGACATTATGCGATGCGCTCAAAAAGTGGCTCAGCAATAAGCCAATAGCGCCATCGCCAACGATTAAAATATTAGCCATGTGGGTTCTTTTTTCGAGGTGTAAAAATTACTCTAAGTAAAAAGTAGCTTGCAGCACCTGCAAAATCAGCAAAAAAATCACCAAGTGATGCTTGCCTATAAGGAAGTGCGTCTTGCATTATTTCTATCGAGGCGCCATAGCCTGCTAATAAGAGTATTTGAGCATATAAAGGAAGCTTAAAAGCCTTATCCATTATTATGGCTAATATAAAAAAAATCCCAAAATGGGCGACTTTATCAACATGAGGGAATAAATTTACAACGCCACCTTTTATTTCTTTAGCAAATAAAAAGGTGAAAGCCACTATGCTGATTAAAAAAACTGCTTGATAAACACGCCTTGTCACGACAAATCCTAAAATCGCTTAAAAAAGAGGCGCAAGTATATCAAACTAATTTAGTATCGCACCTGAACAAGATGCAGAAAAATGTAAAGATTTATAATTTTAGCGTTATAATTGCCACATAAAATTAAGATTAAATAGTTAGGAGTATACTAATGCCTTCATTTGATATTGTATCTGAAGTAGAAATGAACGAAGCTAAAAATGCGGTTGATAACGCAAACCGTGAACTAGAGACTCGCTTTGATTTTAGGGGCGTTGATGCATCTATTGAGTTAAACGATAAAACAATTAAGCTTAAAGCAGAAGCTGACTCTCAAGTTATGCAGTTGTTCGATATTTTAGCGGGAAAAATTTCAAAGCGCGGTATGGATGTAGCTAGTTTAGAACTTCAAGATATTAGCCGTGCAGGAAAAAATGTATTTCGTAACGTTGGGTTAAAGCAAGGTATCGAAAAAGACATGGCCAAAAAAGTGGTTAAAGCCATTAAAGATTCAAAAGTTAAAGTACAAGCCGCTATTCAAGGCGAAGAAGTACGTGTGACAGGTAAAAAGCGTGACGATCTTCAAGAAGCAATGCAGGTAGTGCGCAGTGCCGATTTAGGTCAGCCTTTTCAGTTTAAAAACTTTCGCGACTAATTTATAAACTGTTTTTAATAAAAGTGCTTTAATTTGTCTATATTTGCAGACAGATTAAAGCTACTTAATCTTTTTACAACTTTCCCACCTTATCCTCTCGTAGTTCTGCATGTGTTAATCCACTTTTTGATATTTAAGCTATTATATTTAATTGAATATAATAAAAATTTCACTCTAGAAGGTATTAAAATGAGACCCCATCAATTATTTCTGTTATTTGTTTTGCTTATATTTACCAAGCCAAGCTTATCAAAGCCAGTTGATATTGATGTATTGGTCGAAGATGGCTACTTTCCGATTATTATTAACGCGCAAAAAAAGCAGGGCTTTGCTCCTGAGTTTATTAATATTATAAACGACGCACAGGAGGAATTTAACTTTATACTTATTTCTTTACCTGTAAAAAGGCTTACTTTGTCTGTTGAAAAAAATAACTTCGACGTTTTATTTTTAATGGCAATGCAATGGTTGCCACAAGCATCGCAGGAGAATATTGAAAAAACTGAATTTTATACCATCACCAAAAACGAGATTTATACACTCAAAGAGAATGCATCAGAACAAACTTATTTTGACAATCTGGATAAATTAACCAAAGTTGGGGTTTTAGGGTACTCGTATCAATTTGCAGGATTTAATACAAATGCCGAATACTTGAGAGAAGAGCACCAGGTAAGCCTAACAATTGATGAATTCAATGTAGTTAAAATGCTGCTATTAAGGCGCGCTGAAGTCGGGGTTTTAAACAGTGTTGCTTATCAGTATTTTAAAAAGCAGAATATCTTAAATATGGATTTACTATTTAAGAGTGACGTACCAGATGCAGTGTATGAAACACATTTTTTGATTAACTCACAATCAAATAAAATATCTAGTCGTAAAATGGATGAAATATTAAATTTACCTACTACACAAATGCAACTTCAGAAGCTACTTGATAAGTACGGTATTACTTCAAGCTATAATAATACAGCACTGAACTGAAATAGCTTTTAGCTATATAGACGTCCATTGACATTTGTAAACAAAATGCTCACAATGACGGCATATTTTCAAGGTGCTTGCTAGCCACTTCATGCAATGATTTTTTTAGCAGGATAATCGGGAAGTTGGTGAGTTTTCATGATGACTACAAGCCCAACACTGCCCCCGCAACGGTAAAGTATTGCATGTTTTTATATGCTTACTGAGTCCGGAGACCGGCCTTGATGCAATCTTACTTACTTAAATCTTTGCGGTGGGCAAAGGTAGGGGACCTCATGTTAAACAAAACAACTCTAGGCGTTGCAATTTCTGCTGCGCTTTCATTTTCTGTGTCTGGTGCAGAGCAATCAATTGAAAAAATAACCGTTACAGCTAATAAGTTTGAGCAATCAATTAACGACGTTTTAGCGAGTGTAAATGTTATTGAACGTGCTGAAATAGAAGCTAGTAACGTACGCGATTTACCTACACTTTTAAGCACGCGAGTGGGTTTTCAGGTTAATCCAAACGGTGGTTTTGGTCAAAATACAGGTGTGTCACTTCGTGGTACGGGCTCTGGCGATACGTTGATTTTAATTGACGGTGTACGTACAGGCTCAGCAACACTAGGTCAAAAAGCATTAAATAATGTCCCTCTAAATAGTATTGAACGCATAGAAATTATTAAAGGCTCTCGCGCGGCTGTTTATGGCTCTGATGCACTCGCTGGTGTTATTAATATTATTACGCGTGAGTCAGATAACTTATCCCTAAGCGCTACATTTGGTTCTGACTCTTATCAAAATTATCAAGTTGCAGGCTCTGTAAAATCAGATGATATAACAACAGCATTTAACGCAGGCTTTGAAAAAACAGATAACTTTGATGCACTGCAAGGCGTTGCACCAGATGAAGATGGCTATGAAAATAAAAACCTTGGTTTTAAAATAAACTACACCGATGCACATTACGGCGACTTTAAGTTATTAGGCCAATACAGTGAAGGCTATGCAGATTACGACAGTCGCTTTAGTCCAGCCACAAGTACTATAGAAACAGGTGATTTTAAAAACTATCAGCTTTCTGCAGGTTGGAGTAAAAACTACACTAACCAATCGCACAGTATTGATATTTCTATTTCAACAGATGACTCTCACGATACCTCAGCATTTGGTGTAAATGATTTTATAACGAAACGTGTGCAATTTGATTATAACGGTCAATATATACTATCTGAAGAGCTTAATATTAGCGGTGGTGTTAACTGGTACAACGATGATGTATCGCACAGTTCAACGCAGTATGATATGCAAGAGCGTGATGTATTAGCAGTATTTGTTGGGGCTTATTACAATGCTGAAAAAGTGTTAGCTAATTTAACAATTCGCCAAGACGATGATGAACAGTTTGGTGATGAAACAACATATACAGCCGCTGCTGGTTATCACTTATCTGAAGATGCAACATTCCGTATAAGCCAAAGTACTGGCTTTAAAGCACCTACATTTAACGATTTATACTTTCCGGCTTTTCCTGGTTTTCCACCTTCATCTAATCCAGATTTAGAGCCTGAGAAATCATTAAATCAAGAGATTGGGTTAAATGTAGATTTTGATATAGCAAGTATTGACGTTGCTATTTTTAGAAATGATATTGAAGATAAGATATCTTTAGATTCTAACTTTTTTCCTATCAACTTAAATGAAGCACGCTACGAAGGGGTTGAATTTAGCTTATCTCAGCAGTTTTTTGGTTTTGATAGCAACCTTAACTTTGCTTACTTAAGCGCTGAAGACGAAGAAACGGGCGCAGAGTTGCGTAATGTTGCTAAACGTACTTTTAACTGGGAACTTGCAAAACAGTTTGGTGCTTTTGATGCAAGCTTAGACATGCAATACCGTAGCGACCGACAAGGTGCTGTGACGCGCTTAGGCTCTTATACACTTTGGAACTTAGCGGGTAATTATCAAGTAAATGAACATATTGAAGTTTCGCTTCGTGTAGAAAACTTATTTGATAAAGAATATAACGCTGTTGATTCAAACGCTGATTTTACAACGGGTGAAGTGTATTACTACAACACGCCAGAGCGTCGCTTTTTTGCAGGCGCAAGCTACCAGTTTTAACGGTATTTATTAATATTAGAAAGCCCGACATATGTCGGGCTTTTTAATGTTTAGCTAAGTTTAACTACTAAAATTAGCTAGTCAGCTAAGAACTCTTCAAATACGGTTTCAAACTTGTGTAACTTAGGTGCTATTAAAATACTACAGTAACCCTGCTGTGGATTTTCGTTATAGTAATCTTGGTGATAATGCTCTGCTGGGTAATACGTAGTGGTAGGGCTGACTTCTGTCACAATTGGCTCAGCGACATGGCTTTGCAGTTGAGCTATCATTTCGTTGGTTTGCTTAAGTTGAGCTTCATCGTGATAGTAAACCACACTTCTATATTGTGTGCCTATATCGTTACCTTGGCGATTCAATTGTGTTGCATCATGCAGTGTGAAAAACATTGCTAAAAGTGTTTCAAAGCTAACTACAGTAGTATCAAATTCAATTTTAACAACCTCAGCGTGACCGGTTGTGCCTGAGCATACAGAATCATATGTTGGGTTATTTGTTTCACCGCCAGTGTAGCCAGAGCTTACGGTTAGTACGCCATTTACACGTCTAAATGCAGCATCTATACACCAAAAACAGCCGCCACCAAATGTTGCTACTTGCGTTGTTGAGCTCATAAGTATTCCTAAAATGTATATGGGGTTTTAAAAGCGAGCATAAATTGTATGCGCCGCAACAACAAGGTTACGGCGCAATTAAGAGGCTAGATCTCTTCGAAAGGTTTTTCAGCGGCTTGTTTGTCTAATTTTTGCTGTAAAAACTCAGGTGATTGAGTGTTACGTGCAAGTGCATAATATGCAGCAGGTACAACAAAAAGAGTAAGTAGGGTCGATACAATAACCCCAGTAAACACGACCACACCTATAACCATACGGCTTTCAGCGCCCGGACCTGAAGCAAGTACTAAAGGTACCGAACTCATAACCGTAGTCAACGAGGTCATAATAATAGGGCGTAAACGCTGAGTTGCTGCTTGCAAAATAGCTTCACTAAATTCAACGCCTTTATCGCGCAGTTGGTTAGTAAATTCCACAATCAAAATACCGTTTTTAGCACTTAACCCTATAAGCATGACAATACCTATTTGACTGTAAATATTTAAGGTAAGTCCTGTAGCCCAAAGTCCGAACATAGCGCCCATTAAACCAAGTGGTACGGTAAGCATAATGACGAACGGATGCATAAAGCTTTCAAACTGCGCTGCCAGTACTAAAAAGGTAACCGTGAGTGCAAGTATAAATACGTAGGTCATCGCTGATGCGCCTTCGTAATAAAGTTGCGATTCGCCTTTGTAATCTACGGCGCCATCTATATCGTTTTCTTGCGCGGCTACTTCGTTTAAAAAGTTAAGCGCTTGCTCAAGCGTATAACCGTCGGCTAAGTTGGCGCTTAATGTAATTGCGCGCATACGGTTATATCGGTTTAAGCGCGATGCAGTTGCTTCTTCTTTTAAGCTGATAAGGCTATCAAGTGGGACTAGTTCACCGCTTCGTGATTTAAGATATATATTTGAAATGTCAGTAGGGTTAGCAAAGTCTTCTTTTGTCCCTTTTAAAATTACATCGTATTCTTCACCACGGTCAATAAAGGTTGTAACACGGCGCTGGCCAAGCATTGTTTCAAGTGTACGGCCTACATCAGATACCGAAACACCTAAATCAGCAGCCTTGTTTTTATCTATGCTGACTAAAAACTGCGGGAAGGTTTCTTTATAATCATGATCGATTCTTACTAAACCAGGGTTTTGTTCGGCACGCTTAATTATACGGTCACGCCAATCGGCAAGTTGAGCGTAATCATTACCTTGCAATACAAACTCAATAGGGCGAGATGAACCACCACCGCCAATACCACGACGCATAATGGCAAATGCACGCACATCGGTAACTTCTTGCATTTTACCGCTTATTTCGTCCATTACTTCCCATGTTGAGCGTTTACGCTTATCCCAATCGGCCATTCCGACAATCGCAACACCGCCGCTGCCACCCCAGCCAGGCACTCGAACAAGTACACGACTTAGCTCACCTGCTTGCGAGTAAGGCATTAAACGTTCTTCAATTTGAGCCATATTAGCGGCGTTATTTTCATAACTTGCGCCCTCAGGGCCGCTCATCATAATAAAGAACGTGCCACGGTCTTCTTTTGGCGTTAGCTCAGAGGGAACTTGTAAAAACAACGAGTAACTAACAAAGCCCGCTAATAATAAGCTCACCATTAAGCCCCATTTACGGGTTATGTTAGTGGAGAGTGAAGTACGGTAACTTACTTCAATTTTAGTAAACTGGCGGTCCATCCATTGGCTAAATTTATTTGGTTTGTCTGATACTTTAAGTACTTTAGAACACAAGGCTGGAGCGAGAGTCAGCGCTGTAACACTTGAGAAAAATACGGCAGCACTTACCGCCATTGCAAACTCAGTAAATAATGCCCCTATACGGCCATCCATAAACACCAATGGCACAAACACCGATATTAGTACAAGCGTGGTTGCTACTATGGCAAAACCAACTTCACGCGCACCTCTATATGCAGCTAGTAATGGCGGCTCACCCAGTTCAATACGACGGTGAATGTTTTCAAGCATTACAATGGCATCATCTACTACTAAACCAATAGCCAGTACTAAGGCAAGTAAAGTTAGTAAGTTGATTGAGTAGCCCATTGCTAATAAAAACATAAAGCTACCAACAAGTGCGACCGGTACGGTAACCGCAGGAATAAGCGTTGCTCGTATATTGCCTAAAAACAAAAATATAACGAGTACGACTAAACCCATAGAGATGGCAAGTGTGCTGTAAACTTCACTAATTGATTCTTTAATAAATACAGACGAATCGTAGCTGTCTTGAATTGTGGTGCCTTCAGGTAGGTTACGTTTGATTTTTTCAAGTTCGCTGCGTGCGTTATCTACTACGGTAAGCGTGTTTGCTTTAGCTTGTTTTACAATTCCTAGGCCAATCATGTTGCGCCCGTTACCACGAAATAAGCTTTCGTCATCGGCAGCTTCTAATTTTACGTCGGCAACTTCACCTAAACGCACTAAATAACCTTCTTCACCACGTTTAATTACCAGGTTTTTAAAATCGCGCTGATCTTTATAACTACGTGCAGTACGCACGGTAAAGTCGCGATCTATTGATTCTATTTCGCCGGCAGGTAATTCAACGTTTTCTGTACGCAGTGTATTTTCAATATCGCTTGAGGTAATGCCGCGTGCAGCCATTGCTTGGCGGTTTAGCCAAATTTTCATTGCGTATTGGCGCTCACCACCAATACGCACGTTAGATACACCATCTACTACGGCTAAGCGGTCAACAATAAAACGCTGCGCGTAATCAGAGAGCTGTAACGAGTCCATTGTTTCGCTGTTTAATACAAACCATGCAATAGGGCTTTCATCACTATTTGATTTAGACACTTCTGGTGGGCGTACCTGATCGGGTAAACTATCAAGTGCACGTGCTACACGTTCACGTACATCGTTAGATGCAGCATCTATGTCGCGGTTAATATCAAACTCAATGGTAATGTTTGAGCGCCCATTACGGCTCGAAGAGTTAATACTTTTAATACCTTCAATACCGGAAATTCGATTTTCTATTATTTGCGTTATTTTGGTTTCTATAATTTCGGCAGAAGCACCTGTGTATTCAGTGCTGATATTTACTATTGGCGTTTCAATATCAGGGTACTCACGAAGTGGCAGCATAGTAAATGCAACCAGACCAAAAGTAAGAAGTAGTAAATTAATTACTATGGCAAAAACGGGGCGTTTAACGCTAGTATCAGTAATTTTCACGTATTACCCCTTAACGCTTACTTTACTACCAGAGCGAATTTTTATTAGCCCTTCAGTAACAATTTGCTCGCCATCATTTAAACCTTCATCGATAGCAACCCAGCCATTATTTCTGCCAGCAACATGCACTTCAACCTTATTGGCTACTCCGTCTTGAATTTGAAAAACAAAGTGTTTGTCTTGTAAAGGGATAACCGCTTTTTCTGGCACCATTAAAGCTTGGTTACTGCTTAGCTCAAGTGCTGTATTTAATAACATGCCAGGGCGAAGTAATCCTGATTTATTAGCAAAACTTGCAGTTACTTCAACACTGCGTGTTACCGAATCAATACGCGAGCTAATATGTGTTACCTTGCCGTTAAATGTCTGCCCTGGGTAGGCATCGTTTTGGGTAAGTACTTTCATACCCATGTTTAATTGTGCTAAATATTTTTCAGGTACTTTGAAGTCAACTTTAATAATACTAATATCATCAAGTGTGGTGATTATTGTTGTGTTGCTTACGTAGGCGCCAACTGATATTTCACGCTTACCTAACAGGCCTGAAAATGGCGCGGTAATAGTCATTTCATTTAACTTTGTTTTAGCGCTTTCTAGTTGAGCTTCAGTGGCATCAACACGAGATAATTGTTCTTCAAGTAATGACTTTGCCGTTGATTGCGAACGTGAAAGTTCGGTAAGGCGATCTAACTGACGTTTTTCCTCACGTAAGTTAATACCGAGTTCTTTAACTGCAAGTTGCTCTTGTTGGCTTTGTAACTGTACTAATTTTTGTCCTTTACTGACTAAGTCGCCATCTTTAAAATATATATCTGTGACATAATCGTTTTGCGCACTTTTTATATAAATAGCTTGGTTTGCACGTGCACTACCGATGGCCTCTATCATCACTGCGTTTTCCTCAGAGGTAACAGTATGAGCCGTTACTTGGGTAGACATTTGTGATGAATCGGCTTGTTCGCCGTGGCTAGCGGGTAAATATAAATAAACGCTAAATATTAGAAGTAACGTAATAATAAATGGAAAAAGTGCTTTACCTGATTGTCTTGAGTACATTGATTTCATACCTGAAAATGAATTGTAAGTATTGTACGAAATAAGACCGTGAAAAGACGGTTATGTATCTCATAAATTTGTGCGTTAAGCGTAAAAGTAAATAAGATTTATTCATTGTTCCTATTTTGTTGAGGAAAAAGCGGTAATGTATGAAATTTAAAACTAGCTGTAACTTATGTATAACAACAAGAAAGGTCATAATTTGGGGCATTATTATGTTTGTTTTTTATATGGTGTTTTACCGATATGGATAAATCTGACAATGTCATTAAGTTTCGGGCACAGGGCGCGCGAAACGCAATTGAGGTGATTGTTGTAGGTGCTATAGGCTTAGTCTTTATTATGTTATTTAATTTACTGAGGCCGGGTGAGATTAGCATACTTGAAATATTTTTAGTGAGCTTGTGCCTTGTGGCTATTTTTATTGGATTTTTAAAATCTCAAGAACCATACCATAGCCTTATATTAAGCGAATCTGAGCTCGTTTATTGCCACAAGTACGGAGCTTGGTGTATGCCTCATAGTAACTTTCATCACAGTGGAATACCCAAAGTAGAAGATGGCTTTGACTATTTAGAATTAAATGCGGTTGGCGTTAAGGTAAATGATATAGACGACTTTTTATCAAGCATAGCGCCTAGAATTGCAGGGAAATTATTAATAGAGCAGCGTAATTTATTTATGCAAGTTGTTCAAAAACATTGCAAAAATGGCAATTGCCCATCAGAATGGTTAATAGAAGATACACATTACACATCCCATAAAGGGATAAGCTATACTGGGCTTATAGCCATGTTTGCTAATAGAACTAAGCACCTTCAGCAGCTAACAGGTTACGATTTATTATTGCCTGCCAGCGTGTTAGATAGAGATATTTGGGCATTTAGTGCTAACTTAAATAAGTGGAAGCGCGAGCCTAGTCAGTTTATAGCGTCGCAGCTTAGTAATTAAGCTACGACTGTAGGAAAGAAAAATGAGTCAAGACAGAGCCTTTTTAAAAAGTGGTCGAAATACCATAATACATAAAGATAAAAAGCATGATTTAGTGATTGTAAACTCTGAAATTCATCCTCGAATTAAAGTAACGCAACATGGCCTGGAGCCATTTAAAGAAGAATTACCTAAAAACCGCCGTGATGCAAAAGAGCGTTATTTAGAAATGGTTTATGTAAGTAGCGCTGATGTATTTGGCGAAGAAAAGCAGTTGCTGTTTATTCAAGCTCTAGACGGGCGTGAATACAAAATAGATTACAGTAAAATCGGTACGAAGTTGTTTGTACGCATTCATCAAGATACATATATGTAGTACTTTAATGGCATCTTTATTGCTAGTGATTACACTATAGTAATTATTTGACATAATAAGGTGCTGCGTATGAAAGCGTTTGCTTTAATCCCCCTCATTTCGTGTGGTTTACTGAGTGCGTGTGGAGGCGGTGGCGGTGATAGCGATAATACAGTTGTTGAAACGTCTGTTAATGCTGGAGCCGATTTACAAATTATCGAAAAATCTGAATTTACCATCACAGCACAAGGTTCCCCCGCTGATGGTACGTTTTCATGGCAACAAGTTAGCGGCCCAAGCATAGAAGGTTTCCCCCTTGAAGGCGCTGAGCAAACACTTACTGCACCTGACGTAAAAACTGATAGTGAAATAATATTAAGAGTGAGCTATCAAAGTACAGGTAGTAGCGCTGTTAGTGACGACATTTCTATTTCAGTGAGCTCTAATAACCAACTACCTCTTGCTGTTGTTACACAAACATCTCCTGAAACACTTCCCTCTGTATACAAAGATACAGTGACTTTGAGTGCCCTAGAGTCGAGCGATCCTGATGATAATGGCCAAATTGATAGTTATTTGTGGCAATTGCTATCGGGTCCTGATTTAGATATTGAGAGTTTTAATGAATCGACTCTTAGTTTCTCTCATCCATTACTTGAAAGTAACGTGAATTTATCTTGGCAGCTAACTGTCACTGATGATGAAGGTGGCGAGGCGAGCACTCAATATTCAATGACACTCAACAAAACAAATGAGTTAGTGGATGCAAATGCAGGCGCAGATCAAAATGTCGAAGAGTTTGAGCAAGTAACGCTTGATGCTACAAATAGCGAAACCGTTACCGATACCTATAAGTGTGAATGGCAACAACTTACCGGTAATAGCGAAACATTAAGCAATAGCGACCAATGTATAACGACATTTTTTGCCTCAGATGTTGATACTGAGTCTACATTGAGCTTTGAAGTCACGGTAACCGATTCAAAGGGGCGCACCGATACAGACTCTTTATTTGTTGATGTATCACCCAAAGCACTTGGACTCATCAACGATAGTGGTGTTGGTGAGTGTTATAACAATACTCAACGTATTAATTGTGAGAGTGATGACTTTCCAGCGCAAGATGCAGAGCTTGGACGCGATAGCTATGCAAATCGCTTAGATAAAGTTGGCAAAGGTAATTTAGCGTTTGATTACACTAAACTTAATCAGTTTGCTGATGAAGTTGGTGATGATAGTAGTGACTTTACCTGTATACGCGATAATGTTACTGGGCTTGTATGGGAGGTGAAAAGTGTGGCATCTGGCACGGTACCAAATACTTCGTTACGTGATGGTCAAAATCATTACTTTTGGGATGTAGGGAATACGACTTTTACCGATACCAGTACCGCCAATTCAACGTGTCCGGACAATACAAGTTGTGGAGTACAAAGTTATATAAACGAAGTTAATGATTTAGATTTTTGTGGTGGTACAAACTGGCGATTACCTACTTATACAGAGCTTTTGGGCTTAATTGATTACGGTAAACAAGGGCAAAGTATATTAATTGATGAGGCATTTTTACCTAATATGCCAAGTGAAAGTGCATTAAGCCATTTACGTTACTGGACCTCACAAACAGCAGCTGATGGTACCAGTTTATCGCAAGCGTATATCATTGATATGAGTGATGGTAACGACCTTGCTTATCCAAAAGAAAATACTGCTTATGTACGTTTAGTTAGAAGTCGTTAGGAGAAAATAATGAAATTAAAATTACTCTATGCACTAGCAACTATAAGCTTGAGCTTTAATATTGCAGCGGCGCAAACGTGCTACGACGGTGCAGATACCACAACACCGACAGATAGATTTACCATAAATGCAGATGGCACAGTGTCTGATAGCGAAACAGGCCTTATGTGGCAACGCTGTAGTTATGGGCAAACTTATAATACAGAGACACAACTTTGTGAAGGCTCAACACCTTCCCTTACTTGGCAAGAAGCACTTCGTGGTGCTAAAAATGATACAACCGCAGATTACGATGATTGGCAAATGCCTAACATTAAAGAATTGGCGAGTATTTTAGAGCACAGTTGCACAGAGCCGAGTATTAATGAAAACGTATTTTTGGGCACTAAGCTTCAAAACTATTGGTCAAATACATCGGGTGTAAGCACAATGAGCTCAGCGTGGGTTTATCAATTTGATAGTGGGTTGAATAGCTTACATGCTAAAACCAGTAATGTGTATTTACGATTAGTGCGCTACGAAGAGTAAAATGCATACTAAGATTAGACAGACAAAAGTGCAGCCTTAAAACAGCTGCACTTTTTTGTTTTACATAAATTTACGTTATTTCAATAATAAAGCGCTTACAACGTTGTCACTCAGCGCATTTTTTTGCCATTATAGGCCGTGATTTAATTACGAAGGAACATCACGGTGTATTTAAGCTATTTTGGCCTGAACGAAAAACCTTTTTCGATTTCGCCTAACCCTCATTACTTATTTTTAAGTGAACGACATAAAGAAGCCTTAGCACACCTTACCTATGGATTAGGTGAAGACGGTGGTTTTGTATTATTAACAGGTGAAGTAGGTACAGGTAAAACTACAATTACCCGCAGTATGTTAGAGCAGCTTCCTGAAAACACTCAAGTAGCGATGATCCATAACCCAGCGCTTTCAGAGCTGGAGTTATTAGCCAGTATTTGTGATGAGCTCAATATTAGTTACGATGTTCATAATGCGACGCTTAAAAGTCTTACCGATATTATAAAAAAGCATTTAGAGACTAATAATAAATCGGGCGGGCACACTATACTTATTATCGACGAAGCACAATTACTTGCCCCTAACGTGCTTGAGCAATTACGTTTGCTGACAAATATAGAAACCGATCATAAAAAATTATTACAAATAGTATTGGTTGGTCAACCTGAGCTGCAAGACCTTTTGAAGCGCAACGAATTAAGGCAACTTGCCCAGAGGATAACGGCTCGTTACCATTTATTACCACTTACGCAAGGCCAAACAGTCGCTTACATAAAGCATCGGTTACATATTGCAGGGTGTGATAAAGGAATCTTTTCGATGGATGCCATGCAAGCTGTTCATCAATTAACTGGCGGTGTGCCACGATTAATGAATTTGGTCTGTGAGCGTGCTTTAGTTGGGACTTTTGCAAAGCAGCAGTTGATAGTTGATAGCGATATAATAAAAAAATCAGCTCATGAGTCATTACCGATGGACTTTGTAGCACCGGTTAACGAAGCTAACAAAGCAACGTTATTTGTACCCTATAGCCTTGCATTCGCTGCTTTATTTGCCGTAGGCATTGGTCTTTCATTTATTTTATAGTTAGGTAAGTTATGTCTTATTTATTAGATGCGCTAAAGCAGTCGCAGCAATCAGATATGAGTGCTGAACAGTACGACTTACAATCTGAGCAGTTAAAGCAACAGCAAGCACTTAAGCGTTATAGACGATTAGCATTAGTATTTGGTACAAGCTTAGCTGCTTTTATTGCGGTAGCGGGTGGCTTTACCGCCGGAAAGTGGTTTCAAAGTACAACTTTATTAAACGCAGCGGGACCCGCTGTAATTAAGGTGGTGGAAAGCGAAAAATCATCGCCTAACAAAGACGTTAAAGAGGAAGATGCTGAAGCTGAAAAACAGCAAGTAGCTAAGTTGGAGCCTGCTAAAGTAGCTCCAACAAATACTGCAACGATTGAAGGGCAACTTGTGCATGTGCAAACCCCCAATGGTGTACAGCAAATGTTATTAACCCCAAATGGTCAGTATATTCCTATGCCGTCGAGCCAGGTTACGAGCGCAGCAGGTTATAATCAGCAAAACATGCAACAAGTAATGCCTGTTCAAAATTATAATCAGCCAGCGTTTAACCCACAAAGTAATTACAATCCAAATAATGCACAAAACACTGCGGTATTTGGGCAAAATCAAAATACCGCATCGGCTCAACTTGATATGAGTAAATATAAAGTATTGGGTAAGCCAATTAATGGCAGCACCCAATCTCAACAGACGAGTGACCCTGAGCTTGATGCCGTGCCTACAACTCTTAAAAATGCATTTGCGCAAGCTATACAAGATGTCGAAAAAAACCAAGATTATGAAGTTACTCAAGCGTCAAAAACGTCATCACGTGTTGAGCCTGTTGAGTTATTACCTGATGGTTTGCAATCAATGTTACCTAGTATTAAATATCAAGCGCATATATATTCATCGAGTGCTGATAAACGCTGGATCAAGCTAAATGGTCGAGAATTACACGAAGGAGAAAGCATAGGTGCTCTAACAGTCACAGAAATTACACCTGAGCAAAGTGTGCTAGATTTTGATGGTTATGAGTTTAGCTTAAAAGCTTTGCAAGACTGGCCGCAGTAAGCGCTTAGTTATCATGTTGAGAGCTCGGTAGAATATTGAGCTCTCAATAGTGCTTAGGATAATATTGAATTTTTATAAAAGCGTTCTAAATCAATATTATATTCTTTAGGTTTAACCGCTGACTCAAGAGTGTCTACAGTTTTTTTATTAGATAAATCAATATCTTTTACTTCGGTGTAGCGGCTATGCTTAGCGCTGTAAAATGTTTTAACGACAGGTTTTAGTGGTGCCCCCGGATTACTCTTGGTGACCAAACCTACTCTTTGGCTCGATAACCTGACAAGCGTTCCTACCGGATGGATGCCAATACATTGAATAAATTTATTAAGCAGCACAGGATCAAAGCTATCTGGGCACCCGTCTTTTAATATTTTAAACGCCTTTATTGGCTCCATGCCTGCTTTATAAACACGTTCTGCGGTAAGTGCATCATAAACATCTACCATTGACGCCATACGCACATACTGACTTATCTCGTCACCTTTTTTACCAAACGGGTAGCCTTTACCATCGAGTCTTTCGTGGTGCATACCTGCAATGTCTACCGCGATCCCTGTTAACCCAGAATCTTCTAATATCTCTTTACTGAAAAGCGAATGCATTTTCATTATTTTAAATTCGTCGTCTGTAAAGCGCCCAGGTTTGTTTAGCACTTCATCAGGGATTTTTATTTTACCAATGTCGTGTAATAGTGCGCCGGTAGTCAGCTCAACAATAGTATCTTTCTCTATATTTAAGTGTTTTGCAAAAATACCCATTAATATTGATACATTAATTGAGTGCTCAAGTAGGTAGGCATCTTTTTGGCGCATTTGGGTAAGGCAGGCTAGGGCATCTTGATTTCTAAAAACAGAATCCATAAAGCCACTTGCCAGTTCTCTAAACGGCGCTATATCTATATCACGGCCAGCTTTTATATCTTTAAATGCTTTTATTTGCAGTGTTTTTGCTTCGTCATAGAGCTTTTTTGCTTTTCCCATTTCTTGCTCAGCGCTGTTTATTTTTTGCCAAGGATCACGCTTTATTTTTGTTGTAGGTGTAGCGATAGGATCTTTTTCAGGGACTGAATCAATGAGGGTTTTATCTGGGTCGATTTCTACTTCTAAAATACCTGCTTTTATCAGGTTATTAATACCAGCTTGAGTTTTAACCCAGCCTTGGTTTTTAATTTTAATACTGCCAGTTTGTTTGGTAACGCTTTGCACAAACATACCTGGGACTAACTTAGTAATAGGAATGGTTTTCAATTTTACGGCTTCAGTTGTTAATCTACTTTTAAACTAACAAACTTATACGTAACGACCAAATAAAAAAGGCACTTTACAGTGCCTTATTTTATTTTTTAGTAAAAAAGCATTAGCTTAATTATTCATCATCTTCAACAAGCGTCATTAGCGAGGTATTACCGCCTGATGCTGTTGTATCAATACTAATTGTTTTTTCAGTAATTAAGCGCTTGATTAATGTATCGTAATACTCAGAGCTAATTACCGGTAAAATTGCGCCTTTACGCTGTGCAAGCTGTTGGCTAAAGTAGCCTAAACGAGACGAGCGAGCAGCAACTACCGCACCAGCTAAATGAGGGTGAGCCAAGATAGCTTGTAACTGATTAGGTTTAGCTACTTGGAAAACACCTTCAGCAACACCTGTAGAGATAAATTTATCTTTAAAGGCAACAGCTTCATCGTAAAACAGCTCAGACGCTACAGTAATTACCGTATTACCTGCGGCAATAGCGGTAATGATAGACAATGCCCAGAAGTTAAATGATGTGCTCTTATCTGCATAACACACTACACAGCCACGCGCTTCTAGATGAAGTGTATTAGACTCACCCGTTGGCCCTGGCAGGGTAGTAAATTTACGCATGTGCTTTTCAAGGCGGTTAAGCTGTGCACGAGCTTCTGATAATGTTAATGCTAAATCGTCTGCTAAATCGTCGATAATTTCTACCGTCGCGATTTTAGCAAGCAACTGACGCACAGCTGAAACACGGTCGTTTAGTGGTGTTGCACGCCAGATTTTTTCATCGCGCATTGAGTTAGCCATTAGCTTTTTAACTTGCTCATTTGCACCGCTATAGTGGTGTAAATCAAGCTCATCTGGCGTCAGGTTTGTCATTTGCACGTTATCTGGTGATGCCTTTTCTTTTACTAAACGTTGAAGGTAGTTAGGGCCACCGGCTTTAGGGCCAGTACCTGATAAACCACGGCCACCAAATGGTTGCACACCAACAATAGCACCAATCATGTTTCGGTTAATGTAAACATTACCTGCACGTGACATTTTAGCAAGGTACTCACAGCGCTCTTCAATACGTGAATGTACACCCATTGTTAAGCCATAACCTGTGTTATTAATTTGATCCATCACATCATCAAGTTCGCTCGATTTAAAGCGAACAATATGAACACATGGGCCAAATACTTCACGCTTAAGTACTGATAAATCTTTGATTTCGTATAAACGAGGTGCAAAAAAGTATGCGCCATTTTGAGTGTTATCCGGGATTTTACACTCGTAATGAAGTATAGAATTACCTTTTAAGTACTCAACGTGCTCGTTTAAATTTTTAAGTGCTTTTTCATCAATTACCGGACCAACATCAGTTGATAGTAACGATGGGTCGCCAATGTGTAGCTCAGCTAGGGCACCTTTAAGCATTTCGATAATGCCATCTGCTACGTCATCTTGAATGAATAACACACGAAGAGCAGAACAACGTTGCCCAGCACTTTGAAAACCAGAACTGATCACATCGTCAACTACTTGCTCAGGAAGCGCCGTTGAGTCAACAATCATACAGTTTTGGCCACCTGTTTCTGCAATTAACGGTACTTGAATATCGTTACGTGCAGCAAGTGTTTGAGAAATTAATGTGCCAGTTTCAGTAGAACCTGTAAACATAACCGCTTGAATGCGCTCATCAGGAACAATTGTTTTGCCTACTTCAGAACCACGAGCAATAACCGGTTGAACAACATGCTCAGGTAAACCAACAGACAGCATTAGTTCAATAGCACGAAGGGCTATTAAACTTGTTTGCTCAGCAGGCTTTGCAATTACAGTGTTACCTGTGACAATCGCAGCGGCAACTTGGCCTAAGAATATTGCAAGCGGGAAGTTCCACGGGCTAATACATAAAATAACGCCACGGGCTTCAAAACGCTCATCTTGCGATAGCTCCTCAGCGCGCGCCGCGTAGTAACGGCAAAAATCAACCGCTTCACGTACTTCATCAATACCATCTTGCGCTACTTTACCTGCTTCTTTAATACAGATAGCAACAAGTTCGTCGTGATGACGCTCTAATATGTCAGCAACGCGACGCAGTAAGTTAGCTCGCTCTCTTACTGGTGTTTGTGACCATGATTCAAGTGCTGCTTCAGCGTTAGCCAGTAATACTTTCATCTCTTCGCCAGTTTGCAGTTTAACGTGGCCGATGATTTCTTTGTGATTTGCTGGGTTTTTAACAGCTAATGAGCCTTCAGGTACTTGACTTTGCTCAATTAAGTGCTCGTTAAACCATGTTTCAAGATTCTCTTTGAAAGGGGTGATAACGTTGATGTCGGTTAAATCCATGCCTTTAGAGTTAGCACGTTCTTCACCGTATAAATCAATTGGCATTTTGATTTGCGTATTGTACTTGTTACGCAAGCCTTGCAATGTTTCTACAGGGTCTGGTAGTAATGATTCAACAGGTTTTGTTGTATCTACAATGGCGTTCACAAATGATGAGTTAGCACCATTTTCTAACAAACGACGAACAAGGTACGCAAGGAGGTCTTCGTGTTGACCAACTGGGGCATACACGCGGCATTGAATTTTTTCTTCGTTAACGATTTGGTCGAATAATGACTCACCCATACCGTGCAAACGTTGAAATTCGAAACCTGTGTTGTCGCCTTTTGCTACTTCTAAAATAGTCGCGGCAGTGTAAGCGTTATGTGTAGCAAATTGCGGATAAAGCACATCGCGCGCTTCAAGCATTTTAATAGCACACGCTTTGTAAGAAACGTCTGTTGTTGCTTTACGGGTAAATACTGGGTAATGATCTAAACCATCTTGCTGTGTGGTTTTTATTTCAGTATCCCAGTATGCGCCTTTTACTAGACGTACCATCATCTTGCGACCAACGCGGGTTGCAAGGTCAGTTAGCCATTCAATTACAAAAATAGCGCGTTTTTGATAGGCTTGAACCGCTAAGCCAAACCCTTGCCAATCACCAAGATCTTCATCACTGAATACCGCTTCAATTACATCTAATGAAATATCTAAACGGTCTGCTTCTTCTGCATCAACGGTAAAGCCGATATCGTATTTTTTAGCGGCAAGAGCAAGTTCTTTTAACTTAGGGACTATTTCTTCCATCACACGGTCTTTATGAGTGAACTCATAGCGTGGATGAATAGCAGAAAGCTTAACTGAAATGCCAGGGCTCTTAATTGGACCACGACCATTGGCCGCTTTACCAATTGAGTGTATAGCATTCATGTAGCTGTCAAAGTAACGCTTCGCATCTTTCATTGTGCGCGCGCCTTCGCCTAGCATATCGTAAGAATACACATAACCTTTTTGCTCTGTTTCGGCAGCACGTTCAATTGCTTCGTCAATGGTACGACCCATTACGAATTGCTTGCCCATAATTTTCATAGCAAAGTTTACAGACTTACGAATAACTGGCTCACCTAAACGACCAATGGTCTTTTTAAGCATGCCGAACTGTTGTTCTTTAGTTTTGTCTGTGTAGTTAACCATTTTACCGGTAACTAATAATCCCCAAGAAGATGCGTTTACAAATAAAGAATCGCTGCTTCCTAAATGAGAGCTCCAATCACCTTTGGCTAACTTGTCACGAATAAGTACATCTTGAGTTGCTTTATCTGGTACGCGAAGCAGTGCTTCGGCCAAACACATTAATACAACGCCTTCTTCACTAGAGAGTGAAAATTCATTTAAAAGCGCATCAACACCGCCTTGCCCATCTTGCTCTTTACGAATGTTCAAAACAATCTGGCGGGCTCTTTCCCAGGCACGACTTCGTGCTTTTACGCCTACTTCTGCAAGCGGTAAAATATGATCAATAACTGCATTTTCATCTATGCGGTAAAAGTCACGGATTCTTTGTCTGATAGGACAAGTAGTAGTTAAATCGCCGTTGAATAACATAAGCAACCCTCAGGATGTTAAGAATTAAAGTAAAATTAATTACCAATAAATTACCAGTGATATTGTGAGTGCATTCTAATTAAAATTCAGCAGAATATGCTGGTTAAATTTCGCGATTTACGATAATTTACAGGGTATAAATTTAACTTATCCGCATAAAATTCTGTTATGACAATTCCAAATAGATTACGCATGCTAGATCGTATTGATTTAGCCATACTAGACGTTCTTCAAAAGAACGGCAGAATTTCTAATGTTAACCTCGCAAAACAGGTTAATTTGAGTGCCAGCCCGTGCCTAGATCGTGTTAAACGATTAGAGCAAGAAGGGTATATTGAAGGCTATTATGCCAAGCTTAGCGAAGCTAAACTTAATCAGAGCTTAGTAGCGCATGTTCAAGTATCGCTTGTTGCTTCAAATACAGCTGTATTTAAAGTATTTAGAGAGCACATATTAAGGATAGAACAAGTAGTCGAATGTGACATGGTTGCTGGTGGTTATGATTACTTATTAAAAATTCGCGTTTCTAATATGGAAGAATATAGACAAGTTCTTGGCGACTTAGTAGATATTCCCGGCGTGGGTACTCATCATACTTATATGGTGATCGAAAAGATTAAAAAAGACGAAGGATTGCTAATCGATATTTAAGCTTTTCTCAAGTAATAAAAAAACCGCAATTGCGGTTTTTTTATTTTAGTAGATAAATGCTATACCAAATAGTTAGTACATCACCTTATACATAATTTATTACGACCTTCCGACTTCGCTCTGTATAAGGCCGTATCCGCCGCGCATATTAATGCCTCAGATGTTCTGTATTGATTATTGTATTCACATGCTAAACCCTGACTTACACTTATTTTTACATTCGCTGGTAAACCGAGATCTCTAAAATTAATGTTGAGTATTTTTTCCTGAATACGCTTAGCAATCATTTGTGCATTTGAAATGTGCGAACGAGGCAGCACAACAGCAAACTCCTCACCACCATAGCGTGCTACTAAACTGTCTTTAGATGGTAAGCACTCTTCAATTGTACGAGCGACTTTTTGAAGGCACTTATCACCTTTTACATGGCCAAAGTTATCGTTAAATAATTTAAAGTAATCAATATCGATAAGTATAAAGCTAAGAGGCTGCTTGTTAACTATGCACTCTTGCCAATTTTTAATGATGGTTTTTTCTAAAGTACAACGATTAGCAATACCAGTGAGGTGATCAAGTTTGGCTACGTTTTCCAGTACTTTATACTTTTTAACGTGCTTTGAAATATCATGCATTATACAAATAAAAAGTGGGGTACTTGCGACTACCGATTCGGGTAAACATGATATAGATAACTCAACATCTAAACAGTTACCATTGTTTTTTCTTATTTTAACTTCTTTTGGACCATGATTGAGTGGTGTTTGATAGTTGTTTTTCCAACTTTCAAACATGTATTTATAGTCATCGCGATACTGTTCTTGTAAACAATCTTGCCATTTTTTACCTATTAATGAATCAGACGTTACATTGAAAAAACGTGCTGCTACGGGATTTACTGATTCAAACACCCCATCTGCATTAACAATAAAAATAGCATCGGCCATGACATTAGTAACATTAATAATTGCGCTTATTTTTTCATTGTTAACGGTATTAGAAATGCTGCTGATTAATGCAGATACAGCGCTGTCGGTGTTGTTTGCTCTGCTATTTTCATTATTGTTAGACATGGTGTTGCTCATTTTTATTGTTAATGAAACTTTATGTCTAGCAGTTTATTCAATTTATCGTTTTTAAACCTTTCGGTAACCTTCTGATTTAAGTTGTTGTTATTTATGTTTATTTAAGGGGCGTTTTTAAATAAATTGCACCGCAATTAATATGCCTGTGCAATTTAAAAATAAGCATTACTAATTAGAGTTCTTTTTCATTCTTAACTTGAGGATCAGCGCTTTCATATTTATTGCCATTACACTCAACGTTAAAGATTAAGCATACAGAGCCATTATTTTCATCTGTGTCGGTAATGATAATTGTGTGGCCGTTGTCACTTACTTTATAGCTGAAGTCTTGGGCGCATGGTTTTTGTGTGTCGATATCGGTGATAGTAGCGCCAGTAAATACGAAACCATTTTGAATTGTGGCATCGTCTAAATTGTAGTTGCCAGCGGTTTCAGTTCTTACAACACCACCGCCAGTAGCGGGTTCGCCATTTTTTGTATAGCTAAAAATAGCTTTACCGTTGTTAAGTTTAATATTTACTTGAAAGTCGACATTCTCTAGGGTGTTATTCATATCATTTCCTTTATGAGTAATTATAGTTGGAAGTTCGTAATGCCTAATTTAACTAGGCTTGTTTTTATTTCTGATATCTCGTCTTCTCTGTTTAAACAGGTATAAGCTTGTACTAGTGGGTATGTTATTTTTACGCTCTGACTTATTTTTGCAGCTTCAGAAATAGCTTTGATAGCACTTAAGCAAAATTGCTCTCGCTGTTTATTAGTTGTAGCTAAGTTTGCTTTGATTAAGTTTATTCTTGTATATACTAAGTAATCACCAGTTTTAGTTAGGTTGGCTAATTGATGTTTGTAGTTTTCATTATTCTCAAGCTCAGTTAATAACTCCTGCGCTTTGAGTGGTGATTGTCTATTTATAAAATATTGAATCAGTGTAATTTGTGTATTAATAGTGCTGGTATTTTTAAAATTTTGAGATTTTAAAAAATTAATTATTTTTTCAATTGTTGAGTCAGTAGCTTCATCAGTAGATAGCATTAGTGAATGTGCTAAAGAGCGATAATACATAAGCTGAAATTTATTGTTTTTTGGGTCTTGTACTAAAGCTTCATTGATAACTTGATTCGCCAAGCTGGCTTTTTTATGGGCCATCCGTTTATCACTCAAATAGCTCAGTAAATAACTTTGTTGCATATATAGGTTTGCTGACGTGTAAAAAAGGCTTGCATCACTAGGGTAGTTAGCAATCAATTTTGTGATTACGTCAACTGCACTTTCCAATATATTAACTGCTTCATTAAAGTTACTTAGCTTCTCTTCTGTTTTTGCAAGCCAACTAATCGTATCGGATTTATCTCGAAGTAAATCTTTGTTATTAGGTTTGAGTTTAAGCGCTTTATTTTTAAGTAAAAGTGACTCTGCAAAGTTCTTTTTAGCAGCGCTGTAGTTGGATTTTTCTATGTATAAAGAACCTAAAGAATTAGATGAATACGATAATTCCATAATGGAGTTAAAATCATTGGCTGCCAGCGCATACATTTTTTTACTGTAAGCGTGGTATTTTTTAAACATTTGCTCAGTAGCTTGATGATCATTTTGGTCATAAGCTAATTGACCAAGCCAAAAGGCATTGGCGCCTGCAAGCGTTAGTAGCTCTAAGTTGCTAGGCTGTATTTTTAATAATGCCTCAAGGCGGGTGCGGGCGTTTTCAAAGGCGGTAAAGGCTTCATCGGTTTTGCCGCGCGAATAAGCTACTTCACCCATTGCTTCGAGGGTTTGTGCGTACTGAAAACGTTTGTTAAATTGTGCTTTATTATCGCTAAAGCTAAAAAGTGAACTTGATTGGTCAGTTTGATCAGTAAAATACTCAAGTGCTTTATTACTAATACCATCAAGTAAGTCCATACGTTCAACGCTACGTAATTTATCGGCAAAGTCGCCGACCATAAACCCTAGTAAGCTTTCGGCCTCAAGCTGCTTTTTTTGCGCATGCTGTTGGGCCTTAAAACTAGTAAAGCTCATTAATAACGCGGTAAATGTAAGTAAGCACAATAAAGCAACGGTCACTCTTTTTGCTCTTATTTTTGTTTTTGTTTTTTTTACAGAGCTTTTGATAAGAGCATGCTCGTTATCATCTAATTTAAACAGTTTGTCGTTAAGTAATAGCTGCGCTTCTTGTAGCGGTTTACCTGGCGCTAGGAGGTAAGCACTACTTTTACCTTCATCTACCCAATTTTGTGCTTGATGTTGTAAACGACTTTTTATTGCTAAGGCATCTTTATGGTCATTAATCCATTGTTTTGCGCGCGGCCATTGACGCAATAATGCCTCGTGAGCAAGACTAAAACAGGCTTCTTGGTTTTGTAAATGCGATACAAATAAACGGCTATCGACCATGGCTTGTACAAGCTCTTTTTGGCTTGTGTTGGTTAATGTTTGCCAGCGGGCAGCGCGGCTCGTAATGGTTTTACCATCTGGGTTTAAAGTGATCAGTTGTGATAATACGCTTTTTAGTTGTTGCTGTTGCTCATTACTAAGGCCAATAAATATATCTTCTGCTTTTTTGCCTATGGCGCCCTCAATACCCCCGAGTTTTTTGTAAACACTGTGCAGTAGCTCGTTATTATCACTGCGCTGTAAGTACAGCTCTTGCAATGTGTATTGCAGCATGGGCAATGCATCGGGGTTATTGGCGGTATCGGCGCACAATATTTCATCCAGTGGTGTTTGAGTTTGTGGGTCATTGGAGAACGTTAAATTAGCGGTTAACGCTGGCAGGCGAATAATTTGTTGGAGTTCTTGACGGTTTGGCGGTGTTAAATCGTAGTGCGCGCCATGAGCTTTGCCTGCCATTAAACTTGGTTGTTCAACCACTAAAGGATAAAAGTCGTTACGACACGCACTAAATACAATCACAGCTTTAGAGATTGCTAAGCGTTCAATAACCGATAAAAAATGGCTGCGTGTTTCGCTACTAAATATAGGAGAAGAAAGCAGTACTTCTAAGCGGTCAATAAATAAAAATAACTGGGGTGTTTTAAGTTGTGTAGAGGCTTTACTAAGTGCAGCTTGTATGGCGTTAATTACGCCATCTATTGCCAATTCTAGTTGCTCTGCAAGTGTTTGCGCGCTTAATCCTTCAAACACAGGCTGGTCGTTTATATCCCAATCAAGTAATGCAGAAGCTAAGTCTAGAAAAAGTCTATTTTTATGCACATCTGCAAAGTCGATCTGGGTGTAGGAAATAACCCCGATGCCGTTATAGCCTCGCTCATCTAGCAGTTTTGGTAAAATTCCAGCATTAACAAGCGAGGATTTACCTGTACCACTAGGGCCAAGTATTAAGCAAAAAGCACGACCGTAATTTACTTGGCTAGATATCCTTTCCAGCAGGGTAGCTATAGATTGGGTACGGCCAAAAAAAACGTGGGTATCATTTGGGTTATATGCACGCAGGCCTAAGAAAGGGGATCCTCCCTGCCATGTACTCTTAGTGCTTGGGATAGGATCTGCTAACGGAAAAGATAATTTTGCAATAATGCGGTAGCCACGTTTACGGATAGTTTCAATGTAATGTGGTTCATTGGCTTTATCACCGAGCGCTTTTCTTAGCTGAGTGATAGTTTTATGTAATGGATTATCGCCAATATCAGTATTTTTCCAGCATTTATTGAGCAATTCATCGCTGCTTACAATGTCGCCATTTTGTTGACACAAATGCAATAAAACTTCCATCGCTTTGGGCTCTAACTGTTTGGCTTTACCAGTGAGTTGAATTGAGTTAGTTGAAGGTGTTACTTGCCAATCGCCTAGGTAGAAGGGGTTGCGCATCATCATTACTCATTATTGTTTTTTTATTATTAAAATTAAGTGCGTATTGATATTTATTAACACTATTTATATGGCAAATAAATCTATAACACAACTATTTGAGTTTATTCTGAGCAGAGAGGGGGGGTAGGAAAGGATGAGCTTGCAGATATGCAAGCTCAAAATAAAAATAAATTAGCTTTCTAGGTCGGCTTTGTTAATTGTAATGACGCGTTGAGGGAATGGAATTTCAATATCAGCGTTATTAATTGCTTTATAAACACCACCGTTAATAGCCAGTTTGGTTTCGATAATTTTAGTAGTAGGCACCCAATATCGGTAGCTTATTGTAACACCGCTATCGGCGAAGCGTTCAATACCCACTTGTGATAACGGATTTTGTGCGACTAATTCATGTGCTTTAAGTACGTCTTCAATGAGGCTAATCGCGTTATCAGAGCAAGCACTATAGGCTATGTCTATTTCACCTTTGACCAATGAGTAACTAAATGAGTTATGAAGTATTTCACCCACTATATGCTTATTTGGAATAGTAATTTCTACTTTTTCTTCATTGATTAAAATAGTGTAGCCAAGCTCAATTGTTTTAACTTGGCCGCTTACATTTTTAACTTCAATAGTATCACCAACAACAAAAGGTCGAGTGGCTATAATGGCAAGGCCTGCACCATAATTAGAAAGCATTCCTTGCAGCGCTAAACCAGCACCTAAAGATGCAGCACCAATGGCTGCTACAAATGGCGTAACGCTGATACCTATTTTGCCAAGTGCAATAATTATAACCATTACAATGAGCAGTACTTTTACCACGCTACTGACAAAGTTTGTGAGCGTAATATCAACGTTATGGCGGGTCATTAACGCGGCTACAAATTTGGCAAGCTTTTGTGCTATCCACAAACCAATGAGGACGATAAAAATAGCGCCAACAATTTGCATACTGTAGGTAACCATATACTCAGTAAGCATGGTGTAATATTTTTCAAACTGTTCGATTTCAGAACTGATCATAAAGCGCTCTATGTTAGGGC
This sequence comes from Pseudoalteromonas distincta, assembly GCF_000814675.1. GTDB lineage: Bacteria > Pseudomonadota > Gammaproteobacteria > Enterobacterales > Alteromonadaceae > Pseudoalteromonas > Pseudoalteromonas distincta. Next base: position 346,949 of record NZ_JWIG01000001.1, on the reverse strand, counting down.
TATGTTGTATTTTTCCAACTATAGCAAAATGTTGACTAAAAATGGATATAACAGCGGCACTATAATCGCTGTTAATAAAGCACTTAGTGCCATTGCAACTGATGAGTAAGCGCCTACTTTTGGATGCTCAGCAATAGCAGCAGCGGTCCCAATTGCATGGCAAGCTGTGCCCATGGCAACGCCTTGAGATTCGTGATTAAAAATATTAATGAGTTTAAAAAGCATAAAACCAAATAAAGCGCCTAGTAAACCAATAAAAATAACTAAAGCCGCAGCAAGTGAGCTAATCCCTCCTAACGAGTCGGTAACAATTAAAGATATTGGGGTCGTCACACTGAGTGCGGCAACAGATGCACTTAGCTGTGCAGGTGCGTTAAATAATATGCTTAGCAAAAATGCCACAACGGTTGCGTTAACAATGCCTAAGCTACATGTTGCGACTATGAGTAATAGATTTTTTCGTACGTGTGTAAACTGCTGATATAAAGGAAGCGCTAGAGCCACAATTGCGGGCTCTAATAACCAGCTTAGTAATTTGCTGTGCGTGGCAAATTGCGTATAAGGCAAATTTAGATTAACAAGTAGTAAAGCGATAATACTAATACTTAAAAATACGGGGTTGGTGAGCGATTTAAATACGCTGTTTTTTATACTTTGGTTTACGGCCCTTAGTGCTAAAAATAATACAATAATAAAAGGAATACTTAGCCACCATAAATTAGGCTGTAGCTCTGAAATAGCGGAAAAAGTAAGATTAGTCATTATTTTCTTTTCCCTTAAAGTACGCAATTACACTGCTAACAAGCAATAAGATAGTTATAGGGACAAGCACCACAACTGATGCTAAAAATGCCCAGTGCGATTTTATAAGGCCGAGATGTTCAATAAATCCCACGCCAGCAGGAATGAAAAATATAGGCATAATATTTAAAATAGGGGAGGCGCATGGTTTTATATGTTGCTCTTTTACAATACCCGACAAGAGTAAAACTAATAAAATAACCATAGCGAGTAACGGCGCAGGAAAGCTTCCACCAATAAAGTGCATAATGAGTTTAGCGCAGGCTAAACATAGTAAAATAATAGCGCTACTGAGCAGATATTTCATCAAAGTGGCTCACAGAAAAGATAAGAGCTTAACTTTAACAAATCAAACTCTTTTATGCATTGTGCAATAGTCTACCAGTGCTTTGTATTTGCGTAGGTTATATCCGCTTTTCCTTTTGCTTTAGCAATTGCTTTTTTAGTGTTTGGGTTTAGCAATAAGCGAATTTGGCTAAAGGTTTCTTTAGCGAGTATTTTTCGTTGGTTTGGTTTGTAGCTAAGTTGTGTAACACGTTTAATAGCAGCAAGCGTATCGGGTGAGCGCTCAAGTAATGTATTGAGCATGTTTTGCGTGGCTTGTTGAGTATCATCGGTAAGCTGAGTAACTAAACCTAGCTCATTTGCTTGTTGTGCTGTGATTAGGTTTGCGTGGCTTGCAAGCCAAAGGGCTTGGTCACGCTTAACTAAACCGCTCATCATTACATTTGCGCCCATATCGGGGCACAAGCCCCAACGCGCTTCCATAATGGCAAGCTTGGCATCAATATGAACAATCCTGTAATCGGCACCTAGTGCTATTTGTAATCCACCCCCTAAACAGTTGCCATCAATTTGTGCAATAACGGGCACACTCAGTGACTGCCAGCCTAATACTACTTTTTGCGCTAAATTTTGATTGCCAGGTAACCATTTAAGCAGTAATTTTATAATATTTAGTGGTGCCGCCATTACGGCTGATATATCAAGGCCTGCACAAAAATGCTCGCCATCACCTTTTATTACTACAGCACGAATACTGCGGTCTTTTTTTATATTTTTAATGGCTTTGTTTAGCTCTACAAACATTTCAAAGCTTAATGCGTTTTGTTTTTTTGCTCTGCTAAGCGTGACGGTTGCAATGCCATTTTGTTTTTCTAGTTTTATCATTACACACTCCTCTGACCTGTTAGTTGAGCTTATGTTGTTATAAGAATTAAGTAAAGTGACGGTATTTTTTAAATAAATGGAATTTATTGCTAAAGCTGTAGTCTTAAAGGGTTAGATTTAGATGAGAAAAAGCTAAACAATTAGCACTTGAGATAATAAAATTTTTTACGTTGTTGTTTTAAGCTTAAATTAAAAAAGTAATCTTGATATTCAATGGGTTAGTTAAATTGTTATTTATTGTTTGAGCTGTATGCTGAATAAAGCATGACTCAGTTACAAAAAAGTCAGTGTTTTACGCTTTTTTTTATCAAAATGATGATGAGATTTGATAATATAGCGCAACTTAAAAGCTTAAGGTTAAGCACATATGTCGGGTCCACGTTTATATACGGTAGAAGAAGCTACTCACCAAGCTTATGATATTTTTTTAGAGCTAGCGCCAAATAACTTGAGTGATAAAGATGTTGAAGACTTTAATGAGTTTAGAGAAGACCTAGGCTTTATTGAAGAAGACGAGCCAGACGATCAGTGGCAAGATTTTGTTGCCCTTGAGATAGAGCCAGAGCACTTTATTCAGGTGCTAGTTGGTTTAGAATTTGAAAATGATGATGTTTTGTTTGCTAAAATTTTGATTAGTCGTGATAAAGATGCTCCGTTTTGTCATATTTTATGGAAAGAGAGTGAATAAGCAATACCGCTTATTTTTATAATTGTGTGCAGAGAGAGTGTTGTGCGTAAGTATTTATTTTTAATTTTTTTAATAATTAGCTGCCCAAGTTGGGCTGTTGATCCATTTGAAGATTTTCATGAATATGGCAAGCTCTCTGATGAAGAAATTCATGAGTTACACAAAGGTGATATGCTTTACGGTGATACTGAATTTGGTTTTATTCTAAGTAAAGGTAACACCAATTCGACCAGTTTTAAGCTCAAAGGTAATTTATACCAAGATTTTGAAAAGTGGCGTAACCAATTCAAAATAGACTCTCTTTATAAGCGTGATGAGAACGATGAAAGCGGTGGCACTGATGTTACAGCTAATCGTATTTTTGTATCAGCGCAAGGTAACTATAAAGTAGGTGTTAAAAACTCCTCATTTTTTATTTACGGTGATTACGAAGAAGATGAGTTTAGTGGACTTGATTTTAAAAGCACGGTGGCGACAGGCTATGGTGCGCGTGTATATCAAGGCTCTAAAAACAAAGTAGATATTGATATAGGACCTGGTTTATACCGTTCAGTCGCCGATGAAGATTCGGATGTGAGCGAAGATGAAATTGATAAAACCGGTTATTTAGTACGTGTTGCAATGCAGTGGGAACGTTTAGTTTCTAAGCGTACTCGTTTTAATCAAGATGTGAGTATAGAGCAGTCGCTTTCAGGTCTTAATTCTCGCTTAAAATCGGAAACCGCACTGATAAGCCAAGTGATTGGCGCGGTATCACTCAAATTTACCTACATGTATCGTTATAATTCAAAACCCGAAGATGATAAACTCAAGTTTGACTCAGAGCTGAGTGCTACATTGGTATACAGCTTTTAAGTATTTATTTAATTTAGAGAATATTATGTATCAGCATAAACAGTATGCGGTGTTTATCTTTTTTGTATTAGCGTGGATTGGCGGTTTTGTGGCGCTTGCGTGGAACTTGTTAGGCGCTGATGGACCTTTAATAATATTTACTGGGATTTTAGTGCTGGTGGGCTTTTTGTTCCATGGCCTAACAGTAAAAGTAGATGATAAAAATATTAGCTGGGCGTTTGGTCCAGGCGTTGCTGGGCAAAGTATTGAGCTTAGCGAAGTAGCAGAAGCAAAAGCAGTTCAAAACTCTTACAGGCACGGTATTGGTATGCGAATTACTCATGATGGTTGGGTGTATACAGTATCTGGCTTTAGTGCAATACAGTTAACGCTCAAAGATGGCACCTTGTATAGAGTTGGTACAAACGATCAAAAAGGTTTACTAGCTGCTTTAAAAGAAAAAAACGTATCAATCGCGCTGCCTAGTAAGCCAAAAGCTGAAACGGTTAAGCGTAACAATATGATATAAAAAAAGCGCCTTAGGCGCTTTTTTATCTGTTTAGCAGTGCATTAGTGGTCGTGGCCACACCCACCTTCGCCATGTACGTGGCCGTGAGTTAATTCATCTTCTGTCGCATCACGTACTTCTAGTATTTCTACATCAAAGTTAAGTGTTATACCTGCAAGTGGGTTATTACCATCTACAATCACTTCTTCATCTTGGATATCGATGATCATTACTGATTGGTCACCATCATCTGTTGATGCACGAAATTGCATGCCAACTTCAATTTCCATACCTTCAAACATTGATTTAGGTACTGCTTGCATTAGGTTTTCGTGGCGCTCGCCGTAACCTTCTTCAGGTTCAACCTTTACGCTAAGCGTGTCGCCTGGTTGCTTGCCCAGCAAAGCATTTTCTAGGCCTGAAATTAAATAGCCTGTGCCAATGATAAAGTGTAGTGGCTCACCACCGAACGAGTTATCAATGCTATTGCCATCATTATCCATTACTGAATAATGCATTTTTACCACTTTGTTTGCCGCAACGATCATAGTCATTCCTATTTATTCATCTTCAAGAGAGTAGGGTAGAGGCAGAATGCTTAGCTCCACCTGAGGTGTGTGTTTTGCACGAAGTACCTGAGTTACATCAGTATCGTTTGGCAACACAACGAGGCCTGTTAATTTATTTGTTTGCTCATCAAAGCTTTGTGCAATAAGTTTACCTGCACGGCGCCAATTTTCGCCTAATTGGGTTTCTAAATCAGGCTCTGAAAGAATCCCTTCGCTTTGCCCTGAAACGATATACATTGCACGTTTATTTTTACCAAGGTACTTCATACGGGCTACTGTTTCTTGACCGGTATAACACCCTTTTTTGAAACTTATACCGCCAATAGCATGTAGGTTTACCATTTGAGGAACGTACTCGCCAATTGCATCTGCACTCAGCTGAGGCTCACCGGCAAGCATCGCTGCTTGTTGCCAAGGGGCTTCGTTATCAAGTGTGGATACGTTATCAGGCATGCTAAATTGGTTATCAACCATTATTAAAACACGGTTATCAGCTAATTTTAGCGCTTTACCATTAGTAAAATCACACGCGCTTGCATCGCCTTCAAAGCTAATATCAAGTTGTGCCAGTACATCAGATAAATCATCACCAATTAAACCAATTAAACGCTTTGAGCATTCAGTAATATCAACTTTTGCAAATACAGCGTATTTTTTAAGTTCAGCTAATGATTTTTCAACTTCAGCTTGGCTACCCGCAAGGTAGTAACTATCTTGGTAAGAAAATAATTTAAATACACCCCAAAGTTTACCTTTGGCGCTGCAATGGCCAGCCCACAAATAATTACTGCTGGTTAATTTATTTAGATCTTGAGTGATTTGTCCGTGCAAATAAGATAATTTATCAGCACCGCAGAGGCTAATAAGTTGATGAGATAACGGACATGCATAAACGCTCGACATAAAAACCTTCTTTGCAATATAAATGAAGTGACATAATAACGCAGTTGTTACGTATGGTACAGACAAGCGCTTATTGGCGCGGGTTTATTATTTAATGAGAGATTAATAGCTGCTAAATAGGCTTGTGTTTGTTAAACTCGAGTCAATTAAGTATGAGGTTTAAAATGGTTGAAATTCATAGTAAAGCACGTATTCGTTGGGCTTGTCGTCGTGGCATGTTAGAGCTAGATGTTTTGTTTATGCCGTTTGTAGAAGAAGCATACGACTCTTTGAGCGCAGAGCAACAGGCTATCTTTCAGCGTTTGCTAACAGAAGAAGACCCTGACTTATTTGCATGGTTTATGGGTCATGAAGAATGTAAAGACGAGCAGTTAAACGGTATGGTTTCGCTGATCTTAGACCGAGTTCGTGTATAGGTTTACGGTTACAAATAATAAAGCTGACCACAAACCAATTGTGGTCTTTTTTTGTATGCTCAGTTTTATATTATGTTTATTTTTAGATTCACTATTAGCTATGCTTTTTTGTTTAATACTAAATGCACTAGCTGGCTTGATAATGTGGCGCAAAGTATTAGCAATTCACCCACATGAGGGCATTATAATATTAGAACCAAAGTTATTTAGGTTTGAGGGCGAGAGCTTAAAAATTCAGGGTGAAATAAGTAACAAAAGCCGATTTTATGGTAATAATATATGGCTTCATATTAAAGGTTTTAGTAACAACCATTGGCTTATAATTTCAGCCAATGGCGTTAATGAGCAAAGTTATGCGCGTCTAAAACGTGCCACTGTCGGCGCAATTAATTGCGTTTTGGAGTCAAAATAGTCGGCGTTGGGTTTTCACTTTGTTCAGGGTAATCAATAGTGTAATGCAAGCCTCTACTTTCTTTTCGCTCCATAGCACTTCTAATAATTAGCTCTGATACTTGCACTAAATTACGAAGCTCAAGTAAGTTGTTACTTACTCTAAAGTTTGCATAGTAATCGTGTATTTCTTGCTGTAGCAACTCAACTCTATGCAGTGCTCGTTCTAAGCGTTTAGTAGAGCGTACAATACCTACATAATCCCACATAAATAAACGTAGTTCATGCCAGTTATGGGTAATAACAATTTCTTCATCTGAGTTACTAACACGGCTCTCATCCCAATGAGGAAGCGCCATCGGCTCTGGTGCATGTTCAATTTTACTTAAAATATCTTTAGCTGCAGCGTGGGCAAATACAATGCACTCTAATAGTGAATTACTTGCCATACGGTTTGCACCATGCAAGCCTGTGTAAGCAACTTCGCCAACAGCATACAAGTTATCGAGATCTGTTTTACCGTTAAAGTCGGTCATTACGCCACCACAAGTGTAATGCGCAGCAGGTACAACAGGGATTGCTTCTTTTGTTATATCAAGCCCTACACTTAGGCATTTTGCGTAAATAGTAGGAAAGTGCTCAATAATAAAGTCTTTATCTTTGTGGCTAATATCTAAATAAACACAATTAGCACCTAAACGCTTCATTTCAAAATCGATTGCGCGTGCCACTATATCGCGTGGAGCGAGTTCTTCACGGCTGTCAAAGTCTTTCATAAAACGAGTGCCATCAGGTCGTTTTAAATAAGCCCCTTCACCGCGCATAGCTTCTGTAATTAAAAAGTTTTGTAGCTCTGGATGATAAAGGCTTGTTGGATGAAATTGATTAAATTCCATATTGGCAACTTTACAGCCTGCGCGCCATGCCATTGCAATACCATCACCACTTGATACATCTGGATTAGAAGTATACAAATACACTTTGCTTGCGCCACCAGTGGCAAGAGCAACAAATTTAGCTGAAATGGTTTCTACCTTTTTAGCTTTTTTGTTCCACACATACATACCTTCAATGTGTGAGCCTGTTTTTCCGGCGCTTTTATCTGTGATTAAATCAATGGCGTTGTATTGCTCTAAAAGCGTTATATTTTTATGAATTTTAACTTGGCTAATAAGCGTGGTTTGCACAGCTTTGCCTGTTGCATCGGCTGCATGCAAAATACGACGATGGCTGTGACCACCTTCACGTGTTAAGTGAAAACGCTCTTTTCCTTTGCTATCAAACTCCATATCAAAGGGTACGCCTTGGTCGATTAACCACTGTAGGCAATCGTGAGCATTGCTGGCGGTATAATGAACAGCGTCTCTATCGCATAAACCGCCGCCTGCATCGAGAGTATCTTCAACATGAGATTCTATGCTGTCGTTTTGTTTATCAAATACAGCAGCTATACCGCCTTGGGCATACAAAGTAGAACCTTCGGTAAGCGCTCCTTTACTGATCACGGTAACGTTACAATAATTAGCTAGAGATAATGCAAGTGATAAGCCTGCTGCGCCGCTACCTATAATAGCGACATCTGCAATGTGATGTTTATTTTGGTTCATGTCAGAGGTACTTTGCGGTTACAATGCTCATATAGAGCAATATTTGTTTTTAATATCTGTAGTTGTATCATATTTGTCATACTACTACGTAGTGATTTTAAAGGCTTAGCGCCGTTATTATCATCTATTTTATAAAAAAATAATATTAAGCAGAACTTTTTATTCATAAAGAGGTCAGAGTATTTGTGAACAATGACGACAATATGAATAACAAGCAAAAATCAGACATAGGAGTACCGGCTCGAATGAGCGAGCAGGAATTAGATTTAGTGCTAGTAAAAAGGGTCCAGCAAGGAGATAAAAACGCCTTCAACCTATTAGTAAAGAAGTATCAAAATAAAATTGCAGGTTTGATCTCACGTTATGTATCTAACCAAGGCGATATTGCTGATGTAGCACAAGAAGCTTTTATTAAAGCTTACCGTGCACTTCCTAACTTTAGAGGTGACAGCGCCTTTTACACGTGGTTATACCGTATTGCCGTTAATTGTGCTAAAAATTACTTAGTAGCCCAGGGGCGTAAGCCGCCAGCAAATGATATAGACGCTGAAGATGCCGAGTTTTATGATTGTGCAGATTCAATGCGATCGAATGCATCTCCTGAAAACCTACTTTTAAGCGAAGAAGTACGCGCTGTTATTTTTAATACGATTGATAGTTTGCCTGAAGATCTTAAAACCGCAATCACCCTTAGAGAAATAGAAGGGATGAGCTATGAAGAAATAGCAGTGGTAATGGATTGCCCAGTCGGGACTGTGCGTTCGCGTATATTTCGTGCCCGTGAAGCAATAGATAACAAATTAAACCCATTAATAGGCGAGTCTTAGTATGACAAAAGCACACCTTAACAAGTTAGATAACGAAGCGTTATCGGCATTACTTGATGGCGAGCAACATCTAAATGATGCAAAAATTGCAGAGCAAGATGTAACTACGTTTGGCCGTTATGCGTTAATTGGTGATGCGATGCGTGCTCAAAAAAATAATAACGACATACATATTGATATTAGCGATCGCGTTGCATTAGCACTTGAAAGCGAGCCTGTTTATGCTGACTTTAGTCAGTCAAAAACACAGCCTCAAGCAATCACTGAAACAGTACAAGATAATAAAGTAGTCGCTTTTAATTGGCGCAAACCAGTTGCTCAATTAGCTATTGCAGCAAGTGTAGCGATGTTTGCTATTGTGGGCGTTAATACGCTTCCTCAAAGTAACAATGAGCAGCAAAGTGAAATTCCATTACTGCAAACCACACCGTTAGCAGGTATGGCATCGCCAGTAAGTTATTCGTCTGAGCCTGCGCTTGAAAATGCAGAGCAAGGTTTACGTGAATTACAGCAACAACGTATTGGCGCATTAGTTCTTGAGCATCAACGCCAAGCACGAGTTGCGAATTCTTTAGAAACAGCGCAAACTAATACCAAAGCGTCTGAGGAAAAAAACTAATTAAATGAAAGTAATCACTTTTGTTCTGTCGTTGGTAGTAAGCTTTAATGCATTTGCCAACGACACAAATCCTGCCAAAGATTTATTACTCAAAATGGCTAATGCCGTTCACACCCGTAATTTTGACGCCTCGTTTGTGGTTGTCAAAGGTAAAACAATGGAACCCTACAGATGGGTGCATGCTTTACAAGGTGACACCGAACTTGAGCATTTAAGTTTACTTAACGGTGCTGGGCTTGAAATGGTCCGTATCGATAATCAAGTAACTTATTTTGAACCTCAGTCTGAACCATATTCTCTAAAAACAGATTCAATAGCAGGTCCAATCCCTGAAGTACTTTTTAAAGATATAGATCGCTTAAGTGCGCATTATGATTTTGTACTAGGCGGAAAAGGGCGTATTGCAGGGCGTGCAGCGCAACTTGTTCGAATTGAATCTAAAGACGAGTATAAATATAATTACTGGATTTGGTTGGATATGGAATCGTCGTTGTTACTAAAAGCCGCGTACGTTAACCATGAAGGTGAAGCCTTAGAGCAGTTACAGCTTACACACATTAGCGTGACAGAGCAGCCAGCCGGTATGCTAGTTGAAGTGCTCAATCGAAACTTTCCAACGCCTTTGCCAAACGATGCACTTATAAATGAAGATAGTACTGCCACAAACTGGAAAATCAGCTGGTTACCAGATGGCTTTGAGTTACTAAAATCAGACAGACATAAGCTCGATTTAAATAACGAATTAACTGATTATTACTTGTTCTCTGATGGTTTTGTTGAGGTTTCTGTATTTATTCAGCGCCCATTACCAGGTAAGCGTTTAAGTGGAGCACTCACTTCTGGTGCAACGACAGTATATGTGCATAATGGCGGTAATTTTGATGTATCGGTTGTTGGTAATGTACCGAGTATGACCGCAAAAGCGATTGCAGAGTCAGTTACTCGCGCACTATAGACGATTCCGTAAGGATTGTTATGATTGAACAAACCCTCACTGTTGTGGCCCTCGATGGCCACATTACTTATTTAGAAGCACAGCAAAAACAAGCTTGTGAAGGCTGCAATGGTCGTTGCGGCTCACAAGTGTTTAGTAAATTATTTGGCACTGCAAAAAAAACCTTTCCTTATAAATTTGAATCCTCTGTAGAAATAGGGCAAAAGGTCACTTTGTCACTAGATGATAGTCATGTTGTTAAGCATGCTTTTGCGGTTTACATGCTACCGCTCCTTTTGAGTCTTGTTTTTGCATTTGTTGCGGCGCAATTGTTTATGACTTCCGAAGGCTGGCAGATTTTAGCTGCTGCTATAGGTGGTGTTACTGGCTTTTTTATAGCTAAAACTCGCGTGAAATCTCTAAAGCACGATATAAAAGTTATAAAAATTCACCCAATTAGTATCCCTTTAACTCAAATAGATGGTGATTGACGCCAATTAAATGTAAAATTGCCGTTTTATACCAAAGTAACTTGGAAATACAGGGAATCGTGGTTTTTTAAATTATTTTATCTGGCTGAATTATTTAAGTTAAGTAAATATAACTTATTGTTATTCAATACATAAAATGGTTGTAACCCATCTTAAAAAGCGTAAGTACAGTTTGTTATATACAAATTTAGCTTATGGCATCCTAAAGCAAGTATTTTCAAGTCACTTAGGTATTCATATTTAGTCCATTAAAATAGAAGTATAGAATCCAGTTTATGAAGCATATCCGTAATTTTTCGATCATCGCCCATATTGACCATGGTAAATCGACCCTTTCAGATCGTTTGATCCAAGTTTGTGGCGGTTTAACCGACCGTGAAATGCAAAAACAAGTTTTGGATTCAATGGATATTGAGCGCGAACGTGGTATTACCATTAAAGCGCAAAGTGTAACGTTGAATTACAAAGCGAACGACGGCGAAACCTACCAACTTAATTTCATTGATACTCCAGGACACGTTGATTTTACGTATGAAGTTTCACGATCTTTAGCTGCTTGTGAAGGCGCGTTGCTTGTTGTTGATGCAGGCCAAGGCGTTGAAGCACAAACACTAGCTAACTGTTACACCGCTATTGAAATGGAATTAGAAGTAATTCCAGTACTTAATAAAATCGATTTACCGCAAGCGGATCCTTTACGTGTTGCAGAAGAAATTGAAGAGATTATTGGTATTGATGCCCTTGATGCAGTGCAGTGTAGCGCTAAAACAGGTGTAGGTATTGCCGAAGTTCTTGAAATGATTGTTAAAGATGTACCGCCGCCAGTAGGCGACAAAGATGCACCTTTACAAGCACTTATTATCGATTCTTGGTTTGACCCATACCAAGGCGTTGTATCACTAGTGCGTATTAAGCACGGTGAATTACGCACTGGCGACAAAATAAAAATAATGTCGAACGAGCATATACATACTGCTGACCAAGTAGGTGTGTTCACACCTAAGCAAACCAACACCGGTATTTTAAGAACAGGTGAAGTAGGGTTTGTTATTGCTGGTATTAAAGAGATACATGGTGCGCCAGTAGGTGACACTATTACTCATCAAAAAAATGCAGCTCCACTTCGCTTACCTGGCTTTCAAAAAATTAAGCCTCAGGTTTATGCGGGTATGTTCCCAATTGCATCAGATGAGTATGAATCGTTCCGTGATGCACTTAATAAATTAAGCTTAAACGATGCGTCGTTATTCTTTGAACCAGAGAATTCAACTGCACTAGGCTTTGGTTTCCGCTGTGGCTTTTTAGGTATGCTACACATGGAAATCATTCAAGAGCGTTTAGAGCGTGAATACGATATTGATTTAATTACAACAGCACCTACGGTAATCTATGAGATAGTTACTAAAGAAGGTACATTTCAGATTGATAATCCATCTGATTTGCCTGCAGTAAACGATATTGTAGAGATTCGTGAGCCGATTGTTGAAGCTAATATTTTGGTACCACAAGAATACCTAGGTAACGTTATTACTTTGTGTATTGAAAAACGTGGTAGCCAAACAAAAATGACTTATCACGGAAAGCAAGTAGCTGTAACGTACGAGTTACCTATGGCTGAAGTGGTGATGGACTTTTTTGATAAATTAAAATCAACTAGCCGTGGTTTTGCGTCGCTTGATTATAACTTTAAACACTTTCAAACATCAGATATGGTGCGTGTTGATATTTTAATCAATGGTGAGCGCGTTGACGCACTTGCGATAATTGTTCACAGAGATGGTGCGCAGTCTCGTGGTCGTCAGTTAGCTGATGCGTTAAAAGAGCTTATCCCACGTCAAATGTTTGATATTGCGATTCAAGCTGCTATCGGACAACATGTTATTGCCCGTACCACGGTAAAACAATTACGTAAAAACGTAATTGCTAAGTGTTACGGCGGTGATGTGAGTCGTAAGAAAAAGCTACTTAAAAAGCAAAAAGATGGTAAAAAACGTATGAAGCAAGTAGGTAATGTTGAAGTGCCTCAAGAAGCGTTTTTAGCTATTTTAAAAGTTGGCAAATAAAAACAAAGGATTATAAATGGCTGGTTATTTTTCAGTTTTATTGGTGTTATTAACTTTAGGCTCAGGTTTAATATGGTTAATAGATCACTTAATGTACGCCCCAAAAAGACAGGAGCGCTTAGCGATAGCGCAAACGTCTGCTGGAGCTCCGTTAGATGAAGAAACTGCGGCATTAATTGCACCAGAACCAGTGCTAACAGAAGCAGCAAAGTCGATTTTCCCGATGATTGCAGCAATTACTATTTTTAGATCATTTATCTTTGAACCGTTTCAAATTCCATCCGGTTCAATGATGCCTACACTATTAGTAGGTGATTTTATTTTAGTGCAAAAGTATTCATATGGAATAAAAGACCCTGTTTGGCGTACTCAATTAGTTGATATTGGGCAGCCTGAGCGTGGTGATATTGTTGTTTTTAAATACCCTTTAGATGAAAATGTTGACTATATTAAACGTACAATTGGTTTACCTGGCGATAAAATTGTTTATCGCGATAAACGTTTATATATTCAGCCAAATTGTAAAGAAGGCGAAACCCAGCAGGGTGAGCTTTTATGTAATGAATTCAATAAAATTGATTTTAAACTAATTAATGATAACGAATTTAAACAAGGCCCAATGCCTCTAGCTCGTGTAAATGAAAATTTAACAACAGTTACGCATGATATATTAATCAACCCACAAGCGCCTGAGAGAAAAGGGCGTTACTACCAGCAACCGGGCACGCCTTCTGATGAATGGACTGTTCCTGCTGATCATTATTTTATGATGGGTGATAACCGCGACAACAGCCAAGATGGTCGCTTTTGGGGCTTTGTACCAAAAGAAAACTTGGTGGGTAAAGCTGTCTTTATATGGATGAGTTTTGAATTTGAGAATGGCCCTGATGATATTTTACCAGGATGGGTTCCAACTGGTGTTCGCTTTGAGCGCCTAGGTAATATTCAGTAACGATGAAAAAAAATGTAACAGAATTATATAAAAAAATTGGCTATGAATTTGCCGATCAAGGTTTACTTGAGCAAGCAATGACGCACCGCAGCCACAAAGGCCAGCATAATGAGCGACTAGAATTTTTAGGCGACTCTATTTTAAGCTTTGTGATTGCCAATGCACTTTATGCCAAATTTCCTAAAGCGCGTGAAGGCGATTTAAGCCGCATGCGCTCAACGCTTGTGCGTGGTCAAACACTTGCCGAGTTTGGTCTTGAATTTGGCCTAGGCGATTATTTACGCTTAGGGCCGGGCGAGCTTAAAAGTGGCGGATTCCGTCGCGAGTCAACGCTTGCTGATGCAGTAGAAGCTATTATTGGCGCTGCATTTTTAGATTCAGGTATTGATAGCTGTGGCGATCTTATATTGTCATGGTACGAATCACGATTAGATGCTATTTCACCAGGGCTTAACCAAAAAGATCCGAAGACCCTGCTGCAAGAGTATTTACAAGCCCGTAAATTATCTTTACCGGGTTACACTGTGGTTGATACCAAAGGCCAAGCACACAATCAAACATTCACGGTCGAATGTATTGTTGATGGAATGGATAGCATAATTTCTGTAGGTAGCTCGCGCCGTAAAGCCGAACAAAAAGCTGCTGAAAAAGCATTGAAGATACTTAAAAATGAACCTTGATACCCTAATACAGCCTCATGAAGGTGATGTAGATACGTTTTGTGGAATGGTTGCTATTGTAGGGCGCCCAAACGTAGGTAAGTCGACTTTGCTTAATGAAATTATTGAGCAAAAAGTGAGTATTACCTCACGTAAACCACAAACCACGCGTCATCGTATTATGGGTATTCATACCGAAGGTAAACACCAAGCGGTATACATAGATACACCAGGTCTACACGTTGAAGAAAAACGTGCGATTAACCGTTTAATGAACCGTGCCGCGTCTAGCTCTATTGGTGATGTTGAGCTTATTATTTTTGTAGTTGAGGGCACTCATTGGAATGCCGATGACGACATGGTACTTAATAAAGTATCGCAAAGTGGTAAGCCGGTATTATTGGTTATTAATAAAATAGACCAAGTTAAAGACCGTGACCTTGTGTTGCCTCATATGAAGTGGTTAAGTGACAAGTTTGATTTTGTTGGAATTATGCCAGTATCGGCAACGCAAGGTAAAAATGTTGATTTAATCAAAGCAGAAGTAACTAAACGCTTACCTCCTTGCGAATTTTACTTTCCGGAAGATTATGTAACTGACCGTTCAATGCGCTTTATGGCAGCTGAAGTAATTCGTGAAAAACTAATGCGTTTTATGGGCGAAGAATTGCCGTATTCTGTAACTGTTGAAATTGAGCAGTTTAAATGGCAAGACAACGGTATATGGCATATCAACGGGTTAATTCTTGTTGAGCGCGAAACACAAAAACGCATGGTTATTGGTAATAAAGGCGAAAAGCTAAAAACCATTGGCCGTGAAGCCCGTAAAGACATAGAAGAAATGCTTGATAACAAAGTATTTTTAGAGCTTTGGGTTAAAGTTAAGTCGGGTTGGGCTGACGATGAACGTGCACTAAGAAGCTTAGGTTACAGTGAAGACTAAACCAAGCAGTAGCTTAGTGAATGGATAGCGACTTCTACACCGCGTATTTATTACATCGGCGTCCTTATAGTGACTCCCAAGTAATGTTAGATATGCTTGTAGAAGGCGTTGGTCAGTTAAGAATGCTGGCCCGAATTAGTGGTCGCCAGGCCACTAAACATAAAGCACAACTTCAGCCGTTTCAGGCACTGCTTGTTAATTACAGTGGCAAGTACGATTTAAAATATATCAATAAGTTTGAACTGCATGGGAACTCGCACTTTTTAAAAGGTGATGAGCTTTATTGTGGTTTTTATTTAAATGAGCTTACTAATCGTATCGTTCCTGTTAACGAGCCAATTGAACAAGTATTTGAGCTATATAAAACTCATCTATCAAACCTAAACAGCGGGGCCAATTTACAAGAAGTGCTTCGTTCATACGAGTTTCAACTATTGGAATTACTCGGTTATGGCGTGGATTTTAGTTTTGACGCCAGTGGTGAACCAATAGATGAAAAGCAGACGTATAGGTATTTCCCTGAACTTGGTTTTTTAGTACAAGAAGATACGCGTTCTGGATTTAGTGGCAAACAACTCAACGCCATAGCAAATCATGACTTTAGCCAAAATGATGTGCTATATATGGCAAAGCAATTAAGTCGCTATTTATTAAAACCCTTATTAGGTAGTAAACCATTAAAAAGCCGCGAGCTATTTATGGCCTCTCAATAAACGTAATTTTACAGGTAAGAAAATGAAAGATATTCTTTTGGGTGTAAACGTAGATCATATTGCAACACTTCGCCAAGCGCGTGGAACAAGTTACCCAGATCCAGCTCATGCAGCCAGTGTAGCAGAGCATGCAGGCGCAGACGGTATTACGATTCACTTACGTGAAGACAGACGCCATATTCAAGATCGCGACGTTTATGTAATGGCTAAAACCATTCAAACTCGTATGAATCTTGAAACCGCTGTTACCGATGAAATGATAAAAATCGCGCTTGAAGTAAAACCTGAGTACGTGTGTTTAGTACCTGAAAAGCGCGAAGAATTAACAACCGAAGGTGGCTTAGACGTAGCCGGTAATATAGATAAAATTAAAGCAGCAACAAAAACGCTTACCGAAGCGGGTATTAAAGTATCGCTATTTATTGATGCAGATAAAGCACAGTTAGATGCAGCCAAAGAATGTGGTGCTCCTTATGTAGAAATACACACAGGCGCGTACGCTGATGCAACAAATGATACTGATTTACACAAAGAGTTAGAGCACATTCGTGAAGGTGTTAAATACGCAGCAAGCTTAGGTTTGATTGTTAACGCTGGCCATGGTCTTCATTATCATAACGTGAAACCAATCGCTGCAATGCCTGAGATTTATGAGCTAAATATTGGTCACGCTATTATTGCTCGTGCAGCGATAGATGGGCTCGATAAAGCCGTACGAGACATGAAACGATTAATGATTGAAGCAAGAATGTAAGATAAGCAAACATAAGCATTTAAAAAGCTTAATTAAAAAACGCGGTAAATACCGCGTTTTTTTGTATCTAAAATTCAAAGCTTATCTTTGCAGTTCGGTCACACTTGCATCTGCAAGTAGGTTTTCAAGCTCGTCCTGTAACTCAAATAATTCAGGTTCAATATTCTCTAACAAGCATTTATTTTTAAGCGATGTTTCAATTGTTTCTGCGAGTGATTTAAGTTTAGGTACACCAGTGTAACAACATGCACCATGAAATTTATGAACAATACTTAACACTTGCTGGCAATCGTTACTCTCTATTGCTTTAGCAAGTAATGTAAGGGTCTCAGGGACACTTAAAAGTAGCATGTTAAGCATCTCTAGCGCTAACTCGCTCTTTCCGCCAGCACGCTGCAGGGCTTGTGCCCAATCAATTCTACTACTTTGAAATGGTGCAGGACTTTGCGGTGTATCTGTTTTAGCTTTGTCACGATTAACAGGAGTCTGTGGGCTATGGTCGCTAATAATTTGTTTAAGCATATCTTCATCAATAGGCTTAGTTAAATAGCCTTTAAAGCCATCTTTTAACAGTTGCTCTTTTTCGCTTTGAAGGGCATGTGCCGTTACAGCGATAATGGGTGTATCTTCATTAAGTGATGATTCTTGTATAAGCTTACATGCGGTTATACCGTCCATAATTGGCATTTGTATATCCATAAAAATTATGTCGTATTTATGACTTTTACTTAAGCTGTATGCTTGTGAACCATTATGAGCCGTTTCTATTACTTCAATCTGTTCACTTAATAAAGTATGGAGAAGTTTTAAATTGGCATCGTTATCATCAACAACCAATACTTTTAACGGCAGCAAAGCTTGATCGTTTTGTTCAATATTATGAGTCGGGTGGTCAAGTCTGTAAGGTGCTGCAAGTACTTCACATAACTTACGGTGATTAAGTGGCTTACTTAAACATGCATCAGCTCCGCTGCCTATAAAGGCTTCTCGCATATTGTGCGATACAGTATTAAGCATTAAATATAAGTAATCTGTAGATTCACGCACGGCTTTTACATAGCTTTTTAGTTGCTGCATATCATCAACTGATGCCATATGGCCAATTAAGCAAACGTCATATTTATGTTCAGTATTTTTTATAGCGTCTAAAAAGCTAGTTTCGTTAAAGCATGCCGTAACGTTTGATTCCCACTGGGTTAATAACGAAAGTACGGCATGGTGCGTATGCTCATGTGGCTCTAAATATAAGATACGCTTACCAATGAGCGATTTAGTCGGTAAGTCATTTGTAAATACGTGATTTGGCAAACTAAACACACTATTGAATGTAAAGCAGGTACCGTTACCAGGCGCAGAATTTAACGTTATACGACCACTCATTGCTTCAACAATATGCTTGGTAATAATAAGACCAAGGCCTGTACCACCAAACTTACGTGTAATGCTTGAGTCTGCTTGTCCAAATGGAGTGAATAAAGAGTCTTGCTTATCCATAGGTATACCCACGCCAGTATCTGTTACTGACACAAGTAAAGAAGTGCGTTCGTCATCGAGTAACCGATGGCTTATGTCGACCTTAATAGAGCCTTTTTCGGTAAATTTAATCGCATTACTTAATAGGTTTATCAGCACTTGTTTAAAGCGAGTGGGATCGCCTGTTAAGTCATCCGGTACTTGTTGGTTAATGTAAATGGATAGCTCTAATTGCTTATCGTGTGCGCTAGGAGCGAGTAGTGTCATTACTTCATTTACAGCATCACGAAGTTGAAACTGTATCGACTCAAGCTCCATTGCACCTGCTTCTAGTTTTGAGAAGTCTAGAATGTCGCTAATAATAGTCATTAAACTATTTGCTGAGAGCATAATGGTGTCGAGGTAATCTTTTTGATGTTTATTCAGCGGTGTTTTATAAAGCTGGCGTGTAAATCCAATAACACCGTTGAGAGGAGTACGAAGCTCGTGACTCATTTTAGCTAAAAAGTCTGATTTTACACGGTTAGCATCTTGCGCTTCTTTTTTTGCAAACGAGAGCTCTATATTTGACGTTTCGTATTGCTCTAGTGTTTCGCGGTAGTCGCTTGTTGCTTGATCAATATTTTTTTGCATTTCATCTTTTTGCATCACCATAGTGTGAGCAATGGTGTTTAAGCCTTCTCGAAGTAACTCAAACTCACCAATCATGTTGTCGTTAAGGCCAGTACTTCTTTTACCTTCAACTAACTTGTCGGTTGCAAGTACTAACTTATTAAGCGGCGTCATAAACATGCGGCTTAACCTTAAAGCTAAAATAGCTGCAAACACCAACGATAAAATAATTACAATACCGCTAATTAATAAAGCTCGTTGTTGCCCTATAACAGCTTGGTCTTTGTTTAGCTGTATAATAACGGTGCCTAGAGATGACTGAAAAGCCGACGGGTCCCATTTAGAATCGTGACTTGTATGGTTAATAATGGGGGTGAAAAATGTAACAAGCTCATCTGACTTTTGCACATGGGTGGTTTTTAAATTTATGAGCGTTTTTTGACTAATTAACTTTTCAAATGAGCGGTGATAATTACTGGTCATTAATAGCGCATTATTTTTATCAAAAATTGCAATCGACTTAATTGTAGGGGAGTGCTTGTTATGTGTGTAGCTTATAAGGCGATTCAATAGCTGTTTGTTTTTTTCGAGCATGGGTTGCTCAAGCGCAATAGCAAGGGGCTCAGAAATAGTAGTGCCTTGCTGATATAAAATTTCATCAAGCTCAATGTAACGATTTATTGTAAAATAGCCACCAAGTAGTAATCCTATGATCACCGTTGGGATCAGGGTCAGTGTTAAAACAGAATCGCGTAAGCCTAATTTGGTCATAATGAGAGCGTTTTATCGTTATT
Organism: Pseudoalteromonas distincta; assembly: GCF_000814675.1. Lineage (GTDB taxonomy): Bacteria > Pseudomonadota > Gammaproteobacteria > Enterobacterales > Alteromonadaceae > Pseudoalteromonas > Pseudoalteromonas distincta. The sequence goes on along the minus strand of NZ_JWIG01000001.1, from coordinate 327,229 downwards.
AGTATGACTTGAGTATATACGGTTCAACACGCATTCTAAAGCATCTAAATATAGGTGCTTCATAAATAAAGTTAAGGTAATGCCTAATGGCGCAAATTTTTAAAGCGAAAAAAAAAACGTTAAAGCAACAAACACTAGAATTAATTATAACGGGAATGGATCATCAAGGGCGTGGCATTGCTAAACATAACAATAAAGTATGTTTTGTAAGCGGTGCATTACCAAACGAAACAGTTAAAGCAACACTCGTCGAAGATAAAGCTAAATACAGCAGTGCAAAAGTAATTAAAGTTATTCAAGCGAGTGAATCAAGAGTAGATGCTTTTTGTGAGCACTATAATCAGTGTGGTGGTTGCCAATTACAGCATTTAGAAGTAAGCCAACAAGTTGTAGAAAAACAAACTGCAGTTACTCAGTTATTTAGTAAGTTTGCTAAATTAAACAGCTTAAACTGGCAAACCCCATTATTAAGTAAACCTGTGCATTATAGACGCAGCGCTCGCATAGCCGTTATGTTTGATAAAACAGCTAAAAAAATGCGTGTGGGTTACAGAGCAAGTGGCTCAAAAAATATTGTGAGTATTAATAAATGTGCAGTACTTGATGAAGTATTTACAGATGTTTTTACACTTTTTGATGACTTAATTAATCAACACAAAGCACTGCACAGTATAAGCCATTTACAGTTATGCCAAAGTGATAAACAAAACTTTGTTGTTATTCGTCACACTAAAGCAATTAATGATGATACAAAGGCTTTGGTTGAGCACATAACAAAAAGCCAGCAGTTTGAAATTGTATGGCAAAGCGAGAGCGATGCAATAGAACATTCACACTTAGCCATGCCATTTTATTATCTTAAAGAATTTGATCTAAAATTTGAATTTGGTTTAGGTAATTTTATTCAGGTAAATGCACAAGTTAACGAAGCTATGTTAAAGCAAGCTGCAAATTGGCTTGATTTAAAAGGTGATGAAAATTTATTGGATTTATTTTGTGGTATTGGTAATTTCTCATTAGTGTTAGCAAAACAAGCAAAATCTGTAATTGGTGTAGAAGGTGTGACTTCAGCGGTTGCAATGGCTGCTCAAAATGCGCAAACTAACTCTATTACCAATGCGCAGTTTCATTGCTTTGATTTAACCCAAAGCATACAGAGCGCCCCATGGTTTAGCAAAAACTTAGATGTGCTTGTACTTGATCCCTCTAGGACTGGTGCTATGGCTGTATTAGAGCAATTACCTTTAAAGCAGTTTAAAACTATTTTATATGTCTCTTGTGACCCTGTTACTTTAGCCCGTGACAGCGCAATTATTTCACAAGCTGGCTTTGATCTTAATAAAATTGGGCTAATGAATATGTTTCCTCATACAGGGCATATTGAAACTATGGCGTTATTTCAACGGAGGTAGAACGCATTATGGTAGCTACACGACAATCACATCAACAAGATGAGACAACAGATTTTAGCACTCGGCTTTCATTTCTTGCCTTGTCTGAAGAAAAAACAGAGCTACTTACTAAAGCCCAAGCGCTCTGCGTAAAATGTGATAGTGAAAGTAGGCAAACTACTGCAATCGAAATGGTTGAAATTTTAGCTGAGCTAAATCTTGACCCCGAATCGTTAGCTACTGCGTATTTAACCCCGTATTTTTTAAACGACTTAATATCGCTTGAAACCATCGAAGAGCAGCTTGGGAATAACATAGCTATGCTGCTAACTGGGGTTGCACAAATGGCCACTATTAGTACTTTATCGCATCAAGGTAAAGGCACTATGCAAGTTGATAATATTCGAAAAATGTTATTAACCATGGTTGAAGATGTGCGCGCCGTGGTCATTAAGCTTGCCGAGCAGGTATGTCATTTACGCAATGTAAAAAATGCGGATGAAGAAGACCGCGTCATTGCCGCTAAAGAAACGGCTGATATTTTTGCACCATTGGCAAACAGATTAGGAATAGGGCAATTAAAATGGGAACTAGAAGATTTATCGTTTAGATATTTGCACCCAGGCACCTATAAAAGCATAGCCAAACAACTTGACGACAAACGCCTTACACGCGAAGCCTACATGGAAGATATGGTTGAGCAAGTAAAAAACCGTTTAAGTGAAGCGGGCATAGAAGCCCAAGTTTATGGTCGTCCTAAGCACATTTACAGCATTTATAAAAAAATGCAGCAAAAAAACTACGAGTTTGATCAGCTTTTTGATATTCGGGCTATGCGTATCGTCGTTGAACGATTGCAAGACTGCTACGGTGCGCTGGGCATTGTGCACACCAATTGGCGTCATCTTAATAAAGAGTTTGACGACTATGTAGCAACCCCAAAACAAAACGGCTATCAGTCAATTCATACCGTGGTATTTGGACCTGAAGGTAAAACGGTAGAGATACAAATTCGTACCAGCGACATGCATCAAGATGCTGAGTTAGGGGTGGCTGCACACTGGATGTACAAAGAAGGTGCATTACCAGGGCGCGGATCGGGTTATGAGCAAAAAATCAGCTGGTTGCGTAAGCTACTCCAATGGCAAGAAGAAGTGGTTGATGGTGGCGATTTAGCAGAAGAGCTTAAAAACCAAGTAGTAGAAGATCGCGTATACATATTTACCCCAAGCGGCGATATTATCGATTTACCACTTGGCGCTACACCGCTTGATTTTGCTTACTACATTCACTCAAATGTGGGGCATCGTTGTATTGGTGCAAAAATATTCGGCAAAATAGTGCCGTTTACGCATCAACTTACAACAGGGGATCAGGTAGAAATACTGACCCAAAAACAACCAAATCCAAGTCGTGATTGGTTAAACCCGTCATTAGGGTACATTAAGTCATCCCGTGCTAGAGCTAAAATCCACCACTGGTTTAAACAGCTCGACCGCGACAAAAACTTAAGTGCGGGGAAAGAAATTCTCGACAGTGAATTACAAAAGCTCAATTTAACATACAAAGATTTAGAACCAGCCATCAAGCGTTTTAACTTTAAAGAGCTGGATGACTTAATGGTTGCGATTGGTGCGGGCGATGTTCGCCTCAATCAAATGCTTAACTTTGTAAGTGATCGGACTGAAGATGAGCCGGTTATTCGCATTAAAGCACCAAGTAAAGTAACTGGTGACAAAAACGGCATTGTGGTTGATGGCGTTGGCAGCTTAATGAGCCATGTAGCCAAGTGCTGTCGCCCAGTACCTGGCGATGAAATAATAGGTTATATAACCCAAGGTCGAGGAATAGGTGTTCATAAGGAAGACTGTGATTCGTTTAATAACTTAAAAAACCAGCATCCTGAGCGTGTTATTTCGGTAAGTTGGTCTGATGATATCAACGGCTCGTACGCACTAAGTATTAAAATAGAAGCCACCGACCGTTCAGGGCTAATACGCGATATAAGCTCAGTACTTGCTAACGAAAAAGTAAATGTTTTAAACATGAACGTAAATACGGTTGAAGATAATCAGTTAGCTATATTTACAATGCAAATAGAAGTACATGACTTATCGGGTACTAACCGTGTTCTTTCTAAGTTACACCAAATTGAAGGTGTACATGATGCCAAGCGTGGTCATTAATCATGAATGATAATGCAGCGCTTACACAACTTCTTAGCATAATGAAAACACTGCGAGATCCCAAGAGCGGTTGTCCGTGGGATCTCAAGCAAGATTTTAAATCTATTGTGCCGCATACGCTAGAAGAAGCGTACGAAGTTGCCGACTGTATTGAATCAGGCAACTTAGATGAGCTTAAAGGTGAATTGGGTGATTTGCTATTTCAAATAGTTTTTTATGCGCAACTTGCACAAGAGCAAAATCTATTTGATTTTAATGATCTAGTAGAGCAATTAAACGATAAGCTTACCCGTCGTCACCCGCATGTGTTTGGTGAAAAAAAAGAGCTAACAGACGATCAATTATCGCAGCAGTGGCAAGCAATCAAAGCACAGGAGCGAAGTGCTAAAGCGCAAACCGAATCCCCTTCTTTTTGGCAAGATATCCCTGGCAATATGCCAAGCTTAAGTAAAGCCAAAAAAATTCAACAACGCGTGGCTTCCCTTGGCTTTGATTGGCCAACGTATCATGGTGCACTAGATAAAGTGAGTGAAGAAGTGCTTGAAGTAAAAGAAGCGATTGAGCAAGACCCGCTATCTGATCATACAGCGGAAGAGCTCGGCGACTTACTTTTTGCCACGGTTAATGTTGTACGTCATGTTAAACGAGATCCCGAACAACTGCTTCGTAGCGCTAATGATAAGTTTTCAGCGCGTTTTGAAAAGGTAAACGCCTATTTGCATGCGCAAGGTAAAAGCTTAGATACAGCAACCTTTGAAGAGATGGATAGTGCGTGGGATGCGATTAAAAAAGTAAAATAGGCTTAATGTTAAATAGTGCACATTTTTTGTGCGCGTATTAGCTAATTTTAGCTGGATTGATAAGCAGTGTTTTGGTACAATTTCGCCCCGTCTTGATGATATACCCTTAGGCTCTTCTTTGGGTGTTATATTCCTTTTAATTCCTGATATTCTAGGGTTCGCATGAGTACAAAATTTATCTTCGTTACTGGCGGAGTTGTTTCTTCGTTGGGTAAAGGTATTGCCGCAGCTTCACTGGCCGCTATTTTAGAAGCCCGTGGTTTAAATGTTACCATTTTAAAGCTGGATCCTTACATCAACGTTGACCCAGGCACAATGAGCCCAATTCAACACGGTGAAGTTTACGTTACAGAAGACGGCGCAGAAACTGACCTTGATTTAGGTCACTACGAGCGTTTTATCCGTACCAAAATGACTAGTCGTAATAACTTCACACAAGGCCGTGTATATGAAGACGTATTACGTCGTGAGCGCCGTGGTGAATACCTAGGTGCTACTATTCAGGTTATTCCACATATCACTAACGATATTAAGCAACGTGTATACGACGGTGCTGAAGGTTATGATATTGCTATTGTAGAAATTGGCGGCACTGTAGGTGATATTGAATCACAACCGTTTATTGAAGCAATTCGTCAGATGGGAACTGAAATTGGCCGCGAACGCGCGCTATTTATTCACTTAACGCTAGTGCCATTTTTAGGCCCTGCCGGTGAAGTTAAAACGAAACCAACTCAGCACTCTGTTAAAGAGTTACGCTCAGTAGGTATTCAACCAGATATTCTTATTTGTCGTTCAGACCGTAAACTACCTAATAATGAGCGTGCAAAAATCTCATTATTCACAAACGTAGAAGAAAAAGCGGTTATTTCACTACCCGATGTAGACAGCATTTATAAAATTCCTGCGTTATTAAAAACACAAGAATTAGATAACTTTGTATGTCGTCGTTTTCACTTAGATCCACCAGAAGCTGATTTAGCTGAGTGGGAACAAGTACTTTATCAAGAGTCTAACCCAACGGGTGAAGTGACCATTGGTATGGTTGGTAAATATATTGAATTACCAGATGCGTACAAATCGGTTAACGAAGCATTAAAGCATGCGGGTCTTAAAAACCGCCTAACAATCAACATTGAATACGTAGATTCACAAGACTTAGAAAGCAAAGGTGTTGAATTACTTTCACACTTAGATGCTATTTTAGTACCGGGTGGATTTGGCGGACGTGGTGTTGAAGGCAAAATTTTAGCAGCTAAATATGCACGTGAAAATAAAGTACCATACTTAGGCATTTGTTTAGGGATGCAAGTAGCATTAATTGAATATGCACGTAATGTTGCAGGTTTAACGGATGCAAACTCTACAGAATTTAATGCAAATTCAGAAGCACCGGTAGTTGGCTTAATTACTGAATGGCTAGATGCTGAAGGTAATGTTGAAACACGTAGCGAAAAATCTGATTTAGGTGGCACTATGCGTTTAGGCGCACAAAAATGTCATTTAACGCCTGGTTCTAAAGTACATGGAGTATATGGCAGCGACGAAATTGTTGAACGTCATCGTCATCGCTACGAAGTAAATAATAACTTTGTAGAAATACTTGAAAAAGCAGGCTTAAGCTTTACTGGTTTATCAGAAGATAAAAAACTGGTAGAAATTATCGAAAATAAAGATCACCCATGGTTTATTGCCGCGCAGTTCCACCCGGAATTCACGTCAACGCCACGTGATGGTCATCCGTTATTTGAAGGGTTTGTAGCAGCTGCGCACATCCACCAAAAAGCGAATTCGTAATTTTAAAAGCCGTGCATATTGCACGGCTTTTTTGTTTTAAGGGCTGACTAAGCTATATAAAACGTAGTAAAGTTAGCTGAACTCACCATTTTGGGAATATAGAGGAATCAAGATGTCAGAAATCGTAAAAGTAATCGGTCGCGAAATTATGGACTCGCGTGGTAACCCAACTGTTGAAGCAGACGTACATTTAGCAGATGGTTCTTGGGGTCGTGCAGCAGCACCTTCAGGCGCATCTACTGGTACTCGTGAAGCATTAGAGTTACGCGACGGTGATAAATCACGTTACTTAGGTAAAGGCGTATTAAAAGCAGTTGGTTATATTAATAAAGAAATTGCTGATGCTTTAGCTGGTCAAAATGCATTAGATCAAAACGCTGTTGATAAAGTGATGCTAGATTTAGATGGTACCGAAAATAAAGAAAAATTAGGTGCAAACGCAATCTTAGCTGTATCACTAGCAACTGCGAAAGCAGCTGCACAGTCTAAAAAAGTTGAGCTTTATGAACATATTGCTGACTTAAATGGCACACCAGGTGTTTACTCTATGCCACTTCCAATGATGAACATCATCAATGGTGGTGAGCACGCAGATAACTCTGTAGATATTCAAGAATTCATGATCCAACCTGTTGGCGCTAAAAACTTCCGCGAAGGCCTACGTATGGGCGCTGAAGTATTCCACAGCCTTGCTAAAGTACTTAAAGCTGATGGTCACTCAACAGCGGTTGGCGATGAAGGTGGTTTTGCACCTAACCTTGCATCTAACGAAGCGGCTCTTGCTGCAATCAAAGTAGCTGTTGCAAACGCAGGTTACGAGCTAGGTAAAGATATTACTTTAGCGATGGATTGTGCTGCATCTGAGTTTTACGACAAAGAAGCAAACATCTACGATCTTAAAGGTGAAGGTAAAAAATTCACTTCTGAAGAATTTAACTTCTTCTTACAAGATCTTACTAATCAGTATCCAATCGTTTCTATCGAAGATGGTCTTGATGAGTCTGATTGGGATGGCTTTGCACATCAAACTAAACTAATGGGTGATAAAATCCAATTAGTAGGTGATGATTTATTTGTAACTAACACTAAGATTTTAAAACGTGGTATCGACAACGGTATTGCTAACTCAATCTTAATTAAGTTTAATCAAATCGGTTCTTTAACTGAAACTTTAGCTGCAATCAAAATGGCTAAAGATGCTGGTTTTACTGTTGTTATTTCTCACCGTTCTGGTGAAACTGAAGATTCAACAATTGCTGATTTAGCAGTGGGTACGGCTGCAGGTCAAATCAAAACAGGTTCATTGAGCCGTTCTGACCGTGTTGCAAAGTACAACCAATTGCTACGTATTGAAGAGCAATTAGGTGATAAAGCACCGTACAACGGTCTTAAAGAGGTTAAAGGTCAGTAATTCTATTTTATATAGAATCTAACTTTTAATTTTAGATGATAAAATCCTCGCCTATGCGGGGATTTTTTATGCCTGATACTTTTCCAAAGAGATGAAAATAAATTGTAGGCTTTAAGCTTGTTGATGTACGCAGCACTAAAGAGTGGAGCACAAAAGTATAACGCTTTACTCATGCTTTAACTTCTTACGCACTCATAGCTGAAACTGCTGCTTTAAAATATCACCTGTAAAACTGGTTTTTAAATAAAAACCACGGGGTAGGGTTTTAATTATTTGCCCATTTGGGCCAATAGCATCAGTGACTATTTTACTATGAGCAGCTTTAGGGCGTATTTGCATAGCATCGCCTAAATGGCCTGATATTTCGTCGACTCTACCTAGCGCAATTAGCTCCATTTGCTCTTCCCAGTCGCGTTGTAACAAAGCGTCTTGTTCAGGTGAAGGCTGCCAGAAAAAGCCGCTGCCGATAGTTCTGTCAAACGGCGCAATATCACGTTCGCTTAAAATTGGCAGCCATAAAACATGATTTAGTTTTTTACGCACAGAGCTGGTATGCCACGTCATTCCCGTCACGTTCATTAAAGGTGTAACCGATACAAACGTAGTTTCCAGTGGCCTACCTTTATAAGAAATAGGCAGTGTTTTTAGCTCAATTCCTAAATCTTCAAAATCGGGGAGGGGTTTTGAGCCTGCAGTAGCGCCTAGTACGTATTCAATGAGTTGCCCAGTCCAGCCTTTTTCACGTAGTAAGTCATCTGGCGTTTTAAAATGGTACTGATTTGCAAGTTGCCCAAGTGTTAATCCGGCAATACTGTTAACGCGCTGCATTAAGTCGTTTATTGAGTGTGGTTTTGTAGGTCGCATATTCTTAATTTCGGTTGTATAAATACCATAGCCATGATAGCAAATAGGCTAAGCCGTGGATATCTTTAGGGTTGTACGTTTTTTGCTCGTCTGTGGTTTGTGTTAATTTTGCACATATTGAAATTAAGCTACTTTACTTTAAGTTACTGACTCTGCAGGTTTTTTTAAATGTGCACGTTCAGTTTTGATTAAGCCATTTAAAAGTTGTAAGGATAAATACAACTATATGAACATGTTTATCCACAGAATCTGTGGAGAAGCTAAGTTTTAAGATCTAATATTGTGGATTTGTTTGCAAAATGAGCGTGTTTTACAAAAGTTATGCACAAACTGTGAGTAACTAGAGGAAAACAAGAACCGCAATAGCTTTGCTGAGTTATTTTCTAAATATTTACCTATTCTCTATTAATTTATCAACATACTAAAAGCTTAAACTTAGCTCACTAATTGGCTTGGGTATAATAGTATTTGCCGTATTGCGGCTAATGTGGAACAATCATTAAAAATCGACTTACAAATGAGGCACTAAGGTGATTGATGCCGAAGGTTTTCGTGCCAATGTCGGAATTGTGATTTGCAATAATCAGGGACAGGTTTTTTGGGCCAGACGTTATGGTCAACACTCTTGGCAATTTCCCCAAGGTGGTGTTGATGATGGCGAAACTGCAGAACAAACCATGTACCGTGAATTACACGAAGAAGTAGGGTTGCGACCAGAAGATGTAGAAATAGTCGCAAGCTCAAAACATTGGTTACGCTATAAATTACCCAAACGATTAATCCGCCGAGACTCTAGTCCGGTGTGTATTGGGCAAAAACAAAAATGGTTTTTACTAAAATTACGCTGTAAAGACGAAGATGTAAATTTACTTAAAACCCATCATCCAGAGTTTGATGATTGGCGCTGGGTAAGTTATTGGTATCCTGTACGACAGGTTGTATCGTTTAAACGGGATGTTTATCGACGAGTAATGAAAGAGTTTGCTCCTTTCGCTATGCCTTTTAATAAGAGAGAACAACATAAAGATCATTGGCGAAGTAAAAGGTAGTAATTTCTCGATACAATAAAGGAGCAGGGTATGCTGGCTACACTGAGATCTATTGCGGAGTCTGTATCGCGACAAGCGAATTTAGACAGCGCATTAGTGTGCTTTGTGCAAATGGTTAAAGATGCCATGAAAACCCAGTGCTGCTCCATTTATTTTGCAGATTACAGCCAAGACAATTTTGTACTTATGGCAACCGAAGGACTAAACCCCGATGCGGTAGGTAAGTTTAGAATTGGTTTTACCGAAGGTTTGGTTGGCCTAGTAGCGCAACGCGAAGAGCCTATTAATATTGCATTTGCTAAATCGCATCCTCGTTTTAAGCTTTCCCCCGAAGTAAATGAAGAAGGCTACAACGCTTTTTTATCTGTACCCGTTGTTCATCAAAAAAAAGTACTGGGTGTTATTGTTGTTCAACAAAAAATGGCACGTGTATTTAGCCAAGACGAAGAGTCGTTTTTAATAACGCTTTCTGCTCAACTTGCTTCACAATTAGCGCATGCTGAAATTAAAGAAATACTCCGCCAAGATGAGTCATCTCATCAAACGTCTGTTTTAAAAGGCGTATCGAGCGCGCCTGGAATAGGTATAGGGCAAGCATTTGTTGTATTACCAAAACTCGATTTTAAATCTATTGAGCTTTTAAAAGACAGTGACGTTACTGAGCAGCGCCGTTTGTTTACTCAAGCTGTAGCTGCAACACGCAAAGAATTTAATACCCTATCTATGACGCTAAGCGATTCTATTCCGCACGAAGCTCTTGCGGTATTTGATGTGTATCAACAACTGCTTGACGCTAAAAGTTTAGGGCATAATGTTGAAATGCAATTACAAGAAGGCTGGTGTGCTAAAAGCGCCCTAAAAATTGTAATAGAGCGTTTAATATCTCAATTTAATGCCATGCAAGACCCTTATATAAAAGAGCGTGCTGTTGACGTTAAAGACATTGGTCTTCGCGTATTACATCATCTTGTAAATACCGAGCACGCTGTTAAAAATTATCCGGCCAACACTATTTTAATTGCTAATACCTTAACACCCGCCATGCTAGCTGAGGTGCCAAAAGGTCACTTAACAGGCGTTGTAAGCGTAAATGGCTCTGCAAATAGCCATGCCTCTATATTAACGCGTGCGATGGGGATCCCTGCCATTTGGGGTATAGAAGATTTACCTCTACTGCAGTTTAATGGCAAACCGATGATTTTAGATGCATTTGCTGGGCGTTTATATATATCGCCTTCGCAAATGTTGATGGATGAATACACAGAGTTACAGCATCAAGATAACCTACTTAATAACCGCTTTTTAGCAGAGCAAGACTCAGAATCAATTACGCTTGACGGTGAACATGTTAGCTTATTATTAAACGCAGGCCTTGAGCTTAATACCGAGCAAAGTAGCGCGCATATTTGTGACGGTGTGGGGCTTTATCGAACCGAAGCGTGGTTTATGCAAAAAGGTCAGTTTCCTTCGCAATCAGAGCAAGAAAACTGGTACCGAGAAGTACTAACTAGCTATCATCCTAATCCTGTGGTTATGCGTACATTGGATATTGGGGGCGATAAGGTACTCGATTACTTTAACATTACCGAAGAAAACCCATTTTTAGGTTGGCGTGGCATTCGTATTAGCCTTGATCATCCAGAGTTATTTTTAGATCAACTAAAAGCGATGCTTAAAGCAAACATTGGTTTGGGTAATTTAAAAATAATGCTCCCTATGATCAGCGGCACTGAAGAAGTTGATGAGTCACTTGCGTTATTTGAACAGGCTTATTTTGAGTTAAGTGAAAAATACCCAGAGCAAACCATAGAAAGACCCGACATAGGTATAATGCTAGAGGTACCTTCAAGTGTATTTATGCTTCCAGAGTGGTCAAAAAAAGTCGATTTTTGCTCAGTAGGTAGTAACGATTTAACACAGTATTTATTAGCAGTAGACAGGGCTAATGCACGAGTTGCCGAACTTTTTAACCCTTATCATCCGGGCGTACTCAGGGTACTAAATAAAGTAGCGCGTGAATGTGAGCAATATGAACTGCCATTTAGTTTGTGTGGTGAACTAGGCGGCGATCCTGAAGGGGCTATTTTGCTTATTGCCATGGGTTACAGGCGCCTTAGTATGAATTTATCATCGCTTAATAAAGTTAAATGGGTACTTAGGCGTTTAAATGTTAGTGACATGGAACAACTATTAAGTGAATGCTTAGCGCAATCTACAGCCAAACAAGTACTACGTTTAACGCGAAGCTTTATGCTAGAGCATAAATTAGGTGATTTGTTTTACACTCCTAAATAAGCTTATACGCCTAATTAATTGCAATACACAGATGCTATTAGTTTTATAATCCTTTAATATATAAACCTTAAAAGGGTATTTGAGATTACTATGTATGACTTAGGTTTGTTAGTCGCAAGCTGCGCACTACTAGGCTGTATTGTTGGGTTTTTAGCTGGGTTACTAGGCATTGGTGGCGGTTTAATTATCGTTCCAGTTCTAAGCACTCTGCTACTGTCATTTAATGTAACGTCAGCTGATCATGTATTAGTAATTGCTATTGCAACCTCACTCGCTTCTATTTTATTTACTTCAACGTCTTCAGCGCTGGCTCATCATAAAAATGATAACGTGCCTTGGGATATAGCCCCATGGGTTATGTCGGGCGTGGCTTTAGGTGCACTTATTAGTGGCTTTGCAGCAAGTTTAATCCCTGAACAAATATTGCGTACAGTGTTTGCTATAAGTGTTGTATTTATTGCAGCAAGAATGGTGCTATCCGCGCGTAATAAACCGATGTCAGATAAACCGTTACCGGCAGGTCCTATTTTAGGTGGATTTTCTGCGATAATGGGCGGATTATCAGGTTTAATTGGTATTGGCGGTGGTGCTTTAATAGTACCTATGCTTAATTATTTTTCGGTTGATATAAAAAAAGCAATTGGCTGCGCAGCCGCGTGCGGAATTGTTATAGCATTATTTGGCTCTATTGGTTACATCAGCGCAGGTTGGCATGTTACCGATTTAGAGCATGGTTTTGCTGGGTTTGTTTATTTACCTGCATTATTTGGAATTGTTATTACCTCGTGGTTTGTTGCGCCTATTGGCGCCAAAGCAACTCACTATTTACCTGTTAATACAATTAAAAAAGTTTTCGCGGTGCTGCTTGTAGTTATCGCAATTAAAATGGTTTTTAGCTAAAGGTTTATTTTTTATGGCACTTGAGTTTCCTCAAATTGATCCAATTATTTTTTCTGTTGGACCGCTAAGCGTACGTTGGTATGGCTTAATGTATTTAATAGGTTTTGCATTTGCGATGTGGTTTGCAAATCGTCAAGCATCAAAGCCAAATTCGGGTTGGACTAAAGAGCAAGTAAGCGATTTACTGTTTTACGGCATGTTAGGGGTAATACTAGGCGGGCGTATTGGCTACGTATTGTTTTACCAGTTTAGTTACTTTATAGAAAACCCACTGTATTTATTTAGAATAGACCAGGGCGGTATGTCGTTTCATGGTGGAACACTTGGCGTTATAACTGCCGTCGCAATTTTTTCGTGGACGCGTAAAAAGTCGCTTCTTCAAGTGGGCGACTTTGTTGCACCACTGGTTCCTGTAGGGCTTTTAGCTGGACGTATTGGTAACTTTATAAACGGTGAATTATGGGGCCGAGTTACCGACGTGCCATGGGCAATGGTATTTCCAACGGGCGGTCCGCTTGCGCGTCACCCATCGCAATTATACGAAGCATTTTTTGAAGGCCTAGTGCTGTTTTTAATCCTGCAATGGTTTATTAAAAAGCCACGCCCAGCAGGCAGTGTAGCCGGTGTATTTTTATTAGGCTATGGCGTGTTTAGATTCTGTATTGAATATTTCCGCCAACCTGATGCACAATTAGGTTTATTTGCAGACTTTATTTCAATGGGACAAATACTTTCGTTACCTATGATAGTGGGTGGTTTAGGCTTGTTAATTTGGGCATATAAGAAACCACAACACGTTACACCAGCTAAGGCATAATAAGAAAAGCATGAAACAATATTTAGAATTATGTCAGCGTATTGTTGACGAAGGGCAGTGGGTCGAAAATAAACGTACAGGTACGCGTTGTTTAACCGTTATCAATGCTGATTTAGAATACGATGTGGCTAATAATCAGTTTCCGATGATCACTACACGCAAAAGTTACTACAAAGCAGCGATTGCTGAATTGCTAGGATATTTACGCGGGTACGACAGCGCTGCGCAATTTCGTGAAATTGGCTGTAAAACATGGGATGCTAACGCAAACGATAACAATGCATGGCTTAATAACCCTAACCGTAAAGGTGAGGATGACATGGGGCGTGTTTATGGCGTACAAGGCCGTGGTTGGCAACGACCAGATGGCTCAACGCTTGATCAGCTTTCAAAAGTTATTAATAACTTAAAAAATGGCATTGATGACCGTGGTGAAATAATCACGTTTTATAATCCAGGTGAGTTTGAGCTTGGTTGCCTGCGCCCGTGTATGCATACACACACTTTTTCGTTACTTGGCGATACGCTATATTTAACGTCATACCAGCGAAGCTGTGATGTGCCACTTGGCCTTAATTTTAATCAAATTCAGTGTTTTGTGTTGCTTGCGCTAGTGGCTCAAATTACCGGCCACAAAGCGGGTAAGGCGTATCATAAAATTGCTAATGCACATATTTACGAAAACCAACTTGAGCTGATGCGTGATGTGCAGTTAACGCGTGAGCCATTTGCATCACCTCAGTTAAAAATTAATCCAGAAATTAAATCATTAGAAGACATAGAAACGTGGGTAACACGAGACGACTTTGAAGTAACAGGCTATCAATGCCACGAAGCGATTCAATATCCATTTTCAGTATAATAAAAGATTAAGGAAAACATAAAATGAAAGCAGTGATCCCAGTAGCAGGCCTTGGTACTCGTATGTTACCAGCCACTAAAGCAATTCCTAAAGAAATGCTGCCAGTGGTAGACCGTCCTTTAATTCAATATGTAGTAAACGAAGCCGTTGCTGCAGGCATTAAAGAAATAGTGTTAGTAACTCACTCAAGTAAAAATTCAATCGAAAATCATTTCGATACGAGCTTTGAACTAGAAGCTACTTTAGAAAAGCGTGTAAAGCGGCAACTACTTGCCGAAGTGCAAGCAATCTGCCCTAAAGACGTAACCATTATTCACGTACGCCAAGGTGAAGCAAAAGGCTTAGGCCATGCTATTAGTTGTGCTGCGCCTATTATTGGTAACGAACCGTTTGTAGTTATTCTACCGGATGTAATTATTGACGATGTAGAGAGCGATCTTAAAAAAGATAACTTAGCAGAAATGATCGCTAATTTTGAGCAAAACAAGCATAGCCAAATAATGGTTGAGCCAGTACCAATGGATGAAGTAGATAAGTTTGGTGTGGTTGATTTAGGCGATGTTGACCTAAAGCAAGGTGAAAGCTCAGCAATCTTTAATATGGTAGAAAAACCGCCAGTAGACGAAGCACCATCTAACTTAGCTGTAGTGGGTCGATACGTATTAAGCGAAAACATATGGCCGTTACTTGCAAAAACTCCGCAAGGAGCAGGCAATGAAATTCAATTAACTGACGCAATTGCGATGTTAATGGAACACGAAAAAGTAGATGCATACGCTATAAAAGGCCGTAGCCACGATTGTGGAAGTAAAATTGGTTATTTAAAAGCGACTATTGAATTTGCACTTCGTCGCGATGAATTTGCTGATGAATTAAAGTCATTTATTAAAAAACTGATTTAACAGTTAATGTAAATCATGAAAGGCGCCTGTATCGGCGCCTTTTTTATGAGTTTTATCAGGGCCTGTTTATCTTTCGAGGTTAAATTTGCAACAGGCTGTTTGGTATTTAGGCAAGGCAGAGCCTATGTAATGTGGTTATTCCCCATAAATAGGCGATAACGTAGCATAGATGCCAAACATGCGCTGCCCGAAGGGTTCTGCCCCGGGGCAATTTACTCTTTGTTGCCTACATGGATGTAGGTAAGGGGCGTGAGCAGGACGCGGAAGCTTTACTCGGTTTTTACTTATTCTTACAGGGATGTAAGTCAGTAGAATAACGCAGGAGCAGTTATCGAGCCCACTAGGTTACAAACCTCGCGCCGCGATTAAATGGCCCCTAGATTGAACAAATTTTAATCCTGAAAGGTCAACAGGCCCTAGAATAAAATAAGGAAAGGAATAGCTCTAAAATAAAAGTTTTTAAGTCATTACAGACATATTGTTATTTATGTTGTAAAGTTTGTGTTAACTGGCATTGAATTTGTATTAAATAATGCTCTCAAGGAAGGGTGGGAGTATGCAACGTTGTGTTTTACAAAACACTGACAAGCATGCGAAGAGCTAAGTTTTATAGCTCACAGCTTAAATAAAGTTAAACGCTTTCTTGTGAGAATGTTTAACTGAAATGTAGTGAAAACACTGCTTTCAGGACAGCAAATACATGTTTATATATAAAAAAAATAACATTGGGCTTTTACTTAGCTTGCTAATGCTTTTATTTGGCACAGCATGCAGCGTTACGCCTGAAATAAAAACCATTGACGAACAACCTCAAAGTAACTCGCCAGACTACGTGTCAATTACAGCCTTGGAGCTTGCTCAACTAAAAGATGCTGCAATGCAGTGGCAACAAGCACGCGAAGGTATAGAGCGAATTTTAAGATTAGAAAAAGAAATAACTTACCTCGTAAATCATATTGATATTATAAACAGCAAAGCTATTGCGCAGTCTAATCAAGGGTATAGCAGCAAGTCTGTACGCTCACCTCGAAACACACGTAATGCTAAATCACGCCAACAAGTTAAACAAAACTACAGCAATAAAAAACAAGCTGTAAAATTAAATAAACCAAAACATGTATTTGCTTTGCAGGTAGCTTCGGTTGACTCAGAGCAAGGTGTGGCTAAAGCATGGCAAGAGCTAAATACTAAAGCAGCACCGTTGTTTAGAGACAAAATATTGACTAACGTAGAAACCGCCAAGATAAACGACAAAATGTTTTACAGACTAAAACTTGGCTCTTACCAAAACTTTAAAAATGCAAAAGCAGATTGTGACGTATTCAAGCTGTATAAACTCGATTGCATAGTAAGTAACTACACCGATAAGCCAGTAAGGCTGTAGTTAAGAAACTTGCTTAAAAATTGTTTATCCATAAAATACACCCTTCATAATTAAATACGTTTAGGGGATAAACAACCCCCTAAACAACGTCATTTTAGGGAAGTTAAATGTTATTAAAATGGAGTTTAGAATGCATGATGCTAATGGGTGTACTTGTTTTATCTGCATGTAACTCATCTCAACAAGTTAAAGTGACTCAAGCAACCCCGCAACCGATTCTTATTCAAAAGTCTGATTTAGAGCAGCTCAAAATCTCTGCTGCACAATGGGAAAGCTCTCAACCAAAAGTAGAGGAGCTACTCAAGTTAGAAAATAAATTAACGCAGCTTGCTACTAATCTAAAACAACTAAATGATTCTGATGCTCTAAATACTCGTGTAAATGATGAAGTTAATAACGAAAGTATATTAAAAACCCACACGGCATTGTTTGCTTTACAAATTGCCGCTTTTAAAAATAAAAATGCATTGCAAAAGAAGCTCAGCGAATTCCAAGAAAAAATACCACAAAATATTATCTCACCCACTGAGATAAATGTAGAAACTGTAAGTGTTAATAACACAACTTTTTATCGATTGAAGTTAGGTGCTTATAGTAATTCAGCGGACGCAAAAAGTGATTGTTTAGCCCTTATAAAGCAACAAGTAACATGTTTTGTTAGCTATTATGTTCAACAACCTTACAGAAGTACGATATAGGCATACAAATTGCTTCATCCTCAGTATGTTTTGAAGAGGATGGCAATTATGCGCCTTTTACTGCCTTTATTATTTTTAAATTTAGCTGCTTGTAACTTGGTGCCACCACCAGAACCAAGTGTGCCTACAAATGCATCTAAAGCGGCCATGGCTCCTTTTACGGTTAATGATTATGTAGTTAATTTAACGTCGCAACTTAACCACCTAAATGGAGCGTTAAATGCTAATGCACGTGTTGGCGTTAGTAGCTTCTTTTATGCAGATGCACTAGATACAAAATTAGTGACAGGGCAGGCCTCAGGCTTAAGTCAGCAGATCCAAGAAAGTCTGCTTACACAATTTACTCAACTGGGTTATCACACCGTTGAGTACAGACTTGGGAATAACCTCTCTTTATCAGAAAACTCAGACAGTATTTTAAGTCGCGATTTAAGTAAATTACGAAACCGCCAAAATATTGACTTAGTTATCACAGGAACAGTGACTCGTCAGCAGCATGCATACATAGTTAATGCACGGCTTGTGAATATTGAAAATAAACAAGTGCTCTCTGCGGGAAGTACCGAGATCCCAATTAATGTAATGTGGGGCAATGAAAAAATACAGCAACGCGATGGCTACTTATACCGCAGCGAATACTAATCAGGAGCACAAAATGAGAAACCTATTAATTACCCTCTGTTTACCTTTGGGCTTTGGCTGTTCGCATATACTAAATGGTATGAATACAGGTACAGACGAGGCCCAGGTTCAAAATAATAACCAAACAATGCAACTCGTTAATAATCAGCGTGATGTTGCAGATCCAGTATCCAATGACCGTTTATTTCAATCGGACTTTGCTCAAAAAAATAGTCATACTAAGCCGACTCCGCCAATGCGAAAGAACATAAATCATTATGTACGCGGAATAATGCAAGACATGGTTGAAAATCTGCAATATGTTAATGGAAAAACACCATTAGCTGTTTCAAGTTTTGTATTTTTAGATGATGATTTTAATGACAGTAGTTTACTGGGTAATCAAATATCAGAAAGTTTTATGCACGAGCTACATAATTTTGGTATACCCGTTATTGACTTTAAAACAACCGACTACATGCGTGTTACACCTGAAGGAGACTTTGTATTTAGTCGAGATTATTTAGAGCTTAACCAAGATCAAAACTTTAAATACGTACTCGCTGGAACATTAGTGAGTAGTCAAGGAGGAGTCCTTGTAAATGCACGTATTATTGGGCTGCAAAGCAAAGCCGTAGTAGGCACTGCGCAAGGTTTTATTCCGCAGTCAGTTGTTGATGCACTTAATAGTAACTACCGCACTGATGGCATAATGCTTAAGCAAGCAAGCAAGTGAGGCTAACTATGTCGTATATACTAATTACTATCGTTGGATTTACTACTTTAATTGGGTTAACAGGCTGCTCAATGACGCATAATAATGAGCATAACGAAAGCACAACACGAACAGATTACACAGTAAACGGTGGTAATGATCAGCTTAATATTGCTTATAATAATCAAGCGATACAATCGCAAGTTGAATACGATCCATCTCAGCAGTTCACACCACTTAAGCACCATAAAACACTTGCTAACTATGTAGAGCAAATGGCACTTGATCTGGTTGATACGCTTGAGTATGAAAGTGATACCGACACCAATATTAATATTGCCGTTACTACCTTAGTAGATCTTGATTCATCGCTTACTAAAAGCAACCAATTGGGTAATCAAATTTCTGAAACGTTAATTCATCAGTTACAAAAGTTTGGTTATGGCGTGGTTGATTTTAAAACAACCCAAACAATAGATGTAAATAGCCGTGGTGATTTTGCATTTTCGCGTGATATTGAAAAGCTTAGCGAAGAGCAAATGGCGAGCCATGTATTAGCGGGTACATTAATTTATCGACATGATGCTGTTGTTGTAAATACACGTGTAATTAATGCGCATACAAAAAAAATCGTCGCGAGTAGTCGAAAACTAATCCCAATTTATGTACTAAATAAAGAAGATATATACTTATCAAGTAATTAAGTTCAGTTGTCGCTTGATATAAAAAACCAGATGCCGTTATAATTCACACCTCTAAGCACACAGCTTATTTGTGGCCTCTTAGTTAAATGGATATAACGGCCCCCTCCTAAGGGGCAGTTGCAGGTTCGATTCCTGCAGGGGCTACCAATTACTCGTTTCATTGTAATTCATCGCAATTCAAAAAAACTATCAAGTGCCATTTTTAAAGGCTTCTAGGCTTTCATCTTGTTTCAAGAGGTATCGCTATAACTCATTTTTTTAGTTACACTGGATGTTACACCGAACCAATGATGACTTGTTGGTGTAACATAAATATGTAACCAGATGAAATTTAAAGAAAGAAAAAATTTTTAGGTTTTTCTTACTTTCTAAGCGCTGGTTGCCCGTTCGACAGTGGAGCGTTAAATGCCTAAATTAGTTACCCCATTAAATGACACGCAAATCAAAAAAGCGAAGCCAAAAGAAAAGGAATATCTCTTAGCAGATGGCAAAGGTCTTGCTCTTCGAGTTAAGCCCAATGGATCAAAAATGTGGTTATTCACTTACTCTAAACCCTACACTAAAAAAAGAGCTCAAATTAGTTTTGGCATGTACCCAGATGTGACCTTATCTGATGCTCGCACAAGCAGAGCTGAGGGCAGAGCTTTATTAGCAAAGGACATTGATCCCAAAGAGCATAAAGAGGCATTTGCTAACGATAAAGCTGCTGAAGCTAAAAATACATTTGAAGCAGTTGTTAGAGAGTGGATAGCCTTAAAAGAGCCAAAAGTAAGCGCGCGATATGCTTTTAATTTGCGTCGCGGCTTTGAGCTTCATCTTTTCCCGTATTTAGGTAAGGTACCAGTAAGCAAGTTATCGGCACAGCTTACTATTGAAACCCTAAAGCCATTAGCTGCTGCTAACAAGTTAGATATTCTAGGCCGCATATGTCGTCGGATTAATGAGGTCATGGAGTTTGCTATCAACACTGGCCGAGTGCAATCTAATAACCTAAGCGGTATTAGTAAAGCGTTTGGTACAGCTACTCATAAAAGTATGGCATGTGTTAAACCAGAGGAACTGCCAAAGCTCATTAGTATTGTAAATAATGCCAGTATCAAGTTAATGACCCGATGTTTATTTGAGTGGCAGCTACATACAATGGTTCGTCCTGGTGAAGCTGTCGGTACTGCGTGGCATGAAATAGACTTTGAAAATAAACAGTGGAATATACCTGCTAAGCGTATGAAAAAACGCAAAGCTCATTCAGTGCCACTAACACCCCAGGCTATAGTTTTACTTGAATATTTAAAACCAATAAGTGGCCATCGAGAATTTGTTTTTCCAGCAGATAAAGACCCTCGAAAGCACCTTAGCCGAGAAACACTAGGCGCGGCTCTAAGGCGTATGGGTTTAAAGGGCAAACAAACAGCTCACGGTTTAAGAGCATTAGCAAGTACAACATTAAATGAACTTGGCTTTGACGCAGATGTAATTGAAGCGGCACTGGCCCATGTAGATAAAAACAAAGTACGAGCTGCTTATAACCGAACCGACTACCTAGAACGCAGGCGAAAAATGATGTGCTGGTGGTCTGAACATATTGAAGAAGCGAGCAGGGGAAATTATTCTGTTACTGGTAATCAGCATTTAAAAGTAATTTAAGGAGATGGTTTTGAAACGAATAAAGTCAAGGAAAGATATACCTTGGTTCGATATCAACAATTATGATTACATTAGAAATATAGATGATATTGCTCTATTAGAAGAAGTAATTATGCGAACTTGCATATACGAACATGCGGGTGAAGGGCGAATCGATAAATCTGGTAATTCATTTATATGGAGTGAGATATTGAATGGCCAACCAGATACTGAGCAGTCATTTAACAACGAACCTTTTGATCCCAAAATATCTCAGCGCTCAGAGTTAAAACAGCAACAACTGAAAGTACTTAGCTCAAATGAAGCTGTTAACCCTGTTCCTTGTGCTATGTTGGATCACTACCACTCAAGACTTAAAGAAAAAGAAAATCAGCAAAAGTTATCAGCTAAGGATAATGAGCAAGAAATAATTAAATTTAGTTATTCAGATTTTATGGGTGACTCTTCTATTATTTGTAATATTGGTTTAGATAATTATACCGATGATGAAATATTAATGGCGCTCAAACACCACCTGCCTTTGTGGAGGAAAGATTTGAATATTTCAGAACCTAAGAAACGCTTTATTAAGCCTGCTGAAATTGAAAAAATAAGAGATTACAGAATAATACCATTTTTAGATCTGATGATTTGGGAGAGGGATATGGATGTTACTATCTCAAAGAGTGTTATGGCCACTTGTGTTTTTCCTGATGGTGAGATTGGTGAAGTAGACTTAGCAAACAGAAATGGCAAGGTTAATAACCTCTTAGATATAATTTTGAGTGAAGACTTCTCAGTGCAAAAATCTACAAGAAATTTTGATTATTAATTTTATAAGGTATTTTAATAATTCCATTTTTTAGTTAAAAAAAATATTTTTATTTCACTCTCGTTCATTTTTTCTGAATCTCTAACATTCGCCTTGAACTAAAACGAAACAAGGCGAATCTCCATGAACAACAAAATATTACGTTTCCAAGAAGTAACAGAACTCACCGGTTTGAGTCGTTCTACTATTTGGCGCAAAGAGCGATTAGGTGTATTTCCAAAAAGAAAACAGCTAGGTTTAAACTCAGTTGGCTGGCTTGAAAGTGATATTCAACGCTGGGTCGAGAAACTACCATGTAGCAATATCTACAAAGGGGCAGCATAATGTGTGCTGTAAGCGGTAGTAACGCCGCAAGCCCTGCTCCTAAAAAGCCGCAGTCCAAAACAGAGCGAGCTAACCTATATATTCTTGTTCATCCTGAGGGTGCGACTGAATTAGATATTTTACGTAATGCTGGTTTATCAAGTGGAAGAAACTACTTTACAGATCTTGAGCGCGAGTTCGGATTCAAATTTATACGCGAAAAAATACCAAACTCAGATGGTATCGGTGGTCATTTAAAATATAGTTTTAGCTCATTAGATATTGCTGAAACTATCATAAAAGCCATAAATAAAAGCCGTATTAAACGCAAATTAGCTGAGTTCACACCAGAGCAAACAACTGAACTTTTAAAGCCAATAAAGCACCTCCTGGGAAGCTAGGAGGTTATATGGTTAAGCTTATTGACTTAATTAAGCGTGGTGATGTAATTAGTATTACTAACGGTCAATTAAATATTACTCCAAAAAGTGGAAAGCCGGTTCCTAGTAACTGGCTCCACATCTATCAAAACACTTTACTAAGCCAGTTAAGCTGTGTGATCGCACAGCCTATATACCAGTTTAGACAGTTTAAAGTTGGACGATATTTGAGTAAATACGATGGCCTAACAATGAGCTTTACTGATTTGAGTTTCCACGAAGATTACTACACAATTTTTAACGTATCATTGGATCGTAAAAAAAAGTCAGGGCGCTTAAATGGAAAACTTTTTAATCCACCAGCACAAGGAGCGTTACTCAAATTCTGGAGTTGCTCAAACTTACCAAAACCAAGAAGGCCAAGTGAACTTTATAAAAAAATAAATATTATGAAAAACTACCTTTGGCAAGCAGAGATAAGGAAAGGGAATAAACTCGACTCTAAAACACTTTGCTTAGCAAACATAACATATCAGCAAATTATAGAAGCGGTTAATCGTGGCGTTTTAGCGACAGGCGAAGGGCAAAACGGTGGCACTCTTGCGGCACTTAGCCGTGGCAATATAGCGGGGCATGTTTATGGGGCATTGAACAGTGGCAGCGAAAATGCTAATAGCCATATATATCAAGGCACAGAAAATGGTGAGACTACGAGTATGAGTAACTACGTATATTGTGAATCACGGACATTAAATAATACGGAGTTTCATAGCCACGGTATAAGTAAACAAGGTAGTACGGTAAAAGGTAAAGCTATACCCCCTTATATAGAGCAACAAGAGGGAATATATTTAAAACGAAAACCACAAGAGCAAACTGTAGCCGAGTGGCTAGATGATTACGATAATGCTTAGCAGTTGTTGTAAACTTTAATATTGCAAAAATATCACTTGTTTACCTGTGCTAAAAACGCTTTTTATAAACGGAACAACGCAGAACAAATAGCGGAACAATTATATTTATAAGTACATGATAGAATAATAATTTTTTATTTTATCGGAACATAAAAAGCGGTAAATAAACGATTTGTCCTCTTTTCTATTTTGTATAGAAGTTACAATTTTATTTTTTAATATCTCATAATTTAGTTTACCTTTTATTTTTGCTTATTAACCGTATTTTATATAGCATCACTAAACAGCATGAAACACGTTGAATCAACGAGTTGTACGCAAAACCTTGTTGGCTCATAGCGTAGTATTTAGGGATGGTTTAAGTTATGGATAAAAGAAAGCTCAGCGAAACCGATATAATCAGTAAGTTTATTCTACCCGCAGTTAAAACCGCAGGGTGGGATGACATAACTCAAATACGCCAAGAGGTTAAACTACGTGACGGTAAAGTAATCGTCCGTGGGCAACTTGGTGTTCGTAAAACGGTTAAATCGGCTGATATAGTGCTTTACCATAAACCCAGTATGCCGCTTGCTGTCATTGAAGCTAAAGCGAATAAGCATGAAGTAGGCAAAGGCCTTCAACAAGGCTTAGATTACGCCAGGCTGCTCGATGTGCCGTTTATATTCGCCTCTAATGGCGATGGCTTTATATTTCACGATAAGACTAAGCTCGGCACGCCTGATGCGCATAACCTCGAAACCGAAATACGCTTAGAAGACTTCCCATCACCACAAGAGCTTTGGGCTAAATATTGTGCCTACAAGGGCTATACAGAATCGCAACTCCCTATAATCAACCAAGCCTATTACGATGATGGTAGTGGCAAACACCCACGTTACTATCAGCTTCAAGCGATTAATAAAACAGTAGAGGCTATATCGTCAGGTAAAGACCGCGTACTCCTTGTTATGGCAACAGGAACCGGTAAAACTTATACCGCGTTTCAAATTATTTGGCGCTTATGGAAGTCACGCGCTAAAAAACGCATATTATTTTTAGCCGACCGCAACATATTGGTAGATCAAACTCGTATAAATGACTTTCAGCCGTTTGGTACTTCAATGACCAAAATTACCGGCAGAACAATCGACCCAGCTTACGAAATACACCTAGCACTTTACCAAGCACTAACAGGACCAGAAGAATCCCAAAAAGCCTTTAAGCAAGTAGACCCAGACTTTTTTGACCTGATTATTATTGACGAGTGCCACCGTGGTAGCGCAAGTGAAGATAGCGCTTGGCGTGAAATACTCACTTACTTTAAAGGTGCTGCTCAAGTTGGCTTAACCGCAACACCAAAAGAAACCGATGAAGTATCAAACTCAGACTATTTTGGCGACCCTGCTTATACCTATTCCCTAAAAGAAGGTATTGAAGATGGCTTTTTAGCGCCATACAAAGTGGTACGTGTCGATCTTGATGTTGACCTACAAGGCTGGCGACCAACAAAAGGGCAGGTTGATAACAACGGTGAAGTAATACAAGACCGAATATACAACCAAAAAGACTTTGACCGCACAATGGTAATTGACGAGCGAACACAGCTGGTGGCTGAAACCATTACCAACTATTTAAAACGTACAGACCCTATGGCTAAAACCATCGTGTTTTGTAACGACATAGACCACGCTGAGCGTATGCGACGTGCCATTGCCAACTTAAACCCAGAGCAAATGGCAAAAAACGATAAATACGTAATGAAGATCACCGGCGATGACGAACTAGGCAAAGGTCAGCTCGACAACTTTATAAACCCTAAACGGCCATACCCAGTTATTGCTACCACCTCAGAGCTTATGACCACAGGGGTAGACGCTAAAACCTGTAAATTAGTAGTGCTCGACCAAAACATCCAATCAATGACCAAGTTTAAACAAATCATTGGGCGTGGTACCCGTATTGACGATCGCTACGGCAAGCTTTGGTTTACCATACTCGACTTTAAAAAAGCCACCGAGTTATTTGCCGATGAACGCTTTGATGGCACACCAGAAAAAATAATAAAAGTAACGCCCACTGATATTGAAGACGAAGACGTTGATCTTGAATCACAAGATGATACAACCAGCGCAGAAACACCAGACAACGTATTTGGCGACCAAACCACTGACGATACAACCGATGCCAACAACGACACCATTAACGACCCCAAAGGCGATGGCACGCTTGATGGCGAATGGGACGACGAAACTAACAAAATGGTTAAGTACCGCGTATCGGGTGTTACCGTTAATAAAGTGGCAGAGCGAGTCCAGTATTACGATACCGACGGTAAACTTGTTACCGAGTCATTTATAGATTACACCCGTAAAACCATGAGCAAGCAGTTCAGTTCATTGGATGACTTTGTAAAGCGTTGGAACGAGTCAGATCGCAAACAAGCAATCATCGACGAGCTTTCCGAAGAAGGGATTATTTGGTCAGCGCTCGAGGAAGAAGTAGGCAAAGACATGGACCCCTTTGATATGATCTGCCATGTAGTTTACGACCAACCACCCCTTACCCGTAAAGAGCGCGCAGATAACGTACAAAAGCGTAACTATTTCACTAAATATTCGGGTACCGCACACACCGTACTCGAGAACCTTCTGTTAAAATACGCAGATGTAGGCGTGCAAGAAATCGAATCTATGCAAGCGCTTAAAGTAGCGCCGTTTAACGAAATAGGCAGCCTAAGTGAAATAGTAAAAAAAGGCTTTGGCGGCAAACCACAATACGAGCAAGCACTCAAAGAGCTCGAAGCCGAAATTTACCAAATGCCAGCGCCTAAAACAGCCTAAATTTATGTTTGCTGTCGCTATGTATTAGCCACAGCAAAGCATTAAACCATTTAAATTAAACAGCTTTCATATTTGCCTTTAGCCGCAGTTTATAAAAACAATCAAACAAGAGAATACTATGTCTATCAGTTCAGCTATTAAATCCATTCAAGATATTATGCGTAAAGACGCCGGTGTCGATGGCGACGCGCAACGCCTTGGTCAAATGTCGTGGTTACTATTTTTAAAAGTATTCGACGCGCAAGAAGAAGAACTAGAGCTTGAATTAGACGACTACCGCGAGCCAATCCCTGAGCAATTTTTATGGCGCAATTGGGCAGCCGATAACGAAGGCATAACGGGCGATGAGCTGTTAGAGTTTGTAAACGACAAGCTATTCCCTGAGCTTAAAAACCTAATCGCACCTATAGATAAAAACCCACGCGGCTATGTAGTAACCCAGGCCTTTAGCGATGCCTTTAACTACATGAAAAACGGCACACTACTGCGCCAGGTGATTAATAAGCTAAACGAAATAGACTTTACCGACTCAAAAGAGCGTCACTTATTTGGCGACCTGTACGAGCAAATACTAAAAGATTTACAAAGCGCAGGTAACGCAGGCGAATTTTATACCCCGCGCGCCATCACTAAATTTATAGTAGCAGTAACCGACCCAAAACTAGGCGAGTCAATCATGGACCCTGCTTGTGGTACTGGTGGCTTTTTAACATGCGCGTTCGACCATGTAAAAGCAAACTATGTTAAATCGGGCGACGACCACCAAATACTTCAAAAGCAAATACACGGTGTAGAAAAAAAACAACTCCCGCACTTACTGTGTACTACCAATATGATGCTTCACGGCATTGAAGTACCGGTACAAGTTAAACACGGCAATACCCTAAATAAACCGCTTTCAAGCTGGGATGATCAAGTAGATGTAATCATCACCAACCCACCATTTGGCGGTACTGAAGAAGACGGTATAGAAAAAAACTTCCCAAGCGACATGCAAACTCGCGAAACAGCCGACTTGTTCTTACAGCTCATTATAGAAGTGCTCAACACGAAAGGGCGCGCGGCTGTTGTATTGCCAGATGGCACCCTATTTGGTGAAGGCGTTAAAACCAAAATTAAAAAGCTGTTGGTAGAAGAGTGTAACTTACACACCATAGTACGCTTACCTAATGGCGTATTTGCCCCGTACACAAGTATTAAAACTAACATATTGTTTTTTACTAAAGGCACGCCAACCAAAGACGTGTGGTTTTACGAGCACCCATACCCAGCAGGGGTTAAAAATTATAACAAAACCAAACCAATGAAGTTTGAAGAGTTTAAAACGGAGCTCGAATGGTGGGGCAACGAAGCAGACGGCTTTGCAAGCCGAACTGAAACCGAACAAGCATGGAAAGTATCAATCGACGATATTATTGCCCGTAACTACAACCTAGACATTAAAAACCCGCATGTAGGCGAGGTAATCAGCCATAACCCAGAAGAGTTATTAGCAGATTATTCGAAGCAGCAAGCCGATATACAAGCACTGCGTGACCAGCTTAAAGGTATATTGTCAGCAGCACTGTCTAAAGATGCTGAGGGCAAGTAATGGCTGAGACTAAAGCACCAAACACAAGCGAAGAGCAGCTCATAACCGACCACCTAGATATTTGGACCACAGCCATCGAGCAAAAATCGTCAGCAGGGCGCGGTTCATCTAAAAAGTTTTCACTTCACGGTATTAAAAAACTCCGCGAACTTATTTTAGAGCTCGCCGTACGTGGCAAATTAGTGCCACAAGATCCAAACGACGAACCCGCTTCAGTATTGCTAGAGCGTATAGCCGCTGAAAAGGCACAGTTAGTTAAAGATAAGAAAATCAAAAAGCCTAAAGCACTACCAGAAATTAGTGAAGAAGAAGAACCGTTTGAATTGCCGAAAGGCTGGGAGTTAGTTCGTTTCAATGATTTAGGTGAGTGGGGGGCGGGTTCAACACCAAGGCGGGGAAACATTGAATATTATGATGGAAGTATACCCTGGTTTAAGTCTGGAGAATTGAATTCCGATTATATAAGTGAATCAGAGGAACATATATCTGAGCTTGCTCTAAAAGAAACCTCTGTTCGGTACAATAATATCGGTGATGTACTTGTAGCAATGTATGGAGCTACTATTGGGAAAACCTCAATTCTTACGGTTAGAGCTACAACTAACCAAGCAGTCTGTGCTTGTACTCCATTTAATGGCTTTAAAAATACTTTTTTATTAATGTTATTGAAAGCGTCTAAATCTCGTTTAATTGGAATGGGGGCAGGTGGTGCTCAACCAAATATATCAAGAGAAAAGATAATAAACACGGTTATTGCTTTACCACCAACTTCAGAGCAACAACGTATTGTCGCTAAAGTCGATGAGTTAATGAGCTTGTGTGATGCGCTTGAGGTGCAAACTGAAAATAGTATTACCGCACATCAAACATTAGTTGAAGTGCTGTTAGAGGCTTTGCTAAAAGCACCAGAGCAAGGGGCTACACCGGAACAAACTGCTCAACAGTTCCAACAAAACTGGCAACGCTTAAGCGAGCACTTCGACACGCTATTCACCACCACCGCCAGCATCGACACGCTAAAACAAACCATTTTACAACTCGCAGTAATGGGCAAACTCGTCCCACAAAACCCAAATGACGAACCCGCCGCCAAACTCCTAGAGCGCATAGCAGCAGAAAAAGCCCAACTGATTAAAGACAAAAAAATCAAAAAGCAAAAACCACTGCCAGAAATTACCGACGAAGAAAAATTATATGAGTTACCTAGTGGCTGGGTTTGGAGTCGATTTGGTGATTTGTTTAAATCATTTTCTAATGGGTTATATAAACCTTCAAAGTTTTATACAGATGAAGGGGTAATATCTTTGAGAATGTATAACATCCAAAATGGGTATATTGATTTTGCTGGCGCTAAAAGAGTTGAAGTTGAGCCTACTGAATTAGCGCAGTTTATACTCGAACCAAATGACCTTTTGATTAACAGAGTCAATAGTAAAGAACTTGTTGGTAAAACGGCAATAATACCTGAGTCAGAAGAGCCTTTAGTTTATGAAAGTATGAACATGCGAGCAAAACCTTTTATCGAGCATTTGTCAGCACAATACTTAAACTTATTTATGATGACGAAGGTTGCTCAAAATTTTATCTCATCGTTTGCTAAAGAAGCAGTTGGGCAAGCGTCAATAAATCAAGGGCAGGTGAGCTCTATTATAATACCTCTACCACCATTCAAAGAACAGCATCGTATTGTCGCTAAAGTAGATGAACTAATGGCGCTCTGCGACCAACTCAAAGCCCGTTTAACAGACGCACAAACCACTAAACTTCACCTCACAGACGCCATAGTCGAACAGGCGTTGTAGATATGGCAGATGAGACATATGAAGCTGATAACGATGTACTAAGTAATGAAAGCTTGCTAGGCGAGCCCGTTAAATACTCTCTAGATGTTGTAAAAGATTTATCTGATGAAGAGCTTTACCAGCGGTTATTTAAATGTTGGGGAATTAAAAATAAAAAAATTGAAGTATGGGGCGAGCTAACCAAACAAGATGGTGCGGTTCCTTATCGATTAAAACATGTGCGCAACGTTATTGATAATAAATTAATAGAGTACCCAATAGATGTTAGCTACGGACTACAAAGTGGCATTTTTGTTTATCCTTCTATAGGTAATAAATACTATATAACAGACCAAAGGACGTTTGTTCGTGGGAAGCTAATTCTTACTAAATTAAGTGAGCGAATTAAGCATGGCAACCCATTTGAATTAAACCTTTCCTCAGATGATATAGAACCCCTAGAGCAATTGCCTATTGCTATAAATGAGATAGATAGGCTGAGCGATATAGATAAATCAATAGTGCTAGGTGAGGGCACAGAACGTTTTATTGATAAAGTTATTTATGAACAGCAACTCAGTAAACTTAAAACAGAGTTTGAAGAAACTCAGAAGTCGGAAATAGAAACGCACCTGTCTCGACTTAACTCAATGACAAGAGCCGTTTCGATAGAGAAAGTTGAGCTACACGCCATAAAGGATTCTGTTGAGAGCAGTAAAAAAGAAAACCAACAATTAGGCTCAGAAAGTAAATTACTTCGGCAAAGTATTGAAAAAAAAGAGCATGAGCTAGCAATACTTGATGATAAATACAAAGGACTTGAGGAAGTAATGGCTAAAAAAATAGAAAAGCTAAAAGCATTTATAGAAGAAAAGGCTGTTTTTTTAAAGAGTTTTGAGTTTATTGATGATGATGAATTTAATAGTTTCGTTTCTAATATTACTAAAGTAAGTGAGCGACCTGAGCATATTGAGTTTAGTGATCACTTAAACGGTGATTACAAGCAAGCGGTATCTTATATTCAAGCTTATCTCAAAGAGCGCGATATACTTTACCCCCGTCATATTATTGAAAATTACCTTACCCTTATTAGAAGTAACGATTTAATTATTTTAGCGGGGGATTCTGGCTCAGGGAAAACTAATTTGGTTAATTCGTTTGCTGATGCTGTTGGCGGTAAATCTATTATTATTCCGGTAAAGCCGAATTGGACTAGCTCTGAGGATTTGTTAGGTTATTACAATCCTTTAGAAAAAAAGTATTTAGCAACTCCGTTTCTTGAAGCATTAATTGAGGCACAGCAAAACCCAGAAGTTCCTTATTTTATTTGTTTGGATGAAATGAACTTGGCGAGGGTTGAATACTATTTTGCTGATTTTTTATCAAAACTTGAAGAAAGAAATAAAAAGCCAGAGATTCAACTTTATTCAGATGATGAAGCATCGCATGTATTAGCAGAACTTAAAGGCGTTGTATCTATTATTACTGGGGCTAAAGAAAAATATAATAAAAATGGTATTACCGATTTTATAGCGCTTATGCAAGATGAAGATGTTAACAATGAAATGAAACGCGCATTCGGCTTTAGTGATAAAAATTCTCTTATAAAATACCACGGTGACATTAGGCGTATGCTTGCAGGTGTAATTAGTACACCTTCATCTATAACGATTTCTCCAAACGTTCGCATTATTGGTGCAATTAATATTGATGAAACTACGCATTATTTATCTCCTAAAATTTTAGATCGCGCTCACATAATGAAGTTTAGAAGCCCGCTACTGAGTGATTGGGATAAGATTATTAGTGAAATTGACGCGTATGGCTTTGAAGATGTGGCGCTGCCCGTGGTATTTGAAATAGATGATCTAGGTGTAAGGACGCCATATCCTAATTACTCTATTAATGACGATTTTTGTATACAGTTTAAAGAACTAAATAGCCGTTTTTTTCATCCTTTAGGTGTTGAATTTGGTATGCGAACGATTAGGCAGGGGCTTAATTACTTGGCGCTTTTTAAAGATGTAAATGAAGATAAAGAGCAGGCTATTAATAATTTTATTATTCATAAAGTGCTGCCCAAATTTACTTTCGATGGTAATAAAAAGTCGGGACAATCTGATAAGTTAGATTTACTTGATAAGGTTTTAAAACCGCTGTTAGAAGAAATATTAGAAAGCCATGAAAATATGGATGAAGAGTTTTCGAGTATTGTGGCGTTACAATCAATTATTAATAACGCTAAAGATAATGACGGTGTTGTGAATTACTGGGCATAAAAATGAAAGCTGAATTTGAAGCTAAATATATTGATATTACCTGGTATGACAAGAACACAGTATTAAGTATTACTGAATCGCTGTTGCCTTTAGATTGTGAGTATGAAGTAGATAAGTACATTTGTAGCACGGTTATATATCCAAAAACTGAGGGTATCGAATGCGGGCAGCTTGCGTTTAGATTTCTAAAAAAGAGTACAATAAAGCCTTATTTTGTAAATGGAGCTGGCGAGAAAATCGTCCTTAAATGCGTACTTGATACAGAAACCCTCAAAGAATGGTGGATAGAAGCTGATAGCTGGTCTAGTAAAAGCAAGCGCTGGCAAGGGAAGGCACATAGAACCGCTGGGAGCATAAAAGTTTATTTAGCCCATGAAGTTTGCCAAGTAAATATTGGATCATATGATTTTACTTTAGAGCAGCTAGATACTTACTTGGCTGACTTTAAAAGTGACTTATGGGAGTTGATTTTAGACGAGCAAAGTTATGTAAAGGGTAAGGGGAAAACAGTTAATGATGGCGTCGTTACACAAGATACAATTACACTGGTTAATAACTTACTTTCCCATAGTCAAAATATTTTAAAAAACCCCAAGGCTGAGCTAAGAGAAGTTCAAACGTTAAAGCCAAGAAAGGCTGTAAAACCAGTTAATCGTACTTTTATGGAACTAGCTACAAAAGGTGGTAGCAAGCTTCTTACAAGCCGGAGCACAGAGCCAAGTTATAATGTTCCTGAAAACCGCTATATTCTTTATGTACTTGAGCGACTATATAAAATTATAAAGCAATTAGTGGCAATTTCTCAAAATAAAACGAAGCGCTATGAATCAAATATAGTAAAACTAGGATCACGTTTAGAAGCATTTGTTGAAGATAAACTGATAGATAAAGATTTAGTAAAAAAAGACTTAGAAAAGTTAAGAGATTCTTTTAATACAAAGTTTTTATCGGCTAATTTACAAGAGAAGCTCGAATTGTTTAATCAACGTGGTTTAGGAGAACAAAATACTTCTATATGTTTTTTAAAAATTGGCTCAAAGACAAAGGGCGGTGATTCTCGTTTTTTAGCGATTAAAAAAGAATATAGCGATAATTGGTTTGAGACGGAAGTTGCAACTCAAAATGTGTTTTTAAAGCAAGGTGAACCACTTTTTTTAAATCTGCTAGAGCAGGGCTTTGAATACAAAATTATGGGAAACCTGAAATATAAAAGTGGTTTTTCAAATGGTAAGCAGTGGCATACTTATGAGTTAATAAGTATGCGTAAAATAAAAATAGTGGGTGGTGATAAGTTAACGCAAAGACATGAAAGTTTTAAGGCTGAAAGAAGTAAAGCTGTCCATTTTAATCATAATAACTGGGTAAAAAAACTTACTAAGAATGAGCGAGCCGAGCAAGAGCGTGAAAAGCGATCAATTCAAAAACGATTAGATTTTTACGCCATCCAAGAAAAGCATGTAGGCATTGTATTCAATAGCCTAGAACCTAAATTACGCAAGTTTAAAGCGGCAATTAAAAAGCTAAAGAGTATGGGAGTTAAAGCATCCTCCGTTTTCCCTAACTCAATGACGTTCGTACAAAACCCTGATTATCAATTTATTCATTCTGGTTATAAAAAAATACGCGAGTTAACTAGTTTAACTGATGATGATTTATTACTGTCTCTCGAGAGGATTGAAGAGGTAGGTTTGATTAATATGCCTCTTCTTTATGAACGTTGGTGCTTACTTCAATTGATAAAAGTGTTAGTTCAAAACTATGGTTATACACCAACGGATGACTGGAAAAAAGAGCTTATAAATATTATTGAAACTAAGCAAAATTATCAAAGTTTGGTATTTAAAAACGATAACTTAAAAAGAACAGTTAAACTTAGTTACGAACCAATGTTAGAAAATGGTAAAACGCCAGACTTTGTGATGGATGTATTTTTTATTAAAAAAAATGGTGAGGATTATAAAAAGCGTTTTGTAATGGATGCAAAATTTTACTCAAACTCTGTGCTTCAAAAAGCAGGAGGGGTTTCTGGGGTTGTAAAGCAGCTATATAAAGATAAAGATTATAGTGAAGAAGGCAGAAATACTGTTTTTATTATTCATCCTGTTAAATCAGCAATTACTGAAAAAGTATCTCCGCAGTCATGGGGGAATAATAGTTATTACGGCGAGTTAGCTTTGTTTGATTGGGATAAAAACAGAAAGGAGTATTTTCATCAATACGGTGCTATTTGTGCTAACCCTATTGAAAGGCTGAATTACTTAGATGAATTTCAGCGTATGATAGGGATGTTCCTACAGTACGGTATTGAGAATAATACACTAAATGGCAAGGTTGATGATGTCGAGTCACTAAACTTTTGTGTAGCATGTGGCTCACACGATCTAACGCTAAAAATAAATAACAGAGCAAAATCAGCGTGGTATGAATGTAACCAATGTAAGCACTTTACAACATATAACCACTGTAATAGCTGCGATACTAGATTAATTAAAAATGGGGACTATTGGACCTACCATTCACAAATGCCAATGGAGCCGCTAAATATAAAATGTCCATCATGTGAGAGTTTGTTGTAGTTAGATTGCGAGATATTAGATTTTATCTGAGCACTATTTAAATAAGCTGAGAATGTAGTTGAATATAAAATTATTATTTAAGTTGTTAGTAGTTTTCTCGTTGGCCTTTTCTTTTGTTGCTATAGCAAAAGATGTAAAAGTTAAAGGTTACTATAAAAAAAATGGGACATATGTAAAACCTCATTACAGATCAGCACCAGATAGTTCAATTAACAATAATTGGACAACTAGAGGGAATGTAAACCCACATACAGGTGCTGATGGTACAAGAGCTAGGCAATATGAATGGGATTCAGGAAGTACATCCTATTCAGATGAGAGTAATAGCTATAATAGCGATGTATACGATGATACCCATTATTCAGGCATGAATAACCATATGGATCATCCTTACTACCAATCTGAGTATAATGAAGTTGAAAGTGTTGTTAATTCAATAGGTGATGAGGCACTGGCGGAAGGTGCCTTGAATAGTAAGCCTGCTAAGAATAGTTCTAATACATCTACTAAGCAGAATGATGAAAGCGACCAGTATATGGGCGATGTATATGATGGCACTTACGATTTGGATGAGTATAACCATACTGAGAACCCTTACTATCAATCAGAATATAATGAGACTGAAGGTACTATTGATTTAATAAGTGATAAGGAGCTGCCTAAGGTAAGTTTAAGAGATAACCAAATTGATAATAATTATGCGATTAAGGCTACTGGTCTTTTCATAACTATAATTACATTACTAATCTTTGGTTTTGCTATCTCTAAGAGGAAATAAACAGCCTAGGTTACTTAAACTTGTGAAAAGAGCAAAATAGGCTGACAATGATTTTTTGTTACACCGTATGTTACACCGCGCACTTTATTGCGATCGATAGTTGTATTAAATCAATCGCTTAAATTTTAAATGTGGTGGTTGCAGGGGCTACCAATTAAATCAAAGACTTAATCTTTATCCAAAACTAAGCGATACTAGCTACTAGTTTGGCCAACTTTAGTTCTTTAGTAATCTTTGAAACTTTCGCTCAAAAGTAAAAAGCTGCCGTTCAAATTACTACTTTTTGGATAATTGTGTATCCAAGCTGAAAGTCAGTTTGTCATCGATATATATTTTCTTACCGCGCATAAGGTAAAGTTCTTAATTAGCTATTTTGGGGCAAAGCAAACTCTGTTTTTACCAGATTTTTTAGCTATATATAACTTATCATCGGCTTTCCTTATTAATGAATTTAAATCTGAATCAGAATTGCTATAAAGTTCAACTGCTCCCATTGAGAATGTTATATTTGAAAGACCATCGACTTCAACCTTGGATAATTTACTTGAAAGACGCTCAAATAAATTTTTTGCTTCTTCAATCGAAGTAGCTGGTAGGATAAATAACCACTCTTCACCTCCCCAGCGACCAAATTTATCCATTGCTCTAATATTTTCTGAAGCAATATCTGCAAATTTCTTTAGCACAAAATCCCCCATATCATGCCCATAAATATCATTTATAGATTTAAAGTTATCTAAGTCAGCCAATAGTATTGTTAAATTTTGACATTTGCGTTGAGCAATTGCTAATTCTTTGGTTGCTTGAAGGGTAATTGCTCGTCTATTTGGCGCACCAGTTAGCACGTCAATCATTGCTAATTTACTCAGTTCATTTTTAGATTTTTGACTCCGGTAAACAATGAGTGAAAGCAAAAGTACAGTTATCGACAACGTGATAATAAACATAACTAAAATATAATTTTTTTGCTTTTCATTTTCTTTTTCTAATTTAGTTACTTCAAGCGACTGTTCTAAAATTCTGTTTGCACTTTTTTGCTCTTCAACTTTATATTCAGCGAGTAATTCATCTAATTCTTTTTGGCTCTTATCGTCTTCACTAAGTAAGTTTTCGTAATAGTTATCTTTATATTTCATAGCATCTTCGAATCGTTTTTGTGACTTACTCAATTCAAAAAGCCATTCATATAACTTTTTTATCTGGTAGTCGTCCATTAAGCTATAGTGGTCTTCAATTAATTTATTAATCATGAACTCAGCTTCTGACACTTCACCATAATTTTGTAATAATTGAATATATAATATGGAGCCGTCTAATGCCGTTCTAGTGACGCCAAAGTCAGATAATATCTGGATAGCCTCTTTTAATGTTGATAAGCTTTTGTTCTTGTCTTCAATCTCCAAGTACCCCCAATAAAGTAATACTTCAGCTTTGGTTACACAAGAATTCACTGAATCTAGTATGCTAACCCATTTATCTTTTTTCTTTTTATATTCAACAGCACTATCAGTATTTATATCGGGATAGGCTTCGCTGCCTTTTCTAAAGTTAACGTATAATATTAATTCAGGATCACCAATTTCATTTGCTTTAA
This sequence comes from Pseudoalteromonas distincta, assembly GCF_000814675.1. GTDB lineage: Bacteria > Pseudomonadota > Gammaproteobacteria > Enterobacterales > Alteromonadaceae > Pseudoalteromonas > Pseudoalteromonas distincta. The sequence goes on along the minus strand of NZ_JWIG01000001.1, from coordinate 290,360 downwards.
TCTCAGCTTTATCAAAATAGGTATTTTTTTCTTTTTCTATGCTCGATTCGGCATTATCAAAATAGCCGCCTATTAAAGATAAAGCTCTAACTTCAATAGAGTTTTTTGGCTCACCTATAAAATAGGATTTGTATTCACTAAGTAATGCAATTGCTTTTTCAGTCTTTGAATCCCAAAACCAACTTTGAGCCATTACGTATAGATGCCATGCAAAGCGAGGATTACTTTTATCTAAAATATTTAAGGCTATAATCTTGTTTCTAATAAGCTCTATATTATTTCTATCTTTTTCAGCATCAGCAATTGTTAACTCACTGAATAACAGGTGAGTTTCAATATTGTTATGAACACAATGATTTTTTAAATATTTGTTTATTGCCTTTAATTTTTTGACGTTTAGAGTCTCTATCGAATTATAAAGACTTGAAATAACAGAGCCATAATTTGTACAACGACTCTCTTGCGCATTGCTATGAAATGTAATGAGAGTCATTACTAAAAGAGCGGTGAGAATTAAAGGTTTTAACTTCATTGTTATTTACTGCAAATTATAGTGGTAAACCAATTTCCGTTTAGGTTATCAGAAAGAATAAAAGTTACTACACATACGCTAAAATTTATATGCTGCTATGCATATAAATAAACTTCGAGACATTATGGCTAGGAGTTGTAAGTTATATCCGATGTTGTTTATAAGCGAGTATTGGGAAGGAGAGTGCTTAGGGAAGGTCTACTTTGTAAAGTTAAGTGAAAAATACAAAATGATCATAATCTTTCCTGAACGTTCAATGCTGTTCTTGGAAACTTAAGGCGTTAATAACTAATCAGTTGAGGCGTTAGCAAAGAATCAACTTTCTGGTTAAGTTCTTATAAATAAAAAAGCGAGTAAATATAAATCCACTCACTTTATAATTTTGTTAGCTAGGTCTTAACCATCACTAGTAATTTTATCGATTAATTCACTAAGTACGGCTTCAGATTTACTTGTTTCTACTTGGCAAGTACCTGCATTTAAATGACCACCACCGCCGTATTTAAGGCACAGTTCGCCAACATTCGTGTTTGAGCTGCGGTTAGTGATTGATTTGCCAACGGCATACACTACGTTTTGTTTTTTAAGGCCCCACATTTTATGAATCGAAATATTGCAGTCGGGGTACATTGCATAAATAACAAATCGGTTTGTGGCGTAAATTGTTTCTTCTTGAGTTAAATCAAGGACCACTAAGTTTTTATGGACGGTAGCGCATTGAGAAATTTGCTCTTTAGCTTTTTCGTTATGCTCGTTATATAAAGCAACACGCTCGGCTACGTCTTCCATTTGTAGGATTTCTTCGATGCTCTGATCTTTACACGCATCAATCAGTTTCATCATTAATTGGTAATTTGAAATTTTAAACTCGCGAAAACGACCAAGGCCAGTTCGCGCATCCATAATAAAGTTCATTAAGACCCAATCGGTTGGGTTTAATATTTCGTCTTTTGAAAACTGAGCAGCATCGCCTTTATCTACCGCGTCCATCATTTCAACAGAAATATTTGGAAGTTTTTCAGCGCCGCCATAATAGTCATAAACTACGCGAGCTGCTGATGGGGCTTCTGGATCAATAATATGATTTTTTATGTCGCTTGAGTTACGAACGGTTTCGCTAAGGTGATGATCGAATGCGATGTGACAACCTGCAACGTAGGGGAGATTGGTCGTGATGTCGTTTTCGGTAATGTCTATTTTGCCATCTTGCATGTCTTTTGGATGAACAAATAAAATATCGTCAATTAGGTCTAAGTCTTTAAGCAATACGGCACAAACTAAGCCATCAAAATCGCTGCGAGTGACTAGTCTAAATTTATTATTGGGCATAGCTATTCCATCTTTTTAATTGAATTATCAATTAAGTGTAACAGCTAAATTTTTTTTTGAGAGGTCAGCTTAAAAAAATTATAAAAAAAAGCCAAAACGTTGGCTTTGGCTTTTACTTAGCAAGTTTGTATGTGTAGTAAATAGGTTATGCGCCTGGACCACATTCCATACATGAATTTACAATGTCTGGGCCAAATTTAAGTTTGGCATTTAAGTCGCGAAGGGCGGTACGTAACCCTTCTTCAATTACTGGGTGGTAAAATGGCATATCAAGCATTTCTGGTACGGTCATTTTGTTTTGTACAGCCCATGCTAGTAAGTGAGCGATGTGTTCGGCTTGTGGGCCAATAAATTCTGCACCTAAAAATAAGCCTGTGCCTTGCTCCGCATATACACGCATATGACCTTTGTTTTTAAGCATTACTCGGCTACGACCTTGGTTTTCAAAGCTGACTTCGCCGACTTCAAAACAACCACATGGGCCTAAACGGTCGGTAATTTGCTTGTAGCTTTCGCCTACCATTGCTATTTGTGGGTCGCTAAATACAGCTGCAATTTTAGCTCTGCGCAGACCTATACGTACATCTGGGAAGCGCCCTGCATTTTGACCTGCAATAGCACCTTGGTCTGATGCTTCGTGTAGCAGTGGGAGCATGTTACTTGCATCGCCTGCTATAAATATGTTCGATTCACCACACTGCATTGTGTGCGTGTCTGCGTGCGGTACGCCGCGTTCATCAAGTTCAATGCCGGTGTTTTCAAGGCCTAGTTTATCTACGTTAGGTACTCGGCCTGTGGCTGCAAGTACGTAGTCAAACTGTTCGGTGTGTTTTTCACCTTGTTTGTCGGTGTAAGTTAGCTGTGCTTTGTCGCCAACTTGCATCATGTCAGATACGTTTGAGTCGGTATCTACAAAAAATTCTTCAGCAAAAACAGTATTTGCATAGTCTTTTACTACTGGGTCTGTAAGTGGGCCAATTGCGCCGCCTACACCAAATAGTTTTACATTTACGCCTAGTCGGCTAAGTGCTTGGCCAATTTCAAGACCTATTACACCAGGGCCAAATACAGCGACTGATTCTGGTAGGTCATCCCAATCAAATACGTCGTCGTTTATAATAAGTTTGTCGCCAAAGTTATTAAATACGCCAGGGTACGAAGGGCGTGAACCGGTGGCAATTACAAAGCGTTTTGCTGTAATAATTGTGTGGTCGTCTATTTGTATGCGGTTTGTGTCTAAAAATTTAGCGTAACCACGAATTTTATCACCATCTGGTAATTCATCTACGGCTTCTACTACGAATCCTGCAAAACGATCTCGTTCACTTTTAACGCGTGCCATAACTGCTTTGCCATCAATGATAGGCTTTGAGCTATGAACACCAAATGCAGGTGCCATTTCAATTGCGTGTGCAGCTTCAGCGGCTGCAATCAATAACTTACTTGGCATACAACCAACACGTGCACATGTGGTGCCGTATGGGCCTGATTCGATCATTAATACATTTTGTGTGAACTGTTTAGCATTACGGTAAGCACTTAAACCAGCAGTGCCTGCGCCTATAACAACAACATCGGTTTGCAATTCTTTCATAGTATTTTTTCCTCTAATAAATAGGGGCATAAAAGCCCCTATTTTTTACCTACTAACGTTAGGTATTTAATTTACTTATTAATTAAGCAAAGTATTTTTCTAAGTCGTCTGAACCACCGATGTGTTTACCACCAATGAATATTTGTGGAACAGTGTCACGACCAGATACAGCTTTTAGGCTTGTTAGTGATGCGCCTGCACCCATAACAATCTCTTCATATGCGAAGCCTTTTTCTGCAAGAAGCTCTTTTGCTTTTTTACAGAAAGGACAGCCAGGTTTAGTAAAGATGCTTACTGGTTCTGGTTTAGCTTGCTTAGGGTTGATGTAATCAAGCATTGTGTCTGCGTCTGATACTTCAAACGGGTCACCTGGTAAATCTGGTTCGATGAACATTTTGTCAATCACGCCATCTTTAACAAGCATAGAGTATCTCCAGCTGCGCTTACCAAAGCCTAGGTCGTTCTTGTCTACTAACATGCCCATGCCGTCAGTAAATTCGCCGTTGCCGTCTGGTAATAAAGTAATGTTTTGCGCTTCTTGATGCTCAGCCCATGCGTTCATCACAAAGGTATCGTTTACTGATAAACATACAATTTCGTCAACGCCGTTTTGCTTAAGTACGCCTGCTAATTCGTTGTAACGTGGTAAGTGAGTTGATGAACATGTTGGTGTGAATGCACCTGGTAGTGAAAACACTACAACAGTTTTACCTTTAAAAATGTCATCTGTTGTTACTGATTTCCAATCGTTATTTTGACGAGTTGCAAATGTAACACTTGGGATTGTTTGACCTTCGATATTGTTTAACATAATTTTTGTTCCTCTTGATTTGTTGATAGCCATTATGGTGAATAATTAAATATAGTTCCAATCGTTTGTTTGTATTAAACTGATAGTTATAAACTATCACGTAGAGCTGAATATGAACTTAAAAGATTTTGAATATGTAAAAGCAATAGCGCAATATAAACATTTTCGCAAAGCTGCCGATGCATGTTTTGTAAGCCAGCCTACATTAAGTGGTCAAGTAAAAAAACTCGAAAATGAGCTTGGCGTTACTTTGTTTGATCGCTCAACCAAGCAAGTTACCTTAACAGCAAAAGGTGAACGTTTGTTGACGCAAATAGAGATTATTTTAGAGCAAACGCAAATACTCAAAGAACTTGCTGCTACTTCTAACGAGCCTCTACAAGGTAAATTAACTATTGGTATTATTCCTACCATTGCCCCTTACTTGTTGCCTGCGTTACTAACATCGATGAAAGCGGCATTTATTGATAGCCAGTTTTCGTTTATTGAGATGCAAACAGCAACAATTTTAGAAGCTTTAAACAAGGGTGAACTCGACTTTGCTATTTTAGCCGATGTGCCAGAGCTTATTAATTACCATACGGTTGCTTTATACAAAGAAGATTTTTTAGTGGCGGTATCACACGATAACGCGCTGTCTAAGCATAAAAAAGTAGCGCTGAGCGATCTTCAAGGATGCAGCCTATTAATGTTAAGTGATGGTCATTGCTTTAAAGATCAAGCCCAAAAGTTTTGTTTTTCTGCGGGGGTCGATGTATCTAACCAGTATAAAGGTAATAGTTTAGAAACATTATTAGCGTTAGTGGCTATGGATGACGGTATTACATTTGTACCAAAGTTGGCATGTACCGACCGTGTAGGGATTGATTACTTGCCTATATTCCCTAATCAGCAGCGTAATGTGGTGTTTGCATGCAGAAAGCATTATCCGCATTTATCTGGTGTAGAACAATTGGGCGAGTGGTTATCGGCTCACCCTAATTTAAAAGCTAAATTGAGTAAAAAACTCTAAAGATCTTGGCTGATTATTTCTACAACATCGTTAATTTGCACGCCAGGTAGTGGCTTGTCATCAATACTGACTGCTACTGCGGTTTGCTGATAAAGCTGCTCTACGCGAATTTTATTAAGCGTGGTGATGGTGTGCGGCATAACATTACCTGCCGCGTCGGTTAAATAGTTATGGTGCGCAATGCTTAGCATTTGGCCTTTTTTTAACCCATGAGCTTTACCCAAGTTAATAACGATTTTGCTATTTTCCATATGCATTATTTTACCTTGAGTAGGTAAACACGCCATGGCTGCTTGAATGTCATAACTTACTGCTTGGTTGATATCGGTTATGCTTTGCCCATAAGGTGATTGCCAAAACCTATCACTATTAACATCAACTATGGTTGTTTTTTCAAATGGCCAAATTGCTTGAGTATGGTAACTATTTTGCCAAAGTTGCTCATAGGTAGTGCCATCAAACAGTGCAAACTCAATGTTGTAACTGCGCTCATACGCCTCGTCTTGCCAAAATGCATAATCGTTATTGAGTTTGTCGCTCGTTGAAAGGCTGGTTATTTGGCTAAGCAGAACATATTGAGCGTTACTGCGCGAAGATATTTCTTCTAATTGAGCGTTTGAATAGTCGTGCTGCTGCGAAAAGTATTTATCAACGCTTATTGCATTATTATAGTAAGCAACAGGCACTGCGCTCATTTTTGATTTTTGTAGAGAGGTAAAAATATTTTTGCTAATCGCTTTGCTTACGTCAAATATTTGACCCATTTTGGCGTGTTCACGATGAACAAGTTGGCTTTGTGTAACGGCCACAAACTTATTAAAACTATTTTGTGGACATTGCTCTGTTTGAGAAAAAATATCGAGTCGTAATGTAACGGCAAATTTATTGTCGTATTTATTTTCGCTGATCAGTTCAATTTTTTGAATTTCGCCGTGGCTGCTAATTTTTAGCTGATCTTGCATTAACACGCCATCTACCAAGGTTTGCACCGAGCTAACCCGTGCGCCAGAGAACACTAACGCTTGTGCAATCGCATCTTTTATAGCGGCAGATTTAGCTGCGCTCGTATCACCATTTTGAACGTTCGCATGGCCTGTTGATTCATACCACTGCGCTTTAGTAAAAGGGGAGAAAGTTAATAATGCCGTTACACTTAATCCTGCAAATGCCAATGATAAAAACGACTTCATACTTTTACTCCAATTAAACGTTAGCTATTAACTAGGTAGAGCAAGGACTGTACCAATGTTATTTGGTAATTATTAGTAATGCTATAAATGGCATTAAACGTGCATATGTACTGCTAATTACTATACAAGGGCTAAATGCTATGCGAGCAATTTCATTACTTATTACACTTGGGTGTTTAACCTTAGGTGGTTGTAGCAGCGTTTTTGATAAGCATGTTGAATATAAATATGTAGAGCCAAATAATTACCCCGTTTTAAAAGCGATAGGGTATGCACCTATTAGCTTGCAAAAAGGCGCTAACGCGTCGCAAAAGCAACTTATGGCAATTAAGGCTTCTAAGCTTGAGGCTTACCGCGAGCTTACTGAGCAAGTATATGGGCAAAAAATTACCGCAGGAACAACGGTAGAAGGTTCAATTGCTCAAGACGATTACCTAGAAAGTAAAGTGCAGGGGCTTATTAAAGGTGCACAAATAATTAAAACTTACGCAGTAGATGACACTTACGTGACCGAGCTTGAGCTTAATATGAAGCGTGTGCACGATTTATACATAGGTGAAGTAAAACCACGCGAAGTTAAAAAAGTAACTTATTACTAAATAGCCCAGTTAATTAAAAAAGTTATTCAAAATATCTCATCCTCTTATATTGAGTGCTATGCTGTTGTTAGGATTAATTTTTAAGCAGATTGCGTAGTGCTCAACAGATGTATTTTATTGCCACTTATATTAACAGTGGCTCTGTAAATGGCGTTTAAGCCAACTTATTTAAATCCTAAATTATTTATATGGTGCAAAGCCAATTTGCGCTACCTATTACTGTTTTTTGTACTCTCTAGTGGTGTGCTTGCAAGCCGACTAACTATTCAATTTAATACCTTTATTGAGCTGATGGGTCAAAAATATGGACCTGCGCGAGCGGCTGTTGCACGTAACTGGCAAAGTATGTTGGTACAAACTCAAAACAAACCAGAGCAACAACAAATTCTTATTGTTAATGATTTTTTTGCGCGTAATTTACGCTATCAAACTGATATTTTGCTTTGGAAACAAAATGATTATTGGGCAACCCCTTTAGAAACGTTAGGCAGAGGCCTAGGTGATTGTGAAGATTACGCAATAGCAAAGTATATAAGCTTGAGAGCCCTAGGGGTGAGTGACGACAAGTTACGCCTTATTTATGTAAAAGCAAAAATTGCGGGCACTAACAAAACGCAAGCACATATGGTGTTAGGTTATTTTGCTACACCAAACGCTCAGCCACTTATTTTAGACAGTTTAATAACAAAGGTTTTACCTGCTGCAAAACGTGTAGATTTAAGCCCTGTTTTTAGCTTTAACAGCCAAGGTTTATGGGCTAATAATTCAACCAAAAGTGTAGCCAGCCCAACAGCAAGACTTTCACGCTGGCGTAAAATTTTGGAGCAGACAACCAAAGAAGGAGTTATGTGGTAATGGCATCATTTTCCTTATCTAAGTATCTTAAAAAACGAAAAATAACACTCAGGCAAGAGCTGTGGATTGCATTATTAATTGTTATTTTTGTAGGCTTTATAAGTAGTGTTTTAATTAGCACTAATTCGGCTAAAAGTTATTTTTCGACCCAGCTGTACTTAAAAAATGTAGATAACGCCAGTTCACTCGCGTTAATGATCAGCCAATTAGACAAAGACCCCGTTGAGCTTGAGTTATTAGTATCGGCCACATTTGATACCGGTCACTATAAGCGAATAGAACTACAAAACCCTAATGGTGAGGTGATTGTTAAACGCACGTTTACCGATGAACTTAAAGCGACGGCTCCGCAGTGGTTTAGAGCAATGTATGGATTAAATGTACAGCCAGGGGTTGGGCAAGTAAATAATGGTTGGCAGCAGTTTGGTACTTTGTTTATAGAAAGCCATAGTCAATATGCTGAGCAAGCCTTATGGGAAAGTGCGCTTAAACTATTTTTTAGTTTTTTAATTGTCGCTTTTTTTGCTTGTATAGTTAGTGCTTACTTTTTAAGTAGGATATTAAAACCACTAGATGATGTTGTGTATCAGGCTAATGCATTTGGTGAAAAACGTTTTATTAAATCGAGCGTTCCGCGCACATTTGAGTTTGCACGTTTAGTGCAGTCTATGAACCAATTATCTACCCGTTTTAGCCGTATTATTAAAGAAGATAATAAACGTTTAGAAGAGCTTAGATTTAAATCGCAACACGATGAGCTAACTGGTTTAGCAAATAGAGAATACTTTGGTGCAACGCTTGAGGCTCACTTACAAAAATCGAAAGATCATGCCCATGGTGCCTTATTTTTATTTAGAGTTGTTAACCTCGATCGCGTAAGTGAGGAAGTGGGACGAGTAGAAATGGTTAACTTTCTACGTCGATTTTCACAGATGTTGGTTAGCTTCTTAGAGAGCAACCAAGAACACTTTTCTGAAAATTACATTGCACGTATTTCTCACAGCGATTTTACCGTTTTATTTAGTGATATTGATGATATTCAAGCAATCAGTGAACGTATTTTATTGATGCATCAATCGTTTGTTGAAGAGTATAAAAACGTTAAGCTAGCGATACCTCACAGCTGTACTTATATTCAAAAAGACGATACGCGATTTGATGTATTAAAGCGTGCGGATGAACTTTTAAAATCATCGGGTAAACGATCTGATGTACAAGCAAAAGTAGCTCAAATCAAGCAAGAAAGTGAGCTGTTTGATAATGCAACTAGTTGGCAAAATGCCATAGAAGAGGCACTCAACAATAATAATTTAGAAATAAATACTTACCCAGTAACGAGCTTTACGGGGCAGGTAATGCAAAATCAATTAGGGTTGAGCCTAAAGCTTGGTGGGCAAGTATACCGTGCTAGTTACTACTACCAGTGGGCTAACCGATTAAAGTTATTAGCGCGTTTAGATTGGGGTTTAATTAAGGCGTTGGTGGCTCATTATAGTATTGAGCCACCAAGTGAACTGATTTCGGTTGAATTATCTGCTCAAACGTTACTTGATGATGCTGCACTTGCTTCGATTCTTACGTACCTTTCGGCGTTTCCTGATTTAGCCTCTAAAATTTGTTTTGATATTCGTGAAAGTATTGCCGTTAGCGAAATTGAGATATTTAAAGATTTTTGTGAGCAGGCTCGATGTATGGGCGCTAAGGTAGCATTAAAACGTGTGGGCCCTGAATTTACTAAAATTAATAAAATTCAGGAATTTGGTCTTGAAATGATTAAGGTTGATAGCGTTTACGGACACAATATTAGTTACAGCCAAGATAACCAAACATTCCTGCGAGGAGTATGTACGTTAGCGCATTCTATTGGCATTAAAGTGGTCGCACAAGGTGTTACCAGTCAAGATGACCTCGATACACTTATTAACTTAGGCTTTGATGGGGTTATTAAAGAGTAAGTAGTAGGCATTAACCGTGCGGTTAATGCCCTTTTACAACTAACATTAATTGGATGCGGTCGCGTACTTTTAGCTTATTAAATATAGAACCCATATGCTCTTTAATCGTACGCTCTGTAATATTTAAAGATTCTGCAGCCTGTTTATTAGTAGCGCCAGTTACAACAATATCAACTACTTGGCGTTCTCGTTTTGTGAGTAACTCAAGCTCGCATGTACTCGCATATTTAAACGGTGTATTTGATAAAGCTCCCACTAAATTAGATAGTAATTGTCCTGGTAACCATATTCCGCCAGAACAAATTGTCTCAAGTACTTGTTCAATAATTACTTTAGTGGCGAGTGCTTCTACGTATCCTCTAGCTCCTGCTTCAAGCGCACTCCTAAGTTGATTTATTTCTAGTTCGTTGGTCATAACAATAACGAGTAAACGTTGTTGCGAATACTTTTTAACGAGCTCAAGCCAGTTCGGTGTACCGGCTAAAACCCAAATAATACTTGATGCCGTTACTCTGTTTGGTTCTTTTGTGCATATTAAACAACCAGGAAACGCTGCACGCCAGTGCTTCGATTCAAATTCAGGCTGTGTAATAAAAATACTTTGGCGCATTATTTCTCCATTTATTAAATGCTTAACGCTCTGTCATTGCTTGCGATGTAGCTCTAAGAACTGGTTTTAAAAGATACTCAAGTACGGTTTTTTTACCGGTAATAATATCCACTTGAGTGGTCATTCCTGGAATAATAGTCAGCTCTTTTGAAAAGTTATTTTTGGTGGTTTTTAGTTGCACCAAATAAAAGGTATTCTCACGGTCATCTGTAATGGTATCGGCGCTAATATGTAAAACCTCTGCTTCAAGGCCTCCATATACGGCAAAGTCGTAGGCACTAAATTTTATCATCGCAGATTGCCCAGGGCGTAAAAATGCAATGTCTTTAGGCGGAATTTTTGCCTCTACTACAAGTTGATCGTCAAGCGGGACAATTTCCATAACATCACTACCGGGCTGTAAAATACCGCCAACAGTATTAACTAATAATCGCTGTACAGTGCCTTTAACAGGAGAACGTATTTCAGTTTGAGTTACTTTATCGGCCAAGCCAGATTCAGTTTCTTTAATTGAATCTAGTCTAAGTAGCGCTTCGGATAGTTCATTGTTCCAACGGTTAATCATAACGAGTTCAACTTCGGTTACTTTATTTTTAGCTTCGTTAATGGCCGAAAGGCTCCTATTTATAACTGCCTTGGTTCTGTTTATCTCGCCGTTTAGATCAACTATTTGGCGCTCTAAACGAATAATATCTATATCTGAAATAGCACCCGTGCGTAACAGTGGGCGAGTAACAGAGAGCTCTCTGTTTGTTAAGCGCAGCGCGCTCGTATGCTGCTGAAGTGCCGCTTTGGCTTCAATGTAATCCTGGTGTCGCTGCTCTAATTGGCGTTTGTGAATACTTACTTGTTGCTCTAATTCTTGGCTGTTGCTCAAATAAAGAGAGCGCTCATGTTGCACAACTCTAGGTGCATTTTTAATAACAGACTCGCTAAATACGAGCTCCTTTTTTTGAGTGAGTGCTCTGAGTCTCGCTACTTTTGCGCTTAACGACTCAACTTTGGATTGGTTTTCTCTAAAGCTAGAAATAAAGCGGGTAGGGTCTATTTTAATGAGTACATCCCCCTCATTTACTATTTGCCCCTCTTTTACATTTATTTTTTCGACCATACCACCATCATAAGATTGAATAAGTTGTAATTTATTGGAGGGAATAACTCGCCCCTCACCACGGGCAACTTCATCTAAATTAGCAAAACCAGACCACACAATAAGGCATATAAACGTTAAACAAATTAAATAGAGCAATAACCTAGCGCTTGCTGGCTCCTGTTGCATTTTTTCCCACTGCGCATCGACTACCCAGTCTTGGCTGTTAGGCGGAGAAATCCATCCTTTAAATAGTTTATTAAATACTGATGGCTTGCCTTGTTTTCTTGCTTCTATTGCTCTGCTAACAGATTCAAAGGAGCGCTGTTCAAGTGGTTTTTTATTGTCACTCATGAGGCTTGCTCCACTGTCTTATTATTTAACGCTGCAATTACTTTTTGTTTTGGTCCATCAGCAACTACTTTTCCGTTATCTAAAACTATAATTCGGTCAACAAGCTCAAGTAATGATGAGCGGTGAGTCACCACGATTAAGGTTTTATCTTTAGAATAACCCTTTAAATTGTTAATAAGTTTACTTTCACTATTATGATCTAGCGATGAGGTTGGCTCATCTAGTAATAATATTGGAGGGTCGTTAATTATGGCTCTTGCCATACCTACAGCTTGGCGCTGGCCACCTGATAATTGACGACCTTGCTCGCCTACTTGTAAATCAAATCCGTCTGGGTGCGAATTAATTAAATCAAATAATTGGCTTCGCTCACAGGCTTCAATAATTTGCTCGTCTTTGGCATGCCAAGCACTCATGGTGAGGTTGTCTTTCAAGGTTCCATAAAACAGAGCAACGGTTTGTGGTAGGTAGCCAATATTATGACGAAGCTCAGCTGGGTCAATTTGATGTATATCATTATTGTCCATCAAAATTGATCCTGAACAGGGGGCGTATAGTCCTAAAATAAGCTTTTCTAATGTACTTTTACCTGAGCCATTACGTCCTAAAATGGCGACTTTTTCACCGGCTTTAATTTTAAAACTAACGCCGTTGAGCGCATTATGAGATTCGTCAGAGTATTTAAAACATACATCTTTAAATTCTATATCACCTTTCAAAATAGGGTGGCTTAACCAATGCTTACCAGATGGACGCTCGACCTCTTTTTCCATAATCTCGTTCAGTGATTGCATTGCTATTGCGGCATGATGATATTGTGCTAAAACAGCGGCCGACTGCCCGATTGGGCCCATAGCACGAGACGATAATAGGTAGGCTGCAATTAACCCGCCTTGAGTTAGCTCACCTTCAATAACGAGGTGCACGCCTATTATCATTATTATTACGCCTACGCATTGCTGTATCCATGATGCTGTATTTGATATAGAGCTAGAAACGAGTCGACTATGTGCGTTTACTTGTGCAATGTAAATGGTCGACTTTTCCCATATAGACTGTGTTTTACACTCTGAGTGAAAGCTCTTTACATCTTCAATATTGGTTAAGCTTTCGACTAATACTGCATTTCGCATTGAGCTTGCTTTCATTGTTTGTTCTGAAAGAGCCTCAAGTTTGCGGTGTGCGGCTATAGCGTAAGCTAATAATATAAGTGCGCCCGCGATAATAGGTAAACTTAGAGGTACGCCAATAATGGCAATAACAATTAAATACAAAACTACGAATGGTAAGTCGACTAATGCGACAAGTGTTATGGAGCTAAAAAAGTTACGTACAGCTTCAAATGATTGAATGTTGCTAGCAAAGGAGCCTGCGGATGATGGGCGGTTTTTTAGTTTCATACCTAATACCCGCTCCATTATTACAGCCGATACTTTGACATCTATCCTACTGGCAGCAAGCTCTACAAAGTAGCCTCTTACTAAGCGCAAAACAAAGTCAGCAGTGAGTGCTATTAAAATGCCAATGGCAAGTACCCATAAGGTTTCTGTTGCGTGGTTGGGCACTACGCGGTCATATACGTTCATTACAAATAAAGGCATAGCAACCGACAAAAAGCCCAAAGCAACAGCCGAAATAATTACGTCTTTATAAAGTGAGCGGCATTCTTTAATTACTCCCCAAAACCATCCGTCTTTCGATAGTTTTTCAAGTACAGGTGTTCGCTCATCAAATGCAAACTCTGGTTGAGCATAAATAACTAAACCTACACTGTTAGCAGCTAACTCATCAATGCTTTGTTCGATAACTGATTCTGTAAGTTCTGGGTAAATTACACTCACCAACTGTTTATCGTAATCAATAGAATTAATAACACAGGCTTGGTTATCTTTTAAAATTAAGATGGCAGGTAGCAGTGCTGTATTAATTTTTTGTAGTGGCTTATTAACTACTTTTGATTTAAAGCCAATGCGCTTTGCTGCGCGCGAAAAACCTGATGGAGTAAGATTTCCATCAGTTAGAGGAAGTCCATTTAATAGTGCTTCTCTTGAAAACTCTTTACCATGATGACGACATAAAACTGCTAGGCAGTCAACGAGGATGCCACCATGATCAAGTACATCGTTTAATTCCATACACCATCCAATGTTATGTAGAACTGCATACGATTGTTACTAGTAAACCTAAACTCGACTTAAATATTTCAAGTCGAGTCTAGGTTATTTACATAACGTTAATTGACTTAGATATCAGTAATTACAGCTTCGATACGTCGATTCGCAGCATTTGCTCTTACTGATATTTCGTTTACACGTGGTTGATCGATGCCATACCCAAACGATTTAACACGTTTAGGTTCTACATCGAATTGCTTAATCAGAATTTCAGCTACGGCAAACGCACGTTTTTCTGATAGTTTACGGTTGTATATACGGTCTCCATCTAAAGAGGCATGACCTTGTATTTCAACCTGTTTAGTTGGGTTCTCTTTTAAAAAATCTGCAAGCCGACTAATTTCTTGAATATATTGAGACCTTACATCGCTTGAATCAGCAGAAAAAGGAATACCAATTTCTATATTTGAGGTTGATGCGCTATAAATTGTGCAACCAGATAAATCTACATTTGTACTCAAAGGTGTGCTTGGGCAAGTGTCTTGCTCATTTGGTACACCGTCACCATCATCATCGGTAAAGCTGCTTGCTGTCGTGTCGGTTTCCAGTGGTATATCTAAGTACCTTGGCATAGCCGTTACACTCATGTATGCATTATCTTGCTTAGCTTTTTTTTGAAGAAATGCCTTGCGGCTAAAGGTGGTTGCTACATCGTAACTCGGACAGATATTTTGTGCGTTATGAACAATAGGGTCGTCAGTTAGCTCTTTTAATGTAGGGTATTTATCTGACATCACGTTAAGTGCTGGCAGTAATTTCCCCATTTCTTTTAGCATAGTTAAAATAGCTGATTGACGGTCATAAAGCGCCACTATGTATGAACGTGTTGATTGAAATGATTCGTTTTCGGCATCAAGTACGTCTAGTAGAGTTCGTTGGCCTATATCGAATTGATCCTTATATGCAATTTTAACTTTAGTTGATGATTCGCGGTGTTGATCAAGCGCCGGTAACTTTTGCTCTAATATAGTAACGTTGTAATAAGCAATTTGCAGGCTCTGGCGAATATCAATACAAGACTGATCGCGTTGATATTTTGCAATGTTTATATCCTGATAGGCTTGTTCTAAATTGGCATTATCAAGACCACCATTATATAAATTATAGCTAATATCGATGCCGACTCGCGCTTCTGTTCTGGTTTCATTTTGACCAAGTTCATCTCTATCTTGGCTACCGTAGCGGGCAGATAAATCTACGTTAGGATGAAACGCTGCTTTTTGTGCTTTTGCGTTCGCTTTTTGTGCTTCAATATTATACAAAGAGGCGTAAAACGAAGGGCTATTTTTGTAAGCGACGTCTAGCGCTTGATTAACTGAAATTGGTATATTTTTTTCATCAAGGTCAGCTTGCTTTATGTCGTTCATAGGAAGCTCTCCTACAACCCTTAAGTAGCGAGCGCTTACATCATGTAAATTTGAGTACTCCGTTAATACGTTAGATTGTGCTAAAGATAAGCGCCCACTAATTTGTTCTAGATCGGCAGCGCGCGCTACACCAGCTCCTACACTTTGTTCTATTTGTTGGTATACAGACTCGTGCTCTTGTAAATTTGCTTCTGCAAGTTGTACTAACTCTTTGAATTTTTGTACGTCAAGCAAGGCTATTGAGGCTTCAAGTGCTGTTTGTTCTGTTTGAGAAATAAGCTCAAAGTACCTAATGAGTTGAATGCGTTTAAAGCGATCAACAGTATTAGAGGTCCTAAAACCGTCGTAAAGCATTTGAGTAACACTTAACTCGGCTGTATTACGGTTATATTCTTCTTCAACACCGTAATTTCTTCTTTCATACCCCGCGCTTGCCGATACATCAACACTTGGTAAATAACCAGAGCGGGCAGCATCGACCCCATAAATCGAAGATTTAAAAGCATGCCATGCTTCTTGTACTTCAGGATTGTTTTCAATTGCCTTACTTGAGACATAGGTAAGTGGCATTGCTGATTGTTCATTCGCATGCACATAGTTTAGTAGAGTTGCGGCTGTAATCGTTAGTCCGATTAACATAGTCCCTTGATGTTTCTTAAAAGTGTTTTTTGTAATCATTTCTTCCTCTTAGATCCTGTTAAGACCGAAAATACTCCCTTAAGTATTTAGTAAAGGAATACTATTTTTGCAAGTAATCGTTTTGGTTAGCATAAAAAAAAATTTCTACCACTTTCTTGTTGATTTTTATTTTTGAATTTTTCTTCTAAACCTGTACTTGAGTACAGTATCTATGTGGCTTTTTTGTCCTACCTTTAACTTATTAGATTGTTATTTTAAAAAGTTTGAGGGTACCAAAATGGAAGCAAATCAACTGGTAATTATTGATATTCAAGGCTCGGCAGGTGTTGTGCTGGATGATGGGTCAATAAGAGCATTAAATGTTGGTGACACTATCACCGTGGGGGATTTAGTTGTTACTGCTATTAAATCGTCTTTACAAATTGATGTGCAAGGTGAAACCTTATCTATACCCGCAAATCAAAAGGTAAAAATAACACCAGACTTATTAACTAAAGAAGCCAGAGATTCTAGCGAAACAACTGTTTTTGATGAAAGTTTAGATGAAGCAATTGCAAGCTTAGATTTAGGGGCAGAGCAAGACCCATCAACAGCGGCTAATTCTGATGTAACAGATTTTTTAGATGCATTAGAGGGTGATGGGGACATTTTAGATAATTTAGAGGCAACAGCCGCTGGTGGCGGTAATGCAGCTGGTGCAGATGGAGGTAGTTCGTTTGTACAGTTAACCCGAATTTCTGAAAGTGTTGATCCTAGTAGTGTTACTTTTGATTCTTCTTTTGATCAAAGCGCTACTGAAGCTTTTAATTTAAGAGATACCTCTGATGGTATTGTGCCTGACGCAACTTCGGCTTCTATTTCACTTAATGAGCTGGGCGTTACTAATTCATCACAACCAACAATTACCGGTACGAGTGAAAACTTAATTGGCGAAACGGTTAATGTGACGGTAACTGATGTTGATGGAAATTCTCAAGTAGTTAGTGTTGTGATTGGCCCTGATGGTACCTTTGAAATAACTCTACCAACTCCGGTTGCTGATGGCCCTGTGACCGTTGTTGTTGAAGCGACAGATCCTGTTGGCAACCCTATAAACGACACTATTTCTATAGAAATTGATACAACACCTCCGCTTATTGCTATTGATCCTGTTGCCGATTCTGCTTCTCAAACAGTGACAGTAACAGGGACTGTATCTGGGTTGAACACTGGGGATAATGTGTCAGTCACGTTAACGGATAGTGCAGGTACGGTACAAACAATTGTTACTCAAGTTGATGCGCTAGGAAATTGGGTTGTTACTACTACCTCACCTTTATCTGAAGGAGAGTTTAACGTAAGCGCAGTGGTGATTGATGCCGCTGGAAATCAAGCTGTAGATCAAGCTTTAGCGAATGTAGATTTAACTGCTCCGGTAATCACCGTAAATGTAACTGATGAAACAAATAACTCAACACCACCACTTGTTGGAACAACAAATGGTGTTCCTGAAGGCACGCAAGTAACAATTACTGTTACAGATAGTGCAGGACAAATACAAACATTAACTGCAGTTACCCAAGCCGATGGAAGCTGGAGTGTAGAAGTTGGGACTCCTTTACCCGAAGGTGATTTTACTGTTGATGCACAAGTAAGCGACAGTGTAGGAAACTTAGCATTAGCAAGTGATTCAGGAGTAGTTGATTTAACGGCGCCTACGGTACAAATTAATAATATTAACGACACTCAAGACACCACGCCAACTATTACAGGTAACGCGCAAGATGTACCTGCTGGCTCTATTATTAGTGTGGTTATTACCGATTTTAACGGTCAAACTCAAACATTATTAACCCAAACTAACGCTGATGGTGATTGGTCTGTTGACGTAACTACGCCATTGGCTGAAGGGCAGTTTGAGGTTGATGCAAGTGTAAGCGATGCTGCAGGTAATCAAGCCCAAGCAAATAACCAAGGTGTTGTTGATTTAACAAATCCAGATATTACCGTTACTGCAATTGCTGATACTAACGATACTACACCAACATTTGTAGGTAGGGTAGAAGACGCCCCAGCGGGCTCTGTAATTACAGTATTAGTAACCGATATAAACGGTAGCGTACAAACTTTAACTACTTTATTAAATGAAGATGGTACATGGAGTGTTGATGCTAATGAAATCTTGCCAGGTGGTGAGTTTACAGCAACTGCGTCAGTAACCGATGCAGCAGGGAATGAGGCTACTGCTCAAACAAACGGCGAAATAACGTTTGCTCCTATCTCAATTCAAATCGATGCAATTGCTAATACTAACGATACCACTCCATTTTTAAGTGGTAACACCGGTAATGTGCCTGCAGGTACAACCATCACTTTAACTATTACTGCAAGCGATGGCAGCACATTTACATTACTAGCAGTGACGCAAGCAGATGGTTCGTGGACTGCACAAGTAACAACCCCTCTGCCTGAGGGCGACTTTACTGTAGTTGCAGCGGTTATAGATGACTCGGGCAATGAGGCGCAAGCAAGTGCAGTAGGTAATGTTGATTTAACTGTAAGCATTAATTTTATTATTGATACTAACGATACAACACCAACAATTAGCGGCTCTACCCAAGACGTAGAGCCTGGTGCGGTAGTAACCGTTACATTTACAGGAAGCGATGGCGTAGCAGAAACCGTGCAAGTAGTTACTGGTTCTGACGGAAGCTGGTCAATTGAGGCAAGTAATGAATTAGTTGAAGGCCAGTTTAGTGTTATTGCAACTGTAACTGATGCTGCGGGTAATACAGCTTCTGCAAGCGAAACTGGAGAAATTGATTTAACAGATCCTGCAATCACGATTAATCCTATTGAGGATACGAATGATGTAACTCCATCAGTAAGTGGTAACGTAATTGATGTACCAGCAGGAACAGAAGTTACCTTAGTAATAACTGACAGTGAAGGTAATGAACAAACACTTACAACAATTACAAATACAGATGGTACATATACAGCGGATATTATTGCAGATCTCAGTGAAGGAGATTTCACAGTAACAGCGAGTGTTAGTGATACTGCTGGTAATAGCAGTACTGCAACTGTTACAGGTACGGTTGATTTAACTGCACCAAGTGTGACTATTAACAATATTGCAGATACAAACGATACAACACCTACTCTTACAGGCTCTACCCAAGGATTAGCATCGGGCAGTGAAGTAACTTTAATTGTTACCGATAGTCTAGGAGCAGAGCAACAGTTAGTGACTACTATAAGTGCTGATGGTACTTGGAGTATTGAGATTCCAACTGCTTTAAGTGAGGGGGATTTTACCGTAACTGCTAATGTATCTGATAATGCAGGTAACGCAGCTCAAGATTCACAATTAGGCACAGTTGATACCACCCCTCCTTTAGTTGCAATAAATGACTTTGCTGATTCAAACGATACAACACCTACATTTAGCGGAACAACGAGTGATGCAGCTCCGGGTAGCCTTGTTAGTGTTTTAGTTACTGATGCAAATGGTGAGTCTCAAACATTGACGGCGGTTGTGTCAGAAGATGGAACTTGGCAAGTAGGTGCAACTCAAGCTGTTGCTGAAGGCGACTTTACAATTACGGCAACAGTAACAGACGCTGCAGGTAATGAAGCAAGCGATACCGGTACTGGAATAATTGATTTATCAGCTCCAATTATAGCAATTAATGCAATCCCAGATAGCGCCGATACTACTCCAACAATTTCAGGTTCCGTACAAAATGTGCCAGCTGGAACAACGGTTACGTTAACATTGACGGACGCTGCTGGTAATACACAAACAATTACAACACAAACGCTAGCTGATGGTACTTGGACAGCTGATGCTATTAATGAGTTAGTTGAAGGTGACTTTAGCGTTAATGCCATCGTTAGCGATGAAGCAGGTAACCAAAGTGAAACTTTAGCACAGGGAACTATCGATAATACCGCACCAACTATTACGATTGATGCACTGGCTGATAGCAATGATACAACACCGACAATTTCTGGCACAGCAACGGGCGAGCCAGAGGGCACCGTTGTTACTATTACCGTGACTGATGAAGCAGGTAACCCACAAACCATCACTACAGAAGTACTCGCCGATGGCACCTTTAGTGTGGATGTACCAAATGAATTAAGTGAAGGCGAATTTACTGTTGAGGTATCCGTTACTGACACTTCAGGTAATGAAACCACAGCAACTACGACTGGAGAAATTGATACTTCAGCACCGGTGATCGCGATAGATGCACTGGCTGATAGTAACGACACCACTCCAACTATTTCAGGGACTGCGACGGGTGAGCCAGAAGGCACGGTTGTTACTATTACCGTGACTGATGACGCTGGTAACGAACAAGTTATCACTACAGAAGTGCTCGCTAATGGCACTTTCACTGTTGATGTACCGAACGAATTAAGTGAAGGTGAATTTATTGTTGAGGTATCGGTTACCGATACCTCAGGTAATGAAACCACAGCAACAACGACGGGCGAAGTTGATACTGCCGCGCCAACAGTTACTATTGACCCCATAGGTGATACTAACGATACCACACCAACAATTTCAGGCACCGCAACGGGTGAGCCAGAAGGCACATTAGTTACAATTACGGTAACTGATGAAGCAGGTAATCCACAAATAATCACCACTGAAGTACAAGCCGATGGCACCTTTAGTGTTGATGTGCCGAACGAATTAAGTGAAGGTGAGTTTACGGTTGAAGTATCGGTTACTGATACTGCGGGCAATGAAACCACAGCAACTACGACTGGCGAGGTTGATACTTTAGCACCGGTGATCACGATAGATGCACTGGCTGATAGTAACGACACCACCCCAACTATTTCAGGCACCGCAACGGAGGAGCCAGAGGGCACGGTTGTTACTATTACAGTTACTGATGAAGCTGGTAATCCACAAACTATTACCACAGAAGTACAAGCCGATGGCACCTTTAGTGTTGATGTACCAAATGAATTAAGTGAAGGTGAGTTTACTGTTGAAGTATCGGTTACCGATACTGCAGGTAATGAAACTACCGCAACAACAACAGGCGAAGTCGATACTGCCGCGCCAACAGTTATTATTGACCCAGTAGGTGATACTAACGACACCACCCCAACTATTTCAGGCACCGCAACGGGTGAGCCAGAAGGCACGGTTGTTACTATTACCGTAACTGATGAAGCAGGTAATCCACAAACTATTACCACAGAAGTACAAGCCGATGGCAGCTTTAGTGTGGATGTACCGAACGAATTAAGTGAGGGTGAATTTACGGTTGAAGTATCGGTTACCGATACAGCAGGTAATGAAACTACCGCAACAACAACGGGAGAAGTCGATACTGCCGCGCCAACAGTTATTATTGACCCCGTAGGTGATACTAACAATACCACCCCAACTATTTCAGGCACCGCAACGGGGGAGCCAGAGGGCACGGTTGTTACTATTACCGTAACTGATGAAGCAGGTAATCCACAAACTATTACCACAGAAGTACAAGCCGATGGCACCTTTAGTGTTGATGTACCGAACGAATTAAGTGAGGGTGAATTTACTGTTGAAGTATCGGTTACCGATACTGCAGGTAATGAAACTACCGCAACAACAACGGGAGAAGTCGATACTGCCGCGCCAACAGTTATTATTGACCCCGTAGGTGATACTAACAATACCACCCCAACTATTTCAGGCACCGCAACGGGTGAGCCAGAGGGCACAGTTGTTACTATTACCGTAACTGATGAAGCAGGTAATCCACAAACTATTACCACAGAAGTACAAGCCGATGGCACCTTTAGTGTTGATGTACCGAACGAATTAAGTGAGGGTGAATTTACTGTTGAAGTATCGGTTACCGATACTGCAGGTAATGAAACTACCGCAACAACAACGGGAGAAGTCGATACTGCCGCGCCAACAGTTATTATTGACCCCGTAGGTGATACTAACAATACCACCCCAACTATTTCAGGCACCGCAACGGGTGAGCCAGAGGGCACAGTTGTTACTATTACCGTAACTGATGAAGCAGGTAATCCACAAACTATTACCACAGAAGTACAAGCCGATGGCAGCTTTAGTGTGGATGTACCAAACGAATTAAGTGAAGGTGAATTTACCGTTGAAGTATCGGTTACCGATACTGCGGGCAATGAAACCACAGCAACTACGACTGGTGAGGTTGATACTTTAGCACCGGTGATCACGATAGATGCACTGGCTGATAGTAACGACACCACCCCAACTATTTCAGGCACCGCAACGGGGGAGCCAGAGGGCACGGTTGTTACTATTACAGTTACTGATGAAGCAGGTAACCCACAAATCATTACCACTGAAGTGCAAGCCGATGGCACATTTAGTGTTGATGTACCAAATGAATTAAGTGAAGGTGAGTTTACGGTTGAAGTATCGGTTACCGATACTGCAGGTAATGAAACTACCGCAACAACAACAGGCGAAGTCGATACTGCCGCGCCAACAGTTATTATTGACCCTGTAGGTGATACTAACAACACCACCCCAACTATTTCAGGCACCGCAACGGGTGAGCCAGAGGGCACGGTTGTTACTATTACCGTAACTGATGAAGCAGGTAATCCACAAACTATTACCACAGAAGTACAAGCCGATGGCACCTTTAGTGTTGATGTACCGAACGAATTAAGTGAGGGTGAATTTACTGTTGAAGTATCGGTTACCGATAACGCAGGTAATGAAACCACAGCCACAACAACGGGAGAGGTTGATACCACAGCGCCAATAGTTACTATTAATGCACTAGGCGATACGAGTGATACAACACCGACCATTTCAGGCACGGTTAGCGGGGAGCCTGCTGGTTCAACCATAACTTTAACAGTGACCGATGCTAATGGTGCAGTACAAACAATTTCAGCACAAGTAATTGCAGACGGAAGTTGGACAGTAGAAGTACCTGCGGCTTTAGCTGAAGGGACCTACTCTGTAGATGCAAGTATTAGTGATAGCGCTGGTAATGAAGGCACAGCAAGTGCTTCAGGCACAATTGATACAAGCGCATTGACTATTACCATTGATGTTATCGGCGAAACTAACGATCAAACCCCTCAAATAAATGGTGATACTTTTAATGCACAAGTTGGCTCGCCGGTTGAAGTTCAGATCACTGACTCTGCGGGTGCAGTAATTACTTTAACTACAACTGTTGATGAAAACGGGCTATGGAGTGTTACTCCGCCAGCCGATTTGGCTGAAGGCACCATTTTAATTAGTGCGACAGTAACAGACATAGGTGGTGGAAGCGCAAATGCAGAGCTTGATGCTGTAATTGATATTACGCCTCCAACCATACAAGTAAATGAACTAGAAACAAGTAATGATACAACACCGGTTATTTCTGGTAACACAACTGACGTAGTTGCAGGCACAGTTATAAATTTAACGGTTACTGATTCTCAAGGGGTTGTTCGCACATTTAGCACAACAACAGATGCCGATGGTAATTGGAGTGTTGAACTTTCTCAAGAGTTGGCCTCGGGCGATTATTCTGTAGAAGCTGAAGTATCTGATGCAGCAGGAAATAGTGCTTCAGATACGGCTACAGGCAACATAGATACATCAGGGCCTAGCTTAACCGTTGACTTTGATACTGTAACCAACGACTCAACGCCTACCATTTCAGGTACTAGTGATGCAGAAGTTGGTACTAGTATCACGGTGGTTATTACAGATGAAAATGGAGTTGAACAAACACTTACCACCACAGTAGATGCAAATGGTAATTGGGAAGTAACGCCGCAAACAGATTTAAATGAAGGTGATAACACCATAGAAGTAAGTGTGTCTGATGAAGCCGGTAATACAACAACAGTTACAGATACAATTACGTTAGACACGCAAGCACCCACATTAACCATTCAAACCGTAGGCGATGTTAGCGATTTAACACCTGAGCTTCAGGGCACCAGTAATGAAATTGGTGGCACTGTTACACTCACCATCACCGACAGCGCAGGTGCTGTGCAAACCATTGAGACCCTAGTTGGCAGCGATGGTCACTGGGCTATTGAAGTGTCAACAGCCCTTGCACAAGGTGACTTTACTGTAAGCGCTAGTATTACCGATGCGGCAGGCAACGAGAGCACAGCAAACAGCAGTGGTAATGTGGATACTATTACGCCAATCGTCACCGTTGATGCACTGGGCTTGGGTAACGACAGCACCCCAGTGATTAGTGGCACTTCAACAGAGCCTGAAGGCACGGTTGTAAACATTGTTATTACCGACAGTAATGGTGATGAGTATCCAATTACTGCCACCGTGGATGCAAACGGTGATTGGCAAGCAACCAGCCCTGAATTACCAGATGGAAGCTACAGCGTACAAGCCAGCATTACCGATGCGGCAGGAAACACCGGCGGCGCCGTTCAATCAGGCACTCTTGATACCTTAGCACCGACATTGGCACTGGATACCGTGGGCGCGACCAACGACAGCACCCCAACTATCAGCGGAAGCAGCAATGCGCCAGTGGGCACAGTGATAAATATCAGTGTGAGCGATGGCACCACAACCGAAACGCTCACCGCGACAGTACAAGCCGACGGCAGTTGGTCAGCAGATGTACCGACAGCATTAGCTGATGGAGAGCTTACTATTGAAGCCAGCGTGAGCGATAGCGCCGGTAACACCACCACATTAAGTGAAACCGCGACACTGAACACCACCGCACCAAGTATTAGCATTAATGCCTTGGTTGATACCAACGACACCACGCCAACCATTAATGGTACAAGCGATGCAGCAGATGGCACTATCATCAGCTTAACGTTTGAAGACAGTGCAGGGAATATTACGACTGTTGATACGACCGTAACGGGTGGCGTATGGAGCGTTGATGCACCAACTGATTTAGCTGAAGGTGAATACACGGTAACCGCCGAGGTAGATGACGGCCTAGGAAATATAGGCAGTGCCACTGAAACCGGTATTATTGACACCACTATGCCAGCGATTGAAGTTGATACACTGAGCGTAACAAACGATACCACTCCAACGATCACTGGTACCGCGAACGCACCGCAAGGTAGTACCGTGACGGTTGAAATCACCGACAGCAATAACGTTACTCATACGGTTACAACTACGCTCGGGGTTAATGGCATCTGGAGTGTGGCCGCCTCACAAGTACTTGCTGAAGGCAGTTATACAGTAACTGCAAGCGTAAGCGATACGGCGGGTAATGCCGCGACGGCCACAGGCGCAGGAGAAATAGATACTGTTGCACCGACACTTGAGTTAACCAGCCCAGGTTCAAGTAACGACGTAACCCCAACGTTAAGCGGTACCAGTGATGCCCCTGAGGGCACAGTGATCAGCTTCACCGTAACGGATGATTTAGGGGCCGAGCAAACGTTCACCACCACGGTTGATGCTGATGGCAACTTCTCAGTGGAAGTACCGACTGCATTGGCTGAAGGGCCATACAGCATCGAAGCAAGTATTAGCGATGCAGCGGGCAACAGCAACGATATTACCGCCAGCGGTAACATCGATACCACAGCGCCAAGTGTGAGCGTGGATGCGCCAGTACTCACTAACGACAGCACGCCAACTGTGACAGGCACCAGTGATGCACCTAACAGCACCATCACGGTGACGTTTACAGATGCAGCAAATGCTACTCAAAGCATTGATGTACAAACCGATGCCAATGGTAACTGGAGTGCGGCACCAACGACTGATTTAGTCGAAGGTAATTATAGCGTCAGCGCCAGCATCACCGATGCGGCAGGTAACACAGGCATAGGCACAGACAGTGGCGAAGTGGATATTACTCCACCGGCGCTTGCCTTTACACCAACGTTTGAACTTGGTTTATTGGTTACTTTAAGTGGTACGTCTGACTTGCCAGCAGGCAGTGAAATTACCATTACCGAGCAACTGGTAGGCGGTGGTATTGGTGCAACATACACCACCACAACAGATGCAGATGGCAACTGGTCATTAGTCGGATTAGATGTATCGTTACTTGATGTTGGCTCAGTGATCGCAACAGCCACCGATGCCGCAGGTAATACACGGACAATTAGCTCAGATGACTTTGATAACACACCGCCAACACTCACGGTTGATGTTGCAGCACAAAGCGACAGCAACACGCCAATCATAAGCGGCACAAGTGATGCAGGCGAAGGGGCGCAAGTGACCATAGTGGTTACTGATAGCGCAGGCAACCCACAAACCATCACAGCGCTTGTGGATGCAAATGGCGATTGGAGTGCTACACCAAGTACACCGCTAAGCGAAGGCGAAAGCACGATTGAAGTGAGCGTACGCGACAGTGTCGGCAACGAAACCACCGTGAGTGAAACCACCACTATCGACACGCAAGCGCCAACACTTACGATACAAAATGTAGGCGATGTAAACGACCTAACACCGACATTACAAGGCACCAGTACCGAAGTTGGTGGCACAGTCACACTTACCGTGACCGACAGCGACGGCGTCGTGCAAACCATTACCACCACCGTTGAAAGTGATGGCCACTGGGATATTGAAATCCCCAGTGCGCTTGCACAAGGTGACTTTACTGTAAGCGCGAGTATTACCGATGCGGCAGGCAACGAGAGCACAGCAAACAGCAGTGGTAATGTGGATACTATTACGCCAGTTGTCACCGTTGATGCACTGGGCTTGGGTAACGACAGCACCCCAGTGATTAGTGGTACTTCAACAGAGCCTGAAGGCACGGTTGTAAACATTGTTATTACCGACAGCAACGGTGATGCACACCCCATCACCGCCACCGTGGATGCAAACGGTGATTGGCAAGCAACCAGTCCTGAATTACCGGATGGAAGCTACACCGTGCAAGCCAGTATCACCGATGATGCAGGTAACACCGGCGGTGCGACACAAACGGGCAACCTAGATACCTTAGCGCCAACGTTGACGTTAGACACAGTCGGTGCCACGAATAACAGCACGCCAACAATTAGCGGGACATCGAACGCGCCAGCAGGCACGGTTATAACGATTAACGTCACGGATGCAGATAATACAGAAACGTTTACTGCAACAGTACAAGCCGATGGCAGTTGGTCAGCAGATGTACCGAACGCGTTAACTGATGGTCCACTCACTATTGAAGCAAGCGTTAGTGACAGTGCAGGCAACACCACTACGTTAAGTGAAGGCGCAACATTGGATACCAATGCACCGAGTATTAATATTGATGCATTAATGGATACAAATGATACAACGCCGAATGTGAGCGGTACCAGCAGTGCAGCAAATGGCACTATTATCACCGTCAGTTTCACGGACAGTAATGACATAACAAACACGGTACAAACAACTGTTACAGACGGTATCTGGAGTGTTGAAGCTCCTGTTGACTTGGCTGAAGGCAGTTATGAAGTTGAAGCGAGTGTTACAGATGGAAGCGGCAATACAAGTATAGCAACAGAAAATGGTGTAGTGGATACGACCATTCCTAATATTGCCGTAAATGATGTAACAGTGACTGATGACACAACACCTACGATCACCGGCACAGCGAATGCGCCACAAGGCAGCACCGTGAGCGTTGAAATCACCGACAGTAATAATATTACTCATACCGTAACGACCACATTAGGGGTTAATGGCACATGGAGCGTAGCTGCCACGCAAGTGCTGGCTGAAGGCACCTTTACAGTGATCGCCAGTGTGAGCGATGCCGCAGGCAACGAAGCCACTGCCACAGGCACTGGTGAAGTAGACACGACTGCACCGACACTGCTCCTAACGAATCCTGGTTCAAGTAATGACATCACCCCGACACTCAGTGGCACAAGTGATGCCGTTGAAGGTACCGTTATTAACTTCACGGTAGTGGACGATCAAGGCAATACACAAACGTTCACCACCACGGTGGATGCCGATGGCAACTTCTCTATAGAAGTACCGACGGCCTTGGCAGAAGGGCCGTACACGATCACCGCCAACATCAGCGATGTGGCAGGAAACAGCACCGATATTACCGGCAACGGCACCATTGATACCACAGCACCAAGTGTGAGTGTAGATGCGCCAGTATTAACAAACGACAGCACGCCCACAGTGACAGGCACCAGTGATGCGCCTAACAGCACCATCACGGTGACGTTTACAGATGCAGCAAATGCCACTCAAAGCATTGATGTACAAACGGATATAAACGGTAACTGGAACGCGACCCCAGCGACTGATTTAGCCGAAGGGAATTATAGCGTCAGCGCCAGCATCACTGATGCCGCAGGCAACACAGGTACCGGCACAGACAGTGGTGAAGTGGATATTACTCCACCGGCACTTGCCTTTACGCCGACCTTTGAGCTTGGTTTATTGGTTACCCTAAGTGGGACGTCTGACTTGCCAGCAGGCAGTGAAATTACCATTACCGAGCAACTGGTAGGCGGTGGTATTGGTGCAACATATACCACTACAACAGATGCGGATGGCAACTGGTCATTAGTCGGATTAGATGTATCGTTACTTGATGTTGGCTCAGTGATCGCCACAGCAACCGATGCCGCAGGTAATACACGGACAATTAGCTCAGATGACTTTGATAATACGCCACCAACACTCACTGTTGATGTTGCAGCACAAAGTAATAGCAACACGCCAATCATAAGCGGCACGAGCGATGCGGGCGAAGGCGCGCAAGTCACTATTGTGGTGACTGACAGCGATGGCAACCCACAAACCATCACCGCCCTTGTTGATGCGGATGGTAATTGGAGCGCCACTCCAACCACACCATTAAGTGAAGGTCAAAGCACCATTGAAGTGAGTGTACGCGACAGTGTCGGCAACGAAACTACAGTGAGTGATACCAGTACCATCGACACGCAAGCGCCAACGCTCACCATTCAAAACGTAGGCGATGTTAGCGACTTAACACCTGAGCTGCAGGGCACCAGTAATGAAATTGGTGGCACTGTTACACTCACCATCACCGACAGCGCAGGTGCTGTGCAAAACATTGAGGCCCTAGTTGGCAGCGATGGCCACTGGAACATTGAAGTGTCAACAGCCCTTGCACAAGGTGACTTTACTGTAAGCGCGAGTATTACTGATGCGGCAGGCAACGAGAGCACAGCAAACAGCAGTGGTAATGTGGATACTATTACGCCAATCGTCACCGTTGATGCACTGGGCCATGGCAACGACAGCACCCCTGTTGTCAGTGGTACCTCAACAGAGCCTGAAGGCACGGTTGTAAACATTGTTATAACTGACAGCAACGGTGATGAACACCCCATCACCGCCACCGTGGATGCAAACGGTGATTGGCAAGCAACCACCCCTGAATTACCAGATGGAAGCTACACCGTGCAAGCCAGTATCACCGATGATGCAGGCAACACCGGCGGTGCGACACAAACAGGCAACCTAGATACCTTAGCACCGACATTGACACTGGATACCGTGGGCGCAACCAACGACAGCACGCCAACTATCAGCGGAAGCAGCAATGCGCCAGTGGGCACAGTGATAAACATCAGTGTAAGCGACGGCACCACAACAGAAACGTTTACCGCAACAGTACAAGCCGATGGCAGTTGGTCAGCAGATGTACCAAACGCGTTAACTGATGGTCCACTCACTATCGAAGCAAGCGTCAGTGACAGTGCAGGCAACACCACCACGTTAAGTGAAACCGCAACACTCAACACCACGGCCCCAAGTATCAGTATTAATGCATTGGTTGACACGAACGACACCACCCCAACCATTAATGGTACAAGCGATGCGGCAGATAACACCACCATCAGCCTAACGTTTGAAGACAGTGCAGGGAATATTACGACTGTTGATACGACCGTAACGGGTGGCGTATGGAGCGTTGATGCCCCAGCTGATTTAGCCGAAGGCGAATACACGGTCACCGCCGAGGTAGATGACGGCCTAGGAAATATCGGCAGTGCCACTGAAACCGGTATTATTGACACCACTATGCCAGCGATTGAAGTTGATACACTGAGCGTAACAAACGATACCACTCCAACGATCACTGGTACCGCGAACGCACCGCAAGGTAGTACCGTGACGGTTGAAATCACCGACAGCAATAACGTTACTCATACGGTTACAACTACGCTCGGGGTTAATGGCACCTGGAGTGTGGCCGCCTCACAAGTACTTGCTGAAGGCAGTTATACAGTAACTGCAAGCGTAAGCGATACGGCGGGTAATGCCGCGACGGCCACAGGCGCAGGAGAAGTAGATACTGTTGCACCGACACTTGAGTTAACCAGCCCAGGTTCAAGTAACGACGTAACCCCAACGTTAAGCGGTACCAGTGATGCCCCTGAGGGCACAGTGATCAGCTTCACCGTAACGGATGATTTAGGGGCCGAGCAAACGTTCACCACCACGGTTGATGCTGATGGCAACTTCTCAGTGGAAGTACCGACTGCATTGGCTGAAGGGCCATACAGCATCGAAGCAAGTATTAGCGATGCAGCGGGCAACAGCAACGATATTACCGCCAGCGGTAACATCGATACCACAGCGCCAAGTGTGAGCGTGGATGCGCCTGCACTCACTAACGACAGCACGCCAACTGTGACAGGCACCAGTGATGCGCCTAACAGCACCATCACGGTGACGTTTACAGATGCAGCAAATGCTACTCAAAGTATTGATGTACAAACCGATGCTAATGGTAACTGGAGTGCGACACCAACAGGCACATTAGCTGAAGGTAATTACAATGTCAGCGCCAGCATCACCGATGCCGCAGGTAACACTGGTACAGGTACAGATACAGGCGAAGTAGATATAACACCGCCAGATTTAGCGTTTACACCTACCTTCTTATTAGGTTCATTAGTGTTATTAAACGGCACCTCTGATTTACCGGCTGGCAGTGAAATTACCATTACTGAGCAACTTGTTGGCGGCGGTGTGGGCGTAAGTTACACCACAACCACTGACGCCAATGGTAACTGGTCACTGACTGGTATTGATATCTCATTACTGAACTTAGGCTCAGTGATCGCCACAGCGACCGATGCCGCAGGTAATACCCGTACAATTAGCTCAGATGACTTTGATAATACACCGCCTACGCTGACGGTTGACGTGGATGCACAAAGTGACAGCAACACGCCAATCATAAGCGGCACAAGTGATGTAGGCGAAGGGGCACAAGTGACGATAGTCGTTACCGACAGCAACGGCAACCCACAAACCATCACCGCCCTTGTTGATGCGGATGGTAATTGGAGTGCCACTCCAACCACACCATTAAGTGAAGGTCAAAGCACCATTGAAGTGAGTGTACGCGACAGTGTCGGCAATGAAACCACCGTGAGTGATACCAGTACCATCGACACGCAAGCGCCAACACTTACGATACAAAATGTAGGCGATGTAAACGACCTAACACCGACATTACAAGGCACCAGTAACGAAGTTGGTGGCACAGTCACACTTACCGTGACCGACAGCGACGGCGTCGTGCAAACCATTACCACCACCGTTGAAAGTGATGGCCACTGGGATATTGAAATCCCCAGTGCGCTTGCGCAAGGTGACTTTACAGTAAGCGCGAGTATTACCGATGTGGCAGGCAACGAGAGCACAGCAAACAGCAGTGGTAATGTAGATACTATTACGCCAATCGTCACCGTTGATACACTGGGCCTTGGCAACGATAGCACCCCAGTTATTAGTGGTACCTCAACAGAGCCTGAAGGCACTGTTGTAAACATTGTTATTACTGACAGCAACGGTGATGAACACCCCATCACCGCTACTGTGGATGCAAACGGTGATTGGCAAGCAACCAGCCCTGAATTACCAGATGGAAGCTACACCGTGCAAGCCAGTATCACCGATGATGCAGGCAACACCGGCGGTGCAACACAAACGGGCAACTTAGATACCTTAGCGCCGACACTGACGTTAGACACAGTCGGCGCCACGAATAACAGCACCCCAACAATTAGCGGGACATCGAACGCGCCAGCAGGCACGGTTATAACGATTAACGTCACGGATGCAGATAATACAGAAACGTTCACCGCGACAGTACAAGCCGATGGCAGTTGGTCAGCAGATGTACCGAACGCGTTAACTGATGGTCCACTCACTATCGAAGCAAGCGTTAGTGATAACGCCGGTAATACCACTACATTAAGTGAAACCGCAACACTCAACACCACGGCCCCAAGCATTAGTATTAATGCACTGGTTGACACCAACGACACCACCCCAACCATTAATGGTACAAGCGATGCGGCAGATAACACCACCATTAGCTTAACGTTTGAAGACAGTGCAGGGAATATTACGACTGTTGATACAACCGTAACGGGTGGCGTATGGAGTGTCGATGCACCAACTGATTTAGCCGAAGGCGAATATACTGTCACTGCACAGGTAGACGATGGCCTAGGTAATATCGGCAGCGCCACCGAGACAGGTCAGATAGACCTTACTGGTCCGAGCCTTGTTATTACCGACAACGGTGTAGGCAACGACACCACGCCAACGATTGCAGGTACCAGCGATGCACCGCAAGGCAGTGAAGTAACCATTGTTGTCACCGACAGCAGCGGCGCAGCGCAAACAATGAGCGCCACCGTACTAGCCAATGGCACGTGGTCAATCCCTGTACCGATAGCACTCGCAGAAGGTGCATACACCATTAGCGCGAGTGTTGAAGATGTGGCAGGCAACGACACCATCGCTACAGGCGCAGGTGAAATAGACACCACCGCACCGACATTGATCCTAACGAATCCAGGTTCAAGTAATGACATCACCCCGACACTCAGTGGCACAAGTGATGCCGTTGAAGGCACCGTTATTAACTTCGCGGTTGTGGACGATCAAGGCAATACACAAACCTTTACGACCACGGTTGATGCTGATGGCAACTTCTCAGTGGAAGTACCGACTGCATTGGCTGATGGACCATACAGCATCGAAGCAAGTATTAGCGATGCGGCAGGCAACAGCACCGATATTACCGGCAACGGCACCATTGATACCACAGCACCAAGTGTGAGTGTAGATGCGCCAGTACTCACCAACGACAGCACGCCCACAGTAACAGGGACTAGTGATGCACCTAATAGCACCATCACGGTGACGTTTACAGATGCAGCAAATGCTACTCAAAGCATTGATGTACAAACCGATGCCAATGGTAACTGGAGTGCGACACCAACGACTGATTTAGTCGAAGGTAATTACAATGTCAGCGCCAGCATCACCGATGCCGCAGGCAACACAGGCACCGGCACTGACAGCGGCGAAGTGGATGTAACTCCGCCAACCCTTGCCTTTACGCCAACGTTTGAACTTGGTTTATTGGTTACTTTAAGTGGTACGTCTGACTTGCCAGCAGGCAGTGAAATTACTATTACCGAGCAACTGGTAGGCGGTGGTATTGGTGCAACATATACCACTACAACAGATGCGGATGGCAACTGGTCATTAGTCGGATTAGATGTATCGTTACTTGATGTTGGCTCAGTGATCGCCACAGCGACCGATGCCGCAGGTAATACCCGTACAATTAGCTCAGATGACTTTGATAATACACCGCCAACACTCACGGTTGATGTTGCAGCACAAAGCGACAGCAACACGCCAATCATAAGCGGTACAAGTGATGCAGGCGAAGGGGCACAAGTGACGATAGTCGTTACCGACAGCAACGGCAACCCACAAACCATCACCGCCCTTGTTGATGCGGATGGTAATTGGAGTGCCACTCCAACCACACCATTAAGTGAAGGTCAAAGCACCATTGAAGTGAGTGTACGCGACAGTGTCGGCAATGAAACCACCGTGAGTGATACCAGTACCATCGACACACAAGCGCCAATACTCACCATTCAAAACGTAGGCGATGTTAGCGACTTAACACCCGAGCTGCAGGGCACCAGTAATGAAATTGGTGGCACTGTTACACTCACCATCACCGACAGCGCAGGTGCTGTGCAAAACATTGAGGCCCTAGTTGGCAGCGATGGCCACTGGAACATTGAAGTGTCAACAGCCCTTGCACAAGGTGACTTTACTGTAAGCGCGAGTATTACTGATGCGGCAGGCAATGAGAGCACCGCAAACAGCAGTGGTAATGTGGATACTATTACGCCAATCGTCACCGTTGATGCACTGGGCCTTGGCAACGACAGCACCCCTGTTGTCAGTGGTACCTCAACGGAGCCTGAAGGCACGGTTGTAAACATTGTTATTACCGACAGTAACGGTGATGAACACCCCATCACCGCCACCGTGGATGCAAACGGTGATTGGCAAGCAACCAGCCCTGAATTACCAGATGGAAGCTACACCGTGCAAGCCAGTATCACCGATGATGCAGGCAACACCGGCGGTGCGACACAAACAGGCAACTTAGATACCTTAGCGCCGACACTGACGTTAGACACAGTCGGCGCCACGAATAACAGCACCCCAACAATTAGCGGGACATCGAACGCGCCAGCAGGCACGGTTATAACGATTAACGTCACGGATGCAGATAATACAGAAACGTTCACCGCGACAGTACAAGCCGATGGCAGTTGGTCAGCAGATGTACCGAACGCGTTAACTGATGGTCCACTCACTATCGAAGCAAGCGTTAGTGATAACGCCGGTAATACCACTACATTAAGTGAAACCGCAACACTCAACACCACGGCCCCAAGCATTAGTATTAATGCACTGGTTGACACCAACGACACCACCCCAACCATTAATGGTACAAGCGATGCGGCAGATAACACCACCATTAGCTTAACGTTTGAAGACAGTGCAGGGAATATTACGACTGTTGATACAACCGTAACGGGTGGCGTATGGAGTGTCGATGCACCAACTGATTTAGCCGAAGGCGAATATACTGTCACTGCACAGGTAGACGATGGCCTAGGTAATATCGGCAGCGCCACCGAGACAGGTCAGATAGACCTTACTGGTCCGAGCCTTGTTATTACCGACAACGGTGTAGGCAACGACACCACGCCAACGATTGCAGGTACCAGCGATGCACCGCAAGGCAGTGAAGTAACCATTGTTGTCACCGACAGCAGCGGCGCAGCGCAAACAATGAGCGCCACCGTACTAGCCAATGGCACGTGGTCAACCCCTGTACCGATAGCACTCGCAGAAGGTGCATACACCATTAGCGCGAGTGTTGAAGATGTGGCAGGCAACGACACCATCGCCACAGGCACTGGTGAAATAGATACCACTGCACCGACACTTGTACTTACCAGCCCAGGCTCAAGCAACGATATTACTCCGACACTCAGTGGCACAAGTGATGCCGTTGAGGGCACGGTTATTAGCTTCACCGTGGTGGACGATCAAGGCAATACACAAACGTTCACCACCACGGTGGATGCCGATGGCAACTTCTCTATAGAAGTACCGACTGCCTTGGCAGAAGGACCATATAGCATCGAAGCAAGTATTAGCGATGTGGCAGGAAACAGCACCGATATTACCGGCAACGGCACCATTGATACCACAGCACCAAGTGTGAGTGTAGATGCGCCAGTATTAACAAACGACAGCACGCCTACAGTGACAGGCACTAGTGATGCACCTAACAGCACCATCACGGTGACGTTTACAGATGCAGCAAATGCCACTCAAAGCATTGATGTACAAACCGATGCCAATGGTAACTGGAGTGCGGCACCAACGACTGATTTAGCCGAAGGTAATTACAGCGTCAGCGCCAGCATCACTGATGCGGCGGGCAACACCGGCACAGGTACAGACACTGGCGAAGTGGATATAACCGCTCCGGATCTTGAAATTATTCCATCGTTTTTATTAGGTAATTTAGTTTCTCTTTCGGGGGATTCTGATTTACCGGGAGGCTCTGTAATCACTATTACAGAGTACCTAGTTGGGGGATTAGTTGGTGCAACTTATACAGCGACAACAAATCCTGATGGTACGTGGGGGCTTGCAAACATAACAGTACCATTACTAAACCTTGCCTATGTGACTGCCAGTGCAACGGATGCCGCCGGTAATGTAAGAACAATCAATACACTTGATTTTGATAACGTAGCGCCAGAACTAACCGTTAGTGTTGATGCTTTATCTAATGACAGTACGCCAGTAATTAGCGGCACCACCGATATGGGGCAAGGCACTGTAATTAATATAACCGTGACTGATAATGAAGGAGAAAGCCAAGCGTTTACTGCGACAGTTCAAGCCGGTGGCGACTGGTCTGTTGCTGTACCTGCAGAGCTAGCGCAAGGTCAATACACTGTTGTTGCAGAGGTTAGAGACAGTGTTGGTAATTTAACAACGCAGGAAGCTCAAGGTGAAATAGATAGCGTTGCTCCTACATTAATTGTGAACGAAGTTAACGCGACAATAGATACAACCCCTACAATTTCAGGTACGAGTAATGAGATAGGTGCAGATGTAAGCATTATTATTGGTGGTCAAACACTAACAGCAACAGTGGGTACTGATGGCAATTGGCAAGTAGATGTCCCCGTAGCACTTGTTGATGGTGATTATACGGCGCAAGTAAGTATTACCGATGACGCTAATAATACCAGCAGCACGACTATTGATTTAACAATTGATACCCAAGTACCTGTTATTGTACTTAATGACATAACTGTATTTAACACTGAGACACCAGTTATAAATGGTACTTCAACTGAACCACAGGATACGGTGGTCGATATAGTCATTACAGATAGCAACGGTGATATACATACTTTAACCGCAATAGTTGATGCTAACGGCGATTGGCAAGTTACAGCGCCAAGTTTGCCTGATGGTAATTATGATGTAGAGGTAAGTATTACCGATGATGCTGGCAATCAAGGAGTGGATACAGGCTCGAGCTTTATTGATACTCAAGCACCAAGTATTACTATAAACGCATTAGGTACAATTAATGACAGCACGCCAACTGTTTCAGGCACATCCAATGAACCTGAAAACACGAGTATTACAGTAACTGTGACCGATGGAGATAGTACCGAGACTTACACAACTGTTGTTGGTGCAGGTGGTGCTTGGACTGTAGATATTACAGATGCACTGACTGATGGTGAAGTTACAGTTTCTGCAAGTGTTACTGATGCCGCAGGGAATGAATCAGTTGCAAATAGTACCGCAATGTTAAATACCAATGCGCCTACAATTAATATTAATACAATTGTTGATACAAACGATCAAACACCAGCAATATCAGGTACAAGTAGTGCGGCAGATAATACAGAAATCACGGTTGTCATAACTGACGTTAATAACGTTTCACATACTGTAACTACAACTGTGGTAGGTGGGATCTGGAGTGTTGATGCGACAGATATTCTACCTGAAGGTGAATTTACTGTTTCGGCAAGTGTAACTGAAGGAGGCTTAACGAGTAATACAACAGGTAGCGGTGTTATCGATTTAACTCCACCAGCCCTTAATATTACACCGCTTACAATTTCAAATGATACAACGCCAACAATTTCAGGCACAACTACAGCTCCACAAGGCGCCATAGTCGCTATTTTAATTACAGATAGCTTAGGTGTCGAGCAAACGGTTAATGCTACTGTTGGTGCAAATGGCACATGGTCAGTCGCTGCAAGTACAGAGTTGAGCGAGGGCACTTACACGGTTTTAGCTTCAACAACAGATACTGCAGGTAATCCTGTAAACACAAGTATTACAGGGGAAGTTGATATAACAGCACCTGTTGTGACTATTAACGATATTGTTGGAAGTACCGATCTAACTCCAAGTATTTCAGGGAGCGTGACAGGTGCCATGGTAGGTAATGCAGTTGCTGTGATATTTACCGATGCACTCGGGAATAAGCATACTGTAAATACAACAGTTCAAACGGGTGGTGTATGGTCTGTAGAGGCAACTAGCTCTCTATCACAAGGAGATTATTCAGTTGAAGTATTTGTTACTGACAGCGCGGGTAATACCGGGGGCGCAACAAATACAGCAACCATTGATACAATTGCTCCCGAAATTAGTATTGATCAAAGTTCATTAATACTAACTCAAGATAGCACTCCATTGATTACAGGTACGTCTAACGAGGCAAATACAAACGTTATTGTTACCTTTACTGATTCTGCTGGAGTTTCTCATCAAATTACCGTGCAAACGGATGCTAATGGAGACTGGCAAGCCGCTGCAGACAACGAATTAGCAGAAGGTGTTTACAGTGTTACGGCAACGATTACTGATAGCGCAGGAAATACCTCTGTTGATAGTAAAACGGGTGGCGAAGTAGATACAGTAGGGCCAGAGCTTACTATTGTGCCTTCGTTCTTGTTGGGGCAGCTTGTATCTTTATCTGGCACCTCTGATTTAGGTGAAGGTAAAACAGTCACTGTTAATTTAGAATTAGCAGGTGATTTGGCTAACTTAACATACGATGTAACCACCGATGCCAATGGCGATTGGGTGTTATTAGGCCTGGCAGTTAATATTATTGGCCTATCCGTTGTTGAAGCCACTGCAACCGATGAAGCGGGTAACACCACTACTATAACGACTGCAGATGTAGATGCCTCAACGCCATTACTTACCGCAGTTGTTGACTTTGTAACTGGTGATGGAGATTTGCCAATAATTAGCGGTACGACCGACCAAGCACCAGGCACTGAAGTGCTAGTTAGAGTGGTAGATAGCGATAACATAGCACAAGATTTGGTTGCCATAGTGCAGGCAGATAATTCATGGGCTGTACAAGTTCCTCAATCATTGGCTGAAGGAGTGTTTAAAGTCACTGTTAATGTGTTAAGTGAAGTAGGCATTACTACGACGCAGCTACTTACGGATGTGGTGGATACAATATCGCCAACACTAATCTTAGGTGTTATTGGCACAACATCAGACTCCACTCCGATTATTCAAGGTACCAGTGATTTAATTAACGGTGTAGTTGAAATACAACTTGATGGTGGCTCAGTGCTAACAACTACGGTTAATGCAGCTGGGTTATTTTCACTTGAAGTTGATGCATTATCTGAAGGGCAACACGTTGCTAATGTGAGTATTACCGATGATGCAGGAAACGTAGTAACTGATACTCTCGAGTTCGTAGTTGATTCACTAGTGCCAGTGGTAAGTATTTTGCCATTGGCTATTAGCAATACCGATATATTAACTATTTCAGGTAGTTCTGAAGAGCCTGAAGGTACAGACATTGATGTAACTGTTATTGGTAGTAATGGTGAAAAAACGGTATTTAATACCTTAATTGGTAGCGATGGCAAGTGGTCTTTAGAAACTACTAGCTTATTAGATGGTGTATATGGTGTGTAT
This sequence comes from Pseudoalteromonas distincta, assembly GCF_000814675.1. GTDB lineage: Bacteria > Pseudomonadota > Gammaproteobacteria > Enterobacterales > Alteromonadaceae > Pseudoalteromonas > Pseudoalteromonas distincta. Next base: position 250,941 of record NZ_JWIG01000001.1, on the reverse strand, counting down.
GCGAGTATTACTGATGCTGCAGGCAATTTAGGCGAGTCGGTCACTGAGCTAGTAACCATAGACACTTTACCTCCAGAGCTAGGAGTTGAGGTAATTGGTGTACTTAATACACTAACACCTACCATTTCAGGTAATAGTGATGAAGACGCAGGTAGTTCAATTACTGTGAATATCACTGACTCATCAGGCGCAGTACAAACAGTTATTGCTACTGTTCTGGGAGATGGTACTTGGTCTGTCATTGCTCCTTTATTACCTGAAGGAGAAATTACCGTTGAGGCTATTAGCATAGATAATGCCGGGAATGAGGCAAAGGCAACACAAACAGGCACTATTAGTACAACCTTACCTGGTTTGTTAATTAATCAAATTGTAGATACAAGCGATACAACACCAACTATCACAGGTACCACCGATGTATTAGCCGGTGACGTACAAGTAGTTATCACCGATAGTAGCGGTACAGCAACGACATATAACACCACAGCCATTGCAGGTGAATGGACTCTAATACCTACAACGCCATTAGCTGAAGGTGCCTTTACTGTAAGCGCTACAGTTGAGAACTTAGGGCTTTCAAGCTCTACAAGTCTTGTTGGATTAATTGATTTTACAGCACCAACAATTAAAGTTGACCAGTTATCAGTAACTAATAGCCTACTACCTGAGATTACAGGTACAAGTGATGCCGCTGCAGGCACAACCATAAGCGTTGTACTTACTGATGCAAGCAATGATTCACAAACTTTAACTGCTCAAGTTAGAGCTAACGGAACATGGTCAGTAATAGCTGTTACGCCGCTTAGTGAAGGCCGTTTTAGCGCTACTGCGACAGTGAGTGATACTGCAGGAAACTCATCAAGCGATACAATGGTTTCAAGCACTGATTACACAGCACCTATTGTACTTATAGATGCTATCGCAGTTGGTCAAGATACCACACCTACTATCACAGGCTCGGTAACCGGTAGTTTTGCGGGAGCTGCTGTTATGGTGATGTTTACTGACGCACTAGGTGAAACACATAATGTTTCAACAACAGTTAACCAAGACGGATCGTGGAGCGTTACAGCCTCACAACCTCTTAATGAAGGGAACTACAGTGTTGATGTAAGCGTAGTTGATAACGCTGGTAATAGCGGCGAGCTATCAATAAGTAGCATAGTTGATTCAGGCATCATAGTTAATTCTGGTTTAGAATTAACGGGGGATAGCACGCCTAAGATTACAGGGATTGCAGGAGCTAATGAAGATATCATTGTAAGCTTTATCGATGAAAGCGGTAATGTCGTTACCAAGGGAGTGTCCGCTAGTGAGTCGGGTGTATGGAGCGTATCACCGGATACAGACTTACTTGATGGCGTATATACTGTAACCGCGACCGCTACCGATGAATCTGGAAATGTTACTTCAAGTGGTGGTTTATCTGGATTGGTTGTTGATACTACGCCAATAAGTTTTCAGGTTTACTACTATTCTGGATTGCTAGGCTTAGGTCTGACGGCTTTTGGTACCGTAGAAGAGGGTAGTAGTGTATACGTAGTGGGGAATAACTTGCTTGGTCTTGATGTGCTAAATATTAACCTTAATGTATTAGAAAGTTCTACAGAGGTTCAATCGAATGCTAATGGTGAGTGGAGTTACTTATTGTCTGTACTCGATTTAGGTTCTTGGAGCGACTATCGTTTTATCACCATTGATGAAGCCGGTAACTACTTAGTTAAAGATTTATACAACAATGTTATTGACCAAGGATATAACTCCGAGTTAGTTTCAGATGAAAATAATTTGAGTACAGCTGAAAGTACATTCGGTTTATGGGATAGTATTGCAGAACCATTTAGCGAAGAGTCGGCTTTAGGCGATACAACCCCTAATGAAGTTTCAAGCAACAACGTATTAAGCACTGAAACGATTGATTTAGGTAACTTGAGTGGTCTATCAACACCTGAGCAAACGGTGCAAGTGAGTTCGGCGGAGCCACTTAACATTAATGACGTAATCATTAACGAAGATGCAGAGCAGCTTATAGCGCTAAATACACTGGTTGAGGATGAAGGCTCTGCAATTGCTTATACTCCAGCTCAAAGTGGGGGAAGCATTGATGCAGCAGCACCTGCGGTTGATGTACAAAATCAATCGGAAGAGATGATTAAATACTTAATTGAAAGTAGTAATAATCAAACGGATATTTAATATCAATAAAGCCCTCTTAATTATTTTTTAAGGGGGCTTACATTATTAAGCAAATTGATATTATTTGACTTGGTCATAATAAATCCTAAATGTGTAAACACATTTCAGGACGAGACACACTTACAAATACCTCTTCTGGCTTCGATGGCTGCCTATCTTTAAGTAAGTTAGGATGCTTTTTCATCCAATGTTTACTAAACGTAGTTTTTGTATAACTACGCTTAGGCTTAACCAATAAATGTTCATTTTTCAGGTAACTAAAGAAAGCGTCTCGACCTAAACGCGGCATAAAGCGTCGTATTTCCAATACCATCGCTTTAACGGGTGCGAGTTCAATCGCACGCAATTTAGCTCTGCTCTCTCGTTGATATATCGCTTGTCTCGTTATACCAAGCAGCTTGCAAGCACGTTCTAAGCTAACTATTTTTTGCTTTTGAAGGCTTCTTGCTCCTTGGCAATATACTTTTTTCGAAGGCTTGTCCCATGCTCAGCGTCAAGAATATTAACCACTTCATTGAGTAACAGGTTACGTAAATGCTCATCTTCAAGCTCTCGTTCGAGGCGTTTGATTTTTTGAGCGGGACTTTCTTTGGCTTTAGGTGATGTAGGCATAGTTATCTTAGGTGATTGAGTCCAATCCATCTTACCGTGTTTTCTTAACCAAGTAAGCACGGTAGAACGACCTTGTATGCCATAAATTTTTTGGGCTTGTTTATAAGTCATATCGCCTTTTTCTACAGCGTGAACAACTTGTAATTTAAAGCCTAATGAATAATCTCGTTGTGTTCGTTTGAGCGGTGTATTATTTGACTTGGTCATAATAAATCCTAAATGTGTAAACACATTTCAGGACGAGACAAGGACATTAAAAAAGCCTTATTGATTTATCAATAAGGCTTTTTTAATGTAAAATTTTGGGCTTACGCTTTTAAATTACGAACCAATTTACTCTCGGTATTTACAGATTTACCGGCTTGGTCGTAGGTCATTGACGTTGGTGCGCCAATTAATATCTCTTTTAATTGTTTAACACTAAGTTGCGCTTGACGGGCAGCATGAGCATTAACATTATTTTGTTTTTGGCATTGTGCAAGTTGAGTTTTAACTTGGCTAATTAGCTCAGATATTTCAGGGCTTTGTGTATCGTTACTGGCAATGAGCTTACTTAGCTCTTTATCTAGAGTGCTTAGCTTAGTTAAAAAAGACATTTTTTGTTGGGCAATTTCTTTTAAACCAGCACCACGTCGTGAGGCAATAGCAGTAAGCTCATCGTTTAATAGCGTGTGTAAAGAGTCTAAACAACTTACTTGTTGGTTTAGCTTTACGCTAATTAAACTATTATGATCAGCCATACACGTTAAACTCAAAATCAGCTAAGTTTTTAGCAAGCTTTTCACTGTCCACTTGGTATTTACCTTCAGTTATTGCTTTTTTTAGCTCAGCAACTTTATCGCTGTCAAAGCCAGGCGATTGCTGTGCTTTATCTTGAAGCGTTTTTAATTGCTGCGCTTGCGGCGTTAAACTTACAGAATCACTTGCAGCTTTAGGCGAAGGGGCCTGAGCAGCTTGTGTATTTGCGTTATCTTTTTTTAAATCAACTTGTTGCTGCTTTGCATTTGTTAACGCATTAGCTTGTTGATTACTGCCATTAACTTGATTAACCATAATAATAAACCCGTATATTACCCAACTTATGCCATGTTATCGGCATATACGTAGGATACTTTAGTATAAATCTAAATTAAATATTCACCTGAACAGACTCTACACCATCTACTCGCGCATTTAAAACTTTACCTGATTTTTTGTTTTTTATTTGTATCTGTTCGCCCAAAGTACCGTCTTCTAAAGCAATACCTGTGGTTTTAATTCTAAGACCCCTCAGGTTTGCGTAAATATTAACAGAGTCACCTTTACACACCATGCAAATTTGGTTTAGTAATACTGGCATACCACTTCTAATATTTCGTTTACTTCTACTACCTATTAGCATTGTGGGATCATCTAAGTACTGTATTCGTACAAAGTGAGTTGGTTTCATTTCAATACTTAAATGCGATTTAGTTATTACTTCACCGCGGGTTAAATTAGCAGTAGCAACAACAACTGGGGCCATTTCAACAACTCTAACATGAACGTATTGAGCCCACGTTTGAGCATCATTGCACTTGGCTTGTAAGGTTACTTGGCGGTTAAATGGTGGCTCATCGGATGTTGATAATTCAAGCTCTGTATTACAGACACGATCAGGAATGCGACTGTCTAAAGGCAGAGCACTTAATTGAGTATTAGTATTTTGTAATGTACCAATTTGCTTAGCTATGTAAGCAACGGCCATGTCTTGTAATAAATCTTTACTAAACACTTTAGCTTGCAAAGGGAATACAAAGCACAAGCTAGTAACAAAATAAAAAACACTGTATCTTCTGATTTTTTTTAACAAACTCATAATGTTTCGACTATGCTTATGGTTTCAAACAGGGTATAAATATTTTGCGTCAAAAAGTAGACGCACCCGCGATGTTATGTAGCTTTATAAATAGAAAGCAATTATCGTTCCGTATTATTTGTTTTCTTTAGGAGATTTGAATGGCAGGCATTTTAGACTCAGTAAACCAACGCACACAGTTGGTTGGGCAGAACCGCCTAGAATTACTTTTATTTAAGCTCAGAGGGCGTCAGCGTTTTGGTATTAATGTATTCAAAGTGAGAGAAGTGCTGCAATGCCCTCCACTAACAAGCATGCCAAAATCTAATCCGTATATTCGTGGTGTTGCACATATTCGTGGTCAAACCATTTCGGTTATTGATTTATCAATGGCTGTAGGTGGGCGCCCAATCGACAACATTAAAGACAGCTTTATAATCATTGCTGAATACAACCGCTCTGTGCAAGGGTTTTTAGTGGGCGGAGTTGAACGTATTGTAAATATGAATTGGGAAAAAATAATGCCACCGCCATCAGGCGCCGGACGTTATTCATATTTAACAGCAGTGACCGAAATCGAAAATGAATTAGTCGAGATTCTCGATGTAGAAAAAATTCTCAACGAAATTTGTCCAGTAAACACAGAAGTAAGTGCTGAAGTTGCACAAAGTGGCGATATTCAAAGAGATTTAGGCGAACGTATCGTATTTATTGCAGATGACTCTGCTGTTGCGCGTAATCAAGTTAAACGAGCCTTAGAGCCGCTAGGTGTTCAAACAGAGCTTGCTAAAAATGGTAAGGAAGCTTTAATTAGGCTTAAAGAAATAGCAGAGCTTGATTGTAAAAATGATATTACAGAGCGAGTAGCATTACTTATCTCAGACGTTGAAATGCCAGAAATGGACGGCTATACCTTAACAGCTGAAATAAAAGCAGATCCCAAACTTGCACCTTTGCATGTTATTTTGCATACCTCTTTGAGTGGTGTTTTTAACCAAGCGATGATTGAAAAAGTAGGGGCAGATGACTTTATTGCTAAATTTAACCCAGATGAATTAGCAACAGCGGTTAAAAAGTGGGTTCATTGTGATTAACAAAAATAGGTGCTACTAACTTGAATAATAAAGATTTGCAGCAAAGTGAATACGACCAGTTTCGTTCGTTTTTAGAGCAGCAATGCGGCATTGTTTTAGGTGAAAATAAACAGTATTTAGTTAAAAGCCGACTTGCTCCGTTAATGACTCGATTTAATGTGGGATCTTTATCGGAATTGGTTAGTAAAACTCTCGGGCCTCACGAGCGGCAATTAAGAGCCGCTGTTGTTGATGCAATGACCACCAACGAAACTTTGTGGTTTAGAGATCAATACCCATTTGAGTTGCTCCAAAACAAGCTTTTCCCTGAATTTAAAGATTTAAGAAGACCTTTAAAAATTTGGTCTGCTGCCAGTTCGTCAGGCCAAGAACCTTATTCAATAGCTATGTCGGTTGCTGAATTTAGTGCTAAGCAACCAGGTGTGCTTCGTATGGGGGCACAAATTATTGGTACCGACATATCTAATACCATGCTTGATATGTGTAAAAATGCAGAGTATGACGCGCTGGCACTCGCCAGAGGGTTATCTGCAGAGCGTCGTAAAAAGTTTTTTAAAGACAGCGGCAACGGTATGGCACAAGTAAACGATACAATAAAAAAACAAGTTAGTTTTAGGCATTTAAATCTGCTCGATTCTTACGCGTTAATGGGCAAGTTTGATATTATTTTTTGCCGAAATGTACTAATTTATTTTGCGCCTGAAATAAAAGCTAAAATTATTAACCAGTTTGCACAAGCGTTAAATCCAAACGGTTACCTATTTTTAGGCGCGTCAGAGTCCCTAACTGGCCTAAGTACTGAGTTTGATATGGTTAGGTGCAACCCTGGTATTATTTACCAAAAGAAGTAATTAAGCTAACTCCCTTCCCTAAAACGACGCACCTAGCGTCGTTTTTCTATTTAGATACATAGTCTTATAAAAATATAGCATGCCCTAATATTAATGGCTTATTTTTTGCTTTATTAATGGGTAAGTCAATTTTTTGGAGAAGGTTATGGCTATCAGTTTTGATAAAGCATTAGGTGTGCATCCGCAAGCCATGTTGATCCGTTCACAGCGAGCAGAATTAATTGCAACTAATATAGCTAACGCTGATACGCCTGGCTATAAAGCAAAAGATATTGATTTTGCCTCTGCTTTAAAAGCGGCAAGGTCAACCCAGCAAAGCGGCAATACTATGGTAAGAACTAATGATAAACACATTGGTGGAGGTACTCATAGTATGGGCAGTTCAGAATCATTTCGTTTGCCAAATCAATCAGATACTGGTGATGGTAACTCGGTTGATATACAAGTGGAACGAAACTTGTATACACAGAATGCTATGGAGTATCAGGCCAGCTTGCAGTTCTTAAGCGGCAAATTTAAAGGCCTGAATAAAGCTCTCGGTAGTCAAGGATAAAAATTATGAGTTTATATAATGTTTTCGATATTGCAGGTTCGGGTATGAGCGCACAAAACGTTCGCTTAAATACGACAGCTAGTAATATTTCTAATGCTAATACCATTAGTTCATCTCAAGACAAAACGTACCGAGCGCGCCAACCTGTATTTGCGGCTGAGCTAACAAAGGCTTCAGCATCAGTAAGTAACCAGCAGGGCTCCGCAGTTGGTGTTAAAGTTTTGGGCATTGTTGAAAGCGATGCACCATTACAAATTGAATATAACCCAAACCATCCAAGTGCGGATGAAAATGGCTATATCTATAAACCCAACGTTAATGTTGTAGAGGAGATGGCAAATATGATTTCTGCCTCTCGTTCTTACCAAACAAACGTGCAAGTTGCTGATGCAGCTAAGCAAATGCTAAGTAAAACACTGTTGCTAGGGCAGCGGTAACCGAGGGTAGGTTATGAGTAACGATATTAGTACATCTTCATCCTATTTAGACTCTTTGCGTTGGCAAGAATCGCAAGTAGCGACCAGCGACAATGAGAGTGATGCGTTAACGCAAGAAGACTTTTTTTCTTTGTTAACTCAGCAATTATCGTATCAAGATCCCAGTAACCCTGCGGATAACGATCAAATGATTGCTCAAATGACTAGCTTTACGATGGCGCAAGGTATCAGTGATTTGAATTCAAATTTTGATACGTTGGCTACTTCGATGACATCAAACTCAGCCCTGCAAGCTTCAACGCTTGTTGGCAAGCAGGCTTTACTAGAGTCAAATACTGTTGATTTAAATGAATCAGGTGATGCTAAAGGGTCTATCGTTGCTGAAAGTGCAGTTGAAAGCTTAACACTTAGTGTAACTGATGCTTCAGGACAGCTAGTGAGAACAATTGATATGGGTTCTCAGCCTGCGGGCGCTGTTCGCTTCGCTTGGGATGGTAATAATGAAAGCGGTGAGCGTTTACCTGAAGGGGAATACACATTATCGGCACAAGGTAGCACCAATGGCCAGTTTTCTAGCTTGCCTATTGCAACTTTCAAAAATATTGAAAGTGTAAACATTAACGGTTCAAGCGGCATCATTGTGAACACTAAAGAAGGTGCGGTTAGGTTAACCGACATTGCAGAAATCGCGTAACAAATTTAATATTTCTTGCCTGCCAGCAGGCCACAGATTAACAGGTTAGAGGTGAATTATGAGCTTCAATATTGCATTAACCGGCCTAGCTGCCGCACAAAAAGATTTAGACGTAACTGCAAATAATATTGCAAACGTAAATACAACAGGTTTTAAAGAGTCGCGCGCTGAGTTTGCCGATGTTTACGCTTCATCTGTATTTAGCTCTGGTAAGACTAAAAATGGTGATGGTGTACAAGCGACAATGGTTGCACAACAGTTTCATCAAGGCTCACTACAATTTACAAATAACTCACTTGATTTAGCAATCACTGGTGAAGGTTATTTTGCGATGACAGACGATTTATCTTCGCAAGATTTAACATATACACGTGCAGGTGCATTTAAGTTAAACCAAGATAATTTCATAGTTGATGCTAAAGGTAATTTTTTACAAGGTTTCCCCGTTGACGAAGCAACAGGTAATACAACGTCAGTAAGCTTAAGTACTTCATCCGCCTTGCAAATACCTGACTCTTCAGGTTCACCACGCGCAACAACAAGTGTGTATAGCTCATTTAATTTAGATTCGCGAGTCGAGTCCCCAACGCTCCCATTTAATCCAGATGAAAGTGCTACTTACAATAGTTCTACATCTACTACAGTTTATGACTCACTAGGTGAGCCACATGTTTTACAGTTGTTTTTTGTGAAACGTGATGACACCGCAACTGCGACTGACGCAAATAAGTGGGATGTTTATACTACCCTTGATGGTGACAGTTTTGGAGAAAATGGCGTGCTTCAAGATGGGACTACGCCTTATGTACCTTTAACAACCCTAGGCTTTGACTCGAGTGGCGTACCGTCAACAACAGGTGATCCAGTCGTAAATAATGTAGCGAATACTTTTAATCCTATTTCGATAATTGGAGGTGATGCAGCCTCCGGTACAGCAGGCCTTTCTGATTTATTAACGAATGGTGCAAGCTTTCCTGCAGATATCGAAGTTAATTGGCGTGATGAAACTGGTACCGCAAATAAAGTGCCTACTCAATACGCTAGTAATTTTGAAGTAAAAGCGCTTGAGCAAGATGGTGCTACTGTTGGTCGTTTAGCCGGAATTGACATTGGTACAGATGGTAAAATTGTAGCCTCATATAGCAATGGTGATACATCATTTTTAGGCCAAGTTGCTATGGTACGCTTTTCAAACTCACAGGGGTTGCAGCAAGTTGGCGATACTGCGTGGAAAAAAAGCTTAACATCGGGTGAGCCTATTGCAGGTGAGCCGGGATCGGGTACTTTAGGATCGATCAACTCATCAGCACTTGAGCAATCAAATACTAATTTAACCACTGAACTTGTAGACTTAATTACTGCACAGCGTAATTACCAAGCAAACTCACGTGCGCTTGAAGTTAACTCAACTATTCAGCAAAGTATTTTGCAGATTCGATAAGCTAAACCCCATTAAATATATTAGGCTGCACTTTTGCAGCCTTTTTTGTAAGTCCTCTTTGTAAGCCCTTCTAAAAACCTCTCAATGTTGCGTCAAATTTAATCTGGCACCTATTTTGCATTTATAAGTTCAGAGATTTTTTATGTGAGTCGATACTATGGACAAAATGGTCTACATTGCGGCCTCTGGCGCTAAGCAAAGCCTACAAGGGCTTGCGCTTAAAGCCAATAATTTGGCGAATGCAAATACAACAGGATTTAAAGCCGACTTTGCCCAGGCGCGTTCTATGCAAGCGTTTGGCGAAGGTTTGCCTACACGTGTATTTTCAATGCAAGAGCGTCCGGGTTCAAACATGGTATCGGGTGGCATTGTTCAAACCGGGCGAGACTTAGATATCGCAATGAGCGATAACGCATGGCTTGCTGTGCAAGATGCCTCCGGTAATGAAGCTTACACAAAAGTGGGTACGTTAAACGTTACTGCTCAAGGCATGCTCGTAACCAGCCATGGTCGTCAAGTTATTGGCGAAGGGGGACCTGTTATTTTACCCGTCCCAGTCGAAAAAATAGGGTTTAGCCAAGATGGCGCTATTCAAGTTCGACCACAAGGCGCTCCCGCTAACTTTTTAGAAGAAATCGACACGCTTAGAGTGGTAGAAGCAAATAGCTCACAGCTCGAAAAAGGTAACGATGGTTTATTTAGACCAAAAGCAAATGTAACAGTAGATACCTCTGCCAATGTAAAAGTTTTAAGTGGTTCGCTTGAAATGTCGAATGTGAACCCTGTTCACGAAATGGTCGACATGATAAGCCACCAGCGCCAATTTGAATTACAAGTGAAATTAATGAAAACAGCTGAAGAAATTGACGAGCGTCAAGATCAGTTATTACGCATAGTTTAACTTTAAAATGAGGACACGATTATGAATCCAGCATTGTGGATCAGTAAAACTGGGCTAGACGCTCAACAAACCGATATATCGGTTATCTCAAATAATTTAGCGAATGCGAGTACCGTAGGTTACAAAAAAAGCCGCGCTATATTTGAAGATTTACTTTATCAAAATATTAATCAACCGGGTGGTCGTTCATCGCAAGATACCGAAATGCCGTCGGGCTTAATGTTAGGTGCGGGTGCTAAAGTTGTAGCTAACCAAAAAGAGTTTACGCAAGGCAACATGTTGACCACCGAAAACTCACTAGATTGGATGATTTCTGGCGAAGGTTTTTTTGAAGTACTGCAACCAGATGGCAATATTGCTTACTCGCGCAATGGTCAGTTTACTACCGATGGCGATGGACGAATTGTAACATCGGGCGCAGGTTACGTTATTCAGCCAGAAATGAATGTACCTGATGACGCGCAATCAATTACGGTGTCGCAAGACGGCGAAGTATCTGTACGTGTTGCAGGCCAAGCCGATAACGTTGTAATTGGTCAGCTGACTATTAGTGACTTTATTAATCCATCGGGCCTTGAGCCAATTGGTCAAAACCTTTATACCGAAACCGCTGTAAGTGGTGCGCCGGTACAAGGTAATCCTGGTGTTGAAGGGTTAGGTAGTATTATTCAAGGCTCACTCGAAACTTCAAACGTAAATGTGACTGAAGAGCTGGTAAATCTAATAGAAACTCAGCGTATTTACGAAATGAACTCAAAAGTAATTTCGGCCGTTGACGAAATGATGAGTTATATCAATCAACAGCTTTAATAGAATAGGGGGAATTATGCGTAATATTATTTTATTTGCAGCGGGCACATTATTTTTAAGTGGCTGTATGTCTACGCAAAATAGTGAGGTAGTGCAGGACGACCCTTACTATGCACCTATGTACCCCGAGCCTATTTTAGAGCCGCTGGTAGCCACAGGTTCACTGTTTAATACTCATACATCAAACGACTTATATTCTGATAAAAAAGCGCTACGTACTGGCGATATAATTACGGTTAAATTGCAAGAGTCTACTCAAGCAACAAAAGCCGCTAAAACAGAAACAGACAAAGAAACTGACGCAAGCTTAGATCCCGTTATTGGGTTAGGTGGTCTACCAGTAAACATAGGTGGCGATAGCATTCAGTTTGGTATTGGTAGTGATTCGTCGTTTACGGGTGATTCAAAATCAAACCAGTCAAACAGCTTAGTAGGCGATATTTCGGTTAATGTTATGCGCGTTTTACCTAACGGTAACTTAGTTATACGCGGCGAAAAATGGCTAACGCTTAATACTGGCGAAGAGTTTATTCGTTTAGAAGGGCTAGTACGCCCTCAAGACGTAAGCGCCGATAATACGGTTGAATCAAATCGTATCGCTAATGCACGTATTCAATACTCAGGTAAAGGGCAAACGCAAGAGGCGCAAAGTCCTGGTTGGCTTACACGTTTCTTTAGCAGTTCGCTGTTTCCATTTTAGAGGGTAACAACATGAATAGCCTTAAAGCTTTATGTTTAGTTGTGTTATTAGGTTGGCAGTTTACTGCCAGTGCTGAGCGCATAAAAGATGTGTCTATGGTTGAAGGCGTACGCTCCAACCAATTAGTCGGTTATGGCTTAGTGGTTGGTTTACCGGGCACCGGCGAGCAAAACTCATACACACAACAAAGTTTTAGAGGCATGTTGAACAGCTTTGGTATTACGCTACCTTCAACTCAAAGTCCTAAAATTAAAAATGTTGCCGCTGTTGCTGTACATGCAGAATTACCTGCATTTAGAAAGCCCGGGCAAACAATAGATATTACGGTTTCTTCTATTGGTAGTGCAGGCAGCTTACGTGGCGGTACTTTACTACAAACTTTTTTAAAAGGTGTAGACGGTAACGTGTATGCAATTGCACAAGGTAGTTTAATTGTCGGTGGCTTAGGCGCACAAGGTCTTGATGGCAGTAGAGTTGTAATTAACACGCCTACAGTTGGTCGTATACCAAATGGCGCTACAGTTGAGCGCGCCGTGGAAAGCCCATTTATGCAAGGCGATTACATTACTTTTAATTTAAACCGCCCAGACTTTACAACGGCAAAACGCCTAGAAAAAACAATTAATGACTTAGTTGGCCCAAATAGCGCACAAGCAATAGATTCTGTTTCTATTCGTGTTATAGCACCACGCGATGCATCCCAGCGTGTATCGTACTTATCAACACTCGAAAATTTAGAATTTAAGCCAGCTGACATGGCCGCTAAAATTATAGTTAACTCGCGCACGGGTACAATTGTGATTGGCAAAAACGTTAAGCTTCAGCCTGCGGCTATAACTCACGGTGGCTTAACAGTAACAATTGCAGAACAACAAAACGTGTCACAACCAAATCCGCTAGCAAACGGTGATACAGTTGTCACGCAGCAAAGTATTATTGATGTAAACCAAGACGACTCTCGTGCCTTTGTATTTAATCCAGGCGTAAGCCTTGACGATTTAGTTCGCGCAATTAACGAAGTAGGCGCAGCGCCTGGTGACTTAATGGCTATTTTAGAAGCGCTAAAAGAAGCCGGCGCAATTAACGGACAGTTGGTTGTTATTTAAAAAAGCAAGCCAATAAATAACGTATTACTTAAGCCCTATATTTGTGAAATTAGGGCTTTTTATTTACAGCAACTTAAGTTTATTATTTTTATCTTCCTTGTTTTATCGGTAGTGGCTCAATTTTTGCATTTTTAACTGCATTATTCATTTTGTGTCAAAAAGCCGATGGAAACTAATCATCTCGATAAACAAAACTTTTTTGATTTAGGCAACTTAGATTCACTTCGTAAAGAAGCCTTAACGAGTGGCGATGCATCAACTGATGCCTCTAAAGCTGCGCTCAAAAAAGCGGCCGCACAATTTGAAGCTATTTTTACGCAAATGTTGCTCAAAGGAATGCGCAAAGCTAACGAAGCGTTTGAAGACAAAGACAGCCCATTTAATTCAAGTGGCGTAAAGTTTTTTGAAGAAATGCACGATCAGCAACTTTCAACAGAGCTTTCATCAAATGGCTCGTTAGGCCTTGCCGATTTAATAGTTCAGCAGTTATCGCCTGAGTCTAAAAACTTTATGCCAGGCTCGGTGCTTAGAACAACCAACGATATTTTTAGCGATACGCAAGTCGGTTCTGCTCTTCCTCATGAGCAAAAAAATAAGCAACCCGATCTTATCGTTAAGAGTACTAAAGCCGATATTGCTGAGCCTAAAGTCGATACTTCAGAGGCTAAAGCTGATAGCCCAACATTTAAAAATGCAGAAGAGTTTGTAAGTTCAGTGTGGGAACACGCTAAAACTGCAGCGCAAAAAATTGGTTTAAACCCAGCGGTAATGGTTGCACAAGCGGCACTTGAAACCGGTTGGGGTAAGCACATTATTAACAAAAGTGACGGTGGCAGCTCAAATAACTTATTTAATATTAAGTCAGATAAAAGCTGGGAAGGCGATAAAGCAAGCAAAATAACGCTTGAGTTTGAGCAAGGTACACCCGTTAAAAAACAAGCCAGCTTTAGAGCCTACGACTCAATTAAAGACAGCGTGAACGACTTCGTTGATTTTTTAACGCAAAACCCACGCTACAAAGAAGCATTACAAAATACAGCTAAACCAAACGACTTTTTAGATTCATTACAAAAAGCAGGTTATGCAACCGATCCAAATTACGCCAGCAAAATAAAAAAAGTGCTCAATAGCAGTCAGCTAAAAGACATTGCGGCAAACGTGATCCGCCAAGGAGTAGAGTAACATGTCGTTTAATTTATTAAACATTGCCAGTTCTGGGGTTAGATCAAGCTCGGAGCTACTGCAAACGACAAGTAAAAATATCGCCAATGTAAATACCGAAGGCTATGTGCGTGAGCGTACAGAGTTTACTACTATGGTTGACAACCAAGTAGGGCGAGGCGAAACATACCGATTACTAAACGAGTTTGCTCAGTCGCAGCTAAATCGTGACACCTCTAATAAATCGTTTTTCGATCAGTTTATTACTGAGGCTAATCGAGTTGATACTATTTTTTCTGAAGAGTCGAACAACCTTTCGACTGGTATTAACTCTTTATTTAATAATGTGCAAGAAGCGCTAAATCAGCCCTCATCTACTGTTGCTCGCTCATTAGTAATGACAGATGCGCAAAGCTTAATTGATCAAATGGATAGGCTTTCGGGCATCGTGCTTGATCAAAAAAGTATAGTAAACGAGCAGCTCGAAATATTTTCAGATGAAGCAAACTCACTCATTCAAAGTATTAGCACGCTAAATCAAAATATTGCAGCAGTTAATGGCACTAATAACGCCGCAGATGCGAGCTCTACCTATAACGAACGCGATAAAGCAATACGCGACTTATCTGAGCTAATAGACATAGAAACGCTTGATGGTCCAAATGGCGAAAAACTCGTTTTTATGGGCACAGGCGAAGCGGTTGTTATGCAAAATGGCGCATTTAACTTATTTTCGATGACGGGGGATCCTGATCCTAATTTTAAAGAATTCACGCTTGACGTTAATGGTGGCAAAGCAGTGCCGCTTGAAGTTGATGTAAGTAAGCTTAAAGGCAAAATTGGCGGCTTACTTGCTTTTAGAGATGACATATTAGTCCCTGCGCAAAACCAAATTGGTCAAATGGGCTTAGCGATAGCCGACGCATTTAACGAGCAAAACAAATTGGGTATGGATGCAACGGGCCAGCTAGGGGGTAATATTTTTAATATACCTACCGTTGGCGCTTATGCGTATCAAGCGAATACTGGTGATGCTGGTATGACTGCAACTGTAGAGCCCGGTAAAGGCAGTGAACTTCCTGCTAGTGACTTTATTATTACTTATACCAGTGCGACATCGGTTTCTATTCAACCAGTAGATAATAAAGGCGAGCCGCTAGGTGATCCATCAGTTGCAGATATCCCAGCTGATGGGATCATAAATGCAGACGATATTCGAAATGCAGTCCCTTATCAAGCGGCAACAGCTACAACATCAGAAGTGTTAGCAACGGTAAAAGACTCCTTCGGACTACAATTAAATATAGATACAACCAAAACAGGTAACGTGGGAGATCAGTTTCAAATTAAACTTAATTCCGACTCGGCTTCTAGCATCACGCTTGCAACAGGGCGCGCAGAAGATTTAGCATTAGCTTCACCTATCCGTACATCTAACAGTATAGATAATACAGGTACTGCAACTATTTCAGTGGGTACAGTTAGTAGCGTTATTTCAGGTGGATTTACTTTAGAAACACCTCTCACTACACCGCCTATACCAGTTAATCCACCAGTACTTGCTAATGGTGATATTAAAATTGTTAAAGCTACAGGTACCAATGATTATTTAATTAGCGATGGTAGTGGCACTGATGTGGCAGTAACTATAGCGCCCCCAGGTAAAAACGTTTTAGCAGGTCTTGGTGCCCCTTATGATTCATATGGTTTTGACTTTGATATAGAAGGCACACCAGCAACAGGCGACACCTTTACACTTGAGTTTAACGAAGGCGGCTTTGACGATAACCGCAATGGTTTAAAATTAGCTGACTTACAGAATGGCGAGTTAGTCCGTTTAAATGTAGAAACAACAGCAACGGCCGATAACCATAAAACGTTCAACCAAGCTTATTCAGGATTAGTGAGTGATATAGGTGTTATAACTGGCCAAGCAATCACAAGTGGGGCTGCATTTGATGCTCTAGCACAGCAATCTGAGGCATGGTACGAGTCGTTATCGGGTGTAAACCTTGATGAAGAGGCCGCAAATTTACTGCGTTTTCAACAATCATATTCAGCATCAGCACAAGTTTTAGCAGCAGCTCAAGAAATTTTTGACACCTTATTAAATGCGGCGAGGTAATTATGCGTTTATCAAATAATTTAATGTACCAAAACAACATAAATAAAATACTCGACAACCAACAAGGTGTTGCAAATGCTCAAGAGCGAGTAACAACAGGTGAAAAGTATTTAACCACCTCAGAAGCGCCAGCTGCTATTTCGCAAGCTATGCTGTATTCAAATAAAATACAAACGAATGAGCAATACACTAAAAATATCGATCAGCTAAATGGCCGCCTAGAAACAGAAGAAAGCGTATTACAAAGCATAAATAGTAATATTCAACAAGCGCAAGAGCTCACTATTCAGGCGGGTAATGGTGCGTACACTAAAGACGATTTAAAGACGTTTGCATCAGAACTTAGCGGCATTCAACAAACGTTAGCTAACTTAATGAACACCCGATCAGAAGATGGAAAATTCATATTTTCAGGATACCAAGACAGCACGCAGCCGTATCAGTTTGATTCTGCAGCGGGTGAGTACACCTATAATGGCGACCAGGGTCAGCACCAAATAACTATAGCTGAAGGTGTATCAATTAAGGCGAGTGATAACGGCTTTGATACGTTTGAAAAAACAGATGCCAGACTAAATGTACTCGATAATAAAGCAGACATACCAACAACAACACCTGCAAATAATATTACTAAAGGCACTGTTTATGTTGATGGCCAAGCCGAGTTCGATAAGTTCCATCAAGCTCAATACAATGCTGATCCAACGACTCCAGTTTCATCTACAGCAAATACTTTTAGTGTAGTTACAACCGCTGGTGCGACAACAAACGATCCAGATACATATGAAATTTTACAAGATGGCGTGTCGCTTACCCCGCCTCAAACTGGTGAAGTTACAGATGATACAATTGAATTTGCAGGTATGAAAATTCAATTTGAGGGTAGTGCGCCTGGCCAACTCGATTTTAGCCTTGAAAAACCACATAAAGAAAACGTACTTAATACACTACAAGCACTTATTACCGGCCTTAACGATGGCACACTTGAAGGTGATGACTTTCAGCAAGTACTTGCTGATGGCTTAGTGCAATTACAAAACGCCAGTGAGCAAGTCGTGTTTACCCAAGCAAGTTTAGGTGGGCGTATGAATGCACTTGAAAGAGTAAGTGATTCAAACTTAGCACTCGATATTCAAAATAAAAGTAATCGCTCTAACTTAGTTGAAGTTGATATGGCAGAAGCTATTAGCGAACTAACCAAACAAGAAACGGCACTGCAAGCATCGCAAGCAACTTTTGGCCGTTTAACTAACCTTTCATTATTCGATTACTTATAAGCAGATTATAAGCAGAAATAGCTTGCCGCTTTACCTACTTTAAAGCGGCAATAACTATCTACAAAATCGCGGCAAAAACTTGCTACATAATTGCGGCAAAAAAATGTCACCCTCCTTTCTAAATAACTTCACTCTTTATTTACAAGTCAATGAATTATATATTTTCAATTAAAAACAACAACTTAAAAATAAATTAAAGTTGGCACAGTAAATGCTTTTCTTATTATAAGAAATTATCGAACAGTGGTTCCTGTTAAATCGTGTTGAACCACACTCTGTTTAAACCTAGGAGATGGTAAAATGGCATTAACAGTAAATACTAATGTGTCGTCACTAAACGCACAACGTAACCTTAATAAATCAGGTGAAGGCTTAGCAACTTCGATGGAGCGTTTATCATCAGGTATGCGTATCAATAGCGCAAAAGATGATGCCGCAGGTCTACAAATTTCAAACAGATTGACGTCACAAATTAATGGCCTAGCCGTTGCTCAGCGAAATGCTAATGATGGTATTTCAATGGCGCAAACAGCCGAAGGTGCTATGCAAGAGTCTACTAATATTTTACAACGTATGCGTGAGCTTGCTTTACAATCTGCCAATGGCTCCAATTCTGCTGACGCAAGAGCTGCATTACAAAAAGAAGTCTCTGCATTACAATCAGAATTAACTCGTATTGCCGAAACAACTTCTTTTGGTGGTCAGCAACTTCTAAATGGTACCTATGGCTCTAAAGCGTTTCAGGTAGGTGCTAATGCTAATGAAACTATTAATTTGTCACTTTCAAGTGTAGCGGCAGAAGATATTGGCTCAAGTCAGATTAATTTGCAAAGCTCTGCAACAGGTTATGGCGCTGCGTCGGATGTTGGGCAGGATTTAACAACAGACGTTCCACACGATATTGATGCTCAAACATATACTATTACAGGACGAGGTGGAGATGCTGTTGAGATTGCTATAACAGCAGGGTCGAGTGCAAAGGATGCTGCAAAAGCTATTAATGCGGTTTCAGACAGTACAGGCGTGACCGCGCAAGCCAGAACTCAAGCTAAATTAGAATTAGGATCGCTTCCAACATCAGACACAGCTACTGATCCTGCGAGTCCTTCTTATGGTAGTTACTCGTTCGAACTAAACGGTCAGCCTGTTTCTTTTGTAAGTCAAAACGATCCAACTCTAGACCGCGATGCAATGGTAGAAGCAATTAATGCGGGTACATCTGATCACGGAGTATCTGCAAAAATTGAAAACAATGAGTTTATACTTAGTAGTGATACTGGCGAAGATATTAACATTGAAAACTTTAATGCTAAAAATGGTGTTGATGGCGGACCAGATACAAATGCATCAACTACATTAAAAGTAACAACACAGGGCTATGACGGGACTGATGAATTAACACCTATTACAATAACTAGTGGTGATGGAACGACTGATGATACAGCTCGTATTTATGGTGCTATTCAATTAAATTCATCTACATCATTTAAAGCTGAAGCATCTAGTGTCTTATTAGCTGAAATTGATAATAGTGAACTTGCTAGCTCAGTTATTTCTGTTGATACAATTGATATTGCTACACAAGCAGGTTCTCAAGATGCTCTAGCTATTATAGATAATGCAATAGCGATGATAGATGACCAACGTGCTGATTTAGGTGCAGCCCAAAATAGATTTAGTCATACGATTAGCAATCTTGCAAATATCCATGAAAATGTATCTGCATCTCGTAGCCGTATCCAAGACACAGATTTTGCTACAGAAACGGCTCAAATGACTAAAAATCAAATATTACAACAAGCAGGTACGTCAATACTTTCACAAGCAAACCAAATACCACAAGCAGCAATTAGCTTGTTAGGTGGTTAATTATTAGTGTAACGAATAAGAGGCTTTATAAACGCACTTCAAATTAAGTGCGTTTTTTGTTTTTAGGTTGTTAAAATCACTAAAAGCATAATATTCAAATCGTATTTTTAATCCATTTAGAATAACTAATCATTTAAAACAGTCAGTTAGCTTTTTTTAAGTAAATAAACTAATTTATTTCTAAAATACTTCTAAAGATAATTTATCTCCTGCCGTTAACTTAATCAGTACGGAGCTGAGCATACATTTGTGACAGCTCTTGGTTAAATTAAAATAGCAACATTACGAAAGTAATCAGGAGTTTTATTATGATTTCAGTAAACACAAATGTATCTTCATTAAACGCTCAACGTAACCTATCGCAATCAGGTTCAGACTTAGCGACTTCAATGGAACGTTTATCATCAGGTATGCGTATTAATAGCGCGAAAGATGATGCAGCAGGCCTGCAAATTTCAAACCGTTTAACATCACAAATAAACGGTTTAGGTGTAGCACAACGTAATGCTAACGATGGTATTTCTATGGCACAAACTGCCGAAGGTGCGATGCAAGAGTCTACAAGTATTTTACAACGTATGCGTGAGCTAGCACTGCAATCAGCGAATGGCTCAAACTCAGCAGATGCGCGCGCTTCATTGCAAAAAGAAGTATCAGCTTTACAGTCTGAGTTGACACGTATTGCAGATACAACTTCGTTTGGTGGTCAGCAGTTACTAAATGGTGGTTTTGGTAGTAAAGCATTTCAAGTGGGTGCTAATGCAAATGAAACTATCAACTTATCACTTTCGAGTGTTGCGGCTGAAGATATAGGCTCTAACCAAGTTAATCTACAAAGCTCTACAACAGGGTATGGTTCAGCATCTGCTCAGGCAGCTGATTTAAGCGGAGCTCATGATATTACTGATCAAACATACACTATCACAGGGCGAGGTGGAGATGCTGTTGAAGTTGCCATAGCAGCAGGCTCAAGTGCAAGCGATGCAGCTAAAGCTATTAACGCTGCAGCCGATACTACAGGTGTTTCTGCTCAGGCGAAAACTCAAGCGACTTTAGAGCTAGGAACTATTCCTAGTTCAGACACTTCAGATGCTGACTCAGCAAACCATACATTCGGTAGCTATAGTTTTGATTTAAATACTGAGACAGTAACCGCTACAGCTACGGGTACTGCTGATGGAGATCGCTTGGCATTGGTTGAAGCAATTAATGCTGGAACAACAGACCATGGTGTATCTGCAAAAATTGAGAATAATGAGTTTATAATCACAAGCGATACAGGCGAAGATATAGAAATTTTGAACTTCAATGCTCAAAATGATTCTACCAATGCTACTGCTGACGCTTCAACAACACTAGATATAACTGCTCAAGGTTATGATGGAACAGACTCGACACAAGCACCAATTACATTAACTAGTGGCGCTATTGGCGCGACTGATGACAGTGCTCGTATATATGGCGCTATTCAATTAAATTCATCTACTTCGTTTAAAGCAGAAGCTTCAGATGCGTTACTAGCAGCAACAGATACTGAAGTTGCTAGCTCAGTTATTTCTGTTGATACAGTAAATATTGGTACACAAGCAGGTTCTCAAGATGCTCTAGCTATAATAGATAATGCAATAGCGATGATAGACGATCAACGTGCCGATTTAGGTGCAATCCAAAACCGTTTTGATCATACTATTAGTAACTTAGCAAATATTCAAGAGAACGTGTCTGCGTCACGTAGCCGTATTCAAGATACAGATTTTGCAACAGAAACAGCGCAAATGACTAAAAATCAAATCTTGCAACAAGCAGGTACTTCAATCTTGTCGCAAGCGAATCAGTTACCACAAGCAGCACTTAGCTTATTAGGTTAATAAGTTAAAGTAATAGCTTAATGGTTAGCTAGTACATAAAGTCAGTATTAGTTTCACAAAAAAGGAGGTGGCTTTAGCTATCTCCTTTTGTGGTTTAAGGGTTTTAATTGAGCTATTGTTGATTTAATTAAGTGAAAAATAGGAATCTGTTATGAATACTATTAATTCCAATGCAGAAGTTACATTACCAACCCCGCTAGCGGGTGAAGATAAAGTAGTCGGTCAAGCGGCTAGTTCGCTAACTGAACGTGCCGTTGACGATGTAAAGCAAGCTGATACTCAAAATCAACAACGATTACAGCAAAATCAATACGAAAAAAATAACCAAGATGTAACAACTCAGCCGTTAGAGCGTGAACAGCTCGAACAAATGGCGCAACAATTGCAAGATTTTATGGGCGAAATGAATCGCAGTTTGCAATTCAAGGTCGATGAAGATTCAGGTCGCGATGTGATTAAAGTGCTTGATAAAGACAGCGGCGAAGTTATTAAGCAGTATCCTTCTGAGGAAGTATTAAGCTTGGTTTCTAAATTGTCTGAATCTGCTGGAATTTTAATTGATCAAACAGCTTAGTAATCAGCTCAAAATATTCACTTTCAAGTGTTAATTATTAAGAGTTAAGTTAGTTTTTAAGTATTTAAGAGGTGTAGCATGGCGATTTCATTTACTGGTTTAGGTTCTGGGTTAGCAGTATCAGATATTGTTGATGCGCTAGTTAATGCTGAGCAAGCCCCTGCTGAAGCTCGTTTAAATACTACAGAAGGTAAATTAACAACTGATATTTCTGCTGTTGGTGCACTTAAGGCTGCGCTCGAAAAAGTACAAACCTCAATGGAAGCACTAGGTGATAATGATAATTATCAGCAACGCAATACATCAGGCAGTGATAGTTTTATATCTATTAGCTCAGATAAAGAGGCGCAGCCTGGTAGCTACAACGTAAAAGTGGATGCACTAGCACAGGCTCATAAATTATCTTCCCCCGCATTTGCAGCAGACGAGGCAATTGGAGCTGGCGTAATTACGATAGGTTCTGGTGCAAATAGTTTCTCTACTGTTTTATCGGCTACAAATACATTAGAAGATTTACGCGATCAAATTAATAACGGCCCTTTTACTGGCAGTGATAGCAATGACTCTGTTATTGCCACTATAGTAACTAGTGATACTGGTCAGCATTTAGTGCTCACAAGTAAAGAAACCGGTGAAGACAACGCTATAACAATTACAGTACAAGACGGTGATGGTAATAACACTGATACAGGCGGGTTATCTCGACTAGCTTATGATGTATCAGACGCAGACCCTGCTAATCATACAACTAATTTAACGCAAGTTAATGCTGCACAAAATGCGCAAATAACAATTGATGGTACGTTAACTGTATCAAGTAATACGAATGAATTTACTAATGTGATTGATGGCGTGGATATTACCGCTAAAAAGTTGCATGCCACTGACGACGACTTAAGCGATATATCGGTTACCGAAAACAATAATAATATTAAAACAGGTTTAAATAGCTTTATTACAAGTTACAACGAACTATTAGAGTTGAGTAATAACTTGGGTGCTTCCGGCGAAGGTGGCGCAGGCGTTATGGCTGGTGACTCACTACTTCGTGGTGTTATGTCGAAGCTTCGTAGCGAAATAACAAATCCCGTTGATTTAGGTAATGGCAACTCACTATCGCTTTCGCAATTAGGTGTTGAAACAGATCGCTACGGTGTTTTAACCCTAAATACAGAAACACTAGATGAGCAAATAGATGCAGATGTAAATTTAGTGCAGCAGTTTTTTGTAGGTGACGACGATGATGGCTTTGCACAATCGTTTGACGAAAAGTTAAGCTTTTATACAGACTCCGATGGTATTATCCAAAACCGGATTGATAGTAAAACAAATCAACTCGATGACATAGATGATCAGCGCGTGAGCCTTGCCAGTAAAATGGAATCACTATCCTCTCGATTATACGCTCAATACAATGCGATGGATTTACTTGTCGCCAGCCTCAATAACACCAGCAGTTACGTTCAAGCACAATTAGAGAATATGCCAGGCGTAGTACGAGATAACTCTTAGTAGATAAATATGATATTAAATTAATAGCTAAACTAAGAAAACATAAAAAACCGTTATTTAAAACGGTTTTTTTATGTTTTCTATTTGAGTAGATTTTAACGACTTGCTTTATAAGCTTTAATCGCCTTTCCTGATTTTTTATGTTTAATAATAGCTTTTGATGATTCGTTTTTTGCACTATTCGCTTTAACTAAAATAGTATTTATACGAAGCTGAATTAATTCTAATTGCTCTGCGCTTGGACCTTCGCTACTTTCGCACCATTGCTTTAGTTCAGTATTTAAAGTGCCTAAAAGAGGCTGAGCTTCGTCTGCATTATTATCATTTACTAACACTTCAATTTTACTAAGCAACGTTTTTATGAGCTCAGAGTAGTTTGTTGGTGGCTCTGAAGATGTTGACGATTCCATAATTTAAATTAAACTGCAGGGCTGCGTTGATCTAGCGGGATGTTATCCCAACCTTCTTTAATTTCTTTAACAATACTTGATACTTCCACAATTGCTTCAATATCGTTGTTTATGTTCGCTTGCGTTAAACGGCGTTGGCAGTAATCGTAAAGCGCCAATAAATTATTAGAAATACTAGGGTCTTGCTCTACGTCTAAATTAAGTGCGTCTTGCAGTGCACCAAATAATAAAACACAGGCTGAAATATTTTCACCTTTTTTTGCTATTTCTTTGCGCTCAATAAACCCTTTTGTTGCTGCTAAGCGACCGATAATATTACTGAATATAAGGTTTATTTGTTCGTAAGGAGCCATTTCGGCAATACTACTGGCACGAACTTGACCGTATTTTTTTACTGAGACATGAGCCATGGGAAGATCCTAAAATTTAAAACAATAAAATTATGTGAAAGCTAATATAAAAAACTCTATATAAAACTGATATGAAAATTTAATAAAGCTTTTATATTTTTACAAGAATAAAGCAATATTAATGCCAAGCATTTTCACTTATTTATATATCGGCATTTGTAACTTCAACTTAAATTTATAATTGAGTTTATTTACTAACAATAGCATTTTTATAGCCGAGTAAATTAATTTTTAGAGCTAAGTTATAGCTAGGTAATAACTAAGTTAAAACTATAACCCATACTTAATGATTAACTGTTAAGTATGATTGACTTAACTAGCCCGTCTGTTTTTTGGCGTTTATGTCAAAAAACTGCCGCTATCACTTGCATCCATGCTGAACTGGCTTACAATTTAACTAATTATACAAATTAGTGAAAGTACGGCTCGCTAAATATGATCTTGATTTTAGATAATAATAACAACCGCGCAATAGGATTAAATGCTTCACTTGGCTTTATTGGTGAAGCTGTCCAACTATTAAGCGAAGACTGCTTTGAACAAGAATGCAAAAAATTTCAGCAGCAAGAATGCATGATTATTTTAGGAGCGTTGCAATCACTGGACCACGAAAGCTTAATTAAACGCTATCCAACATTACCGTTTTTATTAATTGGCGAAACGCTAAAACCACTATTAAGTATCGCTAATGTAGTGGGGCTTATTTGCGAGCCATTTAATCACGAAGTGACAACGCAGTTACTTCACGATTGCCAGCAGTATCAGCGCATGCTGCCTAATGAGCATAAGCATAGTAAACCACATAAAATTTTTGATGGACTTGTTGGTGAAACAGAGGCCGTAAAAGATGTTCGCTTTTTAATTGAACAAGTGGCAAAAACCGATGCTAATGTTTTAATTTTAGGCGAGTCAGGCACAGGTAAAGAAGTGGTTGCCCGTAATGTACACTTGCTTTCAAAGCGTATTAATGGACCGTTTGTACCTGTTAACTGTGGTGCTATTCCGGCTGAACTGCTCGAAAGTGAACTCTTTGGCCACGAAAAAGGCGCGTTTACTGGTGCTATATCGGCTCGTAAAGGGCGCTTTGAACTAGCTCAAGGTGGGACGCTATTTTTAGATGAAATAGGCGATATGCCACTGCAAATGCAAGTTAAGTTGCTGCGAGTATTGCAAGAACGCAGCTATGAACGTGTTGGTGGTACAAAGGCTATTCAGGCTGATGTACGCGTTATTGCGGCCACGCATCGTAATCTTGAAACAATGATTGAAGAGGGTAGTTTTAGGGAAGATTTATATTACCGTTTAAATGTATTCCCTATCGAAAACCCATCGCTGAGTGAACGAGCTGATGATATTCCGCTGCTTTTAAAAGAGTTAATGCGCCGTGTTAACGACCAGACTGGTTCTACCGCTAAGTTTACAGAGCGCGCAGTTGAGAGCTTAAAAGAACATGCTTGGCCTGGTAATATTCGTGAGCTTGCTAATTTGGTGGAGCGTATGGTTATTATGTTCCCTGACAAAGTGGTCGATATTCCTGATTTACCTAACAAATATCGTTACATTGAAGTTGAAGCCTACGAGCCAGAATACCCTGAAGAGTTAATGGAAAAAGACGCCTTTAACGACATATTTAGTACAGGCTTTAGTGATTACGAAAGTGAGCCTGACGCTGAGTTTAGCCAAACGGGTAGTGGGTTATTACCTGATGATGGTATTGAACTTAAAGATTATTTAGCAGAGCTTGAAATTAGCTTAATAACCCAAGCGTTAGAGCGCTATGATTACGTTGTAGCACGTGCTGCAGAGATATTAGGGGTTCGCAGAACAACACTCGTTGAGAAAATGAAAAAGTATAATCTTTCACGAGATTAAGGTTTAAAAGCAGCTGTCAGTGTTTAGTTATAAATTGGCCAAACTCATTAGATAAATAATCCCTCGTTTTGTAGGTGCGGTTTTATACCGCGCTTTACTTAAAAATATTAGCAAGAGCGCGAAGTAAATTCGCACCTACACGGTTTTTACTTTTGTTGTAGACGTAGATTTTGCTCGCGTGAAAAGCGTAGCTTTTAATCATTTAAATAAAACGTTATTTCACAAAGAGAAAAACGAGGGTAAATGAAAAGCCATAGTCAACTTACGCGTCACTTCTCTAAAGCGCAGCATCTCTTAACCTCTTTTTGAACTAATCACTTTTATGGTTATAAATCGCTTACTCACTAAAAGTCTTAATAATTTCTTCTTTTCTAAAACAATCATTACTGTGATCGTTAACCATACCGCAGGCCTGCATATGAGCGTAAACCGTTGTAGGGCCTAAAAACTTAAAACCCCGTTTTTTTAAATCTTTAGCAAATGCAGTTGATGCCTCTGTAATTGCTGGGTAGTCCTCAGCGTTATTTAAATTACTTATAATCGGTTTATTATCGACAAACTGCCATTGGTAGTTACTAAAACTTCCAAATTCTTTTTGTATTTCTATAAAGCACTTTGCGTTGTTAACAGTTGCCGCAATTTTTAAGCGATTGCGCACAATACCCTCATCAAGCATTAATCTCTCAATGTCATCTTGTGTGAATTGTGCCACTTTATCTACATCAAAATTAGCAAATGCTTTTTTATAACCGCTGCGCTTTTTTAAAATTGTGTACCAGCTTAAGCCGGCTTGCGCTGATTCAAGGGTGATAAATTCAAACAGCTTTGTATCATCATAAAGAGGGACGCCCCATTCTTCATCATGGTAAATAACGTAGTCGGGTTTAGTGGTGTCGAGCCACGGGCAACGGCACTTTATTTGCTCACTCATTATTATTCCTTTTTGTGTGCGTCATTTTTATGTCGCTCAAATTATTGATGTAACTTA
This sequence comes from Pseudoalteromonas distincta, assembly GCF_000814675.1. GTDB lineage: Bacteria > Pseudomonadota > Gammaproteobacteria > Enterobacterales > Alteromonadaceae > Pseudoalteromonas > Pseudoalteromonas distincta. Next base: position 223,664 of record NZ_JWIG01000001.1, on the reverse strand, counting down.
ATGATAAATATGTAAATAAATATTGGTATAAATCGTGCATTTAGACATGTATCTACATCAATTCGAGATTTGATTATGGCCCTTGCTAGCGTGCTAAAACCACAGTTTTTTTCTGCAAATCAGTATAACCCATGTTTACTTCAAGAGGAGTACATTGGTGAATTAAGCGATCTGCGCAAGCAAGCAAGTTGGCTTTCGCACTTGGTTGATACCATGCCAGCAGGTGTGGTTGTACTTGATGGCAAAGGGTTGATTGCAAAAGCGAATCAAATAGCGATTGATATGCTTGGCGAGCCACTTGAAGGCGAACGCTGGTTTAATGTTATTCAGCGCTCTTTTAGGCCACATCAAGATGATGGCCATGAAGTGTCTTTAAAGGACGGGCGCCTAATAAAGCTTGATATTACCGCTTTAGCACCAGAGCCTGGGCAACTTATTTTAATGACGGATTTAACCGAAACCCGTCGCTTACAAAAACGTGTTGCACATATGCAGCGATTAAGCGCGCTGGGCAAAATGGTTGCATCATTAGCGCACCAAGTACGCACACCGCTCTCAGCCGCTATGCTGTACGCTGCTAATTTAGGGTCAAAGCGCTTACCTGAAGCATCTCGTGATAATTTTCAAACAAAGTTAATGTCGCGTTTAAAAGATTTAGAAACTCAAGTAAACGACATGCTGTTATTTGCTAAAAGTGGCGATCAGCAAGTTGTTGAGCAAGTTTCAATGCAGCAGCTTTTAACTGAAGTTAAAGCAGGTGCTGATGCGATGGTCGCACTTAATGAAAGTGAATTGGATGTAAGCTTACCAGAGCCAGATATACAAATAGTCGGTAATAAAACGGCATTGGCCAGTGCTATTCAAAATCTAGTGCACAATAGTATTCAAGTTATTGGCGGCGGCGCAAAAGTAAAAATTAGCGCACAAAGAGATTTAAAAGATTTAGATATGGTTCGTATTAGTGTGAGCGACAATGGCCCAGGTGTTGATTTAAGCCAAAGCGATAAAATTTTTGAACCATTTTTTACTACAAAAAGTCAGGGCACAGGTTTAGGGCTTGCTGTAGTGAGTTCGGTGGCTAGTGCGCACCAAGGCCGTGTTGATGTGACTAATAATACGCAGGGTGGTGCCTGCTTTAGCTTGTTATTGCCTATTAAGGCAACATCTAAATTAGAGGGGTCATTATGAGTAACACTATTTTAGTTGTCGAAGATGACGCAGGGCTTCGTGAAGCCTTAATAGATACCCTTGAAATGTCGGGTATTGAATGTGTTGCAGCGAGCAGTGCTGAGCAAGCAATGTTACTGCTTAAAAAAGATCAATTTTCGCTTGTTGTAAGCGACGTGCAAATGGGCGCAATGAGTGGATTGGATTTACTACGCAGTATTAAATTAAACCACCCTGATTTACCTGTATTGATGATGACGGCGTATGCCACAATTGACGATGCGGTAGAGGCCATGCGCCTAGGTGCAATTGACTACATGGCAAAACCATTTGCACCTGAAGTGCTGTTAAATATGGTGAGCCGTTATTTGCCTGAAAAAGCAAAAGAAACCGACGGCCCCGTTGTTGCTGATCCAACTAGTATTCAATTATTGGAGCTTGCAAGTAAAGTAGCACGCTCTGATGCAAGTGTAATGGTACTTGGCCCAAGTGGTTCAGGTAAGGAAGTACTTGCGCGTTATATTCATGATAAGTCGAGCCGATGTAATGAGCCATTTGTAGCGATTAACTGCGCGGCTATTCCTGAAAATATGCTCGAAGCCACGTTATTTGGTTACGAAAAAGGGGCTTTTACGGGGGCGATTCAAGCATGTCCGGGTAAGTTTGAGCAAGCACAAGGCGGCACTATTTTACTTGATGAAATTACTGAAATGGACTTAGGGCTACAAGCTAAACTTTTACGCGTACTGCAAGAGCGTGAAGTAGAGCGCTTAGGGGGTCGTAAAACAATCCAGCTCGATGTACGTATTTTGGCAACCAGTAATCGTGATTTAAAAGAAGCCGTGTCTGAAAATCAGTTTAGAGAAGATTTATATTACAGGCTTAATGTTTTTCCACTAATGTGGCGTCCATTGTGCCAACGCCCTGGCGATATTATTGTATTGGCTAAGCATTTAATTGAGCGCCATATAAGTAAAAGCAAGGAGCCTATGGCGTATTTAGATAAAGCTGCCGAGCAAAAGTTACTGGCTCACGCGTGGCCTGGTAATGTGCGCGAGCTTGATAATGTTATACAGCGTGCACTTATACTGCGAAGTGGCGATACAATAAACGAGCATGCTATTTTTATCGAAAACTTAGTATCTAATAACTTTGTTATGGAGCCATCATTGGCACCAGCGCAAACAGTATCGCCAACAGAATTAGCTCACGCAGATAAAGGCGTTGATAAAAGCACGCTAAGCTCTGCATATTATGATGAAAAATCGCATGCTGAGGATGAGCCTAAGCAAGGTTTACTAGCGGCGGATACCGGTAGCTATAAAGATGAGCTTAAAGACAAAGAGCATCGCATTATTTTAGAAACCCTTGCACGTTGCCAAGGTAAGCGTAAAGACGTTGCCGAAACGTTGGGCATAAGCCCACGCACTTTACGTTATAAACTAGCGCAAATGCGCGATTTAGGTATTTCACTCCCTGCATAACCTCCTATAAACCCTAAGTTTGCGCTGCGAGCTTAGGGTTGTCAAAACTCTGACTCACACAAATTAAAGTTAACCTATTGTATTTTAATGATTAATTATTTGGCATGCTTTGTGCTTTATTACTTATAAGAGTTCACTGCGTGTCAGAGATAAATTATGAAAATTCAAAACAGTGCTGTATTTCAAGAAATGCAATCAATGGCTTTAGAAGCCGGCCGTAATAATCAAACTAATAAACTGCCAACTCAGGTGCAGTCTACTTCTACAGCACAATTTGGCGACATGCTAAGTGATGCAATAAATTCAGTGCACGGATTACAACAAGATGCCGCGCAAAAAGTAACAGCAGTTGAGATGGGGGATCGAAGTGTATCCCTTGCTGAGGCGATGATTGCTTCTCAAAAATCGTCAGTTGCTTTTGAGGCTACGGTACAGGTTCGTAATAAACTTGTTGAAGCTTATAAAGAAATCATGAACATGCCTGTTTAATTAGGTAGTGGAGAATTATTGTGGCGCAATCTAACCAATCTACAGACCTAGCACTTGCTGGTGGCGGTATTGACCAAAGTGGTGGTGATGATCAACAAGAACAAAAGTCAGGCTACTTAAGTGCTTTAAATGGTGTTGATGTATTGCGCCAAGTAACATTGGTTATAGCATTGGCTATTTGTTTAGCTATCGCGATTTTTATTATTATTTGGGCTCGTCAGCCAGATATGCGCCCGTTAGGCAAAATGCAAACAGAAGAGCTTATTCAAACATTAGACTTTTTAGATGCGCAAAAAATTGAATACCAACTAGATGGCAATGTTGTATCGGTTGATGAAAGCGAATACCAAAACATTAAATTGCTAATGACCCGCGAAGGGTTAGAGCAAGGCCCTGCATCTGGCTCTGACATAATTATGCAAGATATGGGCTTTGGTGTAAGCCAACGCTTGGAGCGTGAACGTTTAAAACATGGTCGTGAACAGCAATTAGCACGCACCATTGAAGAGCTAAATAACATTACTCGCGCCAAAGTATTGTTAGCCATCCCTAAAGAAAACGTATTTGCCCGCAGAGAGAAAAAACCATCCGCTACTGTTGTATTAACACTTAAACGTGGCCGCTCACTTGACCGTGAAGAAGTAGACTCTGTTGTTGATATGATTGCTTCAGCAGTACAAGGCTTAGAGCCTGCACGTGTTACAGTTACTGACCAAAATGGTCGATTATTAAATTCAGGTTCGCAAAGCTCATTAGCAGCACGCTCTCGTAAAGAATACGATTTAGAACGTAAGCGCGAACAAGAGTATCTAGAAAAAATAGACAGTATTTTAATACCGGTTGTTGGGCTTGCAAACTATACAGCTCAAGTTGATTTGAGCATGGACTTTAGCTCAGTTGAGGAAACTCAAAAGCGTTATAACCCAGACCTACCAGCGGTTAGAAGCGAAACCACATTTGAAGAAAATAACATTGGTGGTTTAGCTGTTGGTATTCCTGGTGCGCTTACAAATCAACCACCGCTAAACTCAAACATTCCTGAGGTTGCGGGGCAGGGTGGCGCAGGCACAGCTACGTCACCAACACGTAGCCACAAAGAAGCAACACGTAATTATGAACTCGATACAACAATTTCTCACAAGCGCCAGCAAAGTGGTGTAATACGCAGAATAAGTGTGTCAGTTGCTGTTGACTACGTCCCTAAAGTGGGAGAAAACGGCGAAACAACTATGGCCCCGCGCTCGGTAGAGGCATTGTCAAATATTCGTCGCTTACTACAAGGTGGTGTAGGTTTTGATATGCAACGTGGTGATGCACTTGAAGTAGTAACAGTGCCGTTTGTACGTGAAGCAACAAATTTAGCAATAGAAGTGCCACTGTGGGAACAAGACTGGTTTATGAAAATAGCCCGCCTTGTACTAGGAGCCTTAGTTATCATTGTATTGATAATGGCAGTAGTAAAACCAATGCTTAAGCGCTTAATTTACCCAGACGATACACTAGAAGAATACGACGAAGATGCATTAAGTTCAGGCGTAGACATTGGCGACAATACACTTGATATGCTAAATAAAGACTTTGATTCTGCTTCGGTTGGTTTCTCAAGTGATGGTACACTGCAGTTACCGGATTTACATGGCGACGAAGATTTACTCAAAGCAATTCGTGCCCTTGTAGCTAACGAACCAGAACTATCATCACAAGTAGTGAAAGCGTGGTTAACAGAAGATGACTGATCAAGAACAAAAACAACTCCCGCCAGCCTTTGATGTTGATAAGCTAGATGGGGTAGATAAAGCCGCTATATTACTTTTGAGTTTATCAGAAGAAGATGCCGCGCAAATCCTTAAACACTTAGAACCTAAACAGGTGCAAAAAGTGGGTATGGCGATGGCTGGGCTACAGGATTTATCTCAAGCTAAAATTAGCGCTGTACACAACTTGTTTATAGAACAAATTCAAAGTTTTAGTACCATTGGTTTTCAGTCAGAAGACTTTATTAAAAAAGCGCTTACAGCAGCACTTGGTGAAGACAAAGCCGCTAGCCTTATTGACCAAATTGTTATGGGCTCAGGTGCTAAAGGCTTGGATTCATTAAAATGGATGGACTCTAAGCAGGTAGCAAACATTATTCGTAATGAGCATCCGCAAATTCAAACCATTGTATTATCGTATTTAGAGCCAGAACAGTCAGCTGAGATTATTGCTCAGTTCCCTGAAAAAGTGCGTTTAGATTTAACAATGCGTATTGCAAACCTTGAAGAAGTTCAGCCAGCAGCACTGCAAGAGCTAAACGAAATTATGGAAAAACAATTTGCCGGCCAAGCAGGTGCACAAGCCGCTAAAATGGGTGGCTTAAAAGCAGCTGCAGATATTATGAACTACCTAGATACCAATGTAGAAGGGCAGTTAATGGACTCTATTCGTGAACATGACGAAGAGATGTCGCAGCAAATTCAAGACTTAATGTTTGTGTTTGAAAACTTAATGGATGTTGAAGACCGTGGTATTCAAGCAATCCTGCGAGAAGTACAACAAGACGTATTAATGAAAGCAATTAAGGGCACCGACGATGCGCTTAAAGACAAAATACTGGGCAATATGTCTAAGCGTGCAGCCGAAATGCTTGCTGATGATTTAGAAGCTATGGCACCGGTACGTATAAGCGAAGTAGAAGCGGCGCAAAAAGAGATTTTATCAACAGCGCGTCGTTTATCTGACTCAGGTGAAATTCAGCTGGGCGGCGGCGGTGGCGAGGAGTTCCTGTAAACCATGAGCAAACTCAAAGGACGCACACTTCGGGCTGAAGAAGCAGATGAATTATTAAAAAACTGGGCTATTCCGGATGTAGCACCAGATGAGAGCAGCTTTGGCAATCGCTCTACGGCTTACGGCACACCGCTTAGTGATCTGTATAAAAAAGAATTAGCTGAAGAAATGCCAATTGATGAGCCACAAGAACCAGAATTGCCTGCGCTTACTATGGTTGAGCTTGAACGCATCAGGCAAGACGCCTACGAAGAGGGCCTTAAGCAAGGTCATGAGCAAGGCTACATAGACGGTTTTGAAAAAGGCGTTGGCGAAGGCAAAGAGGCAGGCTACAAAGAAGGCTTAGAACAAGGTAAAACAAAAGGCCTTGATGACGTAAAACCATTAATTGAAGAGCAGTTAACAAGTTTAAAAACTATTTTAGAGGGACTTACTGCACCGCTAGATAAAGTAGATGAACAAGCTGAAAAGCAATTAGTACAACTTGCTAGCATGTTAGCGGAAGCTGTTATTTATCAAGAAGTAAAAACATCGCCAGATGTGATTTTACATACGTTAAAGCAAAGTATAGATTCTCTTAATGCCGAGCAAGAAAAAGTACGAATTCATTTAAACCCCGAAGATTTAGAGCTCATAAGAGAGAGTTACGGCGAACAAACCATTATTGATAATAACTGGCAATTAATGGCAGAGCCCACTCTTGAGCGCGGTGGCTGTGAAGTTAAAACAGCGCAATCATCACTCGATATGACCCTTAAAACACGTGTCAAAGAAACGTTGGATAGTTTTTTGCATAATAGTGGTATCTAACTATTTTATTGGCGTGTTATGTCAACTCAACGTGCACCTTTAAGCGAACGCTTATCTCAATATCAACAACATATTAAAACCCCAGCGCCTGCTGTGGCAGGTATTTTAACGCGTGTTGTTGGCCTTACCCTTGAGGCTAGAGGTTTACGTGCTCCCGTTGGTAGCCAATGTAAAATAGAAACTATGAACGGCTTTGTAGACGCTGAAATAGTCGGTTTTAACGATCAAACTTTGTATTTAATGCCTAATGATCATATCTCTGGTGTACTTCCTGGTGCGCGTGTAATTCCTCAAGTTAATAACTTAGGTTTACCTGTAGGGATGAGTTTACTAGGGCGCGTGGTTGATGGTTTAGGGCGACCGCTAGATGGCCTTGGTAAAATTAATGCTGAGCATCATTTAAAGTTTGCGCAAAATACTATAAACCCGCTTTCAAGAAGACCAATCACTAAGCCTATGGATGTAGGTGTGCGTGCTATTAACTCGGTTATCACAGTAGGACAAGGCCAGCGTATGGGCTTGTTTGCAGGCTCTGGTGTAGGTAAATCAGTACTACTGGGTATGATGACCCGAGGTAGCGAAGCCGATGTCATTGTTGTTGGCTTAGTGGGGGAGCGTGGCCGCGAAGTAAAAGAATTTATTGAAGAAATACTTGGTGTAGAGGGGCGCAAACGTTCAGTTGTTGTCGCAGCGCCTGCTGATTCATCACCACTTATGCGTTTAAAAGGCTGTGAGAGCGCCGTAACTATTGCAGAGTATTTTAGAGATCAGGGTTTAAACGTATTATTGTTACTCGATTCGGTAACGCGTTATGCAATGGCGCAACGTGAAATTGCACTTGCTGTTGGCGAGCCGCCAGCTACAAAGGGTTATCCGCCTTCGGTGTTTGCTAAATTACCTGCGCTGGTGGAGCGTGCTGGTAATGGCGGTGAAGGGCAAGGTTCAATTACCGCCTTTTTTACGGTGTTGAGTGAAGGCGATGATATGCAAGACCCTATTGCTGATGCAGCGCGAGCTATATTAGATGGCCACATTGTATTATCGCGTGATTTAGCCGACAGCGGGCACTATCCCGCCATAGATATAGAAAAATCGATTTCGCGTGTTATGCCTCAAGTCGTTTCTGAACCACACATGCAACAAGCCCGTGTACTTAAGCAAGTTTATTCAATGTATCAACAAAACAAAGATATGATTACTTTAGGTGCTTATCAAAAAGGGACCGATCAAATGCTCGACCAAGCCATAAATATGATGCCAAGAGTAAATGCATTTTTACAACAAGGTATGCGAGATGTCATTAGTTACGATGATGGTCTGCAAGGTCTTGCTCAGTTACTAGGACAAGCATAATGGCTAAAAATAAACTCGATTTATTGCTCAAAATTGAAAATGATAAAGAAGAAAATTTGCGCATGAGTTACTTACAAGCCAATCAAAATTTGCAAGCAAATCAACAAAAGCTGCAAGGTTTAAATAACTTTAGACTTGAATATTCTCAACAGTTACACCTAAAAGGTAAGTCGGGTTTATCTAGTGCAGGGTTTGGTCAGTACCATGCTTTTATAGCTAAAATTGAAGAGGCAATTCGCCAACAAGCAAGTACAGTAAATACAGCTAAGCAAGTTGTTACTCAACGTAAAACGCTATGGCTTAAGCAGCAAATTAAAGCTAAAGCAGTTGCCAAATTAATCGAGAATCAAAAACTCAAAGCAAATGCGTTAATGGCTAAAAACGAGCAGAAAATGTTAGATGAGTTTTCAGCTAATCAGTTTTTTCAACGTCGGAAAGCTTTGTAATTCAGGCACGTTAATTGCTTTGTTACTTAGTGGTATTTAACTTTTGGCGGTATGCGGTGGCATATTGCCGTAATGGTATTAGGTGATTTATGGCGATGAATAACATTTCGTTTTTAGTTTCTTCTGAAAAAGATTCACTGTTAGCTTTTAAAGACAATAGCTTAGCTAATGGCGAAGGAAATTTAGGCGAGGAATTTTTAAGCCAGCTAAACGAAGCGCATAACTCTATGGGGCCTTTGCTTAAGGGCAATAAAAATCCCGATGCCGAAAACTCGATTGCCATACCTAAGCATAAACAGCCAGAAGGAAATGAAAATCTGAGCGTAAAGCTAGATGAAATAACACCAGACGAAGTTACTTTTGTATCTGTTGAGATGCTTGATCAAATTAATTCAGCACAAGCAATGAGCACCTCGATTACTAAGCCGTTCGATGCAACTAAAAATATAGAATCAGAAGATGCAGAGTTAGAAACCACCTCAGTAATTTTATCTGCTAATACAAGTGATGAAGTATCGGCTAAAGAAGCGAATACAGCGAGTGTAGTGCAAAATCCAATTGCCACTAATGTAGACTACAAAACGGCTAAATTAACTGATTCAAAAAGCGATAACTTAAGCTCACTACCTTTGAACTCTTTACCATTAAATGAAGGCAAGCATCGTAAAAGTGATGTTGCCAAAGCTATTGAAAGCCCATTAAATTCTATAAATAAAAAGCCCGATGACAGTCTAGGCCCTATAGTTGATGACACTGAATTAGTTTCAATGGATATAAAGGATCAATTAGCTCAAGATAAACCTGTCAGTAAAAGTGCAAAGAATATAGTGCTGCCAACAGCAATACTTACAGAAGCTCCATCTGTATCGCCACCTCCTTTAACTGAATCACAAACGACACAAGCAAGTTCACAGACATCTGAGAGTGAAAAAGGTGTAGCAATAGATACTCTAATGACGAAAGATGCGAGCTTAATTAAAGCTAATAGCGTTATTGCTAGTTTAACGCCTGAGCAACGCTCACAACTTAACGCGCAAGTTAAGGTATTAGAGAACGCTGATTCAACAAATAGCGCAGCTAGTAGTACTTCAAATCTTAAGCAAATGCTTGCACAATTTATTACTGATAACGAAAAAGCGCAAAGCACGGTAACAAAACACTCTTTTAGCGCAGAAATAAATTCACTTAATACAGCTGATAAACAAAGTTTATTAACGCAATTAAACGCATATATTAAAACAGAGCAGCCTAAAGGCGAGCAGTTGTCAGTGCTTAAGCAAACAGTTAATGAGTTAAAAGCTTCTATTGAAATAGGACTTGCTGATACCGCTAAATCAGACTCAAAAACGTTTGTGGCGTCAGAGACTCCTAATACAGTATATAATCCACAAAAGTTAAGCTTAAAGGCATCTACAAACGAAGGCTCGGATATTAATAAAGCCGCAATAACCCCAACTAAGCGTGATGATTTATTAAAATCACTTGAAGAGTTACAAAAAGATGGGCTTAGAAAAATAACGGCAGAACAAACTCCTGCACGCGTAACACAAGTATTTACGCAAATTACAGCCGCTTTAAATACTCAGCAAACGAGCACATTAAGCCAATACGACTCATTAAGTTACGAGCAGAGCTTACTTGATACCCAAATAATACAAACTCAACAATTACAAAGTACATCACAAGTTAAGCAAGTAAGTATTGATCCAGGTGTAATGCAGGCAATTAATATTGTTAAAAGTGATGCAGCTAAATTACTGCAAGAGCGCGTTAGCTCAATGTTGAGCATTAATAATAAAGAAGCAGAAATTCGCCTCGATCCTCCAGAAATGGGAAGCATGCAAATACGTATTCGTAGCGATGCAGAACAAGCACATATAAACTTTGTTGTACAAAACCAGCAAGCCAAAGAAGCGCTTGAGCAATCAATGCCGCGCTTACGTGAAATGTTAGCGCAACAAGGGCTAGAGCTTGGTGAAAGCACTATTTCTTATGGGCAATCAGGTGATGAAACAGCTGAGCAAAGTGAGAGTGGAGCCCAAGGTAATTTGGCTAATAATAAGTCAGTTAATGATGAAAACGACGAGCAAGCAAATAACACAGCACAAAGTTCTCGACAACAAACTTCATCATCAATAGATTACTATGCCTAAGTACTGCTATTATAATAGTTAAAACAAGCAAGTACCTTTGCGATTAAAGGAATCATGATGGCTGAAGAAGCAAGTTTAGAAATCGAAGAAACCGGTAAAAGTAAAAAGAAACTAATAATAATCATATTAGCTGTACTAGTTATTGTAGGTGGTGCAGCGGGTTACTTCTTTATGTCAGGTTCGGGTGCGTCAGTTGAAAGCTTAGATGAAGAGACTGCAATATCAACAGATGCAGCTTCAGCTGAGCCTACTGATTCAGCTGAAATTGGTAGTGCTTTATATGTGGCTATGCCACGCCCATTTGTATTTAATGTGCCAGGTTCAAGTCGCGATAGAATTGTACAAATTAAAGTGCAGTTATTAGTGCGTGGTGAAGTAAATGAAGAAACAGCCAAAAAACACATTCCACTGATAGAAGGTACGCTATTGAGTGTGTTTTCTACTACAACTGCTGATGAGTTAAGTACGAGTACGGGTAAAGAAACACTTCGTTTTTCTGCACTTGAAAAAGTCCAAGCGGCTTTAAATGATGTTGAAGGCAGCAAAGTAATTGAGCGGGTATTGTTTACCGGCTTTGTGATGCAATAAGGGGTTAGCGTGAGCGATTTATTATCCCAAGACGAAATTGATGCGCTATTACATGGTGTTGATGACGTTGAAGAGGAAGATATACACGAAGGTGAAGATGGCGGGGGAAGTACGCTTCAGTACGATTTTTCTTCGCAAGATCGGATCGTACGTGGTCGTATGCCGACGCTGGAAATTGTTAACGAACGCTTTGCTCGTCATATGAGAATTAGCCTATTTAACATGATGCGTCGCACCGCAGAGGTGTCTATTAACGGCGTGCAAATGATTAAGTTTGGCGAGTATATTCATACTTTATTTGTTCCAACTAGTTTAAATATGGTCCGTTTTAGGCCTTTAAAAGGCACAGGCCTGATTACCATGGAAGCACGACTTGTGTTTATTTTGGTAGATAACTTTTTTGGTGGTGACGGGCGTTATCATGCAAAAATAGAGGGCCGAGAGTTCACCCCAACAGAGCGCCGAATTGTACAAATGCTCCTTAAAATAATCTTTGAAGATTATAAAGAAGCATGGGCACCGGTTATGGATGTATCGTTTGAATATCTCGATTCAGAAGTAAACCCAGCTATGGCGAATATTGTAAGTCCAACAGAGGTTGTGGTTATTAGCTCTTTTCATATTGAGCTTGATGGCGGTGGCGGCGATTTCCATATTGCACTTCCGTATTCGATGCTTGAGCCAATCCGAGAGCTTTTAGATGCGGGTGTTCAATCTGATACAGAGGATACCGACTTACGTTGGAGCAAAGCACTTCGCGATGAAATAATGGATGTTGAGGTTGATATGTCGACTCAGTTACTTGAAGTTGATTTGACCTTAAAGCAAATTATGGAATTAAAAGCAGGTGATATTATTCCGGTTGAAATGCCTGAGCATATAACCGTATTTGTTGAGGAACTCCCTACATTTAGAGCCAAAATGGGTCGCTCTCGCGATAATGTTGCGCTTCAAATTAGTGAAAAAATTAAACGACCTGATTCAGTTAAATCTGAGCTGCATGTATTTACCAAAGGCGGCAAGAAAATTGACTCAGATGCAGAATTAGCAGAACTAGAAGATGATTTACACCTCTCTGACGGTGTAGACTTAGACTGGTAATTGATTAAAAGGTTAAAAGTATGAGCGATGATCAAGACACAATGGATGAATGGGCAGCAGCATTAGCAGAAGCCGAAGGTCCAGATGATAGTGGCGAAGCACATGTTGCAGAGCTTGATGAGTTAAGTGATTCAAAACACGAAATGAGTGGTGATGAAAAACGAAAACTCGACACTATTTTAGATATTCCCGTTACTATTTCAATGGAAGTAGGGCGCTCTAAAATCAATATTCGTAACCTACTGCAACTTAATCAAGGCTCTGTTGTTGAGCTTGACCGTGTTGCGGGTGAGCCGCTAGACGTGCTAGTTAATGGTACTTTAATCGCTCATGGTGAAGTAGTTGTAGTAAACGACAAATTTGGTATTCGCTTAACTGACGTGATAAGCCAAGTAGAGCGGATCAAAAAATTACGATGAGCTTATTAGTTGCTTTAACGACTACCGTTTTTTCAAAAGCAGATGTGGCAACACCAACTGGGGATATACTCTCTATGGTGCTGTCGCTTGTAATGGTGCTAGTACTGATTATTGTACTGGCATTTTTTGTTAAAAAGCTTAACCCTAATTTAGCAAATAGTGATGAGTTTAAAGTAGTTAGAAGTCTACCTTTAGGTTCTCGCGAGCGTTTAATGGTTGTTGAGATAGATAATGCTCAGCATTTGCTTGGTGTAACTCCCCACAGTATTAATTATTTACACAAGTTAGAAACCCCATTAAGTGAAAAAGAACTGCCTGAACTCGCTAAACGATTTGGTAAACTTTTAAACCCGCAATCAAACCAAAATAAAAAGAATTAAACCTATGACAAAGTGGCTGCTTATTATTTTTGCCATGGTGTTTGTACCAAATGTAAGTGCAGAAGGAATTGATGCCCTTACTATTACAACAAACGCTGATGGCACGCAAGATTACTCAGTAACGTTACAAGTTTTAGCAATTATGACGGCGCTGAGTTTTATACCGGCCGCCATAATTATGATGACCTCTTTTACACGAATTATTGTTGTACTCGCCATTTTGCGCCAAGCAATTGGCTTACAGCAAACACCGTCAAACCAAGTGTTATTAGGTATGTCACTTTTTTTAAGTATTTTTATAATGGCGCCTATTTATCAGCAGGTAAACGAGCGAGCTATAGAGCCTTACTTAAATGAGCAGGTTACATCAGTAGAGGCTTTAGAGCTTGCTAAAGAGCCAATGAAAGCATTTATGCTTTCACAGGTGCGTTTAAAAGATTTAGAAACGTTCGCTAAAATTGCTGGTTACGATCAGCTAAATTCGCCACAAGATACGCCATTAATAGTGTTAATACCGGCCTTTGTAACCAGCGAACTGCAAACGGCATTTATAATTGGGTTTATGTTTTTTATCCCATTTTTAATTGTTGATTTAGTGGTCGCTTCGGTATTAATGGCGATGGGTATGATGATGCTTTCCCCCATGATAGTGTCCTTACCGTTTAAAATTATGCTGTTTGTACTTGTTGATGGTTGGAGCTTAGTGATGGGGACTCTAGCTAAAAGCTTTGGTTTAGGGACTTAGTATGCAAAGCATTAACATGACCCAACAATAGGAGTACAACATGGAACCGGAAATTTTTGTTGATATTCTAAGTGACGCGCTGTTTTTAGTTATTAAATTGGTGTCTGCAATCGTAGTCCCAGGCTTAATTATTGGTTTAGTGGTTGCTGTATTTCAGGCGGCAACATCAATCAATGAACAAACGTTGAGCTTTTTACCTCGTTTATTAATTACCATTAGTGCGCTTATTGTAGGTGGGCACTGGCTTACTCAAGAACTGATGGATTTTTTTACTCGCCTAGTATTACTTATTCCTGAAATTGCAGGTTAAACGTGGAATACCCCTTTGCAGTCGTTATTCAATGGTTGAGCGATTTTTTGCTGCCCCTGGTACGCATTAGCTCAATGATTATGATTATGGCTGGTTTAGGTGCTAAAAATGTCCCTACGCGTATAAAAATGGGGTTATCAGTTGTTGTAACTTTTCTTGTTGTTCCTGTTCTGCCGCCCGCTACATTCACTAATTTATTTTCGTTTGAGATGATTTTAGTCGTTATTCAACAAATGCTGATTGGTGTTGCTATTGGTTTTGCATCTATACTTTTATTAAATACCTTTGTGTTAGCAGGGCAAATACTTGCGATGCAAACCGGTTTGGGTTTTGCTTCAGTTATTGACCCCTCTAATGGCGCAAGCGTCCCAGCGGTTGGGCAGTTTTTCCTTATTTTGGCTACCTTGTTATTTTTTGCTTTTAACGGCCATTTAATGATGATTCAAATGGTGGTACATAGCTTTCAAGTGCTACCTATTGATGGCACATGGTGGTCTGTAGATCATTACTGGGACATAGTGACCTGGGGCGGCTGGATGTTTACTACCGCACTGGTACTCTCACTTGCACCGCTTACCGCAATGCTCGTTATTAATATGTCGTTTGGGATTATGACGCGTGCAGCGCCGCAATTAAATATTTTCTCTATTGGTTTTCCGTTTACCTTGGTAGCGGGACTTATTATTATTTGGGCGACACTAGGTAACTTTGTTACTCAGTTTGAGTTTCAATGGTTAAAAATGGTTGAGCTAATGTGTACTTTAGTTGGTTGCTCACCTTAGGAGAAAGTCATGTCTGAAGACTCAGGACAAGAAAAAACAGAAGAACCGACATCCAAAAAGCTTGAAGAATCTAAAAAGAAAGGCCAAATAGCACGCTCAAAAGAGCTAGGTACCATGTTTGTACTTATTTTTTCGGCTATATCGCTTTTGATGTATGGTCCTGAAATTGGTAAAGGTTTATACAATGTAATGGGCCGAACCCTTAGCTTAAACCGCAACGAAGCCTTTGATACCACTAAAATGTTTGCCGTGTGGGGAGAGGTTGCAGACGCGTTGATGTTTCCTATGGCTATGTTTGTGTTAATTATCGTTTTGGCTGCATTTATTGGTAATACGTTACTCGGTGGTTTTAATTTTAGCTGGGAAGCTGCTGCACCTAAAGCAAGTAAAATGTCGCCAATGAAGGGCTTTAAGCGGATGTTTGGTCCACAAGCGGCTATTGAGCTTGTAAAGTCACTCTTAAAATTTGGTTTGGTTGCAAGTTTTGCTGTGTTTTTAATTAATACTTATTTTGATGAAATACTGCATTTAAGTTTAGAAAGTGCACCGGGTAATATTATTCATGCCTTAGAAATTTTAGGGTGGATGTTTTTAGGCCTTTCGTGCACTTTAATTGTTATTGCCGCCATTGATGCGCCATTTCAAAGTTACAACCATAACAAACAACTTAAAATGACAATGCAAGAAATCAAAGATGAGTATAAAAACTCTGAAGGTGACCCGCAAATAAAAGCGCGCATTAGGCAAACACAAAGGCAAATGTCGCAAAACCGCATGATGCAAGATGTTCCTGACGCTGATGTTATTGTTACCAACCCAACTCACTACTCTGTAGCATTAAAATACGACACGGAGCGCGCAGGTGCGCCTATAGTACTTGCTAAAGGCATTGATGAAATGGCGATGCAAATTCGAAAAGTAGCAATAGGGAATGAAGTACCTATATTAGAATCCCCCATGTTGACCCGAGCGCTTTATCATACGGCTGAAGTAGGAGAGCAAATACCCGATCAGCTATTTACCGCAGTAGCGCAAGTTTTAGCGTATGTATTTCAGCTTAAACGCTTTAATAAAGGGCGCGGAAAACGTCCAACTAAGCTCAATAAAAAGCTGCCAATCCCCGATGCCTACAAGTATTAAACCGTTAACTGAGTAACTTGGAATAGTTATTGCAAATTCTACGTAGTGTCAATTTTTTGAAATTGTAGAATTATGAGTTTTAAAGCGGTATTACAACAACTTAACAGAGACAAAAAAGACTATGCCAAAGGAGTAGGTACTCCTTTGCTTGTGCTTGCTGCCTTGGGAATGGTGATTTTACCACTACCGCCATTTTTACTCGATATCCTTTTCTCGTTTAATATTGCTCTCGCGTTAGTGGTTTTACTTGTAACTGTTTACACGATGAAGCCAGTTGAATTTGGTATTTTCCCCTCTGTATTACTAATCGCTACAATTATGCGCTTAGCACTTAACGTTGCCAGTACTCGAGTTGTATTACTTGAAGGCCATAATGGTGGTGATTCTGCCGGTAAAGTAATTGAAGCGTTTGGCTCAGTTGTTATTGGTGGTAACTACGCTGTTGGTTTGGTTGTGTTTTTAATCCTGATCATTATTAACTTTGTAGTAATTACTAAAGGTGCTGGTCGTATTTCTGAGGTATCTGCGCGTTTCACCCTTGATGCAATGCCGGGTAAACAAATGGCAATTGACGCCGATTTGAACGCAGGCTTTATCAGCGCAGAACAAGCGCGTGACCGCCGTGAGGAAGTAACTCGCGAAGCTGATTTTTACGGCTCAATGGATGGTGCGAGTAAATTTGTAAAAGGCGATGCGATTGCAGGTATTGTTATACTAATCATCAATATTGTTGGTGGTTTATTTGTAGGTATGATCCAGCACAATTTGAGTTTTGGCAATGCAATGGAAGTATATACATTACTTACCATTGGCGATGGCTTAGTTGCTCAACTCCCTTCTTTACTGCTTTCAATTGGTACCGCGATTGTTGTAACACGCCAAAATGAGTCGCTCAATATGGGGGACCAATTTAAGAAACAACTAGGCAACGAAAAGTCACTCTTTATTGCATCTGGTATTTTGATCATCATGGGCTTAGTGCCTGGTATGCCGCATATTGCTTTTTTAAGTTTAGGTGCGTTACTGGGTTACTTAGCTTACTACACACAGCAAAGTAAATTAAAAGCTGCTGCGGCAGAAGCTGAAGAGGCCGCTAATGGCGGAAGCGTTGCAACGGGTGTTGCTAATAAACAAGAACAAAAAGAACTAGGCTGGGATGACGTTCAGCAGGTTGATGTAATTGGCTTAGAAGTCGGTTATAGATTAATTCCGTTAGTGGACCAATCACAAGGTGGTGAGCTACTTAATCGTATTAAGGGGGTGCGTAAAAAGCTTTCTCAAGAGCTTGGTTTTTTAGTGCCGCCGGTACATATACGCGACAACTTAGAGCTTGACCCTAACGCTTACAGAATAACACTAATGGGGGTTTCAACCGGTGAAAGCGAGCTTAAGCATGGCGACGAGCTAGCGATTAACCCAGGACAAGTATTTGGTCCAATTAAAGGGGTTGAAACAAAAGATCCTGCGTTTGGCCTTGATGCAGTATGGATCAAGCCAGATCAAAAAGATGAAGCACAATCACTAGGTTATACCGTTGTAGATTCAGCCACGGTAGTTGCCACTCATATTAGCCAGTTATTAACTAACAGTGCAGCGTTATTACTAGGGCATGAAGAAGTTCAAAACCTACTTGATATGCTTGCTAAAAGCCATCCTCGCTTAGTGGAAGGACTAGTACCTGATGTATTGCCATTAACTGCTATTGTAAAAGTACTACAAAATTTATTAAATGAAGGCGTGGCTATTCGCGATATGCGCTCAATTGTTCAAACCCTTGTTGAGTATGGCCCACGTAGTCAAGACCCTGATGTATTAACGGCTGCAGTGCGTATTTCACTGCGTAGATTAATTGTTCAAGATGCGGTGGGAATGTCATCAGAAATCCCTGTCATAACCTTGGCGCCTGAGTTGGAACAGATGTTGCATCAGTCATTACAAAATGCAGGCGATGAAGGTGCCGGTATTGAGCCAGGACTTGCAGAGCGACTTCAAGTGTCATTGACACAAGCGCATCAAAATCAAGAAATGGCCGGCGAACCTTCTATATTGCTAACGTCAGGAATGTTACGCACTGTGTTATCTCGTTTTGTTAAGTACACCATTCCAGGATTGAGAGTGATGTCTTATCAAGAGGTACCAGACGAAAGACAGATCAAAATTGTAAGCTCGGTAGGCCAACAATAAGATTTTAACAGGGGTTGAATCATGAAAATTAAACGTTTTTTTGCTAAAGATATGCGCACAGCACTTAAAGAAGTTAAAGATGAGTTAGGTGTTGATGCGGTTATTATGTCAAATAAAAAACTGGCTAACGGTGTAGAAATTGTAGCGGCAGTTGATTATGACAAAGCAGCCCCTAAAGTAGCAGCGCAACCACAACGCCCTGCAGAGCCGCGTACTCAGGCGCCACAACAAAGCATGCATAATTTTGTAAAACCAGAGCCACAGCGTGCCAAGCCTGAGCCTCAAGCAAAAGTTGCTGACAGCCTACAAGCATTATTAGAGCGTCAATCACCGCGTCCTCGTTCTCCTGAGCTTGCATCAATGTTTTCACAATCGGGTATTGATACTACTGATAACTATCAAGAACCTGATATGGGGCAGCGTACTAAAAATATGTTTGCTCCTAAAGCTGCTGCGCCAGTTCGTCCACAAACTCAAGCGGATAGCTTAGGTTTTGATTTAGACCGCGACTTTGATGATTTAGATAGCCCAGTAACCACTCGCCAACAAGCACCTAATAATGAAAGCGAAGAAATGACAACAATGCGTGAAGAAATGAACGCAATTCGTCAATTATTAGAACACCAAGTATCAGGCTTGATGCAACAAGATATGGCGCGTCGCGATCCAACACGCGCTTGTATGGTTGACCGTTTAGTCGGTATGGGTATTGATAAAGAAGTAGCACAGCAAATGGCATGTTTTGTACCTGATGATGTGTCTCGTAAGCAAGGTTGGAAAGCATTGTTAACTATGGTCGAAGATCAAATGCAAACAACCAATAATGAAATACTTCGCCAAGGTGGTGTATATGCGTTAGTGGGTCCAACAGGTGTGGGTAAAACAACGACTGTTGCTAAGCTTGCAGCTCTAGGCGCACAAAAATATGGCGCCGATAAAGTGGCGTTAATAACCACTGATACATACAGAATTGGTGCTTATGAACAACTTGCAACATATGGTCGTATTATTGGTTGTGGTGTGAAGCAAGTTAAAGATGCTAATGAATTAGCTGAAGTTTTATATCATTTACGAAATAAACGTCTAGTATTAATTGACACAGCAGGTATGAGCCAGCGAGATTTACGTTTAACTGAGCAATTAAACACGTTAATGCGTAACCAACGTGTAGATATTCGCAGCTACTTAGTACTTAGCGCGACAGCACAGATTAATGTATTGCAAGAAACTGTACGCCACTTTAAAAAAGTACAGTTAAGTGGCTGTATTTTCACTAAGTTAGACGAATCATTAAGTTTGGGTGAGATTATTAGTATTGCGATTCAAAATCGCCTTCCAATAGGGTATCTTACTAATGGTCAACGAGTACCAGAGGATATTCGTGTTGCAAATGCTGAGAAACTAGTTAAAAAGGCTGAGCAATTATATTTAAAAAGAACAAAAGAACAACATTCAAGGCACCAATCAGTGGCGCCAAGCACAGTAGGGATGTATGATTAACACAGTATTAGATCAAGCAAGCGGCCTGCGCAAAATGAGTCAAAACAATAACAACGGCGTAAAAGTTATCGCTGTAACCGGTGGTAAAGGTGGAGTAGGGAAAACAAATGTTTCTCTAAATACAGCTATTGCACTTGGGCAGCAAGGTAATCGAGTATTAGTGCTGGATGCTGACTTGGGTTTAGCAAACTGTGATGTGATGCTTGGTTTACGTGTAGAGCGTAACTTGTCACATGTGTTGTCTGGTGAATGTGAGCTTGATGAAATTTTAGTTGAAGGCCCTGCAGGAATTAAAATTGTACCCGCTACATCGGGTTCGCAAAGTATGGTTGAATTATCACCATCTGAGCATGCTGGGCTAATTCGTGCGTTTAGCGAATTGAATACCGAATTTGATATTTTAATTGTAGATACAGCTGCTGGTATTTCAGACATGGTACTGAGCTTCTCGCGTGCAGCGCAAGATGTAATGGTTGTGGTATGCGATGAGCCGACATCAATCACCGACGCTTACGCACTTATTAAAGTATTAAGTCGTGAGCACGGCGTTTATAAATTTAAAATTGTTGCCAATATGGTTCGCAGTATGCGTGAAGGCACTGAATTGTTTGCAAAGCTATCTAAAGTTACCGACCGCTTTTTAGATGTATCAATGGAGCTAGTAGCAACGGTTCCTTATGATGAAAATATGCGCAAAGCAACACGTCGTCAAAAAGTAATAGTAGAGCTCTTTCCAAATTCGCCAGCCGCTCTTGCGTTTAAAACGCTGGCAACAAAAGCAGTTAAATGGCCAATACCCAACCAACCATCTGGGCATTTAGAGTTTTTCATTGAGAAACTAGTAAACGGTTAATTATGACAACACTGGTGAATAGAGCTATGGGATATCAATCAACACAAAATTTAAATGTGATTGTTGAGAAGCATGCATCACTTGTTAAAAAAGTGGCATGTCATCTAATTGCTCGATTACCACCTAGCGTTCAACTTGATGATTTAATTCAATCAGGAATGATAGGTTTAATAGAAGCTTCGAAAAACTTTGACGCAACAAAAGGCGCAAGCTTTGAAACTTTTGCCGGTATTCGTATTCGCGGTGCTATGCTTGATGAAATGCGCCGTGGTGATTGGGCTCCTCGTTCAGTTCACCGTAAAAACAGGCAAGTTGCAGAAGCAATTACTGAGCTCGAAAGTAGTCTGAATCGCGAACCAACGGATACAGAAGTTGCTGAAAAACTTGAAATTTCGCTCAATGAGTACCATCATATTTTAAATGATGCGAATACGAGTAAAATATTAGGCATTGAAGACCTTGGTGTAGATGAGGATGTTATTACTCCCGTAGGCCAAGATTTAGCACAAGATAAACCTTTTAATAATGTTAAAAATGATAGGTTTAATGAGTCTTTGCTAAGTGCAATTAAGTCATTACCAGAGCGTGATGCAATGGTGCTTTCTTTGTACTATAACGATGAAATGAATTTAAAAGAAATAGGACATATACTCGATGTAAGTGAATCGCGTGTAAGTCAGATACATGGTCAGGCGATGATTAAGCTTAAAGCTAAAATCAATGACTGGATAAATTAGTAGTAAGTAAACAAAGGTTAATACCTCACTGGGGGATGTTTTGGATAAAAACATGAAAATTCTTGTAGTTGATGATTTTTCAACGATGAGACGCATTATAAAAAACCTGTTACGTGACTTAGGTTTCACTAACGTTCAAGAAGCTGATGATGGGTCTACAGCTTTGCCTATGTTGCAAAATCAAGTGTTTGATTTTGTAGTTACGGATTGGAATATGCCTGGAATGCAGGGTATTGATCTTTTAAGAGCAATACGTGCAGACGAGAAGTTAAAACATATCCCTGTATTAATGGTAACGGCAGAAGCTAAAAAAGAACAAATAATAGCTGCAGCGCAAGCTGGCGTGAATGGTTATATTGTTAAGCCATTTACGGCTGGAACATTAAAAACTAAATTAGAAAAAGTATTTGAACGCTTAGGCTAATGATGGGGGAGAGGCTTATGCCAGCACCAGCTGCGCCTCAAATAACGTTAGAACAAGCTCGTCAGCTCGTTGTTTTTTTAGAAAATGATGAGCAAGACAAAGCAAATCAGTTGATTTTAGAGGCTGCATCTAAAGAGCAGTCTGAATTGTTTGCTGAAGTTGGGAAGTTGACTCGTCAACTGCACGAAGCCCTTAAAAGTTTTGAGCTTGATACTCGCTTAACTGATATAACGACAGATGCGATTCCAGATGCTAAAAAGCGGCTTAATTATGTTATAGAAATGACAGAAAATGCGGCTAATAAAACAATGGATGCAGTGGAGGCCAGTTTACCTATAGCCCAACAGTTAGCGGACGAAATATCTCATATCAAACCGACATGGGATCGTTTAATGAGCCGCGAGATTGAGCTTGGTGAGTTTAAGCAACTTTGCCATAGCATCGATAAGTTTATGAACAACTCTCACCATAAGACTGATGAGCTTCAAAACTTAATGACAAATGTATTAATGGCTCAAGACTATCAAGACTTAACAGGTCAAGTTATTCGCCGTGTTATTGAACTTGTTAGGGAAGTAGAAGAAAGTTTACTTCATCTTTTAACTGCGTTTGCTGAACAAGACGACAGTAACAGCACCGCGAATAAAGTAGAACAACAAAAAATAAAAGAACCAGTTGCCACACAAACTTTAGCAGGTCCTGAAGGCCCTATTATTGATAAAAAATCGCGTAATGATGTTGTATCTGATCAAGATGAAGTTGATGATCTTTTATCAAGTTTGGGCTTCTAAGAGGAGAGTAACTGCATGTTTGAAGTCGATGAAGATATTTTACAAGACTTTCTTGTAGAGGCTGGAGAAATCCTAGAGCTTTTATCTGAACAGTTAGTTGAGCTGGAAAATAATCCAGAAGATACCGAGTTACTAAACGCTATATTTAGAGGTTTTCACACTGTAAAAGGTGGTGCAGGCTTTTTAGCTATGACAGAACTTGTTGATGCTTGTCACGGTGCTGAAAACGTATTTGATTTACTACGTCAAGGCGTGCGAACAGTCAACTCAGAGTTAATGGATGTTATTTTACAAGCACTAGACACCATTAATGAGATGTTTGCGACTATCCAAAACAGAGACAAGCCTGAACCTGCAGATCCTGAATTACTTCATACTCTTCATATCTTAGGTCTACCTCCAACAGAAACCGAAGCCAATGAAGCCTCTTCACAAATAGAGGTTGAACAACCTCATAATGAAGTGGTGGATACACCAGTAGCTGATGATGAAGATCCGTTTGCATTTGATGAACTATTTAGCGGAGCGCCTTCGGTTAGCGATGCTGAAATAGATGAAATCACTGAAGACGAATTTGAAAGCTTACTTGATGAGCTGCACGGTAAAGGACAAGGTCCTGCAGTTGAAAAACCAGTAGCAAGTAGTAGTGATTTTAATGGTGATATTACTGATGATGAATTTGACAGCTTATTAGATGAGTTACATGGTGTTGGCAGTTTTGGGGAAGTTACTAGCAAACCTGAACAAAATAATGCCAATAAAACACCTGTAGAACCAGCTACACCAGCGGCTAATGCAGTTAATTCATCAGATGATGAAATTAGTGATGACGAATTTGAAGCGCTTCTTGATGAACTTCATGGTAAAGGTACTGCTCCTAAATCGATAGAAAGTGCGCCAACTGCAAAACAACCTGAACCTGTTTCACCGCCAGCTAAACAAGTGAGTGAACCAGTAAAAAAAGCTGCGCCAGCTAAAGCTCCTACTCCAAAACCAGTTGAAATAGCGCCAGAGAAGCCAGCAGCTAAAGCACCACCAGCAGCAGCTCCAAAAAAATCAGCGCCACCAGCAGCAGAAACCACCGTTCGCGTAGATACAAAACGACTCGATCAAATTATGAATATGGTTGGTGAGTTAGTTCTTGTACGAAATCGTTTGGTTAGTTTAGCGACTAACTCAGACAGTGAAGCGATGGGTAAAGCAATCTCTAACTTAGATGTAGTGACTGCGGATATTCAAGGTGCGGTTATGCAAACGCGAATGCAACCAATTAAGAAAGTATTTGGTCGCTTCCCTCGCGTTGTACGCGACTTAGCACGTAGCTTAAATAAAGATATTGATTTAAAACTTATTGGTGAAGAAACCGATCTAGATAAAAACTTAGTTGAAGCACTTGCCGATCCGCTTGTGCATTTAGTTAGAAACTCAGTTGACCATGGTATTGAAATGCCCGCTGTTCGTGAAGCTGCAGGTAAGTCTAGAACAGGTAATGTTACTTTATCAGCGTCTCAAGAGGGCGACCATATTTTGCTAACCATCAAAGATGATGGTGCAGGTATGGATGCTGAGAAACTGAAAAAAATTGCAATTAGTAAAGGCGTACTCGATCATGACCAAGCGAGTCGACTTTCTGACACCGAAGCATATAACCTGTATTAGTTCAGACAAGATCTGACACATCAACTTGAAAAAGTGAGAGTTACCCGTTTTGATAAAAGGTGTCGAATCTTTAAATCAAAACATATAAGAGGTAACTCTCATGCTATATACTAACAATCCAATTATTAAACACAAAGCGGGTTTACTTAATCTTGCAGAAGAACTTGGCAACGTATCAAGAGCCTGCAAAGTGATGGGCGTATCCCGTGATACATTTTATCGATATCAAGAACTCGTCGAAGACGGTGGACTTGATGCGTTAATTGATAAAAGTCGTAGAGCGCCAAACTTAAAAAATAGAGTTGATGAAGCAACTGAACAAGCCGTCATTAAATACGCTGTCGATTATCCAGCTCATGGCCAACACAGAACGAGTAATGAACTCAGAAAACAAGGCGTATTCGTTTCTGGCAGCGGTGTTCGTTCAATATGGCTACGTCATGACCTAGAGAACTTCAAAAAGCGTCTCAAGGCACTAGAAAATAAAGTTGCTAACGAAGGTATTATTCTCACCGACGCTCAAGTAGCTGCGCTTGAAAAGAAAAAACATGATGACGAAGCGTGTGGTGAAATTGAAACGGCTCACCCAGGTTATCTAGGCTCTCAAGATACATTTTACGTGGGTAATCTCAAAGGCGTTGGGCGTATCTACCAACAAACCTTCGTTGATACATACAGCAAAGTAGCGTTCGCTAAGCTCTACACCACGAAAACGCCAATTACTGCGGCTGACATACTCAACGACAAAGTACTGCCGTACTTCGAACAGTACGAGCTTCCCATGCTACGTATTCTAACCGATAGAGGCACTGAATATTGTGGCAAAGTCGAACATCATGATTACCAGTTATATCTGGCTATTAATGATATCGATCATACAAAAACCAAAGCTATGTCACCGCAAACAAAT
>NZ_JWIG01000001.1:0-198435 GCF_000814675.1 Pseudoalteromonas distincta | reverse complement strand
CATATAACCTGATTTTTGCACCTGGCTTTTCTACAAAAGAAGAAATATCTGATATTTCAGGCCGTGGTGTAGGAATGGACGTAGTTAAAACTAAGATCACGCAACTTAATGGCTCAGTAAGCATTCAGTCTGAACTTGGTGTTGGTACTATTTTAGAAATAAAAGTACCACTTACCTTGGCTATATTACCGACATTAATGGTCGTTGTTGGCGCACAAACATTTGCGTTACCACTGGCTGGTGTTAGTGAGATATTTAATTTAGATTTAACGAAGACGAATGTAGTTGATGGGCAATTAACAATTATTGTGCGTAAAAAGGCGATACCGTTATTTTACCTTGAGCATTGGTTAGTAAAAGGCTCAGATCGTTCTCAGCGAAAATCTAAAGGTCACGTCGTTATTGTACAAATTGGTACGCAACAAATTGGTTTTGTTGTTGACTCATTAATTGGCCAAGAAGAAGTAGTGATTAAGCCGCTTGATGCGTTACTTCAAGGAACGCCAGGTATGGCAGGGGCTACAATAACTTCAGATGGCGGCATTGCACTGATTTTAGACGTTCCAAACATGTTAAAACATTACGCAGGCTAATAATAAAGTAGGTATATATTTAATATATACCTACGCATAAATTTAATAAGAGAGCTAAATGGCCGTTAAAGTTTTAGTTGTTGATGATTCAAGCTTTTTTCGCCGTAGAGTAAGCGAAATCCTTGAGCAAGATAGCGATATACAAGTTATAGGCTTTGCTGTTAATGGCAGAGAGGCTGTTGAGAAAGCAGCTCAATTGCGTCCTGACATGATCACCATGGATGTCGAAATGCCTGTGCTTGATGGTATTAGCGCAGTTAAAGAGATAATGGCGAGTAACCCAACTCCTATCTTAATGTTTTCATCACTTACACGTGATGGTGCAACAGCAACGTTTGATGCGTTAGATGCTGGCGCAATGGATTTTTTACCGAAAAAATTTGAAGATATTGCACGCAATAATGAAGATGCAATTAAGCTTTTGCAAAGTAAAGTAAAAGATATAGGGCGAAGACGTTTACCGCGAACATTTAGAGCGGCAACACCAGTTAAACCATCCATTTCAACTAAACCAACAAGTTCACTTTCGCAAAGAGCAAGCACATCAACAACTCAAATCAAGCAGCCTGATAGAAGCTTTCAAAGAGCTGCGCCTGCTGCATCGACAAGTTCAAATGTTGCCTCAATGCGAGCAAGTGGAAAACAATATCAACTTTTAGCTATTGGTACTTCTACAGGTGGTCCTGTTGCTTTGCAAACTATATTGACTCAATTGCCTGCTAATTTTCCTCACCCTATTTTACTTATTCAGCACATGCCAGCTGCATTTACACCCGCGTTTGCAGCGCGCTTAAATGGTTTGTGCCAAATAAAAGTGAAAGAAGCACAACAGGGCGATCGCTTACAACCAGGAATTGCTTATTTAGCGCCTGGTGGACAGCAGATGATGGTAGAGGGGCGTGGAGCAAATAGAACGCTGCGCGTATTTGAAGATCATAGCGAGAGAATAAGTTATAAACCAAGCGTAGATGTAACGTTTGCTAGTGCAGCTAAAGCGTACCAAGGTGATGTACTTGCTATTGTTTTAACAGGTATGGGCGCTGATGGTCGTGATGGTGCAAGAATGTTAAAACAAACGGGGGCAACTATTTGGGCACAGGATGAGAAAAGCTGTGTCGTTTATGGAATGCCCCAAGCAATTGCTAATGCGGGGCTTTCAAGTGAAAGCTTAGCATTGAGCGATGTTGCAGCGCGTATAATGAGAGAGTTAGGTTGTGGATAAACTCTCAATATTTGGACTATTGGTAGCACTCAGTGCAATAGGTCTAGGTTATTCTTTAGAAGGCGGTGTTGTTTCAGCTTTATTTAATGGCCCTGCGCTTATTATTGTACTAGGTGGCACGCTTGGCGCTGTTATGTTGCAAACCTCTGCTAGCACATTCAAAAAAATGATAAATATGAGCTCGTGGGTTTTTGTTGCACCACAATACGATATTGAAGACGCAATAGAGCAAGTTAAACGATGGTCTCATAAAGCACGTCAAGAAGGTTACTTAGCGCTTGAGAATGAAGCTTTAGCTCACCCAGATGCGTATGCAGCAAAAGGTTTAAGCTTACTTGTCGATGGCTGCTCAGAGCAAAAACTACGTGACACGCTTGAAATTGATTTACTGCTAGAGCGCGATCGTTTGCTTGAAGCCGCGCGTGTTTATGAAGCAATGGGGGGTTACAGCCCTACCATAGGTATTTTAGGTGCGGTGCTTGGCTTAATACAGGCAATGTCGTTTATTACCGATCCACAAATGCTTGGCGCCGGCGTTGCAACGGCATTTATTGCGACCATTTATGGTGTTGGCTTAGCTAATTTATTGTTTTTACCTATGGCAAATAAGTTAAAACAGCGTGTAGAGCAAAAAATGCTTTACCATGAAATGCTTGCTGAAGGCGTTATTGCAATAAGCATAGGTGAAAGCCCAGTAAATATAGAATTAAAGCTTGAAGCCTATCGTGTAGAGCGCCCTAATTTAGTGGACGAATAACATGTTACGCCGACGACTTCGTCACTCTGCTGCTAAAAGTCAACATACCGAACGTTGGCTTGTATCGTATGCCGATTACATGACTATTATGTTTGCTTTTTTTGTGGTTCTGTATGCGATAGCGATTAATAAAGAAGAACAATTCCAAATATTGTCAGATTCCCTTGAACAGGTTTTTGATAAGTCAGCTCGCCAATACTCCCAGCAAGGTGAAGGTGTCAACGGTAATGGAATATTGACAGATAGAGTGACACCTGAACAAGAAGTTCTTTATGGCGAAAGTATATTAAAAGAAGAGCAAGGTCCTGAGCTACTCGACGGCCAAAGTGATACAAGCAACATCCAGCAAAAGTATTTAGGCAAACCTCTTGATAGTTTACTAATTAAATTACAGTCAGCGCTTATTGATGAAATCCGTGATGGAGAAGCCAGTTTAGAGCTTAACCAAGATTGGCTGATTATAGAGCTAAGCTCAGGTATGTTATTTTCAAGTGGTAGTTCAGTTGCACACTCTCGAGCAAAACAGGTCGTCAAGATTGTTAAAGATATTATTGCACCAGTAGATAACTATGTAAGAGTACGAGGTTATACTGATGATGAAAGTATTCGTAATGAGATATTTCGTTCGAACTGGGAACTGTCGGTAGCTAGAGCCACGTCAATTTTAGTAGAGCTGGAAGCACTAGGCATTAATTCAGCTAGAATGGCGATAGAAGGTTATGGCCAATATTCACCTTTTGCAAGTAACGATACAGAACAAGGGCGCGCAGAAAATCGTAAAGTTGTTATCGCACTTTCTAAGTATGGATTACCGCCAAAACAAGAGGTTAAAAGTGACGGGCAAGCTGATGAGCCTGCAATGATTGAACCTGAAATTGAACTTCCTTCAGATGACGATACAATAAAAATAATTCGTTTGCCTCATGGCGGTATTCGCATAACAACGCGCAATGAACAGTAATTAGGATGTAATGTGAAGATTTGGACTGTCGCTAATCAAAAAGGAGGGGTTGGTAAAACAACAACCGCAGTGAGCCTTGCCGGTATTTTGGCATTACAAGGTAAACGTGTATTGCTTATAGATACAGACCCTCATGCGTCACTCACTTATTACTTTGGCATTGATTCAGAGGATTTAGAAGTCAGTGTGTACGATATTTTTGCCCGTGGTACAAGTATGCAAAGTGAAGAGATACTCCAAGCTTTATGTCCATCAACACTTCAAAACCTGGATATTTTACCTGCGACTATGGCAATAGCTACACTTGATCGAAGTATGGGTAATAAAACAGGGATGGGGTTAATACTAAAAAAAGCGCTTGCAAAAATTAGCGAACATTACGATTATGCCATTTTAGATTGCCCTCCAGTTTTAGGGGTGTTAATGGTCAATGCGCTTGCAGCAAGTGAGCGAATTTTAGTGCCAGTGCAAACGGAGTTTTTAGCACTCAAAGGGCTTGATAGAATGATGCGTACTATGGATTTGATGCAATCCTCTCAAGCAAAAGATTATCAATATACTATAATTCCTACCATGTACGACAAACGTACCAAAGCATCGTTAGAAGCATACAAAACATTGCAAAGTACATATGGTGATAAAGTTTGGCCAGGTGTGATACCGGTGGATACCAAATTTAGAGATGCAAGCTTTGCACAAAAAGTACCTGTAGAGTATTGTCCTCGCTCGCGCGGTGTATACGCATACAAAGCACTGCTAGAATATTTAATTGAACAAGGTTAATGAATGAGTAAGCAATTGTTTGCTAATGAAAAAGTAATGAAACAATACCTCGGGGCTTTGTTATGTGAAGATGAACCTGTAGATAACCTTGAGCCAGTTGCAAAATTACTTGAGCAAATCCCAGATGATTCACAACAGCATATTCATTCAAAACCTAAAGAACAATTAAAAGCAGCAGAGAGTACATTTGATAATGACTTGCTCAATGTTGAAATTGAGCCAATAGCTGAGCCAGCGTTTGAAACTGAAAAAGTTAATGAAGTGGTTGACGAGGAAGTAATAGCACCTGCAATTACTACTATAGAAAAGCCAGAGCTGGAGATTGTAACTACTAACCAATCAGACTATTTTGATGGTGAATTTCAGGCACTGTTTTTTGAAGTTGCTGGCTTGACCTTGGCTGTGCCATTAAAAGCACTTGGTGGAATACATCAATTAGGTGAAGTAAATCATTTGTTTGGTAAGCCGAAATGGTTTAAAGGCGTTATGCTCAACAGAGAAGAAAAGCTTAATGTTGTTGATACTGCGCGTTGGGTTATGCCAGAAAAATATGATGATAAATTAGAGGCATCTTTAGATTATCAATATTTGATTACACTAGGTGATAGCCAGTGGGGTTTATTAGCTGAAAAGTTGATAAATAACATTACATTGAGTAAAGAAGATGTAAAATGGCGTACAAATAAAAGCAAGCGCCCATGGCTTGCTGGCGTTATAAAAGAAAAAATGTGTGCTTTGATAGACGTAGATAATTTAAATATATTATTAGAGAAAGGCTTAGATAGCCGTCAGTAGTAATGACCATTACGGGGTAATAGCATGAATCAAGATAAATTACTGTCAGCAAATAAAAACGCAGATAATAACGATGAAATTTTACAGTGGGTTACGTTTAAGCTAGAGGAAGAAACCTACGGCGTAAATGTAATGCAAGTACAAGAAATACTTCGTTATACAGAGATAGCTCCTGTACCAGGTGCACCTTCATATGTGATTGGTATTATTAACTTACGCGGCAACGTTGTTACCGTTATTGATACTCGCGCACGTTTTGGTTTGCTAGCTGCTGATGCAACTGACAACTCTCGCATCTTAATTATTGAAGCAGAAGAGCAAGTTATTGGTATTTTAGCCGATAGCGTATCGGAAGTGGTTTACTTGCGTAGCTCTGAAATCGACAGTGCGCCAAATGTTGGTACTGAAGAAAGCGCTAAGTTTATTCAGGGGGTTTGTAACCGCGATAATGAATTACTGATTTTGGTTGATTTAAATAAGTTACTCAGTGATGACGAATGGGATGAGTTAAGCGATATATAAGCTTTACCAAATAAATTATGGTGTTACTTAGTATAGCTATATCAGCGTTAGCGGTAGGACTTATATCGCTGGCGTTAATTATTGCATTAAAAAATAAACACGCGAATGAAATTAATGCTGTATCGCAGCAGCTTAAAGATAGCTCAGAGCAGACTCATATTTTGCGCAGTGAAATTTCGGAGATTAGAACCGGGCTCTTAAGTATTGGTAAGCGAGTGCTTGAAGTTGAACAACAAAACCAAGATTTAATGCAACAGCAAGCGGCGCAAAAATACGATGACCCTGATGCTAAAATTTACTCTCGTGCTGTAAAAATGGTTGAGTTAGGTGCAGACCTTGATGAAGTAATACGCGAGTGCGAACTACCACGAGCAGAAGCCGAATTACTATTTTCATTACATAAACAAAAAGGTGCTTAGCGCCTTTTTTTATGTGCGGATAAATTGGCTCAAGCCTTAATATTTAACTTACCTTGAAAATCCTGCCAACCTGGCGGAAATTGACCTCTTAATACATACGAAAACGCAATAAGCTCTGCAATAACATAATAAAGCTCTTTAGGAATTTCTTCTCCTAACTCTAAATGCGACAACGTTTTAGCAAGTGCTGCATCTTCGTGGATCATAATTCCTTTTAGTTTAGCCGCTGCTATTATTTCATCAGCTAATTCACCAAACCCCTTAACACTTACAGTCGGTGTGTTACCAGCTTCGTACAAAAGCCCAATGGCTGACTTATTAATAGGTGTATCACTCATAGCTAAACCTTAATATTAATAATTGCGTGAGATTTATAGAATGCCTGATTGTTGGCATCGCCTCTCTTTAAGTTGAGCTCGCCAACTTGTAAGCCATGTTTAGCTAGTTTTGATCTTAAATTATCTAAGTGAGGGTGAGCAATTGCACTTACTTCTTGGCTCGAGGCTAATAGCTGGCAATCGAGTGCTTTATCCATTAACTCTGCAGTAATTTGTAGCTGCCCAAGTTGGGCATAATCAAAGTTTAATCTGACAAACCATACATTTTTATCTTCTAATTTACCGGCGCTTGGCTTTTTATACTGTCCAAGTGTTATTTCTGTTTGGGCTGCTTCTGGAGGTAATCTCATCGGTAATAAAAATTGTGCAAGCGGGTTTGTGTCTGGCTGTTGATTTGGTGTTGAGACACTTACTTGGGTAAGTGTGTTTTTAACGTGTACGATTTCGCTGGCCAAAGTTTGTACTTGAGCTTGTTGAAGCTGTTCAAGCATTTTTGCTCCCGTGTTACCCATTTTAAAAGTAGGTATAAGTACTTGTAAGAGAGCATCTAAGCCAGTTTGATTATTAAAACTGATAGGCGTTACTGATTGGCTAATCAGAGGCGCAGCTAAAATACTCACAGCCACCTGTTCAAGCCCTTTAGTGAAACTACTTTGCAGCATATCACCCGCTAGTTGAGTGGGCTGTAAAGTAGCAAGTATCTCACGCTGTATGGTTGCAGGGTTTATGTTATTACTTGAAACCATACGGTTAAATGCCTGATTAATTAAGCGAGTTAAATCAGGGGTGTCTTTTGTTGCCTTATCTGTAATATCAGTAATTTGACTGCTTAAAAGTTGTTTATTGTAAGCCAGCCTATCTGTAGGGGTTGTGGCATCAGGAAGCTTTAATAATGTACTTAATAGTTTTGCTTCTATTGGTTGTAGCATTTGACTACGAGAGGGCGCATTAGATAACGGCTCAGTTAACAAGGTAATGCTTTTAGTGTTCACTGTGCTTGTGTTGTTTTGATTATTATCGTTTATTGCAAGCTGTGCTGAGGAGGTGGTAAGTCCCTTAGTGACTACTTCATTGGTAAGGTTAACCAAGGCGTTCGGTTTACTGTTTTCACTAGTAATAAGGGGTTTTAATTGGCTTGCTTTTAAATCACTTAGCTTAGCGCTCGCCACTTCACCTGGGGTAGTATTATTTGTTATTGGCGTGTAGGTTGTTGCTGTGTTTGCAGGTGTTTGCCAAACACTAACACTTCCTTTTACTAGTTGCGTTAATTGTACAATCGGCGGGAGCCTTGAAAAGTGCTCTGGCAAAATATTGCTCGTATTGTTATTTAACGCAGTACTCACACTTTGAGTAATGTTAACTCTATTTAGCGGTGATTCACTCAGTTGTATAGCTAAAGACGTTTTTTGTTGCGCGGGCGAAGTTGATAGCTGCGTTAACTCAGATTTACTTATTGTAGCAAAAGGCTTATTTTCAAAATATTTAACCGCATCATTAATTCGCGTTTTTAAATCACTAAAACTACTTTGTAGCCACGATTTTATTGGACTATTTAGGGTCAATAATGGATTTACTTTTACATTACTTGCAGAAACGGCTACTTCAGGTGCATTGCTTTTTTGCGCTAAAAGTAACTCGTTGAATGGTTTTGAGAATGAGTTGTTAAGCGTTACTTTTATATTGTTTGTATCGGTTTTAATAAATAATTTATCTGCCTGGTTCACTAAATTTACTTTAATAGGTGTATTCGGTAGTTCGGCAAGTTGTTGATTAGTGATAGGTGTTGTAAATGAACCTGACTTTTGAGGATGAGTTAAAATAGCCAGTTTTGGTGTTACTTGAAGCTGTGCACTGGGTAACAAGGCCGCGAGTAAATTAGTAAGTTTAGTTTGGCTAAGTGGTTGCGAGTGAACCGTATCTGCAAAGCGGTTAATAACATTAATCTGTGCGCCTTTATTAGTCGTACTAACAACTACTTTTAAAGGCTGTTCTGTTGTAAGTAACTGGGCTACGTCTTTATTTATGGCAATACTTGCGTTGAGTTTATCAATAACTAACTTGGGAGAAGGGGATACAGCAACTTTTACATCCATTGGTTGGCTTTGTACCTCAGTGCCCGTGCTTACATAATTTAACAAACGCTGCAATTGTACCGGCTGATTTAAAGTAAGGGTTGTACTGTTTGGCGATATGTTGAGCTGCTTACCATCAGGGCTGATTTGTATGTTAGCACTGACTATTTTTTGCAGGTTTTGTGGTGTGCTTGTAGTGCCAAGCCTTAATGTTTGCCAATGCTTATCAATAAATACATCAAGCGTAATCGAGTCTTTCGAAAATTGGATGTTTTTAGCCGCAAGTACCTCACTAGGTAACTGTGGTAACTCATTGGTCTGGCTGTGAGCAGATTGATTGATAACCAATGAGTTAGATAATGTTATTTGCGTTGGTGTATTCATTATTTTAAATCAAGTTTTTGTTAATCGATTATAAAGCAATATTCGTATTACCCTATCATTATGGTAGACTAACGCCTAATTTTTGGCAGAGAGAATCGTCATCTTGTTACACATTAAGTCCGTCACCTGCATCAAGCAAGATCGTTGTTTGTTTGCGGATCTTAATTTTAGCCTTAATAGCGGTCAAATCATGCAATTAGCGGGTCCTAATGGGGCTGGTAAAACATCGCTATTGCGTATTATTGCTGGCTTTTCTGTGCCTGATGAAGGGTCTGTTCTGTTCCAAGATCAACCTATATCTAAGTACTATGAAGAGTATGCCAGAGAGCTGCTTTTTATAGGGCATAAAACAGGTGTAAGTACTCAGCTTAGTGCAGTTGAAAATGTTCGCCACTGGTTACAAATCAATGGCTACATAAATGAGCCTGATTTATATCCTATTTTAGCGCAACTTGGCCTTGTTGGACTTGAAGATGTACCCGTTAGAATGCTATCTGCTGGACAACAACGACGTGTAGCGCTAGTTAGGCTTTGGTTAAGTGATGCTAAATTATGGGTACTTGATGAGCCATTTACCGCGCTTGATAAAAGCGGTGTCGCCTTTTTACAGCAGCGATTTACTGAACACTTACAAAGCGGTGGTGCCATTTTATTAACGACCCACCAAGACTTAACGACCCACTTTAGTAACTTACAAACGGTTACATTGGAGTATCGCCACTAATGACTCGTCAACACTCTTATTGGTTGCTATTTAGTGCGGTATTTACCAAAGATGTAAAACTTGCGTTTCGCCAGCGCGCCGAAATTGTAAATCCTATTTTATTCTTCTTAATTGTAATTTCATTATTTCCGTTAGCAATAGGGCCTGAGCCCGGTCTACTTGCGAGAATGGCGCCAGGTATTATTTGGGTTGCCGCATTACTCTCTACCATGTTGGGTTTAGATAAGTTGTTTAGGGATGATTTTAACGATGGCTCGTTGGAGCAGTTAATTGCATCCTCTTATCCATTATCGCTAACCGTACTTGCTAAAGTGGCTGCTCATTGGGTGGTAACAGGTTTACCGCTTGTATTAATGACACCGCTATTTGCATTGTTGTTAAACCTAGAAAGTACGGCGTTAACAGCAACCGTTTTAACATTATTATTAGGCACACCATTATTGAGCTTTATTGGCGCAATAGGCGCAGGGCTTACTGTGGGATTACAAAAAGGGGGTATTTTGATGAGTTTACTCGTACTGCCTTTGTATATTCCTGTTTTGATTTTTGCAACGTCGGCTATCGATACCAGCACCATGTCGCTGGATTATAGTGGGCAGCTTGCCATCCTTGGTGCAATGTTACTTATTGCTATTATTAGCGCACCAATTGCCATATCGTCAGCTTTAAAAGTGAGTGTAAGTTAATGTGGAAGTGGTTACATCCCTATGCTAAAGCAGAGCGTGCATACCAGTTATGCAATACGTTACTGCCTTATTTTGCCGTAGTTACCGTAGTTAGTATGATTGTTGGATGGGTATGGGGGCTTGGTTTTGCACCTGCCGATTACCAACAAAAAGACAGCTACCGTATCATTTTTATTCATGTGCCTTCTGCCATTTTATCTATGGGCGCCTATTCCTCAATGGCTATTGCCGCCATTGTTGCACTTGTATGGCAGCTACGAAATGCCGAGCTTGCTGTTATTGCTATTGCGCCTGTTGGTGCATGTATTACTGCTATAGCGCTAATTACTGGCGCTGCTTGGGGCAAACCTATGTGGGGTGCTTGGTGGGTATGGGATGCACGTTTAACGTCTGAGCTTATTTTATTATTTTTATATCTTGGCGTGCTTTCGCTTTACCATGCATTTGAAGATAAGAAGTCAGCAGGGCGTGCGGCTTCTATTTTAGCAATTGTTGGCGTAATTAATTTACCTATTATTCATTACTCTGTTGAGTGGTGGAATACATTACACCAAGGTGCAAGCATTACAAAGCTAGACACAAAAGCAATAGATCCAAGTATGTTTTGGCCTCTTATGGTTAATATTTTAGCCTTTGCTGCTTTTGTTGGAACAGTGACTTTAATTCGTCTTAAAAATGAAATTTTACAACGAGAAAAGCACCGACCGTGGGTGCGCTCGTTGTTAAATAAGGGGTAATTATGCAGTTTGACTCTTTTTCTGATTTTATTGCAATGGGAGGTTATGGATTTTATGTCTGGCTTTCTTTTGGTACATGCGCACTTATTTTACTCGGTATTTTAGTGAACTCTTTGAGAGACACCAAACGTATTATGGCTTCAGTTGAGCAACAAATAATACGTGAAGCGCGAATTAAAAAAGCTAAGCAGGAACAAATCTCATGAATCCAAGACGTAAAAAGCGCCTATTGGTAATCATTGCCGTACTGTTTGGTATTGGTGGGTCAATTGGTTTAGTGCTTTATGCACTGCAAGAAAATATTAATCTTTTTTATACGCCAAGCGAATTAATTGATGGCAAAGGCCCTAACAAAGAAAAACCACATATAGGTCAAAAGTTACGTATTGGCGGCATGGTTGTGCCAGGAACGGTTGAGCGTAATGAACAAAGCTTACAAGTAAGCTTTAAGTTGATAGATACAGGCCCATTAGTGACTGTGCGTTATCAAGGCATATTGCCAGACTTGTTTCGTGAGGGGCAAGGCATTGTAGCGCAGGGCGTATTAGTCGAGCCTAATGTTATTGAAGCATTTGAAGTGCTTGCAAAGCATGACGAAGAATATATGCCAGCAGAAGTTGCAGAGGCAGTTAAAGGTATTAAGCACGAAAAACCAAAATACAACTTAGATAGTGGTAATTAGCTATGATCCCAGAAATTGGTTATTTTTCTTTAACGCTTGCCATGGTGCTAAGCGTTTTACTGTGTATTTTTCCTCTTTGGGGCGCGCATACCGGTAATCTTCGATTAATGCGTGCGGCTCCATCTTTAGCAATAGGCCAGTTTGCTTTTGTACTCATCTCATTTGCTGCACTTATTTATGCAAGTTTAACAGACGACTTTACCGTATCTTACGTAGCGTATCATTCAAGTAGTACGCTGCCTTGGTACTATAAAATTACCTCTACGTGGGGCGGTCATGAAGGAGCTATTTTATTGTGGTTAGTAATGCAAGCGGGTTGGACTGCTGCTGTAGCAGCGCGTTCTAAATCATTACCTTGGGTATTACGTGCTCGCGTACTGGGTGTACTTGGTTTTTTAGGTGTAGGTTTTATGATGTACACCTTACTGCTTTCAAGCCCGTTTGAGCGCCTACTTCCTTATTTTCCGGTAGAAGGGCGTGATTTGAATCCGCTGCTTCAAGATCCAGGTATGATTATTCATCCACCATTACTGTACATGGGTTATGTGGGGCTGTCGGTTGCTTTCTCTTTTGCTATAGCTGCATTGTTAACTGGTAAACTTGATAACACATGGGCTAAATGGTCACGCCCGTGGACGATGACTGCATGGGGTTTCTTAGGTTTAGGTCTTACTATTGGTAGCTGGTGGGCGTATTCAGAACTAGGCTGGGGCGGCTGGTGGTTTTGGGATCCAGTAGAAAACGCAGCGCTTATGCCTTGGCTTGTTGCAACCGCATTACTGCATTCATTAAGTGTGACAGAAAAGCGCGGTATATTTAAATCATGGACAGTATTACTCGCAATTGCAGCATTCTCTTTAAGTTTGCTAGGTACGTTTATTGTACGCTCGGGTATTATTGTATCGGTACATGCGTTTGCTACAGACCCTGATAGAGGCTTATTTATACTCGCCTTTTTAGGCATAGTTGTCGGTGGTGGATTGGCGTTATATGCAATGCGTGTGTCACAAGTTCACAGTGAAGGACGATACAAGCTGGTATCGCGCGAAGTGGCGTTATGGCTCAATAATATATTTTTAGTTGTTGCTACATTAATTGTTATGTTAGGTACATTGTTGCCAATGGTTCATAAAGAAATGGGCTTAGGTAGCATTTCTATTGGCGAACCGTTTTTTAATAAGATGTTTGCAATAATTTTAGTACCGTTTGCTATTTTGATGGGTATAGGACCACTTTTACGTTGGAAGCAAAACAAATGGGCTTTTTTGCAAAACAAAATATTAATGGGCGTATTAGCAAGTGTTGTGATTACCTGCGCTTGGTTGTTCTCAAGTTACGATTTAGTAAAACCACTTACGTTATTAGCGACAACACTGGCGGTTTGGATTGCAATATCAACAGGGATTGATATTTACACCAAAGCAGCTGTGCACGGGAGCTTAAAAGAAGGCTTAAAACGCTTTACTGTAAGTTACTGGGCTATGGTACTTGGGCATATTGGTATTGCATTTATTATTGCGGGCGTAACACTTACCTCTGCTTATTCAGTAGAGCGTGATGTATCGATGAAACCGGGTGAAATAGCACAGCTTAATGAGTATGAATATCGCTTTGATGGCGTTAAAACTATTCGTGGGCCAAACTACAGCGGTCATGCGGGCGTTGTATCTGTGCTTAAAAATAATGAGCTAGTAACACGTTTACACGCCGAAAAACGTAAATATGACATTGGTATGCAGTTTATGACTGAGGCGGCAATAGATGCCGGTTTTAAACGTGATTTATATTTAGCATTAGGTGAGCAATTAAGTGGTGATGCATGGTCACTTCGCATTTATCATAAACCATTTGTACGCTGGATATGGATTGGTGGCGTGCTTATGTCATTTGCAGGTTTCATGATTTTGTTTGATAAACGTTACCGTACATCAGCTAAAAAAGCCCGTAAAGATGTACCGGAGAGTGTTTTATGAACCGTAAAATTTTAGCTATTGCGCCGCTTTTAGTGTTTGCTTTTGTGTGTGTATTTTTATACCAAGGTCTTTTTGCCAACCCTCGTGAAATTCAAACAGGGCGGTTAGGTCAAGAAATGCCAGCATTTAATCTACCTGATTTAATGCAAGACAATAAGCAGTGGACCAACGAGTCGTTAAAAGGTGAAGTTTACTTATTAAATGTATGGGGTACGTGGTGCCCAACATGTTTAGTCGAGCTTGGTTATTTAACTAAGTTACGTGAGCAAGGCGTTAAAATTATTGGACTATATTACGTACAAGGTTACGACGCTGATTTTGATGGCCCGTTTGATATGCAATCACTTCGCAGCGAAGTCACTGATATGCTGCAACGTGCAGGTGACCCTTACCAATTTAATATTTTAGATTTACACCGTACTTTGTCGTTGGATTTAGGCGTGTCGGGTGCGCCAGAAACTTTTTTAGTCGATAAGAACGGCACTATTTTGTTACATCACACCGGTGATATAAATCCGCGAGTATGGCGAGCTAAATTTGCGCCAATTATGCAGGAGCTTAAATAATGAAGTGGTTACTACTTACGCTTAGCCTTTTTGTAAGCATGGGGGCGTTTGCACAGCAAGATCGCTATCAATTTGATAACAACAAACAAGCAATATTGTTTGAAGAGTTAACCAAAGAGCTACGTTGCCCTAAGTGTCAAAATCAAAACATTGCGGACTCCGACGCTGTTGTTGCTAAAGACTTGCGCGATAAAGTGCTCGTATTGGTTAAAGAAGGTAAAAGCAAAGACGAAGTGATTGATTATATGATTGACCGCTTTGGCTATTTTGTTCATTACGACCCACCTGTTACACCAGCGACTTTAGTGCTGTGGGTACTACCGGTATTAATTGTAATTGTTGGCTTTGGTTTTATTGTTATTCGCCAACGAAAAGCATCAGTAAAACAAACATGGAGCAGCGACGATGAAATGCTGCTAGCGAAGCTAATTGAACAAAATAAACGTCAGGAGCAAAGCTAAATGATTTTAATGTGGGCGTGTTTTGCCTTACTCACACTGGTTGCTCTTAGCTTTGTTATGATACCTTTTTTAAAAAAAGAGCGTGTTCAAACGATTACTCATAACGCCAATGCTGAATTAATTAGTATTTATGAGCAGCGTTTAGTCGATTTGCAAACTGATTTAGATAATCAACGGATTGATAGCGTAAATCACGCAGAATCAATTGTTGAATTAAAACGTCGCTTATTGAACGAGCTATCACCAGAGAAATCACTTAACAGCAAAGGTAATAACCGTATTTTTGCTTTAACAGGCGGTGCATTTGTTCTTGCACTTACAGGGATTTTTTATAGTTTTACAGGCAGTCAGCAGCAAATTTCGGCTTGGCATGACGCAATGGATAATTTAGCTGATTATGGCGAGCGTGCTGTAATGCAAAAAGGTGAGCCGCTTAGTCAAAATGAGCTGCAGGCTTTTGCATTGGCGCTCCGTACTAAACTTAGCCGCTCTGGCGATGATGAAGTTGCTTGGATGCTACTTGGTCGAGTGGCTATGTCGCTTAATGAACTTGACATGGCGCAGCAGTCATTTGATAAAGCACTACGTATGAACCCTGATAATATGCAGGTTCTTATTAGTTACAGTCAGGTTTTATTACTTGAAGGTAGCGAAGCTAATATGACTCGCGCGGCAGGTATGCTTTCAAAAGTGCTAAACGTTGAGCCTACTAATTTAGATGCTATTTCGTTACTAGCGCTGATAGCGTATGAGCGTAAAGATTGGCCGCAAGCTAAAACTGCATTTGAAGTTTTATTGGCGAGCATGGAAAAAAATGATTCACGTTATAACATGATCTCAGAACGTATTGCTGATATTGAGCAGCAAATGCAAAGTGAAGGCTCAGTTATGCCAGTTACTACTACAACGGGTGCTATTGCAGTTACAGTCGACATTGCAAAAGAGCTTATTGATAAACAGCCAAAAGACGGTATTTTGTTTATATTTGCAAAAGCTGCAACTGGCTCACCTATGCCATTGGCTGCTGTTAAGCTGACTAAATATTCATTTCCAATTACAGTTGAGTTGAGTGATAGTAGTGCAATGGTTGCAGGGCTTAACTTATCTAGTGCAGAAAATATTATTATTTCGGCGCGTATTTCTATCGATGACTCTGTTATGCCAAGCTCTGGTGAGCTAGAAGGTCATTCACAGGCGTTAAAGCGTGAAAGTGTAAGTGACTACCAACTTCAAATTGATACATTAATACCTTAAGGACGTTAGATGTTAAAACACAGTTTTACTTTTTTATGTTTATTGATACTAGCCGGCTGTGCTCAAGTACCTCAAAGCAAAGTAGATGACAGAGATCCGCTGCAAAGTATTAATCGTCCATTATATGACTTTAATATGGATGTACTGGATGCTTATTTGTTGCGCCCAGTTGCTGTAGGTTATGTTGAAGTAACGCCTGTACCGGTAAGAAACGGTATTGTTAATTTTACAGGTAATATCACTGCACCAGTAGATATGATCAATGCGGGTTTGCAAGGTAAACCGGGTAATGCAAGTGTGAGCTTAGCACGCTTTTTAGTTAACTCTACTGTCGGTCTGTTTGGTATCTTTGATGTTGCAAGCTCACTAGGTCTTGAAATAGTCGATGAAGACTTTGGACAAACGTTGGGTGTATGGGGCGTAGGTGATGGCGCCTATTTAATGCTACCAGGTATGGGGCCAACAACAGCACGTAACCTGACCGGTGATGTAGTCGACAATTTTGTATTACCTGAAGTTGCGCTAACGACTCCACAAACTATTTTAGTATTTGTTTTAAAAGCAGTTGAGGCGCGTGCATCATTAATCCCACAAGAAGGGCTATTAAATGATTCACTTGATCCGTACTTATTTGTAAAAGATATTTACTTCCAGCGTCAAATTTATGAGCTGTACGATGGCAATCCACCTATAAAAGAAGAGCCAACTGATTTTGATGAAGACTTTTTAGAAAGTTTATAATTGAAGCCACTGATAAAAACGCCAGCTATATGCTGGCGTTTTTATTTACTGTTTATATAGAACCTGAACTTTGGCTAGAGAAAAATAAACTTAAGTATCATTATGATTCAATATATTAGTAAATACCTTAACCAGAGTTCGGGTTACTTATTTTTCGTTAACTATTAACTGCATTTGCTCATTAACCCAAGTGAGTGCTTCATGATAGGCATCAGGAACTTTTTCACCTAGGTTTAGCTCTTTCGTTAATTCGTTTGCGGCTGACCAGTTAGCTTGTTCATAATACTTAACTAAGTTTAAATATTTTGCCAGCAACCCCTCATCGTTTAATAACGCTGCTTTTATGTCATTCGAAAGTGGAAGCTTTTTCATAACGCTTTCCATACTCTCATCTAAAATAGCATCCATAAGAGACATCATACCGGTTAAAAATGCCATGCCGGTATCTTTAAATTGTCCATGGGATATAGCGAGTAACTCACCAAAACGAGCGCGCGTAAGCGATAGCCTAATTAGCTCTACAGGTTTATCTGCTGATACTTGCGCTGCAAATAATAATGATAATAGTTTTTTAATTTCGTTAGCGCCAAGCACTATAAGGGCTTGCTTAATGGTACTTATTTCAGCACGCCTTGCAAAGGCAGCAGAATTTGAATACCTAAGTAATTTGTAAGATAGGTTTACATCACGCTCAAACACATCAGTGATTTTTTTAAGATCCATATCAACGCTTGATGTTTCGTAAAGTAATTCAGCTAATGCCATTTCTGAAGGCGGTAGAGCCTTACTCTGTACCATTTCCGGTTTGGAGAAGAAAAATCCTTGGAAATAATCAAAACCAAGCTCTAGGGCTTGTTGGTAAATTTCATAGGTTTCTACTTTTTCGGCAAGTAACTTAATATGCGAGTGCAGTTTTAAATCATTAAGAACCGTTTTTATTGTATCTATATCAGATGCTAAAAAGTCTATTTTAATAATATCAATAAATGGATAAAAGTGGCGCCAAACAGGCTGATGAATATAGTCATCAAGAGCAATAGTGTAACCTTTATCTTTTAGATCTTTCACTATGGCTAATAATCGCTTCCCAGGTTGCACAGTTTCAAGGATTTCTACAACTACAGTATCTTTGCCCAGTAGTGTTGGGTAGCCCTTTAATAGCGTTTCTAGGGTGAAATTTATATAGGCGGGTTTATTGTCGGTTAAATCTTCTAAGCCGAAATTAAACTGACTACCTTCAATTAGTCGTGTAGTTGCCTCGTCACCGTCTATATCGGGAAATACGTTATCAACGCCATCGCGAAATAAAAGTTCATATCCGATGAGCTTTTTATCTCTGTCTAAAATAGGTTGGCGTGCAGCGTAAAAATACATAAACAGTTCCGTAAGAGTAATCTAATTAGGTATTGTAATAATATATGGCAAAAGACTCAAAATAGCATTACGTATATTTGCTAGATTAATAAATTATCATTAAAAATTAAGGTGTTTCTTGTATTTAATTTATTATATTTCACCAATTCGCTTTAAAATTATTCAACATGAGTATTTTTGTATCAGGTGAGGGCAACAAGTTGGAGATTTTATTATCAAGCATGATATAGTCAGCGAGAATGGTTTTTACCCC
The DNA here is from genome assembly GCF_000814675.1 of Pseudoalteromonas distincta. GTDB lineage: Bacteria > Pseudomonadota > Gammaproteobacteria > Enterobacterales > Alteromonadaceae > Pseudoalteromonas > Pseudoalteromonas distincta. The sequence goes on along the minus strand of NZ_JWIG01000001.1, from coordinate 180,138 downwards.
AATAGTGTCTTAACTATAAAATTTTAAGAGTCATTATTTGGATTAAAGCCTATTATTAATAATTATGCGGAGGCTAATTTGGAAACAGGAATGATTATTTCACTAGCATTATATTTTATTGTAATGTTAGGTATCGGACTATATGCATATAAGCAATCTACTGACGATGTATCTGGTTACATGTTAGGTGGACGAAATCTATCTCCAAGTGTAGCTGCACTGTCTGCAGGTGCATCTGATATGAGTGGCTGGATTTTAATGGGCCTACCTGGTGCGATGTTTGTTACTGGTTTTAGTAGTACATGGATAGCAATTGGCTTGGTGCTTGGTTAAACTATCTGTTAGTTGCACCGAGATTACGTGTTTACACTGAAAAAGCAAATGACTCTATAACCATCCCAGATTACTTTTCAAATCGCTTCAATGATAAATCCAACTTATTGCGTGTTGTATCAGCTGTGGTAATTATTGTTTTCTTTACTCTTTATACTTCATCTGGTGTTGTCGCTGGTGGTAAATTGTTTGAAAGCTCATTTGGTTTAACTTATGAGATGGGTTTATACATTACAACGGGCGTAGTTGTTTTATATACCTTGTTTGGTGGTTTTTTAGCTGTAAGCTTAACTGACTTTGTGCAAGGTTGTATTATGTTCATTGCACTTATTCTAGTACCAACGGTTGCATACTCTTTGCTTGAACAACCTTTAGAATCAACTTTACATAGCGTAAATCCAGATATGCTTAACTGGATTGGTGCAGGTTCTGCATTAGGTATTATTTCTGCAATGGCTTGGGGTTTAGGTTATTTTGGCCAACCACATATCATTGTTCGTTTTATGTCGGTACGTAGTGTTAAAGATATGCCTAAAGCACGCCGTATTGGTATGACATGGATGATTGTTGCTGCCATTGGTGCTGTTGGTACTGGTATATTTGGTGCAGCTTATACTTATGAGAACAACATTGTAGTTGAAGACCCTGAAACAATTTTCTTAATTCTTTCTGAATTGCTGTTCCACCCACTTATTGCTGGCTTTTTACTTGCTGCAATTTTGGCTGCGATTATGAGTACTATCTCATCTCAATTATTGGTTAGTTCAAGTTCATTAACAGAAGATTTCTATAAAACATTCTTACGTAAAGATGCCAGTGATAAAGAGCTAGTTGCTGTTGGCCGTATAAGTGTTGCCGTAGTTGCTATGTTCGCTATTTATTTAGCTTACGACAGAGATAGCTCTATTTTAGACCTAGTAAGTAATGCGTGGGCTGGCTTTGGTGCTGCGTTTGGACCACTTGTATTGTTTAGCCTTTATTGGAAACGCATGAACTTTGCTGGTGCGTTAGCTGGTATGTTAGTAGGCGCATTTACTGTGCTAATTTGGATATATGGACCATTTACTATCAATGGTGAAAGCTTAAGTAGCTTTATGTACGAAATAGTACCTGGCTTTATTTTAGCAAGTATTGCAATTGTTGTTGTTAGCTTAGTAACAAAAGAGCCTGAGCAAAACATCACTGCTTTATTTGATGAAGTAGAAAAAGAGCTTTAATTAGCAATTACTATTTATTTTAAAATGAGTAGTAATTAATACCAATCCGCAATAATACTTAATCATTTTGCGGGGCTAAACGTGTTGCTATCGGTGTTAAAAAATTCTCATTTAGAATAACTAAATATCGAATTTTTGCCTAGCTACCAACACGTTTTTTCACCCTCAAAGAGATCACTTAATTAAGCGAATTGGTATAATAAAAAAAGGGAGCAACTTAGTTGCTCCCTTTTTTATTTAGTTTGTCCCGTCCGAGGAGGGAACATTCTATGAATTAACTTACTTTTTTATCGTTGTTATCTTCAATTGATGCAACGTTATCTGACTTTTTACTTTTTGCTGGCGCTTTGGTAACAGCTGGATCTTTGCCACCTTTTAATATGGTCATAAAATCATCTTTGCTTTTCGCTATTTCTAAAGCAAGTGATTCAATTTGTTGCTCACTAAGCGGTACGTCTACCTTTTCTAGCATCAGCTCAAGTGATTCTGCTATATCGAGCATCTTGTCATAAGCATCCGCTTCTTTTTTGGTAGTAAACGTCATACGCTCGACTCCGTTTCGTTCTACAACATATTTAACAACAACAGCCATGATTTCTCCTGCAAAATTGCTTGGCACCGTGGTTTTTAAAAAACCATTAGATTACTGTTTTTATGTACAGTAATGGTTTGTAAGTAAATTTGCAAGCGCGAAGTATTAATTTTTAGGTGTCTTAAATTTGACAAAAAACGGTAACTTTACTTTAGTTAAGCAATCACTTTGTTGTACCAGCTGCATTTTCAGGATTTCGGATTATAGTGATAATGCGTTTAGGTACACTTTAAGTGATGAACTTTACAGTTCCTTATTTATTGATTTCCTGAGCAATACTCAAAATTAAGAAAAGAAGAATAAGGGCAAGTTTAATGAAAACGTTAAAAAATTTACTCATCATAAGTTTATTATGTTTACTACCCGCGACTACCGCGTACGCACAATTATCAGAAGTAACTAAGCAAATGCCTCAAGCTGAGGCAATTAGTATAAATAATGCTGATACAGAGATGCTTGCTAAGTTACCAGGTATAGGTAAGAAAAAAGCGCAGGCAATTGTGGATTATCGTGAAGAAAATGGCGAATTTAAAAGCGTTAGTGATTTATCGCAAGTTAAAGGGATTGGCAAAAAACTTTTAGCTAAACTAGAGGGGAAACTTTCACTTTAATATTTCTAAATAGTAATCAGGGTGCTAGGCGCCCTGATTAAATTGTTTTAGTGCATCGCTTAAGTGCTTTTTAGCAAAGTTAATTTCAATAGGTGTAGTTAATAGTGGATAGCACAATCCGCCAAGTATCAAAAATGGTATTAATATCCAACCTTTAAATACAGTGAATATTAAAAATAGTGGGCTAAGTAATAGCAACTTTATAATACGCAATAGAACTTTATCAGTTGGCGATAGCTTGCTTAATGCAAGCGCAATTACGTCTTGACGCTGGCGTACTTTTAAATGCTTAAGCTGGTCTAATTGGCTTGAAAAAAATGTAAACATATCAAATCGACTTTTTAATTAATAAACGGGCAATAATTATAATAAATAGCGTTAGTGAGAAAATCCCAAATATCACTTCCATCCAAGCAGGCATGCTCATGCCAACAAACTGCCAATCTATATTCCCACAATCTCCGGTAGCTTGAAAAAAGCTAGGTATCCATTCATGTAGTGGCATAAATGATGGGAAATTTGGTTCAAACTCGCAGCTAAATGCAAAAGGGTCTGTGGTGGTTTGCATATCAATATGTTCGCGAGCAATTAAGTATCCCCAAACACTCGATATCCCCCAAATAACATACGCTATCATACGCACAGTTTTACTTTGTGGTTTACTCGAGCCTAGAATCCCTGCGCCTAACAAACCCAATACTGCTGTGCGTTGATATATACACATTATGCAAGGCGCTAACCCCATTTTGTATTGAAAGAAAAGAGCGGTAACTTCAAGCAAAAAAACGATAGCTGTAAATAAAAGCCACGGGGTTCGTTGGGTAGGTAATTGTGCAAGCCAGTTCATAAAAATTCCGCGTTTTAATAGGACGTTAGATTATGACGTAGGATAAAGTATGCAGCAACAAAAAGGAAAAAAAAGCTACCGAAGTCGCTTTTTATAAGATGAAATTAATGACTACTCAATTCAGCCTTAGCAAAGGTTAAATGACGTTCTATTATTTCCCCATCGATACATAAGCTCAGTTATATTGCTTACTTATACCAAGGTGATGCATCATATAAAGAATTTTTTATGGTTGCACTTTTTTGTACTTTTTCTTATGGCAAGTGCGGGATAAGTTAATTAAGCTCGGGCGCTGCGTAAATAAAAATATCTCCATAATAACAATGTACCTACAATGAATATTACTCTAGATATTCATGCATTGTAGCTAAATTAGAGAAACCCAAATTTAATTATTTATTAATTTTAAATTTCTACCCATTTGCTTTATTAATATATATTACTTTACTTGTTAGTTGTGCTTCGTCTGGTACAATCAGTCAGTTATTCGTGTAAAACGATGAGTGTTGATTAATTCGAGTGGGAACTGGATGAGAATTTTTAAAGCGAAAAGCCCAGCAGGATTTGCTGAAGAATATATAGTTGAGTCCATTTGGAACGGCGATTTCCCTCCAGGTTCAATTTTACCTGCCGAGCGAGAACTTTCAGAGTTAATTGGTGTTACAAGAACAACCTTGAGAGAAGTATTACAGCGTTTAGCACGTGATGGTTGGCTAACAATTCAGCATGGTAAACCGACAAAAGTAAATAACTTTTGGGAAACGTCTGGCTTAAACATTCTTGAAACATTAGCGCGCTTAGATGAAGACAAGATGCCAGAGCTGACAGATCAGCTCTTATCTGCACGTACTAATATTAGTGCTATTTATACACGTGCTGCAATTAAGTTAAATCCTGAACGCGTGATTGAAATTTTATCACAAAGCCATGAGCTAGAAGACACCGCTCAAGCATTTGCTGACTATGATTATAAAGTGCATCACGAATTAGCCGTTGCGGGTAATAACCGTATTTATGTATTAATACTTAATGGTTTTAGAGGCTTTTATTCAAAGATTGGTTGTCATTACTTCTCTGATGCCGGAACTCGTGAACTTGCTCGTCAGTTTTATAAAGATTTAACCATTTTGGCAGAAAATAAAGAGCATGATGGTGCTATTTCTATGATGCGTAAATATGGTCATCAAACGGGTGAGATTTGGCAAAAAATCCGTGGTGATATGCCCTCAGATATAATGGACTAAGTCTAGTCTAAGCGAGAAACCTGCATTTGCAGGTTTTTTTATATCTGTAAAATTTAGCGTCACCGTATATGAAATTCTAAAAAGTTTAATGTATAAACCACTTCGATATTTTTAAAATTTCTACTTAGTTACAACGCAACTTACCCTTTAAAATAGACCTATTATTTAAGCAGATTAGTGCAAGTTGCAAGTGTTCGTTATTTTCGATTGCTCACATCGTTAAATGCGATTGTTCTTTTGTGGTGAATAACTTTAGAATTCCAATTAATTATATGTATGCGCTATTGGTTTTTAATTTTTAGCGCCCATATAAGTACCAGCATTGCGAAAGCAATTGAAAACAAACTCAAAATATTTGGAGAATAAAATGGGTGTATTAGTAGGCCGCCAGGCACCAGACTTTACCGCTGCAGCTGTTCTTGGTAACGGTGAAATTGTAGATAGCTATAACCTTCATGAAACAATTAAAGGTAAAAAAGCAGTTATCTTCTTTTACCCACTAGATTTCACGTTTGTATGTCCTTCTGAACTTATTGCATTTGATAAGCGTTTTGAAGAGTTTCAAAAGCGTGGCGTAGAAGTAATTGGTGTTTCTATCGATTCACAATTCTCACATAACGCATGGCGTAACACTGCTGTTGCAGACGGCGGTATTGGTAAAGTTCAATACGCACTAGTTGCAGATGTTAAACACGAAATTTGTAAAGCATACGACGTTGAGCATCCAGAAGCGGGTGTTGCGTTCCGTGGTTCTTTCTTAATTGATGAAGAAGGTAACGTACGTCATCAAGTAGTGAACGATTTACCACTAGGTCGTAACATCGACGAAATGCTTCGCATGGTTGACGCGCTAGCGTTCCACACTGAGCACGGTGAAGTATGTCCTGCTGGTTGGTCTGAAGGTAAAAAAGGTATGGACGCAAGCCCTGAAGGCGTTGCTAAGTTCTTATCTGAAAACGAAGGCGAGCTATAATTTAGCCCTTAGTTTTAAATAAAAAAAACCGCCAATTGGCGGTTTTTTTATTTGTAGCGTTAGCTCACTTTAAAATAAGCTCGTAAAGTTAAAACGAGAAACTAACTTTAGTGTAGAAGTATCGGCCTCTAGGGTTGTGTACACCTGAAGCATAACCGTATAGATCAGCGTCGCCATCACCAATTGCAAATGGTGGCTCTTCATCAAATAAGTTATTTACACCTAACGATACTTTAGTTGAGTCAGTAACACGATAAGATGTTTGTAAATCTACCAATGTTTGCGAATCAACCATACGTGATGTATTGCTATCAAAGTCTAAATTACCGTCAAAATCAATATCTGGGGTATCTTCAAACTCACCTACATAACTGATGTTTACGTTTGTATTAAACTCGCCAATTTCCCAGTTTGTAGAGAAAATCCAGCGGTGCTCTGGATAGCCATACTCACCGGTGTAATCGCGGCCATCTTTTTCAAATTTATCTTGGTATGCCCATTCTAAATTAAATTTCAATAAACCTAAGTCATCAAGTGAGTGATTATAGTTAGCTGAAACATCAACCCCAGATACTTCTTGCGAAGAAACGTTTTCAAATGTGCTGTAAATTTTTTGAATTGTTCCTAAGCTATCGCCACCTGTAGGTGTTAAGCGTACACATACAGTACTATCTTGGTTATTACACTCAGAGTTATAAATTGGACCAAACTCTTGCTCATCAATTTTGTTATCTTGAGTGATGCTCCACACATCGACACTTAAACCAAACTCAGCAGAAGGCGCCCAAATAAAGCCGACATTCCATGATTCTGATTCTTCAGCTTCAAGGTCAGGGTTACCAGCAAATTCAATGTTGTAATCAAGTGCATCACAATCAAGGCCCGTTGCTTCACATCGGTATGTATCTACAAAGAATTGGCTTTCTTGAGATGGACCTAAACCAACTTGTGCCAAAGAAGGCGCTCTAAAGCCTTGTGCCCAAGAGCCACGCACTGTGATTTCATCAGTAGGCGCCCAGCGAAGAGCTACTTTAGGGTTTGTTGTTGTACCGAAGTCACTGTAGTCATCGTAACGGCCAGCAAGTTGTAGCTCTAAATTATCAGCAAGAGGGATAGAAAACTCGACATAGGCTGCGTATTGTTCACGATCTGCAGATGCAGATACAGACTCTGTGCCAAATATTAAACCACGTTGAAATTGATCATCAGGAATGTCATTAACGTCTTCTTCACGGTACTCAATACCTGCAGCCATCATTACTACATCATCGCCAAAACTAAATGCTTCGCCTGTAATGTTTGCATCAAAGGAAGTCATGTGAGACTCACCACGACGCACTAAGCTTGTTGTAATACGATCAATTACAGCAGGGTCGTTGTATGTGCCACCAAATGGATTGTAGTTTCCTGCATCAATTTCTTGTTGTAAGAAATCAGTACGCACCCAACCTTGTGTTCTATCACCTGTTTGCAGAGATTTACTTCGGCCTTTTTGTACAGCGGTTTCCCAGCTCCAGTCATTAAACTCACCTCTAAGCCCTGCAACAAAGCGAAGAGTATCTGATTCAATATCCCATTGGCGTGCGCCAGCATCAACTGTACGGTAACGACCAATTTGAATGTCTTCACCAAATGGATTGTTAGGGTGGCTAGCTGGGACAGTTAAGCCTGCATCTTCATCAAGTGGAGTAGGGGCTCCGGCTGCAACAGACGTATTGTGCTGTACTGCCATTTCTAAAAAGCCCGTAATGCCATTATCAAAGTTATATTCAAATTGAGAAATAGCACCCACGCGTTCAGACGCTGGTGCGATATAACCGTAAGGGCCGTAATCAAATAAACAACTGCCGCTTGAAGTTGCATTTTCAGCAGGACAAGCCGGATCAATTGTTTTAACACCGTCTACATAAAAATATCCAGGGAAGCCACGAGATGAGCGAAAATCTTCACCACCATAAGGTGATTGATTTGCTGTACCTAAGCTGCCCATTTCATCAGAAGAAAGAGATGTATTTTTGAAGTAATCGATAATAACTGACGCGCTACTTTTCTCGCTAGTAGTACCCCATACTAAACTTGCTGTTGTTTCTTCATAGCTAGGGCCATCAGTACCACCGTAGCCCAAATTAACTTCAACACCGTCAATGTCTTTTTTCAAGATAACGTTTACAACACCCGCTACTGCGTCTGAGCCGTAGATAGCTGAAGCACCATCTTTTAGTATATCGATTCGCTCAATGGCAGAAACTGGGATACTGTTAATATCTACAAATGAGTTTGTGATACCTTCGGCAAATGCACTAATAGATACACGACGGCCATTGATGAGTACGAGCGTAGCATCAGCACCTAAGCCACGTAAACTAACAGCAGCAGAACCATTTGCAGTTGAATCTTGGTTGTTACCACGTGTTGAGAAAGTACCGCTACCCGCGACAGGCATTCTTTCGAGGAGTTGTTGTAGGTTGTCATAACCCATGTTCTCAATATCAGCTCTTGCGATTGATTGAACCGGAGAAGGTCCTTCGATGTCTGAACGTTTGATTCGTGAGCCAGTTACTTCAATGCGCTCTACTTTTTTAGCTTCTTCAGCAGCGTAAGTTGTTGTTGTAAAACCTGCTGAAAGTGCGATTGTAGCACCTGCAATTAAGCTAGGTGTAAATGCAATTGATTGCTTCATCCTTAAGTCCTTGTTGATATGTTATAAATTTAGTTGCTCTATACCAATCCTTTTTAAATTGTTAAATAAATCCCATATTTAAGCGGATTGATATAACAAGCGACGACATTAATATCATGTAACTTAAGTGTTAGCAATTAGACTGAAATGTGATTTTAGTATGGTTTTTTGTATGTTTTTGGATGATTTTAAAGCAGATGTTATGCGCTGAAGGAGGTTGAAATAGGCGCACATGCTTTATTTTGGAAATAACAAATACAGCCTAAATGCGAGTAATAATTAAATTAATTAATTCACAATAAAATTGTAATAAATTATTTACATGTATATTCTGAATGAATAGTAATCTTGTTGTATATTAATAAAACAAATAATAGTTGTTTTTTTTTAATAAAAAAAAACGCCTAACTTGTTAGTTAGGCGTTGTGCTTATACTTTGTGTTTCATTAAACGTTCTTTTTCGCGAGACCAATCTTTATTTTTCCCGTCGTCACGTTTATCGTGCAACTTTTTACCTTTTGCTAGATGAAATTCAAGTTTCACCCAACATTTTTTCCAGTACATAGCTGTAGCTATTAATGAATAGCCATCTCGCTCTGTTGCACCGAGTAGACGGTCAAGTTCGCGTCTGCTTAATAGTAACTTACGATAACGCAACGGATCGCAAATTACATGGGTTGATGCACTATTAAGTGGCTGGATTTGCGCGCCAAGCAAGAATGCTTCGCCATTTTTAAGATGAATATAAGTTTCGGTGATGTTTACCTTACCTGCTCGGATACTTTTTACTTCCCAGCCTTGTAGTTCAACACCTGCTTCAAACTTATCGTGTAAAAAATACTCATGTCGCGCTTTTTTGTTTAGCGCGATGGTATTACTTGTCGATTTTGATGAATTTTTCTTAGCCATAGTGCCCTATAATATACGTAATGTGAGATGTTTTACATCGATTTTTTTAATAATGCTTTTAAAAATTAAGCTTTAATTTAAGCAGCATGAAAATTTGGGGAAACGCGCAAAGCTTGCTAAAATTCGCCCACACAGTTGGGAGTGAGTATGCCACAAATAGAAAAAAGTGCGCTGGTTATGTACAGCACTAAAGAGATGTTTGATCTAGTTAATGATGTAGAAGCTTATTCGCAGTTTTTACCAAATTGCTCAGACTCAAAAATTGTTTCACAGCATGATAATAACATGACCGCGAGTTTAGAAATATCTAAGGCGGGTATAAAAAAGTGGTTTACCACCGAAAACACCTTTGTTGATGAGCAAACAGTGTTGCTAAGCCTTGTTGATGGACCATTTAAGACGTTAAAAGGGCGCTGGCACTTTCAAGAGCTTGACGCCAAAGCATGTAAAGTTCACTTGCAACTAGAATTTGAATTTTCAAGTAAGTTAATAGAGCTTGCCTTTGGTAAGATTTTTAACGATGTTGCAAAAAATATGGTGAGTGCATTTACTCAACGTGCAAAACAGGTTTATGGAGCGAGAGCATGATTAATGTTGAGGTGGTATTTGCGTTACCAACCACGGCAACGTGTTTATCAATTGAAGTGCCACAAGGGACTACAGTAGAACAGGCTGTTATTCAGTCAGGTATTATACAAAAGTGCCCTGAGATAGATGCTACATCGCTAACGTTAGGTGTGTGGAATCGAACTGTAAAAGCTAACTATGAGTTAAAAGACGGTGACCGTATAGAAATATATCGTCCATTAATTGCAGACCCTAAAGATGCGCGTAGAAAGCGTGCAGAAAAAGCTAAAGAAGAGGGGCGTGCAAATAAAATAACGGGTGGCCGCCCACTCGAAAAGTAACGAAGATCGGTATAAACGTGGAAAATTTAACGGATTAAATCACACGCTAACGTTGTTTAAAATGGTAAAAGCTTTTAAATAAACCAATAAAAAAGGTGAGCCATGCTCACCTTTTTTTACCACTTGAGAAATTTATTGCTCGAGCGGTGTAGTAAAGTTTTCAGGTTGGTCATAATCACCTGAGATTGAAACTAACTTTTCATTTTCAAAGTTAATTACTAACTCTTTATTTTGCTCGTTTTTACGGCCCTTATTAAAGCTGTAAATATAACGCCAAGTATTGTTATCAAAGGCGTCCTCGGCAATAGGTCTGCCTAATACGTAAACAACTTGCTCTCGAGTCATATTTACACGAAGTTTTTCAACATCCGATTGCTCTAAAAAATTGCCTTGGGGGATGTTAATTCGGTATACCCAGCTAGAGCAACCTGCTGCTGAGCTAAGTGTTAAAGCAACGATAAGCCAAAGAGAAAAAGTTTTTAACGACTGCATTGTTAGTTGTGATCCTTATTTTTTATAATCTGCATGATACCGATTAGTCACTGAAGGTAAAACCCTTTTAAGCAATTGTTTTATGTTAAGGGCGTTAAGGTAATGTTTTGACCATTAATAATGAAAAAAGTTTACAGCACATCGAAACGAATATTTTAAAAACGGAGTCTACTTGGTTTTTATACATAGTTGAGACACGATTTGGTCATTGGTACACAGGGATCACGACTAATGTTGAAAAACGCTTTGCAACTCATCAAGCCGGCAAAGGGGCCAAAAACCTTAGAGGGAAAGGGCCGCTTTTACTTATCCATCAACAACAAGTTGGTAATAAAAGTGAAGCAAGTAAACTTGAGTATCAATTAAAAAAGCTTTCTAGAGCCAAAAAAGAAGCATACGTTTTAGCATTTAATACCGGCGACACTAAAATCATTTAGTTAATTTACTTAGATTAAACCGTATTCGCTGTGGGCAAAAGCTAGCTTTTAATATAGCTTTTGCTCACAAAGGAAATATAGCAGTTATAGCTGCTTAGCGATGTTTTTCAAAGGTAGCGACAAGTGCATCGAGTGTTTGAGCGCTGTTTGCCAAGTCACGAATAGCTTGCTCTGTATTGATTTGCTCGCTCATTGCTTTATCGCTAATTTCACTTATTTGCTCTATGTTACGACCTACATCAGCAACCACATTACTTTGCTGCTCAGTTGCAGTTGCAATAAGCGTAGCCATATCGTTTATTTGATTAGCTGTTTCGGCTATCGCATCGAGTAATTCTACTGAGCTTTGCATGGCTCCAACGCTTTGCTGCGCTTTATCTTTTGATTGGCTAATATCGTTAACTACATCATCAGATATTCTTGTAAGCTCTTCAATCATAGACTGAATTTCGGTGGTTGATTGCGATGTACGGTTTGCCAGAGCGCGTACTTCATCAGCAACAACAGCAAAGCCTCGGCCGTGCTCACCTGCGCGAGCGGATTCAATTGCCGCGTTTAAAGCAAGTAGATTAGTCTGATCCGATATCCCTCTAATTGAATCCACAATACTTGCTATATCAACCGTTTTTTTAGAAAGCAAAGTAACTTGCTCTGTTATGCCATCAATATCGCTAGCTAGGGCTGAGATAGTTGCCTGGCTTTGTAATACTTGTTTGTGGCTTTGAATGGTGTTCTCACGGCTGTTATCGGTTAACTTAGCTGTATTCGCTGCGCTTTGTGCTATTTCTTGCACTGTAGCGCCCATTTCGTTGATAGCTGCTGCGACAGATATTGTTTGCTCTTTTTGATTATCAATTGCTTGCGAGTTTCGTTTTGCCTGTTCAAATACATGATCAGAACTTTGGCGAATATCGTGGCTTTCACTGGCAACTTGAGTAATCGCTGTTTCTATTTTATTTATAAACTGGTTAAAGCCATTACTTAGATTGTTGAGCTCTGGTTGGCTTGATTCTGGTAAGCGGTACGCTAAATTTGCATCGCCAGAGCCTAAGCGTGAAAATAACTCAGCCATTTTAGAAAGTGGAGACGAAAGAGAGCGAGCAAGTAAGTAACTAATCAAGCTAGCAACTAACGCGGTAATTACTGTAAAAGTAAATATTTGCCATTGTAGGGTGTTTACACTTGCGAATACTTCACTTTTTGGTACTTGAGCTACAACATATAAGTCAGTGTTTTTAATTGGGGTTGCAGCTATAAGAGTAGGTTCGCCATTTAAGTTAATTTCTTCTAGTGCAAAGCCATTACTATTAAATAGTTGGCTGTGAATATTTGCAGTATATAAATCGTCAATATTTGCTTTTGCTACTTTATTGGCATCTTTATGAAGTTGAATTAATCCATTTTTATCTGCAATAAATACAAAACCTGTTTGCTCAATTTTAAATTGCTGTAATAGCTTTTGCATATCAGTGATGCTTTTTGCAAGACCTGCTAAACCAGTACCATTAGCCTGCTGATGATTTACAAACATTTTCACATCATTGGCTGACTCTTGATAAATACTGATAGAATAAGGTTGTTTTGATTGCTTAAAAGCAAAGAACCAGCCATCGGCTGCATCATTTTTTAACACACGCAAAAAACCATTTTGGTTCCAATACTGTGCAGTGTCTCTATTTGCCCAAGATGCTGTTGCTAAATCGTATTGCTGGGCAACACGATTTAATTCTTTTAATAGTAATGTATCGTCTTGGTTGTTTGATTGAGCCCATTGTAAAACAAATTCGTTTGATGATAGTTGCTGAGCAGCACCAAGTAACTCGTTGATTTCACCGCCTATGTGATTGCTGATTGTTTGCAGTTTACTAGGTAGCTCTGACTCGATCATACGTTGCTCAATTATGTCTTTAGAGCTGTATAAAGAGGTCAAGCCAATCAGTGCCGCTACGCATATAGCAATAACACTGCCTAAAGCTGTGATTTTTTGAGTAATAGAAAGGTTTTGTATCGTCATGATATTAATTAATTTTACAACTGAGTAGAGGACTATACTAGCACATTATTTATTTAGAGCTAGATATTGCCTACTGTGAAATGAATAGAAGGTAGCGTGTTATGGTTAAAGTTTTATGAATATGCATAAAAAAGCCCATAAGCAAAGCATATGGGCTTGGTTTCTAACAAGCGAAACATTTATCGTTTAGGGTTAAACAATCTTTTTCATTGCTGACATGTAGCCACGTAATTTAGCACCTACTTTTTCAACTGGGTGTTCACGAAGGGCGGCGTTAATTTGAATTAATGTTTGGTTATCAACTTGGTTACTGTGCTCGCCAAGGCCTTTACCAATAACATCTGTATCAATTTTTTTCATAAAATCTGCAAGTAATGGCAAACATGCATGGTTATATAGGTAACATCCATACTCTGCAGTGTCAGAAATTGTACGGTTCATTTCAAAAAGCTTTTTGCGTGCAATAGTATTAGCAATTAATGGCGTTTCATGTAAAGACTCGTAGTAAGCTGACTCTTCAATAATACCGGCTGCTGTCATGGTTTCAAAAGCAAGTTCAACACCTGCTTTTACCATTGCTACCATTAAAATACCGTTATCAAAAAATTCCTGTTCTGAGATTTCTACATCGCCAGCAGGGGTCTTTTCAAAGTTAGTCTCTGCTGTTTCAGCGCGCCATTTAAGTAAGTTTACGTCATCGTTATTCCAGTCTTCCATCATAGTGCGTGAGAAAGTGCCGTCGATGATGTCATCTTGATGCTTATTATAAAGCGGGCGCATAATTAGTTTTAGCTCTTCGCTTAGTTCAAACGCTTTTACTTTTGCAGGGTTTGAAAGGCGGTCAAGCATGTTTGTAACGCCGCCGTACTTAAGTGCCTCGGTAATTACTTCCCAGCCGTATTGAATTAGCTTTGATGCATAACCCGCATCAACGCCTTTTTCTATCATTTTATCAAAACATAAAATAGAGCCAGTTTGTAACATGCCACATAAAATGGTTTGCTCGCCCATTAGGTCTGACTTAACTTCAGCAATAAATGATGATTTAAGTACACCAGCACGGTGTCCGCCAGTCCCTGCTGCATACGCTTTAGCTTGTGCTAAACCATGACCTTGAGGGTCATTTTCTGGGTGAACAGCAATTAGAGTTGGTACACCAAAACCGCGTTTGTATTCTTCACGTACTTCAGAACCAGGACACTTAGGCGCAACCATGATTACAGTAATGTCTTCACGTACTTGCATGCCTTCTTCAACAATATTAAAGCCATGAGAGTAGGCAAGTGTAGAGCCTTTTTTCATAAGCGGCATAATTGCACTTACTACAGCAGTATGTTGCTTATCTGGTGTTAAATTAAGTACTACATCAGCTGTTGGGATTAGTTCTTCGTAAGTGCCAACAGTAAAGCCGTTTTCAGATGCGTTCAAAAATGATTGGCGACGCTCAGAAATAGCTGATGCGCGTAATGTGTAAGAAACATCTAAACCAGAGTCACGTAAGTTTAAGCCTTGGTTTAAACCTTGTGCGCCACAGCCTACAATAACTAGTTTTTTACCTTTAAGTGCATCAACGCCATCGGCAAATTCGCCTGCGTCCATAAATTCACATTGCGCTAATTGCGCTAATTGCTCGCGTAAAGGTAAGGTATTGAAATAATTCGCCATTGTTAGTGTCCTATAAAGTCATGTTTGTTAGATGCGCAATGTTTACTGCGCTTACAAACACCATATGTAAAATCGTTGCTTGCGTAAAATGATATATTTGAATTAAAGTGTTTCATAATATGAAATACAGGGGGTTGGATGGAACATAAGCACTTAAACTACTTTTTAGCGTTGGCTAAAACACTTCACTTTGGGCGCGCAAGTGAGCTTTGCCACATAAGCGCACCCACTTTGAGCCGAAATATAAAACATTTGGAAGAAGAAGTTGGAGTGGCATTGTTTATCCGCGATAACCGAAGTGTTAAATTAACGCGTGAGGGGGAGTCCTTTATTGATTACGCAACGGCAACGCTTGCTAATTGGCAACGTTTTAAAACGAATGTAAAAGACCCACAACAGCATATTTACGGCAAAGTAAGTATTTATTGTTCTGTAACTGCATCTTATAGTTTTTTACATCAAATATTAGAACAACTTCGTGCGCAGCATCAGTACATAGAGATAACATTAAATACAGGCGACCCAGCACTTGCTATAAATCGTGTCCTAGATGGCCACGAATTAATGGCAATTGCAGCTAAGCCTAATAAATTACCGTCGCAAATTGCCTTTGTTGATATTGGGCACTCACCACTTTTATTAATTGGCCCAAAAATTCAATGTCCGATCACACAAAAGCTTACACAAAATAGTGATGGTATTAATTGGTCTGATTTAGAGTTTATTGTCCCAGAACAAGGTTTTTCTCGCCAAAGGTTAGAGCACTGGTGGCGCAAAAATAATATTCACGGAAAAATCTACGCCCAAGTTGCAGGACATGAAGCAATGGTATCTATGGTGAGCTTAGGGTTAGGTGTCGCTATGGTCCCTAAAATAGTGCTAGATAACAGCCCGCTGCAAGATAAGGTACAAATCCTAACACCAAAAATGCAAGCACCTGAAGGGTTTGATATCGGTTTGGCGGTATTAAGAAAAGAGTTAAATGACCCTGCAATCAGTGCGTTGTGGAATATAGCGCAAACTTTAGAAGCAAAAGCAATTTAATATGCACACAGAGCAAGCAAATTAGTTAAATAGTATTAATATAGGTTGCGTATGAGTTTACTATTACTTAACATTGAGTGCTAATAATAAAAACAATGACGCTTGAGAGTTTATTTATGAACCACGCCGTATCACTTGCTCATTCTGCTCAATGCCTTAAAAAGGCGATTCCTTTGATGGTAAAATACCGCATGCCGGTTACGCCTATCAACTATGCAATTTGGTACTGTTACATTCAAGGGAGTAACCCTTCATTAAATGCTGAATTAGACCATGTTATTGCTGAGCAACAAACATGCTCACAAGACAAAGCAAAAGAAATTTTTGATAAGCATTTAACGCAAGACGATCTGGCTTTTTTTCAAGAAATGACTGAAAAGTTCCATACAACCATGGAGCAAGTCCAGCAAGATATAAGCACCACGCTTGAGCATTCCAAAAGCTTTACAACAAGTTTAGTTGATTCACAAAATGAATTAAATATGCTTGCTGATGTAAATTCTTATAATGAAATATTAGGTTGTGTAGAGCGCTTAACCGACGATTCTATTGCTATGCAGGATTATGCTAGAGAATTTCAAACTAAGTTAGCTGTTGCTTACAACGAAATAAAAGATTTAAAAGAAGCACTTAATATTTCAAAAGAAGCAGCGGATACCGACACGCTTACGGGGTTTTATAACCGAGGTAAGTTTGATTCAGATATCGTAAAATTTTGTTTTGAATACTCAGAGAAAGCACAGGAAGATTCTCTTGCCGTACTAATTATGTTTGATATTGATCACTTTAAACGTTTTAACGATGACTTTGGTCATCAAAAGGGTGATGAAGTATTGAGGTTAGTTGCCAAAAAAGTGAGAGAGAATACAACTGAAACAGCAAATATATATAGATACGGTGGCGAAGAGTTTTGTATAACAGCTTATTTTGACACTATTAACGATATAATAGCGTTTGCCGATTGTATACGTTTAGCTATTGCGAAATTAGCGATTCGTAAAAAGCATGATGTAACAGCTAAACGTGCTATTTCTGCAAGTTTTGGTTTAGCTATTTTACGTCCATTTACTAATAGCTCAGTTTTAGTTGAGCGTGCAGATAGAGCCTTATACATTGCCAAAACACATGGACGAAACCGAATAGAAATAGCCCCTGATATTTAATAAGCATCAGATGCTTGATTTATTACGGCTAAAGCCGCTATTAACTTTGGTAACCTAGTAGGCTGTAAGGTTAATAAAATAAAGTTGTTAGAGTTGGCTTCCTGCAGATTTTATTTGAATTAAAGCATTTGCCAGGTTATCCCTCATTTCCAAAGTTTCTCAAAGCACTACTAGCTTAGCCAACGCACATAACTAATTTGAAGGGTTTGTCACTTTAAAAACATAAAAGTTAACATTTGTGTATACAAATTGTGAATAATTGTAACCAGCTAGAGCTAGTTTAAAAAGACCTTGCTAGTATGGGGAACTTACTTAATTTAATTCTTTGATGTACGCTGATGCGGTATTCCTTCTCCTTATTAACTGCTCTATGTTTTAGCACTTTGTGTGCTTGCCTTTCGGTGCAAGCAACACAGGCAAGCAAGCATGCTGACGATTATACAGAGCAAGATATAACAACCGATCGTCTGCATTTGAGTTTAAGCGTTGGGGTTGGAGTTATAACCAACCCTTTGCATGGTGGAGATAATATTCCCCTTGTGCTTATTCCACAAATTGCGTTTTATGCAGAGCAATGGTTTTTTGATAATGGCCGCCTTGGCTATTCATTTTCACAATCCCCAAAGCATCACTTTAATCTAGTTAGTGAACTCAACTCTGAATCTCGCTTTTTTATAGACTGGCACCCTAAAAATGTATTTGCATTGCAAAGTAGTGCACTTAATAATCAGTTTGCAATGCAAAATGAAGCCTCGTCCTCTCGCTACGCTGATATTGATAATTTGCATAAACGGCAAATTGCCTTGGATGCGGGTATTGCATATCACTATGTAAATGAAGACCATGTTTTTTCAGTTCAGGCTCTGCATGATATAACCGATGTTTATCGAGGTGTACGCGGTGCATTGCAGTGGCAATATCATACTGTGCTAGGAAAGCTTAAAATAAAGCCAACACTTGGAATAAACTATAAATCTGCGGAACTAAATAGCTATTTTTATGGACTTAATGAGGGTGAAACTCAATTTGGCAAAATAGACGTTGGTAGTAGTTGGCAACCTTATGCTAAAATCGACGCCCGTTGGCCACTGAGTAAGGCTGACTCTCTTCGTTTTCATGTAGCATATTACGACTATTCGGCTATGGATGGCAGTCCGCTCTTTGAACGTACTTATTCAATGACTGCATTTATAGGATTCGATCGTACTTTTTAATATGAAGTATTCAATATTAGTTGTGTTTATTACCACTTTTTTTAGTGGTTTTAGTGTGGCACAAACCCCTATTTTTAGTGTTTCTCCAAAAGTCTGCGTGGTTTCCGAACAGCAGGATTTTTGCGATCTTGATTTACAGTTTAAATGGCTATTAAACACCTATAGTGATGTCTGTTTGTATCAACAAGAACAACTACTTCAATGCTGGCAGCAGCAGCGTTCTGGGCAATTTAATTATAAAGCGCGTGTTCAGGTGGAGACCATATACTCCTTAATCAATCCTCATACGGGTGTGTTAATAGCAAAAACACAGGTTGAAGTACAAAGCGCCCATGCTAAAAAAAATAGGCGTAGGCTTCGCTCTCCGTGGAGCTTTTTTTAATTTAGGAGCAACTAATGCCAAAAATTTTACTTGTTGAAGATGATCTCGGTTTACAACAGCTAACAAAAGATTACCTTGAACATAATGGCCTTGAAGTCGAAGTACTAGACCGTGGTGACGAAGTGTTTAATTACCTAGAAAACAATACACCCGATTTAATGATTCTAGACGTTATGCTGCCAGGTAAAGATGGCTTTAGCGTTTGCCGCCAAGTAAGAGATAAATTTACTCTACCAATTTTAATGTTGACTGCTAAAGGTGAAGACTTCGACCAAGTGCTTGGTTTAGAACTTGGTGCTGATGATTATGTAATAAAACCAGCAGAGCCACGTGTATTACTAGCGCGGATCAATGCATTACTTCGACGTGGGCAACCAATAGTAAAATCTAGTGAAGAACTGCAGTTTGGTGATTTAGTCATCGATAAAACAAGCCGTATTGTAAAACTAAGTGATTCAGAGATTGTATTAACTTCGCACGAGTTTGAGTTACTATGGTTATTAGCGTCAAATGCGGGTGAAGTACTAAGCAGAGAGCATGTGCACCAACATATGATTGGCCGCCAATACGACGGACTTGATAGAACTGTGGATGTACGCGTATCACGAATTCGTAAAAAATTAGGCGACAACAGCGATAAGCCGTATCGTATAAAAACCGTATGGGGACAAGGCTATTTATTTGTTTCTGATGCGTGGGATCTCTAGAACTATTTAAGGTTAATCGGCTGTAATGGGAAAACTGTTTACCAGCTTATACTTATATATCATTGTTTCATTATTTGTTGTAAGTGGTGTTATTGAGCAGCTGTGGCCCTATGAAGAGTCACAGCAGCAGGTCTTCTTAGACGATGAGTTTGGGCAATCACTCTGGTTGCTTTCGCAAACCCCAAATGGTCTTAAAAAGCTAAAGCATAACTTTGAAAGTAAAGTGATTGAACGACGGGATTTAATACTCCCTCAAAAACAACAATCGCAGCTAAATAAAAACCACTACTTATATTTGTATGATAAGCAACAACGCATTGTTTGGTATGTAGATCTCGGTAATGATTCATTACTTCAAGTAGGACCGGTAGGTGTATTAACGCAGCAATCATCTTCCGTTTGGCCGTATTTATTACTACTTATTATTGTAGGTATACCAGTTGGGCTATGGAGCTTTTTACTCTGGCGTGACTTTGCAAAGCTACGTAAAGCGTGTGAAGCGGTAGAGGGTTTGCAAGACTTTCAACTAAATGACTCTTCTAAGTCTTTCTTTTTACCTATAACTGATACACTAAAAGTAATGCAGCAACGTATTGAGTTTTTGCTTAGTGCACAGCAAGAACTTACCTCATCGGTATCGCATGAGTTTAGAACGCCATTAGCACGTTTAAAGTTTGCAATTGTAATGTTACAAGATCAAATGCTTGATGAAAAAGGCGAAAAATACCTAACCAATATGCAAACAGACATTAGCGAGCTTGAGTCACTAGTCTCTGAAATGCTTGAATACGCGCGATTAGACTCTCAACAACCAAGTTTACAGCCAATAAACTGCGATTTAGCTGGGCTGGTAAAAACCACTGTTGAAAAGCTAAATTTTGAAGCTAGAACAACACTCTCTATAAACCTCCCTGAGCATTTAAATTACTACTGTGATAGCCATTTTATGGCGCGAGTATTTCAAAATTTAATTGGCAATGCGCTCAAATATACTCATCAGCAAGTCAAAATTTCATTGCTACAAGAGGCAACTCACATAGTATTGATTGTTGAAGATGATGGTGAAGGGATTGACCCCGTTGAGCGAGAAAACGTATTTAAGCCTTTTACTCGATTAGATAAAAGTAGAGGCAAGGACACTGGTGGCTTTGGTTTAGGGCTTGCTATAGTGGCTAAAATTGTGTCGTGGCACCAAGGAGAGTGTAAAGCAGAAAGCTCAAGCTTAGGTGGTGCTAAATTTATTGTATATTTACCTCTCAAATTTAAGACATAAAAAAAGCGCCTAAGGCGCTTTTTTTGCGGTTAAAAACCAAAATCAACAAGTAGCAATATAATAGACCGCAAGTATTTAAAAAAGTTCTCAATTATTTTTTATTTTTTTCAAGTAATGGCATTAACATTTGCTCAAGGCCATTTAGTTTAACCTCATACATCATCGCTAGTTGGCTACCAAGTTTTGAGTCAGGAAATCCCTGCTGTTTGAACCACACCAAATAAGGTTCTGGTAGTAGTAATAAAGGGCGCCCAGCATATTTCCCAAAAGGCATCGTTGTATTTACAGCTATTTTTAATTGTTTTGGATCCATAAGAGTTACTTAGGTTTTAAAGTCTGCGTAAGTGTAAGGGATTTTAGAAATATAAAATAGGCTGTGACGGGCAAGAAACAGCCTATTTTGCGAGGGAGTAGGCCCTCTGATTTAATAATTTTTTGTTGATTAATATAAACCTAGTTGAACTTTAATTAGCTGGGATCTAATTAAGTTATTATTAGAACATGGGTTTTTATTTAACCAACATGTATAGTCTACCTGTTTTTTATGGTCGTGGTGAAATGGCTTGTAAAGGAATGTAAATAGAATTGCTTTTCATTTAAAAACTAATAACAAAGCCTTAATGATTTTAAGGCTTTGTTATTTATAGACGTTATAAAAAGTGATTATTCGTTAAATAGCTCTTGTTTAACGTGCTCTGCAAAACCACTACCTGCTTCTAAGTAAAAGTTATAAGTAGAATGAACACCCATTTCTTCTAGCTCTTTTTGTTGATCAGGGTAGTTTGCAATAGCTGTTACTTGGCCTTTATAACCTGAGGCTTGTAGTTGCTCTAGCGCAAAAATATTTTGCATATGCTTTGGCATTGCAAGCATGACCATTTCTACTTGCGAATGATTTACTCGTTGCCAAAAGTCAGGATCTGTTGCATCAGCAATTAAGACGTTGCGGCCTCTGTTAACGTGTTTATCTACCACTTCAGGTTTTATATCTATGCCTGCAACAACATTTGGGTGAGTCGCGTTGATTGTTTCATAAGCACCAGTACCAATACGTCCCATACCAAAAATGACTATCTTAGTATCGTTTAGGTTAACGGGTAGCTCTTCAGCTAAACGAGTTTTGCTTTCAAACTTTAATAGCCAGTGCTCTATTTTTACGTATAGCTCGTTTGAGCGCTTATTTAACGGCGAGGCAATTACAAAGGTAATAGAAACAGCAATTGCCATTACGGCCAGCCACTCAGAAGTGATCATGCCTGTGCTAGCCGCTACTGCACATACAATTAACCCAAATTCACTGTAGTTAGATAAACTAAAGGCGGTAAGTAATGATGTACGCGCGCGTAGTTTGAATATATTTGTGAACACGTAATAAAGCGCTATTTTAATAGGTAAAACTAAAACAAGTATAATAGCAACGATTAATGAGCTAGTGGTTAGCTCTGCGCTTAAGCCAATACTTAAGAAAAAACCGACTAGTAATATGTCTTTTAAATTAAGCAGAGATTTTGATAGTTCTCCTGCTTTTTTATGTGGTGCAAACATCATCCCAATTATCAGTGCGCCTAGGTCGCCTTTTAATCCTGCAAATTCAAATGCATGATAACCAGCAACTAAAGCAAAGAAAAAACCAAATAATGGTAATAGTTCACCATGTTTAGAGCGATTTAATACGCCATACATGACAGGTCGTAATAAAGGCAGAGCAATTATTAATGCAATTGCCCATACATTTGGAATTTTACCTGTACTAATCGCTAAAAAGATAACAGCAAAGATATCTTGCATGACTAGTATTCCAATGGCTATTTTACCGTGAAGGCTTGCCATTTCTCCGCGTTCTTCAAGCACTTTTACTGCAAATACAGTACTTGAAAAACTAAGCGCAAACCCAACTAATAAAGCACTTTGCCAACTTAAATCAATAAACAGTGGAATAGCGAAAACACCAAGCAATAACATAAAGCCACTAAAAAGCGCGCTGCTAAAAATAATATGCAATGTTGCAGGCGCCCACACTTGGGGTTTAATTAAACTGTTTACCTTTAGCTTTAAACCAATACTAAAAAGAAGAAGGGTTACGCCAAGTGCTGCTATTGTATCGAGCAACTCCGTACTTTTATAACCCGATAAATTTAAAGCAAAACCTGCTAATAAAAATCCAATAAGAGGAGGCAGCTTTAACTGATAAACAGCAAAGCCACACACAAACGCGGCGGCAAAATAGATTAGTTCCATAATTCTTAATATCACTTCATTTGGGGTTGCAGTGTAACGAAAAATTTATACCATTGAAAATAAAAATAGACCTAAAAATGAACGCGTCTAATCAAATACTTGCCTAGCTGTGTATAAAAAATGCGCATCAAACATATATTTAATCGTAAATAGTATGTAAATAACATTTTTTCACTGACATTGGCTTTTAAATATGGTTAAGATGCGATAACGAAGAAGTTTAAGCGAGAGCAAATAATAGAACCGCTCAGCTTAAGGAGAAATATATGTTTAAAAAGATTTTAGCGTCGGTAGGTATTGGTGCTGCAAAAGTAGATACTGTTTTAGAGACTGAACACCTACAACCTGGTCAGCTTTTTAATGCACAAATAGTCATTACCGCAGGTGATGTTAGCCAAGATATTGCTGGCTTAGATTTATTACTTATGACCCGTGTTAAAGTGGCAGGTGATGATGGCGATTATTTTACCAATCATGTGATTGACCAATGGCGAATTACAGATATAGGTACAATTGAGCCGGGCGAAGTTAAAAGTATCCCTTTTGAAGCACGTCTTCATTCTGAAACACCTATTACAGAAATTAATGCAGGTTACAATCAATCTCATGTGTGGCTTGAAACCGGTTTGGATATTGATTTAGCACTTGATCCGAGCGATAAAGACCATTTACATATTTACCCTAATGAAGCTGTTAAAACGTGCATGCAGGCGATGGAAAAGCTAGGTTTTAGCTTAATGAAGGCTGATGTAGAAAAAGGCCATTTGCGCGCTTCAACATTTCAATCGTTATCGGGCTGTTATCAGGAACTTGAATATAAGCCAAATAGCCGTAGTTTATTTGGCATTCAAGAGATTGAGTTGTCATTTGTACCAGAGGCACATAAAACACATGTGCTTATAGAGCTAGACAGGGCCTTTAGAGGCGATGGTTATGTAGATTTGACCATAGAGCATGACCACGTGAATTTATCGCAGTTGTGCGACCAACTAGAGCGCTTGTTTGCTTAATATAAACTAACAAGTGAATAATTTTATTAAACCCGGCCTAGGCTGGGTTTATTGTTTATAGGATTTAAAATGCAATTTAAATGTGATCAGTTTAAAGCTTTAGATGCGCATACTCTTTTTACTATTATGCGAGGACGTGTAGACGTATTTGTTGTAGAGCAGGCGTGTCCTTACCCTGAACTTGATGATGTAGATATTGATTTAAATACACAGCATTTATATACATTAGACAATGGGCGGCTACACACTTATGCGCGATGCTACGAAAAAAATGAGCAATACAGCGCAATAGGGCGCGTGCTGGTAAGTAAAAGTGCGCGTGGCAAAGGCGACGCCACTTTACTTGTAAGTAAAGCTATAGAGTGCTGTAAAGAGCGGTGGCCTGAACGAGATATTTATATTGGCGCACAAACCTATTTACTTGATTTTTACCGCTCCTTTGGCTTTGAAGATTACAAAAGTGAATATCTAGAAGACGGTATACCTCATCAAGATATGATTTTAAAACTCACTCAATGAATCCAATTGAAGCAGCTATAAAAAAGCCCACTAATGTGGGCTATTTTATTTAAAACTATTTTAAGGCTAAGGTATCATTTAGCTCAATAGTGAATGTAAAAACACCATGCCAATAGCCAGTGGACATACAAACTTAGTATACCAAGGCCATATTTTCCAAAACAATGTATTGTGAACTTCAGGGTTACCCTCTTGAATTGCTTTTAGTAATGAGCCTCTATACCAAATCCAGCCTACAAATATACAACACATAAGACCAAGTAAAGGCTGAGCTACTTTTGTAGTGAGAGTGATTACTAAGCCAAATAAGCTGCTAAGGTTACACACAATTGTAATGCTGACGACAGCGATTAGCGCCCCAATTAACCACGTTGCTTGAACGCGTTTCATCCCAAAGCGCTCTACGGTGTATGATACTGGCGCCTCTAACATTGAAATAGATGATGTTAAAGCGGCAATACTCATTAACGCAAAAAATGAAAAACCCACAAATAAGCCAACTTCGCCCATTCCATCAAATAAAGCGGGGAGTACCTGAAACACTAATGTATCTTCAGAGAGTAGCTTACCCGTTGTGGCCGAGAATATTTCAACGCCTTGAGCTTGTGCTACGTACATAGCCGGAATAATCAGTAAACCTGCAACAAAGGCTATAAATACATCAATAAGGGTCACATAGGCACCTAAAGAAACGAGGTTTTCTTTTTTACTAATGTACGAGCCGTAAATAATCATTACGCTAGTGCCAAGCGATAAAGAGAAGAAAGCTTGCCCTAGTGCACTTACTAATAGTTTTGCGTCAAAAATAGATGAAAAGTCAGGAACTAAGTAGGCTTTTAAGCCTTCCATAGCACCATCTTGCGTCATCACATAAGCAATAAGTGCAAATAAAATGCCTAAAAGTGCAGGCATTAAACGCTTAGACCACTTCTCAATACCGTTTTCAACGCCTCTACTTATAATAGCGACAGTTAGTACGATAAAGATCATAGTGAATATAATATTTCGAGTAAGTGATTGCTCGCTTAACCATGTAGATGCTGTGTTGGCACCAACTAAAGTGGCTATGGGTTCAGCTGTGGCGCTGAGCATCCAACCGGCAACAATGGCGTAAAAGCTTAGTATAAAGCCAGCGCATAAAATACCGCCAAAACCAACAGCAAAGGCAAAGTGTTTTTGCCATGGCTTATTAGATATTTTTTTAAGTGATGACACTGCGTTTGCTTGGCCATGACGTCCAATCATAAGTTCAGCCATTAAAGCGGGGTAGGCTAAAAAGAACGCAAGGACTAAATATGCGACTAAAAATGCAGCACCGCCATTACTTGCTGTTTGTGTAGGGAATCCCCAAATATTGCCCAAACCAACGGCAGAACCCGCGGCGGCCATAATAAAACCAAAGCGAGAGCTAAACTCGCCTCTAACTGCGCTCATATTATTGTACTTCTCTATTGTGTGACGGCGGTGACAATCTACTGGAAATGTAAAAAAATAAAAAGTGCTTATTTGCTGATCTAGCACAAATTAATAAGTAAAGTGTATGTTATAACCATCGATTTTAATTGTTGTTATTAAGTCGTTTAAAATAACGAGTTGATTTTGTTTAATAATTGTTAATTACAGTCTGTAACTATTGCTTTACGGATTATGGTGCTGTGCAATAGTGAGAGTAAAGCACGCACCACCTAACTGGGTGCTTTTACTTACTTTAACGCTGCCATGATGCCAATCAGCTACTTTGGTAACAATGGCTAAGCCAAGGCCATAACTCTTATCGGCTCTGTTACGGTGATCTTCCTCTCTAAAAAATGGGCTAAATACGTTATTAAAGTTTTCTTGTGCGATACCAGGGCCGTCATCTTCTACCGTTATTATAAGCTGTTGCTCGTGTAACTTTGCACTGAGGTAAATATGTTGGTTTGCAAAATCACATGCGTTAGTTAATAAGTTAGTAATTGCACGAGCCAGCCAGTGAAGATCTGCATTGATTATTTTATCTGTACTATTGAGTTGTACGTTGAGCATTTGCATTTCAAGTTTTGGTGCAAGTTGAACTAAAATATCTTCAAGGTAGGATTTAATATTGGTTGATGAATAGGTTAGTTTATTCGCGTTTTGCTCTAATGTAGCAAATGCTAAATAGCTACTAAGCATCGATTCCATATGATCTAAATCGTTCTCCATACGAGTTAAATACTGTTTTACTTTTTGCTCATCATGGCTATCTAATGCCGCATCTAAACCAAATCGCAGGCACGCGATAGGGGTGCGGATGTCGTGAGACAAGCTTGAGGCCATTAGTTTGTTTTCGGCGACAAGTTTCTCTATTTGGCTAGCCATGCGGTTAAAAGTAAGTTCTACATCTTTTATATAGGTAAAGTGCGATACCTTTATTCGGGCTTGAACATTACCAGAGGCAAACTTTTTAGCGGCTTCATTTAAGACAGTTAGCCGTTTAGCTAAGGGCGCGATAATAAACCCCATAAATACACATAGGCCTGCGTAAAATAGTAGAGTTAATATAATGTCGTTATGCTGCTCGCTATCAAAAATTTTATCTAAACGCATTGATAAGTGAAAAGGATTTAAAACGTCGCTACTATAAAGCATATAAAAGCCTTGCTGATCCTCTAAAATCAGCCCACCTGGCGTGTGCATTTGTAATAATAAAGAAGGTGGTAAAGCGAGTGACTCATTTGGCTTGTAGTCAATTAAAACATCAAACTCTCGGGCTAGTTGTTTTACATAATCGCTGCGCTCAGATGTAGGTATGTTAGCTAACTGCTTATTAAAACCCATGATCATTTTACTTTGCTGACTAAACTCATCTTGTGGGGTATGCGCTTGTTGACTAAAAGCATCAATAAGCCAGCCCAATACCACAATAGATAAAAGTGCACTGCCTAGAAGCGATATATAAAACTTTTTCATTTATTTATTCATCGCTCTATTACCACGCGGTAGAAACAAGTAAATATCCACGGCCCCAAATAGTTTTAATTTTTTCGGGGTTTTGTGGATCATCATTAAATTTTTTACGAAGTGCAGAAATAAGTACATCAACACTTCTATCAAGCCCGTCGTACTCTCTACCTTTCGTCGCTTTAAATACGGCATCGCGTGAGACAACTTGACCTGCATTGCTCGCTAGGTAGTGTAATAATAGATATTCGGCGCTTGATATGTTTATATCTTGCTCGTTAAGGGTCACATTTCTAGATTCGGTATTAATACTAAGTGCACCAACTTGAATAACGCTTTGGCTAACCTGTGGCTTATTTGGCTCATTGTTTTGACGCAGTGCTGCTTTTATGCGCGCTAGCAATGCACGCGGACGCACCGGTTTCATTATGTAGTCGCTTGCGCCAACTTCTAAACCAATAACTTCATCCATCTCTTCATCGCGTGCGGTGAGCATTATAATAGGCGAATTATAAAAGCTACGAAGCTCTCTACATACGCTGATACCATCTTGCCCCGGGAGCATAATATCAAGGAGCACAATATTTGGGTTTAACGTTTTGACCTTGCTAACAACTTCGTCACCACGATGACAAACATGCGTTGTATAGCCTTGCTCTGTTAAATATTCAGCAACCCATTGCGCTAGTGATGCATCGTCTTCAACAAGTAAAATAGTGCCGTAGTTATCCATAAAATATCCCTAATGCAATTGGTATTAAAATAGTCGCCAGCGGCGTTTTTTTTGTCTGTTTTGATAAACCCACTGTAGTTTTACTTCTGCTGTACTGATGACTTTGGATGTATTGCTATCAAATAGTTCAAATGAAATGCTTTGCTGTGAGTCAAAAGCATAATTAAAAGTACCACTTTGTTGCTTTAGCCAACATTGCATAATGTACTTTGAAGTTGCATCGCGTAGGCAGTAATTACCAATGATAGGCTGCTCCCACGTAAGTGTAACATCGGCATAGCAATTACGCCCTTCGCGCAGTGCAACGCAAGTGTCGGGTAGTGCTATGAGTGCTTCAGGGGGGTCCTGCGCTTTAACAGTAAAGGTACTGGGAAAGATCAGTAATACCCAGATCCATCTAAAATACATAACGTAGGCCTACCTTGGCTTTATGTTGATATCCTTGGGAAATAATTGGACTGTCGTCAATTTCTTTTGAAAACCATGTAGTAAGCCAACCGGATAAAAACACCCAATCTTGGCTTATTGGATATTCAGCATGGAACTCAAAGATGATACTAGTACTGGCATTGCTGCTATAAATCGGGCGAAGGCTGGTGGCTTCATCGCTATCAATGCCAAAGTAATAATTGGTAAAGTCAGCAGAGTAGGCGCTTAAACCAACACCAGATCTAAACTCCCAGTTTCGCCATGGCAAAATGTGGCTAAAAAAGCTATTTATAACCCAGCCATTATGGGCACCAGATACGTCATGAAGATATTCAAAGGAGAATTGTGAGTTTTCAAATCGGCGCGAGAGCCTAAGACCAACATCAAAATCGTAATTACGTTTTTTAATACCTTGGAGTTCTTTTATAACACCGTGGTTATAAAACCCGAGGCCTTTTTCGTCAAACCCGGCTTGAGTATTTGTGCCAAGTATATCTAAGCCCCAATCAAATTTATCTATAAGACTGTAACCAATTACAAGGCCACCGCTGAGTTGATTGTGGTCAAAATCAAGATAAAATTTATCGTAAGAAACAGCAAGACTTAAATCAAGCTCAACGCCTTTATCGTAAGATTCGATACCGATTAGGTAGGAATCTTCAATATAAAAGCCCGCACCAGCACTCCAGTCCCAGGCAAAGCCTTGGGTTGGTTCTAACGTATTGTCTGCATAATAGCGATTACTTGCCATACTTGTGGTGCTAAAAATAAAGCAAAAAAGCAATGTTATGCTCACTAAAGTATGGTTAAGCAAAGTGTTTCTCATCCCTATAGGGCCTAATTATTATTTGTTATTAAGCGTAGTATATTGTTAATTCGTTCCTTTAATCTGTAAAAAAATGTAGTAAGTGTTAGGTCTGTTGAACTTTCAAGGTTAAATTTGCAGCAGTCTGTTTGGTATTTAGGCAAGGCAGAGCCTATGCAGTGTGGCTATTCCCCATAAATGGGCGATAACGTAGCATTAATGCCAAACAGGCGCTGCCCAAAGGGTTCTTCCTAGGGGCTATTTACTCTTTGTTGCTCGGTTTTTACTTATTCTTACATGGATGTAAGCCAGTAGGGTAACGCAGGAGCCGTTACCGAGCCCACTAGGTTACAAACCTCGCGCCGCGATTAAATAGCCCCTAGTTTGAACAAATTTTAATCCGTAAAGATCAACAGACCCTAATTTACTGAACTTTAATTTTATCGATTAATATACTGCTTAAGTAAAACTGCATCATAGGCGTTAATGCGCTTACTTCTGTTCTGTTACATGGACCACTAAGCTTGGCAAGGCTAGATAACTTTGACAACGTTTTGTACTGAGGAATTTGAATGTCTTTTCCAAGTCTTTCCATGCGGGCTTCATCAGTATTTTGCTGATGGACAAAAGCGACAACCTCAAGCTCATTAGTTATTTTTTGCTCTTCGGTGAAACTATAAACTAGCGGCTCACGATGAAAACTTGCACTATCAATAGAAGATTTAGCAAACCAAACAACATCACCCGATGCTTTGTGTGTGAGGCGCATACTTACTTGTGCAAATATTGCAGCACATTCCTGAGTTGGGTATTGCTGAGCAATATCTGAATATAATGTAAAAGGGTTCTCAGGTTGCTTTATTGCGTACTTAACATCGTCAGTGAAAGTTAAATCAAGTTGCTGAATAGTTAGTGTGTAGTCGCTGTTATTTTTAGTGGTTACTTTTAGCTGTTTATCGTTAAGTGCTTGGCTAATTTGCGATAAAAGTTTATCGGTGACACTTGCCTTATCGGTAATAATTTTTACTGTTTGGTTTCTAACTACCTTATGTGCAGGAAGTTGAACGGATTTAACTTTTGGGGATGAGTGTTCTGTGGTGTACTCAAGCTGGTAGGTCTGACTTTTTAATGTTGGCTTTAATGGCATAGCCAGTGGCTCGGCCGGCTGCTTTGTAAGAGTACAACCAGTTGATAATATAACAAAAAGTGACACAACTAAAAAACGCATAAGTACTAAACACTCGCTTAAAACCAAATAATCGTCGTATTGTACGTTAGTCCAAACAAAACTTCATGATATTATCTACATAGATGTAGTTAAAAAGATAAAATTTATAAAAATGAAGTATCTCAAATCTTTATTGTATAGCCTACCTGCTTTGTGTTTGTTGTTTAGCTCTGTGAGTTTTGCAGCAAAAGCAGATCCTGATTGGGACGCATTTGTAAAAAAGTACGGCCGTTATGCGCAAAAAAAACTGAAAAATAAAGGTATACCAGGCGCTGCACTTTCGATTGTAAGTACAAATAACTCAGACTACATACATACTATGGGTGTAACTAAAACCCGAAATGGACAAAAAGTAAATAAGCATACCCGGTTTAGGCTCGCGTCTGTTTCTAAAACATTTGCAGGCTCGTTATCTGCTAAATTAGCCAATGAGGGTTTACTTAAATTAGATAAAGCTGTTAGCGATTACATAACTGAGTTCAAAGGGACTGTTTATCAAGATGATTTAAAAGTATTTCACCTTCTAAGTCATGCAAGTGGGTTAGTGCCTAATGCGTACGATAATTTGATAGAGTCTCGTATGGATTACCCCAGTATTGTTGAAAAATTACTTAGTGTTAAACCTATTTGCAAACCAGGCGAATGTTATGGTTATCAAAATGTTATGTTTAGCCTTATAGGTAATGTGATATTACAAAGCAGCGGTAAAAGTTACGCGCAGTGGTTACGAGAAACTATTTTTGCGCCTTTAAAAATGAGTGATGCCAGCTTAGGTTTTGAATCTATGGTTCAGGATGAAAATTACGCATTACCACACGTGCGCGGTACAAAACGTTGGTATAGCGCTAAGCTTAAAAAAAATTATTATAAAGTGGGACCTGCAGCGGGTGTAAACGCAAGTGCAAGTGACATGGCCATTTGGTTAAAAGCCCAGCTAGGGCAATACCCAGATGTTTTGTCATTGGATACTCTAGCAAAGCAAACGCGTCCTTATACACATACAAAAAAAGAAATGCATCGCAGGGTGTGGAAAAAACACCTTAATGAGGCTTATTACGGACTAGGTTGGCGGGTTTATAATTACGCTGATGAAACGCTTTACTATCATAGTGGCTGGGTGCAAGGATATAGAAGCGATGTGGTTGTGTTTCCCCACTTAAATGTTGGTTTTAGTTTAATCGTTAATGCTGAAACCGGCGTAATAAATGAATTAACAACTGAATTTATCGACAGGCTATTAGAATACAAACGAGGTAAAAAAATATGAATAAAATAATATTAGCAATCACTTTTTTAGCCTTGTCATTTAATTGTAGTTTGGCATTTGCCGCACCTGACGAGGTATATTTGTTTCGTCATAGCGAAAAGTTAACGGGGAAAAACCCAGCGCTCTCAGAAGAGGGGAAGGCACGTGCAAATAATTTAGTTACTTTGTTTAAAGAACATCAAAATATACATCTTTTTAGCAGCAACTATAAACGCACGTTGCAAACAGCCGCACCTTTGCAGGCACATTTTAATACCAAATTAAATGTGTATAACGCAGGTGAGCTAGGTGATTTAAAAAATGAGTTACTCAAACTAAAGGGTGTAGTTGTTGTTATTGGGCACAGTAATACGACGCCGCAACTGGCTGAACTACTCTCCAATGAAAAAGTGCCAGCTATGAGTGAGACACAATTTACTCAGTATTTTATATTGCATAATAAGCCCAGAAGTAATGGCACTGATTATGATGTAACGCACCATACAATGAGCTTTTAAATTAAAAAGTGTTATATAACAAAAAACCAGCATTAAGCTGGTTTTTTAATTTAAACGTACTAAATCCTTTAAATAGGATTAATTAGTTACGTGGTAAATGTATTTTTTTCTCAACACTTTGACGATAAAGCACAATAGTGTGACCTATCGTTTGTAGCTTAGTCGCACCAGTTTCACGTACGATTGCTTCAAAAATAAGTGCTTTTGTTTCACGATCATCAGTTGGAACTTTAACTTTGATTAATTCGTGAATTTCTAATGCACTTTGAATTTCGACTACTACGCCTTCGGTTAAACCGTTAGAACCTAGTAAAACTACAGGCTTGAGGCTATGTGCCTGACCTTTTAAAAACTGCTTTTGTTTGTTTGATAATGTCATGTTTATACAAATTTTGCTGAATATGGCTTGAATTAAGGGTATTCTAACGCCATCTAGAGAATATTACTAATTAGTTGCGTGTTAATTTATGACAAATAAAAAACAGTCAGCCAGTTCACAGCGATGGCTGAAAGAACATTTTGATGATAAATATGTTCAAGAAGCGCAAAAAAAAGGCTGGCGTTCCCGAGCGGTTTTTAAATTAGATGAAGTACAAAATAGAGATAAGTTACTTCGCCCTGGTATGACCGTTGTTGATTTAGGAGCAGCTCCAGGAAGCTGGTCACAATATTTGGCAGAAAAAGTAGGTGACAAAGGTCAAGTAATTGCCTGTGACATATTACCTATGGACTCACTTGCGGGTGTTGACTTTTTACAAGGCGACTTTCGTGAAGAAGCTGTGTTAAATGCGTTGCTAAAACGTATTGATGGTAAAAATGTTGATGTGGTACTCTCTGACATGGCACCAAATATGAGTGGTAATAACTCAGTAGATCAAGCGGGTAGTATGTATTTGGTAGAACTTGCGCTGGATATGTGTAGTCAAGTACTAAAGAAAAATGGCGCATTTATTGTTAAGGTTTTCCAAGGTGAAGGCTTTGATCAATACTTGCAAGATGTACGTAATAGTTTTAAAGCAGTGAAAATACGCAAACCTGATGCCTCACGTGCCCGTTCTCGGGAAGTATATATAGTAGCGACTGGATACAAACTGTAGTACAGTTGCTTGGCGTTTAGTTGAATTTAAATTAATTGGATACAAGAGGTTAACCCCTTGAGCGATATGGCGAAAAATTTAATACTATGGCTGGTGATTGCAGTTGTGCTGATGTCAGTCTTTCAGAGCTTTAATGGTGGCGAGCAAGTTGATCGTCAAACAAGTTACACTCAATTTGTTAAAGATGTCCGCAGTGGCTCTTTACAAGAAGTTATTATCGACCGCGGTACAGGAAATATTACTGGTACTAAGAGCAGTGGTGAGCGTTTTCAAACAACGATGCCAATGTACGATGAAGACTTAATAAATGATTTACTTAAAAATGATGTAAATGTGAAGGGTGTACAACCTGAAGAACAATCATTCTTAGCAAGTATATTTATTTCTTGGTTCCCGATGATACTGCTTATAGGTGTATGGATATTCTTCATGCGTCAAATGCAAGGCGGCGGCGGTAAAGGCGCTATGTCATTTGGTAAGAGTAAAGCTCGCTTAATGAGTGAAGATCAAATTAAAACAACGTTTGCAGATGTTGCTGGTTGTGATGAAGCGAAAGAAGATGTTACCGAATTGGTAGACTTTTTACGTGACCCTTCTAAGTTTCAAAAGCTTGGCGGTAGTATTCCTAAAGGCGTACTAATGGTTGGTCCTCCTGGTACTGGTAAAACGTTACTTGCAAAGGCTGTTGCGGGTGAAGCGAAAGTACCGTTTTTTACAATTTCTGGTTCAGATTTTGTTGAAATGTTTGTCGGTGTGGGTGCGTCACGTGTACGTGATATGTTTGAACAAGCTAAAAAAGCGGCACCTTGTATTATCTTTATAGATGAGATTGATGCGGTTGGTCGTAAACGTGGCGCAGGTATGGGCGGCGGTAACGATGAACGAGAGCAAACACTTAACCAAATGCTAGTAGAAATGGATGGTTTTGGTGGTAACGAAGGTATTATCGTTATTGCGGCAACTAACCGACCAGATGTTCTAGATCCTGCATTACTTCGTCCAGGTCGTTTTGACCGCCAAGTAGAAGTTGGTTTACCTGATATACGTGGTCGTGAGCAAATACTTAAAGTACACATGCGTAAAGTGCCATTAGGCGATAACGTAGAAGCGGCTCTTATAGCACGTGGAACACCTGGTTTTTCTGGCGCTGATTTAGCGAACTTAGTAAACGAAGCTGCACTTTATGCTGCACGTGGTAATAAACGTGTTGTAAGCATGGCTGAATTTGATGCTGCTAAAGATAAAATCATGATGGGCGCAGAGCGCAAAACCATGGTGATGAGCGAGCAAGAAAAAGAAATGACAGCATATCACGAAGCAGGCCACGCAATTGTGGGCCGTATGGTTCCTGAGCATGATCCAGTTTACAAAGTATCTATTATTCCACGTGGCCGTGCGCTAGGTGTAACAATGTACTTGCCTGAACAAGACCGTGTTAGTCATTCAAAAGAGCTTTTAGAATCAATGATTTCAAGCCTTTATGGTGGCCGTATTGC
Organism: Pseudoalteromonas distincta; assembly: GCF_000814675.1. Classification (GTDB taxonomy): domain Bacteria; phylum Pseudomonadota; class Gammaproteobacteria; order Enterobacterales; family Alteromonadaceae; genus Pseudoalteromonas; species Pseudoalteromonas distincta. Next base: position 145,192 of record NZ_JWIG01000001.1, on the reverse strand, counting down.
TGAAGCGCTTATTTATGGTGCTGACAAAGTAACAACGGGTGCAAGTAACGATATTGAGCGCGCAACCGATATTGCACGTAAAATGGTTACACATTGGGGTTTAAGTGAAAAGCTAGGTCCATTGCTTTACGCTGAAGATCAAAACGAGATGTATATGGGTGGTGGCGGAAGCCGTGCATCTAGTATGTCGGATGATACTGCTAAAGTAATTGATGCTGAAGTACGCTTGTTTTCAGATCGTAACTACCAAAGAGCAGAAGAAATATTAAAAGAAAATATTGATATTCTTCACTCAATGAAAGACGCGTTAATGAAATACGAAACAATCGACGCTAAGCAAATTGATGATTTAATGGCGCGCCAACCAGTGCGTGAGCCGCGTGATGCACATGACCGCCATGAAGCTAAGCCGGTAAAAGAGCAAGAGCCTCAAGAGCCAGTGCTTGATGAAAGTCAAAAAGCGGATGATTCATCAAAAAAAGATGAAACAAACCTTGATGATAAAGCTGAATAATCGTTAAAATAGCTAGTCAAAGCCCCGAACTTCGGGGCTTTTTTGTATCAGCTATTTAGAAAAAGAATAAAGGTTGGCAATGACTAATATATTAAAGCTTCCCAGAGGACGTACGCTCAATATTGAAAAGCCTGTTATTATGGGAATATTGAATGTAACGCCTGACTCATTTTCTGACGGCGGGCAGTTTTTAGACCCCAAAATAGCGCTAAAGCGCGCAATGCAATTGTTAGAGGATGGTGCGCAAATTTTAGATATTGGGGGGGAGTCTACCCGCCCCGGCGCGCCAGATGTGAGTTTAAAAGATGAACTTGCCCGAGTAATTCCTGCTATTAAAGCGATACGTGAGTACAGTGATTGCGTTATTTCAATTGATACTAGTAAAGCGCAAGTTATGGAGCAAGCAATACTCGCTGGGGCAGATATAGTCAATGATGTAAGAGCTCTACAAGAAATAAACGCCTTAGAAACGGTTGCGCAGTATGAAGATGTAGCAATTTGTTTAATGCATATGCAAGGGCAACCTCGCAGCATGCAGTGCGCACCTCATTACGACAATCTGTTTGCAGATATAAATATGTTTTTTAGTGAACGTATTAAAGCATGTGAAACAGCAGGGATTAAGTTTGAGCGACTTATTCTAGACCCTGGTTTTGGATTTGGAAAAACACTTAGCCATAACTATCAAATATTGGCTAAGTTTGATGATTTTAATAAGTTAGGTTTGCCATTATTGGCCGGATTATCTCGTAAGTCGATGATAGGTAATCTATTAAATAGAGAAACAAATGAGCGATTAGCGGGCAGCTTAGCGGGTGCGTTAATCGCGGCGCAAAATGGCGCAAAAATTATTCGTGTACATGACGTTAAAGAAACCGCAGACGTACTTGGTGTATATCAAGCCTGCGAGAAAGGAATTGCATAATGAAAGAAAGAAAATATTTTGGTACTGATGGCGTACGTGGTTTAGTAGGTACAGCTCCTATCAATCCTGAGTTTGCAATGAAGTTGGGTTGGGCAGCAGGACGCGTATTATCTCAAAGTGGTACTAAAAAAGTCATTATAGGTAAAGATACGCGTATTTCTGGCTACATGCTTGAAACCGCACTTGAGGCTGGTTTAATTGCCGCTGGTATTGATGTTGTATTACTGGGTCCAATGCCGACACCTGCAGTTGCGTATTTAGCGCAAACATTTCGTGCAGAGGCAGGCATAGTAATTAGTGCCTCACATAACCCTTATTATGATAACGGTATTAAGTTTTTCAATGGGCAGGGTCTAAAGCTTGACGATGAAGTAGAGCTTCAAATTGAAGCGATGCTTGATGAGCAAATGACCTGTGTTGCTTCAGATAAATTAGGTAAAGCTTCGCGTTTAGTTAGTGCAGACGGCCGTTATATAGAGTTTTGTAAGAGCCAGTTCCCCCAAGGTTTGTCTTTAGAAGGGCTTAAAATTGTTGTCGATTGCGCAAATGGCGCTACATACCATATAGCTCCTTCTGTCATGCGCGAACTTGGCGCTGAAGTTATAACCCATGCATGTGAGCCTAATGGCGTTAATATAAATCATGAATGTGGCGCTACTCATGTAGATACTCTTAAACGCAAAGTGCTTGAATTTAAAGCTGACGTAGGTATTGCATACGATGGGGATGGCGATCGTGTAATGATGGTTGATCATAATGGTCGTGTATTTGATGGTGACGATTTAGTTTATATTATTGCTTGCCAAGCTGCCGAAGATGATATGTTGGGTGGAGGTGTAGTTGGCACTGTAATGTCTAACATGGGTCTTGAAAATGCTTTAAAAGCGAAAGGTATCGAGTTTGCTCGCAGTAAAGTGGGTGACCGCTATGTAATGGAATTACTACAGCAAAAAGGCTGGAAAATTGGCGGTGAAAGCTCAGGCCATGTATTAAATTTAGATTTAATTAGCACGGGTGATGGCATTATATCAAGTTTGCAAGTACTTGCAGCTATGGTTGCACAAAACCGTACACTACAAGATTTGGGTGCTGGTTTTACTAAATATCCAATGAAAATGATTAACGTGCGCTATACCGCTGGAACAGATCCGACAAAAGCGGCAGAGGTACTTTCAGCTGTAGCAGAAGTTGAGCTTGCTTTAGGCGACAAAGGCCGAGTTTTACTTCGCAAATCAGGTACTGAACCTGTGGTTCGTGTTATGGTTGAAGCCGAGCAAGAAAAAATTGTAATAGACAGCGCTCAAAAAATTGCAGCTGTTGTAGAATCTATGAGCAAACAGACTGATTAATAACAATAACCTCTTGTAACTTTGGGCGAGAAAAGTTAATATCTCGCCCGCTTTCTAATGTGGAGTGGAAAATGGCAATACGCAAGGCGATGGTCGCAGGCAACTGGAAAATGAATGGTTCGTTAGAGCTAGTTAAACAAATGTCTGATGCTATTAACGATGTAAAATCACAAGAGATGGACATTGTTTTATTTCCTCCATTCCCACTTGTACCAGCGATGATAGCTAGTGGTGTTTCTACAGGCGCTCAAACTGTTTCTGAAAATACACCTGGTGCGTTTACCGGTGAAGTAGATGGACAGCTTCTAAAAGATTTAGGTGCAACTTACGTACTCGTTGGTCACTCTGAACGCCGCAGTATTTATAACGAAAGTAATGAAACTGTCGCTGAAAAGTTTGCTAGAGCACAAGAAGTTGGGTTAACACCAATTTTATGTGTTGGCGAAAGTGAAAGTGAGCAAGAAAACGGTCAAACCGAACAAGTAGTTGCTGCACAAATTGATGCAGTAATTGAAAAATTAGGTGTAGCAGCACTGAAAGATTCTGTGATAGCATACGAGCCCGTTTGGGCCATAGGCACAGGTAAGACTGCATCGCCAGAGCAGGCACAAACTGTTCATAAATTTATCCGTGATAAAATTGCTGCACTTGATAGCACTTTAGCACAAGGGCTTTCCATCTTATATGGTGGTAGCGTTAATGAAAAAAATAGCGAATTATTATTTGCACAAACAGATATAGATGGCGGCTTAATTGGCGGCGCAAGTCTAAAAGCAGAATCTTTTACTGCAATCTGTAACAGTGCAAAAGGGACTGTATAAGATGTACGAAATTTTATTAGTAGTTTATTTAGTTGTGGCTTTAGCTCTAGTTGGAATGGTTTTAATTCAACAAGGTAAAGGCGCAGATATGGGTTCTTCATTTGGCGCTGGTGCATCAGGCACGGTTTTTGGTTCGTCAGGTGCTGGTAACTTTATGACAAAAACAACCACAAGCTTAGCAACAGTATTTTTTGTTTTAAGCATTGTGCTAGGTAACCTAACTGCAGGTCAAATTAAAAAGACTGACGAGTGGGAAAACCTAGAAGCAGCTCCTGCAGTGGAAACTGTAGTTCCTGTTGAAGAAGATGTTCCGGTAACATCTACGAAAGAGCAAAGCTCTGACGTACCGAACTAATTTAGCGTAATGTTATCGTTAAACGATTTATACTCCTCAAATAAATCATATGTTTAACAAATAAGCGAAAGCTTAAAAATGCGGATGTGGTGGAATTGGTAGACACGCCACCTTGAGGGGGTGGTGCTTTCGGGCGTGGGGGTTCAAGTCCCCCCATCCGCACCAAATTTAGAAACCAGTAACAGAAATGTTACTGGTTTTTTTGTGCCTGTGATTTAAATTGAATGTTATTTGTACTTTCTTTTTTTAAAGGGCAATTAGTTATGTAGAATTTTTAATTATTTGTAAAAAAAACTAGAAATATTACAAATTTAGTTAACACTTATGAGTAATAAGCCGATAATAGATTTAGACAATAAAATAAGGTATTCACAATGGCTTCAGGCTTCTCTTTTCAAAATCTCAGCATAAGTAAAAAAATACATGCGATTACGAGTATTGCTGTCGTTGCATTTTTAGTGATTGTTCTGAACAACTATTTTGCTATGAATGATAATAGAATTGCACTTGATGAAATGGAAAATTCATCCTACAAAGTTGTTAAGTTAACATCAGCTAATGTTGGCATTTTAGAAAAACTGGACGAACTTTACACCCAAGCAGTAACATTTGGTGAGCAAGATTTAGTCGAGAAAGCATCTGACACATACAAGCAACTTGAATTGAATATTATTGCGATAGAAAAAATAAATGCCTCTTACATTCACAGTGACACTAAAGAGCAGCTCGCAAATTACGAAAAAATATCAGCGACTATCGCAAATGGCATGGTAAATGGAACAGCAGATTTTAGTAAAATTCAACAACAAGCACAGAGGAAAACAGCGCTTTATAACGATGTCTTAGAAAAGTTTAAGGCAGCACAAGTCAAAGCTGACGATCGTTTTTTTGAACTTGTTGCAAGCACAAAGGACCGCTCTGATTACGCCCTTACGTTAATGTTAGTTGTTTCTATTGTATCGCTTATTTTATTGCTCTTTATGGCTATTTGGATAGCTAAGCGAATTGCTTCTTCGGCAAGTGATGCGGCAAATAATTTAAGCTTATTAGCAAGCGGTAAAGGCTCGCTAAGCACTAAATTGACAGTTAACTCTGAAGATGAAATAGGTCAAGTATCTATAAACTTCAACTCTTTTATTGGCATATTGAAAAAAACGGTGTTAGAAATTATCGCGGTTTGCGAACCGTTAATGGAAAACTCTACTCGCTTAGTGCAAGGGATGGAACAAGCGGAGCGTGCAACGACTAAACAAACCACTGATGCTGAGATTGTAAAGCAATCGATGGAAGAGATGAAACAGAGTGTAGGAGATATATCTCAATCAGCTGCAAGTGCTTCTCATGCAGCGCAAACGGCTGAGAAAGAAGTTGAGCAAAGTCGAACTCAAGTACAAACATCAGTAACCGCTTCTCGTACGTTAAGTGATGAGATTAATCACGCTGCTACAACTATCAATAAATTAGCAGACGATACAAAAAATGTGTCGCAAATATTAAATGTTATTACATCAATAGCGGAGCAAACAAATTTACTAGCACTTAACGCTGCCATTGAGGCTGCCCGTGCTGGCGAGCATGGCCGAGGCTTTGCTGTTGTTGCTGATGAAGTTAGAGAGCTTGCATCGCGAACTGCTCACTCTACAAATGAGATTAGAGAGCTGTTGACTACTTTAACTGAAGCGGCTAACGAATCAGTTACTGCAATGACGACTGCAAGAGATATGGCTACAGATAATGCAACTGCAGCAGAAAAAACAGGTATTTCTATAGAGAAAATTGCAGAACAAATGTTAGAAATAAATGGAATGAACTCACAAATTGCTGCTGCCACAGAAGAGCAAACATCAGTTGCTGCTATGGTTGTAGAAAACGTGACAAACATGCACGTATCATTTGAAGATACAATGGACTCGCTAACAGCTGTGAGGGATGTAGCTAAAAACCTTCATTACCTTTCAGATAACCTATTAGATGCCACAGCTAAATTTAAAATTGAGTAATGTAATTACACCAATTCGCAGTAATGCTTATTCATTTTGAGAGGGCAGGTCAGACGCTAGCTGCGTTAAAATTTCTTATTTAGAATACTAAATAAGAAATTTTTTGCCTTGCTATCGACACCGTTTTTCTCCTTCAAAATATCTCACTTAATTGAGCGAATTGTTATTAAAGTTAAGTTATAAAAAAACCACCGATTAGGTGGTTTTTTTTTATTTAATAATAGCAATTAAAAGGTAGCAATCACTTTAACTTTATCAGTTGCTTTACTGCTATCTATATAGCCGATTGAATCACCATTAGCGGCAACAAAGTCAATGACAGCTTGATCTGAATCAAACTTTTCAGGCGGTGTTCCTTTACCTGTAAAAACAAGTTTTGACCAATAGGCATTTAATTGGCTGCTCGATTTGCCTACCACTTTAGAATTGAATTCATCAGCAATAGCGGTACCGTTTTGAGTTGCTGGGTTGACCTTATTGCCGTTATCAAACGACTTGGCCTTTCCTAAGTAAATTTTCTTAATAGTCTCTGCATCAAGTGCATTTGCATTACTAGGATTTACAATTACTGCAACTTCAGCCAAAGCACCGAAAGAACATAATGAAAGCGCACTAGCTAGGATTAATTTTTTCATATTCCGCTCCAATTAAAATACTAAATCAACACCAACGGCGACTATATCCGTTTCAGTGTCAGTGATGTCATCATCAAATCGACTGAAGTCAATTTTAAATGCAGCTGAAGGGTGGAAGTCATAACGTGCGCCAATTGTGTATACGTTACTCTCTGCACGCATGCTCTCGAGCGCAAAGTTCACAGTAGTATTTAATAAAGGAATTGATTCAAGAGTATTAAAACGTGACGAATCATGCTTATCATCATTTTTTTCATAGGTGAAGTGAACAATAACATCATCTATACGATAACCCGCAGAGGCATAGTATTGTGATTGTTCAGCCAAAATACTTCCCTCTACTTCAAACTGTGTATATTCAGCATCAAATAAGAAGTTATCATAGTCAATAGAGAAGCCAATACCAACAAAAGTTGTTTCATCTTCGTCAGTAATCAGATCATTTACTGTACTGGTTAAACCGTTAGTATTGAGTACATCAATAATTCCATTTAAGGCACTTAAGTTACTTGAGTCACTGCTATCAATAGAAATGCTAGTGTCGGCCACAATATATGCAGCTCGTGCACTGAACCAGTCGTATGATAGGCTCCAGTTTATACCGCCTAAATTATTTAACTCAGCAGGTAAGCTATCTCCAAATACATCTATATCGCCATCAAAAGCGCCGTAAAACCCTTGCAAAGTAGAGTCCCAATCTCCTAATTGATTGTTGTAAACAACACTCAAGCCTTCATAAGTCGAAAATGGGATACCGTATACTGAGCGAGGTGGACGTACCCAGCGATAAGCATAGCCAACATCCAAGAAATCTGAGTATTTATAGAAGGGAACACGCATTTTACCAGCGCTAAATTGCAGTTCATCGCTGTATTCATAAGTAACATATGCCCATTCGAATGTGGCGTCAAAGTCGTCCTCTCCACGCGCAATAATTTGAGCCGTAGCCGTTAGCTTCTCTTGAAGATCAGCAGATAGTTGTAAAGCGAACTTACTCTCATTTTTAAATGAGATATCGTCGTCATATCCGTATAAGGTTTGATCACTGTCTAGGCTTTTACCACCCACGATAGATGCAAAACCATTAATACGTACTTCAGCGCTTGCATAGCTAGATGCAAGTACAGCACATACAGCTACTGCTACAGATAGCTTTTTCATATGTATTTCCTATTTGTTATTTAGATGTTGATTTCAATAGGATTATAGAAGTGATAGTGTTTTTTATCTAATAAATTTAGGGAGTTAATAAAAATAAATTTAGTAACGGCTTTTTAATTTTGTAACATATATATTTTATGTATGTATTAAAAGCAGAATAGTATGATTTTATTAGAATAAATTTTAAATCTAGTTAATAAGGCTTTTTTAAAGTGGCGGGAATATTATAACTAAATTTTCTTTTTACGTTCTTTGGTTAAGGAGTTAGAACGAATGTTGCTGGTAATTACAATGGCTATTATCAAGTTTGCTTAATCGGTTTTTAACTATTAATCTTATTTAAGTTTTTTTGACACCAAAGCAATGCTTGTTGCTTGTTTTTTACAGCGATTTTTTGATACACCTTGTGTAAATGTACACGAACTGTAGCTTCACTGATAAATAAAGTGTCTGCAATTGCGCTTGAATGTAAGCCAGAAAATAATAAGTTTAATACTTTCATTTCTTTGCAGGTTAAGTTATTTGATTGCAGCGTAGTTTGTTGTTCACTCGCTAGCATTTGTCTCATCCAACCATCAGTTACCGCACGTGGAAACCAAAGTTTTCCTTGTTCTATTGCTTCTAATCCTTGCTGCAGTAGTACTTCGTCAGTGCCTTCATAAAACAAACCTTTTAAATTAGGCCACTCTTTTAATGCCAAAACATCACCGTCTTTGGGCACGTCAAAAATAACGAGGCCTTGATGACCGTTTTTTAGCATAAACTGATTTATAAGTTCATGGTTTGTAATAACATTTAAAGCTTGATAATTAACAAGTAGGACGTTGAAGTCAGCTGCAACACAAAAAAGTGACGTGTAATTTGGGCTGGTGAAGCATGTGGGGCTTTTATTGGCTGTATTTTCAATATTCATAATATTCTATCCATAGACTACATTTTAGCACTATATTCTTATTTTTAGTTAATTTCAATGATTGCTGAATGTGTTTTAGCTCTTTTTTTATACACTTAAGTACATGTATAAGTATATTTTATGCGCTTTTTAAAATGGTATTTATGCGATTTTTTGTTTTAAAACAGTTTATTACTGAGGTAAATATCAAAGGGGTTTATTTATGATAATTCATTTAAAGCTAACAATGCTTAAATTACTGTCATTTTCTATGAATTTATTTAAATAATTTTATACATTTATTCACAATAATGTCATATAATACCTGTCCAGAGGAAAGATGCTATTTAGCGTCTTTTTTTATGCCTAAAATTTATATTATCAATATAAAAGCATAACAAAAATCACACGGTATCCTTTGGAGAATATTTTGAAACTACGCACACTCTCACAGTTAAGCCTAGCAATTGTCGCTGCACTATCTACCTCAGTAAATGCTGAAGAAGCCAAAACAACAGCAAAACAAGACGCGTTTGAAAAAATCGAGGTCACAGCTCGTAAACGTACAGAGAGCTTATTTGAATCTCCAACCGCTATCACATCAATTGGGGCGAACCTAATTGATAAAGCCAATATGAGTAATCTTGAAGATATTGGTAAATATGTTCCAAACTTAAACATCACCCGTTACGGTGTTGGTAATGCAGCACATGCGTCTGTGTTCATTCGTGGTATTGGTCTGCAAGATCACATAATAACTACTGATCCAGGTGTAGGCGTATACTTAGATGGCGTTTATTTAGGTCGTCAAATGGGTTCTAATTTATCATTACCTAATGTTGAGCGTGTTGAAGTGCTTCGTGGTCCACAAGGTACTTTATATGGCCGTAATACGTTAGGTGGCGCTGTAAATGTAATTACAAAGCAACCTGGTGATGAAGGTATTGTAACTACTTCAGCTAAGCTGGGAAGTCGTGGACGTATTGCTGGTGATGTTTATTTTAATAACTCACTAAACGATGAACTAAGCATGTCTGCGAGTGCATCTTACAAAACACGTGATGGTGTTGGTGAAGCTGTTAATTTAGCAAATCCAGAGAAAGAAATTGGTGAGGAAGAAGAATTTAGTGGTCGTGTAGCCCTTAAATGGCAAGCGAACAGCGATTTAGCATTCACTTTTGCTTTAGATGGAGTTGATAACGAGTCAGGTCAATCGCCTTACACAATTGAATTAACTGACCCGCTAGATGCAAACGATGTGTTTAATGGCGACTTCCCATTATTGACTCAAGATTTAATTCCATCAGACCCTGATGATTTAGGCACAACCGTTGCTGGTATTGAATCAACTTCTTACTCAGGTTGGGGCACATCGTTCTCGGCTGATTGGGCAATTAACGATACTTATACTACCAAGTTTATCTCAAGCTACCGTACATCTGAGTATGAAGGTGGCCTAGATGACGATGCATCACCTTTAAACTTATCTGAGTTTCCAGAAGAGGGCGGAGCTGATCAGTACTCGTTTGAAATTCAACTAAATGCAACATTTGATAATATGGACTTTGTGTCAGGCCTTTACTTTTTTAATGAAGATGGCTTTACACGTTCAGGCCCATTTGTATTCAGCCCATTTAATACACCCAATGGCTTATTGAATGACGGAGTAACAGAATCATTTGGTGGTTACGGCGATTTTGAAATTAACCAAGAAACTAATTCTTACGCAGCCTACTTTAATGCAAGCTACGATTTAACTGACGATTTAACGGTAGGTGGTGGCCTTCGTTATTCAAAAGATGAAAAAGATGCAAATGCTATATTCCCATCATTTCCTACTCGTAAGTATGTAAGTGCAGATTTTGATGCAGTTACGTGGGATGTAAATGCATCTTATCAGCTTAGCAATAATATGAATGTGTATGGCCAAATTCAAAAAGGCTACCAAACAGGTGGTTTTCCACCGCGCCCATTTGGTGGACCAGACCAGTTTGTATCATTTGACGAAACGAAAGCGGTTAACTACGAAATGGGTCTAAAAGGCCAAGTACACGAAAATGTATCTATGATGCTTGCGGTATTTGTGACTGATTACACTGATTTAGCATTACCGTTTTCAGACCCAACAGCAGGTGGCGGTTTCGTAACAATTGTAGAAAATGCGGGTCAGTCTAAAGCACAAGGTATTGAGCTTGAAACAACCGTCGCTATTACTGATGATTTTACTATTCGCAGTGCAGTTGGTTATTTAGATTCTGAAATAACAGAAGTGGCTGAGGGTGTACAAGGTATAGGTAAAGGCGATTCACCAGCACTTACACCACGCTGGACTGTCATGGTTGCACCTTCTTACTTTATGGATTTAGAGAGCGGCGCAACACTTGCGTTTAATGCTAATTATTCGTACCGAAGCGAAATGCAAGGGCAATCAGTTTATAACCAAAGTGAGACCATTGACTCTCGTGAACTAGTTGGTTTTAATATTTCCTACACTAATCCATATGGCGATATGGAAGTTACACTGTATGGTGAAAACGTTCTAAACGAAGTTTACGATGTTGGTCGTCTACAACAATCAGGTTTTGTTGGCGTAATGCGCAGTAATGATCGAAGTGAATTTGGTTTGAAATTCAAAAAAGATTTTGAGCTATAAACAAAAATCAAGTAAATGTAATTGAAGTTTATTTTGCATAATAAAGGCCGAATCATGCTGTGATTCGGCCTTTGTGTATTCAATAGTAAGGTTATTATTTGCATCGTTTAAATTCCTAATTTTAATTGCTGATTTAAAACAATCCACATCCCCATTTTTGAGTCTTTGTATTAACTAAAATGCGCCTTTTTAGTTTGTGTAAAGGCTAGGTTGTTCGCTACAATGGCGCCTCTTAATTGCCAAACGGACTCTGTAATGAAAATTCTTGCCGATCAAAATATGCCTTTAGTTGAGCAGTACTTTGCAGACTTTGGTGAGGTTGAGCGTTTTGATGGTCGTAAATTAACGCCTGAACAATTAATAGATGTAGATGTTCTTCTTACTCGTTCGGTGACAAATGTTAATCATGAACTTTTGGTACAAGCTAACAAGTTGAGCTTTGTAGGTACTGCCACAATCGGCATTGACCATATTGATACGCAATTACTGCATGATAGAAATATTGCTTTTACAAGTGCACCTGGTTGTAATGCTGTTGCTGTAGCTGAATATGTAATTAGTAGCTTATTTGCATTAAGCCAAGAAAATGCGCGTCCATTGTGTGCTCAAACAATTGGTATTGTAGGGATGGGCAACATTGGTACATGTTTGGCGCAAAAATTAAAAGCATTAAACGTAGTTGTACTGCTGTGCGATCCGATTAAGCACGAACAAGGCTTATTACAAGAGCATGTAGCGCTTGATGAGTTATTAGCGCAGTCAGATGCTGTTACTTTTCACGTTCCCCTTGTTAAAAGTGGCGAGCATAAAACACTGCACATGATGGGTAAAGAGCGTTTAAAAGCACTTAAGCCAGGAACCACGCTAATTAATGCAAGCCGTGGCGATGTAATTGATAACCAAGCATTGCTTGAGGTAATGGAAGCTGGGGCTGATTTAGATTTAGTACTTGATGTATGGGAGAAAGAACCCAATATTTTAACTGAATTACTAGAGCATGTTCGTTACGCTAGTGTGCATATTGCAGGGCATACACTTGAGGGGAAAGCTCGTGGTACACAAATGTTGTATCAAAAACTGTGTCAGCTCAAAGGTGTTGAGGCGATTAAATCGTTGGATGATTTTTTACCAACACCAGCCGTTACAAATGCAACTGTTACGCAAAGCCTTAATGAGCAAGATATTGCTCGTTTAGTGCATTTAATTTATGACGTTCGCCGCGATGACGGAATATTACTTCGCCGCCTAGAGAGCGACGGCTTTGATAGTTTACGTAAAAACTATCCTATAAGGCGAGAATTTAGCACCTTATTTCTACAAGGTGATAGCCCACAACTAGCAGCACTTAGCCAGCTTGGCTTTAGCATAGCTGAATAATTATTTAACTAACGATGTTGTTTTAATGTCGTTTATAGAGGAAGAAATATGTCGCAAAAATATAACGTTGCCGTACTTGGCGCTACTGGTTTAGTAGGCCGTCAAATCATTGAAACGCTAGCAGATCGTAAGTTTCCTGTTGATCAGCTTTTTTTACTTGCTAGCAGCCGCAGCGCAGGTGAAGATATAAAGTTTCGTGGTGAGACCATTGAAGTACTTGACGTTGAAGGCTTTGACTTTAGCCAAGCGCATATAGGTTTGTTTTCTGCTGGTGGCAGTGTATCTGAAAAATATGCTCCTATTGCTGCTGATGCCGGCTGTATTGTAATCGATAATACATCGCACTTTAGAAATGATTTTGAAATCCCACTCGTGGTGCCAGAAGTTAATGCTTCAAGCCTAGCTGATTTTAGAAATCGTAATATTATTGCTAACCCTAACTGTTCAACTATTCAGATGATGTTAGCACTTAAACCAATTTATGATGCTTACGGAATAGACCGTATTAACGTATCTACATACCAAGCTGTATCGGGTGCAGGTAAAGACGCGGTTGATGAACTTGCAAAGCAAACAGCTAATTTGATGAATGCACGCCCTATGGATAATAAAGTATTTCCAAAGCAAATTGCATTTAACGTTATTCCTCAAATTGATAGCTTTGAAGATAATGGCTATACGCGCGAAGAAATGAAAATGGTAAACGAGACTCATAAAATTTTGGGTGATACCACTATTGCAGTGAACCCAACGTGTGTACGTGTTCCCGTATTTTTTGGGCACTCAGAATCAATTAATATTGAAACGCGCATGCCTTATGACTTTGAACACGTTAAGCAACTTTTAAAAGATGCGCCTGGTGTCGAGCTAATTGATGATGAAGGTGACTACCCAACAGCAGTGTCTGACGCTAGTGGTAACGATACTGTGTATATAGGTCGATTACGTGCTGATATTTCTCATCCTCATGGACTAAACATGTGGGTTGTAAGTGACAACACTCGTAAAGGTGCTGCAACTAATAGCATTCAAATTGCAGAAGAGCTTATTGCCAATTACATGTAATAGTTAATTGCGCTAAACATGCTTTTAAAGCGGTAAACAGTAGTTGTTTGCCGCTTTTTGTTTATATGGCTTGTCAAATTTTTGCCGTTTAATTTTAAAAATACAAAAACTGATTGATAACACTCAATAAATTAATATTTATAAAGATGTTTTAAGGCATTTATTTTCAAGGTGTTGCGATGGATATTACGCTCTAACTGGTTTATAGTTTGTAATTGGAATAGAGCTTGCAATAAAAATAGATTGTAATAATAAATGCGAGTCAGTCATTTGGCTGATAATAGCAATAATAAACAATATTTATGCACTTAAGTTTTAGGTGTTTTATTAATATTTAAATATTAAAGGATCAGCATGCGCGGTTTAGCTACACTTATTATATTAGCGTCTGCATTGATAGTAACGCCAGTTTACTCTCAGGACAGTACCCAATTAAAGGGGCCTAAAGGCGTTGACTATGGTGCGCAAGGGCGATCAATTGGGCCAATTAAACCAACTGATACGCTTTGGCGTATAGCAGCTAAAGTGCGCCCAGACAATTCTGTCAGTATTTATCAAGTTATGCAGGCTTTGTATAACAAAAATCCCGATTCATTTTTAGAACAAAATCTTAACCACATTCAAAATGGTGCCTATTTAAAAATCCCTACCTTAGCCGAAATAAAAGCTGTAAATACGCAGCTCGCAAAGCAACGCTCTGAGCAAGATGATGCATTATGGGAAAAGAAAAAAAATGGCACGCTTACACAAAGCGAAATTAACTCAGCGCAAACAAAAGTAACTCAAGCGCGTAAAATTGATGTAGACGATGCTAAAAAAGAGATACAGAAAGAATTAAATGAAATAAAAACAGAGCAAGGAACTAAGCTTGTTGAGTTACAACAACAGTTTAAAAGCTCAGTTAGTAATGTAGAAGAGATTTTAGTTGAAAATAATAATCTTAAAAAACAGTTATCAGGAATATCAAAAGAGCTCGAAAACTTACGTTTGCAATTAGGACAAGACAGCGAAATTCAAAATCAGTTAAAAGAACTCATTGTTAAACAAAACGAGATTATTGCCCAACAAAAAAAACAAGAAGTAATACCAAAAGAGTCATTTGATTTTGGCTCATTATTTTCAAACCCCATAGTACTGGGCTTGTTAATGTTTATTCCTGGGTTACTGATTATTTTTGCAATCGTTATGTTTTTACGCAAACGAGCAAGTAATCAAGAAGAGCCGCAAAACGATGATGACTTTTTACCACAAACCCCAACCTATACTGGCGATGATGATTTAGGCCCAAGCTTAAATGACGATCCAATTGTACCTGACCCTTTAGATGACTTGAGTGTTCAATTAGATGATAGTCTCGAAAGTGATATGTTGCCTAATGATGATTTAGACGACGGCTTAGATGATTTTTCTGGCGACGAAAATTTACTTGATCAGGATGAGCTCGAAAGCTTACTAAGCGATGACATTGTTTTTGATGATGAAAATACCGATGACGATGATGAGCTCGATATTTTTATGCAGCAAGGGTTTGATCAACCTTCAGATGAAAACGCTGAAGATATAGATTTAGACTTATCTGATGACTCAATTAACAATGATGAAATCCTAACTAATGACGATTTAGATAGCTTGTTTGATGAAGACGATAGTCTACCTGAATTTGATGCACCGCAAACAAGCGAAGCTTTAGAGGATGACAGCTTAGAATCTCATGATGAAATGGCGGCTTTAAGTGAAGAGCTTGCAGAGGAAGATAATTTTGATATAGATGAATTATTAGATCAAACATCAACAGAATTAGATACCTCAAATAGCACTTCAGCTGAACTTGATACAAGCGACGATTTTGATTTAGACGATATAGATAGCTTAATTGATGAAGCGAATGACCCAAAAAGTGATGTGGTAGATGACTCACTTAATGCAGAGTTACTCGACGAAGATGAACTTCTAGAAGAAAGCGACGACTTTGATTTAGATGACATAGATAGCTTAATTGATGAGGCTGCAGTCGATACTGCAGATGACTCATTAGTTGAGGAAAGTGAAGACTTTGATTTAGACGATATAGATAGTTTAATTGATGAGACAGCAGTTGATACTGCAAATGATTCATTAGTTGAGGAAAGTGACGACTTTGATTTAGACGACATAGATAGCTTAATTGATGAGACTGCGGTTGATACTGAGAATGACTCTTTAGTTGAGGAAAGTGACGACTTTGATTTAGGCGACATAGATAGCTTAATTGATGAGACTGCGGTTGATACTGCAAATGATTCATTAGTTGAGGAAAGTGACGACTTTGATTTAGACGATATAGATAGCTTAATTGATGAGGCAGCAGTTGATACTGCAAATGATTCATTAGTTGAGGAAAGTGACGACTTTGATTTAGACGACATAGATAGCTTAATTGATGAGGCTGCAGTAGATACTGTAGATGATTCATTAGTTGAACAAAGCGATGATTTTGATTTAGACGACATAGATAACTTAATTGATGATGAAGTAAAAAATTCAGATGTAAGAGATTCAGAAATTGATAATGCATTGGCAGACTCAGTTGAGGATTTAGCAGATGCTCAAGAAGAATTAAATGTTGATGATATTGAGTCGCTTGCTTCATCATTAAATGAAGAGCCTGAGCTTGACGATGAGCCTGAACTTGCAGAAGAACCTGAGCTTTACGATGAGCCTGAGCTTGAAGAAGAGCCTGAGCTTGAAGAAGAGCCTGCGCTTTACGATGAGCCTGAGCTTGAAGAAGAACCTGAACTTGAAGAAGAACCTGAACTTGAAGAAGAACCAGAGCTTGTAGAAGAACCCGAGCTTGTAGAAGAACCCGAGCTTGTAGAAGAACCTGAGCTTGAAGAAGCCCCTGCGCTTGAAGAAGCCCCTGAGCTTGACGATGAACCTGAGCTTGAAGAAGAACCTGAGCTTGTAGAAGAACCTGAGCTTGAAGAAGAGCCTGAGCTTGTAGAAGAACCTGAGCTTGAAGAAGAACCTGAGCTTGAAGAAGAGCCTGAGCTTTACGATGAGCCTGAACTTGAAGAAGAACCCGAGCTTGTAGAAGAACCTGAGCTTGTAGAAGAACCTGAGCTTCAAGAAGAACCTGAGCTAAAAGAAGAACCTGAACTTATAGATGTAACGGTTGATGATTTTTCAGATACATCAGAGTCGCTTCTTGATCCAGAAGATGCGCTTGAAGAATATACAGATGATACTTTAAAGAGCGTTGATGAGCTTTTAAATGAGCTACAACAAGCGACGGATGATGACTATATAGAAACACCAGATTGGTCATTAGATGAGCTTGACGACGATCTTGAAGAAATAGAAGTAGATCTTGGTGACGATCCGTTAGCGGGCGACGATGACTCAGATCTTACAAAAGTTGAAGAGCAGCTTGATAGCGATCTTATAACGCCAAGTGAAGAGTTAGATGAATATCCTGAACTTGAATTAGATGATGATCATTCATTATTGGATAATGAACCTTCGTTTGAGCCGCAAGAACCTAAAGAAAATGCACCGAGTGAAGAAAATGCAGTAGCACTTAGTCAAACAGAGAAAGATCTCGCAAATGCGCTTTCTGAAAATGCTAACTTAGATAGCTTAGAAGATGATTTTGATGATGAACTATTAATTGATAATGACTTCTCTGAATCAGAAGCTAAGGTTGAAGACGAGTCGTTTGATGATGATTTACTGCAAGAAATTAATGACGGAATTGATTCTGTTGAACCAGTTAGTATAGAAGAGGATACCAAACCTCTTAACCTTGATGAAGTTCAAGAAACACTAGAAAGTGAGTTGCCATTTACCCCCGAAGAATTACAAGGTGATGATTTAGACGGTGATGCGCAGGGAGTCGCTTCCAGCCAAGCTGAGCAGGACTTATCAAATGCGCTTTCTGAAAATACTGATTTAGATAGTTTAGAAGACGATTTTGATGATGAAATTTTAATTGAAGACGATTTTTCTGACTTAGATGTTGAGTTTGACGAAGATACTTTAGAGCAAGCGCTAACTGATGAGTTATCAGACGAGCAGCAAGAGCAAACAAATGCAGAGCGCGAAGCACAGTTAACAAACTCAGATGAAGCAGGTAGCACTGATATTAGCTCTGACGATGAACTTGATGAAGAGTTTATGTCAAATTTGACGCAAACTGATTTTGATTCATTACTTAGTGAGTTAGCGGAGCCTGAAGAATTAAGTGCTGAGGATAGCAGTGAATTTGATGTCGACTTTGACAGCTTGCTAAAAGAAGACTTAGAGGAAGATGACTCATTAACTACAAAAGAGCCACTTGTTGAAAGTAGTGATATTGAGCAACTTGATAATGATGAATTTGTAGATATAGATTCATTATTAGAAGAAAGTGAAGAGGCTGAACTTGAACACGAACCTTACACCGACGTTAATATGGATGTCGGTTTGAGTGAGTTTGATGCATTACTTGCTGGTGATAACCCAACCGATGTTGATGCTGAAAGTGGTGGCTACTCAGCTAAACTAGATTTAGCGCGTGCTTATATTGAAATTGATGATTTTGATTCTGCGCTCAAGGTCATTGAGGATGTCATCAACAAAGGCCCAGAAGAAGTTCAAGAAGAGGCACTTAGTTTAAAAGCGAAACTAAAATAACAAATTGTTTTAAAAAACCCTTAATTGGTTATTCTAATTAAGGGTTTTTTTATGGAAGTTAGTTTAATTATAACAAGGAAAAGCAACGCATTAATGAAGCGAATTTTATAGTATGTAATTGTTATAAAAGAATAATTTACATCGTGATTATTAAGTTATTTGATTCATTAAAATGATCATGTTTTTAATAAAAAGGGTATTACCGCACACCTCCTTTTATTGCGTCGAGAGATAGCATAAAATGCCGTGTTCATTAGCACAGTAGGTAAAGCAGTAATTATGCGAGTAGCACTTGGAGTTGAATACAACGGCGTACGCTATAGTGGGTGGCAACGTCAATCACATGTAAATAGCGTACAACAAGAAGTAGAAAAGGCATTGTCGCGTATTTGTAATCACCCAGTTGAAGTAGTATGTGCGGGGCGAACTGATGCGGGTGTGCACGGTACAGGTCAAATAATACATTTTGAAACTGAAGCTTCGCGTGACATGGTCGCATTTACAATGGGTATGAATACCTTATTGCCTAAAGATATTGCTATTCGCTTTGCACAACCAGTTGCTGTCGATTTTCATGCTCGTTTTAGTGCAACCGCTCGCCGATACCGCTATATTATTTATAACTCTCCTTTTCGAGGAGCAGTGTTAAGCGAAGGGGTTACGCATTTTCATCACCCATTAGATGAAGTTAAAATGCAGGAAGCCTGTCAGTATTTGATCGGGACACACGATTTTACATCTTTTCGAGCGATCCATTGTCAAGCGAATACACCGACTCGCACTATTCATCATTTATCGGTACAGCGGCAAGGGTGTTACGTTATTATTGATATTAAGGCGAATGCGTTCTTACATCACATGGTACGTAATATAACGGGGAGCTTGATGGATATTGGCATACATAAGCAACAGCCTATTTGGTTGAAAGAATTACTTGATTGTAAAGAGCGTGCTAAAGCAAGTGCTACAGCTAAAGCTGCAGGTTTATACTTAGTTGATGTCGATTATCCTGAAGAGTTTAATATTCCTAAAATGCCTTTAGGTCCATTGTTTTTACCTGACGCTGAAATTTAGTTATGGTTGTCGTTAGTACTTTTTATGAACACTTTTAACTACTAAGACCAGTTTTTTATACCGCGTTAGTGTAATTCATGTTTTAATTGAAAAAATTTGTCTGCTAATTGCTATTGGCAGGCTCGCGACACAGAACAGCATTAAGAGAGTTGCAAATGAGTTGGCTAGAAAAAATCTTACCTAAAACGACAAAATCATCAGGTCGTAAAGAAATCCCAGAAGGTGTTTGGGCTAAGTGCACATCGTGTGATTCAATTTTATATAAAGCTGAATTAGAAAAGTCATTAAACGTATGTCCTAAGTGTGACCACCACATGCGTGTTAGTGGCCGTAAGCGCCTGGAGCACTTTTTAGATGAAGGTGACCGTCAAGAGCTTGGCACACAACATGAGCCTAAAGACATTCTTAAGTTTAAAGATTCTAAAAAATACTCTGATCGTATCAGTGCAGCCCAAAAAGCAAGTGGTGAAAAAGATGCACTTGTAGCTATGAAAGGCCGATTAAAAGGCATTCCAGTTGCAGCAGTAGCATTTGAGTTCTCATTTATGGGTGGCTCAATGGCTTCTGTTGTTGGCGCTCGCTTTGTTGATGCTGTTGATCAATGTTTAGAGCATAACATGCCGCTTATTTGTTTTTCTGCATCAGGCGGTGCACGCATGCAAGAAGCGCTTATGTCGCTTATGCAAATGGCTAAAACAAGTGCTGCACTTGCAAAAATGACTGAAAAAGGTCTTCCGTTTATTTCAGTCATGACTGACCCAACTATGGGTGGTGTATCTGCATCACTTGCTATGCTGGGCGATATTAACGTTGCAGAACCTAAAGCGTTAATTGGCTTTGCGGGTCCTCGTGTTATTGAGCAAACAGTTCGCGAAACATTACCTGAAGGCTTTCAGCGTAGTGAATTTTTGCTTGAACACGGTGCAATTGACATGATTATTGACCGCCGTGAAATGCGCGATACCCTTGCACGCATTTTAGCTAAATTTATGAACTTGCCTTCTACGGAACAAGAGCATAGAGTAGCGTAAATTTCAGCTTTACTGATTACACGCTATGACAAAAAAAATTCCTAGCCAATCATCAAGCCTTGATGATTGGCTTTTTTATTTAGAAAGTGTTCACCCAGCTAACATTGCTATGGGCTTAGAGCGAGTTGCTAATGTTGCTAACAATATTGGCCTGTTAAACACTCCAAGTAAAATTATTCTTATTGCCGGTACAAACGGTAAGGGCACCACAGCACGCTGCTTAGAGTCGCTATTGCTAGCGCAAGGTTTCAGTGTGGGTACTTACGCATCTCCACATTTAATTCGTTATAACGAGCGTGTACGAGTTAATGGGGAAGAATTGGCAGACCAATTTCATATAGATGCTTTTCACCAGCTTGAGCAAGGCCGTAAAGACACTGCTCTGACTTATTTTGAATATGGTACTTTGGGGGCGTTGGCAATTTTTAAAAGCTGTAACGTCGATTATGTATTACTAGAGGTTGGTTTAGGTGGGCGCTTTGACGCCACAAATATAGTCAATCCCTTTGCAAGCGTGATCACCACTATAGACTTAGACCATAAAGAGTACTTAGGTGATACCCGTGAGTTAGTGGCTTATGATAAAGCCGGTATTTTTCGTGAAAATACGCCCGCTATTATAGGGGATTTAAATATTCCTCACACAATGACTGATTACGGCAAAGAAATTAATGCCAACATGACGCTGTCGGGCAGTGACTTTATTTTTAAAGAAAATGCTGAGAGCTTTAATTGGCAATATAAAGAACATAATCTTGAAATAGATAAGCCTGCAATACCGTGTCAAAATGCAGCTACCGCATTAACTACGCTAAGTGTTTTAAACTTATTACCTAGTGAATCAATTATACGAAGTTGTTTAGCTAATTTAGTTGTCGAAGGGCGCTTTCAACAGTTAAGTGTTGAGCCTTTAGTCTTTACCGACGTAGCACACAACCCTGAGTCGGCGCGTTATTTAGCCAATAAGTTATCAAGCTATAAAGATAAAGGCTTTAAAATTCATGCATTAGCCGCTATGCTTGCTGATAAAGATAAAGCGGGTGTATTTAAAGAAGTAAGTCACTTGGTCGATGAGTGGTCATTAGCGAGCTTAAGTGGCCCGCGAGGCGACACTGCAAGTAATTTACAAAATGCACTGCACGAATTGTCTCATCATAATACTATTAATAGCTATGATAGTGTGGCACAAGCACTGAATGTAATTTTACCAGAACAACAAAGTGATACTATGTTGATTATATTTGGTTCATTTTTTACAGTTGCTGGCGCTATTAATTACTTTAAAAAATAGAGAGGATGTCGGTGAACTCAAGTTTTATTAATCGCTTAGTCGGAACAAGTATAGTGGTGATCGCAGCAATTGTGTTTATCCCTAATATACTCGATGGCGAAAAAGTGCATTATAAAGAAGGCTTTAAAGCGATCCCAGACCGCCCTGAGTTCAAAACAATCGATCTTCAAGAGTCAATTGATGAAAATATGGCTAATGCTGAGCCACTAAAGCAAGATGAAATTGAAGACATTCAAGCTGACGATGAAGCTTTTGAGCAGCAAAGCGCGATGGATGAGAGTGATTACGCTGTGGAAGATAAAGTTGTTGAAGCAACTATAGAACCCAAAGCTACACCAATTACAAAAGCGCCTGTTCAAGCTAAGCCAGAGCCAATTGCACCACGTAAAAGTGATGAAAACCTAACGAGTATGGCCTATGTTATTCAATTAGGTAGTTTTTCACATGTTGCAAACGTTAAAGCATTACAGGCTAAATTAAAGGCTGAAGGGTTTAAAACGTTTACTAAACCGATTAAAACCCCAAATGGGACACTAACCAAAGTATTTGTTGGTCCTTCGCTTGATAAAAGTGAATTACAAAAGCAGCTCCCCCAGCTCAAAGAGCTTACTAAATTAAATGGTAAAGTTACGCAGTACGAAGTAACAAAATAATTTTAAAAAGGCTTGTATAACAAGCCTTTTTTTATTTATTTATATTTTTTTTATCATTATCTTTATCTCACAATACCTAGACTAGAATGTTAATTTTTTGTATTAACTACAACCCAGTAATCTCCCGTTTAAACTTGCATACTAACGATGTTTGGGTATAGAATGCGCCCCAAATTAGCGACTAATTGGTTCTTATGATCTGGGTTGATTACGCCATTATTGGCATCATTGTATTGTCTACCATCATCGGTTTAATACGCGGCTTTGTAAAAGAAGCAATGTCATTAGCGGTATGGGCTGGCGCCTTTATCATCTCTAGCTTATTTTACCAATATTTAGCTTCCTTCCTAACAACCATTTCTGAACCCCTTTTAAGAAATGCGGCGGCCATAGCCATATTATTCTTTGCGACGCTACTGTTAGGCGGTTTACTAAACTACATTTTAGGTGAGCTCGTACATCGTACTGGTTTATCGGGTACCGACCGTGTCTTTGGCATAGTGTTTGGTGCTCTACGAGGCGTGTTGGTCGTGAGCGCGTTACTCTTCTTTCTTGATGCTTTTACTGGTGCACCCAATACGCACTGGTGGGGCAATTCTATTTTGATTCCAGAATTTGGCTTTGTTGTTGAATGGTTCTTTTCGTACCTAGAAAACAACTCGAGCTTTTTAAATTCAGTAAACCGTTAATCGGCGAGGATAAATTACATGTGTGGTATCGTTGGAATAGTCGGAACATCCCCTGTCAATCAGGCGATTTATGATGGCTTAACTGTTTTGCAGCACCGTGGTCAAGATGCCGCGGGTATCATTACCATTGAGAATAATACGTTCAGCTTACGCAAAGCAAATGGCTTAGTGAAAGATGCCTTTCACACTCGTCATATGAAACGACTACAAGGTACGATTGGTCTTGGCCATGTGCGCTATCCTACAGCAGGGTCTTCAAGCTCATCTGAAGCACAGCCTTTTTATGTTAACTCACCGTTTGGTATAGCGCTTGCCCATAATGGTAACCTTACTAATGCAGAAGCTTTAAAAGAGCAGTTATTCTCAGAAGCACGTCGTCATGTAAATACAACATCTGATTCAGAAATCTTACTCAACATCATGGCACATGAACTAAGTAAATCTGATAAGTTGCATTTAGACCCTGAAGATATATTTACTGCGGTAACCGAGGTAAATAATAAAGTAAGCGGTGGTTATGCAACAATTGCTATGATTATTGGTCACGGTATTGTTGCTTTTCGCGACCCGAATGGTATCCGTCCACTTGTATTTGGTAAACGTGAGACTGCAAAAGGCACTGAGTACATGTTCGCCTCTGAAAGCGTTGCGTTAAAACCGGACGGCTTTGAGTTTGTACGTGATGTTGCCCCTGGTGAAGCTATATATGTTACAGAAGAAGGTGAATTTCATTCACTTAGTTGTGCAGATAAAGCATCTTACTCGCCGTGTATTTTTGAATTTGTTTATTTTGCTCGACCTGATTCAACAATAGACCGTATGTCTGTTTATGCAACACGCGTAAACATGGGCACAAAACTAGGCGAAAAAATTGCACGCGAATGGGCTGATAAAGACATTGATGTAGTTATTCCAATCCCAGAAACTTCATGCGATGTAGCACTGGAAATTGCACGTGTGCTTGATTTACCGTATCGCCAAGGTTTTGTTAAAAACCGTTATATTGGTCGTACATTTATCATGCCTGGCCAAGAGATGCGTAAAAAATCAGTGCGTCAAAAGCTAAACGCAATTGATCGCGAGTTTAAAGGTAAAAACGTATTATTGGTTGATGACTCAATTGTTCGTGGTACAACATCAGCACAAATTGTTGAAATGGCTCGAGAGTCTGGTGCTAAAAATGTTTACTTTGCATCCGCAGCGCCTGAAATACGCTTCCCTAATGTGTACGGTATTGATATGCCTTCAGCAGCTGAGCTTATTGCTCACGGACGTGAAGTTGAAGATATTAATGCAAGTATTGGTTCTGACGGTTTAATCTTTCAATCGTTAAAAGATTTAATAGCTGCGGTTAGCCAAGAAAATCCTGAAATTACTAAGTTCGAAACCTCAGTATTTGATGGGCAATATATTACAGGCGACATTGATCAAAACTATTTAAACCGTATTGATGAGCTACGTAACGATTCAGCAAAAAGTACCCGCGAAAGTGCGATGTCTTCAAGTTTAGAGATTCACAACCAAGACGAAAACGAAGCTGATTAATTATTAGTTAATAAAAAGTCGTTACATAAAAAAAGGAGCTAATTAGCTCCTTTTTTGCGAAGGAAAGAAAGGGAACATTTCTATCAAACACGACTCTTTTTTAGCTAAACTTTATTAAGTAAACATTGGACTAACAATCCCATTTGTCCAAAGCATAGCTGTTACAGCTAAAATAATAACCAGTAATATTAATCCACACGTTACAACCGAGCTGGCATAAATAAAGCCACGCTCTTGTGGAATATGCATAAGTATTGGTACGCCGGTATAAAGTAAGTAGACCGAGTAAGCTAGTGCAATAATTCCAATACACACTACAAACCAAAGAACAGGCCAAAAGGCGGCAAGCGCCGACATAAACACAGGTGTTGCAGTATAAGCTGCAAGTTCAAGTGTTTGTGTAAATGTAGGCTTAGAGCCAAATGTAACGGCCATCCAATGAGCCAAATACGCCAATGCAAAAACACCCGCTATTAAAGCAAAATACATTGCAACTGCAATTAACAGCGCACTATCGTGCGTTAAAAATACAGGATCGCCTGCGCCTATACTCCATCCTAAATAAACAGATGAGTAATAACCCATTATTGAAGGAAACAAAGCAATCAGTAAAATATGCGACAAACTATAGGTTAAACTTTCATGGCGATTATCTATTGTTTGCCATTCTTCAAGTGGGTGAGCATAAATGCCCCAGAGATGATTTAGTATCATAGTGCTTACTCCATAAAAGGAACGTATTACTGTTTTGGTTGGTTTATTTTTATACAGTCTATGTACAGTTATGGTTCACTTATTTTGCAAAGTCAAGTTAACTCACTATTAACATTTTGCACAGGTTAGGGCTTTGATTTATCCCAAACAAAATTTCGTGTTAAAATAACGCTCTATCAAATTTATTTAGTAATGAGCAGTCAACGTGCCACATAGCCAACTTTTAGAGCCGATCAATAACTTTTTAGTGTGTACAACCCCGCAGCAGTGGGTGGAGCAGGCAATTAAAAAAGAGAACTTATCAGTCATCTTAATCGATCACTTAATTTGTGAGTTAAAAGCGGCTCAAAGTGCGATGTTTTTAATACGTAAATACGCTGTTGATAAAGAGGGTAGTGATGCCTTACTCGAGTGGCTAAAGCCATTTGAAACGCTTATTTATAAGCGTGAAGGAAATTGGCGTGATCTCGTGGCTAAAAATAAGCTAACTAAATCAATAATTCCTAAATCTAATTCGCCATATGGACAAGATTTAATTGATAAAATGGTATTGTTGATAAAAGAAGAGTTGCATCATTTTTACCAAGTGCTCGAAATTATGGACGAGTACGGTGTAGAGTACCAAAGCATTACACCATGTCGTTATGCAAAAGGCATGCTTCGTCATGTTAAAACGTTTGAGCCAAACGCCCTTGTTGATAAATTAATTGTAGGCGCTTACATTGAGGCGCGTTCGTGTGAGCGTTTCGCAAAGCTTGCGCCGCATGTTGACAAACGTTTAGGTGATTTTTATATTTCGCTGCTGCGCTCTGAAGCCCGTCATTACCAAGATTATCTAACTTTAGCGCAAGAAATTGCTGATTTTGATATTACCGAACGAGTTAAAGAATTTGGCGAGATTGAAGCCGAATTAATTTCATCACAGGATGAAGATTTTAAGTTTCATAGTGGCCTGCCAATAGCATAAAGCTAATTTTCTTTTAAAAAATTAATGTATTCAGCTGTTTTTCGATTGCTGAAATTGTGTTTTTTCATGATTTCAGCAATGCTTCCGTTTTCAATTATTATATCAATCCCTCTATTAAATTTTTGTAAGTACTCTTTTGCTCTGTAATTTGATTTAGAGACAACTAAATATAGTTTATGAGAAGCAAGATCTGGCAATAAGTACTCAATTTTATTCTTATCTAAATCAACTTCGTTATTGTGCTCAAGCCAATACTTCCCTACTTCTTTAGTGCCTGCGACCAAATCAATACGACCTTGTTGTAGCAGGTATAAACTTGTAGGAAGGCTTTTAGTAGACGTTATTGCCAGCTCAGTATTTCTAGTAAACTCTTGGCTTACAAAGGCATTATCTTCTGTACCAATACTATAAGGTGTTAATGATTGGACTGTACCATCGAAATTAATAGCACTCTCTTTGCGTTTAAAAATTCCTGAATGAGCAACTGCAAGTGGGCGAGAGTAGTAAAAAACTTCATTTCTTTTTAATGAGTAAAAAGCGCCTAAAATAGCTGTTTTTCTCTTTTTTTCTAATAGCTTTAGGGCGCGGTCCCATGTCGTAAACTCGGCTTCGCTATTAATGCCTTGAGTTTTAAGGGCTGATTGAGTGATTTCGTATAACCAACCGTTATCAGGAAGGTTTTCGCTAAAATAGGGAGGGTAGTTTTCAGTAACAATTTGCCATGTTTGCTCGCTAAATACTTTGGTAGGAATGGCAATTACTACGATGAAAATTAACAGCTTAATCATTAAACCTCTCACTATTATTCAAATATATAGTTAAATAATAGTCAGGATTTTAAATTATGCGAAAGGCGTGCTAATTAATTCTTGTGATTGAGGGGTAACGACTAGATAAGAGCCTTGGGTATACCAGTCACCTAGCACTGTACGAGTAAGCGTTTGTTCATCAACTTTATAGGTATGAACATTAGGGCGGTGAGTATGACCATGAATCATATTAGTAACGTTATGTTTAGCAAAGGTGGCAAGCACGGCTTCATCTACAACGTCTAAAATTTCGATAGGTTTATCAGCTTGGCTCAACTTACTTTTTTCACGGGCATTACGCGCTATTTTTTTACGATACCAAAGTGGCATTGCAAGCATTAATTTTGGCCACCACCAACCACGGCTTTTTTTACGAAATTTTTGATACTCAGTATCTTGAGTACACATTTCGTCGCCATGTAAAATAACGGTAGGCGTACCATATAAATCAATGACTGTTTGTTCATCGAGTAAAGTCATTGCGGCCATGTCTGCATATTGCTTGCGCATGATGAAATCACGGTTGCCATGTATAAAATAAACAGGTGTCCCACCATCATTAACGGCGCTTAAATGCTTTGCTACATCGGCACTCAGCGCTGTAATGTAGTCATCTCCAACCCATACTTCAAAAAAATCACCCAAAATATAAAGTGCATCTACATCTTTATTTAGTATATGCGTATTTAAAAAGTCAAAAAATGCAGCGCTAATGTCGGGGCGGTTTTCGCTTAGGTGTAAATCTGCAATAAAGTAAGTTTGGCGAGTCATAGGTCAGTCTTTTCGATATAAATAAAGCGGGCGTATACACATTGCGTAAATGCCCGCTGATACTCCACATTACGTGGGTAAACTTACTATTAGCTAACAGTAACGCTTTCGATGATCACATCTTCAAGAGGCACGTCTTGGTGAAAACCAGTACTACCTGTTGCTACGCCTTTTATTTTATTTACTACGTCCATGCCTTCTACTACTTCAGCAAAAACACAGTAACCCCAGCCTTGCGATGTTTCGCTGCTGTGGTTTAAAAAGTCATTGTTGTTCACGTTAATGAAAAACTGCGCTGTAGCTGAATGAGGATCAGGCGTACGCGCCATTGCTAAAGTACCTATCTTGTTAGATAGGCCATTATTAGCTTCATTTTTAATTGGGTCGTTAACTTCTTTTTGTTCCATACCTGGTACAAAACCACCGCCTTGAACCATAAAACCATCGATTACACGATGAAAGATAGTGCCGTTGAAAAAATCAGCATTTGCATACTCTAAAAAGTTTTTAACTGTGTTTGGAGCTTCTTGCTCAAACATTTTAATGGTGATGTCACCAAAATTGGTGTGTAGAACAACCATGTGTTTTCCTATATCTGGTTTAAATATTGGCGCTATTTTATCGTAGTTGGCTAAGATTAACAAAGTAGATGTTTGGTTTGTTATAAAGCGCTAGAGCAGGGGCTTTTCAAGTGGTAACATAACTGTTCAAGTAAATAGTCAAGGACTCAAAGTAAATGGTAAATATATACAACACACTCACGCGACAAAAAGAGCAATTTAAACCTATGGTCGAAGGCAAAATCGACATGTATGTGTGTGGTATCACCATTTATGATTACTGCCATATTGGACACGCTCGTACTTTTGTTGGTTTTGACGTTATTGTGCGCTATTTACGTCATATTGGTTACGATTTAAAGTATGTACGTAACATTACAGATATCGACGATAAAATAATTAAACGCGCAAATGAAAATGGTGAGTCAATAAACGACTTAACTGTGCGCATGACTAAAGCGATGCATGAAGATTTTGATAGCCTAAATATGCTACGCCCAGATATTGAACCAACAGTTACAAGCCATATGGATGAAATCATCGCTATGGTTAAGCGCTTGATTGAAAAAGGCCATGCCTATGTTGCAGCTGATGGCGATGTTTTGTTTGATGTATCAACGTTTGAGCAATATGGTGCGCTTTCTCAGCAAGATCTAACTATGTTGCAATCGGGCTCTCGCGTAGAAGTGGCTCAAGATAAAGACGATCCACTTGATTTTGTGTTATGGAAAAAAGCCAAAGCAGGTGAGCCATCATGGTCATCACCGTGGGGTGAAGGGCGTCCTGGTTGGCATATTGAATGTTCGGCAATGAGCTCAAAACACTTAGGAGAGCATTTTGATATTCACGGTGGGGGGTCTGATTTACAGTTTCCACATCATGAAAACGAAATTGCCCAGTCGTGCTGTGCAAACAACGGCAAGTATGTAAATACATGGATACATACTGGCATGGTGCAAGTAAATAAAGAAAAAATGTCTAAGTCGTTAGATAACTTTTTTACTGTGCGTGAAGTTTTAAAAGCATACGATGCCGAATCTGTTCGTTACTTTTTAATTTCAGGGCATTACCGCAGCCAATTAAATTACTCGCAAGAGAATTTAGACCAAGCGCGTTCATCACTTGAACGCATTTATACAGCGCTTCGTGATGTCGTACCGGTAGAATGCGATTTAGAAGGCAATGAGTTTGTTGCTAAATTTAGAAAAGCAATGAATGACGACTTTAATACACCAGAAGCACTACCTGTGTTGTTCGAACTTGCTAAAGAATTAAACCGCGTAAAAGAAAGTGACGCAGGTCAAGCTGGCAAGTTAGCGTTTATACTGCGTAGCCTTGGTGAAGTGTTAGGCGTTGCTCAACAAGCACCGGAAGCTTTTTTACAAGGTGGGCAAGATGACGACGAAGTTGCGACAATTGAAGCATTAATTGTAAAACGTAATGAAGCACGTGCTAGTAAGGACTGGGCTGCTGCTGATGAAGCTCGCGATGCACTTAATGCATTAGGTGTAATACTTGAAGATTCAGCTGGTAAAACAACGTGGCGTAAAGCGTAAGCGTTTAAAGTAATTCAGGTCAAACTAAAAAAGGGTTGCCAAATGGCAACCCTTTTTTGATTTTTTAAACAGCTTAGCTGTGATACTTTTCACACGCTTCAAGTGTGTTTTCAATTAAGCTTGCGACAGTCATCGGGCCAACGCCACCTGGTACAGGTGTAATAAAATGCGCTTTTTGTTCGGCCACACTGTATTGAACATCACCGACTAATTTACCCGTATCTAAGCGGTTAATGCCCACATCGATAACAATAGCGCCTTCTTTTATCCAATCTCCCGGTATAAATTCAGGTTTACCGACAGCCACAACTAATAAGTCAGCGCGGCGAACATGTGTTTCTAAGTCTTGAGTAAACTTATGACATACAGTGGTAGTACAACCTGCTAATAAAAGCTCTAACGACATTGGACGACCAACAATATTTGACGCGCCAACGACAACTGCATGCATCCCTTTATAACGTACACCCGTTGAATCAAGTAATGTAATAATACCTTTAGGCGTACATGGGCGAAGGGCAGGCATACGCTGTGCTAATCGACCAATGTTATATGGATGAAATCCATCAACATCTTTATGTGGGGTAATACGTTCTAAAATCTTTTCAGCATCAAGACCTTTTGGCAGTGGTAACTGCACTAAAATTCCATCAACTTCGGCATCATTATTTAGCTCGTCAATTAAATCTAAAAGAGTTTGCTCTTGTGTGTCTGCTGGTAAATCAAATGATTTAGAGATAAAACCGACTTCTTCACAGGCTTTACGTTTTGAACCAACATAAACTTGGCTTGCTGGATCAAGTCCTACAAGTACTACTGCAAGTCCTGGTGCACGTAAACCATTTGCTACACGTTCACTTACGCGTTCTGCTACAGCGCTACGTACTTGTTTTGCGATTGCCTTACCATCAATGATGTTTGCCGTCATGGGTGACCTTTAATTGGGGTTAATTAACTAGATACCGATACTCTAAAAACGAATGCATAATAAAATAGGGGTAAAAATGCTAATAAAGAAAAATACGCTCTTTATTTAACTCGTTTTATAATGTGCCTACTATTTTCGCAGAAAAGCATAGCAGCGCCAAGTTGCTTTTAAGGTATATAACGTTTGAGCTGTTAAATAGTTTAAAATTCAGCCGACTATTGTAATATTTAACCATTGTGCACTAAAAATGAGCACTTGATTGGTTTTCTTAAAAAAACGTTTGACCTAACCCCGTCAAATCACTATTATGCACCCCGTTGTCAACGAGGTCACTCGCTAGCAATAATAAGTTTCGGCGATTAGCGCAGTTTGGTAGCGCACTTGGTTTGGGTCCAAGGGGTCGCAGGTTCAAATCCTGCATCGCCGACCATTTTTTTATAATTTTTTTATAATCGAATAGCTTATTGGTAAACTATGAAGTTTTCGATGCGCCCATAGCTCAGCTGGATAGAGCAACGCCCTTCTAAGGCGTCGGTCGAAGGTTCGAATCCTTCTGGGTGCACCATTTGAAAACATGTAAATATAGCGGTGATTGTAGCTCAGTTGGTAGAGCCCCGGATTGTGATTCCGGTTGTCGTGGGTTCGAGCCCCATCAGTCACCCCATTTACAACGAATATCGGCGATTAGCGCAGTTTGGTAGCGCACTTGGTTTGGGTCCAAGGGGTCGCAGGTTCAAATCCTGCATCGCCGACCATTTTCTTAAAATGGTCTTAAACTCTCAGTTTAAGTGTTCAGTATGAAAAAAGAAGTTAATTCTTCAATGTCGGCGATTAGCGCAGTTTGGTAGCGCACTTGGTTTGGGTCCAAGGGGTCGCAGGTTCAAATCCTGCATCGCCGACCATTTTCTTATCTAATAAGAACAATAAATAAATTCCTCTAAGTTATAAATCTAAATCTGTTAGCCTATAATTCTATTAAATAATTTCTATTTTATTCTATTTAGTCCGTAGTTAGCCTGTTTTTTATTCAGTTAGTCTTTATAGTCCCTTATCTAGTCCAAATAATTGCCCCCTATACTCGACTATCATAAATATTAGGTTATAATGCCGCGTCTATTGTTTAACATAGTGCCCGAAGGGCAAAGCAGCAATGGTGTCTCATGGTAGCGACGGATGCTTTTAAGTGTGAAAAACCGCTTAAACTTTATCAAGACTCATGCAGAACACTTTGTTTGTAAAGGAAGGCGAACAGTCGCCAAAATTGAATATTGAGGTAAATCATGCAAGTTTCTGTTGAGACGACCCAAGGCCTTGAGCGCCGTATAACTATCACCGTTCCTTCAGAGAACGTTGAGACCGAAGTAAAAAAACGCCTACAACAACTGTCAAAAACACAGCGTATAGATGGTTTCCGTGCTGGTAAAGTTCCAGTATCTGTAATTAACAAGCGTTTTGGCCCTGCAGTTCGTCAAGAAGTTGCTGGCGAAGTAATGCAACGTAATTACATTGAAGCAATCGTTTCTGAAAAAATCAATCCAGCTGGCGCGCCTACATTCGCTCCTAAATCACTTGAAGCAGGTAAAGATTTAGAATTCTCGGCAACGTTTGAAGTTTACCCTGAAGTTGAAGTTCAAGGTTTAGATAAAATTACTGTTGAAAAACCAGCAGTAACAGTAACTGACGAAGATTTAGCTAACATGCTAGAAACACTTCGTAAGCAACACGCAGAGTGGACTGATGTTGATGCAGCTGCTGGCGAAAACGACCGTGTAACTGTTGATTTCGTAGGTACTATCGACGGTGAAGTATTTGAAGGCGGCAAAGCTGAAGACTTCCCATTAGAACTTGGCCAAGGTCGTATGATCCCAGGTTTTGAAGATAACATCGTAGGTAAAAAAGCAGGCGAAGAAGTAGTTGCTGATGTAACTTTCCCTGAAGATTACCACGCTGAAAACTTAAAAGGTAAAGCGGCTCAATTCACTATCACAGTGAAAAAAGTTGAAGCGCAAGAGTTACCTGAATTAAGCGAAGAGTTTGCAACTAAATTCGGTGTTACCGAAGGCGGCGTAGACGCGCTTAAAGAAGAAGTTAAAAAGAACATGACACGTGAGCTTGACCAAGCGGTTAAAGCAAGCGTTAAAGACCAAGCAATTAAAGGTCTTTTAGAAAACAACGAAATTGAAGTGCCAAAAGCACTTGTTGATCAAGAAGTTGACGCACTACGTCAGCAAGCAGCTCAACGTTTTGGCGGCGACGCTCAAAACATGCCAGAGCTTCCAGCTGAATTGTTCCACGAGCAAGCTGTAACACGTGTAAAAACTGGCCTTTTATTAGGTGAAGTGATTAAAGCTAACGACATCAAAGTTGATGACGCTAAAGTTGAAGCATTAATTGCAACAGTAGCTTCTGCATACGAAGATCCAACTGAAGTAGTAGAATACTACAAAGGTAATGATCAACTTATGCAGCAAATGCGTAATGTAGCAATGGAAGAGCAAGCTGTTGAAGCTATTTTAGCTAAAGCAGTTGTTACTGATGTTGAAAAAGCATTTGATGACATCATGAATCCACAGCAAGGTGCTTAATAAGTCATTGACTTAAGCTCTCGCTAACGATTAAATGGCTCGTGTTACTCTGTTTATACAGCGTGCCCGGGCCATTTTAGTTTTTGGCTCTAAATTTGCGAAAAACGATAACTATGCTTCCTTATAATAAGGATAAGTATAAGCGCATAAGGAATTAAATAAGTATGAATACTGGTATTACAGATCCCCTAAATGCATTGGTCCCAATGGTTGTTGAACAAACACCGAAAGGCGAGC
Source organism: Pseudoalteromonas distincta (assembly GCF_000814675.1). Classification (GTDB taxonomy): domain Bacteria; phylum Pseudomonadota; class Gammaproteobacteria; order Enterobacterales; family Alteromonadaceae; genus Pseudoalteromonas; species Pseudoalteromonas distincta. Next base: position 111,385 of record NZ_JWIG01000001.1, on the reverse strand, counting down.
GCTCGTATGATATTTATTCGAGATTATTAAAAGAGCGTATTATCTTTTTAACAGGTCAAGTTGAAGACAACATGGCAAATCTGATCTTAGCGCAAATGCTATTTTTAGAATCAGAAAACCCTGATAAAGATATCTTTTTATATATCAACTCACCAGGTGGTTCAGTAACTGCGGGTATGGCTATTTACGACACAATGAACTTCATTAAACCAGATGTAAGTACAATATGTGTAGGTCAAGCTGCAAGCATGGGTGCTTTTTTACTTACTGCTGGTGCTAAAGGTAAGCGTTTTTGCCTACCAAACTCACGTGTGATGATTCACCAACCATTAGGTGGTTTCCAAGGTCAAGCATCTGACTTTGAAATACACGCTAAAGAAATTCTGTCTATTAAAGATAAGCTTAACCGCTTAATGGCTGAGCATACAGGCCAACCATTGGATATTATCTCTAAAGACACAGATCGTGATAACTTCATGAGTGCTTCGCAAGCTGTAGATTACGGCTTGGTAGACTCTGTATTTACAAATCGCGACAAAAAGTAAGCGCTTGGTAAGCAGGACTGCCTGTTTGCCACTTTGAGTTACTATGCGAAAACCAATAAATTTTGGTATAGTTAAAGCGTATTGAAATAGCCGCCAACAGGTTTGGTGGCCAACGTAATAAAATGAGGTAGCTGAATGTCTGACACTCCTACAGACGGCGACAAAAGTAATAAATTGTTATACTGCTCTTTTTGTGGCAAAAGCCAACATGAAGTGCGTAAATTAATTGCAGGCCCTTCAGTATACGTTTGTGATGAATGTGTAGAGTTGTGTAACGATATTATCAGGGAAGAGATTAAAGACATTGCTCCTAAGCATGATACGTCTGACAAACTACCTGTACCAAAAGAAATTCGTAACCACTTAGACGATTATGTTATTGGTCAAGATCATGCTAAAAAAGTATTGTCTGTTGCCGTTTATAACCATTATAAACGCTTACGTAACCAATCGACTAAGCAAGACATTGAATTAAGTAAAAGTAATATTTTGCTTATTGGCCCAACAGGTAGTGGTAAAACATTACTTGCAGAAACATTAGCGCGCCTACTTGATGTGCCGTTTACTATGGCCGATGCCACTACATTAACCGAAGCAGGTTATGTAGGTGAAGATGTTGAAAACATCATTCAAAAGCTTTTACAAAAGTGCGATTACGATGTCGAAAAAGCACAGCGCGGTATTGTCTACATCGATGAAATTGACAAGATTTCTCGTAAATCTGATAATCCTTCAATTACGCGTGATGTATCAGGCGAGGGCGTTCAACAGGCGCTACTTAAACTGATTGAAGGCACCGTTGCTTCTGTTCCACCGCAAGGTGGTCGTAAACATCCACAGCAAGAGTTTTTACAAGTAGATACATCTAAAATCTTGTTTATTTGTGGTGGTGCATTTTCAGGCCTAGATAAAGTAATTGAGCAACGTAGCCATAAAAACACCGGTATCGGTTTTGGCGTTAGCGTAAAAGAGTCTGCGGCGAGTCGTTCTTTAAGTGAAACATTTAAAGACGTAGAACCAGAAGATTTAGTTAAATATGGCTTAATTCCTGAGTTTATAGGTCGTTTGCCGGTAGTGGCTACATTAACAGAGCTTGATGAAGCAGCTCTTGTGCAAATATTAAGTGAACCTAAAAACGCGATTACTAAACAGTTTTCAGTATTGTTTGGTATGGAAGATGTTGAACTCGAGTTTCGCGATGATGCCTTAGCTGCAATTGCTCACAAAGCAATGGAGCGTAAAACAGGTGCACGTGGTCTTCGTTCAATTGTTGAAGGCGTGTTACTTGATACTATGTATGAACTTCCTTCAATGGATGATGTAAGCAAAGTGGTTATTGATGAAACCGTTATTAAAGGTGAGTCAGACCCAATCTTGATTTATGAAAATAATAAGCAAGATAAAGCTTCATCAGAATAGTTTTTAAGCTATTTGAATGGAAAAAGGAGCCTTAGGCTCCTTTTTTTATAATTAATTTAATCGAGTTAGGGAAAATTGTTGAACTTTAATTAGGTTATCCCCATATACTTGAGTAATCTTTAAAATAAATGAAGTGCGAAGAGAAACTATAATGACGCTTGAGAGAACCGACCGAGTCGAAATCCCAGTCCTTGCACTGCGCGATGTTGTGGTATATCCGCACATGGTGATCCCGCTTTTTGTTGGCCGTGAAAAATCAATAAAATGCCTAGAAGCGGCAATGGACAAAGACAAACAAATTTTCTTGGTTGCACAAAAAGATGCAACTGTGGATGAACCAGAGCAAGATGATATTTATCGTATCGGTACTATTGCCACTGTACTTCAGTTATTAAAATTACCAGATGGTACAGTTAAAGTTTTAGTTGAAGGTACACAGCGCGCACAAATTGAAGAATTCGTAGATAACGATGACTTTTTTGTCGCTAATGCTCAATTTATTGAATCTGATTCTGTAGATGAACAAGAGCAAGATATTTTTATCCGAAGCGCAATTAGCCAGTTTGAAGGCTATGTAAAGCTAAATAAAAAAATTCCACCTGAAGTACTAACTTCGGTTTCAGGTATTGATGAGCCAGCACGCCTTGCCGACACAATGGCAGCGCATATGCCACTTAAAGTACCTGAAAAACAAAAAGTGCTCGAAATTTCAAGTGTCACAGAACGTCTTGAATATTTAATGGCACTAATGGAAGGTGAAATAGACTTACTGCAAGTTGAGAAGAAAATTCGTACCCGTGTTAAAAAGCAGATGGAAAAATCTCAGCGCGAGTATTACCTCAATGAGCAAATGAAAGCTATTCAAAAAGAGCTTGGTGAGCTTGATGATGTGCCTGACGAATTTGAAGCGCTTAAAAAGCGTATTGAAGATTCTGGCATGCCTGATGAAGCTAAAGAAAAGGCAACTACAGAGCTCAATAAGCTTAAAATGATGTCGCCAATGTCTGCCGAAGCGACTGTAGTGCGTTCATACATAGACACATTAATTAATGTGCCATGGAAAAAACGCTCTAAAGTGAAAAAAGACTTAGCAGGCGCACAAAAAATTCTTGATAGCGATCACCACGGCTTAGATAAAGTAAAAGAACGCATTATTGAGTACCTCGCGGTGCAACAGCGTACTAATAAGCTCAAAGGGCCAATTTTATGTTTAGTTGGACCACCTGGTGTTGGTAAAACATCACTTGGGCAATCTATAGCGCGTTCTACTGGTCGTAAATATGTGCGTATGGCACTTGGCGGCGTTCGTGATGAGGCTGAGATTCGCGGTCATCGTCGTACTTACATTGGTTCTATGCCAGGCAAGCTAATTCAAAACATGTCTAAAGTGGGCGTTAAAAACCCATTATTCTTGTTAGACGAAATTGATAAGATGTCATCAGACATGCGCGGCGACCCAGCATCAGCATTGTTAGAGGTGCTTGATCCCGAGCAAAACAGTCATTTTGCCGATCACTATCTTGAAGTAGATTATGATTTATCTGACGTTATGTTTGTAGCAACATCAAACAGCTTTAACATTCCTGGTCCATTGTTGGACCGTATGGAAGTTATTCGCTTATCGGGTTACACCGAAGATGAAAAGCTAAACATTGCAAAAGAGCACTTAATTACTAAACAAGTTAAACGTAACGGCTTAAAAGAGTCTGAAATAGTTATCGAAGACAGCGCAATTATTGGCATTATTCGTTATTACACACGTGAAGCGGGTGTACGTAACTTAGAGCGCGAAATTTCGAAACTATGTCGTAAAGCAGTTAAAAATATCTTACTTGAAAAAGACACTAAAATAGTGACTATCAATCAAGATAACCTAGAGGACTTTTTAGGTGTGCAGCGCTTTGATTATGGTAAAGCTGAAGATGGCGACCGTATTGGTCAAGTTACAGGTTTAGCGTGGACAGAAGTAGGTGGCGATTTGCTAACAATTGAATGTGCGGCAGTGCCAGGTAAAGGCAAGTTAAGTTACACCGGTTCTCTTGGCGATGTAATGCAAGAGTCGATTCAAGCGGCAATGACGGTTGTGCGTAATCGCGCTGATACTTTCCGTATTAACAGCGACTTTTACGAAAAACGTGATATTCACGTACATGTACCTGAAGGCGCAACACCAAAAGATGGTCCAAGTGCGGGCGCAGCTATGGTAACGGGTCTTGTATCTAGCTTAACGGGTAATCCTGTTCGAGCAGATGTTGCTATGACTGGTGAAATTACGCTACGCGGTGAAGTACTTCCTATTGGTGGTTTAAAAGAGAAGTTATTAGCGGCGCATCGTGGTGGAATTAAAACAGTGATCATTCCAAAAATTAACGAGCGTGACTTAAAAGAGATACCAGACAACGTGCTGGCAGGTCTTGATATTCACCCAGTTACTTGGATTGACGAGGTGTTAAAGCTTGCTTTAGTACACCCTGTTGAGAGTTTTTCGGTCGAAACACCTAAAAACCATGAAAAAACATAAAAAAAGTGCTTTTTAGGGCTTTTCAAATCTAAACGGTATGATAAGTTAAGCACTGGTTTTCAAGCCTAGCCCTTATGGGGCCTAGGCTTAAGAAAAATATAATCATGTGGGCATTAAAAGTTTGCTCTAAAATTTTCAAAAAAGTGATGTTAGTTTAAAAAACCATCGCTCTTGATAATAACAATGAAAGAGGATGATATTGTGAATAAATCTCAATTAATCGATCAAATCGCAGCTGATGCTGACATTTCTAAAGCGGCTGCAGGTCGTGCACTAGATTCATTCATCGAATCTGTTTCTGGCGCGCTAAAAGATGGCGACTCAGTTGCACTTGTAGGTTTTGGTACTTTCTCAGTACGTGAACGTGCTGCACGTTCAGGCCGTAACCCGCAAACTGGTGAAACTATCCAAATTGCTGCTGCAACTATTCCAGCTTTCAAAGCCGGTAAAGCGCTTAAAGACGCAGTAAACTAATCACTGTTTTAAACACATTAGTTATGGCGAGTGTAAAGTTACTGATTCACTTCAACAGATGAGTTAAGTAACTTTTCCGCCAGTTACTTCAAGTGAAAAAGCGTATCTGGTAAGATACGCTTTTTTTACATGTGACAAGGTAAAATACCTTGATCAAAAAGAGATAAACAAATGCTTGAGAAAATCAGAGAAGGTTCGCAAGGACCTGTAGCCAAAATAATTTTAGGCGCGGTGATTTTATCTTTTGCCTTAGCAGGGATCGGTAGTTACTTAGGTCAAACCACAGAACAACCCGTTGCTGAAGTAAATGGAATTAAAATTAGTCAAACCGATTTTAACCGTGCTTACCAAAATGAACGTAGCCGTTTAGAGCAACAATTTGGTGAATACTTTACACAAATTGCAGCTGATCCAAATTACATGGCACAAATTCGTCAAGGTGTAATTGACCGCTTAGTACAACAAGAATTGCAATCACAGCTAGCGGCTGATTTAGGCCTTCGCGTAAGCGACGAAAGTGTACGTAAAACAATTTTAGAATTACCGTACTTTCAAATTGGTGAAAAATTCAATAACGACCGTTACCTACAAGTAATTCGTCAAATGAATTTTCAACCAGATGCTTTTCGTGAATATTTACGTAAAGATATGACACGTAGCCAGGTAGTATCTGCTGTTGCCGGTACAGACTTTGCCCTAGAGAGCGAGCTGAAAAGCGCAATGGCTCTTCAGCAGCAAACTCGTAGTATTGATTACGTAGTTGTAAACAAAGAAGCGCTTGCCGCGAATGTTGAAGTATCAGATCAAGAAGTATCTGATTACTACGACCTAAACGCATCTCAATTTTCATCTCCAGAGCTTATCTCAGTAAGTTACATTGAGCTTAAAGCAGCAGATATCAATGTTGAATCGGTAACCGAGGATGACGTTAAAGCGTATTATGAGCAAAACAAAGCACAATACGTTGAGCCAGAAAAGCGTCGCGTATCGCATATCTTAATTGATAACAGTGAAGACGACGATACAGCTAAAGAAAAAGCTAACGCGCTACACGCTCAACTTGAGCAAGGTGCAGATTTTGCAGAGCTTGCTGAGTCATCGTCTGACGATATCGTTAGTGGTGAAATGGGCGGCGATCTTGAGTGGATTGAGCGTGACGTAATGGACCCTGCATTTGAAGACGCGGCTTTCGCGCTTGAAAATAAAGGTGATATTTCTGACGTTGTTACATCTGAGTTTGGTTATCACATAATTAAACTTACTGATATTCAACCACAACAAGTTAAAGCGTATGACGATGTTAAAGCTGACTTACGTGCTGAATTAGAACAAGCTGAAAAAATTGATGCATTTTACGAAAAGCAAACTGAAATGGGTGCACTTGCATTTGAAATTTCAGACCGCTTAGATGATGCTGCAGAAGTTGCTGAAGTGGAAGTTAAATCTACACCTCTTTTAGCACTTAATGCTCTACCAGAGCCGTTAAACAGCCCTGCAGTTGTTACAGCATTAACATCAGTTGATTTACTTGAAGATAAAGTAAATTCTGAAGTTATTGAGCTGGGCGATGAGCATGCAATCATTGTTCGTATTAACGAGCACAAAGCTGCTGCTACTAAGCCGTTAGACGAAGTAAGCGAGGAAATTAAAGCGCGTTTAGTTAATGAAAAATCATCTGAGCTTGCTAAAGAAAAGGCACGTAGCTTATTTGCAGAAGTACAAGCAGGTAAGAGCTTAAACGATGTTGCTAACGAGCAAAGCTTAACACTTCGCCAAGAAGCTAAGTTAACACGTCAAAGCTATACTGTTTCACCTGCTATTGTGACTCAAGCTTTTAAAATGGCTCACCCAGCTGATTCTGCGGTAGTCGACCTCGTTAATTTAAATAATGGTGATGCAGCAATTGTTGCGCTTAAGTCGGTAACAGATGCACAAGTTGCAGCTAATATTGACCCTCAAGCAAAACAAAGTATTACTATGGCGCAAGCTAATAAAAACTACATGGTATTTATTGAAGCGCTTAAAGCCAATGCTGAGCTTAACTTACCAGCGGCTACACAAACTGTTGAATAATTAATTGTAGCTCATAAAGAAAGGCGCTTTTAAAGCGCCTTTTTTATTGTCTTAAATAAAGTTGTTATTAATTACCTCTGGCAATAAACTCAATTCGATTGCCGCTAGGCTCTCTTATCATCATATGTTGGGTTGGGCCGCTACCTAAGTTTTCGGGTGCAAACTCTATAATAATATTATTTTGCATTTTTAAGTGTTCATGTAGCTCGCTTAAATTTTTGATACTTTCAACACTGAGTGCTAAATGATGTAAGCCCACATTTTCTGCTCGATTAAACTCCACACGTTTTGCATCGTTTTTCACGCGCCATAATGTAATGGTTATTTTATTGTTTGATAAAAAATAAGCAGGATAGGCAGGGTCATTTCCTAGCGTTTTAAAGCCAAGTACATCAGTAAAAAATGCTTTGGATGCATCTAAGTTTGATACAGTTAAACCTAAATGATCAACACCACCAACCCAGTTTTTAATCTTTTTTGGTGTATCAGCAATAGCTGAAGCTGATAGAAAGAGTAGGGGGGAAAGGCTAAGTAGTAACTTTTGTTTAAGCATGAGATCTCTTATTAATTAAATACAATTAATAAGAAGACCCATCTAAATACGGTTACCTTACAAAAAAGTTAGGTATTTATAATCTGTTTTAGCAGCTTAATAAACGCTGCGTTACTTTTGATTGAGGGTTTTGAAAAACATCTTCAGTAGGACCGTATTCAACCACTTCGCCTTTATCAAGTACAACAACAAAATCACTAATGTGGCGTACTAAACTTAAATGATGAGTGATCATCACATACGTAAGGCCTGTATCGCGCTGAAGTTTAAGTAACAAATTTACTATTTGCGCCCTTATAGATGGATCTAAAGACGAAACAGCTTCATCAAGTACAATCACCTTAGGATCTAAAATTAATGCACGAGAAAACGCTACACGCTGTAGCTGCCCCACACTAAACATATGCGGGTAGTAGTGTTTATGATCGATTAGCAAACCCACCTTAGAAAGCGTTGCATCAATCTTTTCAGTGCGTTCACTAGCATCAAGCTCAGTATTATATTGCAGGCAATCATCAAGCATTTCGCCAATGGTTAATCCCGGGTTGAGCGATGCAGCTGAATCTTGAAAAATCATACGAATATGGCGACATTGATTATCACGTACGCCATTATCTTCGATAATATTATTCTCGAGTAAAATTTGCCCGCTATCGGCGCTATCAGCTCCTGAAAGTAGTTTTGCCAACGTACTTTTACCTGCGCCTGTTTCGCCAATTATGGCAATGCTTTCACCTCTACCTACGCAAAATGAAATGTTTTTAAGAACTTCAAACTTTTTACGTGAAAAAAGCCCAGCTCGCACATTAAAGGTTTTACTAAGCGCTTGTACTTTTAACAGTGGCTGCATTACTTCATGTCCTTAATTAACGGAAAGTGACACGCATAACTATGCCCATGATGCTTAGTCAGGGCTGGTGTAACCACACAGGCTTTTTGCGCTTGTGGGCAACGCGGTCCAAGGCGACAGCCAATAGGCAAATGTTGCAGAGTAGGGATAGTCCCTTTAAGCGCATAAAAAGGTTCTTTATGTGCTAAGCCTTGTTCGTAGTCTGGTAGGCTTTTTAGTAATGCTTGCGTGTATGGATGGCGAGGCTGTTTAAATATTTCATGGGTTGGGCCTGCTTCAACCATTTGCCCGCAATATAAAACATGAATGCCATGCGACCAATGTGCAATCTCTTCCAGTTCATGAGAGATCATTAAAATAGACATGTTTTTAAGTTGGTTTAAGCTTTTTAGTAACCTAAATACTTGCGCGCGGGTGGTGCTTTCAAGCGCTGTAGTTGGCTCATCAGCTATTAATAATTTAGGCGTGCGAGCGATGGCCATCGCAATCATTACTTTTTGACATACGCCTTCAGAGAGCTCATGAGGGTAACTACTTAGTACCGCTTCGTGGTTTTTAATACCCACTTTGTGAATAAGCGCTTTTACTCTGTCTTTTCTCTCTCGGTTGCGTTTTAAAAAGAAACCTTTAGCCGCTACCTCTGGGAGTGTTTCGGCTATTTGGTCAAATATTTTAGCGGTTGGGTCAAGACAGCGACTTGGGTCTTGATAGATCATCGCTATATCTTGGCTTACTATTTTACGGCGTTTCTCTGGGCTTAAACGCATTAAGTCTACGCCGCGCCAATGAATACGGTCGGCAGTAATATCCCAGCGTTCGTTCAATACACCAATAATCGCTTTTGCTATTAGGCTTTTACCAGAGCCAGACTCGCCTACAAGCGCATGTACTTCGCCTTCTTTTAAGCTAAAGCTCACTCTGTCTACGGCTCTAATTACAGTTTCAGAGGTACGTAGTTCAATAGTTAAGTTACGAACATCGAGTAATTGCATTTAATCAGCCTTACGTGCTTTTAGCACTTGTCGCAGGCCATCACCTACTAAATTAGTAGATAACACGGCTAAAAATAACAGTACACCAGGTAGCGCTACAGTCCACGGCGCTAAATAAATAAGGCCTAGATTTTCGGCTAATATTGCGCCCCATTCGGTCGTTGGTGGTTGAGCCCCTAATTTTAAAAATCCCAGTGCTGAAATATCTAATATCGCAGTAGAAAGCGCCATCGTGAATATAACCACAATATGCTCATAAATATTAGGGAAAATACCGCGCGATATAATATGCCAGTTAGACGCGCCATCGAGTCTAAACGCAGTAATGTAATCTTTACTTAATTCATCAACAATTAGGTTGCGCACCGAGTGAATAAACTGCGGTAGTAACGCTAAAATAATTGCCCATACGGTATTCATTAAACCAGGGCCAAGTATGGCGATTATTATTATGGCCAATAACAAAGAAGGAATAGAAAGTGTTATATCAAGTAAATGATTTAAAAAGCTTGAACGCAACCCTTTACTAATCCCTGCAAAAGTCCCCACTAATACACCAAACAGAGTCGTGATCAGGGCTGCTACAACAGAAAGTCCAAACGTATATGTTGCACCATTCATTAAGCGCGAGAGTACATCACGGCCTAAATCATCGGTGCCTAAAATAAAGCGTACATCGCCCATTTCTCGCCATGAGGGCGGTATGAGTAGTGCATCACTATGCTGTTGGTTTACACCATAGGGCGCTAAAAAAGGAGCGGTGGCGGCCAATAATGCAAACGCCATAAATATCCATAAACCAACCAAAGCTGGGTGATTGTTTTTAAATTTGCGCCAAAATCGCGCAAGTGGCGATTTATTCGACTCTTCAGAAAATAAATTAAACTTTGCCATGGGCCTGATTCCGCGAGAGTGGATCGAATAAAGTGTAAGTAAGCTCAGCTGTAATAGAGGCCAAAATAACAAATAAAGACACCGCCATTAATCCGCCTTGAATTGCAGGAAAGTCGCGCTGATAAATACTATCGATTAACCATCGGCCAATACCCGGCCAAGAAAAAATAACCTCGGTTATCATGGCAAGTGTTATCAAGGTGCTAAATTGCAAACCAATTTGCTTAATTACCGGTAGTAGTGCATTACGCAGTGCATGGTGCATGATAAGTTGACGGCGGTTAAGGCCTTTTGCCCTAGCTGTTTTAATAAAGTTTTGATCCATTACTTTAAGCATAGACTCGCGAGTAAAGCGCACTAATACCGTGGTTGGATACATGGCCAGTACAATAGTAGGGAGTGTTAAATGGCGCAGCGCATCAACAAAAGCCATTCCTTTATATGGAAATCCAGCTAGAGCAATATCAATTAATATAAACCCTGTACTGGCGGGTATTTCGTAAAGGAGGCCCATTCTGCCCGACATAGGAAACCAGCCAAGCTTTAATGAAAAAACCATTATTAACAACAATGCTAGCCAAAACACAGGCATTGAATAACCTACCATAGTGACAGAGTTTATAAGTTTGTCGGGCCAGCGTTTATGATAGCCAGAGCCTAAAATGCCAGTAGGTACACCAATAACAACCGATACAATTAATGCATATACGCTTAGCTCTAAAGTAGCCGGTAGTAAGTCAATAATATGGCTAAACACGCTGTTACCAGAGGCAAATGAAAGCCCCCAATCGCCTTGAAATATTCTCCCTAAAAAGGCAATGTATTGCATAAAGTAATTGCTGTTGTATAAATATTTATCTTCAAGCTCACTATGCTGTGCAAAGTTACCACTTGGTATGCCACTTAAATTACTTAGCGGATCACCGGGAAATAAATACGCCAGTGAAAACGTAAATACGCTGAGCATTAGTATCATAAAAAAGAACAAGCCAAGGCGACGTAAAATATAATCTACGATCATTATTTTTTCCTCGCATTAGCAAGCGAAATAGCACCAAACGGGCCAAGTGTTATGCCTTCCACATCAGCGCTACTTGCTTGAAAGCGCAAGCCATGAGCAATAGGTAATAACGGCAACTCTTTAATAATTAAGCTTTGTGCATCTTCGTAGTATTTTTTACGTTTGTTTAAATCAGTGGTGTCTAGTGCTTTAGTAAGCAATAAATCAAATTGGGGATTACACCAGTTTGCAGGGTTTTTACCACTAAAAGTAGCGGTGCAACTCAGCAGCGGGCTAAAAAAGTTATCAGGGTCGGGTGTATCTGCGGCCCAACCAAGTAATACACTGTCGTGTCGATGCTCGCCAATACGTTGAATAAACGTATTCCACTCATATTCTACAATACTGACGTTAACGCCTACTTTGCGTAAATCACTTTGCATAAGCTCAGCCATTTTACGTGCGTTGGGATTATAAATACGACTCACAGGCATAGCCCATATCGTCATATCAAAGCCATTAGGCAACCCTGCTTCAATAAGTAACTTTTTAGCAAGTTCTGGATCAAACGTAGGTATATCTTCTTGTGGCTCAAATGCCCAAGAGGTTGGTGGCAAAATAGATTGTGCGCGAGTACCGTTACCGTAATAAACCGCCTGCATTATTTTATCTACATCTATTGCGTGCGCAAGCGCTTGGCGTACGCGTAAGTCGTCAAACGGGGCACGCTCTGTATTAAATGCCCAATAACCTATGTTTAAGTTTGTTTCTTTTTCGACGTTTATATCATCGCGTTGCGCTAAAATGCTCAATTGCGCACTACTTGGATGAGCCGTTACATCGCACTCTTTAGTCAGCATTTTTGCTATGCGCGTAGTGCCGTTAGGGGTTATATCGTAAACCAATTGCTCAAGTGCAACGTCATGCTTCCAATAAAGTGGGTTACGGTAAAAGCGCACAAGATGATCTCGGCGGTATTCTTTATAAATATACGGGCCGGTGCCAATAGGGTACTGATCAAATAAGTTCTTTTGATTATTTTTCTTAAGTTTCATGGCGTATTCTTCTGAAAGCACCACGGCAAAGTCGGTAGCCATATTAGCTAAAAAACTACTTTCAGGATTAAACAATTCAAAACGGACTTGGTAGTCAGACACGCGCACAATTTTGCGAATAAGTTGATCAATTCCTACACTTTGAAAATACGGGTAATCGGCATCGCCCACAAAGTGATATGGATTATATACATCGAATAATCGGCTAAAGGTGAATATAACGTCGTCGGCGTTAAAGTCTCGCGATGGGGTAAAATAAGAAGTTGTATGAAACTTTACATCTTTACGCAGGGTAAAGGTAACCGATTTACCATCTTTGCTAATTTTCCAATCGGTCGCCAGCTCACTTTGAAACTCTGCCGTAACAGGATCAATGCTAATTAAGCGGTCGTATAATTGGTTAGCAATTATATCAATAGTTGAACCGGTGGTCGTGACTTGCGGATTAAACGACACAGGGTTAGCTTCAGCGCAATAAACTAAGCCTTGGTTTTTTTCTTCTATGATTTCTTCTTTGCTATCAAGGCAACCAACTAAAGTGGTGGTAAGCAAAACAAGTAATAATTTATGCACCCGCATAACCTCTGACTATTGTTGATCCAACAAGTTGTATTTTTTAAGATAACCACGTAATTGATGATACGTTAAACCAAGTACTTCTGCAGTTTTCTTTTGATTAAATTGGCTATGTTCGAGTGCTTTATTAATCATGTTTATTTCAAAGTCGTTTGAACGCTCTTTTAAGCTGCACGGAAATTGAATATCAACGGCTGAATCATTGCTTGTTTGAGTAATCGGCGGCGCAGCAACAATAGGCTCTGCATTAACCGTTTGAGCCGCTACAGGTGCTTTAATACGCGCTTTTGGTCTAAATGGGCTATCGAATGGGTCTAAAATAATCTGGTGAACGGGAATATGTTCACTACCGTGGCGATACAAACTGCGTTCAACCACATTTTTAAGTTCACGAATATTACCAGGCCAATCATAACTAAGCAGTGTTTCTGTTGCGCTTCGGGTAAAACCGCTAAACAGTTCCCACTCTAAATCGCGCGCCATATTCATCGCAAACTGCTCAGCAAGAAGCATAATATCGTCTTGGCGTTCGCGCAGTGGTGGCAGGGTAATTACATCAAAGGCAAGGCGATCGAGTAAATCACTTCTAAATTCACCTTGCTCGGCCAAATAAGGAAGATCTTCGTTTGTCGCACACACTAAGCGGGTATCTACTTTTACAGTTTGTTTGCCGCCAACACGTTCAAACTCACCGTATTCTATAACGCGCAGCAGTTTTTCTTGTACCATAGCTGAGGTATTAGCTAATTCATCTAAAAACAGTGTGCCGCTGTTAGCGCGTTCAAAACGACCTTCGTGACGTTTACTTGCCCCCGTAAAAGCACCGCTTTCGTGGCCAAATAACTCACTTTCGAGTAGGTTTTCGTTAAGCGCTGCACAGTTAAGCTTTACGTAGTTTTGATCCCAGCGTTTTGATAAAAAGTGTAAGCGTGCTGCTATTAGCTCTTTACCTGTGCCGCGTTCACCAATAATAAGTACCGGTTTATCTAAATTAGCCAGTTGCGATACCTGATCTAATACAGACAGAAAGCTATCTGATTGGCCGAGTAAATTATCCTGTTGGCGATATTGGCTCATATTTCCTAACTCTTGGTCATTTTTACTAACAGTTAGTGTATTTCATAATTAGGGATAACTAAAGAAATTTGTATATTTAGTTTAACGTAATGAAAATAAAGTGTATTTTAACTTTTAAAAAGTTGGCAAGCATATTGATACTAGTTATAGCAGACTAACTAAGTTTTAATTACAGAGGTAAATGTTATGGGAATTTTTTCACGTTTTGCAGATATTGTTAATTCTAATATCAACGCCATTTTAGATAAAGCAGAAGACCCAGAAAAAATGGTTCGTCTGATTATTCAAGAAATGGAAGATACGCTTGTTGAAGTACGTTCTACATCAGCTAAAACATTGGCTGAGAAAAAAGAAATTGTACGCCGCTTAGATACACTTAAAGCGCAGGTAAGTGATTGGCAAGATAAAGCCGAACTGGCTTTAAGTAAAGACCGCGACGATTTAGCGCGTTCAGCCTTACTTGAAAAGCAAAAGTCGGCAGATGCAGTTGCTTCAGTAGCGAGTGAGCTTGAACATGTAGAGTCTCATATTGAGAAATTACAGCAAGAAGTAACGACGCTACAAGAAAAGCTAGCAGATGCTAAATCTCGTCAAAAAGCAATTATACTTCGCCAACGTTCGGCTGAGTCGCGCCTTGAAGTGAAAAAGACACTTGATAGCTCAAAAGTAGAAGAAGCACTTAACCGCTTTGAACGTTACGAAACCAAAATTGATGGACTAGAATCTCAAATTGAGTCGTACGATTTAGGTAAAAAGACGTTAGCGGATGAAATTGCTAATCTACAAAAAAATGAAAAGATAGATGATGAGCTAGCCGAACTTAAAAAGAAGTTAGCTGATAAATAATTACATATAAAAATATATGGGGCCCATGTGCCCCAGCTTAAAAACATCAAAACGGATTGTCAGGAGAGGATTATGTTTGATCCAGAGATATTAGTTGCACCATTTATCTTGTTTATGATTTTTGTTGCTCCGCTGTGGCTAATTTTGCACTACCGTAGCAAGAAACAAGTAAGCCAAGGTTTAAGTGAGCACGAACATCGCCAATTACTTGAGCTTGCACACAAAGCTGAAAAAATGGCTGATCGATTAGAAACACTTGAAGCATTGCTTGATCAAGAGTCACCACAATGGAGACGCAAAGTATGAGTGCCAAACGCGAATTATTAAGAGACCCACAACGCGGTAAAATAGCCGGAGTATGTGCGGGATTAAGTGACTACTTTAATATGGAGTTATGGTTAGTTCGCATTATATTTGTTAGTGCGGTACTGCTAACGGGTGGCCCATTATTTGTGGTAGCGTATATTGCAGCCTGGTTCATTTTAGATAAAAAAGAGCCCGCAACAGCGCAAACAAAAAGCTCAACTAAAACTGACGATCCGCTAGAAGTAAAATTTAAAGTATGGCAAAAAGGCGAGCCGCCGCGCCGCGCATTGCAAGACTTAAAAGAGCGTTTAACGCGTGTAGATACTCGCCTTCAAGATATGGAGCGCCATGTAACTTCAAGCGAGTTTACGGTGAGCCGTGAAATTAACAAACTTTAAAGGATTTAATAGCACCTTATTTGCAGCGTGATAAATTACGGCAAATTAGGTGCAAGACACTTTATGAGCCAATCATTTGCAAAAAAGACCTTTAAAAGCATTAAAGGCAAAGCACAAAAAGCCCTACATCGCAGTTTAGACCAACACGTAAAGCTTGCCGTAACTGGCCTAAGTGGTAGTGGTAAAACTGCCTTTATTACCGCGCTTGTTAAACACTTAACAACCCAAGCGGACGATAAAAACTTACCTTTTTTTGATGTAATGCGCGAGCACCGCCATGTGGCCACTAAAGTTGTGCCGCAAGAGGCGTTAAAAGTTCCTACGTTTAATTATACGCGCGCACTAAATTCATTATTACCAAGCGATGGGATGCCTACATGGCCTGCATCTACCGAGCGGATTAATACGCTACGCTTGGCAATAAAGTATCAAAGTAATGCAGGGCTGCGTGGGCACTTTTCGCCGCAATCAACGCTTTATTTAGATATTATTGACTACCCGGGTGAATGGCTCCTTGATTTACCTATGCTTGAGCAAAGTTATGCTCAATGGTGCGAGCAGCAATATCCGTTATTAACTCAGCCTTCGCGCGTAAACACATCAAGTGATTTTTTAATGGCCGTTGAGCAACTTGACTTAAACGCTCCCGTTGATGAAAACGCACTTGCTCATATTGCTCAGCTTTATCAAAGCATGTTAGTCGAGCTTAAAAAAGACACCAAACTTGCCATGTTGCAACCTGGGCGCATGCTTATGCCTGGCGACCTACAAGGCGCGCCATTGTTATTGTTTTTTCCGGTATCGGGTGAAATAAACAGTGACGATGTCGTTGCGGGTTCTAATTTAGCGCATTTAATTAAGCGTTTTAACGCCTATATAAAAGAAGTTGTAAAACCATTTTATAATGAGCATTTTAGGCACTTTGATCGCCAAATTGTACTTGTAGATGTACTTAGTGCGTTAAACGAAGGGCACGAAACACTCCAAGAGCAAAGCAGTGTAATAAACCAATTACTCGCACACTTTAACTATGGTGAGTCGGGCTTTTTTAAACGTTTATTTAAGCCCAACATAGACAAAATATTATTTGCAGCTAATAAATCAGATCACATAAGTGCAAAACACCATAAAGATTTAGCACTACTACTTGATTCGCTCGTGCATGAGCAAAGTAATCATTTAAAGTTTGATGGTGTAAAAATAGAAACCATGGCTATGTCGTCAATTACAGCAACGCAGCCGCGCCAGATTACCGACAAAGGTCAAACGCTTGACTGTATTTATGGTAAACCGCTAAACGAGCCAGATTGGCTTACGTATTTACCGCCGCAACCTCCCTCGCGAATGCTTAATAAAAATGAGTGGCCAGCACAGGGATTTGAGTTTTTATCGTTTTCTCCAATGCCGAGCCCCGATAAACAACTAAAACATATTCGATTAGATCATGTCATGCAGTACCTGCTAGGAGACAAATTAACATGAGTGAGTCAAACCAACCATTTCAAGCAGGGCGTCGTATAGATACGCAAAGCATTGAGCAAAACGAACCCGTTTTAGCACCTGCAAAAATTATTCAGCACGGACAAAGTGATTACGAAGAACTTGAAGATGAAGCACTAGAGCCAGAAATAGATCTGGAGCCTGTATACAAAAAGTCAAAGTGGCAAACGCTCAAAGGTGTTTTTGCCATTAGTTTTATAGTACTGGTGCTTTTAGAGTTTGCATATTCGTTATTATTTGCTTTCGAGCAGTCAATTATTTTAGGCAGTGTTTATTTAACCGCAGTTGTAAGTGGCGTGCTGCTAATTGGGCGCTTATTGTGGCGAGAGTACCGAATGCTGCGCAGTTTAAAGCGTAACCAACTGCACCGAGTTGAAGCCGATAGGCTTTTAAACAGCGAGCAAGTAGGCGGTGCATTACCTTGGCTCGAAAAGCTTAACAAACATCAAGAGCTTGATAACTTTGAAACCTTTAAAAACCAAGTAGCGACGCATCACAGCGACAAAGAAATAATGACGCTGTACGCCAACAGTTTATTAATAACCCAAGACACCAAAGCTAAAAAGCTTATAAATCGTTTTGCGACTGAATCTGCACTGCTAGTTGCCCTAAGCCCACTTGCGCTGGTGGATATGATGGCTGTGCTTTGGCGCGGTACTAAGTTAATAGAACAAATTGGTAAAATTTACGGCATTGGTTTTGGTTACGCGAGCCGCATTAAGCTTTACCGTATGTTGATAAAACAAGTTATGTTTGTAGGCAGTGCTGAGCTTGTATCTGACCTTGCTGCAACTGCACTAAGTGCTGAGCTTTTAGGTAAGCTTTCGGGGCGGGCAGCGCAAGGGGTCAGCGCCGGTATTTTTACAGCGCGTATTGGTTACAAAGCAATGGAGCTTAGTCGCCCATTACCACGGCTTGAAAACAAACGCAGCTTACTAAAAGGCACTGTGCAAAGCATCGCAGGTAAAATTATGAGCCGTAAAAAGGCTGAACCAACACACTAGATTAGCAGTGGCAATATTTGTGTACAAACGTGCGCTGCACGGTTTTTACACAAATAGCCATCTGAGCATCCGGCATGCTTGCTGTTTGTAAGCGCATACGTTTTGATTGTTGAATCGCAAAAACATAATAATCAAAAAAATGAGCCTACAATGAGCAAGCATCATATAAACACCCAGTGTATTCACGGACCACAAAAAGCAAACGACCCGCACGGCGCACTCACTTCTCCTTTGTATCAAACCTCTACCTTTCATTTTGAAAATGCCGCACAAGGTGCTGCGCGTTTTGCAGGCGACGAACCTGGCTATATTTATACGCGCTTAGGAAACCCTACAACCACAGAGCTTGAACAAAAAGTTGCTCAACTAGAGAGCTGTGAAGCAGCTGCTGCAACCGCAACAGGTATGGGGGCCGTATCTGCCTCAGTACTGAGCTTTTTATCGCAAGGAGATCACCTTGTTGCCTCAAGTGCTTTGTATGGTTGTACCTTTGCGTTTTTCTCGCACATGTTGCCGCGCTGGGGAATCGAAGTCACCTTTGTTGATATGACCAATGAGGACGAACTACGCGCTGCCATCAAACCTAATTCAAAAATGATATTTGTAGAAACGCCAATCAACCCCACTATGGCGGTTATTGATTTGGCACTCATTGGCGCAGTTGCTAAAGAGCACAGTTTAATTAGTGTAGTCGACAACACCTTTTTAACGCCGCTACTGCAATCGCCTAAAAAATACGGCATCGACATTATAATGCACAGTGCGACCAAGTACTTAAACGGCCACGGAGACGTAGTAGCGGGTATTGTATGTGGATCGCTTGAGCACATAACACACATTAAAATGACCGTATTAAAAGATATTGGTGCAACCATAAGCCCACACGATGCATGGCTAATTAATCGAGGCCTAAAAACACTCGCTATTAGAATAGAACGCCATTGTCAAAGCGCACAAACAATAGCGCAATATCTAGAAGCTCACCCACAAGTAAGCACCGTATATTACCCGGGGCTTAAATCGCACCCAGGTTATAAGTTTATTGGTAATCAAATGAAAGCCGCTGGTGGTGTTATTGCGTTTGAAATAAAAGGCACGCTACAAGATGGCGCTCAATTTATTGATAGTATGAAACTTTGTACACTTGCAGTAAGCCTCGGCGACGCTGAAACACTAATTCAGCATCCTGCATCTATGACTCACTCGCCTTATACGCCAGAGGAGCGGGCCGCCGCTGGTATAAGTGATGGGTTGATCAGGCTCTCGGTTGGGCTTGAAGATGTTAACGACATTATTAGTGATTTAGACCAAGCTTTTACTAAAATTGATTAGATGTATTTAATTGTATACACATAAAAACAAGCTGCAGGCCTTTATTTAAAGGTCTGTATTTTTAATTTGCCATGAGTGTAATTTTAACTTTACGATCTAGGTGATCGCGCTAAATACTGATGTTAGCCTATCTATTAAACTTTTCTTCACTTTTGCATAGTATGGGGTCATTCGATATTCAATAGGTTTGAGTATCACACTGACACCGATTTAGGGCTCACACCCAAGAAGGTACTTATGGCTAAAGCAAGTAAATACACATCCAAAACACCAGACGAAAATGGTGTTATACACTGGAGTGATGAAGAAAATAAAATTTGGTCTGAGCTTGTAGCACGCCAACTTGCATGCATTGAAGGCAAAGCCTGCGATGAGTACATGCAAGGGTTAAAAAAGATTAACCTGCCGCACGACCGTATTCCGCAGTTAAGCGAGCTAAACGAAGTGTTACTAGCCACTACCGGTTGGCAAGTTGCACCAGTACCTGCGCTTATCGACTTTGATGAGTTTTTTAGATTACTAGCAAACAAGCAGTTTCCGGTAGCTACATTTATTCGTAGCCGCGAAGAATTTGACTACCTACAAGAGCCAGATATTTTTCATGAAATATTTGGCCATTGCGCCATGCTAACTAACCCTGACTTTGCCGAGTTTACGCATAAGTACGGGCAATTAGGTTACGCAGCGCAGAAAAAGGACCGTGTATACCTTGCGCGTATATACTGGTTTACGGTTGAATTTGGTTTAATGCAAACCGAAGACGGTCTGCGTATTTACGGCGGCGGTATTTTATCAAGCCCAGGGGAGACTCAGTACGTATACTCAAACACGCCAGAAATCAGCCCAATGAATGTGCTTGATGTACTGCGTACGCCGTACCGTATTGATATTATGCAACCACAGTACTACACCATAAATTCGATTCATGATCTGTTTGATATATCGCAAATGGATATTATGACTTTGGTTGAGCGAGCTAAAGAGCTTGGTTTGCACGACCCAAAATTTCCACCAAAAGAAAAATTAGCCAGTTAAATATTAATGCTAAAAAAGCTAAAAGTAAGGATTTAGAATGTCTTCATTAAGTGCACAAAAATGCGAAGCCTGTCATGTAGATGCGCCAAAAGTATCTGACGAAGAGTTAGCACAATTAATTACTAAAATCCCAGACTGGGTACCAGAAGTACGTGACGGCATTATGCAGCTTGAGCGTGTTTATAAATTTAAAAACTTTAAACAAGCTATCGCATTTACTAACAAAGTAGGCGACATGGCAGAAGACGAAGGCCACCACCCAGGTTTATTAACCGAGTGGGGCAAAGTAACCGTTACATGGTGGAGCCATTCAATTAAAGGCCTACACAAAAACGATTTTATTTGCGCAGCTAAAACAGACGACGTATTTAACGCGCTGTAATTAAAAATTAATTGAGCAAACTAAAAAGGCACTTTTCAGTGCCTTTTTTATTGCATTAATTGTGTATTAAATACGATGCTTATTTAAGATTTATCGCTATTTAACATGTCATCGTGCTCGGCCATATCCCAAGGTAGCTCACCTGGGCTGTTATCTAAAAAGTGTAAGTAACTCTCAAATTGATCAAGAATATCCTTCACAATATCATCTTCACTGTAACCATACACATCGTAAGATTGTCCACCACGACGTAAGAAAACATCAGCCTTGTAATGCATTTCGGTGTTATCAATATTGGGCTTTAGCTCTGAATAGGCAAAGCTTGGCATTGGGTGTTCGGTTAGACGAATGTCATATACAAAATCAACATGCTCATGGCGTAGCACAGTTAAATGAGCACGGCCTAAGTCGGTATCAAAATCAACCTCTGCATGCCATTGTCGAGCTTTTAATTCAGCCTGAACGGCTTGCATTGCTTGTACCACCACACTACTAATGAAGGTGTGTACTTTTTCTTTATTGGGGTAATTAACCATGGCGGCTAAACGGCGCTTCCAATGAGATAAGTTGATATTACGGCCATTGAGCGCATGTGCTTGTAAACTAGTATCGCGATGGCCTTCAATAATGAGTGCTCGCCAAAGCCCAGCGGTTGCAATAAGCATAATAATCGCAAAGGGTAAGGCACTGGCTATAGTCATAGTTTGTAGCGCACTTAACCCTCCTGCCACTAATAAAACAGCAGCCACAGCGCCCTCTAGCACAGCCCAAAACACGCGTTGCCATGCGGGCGTATTAATATTACCGCCAGAGGCGAGGGAATCAATAACTAATGATCCTGAGTCAGACGAGGTTACAAAAAAGGTAATGATTAGAATAACGGTGAGTAGCGAAATAATAAATGATAGCGGTAGCACCTCAAATAACTGAAACAATGCAACAGCTTGGTTGGCTTGAACATCAGTAATTAAAGTATTGAACCCTTCATTCATTATTAGATTTAACGCGGTATCACCAAACACAGAAAACCACAGAAAGGTAAAAATAGTCGGAACTAACATCACTCCTACAACAAATTGCCTGATGGTTCTGCCGCGGCTAATTTTGGCGATAAACATGCCAACAAATGGCGCCCAAGCAATAGTCCAACCAAATATAAATAGTGTCCAGTTACCAATCCAATCACTACGGCTATATGCTTGTAAATTAAAAGTACGCTCAACAATACCGCTTAGGTAGCTGCCGGTATTTTGTAAAAACGATTCAAGGATATGAATAGTAGGGCCAATAAAAAATACAAAGGCCATTAATGACACTGCAAGTGTCATGTTTACAATAGATAAGCGCTTTACACCTTTATCCATACCAGCCACTACAGAGAAAGTAGCCGCTGCGGTAATAATGGCAATAGCAGTAATTTGTACAGTGGTATTAATAGGAATACTTGGCCATAAATAATGCAGCCCTGCATTAATTTGGGTAACGGAAAGTCCTAGTGTTGTAGCAATACCAAAGAGCGTGCCTAATATGGCAAAAACATCAACAGTGTGACCAATAGGGCCATATATTTTATCACCAATAAGTGGATACAACGCTGAGCGAATCGACAGTGGAAGGCCATGGCGAAATGCAAAATAAGCAAGGACTAAGCCGACAATCCCATAGATTGCCCATATGTGAAAACCCCAATGAAAAAATGCAATTTGCATAGCTTGCTTGGCAGCATCGACGGTTTCTGCTGCGCCCGCGGGCGGAGATGCATAATGGAGTACGGGCTCTGCTACACCAAAATATAGTAATGCGACTCCGTAGCCGGCCGAAAATAGCATGGCAAACCATTCGGCGAAGCTGTATTGTGGCTGCGCATGATCAGGGCCCAGCTTAATATTTCCCCAACTTGAGACTGCAACACAAACGATGAAAACTAAGAAAATCGCGACTGATAACATATAAAACCAGCCAAAGGTTTCTGTTATCCACTTGAGGGTGATACTAAATGCTTGCCCTGCAAGTTCAGGATTGCTACTTGTACCAATTACCAAGAGCAGAATAATAAACACTGCAGGCAAAAATACAGGTAGTAAAATAGTTGAGCGTAAAGCAGTTTTTGTCATATTAATCCTTAATATTGATTGCTAACTTTCAATTATGCTTTACTACCTTATTATATCTTGGGTGCGTTGGCTAATTCAGTCTCTTGTTTAAGATTATCAAATTTTATTGTTGCTACTTATCAAGGTTAAACTAAAGATTAACATTACTTGGGATTTTAAATATGGAATACGTTTATCACTACACTTCTGCAGATGGTTTAAAGGGGATTTTAGAGAGCAAAAGTTTATGGGCTACTAACGCAGAATATCTAAATGATTTTAGAGAAATAAAGCAAGGTATTGATAGAATAAAATCACTCAGAGGGAGTTTGTCTGAGTTTTCACAAATCAAACTCGAAGAAATTTATGCCAAACACAAAAATATACCTTTAGATGTTACCCAAAAAGAAATACGAAGTAAGGACGTGCATCTCGCAAATCGTTTTTTAAATTTTCTATGGAATATAATTGATAATAATACCATTGATGAAATTTATACCACTTCATTTACAACTAAGCGTGATAGCCTAAACCACTGGCTAACTTACGGGTCAGAGCAAACTTCATATTGCATAAAGTTTAATAAAGAAAATCTATTTGATGATGAGTACTTTAGGCAAAGAAAACTTTTGAGTGGCTATGATGATGTTGATTACCAACCAACTGAGGAAATGCTTCATTCTTTAATTGAAGAACACTATCTGCCTGAGGTTTTAAGTTATGTGTTAGATCCAAATTTAAATGGAAATGATCTAAATGAAAAATGTGCTATTGCTGCAATTGAAATTTTTAATGAAGCGATTTTTAAGATTGCTAGCATAAAAGATCAAGCGTTCGAATATGAAGAAGAGTATCGTTTTACTCTTTTTTACCCTGGTTTAGTCTCATTAAATGAAAATACTGAAAAGGGTTATTTTGATTTTATAGACTCCTCTAATATTGATTTTATAAAGCTTGAAAATGGAGTGAAAGAGTTTTTTCCTTTATGCTACAGAACCCTAAAGTCTGGCATTATAGCCCCATATAGAGCGATACCTTTTCCTAAAAATTCAATTGAAGAAATTATAATAGGACCATCAGAAAATAATGAGTTAGCTGTTAAAGGCTTAAAGTCTTTTTTGAGTTCATTGAATTTTAATGTAGAGGTGTCCAGGACTCAAACTTCATTTAGAAGAATTTAAAAAGCTCTAGACCCAAAGGGCTTAGAGCTTTTCTATATACAATTAAAGTTTAGCTAAAACACTTTACTTCAACGTATCGATGGGTTTCGTTTCACTCAACTTAACCTACGTGTTACTCATCAATTGAGCGTAGTAGGGCGTTGATGCCTACTTTTTCACGTGTTTGTTTGTCTACTTTTTTAACGATGATTGCAGCGTAAAGGCTGTGGGTGCCATCTTTTGACGGTAGTGCGCCTGGTACAACTACTGCGCCTGCTGGTACGCGGCCGTAGTGAATTTCGCCGGTTTCGCGGTCGTAAATACGGGTGCTTTGGCTGATGTAAACGCCCATTGAAATTACTGCGCCTTCTTCAACAATTACGCCTTCAACAATTTCAGAACGTGCGCCAATAAAACAGTTGTCTTCGATGATAGTTGGATTAGCTTGTAGAGGCTCTAAAACGCCGCCTATGCCTACGCCACCTGATAAATGTACGTTCTTACCTATTTGTGCACACGAGCCTACAGTTGCCCATGTATCAACCATGGTGCCGTCGTCAACGTATGCGCCAATGTTTACGTACGATGGCATGAGTACGACGCTTTTACCTACAAAGCTGCCTTTACGTGCTACTGCGTTTGGTACTACGCGCATACCACCTTGTTGAAATTGCTCTGGCGTGTAGTCGCTAAATTTAAGTGGTACTTTGTCGTAAAATTGGTTTACGCCGTCGTTCATTGGTTGGTTGTCGCGAATACGAAACGACAGTAATACTGCTTTTTTAAGCCACTGGTGTACAACCCATTCACCTGATATTTTTTCGGCAACGCGTGCTGCGCCGCTATCAAGTAAATCAAGTGCGTCGATAATGGCTTGCTTTACGTCGCTTGATACTGTGCTTGGGCTAATGCTATCGCGGTTGTCCCATGCGTTTTCGATCATCGTTTTTAAATCTGACATGTGTGTCCTCTATTCTGTTTCGGCGTTGAATTTTTTACGTAATGCCTGATGAATTTTTGCTTGCTCTTCATCAGTCAGCGCTTGGTATTCGTTATTAGATACAACAAAGAAATCCTCGGCACGTTCACCTACCGTTGTAATACGGGCAGCGTGAATGTGTAGTAAATGCGCTTGGAAAACTTCGGCTATTTTGGTTAGTAAACCTTGTATATCGACGGCTTGAATTTCTATTAAGCTACGGTCTTTGCGTGCATGTGGGCGCAACACAATTTTAGGTTTAATATTAAAATCTTTAAAGCGTTGAGAGCGGCTCTTTTTAAAGCGAATTTTTTTACGTGGATCGCTAAGTGCTTGCTCAAGCCCGCGTTTAATTGATTGCGCTCGACCGCTCGCTATAGGGTCGCCACTTACTTCAAGTATTACAAAGCTAAACAGGACGTAACCGTCTTTGGTGGTCAGTACTTGCGCGTGCTGTATTTGTGCTTTTTTAGAGCCGATTACACTCACTAATCTCGCAAATAGTGCACCAGAGTAAGGGCTGTATACAAATACTTGTGTACCACCATGCATGGCTTTGTTAGATACAATTACACTGGGTTGGCTTAAATCGGTGCTAGTTAATAAATGCTCACTTTGCCACGATATTTGCTGTTCGCTAAAGGCGGTAAAGTAATTGGCTTTAAAGCGACTCCAAATTAAATCAATTTTATTCTCAGGGTAACCTAAGTTGAGTAGACGTTGTTTAGCTTGGTGCTTTTTATCGCGAATTTGGTCGCGCTGATCCATTGGGTTTTCAAGCCCTAAGCGCAACGCGCGTTGCGTGTGCAAGTACAATTCACGCAGTAGGGTGTTTTTCCAATCGTTCCATAAGTTGTCGTTGGTTGCACGGATATCGGCAACGGTTAAACAATATAAATAGTCGAGTTGGCGCTCTGTTTTAATACGTGTTGCAAAGTCTTTTATTACAGCAGGGTCGTTAATATCTTTACGCTGCGCGGTAACCGACATAAGTAAATGGTTACTTACAAGCCATGCTACTAATTTTGCATCAGAGGATGAAAAACCATGTAATTTAGCAAAGGCTATAGCATCAACAGCGCCAAGTTCTGAGTGATCTCCCCCTCGGCCTTTAGCAATGTCGTGAAATATACCGGCTAAATAAAGTAGCTCTGGTTTGTCCATTCGAGTGACTATTTCACTACAAATAGGAAACTCGCTAATGCCTGTTTTATCAAAGTATTCGTAAATATTTTTGATTAATTTGTGAGTATGCTCATCTACGGTGTAAGCGTGAAATAAATCGAACTGCATTTGCCCAAATATGTTACGCCACTGCGGTAAGTAGGCGGCAAGCATGCCGTGCTTGTGCATAAGCGTAAATGCGCGGCCCATGCCATTAGGGTGTTTAACTAAGCGTAAAAAGGCTTCACGACAGGCTGCGTAATCTTGTAAATCCCCCAATAAACGACGGCGTACTTGGCGAATTGTACGAATAGTGCTTGGGTAAATATGCGTTATTGCAGGGTTGTCTGCTATGTGCTCAAACAATACAAAAAGTTGGTCACGTCTAAAAAATACAGATGGATCTTTTACGCGTATTTGATGGCCCACTTGCTCAAAGTTTCTGTCGAGTACTATCACCGTTTTTTCACTACTTTCGGGCATGATACTTTGCTCAAAGTATGAAAGTAGCATTTGGTTAAGTTCGCGAACGCGGCTCATTATTCTAAATAAGCGCTTCATCATACGCTCAACAGAGGCTTTACCGTCGCTACCAAAACCTAAAATTTCGGCGGCTTGTGGTTGATGATCAAACAATAAGCGGTTTTCAGCCCGACCTGCGGCTAGATGCAGTGCAAAGCGAATATTCCATAGGTTTTCTAGGCACTCTGAAAGTTCTTGAAACTCTTCATGGGTTAAGTAGCCGTGACTTATTAACTCTTGCAGAGTTTCGGTTCTAAAGTGCTTTTTTGCGACCCAAATAATGGTTTGCAAGTCGCGTAGGCCACCGGGGTTTTCTTTAATGTTTGGCTCAAGATTATACGCGGTGCCGTGACACTTTTTGTGACGTAAGTTTTGTTCTTGAACTTTGGCAGTAAAAAACTCACCGGAGCGCCATACGGGTGTTTCTAGAATATGCGTTTTGAGTTTTTCAAACTCAATATGATTACCAAAAATAAGGCGGCTTTCGAGTAAACTGGTGGCAAAAGTAACGTCTTCACGTTTTTGCTCGATGGCTTGTTCTATCGTGCGCACGCTGTGACCAATCTCTAAGTTGAGATCCCATAGCATGGTGACAAACTGGCCTATTTTTTCGCATATTTCTTCGCTTGGCGGTTTAGTTACAAGCAATAAAAAGTCGATGTCGGAGTAGGGATGTAGCTCGCCACGTCCGTATCCGCCTACTGCTATTAATGCTAAATCAGGTTCGCGCGCTAAGTCGTAAACATGAAAAAGCTTAATTAGTAGGCGGTCAATAAACTCAGCCCGGGCATTAATTAAATTCCCAACCGGTTGTTTAGAAAATTCGTTATGTAACCATTTATAAAAATAGCTAGAACAATCGCGATAATCACTAAGTTGCTCTGCATCGCTGAGCAACTTTTTTACTTTGTTGGGTAATGCCACGTGGGCTGGCTCCTAATTTCTTATTTATTATTAGTGTTCTATGATCCTGTCGATAGTATCATCTGATCGTAGCGTTAAAATTTCAACACCATTTTCAGTCACTAATAAAGTATGTTCCCACTGTGCAGACAAGCTGCGGTCGCGAGTTACTACAGTCCAATCATCTTTAAGTAGCTTACATTGGCGTTTACCCGCATTAACCATTGGTTCAATTGTTAAGCACATGCCCGCTTTTAAAGTTTCGCCAGTACCCGCTTTACCGTAGTGCATTACTTGTGGTTCTTCATGAAATCCTGCGCCAATACCGTGGCCGCAATATTCACGAACAATAGAGTAATTAAAACTTTCTGCATATTTTTGAATAGCAGAACCAATATCACCTAAGCGCACACCTGGTTTTACCATTTTAATAGCAAGGTATAAGCTTTCTTGTGTTACTTCTGCAAGACGCTTAGCTTGGATGTTTGGTGTACCAACGTGGAACATTTTAGAAGTATCGCCGTGGTAGCCATCTTTAATGACAGTGACGTCAATATTTACGCTGTCGCCTTCTTTTAATGCTTTGTCATTTGGAATTCCGTGACAAATAACATGATTAACTGACGTACAAACTGATTTTGGAAAGCCATGATAATTTAACGGAGCAGGGATTGCTTGTTGCACATTAACAATATAATCATGACAAAGTGTATTTAGCTCATCGGTGGTAACACCCGGCACTACATGAGGGCCGATCATTTCAAGTACATCGGCCGCTAAGCGCCCAGCTACGCGCATTTTCTCTATTTCTTCAGGGGTCTTGATAATAGCGCTCATTGAGGCTCCAAAGTTGAGTTTCTAACATTTATCGCCGAACAAATTTTGCACGCGACGTTGAGTATTTAATTTTAATATGGTATAAAGCGCGCCGTCTTTTTACAAATAAATTCTTAAATGATTTTTTGTATTTAAGGCAAACACAATTTTATTTTAACACACACACGTATCGTCACATACACTTGGGTGCATTTGAAGTTTAATTACTTCGGTGTTGGTGCTATGGGATATGTGGAGGCCTAACCCTAAACAACTATAGAGGATCTATAAAATGGCAAACGTTTCAATGCGCGATATGCTTCAAGCTGGTGTTCACTTTGGTCACCAAGCACGTTACTGGAACCCTAAGATGAAGCCTTTCATCTTCGGCACACGTAACCGTGTACATATCATCAACCTTGAGCAAACTGTACCAATGTTCAACGACGCACTTAAGTTTTTATCAAGTGCTGCAGCAAACAAAGGTAAAGTTCTTTTCGTTGGTACTAAGCGCGCAGCAAGCGACGCAGTTAAAGCAGCTGCTTTAGAAAGCGATCAGTTCTTCGTAAATCACCGTTGGTTAGGTGGTATGTTGACTAACTGGAAAACTGTACGTCAATCAATCAAGCGTCTTAAAGACCTTGAAGCACAAAGCCAAGACGGTACTTTCGAGAAATTAACTAAGAAAGAAACGTTAATGCTTAACCGCGAAATGGAAAAGCTTGAAAAGAGCCTTGGTGGTATCAAAAACATGGGCGGTCTTCCAGACGCGCTTTTCGTTATCGATGCTGACCACGAGCACATTGCTATCCGTGAAGCAAACAACCTAGGTATCCCTGTTGTTGCAATCGTTGATACTAACTCTAACCCAGACGGCGTTGATTACATCGTTCCTGGTAACGATGATGCTATCCGTGCTGTAAGCCTTTACACTAGCGCTGTTGCAGCTGCTATCACTGAAGGTCGCGAGAATAACATCGTTGCTCAAGCTGAGAAAGACGATTTCGTTGAAGCTGAGTAATTAGCTATCATCAAGTCTTCATCTTTTTAAGGTGAAGACTTGTTATTCTTGTAGAGCGGGTAACCCGCTTATCTAAACCAGATTTCAGATTTGAGGATTTACTAATGGCTGTAACTACTGCCCTAGTTAAAGAATTACGCGAGCGCACAGGCGCTGGCATGATGGATTGTAAAAAAGCGTTAACTGAGACTGATGGCGACATCGAGTTAGCGATTGAAAACATGCGTAAAAGTGGCGCTGCTAAAGCTGCTAAAAAAGCAGGTAACATTGCTGCTGAAGGTACTATCATCATCAAGCAAAACGCTGGCGTTGCAGTACTAGTAGAAGTTAACTGTCAAACAGACTTCGTTGCAAAAGACGTAAGCTTTTTAGCATTTGCTGATAAAGTTGCTGAAGCTGCAATTGCTGACACTCTTACTATCGAAGACTTACAAGCTAAGTTTGAAGAAGACCGTGTTGAGCTAGTAACTAAAATTGGCGAAAACATCAACGTACGTCGTCTGCAGTACATCGCTGGTGAAAACCTAGTTGAGTACCGTCATGGCGACCGTATCGGTGTTGTTGTTGCAGGTGTTGCTGATGAAGAAACACTTAAGCACGTTGCAATGCACGTTGCTGCTTCACGTCCAGAGTACTTAACTCCTTCAGACGTACCAGCTGACGTTGTAGAAAAAGAAAAGCAAGTACAAATCGAAATCGCGATGAATGAAGGCAAGCCTGCTGAAATCGCTGAGAAGATGGTTGTTGGTCGCATGAAAAAATTCACTGGTGAGGTTTCTCTTACTGGTCAAGCTTTCATCATGGAACCTAAAAAATCTGTTGGCGATATTCTTAAAGAGAAAAACGCAACAGTTACTGGCTTTGTACGTGTAGAAGTTGGTGAAGGTATCGAGAAGAAAGAAGAAGATTTTGCTGCTGAAGTTGCTGCTCAAATTGCAGCTGCTAAAGGTCAGTAAGATTAACTATTTGTGATGCAAAAGGAAATTAGATGCAATTAAAGTACTATTTGGTTTTGCTTCACAGCTAGAAATTCTTTAAAATAACCGCGCTTTTATGTTTAACATAAGCGCGGTTATTTTTTATCCATAATTCAATAAAAGTTGGCCCCTATACTATGACTATCAATCGCAAACCTATTTTTAGACGTGTTCTTCTCAAATTAAGTGGTGAAGCTTTAATGGGAGACGAAGGCTTCGGCATCGACCCTAAAGTTTTAGACCGTATGGCACAAGAAATTAAAGAGCTAGTAGAGCTTGACGTAGAAGTGGGTTTAGTTATTGGTGGAGGTAACTTTTTACGTGGTGGTTCACTTGCAGAAGCAGGTATGAACCGCGTAGTAGGCGACCACATGGGTATGCTTGCAACGGTTATGAATGGCCTTGCAATGCGTGATGCGCTACACCGTGCATTTGTAAACTGTCGTTTAATGTCGGCTATTCCGCTAAATGGTGTATGTGACGCTTATAACTGGGCTGAAGCAATTAGTTTATTGAAAACTGGCCGCGTTGTTATTTTTGCAGCGGGCACTGGTAACCCATTTTTTACTACCGATTCTGCAGCGTGTTTACGCGGTATCGAAATTGAAGCGGATACAGTAATTAAAGCGACTAAAGTGGATGGCGTGTACAGTGATGATCCTGTTAAAAACCCAGAAGCGACGCTTTACAGCCACTTAAGCTACAATGAAATCATTGAAAAAGAATTAAAAGTTATGGATTTAGCGGCATTTACTCTAGCCCGCGATCACAATATGCCATTGAGCGTATTTAATATGAATAAATCAGGCGCGCTAAAACGCGTAATTATGGGTGAAGAAGAAGGAACACTTATTTCTTCACAAGCCTCAGATGAAATAATCAAATAATTAGGATTAAACCGTGATTAACGATATTCAAAAAGACGCGCAAGCGCGCATGCAAAAAAGTGTAACTGCACTAGGTAGCCAATTATCTAAAATTCGTACTGGCCGTGCACATCCTGCAATCCTAGATGGCATTATGGTGTCGTACTACGGTGCACCAACGCCTTTAAACCAAGTTGCTAACGTAACAATTGAAGATTCTCGTACACTTGCTATTGGTGTATTTGATAAGTCTTTAGCGCAAGCTGTTGAAAAAGCAATTATGGCGTCTGACTTAGGTTTAAACCCTATGTCGGCAGGTACTGTTATTCGTGTACCACTTCCTCCACTTACAGAAGAACGTCGTAAAGACCTAATCAAAATTGTACGTGGCGAAGTTGAAGGTGGTCGTGTTGCTATTCGTAACATTCGTCGTGATGCTAATGGCGATGTAAAAGGTTTATTAAAAGATAAAGAAATATCTGAAGATGAAGCGCGTCAATCAGATGATGCGATCCAAAAACTTACAGATAAGTTTATCAAAGAAATGGATACTCTATTAGCTGCTAAAGAAGCAGAGTTAATGGAAATCTAAGTAGGGCCTGTTTATCTTTTGAGGTTGAATTTGCAGTAGTGTGTTTGGTTTTAAGGCAAGGCAGAGCCTGCGTAGTGTGGTTATTTCCCATTATTAGGCGATAGCAATGCATAAAATCTAAAAACGCGCTGCCCAAAGGGTTCTGCCTAGATTGAATAAATTACAATCCTGAAAGGTCGACAGGACCTATTAAAATTATTAGTTTTGAAACGCCGTCTAGGGTATACTAGGCGGCGTTTTTTATGGAATACTCGATATTTATGGTTCTAGATGCTGACACAATTTCACAGCAATGTTTACCCAAACATGTTGCTATCATCATGGATGGGAACGGACGTTGGGCACAAGCTAGAAATAGACCTCGTGTGTATGGGCATAAAAAAGGCGTAGACGCAGTTCGTCAATCTGTTCAGTTTTGTACTAAATTAGGGATACAATCGTTAACCTTATTTGCTTTTAGTAGTGAAAACTGGCGCCGCCCTGAAGACGAAGTAAACACTTTAATGGAGCTTTTCTTATTTGTTTTAACAAAGGAAGTTAAAAAGCTTCATAAAAACAATGTAAAACTGACCATTATTGGAGACTTATCACGATTTTCTGAAGGATTACGTAGCAAGGTAGACGCTGCGCATAAGCTGACTGAAAATAATACCGGATTGCGCTTAAATGTTGCAGCTAATTACGGTGGTCGTTGGGATATGGCTAACGCGGCTAAACAACTTGCTTTGCAAGTTGCGCAAGGCACACTCAACGCAGAAGATATTACAGAAGAGCGCTTAGCACAGCATATGAGCATGGCAGATCAGGCTGAACCTGATTTACTTATTCGCACTGGTGGCGATGTTCGTATTAGTAATTTTTTACTATGGCAAGTTGCTTATGCAGAACTTTACTTTACCGAGACACTTTGGCCTGATTTTAATGAAGCAGCATTTGCTGAGGCTATAGCGTGTTACGTTGCCAGAGAGCGACGTTTTGGTTGTACGGGCGAACAAATAAAACAATTACTCGCTCAAACCTAAATAGAATAAGGGTCACATTTTGTTAAAACAACGAATTTTAACCTCACTTGTGCTTGCACCATCGGCATTAGCTTTGGTTTTTTATACACCGCTTACGTTATTTAGTTACTTTGCCGGTGCAATAGTATTATTAGGCGCATGGGAATGGTCTGCGTTTATGGGTTTATGCGATAAGCTCAAACGTGGTGCTTTTGTTGTATTGATTGCAGCCTTACTTGGCCTGCTTAATTTACATTGGCCTATTGAATCACTATGGGAAAATGGCAAGCTAGTAGGTGATGCAAATTACTTATTTACGCTTTCGTTTGCTTGGTGGATTGTTGCTAGTTATTTAATTTGGCGCTATCCAGAAATGGCTAAAGCGTGGAATGAAGGTTTAGTAATGCGCGGCATTGCAGGTTTATTAACACTTGTGCCGTTATGGCTTGCACTAAATACGCTGCGCAGTGCGCAATATGCTGAATCAACACATTTTGGCTCTGTACTTATTTTAGTCGTATTGGGTATTGTGTGGAGTGCAGACGTAGGCGCTTATTTTTCAGGTAAGAGCTTTGGTAAGCATAAACTTATGCCAAAAGTGAGCCCTAATAAAACAATTGAAGGGTTAGCAGGCGGTGTAGTCGCTTCTATCATTTTTGTTTTAGCATTTTGTCACTTTACCGATGTTGATTTAGGTGTTTGGCCTATCTACGCGATAATGACTGCATTTATTGCATTGTTCTCTGCGGTAGGTGATTTACTGGAAAGCATGTTTAAACGTGAAGCCGGTTTAAAAGATAGCGGCCGTTGTTTACCTGGGCACGGCGGTATTTTAGATCGCATTGACAGCTTAACGGCTGCAGCTCCAATGTTTGTAATGTGCTATGCGTGGACTCTTAGTTTATGAGCCAAAAGCAAGTGCTGGTTATTTTAGGCGCAACAGGTTCAATTGGTTTAAGTACACTAGATGTTGTATCGCGCAATAAAGAGTTATTTGATGTTTTTGTTTTAGCTGCAGGGCAAAACGCAAAAAAAATGGCTGAACTGTGTATTGAACACGAACCACTTTATGCGATTATGGCTACCCAGCAAGCCGCTGAGCAGCTATCTGCTTATTTAGCTAATACACCATGCCAAACGCTTGTTATGCACGGCGAGCAAGCAATGTGCGACTTATGTGCTCACCCAGATGTTGATGTCGTGATGTCGGCAATTGTAGGTGCAGCTGGTTTACTGCCAACATTAAGTGCAGTAGAAGCAGGTAAAAAAGTACTCCTTGCTAATAAAGAATCGTTAGTTATGTCAGGTCAGTTGTTTATTGATAAAGTTAAACAACATAAAGCGACCTTGCTGCCAATTGATAGCGAACATAATGCTATTTTTCAATGTCTACCTTCTTCGTTACAAAATGCCAAAGGCGATCAAAATTTACAGCAACATGGCGTAAGTAAAATTTTGCTAACCGGTTCTGGTGGCCCGTTTTTAACGCGCGATATAAACACACTAAAAGATGTAACTGTAAGTGAAGCCGTGGCGCATCCTAACTGGTCGATGGGTCAAAAAATATCAGTAGACTCGGCCACTATGATGAATAAAGGCTTAGAGTTTATTGAAGCTAAGTGGTTATTCAATTGCGACACCAGTGATATAGACGTAGTGATTCATCCACAAAGTATTATTCACTCAATGGTGCAATATCATGACGGTTCTATTTTAGCGCAAATGGGTAACCCTGATATGCGCACGCCAATTGCCCATGCACTTGCATACCCGGAGCGAATTAATGCAGGCGTTAAACAGTTAAACTTCTCTGATATATGTGATTTCTCATTCACCAAGCCTGACTTTTCTCGCTATCCAAATTTACAATTAGCGATTGATGCGTGTAGTGCAGGGCAGGGCGCGACTACAACGGTTAATGCTGCAAATGAGATAGCAGTAAGTGCATTCTTAAACGGTAAAATTGGTTTTACTGATATATACAAAATAAATGCACAAACGCTTGAAGCTGCAACGTATACCAATGTACAAAGCTTAGATGAAATTTTAGAGTGCGATAAATTAGCGCGTATTAGCGCTTCAGAATTTATAACAAAAGTGGCGCATTAATATGTTTGATTTTTTTTGGAATCTTGGCTCATTTATTTTAGCGCTTGGTATTTTAGTGGCCATACACGAATATGGCCATTTTTGGGTTGCACGAAAAATGGGCGTTAAAGTGCTGCGTTTTTCAATTGGCTTTGGTAAGCCATTGTTAAAATGGCACGATAAATATAATACCGAATACGTGATTGCCGCTATTCCATTAGGCGGTTATGTAAAAATGCTTGATGAGCGTGTTGATGACGTGCCGGCAAACCAACGCCATTTATCGTTTAACGCTAAATCTGTACAAGCACGTATTGCCATAGTTGCAGCGGGTCCAATGGCCAACTTTTTGTTTGCCATTTTTGCTCTTGCTGTAATGTATATGGTGGGTGTGCAGTCGGTAAAGCCTGTGGTAGGTAGCATTACCGAGGGTAGCCGGGCAGAGCAAGCGGGCATTATGCCTTCTCAACATATTATAAAAATTGGCGATGATGATATAACGACATGGCAAGATGCCACGTTTGCACTTATGTCTAATTTAGGTGAAGAAAGCGTTGAAGTGATAGTGCGC
Source organism: Pseudoalteromonas distincta (assembly GCF_000814675.1). Taxonomy (GTDB): domain Bacteria; phylum Pseudomonadota; class Gammaproteobacteria; order Enterobacterales; family Alteromonadaceae; genus Pseudoalteromonas; species Pseudoalteromonas distincta. The sequence goes on along the minus strand of NZ_JWIG01000001.1, from coordinate 75,800 downwards.
GATAAAAACCTTCAACCACGTGTTAAAACCCTTAATTTAGAGGGGTGGAAACTAGATCAGCAAGACGTACCTCCACTAAGCTCGTTAGGTATTGTACCGTTTAGACCTCAAGCAACTTTAACAATTGCCGCCGTGACTAAAGATTCAGCTGCAGAACACGCTAATTTACAAGTTAATGACACAATTTTGGCTGTAAACGGTGAAACAATAAGCAATTGGCAGCAATTAGTTAATCTTATTACGCAATCAGCTAACAAATCTTTACAATTTAGTGTAAAAAGACAAGATACTATAAAAGCCATTACAGTAACCCCTAAAGGGCGCATTGATAATAACGGTATTGAGCAAGGCTTTTTAGGTGTTGCTCCTGTTGTACAGCAATGGCCTGATGGTTATGTAGAGACTAGACATTACGGCCCGCTCGATAGTATCGTGCGAGGCACAAAAGAAACGTGGCGCTTAATTACACTCAGTTTTGATATGATTGGTAATTTAATTACAGGCCAGGTTTCGGTTAAGAATTTAAGTGGCCCTGTGGGCATTGCAGTAGGCGCTGGAACTAGCGTAAGCTATGGGTTAGTGGCCTTTTTAAGCTTTTTAGCCTTAATAAGCGTTAACTTGGGTGTATTTAATTTATTACCCTTACCAGTGCTTGATGGTGGACACTTAATGTATTACATAATTGAACTTTTTCGTAAAAAGCCGGTCTCTGAAAAGACACAAGAGTTTGGTTTTAAAGTGGGCGCCTTGTTGCTCATTTTTCTAACATGTTTCGCTTTGTTCAATGATGTATCGCGTTTGTAGTTTTACAGCGTGGCAAATTACTAATTAGAACACGATTGTAAAGCACCACTTTAGTAGGGTGTTATGCGGTAATACAGTTGTAAAGGATAAAGATAATAAAATGGCTATAAAAAAACATTTGGCAGTAACAAGTTTATTGGGTGCAAGTTTTGCAGCCCTAGGCCAAAACTCCTTTATTGTTGAAGACCTGAAAGTTGAAGGTTTGCAGCGTGTAGCACTTGGTGCAGCGCTAACACATATTCCTATTAACGTAGGCGATAATGTTGATGACTATACGATTTCAAAAACAATAAAGTCACTTTATCGTTCTGGGCACTTTGATAACATAAAAGCCCTTCGTGATGGCAACAACGTTATTTTTAAAGTAACGGAACGTCCTACCATCAGCTTCATTGAGTTTGAAGGCAATAAAGACATTAAAGACGAGCAGCTTAATGAGTCTCTTGATCAGCAAGATATTCGCCAAGGTGAGCCACTTGATAAAACCGTTATCGATAGTATCGAAAAAGGCTTAGTTGAGTTTTTCCACAGTATTGGTAAATACAACGCTAAAGTAGATATCAGTATTACTAAGTTGCCTCGTAACCGCGTTAAACTTAAATTAGAGTTTGATGAGGGTGATGCAGCTTCTATCCGACAAATTAACTTAGTGGGTAATGAACTTTTTTCTAATGAAGAGCTTCTTAAACTTGCTGAATCACAGCAAGATTTACCTTGGTGGCAGTTTATGGGTAGCGATCGCTACCAAAAGCAAACCATTGAAGGCGATTTAGAAAAAATTCGTAGTTATTATTTAGACCGTGGTTACCTACGTTTTAATATCGATTCAACGCAAGTATCAGTGAGCCCTGAACGTGAATCAGTTTACGTTACAGCTAACTTAACTGAAGGCGTAAAATATACCGTTAAAGGCTTTGACTTTATTGGTGACTTGCTTGGCCGTGAAGACTTAATTAAAAGTGTTATCCCACTTAGAGCGGGTGAGCTTTATAACGGTTCTGTAGTTACTTCGTCAGAAGAATTTATTAAAAGCTACTTAGCACGTTTTGGTTACGCTAATGCTGAAGTACGTACAATTCCAGAAATTGACGACGAAAAGCAAGAAGTACAACTAACACTATCGGTTAATCCAGGTAAGCGTGTATATGTTCGTCGTATTATTGTTGGTGGTAACCAAAATACAGCTGATGAAGTACTTCGCCGTGAAATGACACAACTTGAAGGCGCCTGGTTATCTAATCAAAACCTTGAGCGTTCAAAACTACAAATTCAACGTTTGCCTTATATGGAAACTGTTGATTTTAACGTAGTGCCTGTACCAGGTGTGGATGACCAAGTAGATGTAGACTTTACTGTAAAAGAGCAATCAGCGGGTAGCTTTAATGCAGGCCTTGCTTATGGTTCTTACTTAGGTCTGCAGTTTAATATTGGTGTAACAGAATCTAACTTTTTAGGCACAGGTAACCAAATTGGTTTAAACCTTAATACGTCTACAGGTTCTGAAAGCTTAAGCTTATCGTACACAGACCCATACTTTACGCCAGATGGTGTATCGCAAGGCAGTAGCATCTTTTACAGAAACTACGATGCAAGTAAATTTAGCCTTGTTGAGTACAAATCAAAAAGTTATGGTTTAGGCACAAATATTGGTTTTCCAATTGATGCTGTAAATCGTGTTAACTTTGGCGCCCGTTGGATTAAAGAAGAGCTTTCGGATATTGCAGAGTACGAGCAAACGCGTGTACTTCGTGAAACATTCTTAGATCCAGATAACCCAGATGCAGGCTTTGACTTTACTAAGTATGAGCTGAGTGTTGGCTGGTCGCGTATCACCGTTAACCGTGGTTTATTCCCAACAGCGGGTTCGCGTCAAACTCTAAACTTAACAGCAACAACGCCTAACTCAGATCTTCAGTACTTTAAACTGAATTACGATTCGCGTTTTTACTGGCCTATATCAAATGACCACCGTTGGGTATTCTCAACGCGTGCAGCGCTTGGTTATGGTAATGGTTATGGTTCTACAAACGGGTATGAGCAAACACTTCCATTCCAAGAGTACTTCCGTATAACAGAAATGGAACTTCGTGGCTTTGACCGTAATACAATATTACCACGTGCTGTATCGCGTATACCGCAGTCTATTCCGGGTACGCCAGGTGCAGACGGTACTACAACCGGTAGCATTGGTGGCGCATCAGAATTTGATATTTTAGTGCCACAAGGCCGTATTGGTGGTAATGCTAAAGCAGTGGCAGGTATGGAGCTAATTGTTCCTACGCCATTCTTAGATGAAGAAAATACCAGCTCTGTACGTACTAGCTTCTTTGTTGATGCTGCAAACGTATGGGATACTGAGTTTAACGTAGACCGCTATCAAAACTTAGGCGTTGATGAACGTGCTAAATTAGATGACTATTCAGACCCAATGCGCTTTAGGGTTTCAACCGGTCTTTCATTACAATGGATCTCTCCAATGGGTCCAATGCTGATCAGTTTTGCGTATCCATTGCAAAAAGAAGAAGATGACGATACGAAAACCATCAGCTTTAACATTAGTAACACTTTCTAAAGGAGTTTTTTGTGAAAAAATTATTTAAATCAACAGCTGTAGCAGTTTTAGCAACTTTAATGATGGGTACTTCTGTGAATGCATTTGCACACAAAGTAGGTATTGTTGATATGCAGGAAATCTACAAGCAAATTCCTCAAATGGCTAAAATTGAACAGTCTTTACAAACTGAGTTTGCTGAACGTCGTCAAGAGCTTGAAAAGTTACAAGGCGATATTCGTTTTGAAGCTGAAAAATTCAAACGCGAAAGTACAACTATGAGCCAAGCTCAAAAAGATGCACTACGTGATAAAATCCAAGGCATGCAAAAAAATCTTGCTGAACAAGGTCGTCCTTTAGAGCAAGAAATCAAAGCGCGCCAAAACCAAGAACTTGCTAAAGTTCAAGGTGTGATCATCAAAACAATTGAAGAAATTGCTAAAGACGGCGACTTCGATGAAGTTAAAGTAAAAGACACAACAATTTACTTTAATCCTAAAGAAGTAACTGATCTTTCGTCTAAAGTTGTAGCTGCAGTTAGTAAGAAATAATCACTCTATGCAAAATTATACGCTTTCGCAAATTGCGGAACTTCTAGGCGCCGAACTTCAGGGTGATGGCGCTTTAGAAATAAAAAAAATAGCGACACTTGCAAATGCCCATTCTGGGCATATTGCATTTTTAGCGAACTCAAAATATCGCTCGCAACTTGAGACTACTCAAGCTAGCGCTGTAATAGTAAGCCAAGCCGATGCTCAGTACTTTAGTGGTAGCAAAGTTATTGTTGCTAATCCGTACGTAAGTTACGCAAAATTAGCGCAATTTATGGATACAACACCACGCTCAGCCCCGACGGGTATACATCCAAGTGCCACTGTTCATTCAACAGCGATTGTTAGTGACAGCGCCGCTATAGGTGCTAATGCAGTCATTGAAGCTGATGCGGTGATAGGTGACAATGCGCAAATTGGTCCGAACAGTTTTATCGGAGAACGTGTTAAAATAGGCTCTGGCACTAAGCTTTGGTCTAGTGTGACTATTTATCACGATGTTGAAATTGGTTCAGATTGTTTGTTTCAAGCAAATAGTGTTGTAGGTAGTGATGGGTTTGGCTATGCGAACGAACGCGGGCAATGGGTAAAAATACCTCAGCTTGGCTCTGTGATCATAGGTAACAAAGTTGAAATTGGTGCAAGCACGACAATTGATCGTGGCGCACTGGACAATACCATTATCCATAGCAATGTTATTATCGATAATCAGTGTCAAATAGCGCACAACGTTGAAGTTAATTCAGGCACCGCAATCGCGGGCTGCACCGTACTTGCAGGAAGCGTTACCATTGGCAAAAACTGTCAAATTGGTGGCATGGTTGCAATTAATGGTCACATGTCTGTATGTGATGGTGTTATAATTACCGGCATGAGTATGGTGACAAAATCAATCACCGAACCAGGTATTTACTCATCTGGTATGCCCCATACAACAAACAAAGAATGGCGTAAATCAATAGCTCACTTGCGTAACCTTTCAGACATGAAATCTCGTCTTAAAGCGCTGGAAGCATTGGCTAAGTCATAACGTTGAACACTAATAAGGATGCTATTTTGGCAAACGAATTAAATAGCCTTGATATTCAAGAAATTTTAAGTTTATTACCGCACCGTTACCCGATGCTATTAATTGATCGTGTTATTGATTTTACACCTGGCAAATCTTTACATGCTATTAAAAATGTTTCTATAAACGAACCTATATTTACTGGCCATTTCCCAAATCAGCCAATTTTTCCTGGTGTGCTAATATTAGAATCAATGGCGCAAGCTACAGGTTTATTAGGTTTTAAAACAGTAGAAAATCGTAGTGAAAACGAATTATATTTATTTGCTGCTGTTGATAACGCACGTTTTAAACAGCCAGTGATCCCAGGTGATACAATGCATCTTCATGTTGAGTTTTTAAAAGAACGTCGAAACATTTGGAAGTTTGCAGCAGAAGCTAGAGTCGACGGCAAAGTAGTGTGTAGTGCCGAAATTATGTGTGCGAGAAGAGAGTTTTAATAGTGATCCATTCTACAGCAATAATCGAACCTGGCGCTAAACTAGGCAACAATGTCTCAGTTGGTCCGTATAGTTATATTGGCAATGATGTTGTTATCGGTGATAACTGTATTATTGAGTCTCATGTTGTTGTTAAAGGGCCATCAACTATTGGCTCTGGCAATCATATTTTTCAGTTTGCGTCTGTGGGCGAAGCCTGCCAAGACAAAAAATACAACAACGAGCCAACCACATTAATCATGGGTGATAACAATGTTATCCGTGAATGTGCCACTATTCACCGTGGTACAATTCAAGACCAAGGCGTTACTAAAATTGGTAGTAATAACTTATTTATGGCTTATACACACGTTGCACATGACGCGGTAATTGGCGATAACGTAATTTTTGCTAACAATGCAAGTGTGGCTGGCCATGTACATGTAGGCGACTGGGTTATCTTAGGTGGTAATTCGGGAGTTCATCAGTTTTGTAAAATTGGTGCACATGCCTTTATTGGTATGTATTCAGGTGTTAACAAAGATGTACCACCTTTTGTTACTACTATTGGTATGCCAGCAGGTCCTGCTGCTATCAATAAAGAAGGCATGAAACGTCGTGGTTTCGAAAGTGATGAAATTATGGCTGTACGCCGTGCATACAAAGCGTTTTACCGTAAAAGCTTAGGTGCAGACGAAGCGATTGAATCGCTTAGTGAAGATGCTGCAAAGTACCCTGCTGTGAAATTGATGGTCGACTTTGTTAAAAGCTCAGAGCGCGGGATTGTAAGATAATTCGCGCGTTTTGCTTTAAGCATAAAAAAACCACCCTAGATGATAAATCGAAGGTGGTTTTTTATTGCCCACGGTTTAGACCTAATTCAGTTAATACTCAGCGAGCTCAAGTTAGTATGCATCCAATTTGTATAATAAAAGTCATCCTATGCGTTTACCTAAGTTAGTTGTCACTCTTTTTATTACTTCAGTTTTAGCCGCTTGTAGTAGCCAACCTATTGTTAAATCATCTATTGGAGAGGTTACTCAAGTTGGTAAAGCATCTTTTTATGCTGACAAATATCACGGGAGAACAACTGCCAACGGAGAGCGCTTTAGCCAACAAGCCGCCACAGCAGCCCATTTAGAGTGCGACTTTGGCACTAAGGTCGTTGTTACCAACCTCGCTAATAATAAATCAGTCACGGTAAGAATTAACGATAGAGGCCCGTATGTGCGAGGTCGTATTATTGATTTATCAAAGAGTATGTTTAAAAAGATAGCCGACCCTAAAGTCGGCGTTATTGATGTATCAGTAACGGTTTTAAAACCGGGTAGTTAGCGCAACATAGTCGGGATAAGTGCTACTGAGCTCTTTATGAGAGCCTTGTGCGACTACTTTGCCGTCTTCTAACCATACAACATTATCCATTTGAGCAAGTAGAGCGGGGTCGTGCGTAATTGTGAGCACGCTGGCGTTATTCATAACGTGCATTATTGCTTGCATTACCCCTTGCTTAGATTGATTATCAAGACCTTCTGTTGGTTCATCAAGAACTAAAATAGCAGGGTTTTTAAGTAATGCTTGGGCAATGGCTATACGCCTAGATTGGCCTTGCGACACGTTACGCCCGCCAGTGCCTAATCGTGTTTTTAAACCTTCTTTTAGCTCATTAAACCATGGGCTCAATTGAGCTAATGCGAGCGCTTCAATCATTTGCTCTTTGGTTGCATTTGGCGCGGCATAACGTAAGTTTTCACTTAATGTGCCATCAAAAATATGGTGCTGCTGGGCGAGTATATTTATAACATTTGCGCGTATATCATTATTTAACGAATGTAAGTCAACAACGCTATTTTGATTGTTTAGCGTTATGCTGCCTTGTTGCAAAGGCCATAAACCAGTAAGTAAATTTACAAGCGTCGTTTTACCGCTGCCGCTTCTACCTACAATCGCTACCTTTTGCTGGGGCTTTAGTTCAAAATTAACATTCGTTAGTGCCGTCTGCTCACCATACTGGTAGCTAATATTGTTAAGTAGCAATGTGTGGTTTTGCGCGCTAAAGTTTTCATCAACGTCTATATGTGTGCTTTCAATTTGCGAACTAGCAGCCTTATCTTCAAGTGTAAACAATCGCTCTGCTGCTTTTAAAACACTCGGAAGCTCTATAAACGCATTGGGTAGTAGCAATACACTTTCAAAGCTTGCCAGTACAAATAAACTTAACATAGCAAGTTCTACATTTACCATACTGCTTGCGTAAACCAGTGGGACAATGGTTACTATGCTAGCAAGCATCGCTAATTGAACAACCAACAAGCTTAACCCATCTGAGTTTGCCAGTGCTTTGTGGCGAATAAATAATTGCTGATTGTACTGCTCGCTTAATTCGTCGCACTTATTAAGCTGCTGCGAACGGGCTTGATAAATACTAAGCTCTCTAAGGCCTGTAAGTGTATCTGAAAGCTCAGAGCGAAGTTGTGCACTAAGTTGTGTTTCTTTGTGGCTGTTTTTAGTGAGCTTTACGCTGAGTAGGGCAGGTATAACCACACCAATAAGTATAATGCCAGTAAAGCAAATAAGGGCGACGTTGCCATTATAGGCCGACATAAACAGCATGATGATTGGCACACTTAAAAGAGCGACCAGCATAGGAAGTAAAACGTTTAAATAAAATTTGTCGAGTGCGTCTACATCGTTTTGTAATCGGTTAACTAAATCAGCGCTGCGGCTCATTGCTAAATCAACATTGTTAAGCTTGCTTAACGTTGCAAATACATTGGTACGTATTTCACTTAGTAATAAAAACGTGGCGTTATGAGTAACTAGGCGTTCGCCATAGCGCGATGCTGTTCGCACAATTGCTAAAAAACGAATCGTGCCGGCAGGAGTAAAATAATTCATTTGTACGCCCGCAATACCAGCAGCGGCCATTGATGCTAAAAACCAGCCAGATATAGCCAATAGGCCCACATTAGCTAATACCGTAATCGTTGCTAAAAATGTACCCAATAGCATAGCTTTGTAATGAGGAGCACAAAGCTTTAATAAGCGAATAAAATTACGCATGCGCCACCCCTTGTTCAGCCGTTTTTAGTAAGTCAGCAAATGCACCATTTTGCGCTGCAAGTGTTTCAAAGTCACCTTGCTCAGCTATTTTTCCATCGTGCATCACAATGATATTGCTGGCATGTTTAACGGTATTTAATCTATGGGCAATAACTAACACTAAGTTGTTTTTAGCATATTCATTAATAGCATCTTGAATAAGCAGCTCTGTTTGGCTATCAAGGTGCGCAGTGGGCTCATCAAGCACTATGACTGGTGCTTGTTTTATAAATGCGCGAGCCAGTGCAATACGTTGTTTTTGACCGCCAGAAAGCCCTTCGCCTTGCTCACCTATCAGCGTGTTAAAACCATCGGGTAGGGTATTAATAAATTCAAGCACACCAGCTTGTTTTGCCGCGTGTTTAAGCTCTTGCTGTGTGGCAGTGGGTTTGGCCAATTTAATGTTGGCAGCAATGGTGTCGTAAAATAGCGTCGCTTTTTGTGGTATCCATGCAATATTATTTTGCAAGTAAGTAATATCGGTTGTACTTAAACTCTGCCCATTAACAGATAGGTTGTTAATCACTTCAGGGTGAAACCCTAATAGACAATCAAACAACGTACTTTTACCTGAGCCACTACTGCCCACAACTGCAATTAAGCCTTTATTTGGCAGTGTTAAATTTATATTTTTGATCCCTTCGTTACTACCTGGGTATATAAAATTAAGGTCGGTAATACTTATTGAATTAATTGTATTTAAAGTTAAATTGTTTTCAGGTGCGCTTGTAGTTACTGGCGCATTTACGTCACTTGGCAGTGGGGCATTTAAAATCGCAACCATATCGGCCGCCGCACTAATACCTTGTAAACGTGCATGGTAATGGCTACCAAGCTGGCGCAGTGGTAAATAAAATTCAGGCGCTAAAAGTAGCACCACAAAGCCAGTGGCAAAATCAAGAGTGCCAAAAAATAGTCTAAAACCAATAATTACGGCAACGAGTGCCACGCTAATGGTAGCTAAAAACTCAAGTGCAAATGATGATAAAAATGCGATTTTTAAAACATCGAGTGTCGCGTGTCTAAAATCATCTGAAATTTTAGCTATTTGTTTAAGCTCGGTACGTGTTGCATTAAATAGTTTTAGCTGAGTTAAACCTTGCACGCGGTCAAAAAAGTAATTGCCCAGTACAGCAAGTTGCTTCCAGCGTTTTTGGTTTAAAGCTTCGGCTTTAGAGCCTACTAAAATCATGAAAAAAGGAATAAGTGGGGCGGTTAATAAAAATATCAGCCCAGCTTTATAATCTGTCGGAAAAATAACAACCAATATTGCCAGCGGAATAAGCGCGCTGTAAGCAACACCTGGCAAGTATTTAGCATAATAGTCGTGAAGTGCTTCAACGCCATTATGCAGGGTATTTAATGTAGCGCCTTGGCCGTGTTGTTCTATATAACTAGGCCCAAGTAAGCTGAGCTTATGAAGAAGTGTTTGGCGCATAGCCGATTTTATTTTAAGCGCAGCAAATGCACTTAAGCGTTCACTTAACACTAAAAACACCGCGCGCAATAAAATAATGCCTGCTAAGGGCCATAATAAATGAGTGACTTGGGCTAAGTTATTACCTTCAAACATTACATTATGAATAGCTTGAGCCAGTAAATAAGCACCTGCAATCATCAGTAATGCGTTAAAAGTACCCAGTGCAATGCTTAACTTTAACCACACTGCAGCGGGTTTACTTTGACGCTTTAAAAAAGCGCGCAGTGATTGCTGCTGCGCGCGATCTGGTCGGGGGTTAGTCGTCATCTTTTGTGTTGTTAGCATCATTTAATAAATCGTGCATGGCTTGTTCATCATCAGCAATGCTGTTTTTATTTTGATGAAATTCGTACCACATTACATTTATTACACCTAAGGTACAGGCCAAAAGTACACCTAAAATCCAAGCGAAATACCACATTGTTTAGTCTCCTTAGTAGCTACCATGAGTGTTGTTTTCAATTTCTTCTACCGTTACTCTGCGCCACATTTTTACGTAACACCAAGTGGTGTAGGACAAAATTAGTGGTACAAAAATACACACTGCAACAAACATTATATTGAGCGTTTTATGGCTCGATACCGCATCCCAAATTGTTAAGCTAATATTAGGGTTGTTACTCGATGGCATAATAAATGGGAACAGAGAAACACCGGCCGTCATAATTACGCCAATTAACATTAAGCTTGTTGAAATAAGTCCAAGTGCAGGTTTATTTAATTTTGAAAACACAAGCGCACTTAATGCCATTACAAACGCTAAAATAGGAAAGGTCATAGTCCACGGACGGGTGCTGTAATTGCTAAGCCAAGCACCTTGCGCTGTAGTGACTACTTTAGCTAGAGGATCTGCATGACTTTGTGTATCAGCCATAGATACAACTTGGTAACCCGTTAAGTTAGCCACCCAAAAACCAGCTGCAGCAAATAACACGATAAACACAATAAGAGAATAGCGGCCATATTGACCCGAACGCTCTGCGACCACACTTGCTGTTCGAAGTTGTAACCACATACCCGCATGCGCAACTAACATGGTAATACTTACTAAACCTGCAAGTAATCCAAATGGGTTAAGCAAGCCAAAAAATGATCCTTGGTAGCTAACACGCATAAGGTTATCAATATTAAACGGTACGCCTAAAAATAAATTACCAAACGCAACACCAAATACTAATGCTGGAATTGCGCTGCCTGCAAGCAAGCCCCAATCCCAGTTATTGCGCCAGCGTTTTGAGTCTACTTTACTGCGGTAATCAAATCCAAGTGGTCTAAAAAACAAAGCAAAGAGTACTAGCATCATGGCAAAGTAAAAGCCCGAAAATGCAGCTGCATAAACCATAGGCCACGCCGCAAATAACGCGCCGCCTGCAGTTATAAACCATACTTGGTTACCATCCCAATGCGGGCCAATTGTGTTTATTACTGTGCGGCGCTCTGAATCTGTTTTACCAACGAGGCGAAGCAACATAGCAACGCCCATATCCATACCATCGGTAATAGCAAAACCAATAAGCAGCACACCAATGATCAACCACCAAAGCATTTTTAATGTTTCATAATCAAAAATCATGATTGCTCTCCTTCAGTTTTATCAGCTTTGTTTGGTAATTCAAAATGATACTTACCAGTATGTAGCGAGCTTGGCCCTTGCTTAACAAAGCGGATCATCAGCCAGCCTTCCACAATGGCTAAACCAGTATAGAAAACAATAAACCCAGTTAAGCTAATTAAAATATCGTTTACTGTTAGTGACGACGTGGCTAAAAAGGTCGGCAGTATTTCAGATATAGCCCAAGGTTGGCGACCATACTCGGCAACAATCCAGCCAAATTCAATCGCTATCCAAGGTAGTGGAATACTCAATACGGCAGCCCATAACAACCAGCGTTTTTGCTCAATAACACGGTGTGCGTTGTAGTAAAATGCCAATATAAATACACCTAGCATGGCCACACCACAGGCAACCATAATCCTAAATGACCAAAACATAGGGCCTACTTTAGGAAAAGAGTCTTTAACTGCTTTTTGAATTTGTTCTTCAGTAGCATCTACAACATCTGGTGTGTAGCGCTTAAGTAGCAAGCCATAACCTAAATCATCTTTTAGAGTATTAAATTTGGCAATATTATCTGGCGTATCTTCACCGTTTCTGAGTTTTGTAAGGTATTCATAAGCAATCATACCGTTGCGAATACGTACTTCATGTTGTTTTTCTAGGTCGTTAATACCCGTTACTTGCTCATCAAGTGAGCGAGTAGCAATTAACCCAAGTGCGTAAGGTATTTTAACCGCCGCATGTGTTACTTGCTCTTCTGAATCAGGAAAACCAAATGCGGTAAACGCAGCCGGAGCTTCTTCTGTGTGCCATTCGGCTTCAATTGTGGCAAGTTTCACTTTTTGGACTTCGCCTACTTCGTAGCCTGATTCGTCACCGAGTAAAATTACACACAAAATTGACGCTAAACCAAAGCCCGATGCGACTGAAAAAGAGCGTTTAGCAAATGCTAAATCACGACCCTTCAATATGTACCAGCTACTAATACCAAGCACAAACATAGACGCTGCTACATAACCTGCCGATACAGTATGAATAAACTTAACTTGGGCTACAGGGTTAAACACAAGCTCTGCAAAACTGGTCATTTCCATGCGCATGGTTTGATAGTTAAATTCAGCGCCTACTGGGTTTTGCATCCAACCGTTGGCAATTAAAATCCACAGCGCCGACATGTTAGTACCAATGGCCATTAAAAAGGTCGCGCCTAAATGTTGGCGTTTAGAAAGCCTGTCCCAGCCTAAAAAGAACATACCCACAAAGGTCGATTCTAAAAAGAATGCCATTAAACCTTCAATAGCCAGGGGAGCCCCAAAAACATCACCTACATAATGGGAGTAATAAGACCAGTTAGTACCAAACTCAAATTCCATGGTAAGGCCTGTTGCCACACCAATAGCAAAGTTAATACCAAACAATTTTCCCCAAAACTTAGTCATATCACGATAAATTTCGCGACCGGTCATAACATAAACCGATTCCATAATAACTAAAATCCAGGTCATACCTATCGTTAACGGTACGAATAAGAAATGAAAGAGAGCGGTAACAGCAAACTGTAATCGCGATAGATCCACAAAGGTTTCATCTATCATTATTGGCTCCTTGAGAGTGACGGATTAACAGGGCAACATTTTATTGGCAAAGTTAAGTTTTAATGAACTTTCAGTAATTACTGAAAGTTTGTAATAGTATTTACGTTTGTGCAATCTTTGTCAACATACATATTAGTAAAGCGTAATATATATTTCCTATGCTACATCAGTATTAAAAACAAACAACATAAAGCCTTAACTTAGGTAATAAAAAACCAGTTATTTAAAGCGTTTAACCAAACAGTAAAACACGGTAAACTAACAAGCATGAACGCCTGGTTTACTTGTGAAATAAAATCAAATGAATAAAGATAAAAAACAACTACGTATTGGTATTGTGGCAGGTGAACTGTCGGGCGATATTTTAGGTGAAGGATTAATTAAAGCCCTTAAAAAACACTTTCCGGACGCTATTTTTGAAGGAATAGCAGGACCTAAAATGCAAGCGCAGGGCTGTAAAACACTTTACGACATGGATGAGCTTTCGGTAATGGGGCTTGTTGAGGTGCTAGGGCGTTTACCACGTTTGCTTAAAATACGTAAACAACTCGTGCAGCATTTTGTAGATAACCCACCTGATGTATTTATAGGTATTGATGCACCCGATTTTAACTTACGTGTAGAAAAACCACTTAAAGATGCGGGCATTAAAACCGTACAGTATGTAAGTCCGTCTGTTTGGGCGTGGCGCGAAAAGCGCATTCATACAATAAGTGCAGCCACTAACTTAGTGTTAGCATTATTACCATTTGAAAAAGAGTTCTACGATAAGCACCAAGTGCCATGTACATTTGTGGGGCATACCTTGGCTGACGACATAGCGCTTGAGCACGACGATACTAAAGCACGTGAAGAACTCGGCTTAAGCCTTGATGACAAAGTACTGGCGCTGCTACCTGGTAGTCGAGGCTCTGAAGTTGGTTTGCTAAGCGAGACTTACATTAAAACAGCCGCAGAGCTGCAAGCTAAAAACCCCAATCTTAAAATTGTGGTGCCGTTAGTTAACGAAAAACGCAAAGCGCAGTTTAGTGATATATTAAAAGCTACTGCACCAAACCTTAATGTTAACCTGCTTGATGGGCAGTCTAAATTAGCGATGCAAGCTGCTGATGCTATTTTATTAGCGTCGGGCACTGCAACACTTGAAGGTATGCTTTATAAAAAGCCAATGGTTGTGGGCTATAAAATAAAGCCTTTGAGCTATTGGATTTTTAAAACTTTATTTACGTTTAATATTAAGTACTTTTCGCTGCCTAATTTATTAGCCGACGAAGAGCTAGTGCCTGAGTTTTTACAAACCGAGTGTAATGTGACTAACTTAACAAACGCACTTACCCCTATGCTCAACACAGATAACAAAGAGCTAAAAGCACGCTTTTTAGCTATTCACGGAAAAATTAGATTAAATGCCAGTGAACAAGCAGCCAATGCTGTGGCGGAGTTAATAAATGCAGATTGATAGACCCAATGTATCCTTAATTGCTGGTGTAGATGAAGTAGGGCGCGGCCCACTTGTTGGTGATGTAGTCACTGCCGCCGTTATTTTAGATCCCACTAAACCAATTGCAGGCTTAGCAGATTCTAAAAAACTAACGGATAAAAAACGCCAAGCACTTGCAATTGAAATAAAAGAAAAAGCATTGTGCTACGCGTATGGACGCTGCAGTCCAACAGAAATTGATGAGTTAAATATTCTGCACGCAACGATGCTTGCCATGTCTCGCGCAGTAGAGGCATTAAGCACACAACCTGAATTTGTATTTATAGATGGTAATCGATTGCCAAAACTCACTATGCCAGCACAAGCTGTTGTTAAAGGTGATAGCTTAGTGGCCGAAATTTCAGCGGCGTCTATTTTAGCTAAAGTAGCACGCGATGACGAAATGCTTGAACTTGATAAACGCCACCCAGAATATGGTTTTGCAGGGCACAAAGGGTATCCCACTAAAGCGCACTTTGCAGCACTTGAACAATACGGTGCAATTGACGAGCATCGTAAAAGCTTTAAACCTGTGCAGCGGGTTTTGGCGCAAGTCAATGGTGAGGGCTAAGCATGGCTGCTCCTGATTTTGTTCATTTAAGAGTTCATTCAGACTTTTCGATGGTTGATGGCCTTGCTAAAACAAAGCCAATAGTCGCAAAAGCGCAAGAGCTGCAAATGCCAGCCATTGCAATTACTGATCAAATGAACTTTTGTGGTTTAGTGCGTTTTTATGGCGCCACGCATAATGCAGGTATTAAACCTATAGTGGGTGCTGACTTTTGGGTTCGTAGCCCAGAGTTTCCTGATGAGCCAAGCCGCTTAACCATATTAGCCAAAGACAACGACGGCTATAAAAATATTACCTTATTAATATCTAAAGCGTATCAGCGTGGGCATGTATTTCATCGCCCTGTGATTGACCGCGAGTGGTTAGTTGAGCTAAAAGCAGGCTTAATTATTCTCTCAGGCGCTAAAGACGGTGACTTAGGTAAAGCGTTATTAAAAAATAATCCGACTGTAATTGAATCGGTTGTTAGTTTTTATAAGCAGCATTTTAGCGATAACTACTACCTAGAGCTTGTTCGCACCAATCGACCGCTTGAAGAAGATTACTTACACATGGCGGTAGAGCTTGCTGCTAAAGAGCAACTACCGGTTGTAGCCACCAACGAAGTGGTGTTTTTAAAGCCCGAAAACTTTGAAGCGCACGAAATTCGTGTTGCTATTTTTGATGGTTACACGCTCGATGATAAGCGCCGCCCTAAACGGTTCTCTGAAGAACAATATCTAAAAACACCAGAGCAAATGGCTGAGCTTTTTAGCGATATTCCAGAAGCCCTACAAAATACCGTAGAAATCGCTAAGCGTTGTAATGTAACTGTGCAATTAGGTACTTACTTTTTACCTGATTACCCAACCGGCTCGCTTAAAATTGAAGACTTTTTAGTTAAAGTGTCAGAAGATGGCCTTGAAGAGCGACTACAGTTTTTATTCCCCGACGAAGAAGATAGAAAAGTAAAACGTGTTGAATACGATGAGCGTCTTGCAATTGAACTCGGTGTAATCAACCAAATGGGATTCCCAGGTTACTTCTTAATCGTAATGGAGTTTATTCAGTGGAGTAAAGATAATAATATTCCAGTTGGACCTGGTCGTGGTTCAGGTGCGGGTTCGTTAGTTGCGTACGCACTTAAAATTACCGACCTTGATCCACTTGAGTTTGACTTACTCTTTGAGCGATTCTTAAACCCTGAACGTGTATCAATGCCCGATTTCGACGTCGATTTTTGTATGGATAGACGAGACGAAGTAATTGATCACGTGTCGGCTTTGTATGGTCGAGATGCGGTTTCGCAAATTATTACCTTTGGTACCATGGCTGCAAAAGCGGTAATACGCGATGTAGGGCGAGTGCTTGGCCATCCTTACGGGTTTGTTGATCGAATTTCAAAATTGATTCCGGGTGACCCCGGTATGACACTTGCCAAAGCGTTTGATGTAGAACCACGCTTGCAAGAAGCCTACGATGGCGACAATGAGGTAAAAGATTTAATCGACATGTGTCGCATCCTTGAAGGGTGTACACGTAATGCCGGTAAGCATGCGGGTGGCGTAGTAATATCGCCAACCACTATTACCGACTTCGCTGCGCTTTATTGCGATGACGAAGGTAAGTTTCCAGTAACACAGTTTGATAAAAACGATGTAGAAACAGCCGGCTTAGTTAAGTTCGATTTCTTGGGTTTACGTACACTGACTATATTGCAGTGGGCGGTCGATATGACCAATGTGCGCATGAAGCGCCAAGGTAAAGACCCCGTTGATATAAACACCATTCCACTGGATGATAAAAAAAGTATTGAGTTGCTACTTCGAGCCGAAACGACTGCTGTATTCCAGCTAGAGTCGCGTGGTATGAAAGACTTAGTACGCCGCCTTAAGCCCGACTGCTTTGAAGATATGATTGCACTTGTGGCCTTGTTCCGCCCAGGTCCGCTGCAATCAGGCATGGTAGATAACTTTATCGACCGAAAACTGGGCCGAGAAGAAATCTCATACCCAGATGCGCAGTATCAGCACGAAAGCTTAAAACCAATACTTGATCCAACCTACGGCATTATTTTGTATCAAGAACAAGTAATGCAAATTGCGCAAGTACTAGCAGGTTACACGCTAGGTGGCGCCGACATGCTGCGTCGTGCAATGGGTAAGAAAAAACCCGAAGAAATGGCAAAGCAGCGTTCAACGTTTGAAGATGGGGCAAGAAATAACGGCATTGACGGCGAGCTTGCGATAAAAATCTTCGACTTGGTAGAAAAGTTCGCAGGTTACGGTTTTAACAAATCTCACTCAGCAGCTTACGCACTTGTATCGTATCAAACATTGTGGATGAAAACGCATCATCCTGCAGAGTTTATGGCTGCGGTAATGTCGGCCGATATGGATAACACCGACAAAATAGTTATTTTGGTGGATGAATGTGAAAACATGAAGCTCACCTTATTACCACCAGACGTAAATGCAGGTGAGTTTAAGTTTACAGTAAACCTTGAAGGTGAAATTGTTTACGGCATTGGCGCGATAAAAGGCGTAGGTGAGGCACCGGTTGAAGCAATTTTAGAAGCGCGTGCAAAAGGCGGCCCATTTAAAGATTTATTTGATTTTTGTGCCCGTGTTGATTTAAAACGCTTAAATAAACGTGTTACTGAAAAATTAATTTACGCAGGTGCTTTGGATCAATTAGGACCAGAGAAAACCCAATCTGGGCGTGCTACATTACTAGCCAGTTTAAAAGATGCTATGCGTGCGGCCGATCAACACAACAAAGCTGAGCAATTAGGACAAAGTGACTTATTTGGTTTATTAGCTACTGAGCCTGATGAAGTTGAACAAGCTTTTATTAAAGCCACAGGGCTTACTGATAACGAGTGGTTAGATGGCGAAAAAGAGACGCTAGGCCTTTATTTAACTGGGCATCCGATAAATCAGTACCGCCGTGAGCTTAGGCATTACACTAGCGGAAAAATAGTAGATTTACAGCCAACTAATCGTGATGTGTTTGCAACGGCAGCTGGTTTAGTTATTGCTTCTAGGGTATTAATTAATAAAAAAGGAAATCGTTGGGCCTTAGTAACTTTAGATGACAAGAGTGCACGGATTGATGTACGCTTGTATTCAGACGAGTTTGAAAAGTACCAAGATATGCTCCAAGTTAACAATATCTTGGTAATATCTGGACAGGTCAGCTTTGATAACTTCTCCGGTGGTATTACAATGACCGCCAGAGAAATAAACACCATTGCTCAAGCGCGTGAAAAGCGTATTAAAGCGATTAAAATGACGCTGAACATGGTGCAAATCGAGGCAGGTTTCTTCGATAAATTACAAAAAGTACTCGAACCCTATAAAATGGGAACGTGTCCGATCAAGGTTTATTACCAACGTCCAGATGCGTTGGCGCAATTAACTCTTGGGATCGAATGGTGTGTTACGCCAAGTGACGACTTAATCCATAAGTTATCACTAATGGCTGCGCAAGATGTAGAACTAGAATTTAACTAATTAGGTAGTTTAGAGCATGAGCCTCAATTATCTTGATTTTGAGCTTCCAATTGCAGAATTAGAAGCAAAAATTGAAGAATTACAAAGTATCAGCCGCGCTGGCGAATTAGACCTTGAGTTAGAAGAGGAAGTCAGCAAATTAAAAGAAAAAAGTGCCAAACAAAAACAGGAGATTTTTTCTAATTTAGGCGCTTGGCAAGTATCACAGTTAGCACGTCATCCGTTGCGTCCTTACACTCGAGATTATATCGAGCGCATTTTCACGGAATTTGACGAGTTTGCTGGCGATCGTACTTTTGCTAACGATCCAGCTATTTTAGGTGGCATTGCGCGTTTAGATGGCGAACCAGTAATGGTTATTGGCCAACAAAAAGGTCGTGATACCGCTGAAAAAATTAAACGCAACTTTGGTATGCCAAAGCCAGAAGGTTACCGTAAAGCATTACGCTTAATGGAAATGGCTGAGCGTTTTAAAATGCCAATCATGACCTTTATTGACACACCAGGTGCATACCCAGGTGTTGGCGCTGAAGAACGTGGTCAATCTGAAGCAATCGCACGTAACTTAAAAGTAATGGCGTCACTTAAAGTGCCGACAATATGTACGGTTATTGGTGAAGGCGGTTCAGGCGGTGCATTAGCAATTGGTGTTGGCGACAGAGTTAACATGTTGCAATACAGCACTTATTCTGTAATTTCGCCTGAAGGTTGTGCGTCTATTCTTTGGAAAAGCGCTGACAAAGCACCGCTTGCAGCAGAAGCAATGGGTGTAACCGCAGAGCGCGTTAAAGAGCTAGACTTAATCAACAACTTAGTTGATGAGCCTCTAGGTGGTGCACATCGTAATTACGATGCTATGGCACGTAACTTAAAAGTACGCCTTAAGCGTGACCTAGCAGACTTACAAGCGCTTACGCTTGAAGAAATGCTTGATCAACGTTACAAACGTTTAATGTCGTTTGGTTATTGCTAAACACATTAATTGTTAAAAAAAAGCCGCTTATGCGGCTTTTTTGCTTTAAAATGTTCAGAGTTTTTATATAAAAGTGCGGCATATGCATACAACAGCAATTTATCAGCAATTAAAAAAATCACTAAATAGCTATATTGAGCAAGGTAACACTGTTTTTACTGTGGCGCTTTCTGGTGGTGTTGATTCTGTGGTGCTGCTGCATTTAATGCGTGCTTTAAGAGCCGATAATCCTGCAATTGATGTATCAGCTATTTATGTTCACCATGGCTTGAGCCAGTATGCTGATGACTGGCAACGCTTTTGCAAAAACGTATGTATTGAGCTTGATGTGCCTTTTAAAGCCGCAAAAGTTGTAATTGAGCAGCAGTCGCGTACGAGCCTTGAAGCCCAAGCTCGCGATGCACGTTACAAGGCACTTGATGAGCTAAGCCCAAAAGGCAGCATTGTTTTATTGGGCCAACATTTAAACGACCAAGTAGAAACGTTTTTACTGCGCTTAAAGCGTGGCTCGGGTTTAAAAGGGCTTGGCGCCATGCACCAAGCGCGTTTGCTGCAAAGTGGCCGTGTATGTTTTAGGCCATTGTTAAACGTAAAGCGAAGCGATATAGAAGCGTTTGCGGCGCGCTTTAGTATTGACCACATAACTGATGACTCAAATACAGATGAAAGTTTTGACCGTAACTTTTTACGCTCAAAAATAGTACCTGTGTTAGCCGAGCGTTTTGCTGGGTTTGAACAATGTACAGCACGAAGTATTGAGCTACTACAACAACAGCAAACATTACTTGATGAATATACTCAGCTTGATTTAAATAAGTGTATTAACGATTACCAAGCACTGTGCATTAGCCAAATAAGCAAATACAGCTCAGCGCGTATTGCAAATATAGTACGTGCGTGGCTTACATTATTTACACAAGTCATGCCATCGCAAAAGCAGCTTGAGCAAATTATTAATCAAGCAATGTGCGCAAAAAACGACGCACAAATGCGTATTGATTTGCTCGATGGGCAAATACGTCGTCACCAAGGTTATTTGTATTTTGTAACACCAAGTGAAGTATTAATAGATATTGAGCTGAATCATTCACAGCTAAAACTTGCAGACGGGCGCTTATTAATTAAAAGCATTGGTTTTGGAGTAAGACCTCCACACTCAAATGAGCAAGTAATAGTGCGCTTTAATTGCAATAGCGCACGTATTAAACCACTTAAAAAGCCTGGCAGTAATACAGTTAAGCATTGGTTTAAAGATGCAAAAATAGCGCCGTGGCTACGCGCCAGTGTGCCGCTTATTTTTTATAATGATGAGTTAGTTCAAGTGGTTGGTTGTTTTATAAGCGCTAAGCATGTTGATGAAAATGGTATTTTTTGGGAGTGTAAATAAATGAGTAAACAGCCGCATGTTGGCTTATCGTTAGTAAAAAAAGCGCCAATGGGTATGCTAATAACAGCGCTTATTGCTGTTATCGCTAATGTTTTACTTGAGTTAAATATAGTTACGTTAGGTTATGCAGTCGCTGGTGGGGTTGCATCTGCAGTACTTTTATTAGCTTATTGGTTAGGTAAAGGTGGATTGTTTTTTATTTTAGGCGTGAGCCTGCCACTGCTTTTAGTATTATTTACACCGCTTGCTACTATTACTGCATTACTTAATTTAATTAGCGGGTTCTTTTTTGGTTTTTGTGCTGCGTTGTTTATTTATAAATTGGTAAGTGCAAAGCCTAGCGGGGGAAGCTAGGCTTTTTTATTTAATGCAGTTAAGTAAAAACTAATATGCTTTTGCGCAGTTTCTACCTGATGCCTTTGCTTTGTATAAACCTTTATCTGCTCGAGCAAATATCTCAGTTTCGCAATCTTGGCTGTTAGCTAGAGTAAAACCAATACTAGTTGTTACTTTATACTTAGACATTAATGGCGATTTTCTTACTAAGCACATTATACGCTCAGCAATTACTTTATTAGTTGTAAACTCAGGGTCTTCAATAAGTAAAGCAAACTCATCACCACCAAATCTAAATACCGAATCAGTGCCGCGTATACTACTACACAGTACTTTTGAAAATTCTTTAAGTGTATCGTCACCAATTTTATGGCCGAAGTTGTCGTTAACTTGTTTAAAGTTATCTAAATCAAGCAACATTAAACTAAATGGACGTTGATAACGGCGACAGTTTTCAAGCTTTTGAAGTAAAAAATCATTAAATTGACTACGATTATTTAAACCGGTTAACGCATCCTTTGTGGCAAGCTTTAGTACGCGACTATACATCATCGCATTACGAAGTGGATAAACCAGCGCAGTATGCAAAGTATGTAGCTTTTTCTCAATGGCTTGACCAAGCGGGAATTTACTAAAATAAATTAGCTGCCCTAAGTGGTCTTTATTAATCGCTAAATCAAAAATATAGGGTGTACTATTTGTATCACTTTGTGATGTTTGAGCAGTACCTAAAGTTGATTGAAACTGCAATCCAGAAAAATTGAGCAATTGTTTTGCAAATTTAGCGTAAATAGCCAGAACATCCTCGATCACTAAGCTTGTTTGTAGCTCTGCGACGAGTTCATGCGTTTCAGTTATTTCATTTGTAGGTGAGTGTTCAGCCGAAAACGGCAAAAAATCACCGCGACCAGACACACGCTGCGTCAAAATATGGACGTTTTCCATTAAATTCTCCCCCGAGGGTGTTACTTTGCAATAACTAAGCTATTTTTGTGCCATATTTTAAAATTGCATGAAAAACATATGGTTGTTATATTTACTTACAAGCTACTAGTTTAATTTAAACGCGAGGCTGCATTTGCAAAGTATTAATGCTCAAATTTTTGGCTTATTAGTCGCGGCAGTTCTTTTTGTGTGGTTTTTTAAGCGCATTGGCTTGCCGCCTATTTTAGCGTACCTAGCAACGGGGGTTTTAGCCGGTAGTCATGGTATTGGCTGGCTTGCACAATCTCACGAAATAGAGTTTGTAGCTGAATTGGGTATTGTGTTTTTGTTATTTAGTTTAGGGCTAGAATTTTCTATTTCTCGGTTAATGGCAATGCGAAACCTAGTATTTGGTTTGGGCTCATTACAAGTAGGTATAACCAGTTTACTCTTCATTATTATTCTATATTGCTTAAACTTTTCATTACTCACCAGTTTTACCATCGGCACAATTATGGCACTTTCTTCAACCGCTGTGGTTGTTAAGCTATTAAAGGAAACGGGTGAGCTTAATCAGCGCCGTGGGCAATTGGCCGTTGGTGTACTGCTTTTTCAAGATATTGCTGTTGTTCCTCTATTAATAATACTTCCTTTATTTGCATCAAGTGACTCTCAAAGTATTGGCTGGGCTTTAGCGTTTGCCCTAAGTAAAGGCGCATTTGTATGTGTGCTTCTTTGGGCAATTGGTAAATGGGTATTGCCCATTGTGTTTAAAGAAATAGCGCAAGTACGAACCGATGAGTTATTTGTACTTACCACCATATTAGTCGCGTTGTTTGCAGGCTTTTTAACCTATATGTTTGGCTTGTCTATGGCGCTAGGTGCTTTTTTAGCCGGAATGATGTTAGGTGAGAGCCATTACAGGCATCAGTTAGAGGCCGATATACGCCCATTTCGCGATATTTTAATGGGGCTATTTTTTGTTACTGTAGGTATGCAGCTAGATATTTTATTTGTACTGGGGCATATCGTAATAATTATTGGTGCCTTGCTGGGTTTACTGGTATTAAAAATTGCAGTGGTAGCCTTTAGCGCGCGGCTAATGCATGAGCGAAACCAAGATTCACTCGCCTGTGGCATTATGCTGTGGCAAATGGGGGAGTTTGGCTTTGTACTTATTGCACTTGCTGGCCAGCATCAATTATTAAATTCAGAGCAAGCTTCATTTTTAATTGCCCTTGGTGTGCTTTCAATGGCATTTACCCCATTTTTGATTGATAAAACGCCATTTATTTTAAAGCGTTTAGGCATACTCGATCGCCCAAGTTTGGCGCTCGAGAGTGAGCCACAAAGTAGTACGCTTTATAGTGACCATGTTGTTATTTGTGGTTTTTCACGAGTTGGGCAAACTATAGCGCGTTTTTTAAAGCCCGAAGCAATAGACTATGTTGCGATTGAAAGTAACCCAATTTTAGTACAAGAAGGCAAAGCGGCGGGTGAGCCTGTCATATTTGGCTATGTTAAACAAAAAGATATTTTAAAGTGCGCAGGAGTAGAGCGAGCTCGCTTGGTTATTATTACTTTTACAGAGTTTGATCATGCACAAGTTGTGATTGATGCCATAAAGCAAATAGCACCCAATGTTAAAATACTCATTCGTACCCGTGACGATAGCCAGCTAGATTATTTAAAAGAGTTGGGCGTAACCGAAGTAGTACCTGAGTCGTTAGAGGCAAGCTTAATGCTCGTGTCGCATGTGTTGTCTATGTCGGGAGTACCGATGACGCGTATTGTGCGAAGAGTAAGTAAAGAGCGTCGTAATCGTTATCCGTTAATGCAAAGCTTTTATGCAGGCTATTTTAAAGATAACGAAGATACATCAAGTGACAGGTTAGAGTACTTACATGTGGTTGCTCTTCCTGATAAAGCTTATGCAGTTAATAAAAAAATCGAAAATTTAAATTTAGAAAAGCGTCGGGTACTGGTAAAAGCACTGCGCAGAGAAGGGGCAGAAATAGACACGCCATCAGCACAAACAATCTTATTGGCTAATGACGTTTTAGTGTTACAAGGTAAACCAAGGCGTGTTGAGCGGGTAGAGCACTACCTGCTCGACGGAATAGAATAACGTTTCTGTTTGGGCTTAATCTAGTTCTAAAAACGTGCGTATCTCCGGTAATTTTTTCATACCGTCTTCATAACCAATTTGCATTAAATGCTGGGTGTAGCGTTTTTCAAACAATAGATAACTGGTTAAGCTCGATTGCGAATGTTTTTTAACGCCTATCGTACGTAGCAATACTTTAATAGCCCAAGGCATATCGTCGTAATACTGCGCTGCAATAGCATTAAAGTTTTGCGATGGGTTAATTACAAAGGTATCTATTTGTTTAAGTTCTTGATGTTTGTCGCGAGCGGGTAATAGCCCTAATGTGCGGTTAACACGAGCCAAACGCTCTAAATCCGATTGCATAGTGTCGGTAAATACACTGTCTAGCAAATGCCCCGCAACAGCAGAGAGTCCAGGATAATGTGGCGAATAACCCGGCGGGTGTAATTCTTTAGGTTGGTCTACTCCAATAATAAATATTTTTTCAGCGCCTAAATGAATCGACGGACTCAGCGGAGAAAGTTGATGTATAGAGCCATCCCCAAAGTAATGGTTATAAATATTTACACTTGGAAACACCATAGGAATGGCACTTGATGCCATTAAGTGCTCAACATTAATACGAGTTGCGCGGCCTTCGCGTTTAGCACGTTGCCAAGATGTTTGCGTATTAGATTGAAAAAATGCAACAGAGTCACCCGTTGTATAACTTGAGGCTGTAATAGACAGCGCATCTAAATAATTACGGTGTAAATTGCGCTCAATGCGGTGTAAATCTAAAATCTCGTTTAATAAACTACGCAGAGGGCGGTTATTTAGTAAGCTCGCTGGTGGGTGGTTAATATGCTCTGACTGAAAGCTCGTTAAGATATTGCGAGCAATATGACCAAACACGCTTAAAAAGTCACTTTTATAGACCATAGAGGTTGAAAAGTTTTTCCAAACTGATTCGAGCTTTCGTACAGCCAAATGCGCACAAGAAGCGTAACATGCCAATGCAGCTGAGTTAATAGCGCCAGCGGAGGTGCCATTTATTACTCTAAATGGCAATGGAGCAGTACGAGGCATACTATGAGCTAGCGCTTTTAGCACACCCACTTGATAAGCAGCTCGTGCGCCACCACCTGTAAGTAATAAGGCAGTTTTAGGTTTTTGTGGATCAACTTGCTTGATTTTCATATTGGTGGTTAAACTGTTCTACGTCTTTACTTTATTTATTAACTGTAAGTCTTTAAGCTAGAAGAATCAAAGGATAACTGCCCTAATGCTTATTACATTATTTAATCACCCAATCTAGTAGGTAACTTACTTTGTTATAGTTGCCGTAATATAAAATGTCATAGTATTTGTGTAAGAATGAATTTAATCCACTTAGCGTACTCTAAGTGATATCGCATTTTAATTTTTATGGAGTTCGTATGTCAGATAAACCAGAAGCATCAGATGTTCAAAAACGTCCACCTAATAACAATATTCTTTTCGCCGTTATTATTTTAATAGTCGTAGCATGTGCGGCCGCCTTCGTATTGCTCACACCAAGTGACGAGCAAGAAACACGCACTGAGGTAGAGCCCGCAGTTAAAGAGCAACCTATGATGGAGCTTAAACCCGAGAATGACCCAGTGGTAGACGCGCCATCTGTAATGCCAGAAAAACCAGCCGAGCTTGAAGTACCAGCACAAAGCCCGAGTGAGCCGGAGCCTGAAGTAGAGCCACTACCAACACTTAACGAAAGTGATGCAGTTGTGGTTGCTAAAATGGATGAGTACCTAAGCGACTCAGTAATGAGCCTAATGGTGACCGACGATGTAATTCGCCGTGGTGTTGTATTTGTAGATAACCTAGCTAAAGGTAAGGTAGCTAAAAAGCACACGCCTGTTGTACAGCCAGAAGAAAAATTTAGCGTTAATGAAGGGGATATCCTCACAATTAACCCTAATAGCTACGAGCGTTATACCCCGTATGTGAAAATATTTACCAGTATGAGTGCAGCGCAAGCCGTTCGTATGTACGAAGAGTACAAGCCACTTATAAATAATGCATACAGTGAAATTGGTTATGGCGATGATGAGTTTAATCAAACGCTAACCGATGCAATCGATTTATTACTTGATACGCCAGAGCCTGAAGGTGACTTGCCGTTACTTCGCGACTCAGTGACGTATCAGTATGCGTTTTCGGAGTGGGAGCAATTACCTGCTGCGCAAAAACAGCTTTTACGTATGGGTCCAGAAAACATGAAAAAAGTAAAAGCAGCACTTCGTAATATAAAAGCGCAGTTAGAGAACAATTAATACGCACTAAAACAGCTAAATACGTCGCGATTGTATATGAAGTATGCAATCGCACTTTCTTTTTAGATTATCCCTTGAATAACAGAGCAAAAGTAGAGATAATCCTTCCCGCGCCAACCAAGGCCCTCAATGGTAGTCTTATTGGTCCTCTCGCAACACTAGCAGGCGAACCTGGTCAGGCCCGGAAGGGAGCAGCCACAGTTTGTGACGTGTGTGCCGAGATGTGGCTGGTAAGACTGCCACCCAAATTCCTCATTTGGGTGTTTATACTAATAAATTTATCTCCTCAAAAATAATTCCTCTAATTAAATAATACTATTTATTTATTGATTACTTTATAAATTACTTTATAAATTACTTTATAGATTGTTGTGTGATTTTTTTGTAAAAAATATTACTAATAACTACATGGTAATATTAATTAAAAGTAAATTAACCTCCCTTTTAAACATGTTGCTCATCCTCGATTCGTAAAATACGACTTAAGTCTAGATTGTGTAGTACGAAGTTAGGATTAGAATAATGACAAATTTAGAGAGGAGCTCAGTATGCACTTGGAACGTATTCGCAATAGTAACCTGCACGACAAGGTAATGCCGGCAGAGCAAGCAAGCCAATTTATTAAAGATGGAATGACTGTAGGGATGAGTGGTTTCACTCGTGCCGGAGAAGCTAAAGCAGTACCCAGAGCATTAATTGAGCAAGTCAAAAAAAATCCAATCAAAATAAATTTAATGACGGGTGCGTCATTAGGTAATGATCTCGACAAGCTATTAACAGAGGCGGGCATTTTAGCGCGTCGTATGCCTTTTCAAGTAGATAGCACTTTACGTAAAGCGATTAATAACGGCGAAGTTATGTTTATTGATCAGCATTTATCTGAAACAGTTGAGCATCTACGCAATCATCAATTAACCATGCCTGATGTGGCTGTTATTGAAGCCGTCGCTATTACCGAAGAAGGGCATATTGTGCCAACGACATCGGTAGGTAACTCAGCCAGTTTTGCTATTTTTGCCAAACAAGTCATCGTTGAAATTAATATGCTGCATAACCCGAATCTTGAAGGTTTGCACGATATATACATTCCTTCGTATCGTCCTACTCGTCAACCAATGCCGTTAGTTAAAGTAGATGATAGAATTGGTAGTACTGCTATTCCTATCGATCCTGCAAAAATTGTTGGTATTGTTTTTACTAACCAAAGCGACTCGTTTTCTACCGTAACCGACCCTGATGAAGACACCGCATCTATTGCGCGCCATTTAGTTAACTTTTTTAAAGAAGAAGTGGCTCAAAATAAATTGCCAGCTAATTTAGGTCCACTACAAGCAGGCATTGGTAACATTGCTAATGCAGTGATGATGGGACTACTCGATTCTGACTTTAAAGACCTAACAATGTACTCTGAAGTACTGCAAGATTCGACATTTGACCTAATTGACGCAGGTAAGATGAGCTTTGCATCAGGCAGCTCAATTGTTTTATCGGAGCGTTGTAACGCGCAAGTATTCAATAATTTAGAAAAATACAAAGACAAGCTAGTGTTACGCCCTCAAGAAATTTCTAACCATCCTGAAATAGTGCGCCGTTTAGGGATTATTGCAATAAACACCGCGCTTGAGTTTGATATGTATGGCAACGTAAATTCAACACATGTGTGTGGCACACGAATGATGAATGGTATTGGTGGCTCTGGTGATTTTGCTCGTAATGCTCATTTAGCAATATTTGTGACTAAATCGATTGCTAAAAATGGGGCTATTTCAAGCGTAGTGCCTATGGCGAGCCATGTTGATCATAACGAACACGATGTTGATATTTTAGTAACCGAGCAAGGCTTAGCTGATTTACGCGGTTTAGCGCCGCGAGAGCGTGCTGTACAAGTTATTAAGCACTGCGTGCACCCAGATTACCGCGACGATATGTTAGATTACTACAGTCGTGCTTGTGAGCGTGGTGGGCATACCCCTCATTTACTTGAAGAAGCATTTAGTTGGCATATTCGCCTTGAACAACAAGGCAGCATGAAAAAAGTATCTGTAGCAGATGCTCCAGTGCAACTTTCTGCATAAGCATTTTGGTTTATTAAAATTGAATTAGTAAGTTTTATACTTACTTTTGAACCGCACTAGTGTCAGCTCAATCAGCTTTGATTAGTGCGGTTTGATAAAAACTGTAAGTCCAAAATAATTTTATACCTACTCTTTGCATACCTTTCCCAGCCACCTTTTATTATTTTATTTACTTAGGTTTAAGTGCTATTACCGTTATTAAGTGTGTAATGTGTTTATTAAAAAATAGAGATGCTTAAATGGCGTTTGACAGAGGGTTAGAAGAGCGACCTTACAGTAAAACCAGTTAAGGGCTTGGTTTATATTTTGCCTGAAGGTTTTGAGTCTGATTTAGCATATTGAATAAATACGTGCGTTAACTTTGTAGAACCTTTACTGCCCAAACCTTTTAAAAAACGACCCGCACTCAAGTAAATTAGCGAAGTATCACCTTAATTAAAATAAGCAATGTAATCAAATTACTGGCGCTATGAGTATGAATAACGCATAATTGAGCGACTGCTCACTTATGCGTTTTTTACTTATGTATGATTCATACTGTTTCAAAAGACGCTTTAAATTTTTTAGTAAATAAAAGAGAGAATGTAATGATTAAAGTAAGCGTACTATACCCAAATAATGAAAGTGCTACTTTCGATATGGACTACTACTGTAAAACACATTTACCCCTAGTTGCAGAGTTAGTTGGTAAAGCGCTTATATCAAGTAGTGCCGATGCAGGTTTAGCAGGTGGCGCACCTGGCGAAGCGCCAACTTATATTGCTATGGGGCATTTAGTGTTTGAATCGGTAGAATCTTTTCAGCAAGCCTTTGCACCTCATCAAGAGGTAATAGCCGCTGATTTAGTTAACTTTACTAACGTGTCTCCAGTAATTCAAATTAGTAATATTGCGGGTTAAATTACACGCTAAATACTAATTTAAGAACTACTTAATAACCCCTACCGCATTTAGTGCAGTAGGGGTTTTATTTTAACTGCAATAAAAGGGCTAGCGCTCTGTTTTAAGTAATATTAGTTCTAATATTTAGATGTATTAAAGTTGCTTCTGTGTTGATTATGAAAATGATAAGAGTTATCATTTAGCTTGTTGGCTATCTACACTTCTCCCAGGAATTATCATGTTTAACCCTAATTATTTGGCATTAAGTATTGCTGCGTCTTTTTCTGCTTTTTCTAATATGGCATTTGCAGAGCAAAATAACGATATTGAAAAAATAGAAGTAACTGGCCGTGCCCAGCAATTTTACCTAGAAACAGAAACTAAAATTGGTACCAAAACTAATTTAGATCTTATTAAGCTTCCGCAATCGGCTCAGGTATTAACCGAGCAACTTATTATTGACCAAGCCGCGCGCGACATTACCGATTTATACCGCTCAATTGCGGGAGTGAGTGAATACAGTTACTCAGGCGTTACTTTTCGTGGTTTTAGAGACGATGCCAATGTATTTTACGATGGCGTACGTGGCGACCCATATTCGGGCTTTGGTGTACCGCAGTTATTTAATGTTGAACGTGTTGAGGTTTTAAAAGGGCCTGCCTCTGCTTTGTATGGCGGTGGCGAACCTGGTGGGATGATTAATTACGTAACCAAAAAGCCAAGCTACACACAAAAACGCGAATTAAAGCTTACTTTGGGTAACTACAACACCCGAGGTGCATCACTCGATATGACGGGTGGTTTAAGCGATACAATGGCTTATAGATTGGGTGGTTATTATGAAGAGCAAGACAGCTTTCGTAACAATGCAGACTCAAAAAACACCGAGCTGACAGGTGGATTGTTATTTGATTTAAGTGATTCAACAACCCTAACCACAAGTGTTGACTACATTAAACAAGACCTAGGCGGAAACCGCTTACGTGGCGTACCGGTAGATGACAACGGTAACTTTTTAGTTGACCCAAGTTATAACGCGAATGAGTCGTTTGATTATCAAAATATGGAAGCTTTGGTGCTTCAAGCAGAACTTAGCCATTATTTTAATGATGATTTTTCGTTAAGTACTACGTTTCGTTACATGGATAACGAGCGAGACCAAGCCTACCATGAGTCGCAAAGCTGGGTAGATGTAAATGGTGATGGCGTTGCCAATATAGATGACGAAACGATTAAGCGTGAATACCGTAAGCAATTTCGTGCCAATAAAGAGGCAAGTGTAACCACCGACTTTGTTTATAACTTTGGACAAGGACAATTAACCCATCAGTTTTTATTTGGTGGTGATTACCACACCGTTGATACCGAATATGACTACTTTCGTGCTCGATATGAGGCCGATGGCGTCGCTAATTTAAATGTTTTTAATTTAAACTACGGTGAAACCGACCCAAGTACTTATAACCTTACCGACATGAACCGCGATGGCGTTGATACCGACCGATTTGGTGTATACGCGCAAGACGTAATTAGCATAGGCGAGCAGTGGACAATAATTGCAGGCCTACGCTATGACCATTTTAAAGAGTTTAATCAAGAAACTGGTTTTAGTTACTCAGATAACGATATAACGCCGCGCGTTGCTGTTACTTATCAGCCAGTAGAAAACACATCGGTATATATTAACTACTCAGAGAGCTTTAACCCTACATCGTCAGCCGACCAAGAAGATGTAGAAGGCGAAGGTAATTTAGAACCAGAAACCGGCAAGCAAACCGAGCTGGGTATGAAAAACCAATGGCTCGACGGCAAAATAATGAGCACCTTTGCAATTTACCAAATTAATAAAGAAAACGTGGTAATGAGCAACCCTGACGATACGGGAGCGGGGGATGGCATTGCTGCACTTTTAAATATAGGTGAAGTAGAAAGCCGAGGATTTGAAACAACTTTAGTCGGTGATTTATCAGCGCACTGGACCGTAACGGCTAACTACGCATACAACGATACGCAAGTGGTAGACGGCGTAACGGGTGATACGCTTTCAAATACTTTTGGGGACGGTTCGCGCTTTGCTAATGCACCACGCCACCAGGCAGGTTTATGGACTCGCTACGCTATTGATTCAATTGACTCATCAATTGCATTTGGTGCAAATTACGTAAGTGAGCAACTTAGTACCAGTGGCCAAAAAGTAAAACCATTTACTGTATTTGATATGAGCTGGACGAGTCGCTTTGATGACGTATTACTAAGTGTGAATATTAATAACCTGTTTGACAAAGAATACGCGGTTAGTGGATTTAGTGAACGAAACGGCCACTTTCCTGGCAGCCCTCGTGAAATTATTGGGCAAATAACTTACAAGTTTTAATACTTATTAGCGCGAGAGTTACTCGCGCTTTTTTAAGTGTCGCCTTGCACCTTTTTATCACTATTAAATTTAGCGGCTTCTTGAGTCGTGTTAATAGCCGTAATAGGGAAGGGGATTACAATACCTTCTTTTTTATAGCGTTTATGCAGGGCTTTTATAAAAGCAGATTTAACCCAAAAGCGATTAAAGTATTCTTTAGCTCTAAGCATTACCGTAAAGTTAATGCTTGATCTATCAAAGGTATGAAAAACCACAAAGGTATTGTAATCATCAACGCCCCATTCGTGTGAAATAAGTATTTCACGAGCCACTTCAAGTGTTACTTGTTCAACAAATTCTAAATCTGAATCGTAATGCACGCTTATATCAACAGGCACGCTTAGCTCTTTTTCAGGGTAAAAGTAATTAATAATACGCGACTTAGAT
The DNA here is from genome assembly GCF_000814675.1 of Pseudoalteromonas distincta. GTDB lineage: Bacteria > Pseudomonadota > Gammaproteobacteria > Enterobacterales > Alteromonadaceae > Pseudoalteromonas > Pseudoalteromonas distincta. Next base: position 43,346 of record NZ_JWIG01000001.1, on the reverse strand, counting down.
AATTGGCTATTAGGTATAATAATCATATTGTTGGGTAGCATTTTAACCCATGTAGATCGCCAACCTATATGATCAACAAAGCCTTGCTCCTTAGATTCAAGCTCAATAAAATCACCCACCCTTATAGGTTTATCTATTACAAGCTGCACGCCAGAAAAAAAGTTTTCGAGGGTAGGTTGCAAAGCAAGGGCAACAGCTAGTGATGTAATACCTAACGAGGCAATAATAGGTGTAATAGAAATACCTAACGTGCCCATTAAAACCAGTAATCCCACTGACGATAATGTAACGCGTATCACGCCTTTAATTATGCTTTTTGAATTAAAAACCACGGCAGATTGTTTACCATAGTAATTAATAGTGCCAATAATAAAGCGGTCTAAAAACATAATAAGTGCAAGCAGCGCTAATACAATATTAATGCTATTAAAAGGGATCTGTTGAGAAATAGAAGTACTAATAATGAAAGTGTCGTGCTCTAAAATGGTGAGTAGCACAATAATTGTGCATAGTGTTAGCGGCTTAGATATTGACTCTATTAGTAAAGTATCGAATATAAATTTGGTTTTTGAAGTCCATTTTTTTAGCCAGTACATTACAAAAAAACGAATTAAAAACAGTAGTATAGCTATAAGTAAAAGGGAGGACGCTGCGCCTAACCAAGGTGTGTTGTTAGAAAATTCCAGCGCTTTATTTAGCATAACTTAAACCTGTACAATATAGTTTTATATATATTGCAGCAAGTTATGTACCTTTGTTTGGGTAAAAGTAGCTGCCGAGTTTAGTCGGCAGCAAATATTATACTTTTTTGGCTAACCACATACCGCCTAGCACGGCTGCAAAAAACAATAAAAACTCCATTTTAAGAGATACTAATTGAACCAAGCCCGGGCCTGGGCATATACCACTTAAACCCCAGCCTAAACCAAAAAGTACCGAGCCGATAATTAAGCGCGCATCAATTTTTTTTAAATCACTTAAATTAAACGTTCCTGAAAGAAGTGGCTTCTCTTTTTTTGCAACCCATAACCATGTAAGCATCATTATTAGCATGGCAACAGCCATCACTATAATTAAGCTTGCGTCCCATTGGTTTCCATACGTAAGAAAGTTAATCACTTTAGCAGGGTTTGTCATCCCGCTAATAATAAGTCCTAAGCCAAATATAAAGCCTATAACAACCATCATAATTGCTTTCATTATTTATCCTACAAGGTTTGCTGTAATGAAGGCGACAAGCATAAATGTGCATGTTGCAACCCAAGAGCGAGTAGAAAAGCGCGACATGCCGCACACACCATGGCCACTTGTGCACCCATTAGCTAACGTTGTACCAGCGCCAACTAAAAGCCCTGCAACAACAATAAGCCAAGACGGTAATTGCAATTCGCCTTCTAATAAAGAAGGCGCAAATACCCTTACAGCGACTCCTGCCAACAATAACCCTAAAATAAAGTATAACTGCCAACGAGAGTCTGAATTTGCTTTAGCGAATACAGATTTAACAATGCCTGATATACCCGCAATTTTTCCGTATAAAACAAGTAATAACGTACACGCTATACCTATTAATGCCCCGCCTATTGCAGCCGATACTGGGGTGAATTCTGTTATCATTTTTAAATTTCCCAAACAATAGAAACGCCTAAGCCGGTTTGTTTCATTTCGATTGATAATTGTTGATTAGGCGCTAAGTAGTTAGCACCCGTTACTTTTTTTGCTGGCGAATAAAAAGCCATAGCGTTTAATTGTACCTTGTTGGTAAAAGAATGGCTAAAGCCAGTAGTAAAATGCCACTCTTGAACACCCGGGGCTAAAATATTAAGCAAAACGTTTGATGAAGGAATAGGTTGCTCGGTATAAGATACCCCAAAACGAATTTTTTGTTGCGATGTACGTTGCCACTGATAGCCAAGCTTATAAATAGTCATATCGTTCCAGCCAAACCCAGCTCCTGCATCAGCCCCTAAAGGTGCTGACATCAAGTTACTGATTGGATTTGCAATACTTTTTACTTCGCTGTAATTTATTTTTTGCCAATCAAATACAACCTGATTAGCTGGGGTAAGCTTATAAGCTGCACCAAGTTGAAACGAACTTGGCAGATCAAATCCGCCTTGTTCTGCAAACAAACCTTTATAGCTATCAAATTCTTGCATAGACACTGATGAGCGGTAACTTGCCCCCCAGCTTAATGACGAATTTATATCTTGGCTAATACCTAGTTGAATGCCTAAGCCTGTGCTTGTATCGGTGCCATTATTTGTAAGCGCTTGGGGTGATTGCGAAAAAGGAGCAAAGTTTCCAAGCCCTTGCGCTTCAAACTGTTGCACCACGTAAATAGGGGATACACCAAGGCGTGTTTGTTCATTCAACTTATAGCTTACTGTTGGGCTAATAAAGAGTTGTTTTAAATCAACGCCCGTTGTACCAGCGTAAAAAGTCCCCTCAGGAGAGGATTCTGCGCCGTACTCGGTATTCATACCGCCGTTGCCATACACTAATAAACCAATATTTACTTTTTCATTTAATTGATGGCCAATAGCAAACTCTGGAATTGCAAATACGGTGTTGTCGCTTTTTTGTGTTTTTGCTTCAAGATAAAATGCGCCAGGGTAAAAAGTATCTACTTTTGATGCAGTATATTTTCGTTCAGGTGAAAAAAGCTCTAAGCCCAGTGATAGCTCTGTTCCGTTAGGTAAAAAGGTTGCTGGATTATTAGCGCCAGACATTAACTCTTCTGACAGCGCTACACCTGCGCCAGCCATGCCTTTGTGGGTCATGCCATAGCCGTGAGTAAAATAACCATTAGTAGCAAATGCACTGAACGAACCTAACGCACACGTTAAAGCTAAGCCTGAAATTAACTGTTTTTTCATTTTAGTAAATACATAAAGTTGGAATGGGCGGACAATAGCTAATATTTGATATTCTAAAAAGGAATTTAAATAGATTAGTTATAATAAAAGGTAATGCGGCAATGGTTATAAAGTTAAAATAAATGAGCGTAGATTGCTATTCAGCCTTAGCTTAAGTTAAAAGTTTCGCTAACGTATTGAGCTGTAGTGATATTTAAGTATGCAATCGGTAGCTATAAACTTTGGTAGTAAAAGCTTGCTGGTAAAAGGAGCGTTTACGTATTAACAGCAGTTTAAAATATATTTATTAATTAACGTTGAGCTTATCCAAACAATCACTCTTAAATAACGCCATTGTATGTAAAAGCAAAGCGGCGATTAATATCACCGCTTTTAAAAAATTACATAGATTCGAGCGTTTTACCGCGTGTTTCTTTTATGTATTTAACAACAAAAAATATGCTTATAAGCGCCGATAACGCATAAAAGCCATAAGCACCGGCAAGGCCAATGTTAGCCAGCATAATAGGGAAGGTCATGGTAATGGCAAAGTTAGCAATCCATTGTGCGCTAGCTGCAACAGCAAGCGCTGCACCACGAATACGATTATTAAACATTTCGCCTAACAATACCCATACAACAGGGCCCCAACTTAAGCCAAAAAATACCACAAATAAGTTAGCCATAATAAGTGCAAACGTACCCATGTTATCGCTAAGTGCAAGTTTGCCTGCGTCATCAAGGCCTGCACTGCCAAATATATAAGTAAGCGCGCTTAAGCTAATAAACATACCAATACTGCCTACTAATAGCAGTGGTTTACGGCCAATTTTGTCAACTAGGGCAATGGCAATAAAGGTCGATACAATATTAGTAGTACCTGCGAGCACATTTATAAATAGCGATTGCGACTCATCAAACCCAGCGGCCTGCCAAAGCTCAGAGCCGTAATAAAACACCACGTTAATACCCACAAATTGCTGAAACACACTCAGCGCCACACCCACCCAAACAATTGGGTGTACTTTTTTACTGCCATCAATAAATAAATCACGAATACTTGGCTTTGTATCGCTATGCAAGGAGCGTTTAACATCGCTTATTTGCGCATCAACGTTGTCGTTCGATATTTTACTAAATACCGATTTTGCATCATCCACTTTACCTTGCGCCACTAAATAACGAGGCGACTCAGGAATAAACAAAACACCCACTAAAAACAACACAGCAGGCACAAGCTCAGCCCAAAACATCCAGCGCCAAGCGGCTATATCAAGCATTAAAATATTTTGCGCGCTGCCTGCTGCATCAGCAATTAAGTAGTTACTTAAAAAAGCAGCAAATAAACCCAATACAATAGCGAGTTGTTGTAATGTAGCTAAACGACCACGTAGTGCTGGTGGCGCAACTTCAGCAATGTAAGCTGGCGCTAATACCGATGCAGCACCAATACCTAAACCACCAAATAAACGGTAAAAAATAAACTCCGCAGAGCTTTCGCTAATGCCCGAACCAAATGCACTAATGGCAAAAATAATCGCGGTGATGATCATAATTGCACGCCGACCAAACTTATCAGCCAGCGGCCCCGCAGCAAGCGCACCTAAGGCGCAGCCAAGTAACACAGACGCTACATTAAAGCCCGTAGCCACACTGCTAGAATTAAATGCATTACCGAGAGCCGATACCGTGCCGTTAATAACGCCCGAGTCAAAACCAAACAAAAAGCCACCAATAGCAGCCACAGCCGATATAAAAATTACGTAAAAAAGAGAAGTGTTTTCAGCTGTGTTGGCTGAGAGGGAAGGCGGTGTGTGCGTTGTCATTATATGCCCTGAAAGTTAAATTAAATATAAAGGAGCATAATATCGTAAAGCGCTATGGTTGAATATGCTTGTGCAGGAACCAATTTAGTGCCTTTTGATCAATTACAATTATTTTATAGGCTCCTTTTCTAGTTGCCTCTGTGTACTGTGATGTTACCGTAATAATTATTAGCAACTTATAAAGTGAGCCATAAAAGCAGAGCAACCGGTGGATGTTTTAGTAGGTATTATCGAAGGTAGGAAGTCTATTATTCATCCGGCACGCGGTGCAACTTAGTTGTTAACTAATTGAGATTAGTGTAAAAAGAACCTTTAATTGAGGGAATGTTTATGGATAAAAATCTTGGTTTTTTATCAATATTAATAGCTGTCATAGGTTGTTCTATTATTACGTTTATATTTTTTAACCGATTCACTTTCTCATTAGATGCCTCATTAGATAGCTGGGTGAAAACAGCAACTTACTTCAGTAGTGTTTTTTCGCCACTTTTATTGTTTGCATCTATATTACTACTTTACCGTACTTGGAAAGACTCTAAAACAGCTCTGGATTATCAGCGAGAAGAGTTGATAGCTCAAAGGCACAACTATGAAAGGCACATCAAAAATCAAGAACTCAAAGACAAGCTGGAGATTTTTGCACGAAGGGTAAGAGAGTTGTCCGAGAAATTTACAAACCAAAAGATGAGTACGCTTATTAATAATATAGATCTGGCGAACAGGATCAACCAACTTGAGTATAATTCGCTGAATAACAATATAATAGCAAGTTTCAAATTAAATAAGACCTCAAGTGAAGCATTATTGAAGTCTATTGAGAAGATAGATAAACATGCTTTATCCCATATATAATATTTGATTATTGCTACACATCGTCACTGACCTTAGGGGATGTTTTTGCACAAAGTTTTTATGAAATAGAAAATGATGATGATTTATATCATATCTTGAAGAAGGCTAAGAATTCCCCAGACTATTATGTGAAATATATCATTGCTTATGCTTTGATTAGCAGTAGTGATTTAGTCGTAGAAATCAGGGCTTTTTATTCACTTATACATCAGATAATCAATTTAGATGAAGTTAATAAAAAACTTTTCGTTGATGAGCTTTTATTGAATTTCAATGAACGCATTGCCCAGAATCTTATCCATATAAATAAGAATACACCCAATGACGCGCTCAATATACATTAATTAAAAATCAAAAGCGTCAAATATCAATTTGATAATTACTGAGCATCCTCTCATTTCTGTGAGTTGAAATAATATTCATAATGCGAAGTTTTCCCTTACTCAGCTAGTACCTTACTTCTCAAACTTCTCAAAGTACTCTTTTTGCAGCTCTATAGTCAGTGCTTTAGGGCGAATGCCTTGTACTAGGCTGTATACTTCTTCTTTTGTGTAACCTGCCGAATTTAAAATAAGCGCAGCGACCAAACCTGTACGTCCTGTGCCGCCTTTACAATGTATGGCAATGGTTTGTTTGTGTTGTATGGCCTGTAATATGTCGGTTTTGTGGGTGTTCCAGCTTGATGTAAAAGGCTGTTTGGGTGCTTCGTCGTCATTTATAGGTAAATGAAACCAGGTTATATCGTGCTTATTGCACTCACTATTAATTGTTTCTACGTTGTTTTTTTCAAGTTCTTTTTGCGGCATAAGCGACAGCAGCACGTTAGCGCCAGCAGCTTTTAATGTGGCGATTGAATCCGCTAAGTTTTGTGTTTTTGTGCCTGGGCAAGGCGTAAAAATAATATTTGCGCCGTTATTGAGTGATAAAACATCGTACGGATGCGCGTTCATGGTAAGTCCTTTATTTTTAATGAATTTGCTTTAATAAGCTCACTATAGCGTGTTTTAGTTACAAGTTTAAGATTGAATAATAAGCACAAATGCTAGATACTGTTTTTATATACAGTTGTGGCGATATTATGAAAAAAGAATTACCAGCAAAATACTATTTAGCGCATTTTAGAGAGCTTATTGAGTTTGTAACAAGTAAATGTATGCATTTGCTTGAGCCCAAACATAGTGAATTTATTAGTAAAATTAATCAGCTAGATGAGCAAAGCCAGTGCATGTTGGCGCGTGTGTACTCGCGAAAGCCTTATTTAGTGCAGGCGCAATCGCTTAATTATGAAGAAATAACCTCGCCGCATCAGGCTATTTATACGCTAAAAAAAGCCGGTATTTTATTTGAGCCAAACGAGCAGCATTATTCGCAGCTTTTAGCGCACTTAACTAAGCCTTCTTTGGTTGAGTTGCTAAGTAATTACAGTGAGCAAATAAGCTTTAAAAAAAGCGCCGCTAAAGGCGCGCTGGTGGAAATTGCGCGTGAGTTTTTTAAAGCATGCCCACAAGAGCTTGCGCCACTTTATAGCCAGTATGTAATTAACAACCGCAGTGATTACTACGAATATTTTGAGTTTTTATTTGCAGGCAAACTAAGCAGTGGTGATGTGAATCATCAAAACCGTTTTGTAATGCGAGACTTAGGCTTAACTGCTACGCGCGAAGGACACAGCGAGAGCTTGTCGCGCTTTGAAACACTTGACGAAGCACAATCAAACTATTTATTAAACCGTTACCGGTTAGCATTTAAAAATATTACAGATGAGAGCGATTACGTTGCTTTAGCGTCGCAGGTTTTAGTGCAAGCTGCACATGGTGCAATTGCCGTTGTATTAAAAAACAAACTATTAGTTAGGCTTTATAGGCAGCTAAAAACAGTTGATAGCGAACTTGCTTTTAGTTTACTTGAAGGGTGCGTGGATGATAGCGAAGCACAAGAAATTCAAATAAGAGAGCAATACAGGCTTGGCAATAAAGAGTGGGTAAAAGCTCGATTAGAAGCCATTATCGAAAACCCACTTACTGATGATTTACTTTATTTTGCTGACGATTTTTTAATGCGTAAGTTTAATAAAAAAACACGTTCGCGTTTAAGTGCCATGCTTGCCGACACCCAATGCGTGCTAGAAATAGATGAACTGTACCGAGGTGAAGTAGAGCAGGGCGTAAACGATTATTATACTCGCCAAGGTATGCAGGTATTTAATACCGAAAACACGCTTTGGCAAAGTTTGTTTGGTTTAGTATTTTGGCATGAGTTATTTGTGGAGTCGCCTTATCCGCCGTGCAATGAGTTTGATATTTATCCGCAAGTATTAAGGCTTGGTAATTTTTATGAAGCGCAGCAAACACAGATAAACGAGCGCTTAGCTCAGTGCAAAACGTCGCAAGCATTACTTAATTTAGTATGCAAAAATGCAGCGCAATACTTTGATCAGCCCAATGGCTTATTTAGATGGCGCAGCAATTTATTAGAGCCACTAGAAGCGCTTATTTTAAACAGCCCACTTGAGGCACTAATTGCGCACTTAACGGCTATGAGTAAACATTATTTACAGCTAAAAGACGGCTACCCCGATTTAATGGTTATTAATAATGGCCAAGTACATTTTGAAGAAGTAAAAGCTCCAGGCGATAAGCTTAGGCGCAACCAACTTACCACCATAGATAATTTAAAAAATGTGGGCTTTACGGTACATATTGCCGCAGTTAAGTGGTTTGTAGATCCAAACCGTGTTTACAGCGTAGTTGACATAGAAACCACGGGCGGCTTAAAAGGCGGCAACCGAATTACCGAAATTGGCATAGTTAAAGTACAGCACGGTAAAGTAATTGATACTTGGACTACACTTATTAATCCGCAGCGCCATATACCTGGCTTTATTACGTCATTAACCGGTATTAGCGACAGTATGGTTTACAACGCGCCTGTATTTGCCGATATAGCCAAGCCGCTATTAGATAAACTCTCAGGCAGTATTTTTGTAGCCCATAACGTTAATTTTGACTATGGCTTTATTAAAAAAGAATGCGAGATGGCAGGGCACTTTTTTAAAATGCCAAAAATGTGCACCGTGGTTGAATCGCGCAAAGCGTTTAAAGGCTTAAAGTCGTATTCGCTTGGTAACCTTAGTGCGCATTTTAATTTAAATTTAACCAGCCATCACCGCGCATTGGCCGATGCAACCGCCACTGCCGAGCTGTTATTGCTGATACAAAATAGCGAAACGCTAACGCAGTAGAGTATTAACTTACCTTTAAGTATTTGAAATTTAGGTAATAAGTGGTTTTATTGTAATTTTTTAATTTATTTTGGAATAAAGTGTTTTTGTAAATCGTCTTCTTTATGTCAATCCGACAAACTAGAGGACAAAACAATGACTAAATTAAATAAAATTGTAAGCGTAATGATGTTAAGCGGTGTGTGTACTTTTACAGGTGCAGTTCACGCCGCTGATATTGAAATATCTCAGTCAACGTCGGCGCAGCAACAAACATCTACATCTATTGCGCTTTCACCAAATGGTTTAACAGCCAGTGGTAGCAACGAGTCAGACGTATCTAACGATACACAGGTAACGGCTGATGGCTCGCAAGATACAGATTCAACGGCAAATAATACACAAACTTCAGCGCAAGAAAGTAGCGAGGCCGCAGAGCCTGCAAGTTCATTAGTTGCATCTGCCAGCTCGTCTTTAAATAACTCATTGAACGCATCGTCTTTAAATGCCACAGGCAATACCACAGTCAATACAGCACTTGATGCAACCGCGCATTTAACCTCATCGGCGGGTAATTTAACAACCGCTGTGAGTCAATCGTCATTACTTTCTGTTAGCTCTGAGCAAGCCGCTCAGCCTGATACTACTGATACACCAACAAGTGCCTCTTTACTGTCAAATGTGAGTAGCTCTACAGATTCAGTAACACAAGCTGATGCAACAAATGCGCTTAATGCGGGTGAGCTTACAAACCAATTAGCAATTACTAATACGGCTGCAAACTCAGTGAGTTCAGCACTGCAGGTAGGTGATGCAATTAATACCAGTAATGAAGTTGTAAGTAGTGTTCAGCAATCTTTAATTGCCAGTGTGCAAGACAGTACGGTTAGTAGTTTACAAAGCACAGTACAACAAAGTGTTAGCGGGCAGGTGAGTGCAGCGGTTACTGATCAAATTAGTAACGATGTAGCACTTAGCACCGCAAGTGAAGTAGTAACCAACATTACTAACGATTTAGACCTAGGCCTTTAATACGCCAAGTGCTTGCACAAATGCCGAATAGGGAAACCTATTCGGCCTGTTGGAGAATAAATATGAAAGCAGTTATAACCGCCACATTGTGTGTTTTTAGTGCCCAAGCGGTGCTTGCACAAACCAACCACGTTAAAACACCTGAGCAAAATAAACCCTTTAAAAGTAGCCTTGAAGTAAATGCAGATGCAGAAGTTGGGGTTTTAAGTAATTCGGCGCTCTCTGTTCAGGAGCTTGACGATATTTCGTCGCAAAGCGACAGCGGCATAAAAACCGCAGCAGGTGTTAATGCAAAATGGCAATTAACCAAAGGCGCTAAATTAACCTCAAGCTATCAGTTTGAACAACAAGACTACGATGAATTTGATCAATACGATTTAGACCTTCATCAATATGGTTTAGATGGCAGCTACAGCTTTAATAGCCATGAGCTAGGGGTTCGTTACGATGGCGCAAAAGCAAATGTAGATGGCGAAACATTTTTACATTTTAATCAAGCTAGTGCTTACTATGGTCATTTTTTAAACCCGCATACGTATTTACGTATGAGCATAAAAACCAAAGCTAAACGTTTTGCTACTGCAAAAGCACGTAATGCCGATGGTGTAGGTGCCGATGTAGCGCTTTATCATTTTATAAATAATGGCCAAACCATGCTAATGGCAGCGCTAAGTGCCGATAAAGAAAACGCCGACGACAACCAATACGACTTTAACGGTTACGGTTTTACTACTAAAGTTACGCACAAATTTACGGCCTTTAATGTGGCTAACAAAGTAGGGGCTGGCTGGCGTTATCAAAATAAAGATTACGATGAGCAAACAACGGGTGATTTTTTTGAGCAAATACCGTCGCGAGATGAGCACCGAAATGTAGTCAATGCGTTTTATAACCTAGCTGTATTTGAGCACGTAACATTAATAGCCGAGGCTGAATATGGCGATTATCAATCAAAGCTTAGTAGTAATACCTATACGCAATCGGTTTTATCGGCGTCAGTTAAAGTGCACTTTTAGGTGGGTAAATGGCGCCATAACCAAAGGTGGTGTCTTTGCCTTGCTCGCCTAAATCGACGGCCAGCGAAGTCAGCTCGTTAAGTGCTTTAGTTTTATTATTACCATGCTTTAACAATAAACAACTTAATGCCGCGCTTACATGCGGCGCCGCCATTGACGTACCCGACTCCCTCCCAAATTTTCCATTGCCTTGGCTTGTAACAACATTTACACCAAGGGCTGCAAAGTCTATGTAATCGCCTTTATTTGACCATCTATAAATGTGGTTTTTTGAATCAATAGCACTTACCGCTATCACGCTTTTATACGCGCCTGGGTATAACGGCTGCGACGCTGGCCCTTGGTTACCTGCAGCAGCTACAATTAACACGTTTTGTTTTATTGCAGCAGTAATACTTGCTTCTAAAACTGCGTTATTTGGCCCCGTTAGGCTCATATTTATTACGGGTATTTTATTGCTGACTAACCAGTTAAGTGCTTCTACTATGGCAAATAAAGTAGCTCCTTGCGCATATTCAGATTGCCTATAAAACACCTCTGCACTGTAAAGCTTGGCACTGCTTAAAAGCGGGCTGAGCGTTGCTCCTTTACCTGTAATTAACCCCGCTATGGCGGTGCCGTGTAAATTTGGCGAGCTTAACCCTTTAGGTAAAAAGCTTTGCGTGGTGATATTGGCGCCTTTAAAAGCACTGTGTTTGGTATTAATGGCGCTGTCGATCATGCCAATTTTTACGCTTTGTGTGCAGTAAGGAGCAACAGGCTTATTTTGTGTTACTTTCACGCTAGGCTCGCCTGTTTGCGCTTGGTAAATGTGGTTTCGGTCAAGTATTGCAGACTCATCTAAGTTAAGCGCTTTTAATAACTCACTTTTAGAATTAACACCTTGGGGTACGTTAAAGCGCACTAAGCTCATGTTAAGTGCGTTGTAATTTTTTACCGATACAATGGTTACATTTTGCTGCTTTAGGGTATTAAGTTGTTGGCTATTTGCCATTAATAACCATTGGCGCTCTATTGCTCTAAAGCCGTTTTCAAGCTCTACTTCAACAAATGCAGTGTTTTGGCTATTTATATTAATGTTAAGCACATTGGGTAAGCTGCTAATTGGCTCACTTATTTGCGCTTTTAGTTCATCAATCGATATTTGTGGAACAGGCACCGGAAGCGGCAGGCGTTGTGCTCGCTCTATAGTTTGTTCAATACGCTGCTCTATTGGGCTTAGCTGCCCAAGCACCTGATCGACTCTTACTATATTAGCTGAACTCGTTGCGCTAAATATAAAAAGCGAAGCGGCTATTATGTGTTTAACGCGTGTGTTTTTAATATTCATAGTGGGTTACTTCTATTAAATTTATCATGCTGGTTAGTTAACGTTTAACACATAGAAATATTTCATTATTTAAATTATTTTGATTATTTGGGAATAAATGTTTTTTTGAATCGTCTTCTTTATAAAAGGGGTAAAAATCAATGAACGAAACTCTAAAAATCTTATTGCCCATGCTTAGGCGTTTTGCCTATTCGCTAACGGGTAGTAAAGCAGATGCAGACGATGTAGTGCAAATAACAATTGAAAAACTATTAGTAAAAGGCATTCCGGATGACGTTGAGCCTGCTAAATGGGCATTTAAAATTTGCCGTAATGTGTGGATAGACGAATACCGCTCACGCAAGGTAAGGCAAAATAAGGCTCAGGCCGATATTTTACCAGAGCCAATATCAAGTAATGAGCACCAAACACTCGAAAACAAACAAATGCTTAAAAATGTAAATACAGCACTTGGGCAATTACCCGAAGAGCAACGCGCCATAGTATCGCTGGTGGCAGTGCAGGGCATGGCCTATAAAGAGGTAGCACATACGCTAGATATACCTATAGGTAGTGTAATGAGTAAATTATCGCGTGCACGCAGTACACTTTATAACTTAATAAAACCCGACTTTAAAAAGGAGCAAGTATGAACATTAACGACGAAACACTTAGCGCCTTTTTAGACTCAGAACTAAGCGAGCACGAAATGGAGCAAGTGCGCAAAGCCCTTGAAACCGATGATGAGCTAGTAATGCGACTTGCAGAGCTAAGCGAAGTAGACATGCGAGTAAAAGAGCACGCAACAAGTATTGACGACGCACCACTTAGTGACTCATTAGCTAAAATGGTTGCAAAGCTTGATATGGCAACGACAAAAAACACGTTAAACAGTAATGTAGTAACGTTAACGCCTTGGCAAAAGGTTAAGCAATCGACTAATAAAAGTTTAGCAATAGCAGCAAGCGTTGCTGTGGTATTTGGTGTTGCAATGACGAGCTATTTACAACCCAATGAGTCGCAAAATTTAGTAGCCAGTAATACAGCCTCGGCCCTTAATACGCAGCTAAGTAGTGGTGTGTTTGAGCAAAGTGATGGCTCACTATTTAGCGCGCAGCTAAGTTTTAAAAATCAGCAAGGTGAGCTTTGTAGGCAGTATGCACTAAGCTCAAATAATACAACGCAAACAAGCATTGCTTGTAAAACACAAAGCGGTTGGCAAATTAAAGCGCAAACAGCCACGCAGCAAAGTAACAATGGCGCGCAATATCAAACGGCGTCTAATAACAGTGAATTAGATGCTGTTATAGATAGCATGATCAGCGGCGCACCACTAGATAGAGTGCAAGAGCAGCAAGCAATTAGCGCAAAGTGGCAGTTAAACAAATAATAATGTGTATAAAACGAGGTGAACTATGAAAACATCTATTTTAATTATCAGTATTTTACTTATGGCGGGTTGTGCATCTAAACCCGATTACCGCCCAGCTAATAATGGCTCACAAGGTTATAGCGAGCAAAAAATTAGCGACGATCAATACCGCGTCGAGTTTAAAAGCGTATCAAATAATGTAGCCGATGCCGGTGACTATGCATTATTACGCGCGGCTGAGCTTACCCAAGCACAAGGCTACGATTGGTTTGTTGTCACCAACAAAGAAACCTTTGTTGAGTCTAAATCGCAAGCGCCCGCGTCATCTATTAGTGCATCACAAAGCCAGCAATATGAGCGAAGCTGCGGTTTATTAACCTGCGAAACACGCGTACGTCCGACAAGCAGCGTAGGCGTACAAGTGAGCAACAATGATAAACGCAAAGAAGTGCACACATTGATTGATATTAAAATGGGCAAAGGCATTAAACCAAGCGACAACAGTTTTAGCGCCCAAGACTTAATTGAAAATTTAAGCAAAAAGGCGCAAAAGTAAGCGTTTGGTAAAAGCGCTTGATATAAGCACTTAGCTTGTTTTAGCTAAGTGCTATTTTCGTGGTAAAAAACCAGTAACCAGCATAGTGCCCACAATAACAAATAATGCGCCGAGTAACGTATTTGGCCCAATTTGCTCATCTAAAATTAAATGCCCCCAAAAAATGCCAAATAGCGGAATTAAAAACGTGACTGTTAACGCCGAGGTAGGGCCTATATCTTCGATTAATTTAAAAAATAAAATATAAGCAAGTGCGGTACACATTACTCCTAATACGAGTACACCAAGCATAACGTTGGTGCTTGGAACTTCACGCATTGGCATAAATAAGATAAGAGGCAATACCATAAAGCTTGAAGCCCACATTGAGCCATGGGCGTTATCGAATGGGGGCAGTTTAGGCGCGTTTTTAGTGTAATGCGATGCAATGGCATAGCAAAGTGATGCGCTTAATGCCGCTACTATGGCCAAAATTGATTGGCTATTTAACACAAAATGATTTTGCCCAACCAAAATAGCTACGCCAATTAAACCCAGCAGTAAACCAATCACCATACTTTTATTGGGCTTTGTTTTTGTCCATAAAATTCCAACGACGACACCCCATATTGGAGTTGTAGAATTTAAAATTGAGAGTGTAGATGCGCTGATAGTTTGGGCTGCGTAAGCAAAAAATAAAAACGGCAGAGCAGAATTAAACGCGCCTATAATAAAAAAGTGTTTTGTGTGCTCAGTAAACGCCAAGCGGCGTTTTAAGTACAGCGCCACAATAAAGAGGGTGAGAGCGGCAAAGCCAACTCTAAATTCTATTAACACCGCTGGGCCTAAGCTGTTAGCTGCCATTCGCATAAATAAAAATGACGCGCCCCAAATTGCAGCCAGAAAAAATAACCGAAGTAAACTTGCTAAGCTCATGATAGTATTTTAATTATACAAACAGGATTACACAATAGCAGGCTTTGCAAAGAGTGTAAGCCAGATTCGGTACTCGCATATAAAAAATAATAAAGGACTAGTTATGGCTAAATGTATATCGGTTGCAGCAATTTTGGCTGTAGGTTTATTAGGTGGGTGTGGGTCCACCCCCGTTAGCCTATACAGCGACAATACAATGAAGAAAAAAGAATACAATGGTATTAAAGCGTATAAAAAGGGGCTCTACGAGCAAGCTTTTTATGATTTAAAAGAGCCGGCAGCACTTGGCTATAAAAGTGCACAATACACGTTGGCATTCATGTTTTTAAAAGGCCAATACTTGGAGCAATCTACTAAACTAGGGATGGGGTGGCTAGGTGTTGCAAAGGAAGCGGGGGTCGAAAATTGGTCTGCGCAATACGATGCATTTTACAGTGCAGCGACTACGCAGCAAAAACGACAAATAGACGAAACAGTAGCATTGTACATAACGCAATTTGGCGTTAAGGCACAAAATATGACCTGTCGTCGTTCAACTTCGCCTAGGCGTACATTTGGTGAAGTTAAAATTGATTGCACTAAGCACGAAGGTAGCGTTACCGAGCACGACATACAAATAATAGAATAGAGTTATGACTTTTCTAGCTTCTTTTCAAAGTCGCTTTTAACTATTTCAAGTGCTTTAAGTACTTCTTCTGGAGCAACATCGTGTTGCTCTAGTATCATAATTAAATCTACTGCAAGTTTCATATGTGTAGGGGCTTGATCAAGTGGACTTGTCATTTAACTCTTTCTTTTTTGATATTTGGCTAATGGCAACGTTTATTGCGGTTTGTACACGTTGTTCCATATGTATGCGTTCTGATTGCGGTAAATAAAACGCCATATCTACATCGTAGCGAATATATCGTGGCGGGAGCTGATTTAGTACCGTACAACAAAAGTCAGCCATTACATCTTCATCATATTTTTCATCAAGTTTAAGTTTGATAACTTCCTCGACCACAATTTTTTCGTAAAAATTGTGTATATCTTCGTGTAATCGCATATTCCCACCGCTTTAAAATAATCCGTTTAACTGAGTCTATACTATGGCTTGCTATAAATCGATAGCGGCTTTAAATAGTTGTTTATGGACATTAATTAGTGAACTCAAATTACGCTGATAACCTCCGCCTAGCCCGCACATTAGTGGGATTTGGTGTTGCTTACAAAAGTTGAGAGTAAAAAAGTCGCGTTTATATACGCCATCTAGTGATACATCAAACAAGCCTAACTCGTCTTTTGTGTATATATCAGCCCCTGCATTATACAAAATAATATCGGGGTTATGAATGCGCACGCAAAAATCGAGTGCTTGCTCTAATGTAGCGAGGTACTCAGCGTCGGTTGTTTTAGCGGGCAATGCAAAATCGTAAGTAGACTCTTGCTTATTACGAGGAAAATTTTGTTCACAATGAATTGAGCAGGTAATAATTTGGTCATGGTTTTGAGTGATTTGTGCTGTGCCATCGCCTTGGTGTACGTCGCAATCAAAAATTAAAACAGTGTCGGCTTGCTCTGTATTTATTAAATGTGCTGCTGCAATAGCTAGATCGTTAAAAATACAAAAACCGCTACCGTAATCACTGTATGCATGATGATAGCCACCACTTAAATTAGCCGAAAAACCATGTTTTAGCGCGTGTTCACTACTTTGGATGCTTGCCCCAACTGATAGTAATGTGCGCTCTACCAATTCATTTGAATAAGGAAAGCCCATTTTTTTTATGGCTTTATTGCTAAGCGTGCCGTTTAAAAAGTTATTTATATAAGTTTGATTATGGCACAACGAAAGCTGAGCAGGCGTTGCTTTCTTAGGCTCTTGAAAGTGAATAGCCGAAACACCTAGGTTTTCTATTTCGGTTTTAAGTAACTTGTACTTTTGAATAGGGAATCGATGACGTTCTGGGAGTATAAGGTCTGAATACAATGGATGATAATAAAGCTGCATAGTAAAGTGCGCCTTAACGCAGCTGCTGTTTTTCTACTTGTTGAATTTTATCTTCGGTGGCAGAAATTGCTTTTCTGCAGCGGCCTAATCGAGCGTGTGTGCTTAATATTTCAAGGTTAAGCTTTTGTGCTTTAGCAGGTGAGGCTTTATCCATTTGCATTTTTCGCTCTTCAATCATGAGCACTAAACGGCGTTCAAACTCATGGTTTTGTTTTAATTCGTCGTAAAGCTCATGGGATGATTGCATTATTTTTTGCACAGCTTGCTTATAAACGGTTTGCTTAGGGCGTGGTTTATAATGGCTTTTGTTTTCTTTAACCCAAATAGGGGTAGATTTAATAACATTGAATACAGCTTGTATTTGAGCTGCAATACGTTCAAGCGCGTAGGTATAAGCATGGCGATGCTCGCTTGGCGGTAACCTTGAAACTTCATCTTCTATTTCTATCACGTAATCGACTAGGTTCATGCTTTTGGTACTAAAAACTGCGCGGTCAAACAAGCTAGGTTGTGCTTGCATGTAACGATTTTTAGAAAAAAGTTTAGCTTTATCAAATTGCTCAGCTTGTTGTTTTAGCGTTGCAACTTGTTGACGTAGTTTATCTAAAGCCATTGAATGCATATTAAAAGTAAGCCTCGTAAATTAGTTTTAATGCTAAAAGTATAACCATAGTATTAAATACTGGGCGAATAAATTTGCTACCAAAACGTATTGCTGAATGCGCCCCAAACCATGCGCCTAGCATAATAAAAAAGCCCATTGTTATGCCAAGTAAAAAGTTTACATGGCCGAGTGCAACAAAGGTAATTAAAGATATAAAGTTAGACACAAAGTTCATTGAACGCGCTAAACCACAGTTGAGTAGCAGGTTCATTTTGTAAAGCATGCCATTAGAAGCAGTCCAAAATGTACCCGTACCTGGGCCTGCTAAACCATCAAAAAAGCCTAATGCTAAACCTTGTAGCCATTGTTTTATTTTCATCGCTTTGTTTAGTTTAGGAAGTTCATCGCCTTCGGTGGTGCTTAAATTACCAAATAAGCTATAGCCAGCAACTAAAATAATAATAATCGGGAGTAGTTTGTTTAAAAAATCGATACTTAAATGATCAACAATAACAGTACCTATCAATGCACCTATTGCGGTAGCAATTATAGAGGCTGCCCAAAACTTAGGACTAAATAAGTTCTTTTTATAGTATGTATAGCTTGCCGTTAACGAGCCAAAGCTAGCCGCTAATTTATTGGTGCCTAATGTTAAATGTGGAGGTAAGCCAGCAGTTAATAAAGCGGGTACAGTTAACATGCCACCGCCACCGGCGATAGCGTCTATAAAACCTGCGGCAAGTGCAACAGCACATAAAACAGCCCAGGTTGTTGGATCGAGTGCGAGTTCAAACATTAATAATCTATTTGTCTTTTAAAAGGTGGTAGGGTGTCGAGCATGGCTTTACCGTATCGCTTAGTAACTAAGCGTCTATCGAGAATAGTAATACAGCCTTCATCACTCTCTTTTCGCAGCAGTCTACCACAGCTTTGTACCAATTTCTTTGCGGCGTCTGGCACGGTAATCGTTAAAAACGGGTTACCACCTTTGCTTTGTACAAATTCTGCTTGCGCTTCTTCTATCGGCGAAGTAGGTACAGCAAACGGAATTTTAGTGATTATTAAGTTCTCTAGATATTTACCAGGTAAATCAAGACCTTCCGAAAGGCTTTGTGTTCCAAATAAAATACTGCCTTTGCCTTCGTCTACATTTTTAGTGTGTAATTTAAGCAATGCTTCTCGCGACATCTCACCTTGTACTAATAAGTTAAAACCTTTTGTTCTAAGAAACTTTGTTACGTGGTCCATTTGCCAGTAAGAAGCGAATAGTACAAGGTTCGCTTTTTTATCATTTAGGTACTCTGGTAAAGTTTTAGCTAGGTGATCACTAAAGTCTTTATCGGTAGGTTCTACTTTAGATACCGGAATACGTAAAGTGGCTTGTTTTGGGTAATCAAAAGGAGAAGGTACTTTAATAAATTTAACGCCTTCTTCTTTAGCAAGCCCTGTTTCGTAAGCAAAGTGATCAAACGAGCCCAGTGCACTTAATGTAGCAGAGCACAAAACAGCGCCCGCGCATTCTCGCCACAATTTATCTTTTAAGTAATAACCGACCTCGATAGGGCAGTCGCTTAATAAGTGATCGTGATGGCTTTTATATTCAAGACGTTTTATCCACCGTGCATGGGGAGCACCTTCGCCTTTTTTTGCGTAACTAAACCATAGTTTGTTTAGTTGCTCTAAGCGGTTTATGTATTGACCGCTTTCGCCTAGTATTGGGTCGGCAACGTAAGGTTTTATGTCGCCGTCGCTTACATCTTGGGTAAGGGTGTCGTGCATTTTGTTTAAACAGCGCAGCGCATCTTGCGTGGCTTCGCTTATGTCTTTTGCTTTACTGTGCAGCGATTGTGGAATTTCACCGTGCTCAAAGCGATAAGTATCGTCTTTTGAGTATTCAAAGTCGGCATTATCAAGAATATCGCGAACTACTTTTAAGTCTTTATTTGCGTCGTTAATACTGTCGCAAAGTTTAAAGTTTTGGCCAATGGCTCTTTGCCCTACTAAAACCTTCGCCATTTTCCCGCTAAACTTGGTGAGCTTATCAAGCCATTCTATTGTGCCTTTAATTGTGGCTGCAGCTGATGAAAAGTCGCGTGTTATATGTGCTAAATGGTGCGCTTCATCAATTACATAAATGGTGTTGTCGGGCTCGGGTAAAATTTTACCGCCGCCTAGGTCTAAATCAGCAAGTAATAAAGAGTGATTAATTACCAGTACATCCATTTGCATCAATTGATTACGAGCAAGCTGAAACGGACACGTTTGATGGGCTTTCATTTGGCGCTGACACGAATGTTTATCGCACGCTATTAAGTTCCACACTCTATCGGGTACAGTATCGGCCCAGCTGTCTCTATCGCCTTGCCATTTTTTATTCACATAGGCGTTATATAGCTCATTCAAACACTTGGTTTCCATTGCGCTCAATGGTGAAGTAAGCGTTGGCATAAAGTCCATTTGTGTTTGGCTATCGCCGTTTACAGCATTATGTAATTTGTGAGCGCAAATATAACGATGGCGACCTTTTACCAAATCAAATTTAAAGTCGAGGCCTGAATGCTTTTTAAAAAATGGGAGCTCTTTTGCTATTAATTGTTCTTGCAGTGCAACGGTTGCGGTAGAAATAACTAGCTTCTTTTTTTGTGCTAAGGCAAGAGGCAACGCGCCTAAACAATAGGCAAGAGACTTACCGGTACCAGTGCCTGCTTCAATTACGCAAATGCGCTGCTTTTTATGGTATTCGCCAGCAAGTGTTTTTGCTATTTCGGCTACAAGGTAATTTTGACTGCTACGAGGGCGATAATCTTTTAGGTTACTAGCCACATGCTGGTGTACTTGCCTAATTGTTTTTTTTAGTGAGTCAGAAAGCATGGGATGATTTACCTAAAGTATGTATATAATTACAGTGCTATGGATTTTAGAGTTATAAGAGTGTAACTACAAGAAGTGATGAGATTAATTTAGCAAATAAAGTATCTGAGTGTTTATTTAGGTTGGATGTATGGCTTTAAAGCATTTTGAATTAAGTAAAAACTTACATATATATATAAGGTTTAGTAATAGTGTACTTAACAGACGGTTTTATTGTTTCTTCTCATGCGTATGATACTGCAAGCGGCATATGCTACGAAGCGTGGTTTTGCAGTGATAAAGGGCCTATAAAAACAACATCAGTTAACGAAAATGCGCTGTTTTTTATCAAAAGTAAAGATGCTGAAATAGCGCATGAAATATTAGCAGCTGAATCACTTATCTTTAATATTAAAAGTCTTGAGTTAAAAAACTTTCAGCAAGAAGATATGTCGGCTTGTTATTTCAACTCACTAAAACATTTTTATTCTGCCGCTAAAGCTTTAAAGCAACGTGGAGTTGTATTATCTGAAGAAGACATTCGACCAATAGAGCGTTATTTAATGGAGCGCTTTATAAAAGGAGGAGCTTGGATAACGGGTAATGTTTTTTATCAAAATGGTTATACATTAGTAACAGAGGCAAAATTAAAAGCAAATGATGAGTATTCCCCAGCTCTTAATAAGCTCTCGTTAGACATTGAATGTAACGAAAGTGGCGTTTTGTTTTCTGTTGGACTTGTGGGCTGCAATTTAGATTGTGTTTTAATGATTGGCGAGCCAGATAGGGAAACTGAAAACCTAGAGTTTGATATTATTTGGTGTGTAGATGAGGCTGAGCTGTTAAGGGGGGTAGAGCATTTTATTAAGCTTAGCGATCCTGATGTCATAATTGGGTGGAATATAATTGAGTTCGATTTTTCGGTTATTCATGAAAGAGCTGAAGCACTAGGCATTAAGTTATTACTGGGTAGGGGAGATCAACCTTTATATGTTCGCAAAGGACACTTTACTCGAGTATCGATCCCTGGGCGATGTGTGGTTGATGGAATAGACACTTTAAAAAATGCTACATATAGCTTTGAGAGTTTTTCTTTAGCTAATGTTTCAAATCAAGTGTTGGGTGAGTCCAAATTAATCGACACGGCTAATAGTCTGCAGGAAATTATTAGGCAATTTAATGAAGATAAGCTTTCTTTAGCAAAATATAATCGACAAGACTGTATTTTGGTAAATAAAATTTTTGATAAATTAAAGCTACTCGATTTTTCTATTATAAGAACAAAGCTCACAGGATTAGAGCTTGAAAAAAAGGGCGGCTCTGTCGCTGCTTTTATCAATATGTATTTACCAATGCTGCATCGCAGCGGTTATGTTGCTCCTAATATGGGCGATCATGGGCTTACATTCGAAAGTCCTGGCGGTTATGTAATGGAGTCTATTCCTGGGCTTTATAAAAATGTCATTGTTTTAGACTTTAAAAGCTTGTATCCCAGTATTATGCAAACTTTCTATATTGATCCACTCGGACTGATAGAAGGTTTAAAAAATCCGAACCAGAGTGTGCAGGGTTTTAATGAAGCCCTATTCTCGCGCGATAAACATCACTTACCTTTATTAATTAAAAGCTTAGCCTCACAAAGACAGCTTGCCAAAGACAATCAAGATCAAATGCTTTCTCAAGCAATTAAAATAATAATGAATAGCTTATATGGTGTTTTAGGCTCAAAAGGATGCAGGTTTTACGATCCCAGGTTATCCAGCTCTATTACATTAAGAGGGCACGAAATAATGCTACAAACTAAAAAATGGATAGAAGAGCTTGGCTATAGCGTTATTTATGGTGATACCGATTCTACATTTATTAAGCTGGACGATGATTTAACTCACGACGAGTGTAATGAGATTGGCGTGTTTTTAGCTAAAAAGATAACTACAGATTGGGTTAACGAGATTAAACAAACGCACAACTTAACAAGTCATTTAGAAATAGAATTTGAATCTCTTTATAGCCCTTTCTTTTTGCCAACCATAAGGGGGAAGCTAGTTGGCTCTAAAAAGCGCTATGTCGGTAAATTAATTAAACCAAACGAGTCAAAATTAGTATTTAAAGGATTAGAAACAGTAAGAAGTGATTGGACTAAACTTGCTCAACAGTTCCAGTTCGAACTATTTACTAGTCTTTTTGATGGAAACTTGAGCATAAATGACCTTGTTAAAGACTATATAACAAAGTTATACCAAGGTGATTTTGATCATTTACTCGTTTTTAAGAAGAGACTAGGTCAAAACTTAATCGATTATAAGAAAAATATCCCCCCTCATGTTCAAGCAGTTAAAAAACACCAGAAAAAAAATAGCGAATTTACGGTCAATAGAGGTGAATTTGTTACATTTGTTTACACAATCGCTGGAGTTGAGCTGTATCAAGACCTTCATAGCTATGACTATGCAATTTATGTAGAAAAACAGATTGTACCGCTTTTGGATATGGTAGAGCCGATAATTAATCAAAATGTAAATGATTTGAAGAAGAATCAGTTTTTATTATTCTAATTAGTTTCTTAATTGGATGTTTTTGATTAAATAATCCACTTTTATGCTTATAAATCGTACGATAGCCCCGATTTCACTAAAAATATCATTAAAAAACCTCTTGGTGGTTAATATTTGATTAACAAAGGTTGGCTTTTTAGCTTTTTTTGTTTACTATTTGTTTTAGTCACTGTTAATAGCATGTGATAATAAAAAATAATTAAATAATAGTTGCTTCTATAAAGTTGTAACACTAGGGAGAATCAAATGTTAAATAATCAAGTTTCAAAGGCAGTTCGCTTAGCGATTGCATTTGGTGCAGTATCTACTGCTGCATTTTCGGCAAATACGTTTGCTGCAGAAGAAGATAGCGTAGAAAAAGTAGAACGAATTGAAGTAACTGGCTCACGCATTAAACGTGTTGACATGGCTGGAGACTTACCAGTTACAGTTATCGACCGTGCTGCAATCGAATTAAGCGGTGAAACTTCAGTAGCTGATTTATTACGTAACACTACATTTAACAGTCTGGGTTCGTTCCGTCCTCAGTCTGGTAGCTCTGCTCAAGGTGCTACTACTGTTAGTTTACGTGGTTTAGGTGCTGACCGTTCTTTAGTTTTAGTCGATGGTCGTCGTTTACCAAAGTCTACTCTTACTGGTTCAAGCCAAGATTTGAACTCAATCCCAATGGCAGCAGTTGAGCGAGTTGAAATCCTTACAGACGGTGCTTCTGCACTTTACGGTTCAGACGCTATTGGCGGTGTAATTAACGTAATTTTACGTAAAGATTTTAATGGTGCAGAAGTTACTTTAGGTTCTGGCCGTATCGAGCATGAAGGCGGCGACCGTGAAAATGGGTCTGTACTTTTCGGTGCTTCTTCTGATAATGCGTCTGTAATTGCTGGTGCATCTTGGAGTGGTCGTGACATTGTTTATGCTCGTGACTTCCCTTGGTCTAGCCCAGGTGGTTCGGTATATTCAAATAACTTTACTACATTTTCTACAGATCCTGAAACAGGCGAAAGAGCTAGTAACTTCGACTTCTTTTCTCCAGAAGCAACGTGTGAAGGCGTGGGTAACGAAAACTTTTACCGCATAGGCGACCGTTGTGGCTTCAACTTCTCAGCTGTATCTGCTGATGAAGCGTCAATTAAAAACCGTTCTGCTTTTGTTAAAGCCACATATGAAATAAATGACGATTGGAGCATTTTTACTGATATAAACATTGCTCAAACTAAATCGTTTGGTCGTTATGCACCTGGCTTAGACACAACTGCTTATGATGCATCAAGTGATACAGTGTTTATTGGGGCAGATAGTCCTAACAACCCTACTAACCCTAACAGCCCAATTTATGACGCATCACTTGGTTTAGAGCAACAAGGTTTAGATTATTGGCATCGTTTTGCTGCTCTAGGTAACCGTGACAACAACCTTTCTACCGAGCTTAAAGACATTGGTTTTGGCGCTAAGGGTATGTTTGGTGAGGTTTCTGTAGAAGCGGGTGTTCGTAAAACTATTAACGAAAGCCACAATGTTGGAGAAGGTTATATTCTTCGTAGCATTGCACGTCAGTACATTAATGACGGTACTTACATGCTAAATGACCCGTTTGGTGCTTCTGAAGACGTTAGAGGCGCGATGACGGTAACTACTTCACGTACAGGTAAGTTTAACCAAGAAGAGTTTTACGCAAATGCTGCGTTTGACATCATGGAAACAGATGCTGGTGCAATTCAAGCATTCGTAGGTTTTGAATATCGTTCAGAAGATTACGCTGACATCTATGATTCACTTTCTGCTGCAGGTCAAGTAGGTGGTTCTTCTGGTAGCAGTGCCGGCGGTGATCGCTCTGTACGTGGCTTATTCTTTGAAGCATTAGTTCCTGTTTCTGAAGAGTTTGAACTTAACTTTGCTGGTCGTTACGATGATTATTCTGATTACGGTTCAGACTTCTCACCTAAAGTATCAGCTCGCTACAACCCAATTGATGATTTAGTACTTCGTGCGTCATGGGGTAAAGGTTTCCGCGCTCCTTCATTACCAGACTTAACTCAACAGCCTTCTGAATCAGCTGATTCAGTTTCTGATGAAGCTACATGTTTGGCAATTGGTGAAGCTGCAGATTGTTCTTCACAAATCAATGCTCTAGTTATTGCTAACCCAGGGTTAGGTTCAGAGCAATCTGACCAGTACTCACTTGGTGTTGTTTACCAAGTAACAGACGCAATTTCTGTAGAACTTGATTACTACAACATTGAAATCACTAACCGAATCCGTGCTTTCTCTGCTCAATCGATCATTGATGCACGTTTACGTGGTGACTCTGTGCCAGATGCGTTTACTGTATCTCGTTCACCAAACGGTGCGATTACTCAGTTAGTACGTGGTTTTGGTAACGATGGTAGCTTAGAAACTTCAGGTATCGACTTTAAAGCTAACTCAATGTTTGAATTTGGTGATGCTGGTACTTTAAGAACTAACTTCAACCTATCTCACATTGTAGATTACAGCACAGATGGCGGTCGTAACTTCGTTGATGATCCAGGTGTACCGCAAATGCGTTTAAACCTATCTAACGTTTACTCTGTTTCTGATTTTGACTTTACTTGGAATCTAAACCTTATCGATAGCCAGTGTGAAGACATCACTGCAGATGGTGAGTGTGAAGGTCATATCCCTTCATGGGTAACGCATGATTTACAAATTGCATACAACACACCTTGGAACGGTAAAGTGAGCTTCGGTGCACAAAATGCATTCGGTAAACAGCCACCACTTTTCGCTTCTGGCGGTCGTGACTACAACTTCGACCTATACTCAGGTTTCGGTCGTACAATGTACTTAAACTTTAAACAGTCTTTCTAAGTTTTTAGTTTAGATATTATAAAGAGTGACTCTTGAGTCGCTCTTTTTTTTGGAGAAAATAAAATGCACTGGGATCATTACTGGGACCTTACGAAAGCTTTATCTAGTTTTGGTGATTCAAACAGTCCGTTAGGATACCCTGAAGAGGTATTAATATTTTGGGAAAGTGTAGTCAAAGATAAAAAAGAAAATAAGAGCTATCTTGACTTAGGGACAGGGAAAGGTGCTTTAGCATTGTGGATACAAAGCATTTTAACTCGCAATAATATTAAGGGAAAAGTCAGCGGATGTGATTTAGCAAATATTAAAAAAGCTAAAATTATTAGTAGTGCCGATGAAATAAATGAAGCAATAAATAAAGTTGAATTTAAATTTAATACTCCACTAGAGTTGCTGCCATATCCAAGTAATTCATTTGATTTACTTGTTAGTCAATTTGGTTTTGAGTATTCAAAGTGGAGCGAATCTTTACCAGAGGCAATGCGAGTACTAAAGGATAATGGGGAAATCATTTTAATGATGCATCACCCTGATTCAGTTATTACTAATGACTGTCGAGGAGGTAAAAAGATTTTAAGTTGGTTTTTAACTGAGAAAATATTTGATGACTTAGCTACGATTATCAGTTTAAAACTTAGTGGAGAAGATTTATCTTTTAATAAACGTAATAAACAAATTATACAAAAAATACAGTCTCTTGAGGTACATAATGACGGGGAGCAAGTCTGGTTTATGGACATAATGTCACAAATTTCTAAACTAATGATTAGCTTAACGAAGGAGAGTGTAATTGCTCTGATTGAGTTAAAAAATGCAGTCAATAAACAAATTGATAGACTAGATGATCAGCTATCAGTTGCATTTGAAGAACAAGAGATAAAAAATAAAATACAAGCTACTCAAATCAAAAGTAAGGGTATTAAAACTGAGAGGTTTTATGTAGATAAGGCGTTATTTTCTTGGAAAGTAACAATAAATAAGTAATGGTTTATTTTCCCCACTTCTATACATCTTTTAAGGCAATGCATTGAACGATACCAACTTTGGTATCGTGACATTGTAATCAACCAATATCTACTTCTTTATTTGGTAAATTAAGTTGAATGTAACTTATACCATACCATACCGCAATCGTATTTAATCAATCTGAGCAGTTAAATACGCGCTAGCTGCGTTAAAGTTTTCAAAATAGACGACCTAATTGAGCAGATTGATACTACTTTATCTGGCACGTTATTAACATTTACCTATCTATGACTGTTGGTGTTTTATTTCGTTTTTGAGCACTACCTGCTAATTATCCCGATTTTAAAAATTAAAGGTTAATGCAGAAATGGCAGCAATACCTAATTTTGTTAACGCAACATGTTGTAAATAAAGATGTTTATTTGGTTAGCCAAGTGTTGACCTTTTGGTTGAGTTAGGACTACTATTCAAACCGAAATAGTTACTGCGATTAATTGCAGAACATTTTGAAATAAATAAAATAATTAGAAATAGTATTCTAGGGAGAATCATATGTTAAATAATAAAGTTTCAAAGGCAGTTCGCTTAGCGATTGCTTTTGGTACAGCATCAACGGCTGTTTTCGCTGCAAATTCAATTGCGGCAGAAGAAGGCGTTGAAAAAGTAGAACGTATAGAAGTTACAGGCTCACGTATTAAGCGTTTTTCAGAGGTTTCACCTACTCCAGTAACTACAATTACTGGCGAAGAGCTATCTAATGCCGGCATCACAAACATCTCAGATTTGTTACAAAAGCTGCCTTCATCAGGCGTAGGCTCTGCACCTACAACAACGACTAACACTATTTTTGGTGCGGGTATAAATACTACAGATCTTCGTCAGCTTGGAGAAGGCCGTACTTTAGTACTTGTAAACGGTCGTCGATACGTAGGTGCTTCTGTAGATAATCCAGCGGTAGATTTAAACGGCATTCCGACTGAAATGATTGAGCGTATGGATATTGTTCATGGCGGCGCGTCAGCAGTATATGGTTCAGATGCAATTGCGGGTGTAGTTAATATTATTTTGAAAAAGTCTCAAGATACTATGGACTTCAACTACAAAAAATCTATTACAGAACAAAGTGGTGGTGAAGAAGAGTCTTTTTCATTCACGTTTGGTGGTGAAAGCGATAAAATAAGTTTTATTACGAGCTTATCTTACTCAGAAACAGAACAGCTTGAAGCTCAGGACCGTGACTTTCTTCGTAACCCAGTTTCTGGGATGTTAAACCCTGATAATGTTTCTGACACAGATGGAATTCCACAGAATATTTTAGCTACAGGTGAGTTTGCCGGTTTGCAAACACTAGGCTATTACGATCGCGCAGGTGATGCATTCTTACCTGATGGCCATGTTGTATTTGGTGATAATGGTGAGTTTAGTCCAGTTATAGTTGGTGGTGTAACAAGACCTGCGCCGAATAATCAACTTAGATATTTTGGTGACGGCTTCTCTAATGGTTACAAATTTATTGAACATCAAGATCTTGCAACACCACTTAATCGTTTCAATGTTTTTACAAACATTGTAAATAATTACGCTGACGATCATTCAATGAATTTTGAAGTTTCTTTCTCAAAAGCAAGTGCTTATGCAGAAAGTAGCCCAATTTTCCTTGCTGAATCGATTCGTTCAGATAATGCATTTTTAGACCCAGCTGCTAAAGCACAACTTGATGAAGCTGGTAGAGATTCAGTTACAAT
This sequence comes from Pseudoalteromonas distincta, assembly GCF_000814675.1. Lineage (GTDB taxonomy): Bacteria > Pseudomonadota > Gammaproteobacteria > Enterobacterales > Alteromonadaceae > Pseudoalteromonas > Pseudoalteromonas distincta. The sequence continues at coordinate 14,830 of NZ_JWIG01000001.1, read as the reverse complement.
TTATAAGCTAGCTTCGGGGTTTGGTAATCGTACCTATGAAGATGATCGTACAACACTTAATACAACTCTTTCTTTCCAAGGGTTACTACTAGAAGAGTTCAATTACGAAGTATATTTTAGTTACGGTCGCAATAAAAACGACACTACATGGAACGGTGAATTCCTTACTGAGAACTTTAACAAGGCTATTGACGCGGTAGAAATTGACGGAGCAATTCGTTGTGCAGACCGTGATTCAGATGGTTCTTTAGTTGGTGCGTTAGATGGTTGTCAGGCATTGAGCCTGTTCGGCCTTAATGGTGCATCTCAAGAAGCTTTAGATTACGTTACCACCTCAGCATCAATTTCTAAAGTTAAACAGCAGCAAGTTATTGGTGGTGTTATTTCAGGGTATGCTTTTGATATGCCTGCAGGTGGTGTTTCTTTTGCTTTAAGTGCTGAGCATCGTAAAGAAACTGGTTCTAATGAACCTGGTGCAGCAATGCAGAATAATCTAGTGTTTGGTAACTTTGTAAAAGCATGGGATGGTGAATTTACAGTTGATGAAATTGGTGTTGAAATGTCAGTTCCATTATTAGTGGATGCACCATTTGTTGATTCATTAAGCCTTGAGTTAGCCGCTCGTTACATGGATTACTCTTCAGTGGGCGATAATGTAGCTTGGAAGGTAGGCTTTAACTATGCAATGAACGATGAGCTTCGTTTCCGTGGTACAAAGTCTAAGTCGGTTCGTGCTCCATCATTATCTCAACTTTACTCTGCTGGTACTCAGTCATTCGCGACTTATGGCGATCCATGTGACCAAACTAATATATCTACAGCGAGTGATAGCAAAAAAGCAAACTTAATTGCTAACTGTCAAGCTGCTGGTATTCCAAATCCAGGTACTACAGTTGGAGATTGGAGACCATCTGATGATTGGCGTAGTGTTACTCCACCAAGTGTGAATTCAGGTAATGCAAACCTTCAAGAAGAAACGTCTGACGATACATTATTTGGTGTAATTTATACGCCAACTGAAAATATCACGTTAATTGCAGATTATTGGAGTTTTGACGTTGAAGATGCAATTAACTCTTTAGGTGCACAGCGTGTTATTGATGATTGTTACGAAGCGTCTAGTTTAGATAATAGTGCTTGTGATTTAGTTGACCGTGATCCTACGACTCTTGATATTTCTGAGGTTCGTAATGGGCCATATAACTTAGCATCTTACTCTCTTAAAGGTGTTGATTTAGAAGGTACATACAAGTATGAAACGAGCTACGGTTCATTTAACTTCCGTTTACTAGCAAGTTACCTTGAGCATAGAGAGTTTAATACAGATGTTTCTAGCGAAGGCTATGAACCAACACCTACAGTTGGTGAAGTAAGATACCCTCGTTGGCAGGGTAACCTAACGGTAGGCTATACTTACGATGATTTATACGTAGGTATGATTGGTAAATACCGCCATTCAACAGTATTAGACAGAGAGTGGACTGCTGAAAATAACAACTATAATGATGTTCCTTCTTATACAGAATGGTCAATAAACGGTCGTTATACTGTTAGCGAAATGCTTGAAGTAAGATTAGGTGTTTCAAACTTATTTGATATTACACCTCCTAGAAATCCTGGCACATACGATGATGGTGAGTTTTTCGACGTATACGGCAGACGTTTCAACTTAGGACTAAACTTACGTTTCTAATATCTTTAGTGAATAAGTTTATAAACGAAATTGTTTAATATCAAAGCCTACTGAAATTTCAGTAGGCTTTTTTTATGTTTTCTGTGTCTCGTCCTGAAAGGTGTTTATATCAACCGGCTTATATGGGGTCTATTTAACGAGAAATAAATTTCGCTATAACTAGGCGAAATTTTTACATCTATTTGATATTACGTATCTTTAGACTGGAAATCGTTGGATTTGCTTAGCGGTTCTTCAGAAGTTTAAAAACATAATGAATACCAACGAAAGATTATTTTTCATTACTTAAGCTGAAAATGTGGTGATTGGATATATTCTTGGGTAGTACAGCCCTCATCCTTGATAATATCTGATACGGCAATTACTGTATTGATAAAGTGGTTACGTGCTTCAAAGCTAAGTTAACAACGTCTTCGTATCCTTTAAAAGCCTATTCTAAATTTATTATATTCTCACCTGATGAATATGGTGGTGCTTTAATATCTTTGACTTTTAAAGCTATCAGCATCACATTACATTACGCATAACAACTGCAACTCTTTCATTTCTTCGTTTAAGTATTAAGCTTGCGTCACTTACCAAGCGTCCTGGTGATGCTTCTTCTATTGATGATTTCGAGCCTCAGACATATGAAAACGGTTCAAGTGTTGCACAACAACAAATGCATTTAGAAACTCCTATTAGCGCGCGCTCTATTTACATTAGTTCAAACTACGCACTAACCGATGATATTAACTTTAGTAGTGATATTGGTTACAGTGAACGTGAAGCCACTAGACAAATTGCAGGTTACCCGTACCAGTCAGCTGCTGATGGTATTGTACTTAGTGGAGATAGCCATTTTAACCCTGTTGGTGAAGATGTTTCATTTACTCGCCGTGGTTGGGAAGTTCCTCGTGTAACAGATAGTAACCAAGATACTTTACGTTTTACCGCTGCTCTTGAAGGTTCATTTGAAATAGCTGATCGTTATTTCGATTGGGATATAGGCGGAGTTTATAGTAAAAGTTCATCGCTTCAAGTTAGTAATGGTGATTTTTATAAGCCAGCAATTGAAGCCGCGACAGGTCCATCGTTTTTAAATTCATCAGGTCAAGTACAATGTGGCACTGAAGCGAGCCCTATCTCAACTGCAGAATGTACAGCTTGGAACCCATTAGCAGGCTTTGGCGCTGGTTCGGTAGAAAATTCATTAGCGGATCCTAATGTACAAGCCTTTTTGTACCCAACTCTTAACTATCGCGGTGAAACTAAAACAACAATGTATTTTGCTAACATTAGTGGTTTAATTACTGAGTTACCTGCAGGTGGTTTAACTTTCGCTTTAGGTGCTGAACACCGCGAAGAAACAGGGCAGTATACTCCTGATGCTCTTGCTCAATTAGGCGAAAGTACAACGCTTGCTTCAGGCCCAACAGGTGGTGAATACGATGTAACCGAAGCATATGGTGAATTAAATATTCCAATACTGTCAGATGTTGTAGGCGCAAAGTCGCTAAGCATTAACTTGGCAACTCGTTATTCTGACTACAGTACTTTTGGTGATACAACAAATAGTAAAGTGGGTATCGAATGGCGACCAGTTGATGATTTATTAGTTCGTAGTACTTGGTCAGAAGGCTTCCGTGCTTCTACAATAAATGATTTATACGGTGGTAGCTCTCAAACGTTTACCACAGGGTTTATAGATCCGTGCGATTCTGTTTATGGTACTGCTGCAGGTTCCGCTCGTTGTTTACAAGACGTTCCTGCAGATTACCGTCAATTACAACAAGGGTTTGTTCCTTCTACGGGGCCAGCCTCTCAAACACCTGTTCCGTTTAATAGTGGTTCAAATGAGTTCTTACAACCAGAAGAATCAGTTAGTAAAACAATTGGTTTTGTATACAACCCAAGCTACATTGAAAACTTAGATATCATTCTTGATTGGTGGAGTATTAAGATTACTGACACTGTTGTGTCTGACACTCCTAATGATATTTTAAAAGATTGTTACATTGGTGGAGACGAGTCACGTTGTGCTATGTTCTCACGTGATGCAAACAACTCTATTGTAAATGATTTAACTTATGGTACCCGTAATGCAGGTTTTACTGAAACATCAGGTATTGACCTTGCTTTAGCTTATGCATTTGAAACTGAATTTGGTGATTTTAGAACTACAATGGACAGTACTTATTTACTTAAGTATGATTCAAAATCATCAAATGAGGCAAGTGCTAAAGTAGAGTCAGATGTTGGGCATGAAGATGTATTCAGAGTTCGTTCAAGTGTAGGGCTGAATTGGTCATATGGTGACTTTAGTGCTAACTGGGGTATACGTTATTTCTCATCAATGCGTGAAGATTGTTACTTTGACGACAGATGTAGTAATCCAGATTTCCAACGTGAGTGGACTAATGGCGCTGTTACACCGAAGAACAAGGTTGGTTCAACTACGTTTAATGACCTACAAGTGAGTTATAATACACCGTGGGAATCAACATTATCAGTTGGTGCAAACAATGTATTTGATAAGCAGGGTCCTTTAATGTATTCAGGTCCTAGTTCTGCTTATTCTTATTATGGTGGTTTTGATATTGGCCGCTTATTGTACTTCCGTTATACTCAGAGCTTTTAACTCTAAGTACTAAATTGAAGGCTCAAAAAGCCCGTTAATACTTTAATAATGCTACTTGTATAAAATCAAGTGGCATTTTTTATGCCTGTTACTGAATAATACTCTACAGGCCATATTGTGCTATACCTAGGACCCTTTAGGATCCCTTCTAAAGCCGTTAGTGATATTTTAACCTAGATACCTACACTTCAATAATACAGCTAATTATAGCCTGTAAAGGAAATTACTTTTCGGAAATAAGGCTGGGGAAATAAATTTACAGTACTTACTTGGGTGAAGCATGTTGTAATTAAATGAAGCTATATAGAAGCTATTTCATTTATGGGCTTATAAAAAGTTTAATTAGCTAGATTTTATACAAAGATAGGTTTCTTTTACTCTTTATTTTTAGGTGAATAGTTTTCTTCGTAAAATACCCTTATACTAAAAAAGAATATTTAAATAATTCCAATCACACAATTTAGCGAGATATAGATGAAAGAAGTCCGATCTTTTATTAAAACAGCATCATTAACAGAGCTTGAAAAAGCTCAACAGCTTATCAATGATGCAATTTCAAAATATACCCAGCAGCAAAAAGCGAAACAGGAAGTTTTGGATCTTTTAAAAGAAAAAGGACTTACGCTAGAAGATTTACAAGATGGAGCATCAGACAAGCGCACTAAAGTTAAGCCTAAGTACCGCATGGAACTTAATGGTGAGACTATTGAATGGACTGGCCGTGGCCGTCGTCCTAAAGCGTTTGAAGGTGTTGAGCTTGAAAAGTTTTTAGCTTAAAGCTAAATATAAGAGAAGCTTCGGCTTCTCTTTTTTGTTTACCTCTCAATAAAATATAATTAAAGTCTAAATGTCATAGCAGTAATTTGCTAAAATCCCCTTATTAAAATCTATTTGTTTTCCCATGAGCTATAAACTAAGACCTTACCAACAAGAAGCCGTAGAGCGCACCGTTTTACACTTTAGAAAGAGTAATGATCCTGTCGTTATTGTACTACCAACCGGCGCAGGTAAGAGTTTGGTTATTGCTGAACTTGCGCGTATAGCTAAGCAAAAAATATTAGTGCTTGCTCATGTAAAAGAGCTGGTAGAGCAAAATTCGCAAAAATATAAAAGTTTTGGTTTAGAGGCGAGTATATTTTCAGCAGGCTTAAAAGAAAAATCATTAAACCATCAAGTAACCTTTGCCAGTGTGCAATCACTTTCTCGTAATTTAAATAAATTAAATGAGCATTATTCATTACTTATTATTGATGAATGCCATAGGGTAAATGGGGATCAAAAAAGTCAGTACGGTAAAGTAATAAACAGTTTAAAAGAGTATAACCCTCAGTTAAAAGTATTGGGTTTAACAGCAACACCTTATCGGTTAGGAATGGGGTGGATATACCACCACCATTATCATGGTTTTGTTAAGGGTACTCAAGAAAGTCCGTTTAAAAGTTGTATTTTTGAATTGCCGCTCAGGTATATGATCAAACATAATTATTTAACGCCGCCTAACGAAGTTGATGCAGCAATTAGCCATTATGATTTTTCGTCCTTAGATAGCAATGCATTTGGGCAATATGCGACTGATGACATGAATGCGCTTTTAAAAAACAGTGAGCGCGCAACGCAGGCTATATTACAGCAAGTAATTCAATACAGTGAAGAGCGCGAAGGGGTTATGGTTTTTGCCGCCACGGTAATGCATGCCCAGGAAATATTAAGCTACCTACCAGCTCATCAAAGTGCACTAATCACAGGTGATACGCCAAACACTGAGCGCGATAAAATCATTAAGCAATTTAAAGCTAAGCAATTAAAGTATCTAGTTAATATATCGGTACTAACAACCGGCTTTGATGCGCCACATGTCGACTTTATAGCTATTTTAAGACCTACAGAATCGGTTAGTTTATATCAACAAATTGTGGGGCGAGGTTTAAGGTTATCTGAATTGAAAACGGATTGCTTAGTAATAGATTATGCTGGCAATGGTTTTAATTTATTTCACCCAGAAGTAGGTGATAAAAAAGGCGATAGTGATAATGAACCTGTGCAGGTACTTTGCCCAGGCTGTGGGTTTGCGAATATATTTTGGGGTAAAACAGACTCCACTGGCAAAGTAATAGAGCACTTTGGCAGGCGTTGCCAAGGCCTGTTAGAAGATGATGATGGGCATAAAGAGCAGTGCGATTATCGTTTTAGGTTTAAAGAATGTGAGCAGTGCGGCGCCCAAAATGATATTGCTGCACGTAAATGCCATGATTGCGGCGCGGTAATGGCCGACCCTGATGATAAGTTACGCAACGCATTAAACTTAAAAGACGCACTTGTGCTTCGATGTAGTGGGTTATCGGTAACTCAAATTAAAGATGAACTTATTAAAGTAACGTATTTTGATGAAGATGGCGCAAGTTGCGATGAGGTGTATAACCTCGCAAATAAAGGCGGGCAATTTATATTTAATAAGCAATTTGGTCTACGAGTAGGACTTGGACAAACACCTATTAATTTTAAAACTGCAGCGCAAGTAGTAAGCGCACAATTTGAATTAGTACCACCAGATTTTGTTATTGCACGAAAAAGCAAAAAGTATGGCTGGAAAGTGGCTGATAAGCTATTTGACTATAAAGGCAATTTTAGGAAGGCAAATCAGTTAAGCCGTTAAGCTTAACTGATAGAGTACATTGGACTAATACAATTAAAAGGCAATTAAGCTTCGTCACCGTCCATTAATCCCCAGCCGTCACCATATCCATTAAAGCTATTAGCAATGCTTTCAATGTATTGCTCAGCTTGGCCTAAAAGGGTGTGCTCTGGCACCATTTGTACTTGAGTGATTACTTCCCAAACGCCAGTGTCTTTACATTTTTCAAGCTCAGCCTTTTGAACTAATGCATCAGAGACTATTTCTTTAGCAAATTTTTCAGCATCGGCTTCTTGTTCAAATAAAATAAAAAAATCGACTTGGTGCATTTTATTTAAATCAATGCCAGCAGCGGCTATTTCGGCTAAAAGTTGGCCGTTATCATCATCAGGGAATTGCATTAAAAACTCATTTAAAATTAATTTTTTATTCGTAGGCACTATTGTAACTAAAATATTGTCTTAACGCGTACTAATTTTAATTATGCTGATACTTATTCAAAGTTAAATTTACGCGTTAGATTGTCATTAAGTTAATGTGTTGCTCATTATGGCTATGCTAATATGCGCGTAATCAGCCAGTTTTATGTAAGATATTAAAAGTAAGGATATTTACTTGTTTATTAAGTTTTTACGTTGCATATGTGTTGTGAGCGCTTTAATTGCGACAAATAGCTATGCGGCAGAAAAAGTCATAGAAGATTACGAAATTAAAGGGTTAAGTGGTGATTTAGAAAATAACGTAGCCCTTTATCTCAAGCAATTAATTGGTGAAAAACCAACCCGTACACTTCGTCGTTATGCCCAAAAGCAAGTACAAAATAGCATTAAAGCACTTGGTTATTATAGCCCGACCGTCGAGGTTATTTATGATAAAGACGATAGCGAGTTAATTGTTAAAGTTGAGCGAGGTCCTGCAACTCGCATAGAAGCAATTAATATTACGCTAAACGGCGATGGCCAAAATGATACTCAATTACAGGCATTAATTAAAAATACCAACTTAAAACAAGGTGATGTTTTAAATCATGGTAGATATGACTCTGCTCATAAAAAAATAGAATCTATGCTATTGGAGCTTGGCTATTTTGATGCAAAGTGGCCAGCGCGCAAATTAGAAGTGTCACTTAATAAAAATAGTGCTGTTATTACTTTTGTAATTGATACTGGGGTTAGATATCAGTTTGGTGATATAAAAATAGCTAGTAATACGCCTGCTGAAAAATACATACGCTCGCTTGCGCCTTTTACTCAGGGTCAACCTTATAAATCAACACATATTGCTGACTATAATTTGGATTTATCAAGCACCCCTTATTTTGCAAGCGTGCGCGTTTACGCCGATATTGCTGCGCGTAAAAATAGCCAAGTCCCTATTAAGGTAGATGTGTTGCACAAGCCTGCAAATAGCTATGAAATTGGCGGCGGTTTTAGTACTGACTTAGGGCCCAAAGTGCGTTTTAAATGGAGTAAACCGTGGATCACAGAAGACGGCCATTATCTCGAAACTAATTTAAATGTGGCGCAAAAGCAGCAAGATATTTCCATGGCTTATACCATTCCAGTTGATGATCCGAATGATGATTTATGGCGTTTTTCTGCTGGATATAAATTAGAGGATGAACTAACAAACGATACCTACAGTGAAATACTCACGGGGCAAATTCAGCGCCAATGGTTAACCGAAAATAAGTGGGTGCGTACAGCATTTTTACGCCGCGACCAAGAAACCTACCGCATCGGTGATGAAGAGGAAGAAAGCACCGAAATGTTAATGCCGGGCATTAGCTACGCCCGCAAAAAATCAAAAGGCGGCACGACTCCATACTGGGGAGAGCAGTGGCTTATATCTGCTGAGTTTGGTTTAGATGATGTGCTTTCGAGTACTAATCTGATTAGGGTGCAAATGCAACATGCGTGGTTACGTACATACTTAGATAAGCATTTAGTGTTTTTAAAAGCAAATGTTGGTGCAATGCTTGTTGATGATATTGAAAACGTACCTTACTCACTGCGTTTTTACGCAGGTGGCGATCAAAGTGTTCGTGGTTTTGCGTACCAATCAATATCGCCGGAAAATGATGATGGCGATCTCATCGGTGGTAAATACTTACTAACCAGTACAATAGAGTACAACTATCAGTTTGCTCAAAACTGGCGCGCAGCTTTATTTGTTGACGGTGGTACTGCGACGAATGATTTTTCTGATGATTTTGAAGTAGGTGCTGGTTTTGGTTTTCGCTATTTAACACCCGTTGGCCCAGTGCGTATAGACCACGCTTGGGGATTAACAAAAGAAAGTAAAAGCACACGTTTAAGTATTACCATAGGGCCAGAAATTTAATGTCAGTATTAAAAAAGATAACAGCCGCCGTAAGTGCTATTTTTGTCACGTTAGTTGTCGCACTATTTTGTTTGTTATTTACCGCACCCGGTAATCAATTTATTGCTTATAGTGCAAACAAAGCGGTAGATGGACTACATATCGAAATTAAAGATGGCCGTTTTATTTATAATGATGCCTTTAATGTGCGCTTTACTAGCAACGGATTGGATTTTAATGCACAACAATTGAAAATTGATTTGTTTTGGTGGCAGTGCGATGGAATTTGTATAGATAACTTAAGTGCTAAATCTATAAATTTAACATTACCAAAAACTGCAGAGTCACAAGAAGAAGCCGCTGCAGAGCCGCTTGAAAAAATCAGCTTACCTTTTAATATTGCTGTAAAAAACATTGCGATCAATAAATTTACTCTAGAGCACCCAAGTGCAAACGTAAGCGTTAATAACTTTAAACTCTCAGCAAAAGCAGAGGGTTCAAAGCTGACGGTTAAAAGTCTGAATATTCCCACCATACTTGTTGCTTTAAAAGAGCAAGAACAAGATGCGAAAACACAAACGGCGCAAAATACTCAAGCGCCTTTAACGCACCTACCCGCATTGCCTAATATAGAATTTACTTCGCCACTTGATTTAGTTGTTGAAGACTTTGAAATTGCTAACATTACGATTGAGCAAAACGAAGCCCAGCATGTTATTGAAAACATCTCGCTGCAATTAAGTGTGGAAGATGCGGTTATTAATTTAGAGTCATTCTCAGCAAAGTATGAGCAGTGGCAGCTTAATACGCATCTTAACGCTGAGCTTGCAGGAAATTTGCCCGTAAAAGGGGATGTTGTTTTACAAAGTGATGAGCACCAAGCTAATTTGCAGTTGAATGGAGACTTATCAAACCTAAACCTAAATTTAGAAACGCAGGGACAATATCCGCTTAGTTTAACGGCAACGGCAAATTTAAAGCAAAAAAACTATCCGTTTGAGTTAAATGGCAAAATTAAACAGTGGCTTATTGATGCACAAAGTAATGAGCTTAAAGTGCGAAATGTAAGCCTCAATGCACAAGGTAATGCCGACGATTATCAGCTGAGCCTACAGGGGAATAGCCAATTAGGCGCGTACCCAGCTGTTGACTTAAATACCCAATTAAAAGGCAGTCTCACCAAAGCAACTTTACAAGCGCTAAGCATTAAAGCGAACGAAAGCAGTGCAACTATAAAAGCCAATGTTGATTGGCAAAAAGGCATACAGGCTAACTTTAATGGCACGCTTGCTAACTTAAAAGCGCAGTACTTAACTGATGCCGCAACCAGTGATATTTCGGGACAGTTTAAAGGCTCGTTTAATGCTGCTGACGACAAGTGGCAGCTACAAATGAATAATACAAAGTTAAACGGATTACTTAACGACGTGCCACTAGAATTTGCCTCAAACTTTAAGCTCGACAACACGTTAAAAGCTAATATTGATAGTTTTTATTTAAGTAGCGGCACCAATAAATTAGCACTAAGCGGGCAAGTTGATGACACTTGGCAGGTTGACGGCAAAGTAACACTAAAAAGTGATGAAAAAGCTAATATTCCATTTACTGCCGACGGCAACGCAAATTTAAAAGTGAGAGGGGAGAGGTTAACGCCTTCTGTTGATTTAGCACTAATACTCGATCGCTTTATTTTTGATGAAATAAACATTAATAAATTATCAGTAAAAGGGCAGTTAGATACCGCAGCCGATTGGCAAACCGATGTTTCGGTAAGTGTTGGTTCGGCGCTTGTGGCCGAACAGCAAATTAATAGCGTTAAAATTGATATTAGCGGCGACAAAACAGATCATCAACTTACGGCATCTGTAGATGCCGAGCAAGGCAGTGTAGAGCTTGAAGTTAATGGCAAAATTAATAATACCACTTGGAATGGCGAGCTTAGTAATGTAACGCTCAGCGATAAAAAGCTTAGTTTTAGTAATACTAAAAATATTGCCATTATGGTTAATACGCAAAGTGGCGACTTTGATGTAAGTGCACATTGTTGGGCATCTGAGCAAAGTAAATTGTGCATAGACACCTTAGCGCAGTCAAAAAACCTCGGTCAGCTAAATGCTAAACTAAGCAATTTAGCTCTTGAGGAGCTTAAGCACTTTTTACCTAATAGCATTCGTACTCGCGGTAATATAGCGGGCGATGTTGCACTTAATTGGCAAAGCGGTGCGCTTAAAACATTACGCGCAAATATCGATTCTAGTGACTTAGAAGCGGTGCTTACCTCGGAAGAAGATCGTTTTAAATTACCAATCGAAACTCTAACTGTTAGTGCATTTTCGGACTCTCAAGTTGGCAAGCTTGAAGCTAATTTAGAATCAAGTGTGCTTGGTAAAATAAACACACAAATTGATATTGACGACATACAAAATACGCAAGCGCTTAACGGCACTATTAATATTGATAAAATACTCCTTTCAGACTTACAACCATTTCTTGAAACCCTCGAGCAGTTAAAAGGTGATATTAGCGGAAAAGTCGCGTTAGCTGGTACGTTAAAAGATCCTTTATTAAATGGCGAGCTTAATGTGAGCGATATTAGTTTAGAGGGCGAGCAATTACCTATAGCGCTGCAAAAATCAAATATAAACGTATTGTTTGATAAAACAACAGCCACAATAAAAGGCAACTTAAACGACAATCAGGGCGGTAAAATAAATCTCACCGGTGACGTTGATTGGCAAGGTGCGCAACCTGCTGTAAATGTTGCGGTAGTTGGCGAGCAGTTTTATGTACGCGCGCAGCAAGGGGTTACTTTTAAAGTATCGCCGGATTTAAAAATAGGCTTGGCTAATAATGCACTCAAGCTTGCTGGTGAGGTAATTGTGCCTTACGGTCGTATAATGATTGAAGAGCTTCCTGAGGGGGCGGTGCAAGTTAGCGATGATGAAATTATTGTTGATCAAAAAACCGAGGCCACAGAAACAGTTCCGTTTGATTACGACATAGATTTAAAAGTGATTGTTAAAAACGATGTAAAAGTAGAATCGTTTGGCTTGGAATCAAAAGTTGCGGGTGATTTAGCGATAAAAATGAGTCAAGGTGCGCCAATTATAGCCACAGGTGAGCTTAACTTAATTGAAGGTACTTACTTAGCCTTTGGGCAAGATTTAATAATCAGCACCGGGCAAGTAGGTTTTAGCGGTTCAATTGAACAACCATTTTTAAATATTAAAGCAATACGTAACCCAGATACGACTGCAAATGGTGTGATTGCAGGGGTTACGCTCACAGGTAATGTTGAACAACCAACACTTAAAATATTTTCTGAGCCTGCGATGGATCAAGCACAAGCACTCGCATATTTACTTAATGGCCAACCTTTAGGCGATGGAGAAAGTTCGTCAAGCGATGCTATGCTTACACAGTTATTACTTTCTCAAGGGGTTAGCCGCAGCGAAGGGGTTGTTTCTAAGGTAGGTGAAACCTTTGGGTTGTCAGATGTAAGTTTAAGCTCATCAGGTAGTGGTGATAGCACCAAAGTAGAAATATCTGGTTACGTAGCACCCAGCTTACAAGTTAAATATAGCGTGGGTGTATTTGATTCGCTCAGTGAAGTGGCTGTGCGTTATCAGTTACTTTCACAGTTATACATAGAAATAACGAGCGGCCTATATCAAAATGTTGATGTGCTATATAAGTTTGACTGGGAATAACCAAAGCTATAATAATTATAAGGATATAAGCGATGAAAAAAATTATATTGCCAGCTCTGCTTAGTGTTTTATTGAGCGGTTGTGCTCAACAACTAGGTGATGATGTTGCTAAACAAGAGCTACCTTTATTGAGCGCGAGTGAGGTAATTGCTAGTGCAACAGATAATGACTGGCGAGTAGTGAACGCCCAAAATATTTTAAAGATAACGCTGCCAACGGGCGATGCGTATATTGAACTTAATGAACAGCTTGCACCAAAGCACGTTCAAAATATTAAAAAGTTAGCACGAGAAGGGTTTTATAAAAATACCAGCGTTTATCGGTTTGTTGAGGGTTTTGTAGCGCAAGGTGGCGACAGCTTGGGTAAAAAGTTAATTAAAACGGCAGATAAAACAGTCCCTGCTGAGTTTTATTTAACAACAAACAAACCACTTTTAATTACTGAGCTAAATGGCGACGGATATGCACCAGTTACAGGCTTTTTAAACGGCTTTGCAGTAGCTCAAAATTCAGCCCATACGCAAACATGGCAAGTGCATTGTAGTGGCGTGTTTGCAATGGCGCGCGACAACGATAAAAATAGTGCGAGTACGGAGTTTTTTGTAACAATAGGGCAAGGCCCGCGCTACCTTGATAAAAATATTACGGTGTTTGGTCGAGTGCTAGAAGGTATAGAGCATTTTAACCGTTTAGCGCGCATACCAACTGAAGGAAATGCATTTAACCCAATTACAAATATACAAGTACTTGGCGATGTACAAAGCGATAAAAGTATATTTAAAGTGATGAAAACAAACTCATCGGTGTTTAAAAACTTAATCAGCGCTCGTAAAAACCGTGTTGAGCCATGGTTTGTTAAAGCACATAACTACGTTGATGTGTGTGGTATGCCCATACCCACTAAGCGCGAAGTTATACCAATTCCAATAAATAGCTGATCTATTTTACTTGCTAAAACAACCCATTTCTTTGTTGTAAATTTCGCAAAGGGAACAACCATTTACATCAATTTACGCCTAGAACTGAATTATTTTTTCTGCGTAAAATTTAGAGCACATACTTAATGGAATTGGTATTAATTAAAGAATGAAAAAAGGAGCCTTGGCTAATGCCGATCAGTTAAGAAAATGACCGGTTGACCGATCCAAACGATCATGCAAAATCCGTAGTTAGGAAACTAACTACGGATTTTTTTGTGAATATAGAACAAGCACTGCAAGCAACACTTGAAGAAAGCAGCCGATACCATACCTTTGAAAAATTATCAGAAATTCTTGACCCTGAAATCATTGAACAAGGTTTTCAACAAGCAGGGATTGCAACCGTTCGTAAGCGAAGATTACCGCTTGAAGCCGTTTTGTGGTCAGTTATTGGCATGGCATTGTTTCGAAAAGAATCAGTTTGGAATATCGCTAATAAGCTAGATATCATGTTACCTGGCAAGAACCAACTCGTTGCTCCAAGTGCGATGGTACAGGCGAGACAAAGGTTAGGTAATGATTCCGTTAAACACGTTTTCAATAAATCTGCTCAATCAATGTATAAGCAACAGTCATTCGAAACATGGAATGGTTTGAACCTATTAGCTGTTGACGGTGTTGTGTGGCGAACAGCCGACACGCCTGATAATCGTAAAGCCTTCTCTTCAGGTAGCAACCAATACGGTGATACAGCCTTTCCTCAAATACGCATGGTCTGTCATATGGAATTGACCAGCCATCAACTTCTCAGTAGCGAGTTTGATAACTATAAAACCAACGAGATGAAATTAGCTGAGCGTTTAATTGAACGTACACCAGATAATTCACTGACTATGTTTGATAAAGGATATTATTCTTTAGGCCTGTTAAACC